>NZ_SPQZ01000016.1 GCF_004570845.1 Orlajensenia leifsoniae | reverse complement strand
TGCGACCTGCCCAGGTCCAGAGGCACCGAGTCGCCACCCAGCACGAGGGGGATGATGCCCGCGGATGCGGCCAGGCATCGTGCCGTGGCCGCTGAGATCGGCTGGGCGATGCCGTCGATCGTGGCCGCTCCGACGCTGTCGGGGTCGGCGAGGTCCTCGACATCCATTCGCACGACGACGGTCGTGGTCGCGTCGATGGTGGTCTCCTCGCAGCCGATCACATGCAGGGCAATGTCCGCCAGGGCGTCGGCACGCAGCTGCGCCAACGTGCGCTGCTCACCCAGCGCCGGGTCGGCACAATCACATGCCTCAGCGGGTGTGCCGTCGGGGCAGGTGCAGGCGGCGGAGGATCCGAACGCGTCGCGTGCCCGCCGCAGCTCGGCCGTCACCAGGGCGTTGATCGCTCCGACGATGGCGGCGCCCTCGACGGGTGCGAAGTGGCCGCGCAGCACGACAGCGCCGGACTTCTCCTCGACGATCGACAGTGACCGCCCCGCCCGCAATTCGTCCTCCCGCGGCCGCACACCGTCTGTGTCCAGCTTGGCCTCGGCGTACTTCACCGCCACCGAGAGCCCACCGAGGCTGAGCTCGGCCGCTGCGGCAGTGAGTGCCTCCTCGGTCTGCGTGAGGAGCTGTGGATCGGCTCGGAGGGCGACCTTGTCGAGCATGCGTGTGATCATCGCCGCCGCAGCCACACTGATCGCCCCGGCCGCCAGGGCGGCTTCCACGAACGGGTGCTTGGACGGCATCCGCTCGCCCGTGAACGACTCCCGCCCTGCGGTCGCTTCCCCCACAG
>NZ_SPQZ01000015.1 GCF_004570845.1 Orlajensenia leifsoniae | reverse complement strand
GAAGCGGCCCGACTCATTGCGGTGGGGGCGGCGACAGCATCCCGGCAGGCGTTCTCCGGGCAGCGGATGCCGCCCCGACACCCGCACGTCGCCGCCGCCATCAATACCGGGCTGCTCAGCGTCGACGCTGCCGCGACGATCATCACCATGCTCGACCGGGTCGCACCCCGCGCCAACCCAGACGACCTGATCGCCACCGAACGCACTCTGGCCAGGCGCGCACCCACCCTGACCCTGGAGCAACTGCACCGGCTGGTCGCTCAGGCTGAGGCGTACCTCGACACCGACGGGATCGGCGAACGCGAAGACGCCCTGACCGCCGACCAGTCGGTGCGCATCCGGCAGGAGCCCTCCGGCATTCTCCGCTTCACCGCCCACCTGAACCCGGTCAACGGTGCCCTGCTCAAGACCGCGATCGAGACCCTCGTCACCGCCCGCATCCGCAGCAACCATGACACCGACCCGACCGACTCAGCCCCGGTGAGCATCCCGCGCATGCAGGCCGACGCTCTCGTCGCGATCACCGAACACGCCCTGACCTGCCGGGAGACCATCACCCCACTGGACCTGGCCACCATCATCATCCGCATCAACCACACCGACCTGCTCACCGGGGTCGGGGCGGCGTTCATCGACGGCATCCACCAGCCCATCAGCGCCGGCACCGTCCGACGGATCGCCGGGCAAGCCGGTCTCATCCCGATGATCCTCGGCGGGGACTCCGAGGTGCTCGACCTCGGACGCACCCAACGCCTGTTCACCATCCCGCAACGCATCGCCCTCGCCGAACGCGACGGCGGCTGCGCCTTCTGCGGCACGACCGGCAGCTACGCCGAAGCCCACCACCTCGCCTGGTGGGA
>NZ_SPQZ01000014.1 GCF_004570845.1 Orlajensenia leifsoniae | reverse complement strand
GAAGCGGCCCGACTCATTGCGGTGGGGGCGGCGACAGCATCCCGGCAGGCGTTCTCCGGGCAGCGGATGCCGCCCCGACACCCGCACGTCGCCGCCGCCATCAATACCGGGCTGCTCAGTGTCGACGCTGCCGCGATGATCATCACCATGCTCGACCGGGTCGCACCCCGCGCCGACGCCGCCCAGCTGATCGCCACGGAACGCACTCTGGCCCGGAGGGCACCCACCCTGACCCTGGAGCAACTGCACCGGCTGGTCGCTCAGGCGGAGGCGTACCTCGACACCGACGGGATCGGCGACCGCGAAGACGCCCTGACTGCCGAGCAATCGGTGCGCATCCGGCAGGAACCCTCCGGCATGCTCCGCTTCACCGCCCACCTGAACCCCGTCACCGGTGCCCTGCTGAAGACCGCGATCGAGACCCTCGTCACCGCCCGCATCCGCAGTACCCGTGCCACCGACCCGACCGAGTCAGCACCGGTGAGTATCGGCCGCATGCAGGCCGACGCCTTGGTCGCGATCACCGAACACGCGCTGACCTGCCGGGAGACCATCACCCCGCTCGATCTGGCCACGATCATCATCCGCATCAACCACACCGACCTCGTCAGCGGGGTCGGGGCGGCGTTCATCGACGGCATCGACCAGCCCACCAGCGCCGGCACCGTCCGACGGATCGCCGGCCAAGCCGGCATCATCCCGCTCGTCCTCGGCGGCCCCTCCGAAGTCCTCGACCTCGGCCGCACCCAACGCCTGTTCACCATCCCGCAACGCATCGCCCTCGCCGAACGCGACGGCGGCTGCGCCTTCTGCGGCACGACCGGCAGCTACGCCGAAGCCCACCACCTCGCCTGGTGGGA
>NZ_SPQZ01000013.1 GCF_004570845.1 Orlajensenia leifsoniae | reverse complement strand
GTAATATAGAGAAGTTGCCTTCGAGTTGATCGCCTTTGGGTGTGAAGCGGGGAGCATCCGATCCTTGAGAACTCAACAGCGTGCACAATGTCAAATGCCAAAAACCTCGTGCAGTTTGATCCGTTTCTAGCGGTGATGATTGTGGGAGATTCCTTTGGAAAACATTTATAACAACAAAGCAAGTCAGTAATGATTTGTTCTGTCAGTTTCAAACTTGTCGTGATGTTCGCCTATTCCGGTGGCGTTGCGGCTAATTGAATGTGTCGTTCATTTCGGTGTTCGGCTATTAAGCATTTATGGAGAGTTTGATCCTGGCTCAGGACGAACGCTGGCGGCGTGCTTAACACATGCAAGTCGAACGGTGAACTTGGGAGCTTGCTCCTGGGGGATCAGTGGCGAACGGGTGAGTAACACGTGAGCAATCTGCCCTTGACTCTGGGATAAGCGTTGGAAACGACGTCTAATACCGGATACGAACTTCCCCGGCATCGGGAGGAGTTGGAAAGAATTTTGGTCAAGGATGAGCTCGCGGCCTATCAGCTTGTTGGTGAGGTAATGGCTCACCAAGGCGACGACGGGTAGCCGGCCTGAGAGGGTGACCGGCCACACTGGGACTGAGACACGGCCCAGACTCCTACGGGAGGCAGCAGTGGGGAATATTGCACAATGGGCGCAAGCCTGATGCAGCAACGCCGCGTGAGGGACGACGGCCTTCGGGTTGTAAACCTCTTTTAGCAGGGAAGAAGCGAAAGTGACGGTACCTGCAGAAAAAGCACCGGCTAACTACGTGCCAGCAGCCGCGGTAATACGTAGGGTGCAAGCGTTGTCCGGAATTATTGGGCGTAAAGAGCTCGTAGGCGGTTTGTCGCGTCTGCTGTGAAATCCCGAGGCTCAACCTCGGGCCTGCAGTGGGTACGGGCAGACTAGAGTGCGGTAGGGGAGATTGGAATTCCTGGTGTAGCGGTGGAATGCGCAGATATCAGGAGGAACACCGATGGCGAAGGCAGATCTCTGGGCCGTAACTGACGCTGAGGAGCGAAAGCGTGGGGAGCGAACAGGATTAGATACCCTGGTAGTCCACGCCGTAAACGTTGGGAACTAGATGTGGGGACCATTCCACGGTCTCCGTGTCGCAGCTAACGCATTAAGTTCCCCGCCTGGGGAGTACGGCCGCAAGGCTAAAACTCAAAGGAATTGACGGGGGCCCGCACAAGCGGCGGAGCATGCGGATTAATTCGATGCAACGCGAAGAACCTTACCAAGGCTTGACATATACGAGAACGGGCCAGAAATGGTCAACTCTTTGGACACTCGTAAACAGGTGGTGCATGGTTGTCGTCAGCTCGTGTCGTGAGATGTTGGGTTAAGTCCCGCAACGAGCGCAACCCTCGTCCTATGTTGCCAGCACGTAATGGTGGGAACTCATGGGATACTGCCGGGGTCAACTCGGAGGAAGGTGGGGATGACGTCAAATCATCATGCCCCTTATGTCTTGGGCTTCACGCATGCTACAATGGCCGGTACAAAGGGCTGCAATACCGTAAGGTGGAGCGAATCCCAAAAAGCCGGTCTCAGTTCGGATTGAGGTCTGCAACTCGACCTCATGAAGTCGGAGTCGCTAGTAATCGCAGATCAGCAACGCTGCGGTGAATACGTTCCCGGGCCTTGTACACACCGCCCGTCAAGTCATGAAAGTCGGTAACACCCGAAGCCGGTGGCCCAACCATTTATGGAGGGAGCTGTCGAAGGTGGGATCGGTGATTAGGACTAAGTCGTAACAAGGTAGCCGTACCGGAAGGTGCGGCTGGATCACCTCCTTTCTAAGGAGCATCTGGCACCCTCGGGTGTCCAGGCACGCCAGATCAGGACCGTACGTGTTCTGCTGGCAGCTCATGGGTGGAACATTGACATTGATGCCGATCGGATTGATCGGGACTCAGTACGCCACTTCGTGTGGTTGGAAAGGTTCTGGTTGAGAGGGCCGGCATGTTGCACGCTGTTGGGTCCTGAGGGACCGGATGCCATGCCTTCGGGTGTGGTGGACGAAACTCAGGACCTTCACTTGTCGGCATACATCGCCGCTGGTGGGGGTACCGCCCGTACTTTGAGAACTACACAGTGGACGCGAGCATCTTAGATTGAGGATTTCGATCCTCAATCACTAAAGATTTTAGATTCAACCCTTTGCGGGGTTGTTTCGACTAATCATTGGTCAATTTCGCGCAGTCCTTGATTGGGCTGCAATTAACGAAATCGATTCAAACTCATGTGATTTCAAGATTCTAAGAGCAAACGGTGGATGCCTTGGCATCTGGAGCCGAAGAAGGACGTCGTAATCTGCGATAAGCCTCGGGGAGCTGATAAACGAGCTGTGATCCGAGGATTTCCGAATGGGGAAACCCCGCCAGGCCCTTTGGGTGACCTGGTGACTCCCGCCTGAATATATAGGGCGGGTAGAGGGAACGTGGGGAAGTGAAACATCTCAGTACCCACAGGAAGAGAAAACAA
>NZ_SPQZ01000012.1 GCF_004570845.1 Orlajensenia leifsoniae | reverse complement strand
TTAAATGCGAAAAGGCCACCCAGTGTGTGGGTGGCCTTTTCGTGAGTTAAGTCCGGCGGTGTCCTACTCTCCCACAGGGTCTCCCCTGCAGTACCATCGGCGCTGAGAGTCTTAGCTTCCGGGTTCGGAATGTGACCGGGCGTTTCCCTCTCGCTATGGCCGCCGAAACACTTGTTGATGTTACTCAATGAGTGATTCGAACAGTCACGCGTTAGCGTGTGTTGTTCGGATTCTCGACCGTACATCGAGAACCACATAGTGGACGCAAGCATTCATGTTTCCCCCCATACCAGCCTTACAACATGTATGGGAGTGGTGATTATCAAGATATCGGCTTATTAGTACCGGTCAGCTCCGACAGTCTTTCGTCCTGTCTTCCACATCCGGCCTATCAACCCAGTCGTCTGGCTGGGAGCCTCTCACCCGAAGGTATGGAAATCTCATCTCGAGGCCGGCTTCCCGCTTAGATGCTTTCAGCGGTTATCCATCCCGAACGTAGCTAATCAGCGGTGCTCCTGGCGGAACAACTGACACACCAGAGGTTCGTCCAACCCGGTCCTCTCGTACTAGGGTCAGATCCTCTCAAATTTCCTGCGCGCGCAGCGGATAGGGACCGAACTGTCTCACGACGTTCTAAACCCAGCTCGCGTACCGCTTTAATGGGCGAACAGCCCAACCCTTGGGACCTACTCCAGCCCCAGGATGCGACGAGCCGACATCGAGGTGCCAAACCATGCCGTCGATATGGACTCTTGGGCAAGATCAGCCTGTTATCCCCGAGGTACCTTTTATCCGTTGAGCGACAGCGCTTCCACAAGCCACTGCCGGATCACTAGTCCCGACTTTCGTCCCTGCTCGACTTGTCAGTCTCACAGTCAAGCTCCCTTGTGCACTTACACTCGACACCTGATTGCCAACCAGGTTGAGGGAACCTTTGGGCGCCTCCGTTACTTTTTGGGAGGCAACCGCCCCAGTTAAACTACCCACCAGGCACTGTCCCTGAACCGGATCACGGTTCGAAGTTAGATATCCAGAGTGACCAGAGTGGTATTTCAACATTGACTCCACCTGAACTAGCGTCCAAGCTTCACCGTCTCCCACCTATCCTACACAAGCCACACCGAACACCAATACCAAGCTGTAGTAAAGGTCACGGGGTCTTTCCGTCCTGCTGCGCGTAACGAGCATCTTTACTCGTAATGCAATTTCGCCGAGTTCGCGGTTGAGACAGCTGGGAAGTCGTTACGCCATTCGTGCAGGTCGGAACTTACCCGACAAGGAATTTCGCTACCTTAGGATGGTTATAGTTACCACCGCCGTTTACTGGGGCTTAAATTCTCAGCTTCGCCTTGCGGCTAACCGTTCCTCTTAACCTTCCAGCACCGGGCAGGCGTCAGTCCGTATACATCGTCTTGCGACTTAGCACGGACCTGTGTTTTTAGTAAACAGTCGCTTCCCACTGGTCTCTGCGGCCATCCACGCTTCCTGGAGCAAGTCCATTCACGTTTCAGGCCCCCCTTCTCCCGAAGTTACGGGGGCATTTTGCCGAGTTCCTTAACCACGATTCTCTCGATCTCCTTAGTATTCTCTACCTGACCACCTGAGTCGGTTTGGGGTACGGGCGGCTGGAACCTCGCGTCGATGCTTTTCTTGGCAGCATAGGATCACCGATTTCGACTTGCGTCTACCCATCGGGTCTCAGCCTTGTATGAGAGACGGATTTGCCTATCTCTCGGCCTACACCCTTAGACCGGGACTACCATCGCCCGGCTCGGCTACCTTCCTGCGTCACACCTGTTAATACGCTAACCGCACCAGCATAGGGTCGTGTGCTAGGCCCACACGCGTCACCCCGAAGGGATCCGTCTAGGGGATTCAGACACTTAGCATTACTGGATTAGTTTGGGCGGTTCTTCGCCGGTACGGGAATATCAACCCGTTGTCCATCGACTACGCCTGTCGGCCTCGCCTTAGGTCCCGACTTACCCAGGGCGGATTAGCCTGGCCCTGGAACCCTTGGTCTTCCGGAGGACGGGTTTCTCACCCGTCTTTCGCTACTCATGCCTGCATTCTCACTCGTGTGGCCTCCACGGCTGGTTTACACCGCCGCTTCACTGGCCACACGACGCTCTCCTACCCATCAACACGGCTGGACCACGAAGGCCTACCTATAAATGTCAATGCCACAACTTCGGTGGCGTGCTTGAGCCCCGTTACATTGTCGGCGCGGAATCACTTGACCAGTGAGCTATTACGCACTCTTTCAAGGGTGGCTGCTTCTAAGCCAACCTCCTGGTTGTCTGTGCAACTCCACATCCTTTCCCACTTAGCACGCGCTTTGGGACCTTAGTTGGTGGTCTGGGTTGTTTCCCTCTCGACGATGAAGCTTATCCCCCACCGTCTCACTGCTGCGCTCTCACTTACCGGCATTCGGAGTTTGGCTGACGTCAGTAACCTTTTGGGGCCCATCGGCCATCCAGTAGCTCTACCTCCGGCAAGAAACACGCAACGCTGCACCTAAATGCATTTCGGAGAGAACCAGCTATCACGAAGTTTGATTGGCCTTTCACCCCTATCCACAGCTCATCCCCTCCATTTTCAACTGAAGTGGGTTCGGTCCTCCACGACGTCTTACCGTCGCTTCAACCTGGCCATGGATAGATCACTTCGCTTCGGGTCTAGGACATGCGACTGAATCGCCCTATTCAGACTCGCTTTCGCTACGGCTACCCCACACGGGTTAACCTCGCCACATATCGCTAACTCGCAGGCTCATTCTTCAAAAGGCACGCTGTCACACCTACAAGGGTGCTCCAACGGTTTGTAAGCAAACGGTTTCAGGTACTATTTCACTCCCCTCCCGGGGTACTTTTCACCTTTCCCTCACGGTACTTGTCCGCTATCGGTCATCTGGGAGTATTTAGGCTTATCAGGTGGTCCTGACAGATTCACACGGGATTTCTCGGGCCCCGTGCTACTTGGGATACTCTTCACGCCATAACGACATTTCGACTACCGGGCTCGCACCGTCTACGGCTGGGCTTTCAATCCCATTCGTCTATATCGCGCTGTAACGTTCACTGTTCGGCAGAATCAGCACGAAAAGTCCCACAACCCCGACCATGCAACGCCTGCCGGCTATCACACATGATCGGTTTAGCCTGATCCGCGTTCGCTCGCCACTACTGACGGAATCACT
>NZ_SPQZ01000011.1 GCF_004570845.1 Orlajensenia leifsoniae | reverse complement strand
CATCGCCGCCGCAGCCACACTGATCGCCCCGGCCGCCAGGGCGGCTTCCACGAACGGGTGCTTGGACGGCATCCGCTCGCCCGTGAACGACTCCCGCCCTGCGGTCGCTTCCCCCACAGCGATCAAAGCCGTCACGTCTCCCACGGATGCACCCGCACTCGCCGCCAGCAACGCAGCCGGCGAGGAGAATCCCTGCACCTTCGCCAACCCCTCGGCACCGAGTTCCGGCCGCGACCGCCGCGCCACCTCGCCGGCGACGAGCACCTGCAACGCCCCCACCGCACGCGCCACCGCCGACAACGCATCAACCACCCGCACGAGCCCGGCATCGCTCATCGACCGCACCGCCGCAGCCGCATCCGCCCCCGGAATCAGCACCGCCGGCAGGGCACCCTTCCACGCCGCACGCAACGCCAGAAAGCTGCTGCGCAGGAGCCGGAAGTGGTTCTTCATGCCTTGATTCTCGCGCGACCCACCGACATTTCCTCGAGTTTTTCTTCGAATGTGGATAACTCGGTGCTGCACATTGTGGGAACACATCAACGAGGCACGACGGCCGAAAAAGCCGACGCTGACATACCCTCGATCCATGCCCCTCTACCTCGGCGTCGACCTCGCCTGGGGCGAGGGCAGCCCGACGCGAGCCGCCAACGAGACGGGCCTTGCAGCCATCGCCGCAGACGGCACCGTCGTCGACGCGGGATGGGCGCGCGGCATCGACGAGGTCGAGCGCTGGCTGGTGCAGACGGCATCCGTCGGCGACGTGATCGCCATCGATGCGCCGCTCGTGGTCTCCAATCCCATGGGAATGCGCGAGTGCGAGCGCGAGGTCGGCCGCCGTTACGGCCGCTGGAAGGTCTCAGCGAATGCCAGCAACCTCGGCCTCGGCTGGCTGGCCGGTGTCTCCCTGCGCCGACGTCTCGAGTCCGCCGGATTCACCCGCATCAGCGGAACGGATGCCGCCCGCGACGACATCGTGCAGTTCTTCGAGTGCTACCCGTACACCGCACTCGTCGGCGCCGCCGAGCTGGGCTACGACGTCGAGCGTCCGCGCTACAAGCGCCCCAACCTCGCGCTTCCGGTGGCGGAGCGCCGGGCGTTCCGGGCGCGCCAGTGCGACGGGCTACTCGAGCGCCTCGCAGCGCTCGCCACCGCCGAGACTCCCCTCGACCTGCGCTCGCACCCTGTCACACGCGACCTCCTGACCACGCCATCGCCGCTGACGGATGCCGCTTACAAGCACCGCGAAGACCTGATCGATGCGACCATCTGCGCCTGGACGGCCTCACTCTGGGCGCACCATCACCTCGATCGCTGCCAGGTGCTCGGCGCCGACTCGGAGCCCGACGCAGAGGGCAGGCTCGCAACCATCGTCGCCCCCGCGCGACCGGAGCAGCGACCCGAGCAGTGGCGGCAGAAGCGCTAGCCGCGGCACCTCAGGAGTCGCGCTTCGCCTGCCGCTTGGCCCCCTGGGCCGCGCTCGACGCATCGCGCTTCACGCCGCCACTCGTCTTCTGGTGCTCGCGCGCGCGGCCCTCGGACCCGATACCGCCGGCGTGCGAGGTCTGGCTCTGCGGACCGGCCCATCTGCCCTCGCGGGCGCGAGCCAGCCGCTCATCCTTGAGAGCCTCGGCCTCCTCGTGGGCGACGCGTGCCAGCTCGGCGCTGATCCGGGAGAGCGCCTCCTCGAAAACGGATGCCCGAAGCCGCGCCTTGTCCGACTTCGGCGCCGCCGCCCCTCGCCCGCCGGCCTCTTCGACCCGGGTCGCGGCATCGCGCCGATAGCGCTTCACATGCTTGTTGCGCGCACGCCGCACTCGTTTGTGCAGGGCGAGCAGGCCATCCTCGTCGAGCTCGGCGAGCCGCTCCGGCTCGAGCTCGCGAATGAGGTCGAGCTCATCGTCTTTGAGAACCCACAGACTGTCTTCCATAGACCTCATAGTGGCACTCGGCTCGAGCGGGCGAAAGGGCGGTCAGCCCGTCAGGCGTCAGCCCTCTTCTGCACCCACACCTCGGGTTCGGGCGATCGGCCGGCCGCGGCATCCTTCGCCGCCCGGCGTCGATCGCGCGCCTGCCTGGCCACGTCGACGCCCTTCTTCACGACGTCGTTCGCCTTCGAGCTGACCGCCTTGGCTCCGTCGAACTCCGTCGACAGGATGCCCAGCCCGCCGAGCACGACGAGCGCACCCGGACCGGGAAGCGGAATCATCACGACACCGAGCGCCACAGTGCCTCCGCCGACGACACCCACGCCGGCGCGGTAGGCCTTGTCGACCGTCGGATTGCGGCGGATCGTCTCGCGGGTTCCGTGTGCAGCACTGCGCGTCGCCCGACCGAGTGCGGCGCCCACGCGGCGAGTCGTGCTCGGCCGTGTCGGCTCAGCACTCTGCGGATCCTGCTGGAAGGTGTGACTCATGGGGCACAGCCTACGAGCGATGGCTGGATTTCGGCCCACAGTGCGGATCTCGTGAGTCCACTCCTCGTAATGCTGTGAGCGCTCCGAGTTAAAAACCTCAGAACATCCCACGATCACCAGATACCCCCCTATTCACGGCACAACCCGTGTGATAGAACTGGGAGCGCACACAGTCACACATGCACAGACACCAACCCATCGCATCCGCTCGCCTCAATTCGTGGCGAACGGATCCACCACCGCAGCGCCGCGGATCCATCCGCCTCTCGACCAGGAGGCGTCCCGCTCGGGCTGTACGACTCGAGAGGAACGTCGCACGTGACAACGTCGAACGCGAGCACACGAACCACCCGGAACCGACGGCGCGTCGGATTGGCGGCACTGGCCGGCGCGATCGCGGCCGTCATCGCCATCCCAGCCGGAGCAGCCGGAGCAGCCACCGCGGCGTCCGCTACCGCATCCGCAGCAGACCCCGACGGCCCCGTCGAGGCCGGCATCTTCGTGAACAAGGTGGAGAACCTCTCCCCCGACTTCGTGAACGGCGTCGACGTGTCGAGCGTCCTCTCCGAGGAGGCCAGCGGGGTCGTCTATCGCGACGCCGAGGGCAACCCGCAGGACATCTTCGAGACCCTCCACGAGAGCGGCGTCAACACCGTGCGCGTCAGGGTCTGGAACGATCCGTACGATGCCGACGGCAACGGCTACGGCGGAGGAACCGTCGACGTCCCGCGCGCCGTCGAGATCGGCGAGCGCGCCACCGCCGCGGGCATGAAGGTGCTCGTCGACTTCCACTACTCCGACTTCTGGGCCGACCCCGGCCGCCAGCTCGCCCCGAAGGCCTGGCAGGGCCTGACACCGGCAGACACGGTTACAGCCCTCCACGACTTCACCGCCGACGCCCTCGAGGCCTTCAAGGCAGCGGACGTCGACGTGAGCATGGTGCAGATCGGCAACGAGACGAACAACGCCATCGCCGGCTACACCCGCGCGGGCACGGCCATCGACCAGCAGTTCGCCGCTCTCCTCCAGGCCGGCGCGACAGCGACACGGGAGACACTCCCCGACGCCCTCGTCGCCGTGCACTTCACCAACCCCGAGACCGCCGGACGCTACGCGACCTACGCCGCGGGCCTGGCGCAGTTCGGCGTCGACTACGACGTCTTCGCCAGCTCCTACTACCCCTACTGGCACGGCACCCCTGCGAACCTCACGTCCGTGCTGAGCCAGATCGCCACGACCTACGGCAAGAAGGTCATGGTGGCCGAGACCTCGTGGGCGTACACCCTCGACGATGGCGACGGATTCGGCAACTCCATCGGAGCGGGCACCATCACCGACGCCTACCCCGCCAGCGTGCAGGGCCAGGCCACCCAACTCCGCGACGTCATCGCAGCGGTCGCCGCCGTGGGCGACGCCGGCATCGGCGTCTTCTACTGGGAGCCCGCGTGGATCCCAGTCGGCCCGCCGAGCGCGCTCGAGACCAACAAGGTGCTCTGGGAGCGCGACGGATCCGGCTGGGCCACCAGCTTCGCCAAGGACTACGACCCCGTGCACGTCGGCGACTTCCACGGCGGATCCTCGTGGGACAACCAGGCCCTCTTCGCCTTCGACGGCACAGCTCTCGAGTCGCTCCGCACCTTCGAGTACGTCCGCACCGGCGCCGCGGCCCCGCGCGAGATCGTGTCCGTCGAGAAGGTCGCCATCTCGGTGACGGATGCCGCCCCCATCGCCCTCCCGGCGACGATCACCGTCACCTACAACGACAGCACCACGGAGCACCCCACCGTCGCGTGGAGCAAGGCCGCGAGCTACATCCGCGGCCCTGGCACGTACTCGATCCCGGGCACGACGTCGACGGGCATCAGCGTCACCGCATCCGTCACCGTGCTCGCGAAGAACGCCGTGAAGAACGGCAGCTTCGAAGACGCCGACACGAGCACCTGGACCTTCACCGGCCCGGCCGCTCGCACGCAGACGGCCGACGGCTCTCACGGCGACTTCGCCGTCACCTTCTGGCACGGCACCGCCTACGCGACCTCGGCGACACAGAAGCTCACCGGCGTTCCGGCCGGCACCTACACGCTGCAGGCCACGACGCAGGGAACGAACTCTCCGGCGACGGATGTGCGCACGCTGTCGGCGACGACGTCGGCGGGCACCTGGAGCGCTCCGCTCGAGTTCACCGCGTGGAACGAGTTCCACACCGCGACGCTGCCGTCAGTCGTCGTCGGCGCCGACGGAGCCGTCACCATCGCCGCGAACTTCTCACTCTCGGCCGGAGCGTGGGGAGTCTTCGACGACGTGCGCCTGGTGAAGGTGGAGCCGGCGAGCACGGTCGACAAGCGTCCGATCAAGGCGCTTCTCGCCTTGGCCGCCACGGTGAAGCCGGCGAAGTTCACGCCGGCCTCCATAGCCGGTCTGAACGAGGCGATCGCCATCGGAACCGTGGTGGTCACGTCACCGAAGGCGACGAAGACCGACGTGATCAAGTCGTCGCTCATCGTGACGGCGGCGTTGCTCAAGCTGAAGCGGGCCTAGCCGCCGCGCTGCGCCATGTCGCGGGGGTCTGCGCCACGTCGTGTGGCGCAAGTCCCCGCGAAATGGCGTGCGGGCCATGCCGGGCCGGGCGCGCTCCACCCGAAGGAGACGCCCGGCCCGGCCGGGTGAGGTTCAGCGCTGAGGGGGATCAGCGCCGAGCACCTCAGCCGCGGTCGCCCCAGCCGTGGTCGTCCCATCCGGGACGCCATCCGCCAGTGCCACCGCCGTCATTGCCGCCACCGGGGTGGCCGCCTCCGTGCCCGTGGTGACCGCCCTTCTTCGCTGCGGCCGCTTCGAAGGCGCGCTCGATCTCCTGGGAGAAGGTGTTGCCCGCGGCATCCGTCGCCGTCACGCGCAGGTCGATCCACGCTCCGGCGTCGGGCACGGCCAGCTTCGCGCTGTAGGCCTTCAGGAACGGACGCTCCTCGGGGTAGTTGATCATCGGTGTCACAGAGGGGGCACCACCGGTTGCGCTTCCCGACGCAGCCGTCGGCTTCAGCGCGACCGCCGTCCACTGTCCGCCCGCGGCACGCATCTCGAGCGTGGCACCGGTGAGTTCGGCCATGCCGTCGGCGCTCTCGATGTGACTGAGCTCGAGGCCGAGGTCGACGGGCCTGCCGGCCGAGCGCTTCGCACCCACGGCGCCCGAGGCGTCGGCGTCGACGTCGTAGAAGGCCTGCATCATCGGCAGGGTCTGCTCCGTGAAGTCGTCGGCCGATCCTCCGTTGCGGAAGGTCCACTCCGTCAGAGTCTTCGTCGATGAGGGAAGGTAGGTTCCGTCGTGCGTCGCCGTGTTGAGGACCCGCCACTCGTGCTCGCCGTCGGGGATGTCGAACACCGTCGCCGACTGCCACGGCGAGGCCGCGACCTGCTGGCCGTCGATCCACACCTCGGTGAGCTGGGAGCGGTCGGGCCGCTGCTCGAACACGTCGAAGGCGCCGGTGTGCTGGGGGCTTCCTCCATCACCCCACGAGGGCACGTTCACCTGCGCGAAGGCCGCGATCCGTTCCGGAGCCCAGTAGCCCGGCCCGACGAAGGGTCGCACGATGGGCGCGAAGTAGCTGGTCGTCGACTTCTGGCTCGGGGCGTAGGCGCGCGTGACGTCGCGCACCTCCCAGGCCGCGGCCATGAGGGCGGCACCCTGGTTCCACGTGACGTCTTCGGTGTTCACCCATTCCGTGCGGGTCAGGCCGCGCTCGGTGCGCAGGTAGAAGCCCGAGCTGTACTCGATGCCCGGACCGTAGTCCCAGCGGAACTCGCCCACGAGGTCCCCGGCGTGGCCGTGATACGTGGTCGTGGTCTTGGCGAGCTTGGTCGGCCTGTAATGCAGCGTGCTGGGGATGGATCCATCGACGAACCGCGAGATGTCGTAGATCTCATCCGCTGCCGGGACGCCGACGCCGGTGAGCGTGACTGGCTTCGGCTTCTTTCCTTGGGACGCGGCCGCCGGGAGCGACGCGAGGAGCGCCCGGCCCTCCACGCCACTGATCGAGGCGACCGGGATCGCGACCGCGGTGACGTAGTCGTCGGCTCCGACCCACTCGCTGAGCTCGCCGTCCGCATCGTTCACGACAATGAGCATGGTGGCACGGGCGGCGAGGGCGTTGGCGGCCCGCTCGGTCGGTGAGACGGCGTCCGAGCGCGTCGCGATGGCCACCTTGCCCTTCACGTTCACGGCCGCGAACTCGGCGGTGCTGCCGGTGCCCACGTCGACGGCATCCGCCCGCAGTCTGCCATCGAAGAACGTGGAGCCCGCCTGCACTGTGACGTCGAGCTTGTGCTTGCCCGCGGCGAGGGTGAGCAGCGGATCCTGCAGACGCCAGCGGCTGGTGAACGAGAAGCTGTCAGCGTTCGGCGCCGTCATCGGCTGGGCGTAGAAGCCGTCGTTGAGCAGGGCTCCGTAGTAGGTGCCGGTGAAGCCGTCGATGCGGTAGTCGAGACGGCTGAACACGGGGTCGACGCCCCTGTCGCCGACATCGACGGTGACCGGCTTGGTCGTCCTGGCGTCGAACGCGACGGTGGCATCCGCGTCCAGCACCAGGTCGGGGTCGCCGACCAGGGCGGTCACGACGGAGTCGCTCGAGCGCGGCGCGTCCATGAACGTCATCACGCCGTACCGTCCGGCCGGCATCCGCATCGTCACCTCACCGGCCACGCCGAAGGGGTAGTACTCGCCGGTGCCGGCCTCGTACATGATTCCGTAGGTGTCGAGCGGTTCGCCGTCGAAGCCGGTGGCCTCGACGGTGAGGTTGTAGCGCTCCAGCTCGGCGATGGTGCCGAGTGCCGTGCGCGTGACCTCGGTGCCGTCGACGCTGGCGACCAGTGCCCCGGAGAGCTGTGTTCCCGCCGGCACCTTCGTGGGATCGACGGTCATCGTGACCGTGCGCGATTCGCCGGCCGGGATGGCGAGGCTGTCGGAGTCGAGGGTGAGCACGCCGTCGACCGCGCCCTCGAGGGAGGCGGCGAGGTCGAGCACGACCTCGGCGTCGCCGCTGTTCGCGAAGTCGACGGTGCGCAGCACGGGCTCGGCCGTCTCGCCCCATTCGAGCATCCCGAAGTCTCCTGAGCCCGATGCGATGACGGTCGCGTCGACCGCTGCCGCAACATCCACGACGCCGGTGCCGGCCTGATACGAGCTCAGCCCCACATCGGTCGTCGTGCTCACGAGGGCGGCACGCAACTGGTCGGCGGTGTACTCGGGGTGGCGCTGCTTCACGATGGCGGCGGCGCCGGCGACGTGTGGTGTGGCCATCGAGGTTCCGCTCATGGTGATGTAGGAGCCCTCGCCCGGGCTGTCGGCCGACCGCGCGGCCGTGACGGAGCTGCCCGGGCCGGCGAGCTCCGGCTTCAGGGCGCCGCTCAGGGCGAGCGGGCCCTGACTGGAGTAGTTCGCCAACTCGCCGCTCGGGTCTTCGACCGAGCCGACGGTGAGGGCGCGCGCGGCGGATCCCGGGGACCCGATGCTCTCGGGTGCGCCGCTGTTGCCGGCCGCGACCACGAAGAGTGCGCCGGTCTCCTCCGAGATGGTGTTGAGGGCCTCGGCCATCACGTCGAGGCCATCGGATGCCTGAGACGAACCCAGGCTCATCGACACGATGTCGGCGTTCTCACCCGCCCACTGCATCGCCTCGATGATCCAGGAGTCCTGGCCCGAGCCGTCGGCGCCGAGCACCTTGCCCACGAGGAGTTCGGCGCCGTCGGCGACGCCGCGATTGACACCGCCGCTCGCCGCGCCGGTGCCTGCGATGGTGGATGCCACGTGCGTGCCGTGGCCGTGCGTGTCGGTGGTGGCGTCTTCGCCGGGAACGAAGCTCATCGAGCCGGGAAGCACCCGACCCGCGATGTCGGGGTGGGTGTCGTCGATGCCCGTGTCGAGCACGGCGACGGTCACTCCGGTGCCCGTGTAACCCTCGGCCCACGCTGCGGGGGCGCCGATGTAGGGCACGCTCGAGTCGAGCGTCGCCTCGACCTTGCCGTCGAGCTGGATCGACGCGATGCCGCCGCCCAGTGCGGGCTCGGCGCTGAAGGTGCTCGGCCCTGCGCTTCCGGTGAGGGCGGACCAGGCGTCTGCGGCCGTCGCGTGATCGGCCGTGGCCGCCGCGCCGCCGACGCTCTCGAGCGGGGTGCCGATCTCGACGCCCGGAACCGGAGCCGTCATCAGGGCGGGGCCGTCGGCATCCGTGAACTCCACGATCACGGGCGTCGCCGACACTGAGGCGTCGTCGTAGCCGAACTCGATCAGCTGGGTGACGTTGAAGAGGTCGGGGTCGAGCGACCCGGCGGCCAGGTACGGCAGTGCCGAGGCGGGCAGCACGTGCAGCTCGCCGTCGAGTTCGACCGACTGCACCGGAGAGCCGGCCACGGCGGTCTCGATCTCGACCGCGTGGGTGCCGTCGCCGAGATCCGTCACGGTCACGCGATCGCCCGTGATGAGGGTGACCGCGTGCGTGCCGCCAGCGGTTCGGGCCGCAAGCGCGGATGCAGCCGTGCCGGCGGACGATGATGGGTCGCCGGCGTTCGGGCCGGCCGCGGCCGGCAGGGAGGTCAGTCCGACGCCGGCGATGCCGATAGCGACGCCTCCGATCGCGGCGGCGATGGCGCGCCGGCGATGACGCCAGAACGGGGGATTGCTGTTCGTCACTGACAGGCCTCTCGAACGTCGTGGGTGGTGGCTAAGAAGCAACCTCTCACGGCGCATTCGCTATCCTGTTGGCGGAGAGATGCCATGGCTTCCATCCGCCAGCCACGCACCATCACCACGAGTCGGAGGGCGCAGTGCTCGAGGCGATCGGCTTGGACGACGAGCACACGGCCGTCTACAGGCTCGTACTCGCGACCCCGTCGGCGACCATCGACGGCATCGCCTCGGCCGCCGGCCTCAGGTCATCGCGGGCACGAGGCATCCTCGACGACCTCGAGCAACTCGGGCTCATCGCACGGCAGGCATCGGCGCCCGACCGCATCGTCGCCTCTCCCCCGTCGATAGCGCTGCGGCCGATGCTGCTCGAGCGAGAGCGCGGGCTGTCGCAGGCGCACGAGGCCCTCGTTCACCTGAGCGAGTTGTACCGCCACGGCGCCGCCCAGCGCTCCGCCCCCGACGTCGTCGACGTCGTGCTCGGGGCGGATGCCGTTCGCCAGCGCTTCGCTCAGCTCCAGGCGGCCGCCACAGAACGCGTCGGCACCTTCGTGCTGAACGAGATCGCCTTCCTCACCGCCGACGAGAACCCGGAGGAGGACCTCGCTCTCGCCCGCGGCGTGCGTTATCGCGTCCTGGTCGAGTCGCCGGTGATCGAACGCCCGGGCTTCCTGGAAGCCGCGCGCGCCGCATCTGTCCTGGGCGCCGCCGTCCGTGTACTGCCCGAGCTGCCCACCCGCCTCATCATCGTCGACGACGCCATCGCCCTGCTCCCCATGAAGTCCCACGGCGAGCAGCGGGCATCCGGCGCCCTGCTGGTGCACCCGAGCGGCCTGCTCGACCTGGTGGCCGCGAGCTTCGACGAATTCTGGGCGGCCGGCACCGCCTTCCCGTCCGATCTGGAGAGCCCGAGCGGCCTCTCTGCGCTCGATCGCGACCTGATCAAGCTGCTGCTTCTCGGACTGACGGATGCCGCGGCCGGCAGCCAGCTCGGGATCTCGGTGCGCACGGTGCAGCGTCGGGTCTCCGAGCTCATGGAGACTGCCGGAGTGTCCACCCGCATTCAGCTGGGCGCGGAGGCCGTGCGGCGCGACTGGGTGTGACCCGGGCTCAGGGCGTCCCGAGCCGCTTCGCGATCTCGCGGGCCGTGCCGGCCGGATCCGCGCTGTGGTCGTGCGACTCCGGCACGACGACCAGTTCGGCATCCGGAATCGCCTCCACCAGCAGGTCGGCTGCCCGCACGAGGATCGGGAACGTCGGCTCGCCCCGGAGGATCGTGACCGGCTGACTCACCGAGGTCATCGCATCCGTCGGCGTCGACACGGCCGCGGTCAGGATGGCGTCGTAGACGGTCGACTGCGCCAGCGGAACGAGCGTCGCGAACATCGGGCTCGCCTTGATCTGCTCGATCATGGCGTCGGGCAGACCGATCCCCTCGCGCTGGAAGAGCGTCACGGCGTCTTCGGGCCTGCCGTCGATCACCAGCGTCTGGAGCCGGTCTGGCAGGTCGTCGGCCGGCTCGCCCTCACCGAAGTGGAACGGCGGCTCCGACAGGAACAGGTGCGTGATGGGAACGCCCTCGCCGGCCGCGAACAGGGCGAGCACCGCACCGGAGGAATGACCGAGAACGGATGCCTCACCCCCGACGGCCGCGATCACCGCCGCGAGATCCTGGGCCTCGCGCTCGGGCGTGTACGGAGTGGTGTCGCCGCTGTCACCCCGGGCACGACGGTCGAGGGTCACACCCTGATACCCCGCCGATGCGAGGGCCGCGGCGAGCGGACCGGCGGCCTCCGCGGTGGAGAACGCGCCGCCGACGATCACCACAGGCGGCCCCTCCCCGGTCGTGTGGAACGCGATCGGTGTGCCATCCGCTGACGTTGCGTGCTGCATGCCCACCATCAGACCACCACCCGCCGACACGGGCAAGGGGCTGATCGCCTCGGAGCGGCATCCGGCCCCTCAACACGAGCGAAGGTCCGCACCCTGTTCAGGGCGCGGACCTTCGGTCGCCAGGAGGCGACGCCTCAGCTCGCGGTGGCCGAAGCCGTCACCTCGTGTCCTGAAGCTGCGATGTTCGACTGCACAGCCACCTTGCGCGGCTTCGCCCGCTCGGACACCGGGATGATGACGCTCAGCACACCGTTGTCGTAGTGGGCGCTGATGTTCGTCGTGTCGATGCCGTCGCCGATGGTGAGCTGGCGGAGGAACGAACCGGCCGGTCGCTCGTGCGCGAGCCACTGCACGTCATCGCCGGTGCCCAGCGTGCGCTCGGCGCGCACCGTGAGCAGCTGCCCGTCGACGTCGACGTCGATCGACTCGGGGTCGACGCCGGGCAGGTCGGCAGAGAGGACGTAGTGGTCGCCATCGCGGTGCAGGTCGATCGGCATCAGCCGCGGTCCTTGTCGCGAGTCCAACATGCTCGCTGCGAGGCGGTCGAGGTCACGGAACGGGTCCCAGGTCATAGCCATGATGTGCTCCTCTCGGAAGAGTTCGACAGTGAATTCGTAGTTGAGCCTCATCGACTCAACTAAGAAAAATGTTAGCACTCGGCCTGTGAGAGTGCCAAAGCGCCGATGGCTGTGAAACCGGTGAAAATCTGACCGCCTCAGCACGCGCTGAACGGTCCCGCGATCTCCCCTGAGCCGCGCTCGATCAGACGCGTCTCGAGCTGGATGTGCTGGGTCGGGCGGTCGTCGCCCGAGACCCGGCGCAGGAGCAGCTCTGCGGCGAGCTGGCCCATCGCGGCCGGGTTCTGTGCGATCACGGTGATGCCCGGGTCCAGCACGTCGCCGAGCTCGAAGTCGTCGAAGCCGAGGAACGCCGGGAGCGGACGGATGCCGCGCGCCTTGAGATGGCGCAGCAGCAGGACGCTCCACCGGTTGTTGCCCGCGAAGATGGCCGTGGGCGGGTCGTCGAGGTCGAGCACGGCGTCGATCACGGCACCGTTCGCCTCGTCGTGCGGAACCGCCATCACGACGAGCTCGTCGTCGGACTCGACACCGGCGGCACTCAGGGCGTCGCGGTAGCCCGCCAGACGTTCGGTCGCGGTGTACACCGAAGCCGCATCCCCGAAGAACGCGATACGGCGATGGCCGTGGGCAATGAGGTGGGCCGCGCCCCGGGCGGCGCCTCCCCGATTCTCGGCGAGCACCGTATCGGCACGGATGCCGGGAACCGGCCGGTCGACGAAGACCATCGAGCAGCCGGCATCGAGCTCGGCCTGCAGGAACGCCGGATCGGTGCCGCGGGCCGGAGCGATGATGAGGCCGTCGGCCCCGCGCGACGAGAAGGACTCGATGATGCGCCGGGAGCGCGCGGCGTCCTCGGCCGATGAGGCCGAGAGCAGCAGGTAGTCCTGCGAGAGAGCCACGTCTTCGACCGCGCGGGTGAGCACGGAGTAGAACGGGTCGGCCACGTCCTCGAGCACGAGCCCGATGGTGGCCGTGGTGCCCTGGCGCAGCTGGCGTGCGAACTCGTTGCGGCGGAAGCCGAGCTGCTCGATCGCGGCCTGCACCGTCTCGAGGGTCTCGGCGCTCACGTAGCCGACGCCGTTCACCACCCGCGACACTGTCTTCAGGCTCACGCCCGACGCGGCGGCGACGTCGCTCATGGTCGCTCGGGCGCGGGGTGTCGACGTCATCCCGTCAGGATAGCGGGCGTGGCGGGCCGTAGGACAGCGCTGTCATATGAAATCCCTCCATCCTGCGCATCCGTGAGTCGGATGCAGCCCGGAGCCGCCGACAATCGCCGCGTCTTGTCCCCCAAAACGATAGGACAACGTTGACATACCCGACGAATCCTCGCTAGGTTTTCGCAGGGATGCCTCTCGTGCATCCGATCCCAGCCATTTCAGTGTCGAAAGGCCCCGCATGCCGGAGCGCACCACCCGCAGCACAACCGCCGCGATCACCAGCACCACTCCCACGAACCGGCGCTCGATGCCGGCTCTCCTCCGCCGCATCACCGCGCCCCTCCTGGCCGGAGCCCTCGTGGCCGCGGCCATCCCGCTGGCGGTGGCGTCCCCCGCCGCCGCGGCGACGGCGACCGCGACGCCGGCAGCGGCGCTCGAAGGCGGCGACTGGTCGACATCGTTCGAGCCGGGCGAGGTGGTCGCGCCGTACGCCAACCGCGTCGAGCTGGCTCCGGCACCCGAGGGTGAGGACGGCGCCCCGCTGCAGCAGAACGTGCACGGCACCAGCGGGGGCAGCGTGCTCCCGAACGTGACCACCGTCACGGCGAGCGGCGAGAACGCTCCCGGCGAGGCAGCGGTCTGGGCGGCCGACGGCGACCCGAACACGAAGTGGCTCGTGTTCTCGGCGACGGGATGGCTGCAGTACCGCCTCTCCGCCGCGGCGAGCGCTGTAACCTACACGCTCACCTCGGGTGGCGACGCCCCTGAGCGCGATCCCAAGAACTGGGTGCTCAAGGGCTCGAGCGACGGAACCACCTGGGCCACCCTCGACACCCAGACCGACCAGACCTGGGCCGACGCCGACCGCAAGGTGAAGAAGTCGTACACGGTCGCGACACCGGCGGCGTACAGCTACTACAGGCTCGACGGCATCGTGAACCACTCGGGCGGGATCATCCAGCTCGCCGACTGGGATCTCGTCACGGCCGTGGACCCGAACGCCCCGGCAGCACCCATCACCACCTCGATCGGCACCGGGCCGAGCGCCGGCTACAACATGAAGGCCCGCGTCGGCTGGACCGGAACGCACTCGCTGCGCTTCGGCGGCGAGCACAGCGGCGACGGAGCTGCATCCGTCACCAACCGTCTCTTCGACGTCGAGGTCCCCGTCGGCGAGCGCAGCCGCCTGTCGTACATGATCTTCCCCGACCTCACGGCGAACGACCTGCAGTACCCGTCGACGTACTCGGCCGTGAACCTGCGCTTCAGCGACGGCACCGAACTGAGCGAGCTCTCGCCGACGGATGTCTACGGCATCGACGCGACAGCGCTCGGCCAGGGCGCCGGCAAGGTGCTCTACCCGAACCAGTGGAACCAGGTCGAGATCGACCTCGGCACCGTGGCCGCCGGCAAGACCATCACCGCCGTGCAGTTCTCCTACGACAACCCGGGTGGAGCGGAGGCGTCGGCCTTCGGCGGCTACGTCGACGACATCGCGATCGTGGCCGAGCCCGCCACCATCGACGACTCGAGCCTGACGCACTTCGTCGACACCCGACGCGGCACCAACTCGTCGAGCGCCTTCTCGCGCGGCTCGAACGAGGCGATCACCTCGATGCCGAACGGCTTCAACTTCCTTGTGCCCGTCACGAACGCCGGCGCGACCTCGCGCGAGTACTCGTGGCAGCAGGACAACACCGACGCCAACCGCACCCGTTTCGAGGGCCTCGGCATCTCGCACGAGCCGAGCCCGTGGATGGGCGACCGCAACCTGTTCTCGGTCATGCCCGTCGCCGGTGCCGATGCGCCGAACGGCAACTGGCACACCCGCGCGGCGACCTTCAGCCACGACACCGAGACGGCCCAGCCCGACTACTACGGGGTCGAGCTCGACAACGGCGTCACCGCCGAGATGACGCCCACCGATCACGCCGCGCTCATGAAGTTCACCTTCACCGGAGCCGCGAACAGCGTCGTCCTCGACGCCCCGGACAACGACGGCAGCTTCACCATCGCCGCCGACGGCTCCGTCACGGGCTGGATCGAGAACGGCGCTGCCGGCAACACGGGCCGCACCCGTATGTTCGTCTCCGGACGCTTCGACGCCACGCCCACGACGACGGGAACCGCATCCGGCGGCCGCGCGCTCACGAAGTACGCGACCTTCGACACCTCGGGCGACAAGTCGGTCGAGCTGCGCTTCGCGACCTCGCTGCTCAGCCTCGGCCAGGCCACGAAGAACCTCACCCTGGAGGTGGGCGCCGACAGCTTCGACGGCATCCGCGAGTCTGCTCGGTCCGCCTGGAACGACCGCCTCGGCGTCATCGCGGTGGAGGGCGCATCCGAGACCGAGCAGCGCACTCTGTACAGCAACCTGTACCGGCTGAACCTGTACCCCAACTCGCAGTTCGAGAACACCGGAACGGCGGATGCTCCCGTCTACAAGTACGCGAGCCCCGTGTCGGCGCAGGTCGGCGCGAGCACGGCCACCGAGACCGGTGCCAAGGTCGTCGACGGCACGATGTATGTCAACAACGGCTTCTGGGACACCTATCGCACCACCTGGCCCGCCTACTCGATGCTCTACCCCGAGCTCGCCGGCGACCTGGTCGACGGCTTCACCCAGCAGTACCGCGACGGCGGCTGGATCGCCCGCTGGTCATCGCCCGGATACGCGAACATCATGACGGGCACCAGCTCGGATGTCGCCTTCGCCGACGCGTACCTGCGCGGCGTCGAGCTTCCCGATGCCCTCGCGACCTACGACGCCGCGGTCAAGAACGCCACGACGCCGTCGAGCAACGACAGCGTCGGTCGCAAGAGCCTCGCCACGTCGACCTTCCTCGGCTTCACGCCGGCCTCGCAGGGCGAGAGCGTGTCGTGGGGAACGGAGGGCTACATCAACGACTTCGGCATCGGCAACATGGCCGCCGCCCTCGCCGATGACCCGAACACCCCCGCCGACCGCGTGGAGCAGCTCCGCGAGGACAGCGAGTACTACCTCGACCGGGCGACCGGCTACGTGAACCTGTTCGACCCGGCGATCGACTTCTTCCAGGCACGCAACGCCGACGGAAGCTTCGCCACTCCGGCCGACCAGTACAACCCGAAGTCGTGGTGGGGTCCGTACACGGAGACGAACGGCTGGAACTTCGCGTTCCACGCCCCGCAGGACCCGCAGGGCCTCGCCAATCTCTACGGCGGCGACCAGGGCCTGGAGGACAAGCTCGACGAGTTCTTCGCCACCCCCGAGACCTCGACGGGCACCATCCACGAGGAGGTCGAGGCCCGCGACGGCCGCTACGGCCAGTGGGGCGTGAGCAACCAGGTCAGCCACCACATCCCGTTCATGTACAACGGGGCCGGAGCCCCCGCCAAGGCGCAGGCCATCGTGCGTGAGGCACTGAAGCGCTCCTACGCCGGCGGTGCCATCGGCCAGGGTTACGCGGGCGACGAGGACAACGGCGAGATGAGCGCCTGGTACATCTTCAACGCGCTCGGCTTCTACCCGATGCAGACCGGATCCACCCAGCTCGTGCTCGGCTCACCGCTGTTCACGAAGGCCACGGTGAACCTGGCCGGGGGCAAGCAGCTCGTCATCAACGCCCCCGAGAACAGCACGGAGAACGTCTACGTGCAGTCGGTGCGGGTGAACGGCGAGGAGCACTCCTCCACGTCGATCGACTCCCGCATCCTCAGCGACGGCGCGACGCTCGACTTCACCATGGGGTCCGAGCCGAGCGCCTGGGGCACCGGAGACGACGACGGCCTGCCCTCGCTCACCACCGGAACCGACGTGGCCAAGCCCCTCGTCGATGCCACCGACCCGTCGCTCGCGACGGTCACGAGCCGCGGCGGCGAGAACGTCTCCGCCCTCGTCGACAACACCTCGCGGTCGCAGGTGACGTTCGCCGACGCGACCCCTGCCGTCACCGTCGCCTACAAGGGCGCCAAGCAGAAGCCCACCTTCTACACGATCACGGCGGGTTCGACTCCGGATGCCGACCCATCGGCGTGGACGCTCGAGGGAAGCAACGACGGCACCACGTGGACCGAGGTCGACTCCCGCGCGGATCGCGGCTTCGCGAACCGCTCGCAGACGGTGCCGTTCAAGATCGCGCACCCCGCGGCCTTCCAGCAGTTCCGCCTGTCGGTGACCGGCGGAGACACCGCGATCTCCCTCTCGGAGTTCGAGTTGCTGACCGACGGCAGCGGGGCCGAGGCGAACACACTCACCTTCAGCCCGAGCGATGGCCTCACGGCCACGTCGAGCATGGCGAGCGACTTCGCCCTGGGCATCATGTCGGGCGGTGTGCCGGAGGGCTATGCGGCATCCGTCGACTGGGGTGACGGCACCGACCCCGAGGCCGCGACCATCGGGGAAGCCCAGCTGGGCAACAACCCGGTCTCGGCGAACCACACCTATGTAGAGCCCGGCGTCTACCAGGCGAAGGTCACGGCGACCGACGGGGTGTCGAGCTTCGCGGGAACCGTTCCGATCACCGTCGACTACGTCGAGCCCGGTGGACTGCGCGCGGCCTTCGACAGCGTCTGCATCGCGGATGACGGCGTGGGCGGCAACTGCGACGCGAAGGGCATCTCGTTCCCGCGCCAGGGCCTGGCCGACGGCGGACTCACCGCCGGGGTCGAGCACGACGTGCCGGGAACCGACCTGACCTTCACGATGCCCGTGGTTCCGGTCGGCGCTCCCGACAACGCGACGGGTGCCGGTCAGACCATCGCGCTCGACCTGGGCGAGGGAGCCACCAAGCTCTCGTTCATCGGAGCGGCGACGGAGAAGAACCAGGACACGACGGCCACGGTGAACTTCACCGAGGGCGACCCGATCGAGATTCCGCTGCAGTTCTCCGACTGGACGAAGGGCGGCAACGCGAACGCCACGGCGCCCTTCGGCAACATCGAGGTCGTGAAGTCGGCGTACCGGCTCGTGGGCGCATCGCCCTCGAACACAGCGTCGTACTTCTTCTCGACGGTTCCCTACGAGATCCCCGAGGGCCGGACCGTCGCGAGCATCACGATGCCGGTTCAGCCGGGTGAGCCCGGAGTCACCGGTCGCGTGCACGTCTTCGCGATCGCCTCCAACGGCGCCCAGCCCGACCTCGACTTCGAGGCCACAGTCGGCGACGACGTCACCGGCACCGCCGGAGAGGCTCTCGAGGCCACCCTGGCGAGCATCACCCAGGCGGATGCCGCAGCTGACGCGCCGATCGTGCGCGTTCAGTGGGGCGACGGCACCGTTACCGAGAACGCGGAGGTCACGGCATCCGACGACGGACTCACCGTCACCGGCGGCCACACCTACGCGGCAGCGGGCAGCTACACGGTCTCGGTGACGGTGGCGAGCGGAGCACGCACGACGCACCTGACGCTCACCGCTGAGATCGCCGCGGCCCCGGTCTACACGACCACCCTGAAGGCGGATCCCGCCGACGACGTGCTCGCGGGCACCGAGATCGCCGTGACGGGCGACGGCTTCAAGGCCGGCGAGTCCGTGACGGTGTCGCTCGCAACGGCGACGCCGGTGACGGCCACGGTCGAGGCCGACTCCGACGGAACCATCACCACCACGGTGACTGTGCCGACGGATGCCGCCCCCGGCACCTACGCGCTCGTCGCCACGGGAGCCGACTCACGGATGCCCGCAACGGCGACGGTGACCGTGGTGCCCGAGGAGACCACTCCGGTCTACACACCGCAGGTGCACTCGGACGCGACCTCGGGTCGCCCCGGCGACAAGGTCACGGTAACAGGTGAGGGCTTCGCCCCCGGCGAGAAGATCACCGTCGAGGTGCACTCCGACCCCGTGGTCGTGGGCACCGCCGAGGCGACCGCCCGCGGAGCGTTCTCGGTCACCTTCGAGGTGCCCGAGGTTCCGGTCGGCGACCACGAGGTGGTCGTGACGGGAGACACTTCGGACGTCCCGGTGTCGTTCGCCTTCGAGGTGCTCGCGCCGCAGGTTCCGGGTGACGGCAGCACAGGCACCGACGGGCCGAAGAACCCGTCGGTCGTGGCGGAGTCCTCGCTCAGCAGCACCGGCGTGAACGGAACCCTGCTGGCCACGGCCGGCTGGGTGGCCGGGCTGCTCGTGCTCCTCGGTGCGGTGCTGGTGTTCGTACGCCGTCGCCGTTCCTCGGGAAGCAGCAGCGAGACGGAGGCCTAGGAGCAGCGGGCGCCGGAGCTCAGTGCTGCGGCGCCCTCAGCCGCCCTCCGCCGCCCTCTGCCGCCCTCCGCCTCGCGGAACGAGCCGGCGTCGACTTCGGGTGTCGGCGCCGGCTCTTCGCTGCGCCCGGCGCTGCACCGAACGGGCGCCTTGCGCCATTTCGCGGGCGTGCGCGCCAGTTGATGTGGCGCAAGCCCCCACGAAATGGCGCACGGTCGGCTGCGACCCCGGCCCAACCGCCCCGAAACAGTAGTGCCCCCATCCACCCCCGGCAAGGCCCTCACCCCGTCGTCGAAACAGGAGTTTGCTGTACCCACGCGTCGGCACGTCCTCCGCGCAGACCGGCCACCACACAGACCGCCGGACCCGCCCCCAGCGCACGCACGTCGCACGCACGTCACGAGGAGCCCGATGTCGCACAAGAAGCACTCGAAGCAGAAGCACAGCCGCGTCGACATGAAGGCCTACGAGAAGGAGCTGACCCGGCTGCAGATCGAACTGGTCGCGATGCAGCAATGGGTCACGGCATCCGACGCCCGCATTCTGGTGATCTTCGAAGGACGCGACGCCGCCGGCAAGGGTGGTGCCATCAAGCGCGTGATGCAGTACCTCAATCCGCGGTCGGCGCGCGTGGTTGCGCTGCCGCAGCCGAGCGAGCGCGAGAAGGGGCAGTGGTACTTCCAGCGCTACATCGAGCGGCTGCCCACCAAGGGCGAGATCGTGCTGATGGATCGCTCCTGGTACAACCGCGCCGGCGTCGAGCGGGTCATGGGCTACTGCACCGACGAGGAGTACGAGCGCTTCCTGGCGCAGGTTCCGACGGTCGAACGGATGCTGGTCGAAGACGGCATCATCCTGTTGAAGTACTGGTACTCGGTCTCGGACACCGAGCAGGAGAAGAGGTTCCGCTCGCGCCTCAACGACCCGATGCGCCGCTGGAAGCTCTCGGACACCGACCTGCTGTCGATCACCAAGTGGGAGGACTACTCCCACGCCAAGGACGCCATGTTCGACGTCACCGACATCGAGCACGCCCCGTGGTGGTCGATCGACAGCGACGACAAGCGCGCCGCCCGCCTCAACACCATCAACCACCTGCTGAGCCAGATCCCCTACGACACCATCGACCCCGACGAGGTGCACTTCCCCGAGCGCCCCGTCGCCGCCGGAACCGTGCGGCCACCCATTGAGAAGCACAAGTTCGTGCCCGATCACGCGGCGACGCTGTAGGGCCAGCAGTTCCCAGGTTCCGCTCGCAGAGGGCCGAGCGCAGCGACCGCCTGACGCGCCTTCAGGGTGTCGCCGCTCAGGGCGCTTCGACCGCGGACTTCGTCCGGGCCTCAGCGAGCGGCTGCGGGGGTGGCAGCGGGCGGGGCGTTGGCGTCGGGCAGGCGCTACGCCGCCCGCTCACCCTCAGCACCCACGACACCTGCAGCTTCCGCAGCACCCGCTGCTCCTGCAGGACCCGCGTCGTTCTCTTCCGCGCGCGGGACTACCGGCCGCAGAAGTATGCGCCGCAGGTTGTTGCCGGGTCGCGGTCGTTGGGCTGGGTCGACGTGGGCGGGTGGGGTGAACCAGGTGCGGTTATCGATCACGTCGATGACCCACCCTTCGCGGTGCAGCAGGTGGTGGTGGTAGGAGCAGAGCAGTACCCCGTTTGCCAGATCGGTTCGGCCGTGGTGGCGTTCCCACCAGCGGATGTGGTGCGCGTCGCAGAACTGCGGTGGGCGGGTGCAGCCGGGGAACGCGCATCCGCCGTCCCGCTCGGCCAACGCGAGTTTCTGTGACCTCGAGAACAATCGTTGCGACCTGCCCAGGTCCAGAGGCACCGAGTCGCCACCCAGCACGAGGGGGATGATGCCCGCGGATGCGGCCAGGCATCGTGCCGTGGCCGCTGAGATCGGCTGGGCGATGCCGTCGAT
>NZ_SPQZ01000010.1 GCF_004570845.1 Orlajensenia leifsoniae | reverse complement strand
CGGCACCCGAGGTGACGCGAACGACTAGTTCTGGTTCTGCTTCTTCAGACGCGAGGTCGAGCGGGCGCGCGACTGGGCGTCGAGCTCCACCTTGCGGATGCGCACGTTGGCCGGGGTGACCTCGACGCACTCGTCCTCGCGGGCGAACTCGAGGCACTCCTCGAGCGAGAGCTGACGCGACGGAGTCATCGACTCGAAGGTGTCGGAGGTGGACTGACGCATGTTGGTCAGCTTCTTCTCCTTGGTGATGTTCACGTCCATGTCGTCGGAGCGCGAGTTCTCGCCGATGACCATGCCCTCGTAGACCTCTTCGGTGGGGTTCACGAAGAAGCTCATGCGCTCCTGGAGCGCGATGATGGCGAACGGGGTGACGACACCGGAACGGTCGGCGACGATCGAGCCGTTGTTGCGGGTGACGATCTCACCGGCCCACTCCTCGTAACCGTGCGAGATGGCGTTGGCGATGCCGGTGCCGCGCGTGGTCGTGAGGAACTCGGTGCGGAAGCCGATGAGGCCGCGCGAGGGAACGATGAACTCCATGCGAACCCAGCCGGTGCCGTGGTTGGCCATGTTGTCCATGCGGCCCTTGCGCGATGCCATGAGCTGCGTGATCGCGCCGAGGTACTCCTCGGGAGCATCGATGGTCAGGTGCTCGTACGGCTCGTGGAGCTTGCCGTCGACGCGCTTGGTGACCACCTGCGGCTTGCCGACGGTGAGCTCGAAGCCCTCACGACGCATCTGCTCGACGAGGATGGCGAGAGCGAGCTCTCCACGACCCTGGACCTCCCAGGCGTCGGGGCGTCCGATGTCGACGATCTTGAGCGAGACGTTTCCGACGAGTTCGCGGTCGAGGCGGTCCTTGACCATGCGGGCCGTGAGCTTGTGGCCCTTGACCTTGCCGACGAGCGGCGAGGTGTTGGTTCCGATGGTCATCGAGATGGCGGGCTCGTCGACGTGGATCTGCGGGAGGGGACGCACGTCGTCGGGGTCGGCGAGGGTCTCACCGATGGTGATGTCCTCGAAGCCGGCGACGGCGACGATGTCACCGGGGCCCGCGCTCTCGGCGGGGTAACGGTCGAGCGCGCGAGTCTTCAGCAGCTCGGTGATGCGCACGTTCTTGACCTGGCCGTCGTGACGCACCCAGGCGACGGTCTCGCCCTTCTTGAGCGTGCCGTTGAAGACGCGGAGCAGGGCGAGGCGGCCGAGGAACGGCGAGGCGTCGAGGTTGGTGACCCAGGCCTGAAGGGGCGCCTCGTCGTCGTACTTCGGAGCGGGGATGTGCTCGAGGATCGCGCCGAACAGCGGCTCGAGGTCGTCGTTGTCGGGCAGGGTGCCGTTCTCGGGCTTGGTGAGGCTCGCGGCGCCGTTACGGCCGGACGCGTACACGACGGGGACGTCGAGGATGGCGTCGAGGTCGAGGTCGGGAACGTCGTCGGCCATGTCGGAGGCGAGGCCGAGCAGGAGGTCCTGGCTCTCGGCGACGACCTCGTCGATGCGCGCGTCGGGGCGGTCGGTCTTGTTGACCAGCAGGATGACGGGGAGCTTGGCCTCGAGGGCCTTGCGCAGCACGAAGCGCGTCTGGGGCAACGGACCCTCCGACGCGTCGACGAGCAGCACGACGCCGTCGACCATGGACAGGCCGCGCTCGACCTCGCCACCGAAGTCGGCGTGGCCGGGGGTGTCGATCACGTTGATGGTGATGGGACCCTCGGTGGCGTGAACGCCGTTGTACGTGATCGCCGTGTTCTTGGCGAGGATCGTGATGCCCTTCTCACGCTCGAGCTCGTTGGAGTCCATCGCACGCTCTTCGACGTGGGCGTGGTCGGAGAAGGAGTGGGTCTGACCGAGCATGGCATCGACGAGAGTCGTCTTGCCGTGGTCGACGTGGGCCACGATGGCCACATTCCGGATGTCTGAGCGCAGGGCGATTGCCATAAGTCTTGTCCTTGGGTTTCTTCGGTTCGCGCTCTTTCACAACATCGGGCTGAAGCTCGGTGTCGGGCGCGCAGGCGTCGCGGATGCGGCGCTCAGTGGGGTCTGCGGGTCGGCGCGCTGAAGTGCGCACAGCCCAATCCCTCGAGTTTAGCCTGTAATGCTGAACGGCGGGTCCATGCGGACCCGCCGTTCACCAACCAGACGCCTGAACCTAGGAGGCGAGCTCGATGCTCGCTCCGGGGATCGCCGCCAGGAGATCCTGCGTGTACTGCTGCTGAGGGTTGTCGAACACCTCGTCGGTGCTCGAGTACTCGACGATCTTGCCCTTCTGCATGACCGCCACGTGGTCGGCGATCACACGCACGACGGCGAGGTCGTGCGTGATGAAGAGATAGGTCAGGTCGAGCTCGGCCTGCAGGTCGGCGAGCAGTCTCAGGATCTGAGCCTGCACCAGCACGTCGAGCGCCGACACGGCCTCGTCGAGGATGACGATCTCGGGCTTGAGCGCGAGGGCGCGCGCGATGGCGATGCGCTGACGCTGTCCGCCCGACAGCTCGTTCGGGTAGCGGCTGACGAGCATCTTCGGCAGCGACACCTGGTCGAGCAGCTCGAACACCCGCGCCTGGCGCGACTTGCGCGTTCCGACCCCGTGCACCGACATCGGCTCGCTGATCGTGTTGCCGATGTTGCGCAGCGGGTTCAACGAACCGTACGGGTCCTGGAACACCGGCTGCATGCGGCTGCGCAGGTTGAACAGCTCCTTGCCACCGAGTGCGTTGAGGTCCTGGCCGCCGACGATGATCTTGCCGCTGGTCGCGTCCTCGAGCTTCAGCAGCATCTTCGCGACGGTCGACTTGCCTGAACCGGACTCGCCGACGAGCGCCATCGTGGTGCCCTTGGCGATCTGGAACGAGACGTTGTCGACGGCCTTGAACTCTCCCGATCCGCGGATCTTGTAGACCTTGGTCAGGTCCTCGACCACGATCGCCGGCGGAAGGTCGGCCGCGTGCTCGCGGGCCTCGGCACGCGCCTCGGCCGTCGCGATGAGGTCGACGACCTCGGCTTCGGCTGGCGCGTGGATGTCGAGCTCGGCGAGAGGCGTGTCGCTCGCCTGGATGCGGCGCGAGGCGAGGCTCGGGGCTGCGGCGACCAGTCGCTGGGTGTACGGGTGCTGCGGATCCTTCAGGATCTTCACCGAGGGACCGGACTCGACGACCTTGCCCTTGTACATGACCACCAGCTGCTCGGCGCGCTCGGCGGCGAGGCCGAGGTCGTGCGTGATGAACAGGAGGGTGGTGCCGAGGTCTCGCGTCAGGGTCTCGAGGTGGTCGAGGATGACACGCTGCACCGTGACGTCGAGCGCCGAGGTCGGCTCGTCGGCGATGAGCAGCTGCGGGTTCGCGGCCAGGCCCATGCCGATGAGCACGCGCTGGCGCATACCGCCCGAGAACTGGTGCGGGTACTGCTTCAGACGGCGGTCGGCGTCGCCGAGGCCGGCCTGCTTCAGCACCTCGATGGCGCGTGCACGCACGTCCTTCTTCCCGCTGGCGATGCCGTTGGAGCGGATGGCCTCCTCCACCTGGAAGCCGATGCTCCAGACGGGGTTGAGGTTGGACATCGGGTCCTGCGGCACGAAGCCGATGCGGCGACCGCGGATGTCCTCCATCTCCTTGGGCGTGGCCGTGGAGAGTTCCTGACCGTCGAGCTTGATCGAGCCGCCGGTGATCTTGCCCGTGCCGGGCAGCAGGTTGATGATGGCGTGCGCCGTCGTCGACTTGCCCGAGCCGGACTCCCCCACGATCGCGAGCGACTGCCCGCGGTACAGGGTGATGTTCACACCGTCGACGGCCTTCACGAGGCCGTTCTGGGTGTTGAAGCCCACCTCGAGATCCTTGATCTCGAGGATGGGTCGTTCGTCGTTCTGTGAGTTCACGGTGTTCCCGTCGGTCTCTCTCGTCACTGAGCTCATCGTGCAGCCCTCGCCTTCGGGTCGAGCGCGTCACGCACGACCTCGCCGAGCATGATGAAGCTCAGCACGGTGAGCGAGAGGGCGATCGACGGGTAGATCAGCGTCTGCGGAGCGACCCGGAGGTCGTTCTGCGCCTGGCTGATGTCGTTGCCCCACGACATGGTCGTGCTCGGAAGTCCGACACCGAGGAACGACAGCGTCGCCTCGGCGACGATGGCGGCGGCGAGCGAGATCGTCGTGACGACGATGACCGGCGCGATCGAGTTCGGCAGGACGTGACGCAGCAGGATGCGGAAGCGCGAGACTCCGATGGCCGTCGCGGCCATGACGTAGTCGGCGTTCTTCACCCTGAAGATCTCGGCTCGCAGGACGCGGGCCGTTGACGGCCACGCGAAGATACCGATCGCGAGGGAGATGATCCACACGCTGCGGTACGCCGAGAAGACGCTCATGATGACCACGGCGGCGAGGATGTAGGGGATCGAGAAGAAGATGTCTCCGACGCGGGACAGCACGCCATCGACCCAGCCGCCGTAGAACCCGGCGAACGCCCCGAAGACGATGCCGAGCACGAAGACCAGCACGGTGACGATGATTCCCACCGACAACGAGGTGCCGGTGCCGTAGATGATGCGGGAGTAGATGTCGCAGCCCTGCTTGGTGTAGCCGAGCACGCTGTCGCCGCCGGGGCCGTCGAGGCTCTTGGAGAGCTCGCAGAACGTCGGGTCGACGGAGGTGAACAGCGACGGGAAGAGCGCAACGGTCACGATCACGAAGATCATCACCGAGGAGATCCAGAACATCGGACGCTTGCGAACATCGTGCCAGGCGTCGATCCAGAGGTTCGAGGGCTTGCCCTCGGTCTTGACCTGGTCGATCGCGACGAGCGGCGTCTCCTCGAGAGGCGCGACGAAGTGATTCTGTTGGGAGTTTCTACTTGGCATAACGGATCCTCGGGTCGAGAACGGCGTACAGCAGATCCACCAGCAGGTTCACCACGAGGTAGATCAGCACCATGACCGTGACGAACGCGACGACTGTGGGGCGCTCTCCTCGGATGATGGCCTGGTACAGGGTGCGCCCGACTCCGGGCACGTTGAAGATTCCCTCGGTCACCGTCGCGCCGACCATGAGCGTGCCGAAGTCGACGGCCAGGTAGGTGACGACGGGAATGAGGGAGTTGCGCAGGATGTGCACGGGGACGATGCGACGGCGGCTGAGGCCCTTGCTCGCCGCAGTGCGAACGAAGTCCTGTCCGCTGGTCTCGATGACTGACGACCGTGTCAGTCGTTGGATCTGCGCGAAGCTGATCGTCGCGAGCACGAGGGCCGGCAGGATCAGGTCCTGCAGGGGCGCACCGGGGCCCACGGTCGCCCGGAACCAACCGAGGTTGATCGCGAAGACGAGCTGGGCGACGAACGCGATGACGAAGACCGGAACCGAGATCAGGATGAGGCTGACGGCGAGAGCGCTCGAGTCGAAGAACTTGCCCTTGCGCAGACCCGCGATGAGGCCGACGCCGATGCCGGCGATCATCTCGAAGAAGATCGCGAGGGCTGCGAGACGCAACGTCACCGGGAAGGTCTTCGCGAGGATCTCGGTGACGGGCTGACCGGAGAACGAGATTCCGAAGTCGCCGACGAAGATTCCCTTGAGGAACAAGAGGTACTGCACGATGAACGGCTGGTCGAAGTGGTAGCGCTCACGCAGCTGCTCGATGACCGCCGGGTTCGGGGTCTTGTCTCCGAACAGGGCGACGATCGGGTCGCCCGGCATGGCGAAGACCATGAAGTAGATGAGGAACGTCGTGCCGAGGAGGACAGGCACAGCCTGGAGCACTCGACGGAGGATGTAGCCGGCCATGGATCAGGCCCCGCAATCCGGGGTTTTTGGCAGGAGAGAACCAATCTGTCTTTCAAGCTCGATCATCTCAGAGTAGCGCTGTGACGCCATTCGGAGGTCGAGCGTGGGAGTGGGGCGGCAGCTGATAGCTACCGCCCCACGAGTGCTTCAGGAATACTAACCCCTCAGCGGTGTGCCACGAGAATTACTCTGCGGCGGTCTTCGTCACCTCGTTGTACAGAGGCACCGAGTTCCAGCCGAACTCGACGTTCTCGACGGTCTCGCTCCATGCGCCGTTGACGGTCGCGTACCAGAGCGGGATTGCCGGGAGATCCTTGAAGAGGATGACCTGAGCGTCCTGGAAGTTCTTGTTCGCAGCGTCGAGGTCGGTCTCAGCGAGGCCGTCCGAGAGGAGCTGGTCGAACTCAGGGTTGCTGTAGTCGCCGTCGTTCGAGCCTGCACCCGTGCCGTAGAGCGGTCCGAGGAAGTTGTACAGAGCCGGGTAGTCGGCCTGCCATCCGGTACGGAACGCCGTCTGGATCGAGCGGTCGGTGATCTTCGTGCGAGCCTCGGCGAACGTCGGGTACGGGTCGCCGGAGGCGTCGATACCGAGAACGTTCTTGATGCTGTTCGACACTGCGTCGACCCAGCCCTGGTGGCCGCCGTCGGCGTTGTAGGCGATCTTGAAGGTGCCGTCCCACGGAGCGATGGCGTCAGCCTCGGCCCAGAGCTTCTTGGCCTCGTCGGGGTTGTAGTCCAACACCTCGGAGCCTTCAAGGTCCTCGGAGTAGCCGTCGATGACCGGCGACGTGAAGTCGTGGGCCGGCGTACGGGTGCCCGAGAAGATCACGTCGGTGATCTCGTCGCGGTTGATGGCCATCGAGATGGCCTGACGACGGAGGTTGCCCTCTTCGCCCGAGAAGTGCGGCAGTCGTGCCGGGATGGTGAACGACTGGAAGACAGCAGCAGCCTGGTTGACGCTGCGGTCGCCGAACTCGTCCTCGTAGGTGCCGAGCGCGCCCGAGGGGATCGCGGTCAGGACGTCGAGGTTGCCACCCTGGAGGTCGGCGTAAGCCGCTTCCTGCGTGGCGTAGAAGATGATGTCGAGTCCGCCGTTGGCAGGCTTGCGGCCACCGGTGTAGTCATCGTTCTTGACGAGCGAGATCTTCTCGTTGTGCTCCCACGCGCCCTCTTCAGCGAGCTTGTAGGGGCCGTTTCCGATCGGGTTCTCACCGAATGCGGCGATGTCTTCCCATGCTGCCTCGGGCAGCGGGTAGAACGCCGAGTAGCCGAGGCGCAGCGGGAAGTCGGACTCCGGCTGGTTCAGCTCGACCGTGAAGGTGAGGTCGTCGACGACCTTCAGGCCCTCGAGCTCGGGAACGTTGACGTCGTAGCTGAAGCCCTTGATCGACTCGAAGAAGTAGCTCGAGAGCTGAGCGTTGTCGAGAGCGGCACCGTAGTTCCATGCCTTCACGAAGGACTCGGCCGTGACGGGCTCACCGTTGGTGAACTTCTGGTCGGCCTTGACCTTGATCGTGTAGGTGGTCGCGTCGTCGGACTCGATGGACTCGGCCATGTCGTTCACCGGGGCGCCCTTGGCGTCGTAGTAGACGAGGCCCGCGAAGATCTCATCGAGGATCTTTCCGCCGCCGACCTCGTTGGTGTTGGTCGGGATCAGCGGGTTCTGGGGTTCAGTGCCGTCCGTGGTGATGATCGCGGTCGCGTCGCCCTTGGGCGCCTCGTCTCCGCCGCCGCCGGTGCTGCAGCCGGACAGGATGAGTGCTCCCGCCGCGGCAAGAGCGATGGCTGCAACGCCAAATCTCTTGGTTCTCAATGTTCCTCCTGGTGAAAAGGGCTTCGCCGCCTCGTTATTCGAGCGCGCACGATGGCCTGAGTACCTACAAAATATGGAGCGGGGAGGCAGAAACCAAACTGTGCCGGGAAACGTTACAGATCAGAAACCTGGCCGACCGTGAATCTGCAGCAGGTGACGGTTCCTCGCAAGATCATTGCGCCCCACGCGCGTTTGCCGAACGGTGTCGGTGGTTTCGCGCTCGAGAATGACAGGATGGCCACATGAGCGACATGCAGGACGCCTATTCAGGCCGATCAGAGGCCGGAAATGGTGATCGGGGTACAGCGTCTCGCAGCACCCGTCGTCGCCTCTGGATCGAGATCGCGATAGTTCTGGGGCTCTCGCTGGGAGCCAGCGCGGTGTACTCCATCGTGGCGATCATCGCTCGGGTGACAGCCGAGACCGCTCTCGGCGATCAGTCGACCGCACTCAATCCGTCGCAGTCGCCTCGCGAGTGGCTCGACTTCACGTACCAGTTCCTCGGCATCTTCTTCGACCTGCTGCCCGTGGCGCTCGTGTTCTACCTGCTGTGGCAGCCGGGCATCAACCCGTTCCGTCGCATCGGCTTCGACCTGACGCGTCCGGGTCGCGATGCCCTCGGCGGTCTCGGCCTGGCGGCGGCCATCGGCATCCCGGGGCTCGCGCTCTACGCGGGCGGTCGCCTGATCGGCATCACCGTCGACGTGCAGGCGTCACCGCTCGACGCGGCGTGGTGGACGATCCCGATCCTCGTCTTCGCGGCGCTGCGCTCGGCCCTGTCCGAGGAGATCATCATGGTGGGCTACCTGTTCACGCGCCTGCGCGAGATCGGCTGGGGCAAGTGGCAGATCATCCTGGCGAGCGCAGTGCTGCGGGGCAGCTATCACCTCTACCAGGGCTTCGGCCCGTTCATCGGAAATGCCGCGATGGGCGTGGTCTTCGGCTGGTGCTACTGGCGCTGGGGGCGCACGATGCCTCTCGTCATCGCTCACACGATTCTGGATGTGGTGTCCTTCGTCGGGTATCCACTGGCCGTCGTGTGGTGGCCTGGACTGTTCTGACCCTGCCCGTTGCGACATGCTCCTCGGCCGCGACGTGCAGCGGCAGCACGGGCAGCGGAGGTGCCACCGGTCGTTCGGCCTCGTCGTCGTGTGCCAGGGCTGCTCGCCGCGACGGCGTGCACACCACCATGACCTCCGGCATCCACGCGGCCAGACCGTAAGCGTGGTCGCTCACGGCCTGCGCCTGCAGCAGGGCGGATGCCCGCCCCGGGTCGGTTCGCTGCAGCGCCGCAGCCCGCGACTCGAGGCTCATCCGGTTGCCGATCACGGACAACACGCCGATGAGGCCGACGAAACCGAACGAGGCCGTCGTCCAGAGCAGATCGAAGACGTTCATGGCATCCTCCCGACGTAGACGTCGCTAGATTCGCAACGGTACGCCGGGAGGGGCCGGAAGGCCAGAGCTCTTTCTGCGCTTCGGTCGCGGCCTTCGGCCGGACCTCGACGAGCGAGGGACTACTCCGCGAACGCCTCGATCGGGGGGCAGGCGCACACGAGGTTGCGGTCGCCGTAGGCCTGGTCGATGCGGCGCACCGGAGCCCAGTACTTCGTGCGGATGAGCGAGTGCACGGGGTAGACGGCCTGCTCGCGGGTGTACGGGTGCGTCCACTCCCCCTCGATCACCGATCGGGCCGTGTGCGGGGCGTTGCGCAGCGGGTTGTCGTCGGCCGGCCAGTCGCCTCGAGCGACGGCATCCGCCTCGCTCTTGATCGCGATCATGGCCTCGATGAAGCGCTCGATCTCGGCGAGGTCCTCGCTCTCGGTCGGCTCCACCATGAGCGTGCCCGCGACGGGGAACGACATGGTGGGCGCGTGGAAGCCGTAGTCGACGAGGCGCTTGGCCACGTCGTCGACGCTCACGCCCGTGGCCGCCGTGAGCGGGCGCAGGTCGAGGATGCACTCGTGGGCGACGAGGCCGTTGTCGCCCGTGTAGAGCACCGGGTAGTGCTCGCGCAGGCGGGCGGCGATGTAGTTGGCGCTCAGCACGGCGGCTCCGGTGGCCTGCTTGAGGCCCTCGGCTCCCATCATGCGCACGTAGGCCCAGGAGATGGGCAGGATGCTCGGGCTGCCGTAGGGAGCCGCGGAGATGGGTCCGCCGTCGTGGTTGTAGATTCCGTGGTCGCGGCGCTGGGCCATCGGGTGGCCGGGCAGGAACGGCGCGAGGTGCGCCTTCGCTGCAACCGGGCCCACTCCGGGCCCGCCGCCGCCGTGCGGGATGCAGAAGGTCTTGTGCAGGTTCAGGTGCGAGACGTCGCCGCCGAAGTCGCCGAAGCGTGCGAAGCCGAGCAGCGCGTTGAGGTTGGCGCCGTCGACGTAGACCTGTCCGCCGGCGTCGTGAACGGCCTGCGTGATGGCCGTGACCTCGTGCTCGTAGACGCCGTGCGTCGACGGGTAGGTGATCATGAGCGCGGCGAGGGTGTCGGCGTTGGCCGCGATCTTGGCGCGCAGGTCGTCGAGGTCGACGTTGCCGAGCTCGTCGCAGGCGACGACGACGACCTTCATGCCGGCCAGCACCGCCGACGCCGCATTGGTGCCGTGAGCGCTCGACGGGATGAGGCAGACCGTGCGCTGCTCGTCACCGTTCGCACGGTGGTAGCCGCGGATGGCGAGTAGGCCGGCGAGCTCGCCCTGGCTGCCCGCGTTGGGCTGCAACGACACCGAGTCGTAGCCCGTGACCTCGGCCAGCCAGTTCTCGAGCTGCTCGATGAGGGCGAGCGACCCGACGACGTCGGCTTCGGGGGCGAACGGATGCAGCGAGCCGAACTCCGGCCAGGTGACGGCCTCCATCTCGGTGGCCGCATTGAGCTTCATGGTGCAGGAGCCGAGCGGGATCATGCCGCGGTCGAGGGCGTAGTCGCGATCGGCCAGCTGCTTGAGGTAGCGCATCATCGCCGTCTCGGAGTGATGCGTGTTGAACACGGGGTGCTCGAGGTACCCGCCGTCACGGGCGAGGTCGGCCGGAACTGCGGCCTTCACGGCGTCGACGGAGTAGTCGAGGGAGATCTCGAGCCGCTCGGGCAGGCCGAAGGCGTGCGCGATGGCTGCGAGGTCGTCCGTAGTCGTGGTCTCGTCGACGGACACTCCGACCGTGGCGTCGCCGGCGAGGTGCACGTTGTAGCCGAGTTCGCGGGCGCGCTCGACCACGGTCGAGGCCAGGCCGGGCACGTTCACGCGGATCGTGTCGAAGAAGTCGTCGCTCGCCAGCGTGAGGCCGTACTCGGTGAGGGTGGCAGCGAGGGCGCGAGCCGACAGGGCCGTCTTCGTCGCGATGTAACGGATGCCGCGAGGGCCGTGATAGACCGCGTACATCGACGCCATGACCGCCAGGAGCACCTGCGCCGTGCAGATGTTCGACGTGGCCTTCTCGCGGCGGATGTGCTGCTCGCGTGCCTGCAGGCTGAGCCTGTAGGCGGGGTGCCCATCGGCATCCTGCGACACTCCGACCAGGCGGCCGGGAAGCTGGCGCTCGAGGCCTGCGCGCACGGCCATGTACCCGGCGTGCGGTCCGCCGAAGCCCATGGGAACTCCGAAGCGCTGGCTGGTGCCGACGGCGACGTCGGCGCCGAGCTCGCCCGGGCTGGTCACCAGCGCGAGCGCCAGCAGGTCGGCGGCGACGACGGTGAGGCCACCCTGCGCCTTCGACGCCGCGAGGATCGCGGCGGGGTTCCAGAGGTTGCCCGAGGCTCCCGGGTACTGCACGAAGACGCCGAAGTGCTCTCCGAGCTCGGCGAAACCGGCCTCGTCGAGGCGCGCCAGCGGAGCACGGACGAGCTCGATGCCCACGGCCTCGGCGCGTGAGGCGAGAAGGGCATCCGTCTGCGGGAAGGCGTCTTCGTCGACGATGAAGCGCGGACTCTTCGACTTCGATCCCCGGCGGGCCAGAAGCATGCCCTCGACCACGGCGGTGCCCTCGTCGAGCATGGACGCGTTGGCGGTGTCGAGGCCGGTGAGGTCGGTGACCATGGTCTGGAAGTTGATGAGCGCCTCGAGGCGGCCCTGCGAGATCTCGGGCTGGTAGGGCGTGTACGCCGTGTACCAGCTCGGGTTCTCGAGCACGTTGCGCTTGATGACCGCCGGCGTGATGGTGCCGTAGTAGCCGAGGCCGATGAGCGAGGTGCGCACGGTGTTCTGGTCGGCCAGGGACCGCAGCTCGGCCAGGGCCTCCCGCTCGGTCGCCGCCTCGGGGATGACCGAGGTCAGGTGCTCGCCGATCGCGATCGACGCCGGAACCGCGGCCGACATCAGCGATTCGAGGGAGTCGTAGCCGAGCTCGGTGAGCATCTCGGCCTGGGCGTCGAGGCCGACGCCGATGTGGCGACGCCCGAAGGCGTCCATGTCGAAGGCCGAGGAGGCTGAAGTCATTGCGCGCGTGATCCGATCAGGTTCGAGGATGCGGGATGAGGAGGCTCGGCTACTCGCCGACGATCGCCGAGTACTCGTCGTACGAGAGCAGCGCGGGGAGCTCGGTGAAGGTCACCTTGATGAGCCATCCGTCGCCGAAGGGGTCGGAGTTCACCAGCTCGGGGGTGTCGACGACAGCGTCGTTGATCTCGGCGACCGTTCCGTCGATGGGGGCGAACAGCTCGCCGACCGACTTGGTCGACTCGATCTCGCCGACGACGACACCGCCCTCGACCTCGGTGCCGACCGCGGGCAGGTCGACGAACACGACGTCGCCGAGCTTGTCTGCGGCGTAGGCGGTGATGCCGACGGTGGCGGTGTCGCCATCGACGAGCACCCACTCGTGCTCGGCGGTGTACTGGAGCGTGGTCTTGTCAGCCATGATGGCGTCCTCTCAGGGGTTGGAGCTCTGGGGGTGGGAGTTACTTCTGGCGCTTGTAGAACGGAAGGGCGACGACGGATGCCGGGATCCGCGTACCGCGCACGTCGATGAACACCGCGCTGCCGACCTCGGACACCGCAGCGTCGACGTAGGCCATCGCGATCGGGTGGCCGAGCGTCGGAGAGAGGGCGCCGCTCGTGATGACGCCGACGGGAGCGGCATCCGACTCGGTCGATGCGTAGACCTCGTAGTCCGCGCGCCCGGCACGCCTGCCCTCGGCGACCAGGCCGACGAGAACGCGGGCGTCGGCGTCGGGACCGGCCTCGATGGCGGCGCGGCCGACGAAGTCGCCGTCCTTGGAGAGCGCGACGACCCGGCCGAGACCGGCCTGCACCGGGAAGGTGTCGAGTCCGAGTTCGTGGCCGTAGAGCGGCATGCCCGCCTCGAGGCGCAGGGTGTCGCGGCTGGCGAGGCCGGCAGGCACGAGGCCGTGGTCGGCGCCGGCCTGCGTGAGGGCGACCCAGAGTCGGGCGGCGGCATCGCTCTTGATGTAGAGCTCGAAGCCGTCTTCGCCCGTGTAGCCGGTGCGGCCGACGAAGAGCGGCACGCCCTCGAAGTAGCCGTCGCTCGACCAGTAGTACTTGAGGTCGGACAGCGGAGTGCCGAGCTCGGTGATGGCCGTCGTGGCCTCGAGGATGGCACGGGCGTTCGGCCCCTGAACGGCGATGAGGGCGATGTCATCGCTCTGGTCCTCGACGCGCACGTCGAAGTCGGCGGCGCGCTCGGTGAGGGCGGCGACGGCTGCGGCGCGGTTGCCGGCGTTGGCGACCACGAGGAACTTCTCCTCGCCCAGGCGGTAGACCACGAGGTCGTCGATGATCCCGCCAGACTCGGCCAGCAGCAGGCTGTACTTCGCCTGGCCGAGCGCGATGACGCTCAGCTTGCCGGCGAGGGCGTAGTCGAGGTAGGCGGCGGCATCCGTGCCCTCGACCAGGATCTCGGCCATGTGGGAGATGTCGAAGATGCCGGCGGTCGTGCGCACGGCGTGGTGCTCGGCGAGATCACTGGAGTAGCGAACCGGCATCTGCCAGCCACCGAAGTCGGTGAAGCCGGCGCCGGCCGTGACGTGCAGGTCGTGCATGGGGCTGAGACGATCGGACACGAGTTCTCCAGAGTGTGCGCAGAAGGCGCGACCGTAGTCGCTGGGAACTCCCCCTCTGTCATTGGCCTGAGAGTTTCACCCGGCGCACGAGGCGCACGGACTTTCACCGTCGGCGGGATGCCGGTGACCCGGCATCCGCTTTTCAGAGCGGCCTCGTTCTTGCGGTGTAGTGACCTGAGAGATTGGCGGGGAGGCTTGCTCCGTCGGTGCCGGTTGATCCGGCTCTCCCGCAAGGCGTCGATGGCCCGATATGCGATTGTGCGGACAGTCTACCGGGTCGGTGGGCGTGCTCGGTTTGGAGTTCGGGTCGAGATGACTGTAAGGTGGTCCCAATGAGTTACGGTCACTCTGACCTTTACTCGATCCGAGTGGACGGATGCCGGAGATGACCGGAACGGATACGACCCCCGAGCGGGCCCCCGGCGGCGCGAGCGACGCCGCCCTGGCCGTCTCGACGGTCATCTTCGCCCTGCGTCCGCACGAGACGACGGGCCGCATGACGCTGTGGATCCCGTTGGTGCGCCGCACCCGCGATCCGCAGAAGGACCTCTGGGCACTGCCCGGCGGCTGGCTCCCGGTCGACGAGGAGCTCGTGAGCGCCGCGGCCCGCACTCTCGGCGAGACGACGGGGCTCGCCCCGACATACCTCGAGCAGCTGTACACCTTCGGCGAGCTGGAGCGCTCGCCCGGCCGTCGCGTCGTCTCGGTGGTCTACTGGGCGATGGTGCAGTCGGCCGAGGCCGAGCGCGCCGCCGAGAACGAGAACGTGCGCTGGTTCGTGGCCGACGAACTGCCGCTGCTCGCCTTCGATCACAACCGCATCATCGATTACGCGCTCTGGCGCCTGCGCACCAAGGTGGAGTACGCCGCCATCGCGCACGCCTTCCTCGGTGCGACCTTCACGCTCGCCGAGTTGCGCGAGGTGCACGAGGCGGTGCTGCAGCGGCACATCGACCCCGCGAACTTCCGACGCACCGTCGAGGCCTCGGGAACCGTCGTGGCGACGGGCGAGGTCGTGGCCGGCACCCGGCATCGCCCTCCGCGGCTCTACCGCTACGACGCGTCCATCGACCTCGCCGACCGCGGACCGCTCGGTCCCGAGTCGGTGCCCGGCACGGCTGCATCCGGTGCTGCCGCCGCTGTGTCCGCCCCTTCTTCCCCTCCGTCCGTTCCACACACAGGAGAACAGCGATGACAATCTCGCGCATCGAGCTCGGCGGAGCATCCGTCGATGCATCCGTCGACCGCACCATCCAGCTGGTCCAGGCGGGTCAGGCCGAGGGCAGCACCTGCTCCCCCGACCTCGCTGCCGGCCCGTGGGAGTTCGACGCCGGCCCCCTGGGCTACGGCCCCGGATCGTCGATGGGCGACGTGATCCCCGTCGGCTCGCCGCGGCAGGGCGAGCTGCCCGCCGCGTACCGCACGGCATCCGCCGACGAACTCGACGCCCGCATCCGCGCCGCGAAGGAGACCCTCGGCGAGCGCGTCGTGATCCTGGGGCACTTCTACCAGCGCGACGAGGTCATCGCCTACGCCAACTTCGTGGGCGACTCGTTCCAGCTCGCGAACGCCGCCAAGGCCAAGCCCGACGCCGAGGCCATCATCTTCTGCGGCGTGCACTTCATGGCCGAGACCGCCGATCTGCTGTCGCGTCCGGAGCAGGCGGTCATCCTGCCGAACCTCGCCGCCGGATGCTCGATGGCCGACATGGCCGACATCGACTCGGTGCAGGAGTGCTGGGAGCAGCTCGAGGCCCTCTACGGCACGGAGCCGGATGCCGACGGCCGCGTTCCCGTCATCCCCGTGACGTACATGAACTCGTCGGCAGCCCTCAAGGGCTTCTGCGGGGAGCACGGCGGCATCGTCTGCACCTCCTCGAACGCCGAGACCGTGCTGGCGTGGGCGTTCGAGCGCGGCCAGCGGGTGCTGTTCTTCCCCGACCAGCACCTCGGCCGCAACACCGCGAAGGCCATGGGGGTCCCGCTCGAGCAGATGCCGATGTGGAACCCGCGCAAGGCCCTCGGCGGATCGAGCGCGGCGGACCTGCTCGATGCCCGGGTCATCCTGTGGCACGGATTCTGCAGCGTGCACCGTCGCTTCACCGTCGACCAGATCGCCCAGGCCCGCGTCGAGCACCCCGGCGTGCGGGTGATCGTGCACCCCGAGTGCCCGATGGCCGTGGTCGACGCAGCCGACGAGTACGGATCGACCGACTACATCACCAAGGCCATCGCGGCGGCTCCGGCCGGCTCGACCTTCGCCATCGGCACCGAGATCAACCTGGTGCAGCGCCTCGCGGCCGAGTACCCGCAGCACACCATCTTCTGCCTCGATCCGGTGATCTGCCCGTGCTCGACGATGTACCGCATCCACCCCGGCTACCTCGCCTGGGTGCTCGAGGCCCTCGTCGGCTCGGCCGAGCGCCCGGCCGAGGTGCTCAACCGCATCACCGTGAGCGACGACGTCGCGGCGCCTGCCCGCGTCGCCCTCGAACGGATGCTGGCGGCCAGGCCCCCGGCATCCGGCGGCGGATCCGCATCCGTCACCGCCCCTGCTCCCGTCCCTGTCGCCTCGTTCGTCGGAGCCTGACCATGCACGTTCTGGTGATCGGCAGCGGCCTCGCCGGCCTGTTCGCGGCCGTGCGCGCCACGGATGCCGGTCACAGCGTCACCCTCGTGACGAAGAGGGCGCTCGCCGAGAGCAACACCGCCTACGCCCAGGGCGGCATCGCGGCAGCACTGTTCCCCGACGACTCGGCCGACGCCCACCTGCTCGACACCCTGAGCGCTGGCGACGGTCTCTGCGACGTCGATGCCGCTCGCGTGCTCGTCGACGAGGGGCCGGCCCGGGTGCGCGACCTCATCCGCTTCGGCGTCGCCTTCGACGGCGATGGGTCGGGATCCGGCCTGGCTCGCGGCCTCGAGGCGGCCCACCGGCGGGCCCGAGTGCTGCACGCGGGCGGCGACGCCACGGGCTTCGCGATCGAGCACGCGCTGATCGCGACGGTGCGCCACCGTACGGCCGTCGTGCACGAGCACACGATGCTCGTGGAGCTGCTGACGGATGCCGACGGCGTCGTGGGCGCGATCGTGCAGGGGCCCTCCCGGACGCGCTCGGAGCTCCGCGCCGACGCCGTCATCCTCGCGACCGGCGGCGCCGGCCAGCTGTACCGTCACACGACCAACCCTGCGGTCGCGACCGGCGACGGAGCAGCGGCGGCCTGGCGAGCCGGAGCGCGCATGGCCGACCTGGAGTTCCTGCAGTTCCATCCGACGGCGCTGGCCGTGCCCGGCACGCCGCTGGTCTCGGAGGCCGTGCGCGGCGAGGGCGCCGTGCTGCTCAACGCCCACGGCGAGCGCTTCATGCTCGACGTGCATCCGCTCGCCGAACTCGCTCCCCGCGACGTCGTGGCCCGGGCGATCGCCGTCGAGATGGCGGCCCAGGGCGGTGAGCCCGTCCTGCTCGACGCCACGGCGCTCGGACGCGATGCGCTCGAGACGAGATTCCCGACCATCACCGCCGCCTGCCGGTCGGCCGGCTACGACTGGGCCGTGCAACCCGTTCCCGTCTCCCCTGCCGCGCACTACTTGATGGGCGGCGTCGCGACCGACACCTGGGGACGAACCTCGCTCGCCGGCCTCTACGCGATCGGCGAGGTGGCCTGCACGGGAGTCCACGGCGCCAACAGGTTGGCGTCGAACTCGCTGCTCGAGGCGGCGGTCTTCGCCGATCGGGCGGTGCGCGACCTGGGAGCTGTCCCGCTCGTCGCCGGCGATGCTGGAAAGCGAGGAACTTCGGGTTCCGACGCCCCCATATCCGCCGCCCTCGACGGCGTGTCGGACCGAGACTCCTCGCTTTCCAGCACGGACAGCGCACTCCGCGGCACGATCCAGGCGATCCTGTGGGAGCACGCCGGCGTGCTGCGATCCGGTGACGGCCTGCGGCACGCCCGCGAGGCCCTCGCCGCGGTGCCCAGGCCCGACACCGACGCCGCGTGCGACGCATCGGTCCTCGAGGACGCCAACCTGCTCGACCTCGCCCGCCTCATAGTCGGAGCAGCCCTCGCCCGCGAGGAATCGCGCGGCGCCCACTTCCGCTCCGACTTCCCCGTCGCGAATCCGCAGCTCGCCGTTCGCACACCCCTCCGAGAGGACTCCCTCGCATGCTGACCCCCGCCGCCATCGACCGCATCGTGTCCGCGGCGCTCGAAGAGGACGCCCCTTGGGGCGACATCACCTCGGCGACCCTCATCCCCGAGGGCGCCACCGCCACCGCCCAGCTCGTGGCGCGCGAGCCCGGCGTCTTCAGCGGAGCACACGTCTTCGCGGCTGCGTTCCGCCTCACCGATCCGCGCGTCGTCGTGACGCTGAAGACCTCCGACGGCGACGTGTTCGAGACCGGCACCGTGCTGGCGGAGGTGACCGGGCCCGCCCGCGGCATCCTGCAGGCCGAGCGCATCGGTCTCAACTTCGTGCAGCGCATGGCCGGCATCGCCACGCTCACGGCCCGCTACGTCGCGGAGACCGAGGGCACCAGCGCGCGCATCGTCGACACCCGTAAGACCACCCCGGGCCTGCGCGTGCTCGAGCGCCAGGCCGTGCGCGACGGCGGCGGGCACAACCACCGGCACTCGCTCTCCGACGCCGTGATGGCCAAGGACAACCATCTCGCCGTGCTCACCGCCGGTGGCCTGTCGGTGACGGATGCGCTGCTCTCCGTTCGCGCCCGGTTGTCGCACACGACGCACCTCGAGGTGGAGGTCGATCGCATCGACCAGATCGAGCCGGTGCTCGCGGCCGGGATCGACACGATCATGCTCGACAACTTCAGCCCCGACCAGCTGCGCGAGGGGGTCGCACTCGTGGCCGGCCGCGCCATCGTCGAGGCCAGCGGGGGTGTCACCCTCGACACCGTCGCGGCCATCGCCGCCACCGGCGTCGACGTCATCTCGGTCGGCGCCCTCACGCACTCGGTGCGCTCGCTCGACCTCGGGCTCGATGTCGTGATCGAGGCATCCGTCGCGGAATCGGCCCCGGCCACGACTGCCGCCACCACTCCGGCCACACCGTGATCTATCTCGACAACGCCGCGACGACTCCCGTGCGCCGGGAGGCGATCGAGGCGATGTGGCCCTACCTCACCGGGAGCTTCGGCAACCCGTCGAGCGTGCACGGCGTGGGCGAGAGCGCCGCACGCGGGCTGCGCGAGGCCCGCGCCGAGGTGGCCCGCATCGTCGGCGCACGTGCAGGTGACGTCGTCTTCACCTCGGGCGGGACCGAGGCCGACAACCTGGCGATCAAGGGCATCGCCCTGGCAACGCCCCGCGGTCGGCACATCATCACGACGCCGCTCGAGCACGAGGCCGTGCTCGAGTCCGTGGCATTCCTCGAGCGCGTGCACGGCTTCGAGGTGACCCTGCTGCCCGTCGACTCCGCAGGCATCGTCTCGGTCGACGACCTCGCCCGGGCCATCCGCGACGACACGACGCTGGTCAGCATCCAGTACGCGAACAACGAGATCGGCACCGTTCAGCCGCTTCCCGAGCTGGCCGCCATCGCTGGCGCCCGGGGAGTCCCCATCCACTCCGACGCCGTCCAGGCCGCCGGATGGCTCCCCCTGGGCATCGACGACCTCGGCGTCGACGCCCTCTCCCTCGCGGGCCACAAGGTCGGCGCCCCCAAGGGCATCGGGGCTCTCGTGGTGCGCGGGCGCATCCCGCTCGAGCCCGTGCTGCACGGCGGCGGACAGGAGCGCGAACGCCGCAGCGGAACCGAGAACGTCGCCGGAGCGGTGGCGTTCGCGACGGCCCTGCGTCTCGCCGAGTCCGAGCGAGCGGATGCCGCGGCCCGGGTGAGCGCACTCCGAGACGACTTCATCGCGGCCGTGCTCGCATCGGTTCCCACGGCTCGGCTCACCGGCGACGCGACGCACCGCCTCCCGGGCACGGCATCGTTCGTGTTCCCGGGCACGAGCGGCGAGGCCGTCCTCCTGGAGCTCGAACAGCGCGACGTCGTGTGCTCGAGCGGATCGGCGTGCGCCGCCGGCAGCGACGAGGCCTCGCACGTCCTGCTGGCGCTCGGACTCGACGCCGAGGTCGCCCAGACCGCCGTGCGCTTCACCCTGGCGAGCACGACGACGCCCGACGAGCTCGCGACGGCGGCCACGTCGACAGCGCAGGCCGTCGACGCCGTCAGCGGCATCCGGAACTGAGCCTCAGAGCCACCCGCGCTTCTTGAACACCTTGTAGAGGCCGAACCCCATCGCCACCATGAGCGCCAGGGCGAACGGGTAACCCCACCTCCAGTGCAGTTCGGGCATGTAGTCGAAGTTCATGCCGTACACGGTTCCGACCAGCGTCGGGGCGAACAGGATCGCCGCCCAGCTCGAGATCTTCTTGACCTCCTCGCTCTGCGCGATGTTGGTCTCCGAGAGGTTGCGCATCTCGTCGTTCTGGCGCTGTCCCACGAGGGTGAGCTGCACGGTGAGGGCGCTCTGCAGCAGCTGCCGGTAGCTGTCGCCCCGGTCGATGATGCGCAGCACGTGGTCGTTCACGTCGCGCAGGTGGCGCTGCAGCTCGAGGTCGACTCCGTACTTCTCAGACCCCGCCTGGAGGCCGGCGAGCATGCCGACGAGGGGCTGCGTCGCGCGTTGGAACTTGATGACCTCGCCCGAGAGGTCGTAGATGCGGCGTGACACGGCGCTGTCGCCGTCGAAGATCTGGTCCTCGATCTCGTCGATGTCGTTCTCGAGCCCGGCCATGACCGGTGTGTACTCGTCGACCACCTCGTCGAGGATGGCGTACAGCACGGCCTCCGGGCCCTGCGCCAGCAGCTCGGGCGCCGCCTCGAGACGGTGCCGGACGGCGGCCAGGTTCGGTGCTTCAGCATGCCGGATGCTGACCACGAAGTCGGGTCCGATGAAGATGTGCACCTCGCCGAACTCCACCTCCTCCACATCGTCGAGATAGCGTGCGGGCCTCAGCACCACGAACAGGGTGTCGCCGTAGCGTTCGAGCTTCGCCCGCTGATGGCCGTTCCTGGCGTCCTCGACGGCCAGGTGGTGCAGCCCGAACTCCTCCGCGACGGCGTTCAGCTCGGTCTCGCTCGGTCGGTACAGGCCGATCCAGGCGAATCCGCCGAGCTCGGCCTTCGCCTCGAGGGTGAGGTCGAGGGTCTCGGGCGTCGCCACCCGCTTCCCGTCGACGTAGACGGCGTTGTCGATGACGGCCATGGGTTCCTTCGGTGCAGCGGACGGACGGCCTCAGAGTACGCCGCAGTGTCTGCGGCTCGCGGTACCCTCGCGGAACACTCACGGTCGACATCCGGAATTCTTGCGGGTTCCGGGAATGTCGTCGGTCTCGTTCCGGTTCGCACTCAGTACACGCGACAGCGGTTCGGGGCCGACGCCGCCCTCGTTCTCCCAGCCCACGCCTCCCATCCTTAAGGGGATCCCTGTGACCGACAAGACCACCTCCGACGCCGTCGCGCCGAGTGATCTGGCCTCCGGCCCCACCGACCGCACGTCGGCGGATCAGGCCCAGACGGATGCCGCCCGCGCATCTCGTGCCGGCCGCGAACGCAGCGTGCTCTGGGTGCTGCTCGTCGCCACCTTCGTCGTCATCCTGAACGAGACGATCATGAGCGTCGCGATCAAGACGCTGCAGGTCGACCTCGGCATCGACGCCCGCGCAGCCCAGTGGCTGTCGACGTCGTTCATGCTGACGATGGCGATCATCATCCCCGTCACCGGATTCCTGCTGCAGCGCTTCACGACGCGCTCGATGTTCATCACCGCGATGACGCTGTTCTCCCTCGGCACCCTCCTCGCCGCCCTCGCACCGGGATTCGAGGTGCTCCTCGCGGCCCGCATCATCCAGGCCTCCGGAACCGCCATCATGATGCCGCTGCTGATGACGACGATCATGACCGTCGTGCCCAGTTCGGAACGCGGCAAGACGATGGGCAACGTCTCCATCGTCATCTCGGTGGCTCCGGCCATCGGCCCGATCATCTCGGGCGTCGTGCTCTCCCTGCTGAGCTGGCGCTGGATGTTCTGGATCGTGCTGCCCATCGCACTCGCGATGCTGATTCTCGGCTACCGTCGCCTGCAGAACGTCGGCGAGACGCGCAAGGCGCCCATCGACTCCCTCTCCGTCGTGCTCTCGGCCTTCGGCTTCGGCGGCCTCGTCTACGGCCTGAGCCGCATCGGAGAGACTCCGGCCGCGGGTGAGGACGCCGCCATGGCCGCGATGCCCATGTGGATCTCGCTCGGTGTCGGGGCCGTCTCGCTGGCCGCGTTCATCATCCGCCAGCTTCTCCTGCAGCGACGCGACCGCGCCCTGCTCGACCTGCGCGTGTTCCGCTCATCGACCTTCACCTTCTCGGTGATCATGATGGCCGTCAGCATGATGGCGCTGTTCGGCACCATCATCGTGCTGCCCATCTACATGCAGCAGGTTCTGGGCCTCCCCACCTGGCAGATCGGCCTCATCCTGCTGCCCGGTGGTCTCGTCATGGGCCTGCTCGCGCCGCTCGTCGGCCGCCTCTACGACAGGGTCGGCCCGCGGGTGCTGCTCGTTCCCGGAGCCATCGTCGTCAGCGGAGTTCTCTGGGCCCTCACGACGGTGTCGGAGGACACCTCGCCGCTCTTCATGCTCGCCGCGCACGTCACGCTGAGCGTCGGGCTGGCCTTCCTGTTCACTCCGCTGTTCACCGCCGGCCTCGGGTCGGTGCAGCCGCACCTGTACTCGCACGGCAGTGCTGTGATCGGCACGGTGCAGCAGGTCGCCGGCGCCACGGGAACAGCCCTGTTCATCACCCTGATGGCCACGCAGACGGCAACCCTCACGGCGGCGGGCGATGCGCCGAACACCGCAGCGGCCGGCGGAGTTCAGGCGGCATTCCTGGCCGGCGCGATCATCTCGATGCTCGGCATCGTGGCGGCGCTCTTCATCCGCAAGCCCGTCGACGCCCCCGAGGGCGTCATCGCGCACTGACCGGTCGCCTCGAGCGAGACTGTCGGCACAGGTCGATCACCCCCGATGTCTGGCTAGGCTCAGGACATGAGCGACAACACAGCTGCAGACCGCGAGGAACTCGACCGCGAAGAGGACGAGGTCTCCCCCGAGCCCGAGATCCTCAAGGAATGGCTGCCGGACGCGGAGCCGTCGGACGGCCCGGCACCGGCTCCCTGAGAACCTGATCGGCGAAGGCATCCACCAGCGCGCGCCCGTCGGGCCAGGCGCCCAGACCGCTGTCGCTGTTGATGTGCCCGAGGGCGCCCGCGATGACGAGCTGGGCGTTCCAGCGTGTGGCCAGCTCCGCTGCGGCATCCGCGGAGCAGTAGGGGTCATCGCTGCTCGCGATCAGCAGCAGGGGAACGGATGCGGCCCGCCTGGCGATGCCGATGAAGCTGGGGCAGCGCTCCGGGAACACGTCGATCGCCTCATCGGGCGGCGCGACCAGCACGGCTCCGGCGATCCCGGCGGCACGTCCTCGGCCGAGCCACTCCACTGCGGCGATGCAGCCGAGGCTGTGGGCGACGATGAGCACCTCGTCTTCGCCGGACTCCCGCGCTCGCTCGACGGCGTTCTCGAGAGCGGCGATCCAGTCCTCGATCTCGGGATGCGTCCACGACGACGGGGCGATACTCCCGATACCGGCGTCGTCGTTCGCCCAGAGGGTCTGCCAATGCTGCGCGCCCGATCCGTCGATGCCCGGGACCATCACGATGCTCATGGTGATCAACTCTGCCAGCGCCGACGCGGTGAGGCTGCAGGACAAGAGTCATCCTTCGTCGAGAAGCCGCCACGATCCGTCGTGGCGGCTTCAGGACGTCAGGCCATGCGGCCCGTCAGGACCAGTGGATCTCCTCGGGCGAGTCGGGGATGTGCACGAGAGGGCGGCGCGCTGTGACGACGGGAGCACCCCATCCGTCGTAGTCGCCGGAGTGGGCGTCGACGACGGCGGTGACAGCGCGCACGAAGTACCGCGCGCTCTCCTCGTCGACGGCGTCCAGGCGCACGGCGCACATCACGTGGGAACTGTTCGTCGACATCGTCGAGCAGCGGAAGGAGAGCCGCTCCAGCTCGGCGACGGCGGCTTGAGCGTCGGCATCCGTGGGGAAAGAGGCGAAATGTTCGACCTCGCGAAGCCGGGACAGGTCGTCGCCGAGTATCCGGCGATTGTCGATCTGCGTGCGATCGACTGCGAACTGAGAGGCGAGACGTCGGGTGTACTCGTCGGTCATTCGTTGATCCCTTCTGTGACCATTTATGGTCACAGTACCGACTCCCCCGTTCGGGGCGCATCCCTTCTCAACAGCTCCCAGTGCTCTCGAAGGAAACTCCCTGATCCAACCGGAGAATCATTCTTCGAGAAAAGACGGCCTCAGCAGTCGGGGCGACAGGACCGCTGGGAGAGGGCGTCGACCAGCACGTCTCCGAGGTCCTCGGGCTTCGTGGCCGAATAGGCGGCTCCGCCGGTGACCTTGGCGATCCTGGACATGGCATCGAGGTCGGTGTCGGGGCCGAAGCCGATCATGATCACGGGCACGGGCTTGTCCGGATCGGCCTGCTTCTCGAGCTGCGCGAGCAGCTCGTCGAGGGAAATGCCGTTCTCGTCCTCGTTCTTGCCATCGGTGATCACCAGCAGCGAGTTCACCTTCGAGGCGTCGTAACCGTCGCGCACGTTCTTCACGCCGGCGAGGGTGGTGTCGTACAGGCCGGTCGCGCCTCCCAGGCGATCGGGCAGCGAGGCGACGATGCCGGCGATCTGCTGGCTGTGCGCGGCGTCCCCGAGCGGGGCGATGGGAGCGAGGTCCTCCCAGTCCTTGTCGCCGTCGCGCTGGGTCGAGAACACCCACACGCCGAGTTCCACCTCGCCCGAGAACTTCTGCAGTGCGCCGGATGCCGCCTGCTGGAAGATGTCGATGCGCCGGAGCCCGCTCTCGGACGGCTCTTCCATCGAGCCCGAGACGTCGATCGCGGCGAGCATCCGCGACCGCAGGTTGAGCACACCCCACGTACGCAGGATGCTGAGCTGCGACGCGCCGTCGGCTCCGGCCATCAGCACCACGGGCTGCGCGACGACACCCGGTGCGTCGAGCACGCCGGTACCGTCGCCCTCCCGGAATCCGGCCGCCACGATCGCGTCGGACGAGGCATGGACCGCCTCCTCGAAGTCGGCGATGAGCGCGTCGAGCTCGGCGTCGCCCGTCGACTCCCCTCCGACGCGCACGAACGGGAAGTCGACCCCCGCCGTGCCGTCGGCCGGGTAGAGGGCGAGGAATTGGTCGCTGTCCGGTGCGGAATTCGTCGACGCCACGGCCTGCTCTGTCGTCACGACGACGGTCGGAACCGACGCGGACTCCGCCGAGACGAGCGCGGCGTCCAGCGAGCGCGGAATCGTCTTGCCGAGAGCGATCATCGCCCCGGCGAACGGGCGGATGTCGTCCCCGGGCGCGTGTGCACCGAGTGCCCCGAGTGCGGCGAGGCTCGCCCCACTGCCCTCGGGGTCTGGCAGCAATGCCGACAGCGAGCCGTCGAGGATCGATGACCAGCCCACGGGATCCTCGGCGAACGCGGCCGATTGCGCAGCAGGGGCCGCGAAGACGACGGGCGTGGTCGCGACGGCATCACCGAACTGCGCCGTGGGCGCCGGCCGCCCCAGAGAGGCCGCCGTCGCGTCCGTGCGCGTTCGCCACGCTGCGGAGTCCGGAACCCAGACGTCGGCGTGCACGTCGTTTCCCGCGGCGAGGACTGATGCCGTGTCGGCGGAGTCCTGGGCCTTCACGGTGGTCTCAGTGCAGGAGTGGGACGCGTCGAAGTCGGTCGCGATGCTCGCCATGACCGGGGCGATGGCCGGATCGGCGACGACGGCCAGCGGGCTGACGGAGTCGCAGGATGCGGTCGGTGTCCCTGTGGGCAGGAGATCGTCGAGCGAGCCGCTGGCCCACGCGATGCCGCCACCGGCGACGAGGCAGACGGCGACGAGGGCGGCGACGGAGCCCCAGATCAGGCCCGGACGGCGTCGCGCGATTGTGTGACGTCCCACGATGACTCCATTGTCGATACGAGGCCGTCACCAGCCAGGATTCGTCTAGTTGTGGTCACCCCCATGAGGGGGCCGACGTCAGTGTATCCGACGGGCGCCGGAGCGCAAGAGGTCGTTCAGTCGAGCGTGGGGGTCCGTTCACGCAGACCCGCGATGAGGGTCGCCACGAGCTCCCGGATGCCGACACGCAGGTCGATGCGCATGGCTGCGAGTGCCGGATCGCCGGCGTAGGCCTCGGCCATGGCCGGCGAAGGCTGCGATGCCGCCCAGAGGCCGCCGATGACGATGACTGTTCCGCCTGAGAACGCCAGCGCGGCCGCATCGCCCTTCTCCCCCAGCAGCGGTCGGGCGAACCCGGCCAGGTCGTGCGCCGTCTCGAGCGACGATCGCTTGTACGCCGCGGCTGCCGGAACGGAGACGTTCCGTTCGAGCACGACGGCGGCGCTGGCGCACAGGTCGCAGAACACGGGTCGGGCGACGGCCGCGGCGGCGATCATGGACGCGAGGCCGTCCACCGTGGCCGCCGCCCGAGGGTCGGCATCCGTCAGCGCACGCAGGTCCCTCAGCCAGGCCCGGAACTCGCGGTCGTACAGCTCGAGCAGCACGGCCTCGCGCGAGTCGAAGTAGCGCAGCACGTTCGACTTCGCGAGGCCGACGCGGTGCGCGAGCGCTGTGAGACTCAGCTCGGAGACGCGCGACTCGGAGAGGATGCCGGCCGCGGCGTCGAGGATGGCCTGACGGCGTTCGGCGCGCTGCTCGTCGCTGCGGGCCCGGTGGAACGGTGCTGCGAACGTCATCCTGAGTCTTTCCTCACCATCCCGATATAACAGAACCACGGTCTGTTATCTTGGCCCCATAAGAGACCACCGGTCTATTATTCCGCGAAGGAGTCTCCATGTACACCGTGCCCGATCAGTCCGGACGCCTCATCGTCGTCACCGGCGCGAACAGCGGAACCGGCAAGGAGGCCACGAGGCGCCTGGCCTCGGCCGGCGCCCACGTCGTCATGGCCGTGCGCACCATCGAGAAGGGCGAGGCGGCGCGAGCCGAGATCCTCGACCAGTCCCCCGGATCCAGTCTCGAGGTCCGCCACATCGACCTGTCCGAACTGGCGACGGTGCATGCCTTCGCCGACTCGCTCCTCGCCGACGGCCGACCCGTCGACACCCTCGTCAACAACGCCGGCGTGATGGCCCCACCGAAGCGGATGGAGACCCGCGACGGCTTCGAGCTGCAGTTCGGATCGAACTTCCTCGGCCCGTTCGCATTGACGAACCTGCTGCTGCCGCTCGTGCTCGAGTCGGAGCATCCGCGGGTCACCACCATGACGAGTGGCGTGGCCAACGCTGGGAGGATCCACTTCGACGATCTGCAGTACGTCGACCGCCGCTACGTGCCGATGCTCGCCTACGCGCAGTCGAAGCTGGCGAACATGCTCGCCGCCCAGCACCTCGCGCGCGTCTCGGACGAGCGCGGCTGGAACCTGATCAGCACCTTCGCCCATCCGGGCTTCACCCGCACCAATCTGCAGAGCGCCGGCGCCAACCTCGGGAGAGAGACGCCCCGCCGTTCCCTCCTCGCCGGTGACCGCACCATCGTGCCGTCGCAGGGTGTCGAGCAGGGCACCGAACCGCTGCTGTTCGCTGCGACCTATCCCCACGCGCCGCAAGGCGCCTACTACGGCCCCAACCGCCTCGGCCTGGTGGGACCGACCAAGCGCATCGACCTGCCGCGCTCGGCGAGGGGCGTCGACCTGGCGGCCTCGCTCTGGACCGTCGCCGAGTCGCTCACGGGCACGCGGCTGCCGGATGCCGCCCCTCGGGCGGCCTGACGCGGGCCGAGCGCCAGCGGGTCTCCTGACCGCCCGCAGGCCGGCGCCGGCGGCGCTAGAGCACGGCGTCGATCCCGTCGGCCTCCAGGTACGCGGTGCCGTAGAGGTCGCAGCCGATGATCGCGAGGCCGCGGATGAGCTCGGCGTCGAAGACGAACGGCGCCTGCGTGCTCGATGAGATCGCCGACCACCAGAGACGCAGCTCGTAGTCCGCGCGCAGCGTCTCCAGCTGTTCCCGCTTCTCGCGGAAGACGTCGACGAGGAGACGGATGCTGGTGGAGCCGGCGGCATCCGCCACTCCGGCCCCGGTGGTATCACCCCGCACCGTGTGCTCCCAGAGCGAGTGGGTGTACTGCGTCGGCGAGTGGCTGCCCGCCCGCCGCGAACGCGAGCGTCGGCGCGCATCGCCGATCTCATGGATCGACGTGGGCTCGACCCCGAGCGCAGCGGTCACCGCCGCCGCGCTCAGATGGTCGGAGTAGATCGCGAGCGTCGCGATGTCGTCTGTCGGCATGTCATCCCCCCAGTCCGTAGCGGCCCTCGCCACCCCGGTCGTCATCCTCATCGTCGTCGTCATCGGGCTCGCCGAGCGGATCGTCGTCTCCGTCGTCTCCGTCGTCGATGTCGCCGGCCGCTCCGGCATCCGTCACCGGATCGAGCCAGGCCGGTGCGACGATCTCCCCCGCCGCCGCGGTGAGCTCGGAGACAGAGGCCAGCAGGGAGCCGAAGCTCGTCGATCGCAGCAGGGCGACCTGGTCGAGTTCGCCGAGCGGGGCAATGCCCGCCAGCTGCCACGATGCCTCGGCCGGATCATCGGAGAGCGCCACATCGGCAGACCAGGACCCCTCGACGAACTCGCTCGCCCGGGCGAGGGATCGGCGCACCACCCGTTCCGCGTTCTCGAGGCGCCGCGGTCGTCCTCCGACCAGATCAACTCCGGCAGCACGCGCACCTCGGCCACGGGGTGCGGATCCTCCGGCAGCCAGTCGACCACCTCGATGCGGCGCCCGCCCTGGGCGACCAGCGCGAGGGTGCCGTCCGCCGTGCCCATCTCGGTGACCGTCGCCACAGTGCCCACCGAGAACCTGTGCTCTCCTCCGCCGACCTCTTGGCCGCGTTCGATGAGCACGACACCGAACTCCGCCGTGTCGCTCTCCAGCAGACGCGAGAGCATCACGAGGTAGCGCGGCTCGAAGACGCGCAGGAGCAGAGGCATGTGCGGGAACAGCACGGAACCCAGGGGGAACATCGCCAGCTCGGCCATGAGGCCAGCGAACCACGTCGCGGCACCGAAGGCCATGGATCACCGGCAGGTACACAGGATCGGGTCCGCCTGCGGATGCCGGGCTGGACGGTGCTGACCCACACCGGCCTACCCGATGGCGCTCGACCCGAGTAGGGTCTGGGGCGACGCAGACCCTCATCCCGACGACCGGAGGCGCCGTGAAGCTCCGATTCCTGCACAACCCCGTCACCGATCTGGCCGAGGCCGATGCCTTCTACCGCGACGTTCTCGGCTGGGAGGAGGCTTGGCGCGAGGGCGACGACACCGTCGCGTTCCAGATCCCCGACAGTGACATCCAAGTCATGCTCTCGGTCGACCCCGACCCAGCAGGCCCCATGTACGAGGTCGACGACCTCGAGAGGTACCTCGCCGAGACGCCGGAGCTGACGGTGACGACTCCCCCGCGACCGATCCCCGACGGCGCCGTCGCGGGCCTCGTCGATCCGGCCGGGAATGCGTGGTTCGTGTTCGACCAGCACCCCGAGGAGTAGCGGCTGCACCTGCGCCATGCCGGCGGCTCGCTAGCGTTGGGGCATGACGATCGACGAGTGGGAACAGCAGGTCGCGGACTTCTGGGAGGCGTTCGACTCCGCCCCGCCCGAGAGCGACGCGCAGGCGCATCCGTTCGTCGCACGCCTCGACGCCCTCGCCGACGACTGCCCGGCCGACGACGGTCGCGCCGAGTTCGAGCGCGGCTGCATCCGTGACTCCACAGGCCGCACCGGCGAGGCCGTCGGTCACTACGAGGCCGGGCTGGCTGCCGGTCTCGACGACGTGCGCCGAGCCCGCACCCTGGTGCAGATGGCGAGTTCCCGGCGGGTTCTCGGCGAACCGGATGCCGCCCTCGCGATCATCGCGAACGCCGACCCGCACGCCCTCGGCGGCGCTCCCAGCGCCGTGCGGGCGTTGATCCTCCACGACCTGGGCTCCCACGATGAGGCGCTGCGCGTCGCCATCGAAGCGCTCGTGCCGCACTTGCCGCGCTACAGGCGCTCGATGGCGAACTACGCGAGGCTGCTCACCGAGCCGGAGTGACCGGGGACCGCCGGGCTCTTCCGCCGAGCGGTCCTCGGTGCGACGATGGACGGCATCCGTTCGAGGAGGCACGAGCATGTCGATCATCCGCACAGTTCCCGATGACGAGGCCACGGGGCGTCTCGCCGAGCTCTACGCCGACGACATCGCCGACCAGGGCTTCGTGGCCGCTCACACCCGGGTGATGGGGCTGCATCCCGAGGCCTACGACGCGTGGGAGGCGCTCATCACCGCCATCGGTCGGCCGATGGGCAAGCGCCGGTACGAGCTGGTGACGCTCGCGGCGGCTCGCGGGTCGCACTCCCGACACTGCCGGCTGGCCCACGGACGCCGCACCCTCACCCTCGCGCTGTTCGACGTGGACCAGCTGATCCGGATCGCGCGCGACTACGGCGACGCCGACCTCACCGAGGCCGAGGTGGCCATGATGGCCTTCGCCGAGCAGGTGAGCGTCGACGCGTCGGTGATGACGGATGCCGACAGCCAGCGCCTGCGCGACGTCGGGTTCAGCGACCGCGAGATCCTCGACATCACCCTGGCCGCTGCGGCACGCAACTACTACAGCCGTGCCGTGCAGGCTCTCGCGGTCGACGTGGACGAGACGCCCGGCATCAGCGAGGAGTTGAAGGTTGCGCTGGTCGCCGGGATCTGACCGGTCGATTGTGCGCCCGGTTGCCTAGCTGCCGAGCTGCCGAGCTGCCTACTTGAGCAGCCGCGACAGGATGCGGTCGGCGAGCACCTTGCCTCCGGTCTGGCACGTCGGGCAGTACTGCAGGCTCGAGTCGTGGAAGTTGACGTCGCGCACGGTGTCGCCGCACACCGGGCACGGCTGACCCGAGCGCGCGTGCACCCGCAGGTTGGCGCGCTTGGCGTCTTTGAGCTCGGCGGGCGGCTTGCCTGAGGCGATGGCAGCGGCATCCGTCAGCGTCGTGCGCATGGCGTCATAGAGGTGCGCGACGGTCTCGGGCGGCATCGTCGCCGCGATGGCGAAGGGCGAGAGCTTCGCGACGTGCAGGATCTCGTCGGAGTAGGCGTTTCCGATGCCGGCGATGATCGACTGGTCTCGCAGCAGCCCCTTGATCTGGGTGCGTCGCCCTCTGAGCACCTCGGCGAACTCGGCCTCGGTGAAGTCGTCGGCGAGGGCGTCGGGGCCGAGGCGGGCGATGCCCGGGACCTCGTGCGGGTCGCGCACGACGTAGACGGCGAGGGACTTCTTGCTGCCGGCCTCGGTGAGGTCGAAGCCGGAGCCGTCGTCGAGTCGCACTCGCAGGGCTATGGGCGAGCGCCCGGGCTTGATCGCGGTCGCGGGCACGGCGTCGAACCAGCGCAGCCAGCCGGCGCGGGCCAGGTGGAAGACGAGGTGAGCGGCATCGGTCTCGATGTCGATGAACTTGCCGTGGCGCGTGACGCCGGTGATCGTCGCCCCGTCGAGGGCGTCGATGGGCGGGTCGAACGTCTTCAGCGCCGAGAAGGAGGTGATGGTCGCCCGGCTGATGGCGTGGCCGACCGTGCGCTCCGCCAGGAAGGCGACGAGCGCGTGGACCTCGGGCATCTCGGGCACGCATTCAGTCTGCCGTGACGGTGCGACATCCGGGAGGGGGTTGCGCTCACCAGAGATCAGCCGGGATCAGCTGACGTCAGCTGACGTCAGCCGACGTCAGCCGACAGCCGGCAGCCGGCGTCAACCGAGCGCCGCCCGCCGCAGGAGCTCCCTCACCTCGGAGGCGAACGGCTCGACCGGGCCGTCGACCGGGAGACCCGGCGCGACGGTCGTGATGGGCAGCACCGCCACGGCGCTCGGCGCGAGACCCCACTCGGAGCGCCATCCGCTGATCTGGCCGGCGGATGCCGCATACACGATGCGACCGAGCCCGACCCAGGCATGCGCCGCCGAGCACATCGGGCAGTGCTCGCCCGAGGTGTAGACGACGGCCAGCGCCCGCTCGTCGGGGGCGAGGTTGTTCGCGGCCCATCGAGCGATCTCGAACTCCGGATGCAGGGTCTCGTCGCCACCCGAGGTGCGGTTCCGATCCTCGAACAGGGTCCTGCCGGAGGCATCCGTCAGCACCGAGCCGAAGGGCTCGTCACCGGCGTCGATCGCCTCGCGTGCCAGCTCGACCGCGCGGGCCAGCACCCGGCGGTCGGCATCCGTCACCGGCACGGCCGGTCAGTCCTCGAGCCTGAAGCCGACCTTGAGGGTGACCTGGAAGTGCGCGACGGCACCGTCTGCGACCTCGCCCCGCGTCGAGACGACCTCGAACCAGTCGATGTTGCGCAGGGTCTGGGCGGCACGGGCGATGCCATTGCGGATGGCGGTGTCGGTGCTCTCCGGGGAGGTTCCGACGATCTCGGTGACGCGATAGGTGTGGTTGCTCATGATGCTCCCGTCGGCCCGCGACCGCGGCGGTGCGGGGTGATTCCGAGGCTACTCCGGCGCAGGTGCGTCGCGCCGGAACATGTCACCGCGGCGTCACGGAACCCGTCAGCCGAGGTCGCGACGGATGCCGAGGGCGGCGTCGACGGCCTCGCTGATGTCGTCGTAGCGGCATCCGCCCGGCAGTCGTAGTCGACCACGGCGAGACCGGAGTCCCCCATGGTCGGCACGACGGCGACGCCGACGTTCGCCGTCGACGCGCAGCGTGGACAGGCGAGCGTGAGGCGGCGTTCCGTCATGACGACCTCAGCCGATCTTGATGCCCTGGAGCGCCATGAACGGAACGGCGTCGATCTGGGTGCCGTTCTTGTACACCTCGAAGTGCAGGTGGCAGCCCGTGGCTGCTCCCGTCGCACCCGACCAGGCGATCTGCTGGCCGGCGACCACGTACTGCCCCACACGGACAAGGGTTCCGCCCGTGACGATATGCGCATAGCCGGTGTCGATACCGTCGCCGTGGGCGATCTTCACGAAGTTGCCGTAGGTGCCGAGCGGCTCCGCGTAGCTGACCCGACCACCGGACGCCGCGTAGATCGGCGCCCAGCAACCGGTGCCGATGTCGGTGCCGCGGTGGACGGACTGCGAGCATCCGCCCGGCGTGCAGATGGGCTCGCGGGGACCGAACGATCCGGTGATCCGACCGGAGGCGGGCTTCGCCCACACCTGAGCGCAGGCCGTGTTCTGCAACACGGCGTTGCCGACGACGGCTTCTCCGCCGAGGATCACGCGAGAGACCGGCTGCAACTCGTTGATGGCGATGGCTGCCGGCTGCGGGATGCACTCGGCGCGCGTGATGTACAACGGGGACCGGAGGCCGCCGGCGAGGGCCGCTCCGGGGAGAGCGTCGGCGAAGTCGGCGCCCGTGGCGATGAAGGCGTTCGCCAGGGGCTGTGCCGGGCTCGTCCGGAAGACGGCATCGTTGATGGCCGCGGCCGTGAGGTACCTGTCCTGTCCCTGGTGTCGCTTGATCGCGTACCCGCGAGAGCTCACCTGGCTCTCAATCGAGTCGCTTACGGCAGCGCTGCCGCCTGCGATGCGCACGGTCTTCACTCCGAGACGCTCGAGGAGGGTGTAGGTGCTCTGACCCATCCCGGGCAGGACGCCGTCGATGAGGAAGACGGGTGCGCCGAGCTTTCCCGCAGCGGCGGACGCGGCCAAGGCATCGGGGAAGTCGCGTCCAGTGGCGATGAACGCCTCCCGCGATGACCTGAACGCACCGCCGACGAGCAGTTCACTGGTCTCGTAACGGCTGGCACCGCCGAGGCGTTCGATGCTGGGCGTCAGGGTGCTCAGCGTCGTGTAGACGTCGGCGCTGACGGCGGCCTCTCCACCCGCCACGACGATGCGAGCAGGGGCGAGACGTACGATCTCGGCCCGCACGACCTCGGGCAGGACAGCGGTCTGGGTGAGGAGGAGTGGTCCACCCTGCGCCGCAGCCGTAGCGGCCGCGGACAGGGCGTCGGGGAACGTCGCTCCGGTCGCGATGTAGACCACGGGCACGTTCGGGGAGAAGCGCCGCGAGATGGAGACGGCGGTCTCGTAGCGGTCGGCTCCCGAGAGACGCTGAGCTCCGGGCGCGAACGGCTTGATGACGGTCTGCACCTTCGGCGCTGCCCGGCCGAGGAGTCCGTTGGTCTTCTCGTCGGAGAGGACGGGAGCTGTCGGCTCGGGCGTCGGCTCGGCGGACGGCTCCGTCGTCGGCTCGGCGGACGGAGCCGGGGCGGGCTCGACTGTCGGCTCGGTCGTGGGCTCGGTCGTGGGCTCGGGCTCGGCGGTCGGCTCGGTGCTCGGCTCGGCGGACGGATCAGCCGACGGCTCGGGCGGCGGCGGCGGGCTCGTCGAGGCGTCGGGCGCCGGATCCGCAGCGGGCGCCTCGGTCGGCGGCGCCGTCGCATCGCCGGTGGACTCGGTCGTGGTGGCGGCATCCGTCGTCGCCGCACTCTGCGACGAGCCGGGCGCGAGCTCCGCACCGACTGCCGGACCGACCGCACCGAACCCGATGATGACCGCCGCCGCGATTGCGACGGCGTTCATCCGCATGAGTGAACGCATGATGATGAAACCTCCCCAAGCGGCCGGCGACGTAGGGGAACACCGGGCGCTCCTCGCAGTGTACGACCCGCACTTCGCCACCGCGAAGCCCCTTTTCGAGCCGATCTGCCACGCGCGGGCGTGTCGCGACGTCGTCGCGCCGCCCATTCCGGCCCGTCACAGTGGTTTTCATCTGTAACACGGGCATCGGATCGCGATGCTTCGGGCGACGGATGCCGGTCACTTCAGCGGCAGCAGTTCGCCCCAGGTCTGGCAGTTCGGACAGTACTGCGCCGTCGTGCTGGCGAAGCTGAAGTCATGGATGGTGCCGCCGCACACCGGGCAGGTCTCCTCCGCTCGCCCGTGCACGCTCATGGCCGCGACCTTGGTCTCTTTCAGCTTCGCGATCGGCACGCCCCGGCGGTCGGAGATCGCGCCGGTGATGGTCGCGACGGTCGCGTCGAAGAGGCGGTCGAGTGCGTCGGCGTCGAGGCTGGCCGCGTGCACGACGGGAGACACCTTCGCGGCGTGCAGGATCTCGTCGGAGTAGGCGTTGCCGATGCCGGCCAACGACTCCTGCTCCTGCAGCACCGCCTTCACCTGCTTGCGGCGGCCGACCACGGCGCCGTCGAAGTCCTCGCGAGTGAACGTCGGATCGGCCGGATCGGGTCCGAGCTTCGCCACGGCCGGCACCTCGGCCGGGTCGTCGACGACCCAGAGACCGAGCGAGACCCAGTCACCGGCGTCGGTGAACTCGAGCACCGGCGTGTCGTCGAAGGCGAGAGTCACCAGGGCGGGAGGCGGCGCGGGTGCGTCCGTCGGCACGGCTGCCGCTCCCGGCGCGGATCCGCTCGGTGGCGCTGCAGCGTCGTCGATGGCGGCATCCGCCCCACCCCAACGGGCCCAGCCGTGTCTGCCGAGCGACACGACGAGATGGTGCGCCCCGAAGGCCAGATCGAGGAGCTTGCCGTGGCGGGTCACCGCGGTGACACGTTCGCCGACGAGCGACTCCGGCGCACGGGAACGGGTCTTCGTGGTGCGGAACTCGAGCACGTCGACCCCGGTCAACGCGTGGCCGGTCAACCGCGCGCCGAGTTCTTCGGCGAGCGCCTGCACCTCCGGTGACTCGGGCATGACGCCAGCCTCCCATATGCCGCCGACATGCGGCCAGCGGGATGCCGGACAGCGGGCGCATCCGCCTGAGGGATGCCGGACAGCGGGCGCATCCATCTGCGGGATGCCGAACGGGCGGCATCCGCCTACCGGATGCCACCCTCCGGCGCCCTACTCCGTGGCGAAGTCGAGCATCGAGTCGGCGACGGCGATGACCGACCAGGTGCCGCCCTCGGCATCCGTGAGCTCGTAGGCGGGCACGACGACCACGCTTCCGTCGGGCTGCCACTGGCTCGCGAGCCCGAGCCTGGCACTCACGATGTCGACCTGGTTCACCGGCCACGACAGCGCGGCTCCGGCCGTGGGTGTCGCCGGCGGCTCAGTGGGCGGCACCCACTCGGCCGGGGCGTCGCCTGCGGCGGCGTCGGCGGTCGTGCGCAACGCGATCGGGAGGTTCGTCATCTGGGCGCCGAAGCGCGGGTCGGAGAGCCGCTCGAACGCCTCCTGCTCACTGACGACCTCGTAGTCGCCCAGGGGAACGATCGGCGCCAGCCCACCGTAGGAGTTGACGATGCCCTCGGTCGCCAGCTCCAGGGTCCACGGCTGGTCGACGCGCTGACCATCGATGACGGGCCAGGCCTGGGCGGTACGGGTGAGAGCGCCCTCCCAGGTCTCCGAGCTGTACTGGTACGCCTCCGGGTCTCGCCCGGTCGCCGCGATCACGGAGCGCATGGATTCGATGGCGGCTTCCTCCCCCGGGACGGTGCCGTCGCCCGACGGAACGCAGGCCCCGGTCTCGTCTGTGTCCTTGCAGTTCCAGGGGTTGATGACCGGGTTCGAGTACGAGAACGAGAGCGTGCCGTCGAGCGACACCGTGAGTTGCGGGGCGGTCCCGTCCTGACTGCCGACGAACCAGATGCCGTCCTTCAGCTCCGGCACGCCCTCGAGACCGAACGCTGCGGCCAGAGCCGACACGGTCTCGACATTCGACGCCGCGCGAGCATCGAAGGTGTAGCCCGGCGCCGATCCACCCGAGGTCGACAGGCCCGACGACGTGAAGTCGTTGCGCCCGAACCCCGACGGATACATCATGTCGGCGGCCGAGCCGGCGGCCATCTTGCGACTGTCGGCTCCAGCCCCCGCAGACGGGACGCTCGGCGCCGCGCCGGAATCTGCAGCGGCACCCTCCGGCACTCCCTGCGACATCCCCTGCAGGGAGATGGGGGGTGCAGCGCCGTCCGCGAGAGTCGACGTTCCCCCAGTCGAGGCACCGACGGCGTACCCGGCGGCACCGAAGATCGCGATCGATGCGGCGACCGCCGCGATCGGAATCCACCGCGGGCGACGCCGCCTCCGCTCGGTGCCGAGGTCGGTCACGGGCGCCGGCTCCCCCGCCGGAACGTCCGTGGCCGCCTCGAAGTCGGGTGCGATCCCAGTCGACGCCGCGATGACCTCGTCCGCGAATCCCGGGCGAGGTTCTACCTCTGCAGCGGGATCGGCGGCGCGCAGTCGCGCCTCGGGGTCGAGTCCGCTGTCTCCGCCGGTTCCGTTGTCCCGGTCGAGATCCTTGTCCCGGTCGAGCCCGTTGTCATCGCTCATGTCGCTTCAGCCTTTCGTGCGTGCGCCTACTGATACCTATGTGCAGAGGGCGCCGAACCTTGCACGGACGTCTAGAACGACATCCGCTCGCCCCACGCCTCACGCAGGCGCTTGCGGGCACGGGAGAGAGCGGCATCCGCCCCCGACCGCGAGATGCCGAGAACCGCGGCGAGCTCCTCGCCGTCGAGGCCCTCCCAGGCGTGCAGCAACAGGATGTGGCGATCGCGCTCCCCCACCGTCGCCAGCGCTCCCCGCAGCTCGGCGTCGAACAGGGCACTCAGCTCCGGGTCCTCGCTCACGCGAACTGTGCCGGTCTCGGGCACCTCGTCGACCGGGAGGTCGATCGTCTTGCGGCGGTGATTGGCGAGGGTGAATCCGGCGGTGCGGTACAGCCACGGCAGCACGGCGTCGACGGGCACGTCGCCGCGGCGGCGCCAGGCCGTGGCGAACACCTCGGCGGCGAGGTCCTCGGCGTCCTGTCGTGGCCCGCGGCGGGCGAAGTAGCGCACGAGGGCGGTGGAGTGCTCGCGCACGACCTCGGTGAACCACGCGACGTCGTGGCTCGCCGCAGCGCCCTCACGGGGCGGGTCGGCGCTCTCGGGCATTCCCACTCCCTCGGTCACGTCGGCGTCTGCTGCGGTGCTGGCGATCCTCACACCCTGAATATGTCGCGTCTGCCGCGAGTCTTGCACGGGCGCGCGACGAACTTCGGGAGCTGCGATCGACGAAGACGTTGAACGCCGGTCGTCCGTCCTGATCTCCGACGGCGGCCGGCGCAATTCAGGCTCGATCGCCTTCAGCAGGGCGAGTCGTGTGCAGACACGCCTACCGAACGCAATCGAGCCTGAATTGTGCGCAGATCGAGCCTGAATTGTGCGCAGGTCGAGTTCAGTACTCGCCCTTGATCACGAAGAAGGAGCCGCGGATGGTGCCGGCCAGTTTCGACTTCTGGCGGGCGAACTTGAATCGCTCGGCCAGCTCCTCCGGGATCTCCATCCCATCCGACAGCTTGAACCCGACGGCGCGCTTCCCGCCCTCCTCCAAGCCGTACATGACGTTGATCGAGAGGCCGGACTCGTAGAAGACGTAGGTCATCCGAGTGCCGTCGACCTCGAAATCGGTGACCTCCAGCGGACGGGAGGCGATGACGATATCGCGCTCCTCCTTCAGGATGCGTGTCACGCGCTCGAGTGCGGCCGGGTTCTCCTCGGCGGTCTCGACGGTGAACGTGTGGTCGAACTTGTTCTTGTAGTACCGCGCCTCGTTGGCACGGAGGCCGGCGAGGGCATCCGTGACCGGAGAGGACTCGAGGCCCTCCGTGGAGACGTTCACGAAGTCGACGGCGTACGGCATGGGTCCTCCTGGTGTGCGAATGACCCCACGGTACTGCGATGGTCGGGTGCGGGCTTCTCCGATCCTGCTCGGTGACTTTCGGATGCCGACCCTCAGGTGCCCCTCGGTCGGAATACCATGGCGACAGAGCCCATCACCGGGCGCGCCTCAGCATCGGGGCGCACCGTACGAGAGTGGGAGGGCACCATGGCGTCGACGAAGGCTCTCCGCTGCAGGTTCGGCCTGCACAAGTGGGTCCTGCGGCACCAGGAGGAGACGGGTCTGGCGTACCACGAATGCGCTCTCTGCGGCGTGGAACGCAGCGACGACGGCCCTCCGGCGACCTTCCACTTCTCCTGACGGATGCCGTGCATCGCCGACACCGCCGATGCAGTGCCTGCTACACGTTGAAGCGGAACTCCACCACGTCGCCGTCCTGCATGACGTAGTCCTTGCCCTCGATGCGGGCCTTGCCGTGCGAACGGGCCTCCGCGATGGAACCCGTCGCCACGAGGTCGTCGAAGGAGATGACCTCGGCCTTGATGAAGCCGCGCTCGAAGTCCGTGTGGATGACGCCCGCAGCCTGGGGCGCCTTCGCACCGGTCGGGATCGTCCAGGCGCGGGTCTCCTTGGGACCAGCCGTGAGGTAGGTCTGCAGGCCGAGCGTGGCGAATCCGATGCGGGCGAGCTGGTCGAGGCCCGACTCGTCCTGACCCGTCGACGCGAGGAGCTCTGCAGCGTCGGCCGGGTCGAGGTCGATCAACTCCGACTCGATCTTCGCGTCGAGGAGGACGGCCTGGGCAGGAGCGACGAGGGCCTCGAGCTCGGCGCGCTTGGCGGCATCCGTCAGCACGGCCTCGTCGACGTTGAAGACGTAGATGAAGGGCTTGGCTGTGAGCAGGCCGAGCTCCTTGATGGGAGTGATGTCGACCTTCGAGGCCGAGAGCGGCGTGCCCTTCTGCAGCTCGGCGAGTGCCTCCTGCGCTGCAGCGAGAACGTCGGAGCCGATCTTCTTGGTCTTCAGCTCCTTCTCGAACCGCGGGATGGCCTTCTCGAGGGTCTCCATGTCGGCGAGGATGAGCTCGGTGTTGATGGTCTCCATGTCGGACTTGGGGTCGACCTTGCCCTCGACGTGCACCACGTCGTCATCGGTGAAGCCACGCACGACCTGGGCGATGGCGTCGGCCTCGCGGATGTTCGCGAGGAACTTGTTGCCGAGGCCCTCACCCTCCGATGCACCGCGCACGATGCCGGCGATGTCGACGAAGGAGACCGGGGCGGGCAGGATGCGCTCGCTGCTGAAGATGCCGGCGAGGGTCTCGAGGCGCGGATCGGGCAGGTTCACGACCCCGACGTTCGGCTCGATCGTGGCGAACGGGTAGTTCGCCGCGAGCACCTGATTCTTGGTCAGTGCGTTGAAGAGGGTTGACTTGCCGACGTTGGGCAGGCCGACGATGCCGATTGTAAGAGCCACGGGGGTCAATCGTACCGGTCGCGGGTGCACGCGGGTTCCGGGAGCGGATGCGCCCGCCAGGGCCGCTACGCCGTGATGACCATCCGCTCGATGGCGGAGCCGTCATCGGTGAGGTCGAACGTGAACGTCGATGGGCCGGTGAAGCCGTTGCCGCCGACGTCGGCCATCACCACCACCGTGCGTCCCTCGATGCGGAAGCTCGTGACCTCGAAGGTCTGCTCGACGCCGATGGACTCGCCCTGGGTCCACTGGCGAACGCCGTCGTGGCCTGCGAAGGTGCGCCCCCAGTCGTCGATCACACCGTCGGCCGCGAAGGCTTCGACGAAACGATCGACGTCGCCGGCGTTCGTCGCTTCGAAGAACGCATCGACCGGGCCGGGCAGCGCGTTCACGAGCGTGCTCCGCTGCGGGCAGGCAGCTGCAGGGCGGGCAGCAGTTCGCGCAACGAGGTGATCTCGAGGTCGGGAACGGCATCCGTCGCACCCGCCGTCTCGTCGAGCCGGTTGAGCCAGATGCCCCGGATGCCGGCGGCCTGAGCCCCGGCCACGTCTTTGTCGAGCAGGTCGCCCACGTGCCAGGCGGTGGCTGGGTCTGCGTCGAGCTCGGCCAGCGCGTGGTCGAAGATGGCGCGGTCGGGCTTGGCCGCTCCGACTTCGCCCGAGACGAAGACGGCGTCGAAGCTGTTCTCGATGCCGAGGGCCTCGAGCTTCGCGCGCTGCGCCCCGGTGGGTCCGTTGGTCACGACGGCGAGCGTGATGCCGGCCGCGCGCGCCTCGGCGAGGGTGTCGACGACGTCGTCGAACAGGGTGTGCCCGCCGCGCTCGGCCCGGTGATAGGCATCCGTCGTCGCCTGCAACAGCTCGGCGTCGTGCAGCCCGAACTGCTCGAAGGTGCGCCGCCAGGCCTCGAGTCCGAGCTCGTCGTTGTCGAGATCGCCGCGATACCAGTCGAGCTCGATCTCGGGCCAGTACGTGTCCCAGACGGAATCGTTGACCTTCTCGATCTCGAGTGCGTCGAGCCGGGGGTGCGCCGCGGACAGCCCCTCGCAGGTGGACCTGATGGCCTCGCGCAGCCGACTCCAGTCGAGCATCGTTCCGTCGAGGTCGAGGAACAGGGTCTCGATGAGGCGATCACCGTGGTCTGGATGCACTGCAGCTCCTGTCTCTCCCCTTCTTCCGGCGGGGCCGGGAGACCGGGTGCGATCACCCTACGACCGCCCGCTGACATCAGTCTGAACGACGGGTGACGGATGCCGCAGCCGGCCATTCCCTCGGCGGCATCCGTCTGCGGCATCAGTCTCGGGCAGGCTCCTGCCGACAGGCCGCCGCCGGTGCTGGCCGTGTCGGCGGAGCGTGTAACGATGGCAGGGTGCCAGTGAACTTCACCGCGATCGACTTCGAGACCGCCAACGGATCGAACGTCTCGGCGTGCTCCGTCGGCATGACCAAGGTGCGCGACGGCAAGGTCGTCGAACGCGTGGGCTGGTTCATCCGCCCGCCGTTCCCCCACGACGAGTTCAACGAGTGGAACATCCGCATCCACGGCATCCAGCCCGAGCAGTGCGCCGACGCGTTCGAGTGGGGCGACCAGCTCCCCGACCTGCTCGCCTTCGCCGAGGGCGACGTGCTCGTGGCGCACAACGCCGGCTTCGACATGGGCGTCATCAAGGCCGCGTCCACGTTCGTTGGTTCCGCTGTGCCCGACTTCCGCTACCTCTGCAGCCTGCAGGTGGCACGCAAGACCTACTCGCTCGACTCGTACCGCCTGCCTGTGGCCGCGATGGCCGCGGGCTTCGAGGGCTTCACGCACCACGACGCCCTGGCCGACGCCGAGGCGTGCGCGCACATCATGATCGACGCGGCCGCACGCCACGGAGTCGACGACATGGACGCCCTCGCGAAGGTGGTCGGCGTCAGGTTCGGCGCCATCGGCCCCGTCGCCACGGCCGCGAAGGCAGCGACGCACGGCCCGATGGCGCTGGCGTAGCTCGACGCTCGTTTCAGCCGCACGCGACGTGCGCGCGCCTGGAAACAGGCCCGATCGCACGACCCGCTCCGGAACAGGCCGATTCGACCTGTTTTCACCGCTTCGGCCTGTTCTCGCAGGCTTCGCGGCAGCGGATGCCGCGGCTCGCGGGCCGGCGAACGCAGAGTGTCGGCGGGGCAGGCGACACTGGAGCCATGGACATCCTCGGACTGATCATCGGCCTCGTCGTCGGCATCGCGCTCGGCGCCCTCGCGACGGCGTTCCTGCTGCAGCGCCGCGCTGCGGCGGCCCGTGAGGCTGCCGCGCAGTCCGGCGTGATCGTCGAGGACCCCGCCGTCGTCGAGATGCGTCACCAGGCGCAGCTGGCCGAGGTGCGCGCGGCCGAGTTGGCCGTGCAGGCCGAGATCCGTTCCTCCGAGCACGCCGTGCAGTCAGAGTTGCGCGCCCAGCTCGCCGCCATGGACGCGACGGTGATGGGTCTGCGCGAGCAGATCGGCGCAGCGCAGTCGCAGTACCGCGAGGTCGTCGAGCAGCACCGCACAGAGCAGCAGGCCCGCGAAGACCGCGAGAAGGCCGAGAGCAAGGTCCTCCAGGCCCTCGCCCCGGTCAAGCAGACGTTGTCCGAGATGCAGCTCAAGGTCACCGAGCTCGAGACCCAGCGCAGCCTGCAGCACGGCGAGCTGTCGCAGCAGCTGCGCCAGGCGAGCGAGTCCGAGGAGCGCCTCCGCTCCACCGCCGAGACCCTCGCATCCGCGCTGCGGTCCAACAGCACGCGCGGCGTCTGGGGCGAGACCCAACTGCGCAGCGTCGTCGAGGCGGCCGGCCTCATCGAGCGGGTCGACTTCGACACCCAGGCGAGCATCTCGACGGATGCCGGCGCCGGCCGGCCCGACATGGTCATCCACCTGCCCGGCGGCAAGAACATCGCCGTCGACGCCAAGGTGCCGTTCAACGCTTACCTCGAGGCCAGCCAGATCCCCGCGACAGCGACCGGCGCCGAGGGAGCGCAGCGCGAGGCCAAGCTCAAAGACCACGTCAAGGCCGTGCGCGACCACATCACCACACTCGGCAGCAAGACCTACTGGAACGGCCTCGAGTCCTCGCCCGAACTGGTGATCGCGTTCATCCCCAGTGAATCGCTGGTCTCGAGCGCCCTCGAAGCAGACCCGTCGATCATGGAGTTCGCCTTCAGCAAGCGCGTCGCGCTGGCCTCCCCGGTCACGCTCTGGTCCGTGCTCAAGACCGTCGCGTTCAGCTGGCAGCAGGACGTGCTGACGAACGAGGCGAAGACCCTCTTCGACCTCAGCCGCGAGCTGTACTCCAGGCTCTCGACCACGGCCACCCAGATCGAGAAGCTGGGCCGCACCATCGAGCGCACGGTCAAGGACTACAACACCTTCGTCGGTTCGCTCGAGAGCCGCGTGCTTCCGACGGCCCGCAAGCTCGGTGCGCTCGACGAGACGAAGGTCTTCGCACCTCTCACCCCCATCGAGGAAAGCCCCCGCGAACTGACGGCGTTCGAGCTCGTCGGCGAACTCGAGGCAGCCCGCGTCACCGAGCAGCTCGCCGAGATCGACGAGGAGATCCGCTCGATCTGACGGGCAGCACGAGGCCGGCGTCCTGCGCTCCGGCGCCGGCCTCGACTCCGGCCTCGACCCCAGCTCCAGCGTCGGCGGTCAGCGCCCGGCGGCCCAGTCGCGGAAGTCGAACAGCCGCTGCCGATCGACGCTCAGTTCGTCGAGCACAGCACGAGCGGTGCCGTCCTCCAGCTCCGCTACAGCCACGAGCACGTCGGCTGACTGGAGGCCGCGCGGTCGGTGCATCCGAGACAGCACGCGCGCTCGACGCAGTACCTCGGAGCCGTCTTCCGCGAGCGGCGGACTTCCCGCGAGGAGTACGTCGGGATCAGCGGCATCGTTCGAGGCAGAGGTCGCAGCCGGAGCCGCGCCCGTCAACACGGCTCGATCCAGAACGCGCGCCAACGCTGCACGCACCGCCCGGTCGTCGATCCCGTCGGCGGCGACCGCGGCCCTGGCAGACGGATCCGCCGTGGTGAGGCACCCGATCAGCAGGTGTTCCGGCCCGATGCGAGGGGAACCCGTGCTGAGCGCGGCGCCCTCGGCTGCGCTGAGGATCTCAGCGACCAGGTGTGCGTCAGCCGCCAGCCCGCCGTTCACGTCCGGCCTCCTCATCGGAGGGTGCGTCGAATCCGGCCGCAGCACCGGCACCCGTCACGGCTTCATCTCCGCCGTCGGCGTCCGGGGGCAGGTCGTCCAACGGATGCGCCAACTCGTCGGGCCCGAGCCGCGCGATGAGCAGCGTGGCCAACGCCAGACCGACCGGCACGAGGCCTGCGAACAGGAAGGCCGGGGCGATGCCGATGGCCTCGCCGATGGGTCCGGCGATCGCCATCGAGATGGGCATGAAGGCGAGCGAGACGAAGAAGTCGAGGCTGGAGACACGGCCGAGCATCGACGGCGGAACCCGCCGCTGCAGCAGGGTGCCCCAGACCACGCTGGCGCCGGAGAACAGGAAGCCCGTGATGAGCAGGGCGATCACCATGACCCAGAGCTGGCTGGTGTAGCCGATGACGGCGAGTGGGGCGCACCCGACTCCCCAGCCGAGGATCATCAGTGTGAGGTAGCGGCGCGGAAGCTTCAGGGAGGCGACGGTCAGCGAACCGATGGCACCGCCGACGCCGAAGGCCGCGAGAGCCAGTGCGAACGCACCCGCGCCCCCGCCGGTCTGGTCTTTCACGGCGAACGGCAGCAGCACCTCGATCGGTCCCATGATCACCAGGATCAGCAGAATGGAGAACATGAGGGTGGCGAACAGCCAGCGCGTCTTCACCATGTAGCTGAAGCCGGACCGCAGGTCGAGGAAGGTCTCGACGAGAAGGTGCCTGCGTTCGCCGCCTCCTTCACCGTCGAGGTCGCGCCGCACGGCAGTCGTGCGCATGAGGTACAACGAGATGGCCGCGCCGACCTGCAGCACGGCGATCACGAGGAAGGCCAGGCCCGGGGCGAAGATGGCGATGAGCCCACTGGCCACGGCGGGCCCTGCTGCATTCATCACGGCCGGCCGCAGCACGCCCTCGATGCCGTTGGCAGCGAGCAGCTGGTCGGCCGGGATGATCGCGGGCAGCCAGGCGGAGTAGGCCGGGTAGAAGAACCCGTCGGCCACTCCCAGCACGAAGGCGATGACGGCGAGATGCCAGACCTCGATGGTGCCGGTGAGAGCGAGGACGGCGGCTGTCGCGAAGGCCAGTCCGCGCAGGCTCTCGCACGCGAGCAGGATGCGACGCTGCGGGATGCGGTCGGCTGCGACCCCGCCGAACAGGACGGCCAGCACCAGGCCCACGCTCGCGCCGACGGCGACGAGCGACAGGTCGACGGGGCTGCCGCCGAGCTGCACCACCTGCCAGACCGAGGCCACGAGCCAGCACCCGCCGCTGAACAGCGAGAAGGTGAGCGCGACGATGAGCAGTCTGTACTGGCCATCGGCGAAGGGCTTCAGCGCGCGCGGAAGACGCGTCGCGGCATCCGTCGTCGCCATGTCGGTTCCCCCGTCGAGCGTGGTGTGCGCTGAGTGCGAGCGCTACGCCTCCACGCTACACAGAGCCACCGACCTGCGGCAGTGATGAACGGACACCGATGCGCCCGCTAGTGCCACTTCGAGGCGAGGTGGTCGGCCACGATACGGCGGATCGTGCCGGAGTGCGACCGCAGCACGATCGATTCGGTGCGCAGGGTCGGTCCACGACGGCTGACGCCCGCGACGAGGCCGCCGTCGGTCACGCCCGTGGCCACGAAGATGGTGTTGTTGCCGGCGACCAGGTCGTCGGCCTCATAGGTGCGGTCCATGTCGAGACCGGCCGCGATGCCCTTCTCGCGCTCCTCGTCGTTGCGCGGGGCGAGCCTGGTCTGCATGAATCCGCCGAGCGCCTTGATGGCCGCGGCCGTCGTGATGCCCTCGGGGCTGCCGCCGATGCCCACGCACATGTCGATGCGCGACTCGTAGCGGGCGGCGTTGATGCCGCCGGCGACGTCGCCGTCGAGCATGAGGCGAGTGCCGGCTCCAGCGGCACGGATGTCGGCGATGAGCCCCTCGTGGCGCGGGCGATCGAGCACGGCGACGCGCAGTTCGCCGACGTCCTTGCCGATCGCCTTCGCGAACGCGCGGATGTTGTCGCCGATCGGGCGCTCGATGTCGATGACGCCGGCGCCGGCAGCGTTCGTGACGATCTTGTCCATGTAGAAGACGGATGACGCGTCGAGCATGGTCCCCCGGTCGGAGACGGCGATGACCGAGAGGGCGTTCTGCCGACCCGCGGCCGTGAGGCTGGTGCCGTCGATCGGGTCGACGGCGATGTCGCAGGCCGGGCCTCGGCCGTTGCCGACGTGCTCGCCGTTGAAGAGCATGGGCGCCTCGTCCTTCTCGCCCTCGCCGATCACGATGAGGCCGTCGAAGTTGACGGTGGCGAGGAAGGCGCGCATCGCGTCGACGGCGGCCTTGTCGGCGCTGTTCTTCTCGCCGCGGCCGATCCACGGCACGGCTCGGATCGATGCGGCCTCCGTGGCCCGCACGAGTTCGAGGGCGAGGTTGCGATCGGGGTGCTGATCGAGGCTGGCGGTTTCCGTGGTGCTCATGGGTCCTCCCGGACGCATCGAAGCTGAAGGCCCGTCATCGGACCGCGGTCGACCGGCAGGTCACCGCCTCTTCGAGCCTAGCCACCGGCCTCATCGGCCAGCGGGCGAAAACTCGAGCCGTCGCCGAAAGATCGCCCGATGTTAACGTTTGATCCCAAACTGAGCACGAAGACGGCACTACCAAGCGTGAATATCGACGCGGCCACGGATGCCGTCAGCCCAGCGACACCGTCGTACCGTCGGCGCCGAGCGTCCAGGTGTGCACGACGCCCGCGGACGACACCGGCACGAGTCGGGCACCCTCGCCCAGGTCGATGCCGGTGACCGAGCTGACGACCACGAATGCGTCGGCGGAGCACAGCTCATCGCGATCGTAGGTGCGACCGGAGTCGAGACCGGCCGCACTGAGACGCTCCGCCTCCGACGAGCTCTGCGGAGCGAAGCGGGCGAGCATCGTGCCGCCGAGCATGCGGGCGGCCGCGGCGGTGATGACGCCCTCGGGGGCACCGCCGATTCCGAGCAGCAGATCGATGTCGCCTCCGGGCAGCAGTCCTCGGAAGGCGCGCTCGACGTCTCCGTCGGCGAACAGCTCCACGCGGGCGCCGGCGGCTGCGGCATCCGCCGCGAACGCGGCGTTCCGCGGTCGCTCCTGCACGGCCACCGTCAGGCCGGAGATGGGGCGGCCCGTGCGTACTGAGAGGCGCTCGAGGGTGATGGCGACGGGCTCGTCGAGCGAGCGTGCGGCATCCGGAACCCACGACACCAGCTTCTGCAGGTAGTAGGCGGGGCCGAGGTCGAGCAGCGCGCCGCGTGGGGCGACGGCGAGCACGACGATGGCTCCGGGGACTCCAGCTGCGGCCGAGCGGGTTCCGTCGACGGGGTCGACCGCGATGTCTACGGCGGCAACGGATGCCGCGGACGCGTCTGCCACAGCCGCAGGTGCCGCACCGAACATCTCCCCCACGAAGAGCATCGGAGCCGCATCCTTCTCGCCCTCGCCCACCACGACGCGCCCATCGACGTCGACTCCGTCGAGGGCGCCGCGCAGCGCGACGACGGCCGCAGAGTCGACGGCGTCCTTGTCGCCGGATCCGACCAGCGGATGCACGGCGCGGGCGGCCACCCGGGTCGCATCGACGAAGGCCTGCTCGAGTGCCGGGGTGATGACGGTCATGGGTCCATACTCTCGGACTCCGGACTCACATCGGGCCGGCATCCGACCACGCATCGGGCCGGCATCCGGCCGCACACCGGGCGACGTCGCGGCGGCATCCGCCTGCCACAGCCCGACAGCCACCCTCGCGGCGACTGGATAGACTTCGAGAACACCCCGCAGACATTCCCGAAGGAGTCGCCATGCCCGTCGCAACACCCGAGCAGTACGCCGAGATGCTGAACAAGGCCAAGGCCGGCGGATTCGCCTACCCCGCCTTCAACGTCTCGTCGTCGCAGACCATCCACGCCGTGCTCCAGGGCCTCACCGAGGCTGGATCCGACGGAATCATCCAGGTCACCACGGGTGGAGCCGACTACTTCGCGGGCCACACCGTCAAGAACCGCGCTGCCGGAGCGCTCGCCTTCGCGAAGTTCGCCACCGAGGTCGCCAAGAACTACCCGATCACCGTCGCCCTGCACACGGACCACTGCCCCAAGAACGCTCTCGACGACTTCGTGCTGCCGCTCATCGCAGCCTCCGAGGAGGAGGTGAAGGCGGGCCGCAACCCCATCTTCCAGTCGCACATGTGGGACGGCTCGGCCGTTCCCCTCGATGAGAACATCGAGATCGCGCAGGACATGCTCAATCGCACCCAGGCCATCAACGCCATCCTCGAGGTCGAGATCGGCGTCGTCGGCGGCGAGGAGGACGGCGTGGAGCACGAGGGCAGCAACGAGGCTCTCTACACGACGGTCGGCGACGTCACGAAGGCCGTCGAGGCCCTCGGTCTCGGCGAGAACGGCCGGTACATCGCCGCCCTGACCTTCGGAAACGTGCACGGCGTCTACAAGCCCGGCGGAGTGAAGCTGCGTCCCGAGCTGCTCGGCGAGATCCAGGCCGGCATCGCCGAGAAGTTCGGCACAGGACCCAAGCCGCTCGACCTCGTCTTCCACGGCGGATCGGGCTCGACGGATGCCGAGATCGCCGCAGCCGTCGCCAACGGCGTCGTGAAGATGAACATCGACACCGACACCCAGTACGCGTTCACCCGTGCCATCGCCGACTACATGCTGAAGAACTACGACGGCGTGCTCAAGGTCGACGGCGAGGTCGGGAACAAGAAGCTCTACGACCCCCGCGCCTGGGGCAAGGTCGCCGAGTCCGCCATGGCTGCTCGCGTCGTCGAGTCCACCAAGCAGCTCGGCTCCGCCGGGCACTCGGCGTAGGTCGCTGATGGCTGAGAACCCGACTCCGGACCCTGTGGAAGGGTCGGGTTCGCAGCCCGCCGCCGCGCCCGAGAGCGCGGCATCCGCACCCCAGAAGACGCCGGCCCCGCCCGTCGACACGCGACCGAAGCCTCAGTTCGGCGAGCTCGCCCCTCCCGGCTGGGTGTGGACCCCTCCCGCCGACTCGAAGACCGGCCACCAGCAGGAGCCGATGGTCGTTCACAAGCCCGCGCACGGGCAGAACGCCCCGCAGACTCCGCCGAAGGACCCCAAGGCTCAGAAGGCCGCCAGGGCACCGAAGCAGAAAGCCCCGTCCGGCACCCTGTTCGGGGCCGAGACGCCGCCTGCTCCCGGAGCGGCATCGGCTCTTCCGGCCGATGCGCAGGCTGCCCCCGCCTGGGACCGCCCGGTGACGCTCGCGCTGCTCGTTCTCGGGATCTTCGGCGTCATCCTCTCGATCCAGCTGCAGTCGGGCATCACGCAGTCGATCGCGATCATCCACGAGCAGGAGGGCATCGGCGCCTACACGCCGGTCTCCGCTGTGTCGACGATCGTGATGATCGGCGGCGTCGTGCAGATCATCCTCTGGCTGCTCGCCGCCGGGCTCTCGCTGCTGCAGATCCGCCGCAGGCGCCGGGCCTTCTGGATTCCGATCGTGGTCGGCGTTCTCTCGGCGATCGCCGTCATCTTCGTGATGACGACGGTGCTGCTGACGGATGCCACCCTGCTCAACCACTTCGCCGAGCTGTCGAACACACAGTAAGCAGCGTCGACTGGCAGCGTCGACTGGCACGGCGGCGTCGCCTCCTCACCGAGGAGGCGGCGCGCCCCGGCTAGGAGGAAACGCGCCCGCCGAGCGCCCGCTCGTCCTGCTTGCCCTGGAGGTCCTTGCGGAGTTCCTTGGGCAGGGAGAACATGAGGTCCTCCTCGGCCGTCTTCACGACCTCGATGTCTCCGTAGCCGGCGTCGGCGAGATCGCGCAGCACCTCTTCGACGAGTTCCTCGGGAACCGATGCACCGCTGGTGACACCGACCGTCGCCACGCCATCGAGCCACTCCTGCTTGATCTCGCTGGAGTAGTCGACACGGTAGGCCGCGCTGGCGCCGTACTCGAGGGCGACCTCGACGAGGCGCACGCTGTTGGAGCTGTTCGCCGAGCCGACGACGATGACGAGTTCGGCGTCCGCGGCGACCTTCTTGATGGCCACCTGGCGGTTCTGCGTCGCGTAGCAGATGTCGTCCGACGGCGGATCCTGCAGGTTCGGGAACTTCTCCCGCAGTCGGCGCACGGTCTCCATCGTCTCGTCGACCGAGAGCGTGGTCTGCGAGAGCCACACCACCTTGTCGGGGTCCTGCACGACGAGGTCGTCGACGTCGGCCGGGCTGTTGACGATGGTGACGTGGTCCGGTGCCTCGCCGGCCGTGCCCTCGACCTCTTCATGACCCTCGTGGCCGATCAGCAGGATCTCGAAGTCGTCGCGGGCGAAGCGCACCGCCTCGCGGTGCACCTTGGTGACGAGCGGGCAGGTGGCATCGATGGCCAGGAGCCCGCGATCGGCTGCAGCGTTGACGACGGCCGGCGAGACGCCGTGAGCGCTGAAGACGACGTGCGCGCCCGAGGGCACCTCGTCGACCTCCTCCACGAAGATCGCGCCCTTCTTCTCGAGTTCGGTCACCACGTGGATGTTGTGCACGATCTGCTTGCGCACGTACACGGGGGCGCCGTAGTGCTCGAGCGCCTTCTCCACAGCGATGACGGCGCGGTCGACACCGGCGCAGTATCCGCGGGGTGCAGCGAGCAGCACCTTCTTCTGTCCGAGCACCGGGGTATTCTTGAGCCGCCCCCGCACGCCGGGAATTCGCGGCATTCCGAGGCCGATGGGCGGGGCTTCCGTACTGCTGGTCACGCATCCGATTCTACCGGGGTGTTTCGGCACGACTTGATGAGGGGCTTTCATGACGGATGCGACGACGGATGCGACGACTGCTCCGCCCGCTTCCACCGGTCCCAGCATGGAGACTCCCTGGTCCGTCTCGGTGCTCAGCACCAAGATCAGGGACTACATCGACCGCCTCGGCACGGTCTGGGTCGAGGGCGAGCTCACCCAGTGGAGCGTCTCGGGCGGCAACGTCTACGGCAAGCTCAAAGATCTGAACACCGACGTCACCGTGAGCATCCAGCTCTGGTCGTCGGTGCGCGCCCGCCTCAGCGAGGACTTCAAGCAGGGCGACAGGGTGGTCGCGCTCGTGAAGCCCAACTGGTGGACCAAGGGCGGCAGCCTCACCATGACGGTCGTGCAGCTCAAGCACGTCGGTCTCGGCGACCTGCTCGAGCGTCTCGAGCGGCTGCGCAAGCAGCTCGCCGGCGAGGGCCTGTTCGATGCTGCCCGCAAGAAGCAGTTGCCGTTCCTCCCGCACTGCATCGGACTCATCACAGGCAAGGACTCCGACGCTGAGAAGGACGTGCTGCGCAACGCCCAGCTGCGCTGGCCCGCCGTCGACTTCCGTGTCGTGCACGCTGCAGTGCAGGGAGATCGCTGCGCCCCCGAGGTGACGGCTGCAATCGCCCGGCTCGACGCCGATCCGAAGGTCGACGTCATCATCGTGGCCCGCGGCGGCGGCGACTTCCAGAACCTGCTCGGCTTCAGCGACGAACGCGTGCTCCGGGCTGCTGCATCCGCTGGCACCCCCATCGTCAGTGCGATCGGGCACGAGGCCGACCGCCCCCTGCTCGACGAGGTCGCCGATCTGCGGGCCTCGACGCCGACGGATGCCGCCAAGCGCGTCGTGCCCGACGTCGCCGACGAGCTCGCCAGGGTGCAGCAGGCACGCGCCCGTCTGGGCACCCGTCTCACCCACCTGCTCACGCACGAGGCCGACCGCATCGGCCAGCTGCGCAGTCGTCCAGTGCTGGCGAGCACGAGCTGGATCGTCGACCAGCGCGCCCAGGACCTCACGTACTACCTCGCCCGCGGCTCCGACCTGCTCGATCGCACCATCGAACGCGCGCAGGCCTCGACCACCGAGCTCGCCACGCGCCTCCGCGCCCTGTCACCGCAGGCCACGCTCGACCGCGGCTACGCCATCGCTCAGCTGCCCGACGGCCACGTGCTCCGCCGGGCCGACCAGGCTCCTGCGGGCACCCCCCTCGTGCTCACGCTCGCCGAGGGCGTCGTCGGAGCCGACTCCACGGGACCCGCGACGAGAGGGCAGGCGGCGGCGAGTGAGCCATCGGCGAGTGAGCCGTCGGCGACGAAATAGAATGGATGCCATGCCCACGAACGACGACACCGCGAACCTCAGCTACGAAGAGGCCCGCGACGAGCTCATCCGCGTCGTGAGCGCGCTCGAGCAGGGATCGTCGACGCTCGAGCAGTCGCTCGCGCTGTGGGAGCGCGGCGAACAGCTCGCCCGGCGCTGCGAGGAATGGCTGATCGGTGCGAAGGCGCGCCTCGAGGCTGCACGCGCAGGGGCATCCGCCTCAGCCGCGGCATCCGGAGCGCCCGTCGCATCGGACGCCCACTGATGGCCGCCAAGCCTCCCCGCGTCGTCGCGGAGCTCGGCCGCCCCGAGACTCCGGAGGAGACGGCAGCCCGCAAGGCCGAGAACTCGCGGCTCTACCGGGCCCGCAAGACTCCCAACAATCTCGTGCTCTCGCTCATCGTCTGCGTGGCCGTCGCCTTCGTGATCTTCCTCGCGGTCCCCCGCGGCGACATGAACTTCGACAACACCGTCGACTGGAAAGCCCTATCGGAGACGGCGCAGACCGGCGTTCCCGAGACCCTCGCCAGCCCCGACCTGCCAGACGGCTGGCGCTCCAACACCGCCGTCTACAGGTCGAACGCCGCCGACGACGTCGACGTCTGGTTCATCGGCTTCCTCACCCCGAGCGACGAGTTCATCGGCATGAGCCAGGCCTTCGATGCCAACGACACCTGGGTGGCCACCGAGCTGAAGAACACCATCGCGACGGGCTCGGTGACCATCGACGGTGTCGACTGGACCGTCTACGACAACAGGGCGTCGACCGACGACCTGGGCAACGCCCGTTACGCTCTCGTCACGACATCGGGCGAGAGCACCTGGGTGCTCGCCGGAACGGGCACGCCGTCGGAGTTCAAGACGCTGGCCGAATCTCTCACCCCCACGATCACCGCTGAGGAGTAATACCGGATGACGACTGTTCCCGAACACACGACGCACACCCCGTCGAGCGCGTGGCGGGAACTCCGCCGTGGCAACGAGAGGTTCGTCGCGGGCGAGCCGCAGCATCCGAACCAGGATGTCGGCCGACGCGGAGTCATCGCGGCGGGGCAGGCTCCCATCGCAGCCCTCTTCGGCTGCAGCGACTCCCGTCTGTCGGCCGAGATCATCTTCGACCTGGGCCTCGGCGACCTGTTCGTCGTGCGCAACGCCGGCCAGACCATCTCCGAGTCCGTGCTGGGCTCCCTGGAGTACGCGGTCGGCGTGCTGGGCGTCCCCCTCATCCTCGTGCTCGGCCATGACGAGTGCGGTGCTGTCAGCGCCGCCATCAACTCGGTGGCTCCGGATGCCGCTCCCCTGCCCGTGCACATCCAGGCGCTCGTCGACAAGATCATGCCGGCCGTCACCCGCGTCGCCGGTCCGACGGGCGACGAGCCGATCGACCCCTCCGACATCGACGCATCATTCGTCGGGCGCGAGCACCTGCGCGACACCGTCGCCGAGCTGCTGGAGTCCAGCGAGATGATCAGCGAGGCCATCGCAGAAGGTAGATTGGCTATCGTCGGCGCGAATTACAGGCTCGTCGAGGGCCGCGCCGAGACCGACATCGTCGTCGGCACGGTCTAGTGCCGAACCCCTCCTTTCGAAAGGCATGACACACAACGTGAGCACCGCGGCTGAGTCCGAATACCGCATCGAACACGACACGATGGGAGAGGTGCGCGTTCCCGTCAACGCCCTGTACAGCGCCCAGACCCAGCGTGCCGTCGAGAACTTCCCGATCTCCGGATCGACGCTGGAGCCGGCGCAGATCGCCGCGCTCGCGCGCATCAAGAAGTCGGCGGCCATCGCCAACGAGCGCCTCGGCGTGCTGAGCAGCGACGTCGCCAACGCGATCGCCTGGGCCGCCGACGAGGTCATCACGGGTCAGTACGACGCCGAGTTCCCCGTCGACGTGTACCAGACCGGTTCGGGCACCTCGTCGAACATGAACATGAACGAGGTCCTCGCGAACCTCGCCACGTCGCGCCTCGGCAGCCCGGTGCACCCGAACGACCACGTGAACGCCTCGCAGTCCTCGAACGACGTGTTCCCGACCTCCGTGCACATCGCCGTGACCAGTGCTCTCATCGACGACCTCATCCCCGCCCTCGACCACCTCGCCGTGGCCTTCGAGGCCAAGGCCGAGCTGTGGTCCGGAGTCGTGAAGGCCGGCCGCACCCACCTCATGGATGCCACGCCCGTCACCCTCGGCCAGGAGTTCGGCGGCTACGCCCGCCAGATGCGCCTGGGCATCGAGCGCGTCCAGTCCGCGCTCCCCCGCGTCGCCGAGGTCCCGCTCGGCGGCACCGCCGTCGGCACCGGCATCAACACCCCGGCCGGCTTCCCGCAGCTCGTCATCGAGCTGCTGCAGCAGGAGACCGAGCTTCCCATCACCGAGGCGGCCGACCACTTCGAGGCCCAGGCCAACCGCGACGGCCTCGTCGACGCATCCGGCGCCCTCCGCACCATCGCCGTGAGCCTCACGAAGATCTCGAACGACATCCGGTGGATGGGCTCCGGCCCCAACACCGGTCTCGGCGAGCTCAGCATCCCCGACCTGCAGCCCGGGTCGTCGATCATGCCGGGCAAGGTCAACCCCGTCATCCCCGAGGCCGTGCTCATGGTGGCCGCCCGTGTGATCGGCAACGACGCCACCATCGCCTGGAGCGGTGCCTCCGGCGCGTTCGAGCTCAACGTGCAGATCCCGGTCATGGGAACGGCGCTGCTGGAGTCGATCCGCCTGCTGACCAACGCTGCCCGCGTGCTCGCCGACAAGACCGTCGACGGGCTCGAGGCCAACGTGGAGCGCGCCGCCGCCCTCGCCGGGATGTCGCCGTCGATCGTCACCCCGCTCAACAAGGTGATCGGCTACGAGGCCGCGGCCAAGGTGGCCAAGCACTCCGTCGCGCAGGGCATCACCGTGCGCGAGGCCGTCATCGACCTCGGCTTCGTCGACAGCGGCGAGGTCTCGCTCGAGCAGCTCGACACCGCTCTCGACGTGCTGTCGATGACGCGTCCGCCGGTCCGGAAGTAGAACTCCGGCCTCAGCGAGCGGCGCTGGCCTCGAGCTTGCGCCGCTCGTTCCGCGGCCACGGGCCCGCCGAGACGAGCAACGCGCCGATGAGGCCGAGCGGCGTGAGAAGGCCGTAGAGCACGCCCTCGGCCGATGAACGCCCGACCATGGGCGGCACGGTGTCGGAGATCGTATTGCCCAGGCCGAAGGCGAAGAAGAACAGCAGGAACACCGCGATGCTCCCGGTGAGCAGCGCGATGACGACCTGGTGCCGTCGGGGAACGGATGCCCCACCTCGCCGCGCGGCGAGCACGACCGAGATCAGCTGCCCTGCAGCCACGACGACGACGATCCCCGCCCAGGTGAGCACGCTCGCGATGCCGAAGGCCCCCTCGCCCGCAGGAAGCATCCCGTAGATCTCGGAGAGCGTGTAGCCCGGCCCCATCGCGAGCGGGTTCCACACCAGTTCGACCACGATGCCGACGGCGACGACGAGCAGCAGGGCTCCGAAGATCACGGAGGCGGTGATCAGCCTGGAGCGACGGCTCGACGGGGCGGCATCCGTCGATCGGGGACTCGCGACGAGCATGTCGTGCGCGCCGGCTCGCGCCCAGGCGACGAGCAGCAGCAGGGCGGCGACCACGAGGAGCGCGAAGCCGCCGGCCATCGTGACGCTCGCGGCAGCGGCCGCCGCAGACGAGACCGCGGGAATGCCCGAGGCCGTGAGCATCGGAGAGGCCAGCAGGCAGACGAGGGCCAGCACGAGCACGATGACAGCGACCTGCGCCATTCGACCGATCACGCGGGCGACCAGCCAGAGCTGAGTCAGCCCGACGCCGAAGACGAGCAGCGCGGCGACCGCGATGCCGCCGCCGACCAACTCCGAGAAGCTGGGTCCGAGCACGGCGACAGCACCGGCCACGATCAGCCCCGACGCGAGGAGGGCGAACCCCCAGCGCGACCGCCTGTTCGCGAGATCGGTCTGCTCTGTTCCCCTGCTCCCCATGGCGTCATCCTGACACAACGACGTCTCGGCGAAGGTCACCCGCTCAGCACAGGTCTGGAAAGCGAGGAACCTCGGGTAGAAACGCCCCCGTCCGAGACTCGACGGGGGCGTTTCGGGCGGAAAGTCCTCGCTTTCCAGATGCGATGGATGCGTCGGGTCAGGCCAGCTCGTTGCCCTCCAGCATCTGCGTGACGAGAGCCGCGATCGCACTGCGCTCCGAGCGGGTGAGAGTGACGTGGCCGAACAGCGGGTGGCCCTTCAGGGTCTCGATGACCGAGGCGACTCCGTCGTGGCGGCCGACGCGCAGGTTGTCGCGCTGGGCGACGTCGTGGGTGAGCACGACCCGTGAGTTCTGGCCGATGCGGGAGAGCACGGTGAGCAGCACGTTGCGCTCCAGCGACTGCGCCTCGTCGACGATCACGAAGGCGTCGTGCAGGCTGCGCCCGCGGATGTGCGTGAGCGGCAGCACCTCGAGGATGCCCCGCTCGACGACCTCGTTGAGCACGTTGTCCGAGACGACGGAGCCGAGGGTGTCGAAGACCGCCTGGCCCCACGGATTCATCTTCTCGCCGGCGTCGCCCGGCAGGTAGCCGAGCTCCTGGCCTCCGACGGCGTAGAGCGGTCGGAACACCATGATCTTCTTGTGCTGTTGGCGCTCGAGCACGGCCTCCAGGCCGGCGCAGAGGGCAAGGGCCGACTTTCCGGTTCCCGCGCTTCCGCCGAGCGACAGGATGCCGATCTCGGGATCGAGCAGCATGTCGATGGCGAGGCGCTGCTCCGCCGATCGACCGTGCAGCCCGAACAGCTCGCGGTCTCCGCGCACGACCCGCAACTCGCCCTTGCGGATCACCCTGGCCAGAGCGCTGCCACGGTCGGAGTGCACAACCACGCCGGTGTTGATCGGCAGGTCGGCCACCATCCGCGTCTCGAGGTAGTCCTGCTCGTAGAGGTCGTCGATCTCGCGGGCACTCAGGGTGACGTCGGCCATGCCGGTCCAGCCGGAGTCGACGGCGAGCTCGGCACGGTACTCCTCGGCGGCGAGGCCGATCGAGGCGGCCTTGACGCGCAGCGGGAGGTCCTTCGAGACGACGGTCACATCGAGGCCCTCGTTGGCGAGGTTGAGCGCCACGGCGAGGATCCGGGTGTCGTTGTCGTTCAGCTGGAGGCCGTTCGGCAGCACGGAGGTGTTGGAGTGGTTCAGTTCGACTCGGAGCGAGCCGCCGTCGTCGCCGACGGGGATCGGGAAGTCGAGTCGCTCGTGCTCGACGCGCAGGTCGTCGAGGGTACGGAGCGCCTTGCGGGCGAAGAAGCCGATCTCCGGGTCGTGGCGCTTGGATTCAAGCTCTGCGATCACGATGACCGGCAGCACGACGGCGTGTTCGGCGAAGCGGAACAGGGCACCCGGATCGCTGAGGAGCACCGACGTGTCGAGCACATACGTGCGCTCGAGCGTTCGGGTCCCGGCATCCGTGCCATGCTGAACCGACTTCTGGATATCCAGTGAGGTCACAACCGCTCCCACCCCGAGCTTCGCACTCGGAATTGCGAGCGGCCACATGGCGGGTTTCGAGCCGTCTTATGTGGCCGACTCGATCAGATGCCTTATCTGATGAGGGCAACGTACGTCCGGTGGGGACGGATGCCGGTCACGACACGCGGGAAGACTTCGGCCTGTCACATGACACGCCGAACAACGTCAGTAGATGGCAGCCGAGGAGTACGAGGTGAAGGCTCCGCGCAGCATCTCGACGGTGTCTTCGTGCAGCGCCGCGTGCACGCTGAGTCGCACCGAGTTGGCCCTCGTGGTGGCTGTGACGCCGTGGTTGAACAACGACGCCGTGAGCAGCGTGAGCTGGTCGATCGGCGGCTCGAGCACGACCAGCCCCGACCTCTCGTCCTCGTTGCGTGATGAGGCGACGGGGACGGCGAACTCGTCGGCGAGGTCGATGACGCGGGTGACGTTCTCGGCGATCGCCGCCTGGATCTCCCCGGCACCCACCTCGTTCATCTCCTCGAGGGCTGCGGCGAAGCGCCCCTGCGCGATCCTGTCGGGGTTCGTGACCCTGAAGGCGCGGGCGCCCGGAGCCGGCGGAGGCACCTCGTCCCAGGTCTCCGCGGTGCCGGTTCCGCTGTAGCCGCTGATCACGGGGGTCAACCGCTCGATCGCGCGATCGCTGAGCGCCATGAATCCGGTGCCCCATCCCGCTCGGCACCACTTCTGGCCGCCGGACACCACGACATCCGCAGCCTCGTAGGCCGCGTCAACAACCCCGAAGCCCTGGATCGCGTCGACGATGAGGAGGCGATCGCCGATCACCTGGCGGATGCCGTCGAGGTCGGCGAGGTAGCCGGTGCGGGAGTCGACGAGGGTCACGGCGACGGCCTCGATCGACGAGGTGAGCTGGTCGCGCACCTGGCCCGGCGTGACGCGGCCATGATCGGTCTCGAGCCAGACCGGCCTCACCACGTGCAGGGCCTCGGCCGCCCGCACGGCGGAGATCGGGAGCGTGGGGAACTCCCCCGCCGAGAGCAGCACGTCGCCGGTGAGGCCGAACATGGCGTGCGTGACGCCCATCGAGGTGTTGGGCTGGGTGACGACCTGCTCGGCCGGGAAACCGGTCGCTGCGGCGACGGCGGCGTGCGCCCTGTCCTCCTGCGCCGCGAAGTCGTCCAGGGAGCCGAAGCGCGCCTTGGCGAGGATGTCGTGCATCCCCTGCGATTCGGCGATCACGCGGGCCGAGAGCGGGCCCACCCGACCGAAGTCGAGATACCCGGGTTCCTCGAGGAAGCCGTCGCGGTAGTCGTCGAGCGCTGTCATCGCGCCTGCCTTTCGTGGGGGTCGGTGAAGTCGGGCGCGGCGTCGCGCTCCGGCTCAGGCGCCGAAGCGCCGGTGCCGTGTGGCGTAGTCGCGGAGCGCACGCAGGAAGTCGACCTCGCGCAGGTCGGGGCCGAGCGCCTCGACGAAGTAGAACTCGCTGTGCGCTGCCTGCCAGAGCATGAAGTCGCTGAGACGCTGCTCGCCCGAGGTGCGGATGACCAGGTCGGGGTCGGGCTGGCCCACCGTGTAGAGGTGCTCGCCGATGAGCTCGGGAGTCAGCCTCTCGGCGAGGTCCTCGAGGCTGCGGCCCTCGGCGTGGTGGCTCGCGACGATCGATCGCATGGCGTCGGTGATCTCGGTGCGTCCGCCGTAGCCGACGGCGAGGTTGATGTGCAGCCCGGCGTGGTCGGCGGTGCGTGCCTCGGCCGCGGTGAGGGCGTCGATCAGATTCTGCGGGAGGCCGTTGGTCGAGCCGACGTGCTTCACCCGCCAGTCGCCATGGCGGGAGAGGTCGTCGGCGAGTTCGGCGATGATCTCGACGAGCGCGTCGAGTTCCTCGCCGGCGCGGTTCGAGAGGTTGTCGCTCGAGAGCAGGTACAGGGTGACGACGCTGATGCCGAGCTCATCGCACCACTGCAGGAACTCGCTCATCTTCGCAGCCCCGGCGCGGTGGCCGTGCGCCGCCGTGGCGAGTCCGAGCTGACGGGCCCAGCGACGGTTGCCGTCGATGATCATGGCCACGTGACGCGGCATGGTCTCGGGGGTCAGGCCTCGCCGCAGACGCCGCTGGTACAGGTCGTAGAGGAGACCTCTCCCCAACGGTTCTTCCCTCTTCTGCACGGAGTCAACGGTAGTGCACGACCCGCACCGGCCTCACAGCGGGGGCCCACAGGTGCTGTCGTAGGCTGGGCTCATGAGCCCCGTCGACCCCCGAGAACCGCAGGATGTGCGGGAGCACCTCGATGAGCCCACCGCCATGCTCGACGCCTCGGATGCCGCCGTCGCACTCGACGAGAGCCGCGGCACGGAGATGCCGAACATCCCCCTGCTCGACGCCTCTCCCGCTGCTCCCGACGACGTCAAGCCGACTTGGCGTGGCTGGATCCACGCCGGAACCTTCCCGCTGGCGCTCGTCTCGGGCATCGTGCTCATCGCCGTGGCGAACGGCGCGGCAGCCAAGTGGTCGGCGGCCGTGTTCGTGCTCACCTCACTGCTGCTGTTCGGCAACTCCGCGCTCTACCACCGCTTCGACTGGAACCCGCGCACCAAGGTCATCCTCAAGCGCATCGACCACGCGAACATCTTCCTGCTCATCGCGGGCACCTACACGCCCTTGGCGATCCTCGCCCTGCCGGCAGACAAGGGCGTGCTCCTGATCACCCTGGTCTGGGCCGGAGCCCTGCTCGGCATCGGCTTCAGGGTGTTCTGGATCGGAGCGCCGCGCTGGCTCTACGTGCTCATCTACATCGCGCTCGGCTGGGCGGCGATGATGTACATCGTCGACCTGCTGAACGCGAACGTCGCCATGATGGTGCTGGTGGTCATCGGCGGGCTGCTCTACACCGGCGGCGCCATCGTCTACGCGCTGAAGAAGCCGAACCCCTGGCCCGGCCGGTTCGGGTTCCACGAGATCTTCCACACCTGCACGCTCTTCGCGTTCGTCTGCCACTGGACGGCCGTGCTGCTGATCGTCCTCGACCCGCTGCCCGGCTCCGTCGGGGGCTAGGCGCTACTTCTGGTCGTCGACGCTCGTCGCCGGATCGGCGGTCGGGGCTGACGCTGCCGGAGCGGCATCGGGACCGGCAGCCGGAGTCGCGGCATCCGGAGTCGCGGCATCCGTCGCCGACCCCTCGGCAGCCATCTGGGCCTCGGCCTGTTCGATCAGCAGCTTCTCGCGGATCTGGTCGCGGTAGTTCACGCGACGCACGCGGCGCACCATGTCGATGACGAGCAGGACCGTGGCGACGGCCACGAGGAATGTGACGAGGAAGCCGACGACGCCCGGAGTGATGAGGTCGTCGTCGGGAGGAGTCGGCGCTGTCGTCGACGTGACGACGGATGCCCGTACCAGCAGGTCGGTGATGCTCACGAGCACGGGGGACAACTCCTTGATTCACTCTTGTTAGCCTTGAGTCACCAGCTTAACCTTTGCGGGGCACCTGCCCCGACAGCCAGGAGCTCCATGACCACGCAACTCGACGCACGCTACGGCCGCACGCACTCGCGCAAGCGCCGCGACGGCTGGATCATCGGCATCGTGGCCGCCGCCTTCGTCGTGGTCTTCGGCGCATGGGTGATCTGGGCCGGCCTCGACGGCGCCAAGCCCACCATCGAGGCGCAGGACACCAAGCACTCCATCATCGACTCCCGCACCGTGAGCGTGACCTTCGAGGTCTCCATGCCGGCCGGCACCAAGGCGAGCTGCGCGGTGCAGGCGCTCAACGAGGACTTCTCCATCGTCGGCTGGAAGGTCGTCGACATCCCGGCCGCCTCCGTCTACACCCGCTCGTTCACCGAAGAGGTGCGCACGTCGCGCCAGAGCAACACCGGTTTGATTTCGAGCTGCTGGGCGACCTAACATGGCTCATTCGCCCCGACGGCATCGTTGGGGCGTCGTCTTATCCACAGCAGCACCATGAAGCACGCATCTTCTCGAGGAGAAACATGTCCCAGGACGCAACCGTCACGTGGCTCACACAGGAGGTCTACGACCGCCTGAACCTCGAGCTGCAGACCCTCAGCACCACGGGTCGCCAGGAGATCACCGACCGCATCCAGTCGGCGCGCGAGGAGGGCGACCTCAAGGAGAACAGCGGCTACCACGCGGCCAAGGAGGAGCAGGGCAAGCAGGAGGCCCGCATCCGCCAGCTCGCCGAGCTGCTGCGCACGGCCGAGGTCGGCGAGGCGCCCGAAAGCCACGGCGTCGTCGAGATCGGCACCATCATCACGGCCACCATCGCGGGCGACGAGACGACCTTCCTCATCGGCAGCCGCGAGATCGCCGAGGGCAGCGAACTCGACGCCTACAGCGAGCAGAGCCCGCTCGGTGCCGCCATCATCGGCCTCGCCGTCGGCGACTCCACCAGCTACACCGCCCCGAACGGCCGCGAGATCGCCGTGACCATCACCGCCGTCGAGACCTGGACCGGCCAGTAGCGCCCACCCCGGTCACGGAGCGCGTGCCCGCGCTCACACCATCCCCCTCGAACTGCCCACTTCCGCTCGTGGCGAGAGCCTCGCACCAGCAGAAGTGGGCGGTTCGGCGTTCCAGGGGGGTGAGACCGAGCGGCGAACGAGGCGTCAGACTATGCGCGGGTCGTAGCCGGCAGCGCGCAGAGTCTCGACGACGAAGTCCTTGTGCGCCGGTCCTCTGGTCTCGATCGAGAGCTGCAGCTCGACGTCGCTGATCTCGCGTCCGGCGCCGTGCCTGGTGTGCAGCACCTCGACGACGTTGGCGTTCGCGGCCGCCACGAGCTCCGCCGTGCGGGCGAGCTGGCCGGGGCGGTCGGGCAGCATGATCGAGATGGTGAGATAGCGGTCGGATGCCGCAAGGCCGTGGCTGATCACCCGCTGCATCAGCAGCGGGTCGATGTTGCCGCCCGAGAGGATCGCCACGGTGGGTCCGTCGGCCTTCACGGCGCCCGAGAGGATCGCGGCCACCGACACGGCTCCTGCCGGCTCGACGACCAGCTTCGCGCGCTCCATGAGCACGATGATGGCGCGGGCCACGTCGTCCTCGGTGACGGTGACGATCTCGTCGACGGTGTCGCGGATGATCTCGAAGTTGAGGTTGCCCGGCCGGTACACGGCGATGCCGTCGGCGATCGTGGGAACGACCGGAATGCTTACGGGCTCCCCCGCGGCGAGCGAGACGGGGTAGGGCGCGGCGTTGGCCGCCTGGACGCCGACGATGCGCACCGTGCGCCCGGTCGCCAGCGACTGCTGACGAATGGCGCTCGCGACGCCGGAGGCGAGTCCGCCGCCGCCGATCGGCACGATAACGGTGTCGACATCCGGAACCTGCTCGAGGATCTCGAGTCCGAGGGTGCCCTGGCCCGCCACGACGTCGGGGTGGTCGAAGGGCGGGATGAGCACGGCACCCGACTCGGCGGCGAAGGCCGCAGCCGCCTCGAGGGTCTCGCCGATCACGTTGCCGCGCAGCACGACGTCTGCGCCGTAGTCCCGGGTGGCCTCGAGCTTGGGCAGGGCGACGCCGACGGGCATGAAGATGGTGGCCCGGATTCCGAGCTCCCGCGCCGCGAGGGCCACGCCCTGAGCGTGGTTGCCGGCGGATGCAGCCACGACGCCGCGCGCCCGCTCGTCGTCGCTGAGCGACGAGAGCCTGTTGAACGCTCCGCGCAGCTTGTAGGAGCCGGTGCGCTGGAGGTTCTCGCACTTGAGGTACACCGGTGCGCCGAGCACCTCTGCGATGTGCCGAGAGCTCTCGACGGGGGTGACCCGCACGACCTGCCCCACGGTGATGCGGGCGGCCTCGAAGTCGGCGAGCTGCGGTCCCGCGATGATGCCGGCTGCCCCGGTCGATGCAGGCAGGGTGTTCGCGGTGTCAGGCATCCGTCGTGTCGTCCTTTCGATAGCCCGGGCGGGGCTGGGGAACCGTCTGCCACAGCATCGACTGCGGCAGTGGTGGTTCGACCGGGGGTCTCGTCTTCCAGACCCCGCTCGAAATGTACCGCACCATGACGTTCATGACGGCCGCCACCGGCACCGCGAACAGTGCTCCGGGGATGCCGGCGAGCAGCGATCCCGTCGCCACGACGAGCACGACGGCGAGCGGATGCACCTTCACGACACTGCCCACGATGAGGGGCTGCAGCACGTGGCCCTCGAGCTGCTGCACTGCGAGCACGACCACGATCATCCAGAGCGCGATCCACGGGCCGTTGTAGACGAGGGCGATGACGGCGGCGAGGGTTCCCGTCACGACGGCGCCGACGATCGGCACGAAGGAGCCCAGGAAGACGAGCACCGCGATGGGGATGGCCAGCGGCACCCCCAGCAGGAACGCACCGAGGCCGATGCCGACGGCGTCGATGGCGGCCACGAGCACCTGCACGCGAGCGAAGTTCGTGAGGGTCGTCCAGCCCGCGATGGCAGCGCCGTCGACGGCGGCGCGGGCGCGCTTCGGGAACAGGCTGACGATCCAGCGCCAGATGCCGCCACCGTCGATGAGGATGAACAGCAGGCTGAACAGCGTGAGGAAGACCCCGGCGACGAGGTGGCCGAGGGAGGAGCCGAGCGAGAGGGCGCCGGTGACGTAGACCTGGCTGTCCTGCTGGATGCTCTCCCAGGCCTGGGTGAGGAAGCCGTTCAGGTCGGTCTCGGAGATCTCGAACGGCGACGCCAGCAGCCAGGCCTTGAGCTCGTCGAAGGAGTCGAGGGCGTGGGAGGCGATGTCGCTGGCTCCGCGCTGGATCTGGGTGACCACGAGCACGAGGAGGCCGGCCACGAGCACGAGGGTCCCGAGCATCGCCACGGTGATCGCCAGCCAGGCCGGCCAGCGGTGGCGCTTGAGGAAGCCCACGAACGGCACCAGGAGGGCAGCGAGCAGCACGGCCACGAAGAGCGGGATGACGATCAGGCGCAGCTGGATGACGAGGAAGATGACGACCGCGATGACGGCACCGATGAGCAGCAGACGCCACGACCAGCCGCCGGCCAGTCGCACGCCGTTCGGGATGGACTCCTCGACGCTGAAGGGGGGCTCGCCCTCGACCTTGCCCTCGGGCTTGCGACGTCCGAACGGACGCCATCCGCGCTGGTCACCCGAAGATTCGCTCATCGTTTCAGTCTACGGTCGCCGATGCCGCCGGACCCGGGGTTGACGACGCCGACGGATGCTCCCCGCCGGTGTCGGCACCGGCTGTTATCGTCTCAGCATCATGCCTGAGTCCGTCTCCCCCGCCCTCGCCCGTCGTGTCGCGCTGGCCGCCCAGGGATTCGGCCGGCCACGGCCGGCATCCGTGGGCACCCGTCAGTTGAACGGCCTGATCGACAGGCTCGGGCTGCTCCAGCTCGACTCGGTGAACGTCTACGAGCGCTCGCACTACCAGCCCGTGTTCGCCAGGCTCGGCGGCTACGACAAGGCGCTGCTCGACAAGCTCACGTTCCCTCGTCGTGGCGGCTACATCGAGTACTGGGCGCACGAGGCGTCCGTCATCCCCGTCGACACCTGGTCGTCGTGGCGCTGGCGCATGGAGGAGTACCGGGACTACTTCTCGGGACGCGACTCCTGGGCTGCGGCGAACCCGCAGATGCTCGCCTGGCTCATCAGCGAGCTGGCCGCCAACGGACCGATGGCCGCGAGTGCCATGGAGCACGACTCCAACGTGCGGCGTGGACCGTGGTGGGGCTGGTCCGACGTGAAACGCGGACTCGAGGTGCTGTTCCGGCAGGGCGATGTGGTGTCAGCCGGACGCACGCGGTTCGAGCGCACCTACGCCCTCCCCGCGCAGGTGCTGCCCGCCGCCGTCATCGAGCGCGTCGTCCCCCGGCACGACGCCCACGTGCAGCTGGTGGAGCGTGCGGCGGCCGCTCACGGCATCGGAACCGAGAAGGACCTCGCCGACTACTACCGCCTCAAGCGGGTCGACACCCGCGCGGCCATCGCCGAACTCGAGGAGGCCGGGACACTGCTCCCCGTCACGGTCGACGGATGGCGCTCGCCCGCCTGGCTGCACCGCGATGCCCGGCTCCCCCGCCGGATCGAGGCCACGGCGCTGCTCTCGCCGTTCGACCCCGTGGTGTGGGAGCGTGCCCGCACCGAGCGCATGTTCGACTTCCACTACCGCATCGAGATCTACACCCCGGCCGAGAAGCGCGTCTTCGGCTACTACAGCCTGCCGATCCTCGTCGACGACGCCCTCGTCGGCCGCGTCGACCTGAAGAACGACAGGCAGGCGAGGGTGCTGCGGGTGCAGTCGGCCTGGCTCGAGGAGGGCGTGCCCGCGGCATCCGTCCCCGAGATCGCCGCTCGGGTTGCGGGGGTGCTGCACGAGATCACGGCGTGGCAGGGCCTCGACGAGATCGCCCTCGTGGGGCGCGGAACCTTGAGTGCTGCGCTGCAGGCAGAGCTACGCGCTCCGTGAGCGCTTCGAACGCGGGCTGCGCCCGGTTCTCAGCGAGCGGGCGCTGCTAGAACGTGCCGCCGATGGTGTGCAGGCGCTCGATGCGCTCCTCGAGCGGCGGGTGGGTGCTGAACAGCTTGGCGATGCCGCCGCCGGTGAGCGGGTTCGAGATCCAGAGGTGGGCCATCGAGCTGTTCTGCTTCTGCATCGGCCTGCCGTAGGCCCCGAGCTTGGCCAGGGCGCTGGCGAGGGCCTCGGGGTGGCGTGTGATGAGCGCGCCGGTGGCGTCGGCGAGGTACTCGCGCTGGCGCGACACCGCAGCCTGCACGAGCCCGGCGACGAGCGGTGCGACCAGCATCGCGACGAGGCCGAAGACCAGCACGAGCGGGTTGTTGTTGTCTCGCCCCCGGCCGAAGAAGGCCATGCGCAGGAACATGTCGGCGATGAAGCCGACGGCCACGACCAGCCCGAAGACGATCATGCTGACGCGGATGTCGTAGTTCTTCACGTGGCCCATCTCGTGGGCCATGACGCCCTCGAGCTCTGGATCGTCCATCAGGTCGAGCAGGCCCGTGGTGGCTGCGACGACGGCGTGCTGCGGGTCGCGCCCGGTGGCGAAGGCGTTCGGGGCCGGGTCGTTGACGATGTAGACCTTCGGCATCGGCAGGCCCTGGGAGATGGCGATGTTCTCGACGATGCGCCAGAGGCGCGGGTTGTCGGACTTCTCGATCTGCACGCCGCCCGAGATGGCGACGGCCTGCGAGGCCGCGAAGAAGTACTGGAAGATCGCGTAGGCGATCGATCCGAGGATCGTGACGACCACGATCGTCGGGCTGTTGTAGACGTATCCCGCCAGCAGTCCGAGTCCGGCGATGATCGCGATGAACAGGATGACGATGAAGACGGTGTTGCGCTTGTTCTTGGCTATAGCGCTGTACAAGGGGCCTCAGGGCTCCTGACGACTAGAACTGCACGCGCGGGGGCTCTGCGATGGCCGCGGCATCCGCGACCTCGAAGAAGTCCCGCTCGGAGAAGCCGAGTCGCTTCGCGAAGACGTTGTTCGGGAACACCTTGATCTTGGTGTTCAGCTCGCGGACTCCGCCGTTGTAGAACCGGCGCGCGGCCTGGATCTTGTCTTCGGTGTCGACGAGCTCGGCCTGCAGCTGCAGGAAGTTCTGGCTGGCCTGGAGCTGCGGGTACGCCTCGGCCACGGCGAAGATCGACTTGAGCGCCTGCTGCATGTGGTTCTCGGCGACGGATGCCTCGACCGGCCCCTGCGCCGACAGCGTCTCGGCGCGCGCCTGCGTGACCGATTCGAACACGCCGCGCTCGTGCGCCGCGTAGCCCTTCACCGACTCGATGAGGTTCGGGATCAGGTCGGCACGCCTCTTCAGCTGCACCGTGATGTCGCTCCAGGCCTCATCCACCCGCACGTTCAGCGTGACGAGGGAGTTGTACGTCGCCCAGAGGTAGATGCCGACGATGGCGATCAGGACGACGACGATGATGAGGGGAATGAGCCATTCCATGGCGAGGACTCCTTGGGCGTGAATGGCGCGAGGACGCGACTCCTTCATCCTAAACGGGGCATACTCGGCTCGCAGCGCGTTCCCATCACACTCCAAGGAACACTGCAGGCGTAGGCTCTGCACTCGTGAGCGAGAGTGCTGCCGAACCCCCGGCCGAGGCCGGTGCGCGCCGTCGCGGACGCCCTCGGCTGAGTGCAGCCGGCGACTCCCGGGGACGCATCGTCGCGGCGGCCGAGAAGGAGTTCGCCGCCCGCGGCTACGACGCCACCTCGATGCGAGCCGTGGCACGCCGGGCCGGCGTCGACGCCGCCCTCGTGCACCACTACTTCGACGCCAAGGCCGACCTCTTCGCCGAGGTGATCGCCGCACCGCTGCGCCCCGATCGTGCCATCAAGGCCGTGCTGGCCGGGCCTCGCGAGGACATCGGCGTGAACATCGTGAGGTTCCTGCTCGAGGAGTTCGAGAAGCCGGGAGTGCGGGCTCGCGGGACAGCCCTCATCCGCTCGGTCGTCGGATCCGACGGCACCAGCCTGCTGCGCGACTTCCTCGTCCGCGAGGTGTTCCGGCGCATCGCCGCCGCCCTCGACGCCCCCGACGCCGACCTGCGGGCGAACCTGGCGGCGTCGCAGATCGTGGGCATCATGCTCACGCGCTACGTGCTGCGTCTGGAGCCCCTGGCCAGTGCCCCGATCGACGATCTCGTCGCCAGGGTCGGTCCGGCAGTGCAGTGGCATCTCACCGGGTATCCCCTTGACGGAGCGGTGTCGGCGGGCGAATAATTCATCACATGATGAATAGCGCGGCCCCGGCCGTCGACATCCGGAATCTGCAGGTTCGACGGGGAACCACCGACGTCCTGCACGGCCTCGACCTGAGCATCGCCCGCGGTGGCGTCGTCGGCCTGCTGGGCCCGAGCGGCAGCGGCAAGACCACCCTCATGCGCGCCATCGTGGGCGTGCAGGTGGTGGCCTCCGGCACCGTCACCGTGCTGGGCGAGCCGGCAGGCAGCGTGCCGCTCCGTCATCGCGTCGGCTACGTGACCCAGTCGGCGAGCGTCTACGACGACCTCACCGTCGCGCAGAACATCGCCTACTTCAGCTCGGTGCTGGGGGCTCCACGCTCCGACATCGCCCGCGTGATCGACGAGACCGATCTCACTCCCTTCGCCGACAGGGTGGTCGCGACGCTCTCGGGAGGCCAGCGCTCCCGCGTCTCCCTCGCCGCCGCCCTGCTCGGAGCCCCGGAACTGCTCGTCCTCGACGAGCCCACAGTGGGCCTCGACCCCGTGCTGCGGGTGCAGCTGTGGGAGCTGTTCCACCGGCTGGCGGATGCCGGCACCACCCTGCTCGTCTCGAGCCACGTGATGGACGAGGCCACCCGCTGCGACCGCCTGCTCCTCATGCGCGACGGCGCGATGCTCGCCGACGACACTCCCCAGGCACTCCTCGGAGCGACCGGCGCCTCCGACGTCGAGGGCGCCTTCCTCGCCATCATCGCCTCACGCGGCGACGTCGACGCGGATGCCGCTCCTCCCCCTGCCCGCCATGGGCCGGGGCGGCGCCGGCACCGGCACCGGCGGCACGCCAGGTCGGTGGGCGAGCGATGAACGCGCGGCGCACCCTCGCCACGGCAGGACGCGTGCTGCAGCAGATTCGTCACGACCCCCGCACGATCGCCCTGCTGCTGGTGGTGCCGACGCTCCTGATCGGCCTGTTGGCTTGGATCTTCGTCGACACCGACGTCTTCCAGACGATCGGGCCGGCGATGATCGCCCTGTTCCCGTTCATCGTGATGTTCCTGGTGACGAGCATCGCCACCCTGCGGGAGCGCCGCTCGGGAACGCTGGAGCGGCTTCTCGCCATGCCTCTCGGCAGGGGCGACTTCATCCTCGGGTACACCCTGGCCTTCAGCCTCCTCGCCGTCGCGCAGGCCTCGATCGCGGTCACCTTCGCCGTCTGGGTGTGCGGGCTCACGATCGAGGGCAGCATCTGGCTGCTCCTGGCGGTCGCGCTGGCCGATGCGATCCTGGGCACGGCCCTGGGCCTGCTGGCGAGCGCGTTCGCCCGCACCGAGTTCCAGGTGGTGCAGTTCATGCCGGTGCTGGTGTTCCCGCAGATCCTCCTGGGCGGCATCTTCCTGCCCCGCGATCAACTGCCCCCGGTGCTCGAGGCCATCAGCGACTGGCTTCCCCTGTCGCACGCGATCGACGCCCTCAACGCCGTCGCGGCAGACAGCGAGAGTGCCGCGTGGATCTGGGGTCAGATCGCGATCCTCGGCGCCTTCATCGTGGGGGCGATCGTGCTGGGCTCGATCACCCTGCGGCGCCGCACGCCGTAGGGCAGGTGCCTACGGGCAGCCCCAGTAGGTCACACCGTCGTAGACGACGGGCACCAGGGTGGCGCCGGGGCAGGGGCCGCAGTCGTCGTTCGCCGGGGCATCGCCAGCGGGTGCCGGGGTGCTGGCAGCGGGCTCAGCGGCAGCGGGGTCCGCGGTAGCAGCCGGCTCAGCCCAACTGTCGGAGGAGGACTCGTCGCTCCACGACACCGAAGCCTCGGCCTCTGCTGCAGCGGCCGCGTCGGCGGCCGCCTGAGCCGCGGCAGCGGCGGCAGCCGCGGCCTCTGCGGCGATGCGGGCGTCCTCGGCCTTCTGCCAGGCAGCGACCTCCCCGGTCGTCTTCTTCTCGAGTTCGCGCAGGCTGTACACCGCGGCGAGCACGGCGTCGACGTCGGTCGTCGCGGCCGTCAGCTCGGTGGCGGCATCCGTCGACGTCTGAAGGGCGGCGCGGGTGGCATCCGTTGCCTTGCCGGCACTGATCGAGAGGGCCGTGTCGGCGAGTCCGAGCTCGTACGTCGCCAGCTCGAGCGCCGACGACAGGCGGGAGGCCGAGACATCGACGCTGCCGGCTCCGACGCCCACCCGGTGGGAGACCTCGCCGATCGCGGCGGTCCTGGCCTCGGCCACGCGCTCGGTGCGCTCGGCGGCCTGCGCAGCGGCGGCGGCTGTCGTGCCGGCCGTGAGCACGGCCGTGGCGAGGAGGATCGCCACGACCGTGAACAACGGGCTTCTGGTGCGCTCGGTCGATGAGTCGTCGGAGCGGTTCGGGAACATCAGGTCTCCATTCGGGCGACCCGCGGTCGCCACGCAACTGTAGGGAGTCGGGAGGCAGTGCCACCGGCGCTGTAGGGGGTGCCGGTGGCCTCAGGGTGCCAGCGCGGAGAAAACACTGTCAACGCCCCCATGCGCGCAGCGCGCACACCCATCACCCGAAGAGGGGGTTAATCGAGATCTGCTCAGTTTGCACGGAAAGCCCGGTCACGACTCGTTTCAGCCCGAGTGGTGAGCGAACTCCGCACCCCCCGGACTGGGACGTCCCGGCGCAACTCCCAGAACACGGTCGAGATAGGGGTTGGCGAACATCCTTGCGGGATCGAGCCTGTCGCGGAGCGCCACGAAGTCGTCGAAACGCGGATACATCGTCGCGAGTTCCGCGGCCTCCAGATCGTGCATCTTGCCCCAGTGCGGGCGGCCGTCGTGCGCGCGCATGATCGCCTCGACCGCGCTGAAGTAGGGGCGCTGGTCCTCTCGGTAGTAGCGGTGCACGGCGATGTAGCCCGTGTCGCGACCGGATGCCGTCGAGAGCCAGAGGTCGTCGGCTGCGGCGGAGCGCACCTCGAGGGGGAACGACACCCGCCAGTCATTGCGGTCGATGAGCTGTCGGACCTCGCGCATGGCCGAGGGCACTGCTTCCCTCGGCAGGGCGTACTCCATCTCCCGGAAGCGCACGGTGCGATTCGTGACGAACACCGAGGGGGCGGCATCCGTGAAGTCCCGATTGCCCGAGAACCTCTCCGCCAGGCGCGCGGTGGCGGGCACTGTGCCCGGGAACGAGGTGCCGAGGGCGCAGAGCATCCTGTAGGCGCCGTTCGCGACGAGCTCGTCGTCGACGAAGCGTGAGAACCTGCCGAGCGGCTTCAGCGGCGCGTCGGCCGGCAGCCGGGTGTTCGTCTTGGTGAGGGCGGTGGCCGTGTGCGGGAACCAGTAGAACTCGAAGTGATCGGCGGACTCGCTGCGCTCGAGGTAGTCCTCGAGCACGCCCTCGAGCGGCTCGGGACGCTCGACGGCATGAAGCGCGAAGGCCGGGACGAGCTGCAGGGTCACATCGACGACGACGCCCAGGGCGCCGAGTCCGAGAGCGGCGGCGCCGAGCAGTTCCGGGTTCTCCGTCTCGCTGACGCGGAGGAGTTCGCCGGATGCCGTCACGAGGGTGAGCGCGCGGATCTGCGTGGCGATGCCGCCGAAGCGCCCGCCCGTCCCGTGCGTGCCCGTCGATGTCGCGCCCAGGATGGACTGCCGATCGATGTCGCCCATGTTCGTCATGCCCAGGCCATGGGGCGCGAGCAGCCGCGGCAGCTGGTGCAACCGGGTGCCTGCAGCGAAGGTCACACGCTGTCGCTCGGCATCGACGTCGATGATGCCGCTGAGATCGGTGAGGTCGAGCTGCACCCCGGGTGCGACGGCGATGCCGGTGAAGGAGTGGCCCGCTCCGACGGGCTTGAGGCGCATGCCCGTCCGCGCCGCAGCCTCGACCGCGCGCTGCACGGCTCCCGTCGTCGCGGGTCGCTCGACCCGTGCCGGACGCACGGACTCCGTCCGGGCCCAGTTGCGCCACACGGCGCCGGTCGCACTCACAGGAAGGCCTTCCCTTCTCCACGGTAGGTGGGGGTGGTGCCCACGACGGTGTCGCCGTCGACGAGGGCGTAGTCGTTCAGGTGCTCGGCGAGCTCCCCCGACTTGGTGTGCCGCATCCAGACCCTGTCGCCTGGCCGGAGGGTACGGGCTGCGCGTCCGGTGACCGGGGTCTGCACCTCGCCGGCCGACTCCCGCGGCGCCAGCGAGAGCCCGGCAGGCCAGACGATCTTCGGCAGGCGATCGGGTGCCGGAGGGCCTGAGGCGATCCAGCCGCCGCCCAGGATCGTCGCGGTGTCCGGTGCCGGGCGCCGCACGATCGACATCGCGAACGACGCCGCCGGCGCCGGCGTGAACCGGCTGTAGTTGTCGAACAGGTGGCCGCCGAAGATGCCGCTGCCCGCTCCGATCTCGGTGACCGAGCCGTCCTCGTGCGTCGACTCGAGCGAGCCCGTGCCGCCGCCGTTGACGAACTCGAGGTCGGCGATGCGTCGCACCGCTGCGACCGCCGCGGCCCGTCGGGCGTGCAGCTCCTCGATGGACTGCGACTGCATCCAGCGCTTCACGGCTCCGTCGAGAGGCTTGCCGACGGGCCGGTCGCCGACGCCGGCGATCTGCGCCTCGTAGGCCATCATGCCGACGAGGGTGAAGCCGGGGCGGCCCTCGATGTACTGCGCGAGCGAGGCGGCGGCATCCGCGTCGTGCACGGGCGAGCGCAGCACGCCGATGTGCCCGAGCACTGCGGAGTTCCACGATGCGTCGAGTTCGAGGCAGACGCGGATGTTCTCACGCAGTGCCGGGGGAAGCACGGCGTCGACCACGTCGAGCTGTGCCGGCGAATCGACCATGATCGTCACGCGGGCGGCCAGCTCGGGTGAGGTGGCGAGGTGACGGATCGCTGCGCGATCGACCGTGGGGTAGCCGACGACGACGTCGTCGACGGTCTCGGCGAGCCAGAGGGCCTCGGCGAGCGTGTAGCCGAGCACTCCCCTGTATCCGGGGAGCTGCAGCAGTTCCTCGATGACGCTGCGCACCCGGATGGACTTGCTCGCCACGCGGATGGGCGTGCCGCCGGCCCGGCGAAGCATGTCGTGCGCGTTGTGCCGCAGGGCGTCGAGGCTCAGCACGCCGAACGGCGGGTCGAGTTCGGCGGTGGCACGGTCGAGGCTCGACCAGAACGGCCCGGTCTCCAGCCACGGCTGAGCCTCGGGGATGCGGTCGAGTCCGAGGAGCGTTGCGCCTTGGGCCGCGTCGGCGGCGTTCTGCACGGCGGGCATCAGCGCACGCTCTTCACGCGCGTGACCGCGACGGCGCCGAGGGCCGCGCAGACGGCGGCCACGAGGAACAGTCCCGTGAAGCCGCCCATCATGGCGACGAGGCCGGCTCCGATCAGCGGGGCGATGGCCTGGGGGACGGCCGAGGCGATGTTCATGATTCCGAGGTCCTTTCCGCGGTGCTCGGGGTCGGGGAGCACCTGGGTGGCGAGAGCCTGGTCGACCGAGAGGAAGCATCCGTAGCCCAGGCCCAGAAGGCCGGCCGCGACCATGGCGACGGTGAAGTCGGGGAAGAAGGCGAGCAGTACTGCGGCGACGGCCTGCAGGGCCGAGGCGACGATGACGAAGAGCTTGCGGCGGGCGAGCTTGTCGGAGAGCCGGCCGAGCACGAGCGCGGCCAGGATGACGAACACCATGTACACCGCGGTGAGCATGAGCAGGTCATCCTCGGCGTCCTCTCGCTTCAGGCCGAACATGAGGAAGTAGAGCAGCAGGGTGGTGCCGAAGGCGTTGCCGAAGTTGACCAGGATGCGTCCGAGCAGGGTCCAGCCGAAGTCGGGGTGCTCGCGCGGGCTGATCCAGAGGCTTCCGACGACCCCGCGGGCGCTGACGCGTTCACGCTGCTCCACGGCGAGGACGGCATCCGGTCGCATCAGGAAGGGGATGGTGAAGACGAGAAGCAGCACGGCGACGAGGGTGTAGCCGGCGAACACGCCGAGGGCGAGCAGGGTGACGAGCAGGATTCCGAGGATGGTACCGACGGCCTGAGGGGCCGAGAGCCAGCCCGACACGTAGCCGCGCTGGTCGACGGGAACGCGGTCGGAGATGGTGGCGGTGAGCGCTGCCGTCATCACGCAGAAGCCCGACAGCGCCAGCACCCAGAAGATGCCGATGCCCACCATGCTGTGCTGCAGGCCGAGCAGCACCAGCGAGACGGCGAAGCCCAGCGCTCCGCCGGCGATCCAGGGGCGGCGGCGGCCGAAGCGCGAGGTGGTGCGGTCGGAAAGGGCACCGGTGAGCGGGTACACGATCACGGCGAAGAGGCCGGCGATGCCGGAGATGATGCCGAACGCGACGACGCTGTCGATCCAGTTCTGCGGATGCAGCTCCTCATCGATCTGTTGCGGGAGGAGCAGCTGAATCGGCGTGAGCTGCGCCATCCAGATGCCGAGCCAGGCCGCGCCGAACGCCGCGATCCAGGCGCCCGTCACCCGCTGGGTCGGTTCACTGAAGACGGCCGGTTGCGCTGTCGAGGTCGTGGTCATCGTGTGTGCGCCATTCCTGCGACCAGTGCGGCCGCATTGTCGATGAGGTGACCGGCGGCCGTGTCGTCACGGTCCACGAGCCACGCCAGGGTGAGACCGTCGGTGAGCGCGACCAGCAGGCGCGCGACCTCGTCGACGGGGCGTGTCCATTCGCTGCCGGTGTGCTCGGCGGCGAAAGTCAGTGCTGCAGCGGCGAGGGCGTGGTAGCCCTCGTACTGCTGGCGTGCAAGGTGCTGCATGTCGGGGGTTCGGAGGGCGTACAGGGCGAGCTCGTTGACGGCCTGCTCGCGTTCCGGGTCGGCGCGCAGCAGGTCGAAGTACCGCTGCAGGCCGGCGCGGGCGACATCCTCGAGCGAGCCGATCTCGATCCCATCGGGCAGGATGGCTCCGCGTTCCTCGGCGATGACCCAGCGCACGACCTCGGCCATGAGCTCGTCATGGGAGGTGAAGGCGTAGTGGAAGCTCGCGAGCGACATCCCGGCCTCCGCGACGATCGCCCGGGTGGTCGCGGCGGAGACTCCCCCACGCCCGATGACCTGCACTGCAGCCAGCACGAGCGCGACGCGGCGCTCTGATGCGGGGATGCGGGGCATGGCGACTCCTCACACGACAACGGGCAACAAGTGGGACGATCGACCCACTCGGAGGCGATGACTCAGTATGCACCATGACGGCGGATGCGCACGCACGTGTCGCGTGCGTCGTGATCGGGTCGTGATCGGGTCGTGATGCCGGGCTCAGAGCAGTTCGTCGACCGGCGCCACCCGCACGATGCCGGCCACGGCCTCCGCCAGCGCCGCATCGAGCGTCACGAAGGCGTCGGCCTGCAGCTGCGTGACGGCGATGTACTCGGCCGTGTAGGTGTCGGCCCACCTCAGCTCTTCCGCGATGCGCCACGCGTTGGCCTGGAGCACGCGGTCGCCGAGCAGCCGCATCCGCAGCCCTCGCAGGTGGTCGAGGCTGGCTGAGGCGTCCTTCCGGCTGAGTTCCCCGCGTGCGACGGCCTCGTACAGGAGGGTGAGCACCTGGGAGCGCAGCAGCGCCGGCGCGACGAGCTGGTGGTCGGCCGAGACGACGGCACGCTCGGCCGCGAGATGGAGGGCGACATCCGGTCCGATCGCGAAACGTGTCATGGGTGGCATCCTGACACGCACGCTCAAGGCTCGCATCCGGCGCTCAGGAGGACGACCGGTGCTCCCGCAGGGACTCGAACCCTGACTGAAGCGATTTTAAGTCGCCTGCCTCTGCCGATTGGGCTACGGGAGCTGGTGGTGTTCCGTGGCCAACCTACAAGAAACGCCCCGCCCGTCCTTCGATGCGACGAAGAACGGGCGGGGCGACTCGTGTGGTGACTGCTACTTCGCGGGTGCTGGCTCGACGGATGCCGTCGGCTCGGCGGCGGGCTCGGCGGCCTCGCCGGCAGGTGCCGCCGGAGCGGCCTTCGCGGCAGCAGGCTTGCGCTTGACCGGAGCCTTCTTGGCGGGAGCGGCGGCGGGGGCCGGAGCCTCGATCGGAGCAGCTGCTGCCGGGGGCTTCGGACGAGCGGCGAACTCCTCGAAGACGGCGCGCGGGTGCTGCAGGGCCTCGATGGCGGCGATGTCGCGGCCGAGGAAGAAGTTGGCGACCCAGCCACCGACGACGCGGAGCTTGCGCTCCCAGCTCGGCATGGCGAGTCCGTGGTAGCCGCGGTGGGCGATCCAGGCCGGGAAGCCCTTGATCGCGAGCTTGCCCGACTGGAACACGCCGATGCCGATGCCGAGGCCGGCGACAGCTCCGAGGTTCTTGTGCTTGTACTCCTTGGGACCCTCGCCTCGCAGAACTGCGACGAGGTTCTTCGCGAGCAGCTTGCCCTGGCGAACGGCGTGCTGGGCGTTCGGCACGCAGTAGCCGCCGACGCCGCCGCCGGAGAGGTCGGGGACCGCCGAGACGTCGCCGGCGCCCCAGGCACCTTCGATCCACTCGTCCTCGGTTCCGACGCGGAGGTCGGCACGCACCTTGAGGCGGCCGCGCTCCTCGATCGGGAGGTCGGTGTTGCGCACGATGGTGGGGTTGGCCATGACGCCGGCGGTCCAGACGATGAGGTCGGACTCGAACGACTCACCCGTGGAAAGCTCGATCTTCCCGTCGACGGCGCTGGCGAGCTGCGTGTCGAGGTGGATCTGCGCACCGCGCTGGTCGAGGTTCTTGATGACCCAGTAGCTGGTCTCGAGCGACACCTCGGGCATGATGCGTCCCATGGCCTCGATGAGGTGGAAGTGCGTGTCCTCGAAGGAGATCGTGGGGTACTTCGGGATGAGGGCGCTCGCGAGCGAACGCAGCTCGGCGAAGATCTCGATGCCGGCGAAGCCGCCGCCGACCACCGTGAAGGTGAGCAGGCGGTCGCGCTCGGGACCGGCCGGGAGCATCGATGCCTTGTCGAAGTTGGTCAGCACGCGCTGGTGGATCGCTGCCGCCTCCTCGATCGTCTTCAGGCCGATGGCGTTGTCTGCGATGCCCGGGATCGGGAAGGTGCGCGAGACGGCGCCGGCGGTGACCACGATGATGTCGTAGTCGAGCTGGTACGGCTCGCCCGCGATGGGCTCGATCGTGACCTGCTTGTCGGCGTGGTTGATGTTGGTGACCTTGGCCGCGAGGATCGTCGTCTTCTTGAGGTGACGACGGTGGGAGACCACGGCGTGACGGGGCTCGATGGACCCTGCAGCCACCTCGGGGAGGAACGGCTGGTACGTCATGTAGGGCAGCGGGTCGACGATCGTGACCTCGGCTTCGCCCTTGCGCAGCTGCTTCTCGAGTTTCCAGGCGGTGTAGAACCCGGCGTAGCCTCCGCCGACGATCAGAATTCTGGGCACAGTGGAACGGTCTCCTACATGATCACGTTGGTGCGGACCGTCACTGTTTTCGCAACGACCGCTTGATATGCCGTGTGGCGCCGATGCCCAGCAGCACAGCAAGACTACCAAACCCTGCGAGCACGGCGAACGGCACGGTCAGATAGCGCAGAGTCCACGCGCTGGTCATGAACGACTGCTCGTCGGCCTCGACCTCGGGCGCCGGGTCGGGCACCGGGGTCGTCGGCGTGAGGGTGGGCGCCGTGGTCTCCGCAGCAGGTGGCTGCGCCCGACGGTGGATGCGGATCCAGTCGGTGAGCTGCGCCTCGGGGGTCGTGGTCGCCGGTTCGACGATGGCCGTGAGAGCTGCGGATGCGTCGATGAGCCCGTTGCCGTAGATGGGGCTCGGCACCTCATGACCGTTCGGGTTCGCCGTGGCGATCACGCGGTTGATCGCATCCGCCGCATTCAGGTCGGGGTACGCGCTGCGCACGAGGGCGAGCAGGCCGGAGACCAGCGGAGTGGCCCCGCTCGTGCCGTTCCACGACACATAGCCGCCGCCCGGAACCACGCCGACGAGCTGCTCGCTGGGGGCTGCGACAGAGATGGTGATGCCCTGCGAGGAGGCGTCGAAGCTGGCCTCCTTGTTGCGGTCGACGCCGGCGACCACCACGACGCCGGGGATGGTGGCCGGGGCGCCGACCTGTGACGTGCCTCCGCCACGGTTGCCGGCGGCCGCCACGACGATGACGTCGTGCTGGAACGCGTAGAGGAACGCGTCGTCCCAGCTCTGCGGCCAGTCCAAGGTGTTGCGGGTGAGCGACATGTTGATGATCGAGGCGCCGTTGTCGACCGCCCACCGCACCGCCTCCGCGATCTGGTCGTCCGTCGAGATCTTCGACTTGCTGTCGCTGCCGAAGGCGACGGAGACGCTCAACAGTTGCGCCTCGGGGGCGACTCCGAGAACGCCGTTGCCCTCCCCCGTACCGCGACCCGCGAGGAGCGACGCCACCTGGGTGCCGTGCGAGTCGTCGTCGCCGACGGGCTTCTGCCCGTTCGCCGACCCGATGCCCGAGACATCCGCTCCCCCGACGACGACGCCCTTCAGCTCGGCGACGGAGCCGTCGATGCCGGTGTCGATGACGGCGACCTTCACCCCGGCGCCCTTGCTGGTCGTCCACGCCTGCGTGAAGCCGTAGTCGTTGAGCCAGTACTCGAGGTCGCGCACGGGGTCGGCGTGGGCCGCCGTCGCGTCGAGCGCGATGGGGCTCGCACCGAGGAGGGCCACTGCGACGATCAGCGCCCCCGCCGCCGTGCGCCTCAGTCGTCGTCTCACTCGTCGCCGATCTCGTCGATTCCGGGGTAGTCGACGCACGCGCACACCGACGGGCTCCACACCGACTGGGCGAGGGCGAGATCGCCGATCGGATTCACGCCCGGGCCCGCCGCGAGAGCGTGTCCGGCCAGGGCGTGCAGGCACTTGACCCGCTCGGGCATGCCGCCGGCCGAGAAGTTCGCGATCTCGGGAACGACGAGGATCGACTCCCGGTCGGACAGGTACGAGGCGTGTGCCTTCTCATAGGCGGCCTTCACCTCGGCATCCTCGGCCAGGAGGTCCTGGAACTCGGCCATGACGTGCGCCGCCTCGAGGTAGGACATGGCGGCAGTGGCCGCAGGATGCGACAGGTAGTACAGCGTGGGGAACGGCGTGCCGTCATCCAGCCGCGGCGCTGTGGCGACCACTGTCGGCGCACCGCAGACGCAGCGTGCGGCAACCCCGATGACGCTACGAACGGGACGGCCGAGCTGGGCCGAGAGGATGGCGATGTCGCGCTTCGACGGCAGGTCGAACGGCGGCGTGGTCATTTCGTGGATCCTTCCGGGGCGACGGGCGCGAGGCCCGCGGCCATCGTCGACGCGAACAGCGACTGCATCCAGTCGGACTTCGTGGCCTGCACCTCGGTGGACACCGGGGCCGGCTCGGCCGCTGCGGCGGCAGCAGGCAGGTCGTTGATGACGAGGAAGCTGACCTCCCCCGGCATGACGTAGGCGAGGCGCTCCCGTGCCTGGGTGGTGATGAACGTCTTGTCGTTCCAGCGCTCCCGCTCGGCCGTCAGGGATTCGACCTCGCTCTTCTCGGCCGCGACGGCCTGCTGCAGTGCTGCGATCTGTTGGCGTTGCGCCACCCACGACTGCGCCGCTGGAGCGAGCACGATGACGGCGAGCACGGCGAGGCCCATCATGATGAGCGAGAAGCCCGAGAAACGCAGACCGCGCATCCAGCCGCCCGCCGCCGATTCACGGCGGAGGGCGACGGGGATGCGCGTCGACTGCTGGTTCAGAGTTCCATCAGGAGAGGTCGGCATGTGCCCCTCCTCCGTTCGTCGACTCAGACCGTGAAGCGGGGGAACGCGCTGCGTCCGGCGTAGACGGCGGCGTCGCCCAGCTCCTCTTCGATCCTCAGAAGCTGATTGTACTTAGCGACGCGCTCGCTTCGGGCAGGCGCTCCGGTCTTGATCTGGCCGCAGTCGGTCGCGACGGCGAGGTCGGCGATCGTGGTGTCCTCGGTCTCGCCCGAGCGGTGCGACAGGATGGCCGTGTAGCCGGCGCGCTGCGCGAGGGCGACGGCGTCGAGGGTCTCGGTGAGGGTACCGATCTGGTTCACCTTGACGAGGATCGAGTTGGCCGTCTTCAGCTTCAGGCCCTTGGCGAGACGCTCCGGGTTGGTCACGAACAGGTCGTCTCCGACGATCTGCACCTTGTGTCCGAGCTGCTCGGTGAGGAGGGTGTAGCCATCCCAGTCCTCCTCCTCCAGCGGGTCCTCGATGGAGACGAGCGGGTACGCATCGACGAGCTCGGCGTAGTAGGCGACGATCTCGGTCGACGAGAGCTGCTTGCCCTCGAAGTGGTAGGCGCCGTCCTTGTAGAACTCGGTGGCCGCGCAGTCGAGGGCGAGGGCGATGTCCTTGCCGGGAACGTAGCCCGCGATCTGGATGGCTTCGACGATGAGGTCGAGCGCGGCGCGGTTGCTGGGCAGGTTGGGAGCGAACCCGCCCTCGTCGCCGAGGCCCGTGGCCAGGCCCTTCGACTTCAGCAGGCCCTTGAGGGCGTGGTAGGTCTCGACGCCCCAGCGCAGGCCCTCGCTGAAGGACTCGGCACCGAGCGGGACGATCATGAACTCCTGGATGTCCACGTCGTTGTCGGCGTGCGATCCGCCGTTGATGATGTTCATGAGCGGAACGGGCAGGGTGTGCGCGTTCGGGCCGCCGAGGTAGCGAAACAGCGGAAGGTCGAGCGAGTCGGCCGAGGCCTTCGCCACGGCGAGGCTCGCGCCGAGGAGCGCGTTGGCGCCCAGGCGGCTCTTGTTCTCGGTGCCGTCGAGGGCGATGAGGGCGCCGTCGATGAGGCGCTGCTCGGTGGACTCCATGTCCTCGATCTCGTCGGAGATCTCGCCGATCACGGCGTCGACGGCCTTGAGCACGCCCTTGCCGCCGTAGCGGGCCTTGTCGCCGTCGCGCAGTTCGTACGCCTCGAAGGCGCCCGTGGAGGCACCGGACGGAACGCCGGCGCGAGCCACCGTGCCATCGTCCAGCAGAACCTCGACCTCAACGGTCGGGTTGCCACGGGAATCAAGAATTTCGCGAGCGCCTACAGCCTCGATGAGAGCCACAACTATCTCCTTTGGAACCGGGTGTGTTTTGAACGAGAACGTCGTTGTTCCTCGCTGGTCAGTCTAGGGCGCGGCCCAGGGGCGCGCATTCCGAGCGGCGGGGGCGCACCCGTCGAGCTGCCGTCAGGCCCCGATCGTCTTGAACTCGAGAGCGGCGGCATCCGTGTCGCCTGAAGCGACGAAGGCGTACCGGGTGAAGCCGTCGGCTTCGGCGCGCTCGAGCAGGGCGCGCACGTTCTTGCTGCGCTTGGCCAGTCGCACGCGGGCGCCGGATGCCACGAGCGAGCCCTTGAGCCCCACCAGGGCGGCGGGCTCGGCATCCTTGTCGTGCACGAGCAGCACGGCGTCGGCACGGCCCGCCACATCGGTGTCGAGCAGGTCGACGATGCGCTCGAAGCCGATCGAGAAGCCGCAGGCGGGAACGTCGGTTCCGAGGAAGCGGCCGATCATCCCGTCGTAGCGCCCTCCCCCGCCGAGCGAGTAGGTGAGCTCGGGGTGCGAGATCTCGAAGATGGTGCCGGTGTAGTAACCCATACCGCGCACGAGGGTCGGATCGAAGTCGAGCTCGATGCCCGTGACGGCCGCGCGAATGGCCTGGAGCTCGGCGTAGACGTCGAGGTCGAGCCACGCAGGAGGCGGCAGCGTTCCATCGTGCAGGTGCCAGCCGGCGTTCTCGATCGAGGAGAGGGTGTCTGCGACCCCTTCGGTGTCGATGCCGAGCGATCCGAGCTCGTCCACGACGCCGGAGACGCCGATCTTGTCGAGCTTGTCGATCGTGATGAGGGCGCGCTCGTGCTGCTCGGCCGGAACGCTCCAGGTCTCGAGCAGGCGGGTCAGGATGCGTCGGTCGTTGATGCGGATGCGGCATCCGTCGAGACCGAGGGCTCCGATCGCGGCAGCCGTGGCCGTGATCAGCTCGATCTCGGCGAGCGCGCCGGCCTCGCCGATGATGTCGATGTCGCACTGGAGGAACTGGCGGAAGCGGCCCTTCTGCGGGCGCTCGGCTCGCCAGACCGGAGCGATCTGGATGGCACGGAAGACGGCGGGGAGCTCGGACCGGTGGCTGGCGTAGAAGCGTGCCAGCGGCACCGTGAGGTCGAAGCGCAGCCCGAGGTCGGCAAGGCCGAGCGCATCGTCGGCCTCTGCCGCCGCCGCGAGCATCTCGGTGGTGATCCCCCGGCGCATCACGGCGAAGGCGAGCTTCTCGTTGTCTCCGCCGAGGCCGGAGTGCAGGTAGGCGGCGTCCTCCATGACCGGCGTCTCGATCTCGTCGAAGCCGTGCTGGGCGTAGGCGCCGCGGATGACTCCGAGGGCGTGCTCGCGGCGGGCCTTGTCGGCCGGGAGGAAGTCGCGCATGCCGCGGGGCGGGGTCACAGTCTGAGCCATGCGTCCATTCTTCCAGTTCCGGGGGTGCTCGCTGGAAAGCGAGGAACGTCGCGCCGAGACGCCCTGAAAAGACGCCCGGAAGGTGGGATTCGACGGAAGGTTCCTCGCTTTCCGGTCTTAGAGCGCTCCGCCCGCAGCCGCCGGCGCGTCGGCCTCGAGGCCCCCGTCGCCGATGGCCTCGCGGGCGACGAAGTTCTCCAGGTCGAACAGATTGTCTCCGGCGCGCTGGGCGACGGTGAGCAGGGTCGACATGGAGGCGACCTCCTCGACCTGCTCCTTGAGGAACCAGAGCATCGCCTGCTCGCCGATGGCATCGCCGTCGGCCCGCGCCGCCCGGAACAGCGCCTCGATCTGGGTGGTGACCTGCTTCTCCTGGGCGAGCGCCAAGGCGATCGGCTCGACGACCGAGGCGAAGGCGGTCTGCGGTGCATCGACGCCCGGGATCGTCACGCCGAGGTCACGGTCGAGCCGGTACTGCACCAGCATCATGGCGTGGTTGCGCTCCTCGAGCGACTGTCGGTAGAAGTGGCGCGCAAGCTGCGGGAGGTCGTGGTCGTCGAACCAGACGGCGATCGCGATGTACTGCTGCGACGCCGAGAACTCGTTCCCGATCTGGGCCGTCAGGAGGTCGTTGAAGCTCTGCTCAGTCATGGCTCCGACGTTAGCGGCGGCATCCGGGCCGCCGCTAGGCAGGACAGGCTGCCCTGAGCCCCTGGTGCGCCGGTGCGGCTAGAGCGCCTCGGCCGCCACGCCCGCAGCCGCGGCCTCGGCGGCACGCACGTCGTCTCCGAGCGAACGGATGGCGGCCCGCAGCGCGCGTTCGGGGTCGAGGTCCTTCGCGCGGGCGTTGGCGACGAGAGCGAGCAGGTGGGCGCCGAGGGCTGCTTCGTCGTCGAGGTCGACAGCCGCCGCCAGAGCGGCATCGGTGCGCTCGACACCGACCTTCGCGGCCTTGCCGAGGGTCTTGTCGGCGAGTGCCAGCGCGGGCATCCCCTGCGGTACCCCGTCGAGCACGCTGGTGCGGTGCGGCTTCTCCTCGGCCTTGAGGTCGTCCCAGAAGGCGACGACGTCGTCGGCCGTCGACGCCTCGCGATCGCCGAAGACATGCGGATGCCGCCCGATCATCTTCGCGTTCATGTGGGCGGCGACATCCTGGATGTCGAAGTCCTCCCCTGCCGTGTGCGCGGCGATGTCGGCGTGGAACAGCACCTGGTAGAGCACGTCGCCGAGTTCCTCGATCATCTCGGAGCGGTCGCCGGCCTCGATCGCGTCGATGAGCTCATGGCTCTCCTCGACGAGGTAGCGCACGAGGGACTCGTGGGTCTGGTCGGCATCCCAGGGGCAGCCGCCGGGGGCGCGCAACAGGGCGACTGTGGCGATGAGGCCGTCGAGTTCGCTGGTCATGCCTTCATGCTAGGCGGCTCTCTCGCCGTCGGCGGAAGCCCGTCGCTAGACTGGCCGCGGTGCGCCGGGAAGTCTGGTCGGCGGGCGGCGGTGCCGCTCTGAGCGCAGCAGAACGACCCTCGAGGAGCCCAGCCGATGACCATCCAGCACACCGACGACCACCGCACGTCGCCCTTCAGGTCCGAGCGGGTGGCGGCCGGTCTCCTGCTCCTCGCCGCCGTGCTGGGCCTGGTCGTGGCGAACGTGGTCATCGGGCCCGCAGTCCTCGATTTCATGGGCGCGCACATCATGATCGAGGCCATCGCCTTCGACATCTCCGTGAGCCACTTCGCGAGCGACGGCCTCCTCGCCGTCTTCTTCTTCATCGTCGCCGTCGAGCTCCGTCGCGAGCTGGTGATCGGCGAGCTGAACTCGCTATCCAAGGCCGCGCTGCCCGCCATCGCCGCCATCGGCGGGGTCGTGGTTCCGGCGCTCGTCTACCTGCTGTTCACGGCCGGGACGAATGTGGTCGACGGATGGCCCATCCCGACGGCGACCGACATCGCCTTCGCGCTCGGGGTGCTCGCCATCTTCGGATCGGCACTGCCGACGCGGGTCAGGGTCTTCCTGATGGCACTGGCGGTGCTCGACGACCTGGTGGCCATCCTCATCATCGCCTTCTTCTTCACGACAGGCGTGCAGTTCGCCTCCATCGGCTTCGCCGCCATCGCCATCACGGCATTCGGCGCGCTGAGTCGCCTGCTCCGCCCGCGCTCCCCGTGGCTGCTCTCACGGCGTGCGCAATGGCCGATCATCGTCACGATGATCGTGCTCGCCGTCGCGGCGTGGTTCTTCACCTACCAGTCGGGGGTCCATGCCACCATCGCCGGCGTGGCGCTCGGGTTCGTGATCAGCCGTCGCCCGGGCGGCCGCGCCGTGCACGCGATAGAACCGTGGTCGAACGGAATCATCCTGCCCGTCTTCGCCTTCTCGGCGGCCCTCGTGGTGATCCCGTCTGTCGCCCCGAGCGAGCTGAGCCCGGCGTTCTGGGGCATCCTCGTGGCGCTGCCCGTCGGCAAGCTCATCGGAATCACCGTGGCCGGCGTGCTGGGCGGCGTGATCTTCCGGCGGCGCTCGGGGGGCCTCGCGATCGCCGATCTGATCCCGGTGGCGGCCCTGGGCGGCATCGGATTCACGGTCTCGCTGCTCATGAACGAGCTGGCCTTCAGGGGCGACAGGGGGATCGCCGACGAGGGCGTGCTCGCCGTGCTGCTCGGCTCGGCCATCGCTATCGTGATCGCAGCGGTCCTGGTGAGCCTGCGTGCCAGGCACTACAAGCGCATCAGCCCGCCGGCGTCTCGGCGGCCTCAGGCTTCTCCGCGACCGGAGCCGGGAAGATCGCCGTCAGCAACTGCGTGACCCACGCGATGAGTTCGGCGTCCTCCAGCGGCTGGCCGTGCTTGTCGGGAAGCGGCACCGACAGCACGCCGGTCTGGGTGAAGTAGCGCGAGCCCGGATACATGCGCTGCAGGCGCACCTGGATCGAGTCGGGCAGGGTTCCCGGCCCCACGCGGAGGTTCGACCCCATGGCGACGACCTCGCCGAGGCTCGCCCGCTGGGCCTGCCGACGGAGTCGTGACACGGCGATGAGCGTGAGCACGGCCTGTGGCGGCTCGCCGTAGCGGTCGGTGAGCTCCTCGAGCACGCTGTCGATCTGCCCGTCCTTCGCGGCTGGGGAACTCGCCGTCGAGAGCTTCTGGTACGCCTCGAGGCGCAGGCGCTCGCTGTCGACGTAGTCCTCGGGGATGTGCGCGTCGACGGGGAGCTCCAGCCGAAGCTCGGTCTGGCCCTCGGCGACGTCGCCGCGGAAGGTCGAGACCGCCTCGCCGATCATGCGCAGGTAGAGGTCGAAGCCGACCCCGGCGATGTGGCCGGCCTGCTCGCCGCCGAGCAGGTTGCCGGCTCCGCGGATCTCGAGGTCTTTCAACGCCACCTGCATGCCCGAGCCGAGCTCGTTGTTGGCCGCGATGGTCGACAGCCTGTCGTGGGCGGTCTCGCTGAGCGGCGTGTTCTCGTCGTAGAGGAAGTAGGCGTACGCGCGCTCCCGGCCACGGCCGACGCGACCGCGCAGCTGGTGGAGCTGGCTGAGGCCGTACTTGTCGGCCCTGTCGATGATGATCGTGTTCGCGTTGGCGATGTCGAGACCGGTCTCGATGATCGTGGTCGAGACGAGCACGTCGAACTTGCGCTCCCAGAAGTCCACGACGATCTGCTCGAGCACGCTCTCGGGGAGCTTGCCATGGGCCACGGCGATGCGTGCCTCGGGCACGAGCTCGGCCAGCTGGGCCGCCACGCGGTTGATGCTCGACACCCTGTTGTGCACGAAGAACACCTGGCCCTCGCGCAGCATCTCGCGGCGGATGGCCGCGGTCACCTGCTTCTCGGAGTAGGGACCGACGAAGGTGAGGATCGGATGCCGGTCCTCGGGCGCCGTGGCCAGCGTCGACATCTCCCTGATGCCCGTGACGGCCATCTCCAGCGTGCGCGGGATCGGGGTGGCACTCATGGCGAGGAAGTCGACGTTGGTGCGCAGCTTCTTGAGCTTGTCCTTGTGCTCGACGCCGAAGCGCTGCTCCTCGTCGATGATCACGAGCCCGAGGTCCTTGAAGATGACGCCGTCGGCGAGCAGGCGGTGGGTTCCGATCACGACGTCGACGGTGCCATCCGTCAGTCCGGCGAGGGTCTCGCGCGCCTCCTTGTCGGTCTGGAAGCGGCTGAGGGCCTTGAGGTGCACGGGGAAGCCGGCGAAGCGCTCCTGGAAGGTCTCGACGTGCTGCTTCACGAGCAGGGTCGTCGGCACCAGCATGGCGACCTGCTTGCCGTCCTGGACGGCCTTGAACGCCGCGCGCACGGCCACCTCGGTCTTGCCGAAGCCCACGTCGCCCGAGAGCAGGCGGTCCATCGGGATGGGCCGCTCCATGTCGGCCTTCACCTCGTCGATGGTCTGCAGCTGGTCGGGCGTCTCGGCGTAGGGGAAGGCCTCCTCGAGCTCGCGCTGCCACGGGGTGTCGGGACCGAAGGCGTGCCCACGCGACGCCATGCGCGCCGAGTAGAGCTTTACCAGTTCGACGGCGATGTCGCGGACGGCCTTGCGGGCCTTGCTCTTGGCGTTCGACCAGTCGCTGCCGCCCATCTTCGACAGGGCGGGCGCCTCTCCCCCGACGTAGCGGGTGAGCAGGTCGAGCTGGTCTGTGGGAACGAAGAGCTTGTCGGCGGGCTGACCGCGCTTCGACGACGCGTACTCGAGCACGAGGTACTCGCGCACGATCGTGGGCTGCTGGGCGATGCCTGCTGTACGGCTGGGTCCCGTCGGGCGGGCTCCGGATGCCACCGTGCGCTGTGTCATGTCGACGAAGCGGCCGATGCCGTGGGTCTGGTGCACGACGTAGTCGCCCGGCTTCAGCTGCAGCGGGTCGACGACGTTCTTGCGCCGGCTCGCGAGCTTCTTGATCTGGCGCGAGTCGTAGCCGGCGGTGCGGCCGTAGAACTCGCCCTCGCTGAGCACGCCGATCTTCGCCGACGGCACCTCGAAGCCGCGGGAGACGCCGGCCTGCAGCAGATAGGCGACGCCGGGCTCGGGGTTCTCGGGGAACTCCTCGGCGACCCTGCCTGCGAAGCCGCGGTCGGCCAGCACGTCGCGGGCGCGCTCGACCAGGCCGTGTCCGGCGGCGACGATGGCCATCGACCAGCCGTCGGTGAGTCGCGCACCGACATGCTCCAGCGCACCCTCGACGTTCCCGGCGAAGCTGGGCACGGCGTCTGCAGCCACGCGGATGTAGTCGAACAGCTCGGCGTCGCCTGCATCGAAAGCCGAGAAGGTCCACCACGGGTGATCGGGCGCCTTCTCACCGGGCGCGGCGAACCGCACGGAGTCGCGCAGCTCGGCCAGCGACAGGAAGTCGCCGGAGTCGAGGTCGATCGGGGCCTCGGCGCCGGCGGTCGCGGCACTCCAGGCCGCCGCGAGGAACTCGCGGTTCGTCTCGGCGAGGCTCTGGGCTCGACCGCTCACGCGTTCCGGCCCGACGACGGCGACGACGGCGTCGGCCGGCAGGTAGTGGGTCACCGGCACCAGGCGGTCGACGAGAGCGGGGGCCAGTGACTCCATGCCCTCGACGGGAATGCCCTCGGCGATCTTCTCCAGCATCTGCGAGAGGCTCGGGAACTCGTGCCTCATCTCGCGGGCACGCTGGCGCACCGAATCGCTGAGGAGCATCTCGCGACTGGGCATGAGGCTGACGGATGCCACGGGCTCGGGAAGCGAGCGCTGGTCGGCCACCGAGAAGGCCCGGAGCTGATCGATCTCGTCGCCGAAGAAGTCGACGCGATAGGCGTGGTCGGCCACGGGAGGGAAGACATCGAGGATGCCGCCGCGCACGGCGAACTCGCCTCGACGGGTCACCATGTCGACGCGCGTGTAGGCGAGGTCGACGAGCTCGCCGGCGAGGGCGGAGAGGTCGTAGCCCCTTCCACCCTGGGCGAGCACGACGGCGGGCCGGTCGGCCAGGTTGTCGGCGATGGGCTGGAGCGCCGCACGCACGGAGGCGACGACGATGAGGGGCGCGCGCGTTGCGGCATCCGCCTCGCTCCACTCCCTCAGTGTGCGCAGGGCCTCGATGCGGCGGCCGACGATCTCGGCGCTGGGGCTGAGGCGCTCGTGCGGGAGCGTCTCCCACGCGGGGAAGTCGAGCACGGTGGCACCGGGGGCATAGGCGGCGATGCTCGCCTCGAGCGCCTCGGCCTCACGGCTCGTCGCCGTGATCACGAAGGCGGCCTGGGCGCCGCGCTCGGTGGCGCGACGATCGAGGAGGCCGGCGAGCAGCGGTGCGTTCAGCCCCTCGGGGAGCGAGAAGTCGGCGTCGCGGTTCGCCTGCGCGAGGGCCGATTCGATGGTGGAGGCGCGCTCGAGCGCGGTCAACAAGCCCTGGAGCATCACCGTACGAGTCTACGGCCGCCCGCCGACACACCTGTCGCGCCCACCCCCCGGACGGGCATCACCCGGATGGGCATCACCCGATCTGGGAGGCGCAGAGCTGCGATGCCCTTCCCTAGGGTCGAAGACGCCGGAGTCCCCTACGACTCGGGCGGGCCGGAGTCCCCTACGACGAAGGCGCAATGTCAGTCGTCGAAGTACACGCAGTGCCCTCGCAGAGTCCCGGCTCCCTGGAGCCGGGACTCACTGCGTCCGGCGGTACCTGCGGCGCAAGGTTCAGGCCGGGGCGGCTCAGGCCGGTGAGTGGAAGCGCATCTGGGCCGAGGCGAGGCCGTCGGTGACGATGTGCTCTGCGGCGTCGGCGGCATCCGTCAGAAGATTCGGCAGCACCTTCTTCTCGGTCGAGGAGAAGTCGTGCAGCACGAAGTCGGCGGCGTCCTGCCGGCCGGGAGGGCGCCCGACACCCACGCGCACGCGGGTGAAGTCGGGGGTGCCGATGGCGGCGATGATGTCGCGCAGGCCGTTGTGGCCGCCGTGGCCGCCGCCCTGCTTGAGCTTGACGGTGTCGAACGGGACGTCGAGTTCATCGTGGATCACGATGAGCCGCGAGGCGTCGAGCGAGTAGAACTTCAGCAGGGCGGCCACGGGCTTGCCCGAGAGGTTCATGAAGGTTCCAGGCTTCGCCAGGATGAGCTTCGGACCGCCGGGCCGCAGGCGCCCCTCGGCGACGAGGGCATTGGCCTTGTGCGTCTTGAACGACGCCGAGATGCGGCCGGCGAGCTCGTCGAGCACCATCTGCCCCACATTGTGCCTGTTGCCGGAGTAGCCGGGCCCGGGATTGCCGAGCCCGGCTACCAGCCAGGTGTTCTCGTCCACGTCGTGAACGTTCTGTCGTGAACGGAAGAGACCGAGAATGACTACTCGGCAGCCTCGGCTGCGGCAGCGGCCTCGGCGTCAGCCTCTTCCTCTTCCACACCCTCGCCGCGACCGGCGGCGGGCACGTGCACGTTGATGACGAGCGTCTCGGGGTCACTGATGAGCGAGGCGCCCTTGGGCAGCTCGACGTCCTTCGCGAAGATCTGAGCGCCCTCTTCGAGGCCCTCGATGTCGACGACGACGTTCTCGGGGATGTGGGTCGCCTCGGCCTCGAGCAGGAGGGTCTTGGCGTCGAGGTCGGCGATGGTGCCGGAGAAGCTCTCACCGGTCACGTGCACGGGAACCTCGATCTGGACCTTCTCGCCCTTGCGGATGACGATGAGGTCGAGGTGCTCGATGATCTGGCGGACCGGGTCCTTCTGCACGTCCTTGACGAGCACGAGCTCGGTCTTGCCGTCGATGTCGAGCTCGAGCAGGGCGTTGGCCTTG
>NZ_SPQZ01000009.1 GCF_004570845.1 Orlajensenia leifsoniae | reverse complement strand
TGCTCGATGATCTGGCGGACCGGGTCCTTCTGCACGTCCTTGACGAGCACGAGCTCGGTCTTGCCGTCGATGTCGAGCTCGAGCAGGGCGTTGGCCTTGCGGAGGATGAGTCCGATCTGATGGGCGGGCAGGGTCACGTGGCGGGGGTCGGAACCGTGGCCGTAGATGACGGCCGGGATCTTGCCGACGGCGCGGATCTTGCGGGCAGCGCCCTTGCCGAACGACCCGCGAACCTCTGCGGCCGGATCAGTACTGAGTTGGTACTGACCCTCAGATTTATCAACCATGACACGATGATAGGCGCGCGGATGACTCAGAGGTATAGAGCGCGCCTGACTTAGAACCGCTCAGTCGAGCCCGGGCGCAGAGATGGCGGCCGATCCGTTGAGCGAACAACACCATCTAAACGTTTGTGACGGTCTGCTCTGCATTGCCGCGCACCACTCGCTGAGTCACGTTGTCTCCCCGCGCAATGCGTCTGGCTCCTAGTCAACCCGGCGATCCGCGACCGTGTGGAACAGCCATGAGCTCACTCTCGTCGATTAGCAGGGCCCGACACATCGAGGAGAAGTGGTCTTGATCCACGGCGCTCATCATGCTGAACAGCGAGCGTAGCACGACCGTAGCCTCACTCGGATCGAGCATCGCCGAAACATTGCCTTCTTCGTTGTGTGAGTAGGCGTGTAGGTACCTCTCTACGTGGGTTCGGATCGACTGGTCGTGGACAGCGCCGATCGCAGCTCGCATTCCAGCATGAAAGTCTCCGATGTGCTCCGGGTAGCGGAAGCTCAAGAATGCTTCCATCATCTTGCGCGCCGCGTTTGGTGCGAGCGCGAGCAAGTCCATGCGTTCTGCGAGGCTGAGGTCCGGAGTCGCATCAATGACGGCCGTTGCAACCCGTGCGAAGAGAAAGTGATACAACGACCTGAGACGCCGACTCTGTCTTCTATCTTCGGTCCAAGGGTCAAGTTGCGGCAACCGACGCAGCACTCCCGAACGATGCGGCCTGTACCGCATTCGAATCTCGTGCACCGTGTAGCCGCCTTCAAGATGTCGTCCAGCGTTCTCTAACTGGATGATCCATTGGCGAAAGAGCTCAAAGTTGTGCGTAAACAGGAGGATTTGGCTCGCGAAGTTATCTCCGACTAGTGCCGCCCATAGAAATGAAGAGACCCCGAAAAGGATGCTGTCATCCAGGCTCGAAACGGGGTCATCGATGACCACGATCGGTTCATCTCCGGGCACCACTTCTCTTCGGATGCTGGCGAGAAAATGCAGCAATGCGATCGCCGTGCGCTCGCCTTCGCTCAGGTGCGTCGCGGGCTCATCGCTTCGTTCGATCCGATAGTGTTTGCCGTCCGTTGTGGTTTGGAACCTCAAATCTCCGCGCCCGAGGAGCCTCTCTACGTCGCGGGTCAGAATCTCTGCAGTCGGCACAGGATCTGCGCTGACGTTTCGCAGCGCCACGATTCGCTGCCCGAGTAAACGAAGTTCCGTGTCGAAGTCGTTCGCCTGCTCCTCTTTGTCACGCACTTCTTGGGCGCGTTCGGCGTACTCCTCAGAAAATGCCCTCACGCGCGCGAGTTCGACTCGTCGTGCGGCAGCGGCCGCGGCTTGGCTGTGCAGGTCTCTCTTCTTGGAATGCTTCCCAACTACAGCCAGAACGCCGGCGATCGATGGCGGTTCAAGCGGCAACTGGTTGTCCGGCACGTCAAGTTTCTGGAAAGGGTTCGCCCTCTTGGAGCCGAGGAGATCGATAAGTTCGCTGGCGCTCTTTGCGTACCTGTCTTGGGCGTCGCGATATGCCGATCTTGCGGTCCGTAGCTCGCCAGCGAGTTCGGGGTAGAGGTCGCCGTCGCCAGGTATAAGGGAACTGAACTCCTTTTTCCTCAGAACGGATGATTCGAGCACTGTGACAACTTGGTCGATTTGCCCCTGAAGCGCCGTGACCGCGTCATCGAAGTGCGCCACCAGTTGATCTCGCCGCTGGTCTGAAATTCCCTCACCGCAAAAGAGGCACGTGTTCAGGTTCGCGTGAAGCGGAATGCCCGCCTGTACCCATATTGCGCGATCGGGATGGTTCCGGAGCTCCTCTATAACTCTGGCCGAAACCTGCTCGGACAATAGACCTCGAGCTCTTTGAAAAAGTGCCGTCGCATCAATCTCAGATTCTGTCCCAATCACCGAAACACTGGGCATCGCGCTCGAAACCGCCGTAGCCCTGTCCGCCGCTATGTCGGTTGATGCGCCGTCGAAGACCGAGGCATCTCCTTCGAGCAGCTTGCGCACGCTTGCTTTCGTGTATGTATTCGTCGCTCGGTATGTGGCGACGGGCGACTGGCGAAGGTCCTCCACCACCTCGCCGGCGATCTCAGTCATTCGCCGCTGCAACAGCTTTTCTGCAGACCTCGCCTCAGACATGGCTGATCGAGCCTTCGGGGTCAACTCATCCTTGCGCGCCTCCGCTGAAATCAGCTCCTCTGCCGCCTTCACATTGGGCTTGCCGAGCGTGAGGAGGCTGTCGGAACTTGGCCCCTCGTCGTCATCGAACCGGAGATTCTCCCTTACGTAATCCGCGTTGAATACGCGTACGCGCGACCAAAACTCCGAAGAATGCTCCGTGGCGAGGACCATGGTTCCCGCGGCGTCTACGTCTATCTCGATCTGAGAACCGTGTGGTACAGAATCGGGGTCAGAACAGTCACGAAACAGACTCGCGAGAGTGCTTTTGCCACTTCCGTTGGTGCCGTAGAGGACGTTCACCCGGGCAAGCGGCTTGGCGCGACCTTCATCTGTCCAGCTCTGAAACGCGCGATAATTCGCGACTTTGCGGATCCGGGTGATTTGCGCCTTAGCCATCTCCGCACCTGTCGGCTTCCCTGTCGATTTACGATCGCTGGGCATCCGCCGCCGACCCTGTCGACTGGACCCTATCGGCGCCGGCCTATCTCTCAGGTGTGACGCGCTCGTCTACCGTGGTGTTGGGTAGCGGACCGTGTGCCGACTGACTGTGTCGCCAATTCAGACACTGCCGCGCCGTGCAGTCACACTGCGCCACTGCGAATATCATGGCGTTACTTTGTGCAACGGCCGTCTTCGCGACGCTTCCCACGACGACCACGCTGACTGTTTCCTGTAGCTCCATCGTTCCGGATCAGGCATTCGCCCAAAGCGATTGGGCACGCCGCGTGCCGCGATGCTCCACTAACCATGAAGCAAAACAAGCTGCGTCCTCAATCGCATGCCTGTTTATTCCGGTCGATCAAATTCCCAATCGCTGACGTCTGAATCGACGCGAGCGGCCTCTTTCATCGCCTCAGCGATCTGATCGTCCGTCCAGCTGAACCATTCGCCGAGCCGATGGAGCCACTCATCCGTATCGGAGTGATCGAAGGCCCCTGGATGCTTGAACCTGTTGGCAAACGCGCTCCCGGCACATGCTTTGAAAATGAAGCTTTGCTGTTCTAACGGACCCTCCTTGTATTTAGTGATCTGATCATCGATCGAGGGCGCTCCCCATGTGGGCGCTTCGTTGCGCCCGGGAAGAGTAACGAATGGCTCGGGCATGTGCCCGAGAATAACGATTCGGAGAATGGACTAACAAGTCATAACCGCGAGTGGTCTGAGCGAGCGGGAACCGATCTCCGTGAGGGAGAAGAGCCTCCCTCTCACGCGCGCTGTTCGCCCCGGCGAAAGATCACTCGGGTGGTCGATCTGGCAGCTCAGTTCGATAGTGGAGGTTTGATCCCGAGGCCTGCCGCGAAGGACTCCCTTCCGGCCTCCGCCTCAGGAGCCCAGTTGCTCGGCTGCGGGCGGTCAGCAACATCAGCTCACCGATTCGTGACTGCGGCCGTCGGCCAGGGATTCGATGATCGCTCGGAGCGCCGTGATCTCAGCGGTGAGTTCGCCGATCTCCCGCCGGGTTGCCGCTTCCTCCAGCGCTTCCTTCTTCTCTGCGTTCTGCTCGACCTTCTCGACGATCCACGACGCGAGGGTGGCGGTAACGACACCGATAAGGGCGATGCCGCCAATCATGACGCCGACCGCGACGAGTTGTCCGGTGCCGGTGACCGGGAAGTAGTCTCCGTAGCCCACTGTGGTGATGGTCACGAACGCCCACCACAGTCCGTCCTGGAATGTTTGGATCGATCCGCTCCCGCCTCGTTCAGCGTCGAGGACAGCGAGCGCGGCGACGTAGACGAGGAGGGCGGCGGCTCCGGCGGCGTAGACGATGACGCGGCCGCGGAATGCCGCCCCGGCGGTGCGGTTCAGGATGGTGAGCAGCGTCACCAGACGGAGGAGCCGGAGTGGCCGGAGCATCGGTAGGACGACGATGAGCAGGTCGAACAGGTGGGTGTAGAACCAATGCCAGCGTTGCTTGGCGAGTATGAGGTTGACGATGTAGTCGGCTAGGAATATCCCCCAAGTGATCCAGATGATCAGTTCGAGCCACGCGGTGGTGTCTGCCGGTGGTTGTGCGATCACCTCGATCGAGTAGGCGATGAGGAAGATGAGGGCGGCTGCGGCAAGCGGCCATTCGGTCAGTTTCTGCCAGCGTTCTTGCGTCATAAGGACCTCCGTGGGTGGGGTGCGGATGGGCGCGTCACCAGTGTCGCAGCCACCGACTATGGTTGCTGCGATGTCGAATACCCGCGCCGAAGCCGCTTACCAGCGGTCGCTCACAGCATTTAAGAATCCGACACTCGACCTCCTCCACGGGCGCTACGCACCGTTCGTCATCGCCATGCTGTCGATCATGTTCACGACCGGCCGGACCTCGGTCGCTATCGCTGATGCTCACGCCGAAGTCGGCGAGTCCGTCGACCAGCTTCGAGCTGCCGGCTACGACGAAGACGACCGGCGACTGCCTGGTGGCACCGCCCGCGAGATCTGCCGTTACTGGGTGAAGCTCGGGTGGCTCGTGCCTCAGCTCGAAGACGACACCGAGGTGTACCGCCTGTCCGCTCACGCGGTCGGTGCACTCGAGGTAGCAGGCCGCGCCGGCGGCACCACCGGGCGTGTGTCACGTTCCCGGGTCCGGACCCTCCTGGACGCCGTCGACCGCCTCGCCCGCGACGCCGAGTCTGACCCCGCAGAGCGGATCGCCAGGCTGAAGGAAGAGCGTGCCACGCTCGACGGGGAGATCGCACGCCTCGAACGTGGCGAGGCGGAACCCATCGATGACGAGCAGCTCCTCGAAGAGGCAGAGAACGTCATCCACCTCACGCGAGAGCTCCCGGCCGACTTCTCACGAGTGGCCGAGTCGATCAAGGCCATGCAGCGCCAGGTCGTCGCCGAACTCCGCCGGGACGTCCGTCCGACCGGTGAGATCCTGCGCGAGTACCTCGAAGCCGGCCAGCACGTCATGCAAGCGACAGCAGAAGGCCGCGCGTTCGACGGAGCGCTGCGCCTGATCGGCAGCCCGGAACACATCGACCGTCTGACCACCCAGCTGCACACCCTCCTCGCTCAGCCCTTCGCGAGACTCCTCACCCCAGCTCAGCGCATCGACCTCGACGCCATCGGTCGCCTCGTCGAGCAGGGTGTCCAGGAAGTCCTGACCGCGCAGCGACGGGCATCCCAGGTGATCACGTCACAGGTGCGCACGCACGACCCGGTCCGTGACCGGCAAGTCGATGACCTGCTCCGCAGCGCCATGTCCGGCCTCCACGACTGGATGCAGACCTCGAAGTTCAGCGACCGCGTCGAACCGATACGAAGCTTCTCCGTCGCCGAGGTCGGCCACCTCCGACAGACCCTCGACGACCTCCGCCCACCCGGCGCCCCCGAACCGCTCACCGAGTCCGACGACGTCGAGTTCATCGACGCCGACACCCGGGCCTGGGGCGGACCCCGTTACCGGGAGCTCGAGGAGTACGTCGGGACGCTCGGTGACGAGTTCGACCTCGCAGCAGCGTTCGACGGCGCTGACGACAACACCCGTCGGCCGGTCGACCTCCTCGGCCTGCTGGAGATCGCCCACCGCAACGGCATGACCGAGAGCGACAGCGTCTCCGTCGTCGAGACCATCCGACCCGACGGGACGAGCCGCAGGTTTGCCTTCGGCAGCGTGACAGCCCGCACTGCGAAAGAGACCAACGATGACTGACCACGAAGAAGACCTCGAATCCCCGACGGCGGACGAGTCCTTCATCGCCCCCGTCGCGATGGAGGAAGACCCCGACCGACTCTTCGCCGGCGACCGCGGGAGACTCGACCCCGAGGTGCGACGAGTCCTGGTCCGCCTCGTGCAGCGCCGGTTCCTCCTTGCCGACAGGAACCGCGGCGACTGGGCCGTCCTGCTCGAGCACCAGAACGTCATCGAGTCGCGACTGAACGACCTGTTCCTCCGACTCGAGGTCGACCGTGACCGCGGTGTCGCGTACAAGCAGCAGATCCGTTCCGACGAGCTCGACATCCCGATCCTGCTGAGGGATGAGGCTTACACGCGCTCTGAGACCCTCGTGCTCGTCCACCTCCGCACCGTTTACCAGCGGGAGTCGACCGCCGGCGAGGAGTCGCCGCGCGTGGATGTCGAGGACGTCGAGCAGACAGTGCTGACGTACTTCGCCGACGCTGACGGAGACACCGCCAAGCGTCAGAAGATGATCCGCGCCGCGCTCGGCCGCCTCCGTCAGGAAGGTGTTGTTGACGAGGAGTCGGAAGGTCGGTACCGCATCACCCCGTTGGTGGAGATCGTCCTCAGCTCGGGGCGTCTCCGGGAGCTGGTGACGTGGCTGGCTGAGCATAAGAGCCAATCGCGCTCCATCGATCTCGACGACGACACCGACTCTGACCTGGCGGATGAACGTGACCTCGAAGGAGCCTCCCTGTGACGATGATCGACACCCTGTTCGGGCTCATCCCGGCAGCATCGCGTGGTCAGCAATGGCTGGCCGAAGAGCTCCAGCTGATCAACTGGGGTGGCTACGACAACGGCCCACACAGGATCCGGTTCTCCCCCGCCGCGACGCTGCTCTGTGGCGGGTCCGGTTCTGGCAAGTCCACCCTCATGGACGCGAACGTCGCCCTGATGATGCCGCACACCACCCCGTTCAATGGAGCCTCCAACGGCGGCGTCACCGGCCGCCCTCGCGGCGCGGACCAGCGCAACATCCTCTCCTACGGGCGCGGGAAGACGGATGAGACCCGCACAGAGGACGGCACGAAGCTGACGGTGCTCCGCGGCGATGGCAGCGACACGTGGAGCGCGATCGCAATGACGTGGGTCGACCACGACGGTTCCCGGTTCACCGCCGTCCGGGCCTGGTACATCCCCGCCGGCGCCCGTCTCATCGATGACACCGTCAAGGTCCGCGCGACAGTGAACGGTGCGATCCGTCTTGGCGTGCTCGAACGTGCGGCGGAACAGCGCCTCAGCGACGCTTCCGTCAAGGCTGCCGGCTTCGAGACCTTCTCCACCGACAAGGAGTTCTCCGCCCGACTCCACAACGTCCTCGGCATCGGCGCCGCCGGCTCCGGCGCGAAAGCCATCAGCCTGCTCGCCCGGATCCAGGCCGGCCAGCAGATCACCACCGTCGATGACCTCTACAAGCGGATGGTCCTCGAGGAGCCTGAGACGCTGAGCACCGCTGACGCCGTCGTGGCTCATTTCGATCGTCTGGAAGGCACCCGGAACCGGATGGTGAACGCCCGCCAGCAAGTGCAGGCGCTCACCCCGATCCGTGGGATGCGGACCCGGATCGAGGAAGCAGCTGAACGCCTCCGAGTCATCGACGCCGTCGGGCGCTTCTCTGACCCGTCCTCCCTCGCATCCCTGTGGCGCGCGAACCGCCGGCTGGAGATGCTCCGTGCTGTTGAGGACGAGCTGCGCGCCAGCTCACGCACAGCCGAAGCGCTCGTGCGGGAGACACAGGCCCTCGCTGAAGCGGCCGAGCTCGAACGTGACAGCCTGAACGATGTCCTCCGCGCCGCTGGAGGTGACCGCCTCGAGACCGCGAACCGCGAGCTGCGTGGCGCCCTCCTCCGTCTCGCGGACGTGGAGCGTGAGCACGCCCGACTCGAGGAAGCTCTCACAGTGCTCGAGGCCAAGGCCTCCACGGCGAAAGAGTTTGACTCCCTGACCGCCGCGGCTACCAAGGCGCTCGGATCCGACGATGCGAAGACGACGGCTCGCGAAGCCTTCGTCGAAGCCAGCAGCACGAGCAAGGCACTCCGTGTGGAGCTCTCCTCCCTCGAGGCGGAGCGTCGAAAGGCGGTCGACCGTAAGGGCAACATCTCGGAGCGGCTGCATGAGTCCCGGGCTCTGCTGGCGGCAGCGGCCGGCCTCACCCTGGAGGATCTCCCGTTCGTCGGCGAGCTCGTCGAGGTGCGGACCGAGTTCGAGCCGTGGCGGGAAGCGTTCAACCTCGCACTGGGCGGATTCGCTACGACGCTGCTGATCGACGTGGCGCACCTGACCGCGTTCCGGTCCGCCATCGAGTCCGTCCGCACCGCTGACCGTCTGCGTTACGAGGGCGTCCACGTTGGGATGGCTCTCGCCGGCGACGGTGACCTGAGCACCCTTCCCGGACGTCTCGACCACAAGGGCGGCCAGTTCACCGGGTGGCTGCAGGATCGTCTCGCGCAGCAGTACGCGTTCGTCTGCGTCGACTCGCCCCGCGAGCTGTCCCAGCACCGGATGGCCCTCACTATCACCGGTCAGACTTCGCAGGGCAACCGCGGCGCTCACGGTGGTCACGGACGCGCCAACGTTCTCGGCTACTCGAACCAGCGGTACCTCGCTGATCTCGACGCTCGAATCGAGGCGACGCGGGTCCAAGCGAACGCGGCGAAGGACGCAGCCGACGAGGCGAACCTCGCTCTCGACACAGTCGAGGAACGGCATGCCGCTTACAGGACCGTCCGCGGCCTGACGTGGGACCAGGTCGATGTCACATCCGTTGAGCAGGAACGCGATCGCTGGACCGGGATCATCGAAGAGGTCACAGCCGGCAACCCTGAGATCGCTGACCTGAAGGCGCAGATCAAGATGGTGTCCGCGAAGGCCACCAGCCTGCGGGAGGACATCGGCGGCGCAAAGAAGGAGCAGGAGCGACTCGCCCAACTCTGGGCGAACGTCACCGACGAGGTCGACGCCGCGCAGATCGTCATCGATGACGCCGAGAATGCCAAGCGCGACCTCTCCGATGACCAGTCGACGTACCTCGATGCCCAGTTCCTCGCGCCGGACACCACTGCGGAAGCCACCCCCTCAAAGGTGCTGGACCGGTTCGACGCCGCGCTCGCCTCAGCCGCCCGACGCCTCGAAGCCGACCAACAGGCAGCCATCGACCAACTCGGGGAGCAACGAGACGCCCTCCGTCGCACCATGACCGCCTTCCTCGAGCGGTGGCCGAACCCGAACATGCTCGCCGACCCGGAACAGTCGTTCGCCGACTTCGACCGCATCCTGGTCGAGCTTGAAACGAGCGGCTTCCATGACCTGCAAGACGAGTGGCGTGACAGTCTGCTGAAGCTCTCCGGCAACGACCTCACCAGCCTCGACTCGAAGCTTGGGCAGGCGACCCGTGAGATCCGAGATCGGATCGAGCCGATCAACGCCATCATGCGGGACCTCCCGTTCTACGACGACGACCACCGGCTGCAGATCACTCTCAGCGAGAACCAGTCCGAGGTTCGGAAGCGGTTCCGTCGTGAGCTCCGTGACGTGCGCGCGGCCATCGATGCTGCGACCACGGACGATGAGCGCGAGCAGGTGTATGGACGGATGGCGAAGCTGATCAGCCGGATGCGCCGCACCTCACCGGACTTCGAGGAGCTCGTCGACGTCCGCAACCATGTCCGGGTCAGCGCCGAGCGGATCCTCGCGGCGACGAACCAGCACGTGGCTCTGTACGACCACATCGGCGAGAAGTCCGGTGGCGAGTCGCAGGAACTCATCGCGTTCATCGTCGGTGCAGCCCTGCGCTACCAGCTCGGTGACGCCGGAGCGGAACGCCCCCGGTACGCGCCCGTGTTCTTGGACGAGGCCCTCATCAAGGCCGACGCTCACTTCACTGCGCGCGCGATCGGCGCTTGGCGAGGTCTCGGCTTCCAGCTGATCATCGGCGCTCCGAACGACAAGTACAGCGCCATCGAGCCGCACGTGGACGTGGAGTACGACATCCTCAAGGACACCAAGAACCGGTCGTGGGCGAAACTGAAGGTCGGTCTGCCGGAGCAGTCCGCGTGACCGCCCGCCTGCTCAGCCCCTCAGACGTCGCGGCCGCCGTCGCGAAGCACGTGAACACCACCTGGGCTGAGCGGGTCTGCGCCGAAGTGGCCGGCGGCGAACAGCATCCATTCTCAGTGGCTGTCCGGAGTGGGGTCACCGGAACGGCATCCGTCGAGCGAGTGGGCTTCGACGTCTGGCACGACTGGAAAGTCAGTTGGGGCATCGCCGACCTCAGCGGCGTGCCCGGAGCCCGGGTGGAGAGCAGCGATGTCACCGTCGCCGGGAACCGTTCAGCCGTGCCACACCGCCTCCATGGGGACACCCTCGAATCCGCGCTCGGTGTCCTATGCGCCCTCGGCGGGAAGGGCGTGAGCGTTGACATCGATCGCGCGCGCAACGTGGCAGCTCGGCTGCGAGAAGCCGGCGCAGAGGTGACGCCAGCCACCCTGAAGAGCACCGTCCGCCTCACCGACGCCGACATCGACGTGGTCATCGACGCAGTGGGATGGCTCGAAGGCCACACCGATCTCAGCGAGTGGACTACTCGGCAGCTTCCCGTCCCCGGGATGCACTCCAAGTGGCTGAGCGGTCACGAGAACCTCCTCCGATCACTCATCGGCCGCGACATCCGAGTGGAGACCCGCCCGCGCCTGTCGGTCGCTCACTTCACCTACGTCGACCCCGACTACCTCGCCACCGGCGGACGCCGGCACGACGCCTGGATGACCGGGGACCACCACAAGGTCGCGTACCTGCCGAGGAACGTGCTCGTCGTCGAGAACCGCGACTGCCGGCTCTGGTTCCCGGAGCTGCCCGACACCATCGTCGTCGAAGGCAACGGGAAGGCCGCGGCATCATCGCTGGCGGGCATCGACTGGATTACGGAAGCGGCGACACTCGTCTACTGGGGCGACATCGACTCAGACGGATTCGCCATCCTGGACCACCTGCGTAGCGAGCTGCAGCCCCGAGGGATCCGAGTCGACTCAATCCTCATGGACGCCCCCTCGTGCGCCCGATACGCGGAGTACGGCGTGAACCGCGACCGACGCGGCGCGCCGTTGACTGCCGCAACTGCGCGCCTGCCACACCTGACTTCGGAAGAAGCGGAGGCCTACGCGAGCGTAGCCACCGCCGGCCACGTCCCATTCCGACGGATCGAGCAGGAGAAGATCGACCTCGCTGATGCGAAGACGGCTTTCGAGAAGGTCATCGCCAAAGTAGCGACGCCCGGTCACGAATGACGGATGCCTCGCATATCCGGAACTCTCGACCAAATCAGATCGGAGCAACCGCGCCCGCTCCTCGAGGCGTCATGGACGGTTGAGAAGTGACCGCAGCACCAACCGCATAGGTTGCTGGCGGATTCGAGTCGCGCCGGTCCCCCATACCTTGTGCCTTTCGAGTAGCGTCGCATCGTGGCAGAGCTCCCGTCCCCTGAAGCGCTCGAGGCGTTCATTCTGCGGTTTCTTCAGGACAAGAGTCATTCGGAACAGATCATGGTTCTTGCCGAATACCAGAGCGATTTCCTTGTGCTGTTCGGTTTGATTCACCGAGTGCGGCGACTCGCACGGGCGTACATCCTGCTCCGCAAGCAGGCCTTCACGACCGAAGGTGAGGTCCTCGTCCGCGCAGCCATGGAGCACGCCGTTACGGCGCAATATGCATTCCTCACGGTCGGCGGCATCGAACGCTTGAACAACAGCCTCGGCCAAGCGCAGAAGAAGTACGCAGCCGTGATTGCCGCCAGCTCCCCCAGCGCAGAACGTGACGCCTGGGCAGCCGCGCTGCCTGATCCGACCGGCCCGCAGCTCCCACCATTCTCTGGAGCCGGAATCATCGGCCAGCTCGACACGATCAAGTTTCTGAAGACGACTTACAAGGTCCTCTCCCAGACGGGCCACGTGTCACACGAATCTCAGACGGACGCCATCATCGAGGTCGACGGCGAGTATCGCCTTCAACCAGAGCCGGAGCCATTCTTCGAGCACGAGGTTCTCTATGCTCTCACCGGCTTCTGTCTTCTCGCGGCATGGATAATCGCTCGACTGGAAGGCAATACCCGGGAAGAGGCACGTCTTCAGGAGTTCGGTGTACAGCTGCACGTTCCATGGCGACTCGACACCCATCTGCCAGCCGAGAGGCGACGATTTCCCAACGAAAATACATAGCAGGCGGGTGATACTCACAGCTGGCGACCGACGCCCCTCACTGTGCGGAATGCGGCAGCTGCCGCCCACCTCTCAGGGCATTTGGGCCGGCGGCCGCCGTCGTCGTCAGCTCGATGACCTGTTACCGGCCGACCCACGCGCCTCGGTCCTGTGTAGATGGTCGTTCAGGATCGGGGATGCTTCCTCCGGTGTCGCCCACAACGGGAGCAACCGGTTCAGATGCCCCTGGTTTAGCCCATACGCCTCCATGTGACGATTCAGCTGCATCTGTCCGCGCCGATCCCACATCAGGCGCCCGTCGTCCCAGGTCGTGTATGGCTGACGGGCTCGCCCTGCCTCGGACGGCGACAAAAGGGTGTCGTACTCCTCCACCTCGAGGATGAGTGCACTTCTTGCTTGGAATCCAGCTGCAGGGAAGTCAGGATCCGATTCCGTATCTCCCACTGGGGCCACCCGATATAGGGCGCCATGCCCGAGTCCTTCCGTCATGAGTGACGCGTACGCCCGAGCAAGCTGACGATCCGTCGTGAAGTAGACGCGGTTCTTACGGGCGATCGGATCGTAATTCGACACGCTGATCGCATTCGTCAGCTCGGGACTCAGCAGCCGATCGCCGACCTGCAGCCCTGCCACGCCTCCATGCCAGAACGTCGTTCTGGCGGCGACTTCCCGCGCTTGGCGACGGCGAGCTTTGTCAGTACTTGCCTTACCCATTCTTCTTGCCCGCCCATTTCGTCGTCGGTCTCGTCCATCCACGGTACTCATAGCTGGCACCACGGCAGGGCCGCCGCAGCTGTGCGTCCGCCGCGCAAGTACGAGTTTGAGTGATGAACCAGATTCCTGCAGCGCCTCCCGAAGGCCAACGAAAGGAATCCGCCAACCCGCGGGCACCCCGGCAGGGCCGCCCTGTGTGTCGGAGCCAAAGTGGAGAGTGTCATGTGCTCGGGAGTGCGGGGGCGGCCTTGGTGCAGTTCGTTGACTACTCAGGGTGGCGCGGGCGAGTCCGCAGGCGACTTTCGGAGGCTAGAACGCCAGCCGGCAGTATGTTGGCAGCCATGCTGATGATCAAGCCGCACGATGGTCCCAAACTCACCGCGGAGCAGGCTCAGGAACTCGACGACGAGTTCTTCTCATCTCGCCCGCTGAACTACTTCTCGGCGCGCATCAACTCGCTCCTGCAGAGCCATGACTCTGCCGGCACCCCGGGACCGTCCACCGAAGCCTTTTACGGTGCGTTAGGCCTCGGACGGAGGGATCTACTCCAGTTCGAGGATGATGATCGGAAGCTGCAAGTTGCGGTTGACGCACTGGCGCTTAGGCACCACGTCGCGGAGGCCGTTTTGAGGCTCCTGCACGCGATCTCGACACCATCAGGCCCGAACCGCATTTCAATTTGGGCAACCATCACCGACGGGCCGACCAGCCTGTACGAAGTGGTTGGTCTGGTGAAAGCCCGGCTTGCCGATGACCAGCACCTTTTCCATAAGTCCTTCTTCCGCGTCGGGACACCTTCGAGCGAAACGGTCACCAGCTTGTTCGATTCCGCCTGGGCGTGGATGGCTCGGGCGCTTGATCTGCTCACTGACAACGAACTCACGGTGAACGCTGCACACAACAAGCTCAAACACGGGCTAGCCGTTCGAGCACGCAACGATGTCCGAGTTGAGCTAGTTCAGGGGCTGGTGCTCGATGAGCAGGGAAACGCCCCCGTCAGCGCGTTTCAGAATGGCAAGTCCACCCCGATCTTCGATCGACCAGCGGTCACCTATCTAGCTCGTCCCCACCCTCACCACAAGCAGGGACTTGAGTTGACGTCGCTCCTCATCGACCCACCCGTAGTGCTGGCCGAGGCATGGATGATCGCCGTGGTCTACACGGCCATGTTCCACGTCGCAGCCTCCGCTCACTTCGGGGATCGAGAAGCTGACGTCGCCCCATATCCGACGCTCCACCTTGGGCCAACCCCGGAGACGCTCCTCAACGGACGTTTCCGCGGATACCGAGGAGTACTGACCACACCGCTTCGACCTGAGGTCCAAGCCCGGCAGTCAGGGCTCTTCGTCAATGCCAACGACTTCGTGCCCATCACAATTGACTTCGACACCGTCGTTCAGACGACCATCGTTGACGCCTGAGGCTTCGCGTCTCCCCGACCGCACTGAGGATTGTTGCCGAAGGACGGTCCCGCAGTCCAGCGTGCTGGTCATTCCGGCGGACTCGACGTTGGCGGAGAAGCCCTCCCACACGATCTTGACGGGCCGAGCGGCTGTCGGCGCCGAAGCGAGGACTCGTGGCGGATGGGTTACGCAGCTTGGGTGGCGCACATAGCTGCAAGCCGCGACCACGCCCATGCTGCACTGCCAAACTAAGTTGTGGGCTTCTCTTCCAGACGCACGAACGCCTCGATCGTCTTCCGGCCCAACGCCCTATAGGCGACCGTGCGGTGGGAGCCATCGAGAAGCATGAAGGCACCGGCCCAGTATCGAACCACGATCGGAGGCAGCGGCTTCCGGGCACGAACCTTCGCGATGAGCTCCAGCTGTCTTATCGATCCGGCATCCAACTCCGTCGATGGTCGAAGGCCCCGCGCCCACTCCACGACCACTTCCGGCGGATATGGCTGCCGGTCGAGATCGATGATGTGCGCGAGCGGAATCCGTCGTCGCACGTAGAGCTGCCCTTCGTAGCCGCTCTCGAATCCGTGATTGCCGTCCTCTTCGGGCGGCAGGATCTGCTTGAGTTCGCCATGGCTGTACGTGCGTTGCACACTCACGAGAGCACCCGCAACGGCACCAACAGGGAAACACCACGTCGGCAGTTCGCGCCTACACGAAGGCTCGTAACGGCTTGGCTCCGACTGTACGGCGGCGGCGCTTCGTGGGACATGGCTTCTCACTTCTCAGGACGGATACGGATCAGCATTACACCCATCTGGGCTGCTGGCCGGGCTCATACGGCTGGGGAACCGCGGCACGATCGCCCATCTAACACGACTATCGACACCCATGTTCGCCAACCTCCGGGCGAGACGGCGAGGCCCTACGTTCGACAGGTTGAGCCCTTGCCGTGTGCAGTGTGCGTCAAAACCGTCAAGTAGCCAGTCGCTGGTTCCCACAGCCACGTAGGCCGAGACGGCCGATCAACTGCTGGAAGAAATTGGGCGCCCGAACCACTCTGAGTGCCCCCGGAGGCGCCCAAGGATCCGCCGGATAACTCACCTGCCAATTTTCTGTGTGCTCGTCCAAGAGAACAGCATCCAGCAGCTGATCAGTCGAATCGCCGAGTTGGCGACTTCTTGCTCGGTGCCGCTGCGAGCCGAGGGATCCTGCTTCTACGGTGAGAGGACCGGCAATCACGATCTGGTTTTACGAGAGTCCCATCCCGTGACTCGCTGGATGCCGCTGAAAGACAGGGAGTCGACATCCATGTACCAGATCGACCTCGCAGTGGAGTTCTTCGGCCGCCGGACGGCTCGTATTCTTCGTGTAATCGGACTCTTCCCCGACGGCGTGGACACCGACTTCGTGCGAATAGTCGTTGGCGGGAAGGCCGCACGCACACGCCACACCATTGATCGCCTGATCGCCGCCGGGCTTCTCCGGCAGGATGGGCACGAGCGGGTGTCCCTCAATCGAGACTCCGTGTACTGGCCAGGCGTGGTGCTGCTTCTGGACCTGCGTGTGAACTTGGTGCGGCTGATTAGCGCGCTCGCCGCGGATCTCGCCGGGCCTGGCACGAAGGTCGCCCTTCACGGCTCCCGAGACATCGAATCAGCCCTCTACGAAGCCGACAAAGAAGTGCTCTTCATCCGACCCATCGGCCATAAGGACCATCGGATCTCGCTCTGGGACGAGGCGCTCAGCGTGATACCGACCAGCGGACCCGGCGTCTCCTTGGACCTGGAGGCACCAAACCAGCTCCGAACGATTCTGGACAGCGGCTCCCCGAAGCTACTGCGTTCATGGTTGCGCGGCGACGACATCCACCCCGACCTGACAGTCGGCACGAATTTCCTCGCTGCCGAGCGGGAAATCCCGATCAGTCAATTGCGCCGCAGCGTACCGCCTACTTATAGGCCTCCGGGTGACGGACCAACCGACACACGCCACCTGACTAGACCGAAAGGCCCGCCATGCTGATCGACACCCCCGGCGCCGAACTACTCGGCTACCCAACAGCAGCGGTTTTGCGAGTGCTGACCCGGTCCGGCAAGAGCCTCAGTCGGAAGCAGTTGGCAACCAGGACGAAGCTGAAGAACGCCGATCTCCGGGCGACTGTCGAGCGACTCTCGGCCCTTGGGCTGGTTCTGATCGATGCGGACGGCGAGGAGGCGCTCTATACGATCGACCGACATCACGTCGCGTGGAACTCGCTCTCAACCCTGCTGACTGCCGACGAGAAGATCTACCAATCGATTCGCAATCTCGTTGAACTTCAGGGAGAAGACGAAGTCTCGGTTGCCGTGGCCGGGCCGGCAGCCATTCCCGAGGCGAACGATCACAGCATCCATGTCCTCGTGGTTTCTCCATACGAGCTCTCGTTCGACGTCCCGCGCGAACTCGGCAATGCACTAATCCGGACCCTCGGCGGGGCCACCGGGTCGGTGATCCAGGTGAGCATCTGCCGTGATCGAGAGTCACTTGATCGGGTACTGCGTGGCACTCGGATCGATCGGTCGCGATGGTTGAACTCCCGAACCGTTCATGGTCCCGACGTGGCCACGCTCATCCGCACCGACCAGCGGAAGCACACGGGATCAAATCGTGGGTCGTGAGCTGACGATTTTGTCACCTCCACCTGGTTCGGACCGGGCCGGGCCTCGCTCGAAGATGCTCGCATTCCCCTCGTCCATGCTCGTGGCGGCGGAGTACCCGGCCCTGACCGGCTCCAGGGAACCAGGAGAACCCCGATGAACCGACGAGCGCAACTTGCCGTCGTCCACCAAGTCTTCGACAACGAACTCCACTTCTGGTGGGAATGGGCCGACGACGATGGCGGGACCCTCGTGCGCTGGTCAGCAGAGGACAAAGCCATCAATTCGCATCTCGTCGAAGCAGCCGATGACTTGCCGGTGCTGTGGAGATGGCTCGACGAAGTAGCCATGACCTTCCAGACCCAGACCGCTACCCAGATGGGGCTCGAAGCGCACCCAGCCGACCAAGACGTCTCAGCGCCGTCTGCAAGACCCACCGCCAGCCGGCTGAACAGCGAAGTCCAAGAGTTGCCGGACAACGAACAGCTGCCCTACATCGACGAAGAGATTCGGGACCGAGTGGTATGCGGTACAGATCTGTGGCATCCCGGGGATGCCGGTATGCAGCTCGGCTACTGACGCGGCCTTGCTCTCGAGGCCGGGGTCGTAGATGCGAACATCACGTGGGACTGTTTCGGGGACCATCCCGGCACGATCAGTTGGAAGGAATTCGACGTCCGCGTCTACACATGGTGGTCCAGAGAGCGGGTCCTTGACACTATCCGATGGGCAGACAGAGCGGACGATTAGGAGTCATCCGCTCGCATTTCCTCGAGCCTTGAAGTCCGGATACCCCTGAAACGGCGCCGGCCCGTGGCTTCGGATGAAGGCATAGTGCACTCGTTCGCACGCACCCCGCAGCGTGGTCCCGTAGCCGAGGAGTTCGCCCCGGAACCCAGCACGGAACCGTACCGCCCCGTCCACGCGGACGACGGCGACGCGACCATACGCGTGATCTTGCGCATCGATCAGCACCCAGATGCCCGGTTCGGGTTCCGTAGCGGCGAGGATCGGGTGCCACTTCATGGTTCGAATGATGTTCGAACCCTCCGACACCAGCACGACTCAAACCGGCCGAGCGAGGCAAACCTGCTCGATGGCAGTGCCCGCAAGCCGATCCGTTGTACGCATCGAGATTGGTGCTGCCGTTGCCTGCGGCCTTGACGACCACGATCCCGGTATCGGTCGCCGCGACGATCGCATCGAACACTGCTGGCTCAACCTCGACTGGCAGGAGATCGGAAGTTCCGACTGCGACCTGGGCTTCCAGAAGCAGCACGTCACCGGCCGACATCGAATCGACGGCCGAGTGAGAGCCGTCGGTTATCTACCCCCAAGGGCGAAAGTGTCCTAGAAATAGCGGATCGCGACCGCCTAACCTGTCAGTGAATGTCAGACATCTGAGTCACCGCGGCTCTAATCCTCGCTAAACGACGTCCCGTTACTGCACGGCCAGTGGGGCGGAGCATCCGGAGAGGATGGGTGCGAGGGCCGCGATGAGATGTGCATTGCGGGCGCTGGCGGCGACCACAACGTCACGGTCCCGGGCGTCCGGCCACTCCGCGGGGTCGTCAACATGGGTTCTCGTCTGCGAGCGGCTGTGGAAACGATCGAGGTGGTATTCGAACTGAACACATTCCACAGTGTGGCGTCAGATCCTGTGACCTGAACGACGATCGCTACACCGCGGCCGGGGTCTGCTGCGGCTTTGCCCGCATCGGCGCGCACGAAGAATGATCGGCGGTGCGGTCAGATGAGCGGTCTGAGGAACCCGAGGCGTTGAACCATTTCCGCGCGCTCTCCAATCTCAACCGCAGCGACATCCGACCACACGGAATGTCCTGGTACGGCGAGCCAATCGTTGAGACGGACGCGTTCGTCTGCTGGAATCTCCGGGTCCGACAAAATATCCCCCAGAGCTCGAGTCACATTTTCTGGCCGGAAGACGTGGCGGGCGACGTTGGGGAGCCCGTCATTGATCGCGGCAAATAGAGCAAGTGCTTGGCGAGGCGCATGTGCTCCGACCTCGCCGAGCGGTGGCCTGACCGACAGCAGGAACTGGAGCGTGTTGACGAAGCGCTTCACGCGGCGCGGTGTGTCACCCAGAAGCGGCCCGAGATGCGCCGCAAACTCGACCTCCTCGGGAGAGAGGGTAAGTGAGCTGGTCTCAACTCTCAACCCTGACCCACTTTGACCGATCATACGGTCAATGGCCGAGGTGCGAACGTCGTCGAGTCTCAGCACGCCACCGCCCGGCGCCGTGCCCTCACCCGCGGAACGGATTGCGGGAGAAAGCAATCCGGACACAATGGCGCCGCGCTCTTCTCCCGACAAGGGCTGGACCCAAAACGGAAGCTGGAAGATCTTTTCGATATAGTCCCTTGCCGTCGGGGTGTCTGCTTTCCCTTGGCTAAGGGTCCGCAGGGCGTGCAACTCTTCGATGAGAGCCGAGCTGAGCCATCTCGAATCGACCGCGACGAAGACAACGAAGAGAGGGAAGGCGAGGAGTAGATGTACGGCCTCAAGCACTTGAACGACCTTCGCGGGTGGGCAACGGTCCAAGTCATCGATGTAGAGCACGATTCTGTTGGGCACTGAGGCGTCGTAGCCCATCGCGGAGTCAATCGCGGCAGTGTTGTTGGAGACGATCTCTCGCTCCAATTGTCGTAGGTCCTCGCGGACTGCGCCGAGGAGTCCCAGCTTGCTGCGGTAGTCGGTGCTTCGTTCACCGGCGAACTCGACGAACACTTTCCCCGGGGTGATCGCGTTAAGCTGACTCGCGAGATCCATGGCACGGCCTTGCTCGGCGGAAACGTTAGCCTTCTGTTTCTCGAGATCGGCTTTGGCAATTGCCAATCGAGCCTGCGCGTCGGCCAACGCCTCCTCGGCATCATCTACCGGTTTCTGGCGCATAGTCTCTATCTTCGATTGCGCATCTTCGATGTGCCGCCGCTGCTTGCTGATCCATTTGGTCGCGCTGCGCAGCCACCCTGCCAATGCCGGGATGCTCACTGCCACTGTTGCGAGAAGGGCATTCACCTCAGGGATTTCGGTGAAGGTTTGGAGAGCCCATGTCCCGAGGGGCACGATGAGTAGGACTGCCGAGATGAGGGCCACGTGCGTCCATCGACGCCAGTACGGACTGAAAAGTGCCGGACCTGAGCGAAGTTCGTCCCAGGCGTCGGCGAGAGCATCGGCAAGGTCTTCGAGCTCCGGATCCAGCCCTTCAATTCGACTCTCCTCCCATTGCTCAGCAAGCGCCTCTTTGACAACCCGCACAGCTTCATCTGGGCTCGCAGCGTTCTGCTTCGCTTCTGTCTCGCGCTCCTCAAGCTCGTTCTTCGCCTTCTGAGCCTTGCCTTCGAGAGTGTGCACCAGCCCAGAAAGGGTATCCTCCTGCAATCTAGCGACGACGAGGATCGCTTCTTGTCGCTCAAGCTCGACCCTGATCGGTGCTTTCCGTTCGCTCACCAGGCTCGCTTCGACTACCCGGGTGTCGAGGGTGCGAAAGACCTTTTCCAGCAGTGCTGCCCAGAGGTCCCCCTGCACGTATTCCCACGCGTTGAACGAGATGTGCTCGATGTTCTTCCATACCGCGGATTCGTTTTGTGGCTGGTCTCGGCTGAGCTCCACCAGACGATCTATCCGCCGCTGCACATCTCGCATGAGGAAGCTCTTGCCGCTGCCCCAATCGCCGAAAAGTCCGATAGCCAGGGGCGGAACTAGGTCTCGGGCGGCCACAAGGTATGCGAGGGCGTTGGACTCAGGCGAGATTCCGACGAGGTCCTGCTGTTCAACAACGGGGCCAGCTACGTCATCGGTCGCGAAGCCTGCGATACCGACGGGCGAGCGCGGGTTGTGTTCCCGTAACCATGTTCGGAGCGACTCGCCGGCTACTTCCTTCTGCTGAGGCGCACCGCTAAGCCAGTCGTTGTAGGAGACGGAGATCGCACGTTGGTCTTCGCCGATGGTTTCGAACGCGTGATCGAGGGCTACCGCCAGCTGCGTTGGAGCGGAAAGCATCCCTCCCAACAGGTGCAGCAACTGGATAGGGCCCCGAGGGGAAAGCATCCCCGCCATCTCGAAAATCTCGTTTATCTCGATCTCGTCCGATGGCGCTGCCCCGACGGAAACGTAAGGGAGCACAGCAGCGAGGGTCGACGGACTGAGGCGCGCGTAGTCTTCGCCTACTACGTCGCGAGCTGTGAGCCCGAAATGATCGAGTATCACCTGAACCTCACCGTTCGCATCAGCATGGGCCAGCAGCGCGCCAACGAACAGGTCCCTTGCGTTGGTCTCGGGTGAGCCTCCGGCTGGTCCAGCATTCGCCCTGACCCGAGCGACCGCGTTCGCCCAATCGATGGCTCCCTGCACGGATGTCGAGTACGGAGCGCTGGAATTGGCAGCCACGTCAGCCTCCTACCGGGTGCGGCAATAGTTCTTACGGAATGGTGAGTTCTTGTCCTGGGTAGATCTGCTTTGGGTCGGCTATGCCATTTACTTCTCGTATCTCCTTCCATCTCGACGCATCGCCGTAAAACCTTCGGGCGATCCCGCTGAGCGTGTCGCCTGCCACGACTGTGTAGGTGCGACCGGTTGGTTGCGCGGCCAGCACTGGCCCGTCATTGGGAGGGTTCGGCGGTAGCGCCCGGACTCGCTGAAGCATCCAGCCGAGGATTTGCAGCCCGGGCTGGGTTAACTCGTTCCGCCCAACGCTGGAACTCACGTCAAACGGACCCCACGACATCGCCGTTTCCAATCTCGTTTTGTCGACGTCGGACCAGTCGGCGGCGATCTGAAGATTCCGGATGGCAACGAAGGCGATCGGGATCAGGGCAAGGCCGCTTGATGCCTCGAGCTCGTTCAGTGCGCCCATTTCACGCCCAGGAACTCTCCATGGCGACGAATACAAAAAGGACGTCTTCAGCCAGGCGCGGCGCAGAGTAACAACGCAGAAATCGAATGACACGGACACGCTCTCGGTCTGTGTGGGTTCGTGAAGGGCGACGTCGTCAAGGAGTCTCTCTAGTTTGAGTCGCTCGGGGAATCGAAACGCTGACAAACGTTTGGCAAGCTCAGGTCCTACGGTCACCGAACTGTCCGCGTCATTCGTCAGTCGCGGCCGCAGCTTCCGGGTGCTCCAGAGAGCTAATGTCGGGGGGTTTTCACCGAGCGCGTGATCCACTTTGGCGGCGGACGGCACGATCCTCCAGTTGACAGGATCAGCCGCATTGTCTGCAGACGACTCTCTCGCTACGTACGCGTGGTGAGTCCAAGCATCGGCGATGGATGTGTCGTACCAGTTGGCCGGGGTCGAGTCGGTTGCGTGGAACGGCACGGGACTGCCGAGAACTGATGTGAGTTCGGACAGTGCCCAGACTCGTTTTGCGTCCGCCAGAATGGCAGTGAAGTCCTCGATGAGCGAGGCTCTCGTGTCAGGGTCGGTGCCACCCGGAAGGAACGGCTGAGCAGACGTCAGCAGATCCGAGTAGAAGTCGTCTATAGAATCGCTGAGCAACTGAACATGGACTCCGTCACCAACGTCGGTGGGTACCCGATTGACGAGGTCGGAAACCTTCTCCCGCGCGATGGCCGCGCTGACTGCACTGGTTTTGTCACTCGGGTCGACGCGAAAGTCATCCTCAGAAAGCGCGGTTCCAAACCTGTCGAAACGAAAGATGATGGGACTATCGTCTCGCGTGCCGAAGCGCGCCAGGAAAAAATCGTTCAGCGGACGATAGACCGAACCTATTGGGAGAGACATCAATGAATCCTGCCGTCCGTGGTCGATACCGTGATCGAGGCCACCCTTAGCCGATGGGGGTAGGGGGCTCGGCGGGGTTCGGCGTCGTCATATAGGTACTGCTCTTCTCCTTAGGTGACGCGGGCGTGATCTGGGATACATACCCGATGAGTTGGATCCCCTCGACGGTAAGCCCTTCGCTTTCATTGTCAGTCGTTGCATCCAGCGAGTGCTTCTTACTCCCGTAGCTGCCCGAAACCGCGAATGGTCCCCAGCCGACCGATGCTCCGGCCTCCAAACTCGAAGTCTTTGCATTCCAGTCGCTCTTCCAATTCGCCCATTTGATGTGAATGTCCTTCACCAGGATCAGGCTGGTGATCACAGAGGGAAGGAAGAGTGGTTCGCTACCATCCGTCGGCTTCTCCTGCGCCATGGTGCCGCTGGAAATGGCGTTCTTGTCGTAGTCGCCGTACAGGAACCAGTTCTTCAGGTTCAACAGCTCCATGCTGAGCCACGGTCGCTGGATGTCAGCGATCATGTACTCGAAGGAGACTTCCAAGTTGTCAGTTTGACCTTGCATCGATGCTCGCTCGTTCTTGCTGGCTAGCGAGCCACCGACGCTCCAAAATCCGAGGTTGAGTCCGGCGTTGGCGTTTATCGAGGTGCTGGATTCCGTGTAGTGAGTCTCGGAGTGGAAGTCTGCGCTCGTGTACTTATTCCAGCCGCGATCGTCGCTGCCCCGCGACCAGCTGCTAGGGGAGACAGTTGTCAGCGGAAGTAGGCCGACCCCGGGGAAGTCAAGCAAGTTGTCGCTGAGCTTCTTCTCGGCCCGGCTGATGAGCGCCATCGCTGGATCGACCCCCTGAGCCGCAAGCGTATTCAGCGCCGCCTCCACTCTCTCCTTGGAGCCCAAACTGTTCCACCGGTCCCACGCTTTGTCCACTTGCTTTCGTGCGTATCTACCTTGGAGCGGGAAGCTCGCCAGGGTTTCAGGATCGGTGGCGGCTTCTGCGTATGCCGTTGCGTACTCGTGCAAGGCTTCTTCGTACGCGTCGGAATACTCCAAGTACTTCTCATATCGAGGTGTAGGTTCGCCTCCTTCGTCCACCAGGTCGGCTTGTGCGTCGTCATAGGCCTGCTTCAGCTCAGGCGAAAGTTCTAGCTTCTTGGGAATACCGTTTGCGCCGGTTACGATTGCCCACCAGGTATCGCTCACTTTGGTTGTCCCGGGCATGACTGAGTAGCGTGGGCTCATCGTGAGTTTCGCATCGGTGAGCATGAAGGTGTTCACGTATGCGCGCTGTGATGCCGAGATCTTCGCGAGCAGGGTGTCGTCATACACCTTCTCTGGGTCCAGCCCGGCCTTCTCGCTTGCCGTTTTTGGGGCGTCCTTGGGATCCGTGTTCGGAGGAGGGAGTTCCACTTCGGCGTGCCCTAACGGGTTGTACGGGTGATCGAAATCCTCTTCACGAATGGGTAAGCCGATGTCGCGGAATGCAACGAAATAACCTTCCTGCTGTTGCATGGTTTTCTCGTCGAGTCCGGTAGCTTTTAGTTCCAGATCCTTGAGGATCTTGAAGACATCAGGCATGGTGCGCCTTTCTTTCCGTTGGTGCGGTGATGGCGGTAGCAGCTCGTGCGGAATGCCTCCTGCCGTATGACGAGCTCGGCTTGCTGGTTTATGGCTGATCAGTCGGCGTCAAGCTCGCCGCTGTACGAATCGTTTGGTCGCGGGTGCTGCGCAGGTCGGTGCGTCTTTCGGGTCGATTCCACGTTTTTCCTGTGGCCGAGCGAGAGCAAACGGTCGTAGGCATCGTTTACTCTGAGCCGGTAAGTAGCGCCGGTGGTCGGCCAGTTCTCCAGTGCGTGAGGGTCCTTCCGGGCCTCACTGAGAGCATCGTCGTATGCCTGCTTCGCGTCCTGATAATCGCGCTGGAACTGCCGATACACGCGTTCGCTCTCTGCTGAGAGATTCGCAGTGTCTCCCAATGCTGGTTGATCATCGGCGGATTTGTAGCCATCCACCACGGTCACCACCAGCCATCTTTGCCTCGGTGGAATATTCGTTTGCGAGCACTCCAGAGACCTGTCGCGGCTTGAAAGCCGCTCAAGCTGTTCGTGGCAAGGCTGAGGACTTCGGAACCGAACTGGCTGGCCCAAGGTACTAGGGCGTCCGCGCTCTGTAAATGCCACCATTCCGCGCTGAGGTAATCGCCCGGAAATGTCGATCGAGGTCCAATTCCCTGTAGTCCTCGACGCTCGGCGGCAGCAGTGACGTCTATAAATCGCCCCTCGACGGTCCGAGTCGACGTTCTGCCTTCAGCCCACTCGACCGCGTCCAACGTTGAGTCCTGGCCGAACTCCGAGCGGGCCCAAACTCGCCAGCGGCCGGATTCATCGGTGATGACATACAGTTGGTTGTTGGCGTTGGCGCTCTGATCACTAACCATCCCGGACGTCGTCGCCAGGTCGATTGCCGCTCCGCTGTAGTGGATGGACGTGCCCGAGCGTCCTGTCCGAATTGCGGCATCCAGCGCTCGTGACGCGCCAGCCGACGTCATCAAGACTTCAACCGCGTTCAGATCGGCGCGCAGGCCCTCCACCGCGCCCACGACGTCTGAACGGACGCGGACGGATTCGTACCCGTGCTCATCAGGGATGTGCTGCTGCGCTCCGGGCGGCACCCACGCATCCATCGCGACACGTTCTAAGGCCAGCTGGCGGGAGGCTGCCCAGTCTTGATTCAAGGCCCAGAGAGTGTCCTCACCAGGCACCCCATCCACTTGCAGTCCTACAGCCTTTTGGAACTCGGATACGGCGCCACGGAAACTGGCGGCGTTCAATTCATCGGCCGATCTCGTGATCTGGTGAAAAGAGAGCAGCTCACCCAGACGATTGAAATACCGATCCATTTCGACGGCAAAGTCCTCCGCCGAAATACGGAGATAGCGACATAAGGCGTCGACATCCGCGTCGACAGAAGGCTCTGAAAGTGGACTAGCGCCGGCCTCACCTGATCCCAGCAGAACAAACGGAGTCTCTGCGCTTGACGCGTCCTGAACCGAAACAGTCCAGTCGACGAAATCCGCGTCATCTTCAGAGGTGTACAGCCGGTAGTAGATCCGCTCGGCTTGGCCGAGCCGGTCCCAAACCTCTTGAGGCATTGTCCATGACGCAGTTGCCGCGAATGAACCCTCAGTCTGGCCACCAAAGAAGTAGTTCTGCGATGACCGCTGATCTTGGTTTGCCGAGTCCAGCAGGTCGAGATCTGTGGAAACTTCGATCATCCAGAACGGATGATCGTTCGCAAAGATGTCGAATGTAGGCGGTTCGCTAGTTCGCGGCCATATCTCGGGACCCATGACTGTCCCGGGCTCACCAGGCATGGGAGCACCTTCCAGCATCGTTGCTGTGGCAAAGGCGTGTGCACTGGCCGCCGAGGTGGCCAGTGTGGCAAGCGAACGACCGAGCCGTCCGGCGCCAACAGATCTACTCTCGAGGCGGACCAGTCCGACAAGTCCGACAGGGGCACATCTTTGGACTACTCGCGAGTCAGGCTACACCCGCCTCAATGGCTGCCGCAACGCCTTCCGTGGGACGTCGAGAGATAGGCGACGATCGTGCCTGCGTGAGCAACCGTGGCCGTAGGAAAATAGGTCGGAGCCGACCAGCCTGAAACTCTTGACGTATCTACAGACCGCACCCACGCGAGCAAGACTCGCCCGGTCAACCCCCGACCGCGGTTGGGCCTGTAGTTCGAAATCAGCGACACGAGTCGCGGTGCGCGATAGTTCAATCGCCTGGGTTCGCCGCTCCGCGCCATGAGGTGACGGCCGTGCGCGTTTCGTCGTCAATGGCGGCCATGCGGAACCAGTCTTCGAGGTCGAGTTCCTCATACATGCTGCGGAACGCAGATTCTGGTGTGTGACTGAATCGAGCGAGAACCTGCAGGCGCTCCTCGACATCGAAAGATCGACCGTGAAGCGCGGCCATGGTTTCAGCATTCGTCAAGGATTCCAGGTAATCCTCGACGGCGGCATCGTCGGTGACATCCAGTGCGCGCAAGAGAACTGCGGCGAGAAGACCAGTTCGATCCCAACCGGCCCCGCAGTGGAAGAGGATTGCTCCTCCGTCCGCCGCGGCGATGGCCCGCAGCACCGCGGCGAGCCGGTGTGGAAAGTCGTGAACGTGTGCGAGGTAGCTTGGAGCCCGTAGTGGGGTGTCGTGCCGAGACCGCAACCGCAACAGGATGGGCGCTATGGGTGTCACTATGTCGACGCGGCTATCGATTGCTTGGGACTACGAGGTTGCGGGTGGCGCACTTGTTGCCGGCACGATAGTCGCTTGGTTGCCTGGTGCTCCGGACCGAGACGAGGGGGCGGGCTGCCTCTCATCGAGTTGGACGAGCCTGTCACAGCAGAAGGACTTGTGATCGGAACGAACGAAGCGCTCGTGGCGACTGGTCGGTATTTGAGTCTTCGGACCCGATATGTCGGACAGGACTGGTCATCGAGGGAGGGCGTGGCGAACGTGACCCTTCACGCCGAAGATCCTCGTTTCGTCGAGGGTACGGAGATCTGGGTCGCAGCGCATGGTGTCTACCGGACGCTCAACGAGTAGGAGAAACAGAACCCGCGCGAGCGCTGTTGGTGATCGTCAACCGCACTAGAAGGCGTCAGGAATACGGATTAGCGGCGAACCGTCGCCCTTGAACATGTCGAGTTCGAACAAGTTCCCGTCGCTATCGACGTTGAGAGCGGCAGATATGGGCACGCCATCACCGTCAACGAAACGGAGCTCAGCGACTTCGCGGCCAAATCGGCGCTTGGCATCAGCTGCTACCTCCAGGGGAAGAATCAGAAGGCTGCCCATCTGCCCATCGTCCATGGCCTGGACAGATGCGACCTGATACTGAGAAATGAGCGCTGGCAAGGATGCTCGTTGGATCAGCTCCAAAATGATGCTCGTCTCAGCCGCAGACGGTGATCTCAGTTCTGACGCCACTCTGCCCCCGCATCACAGCCGATGTAATCCATCCCTACTGGAGATCATGCACCGACAGCGCGCCTTTCGGTCGGAAGCGCACGCGGCAGTTGGCCCCTCAATCAATCCCCTGGGCACGATGCCGATGTCAGGAGGTCTGGCTGTCAGCCTTCGATTCCTCCATGAGCCAGTCCTGGAGCGGGCGTCCGCAAGCGGATCCTTTACTGCGACAGCTTCCAGGCGCTCCCGAGCTGGGACTTGTCCCCAGCTTCCGGAGGACCGAGACGACGAATCACCAAGGTGAGCACATCTGGATAGGTCAGCCCACGGCTAGAAGAGATGGTTGATTTCCGGTCGTCTGCACCTGAAGCGGTGCTGGATGTTGGACGCCAGACAGGTTTCGAGATCACTTTCCGCGCGAGCCGTGTGGGGATCCATGCCGACGCCTGACGGCGACCAGCACGACCCCTAGAGCCAGCAACGCGATTGCAGTGCCCAGCGGGATCCCGTTCACGTCGGTCCCCGTGCGTGCCAGATCGGACTTGGATCCGGCCGGCTCGGTGTCGCCATCATCATCTCCCCCGACCAGCGGCGGATCGCCGACGACCGTCAGTGTCGCGGACGCGCTGAGGGTCGACGTGGGAGACAGCGGACTCGTGGACTCGACGGTCGCGGTGTTGACGATCGTGCCGGCAGAAACGGCCGTCGCGCTCACAGTCGCAGAGGCTGACGATCCGGGTTGCATGTCCCCGAAGTCGCACGACAGCGTTCCGTCTGTGATGGCGCATCCATCAGTCTCGGTCGTCGCATCCTCGAGGCCCTCAGGAAGCGTGTCGGACATGACCACCTGATCCGCAGAGGCGACGCCGTCGTTCGTGACGCCGATCCTGTAGGTGACGGCTTCGCCTGCGACACCTCCTGCGATCACCGTCTTCGTGGTGTGGAGTTCAGCCAGCGCGGGCGTCGCGGAGAGCACGACCGACGCTGTGTTGTTCGAGGTGTCCGGATCGACAGCGAAGGCCGAGGCACGGTCTGCAGACGCCGTGTTCTCGATGAGGCCCGTTCCCTCGACGATCGCGCGTACGGTCAGGGTCTCCTGGGGTGCCGTGATCGGGAGCGACACGGGTTCGAGATTGCCCACGGACCAGTGCCCGGAGTCCGCGTCGAACGTGCCGACACTCGCCTCGGCCGAGACGAATCGGAGTCCGGATGGCAGTGTGTCCTGAACATCGACGTCGCCGCTGGCGTCGGGGCCCGCGTTCGAGATTCCCACTACGAAAGACACCGTCTGTCCGGCGACGGGGCTCGCGTCGTCCACGGTCTTCGTGACCATCAGATCGGCTGATGGCGCATAGGCCTCCGCCACCGCGAGGTTGTCTGCGAGGTCGGGATCGGGCTGGCCGAATCCGATCACGCCTGCGACGTTCTGCTGCAGTCCCGCCGTCGTCGCGATGATGTCGACGGTCAGGGTGGATGAGGCTCCGTCGGCCAGGTCACCGACGGTCCAGTGCCGGGTCGCTGCGTCCCAGGAACCCTGCGACACTCTCACCGTCGCCGAGTCGGGGATGCCCGGGTCGGCGACCATAACATCCGTCGCAGCGTCGGGCCCACTGTTGGACACGACGATCGTGAACGACATCGGGGCGCCCTGTCTCACGATCGGATCGGCGACGGTCTTGGTGATCGAGAGATTCGCGAGCACTATCCCGCTGCCGGAGACGATTGCGGTGTTGTTGCTCGGATCCGTGTCGGCCTGGGCCAACGAGACGACTGCGAGCGTGTTGTGGAAACTGCCTGGAGCCGTCACCTCTGCGACGACGATGTGCGTGGCGGAGGAACCGGCATCCAGTGTCGCGATCTGCCACTCTCCTGTTTCAGCGTCGTAGCTGCCGTCGCCGCTGTCGCTGTCGTATTGGAGGCCAGTAGGGAGGGCATCGCGCAGGACCAGCTCGGTGGCCGCAGCGGCGCTGTTGTTGCTGGCCGTCAGTGTGAACTCGATCGTCTCCCCGACCGGGACAGCCTCGACGTCCGCTCCGGACGGTACTGATGCTGACTTGGCGACGGAGATGTCGACCTGCGGCTCGCTGGTTCTCACCGATGCTGAGGAGATGTTGTTGGCGGGCACGGTATCCGACACCACGGGTGAGGAGATCGTGGCCGTGTTGACGAGGGTGCCGGATCGCGTGACAGTCGCCGTGACGGTCGCCCGGGATGCGGTATCACCCGCGGGTAGCGTGCCTATGGTCCACAGGGTGGCGTCGGCGGAGATCGTTCCAGTGTCCGTCGACGCGCCGGTCACCGTGAGACCAGAGGGAATGACGTCCGCGACGCTGACCTGGCGGGCGGCGACGGGTCCGGCATTCGAAGCCACGAGCTGGAAGGTCACCGTATCGCCCACCGTCGCCGTCTGAGACGACACGCTCTTGATGACCGACAGGTCGGTCTCGGCACGAACCACACTCAGATTCGCACTGGAGGAGTTGTTGGCCGAATTGGAGTCCGCGGGAGTCGATCCCGGCTGCACGGTCGCGAGGTTCGTGTACGTGCCGAGCGCGTCTGCACGAACGGCGATGGTGCGCTCGGCGGCGGCTCCTGACGCGAGGTCGCCGATTCGCCAGACGCCTGTTCCAGGGTCGTAGGTGCCGTCGCCGCCGGATTCGTCGGCAAGGTAGGTCAACCCGGGGGGCAGCAGATCGCGAACGGCCACTCCCGCAGCGGCTGAAGGTCCGCCGTTCGACGCTCGCAAGGTGAAGAGATCGATCTCACCGATGCCCACCCTGGCGAGGTCACTGGTCTTCGTCACCGCGATGTCGGCGGTCGGTACGAAGGGATTGACTGTGACCACGGCCCGATCATTCGACGGATCGCGGTCAGTTTGATCCAGAGCACCCACCGAGGCGCTGTTCGTCAGGGTGGAGCCAGAACCGAGCACGCCGGTGATCGTCAACGACGCAGCCGATCCGGGCGCGAGGCTCGGAATCGACCACGCGCCGCTGTCGGACGAATACGAGCCTGCCGTGACAGTCGATCGGGTGAACGCGAACCTCTGGTCGGGACCGGTGCCGGGCAGCGTGTCGGTCACGACGAGGCCGGTGGCTGTCGCGGGACCGTTGTTCGAGGCGGTCACGGTGAAGGTGATGGTGTCGCCGACCTCGGGGTCTGGATCGTCGACCGTCTTGATGAGTGCGACATCCACGGCGACGGGGAGGGATAGCCGCTGGGGGGCGGACTGGACCGTCTGGCCTACTGCGGTGCCTCCGCGTGCGACGGCGGTGTTCACGAGGTTTCCGTCGGCATCGAGATCTGCCGGCGCGATCACACTCGAGCCTGTGCAGGTGACGTCTGCGTCCGGGGCGAGTACCGTCTGCGGGCAGCGCAGATCCGCTGCGGCGATCCTGTCGTCGGCGATCGACACATCGGTCAGCGTCGATCCGCCGGTGTTGGTGACCACGTAGGAGTAGGACACCTGCTGGCCCACGTTGTATGGTGCCGGAGTCGCCGCGGACTTCTGAAGATCGAGCGAACTCACGAGGGGAACGGTCAGCGAACGCAACGGCGACTCGACGCCCGTCCCACCCGCTGCAGTCGCTGACGCTGAGGCCACGTTGGTTACCGAGCCGACAGCGACATCCGCACTCGTCACCGTGTACGACCCACGGCAGGTCGTCGTCTCGGTCGCCACAGTGCCGTCGAGCGACGTGCTGCTGCAGGTGACGTCGGTGACGAGGTCGTCATTGACCCGCAGGGCATCGACAGGGCCACCGGAGTTGGCGACGGTGTAGAGGTACGGGATAACCGAGCCTTCGGTGAGCACAGCTGGGAGCGCTGGCCCGGACCGGTCGACTTGCTTCTCCAGTACGAGGTCGGCGAGCGGCTCGACGGTTCTGACCACGACGTTCCGGAGGAGGTGCACGTCCTGCCAGTAGCCGGTTGATCCCGAGAGACCGAACTTGAGAGTCGACGGCGTGCCCGCAGGCGCCGGAAGGTCGATCTCAGGAATCCAGGCACCCCCTGGCGTGTACTGAACCTCGACACGGATCCGCGGGTCGGGATCGCTCGAGGGGTCGACGGTGACGTTGACGGTGCGTCGAGATGCGTCGAGTGTGTCGGCCCGCAAGGTGCCGCTTCCCCCGTTCAGCGTGGTGCCCGGCGAGTAGGGGTTCCCCAAGGGTTGCGGAATCGTCGCACCCAACCAGCAGTAGCCGTACCCGCCGTCGCCTGGTCCTCGCACGGTGATGACGCTCGGCGCGGCCGGGCCGTTCCAGGTCGACGGCGATCGAGATTCGGCCGGGCATCCGGTGCCGCGGCCCTCGGTGTCGTTGTAGTAGTTACCCCATGCGTCGAGACCGACGCCGAGATAGCCGCCCGGGATTCCCGGCTGCCCGTTCACGAACTGGGCATAGCCGAGGCTGCCTCCCACTCCCCCGATCGCGTTCAGGGTCGTCGACCCGTCGACGAGGAAGAACCCGATTCCATCTGCACCGTTCCCTCCGTACTGGTACTGCTCGAACGTGACGGAGATGCCAGCCGACGCCGGAATGGGACGGTCGTAGAGGATGCTCCCCTCCCGGCTGAATCCGGTGTCCGTGAGCTGCAGATAGCCGTCCGTGACGCCCGGGGTAGGGACAGGCCCGCTCTGGTGGGCGGCGCAGCTCGGCACAGCGGCGGATCCCGCAGGTGGCGTCGATCCAGCGGCCGAGCCGGTCAAGCAGGCATCGCCCAGAACCTTCCACGCGTCGTCCGGAACAGTCGCACCCCTGAAGGTCTCGTCTACAACTGTGGTTCCGGTCGTGGGTGGGTCCGCGAAGGCAGGAACTGTCACCACCGCTGGAGTCAAAAGGAGGGCAGCGGCGGCAATGGTCGCCGCCAGCTTCCGACCAGCAGTACTCACAACCGAGCGGCCGCTGAGATCCCCATGTCGCCCCATCCGTGCTGCCCCCAATTGCATCAGGAAGGTACAGAATTTGGGCTAGTCAAACACACACTCCCCCAGCTTGACCACCCGTGGGGATCGACGGACCGCGAGCGTGTGCAGGGTCGGGGGTGAAGCGGATCCGGACGGCGCCATGCTCTCTCTTCCGAAATCTCCCGCATCTAGCTAACGTGGTGAGCAATCCAAACCGGGCACCCCTCGGACGAATCCAACATCTGAAAGGGCGTCACAGTTGTCTCGAGAGGACAGCGCTCGCGAGGGCGCACAAGCAGTCGTACCCGACGACGAGGTTCTGGATGTAGCGGTGGTCATGCCGCGGGGTTCCACCTTCGCGAGCGTGCTCGGCGCGGCAGCGGGCGTGGGGGTGGGCGGTGACAACTCCATGGCCTGGGGCGTCGCCGGGGGAATGCTCGGACAGCGTGTCAACGCTTCGTCGAAGGGCAGCTACCCGTCGATCGTGCTCGCAGCCTCCGCCACACGCCTCTACGTGCTCGGTCGCACCAGGACGGGCCTCGTGGGCGGATGGAAGAACCTGCACCCGGTCACGTTCATTGAGCGGAGCAACCTCGCCGTGGACCGTCATCAGCGTGGCACCGTGCGCGTCATCAAGCTGACCGATACCACCACCGACACGACCATCGAGTTCGAGGCCCAGAACATCGGCGGCCTCGGCCTGAAGGATCTCCTGGGCGAGCTCGGCGACTGACGAGCTGGCTCCTCCCCGCGGTTCATGGCTATTCAGCCGCGACCACCGATGAACACGGTCTGCGGTCATGCAGTCCGAGCAGGAACATCGCCGTCATCACCGGGATGACTCACTGCGGTGAACTCACGAAGAACGAGAAGGAGAACACATTATGGCTGGTCAGCGTCCTGGCGGCATCGTACTCATCGCAGTTCTGGCGTGGATCGGAGCTGCGCTGCAGATCATCTCCGGAATCCTCGTCCTCACCCGAGTCCTCAACCCTGAGGGAGTGTCGACCGAGACCGCCTGGGTGGCGATCGTCGTCGGCGTCATCTCATTCCTTGTCGCCTTCGCCCTGTTCACCGGCAGTCGCGTGGCCCGTATCCTCGTCACGATCTCGTTCGTGCTGTCGCTGATCTCCGCAATCTTCTCGATCCTGGCGCACCCCGCGAACTTCGTCGGCCCGCTCCTCGCCGCGATCGTGGCCGTCATCGGCCTCGTGCTGCTCTACACCAAGACCGCGAACGAGTACTTCCGTCGATAGCAGCGACATCGCCAGCACGGCGTCTATTGCCTGCATTAGAGGCGTCAATGATCGCCATGGGCCGTTTGGTACTCGAGCCTCACCCGATCGTGACGCCGCGCTGAACTCAGTGGCGACGGCGTTCGATGAGCGTGTCAGGCTTTCGTGCCCCGATTCCTGGCGAGATCGATCACGCCGATCACGAGTGCAATGATTCCCGCAGCCAACGAGATCCACCAGAGGATCTGCCCTCCGGCGGTGAGGGCCAAGATACTCAGAACCACCACGATGACACCAATCACGATGAGCGCTGTGGATCGGCCGCGGCTGCGAGCTGGCATGTGGTCTCCTTAGATGAGGAATGATCGTATGACCACGGTACAGAACACCCGGTGATCCGGGCAGTAGTTCCTCGGAGTGGCTCGGCATGGGAAAGGCAGTGTGTTGACAGCAATCGGCATATCCGGACTGAAGAAGGCTTTCGGGGATGCGCACGTCATCCAGGATCTGTCTTTGACGATCCCGACCGGCTCCTTCTACGGACTCGCGGGTCCGAATGGTGCCGGTAAGACGACGACGATCCGCATGATCGCGGGACTCCTGCGTCCGGATGGCGGCACGATCGAGGTCGACGGTGTCTCAGTGTGGCCGGATCCGAGGGCGGCGAAGCGGATCCTCGGATACGTGCCAGACAACCCCACCCTCTTCTCGCGGCTCAGCGCGCGGGAGATGCTGGACTACGCCGGCATGTTGCGGGGGATGGAGTCCGCGACGATCCGGGAGCGTGGTGACGACCTCCTGCGTGTGCTCGGGCTGGAAGCTGACGCCGACCGGCAGATCGCGGACTTCTCCCTGGGGATGACTAAGAGGGTCGGCCTCGCCGTCGCCATCCTCCACAGCCCGCGTGTGCTCATCCTCGACGAACCATTCGGCTCTCTCGACCCGGTGAACACCCAGGTCATGGAACAACTGCTCGCTCGCTATCGAGACGGCGGGGGCTCGGTCGTCTTCTCCAGCCACGTCCTCGACGTCGTCGAGAGGCTCTGCGATCGCGTCGCCGTGATCGCTGGAGGCACTCTCGTCGCGGAGGGCACGGTTCGCGAACTCGCTGGCACCGGATCTCTCGAAGACGCCTTCGTCGGGATCGTCGGTGGGCGGGAGCTCAAAAAGGAGGATCTCGGATGGCTCTCGTCCTCTTCAGACTGAGGCTCGCCCTGCAGCGCGGCGGCCGCGATCAGCGGGGTACGGGCGGAACCGTCTGGTTCGTGGCAGGGTGGGTGATCGCTGTCCTGTTCGGGCTCGCCGGTGGCACCCTGGTCGCGATCTTCGACTCGCAGGACACCGCCGCAGGCGACATGATCGTCCTGCTGCTCATGACAGCACTCTTCCTCTCCTGGATCCTCACGCCCGTGCTTCTCCCAGGCGCGGGCGGAGATGCGATCGACCCCGTGAAGTTGGAGCAGTTCCCGCTGTCGCGTACGGAGCAGATCACCGGACTGCTGATCGGAGGACTCGCAACACCCACCGCAGTTGCCACGTTTCTCGTGGCTGTCGGAGCAACGGTCGCGGCGGGTTACGACGTTCTCACGCGGATCATCGTCCTGATCAGTGCGGTCCTGTTCGTCGTTCTCTGCGTGAGCACGTCCTACGCCGTTCGCGCGCTGTTCGCGGCCGCACTCGCATCACGACGCGGTCGGGATGTCGCCATCATCGTCAGTGGTCTCTTCGCGGTCGGTGTCTTCCTCTTGGTGGAGGCATCGACGAACATCCTGCGGTCGGCGGATGCGGCTGCCGGCGTCATCGGTGATGTGCTCTCGTGGACCCCTCCGGGTGCTGCCGGGGCCATCGGCATCCAGATGCGCGACGGGGATGCCGGCGGCGCTGCGCTTCGTGCGGTGATCGTCGTCGGTACCGTCGCCCTGGCGATCGTGGGCTGGACCTGGGCGCTCGATCGACACGTTCGAGGACAGGCGGGATCGAGCGACAGCCATCGCAGCATGAATCGGCGCGAAGATCTCGCGCTCGTGCCACGCCTGTTGCACGGTGTCCGTAGTGGGACCGCGCTCGCCGCGATGAGCCAACACCTGCGGTACCTCTTCTTCCGGTCTCCGAGAGCGGTGCAGCTGATCACGATCACACCCCTGTTCGGAATCGTGATCGGGGTGACGCAGGCCGCATCCAACCCGCTGACCGTTTCGATGGCGATCACGACACTCATCATCGCCTTCGGCGGGGTGACGAATGTCTTCGGGTACGACGGCGTAGGGATCGAAGCCACCGTGCAGTCGGGCGCGAGGCTCCAACAAGTACTGGCTGGGAAGATCGTCGCCGTCGTGCTCTTCCTCGTGCCCCTGACGACGGGTATCACGATCGCGTTCGCCCTGGTCTTCCACCACGTCGATGAGGTCTTCGTGGCTCTGATCGCCAGCTATTCGACGATCGCCATCGTGGCTGCAGTCGGCGCATGGTCGAGCGTGCGAAGCCCCTTCAACGTCAGCAGCGCCTCCAACCGGGCCGCCCAGCTCCCGCGGATCCTCGCCACACTCGGGGTGGCGCTCGCCCTGCTGATCCTGGGCGGAATCGCGTGGGCGGCACTGACGGTGATCGTGCCGTCGAGCATTGCGGCCCTCACGGTCCTCCTCATCGGGATAGTGATGGCGGTGCTCTCCGTGCGAGGCTACGGTCGACGTTTGGACCGCAGTCCTGACGCTCTGCTCGAAGCCGTCACCGGCTGAAGACCAACGGGTCGTCAGGCGGGGCGCTTGACTAGTTCGCGTGGCTCCTCGTCGGCGTCGGCTCGGCCCTGTGCATTACCGCGGGTGATGATGAGGAGCACGGCAGCCCAGACCACGTAGCCGACGGTTCCGACGACAGCGACCATGTTCGACGAGTTGAAGGTGGCATGGGTTGAATCGTCGATACCACCGGCCGCGAGGATGCTGGTGGGGTCAGTGAGACCGTGCAGGATGATGGGCCAGATCAGGTTGCCGCCGGCGCGAAGAGTCGCGTACATGCACACACCGAACGCGAACGTGTAGATCACGATCGGCCCGACGGTCGAAATGTCCTGACCGGCGATCAGGTTGGACAGGTGCATGCCGGCGAAGATCAGCGAGGAGAGCGCCATCACGGCCCACTCGCGGTAGCCACGGCGACGGAGCAACACCACCGCCATCCCTCGGGTCACAAAGTCTTCGGAGAAGCCGACGAACAGACCTGCGAGCAGCACCGACAGGACCACCGCAATGCCGTATCGGGCGTAGTCGATGCCGAAGAAGTGGAACACGATCGGGATCAGGATGAGGACGGGCGCGACCCAGAACCACCACTTGCGCGACAGGGGTGGCTGCCGGCCGAACAGCGGACGCGGCAGCCAGCCGAGACTCAGCGCGAAGATGATCAGGACCACCGACCCGACCAGCGGCTGCAGGCCGATGACGATGAATGCCGACAGCGGGTCACTCAGGTAGTCGTCTGAGATCAGACCGCCGACCACCGGGATGAGAAGGAGTCCGGCGAGGTTGTACAGGATGACGTAGACGATTGCGATGAGAAGGGCCTTCAGCAGCCCACCGCGATTCCAGAAACCGCGCCAACCTCGCGCGTCTCGGTCGATCGTGCCGGAATTCTCTACCTTGGACAATTGGACCCCCACCACGCTCACCGACCGGTTGACTGGCACTCACAATAGCCAGCATGGCGCCGGAAAATAACGGCTTGTTTGGCGAGTCCTCCGTTGATATGAGCGATGCTCGTGCAGCACGTTGAAATGCCCAAGAGCGTGTCTCTGCCCGATGCACAACCGTAGCCGCGGTTCAACGCAGTCACGCTGACGATCCGCCAGGGTGTCGCATTAGGGGTGAGCCTACGGGCGTTCCTCTCGTGGACGAGAGGTGTCAGGAGATGAGGGTAGCGCTGGTGGCGAGGGGGACTCCGAAGAGTATCCAGTCGTTGATGATGTGGGCTCCGGTGGAGACCGCGATGTTCTTCGTGCGCATGTACGCCAGGGTGAGCACGAGGCGGGCGACGCCGATGACGACTAGGGCTTGCACGACATTCCAGTCGTAGGTGGGAAGGTGAGCGGCCCCGAACCAGAGCGCGGTGATCAGCCACGCCAGGATCGCCGAGGTGTTGCGTCCGACTCCCGCCTTCGAGTGCAGCAGGTACATCACTGCGAGGAACGGGAGGATGGTGAACAGTTCCTCGCCGAACAGCTGAATGGCAGTGCCGGCGAAGAACGCGATGATCTCGATCGGGCCACCGGCCGCGAGACCCTCGGCAGCGGTGTTCGGTGAAGCGCCGAACAGTTCGCGGATGACGAACCCGACAAGGAATGTGACCACGATCGTCAGCAGACCGAACACAACCATGTTCAACCAATCGCTTCCAGTCAGCTTCCGGAAGATCGCCGACCAGTACCGTCCGGTGAGCAGGATGAACACGGCGAGCATGATGGCCGGGAACAGTGCGCGCGCGAACAGGCCGCCGACGTTGTTCTCGCTCGGGATGCTCGTCAGTGCGATGAACCCGGCCACGCAGCCGAGGATGATCAGAATCCATTTCCATGCAGCGACTTCGGTCGGCTCACCGTCGTAGTAAGGGAAGTCGCGGTCGTCGCGGCGCTCGAAGAGCCGACCGAGGCGTGCGTTCGTGGTCGTCGTGGTCATTCGCTGTTCCCTCGTTTCTGTTCGTTCGTCTCTTCGCCGAGTTCGGCGAGGAAGTCCTTCAGGCCGAGGCCCCCGATGTTCCGCGCCTCGAACTCGGGCGTGGTTCCCGTCGTGGTGTCGGTCAGTTCGATGACGCAGACTGTTCCGCTGTGGTGCCGATTGGATGCGAGTTCATTGCGGTCGATGTGGGCTACAGGGTGGAGATGCTTCCATCCGCCGATGCCCGTCCGGGTGAGACCGAGCACGTTTGGCTTCGTCGCCGACACCGCGAGCACGATCGAGGGGTAGCTGCCCTTCGCGGCACTGTTGGCCCGTTGACCGAGGATGCCGCCGGTGACGCCCCATGCCGTCGCGTTGTTCCCGCCCAGCCCGGCACCGGCCGCGGCACCGAGCAGGCTCGCAAACGTGGAGCCGCGAGGCGTGACGAGCGCGACATCGAGCATCTCGTCGTCAGGGACCACGGCCTGAGCCCCCTCACGCGCGTTCTCTTCCTTGGACATCGCCCCCCATCCCGATGGCCGCGCCAACCAGGCCGACGCCGAATGACGTTTGCATCAACATAACGAGAAACGCGACGAAACCGAACACCCCTCCGATGGCTTGTGAAGCCCACTCCCCCTGCTATGACAGGCCGCCCGCAAGCCGATGGCTATGTGGTCACGGTCGCGCAGTGGTGACCACCTGCTCCCTCAGTGCTCGAAGGGCTCACTGGTGGTGTCCAGTCTTCCTGATCGCGTTGCATCGATGACTGGCATGGGAATACAGCTGAGTGTGTCGATTTCGCCCTGTCGTTATTCGTCGCATGGTTAAGGCTGGTTCAACGCATCGATGGGGAACTCAATGAAGTGCATGCTTTTGATCTACGGCAACGAGCAGGCGTGGGGTGACATGGACGCTGCGTCGATCCGCGATTCTTTCGGGGTGCGCTGGTCGATCATGTCGAGGGTGGAGGACCTCCCAGAGCAGGAGAGCGCCAGACGGATCGCCGCATGGGCGGCGACCCAGGGCGCGTAGTGCGCAACCTTAGCGGTGTAGTGCGGGCGACGAGTCCCGGGTGGATGCTCGCTGTGGCCGCGCTCGCCTCGATCATGATCTCGCTCGACCTGCTGATCGTAGCGACCTCGCTGCTCACGATCAGGGTGGAACTGGGCGCCGCCCACGATCAGCTGTTCTGGGTGGTTACCGCTTACGCGATCCCCTTCGCTTCGCTCCTGCTCGTCGGAGCGAGACTCGGCGACAGATTCGGGCCGAGACGGATGCTGGTCACCGGTCTCCTGGGGTTCGCCGGTGCGTCGCTCCTCTGCGGTCTCGCGCCGAACCTGGCGTTCCTCGTCGGGGCGCGCGCTGTGCAGGGATCGTTCGGGGCGCTCGTCATCCCACTCGCCATCTCGTTGCTCGTCGAGTCCGTCGGCCCGATGCGCACCACCCGTACCCTCGGATTCCTTGAAGCGCTCACCGGCGTCGCCACCGTCGCCGGTCCCGTTCTCGGAGGCATCGTCACCACGGGGCTCGGATGGCGCTGGGTGTTCTGGCTCAACCTGCCCATCGCCGTGGTCACCGTCGTCGTCTGCCTTCTGGCGGTGAGGGCCGACGGACCCGGCCGCCGCGAACCCATCGACCTCCGCGGTGCCCTGCTGGCTGCGACATCCGCCGCCCTGATCGTTCTGGCTGTCGCCACCAGGCCGATTCGCGGACCACTCGATCCGCTCGTTCTCGTCTCGGGTGTCGCCGGGATCGTGCTGGGCGTCCTCTTCGTGCGTCATCTTCGACGAACGCCGAACGGACTGATACCCCGTGTTCTGCTGCGAGACAGGCAGTTCACCCGAGCGCTCCTGACCACGCTCGCGCTGTTCGCATCCCTATACGGATCGGTGTACTTCCTCGCGCAGTACTTCCAGGTCCTCTATACGACGGATGCCGCCGGCGCCGGACTGCGGTTACTGCCCTGGACGGCGACCCTCTTCGTGGTCGCTCCCCTCGCGGGGTTCGTCGCGGAACGCGTCGGAGACCGTCCGGTGCTTCTCGTCGGGCTGATCCTCCAGGCACTCGGAATGGGCCTCCTCGCTGTGAACGCAGGCAGTACCGACTACGCGGCTGCCCTCGTCCCTCTCGTCATCGCCGGTGTCGGCGCATCCGCTGCCATTCCCGTCGTACAGGCCCTCGTGCTCGGCGCAGCCCGGCCGGCGACCCTGGCTGCGGCATCCGGCGCCAACTCGTCGGCACAGGAACTCGGCGGTGCCCTCGGCGTAGCCGTGCTCGTCGGCGTGCTCGGCCTCACCGGAACCGCCACCGCTGAGGGCGTCGTCGTTGACGGCATGCGCTGGGTCTTCCTCGGAAGCGCCGTCTTCGCCCTCGTCGCGATCGCCGTCGCCCCGTGGAGTCGTCGACAGGCATGATGCCAGCCTCGTACTCTGTCGTTGGTGCGCTGGCCCGTGCGCCGCGGGATGAGGGGGATCAGTGATCATTCGACCTGAACGTCCTGACGACGTCGAGGCCATCGACGAGTTAACCAGGACGGCCTTCGAGCCGATGTCGTTCAGTGACGGATTAGAAGCGCCGATCCTCCACGCGCTCCGAGCGGCAGGCGACCTCACACTGTCACTCGTGGCCGTGGAGGACGACCTCATCGTCGGACACGTCGCCTTCTCTCCAGTCACCATCGACGGAACGCACAATTCATGGTTCGGCCTGGGTCCGATCTCCGTGCGCGCCGACCGCCAACGACAGGGAGCAGCGCTCACCGCCGAGGGGATCCGGCTGCACCGGGAGCAGGGGGCTCGAGGGTGTGCACTCATCGGGAACCCACTCGTCTACAGCGGCATGGGTTTCACCGGCGGCACAGGTGTGACCTATCGCGACCTCGACCCTCGCATCATTCAGACCATGGTCTTCCGTGGCCTCGAACCGCAAGGTGAACTGCGCTTCGCAACTGCGTTCGAGACGGAGGAGTCCTGATAACTGGGCGGCGCCGCCGCCGCATGCGGGCTCGCCAGCGCGGTCGCGGTGCCCGCGTGCGAACTTTCCGCCGGCGCGATAGGCGCATCTGCTCACCCAGCGTCGCCAATACGGGTCCCTCACCGTCATCGTCGTGTTCGACGGCGCACCGCCAGACCGTCGAAGGACTCAGTCGCCGTATGACCCGACCGCGAAAATGCCCGGTGAAGGTGCGCCAACCGCAACAACATTTCGCTCGTCAATCAGCACTGTGCAGGCGACCACTCGTCGTGCCGATGCGTCCACGTCCCAGCCACGCGACTGGTACAAACGTCGACGCCAGCCCCCAGACTCAGGTGATGAGCCCGGTCCAGCGCTACTTGCGGAAAGTCCAGTTTCGGATGCAGCGTGACAACTCAGATGAAGAGCCAGTCCAGCAGCACACCCCCCGAACAGCCCGTCGCTGACCTTAGAGCCGAGGGCGTTCGAGGCGGAGCTACAGCTCACGCGAGCGGGCTTTCGTGAGCTCCCACAGCATCGCCACCCACGGGCCGTGCCGGGACATGGCCGCGACTAGCAGTTGTTGTTCGACGACAAAAGAACTTGGCGTATTCCCATCTCGGGGTCAACTCAGTCTCACCGGTCTGAGACGAGTCTCACTCCGAATGAGATCCTTCACCTCGGCTGCGCCCGACTCACGTTGCATCACACGGCATGTGGATACCCATCCCCGTCTTGCGTCGGCATGCTGTCTCGGCGAAAGCAGGACGATGTCGCTCTGGCTCTTCTATTGGCGGCTCTCCCGGAGCAGTTCCGAGAGGTCTGCCGCTCTGGCGGATGGGAGCCGACCATCGTGGGAGGCGGTCAGCTGTCGACTCAGCCATCTGGCGAGGATGAACTCCTCGCGGTCAGCACCGTTCAGGCGCGGAAGGGCACCCGTCCTGAGGAGGAACTCGCGGCATTGCAAGAGTTGTTCCGACCAGGAGTCTGCATGTGGATCCCACGAAAACGCGGGTGACACCTCGAGCCTGGTCCGCTGATACGAGGACAGCCCTCGGTGGAAGCGGCGTTGGTACCGCGCCCACTCTCCGAGGCGCCTTTCCTCGTCGGGGAGAGCGCTTCGATCGCGAGTGTTCTCGCGTGGACGCGAACCTGAAGCCCGCCAGAAGTTCTCGTATCGGTGAAGCGCTTTGACCCACCGGGTCGGCCTACGGGCGATGGCCCCGTCTACTCCCGTCAGACTCAGAATCGCCGCTTCCGCTCCGGCATACGCCCTTGATCGTTGCTCGTCGTCGCCCTCCGACGGCCGCATAGTCTCCATGGTCCGCCGGTGAAGCGTCTCGGCGTTCTCGTCTCGCAGCAATGTCGCGCCCATCTGGGCCGGCTGTGTGCCGGCTCCAGCTGTAGACATGCGCGGATGCCGCACAGATTCGAAAGACCAGGGCGGGTTTTTGTCGCGGGATCGGCGATTTTGCTGTTATCTCGCACCGGCGGTGAAGCTATTGGAATTGCCACGTTCGGGCGGCGAATGTGTGCGACTGCGACCGACGACTCTGCGACACGGCGCTGTAGTTCGGCGGGTCAGCTTCGCCGGGTGTCCGCGGTCGATCATTGTGACGTTGTCACCGAGTCGGTTGAAATTCGCGACGCATCAGTTCTACGTTTGATCCAGACCGGATCACGATCTCACCCCCATCGAGGGCAGGCCTAGAGGAATGGGCTTCGAGGGACTGACTGGGCTTCTTCTGCCCCTCACGGTCGACCATTAGTTACATCTGTCGAATTGTGACCAGTGTGAAGAGGCCAACGTGTGCAAACCCGTCAGGTGTTCAGTTCCCTAAGGATCACGTTGCGGATGCTCTCGAACCGATCAGCCCAGAACACGAGGTCAGCCAGCTGCATCTGCGTCTTGCCCCGAAGAAGCCGGATTACTCGGTCGTAGCTCAGCCCAGGCAACGGGTCATCGATGGCTCCGAGGTATTGATCGGTGTTCTGTCCGAGCGCGAGTATTTCTTCGCGAACGGCGTTCGCGATCAAATGCTGAAGCTGGGCAGCGCGAAGGCGCGGATCTGTGCTGTCTACACCGTCGGCCGGGCTGAAGTGGGCACTCGAGCGACCGAACACCTTCGGCATAGCGCATAAGGCGCGGGGTTCGAACGCGAACCCGCTTGTCGACGGATGGCGATCGCGTGCTGTGACGCGGCGAGATGACATGTGAACATTATCCGCCCTTTTAGACGCATATTCCCCCAGAGAAGAAGAGAAATACCGGCTAACAGGGATTCTCAGTCGACTCGCCTCGAAGGCACTGAAAGTCGCCGCACACGAACTTCGGCATGACCCCCGCACCATCCACATCCGTCACGCCTTCCAACGACCTCCACACCCCCCGAGCGATACCGTCACGACGGCGGCCGGCCGGCACAGCCGATGCTCCGACTGACCTCGACGGAAGCTACTACCGCTCCCATTCCGAGGAGATGATCATCGCCGTCGAGCGCTACAAGCCGCGCACGCCGACCCCAAGTTGGGAGAGCGTGAAGCCGTTCGTACGGGACGCCGCCGCGCGCAGCGCTTCCGAACGGTACTCGGTTCAGCGCCTCATGGTGGTGGTCGCTCCCTTTGTACTGTGGTGCGTCAATCACAAGGGCCTTCCGCTGCAAGGCGACGTGCTCTTCACTCGACGGGTCATTGACCAGTATCTGGAGACCGTTCAGAACACCGGCTCCAGGGCGACCTACCGCTCTGTCCTCACCGCAGTTTCTGAGACCCTCAATGCTGCGTCCTTCCCCAGCCGGCAGGTTCCAATCTCGCGCCGCGACATCCAGATGCCCTACAGCGAGAGACAGATCGAGGGATTTCGTGCGTGGGCCAACGGGCAGCACACCGAACTCAAGCGGCGCAAGGCACGTCTGATGGTGGGATTCGGTGCTGGCGCAGGACTTCGTCCGAACGAGTTCGAACTGATGCGCAACGACGTGACCGTCGACACTCAGGGGGTTGTGATTGTTATCCGCGGCGGGCAGCACCCGCGGACAGTACCGCTGCTTCCCGCTTGGGAGGACTGGATCATCCCTGTTCTGGACGAGGTACCCGCGGATGCGCCGTTGTGGATGAGCCCATCACAGAAGCCCAACAGAAGCATGCTGAACACCTTCACTGCCAGCACGATCGGCAAGGCCCCCAACGGCGCGCAACTGCGCGCGACCTGGCTGGTCACGCACCTCAGCAGGGGCACCCGCATGAAAGAGCTGATGAAGGCCGCCGGCATCACGCAGTTCGCCAACCTCGACAAGTACCTCAAGTTCGTCGACGATGTCGAACCCGCCGCCTACAACGAGATCATTCGCGGACGGTACGACCGATGAGCGTTGCTACCAGCGCGTCGATCAGCGCAGCCGCACGACCAGAAGAACCCGGCGGCTACCTCCGACTCGGCCAGCGCATGCAGGACGTATTCGGCCGGAGCCACGACGAGTACGAGAACGAGGTCGCGAACGAGACCCTTCCAACGGTGTACCTCGAAGTAGCCCACCGGCTCGTTGCTGCCGCGCGAACCGCCGAGGACTTCGCAAAGTGGAAGAAGGAAGCGCGGCTCTCGAACGCCGGCGCCAAACCTCTCATCCCTCTTACAGCCGTGATTACCCTCTTCCTCGCGCACGCCATGGCCGGGTTGCCCGTCACCTATACCGAACTCGCGACGACAATTCGCCGCCGTCTCAAGCACAACGGCCGTGAGCTGCTCGGGATCTCGCACAAGCACGGGACTGATCTGCAATGGTACAACCGAGTCTGGGCAGCCGTCGATCGCGTCGTAGAACTGATCGATCCGTACCCCGCACCCACCAATGTGATCCTCAAAGACGAGGCATGGACCGAGTTCTATGCGCTAACCCAGACGCCGGAGTACCGGGCCAACACCGACGCCATGCTCGACCGATTCGATGACCTGATCAATAACATCCTCCACGCGTCGCTGGATCTGCTCCCCCGCGACATTTGGGACCGTTACATAGGAACGTCGCCATCGACGCCACCAAGGCTGAGATCAAGGGCCGCCCCAACGCGGCGTCGCCGAGAGGCAATCGCTCGAACGCCGACCCGCTCTCGGGCCGATACCGACGCGAGGAAGACCACGACGGAAAAGGAGCTGCGACAGATGCCGCCGCGTACGAGGTGGAAACGGCAGTGATGGTGTGGAACAAGCCGGGCGAGAAGGACGTGGTTCCATGCCTGGTCACGGCGCTGACAATGCACAACCCCGGTCGGCTCAGCGGCCATGGCGCACGACTCCTCGACTTTCACAAGCGGCTCGGATTCGACCGGCTGATTGCCACGGTCGACCGGGCATACAACGGCGGCAAGATCGAAGACTTCCACATGCCTGCTCGACTCGCGGGCGTCGAGTTCGTCTTCGACTACAAGAAGAACACCCTCGGACTCCAAGGCTGGTATGAGGATCTGATCCTTGTCGACGGCAACTGGTACGTGAACTGGATGCCTGAAACGCTCATCAACGCCACCACCGAGTACAGACACATCGATGATGCGATCTCGACCGCACATGGGTCGCTCACCGAGTCATCACGTCGCGCCAAGCACACACCGAAGCAGACCAAAGAAGATCAGGACCATCGGATCGTACTTGAACAGGGAAAGCCCCAGCGTGCGCGACTCCGCGACCTCATCGCGGACCGCGAGAACTATCGCATGAAGGAACACGGACAAGTGGACGTCGACGGCGCCCAGAGATTCCGCTATCCCAACCCAGCGAAGTCCGCGGTCACTCCGACGCCCAACGAAAAGAACCGCGCATCGATCACCATTCCAATGCTCGTCCCAGAGACGGATGTCCCATCAAAGCTTGCAAAGTTGCGTCCGTCCGGGTCCTCTGAGAAAGCCCAACCGCTCAAGAACCTTCAAAAGTTCCCCTACATGAGCCAGATCCATGCCGACTACAAGGGCATGCGGAACCTGGTTGAGGCATCGAATCGTCTCCTGAAGAACGGCACCAAGTTCAATATCGCGGATCCCGACTTCCGCTCGGGTCGCGGCTATGCGCACACCTACTTGGCGGTAGCGCTGGCGATCGTTGCCGACAACGTTCACCGCATCAAATCCTTCTTCGAAGCCGAAGCTCGACGGACGACGCGCGTAGTAGCGCCCAAAATCCGCACACGCCGACGCAAAGATCCGAACGGCAACCCTCTCCCCAGGCGACAGCCGACAGTGAACGGCCCTCCACTCCAGTAGGCACCTCACCCCGGCGACACCGTCGCAAGCGCTACCAGACATCCAAGCATCGAAAGCTTTAGCCTGCCCTCCCGGCGGGCTATTCGTCGATTAAGAGGAAAGTCAGCATCATCGACCATGGCGCGACTGCCCCAGAACGCATCCTGCGGCAAAACAGGAGAGGCCGGAAGCGAATTTCTTCACTTCCGGCCTCTTCTGAGCGATTTACCGAGAACTGGAAACCAATTCTCCAATCGCGCCATCGTTGCGGGGACAGGATTTGAACCTGCGACCTCTGGGTTATGAGCCCAGCGAGCTACCGAACTGCTCCACCCCGCGGCACAGGAATCAGCTTACGCCACCGATCGAGCCCACTCGACCACGCTCGCTTCCCAACGCGAGACCGGCGGGCCGGGAGAAGACAAGTCGAGCGGGTCCGGGCAAAGAAAAAGACCCCCGGATCCTTGCGGATCCGAGGGTCTTACTGTTGCGGGGACAGGATTTGAACCTGCGACCTCTGGGTTATGAGCCCAGCGAGCTACCGAACTGCTCCACCCCGCGGCACAAGGAATAACTTATCACGGCTTGGCGCAGAGGACGAATCGGGGGGCGTTGAAGGGTGCGCTTCGGCCGCGGACTGCGTCCGGGCCTCAGCGACCCGGATCCGGAGCAGGGTTCGCCGCGACGAGCGAGTACGCCAGCGGCAACCACTGCTGGTCGGCCCAGCCGAACATGCCCGACTCCTTCTCGACCAGCACCGGGAACATGCGCCACGGCACCTGCAGGTGTTCGCGGAACATGTCGATGCGGAGGCCGGCCTCCCGGAGCGACGCCATCACCTCGCCGAGCGGATGCATCCACTCCCAGGTGCGCGCGTTCTCGAGCACCGCCTCGTCATCGGCGTAGTCGCCCGGGTCGTCGATGATGTCGGGCTCATCGCTCACATACGGGTAGGCGAAAGCCGGCATGCCGTCGGCCGCGGAATCCCCGTCGAAGACGAAGGCGGTCGGATGCCCGTCGGCGAAGTAGAACCGCCCTCCCGGCTTCATGAACCAGGCCACGATGCGAGCCCACTCCGCGACATCCGGAAGCCAGCCGATGGTTCCCCATGTCGTGAACACCAGGTCGAACGACTCGGGCTCGGGCAGGATATGCCGGGCGTCGTAGATGTTCGCTTCGATGAAGCGCGCACGATCGGCGACACCGAGCTCTGCGGCCATGCGCCGCGCCTCCTGCACTGCCGGGCGCGAGAAGTCGAGCCCGACGACGGTGGCACCGAGCTTCACGAGCGAGAGCGAGTCCGAGCCGAAGTGGCACTGCAGGTGCAGAACCCTCGTGCCGTCGAGACCGTCGGGGAACAGCTCGGCGATCTCGGCGGCCACGATCGGGTCGAGCACGCTGCCACCGGCACGCAACGGGCTCGAGTCGTAGAACCCGCTGGCCAGGTGCACGGGCACGCGCTCGTTCCAGTTCGCCCGGTTGTCGTCGAGCCAGTCGCCGTCTCGCAGGTCGACCATCAGTCCTCCGCCGATCAGTCGTTCAGCAGCGCGATCATCTTGCCGACGGTCTGGGCGAGCGCGGCGTCGGCGACACCGTACGCGGCCCAGTCGCCTGAGCTGAGGGCGTCCTGCTTGTCCTTCAGCTGCTGCTTGGCCTGGTTGGACAGATCCTTCAGCTGGGCGTCGACGGCGGGGTCACCGGTCGTCGGCGTGGTGCCGGGATCCGTCTCGGTTCCGGTGCCGGGGTCGGTCTCGGGATCGGTCGGAGTCTCACCCGGAGCCTCGGAGCCCTGGTCACCGGCATCGGCACCGGAGTCTCCACCGAAGAGCACGTCGAGCGACTCGTCGAGGGTGTCCTGGAAGGCGATCTTGTCGCCGAACGCCACGAGCACCTTCTGCAGCAGCGGGTAGCCGTCGCCGCCCTTCGACTTGACGTACACGGGCTGCACATAGAGCAGGCCGCCACCGACGGGAAGCGTGAGCAGGTTTCCGTTCAGCACTGTCGTCTGGCCCTGTCGCAGCAGGTTCAACTGCTGCGAGACGCTGGTGTCGGCGTCGAAGTTGGCTTGGACCTGGCCAGGGCCGGGCACGGTATCGTCCTTCGGCAGCGTCAACAGCCTGAGCTTGCCGTAGCCCGAGGCCTTGGTGCCCTTGTCGGCACCGGCGTCAGAGTCGACGGCCAGGTAGCCCGTGAGCACGTTGCGGCTGACCGAACCCTTCGACTCCGGGATGAAGGTCGAGTACAGGGAGTACGCCGGAGCATCCTGGCCGGGCATCTGCATGGTCAGGTAGTACGGCGGCTGCAGGGTGTTCGAGGCCTCGGCGGCTGTCGGGTCGTCCGGCACCACCCACGCGTCGTTGCGCGAGTAGAACGACGACGCGTCTGTCACGTGGTAGCGGCCGAGGGTGGCCCGCTGCAGCTTGAACAGGTCGGACGGGTAGCGCACGTGGCTCATGAGGGCACCCGACATCGCCGTGAGCGGCTTGATCGTCGACGGGTAGATCTTCTGCCAGCTCTTCAGCAGCGGGTCGGTGTCATCCCAGGCGTAGAGCGTGACCTTGCCGTCGTACGCGTCGACGGTGGCCTTCACCGAGTTGCGGATGTAGTTCACGTTGTCGATCGCGAAGGTCGGCGTGGGCGTCTCGGTGTCGGCGATGGCGTCGCTCATGCTGAGCTTCGTCGAGTACGGGTAGTTCTCGCTCGTGGTGTAGCCGTCGACCACCCACACGATGCGTCCGTCTACCACGGTCGGGTAGGTCTCGGAGTCGAGAGTGAGGTACGGGGCGACCTTCTGCACACGCGACTTGGGGTCGCGCTCGTAGAGGATCTGCGAGCTCGTCGTGACCGAGTCGGAGAGGAAGATCTGCTCCGACTGGAACTTGAGTGCGTAGACCAGCTTCTTGAAGACGTTGTCGAGCTTCGGCCCGCCGTCGCCGTCGAAGGTGTTGTACTTCTGGTCGGCGCCTTGGTCGCCCGACGGGTAGTCGAGCTCGACCGGCTTGCCGCCCTTGGGCGCACCCACGATGGAGTACGTCGGCGAGTTGGTGCCGAAGTAGATGCGCGGCTCGAAGTCGCCGAGGTCGCCGGAGGTCGGGATGCCGGACTCGAGGAACACGGGCTGGCCATCGGCCGAGCGCTGGTTGCCGTAGGCGGCCACGAGACCGTAACCGTGGGTGTAGACCAGCGAGGAGTTCACCCAGGTCTGGGCGTCGTCGAGGCCGGCGAGGTTCAGGTCGCGAACCGCCACCACGGTGTCCTGGCTCTTGCCGTCGATCGTGTAGCGGTCGACGTTCAGCTCCTTCGGGAACTGGTAGTACTGCCGGAACTGCTCGAGCTGCGAGAAGGTGTCGCTGACGATGGCGGGGTCGAGGATGCGGATGCTCGCCGTGGTCTCGGCGTCGGAGCGCAGGGCGCCGGGCTCGGCATCCGTCGTCGCGTTGTACGGGATCTCCTCGACGGAGTCGACGCCGAACGCCTGCCGGGTGAGGTCGATGTTGCGCTGGATGTACGGCTCCTCCAACGTCTTCTCGCTCGGGTCGACGGTGAAGCGCTGGGTGACCCACGGGTACAGCGATCCGGCGATGAGCGCGGTCACGATGAGGAGCGCCGTGCCGACGAGGGGAAGGCGCCAGCGGCCGATGAAGGCCGTGATGAAGAACAGGATGGCGACGAACAGCGCCGCGCCGGCGAGGATGGCGCGGCCCGGGATCGTGGCGTGGACGTCGGTGTATGCCGCACCGGTGATATTCGCGTTGGCGTCGGTGAGCGTGGTGTAGCGGTCGAGCCAGACGCTGACGGCCTGGAGCAACAGGTACAGACCGGCCGTGACGGCGATCTGGATGCGGGCAGCCTTGGCGATGAGCACCTCGCGACCGCTGACCCTAATGGCTCCGTAGAGGTAGCTGGTGGCGACGCCGAGGAGGAGGGCGAGCAGCACGACGGCCGAGGCGAAGCCCAGCACGGCGTGGAAGAACGGCAGGTCGAACAGGTAGAACGAGATGTCGAGGTTGAACTGGGGGTCGGTGGTTCCCGTGGGCGTGCGGTTCAGCCAGAGGGCGGTGAGCTCCCAGCGCGATGACGCGGAGACGCCGGCGAAGAGGCCGAGTAGCACCGGGATGCCCCACATGGCGAGGCGGCGCAGCGGCTCGATGACCTGCTGGTAGCGGTCGAGCTGGGAGTTGAGCTTCGCGTAGACGGGTCGCGAACGATAGGCGACCTGGATGGCGACCCAGACAGGGACGGCCATCGCGAAGAACCCGATGAGGAACATCGAGGCCCCGGCGACCCACTGCGTGGTGAGCACCGAGAGGAATCCGAGGTCGTCGAACCACAGAACGTCGGCGTAGACGCCCGCGAACACGAAGAACGCCACCACGAGGGCGGCGACGATCACGATCGTGATGACGAGTGGTGCCCGTCTGCGGCGATCGGAGGGGTCGGAGGTGGCTGATGTCACGAAAGATGCCTCATTGCTCGTCTGTTGAACTGCTTCAAGGACTCATCCTAGGCACTGGCAGATAACGTTTCCCTGAGGTTACGGCCCTACGGCGTATGCCCAGCCGATACTCAGGATGCCGAGGAACAGGACGGCAATGCGCTGGTGTCGCCGCCATTCGCGATGGTGTCGAGCACGGTCATCGAGTCGTCGAGCGTCTTCACGCTGAACACGGTGAGCCCATCGGGCACGTGCCCGACGACCTCGGTGCAGTTCGACGCCGGCGCGAGGAACCAGTCGGCTCCGGCATCCTTGGCCCCGTAGAGCTTCTGACGGATGCCGCCGATGGCCCCGATGGTGCCCGCAGAGTCGATGGTGCCGGTTCCCGCCACGTTCTCTCCCCCGTTGAGCAGACCGGGAGTGAGCTTGTCGATGATGCCGAGCGCGAACATCTGCCCGGCGCTCGGTCCGCCGACGTTGTCGAGCTGGATGTCGACGTCGAACGGGAACTCGTAGTTCATGCGCACGCCGACGCCGATGAGAGCGGTTCCGTCGGCGTCGATCGGCGTGATCTCGGCGGATGCCGCCACGCCATCGCGCTCGTAGTCGACCGTCGCGGGCTTGTCGGTGCCGTTGTCGGCGACGGCGTCACGCAGCGCCTGGGTGTCGTGCACCTCGGCGCCGTTCAGGGCCGTGATGATGTCGCCCTCCTCGAGCACGCCCTCGGCCGGGGACTTCTCCGTGATTCCGGCGACCGTGACCTCGCGCGGGAAGTCGTAACCGAGCTCGACGAGGGCTGCCGCGATGGCGTCCTGCTGGGAGTCGACCATCGCGGCCTGGCTCTGCTGCTGGATCTGGTCGTCGCTGACGTCCTCGGGGAACACTGCATCGATGGGAAGCACGGCACGGGTCGGGTCGAACCACGACGTGGCCACCTCGAACCACCCGGGCTGCTGCTCGCGGTTGCCCTTCTGCGAGACCGTGAGCAGGTCGAGCGAACCCTCGGTCTCGTAGGTCTTCTCGTCGGGGATGCTGATGAGCGGAACCTGCTCACCGTCGTGCTCGGCCGTGCCCAGAGTGTTGTAGACGGGGCCGGGAAGATCGATCACGTACGGCGCCGGCATGGCGCCGAGAACGATGATGGCGACGAGGGCGACGCCGAGGATGATCCAGCCCGGCCTCGTTCGGCGCGGCGGGCGCGCGCCGTCGTCGGTCGCGGCATCCGTGAACAGTGACAACGGGTTCCCTTCATCAGTACGACCCCGCGCTCTCGCTGTTCGCGACGGGCGGACTCCCAGGCCCGCCTGCGGACGCATTTCCCGACAAGTTACCAAGGTTCCGGGGCTAGCGTAGAGATACGCGACTGAGAGGTGCCTGAAGTGGCCGAGAACCCCGAGCGGGACGACGAACCCGGATCCGAGGACGAACTGCGCGACATGCTGCAGCAGTTCCTGGCTGGTGGGTCCGGCTTCGATCCGAGCCAGCTCGCCGGCGCAGCAGGGCTCCCCAACGACCCTGCATCAATCGCCGCCCTGATGAGCCAGCTGCAGGGAGCCCTGCGCAACTCCAGCGAGGGCATCGACTGGAGCATCGCGCTCAAGGCCGGCGAAGACCGTGCAGCGGCCACCCAGCTCTTCCCCACGGACGAGCAGCGCGCGCAGCTCGACGCCGCCTTCAACATCGCGTCGCTGTGGCTCGACGAGGTCGTCTCCGTGAGTGAGCTCTCGGATGCGCCCCAGCTCATCACCCGCAAGCAGTGGGTCACCAGGACTATGCCGGTCTGGACCCAGCTCGCCGAGCCGGTCGCCTCGAGCATCGCCGATGCCCTGACCCGTGCGCTCTCGGAGCAGGCTCCCGAGGAGATGCGCAGCATGGTGGCCAATGCCGGCTCCCTCATGCGCTCGATCGGCGGCACGATGTTCGCCATGCAGCTGGGCCAGGTCGTCGGTCAGCTCGCCAGCGAGGTCGTCTCCGGCGGCGACGTCGGAATCCCCCTGCTCGGCGATGGCGAGGCCGCGCTTCTGCCGCAGAACGTCGCCGGATTCGGCGAGGGCCTCGACGTCGAGGATGACCAGGTGCAGATCTACCTGGCCGTGCGCGAGCTCGCCCACGCCCGACTGTTCCGGCACGCCCGCTGGCTGCGCCTGCACATGATCAGCTCGATCACGGAGTTCTCGCGTGGGCTGCGCATCGACAACGAGCAGCTGCAGGATCTCGCCGAGCAGTTCGACCCGTCGAGCCCCGAGCAGCTGCGCGACGCCCTCACCAACGGCTCGCTGATCCCGCCGAAGACCGACGCCCAGCTGGCCGCGCTCGCCCGTCTCGAGACCATGCTCGCGCTGGTCGAGGGCTGGGTCGACGTCGTGACGGCCGCTGCCACGTCACGTCTGCCCAAGTCCGTCGCGATCGCCGAGATGGTGCGTCGCCGCCGCGCGTCGGGTGGACCGGCCGAGTCGGCGTTCTCCACGCTCGTGGGACTCGAGCTGCGTCCGCGTCGACTCCGAGAGGCCGCTGCCATGTGGCAGGCGGTGACGGATGCCGTCGGCGGCGAAGCGCGTGACGCGCTCTGGGCGCACCCCGACATCCTGCCGACGTCGGAGGACCTCGACGACCCGATGGGCCTCGTCACCCGCCTCACTCAGACGGCCGAGGGCGGCGAGCCCGCTCTCGACGACATCGATCAGGCCCTCGAGGACCTGCTGCGCAACGACGGACCCGAGAGGCCGAGCGAACCGCAGGTCTAGCTGCGCCTGTGGACGATTCGGCGCGCGCCCGCGCAGACCGGAGCACACTGCTGGGATGTCGCTCCGACTCGACCCCCGCATCCCGCTCGTCTGGCGCACTCCCGACACTCTGCAGGTCGGCGTCGACGAGCCCGTCGCCACGATCAGCGGGGTCACGAGCACCGACGAACGCATCATCGCGGCGCTTCAGGCGGGGCTGCCGCGCAGCACCCTCGATGTCGTCGCAACCCTGGTGGGCAGCGACCCGACCCAGGTCGACTCCCTGCTGACGCAGCTCGCCCCGGCGATCCTCGACAGCGACGTCGTGGCGATGCCTCGCGCCGGCGACGTCATCGTCGACGGCGCCGGGGAGACGGCCGACGCCATCGCCGACGTGCTCGCGGCGTTGGGTCACGGCATCCGTCGCACCGATGGCCTCCCGGATGCCGCCGCCTCGCGGAGCGCGCCCGACGTCGTCGTACTGGTCGCCCACCACGTCGTGCGGCCGGTCCGCTACGGCCACTGGCTGCGCCGCGACGTTCCGCACCTCGCCGTCGTGTTCGGCGACACGACCCTCACCGTCGGCCCGTTCGTGCGGCCGGGATCGGAGGGTCCCTGCCTGTGCTGCCTCGACCTCGCCCGCCAGGATGCCGACCCCGCATGGCAGGCCATCGCCACCCAATTGGCCTATCGGGCGCCGTCGTCCGAGGAGCCCGTGGCCCGCCTGCTCGGGGCGGCCGTGACGGGAACGGCGATCGACCGCTGGCTGCGGACCGGCGACTCGGGGTTGGCCGCTGCTGCGATCGTCATCGACGCGCGGACCGGCGCGAGCTCGCTCCGGACGCTCCAGCCGCACGCGGAGTGCGGGTGCCGAGCTCTGTCAGGAATCTCGACGGTTCCCGGGGTGCGCGCTGATGCTGACCGACCTGCGCCCAGCTCAGGGTGAGCGATCGCCTGGCCCGCGTGATTCCGACGTAGAGCAGTCGTCGCTCCTCGTCGATCTGCTCGAACGACTTGGCGTAGCTGATGGGAACGAGCCCCTCGCTGAGACCCACGACGAAGACGTGATCCCACTCGAGGCCCTTGGCCGAGTGGAGCGTGGCGAAGGTGACGGCCGAGACCGTGGGCTCGTGCTGCGAGCGCTGGCGTTCGAGCAGCTCGTCGGTGAAGGCGCGGAAGGTCGTGTCGGGAGCGGCCACGTCGACGAGGCCCATGATCGCGTCGAGTGACTCCCATCGGTCGCGCACAGCTCCACGCGCCTCGGGCGGACTCTGGCTCCACCCGATCGACCGCAGCACGTCGCTGACCGACTTGAACAGCGGCTCTCCGACGATGGAGACCGACGCAGCACGCAGCGCCAGTACGGCCTGCTTGACCTCGGGCAGGTCGAAGAACCGTTTCGAGCCCCGGATGAGGTAACTCAGCCCGGCTTCGACGAAGGCCTGCTCCAGGGCGGCCGACTGCACGTTCACCCTGAAGAGCACCGCGATGTCCTCGGCCTTGGCGCCGGAGTCGAGCAACTCGAGGATGCGTTGGGCGACCCCACGCGCCTCCCCCATGTCGGTCTGGAAGCTCTTCTCTGCGACCTCCGGGCCGGTCACTGCCCCCTCACCGACGGTGGGCAGCAGGGTGAGCGCCCCCGGGCGCCCCCGCATGAGCCGGTTCGCCGTGTCGATCACGGGCGGAGCCGACCTGTAGTTCTGCTCGAGGCGCACGACGGTCGCATCGGGGAACCGGCTCGGGAAGTCGAGGAGGTACTCGGATCGAGCACCTGCGAAGGAGTAGATGGTCTGGCTCGCGTCACCGACGACGCACAGGTCTCGCCTGTCGCCGAGCCAGAGCTTGAGCAGCTGGTACTGGAGCGGCGAGACGTCCTGGAACTCGTCGACCACGAAGAACCTGTACTGCTCGCGCACCTGCATGGCGACAGCGGGCTCCTGCTCGATCATGCCCGCGACGGCCAGAAGCACGTCCTCGAAGTCGAGCTGCCTGCGGGAGTCCTTGAGGTCTTCGTAGGCCTGCTGCAGGGCGATCGTGCGCTCGAGGTCGAGCTGGCCGGGCAACGACCGGGTGTGCGACACGGCCGCGTACTGCTCGATCGACAGCCCGCTGACCTTGCGCCACTCGATCTCGCCGGCCGCGTCGCGCAGGGTGGCGGTGTCGACCTTGAGGTGCACGGTCTCGGCAGCGTGGGCGAGCACGCGAGCCTTGGCGTCGATGATGGCCGGGGCGCTGCCGCCGACGACCTGCGGCCAGAAGAAGCCGAGCTGCGAGAGCGCCGCCGCGTGGAAGGTGCGTGCCGCGACTCCCCCGGCACCGAGCATCCGGAGTCGTCCGCGCAGTTCGGCGGCGGAGCGGGCCGTGAAGGTGAGCGCCATGACCCGGTTCGGCGCGTACGCCCCGGTGGCCACCCCGTAGGCGATGCGGTGAGTGATGGCGCGGGTCTTGCCGGTGCCGGCTCCCGCGAGGATGCTGACGGGTCCGACGAGCGCCTCGGCCGCGACCCGCTGCTGCACGTCGAGCCCGGAGAGCAGGTCGTCGGGGCTCACCAGCGACCCTCGTGGTCGGGGATCGGCCCGCCGTACCAGTCCTCGAGCAGCGCGCGGGCGATGGACGCTGCGCCGGGGAGGAGGACACCGCTGCCCGGCGAGGCGAGCTGCTCCCGGGTGAGCCAGCGCAGATCGACGATCTCGACGCCGTCGGGAACCAGGCTCTCGGGGTCCTGCGCGTCTGACAGACGCGCGTGGAAGCCGAGCATGATCGAGGCCGGGAACGGCCAGGGCTGCGAGCCGCGGTAGACCGGATCGACCACGTCGACGCCGGATTCCTCCTTCATCTCGCGGATGACGGCGTGCTCGAGCGATTCGCCCGGCTCGACGAAGCCGGCCAGGAGCGAGTAGCGACCCGGGGTCCAGGTGGCGTTCGATCCGAGCAGAACGCGGTCGTCGGCATCCGTGATCAACACGATGACGGCGGGATCGGTGCGCGGGAAGATGTCGATGTCGTCCTTCGGGCAGTGACGCACCCAGCCGGCCTGCTGCGGGATGGTCGCGGTTCCGCAGCGGGGGCAGAAGCCGTGGGACGCGTGCCAGTTGGCGACGGAGGCGATCTCGGCGAAGAGTCCGGCATCGCTGTCGGAGAGCAGCGGTGCGGCGGCGCGCAACGTCGCCCAGCGTGCTGGGTCGGGCTCGATGCGAGCGGCGACCTCGTCGCCGACGATGGCGGCGACGAGTGGGGTTCCGGCGCGCGGTCCATCGGTGCTGCGGCCCAGATAGAGGTACTGCTCGGCACCCGTCGCGGCATCCGGATCGAGAAGCGCGAGTGCAGGAGCCGCGACGGCAGCGGCGCCGTCATCAGCGCCCTGATCAGCGCCCTCGCCTTCGCCGGACAGCAGCGCCCGCCCCCTGTGCACCGCGATGACCCGGGTGATCGGATCGGCCAGCAGCGACTCGAGAAGCCCGTCGCGCGAACGGGAATCGGCGTCGCGGTCGAGCAGGTGGCGGGCGAGCGGAATGCTCAGGGGGCCATCACTCACCGGGCATCTCCTCAACTCATGTGCGCGGTACCGATCCTCCGCGCGGCAGTTCGGTTCGTCGTCATCGCACCGGCCGCGAAAGCCGGTCAACGAGGGTCTCGGCGAAGGCGTGGCGATCGGCCGAGCCGAAGCACGAGGACGTACCCTGAAGGCATGGCCCGAACCCATCTCACTCTAGCCGCGCTGGCCACCGCAGCCGTTCCCGGCCTCGACGTGCAGTCGGCACGCAGCCACAGCGGTTCCGGTCATGGCGAGTTCGATTCAGCCGTGGTGACAGACCGCGACGGCCGCGAGGTCATCGTGCGGATGCCGCGCACGCAGGCCGCCGAGACCGAGCAGGCCGCCGACCTCGTGGCGCTGCGTGCGCTCACGACGGGTGTGCGCAGCCGCCTGCCGTTCGACGTGCCCGAGTACCTGGGCCAGGCGCCCATCAACGGCACCCGCGCTCTGGCCTACGGCTTCCTGCCCGGGCATCCCGTCGGCCTCGACCATCTGACCTCGGATGCCGGCCTCGCTGGCAGCGTCGGCCGCGCCATCGCCGCGGTGCACTCCCTGCCCACCTCGTTCATCTCGGACGCCGGGCTGCCCTTGCAGACGGCTCCGGATGCGCGTGCCGCCGCGATCACCCTCGTCGGGCGCGCCGCGGACACGGGGCACCTGCCGGCCGCACTCCTGCGGCGCTGGGAGGAGGCGACCGATGACGACAGCCTCTGGCAGTTCGCCCCCGTCGTGATCAACGGCTCACTGAGCGCCGCGTCCCTGCTGGTCTCCGACGACGCCATCTCGGCGATCATCGGCTGGTCGGGCCTGCGGGTGGGCGACAGCGCGCGCGACCTGCACTGGCTGCTCGCCTCGCGGGGTGAGGCCGCCGAGACCGCGATCGCCGCCTACACGGCTGGTCGAGGTTCGGCATCCGATCGCCTGATCACGCAGCGCGCCATGCTCTACGCCGAGCTCGAACTCGCCCGCTGGCTGCTGCACGGCGTCGAGACCCACGACGAGGCCGTGATTGCCGACGCGGTGGCGATGCTCGACGGCCTGGTCGACAGCGTGCACGCCGACGTCATGAATCCGATCTCCCCGCTCACAGGCCCGGTGATGGCCGTGTCCGACGTCGAGGCGATGCTGCAGGACACCCCGCGCACCGATCTGCGGCGCGGCGGCGGTGCCGAGATGCACACCGACAGCTACGACCAGTCCTCATTCGAGCTCGAGAGCTACGGCGAGCCCGAGAAGCCGGCCTGGCACACGCTGTCGAAGACCGGCGAGCCGTTCGCCTCTCACGACGAGCTGGAGACCGGCCCGATCGAGTTGTTCTCGATGCCTCAGGACGACGCCGAGCCGTCGGATGCCGCATCCGACGGCGACCCTGGCGACGACCCCGACGCGACGGCGGCTTTCGACGCCGAGCTCGAGGCGCGCTCGGGCTCCCGCCGGGTGTCGGACGAGACCGACGACCACAGCTCGAGCAGGTCCTCCTCCTCGTAGAGGCGCTCGGGGCGCACGACCACGTCGTCGGCCACGAAGTAGAACACGGCGTCGACGGTCGACGGATCGACGTCCTTCCATCGCGCGTAGGCGAGACGGTAGAGCGCCAGCTGGGTCTGCTTGAGCTCGAGGTCGCGGGCGTCGGTCGGAGCACGTCCGGTCTTCCAGTCGACGACCTGGTAGCCGGTCTCGGTGCGGTAGACGGCGTCGAGCTTGCAGATGAACACCTGGCCGGCGAGGGCGAGGTGGATCTCGATCTCGACGTCCTCCGGCGCGCGATCCGCCCATTCCGAACGCTCGAAGGTGGCCTGGAGCTGCGCCAGCCGGTCGTTCTCGGGGGTGGCATCGACGACGTCGAACTCGACGGTGGAGTCGGCATCCGACTCGTCGGCCGAGACGTCGAGGAGATCGAACGAGCCGACGCCCGCCGAGCGGTGCTCGACCCAGCTGTGGAACAGCGTGCCGAGACGTGTGGCGCGGTAGGGGCGCTGCGGCAGCGGCCGGCGCAGGCCCTCGGCGACCTCGCCGGGGCGATCGACGTAGTCCTTGAACCGCGACGCCGGGATGCGCGCCGGGAGCGCGACGGGTTCTGGCTGAGCGCGACGCCTGCGCTCGGCGAGCAGCAGGTCGATGTCGCGACTCCACGGCGTCGCGGGTTGCGCGAGGGTTCTCGAACGTTCGCGGGCGGCTGAGCGCACGGCATCCGCCGCCCGCTCGACGCCGACCCGACGCGTTCCGAGGGGATCGAACGGCCACTCCCCCGTGCGCCCGGCGCGATCGGACGGATTCTCCTCGTTCTCGGGGGCCTCGGGGAGCTCAGCGATGATGCGGACCTCGGCGAGCTCGCGCAGGTAGCGGCTGGGCAGCTTCGGCCGGGTGCCGTCGGCCCAGAACGACCCCGTCAACAACAGCTGTTCGCGGGCCCGGGTGACGGCGACGTAGGCGAGTCGGCGCTCCTCGAGCGAGCTGCGCTCGGCGAGCGCGGCCTTGAACGCCACGAATTCATCGCGGAACTGCTGCTGGGTCGACACCGTGCGCCAGGGCAGCACGGGCAGTTCGAGGCGATCGCCGCGGAACTCGTACGGCAACTGGCCGAACGACACCCAGCCGCCGCCCTCGCGCGGAGCACTCGGCAGACCGGCCTCGGTCATACCCGGCACGACGACGTAGTCCCACTCCAGGCCCTTCGACCCGTGGATGGTGAGCAACTGCACGACGCCTCGCTCACCCGGATCGCTGCGGGGTCCGAGATCGTCGGCCTTCTCGGCACGGGCCAGCCAGGCGAGGAAGCTGCCGAGGGTTCCGCGCTCGTCAGCGGCCACGAAGGCGGCGACCTCGTCATGGAACGCGTAGAGGTTCGCCATGCCGCGCTCGTTGCGCTCATTGGCGCTCACCTCGATGTCGAGCCGGAGTTCCTGCTCGACGAGTCGAACGAAATCGGGCAGGGCGAGGCCGACGCGGGAACGCAGGAAGGCGAGGCGCGCACCCGCACCGCGCAGGCGGTAGAGACCGAGGTCGCTGAAGCCTGCGAGCTGGCGGTGCTCGGCCGGAGCGGTCGACACGAAATCGAGCGCGTCGACGATGGACGCGGCGTCGTCGACGGCGACGGATTCGCGCAGCGCCCGCCGCACCTCGTCGCCGACGTCCTTCTGCTGCCAGTCCCGGCTCTGCAACCAGCCGGCAACGCGTGCGAGTTCGGCGAGGTCGCGTGGCCCGATGCGGAACAGGGCGCCGGCGAGGAGACGCAGCAGCGACGAGCCGGCAGCCGGGTCGTGCACCACGCGCAGGGTGGCCACGAGGTCGACCACCTCGGGCGTCGACAGCAGGCCGCCGATGCCCAGGACGTGGCACGGGATGCCGCGGCGCCGGAGCGCCTCGGCGAAGAACTCCATGTGCCGGCGGGCTCGGAACAGCATCGCCGCGGTGGGCTTCTCAGCGTCGGGAAGCGTGGGGTCGAGCCGGCCGGAGAACCACTCGGCGACGGCATCGGCCTCGTCGGCCATCTGCTCATGGAACGATGCCGTCAGCACGCCGGCTGGGGCAGCCGGCCGCGGGGCGAGGGTCGCGACGCCCACCGTGGTGACGGCGGTCAACGGCTCGACGAGGCGGTTGGCCGCATCGAGGACGATCGTGGGGTTGCGCCAGCTCGTCGAGAGGCTGAGAGTCTCGGCGCTGGTGCCCTCGGCGGCGAAGTCGGACGAGAAGCGACTGAGATTGTCGGCACTCGCGCCGCGCCATCCGTAGATCGACTGGTGCGGATCTCCGACGGCCATCACGCCCTGACCGGCGAAGAGGGTCGACAGCAGCCGGGTCTGGCCGACGGAGGTGTCCTGGTACTCGTCGAGGAGGATGACCTTGTACCGCTCGCGGTAGCCGTCGACCACCCGCGGGCTGCGCTCGCACGCGGCCCGCGCGAGAGCGACCTGGTCTGAGAACTCGACGAGGCCGAGCCTGCGCTTCTCGGCGTCGAAGCGGGCGGCGAGGTCGAGGAGCACGTCGAGCGACTCGACGTGGGCGAGGGCGGCCGTCACGTCGGCGTACTGCTTGGCCGCGCCGGTCTTCTCGTTGTACGGCAGCTCGCCGAGACGGCGGAACTCCTGACCGAAGCGGCGCACCTCGGCGCTGTCGGCCTCGTTCTCGGCGAGGGCGCGGCTGACGCGGAGGACGGCATCCGTCACATCGTCGACCCGCTTGCCGATGCGCACCAGGCGGTCGTCCCCGTGCTCGACCGTCACGCGGCGAGCGAGCAGCCAGGCCGACGACTCGCTGAGCAGCTGCGACTCGGGTTCGCGGCCGAGGATGACGGCGTTGTCGTGGAAGATGCTGTTCGCGAACGCGTTGTAGGTCGACACCGTGGGGCGGTCGAACAGGGAGTTCGCGCCGGCATCGCCGCCCGCATCGCCGCCGCTCGCCACGCGTCGCGGGAGCAGGCCGCTCTCATCGAGACGGCCGATGCGCCGCTGGATGCGCTCCGCCAGCTCGCCGGCGGCCTTCCGGGTGAAGGTGAGGCCGAGCACCTGCTCGGGCCGCACACGCCCGGTCGCGAGCAGCCAGATGACGCGGTTCGCCATCGTCTCGGTCTTGCCGCTGCCTGCTCCGGCAATGACCAGCGTGGGTGCGAGGTCGGCGCGGATGACAGCGGACTGCTCGGCTGTGGGCGAGAACGGGTCGCCGATGCGGCGGGCGAGCTCATCGGGAGCGAGGTCGACCCGCGCCGGGTCGAGAGGAGCGAACTCGTCACCGAGGCCCTCGAGGGTGACGTCTGTCATGAGCTCACCGCTCCCACGACATGGATGCGGCAGGAACCGTGGGAGTACGGGTCGACGCAGTGCGATCCGATCTGGGCGATGAACGTGGTTCCCCCCATGCGGCGGGCATCCTCCTCCACCCGCATGCGGAAGGCCGCGAGCTGCTCGTCGTCGAGCGGAGCCTGGGTGGGCTGCCGCCAGGGCTGGGCCCGAGTGCCGCTGGAGACGACCACGAGTCTGGCGCCGCCGAGAGGCGCGTCGGGTAGCTCGCCGAGGGCTCCGGCCGCGTAGGCCAGCTGGTAGGCGCCGAGCTGCGCATGCTCGGCGACAGCGTCGTCGCTCGTCGGCTCGCTGCGCCCGGTCTTCAGGTCGACGATGTAGAGCTCGCCGCCCCGCAGCTCCACCCGGTCGATCTTGCCGTTCAGCACGGCGTCGCCGACGGGGAGCGAGAAGCCGCCCTCGGCCTGCACCAGTTCGCCACCCGCTGCACGGAAATCGCGCAGGTAGGCCGAGAGGCGCTCGGTGAGGTCGGCTGCGCGCGCGGACTCGAGCCCGGACTGCCACTCGGACTCGAACGGGATCTCCTCCCAGCGCTCGCGCACGCTCGCGAGCAGGCCGTCGGGGGTGATGTCGGACTCGGGCGTGGCGTGCTCGGCGACCGAGTGGATGATGCTGCCGAGGCTCGAGGCCGTGTTCGGTGCCGAACCGCCGAGCTGATCGATGAGCCAGTGCAGCTCGCAGGTCTCGAAGGCCTCCATGCGCGAGGGCGAGACCCGCACGGGTCCGTCTCCGCCCTCCGCGTGGTGCAGAGGGAGTTCGGTCGAGGGATCGGCGATTCCGTACCAGTCGACGGGGTCGGCTCCGGCAACGCCCTCTGCGGCCAGGCGGGCGAGGTCGAAGGCCGCCTGGCGGCTGCGCAGCGGATCGGTCTCGGTGGTCAGGGTGCGGCGCAGCCGTGCCGTGAGTCCTCGGAGGGAGAGCGGATGCCGCTCGGGAGGTGTGTCGTCGGGCTCGGGGAGCAGCGAGAAGAACGCCGACGGCGCCTGGTCCTCGTCGCTCACCGCTGTGACAATGAGCTCGCTGCGGGAGCGGGACACGGCCTGCGCGAACAGCCGCAGCTCGTCGTGCAGCACGGCGGTGCGGGCATCGGTGGTGTCGGCGGATGCTCCCGTGGCCGCGGCGGCGAGATCGCCGGAGCCGAGCAGGGAGCCGCGCACCCGCATGTCGGGCCAGACGTTCTCCTGCACTCCGGCGACGACCACGATCTCGAAGTCGCGGCCGACCACGCCTGTCGGCGTTGAGACCGTGACCGACTGGGCGACGGCGCGCGGGGCGAGGGTGTCCTCGGCGACGTCTCGCGCCGTGAGCTCGTCGAGGAACAGCGCCGGGGGCGCCAGCGGCGCACGCTCGACGAATCGCTGGGCCGAGGTGAACAGGGCGACGACGACGTCGAGGTGGCGGTCGGCCTCATCGGCGGCGATGCCCGGCTCCTTCGCCTGGGCGGTCCAGGTGCGTTCGAGCCCGCTGCGCTGCCACAGGCCCCACAGCAGCTCCTCGATCGTGGCTCCGGCTGCGGCTTCGGCCGAGGCCGCGCGCACGCTCTCGGCCAGCCGGGTCGCACGCCGCGCCGTCGCCGTGTCGATGGTGGTGAGCACGCCGGGCCTGTCGAGCGCCTCGACGAGAAGGTCGTCTGCACCGCGCGTTCCTCCGGCGGCGAGCTCCTCGCGGCGGAGCGCGGAACGCAGACGTCGGAGGGAGATGGGGTCGAGACCGCCGAGCACCCCGGACAGCAGCTCGACGGCCGCAAGGGCGTCGAGCTGTCGACGCCCCATGGCGACGTCGAGGGCGAGCACGAAGGCGCGCACGACCTGCTCGTCGCGGAGCGCGGATCCGGCCGTGGTGACGGTCGTGGGCACCTCGAGGGCCGCCAGCCCCCGGGAGAGCGGCTCGACGAGCGAACCGCTGCGCACGATCACGGCCATTTCTCCCCAGGCGACGCCGTCGAAGACGTGGCGCTCGCGCAGGGACCGGGCTATGAGTTCGAGCTGCTGCGCCGGGCTGCCGGCGATGCGCGCACGCACGGCCGGCGGGGAGGCGGGGGCCGGACCGGCGGCGGCATCCACGGCATCGGCAACGGCATCCGCGGCACCGGCCCGGCGGTGTCGCCCGGTGGTGCCCGCCGTTCCGATGCGACCCGATACTGCGGCCACGATGCCGCGGATGTCGGATCCGTGCCGGTGAACCGTGTCGAGAACGATGGTGTCGACGGAGTCGAGCGCGAGATGCTGCGCGAGCCTGCCGAGAGCGTCGGGATGGGAGCCGCGGAACGATCCCGTGCTCACGTCGGGGTCGCCGACGGCCACGATGGCGACGCCGCGCTCGGCGAACCGGCGCAGGAGGGCGAGGGTCGACCGGGTGAGCTCCTGCGCGTCGTCGACGACCAGCAGTTTCAGCGTGGCGAGGGAGCCGAGGGTGACGGATGCCGCGGCACCGGCGGGCGCCTCTCGCACCGTGGCGGCAGCCTCCTGGGCGAGCGACGCGGAGTCGAAGGCCCGCGATCGATAGGCATCGGTGACGGCCTCGTACTCGTGCAGGAACTCGGCAGCTGCCTCCCACTCGGGGCGGCCGAGCTCCCGGCCCAGCGCTGCGAGACGGTGCGGCGAGACGCCGTACTCGGTGCAGCGAGCCATCAGGTCGCGGAGTTCCGTGCGGAAGCCGCGGAGGCCGCGCACCTCGGGAGTCAGCGGATCGGGCCAGCTCGGACCCGTGCCCTCCTCGAGATGACCGGCCAGCAGTTCGGCGATGATCTGGTCCTGTTCGCCACCTGTCAGCAGCACGGGATTGTCGGCATCCGTCGACGCCCCGCGCACGATCTGGAAGGCGAGCGAGTTGCCGGTGCGGGCCAGGGGGCCGTTCGTGGGAACACCGACGCGCAGCCCGATGCGATCGCGCAGCCGGGTTGCCGATGCACGCGTCGCCGCGAGCACGAGCACCTCGCCGGGTGCGTAGCCGCGCCGACGGATGCGGTCGCGCACGAGCTCGACGACCAGGGTGGTCTTGCCCGAGCCCGGGGCTCCGACGACGGCGGCCGATCGCCCGTCGGGGAGCGCGAGAACGGCGAGCTGGGCGGGATCGAGATCCACATCGTCGGTCGCCGGGACCACTGCGGCTGCGAACGCGGTACTCGCGGCGGTGCTCTGGAATCCCGTGATCGTCACGCTCACAACGCTAAGCGGTTCCGCCGACAGTGAACCCGCGCAGCGCCGTGGTCGATCTGTCGTAACCTGAGCGAAGAACGCAACGAAAGGCGCTTACCTGTGGAAATCCGCATCGGCATCCAGAACTCCCCTCGTGAGATCAGCTTCGAGACCAGCCAGCCGGCTGCAGAACTCGAGGCGGCGGTCGCGTCCGCCCTCGCAGAGAAGACCGGCTACCTGAAGCTGCTCGATTCCAAGGGCACCACGTACATCGTTCCGACGGCGACCATCGCCTATGTCGAACTCGGAAGCGACGAGGCCCGTCGCATCGGATTCGTCGGCTGACATGGAGCTGCTCTTCGTCTTCCTCGGCGGAGCCATCTTCGGCACCATCGCCCGCTACACCCTGCCGCACCGCGATGAGCACGGTTCCGTGCTCGTCCCGGCCATCGGCGCCGTCGTGGCCTCGGTCGTCTGGGTCGCGCTGACCTGGCTGGGCTGGGCGTGGGACGGCGGCTGGATCTGGTGGGTGAGCCTCGGCGCCTCCGTCGTCGCCGTCATCGTGGCCGACCTGGCCATCGGTCGCCATCGCGTGCAGACGGATGCCGCCCTGCTGACGAAGCTCACGGGCTCGGCCGCCACGGCGACAACGCACTGACGCTCACCCGAGACGTAACGGCTGTCCCACCGACCGGTGGGACAGCCGTTCGCGTCTGAGTAGGCCGGAGTCTGAGGAGTCCGGCGCCTCAGGCCGTGAGGCCGAGGCTGTCCATGCGGCGCGTGTGAGCGGCGATGAGATCGGTGAACGCCGGCTCGATGCTCTGGTCGACGGGGCCGCGGGCATTCGCGTCGCGCAGCGCCGAACGTGCCACGAGCAGGGTGTCGCCGACGAGTCGGCGGCCCCACATGGCCAGCGGTGATGCCAGCTGGGGATCGGCGACGATCGCCGCCGCGAGGGCGTCGGCGACGACATCCGTTCGCGGACGACGCGACAGGATCGCCGCGACCCGGGATCCGACGCCGTCGGGGAGCGATCCCGACAGGCTGATGAAGAAGTCGTCGAGCATGCCCGCCGTGATGAGGTTCGTGATCATGAGCTCGTGCCAGGTCGCGCCCGTCGTCGCCGCGCGGAATGCGTCGATGGCCGGGGCGAATGGCGCCATGACGAGCGCCGGCTCCTCGTCGAGGGCGCGGATCTCCTCCGCCAGGCGGTGGTGCTTGCGCAGCGTGAAGCGGGCGGCCGTGCTGAGGCTCGCCTTGTCGGCCAGCGTCGGTGCCGTGGCCATGGCGCGGGCAAGATTCTCGAACAACTCGAGCTGGATGTAGGCAGCCTGCCCGAGGAAGGGAAGGGTCTCGGGGGTGAGCTCGCCGAACTCCACCTTCGTCGTCGCGACAGCGGCCACGCGGGGCTGCCGTCGAGGTGCCTCCGTGCGCCGTCGACCCTGCGGGAACCACTTCATCACGCTGACAGCCTAGTCAGGTGCGCCCGGATAGACTGATCGGGCTGCGGGCGATGGATCCCAGCCGTGCGCCTCTCATGAAAGGGCGCATTCCTCTTCAAGTACTGACAGGCACACGTGACTTTCGCAGATCTCCAGATCGACCAGGACATGGTCGACGCCCTCGCCACCCAGGGCATCATCGAACCGTTCCCCATCCAGGAACAGACCATCCCCCTCGGCCTCAGCGGCCAGGACATCATCGGCCAGGCGAAGACCGGAACGGGCAAGACCCTCGGCTTCGGACTGCCCATCATCCAGCGCATCGGCCTCAACCCCGAGCCGGGCGTGCAGGTTCTCGTCGTCGTTCCGACGCGCGAGCTGTGCGTGCAGGTCGCAGAGGACCTCGAGCTCGCCACCAGCAACCGCGCCACCTCGGTCGTCGCCATCTACGGCGGCAAGGCCTACGAGGGTCAGGTCGAGCAGCTCAAGGCCGGCGCCCAGATCGTCGTCGGTACCCCGGGCCGTCTCCTCGACCTCGCGCAGCAGCGCCTGCTCAACCTCGGCAACGTGACCGAGATGGTGCTCGACGAGGCCGACAAGATGCTCGACCTCGGCTTCCTCGCCGACATCGAGAAGCTCTTCGCCAAGACTCCGCCCACGCGCCACACCATGCTGTTCTCGGCCACGATGCCCGGCCCGATCGTGGCTCTGGCGCGCCGCTTCATGTCGAAGCCCATCCACATCCGTGCGACGGACCCCGACGAGGGCCTCACGCAGGCGAATATCAAGCACGTGGTCTACCGCGCGCACTCGATGGACAAGGACGAGGTCGTCTCGCGCATCCTGCAGGCCGAGGGTCGCGGCAAGACCGTCATCTTCACGCGCACCAAGCGCGCAGCGGCCAAGCTGGTTGAGGAGCTCAACGATCGCGGCTTCAACGCCGCTGCCGTGCACGGCGACCTCAACCAGGACCAGCGCGAGCGCGCCATGGCCGCATTCAAGGCCGGCAAGAAGGACGTCCTGATCGCCACGGATGTCGCAGCCCGCGGCATCGACGTCAACGATGTCACGCACGTGATCAACCACACGGTGCCCGACGACCACGACACCTACCTGCACCGCGCCGGTCGTACCGGCCGCGCAGGCAAGACCGGCATCGCCGTCACGTTCGTCGACTGGGACGACATGCACAAGTGGGCGCTCATCAACCGCGCGCTCGAGATGAACCAGCCCGAGCCCGTCGAGACCTACTCCTCGTCGCCGCACCTCTACAGCGACCTCGACATCCCCGCAGGCTCGAAGGGCCGCCTCAAGGCGACCCCGGTGAAGGAGACGGCGCCCCGCGCCGCAGCCGAGAACCGCGGATCGGGTCGACAGGGCTCCGGCTCGCAGGGTTCCGGCTCCGGCTCCTCCGAGGGCACGAGCAACCGCAACCGTCGTCGCACCCGCGGCGGCCAGGGCGCTTCGGGCCCGGGCGCATCGACCACGGCTCCTGCTTCAGTGTCGTCAGAGGCGACGTCGGATGCCGCATCCGTCGAGACGAATGTCGCAGCGGGCACCCACGACGGCCAGGGTCACGAGCACCACGACGGCAACAGCGCACCGCGCCGTCGTCGTCGTCGCGGCCCGCGTCCGACGTCGGCCCCGCAGTAGCGGTCACACCCGCTTCCACCCCGCCGCTCGCTGAGGCCCGGACGACGTCCGCGGCCGAAGCGCGCCGGGTGGGACGCTTCGGCCGCGCGCTGCGCGCGGGCCTCAGCGACCGGAGGATTCCGGATACACCGGCGCCCACCCCGTCGCCTCGGCGATGAGCTTCTCGAGCACCTCGGGAGCCGTCGTGTTCTCTCCGAGCATGTTCGGCTTTCCCGAGCCGTGCCAGTCGCTCGAGCCGGTGATCTCGAGGCCGAACCGCTTGGCCAACTCGCGCAGCCGCACCTTCGCATCGGGCATGTTCTCGCGGTGGTCGATCTCGAGGCCGAACAGGCCGTCGTCGACGAGTACCCGCAGCCGTGCTGCCGGGATCACGGCCTCCGCCCCTCGGGTTCCGGGATGGGCGAGCACGGGCACTCCCCCGGCCTCGCGCACCAGGCGCACGCCTTCGCGGGGGTCCGGCGCGTAGTGCGGCTGGTAGTACCCGCGTCGCCAGTGCAGGATGCCGGCGAAGGCATCCGACCGGTTCGGCGCATGCCCGCGTGCCACGAGGGCGTCGGCGATGTGCGGTCGTCCGACGGTGGCGTTCGGGGTGGTCTGAGCCAGGACGTCGTCCCAGGTGAGGTCGTAGTCCCGGGAGATGCGCCGCACGATCTCCTCGGCCCGCGTGAGCCTGGCGGCACGGATGCGCGCGGTCTCGATCTGCAGGGCCTCGTTCGCCGGATCGAAGAGGTAGGCCAGCATGTGCACGCTGGAGAACTGCACCTGCGTCGACAGCTCCATCCCGGGGATGAGAGTGATGCCGACCCGGCGGGCCTCATCGGAGGCTGCAGCCCATCCCGACGTCGCGTCGTGGTCGGTGATCGCCACCGTGCCGAGACCGGCCTCGGCCGCCTGCCGCACGAGCTGGGTGGGCGACTCGGTTCCGTCCGACACGCTCGAGTGGGCGTGCAGGTCGATCGGACCCCGGAAGAGCTGCATCCCCCCATGCTAGGACCGGGCCGTCGCCTCGCCCGACGCGGGTCACGAACTCCGGCTCACGGCACCCAGCCGACTAACATTCGGGGATGACGAATTCAGCCCCACCCGACGACGTCCCGATCGGCGGTGAGGTCATCCGCCTCGGACAGTTCCTGAAGTTCGCCGGGCTCCTCGACTCCGGAGGAGACGTGAAAGAAGCGATCGCCAACGGCTATGTCGCTGTGAACGGCGAGGTGGATCGCCGACGCGGACGCCAGCTCCAGTTCGGAGACGTCGTCAGCTTCGATGGACGCAGGGTCCGCGTCTGCCCGTGATGTCTCGAGACAGGGATACCCGCCCCGCTCTCGGAGACCCTGTCGGTAGCGCGGTATAGGTTCACACCATGGCCACCCTCCATGACCTGCGCAGGACAGCCATCGGATTGCCCGGCAGCGAGGAGCGCACGACGACGGGCGGCGCCGCCTGGTTCGTTCGCGGCAAGGTGTACGCGTGGGAGTGCCATCCGTGGCCGAGCATCCCCACAGACATACGAGAGATCATCGCGACCGAGCTCGTCGTCGGGGTGAAGGTCGCCGACAGCCTGGACGCGCTCGCCCTCGTCGAGATGGCACCCGATGTGTTCCTGCGCACGACGACCGCGTGGGGAGAGCCGAAGGTCGCGTTCCGCATGGCCGGCATCGACGACGATCATCTCGCCGAGCTCGTGACGGAGGCGTGGCGCGTGCAGGCGCCGAAGTACCTGCGGCGCGAGTTCGACGACCTCGGCCGTTGAGCCGATCCACGAACAGGTCAGTCGCGTGCCAGTTCGTCTTGGATCATCCGAATGTTGGAAGCGAGATCTCCTGAGGCCAACAGTCCAGGGCCGAGCGGACCTGCCGAGTCCTCACCCAGCGGGGGAAGCTTCTTGAGCGCAGCTCGGACAGCATCGCTCATGTGCGCAATCTGCCAGCGTGTCTCGTCTGCGGTCGCTGCCGCCTGATCCGAATCGGCCAGGCCGGCCGCTCTCGCGGCATAAGTAGCCGCGCCCAATGCGTGCGCACCCATGTGAGCCACGCCGGCAGCCTGTGCTGCAGCGCGAGCCGCTGCCACCGCCGCCGGCACCGTGGCCGCTGTGGCAGCCCGACCCGCGACGAATCGTCGTGTGATCTCACCGGCGGCATCGAGTTCACCGCGAGCGAAGGCGCGCGTGCGAGCGATGGCATCGCGGGGCCGGTCGTCTGCGGGAGCCTCGCTCTCGAAGATGGCGAGAACCCGTTCCGCACAGTCCGCTGCCCACCTCGCGACGAGCCGACGGTCGGCTTCACTCAGAGATTGCGGCGAAATCATGCCTCTACATTCCCATACGGCCGTGACAGGCATCCCTCCACCGCCTAACGTGTGCCTCATGGGCGATGGGGATGCCGGTGGCGCCGCGAGTGCGGCAAACCGACTCGGTGCGGCAAGCCGACTCGGTATGGCATATCGGCGCTGGGCGAGTGGTCGGCGATTGACTGACGTTACCGAGGTGTACGCCTGGGCGATGAGGAGCATCCGCCGACGGCGATATTGCATCGTGGTGACAGTGTCAGGCGGGATCAGCAGTGCGCGGGTCGTCGAGCCGTTCCGTCCCGACCGCCACGGGATCGTGAGATTCGGAACCGACCCGAGCAGCCGGAAGGTAAACGACATTCGAGAGGATGGGACGTGCCTGCTCGTCTACCAAGACAACCGACGCAGGTCCTGCGTGAGCATCGAATGCTCGGCCAGCATCGAGCCGCAGACGGCGCGGCCCAGGTTCAAGCCACTGTGGACTGCTTTCTGGCCGGATGGCCCCGGCCGCGACTACGTCGTCATCAGCTGCATCCCTCAGGCAATGGAGATCTGGGCCGGCTACGCGGTGATCGCCCCCGATCCGTTCGGACGCCGCTCACTGCGACTCGAGCGCCGTGACGGTGAATGGGTAGCGGCCACTCGGGACGGGTAGGGCCGCAGCAGGCCTGCCACCCGCTCGCGCGTGGCTGAGGCATCCGTCCAGCCTTCTCGCCTAGGGTGAGCTGGCCATGGTCGCCCGTCTCGTCGCCCCCGTCGTCGCCTTCGTCGCAGCCCTCGTGGCTCTCGTGCTGGTGTGGCCGGCACTGTTCGGCCTGCAGGATCAGCTCGTCATCGCCCAGCTCATCGCCTTCCGAGCCCTGATGGCCATCGGCGCGATCGGCGCCGTGGTCGTCCTGGCCCTGTTGGCCCTGGTGCCTGTGCTCCGCCGCACGGCCGTGCTGCTCGGCGTCGTGCTGCTGGCCTTCGCCATCGCGAATGCCGGCATCCTCGGTGCGCGCGGCTTCGCCCAGCAGCCGGCATCCGCCGCCCAAGCGTCGTCGGCCGACACCGTCACCGTGCTCAGCTGGAACACCCTCGGCGGATCCCCGGGCGCCGACCAGGTGGCCAAGCTCGCCCTCGATCATGGCGCCGACATCGTGTCGCTTCCGGAGACGACCGACGCCTTCGCCACCGAGGTCGCCGAACTCATGCGCGCAGGTGGCAGCCCGATGTGGGCGCTCGGCCTGTCATTCAGCGAGATCTACGAGGCCCGCTCGACCGCGGTGCTCATCAGCCCCGACCTCGGCGAGTACACGGTCGAGTCGGCCGGCGGCACCGGTCCGCCCGGAAACACCAACGTGTCGCCGACGGTGGTCGCCACGCCAGACTCAGGCGAGGGCCCGACGATCGTGGCCGTGCACGCCGTCTCGCCCCTGCGCGGCGAGATGACGAATTGGCGCAGCGACCTCGACTGGCTTGCGGCCCAGTGCGCCTCCGGCAGCGACGTGATCATGGCCGGAGACTTCAACGCCACCCTCGACCACATGATCGGACGGGGAACGGATGGCGGCGAGCTCGGCGCCTGCCAGGACGCCGCCGCCGCGAACAGTGCCGCCGCCCTCGGCACCTGGCCGAGCGAGATCCCCATGCCCCTCGGCGCACCCATCGACCACATCATGGCGACCTCGGGATGGACGGCGACCTCCTTCGAGGTGATCACGAGCCTCGATGCGCTGGGCAGCGACCACAGGCCGGTCGTGTCGACGCTCACCCGCTCCTGAGCAGGACAGCGCCAGCGGGTTCCCCTCCCCACGCGCCCAGCGAGCGGTGCGAGAATGGACGCATGGCCACGAGCACCGACACCTCTGTATCCGCCCGCCCCGAGACCGGCCTCGCCGAGACACCCGACGCGACCACCGAAACGCCCCGCGCCACGTCGAACCGGTCGACGACGCCGGGTTCCGAGGGATTCAAGGCGTACATCGGCGGCCAGTGGGCCGAACGCGTCGAGTCGGTGCCGCCGGCGCGCGAACAGGCCTCCTTCGCTGCAGAACGCCGTGCGCGCGTCTCGGCCGCCTTCCCCGGGCAGCGCCTGATCATTCCGGCCGGCAGCCCCAAGCAGCGCTCGAACGACACCGACTACGCCTTCCGGGCGCACTCGGCCTTCTCCTACCTCACCGGCTGGGGCTCCGACTCCGAGCCCGGCGCCGTGCTGGTCTTCGAGCCCATCTCCGACGGACACGACGTCACCCTCTACTTCCGGGAGCGCGCCGGGCGCGACTCCGACGAGTTCTACGCGAACCCCGAGATCGGCGAGTTCTGGATCGGCCCCCGCCCCTCCCTCGCCCAGGTCTCCGGCGACCTCGCCGTGAGCACGAGCGGCATCGCGGCCTTCGACGCCGTCATCCGTTCGGTCGACACCGCCACCCTCGTGGTGCGCGAGGCGGATGCCGCCATCGCAGAGCACGTGGACGACGCACGTCTGCGCTTCGCCGCGGAGCAGGCTCTCTCCACGAACGCCTCGGACAGCGCGTTCAGCATCGAGGTCGGCTCCGAGCACGCTCCCGACGCCAAGCTCGCCGAGGTGCTCAGCGAGATGCGGCTCGTGAAGGACTCCTACGAGATCGAGCAGATGCGCCTCGCCGTCGATGCCACGCAGCGCGGCTTCGAGGACGTGCTGGGCGAGCTCGAGCGCGCCACCTCGGTACAGCGCGGCGAGCGCATCGTCGAGGGAGTCTTCAACACCCGGGCACGGCTCGACGGCAACACCGTCGGCTACGACACGATCGCGGCATCCGGAGCCCACGCGACGATCCTGCACTGGACCCGCAACGACGGCGCCGTGAAGCCGGGCGAACTCATCCTCCTCGACGCCGGCGTCGAGGTCGACAGCCTCTACACCGCCGACATCACCCGCACCCTGCCGATCAGCGGCGAGTTCAGCGCCGAGCAGCGCCTCGTCTACGAGGCCGTGCGCGAGGCAGCGGATGCCGCCTTCGCCATCGTGCGCCCCGGCATCATCTTCCGTGACGTGCACGCCGCGGCCATGGAGGTCATCGCCAAGCGCACCGCCGAGTGGGGCTTCCTGCCCGTGAGCGCCGAGGAGGCGCTGAAGCCCGACAACGAGCACCACCGCCGGTACATGGTCCACGGCACCAGCCACCACCTCGGCATCGACGTGCACGACTGCGCACAGGCCCGACGTGAGATGTACAAGGACGGCGTGGTCGAGGAGGGCATGGTCTTCACGATCGAACCCGGCCTCTACTTCCAGACCGACGACCTCACCGTTCCGGCCGAGTTCCGCGGCATCGGCGTGCGCATCGAGGACGACATCCTGGTCACGGCGGACGGCGCCGAGAACCTCTCGGCGGGCATCCCGCGCACGGCCGACGAGGTCGAGGCGTGGATGGCGGCCAAGCGCGGCTGAATCAGGCCGGGCGCCACTGAGTCAGCTCGGGCGCTGCTGGATCAGGTCGGGCGCGGCTCGTCCACGCCCGGGTCCACCGGCACGGGGTCGCCGAACCCCGGCTCGGGCTGCGTCTCGACGACGGCTTCGGTGGCTGCGGCATCCGCGGCCCCCGAGAGCACGTTGCGAGCACGGTTGACCAGCTCGCCGTCGACGATCACCTGGTAGTTCGAGGCGATCACCTGCATGGTCGAGGTGAAGTCCCGGCGCCGGCGATTGACGCTGTAGGTCACGATGCCGAACAGCATGCCGAATCCGGCGCCGATGAGCACCGCGGCCACCACCAGCGCGAGGTTGACGCCGGTCGCCACGAAGATGAACATCAGGAGACCGAAGAACACGCCGAGCCAGGCTCCGGATGCCGCTCCTGCGAGCGCCGCTCGCGCGTACGTCATGCGTCCGGTGACGTTCTCGACCGTCTTCAGGTCGTTCCCGACGATGGAGAGGGACTTCACCGGGAAGTCGGCGCGCGCCAGCACGGCGACGGCGTTCTGGGCCTCGGCGTAGGTGTCGTACGTCGCCACGATCTCGCCGCGCGGCAGCACGGGCGACGCGGCCGGTCGGCGACCAGCGAAGGGGTTCTGGTTGCTCATGCTCTCGATTCTCCCACGCGTCACGACGGCGAGCCGGGAGCACGAACGAGAGCGGCGGCGGCCGAGGAGGGCTCGAGGGCATAGATTTGTCTCGTGAGTGCCACGAGAGTGTTCGTCGCCCGGCTCGCCGGGTGCGCCGTCTTCGACCCCGCAGGCGACAGGGTCGGCAAGGTTCGCGACGTCCTCGTGGTCTATCGACGGGCCGATGCCCCCACCGTCGTCGGCCTGATCGTCGAGATCCCGGGCAAGCGCCGCGTCTTCGTCTCCATCGGCCGCGTCACCAGCATCAGCGCCGGCCAGATCATCACCACCGGACTCATCAACGTGCGCCGCTTCGAACAGCGCGGTGGCGAGGTGCGCGTGATCGCCGAGATGCTCGGCCGTCGCGTGCTGTTCGCCGACGGTTCGGGCGAGGCGATCGTCGAGGACGTGGCCATCGAGGAGGCGGCTCCGAACGAGTGGCAGGTCAGTCAGCTCTTCGTGCGCCGCCCCAAGAGCGGCGGCTCCCCCTTCGCCAAGGGCACCACCGCGTTCGTCAGCTGGCGCGAGGTGCGCGAGAGCGCCGTCGTCGGCGAGGCGCAGTCCGCCGAGCAGCTCATCGCCACGTACTCCGAGATGAAGCCGGCCGACCTCGCGAACACCCTGCTCGACCTTCCGCAGGAACGCCGCCACGAGGTCGCCGAGGAGCTCTCCGACGGCAGGCTCGCCGACGTCCTCGAGGAGATGCCCGAGAGCGACCAGGTCGAGATCATCGGCCGCCTCGACGACGACCGCGCCGCCGACGTGCTCGACCAGATGCAGCCCGACGACGCGGCAGACCTCATCGCGCAGCTGCCGGAGGAGCGCGGCGAGCACCTGCTCGAGCTCATGGAGCCCGAAGAGGCCGACGACGTGCGCATGCTGCTGAGCTACGCGCCCGACACGGCGGGTGGCCTCATGACCACCGAGCCGATCATCGTGTCGGCCGATGCGACCGTGGCGGAGGGGCTCGCGCTCATCCGTCGCCACGAACTCGCTCCGGCCATCGGCGCTGCCGTCTGCGTGACGCTGCCGCCGTTCGAGCCTCCGACGGGCCGCTTCCTCGGCATGGTGCACTTCCAACGGATGCTGCGCTATCCGCCGCACGAACGCCTCGGCACGCTGCTCGACCAGGGTCTCGACCCCGTCACCGTCGACGCATCCGCCGCGGAAGTCTCGCGCATCCTGGCGAGCTACAACCTCGTGTCGGTTCCGGTTGTCGACGACAGCCATCGCCTCGTCGGGGTGGTGACCATTGACGACATCCTCGACTACCTGCTCCCTGACGACTGGCGGTCTCACGCCGACGACGACCACGTCTCGAGACGCGCGGCCGCCCGAGCGCAGCTGAAGACAGGCAGCATCCCGATCCAGGGCCAGCCTCAGAAGAACGGAAGGAGGAACGCCAATGGCACGCGCTAACCGATCCGACCAGCGTCTCGACGCCCCGAAGGGCCTGCGCAACTCTGCGAAGCGCAACCGCGCCTCCAAGGACCGCTTCGGGCGCTTCACCGAGGGCGTCGCCCGCGGCATGGGCACTCCCTGGTTCCTCCTCGGACTCTCCCTCTTCGTCATCGCCTGGATGGCGTGGAACACGCTCGCCCCTGAGGCCTGGCGCTTCGACTCCATCTCGCTCGGCTTCATCGCCCTGACGCTCGTGCTCTCACTGCAGGCCTCGTACGCCGCTCCCCTCATCCTGCTGGCGCAGAACCGCCAGGACGACCGCGACCGTGTGCAGATCGAGCAGGACCGTCAGCGGTCCGAGCGCAACCTCGCCGACACCGAGTACCTCGCCCGCGAGGTGGTCGCCCTGAGGCTCGCCATGCGCGACATGGCGTCGAAGGACTTCATCCGCTCCGAACTCCGCGTGCTGCTCGAGCAGCTCGACGAGCGCTCGGACGACCGCGACGACGAGACCATGAACGCCGAGCCGGATGCCCGCTGACCCGTCGACCGGAGCAGCTCTCGAGGGCCGCGTGCTGGCCGCGCTCGCGAGTGTCATCGACCCCGAGATCCGCAAGCCCATCACCGAGCTCGACATGGTGGGCGGTGTCGCTGCACGGGCTGACGGCGGCGTCGACGTCGGCATCAAGCTGACCATCGTCGGCTGCCCGGCCGCCGACCGCATCGAGCGCGACGTGATCGCGGCCGCCGAGGCCGTGGTGGGCACCGGGCTCGCATCCGTCGACGTCACGATCATGACCCGCGAGGAGCGGACGGCTCTCACCGAGAAGCTGCGCGGCGGCAAGGCGAAGCGCGGCATCCCGTTCACGGCGGAATCGCTCACCAGGGTCTACCTCGTGACGAGCGGCAAGGGCGGGGTCGGCAAGTCGACCCTCACGGCCAACCTGGCCGTCGCCCTCGCCGAGTCGGGCCTGCGGGTCGGCATCGTCGACGCCGACGTGCACGGCTTCTCGATTCCGGGCATCCTCGGGCTCGTCGAGACGGATGCCGCCACGGGAGTGCTGCGCGCGACGCGTCCGACGCAGGTGGGCGAGATGATCCTGCCGCCCGTCGCGCACGGCGTGAAGGTCATCTCCATCGGCATGTTCGTCGAGCCCGGAGCCGACGGCGCCGGTGTCGCAGTCGCTTGGCGTGGGCCGATGCTGCACCGCACCATCCAGCAGTTCCTCACCGACGTCTACTTCGGCGACCTCGACGTGCTGCTGCTCGACCTTCCGCCCGGGACCGGCGACGTGGCCATCTCCATCGGGCAGCTGCTGCCGCACGCCGAGGTGATCGTCGTGACGACCCCGCAGCCGGCCGCTGCCGACGTCGCCGAGCGCAGCGCCCTCGTCGCCCGCCAGACGGGTCAGCACGTCTACGGAGTGATCGAGAACATGTCGGGACTGCCCCAGCCCGACGGGAGCGTACTCGAGCTGTTCGGTTCCGGTGGCGGAGCCGAGGTCGCCCGACGCCTCTCGTCGACCGGAACCGACGTGCCGCTGCTCGCGCAGATCCCGCTCAGCATCGCGCTGCGGAGCGGCGGCGACACCGGCGAGCCTGTCGTGCTCGCCCATCCGGAGGAGCCGGCGAGCCTCGCCATCCGAGCCGTCGCCGACTCCCTGGCCACTCGCTCACGCAACCTGGCCGGGCGCCAGCTCCCCTTCTCGCCGCGGTAGCAGCATGGCTCGAGAGCGCATCCGACCCGCACCTGCCCTCGCGGCGGCGGTCGCGCTCGTCGCCGTGGCGGCAGGTGCAAGCCTCGCCGGGTGCTCCGGCGCCGGGCCGACGCCGTCTGCAGCAGCCTCTGCGGCTGCGGTGTCCTCGTTCAGCGTCGAGGCCGCCGTCGTGCAGGGACGCACCGACTACACGCGCGGGGTGTTCTCGATGGCGATCACCAACACCGGGGCCGAGCCTCTCACCATCCTCGACGCCGTGTACTCGTCTCCGCGGTTCGCAGAGGCCGCCGAGCGCACGGGCGACCCCGTCACCCTGGTCTCCGGGCAGCGCATCGACCTGCGGGCGCCCATCCCGCCCCTCGCCTGCGACGCCGCAGCGGCCGACGGCACCGGCGAGATCGGAACCATCGATCTGACGGTGACGGATGGCTCCCCCGACGCCGCGCCGACAGAGCTGTCGCTCGTCCCGACCGACCCGAACGAGACCGTGGACAGGCTGCTGCGTGAAGGCTGCCTCGTGCACGATGTCGACGCCGTCGTGACAGTCGCCCCGCCCCCAGCACTCCGCGTGGAGGGGACCGGCGCCGAGGGCCAGGCCTTCATCGACCTGACGTTCACGCCGACAGGTGCCGACGGGAGCGCCACCTTCACGGGCGTGCGGTCGACCACCCTGATGTCACCGGCCGACGGCGCGGACGGCTGGCCGCTCGGTTTCACCGTCGATGCCGCATCCGGGGTGCGCGACGTCACCCTGCCGATGCGGCCGACCCGCTGCGATCCGCACGCCCTGGCCGACGACAAGGTCGGCACGGTACTCGTGATCGACGCGACGACCTCGACGGGTCGAGAGGGTCGCTACCTGCTGCCGCTGCCCCCAGCCGTTAAGGCGCAGGTCTACGAGTACATCACGGTGGTCTGCGGCGACTGAGGGCGACCCCCTCGCTGCGGTGAAGCGGAGGAGACGCAGCCGTCTCCCCGCTCGCAGAGCCACAGACGCGCAGCAGCTGCCGCGTCCCACCCGCTCGCAGAGCCACAGACGCGCAGCGGCTGCGGCGAAGCGGAGGGAGACACGCTCCCGTCGCTCTGCGAGCGGAATCGTGGGCGCACCCTGGTGTCAGCCGATCAGACAGGCTCCACCAACCGCGCCAGCAGCTCGGTGAGCAGGCGCTCGGCCAGCGCCGGCGGCAGCGCCTCGATGAGGGCGAGCAGCGGCGCCAGCGCAGACGGGAGGCCGGCGCCATCAGCGCCGATGCCGACCGCGGCGAGCAGCCCGGCGGCCTGCTCCGAGTCCGGCAGCGCGCCACCGAAATTCTCGAGCACCGGGCCGAGCGCCTCGATGATGCCGTCGGCCGAGGCCTGCGGCACACCGCGCACCTCGTCAGCGGCTTCGACGAGGGCGGCCGTGAGGGCCGGCAGCTGCGCCTCGGTCACCGGTGTGATCGTCAGGTGCGTCGTGTGGGGTACCCGAGTGCCGTCGGCCTGGCTGAGGCCCGGCTGCAGCTGGATGATGAAGCCATGCCCGCGAACGGCATCCGCCCACTGGTGCGGGTCGACCCGACGGTCCGCCGGAACGCTCTCGTCGACAGCGGCGGCGAACAGCGGGCCGACCGGGTCTCCGACCACGCGCAGTCCCTCGATGCCGTTCACGACGGCGACGAGAGCGTCCGTGGCGCGCTCGGCCTGCGCGGTGAGCTCGGCGAAACCGGCCGTGCCCAGCGCATTCACGATGGCCCAGGCCGCCGCGAGCGGTGCGGCCGACTTGGAGCCGAGCATGGTCGGGTTCACGACCGGGTAGCCCATCCAGCGCGTCGTGGCGAAGTACTGCATGCGCTGCCTGTCGCGTCCGCGCTGCAGCAGCACCGACGCACCCTTGGGCGCGTAACCGTACTTGTGCAGGTCGGCCGAGATGCTGGTGACGCCGGGCAGCCTGAAGTCCCATGCCGGCAGATCTCCCCCGCGCCACCACGGCAGCGCGAAGCCGCCGATGCAGGCGTCGACGTGGCAGGCGACACCGCGCTCGGCGGCGAGGGCCGCGACCTCGGCGATGGGATCGAAGGTGGCGGTCGGGTACGAGGGCGCACTCACGACCACGAGGGCGACGGATGCATCCAGTCGGGCGGCGATCGCATCGACGGCCGGAGCCCCCGTCGCCGGGTCGACGGGCACCAGGTCGAGCTCGAGGCCGAAGTAGTGCGCCGCCTTGTGGAACGCCGCGTGCACGGTCGTCGCGGCGAGCAGCCGGGGAACCCCGGTGCCCCCGGCCGCACGCCAGACGTCGCGAGCGGTCTTCACGGCGAGCAGGCAGCTCTCGGTGCCACCGGTGGTGATGGTTCCGACGACGTCGGTGTCACCGTGCAGCACCTCGCGGGCGAAGCCGATGAGCTCGCGCTCCATCACCCCGATCGAGGTGAAGGTGGTGGGGTCGAGGCCGTTCAGCGGCTGCACGGCTCGGATCGCGGCTGCTGCGAGCTCGTCGAGCTCGGCCAGCCCCGAGTCGTAGACGTAGGAGAGCACGCGCCCACCGTGGGTCGGGGCATCCGCCCGACGGAGTTCAGCCAGTCGGTCGAGGATCTCTGTCGGGTTCTGGGCGAAGGCGGTCACGCTTCACTGTCCTGTCTGTGGTGCGAGTTCATCGGAGCTCGACGAACCGAGGAGGTCGATGTCTTCCCGGCGCAGGCGGTAGCCGCGCAGGGTCACGAGGCTCGTGAGGATGATGACGGCCGGAACGACGCTGAAGCTCACGACGATTCCGGCGACGGCGGATGCGGGTTGGGTGACGACCTCGGCGCCCGACGACTGCACATAGCCCGTCACCGCGAGCACGATCGACAGTGCCGTCGCGCCGAGAGCCATTCCCGTGGTCTCACCGGCCGTCCACATGCCGCCGAAGGTGCCTGCTCGCCCCGGCCCGGCCGTCGCCGCGTCGTGCGAGATGACATCGGGGAGCATCGCCATCGGAAGCGACTGCATCCCGGCGTAGCCGGCTCCGGCCAGTGCGACGGGAACGTAGACCCAGCTGCCCGGCGCCCACAGCATGCCGATCAGCGAGAAGGCCGCGATGCCGTAGAGGATGCTCGCGTAGAGGTAACTGCGCTCCTTGCCAATCCGGCGTGCGATCACGCCCCAGAGCGGCGCGAACAGCAGCGCCGGGGCGATGAGGGCGACGAAGAGGAACGTCAGGGCGTCTTCGGAATCGAGCACCCAGACCGCCACGTAGTTGGCCGCGGCGAGCATGAGTCCGGTCGCGAGGCCCTGCAGCAGGAAGGTGGCGAGCAGCGCGCGGAACGGCTGGCTCCGACGCAGGGCGCCGAAGCCCTCGGCGTAGTACCGGCGGAGCGAGACCTTGTCGGGCGAGGTTCCGGATGCCGCATCCGTCGCCGATGCACTCGTCGCCGTATCCGTCACCGATGCTGCGCCGACAGATCCCCTGGACCGCCGCGGAACCGACACGAACACGGCGACGAGCATGCCGAGGCCGATCACGACGCCCGCGACGACGGCCATCACGATGTAACCGACGTACTCGTCCTCGGTGACGGTGCGGAGTGCCGGTCCCCCGGCCCCGAACAGCAGGATGGCCAGGGTGAGCACGACGACGCGCCAGGTCAGCAGACGCGTGCGCTGGTCGTAGCTGTCGGCGATCTCGGCCGGGAGCGCGATGTACGGCACCTGGAACAGGCTGAACGAGGTGGCTGTGAGCAGGAAGGCGACGAACACCCAGATGCCGGCGGCGAGCGGCGGAAGCGAGGCCGGCACCGAGAACGTGAGTATGAAGAACAGCGGGAGCGTGCATGCCCCGAGCAGCATGAATCCGCGGCGGCTCCCCGTGCGCAGCAGCCAGCGGTCGCTCCACGCTCCGATGAGGGGGTCGATGAGCACGTCCCACACCTTGGCGAGGGTGACGAGCAGACCGGCCAGCAGGGCGGCGACTCCGAGCGTGTCCGTGAGGTAGAACACCAGCACGAGTCCTGGCAGCGTGGCGAAGCCTCCGGTCCCCAGGGATCCGGCGGCATACCCGGCGACAGTGGTGCGCGTGAGCACCCGCGGCGTTGCGATCATTGCGGCAGTGTATCCGCCAGTTCGGGCGCTCACCGACACCCCGGCGAACGTGAGTGAAGCTCGTGGCGGATGCGCCGCATCCCAGCGCTCGACCCCCGGCGGATTCGACCCGCGCAGAGGGGCCGATGAAGTGGGACAGTTGTCCTAGAATGGCGCAATGCCCGCAACGATGCCGGATCTCGCGATCCTGAACGACCTCGACGCCGACGTCTGCTCGACCTCTGGCGCCTCGACGACAGTGATCGCCCCTCTCACCGGGGCAGTGCTCCACGAGCTTCCGGTCAGCACGCCCGAGGACGTGGCGGATGCCTTCGCCCGCGCTCGTCTCGCACAGCTGGAGTGGGCCCGTGCCGGCTTCGCAGCCCGCCGCGCCGTGCTGCTGCGCGCACACGACCTCATCCTCGAGCGTCGCGAGGAACTCCTCGACATCCTCCAGTCCGAGACGGGCAAGACCCGCGGTCAGGCGTTCGAGGAGGTCTTCCAGTCGGCCACCGTCACCCGCTACAACGCGCTCTCCGCCGCCAAGGCCCTGCGCGGCGGACGCCGACGCTCCGCCCTCCCCCTCATCGTCGACACCACGGTGCGCTACAGGGCCAAGGGCGTCGTCGGCATCATCACTCCGTGGAACTTCCCGCTCAGCCTCGCGGCCATGGACGTCGTGCCGGCTCTGGCCGCCGGCTGCGGCGTCGTGCAGAAGGCCGACGACCAGGGCGCGCTCAGCGTGCTCGCGCTCCGCCGCGCGTTCGTCGACGCCGGCCTCCCGCCCGAGCTCTGGTCTGTCGTCACGGGTGACGGACCCGTCATCGGTGGTGCCGTCACGGGCAACGCCGACTACATCTGCTTCACCGGCTCGACCGCCACCGGACGCAGCGTCGCCGTCGCCGCGGCCGAGCGTCTCGTGGGGGCTTCTCTCGAACTCGGCGGCAAGAACGCCATGATCGTGCTCGACGACGTCGACCCCCTGAAGGCTGCGGCCGATGCGGCCTACGGATGCTTCGCCTCCGCCGGACAGCTCTGCGTCTCCGTCGAGCGCATCTACGTGCAGCGGGGTGTCGCCCGCGCCTTCACCGAGGCCTTCGCGGCACGGGTGGAGTCGCTGCGGCTGGGCTCGGCCTTCGACTACTCCACCGACGTCGGATCGCTCACCAGCGCGACCCAGCTCGCTCGGGTTCAGGCTCACGTCGATGATGCCGTCGCCAAGGGCGCCACAGTCCTCGCCGGAGGCAGGGCACGCCCCGACCTCGGCCCGTTCTTCTACGAGCCCACGGTGCTGACCGATGTGACCAGCGACATGGACTGTGCTGCAGGCGAGACCTTCGGTCCCGTCGTCTCGGTCTACACGGTCGACACCGACGACGAGGCCGTGATCGCCGTCAACGACTCCGACTACGGCCTGAACGCCTCAGTCATGAGCGGATCCACCGCCCGCGCCCGCGCCGTCGCCTCGGTGATCGACGCCGGCAGCGTCAACATCAACGAGGGCTACCGAGGGTCGTTCTCGACAGTCGACGCCCCCATGGGCGGTATCAAGCAGTCGGGCCTCGGCCGCCGCAACGGCCGAGAGGGCCTCCTGCGGTTCGTCGACGCCGTCACCGTGTCACGGTCGACCGGCTTGATGCAGCTCCCCCGCACGGGCACGGAGTTCTCCTCGATGGCCGGCCCGATGATCCTCCTCGCCCGCGTCATGAAGGGCGCCCGCCAGCGCTGATCGGGCGAGTGGGCCAGGCCGGGTGCGTGTGGGGCGGCACGCTGAAGATTCGCGAGTAGATCTCGTCGATGACATCGTTCTTGGCCAGGTTGTACGAATCAGGGTCGTCAGCAGTGGCAGCGGCCAAGCGCTTCTTCGTCGACCCATACAGGTCCCGATCGTCGGTGTGGGTGCGCAGCCAGTCTCGAAACAAGAGGTGGCGCAACGGTTCCGGTGACCCGGCAGGGAAGACGTGCAGGTTGATCCGCCCATCGTCTCTGACGAGCATCCGGTGGCCATTCCACCACGGCTCGCGAAGCACGTGCGTATAGCCCACTCGCTCGAGCGCGGGGATGTACGCCTGCTCTGCATCGGAGTCGAGGACCTGCAGGTCGATGTCGATGATCGGCTTGGCGGGTAGACCGGGCACCGAGGTGGACCCGACGTGTTCTATCCGGACGACCTCGTCACCCAGTACAGCCACGACACGATCGGCCTCCCTGCGGTATGACTCCGGCCAGGTCGGATCCGACTCCATCATCACGATGGCGTCCGTCGGCGGTGCCGCGTCCCCCACCCAGCGTGCGCTCTGCTGGTCGGCATTCCCGACGGACCGTTCGGTGATGTTGCGTGGATATGCCGACATGGGTGTCTCCTCGGGCACAACAAAGTCCATCAGACTAAATGGCGGTGATGCTGTCGTCAAGCAATAGAGCCTCCAGGACGTGGGTGCATTTCGGTCGCAGACTGCGTCCAGGCCTCAGCGAATGGGAGTCTCACTCTCGCAACCGTCTGCGGAGGGCATCGGCCTGTCGGGCTCGGGATGCTCGGGCTGGCCGCCACACATGTGGTCCGAGGGCGGGTGGGGGCTTGATCTCCGGGTGGCCGTGGACCATGCGGATCTGCCATCCGCTGGTGGTGATGGTGCGGTGGTGGTACCAGCAGAGCAGCACCCCGTTGGATACGTGCGTGGCCTTCACCATCGCCCACGGGACGACGTGGTGCGCTTCGGTGTACTGGGGTGGGATGCCGCAGATGACACAGCCGCCGTCACGGGCGGCGAGGGCGCGGCGTTGTGCTCGGTTGAAGCATCTCTCCGTGGTTCCCAACCGCAGGATGGCTCCGTGGGCGCTGAGAGCGACGGGTTGGATGCCGTTCGCGCAGCAGAGTTGCTCCACCGCACCGGCCGATATCGGCACGTCGAGGCCGTCGACGTGTCCGGGACCGGTGACGGCACCGGTGGCCGCGTCGAGGTCGGTGGCCAGCACATGGGTGACCATCGTCGCTGACGCCCCGTTCAGGGTGGGCAGTTCGTCGGAGCGACCGGCCAACGCGAACACGGCGGCGAGAGCATCGTGCTGGCGTTGCGCCCGGCTGCGTGGATCCCGCGGTCCCTCGGCTGCCTCGAGTGCGGCACGTTCCTCGTCGGTGAGGAATGTGAGTGAGGAGCGCTGGTTGCACATCGCGTCGAAAACCGCCTGCAGGTGTCCGGCGACTTCGGGGAGCAGGGATCCGCTGACCGGGATCATCCCGTTGCGGGGCCGGTGCAGACGGAACGCCCGCGATTCGAACTGCGTCACCGACGGTTCGGCACCATCAGGATTCACCGCCAGCACCCAGACCGACGCCTGCACCTCGGTCTCGGACGGAGTCACCGGCGGCAGCGCCGGAGCATCAGCCGACGGGGCCGCGCCGATCGCCGAGCACACCAACTCGTGCTCGGCGGGCAGGAACCTCGACAGAGTATCCGTCGGCAGACCCACCATCGCCTTCGACAGGGCGGACGTGATGATCGTGGCCGAGTCCACGCCCAATCGACCGGTGGCCAGGCCGCGGCGGACGACATCGAACGGGGCCGGCAACGCCTCCCCGGTCAGAGACAGCTCCGGCCTGGTCTGGGTACCCAACGCGAGCCGTGCCCGAGCAGTCTGCGGGGAGACCCGGGCGACACGTTCCAGAAGTTCCACCGGGGTGGCGCATCCGAACCGGTCGGGCAGCGCCTGCGGGCCCAGGATCTTCCGAGACCTGTCAGCGATCTCCCCGGCGTACGCGATTCGGCTGGCATCGACCAGACGCCCGAGCTCCTCCATGAGCGCCGCCCCGGCGAGCAGCTCCTCGTCCGTCGCGGCCGGCAGCACTCCCACCGCGGTGGTCTCGGCCAGGAGCGGCGTCGCCGCAGCGATCGCCTCCTGCATCCGGGACTGGAGTTTCTCCATACCTCGACACTACGAACACCCACCGACACTGAGGATCGAAATACACACCCTGACCGGGATATTTCCATCCACAGGCTGTGGAAACCCGCACGTGCGTTGGAGGGTGTGGAGGAGTGGCACTCGCGTGCAGGCGAGCTCGGCGTGCGCGGGCGGGAGGTGGTCTCGATACGCGTCCTCGCTTCGCTCGGTCGCTACTCGACCAGCGCAGACCCGCATCCGCCACTCAGCGGTAGCGCCTAGGTCGCCTCGGAGTCGAACGGAGTGGGAACGGCCGCCATCTCGGCCGACCGCTTCTTCTGCAGGTACGCGGAGTTCGGATTCACCCCGATGGTCCCGGATGCTCCAGCGACCCCAGCAATCCCGGCGGCGCCGGCAGCAACCCCGGCGGCCCCGGCCGTGGCGACGACGGATGCGCCCGAACGCGACACCGTCGGCGTAGCGGGCTCTTCGTCGAGCAGGGCCTCGCGGATGATGCGGCGCGGGTCGTACTGGCGCGGGTCGAGCTTCTTCCAGTCGACGTCGTCGAAGTCGGGGCCCATCTCGTCGCGCATGCGATCTTTGGCGCCGTTCGCCATGTCGCGGAGCTGACGGACCAGCCGTCCGAGCTGGGCCGCATAGTGCGGCAGGCGCTCGGGCCCGAGCAGGAACACAGCGATGACCCCGATGATGAGGAGTTTCTCGAAGGTCAGCCCGAACATGCCATCAGGATAACCCGCGGCGAGGCATCCTCCCGTCGCTCGGGGCCGGCTCTAGGCTGGGATCGATCATCTTGGGAGCTAACGTGTCTGACAAAGACCTCAACTGGAAGTACGTCGACGACATCGTCGGCGAGCCCGAATCCATCGCGAAGGCGCGTCAGCAGTCGCTGGAGTTGGGCATCGAACCGATCTCCCCCGCCATCGGAGCGCAGGCAGCGGTCATCGCCGCGGCTCACTCGGCTTCGGCGATCGTCGAGATCGGCACCGGCGTCGGCGTCTCAGGGCTGTGGCTTCTGCGTGGGGCGCCCGATGCGACCCTCACGTCCATCGACTCCGAGGTCGACCACCAGCAGCACGCCCGCACGAATCTGCTCGATGCCGGGATCGCCGCCAACCGCATCCGCCTGATCGCGGGCCGCGCCGGCGAAGTGCTCCCCCGCATGAACGAGAACTCCTACGACGTGGTCTTCGTCGACGCCGATCCCCAGTCGGTCATCGAGTACGTCGAGCACGGCCTGCGCCTGGCGAAGCCCGGCGGCACCGTGCTGGTTCCGCACGCCCTCTGGCGCGGACGCGTCGCCGACCCTGCTCAGCGCGACGAGGTGGCCAGCGGCTTCCGCTCGTTGATCACCGAGATCTCGGGCTCGAGCGCAGTGCTGAGCGCCTTGTCGCCGGCCGGCGACGGGCTCCTGCAGATCTCGAAGCTGCTCTCCTAGCCGGAGCAGGCCCGGAGCACGCCCAGCCGCGGGCAGCCCGACGAGGGCGGCATCCGTCGACGCGATATGCCGACATGGCTCCGGATGCGGGCACTCGCGCGAACCCGGTATCGCGCTGCGCACCCGAAGGCGTCCGCAGCGCGGATGAGACGCAAAGAGCTGGCCCGGTGCCTCTCGGCTCCGGACCAGCTTCACATGTGCGCAGGCTAGACCGGCGCGACGACCTTCTCGAGAGCGTCGTGCAGTTCCTTCGCCTCAGCGTCGTTGACGGAGACGACCAGTCGTCCCCCGCCTTCCAGTGGAACGCGAACGATGATGAGACGACCCTCCTTCACGGCCTCCATCGGTCCGTCACCAGTACGTGGCTTCATCGCCGCCATTGAGTTCCCCTTTCGTGGCAAGACTGCTTCTATTATCCCCTGCTGGGAGTACTATCCGAAATCACGACCGTGCCCCCAGTACGACCCGGCCGTCGCGGTGCCGTCACGGCGGGCTCCAGTCGTAGCCGATATAGGCCCAGCAGATGTAGAGCCACCCCCACTGCAGAGCGATGAAGACGAGCACCAGGGCCGTCCTGTAGAGCCGCGAGCGCGGCTGCGCGAGGGCTCCCAGCAGAGGGAACAACGGTGTCAGCAGTCGGAAGGTGCTCGACTGCGGGAAGAACACGGCGAGCAGGTACAGTGCGTAGCTCGCCACCCAGAACCGCAGGTCGACGCCCAGCCGCCGCACCGCGGGAAGGAACAGCGCGGCTCCGAATCCCACGATGAGAGCCGAGACCACGATGTAGCCGGTCGGCGACCCGAGCCACCAGGCTCCGCTCTGGAACCACGCCGTGAACGGAATGAGCTCCTGATAGCCGATGTAGGGCGCACGCCAGGCCAGCTCGGTGTCGGTGTAGGCCGTGATGCTGCCCGTCACGATCCAGGCGGCTGCCGGCCAGGCCAGCCCCATCAGCCCGGTGAAGATCGTGACGGAGACGGATGCGACGATCTCGCGTGCCGGGAACGGGTCGCGCGAGCGGGTGAACCAGCGGTGGACGACGTGCAGTCCGAGAGCGAGGGCGAACGCCAGGCCACTCGGACGGGTGAGCGCCATGACGGTGACCACGGGGAAGAGCAGCCAGTAGCGCCGCCGCACGAGAAGCAGCAGGGCGAGGGTGAGGAGGAAGAGGTACATCGACTCCGCGTATCCCACCTGCAGCATCGGCGACAGCGGCGCGAAGCAGAACAGGGTGACGGCGAACAGCGTCGTCGATGCGTCGAGGCGGGTGCGCAGCAGGCGGTGGAACAGCAGCGCGGCCCCCAGCCCGAACGCCACGGAGACGAACACCGCGAGGCCGCTCCACTGCAGGCCGGTGACCTCCATGAGCACGCGCACGAGCGCGGGGTAGCCGGGCATGAACGCCCAGGCGTTCTCGCCGATGTGGCCGTCATCCGTCACCGGGAGCTCTCTCGGATAGCCGTAGCCGGCGATGATCTCGTACCAGCGGCCGTCCCAGATGTTGGCGAAGGCGGCGTACGCGGGGTGCGCCCCTGTCCACGGGTTCGCCTCCTGCATGCCGGCGAGCACCAGCATGAGAGCCGTCGTGACCACGCGCGACGCGGCGTAAACGATGACGACCCGCAGCCACCACGGCATGATCCGCCAGCGCACGACCACGGCGATGGGCAGCACCCGCCTCTGCGGTCGTTCCGAGTCGCGCCGCTCGGAACCGCGGGTCAGCGCCCGTTCAGCCATGTACGCAGCGCCCGGGCGCACTCGGTGATCTCGTCGACGGGCACACGCTCCTGGTCGTGGTGGGCCAGCAGCGGGTTGCCGGGACCGAAGTTGACGGCGGGAATGCCGAGGGCACTGAAGCGTGCCACGTCGGTCCACCCGTACTTGGGCTTCGCCTCGGCTCCCACAGCGGCGAGGAACTGCTGGGCGAGTTCGGCGTCGAGGCCGGGCCTGGCGCCCTCGGCCTGGTCGACGACCGTGAGCTCGTACTCGGGGAACAGCTCGCGCAGGTGCTCGATGGCCTCGGCCGCCGTGCGGCTCGGCGCGAATCGGTAGTTCACATGCACCATCACCTCATCGGGGATGACGTTGCCGGCGACCCCGCCCGTGATGCCGACGGCGTTGAGGCCCTCCCGGTAGACGAGCCCCTCGACCTCGACCGAACGCGGCTCGTAGGCCGCCAGGCGATCGAGCAGCGGGCCGACCTTGTGGATGGCGTTGTCGCCGACCCAGGACCGCGCCGAGTGCGCGCGCTGCCCGAAGGCCCGCAGCTCCACCCGCAGGGTGCCGTTGCAGCCTCCCTCGACCGAGGCGTTGCTCGGCTCTCCGAGGATCGCGAAGTCGCCCTCGAGCAGCTCGGGACTGTTGCGGGCGAGGCGTCCCAGGCTGTTCTTGTCGGATGAGACCTCCTCGCCGTCGTAGAACAGCCAGGTGATGTCGACTACAGGGTCTGTGAGTTCGGGGGCGAGGGCGAGTTGCACGGCCACTCCGCCCTTCATGTCGACGGTTCCCCGGCCCCAGAGGTAGTCCACGCCATCCTCGGTCTCGAACCGGGTCGGCAGGTTGTCCTTGAGCGGAACGGTGTCGATGTGGCCGGCGATGACCACGCGCTTGTCTCGACCGAGATTCGTACGGGCCACGATGGTGTCGCCGTCGCGGATGACCTCGAGGTGCGCGTAGCCCGCGAGCGCGGTGGCGATGGCATCCGCCAGCGGGGTCTCGTTCCCGGAGACCGACTCGATGTCGCAGATGGCCCTGGTGATGGCGACGACGTCAGCCGACAGGTCGAGCACGGGCGTGGAGACGTCGTTCACCGGCATGCCTCCAGTCTATTGATCGCGATGCTGCGCCTCCCGCCGCCGTTACGCTGGAGGGCATGCCTGAGACCGACGCCTCCGCACCCTCGTCCGCCCGCGCAGCCTGGGGCCACGGCCTCGCCACCATCTCCGGCGACCGCACGGTGCTCGACACCTGGTTCCCGGCGCCGCAGCTCGGCACGCGGCCGGATGCGGCATCCGTGCCCCTCGATCTCGAGAACGCCGGCGGCCCCGACGATCGCAGGAACGTGCGCACAGAGGTCGTCACAGTCGAGATCGACCTGGATGCGGCACCGGCATCGACTCCCGACGCGTACCTGCGGCTGCACCTGCTCTCGCACCTGCTCGTCGCCCCCAACACCCTCAATCTCGACGGCATCTTCGGACACCTCCCGAACGTGGCCTGGACGACGGCCGGCCCCGTGCACCCCGATGACTTCGCGCGCCTGCGCCCGACGCTGCAGCGCGCCGGAATCAGCGCCCTCGGCCTCGACAAGTTCCCGCGTCTCATCGACTACGTCGTGCCCGAGCGGGTGCGGATCGCGGATGCCTCCCGTGTGCGCCTCGGTGCGCACCTCTCCCCCGGCACCACCGTGATGCACGAGGGGTTCGTGAACTTCAACGCGGGAACCCTCGGCACCTCCATGGTGGAGGGCCGCATCTCGCAGGGCGTTGTCGTGGGCGACGGCAGCGACATCGGCGGCGGCGCCTCGATCATGGGCACCCTCTCGGGCGGCGGCACCCAGCGCGTCAGCATCGGCGAGCGCGCCCTGCTCGGGGCGAACTCGGGCATCGGCATCTCGATCGGCGACGACACCGTGGTGGAGGCCGGCCTCTACGTCACCGCGGGCACCAAGGTCGTCGTGGTGGACCCGTCGAACCCGATCCAGCGCAGCGTGAAGGCGGCGACCCTCTCGGGAGTGCCCAACCTGCTCTTCCGCCGCAACTCGGTGTCCGGCGCCGTCGAGGTGCTCGCGCGCAGTGGTCGCGGCATCCTGCTGAACGAGGCCCTGCACGCCTGACTCCCCGCTGGGGCGAGACTCATCGGATCGCCTCCCCGGCGGCACCACGGTGAACGGATAGGCTGCCCAGACTGCATAGGCGATGATCACGAAGGAGTGACGTGGGCACCGACTCCCCCCGCACGAGCAGGCACCGCGGTATCAAGGTGCTGATCGGCCTCCTCGTCAGCGTACTCGTGCTCGCCCTCATCGCCGCGGGCGTCGGCGTCTGGACCGTGCAACGGTCCTTCCCGACGATGTCGGGTCGTGTCGACCTCTCCGAGCTGCACCGCGACGTCACCGTCTACCGCGACTCCGCCGGCATCCCGCAGATCGTCGCCGAGACGGCGACCGACCTGTTCATGGCCCAGGGCTACGTGACGGCCCAGGACCGCTTCTGGGAGATGGACTTCCGCCGCCACGTGACCAGCGGGCGGCTCGCGGAACTCTTCGGTGAGAGCCAGGTGCCCACCGACACCTTCATCCGCACCCTCGGCTGGCGCGCCGTCGCCGAGAAGGAGGTCGAGCTCCTCGACGAGACCACGCTGAGCTACTACGAGGCGTACGCCGACGGCGTGAACGCCTACCTGAAGTCGCACTCCGGCGCCGACATCTCGCTCGAGTACGCCGTGCTCGGCCTGCAGAACCCCGGCTACACGCCCTACAAGTGGACCGTGGCCGATTCGCTCGCCTGGCTGAAGGCCATGGCCTGGGACCTGCGCTCCAACCTCGAGGACGAGATCGACCGCGCCCTGCTCTCCACCGCCCTCAGCCCGGCCGAGGTGGCGCAACTGCACCCTGAGTACCCCTTCGCCACGCACCCGACGATCGTGGGCGGCGCCGTCGCGGCTCCGGCATCCGTCTCGTCGACTCCCCTCTCGAACACTCCCCTGTCGAACACGGAGACGACGGATGCCGCCACGGCAGCAGCGCCCGTCCTCCGCCAGCTGCAGAGCACTCTCGCGGCCCTCCCCGAGCTCATCGGACCGGCCGGCAACGAGATCGGCTCCAACTCGTGGGTCGCATCCGGCGCCCTCACCGACACCGAGGCGCCGATCCTCGCCAACGACCCCCACCTCGGTGCCGTGATGCCCTCGGTCTGGTACCAGGTGGGCCTGCGCTGCGTCGAGGTGACCGCGGAGTGTCCGTTCGCCGTCGCCGGGTACAGCTTCTCCGGCGTTCCCGGCGTGATCATCGGGCACAACGACAAGGTCGCGTGGGGCTTCACCAATCTCGGGCCCGACGTCGCCGATCTCTACCTGGAGAAGGTCTCGGGCGATGAGTACGAGCTCGACGGAGCCCAGGTCGCCCTGCGCTCCCACACCGAGACCATCAACGTGGCCGGCGGCGACCCCGTCGACATCGAGATCCGCTCGACCGAGCGCGGCCCGCTCATCACCGGGATCACGGACGCCTTCGGCACGATCGCGGCCGAGTATCCGGCCTCCGCCGACCTGCCGGAGGGCGACTACCAGCTGTCGCTGCAGTGGACCGCCCTGACCCCCGGCCGAACGGCCTCATCCATCTTCGCCCTCGACAGAGCCAGGAGTTGGGACGACTTCCGGGCTGCGGCCGCGGTGTTCGACGTGCCGTCGCAGAACCTGCTCTACGCCGATGTCGACGGCAACATCGGCTATCAGGCTCCCGGGCTCATCCCCGTGCGCAAGTCCGGAGACGGAACCCTTCCGTTGCCCGGCTGGACGAGCAAGAACGGCTGGAGCGGATACATCCCGTTCGCTTCGCTGCCGAGCCTGCTGAATCCGGCCAGCGGCCTGATCGTGACGGCGAACAACGCCGCCGTGGGCCAGGACTACCCCTCGCTCATCACGAAGGACTGGGACCTGGGCTACAGGGCCCAGCAGATCACGACCCGCCTGCAGGACGTCGTGGCGGCGAAGAAGAAGATCACGATGAAGACGATGGCCTCGATCCAGGCCGACAACACCGACCTGAACGCCGTGGCTCTCGCCCCGATCATCGCGAAACTGAAGCTGTCGGGCGACGCGAAGAAGGGCGCGGCTCTGCTCGAGAAGTGGGACCACCGCGACGACGTCGACAGCGCGGCAGCCGCCTACTTCAACATGACCTGGCGGCACCTCCTCGGCGCCATGTTCGACGACAACCTGCCGGAGGGCACGAAGCCAGGCGGCGGCGACAGGTGGTTCGGCGTCGTCGGATCGCTGCTCGACGAGCCGGAGTCGCCGTGGTGGACGAACGAGAAGCTCGGCATCGAGGGACGCGACGCCATGCTCGCCTACGCGGCGGAGCAGGCCTACGACGAGGGCGTCGAGTCGATGGGCACGGATCCGAAGCGCTGGTCGTGGGGCAGCCTGCACACCCTCGAACTCACCCACGCCAGCTTCGGCGAGTCGGGCATCGCTCCCATCGAATGGCTGTTCAACCGCGGTCCATACCCCGTGGGCGGCAGCTCGTCGGTCGTGAACGCCGTCGGCTGGGATGCCCAGGAGAGCAGTTACGACGTGCACTGGGTTCCGTCGATGCGCCAGGTGATCAGCCTGGCCGACTTCAATGATTCGACCTGGGTCAACCTGACCGGGGCATCGGGCCACGCCTTCCACCCGAACTACGACGATCAGACCCCGCTCTGGCAGACCAACCGCACCCGCCCGTGGAAGTTCACGGTGTCGGCCGTCGAGAAATCAGCCAAGGACACTCTGGTTCTGAAGGCGAAGCAGTAGCAGCGCCCCGCTCGTGACGACGCGCGGTTCTCCGCTGTCACCCGACGCGTGCTGCGCTGCCATACTGACCGGGAGCGCCAGCTCGGGAAGCCAGGTGGGTTCGTGAAGAAGTGGTCCGTCGTGATCATCCTCGGTGCTGCACAGTTCGTCATGGTGCTCGACGGCACGGTCATGAACGTCTCCATCTCCACTGTCGTGGAGGACCTCGACACCACGGTCTCGGCCATGCAGGCCGCCATCACGTTCTACACGCTCACCATGGCATCCGTCATGCTGCTGGGTGCCAAGCTCGGTGACGTCTGGGGTCGTCGACGGGCGTTCGTGGTGGGCTCGATCATCTACGCCACCGGCTCACTCATGACGGCGCTCGCGCCGAACATCGGTGTCCTGTTCCTCGGCTGGTCGGTGATCGAGGGTCTCGGTGCGGTACTCGTCATTCCCGCCATCGCCGCGCTCATCGCCGACAACTACACCGGCTCGGCTCGCGCGACCGCCTACGCCATCATCGGTGCCGTCTCCGGCGCGGCCGTCGCGGCGGGTCCGCTCATCGGCGGTTTCGTCACGACCTACTTCAGCTGGCGCTACGTCTTCGTGGCCGAGGTGGTCATCATGGCCGTCGTCGTGCTGTTCGCGCGGGTGATCACGGATGCCACGCCGCCGCGTGCCGTACGCATAGACGTCCCGAGCGTGCTGCTCTCCGCCGCCGGCCTCGTGCTGCTCGTCTTCGGCATGCTCCAGAGCAAGGTCTGGGGCTGGATCATCCCGCTCGCTCCCCCGGAGATCAACGGCGTCCCGATCGCGCCGTTCGGCATCTCTCCCACCGCCTGGCTCATCCTCATCGCCACGCTGCTGCTCTGGATCTTCTTCATCCGTCAGCGGCACCTCGTCGACGCCGGCCGGCCCCCACTGCTGCTGGTGTCAATGTTCTCGATCACCCAGTTGCGCAGCGGTCTCTCGGTGCTCGGCGCCCAGTACGCCATCACGGCCGGCCTGTTCTTCATGGTGCCCGTCTACCTGCAGATGACGCTCGGCCTCGACGCACTCGAGACCGGGATCAAGATCTTCCCGCTGTCGGTTTCGCTCATCCTCTTCTCGTTCGTCGGCACCCTGCTCTCGAAGCGCTGGTCTCCGCGGCGCATCGTGCGTACCGGCCAGGCGATCCTCGTCGGCAGCGCCGTCATCCTGCTCGCCTCGGTCTCCGACGACCTCCGCAGCGTCATCTTCGGCATCGGAATGTTCACGGCAGGCTCGGCCCTCGGCCTGCTCGCGTCGCAGCTCGGAAACGTCAACATGTCGAGCGTGCCGTCCGAGCAGACCAGCGAGGTGGGCGGGCTGCAGGGAGTGTTCCAGAACCTCGGCTCATCGCTCGGAACCGCGCTCATCGGCTCGGTACTCATCGGTGCCCTGTCGACGTCGTTCGCGGCGGGTGTCGTCGGCAGCGACCTGCCGGACGACGTGAAGGGCACCATTTCGGAGCGGACCGAGGGCGGTGTGGAGATCATCCCGGCCTCCACTGTGGAGACCGTGGCCGAGGAGGCGGGCCTGTCGACGACGGATGCCGCGAGCCTCACGACGATCTACAGCCAGGCCCAGGTGTCGTCGCTCCGCGTCGCCTTCTTCGGGCTGATCGTCATAGCGTTCCTGTCGCTGCTGTTCTCGCGGGGAATCCCGTCGACGGTGCCGGAGCGCACGCCGAAGGCAGCGCGCGCGGGCTGAGCCGGAGGAGTCGCCCGAGAACCGGCCGTGCCCAGGGGGCCGACCTCGTAGGAGGGGAGCTCAGTCCTCGGTGAACCGCTCGAGCTGCTGGTCGAAGTCGTCGAGCGGCAGACCGAGGTCGCGACGCAGCATGGAGCGGCTGATGAGAAGCCCCAGGTACTCCGGGTCGTCGGTGTTCTCGGTGCTCGCCATCATCTCGAGGCCGAGGGTGTACCAGCGCTCGGCGGTGATCTCGTCGCCGTTGTCCTCGTAGGACTCGCCGATCATCGTGTAGAAGGCCAGATCGACGGGGCGGGCATCGAGCACCTCGGCCGCGAGGGCCGCAGCCGTCTCGCCGTCGCCGGCCACGAGGGCGAACTCGATGAAGGTCGGGTGCGCCTCGAAGGGCTCGGCATCGGCGTGGTCGCGTGCCTGGCCGGCCAGCCTGTGCGCGTGCTCGGTGTCGCCGGCTGCGTGCCGGTGCTCGGCCGCGATGAGCAGCAGCAGCGGAGCAGTGAGCTCGCCGCCGAGAGTGTAGGCGGCGGTGTCCGTGGCCCACGCCTCGATGACGTCGGCCATCTCGCGGTGCTCGTCGGGAGAGAGCGGGATCTCGTCGCCGGCCTCGGCGAGGTCGTCGGGAAGGTCCACGATCTCCTCGTAGCTCTCGTCGAGCTTCTGGAGGTCGTCCTCGGTGATCAGCTGGGGCATGGTGTTCTCGTCTCCTGGCCTGGCGAGTGGATCAGCGGACGGGCCAGTCGCGCTCGACCGAACCCGTGTAGAGCTGCTGCGGGCGGCCGATCTTGGTCTGCGGGTCCTCGTTCATCTCGCGCCAGTGGCCGATCCAGCCGGGAAGGCGACCGATGGCGAACAGCACCGTGAACATCCGCGTCGGGAAGCCCATCGCCTTGTAGATGACGCCGGTGTAGAAGTCGACGTTGGGGTAGAGCTTCCGCTCCTTGAAGTAGTCGTCCTCGAGCGCGATCTGCTCGAGCTCCTTGGCGATGTCGAGCAGCGGGTCCTGCACTCCGAGAGCTTCGAGCACGGCATCCGCGCTCTCCTTGACGAGCTTGGCGCGCGGGTCGTAGTTCTTGTACACGCGGTGGCCGAAGCCCATGAGGCGCACTCCGGCCTCCTTGTTCTTCACCCGCTCCACGTACCGTGCCACTCCCTCGCCGGAGTCGCGGATCTCGGCCAGCATCGTGAGGACCGCCTCGTTGGCGCCTCCGTGCAGGGGGCCGAAGAGGGCGTTGATGCCTGCGGACACCGAGGCGAACAGGTTGGCCTCGGTCGAGCCGACCAGGCGCACCGTCGACGTCGAGGCGTTCTGCTCGTGGTCCTCGTGCAGGATGAGCAGCCGCTCGAGGGCCTGCGAGACCACGGGGTTCACCTCGTAGATCTCGGCGAGGTTGCCGAAGTTGAGCTTGAGGAAGTTGTCGACGAAGCTCAGCGAGTTGTCGGGGTACAGGAAGGCCTGGCCGATCGACTTCTTGTGGGCGTACGCCGCCATCACCGGGAGCTTCGCAAGCAGGCGCACCGTGGCGAGCTCGACGTGCTCGGGGTTCTTCGGGTTCAGCGAGTCCTGGTAGTAGGTCGACAGCGCCGAGACGCCGCTCGACAGCACCGACATCGGGTGAGCGTCGTGCGGGAGCGCGCCGAAGAACTTCTTCAGGTCCTCGTGCAGGAGCGTGTGGCGACGGATGCGGTTGTCGAAGTCGCTCAGCTCGCTCGCCGTCGGCAGCTCTCCGTAGATGAGGAGCCAGGCCGTCTCGAGGAAGGTGGCGTTCTTCGCGACCTGCTCGATCGGGTAACCGCGGTAGCGGAGGATGCCGGCGTCACCGTCGATGTAGGTGATCGCCGACTTCGTGGCAGCCGTGTTCACGAACCCGTAGTCGAGGCTCGTCAGGCCGGTCTGCTTCGTCAGCGTCGAGAAGTCGATGCTCGATGCCCCGTCTGCACTCGGCAGGATCGGGAACTCGGCCTGACCGCCCGGGTAGCTGAGTACAGCCTTCTGTGACTGGCCGTCCAGTGCCTCGTTGCCCACATCGCCTCCTGAGCGCTTGAAGATCATGGCGGGGAACACGGCAGTGCTCTGTGAAGCACCCGTGAGAACCCCGCATACAGCCTAATCGGCACGGCGGCATACTGTCGCATCGGCCAAAGCGGGGCGGCATCCGTTGACGGATGCGACAGGTCGGGCCCTCAGCGAGCAGAGAGGCGCCGGGCCGCAGCCGCGATGCGCTCATCCGTCGCCGTGAGCGAGAAGCGCACGTGCTCGGGGTAGATGTCGCCGTAGAAGTGTCCCGGACCGGCCAGGATGCCGAGGTCGGCGAGCCTGTCGATGCTCTCCCACGCATCGCGGCCCTCGGTCGCCCAGAGGTAGAGGCCGGCCTCGCTGGCGTCGACGCGGAAGCCCGCGGCCTGCACCGCCGGCAGCAGCACGGCCCGACGGGCCCGATAGAGCTCGCGCTGGTGGTCGACGTGCTCGTCGTCTCCGAGGGCGGCCACCATCGCCTCCTGAAGGGGTGCCGGCACCATGAGGCCCGCGTGCTTGCGCACGGTGGTGAGCTGGGCGACGATGTCGCCGCATCCTGCCACGAAGGCAGCTCGATAGCCGGCCATGTTGGACTGTTTGCTGAGCGAGTAGATGGCGAGGGTTCCGCGGCGGTTCTGCCCGATCACCCGGGGGTCGAGGATGCTCGAGATGCGCTCCTCGCTCCACGGGGCGTCCCAACCGAGCTCGGCGTAGCACTCGTCGCTCACGATCACGGCGCCGAGCTCACGCGCCCGGGCGACGGCGACCTGCAGGGCGTCGACGGTGAGCACACGGCCGTCGGGGTTGCCCGGGGAGTTGAGCCAGATGAGCTTCGTGCCCTCCGGCCACTCGGCCGGGTCGTCGGAGGCGAGAGCCTCGGCCCCCGCCAGCGCGGCGCCGATGGCGTAGGTCGGGTAAGCGGCCCGCGGGTGCACCACCACATCGCCCTCGGAGACCCCGAGCATGAACGGCAGCAGCGCGACGAGCTCTTTCGAACCGATCGTCGGCAGGACATTGCGTTCGGTCAGTCCGGTGACCCCACGGCGACGCTCGAACCAGTCGACGATGGCCTGACGCAGCACCGGGGTGCCGACCGTGAGCGGGTAGGCGTGGGCATCCGTCGCCGCGGAGAGGGCATCGCGGATGACGGCGGGCGTCGGATCGACCGGTGATCCGATCGACAGGTCGACGATCCCGTCGGCATGACGACGAGCGCGTTCGGCGAACGGCGCCATGGACTCCCAGGGGTAGTCGGGCAGCGGCTTCAGCACGCGGACGCCGGCTCTAGTGGGCCTGGGGCGGCAGCGCCATGATGACCGGGTGGTCCTTCGGGATCACGCCGATCTTGGCCGCTCCACCGGGGGATCCGATGTCGTCGAAGAACTCGACGTTGGCCTTGTAGTAGTCAGCCCACTGCTCGGGCAGGTCGTCCTCGTAGTAGATCGCCTCGACGGGGCAGACCGGCTCGCAGGCTCCGCAGTCCACGCACTCATCGGGGTGGATGTACAGCGAGCGTTCGCCCTCGTAGATGCAGTCGACGGGGCATTCGTCGATGCAGGCGCGGTCTTTGACGTCCACGCAGGGAAGAGCGATCACATAGGTCACGGTGCAGGAGTCCCTTCAACGGCGTACTGGCAAGTCTACGCAACCCGAACGGGAGTCGCGGCAGGGCCGGCGTCCCGCGCGAGGCGGCGCGTCACGCTGTCGCGCGATGCTGACGCTCGGCGCGCGGTGGCAGCGACGGCCAGGCCAGCACCAGCGCCGCGGTGAACGCCGGTGTCACGGTCCAGATGACGCTCGCGATCCCCTGCGGGATGAGGACGGAACCGCCGGTGCTCGGAAGCGTGAACAGGGCCACGATGCCGATGACCCCGACGGCGCAGGCACCGACCACGAGCTTGTCGTGGATCACGAGCCGCAGACCCACGAGCAGCGAGACCACCGCGATGACGGAGAGGATCAACCCGATGGGGATGTCGATGCCTGCGATGGAGACCGACGTCGTGTGGGCGACGGTTCCGATGGCTCCGAACACGACGCCGATGACGAGGGCGAGAGCGGCCGTGCCAAGACGGTTGCCGAGGGTGCTGGTCTCGGTGACGGATGCCGCTCGCCCTGGCGCAGCGCTCGGCCCCGACGTGCGCTCCTCGACCCTCTCGAAGCTCTCGGTGGGGGCGCCGGCGGCCGCGGTGGTGGCTGCCGTCGCGCCACCCAGCACGGCCAGGGCGTCGAGCTTGGCGTCGCGCTGCAGTCCGACGTCGATGCGGCGGGCGGGTGGGCTGTCATCGGGGACCGGGCCGTCGGGGGCAGCGGCATCCGTCACCCGGTACAGGGGAACCCCGAGGAGCAGCGCGGCGTCTCCGGCCGCGCGCGCCACGGCGGAGGCGGCCGGCGTCGCGACCCCGGGCGCGATCAGCACCGTCGCGGCACGGCTCTCCGCCACGTCGACGACGTCGCTCGGACCCGTCGCGACGACGTGGTCGCCCCCGGTGAGGCGGGCGAGAGCGTCGAGTTCGCCCGCCGAGAGAGGCAGGGCCGTGATGAGCGTGGACGTGCCGCCCTCCTCGACCACCCGGGCCATGGTCCCGCCCGCGACGGCGACGGCGGAGCGGGCGTCGGGGAAGACGAACACGGCTCGATCCGCTCGATTCGCCATCGCTGCCCCGTTCCCCTGGAAGTTCATCGTGGGCGTGCACCCAGGATGGATTCTAGGCCGGGTGGACAGCACTCGGGCTGGACACCATCGGGAGCGCGGGTTAGAGTCGAAGCCGGTTAGGTAAGCCTTACCATCGCTCCCCCTCTCTCCTGCTCCCCTCGGAATCAGCGTGCTCGCAAACTTTCTCATCGGCCTGCGTGAAGGCCTCGAAGCCGGACTCATCGTCGGCATCCTCGTGGCGTACCTCTCTAAGCTCGGCCGTCGCGACGTGCTCCCGAGGCTCTGGTTCGGGATCGGCTTCGCCATCGTGCTGTCGCTCGGCGTCGGCGCCATCCTCACGTGGGGCCCGTACGGACTCAGCTTCCAGGCCCAGGAGATCCTCGGCGGCACACTGTCGATCCTCGCGGTCGCCCTCGTCACCTGGATGATCTTCTGGATGGGCAACCACGCCCGCGGCCTGAAGCACGACCTGCAGTCCAAGCTCGACGTCGCCCTCACCGGCGCGGCATCCGGCATCGTCGTCCTCGGCTTCCTCAGCGTCGGCCGCGAGGGCATCGAGACCGCCCTGTTCGTGTGGGCGACCGTGAACTCTAGCGGCGACGCCGGAATCGCCACGATCGGGGCCGTGCTCGGCATCATCACGGCCGTGGCCATCTCGTACCTGATCTACCGCGGACTCATCCGCATCAACCTGTCGCGCTTCTTCACCTGGACCGGCCTGTTCCTCATCCTCGTCGCCGCCGGCGTCTTCGCCTACGGCATCGGCGATCTGCAGGAGGCGGGCGTCATCCCCGGGTGGGGGCAGCCCGCGTACAGCCTGGCCGGCGCCATCCCGCCCTCGAGCTGGTACGGCACCCTCCTCGGCGGCGTGTTCAATTTCACGCCCGAGCCCACCTGGGCCCAGGTCATCGGCTGGGTCGGGTACGCCACGGTCGTCACCGCACTCTTCCTGCGGCAGGTCTTCACCCGCACGGCACCGGCAGCCCCGGCACCCTCGGCACCGACGGCCCTCCGCACTCCGGAGGCCGCCCTCGCCGACAGCGGCGCCGCACCTCGCTCGGCCTGATCCCTTTCCACAGCAGCACGTCCATCACAGGAGACCATCCATGAAGAGAACTCTGTCCGTCGGCCTGGCCGGCGCTGGGCTGATCGCCCTCACCCTCACGGGCTGCGTGCCCAACAACGCAGGGGGCTCCGCGGTCGCCGTCGCCATCACCGACGACGCCTGCGATGTCGCGACGGACACGACGGCATCCGGAGCCGTCACGTTCGAGCTCAGCAACACCGGCACCGATGTGAACGAGTTCGAGATCCTCGCCGAGGACAAGCTGCGCATCGTCGGCGAGAAGGAGAACGTGACGCCGGGCCAGACGGTCTCCTATGTCGCCCAGCTCGAGCCGGGCACCTACTACACCGCGTGCAAGTTCCAACTCATCGGCTCCCCCATTGGCCTGGCCGAGTTCACCGTCACCGGTGACGCGACCGCCGTCGACGCTGATGCAGCAGAGCTCAACGACGCCGCCGTGACCAACTACATCGCCTACATCCGCTCGCAGGTCGGCGAGCTCATCCCCGCCGTCGCCGCCTTCACGACGGCGTACGCCTCGGGCGACGACGAGACGGCGCGTGGGCTGTTCGCCCAGACCCGCGCCTTCTACGAGCGCATCGAGCCCACCGCGGAGGCGTTCGGCGATCTCGACCCGAAGATCGACTACCGCGAGGTCGACGCCGTGGCCGAGGGCCTCGACTGGACCGGCTTCCACCGCATCGAGAAGGACCTCTGGCCGCCGGCGCAGGGCGACCTCAACTCCGACGGCACCAGCGCCTTCCTCGACTGGGCACCGTCGACGACGGCCGAGCGCACAGCATTCGCGGCCGGGCTCGTCACCGACACGCAGCAGCTGCACGACCTCGTGAACGCCGACGACTTCACGGTGAGCGTCGCCGACATCAGCAACGGCTCGATCGGCCTGCTCGACGAGGTCGCCAGCGGCAAGATCAGCGGCGAGGAGGACTGGTGGTCGGGAACCGACCTCACGGACTTCCAGGCCAACGTGCAGGGCGCCGAGGTGGCCTTCGGCAACGTCGAGGCCATCGCCCGCAGCAAGGGCGACGACGGCGAGAAGCTCGTCGACGACATCCAGAGCGAGTTCGACGCCCTCGATGCGCTGCTCGCGCAGTACGGCAGCATCGACGACGGCTTCGTCGACTACACGACGGTGACGGATGCGCAGCGCAAGGAGCTCTCCGACCAGGTGAACGCCCTCTCCGAGCCGCTCTCGCAGCTCACGGCGCTGGTGCTCGGCGCGTAACCCGACCACCCTGAAGCGGGCCGGTCCGCGGAGAGCATCCGCAGTCCGGCCCGTCAGGCTTTTCCACGGCAACAGGAAGTACCATGAGCGGGATGAATCCTGACGCCGGCCCCGATTCGGCGCCCGAGAACACGAGCGCTGCCGAGCCGGCGGAGAGTGCTGCCGACGCGACCGGTGGCCGCCCGTCCGGCCTCTCCCGCCGCGGACTCTTCGGCCTCGTCGGCGCCGGAGCCGCCGGGCTCGTCGTCGGCGGAGCAGCAGGGGCCGCGGCCGGAACAGCTGCCGCATCCGCCTCATCGCAGCGCAATGCGATCTACCCCTTCTACGGCACCAGGCAGGCCGGCATCACGACACCGGCCCAGGACCGCCTGCACTTCGCCTCGTACGACATGGCTGCAGGAGCCGGCCGCGACGACCTCATCGAGCTGTTGCAGGACTGGACCTACGCCGCCGCCCGCATGACTCAAGGGCTCGAGGTGACGGATGGCGGAGCCGTCGGCGGCTCGCCGCTGGCGCCGCCCGCAGACACCGGCGAGGCCCTCGGGCTTCCGGCGGCGGGCCTCACGATCACGTTCGGCTTCGGCCCGACGCTGTTCTCGACCGAGGACGGCGAGGACCGCTTCGGCATCGCCGCTCAGCGCCCCGAGCTGCTCACCAGGCTTCCGCGATTCTCCGGCGATTCGCTCCGGCCGGAGCTCGGCGGGGGCGACCTCTGCATCCAGGCCTGCGCCGACGACCCGCAGGTGGCCGTTCACGCCATCCGCAACCTCAGCCGCATCGCCTTCGGCCGCGCCTCCATCCGGTGGTCGCAGCTCGGCTTCGGCCGCACCTCCTCGACGTCGACGTCTCAGCTCACCCCCCGCAACCTGTTCGGATTCAAGGACGGCACGGCGAACGTGAAGTCGGAGGACACGAAGCTGGTCGACGACCAGGTCTTCGTGGGATCGACGGACTCCCCAGCCTGGCTGGCCGGCGGCAGCTATCTCGTCACCCGCAAGATCCGCATGATCATCGAGACCTGGGACCGCACCAGACTCGAGGAACAGGAGCGCGTGATCGGACGCGACAAGGGCGAGGGCGCGCCGCTCTCGGGTGGCACCGAGTTCACGGAGCCCGACTTCGAGGCCGAGACCGGAGCGGGCACGCCGGCGATCGACACCGACGCTCACGTGCGCCTGGCCCATCCGACCGTCAACAAGGGCGCCAGCCTGCTGCGCCGCGGCTACAACTTCGTCGACGGCAACGACGAGCTCGGACGCCTCGACGCCGGCCTGTTCTTCATGTCGTACCAGCGCTCACCGGAGCAGTTCATCGGCATCCAGCGCAGCCTGGCGGCCGATGCCCTCAACGAGTACATCAAGCATGTCGGTTCGGCGATCTTCGCGATCCCGCCCGGGGCCCGTGAGGGTTCGTACGTGGGCGCGCCGCTGTTCGCCTGAGGGCGGTCGCTGCGGACCGAGCTCAGCCAGCCGGCAGGGGCGTCACGGTGTAGAGCAGGCCATCCTTGGTGCCCGCCACCAGCACGCTGTAGTTCTCGTTCTTCATGGCGACGAAGCCGCCGTCGTCCGTCGAGGCCTCGGCGTCGCTGTCGACGCTGAAGCCGGCGTTCTCGAGCTGCGTGGTGGCCTCCGCGATGGGATCCGCCGCCGCAGCGTCGACGGTCACGATCCATCCGCTGCCACCGTCGCCCTGTCCGCCGGCACCCACCAGGATCTTCCCGTCGACGATGGGAACCTCCTCGGGCCAGCCCTTCGGCAGCTTGCCGCCCACGCTCACCTGCCCTCCGGTGGCCTGGTCGACGGCCGACTCGACGACGCCGCAGCCGGCGAGGGCCGGCGTCAGCAGGAGGGCGACCGCGATGGCGGGCACGGCGAGGCGGGTGCGGAACGGCATGATCACTCCAAGGCTCGGGTCGCTCCAGCGTACTCGCGGCACCCGAG
>NZ_SPQZ01000008.1 GCF_004570845.1 Orlajensenia leifsoniae | reverse complement strand
GAAGCTAAGACTCTCAGCGCCGATGGTACTGCAGGGGAGACCCTGTGGGAGAGTAGGACACCGCCGGACTTAACTCACGAAAAGGCCACCCACACACTGGGTGGCCTTTTCGCATTTAAGTCAGCACAGGCTCAGCCAGCACTGGTTGAGCCAGCACCGACACGACCGCCCCGCAGGGGCGGTCGTTCGTGGTTAACGGGCCGTCGCGATAGGCGGCCGCATCCGTTCGACGCGGTACCTTTGAGGGGTGGATGCCGACGAGAGACCGAACGACGACGGGCTGCTGCCGCGCCTGCGCGTGATCGAGGACCAGCCGCTCGACGAGCGTGCGACGGCCTACGCCCAGCTCCACGACCAGCTGCGCGACCGCCTCGAGGGCGGCGACGTGTCGCGCTCGCGCGGTTGATGATGACGGACTCCCGCCTGGACGCCGCTCTCGCGGCGCGCGGCCTCGCCCGCTCTCGCACCCACGCCGTCTCGCTCATCACCGCCGGCCTCGTGACCGTGGACGGCAAGCCCGTCGTGAAGGCCGCGGCGAAGGTGCGCGAGAATCAGCTGATCGAGGTCGCCGGCACCGACGACTATGTGAGTCGCGGCGCCCACAAGCTGAACGCAGCGCTCGACGCCTTCGGGCTCTCGGCGGAGGGCCGCATCGCGCTCGACGCCGGGATCTCCACCGGTGGCTTCACCCAGGTGCTGCTCGAGCGTGGCGCCGCCCGCGTGATCGGCATCGACGTCGGGCACGGACAGCTCTCGCCGCTGCTCGCGACGGAGGAGCGGCTCGCCCTGGTCGAGGGCTTCAACGTGCGCGACATGAGTCCGTCGTCGTTGGCAGGGGCATCCGGAATCACCGATCGACCCGATCTGGTCGTGGCCGACCTCTCCTTCATCTCGCTGCCCCTGGTGCTGCCGGCGCTCGTCGACAGCGCGGTCGACGACGCCGATTTCGTGCTGCTGATCAAGCCGCAGTTCGAGGTGGGCAAGAGCGGCATTCGAGAGGGCATCGTCAAGGACGCCGGGCGACGCGCGGATGCGGTCTCGAACGTGCTCTGGGCCGGGTTCGACCTCGGCGTCGGCACGGCCGGGCTCACTCCTTCACCGATCGCCGGCGGAGCCGGAAACCATGAGTATCTGGTCTGGATGAGCCGGAGTCGCGGCAGCAATCCGACAGAATGGTTGAGTCTGGTTTCTTCGATGACGGGAGTGTGAGAGTCGTGGCAGATGCCCGTCCTATCCTCGTCGTCGCGCACACGGGCCGTGCCGAATCGCTGGCCGCCGCGCTCGACGCCTGCCGTCAGCTCACCGCAGCCGGCGCCCTGCCCGTGCTTCCCGGAGACCAGTGGGACGACCTGCACCAGTACGCTCCAGAACTCGACGGCCAGACCGAGCGACTGGGCTCCGGCGTGCGCGCCGAAGACCTCGAGCTCGTGGTCGTGCTCGGGGGCGACGGCACCATCCTGCGCGCGGCCGAGCTCGTGCGCGATGCCGCGACGCCCATCCTCGGGGTGAACCTCGGGCACGTCGGCTTCCTGGCGGAGAGCGAGCGCGACGACCTGGGCGAGGCCATCGGCCGCGGCCTCGCGCGCGACTACGTCGTCGAGGAGCGCATGACGCTCTCGGTGCGGGTGAAGCAGGGCGACGAGATCGTGCACGAGGACTGGGCCCTGAACGAGGCCACGGTCGAGAAGGCCAGCCGCGAGCGGATGCTCGAGGTGGCCATCGAGGTCGACCGGCGGCCGCTCTCGACCTTCGGGTGCGACGGCGTCGTGCTGTCCACCCCGACGGGTTCGACGGCATACGCCTTCTCGGGCGGCGGGCCCGTCGTCTGGCCCACCCTCGACGCGATGCTCATGGTTCCCCTCAGCGCTCACGCCCTCTTCGCGCGCCCCATCGTGGTCGGACCTGACTCGGCCATGGCCATCGAGCTGCTGCGGCGTACAGAGGCCTCCGGCGTGCTCTGGTGCGACGGCCGGCGCTCGTTCGATCTGCAGCCGGGGGCGCGGGTGGTCGTGCGACGGTCCCCGGTTCCCGTGAGACTCGCTCGGCTGCATCCCGGACCGTTCACCGACCGTCTCGTGAACAAGTTCCAGCTGCCCGTCACCGGATGGCGAGGACCCGACACCAGTGATTGAGGAACTCGGCATCCGCGACCTCGGTGTCATCGCCGATGCGACCCTGCCCCTCGGGCCCGGCTTCACGGCCGTGACGGGGGAGACCGGCGCCGGAAAGACCATGGTCGTGACGGCGCTCGGGCTCCTGCTCGGCGCGCGTTCCGACGCCGGTGCCGTGCGCGCCGGCCAGCGTGAGGCCCGCGTCGACGGACGCTGGATCGTGCCGGAGGACGGGCCCGTGGCCGAGCGTGTGCGCGACGCCGGGGGAGACCTCGACGGGCCGGAGCTCCTGCTCGGACGCTCGGTGTCGAGTGAGGGGCGGTCGCGTGCTGTGGTGGGAGGCCGTGCGGCCCCCGTCGGCGTGCTCGGCGACCTGGCCGACGAACTCGTCGTGGTGCACGGGCAGTCCGACCAGATCCGGCTGCGCTCCGGCTCAGCCCAGCGGGCCGCCCTCGACCGCTTCGCCGGCGTCGAGCTGGCCACTGCCCTCGAGGAGTACGCCGAGGTCTTCACGCGCTGGCGGTCGAACGTGGAGGCTCTGGAGACCCTGCAGAACGACCGCGACCGCCGCGCCCGCGAGGCCGAGGCGCTGCGCGTCGACCTCGCCGAGATCGAGGAGGCCGACCCGCAGCCCGGGGAGGACGTCGAGCTCGGCGAGCGGGCGGAACGCCTCGGCAACCTCGAGGAGCTGCGCCTGGCTGCGGCCGGCGCCCGCGAACGCGTCTCCGCCGAGGAGTCCGACGACGTGGTCGACGCCGTCGGTGCCGTGGACTCCGCCCGGCGCCAGCTGGAACGGGTCGTGGAGCACGACGCGAGCCTCGCCCCCATCCTCGAGTCGCTCACCAACGTCAGCTTCCTGGTCGCCGACATCGCCGCCGAGCTCTCGAGCTATCTCGCCGGGCTCGACGCAGACGGCGCCCGTGAGCTGGAGATCGTGCAGGAGCGGCGGGCCGTGCTCGCCGGGCTGGTGCGCAAGCACGGAGCCGACCTCGACGCCGTGCTGCGATTCGCGACCGAGGGCGGCATCCGTCTGCTCGACATCGACGAGGACGACGACCGCATCGTGGCCCTGACCGACGCGATCGCCGCCGACGCGGCAGCCGTCGAGCAGCTGGCGACGAGGATCAGCGGCATTCGAACGGATGCGGCGGGCAGGCTCGCGGCATCCGTCACCGACGAACTCTCGGCCCTCGCGATGCCCGACGCTCGACTCGTGGTCGAGGTGGAGCAGCGCGACGAGTTCACGGCCTCAGGTCGCGATGTCGTTGCGATCCTGCTCACGCCCCACAACGGCGCCGAACCGCGACCGCTGGCACGCGGCGCTTCAGGCGGCGAGCTCTCCCGCGTGATGCTGGCGATCGAGGTCGTCATCGCCGCGACGGACCCCGTGCCCACCTTCGTTTTCGACGAGGTGGACGCCGGAGTCGGCGGTGCCGCCGCGATCGAGATCGGCCGCAGGCTCGCCCGTCTCGCCGAGTCGTCGCAGGTGATCGTGGTCACGCACCTCGCCCAGGTCGCGGCATTCGCCACCAACCACCTGCGGGTCGCGAAGGACAGCTCGGGTGCCGTCACGGCGTCGAGTGTCGAGAAGCTCTCGGGGGAGGAGCGCATCGCCGAGATGGCTCGACTGCTCTCCGGCCTGGCCGATTCCGCCAGCGGTCTCGCCCACGCTCGCGAACTCGTGGAGCTCGCGGGCACCGACGATCTCCCGAATCGACATGGTAGGGTGGAAGCCCGTGGCGGACATTAGCGCGGGAATCTCAGACGGCATCACCAAACACATCTTCGTGACCGGTGGTGTCGTTTCTTCATTGGGCAAGGGCCTCACCGCCGCGAGCCTGGGCAACCTTCTGACGGCGCGTGGTCTCCGCGTCGTGATGCAGAAGCTCGACCCCTATCTCAACGTCGATCCGGGAACGATGAACCCGTTCCAGCACGGCGAGGTCTTCGTGACCGACGACGGCGCGGAGACCGACCTCGACATCGGTCACTACGAGCGGTTCCTCGACATCAACCTGAGCCAGGCGGCGAACGTCACCACCGGCCAGATCTACTCGACGGTCATCGCCAAGGAGCGGCGCGGCGAGTACCTCGGCGACACCGTGCAGGTCATCCCGCACATCACCGACGAGATCAAGCGACGGATGCGCCTGCAGGCGTCCGAGGACCCGCAGCCCGACGTGATCATCACCGAGATCGGTGGAACCGTCGGCGACATCGAGTCGCAGCCGTTCATCGAGTCCGCGCGCCAGGTGCGTCACGAACTCGGACGCAAGAACGTGTTCTTCGTGCACGTCTCGCTGGTGCCGTTCATGGGCGCATCCGGAGAGCAGAAGACCAAGCCGACGCAGCACTCCGTCGCCACCCTGCGCTCCATCGGAATCCAGCCCGACGCGCTCGTGCTCCGCAGCGATCGCCCTGTCACCGAGTCGAACAAGCGCAAGATCGCGCTCATGTGCGACGTCGACGAGCAGGCCGTCGTGAATGCGGTCGACGTGCCGTCGATCTACGACATCCCGACGATGCTGAACGACCAGGGCCTCGACAGCTACATCATCGACACCCTCGGCCTCACGGCCCACGACGTCGACTGGAGCGGCTGGCAGCCGCTCCTCGACGCCGTGCACGAGCCCAAGCACGAGGTCAACATCGGCCTGGTCGGCAAGTACATCGACCTGCCCGACGCCTACCTGTCGGTGACCGAGGCGCTCCGCGCCGGCGGCTTTGCGCACCAGACCAAGGTTAAGATCCACTGGATCCCGTCGGACGAGTGCCAGACCGAGGAGGGCGCCGCGCGCCAGCTGTCGCACCTCGACGCCATCTGCGTGCCCGGCGGCTTCGGCGTGCGCGGCATCGAGGGCAAGCTCGGGGCGCTGAAGTTCGCGCGCGAGAACGGCCTGCCGGCCCTCGGCCTGTGCCTCGGACTGCAGTGCATGGTCATCGAGTACGCCCGCGACGTCGTGGGGCTCAGCGACGCCTCGTCGAGCGAGTTCGACCCCGAGACGGCCTTCCCCGTCATCGCGACGATGGAGGAGCAGGTCGAGATCATCGCCGGCGGCGACATGGGCGGAACGATGCGCCTCGGCCTCTACCCCGCCGCGCTCGCCGAGGGCTCCCTCGTCGCCGAGCTGTACGGTGCTCCCGTGATCTCCGAGCGCCACCGTCACCGCTACGAGGTGAACAACGCCTACCGTGAGCAGATCGCCGATGCCGGCCTGTGGTTCTCGGGCACCTCGCCCGACCGTCACCTGGTCGAGTTCGTCGAGCTGCCGCGCGACCAGCACCCGTTCTACGTCGGCACGCAGGCACACCCCGAGCTGCGGTCGCGTCCGAACGACGCGCACCCGCTGTTCCGCGGCCTCGTGGGGGCAGCCCTCGACCGCCAGCAGGCCAGCCGTCTGTTCGAGGATGCCTGAGCCTCTGTCCGGGTCTGAGAACGGGTCGTCCGCGGTGATCGCGGACGACCCGTTCCACCCCGAGGTCACGGCCACCGGCACCGCGTTCAGCGGCATGGTGTGGGACGTGCGTCGCGACACCTTCGACTTCAACGGGCACCAGATCACCCGGGAGTACGTCGACCACACCGGAGCCGTCGGCGTCCTGGCCATCGACGACGAGGACCGGGTGCTGCTGATCCGCCAGTACCGGCATCCGGTGCGTCAGCGCGAATGGGAGATCCCGGCCGGACTCCTCGACGTCGAGGACGAGGATCCTCTGGTCGGTGCCCAGCGCGAGCTCGCCGAGGAGGTCGACCTCGCCGCCACGCAGTGGGCCGTGCTGAGCGACTACCAGTCCTCGCCGGGAGGCAGCACCGAGGCCATCCGCGTGTACCTCGCGCGCGGCCTCAGCATCGTCACCCATGACTTCGAACGCGAGGCCGAGGAAGCCGACATGGAGCAGCGCTGGGTGGCGCTGGACGACCTCGTCGATGCCGTGCTGGCCCGGCGCGTGCAGAACTCGCTCCTGGTCGTCGCCGCCCTCACGGCGCACGCCGCCCGCGCCAGGAACTGGTCGACGCTGGCAGTCGCCGATGCACCGTGGCCTCGCCGGCCGCGGAAGGGCTCATCCGTCTAGATGAAGCTGCAGCCGGCGATCGACTCCTACCTGCGGCATGTCTCGGTGGAGCGCGGGCTGGCGGCGAACACCATCGCCGCGTACCGGCGGGACCTGGCGTTGTACGCCGCATGGTGCGACGAGCAGGGCATCGAGGATCCGGCATCCGTCGACCAATCGGCCCTCTCGGCCTTCGTGCAGCATCTGGGCACCCGCGAGGAGTCGCCGTTGACGTCGTCGTCGATCGCGCGCGTGCTCTCGTCGGTGCGCGGCTTCCACCGCTTCCTCGCCGAGGAGGGGGTGACGACGACGGATGTCGCCCGCGAGACCAAGCCGCCGAAACTCGGCACCAGGTTGCCCAAGGCGATCTCGATCGAGGACGTCGAGCGTCTTCTCGCGGCGACGGATGGCGAGAGCCTGCAGCAACTGCGCGACAAGGCGCTGCTGGAGCTGCTCTACGCGACGGGAGCGCGCGTGAGCGAGGCCGTGTCTCTGAACGTCGACGATGTTCTCGAGGACGGCGTCATCAGGCTGCTCGGCAAGGGCGGCAAGCAGCGGATCGTTCCGGTCGGCAGCTTCGCCAGGGCGGCCATCGACGCCTACCTCGTGCGGGCGCGTCCCACGCTGTCGGCACGCGGTGCGGCCACCCCGGCGCTGTTCCTCGGCCTGCGCGGCCAGCGCGTCTCGCGGCAGAACGCGTGGCTCATCATCAGGGCTGCAGCAGAGCGCGCCGGCATCACCGCCGAGGTGTCTCCGCACACCCTGAGGCACTCCTTCGCCACTCATCTGCTGGCGGGGGGTGCCGACGTTCGGGTGGTGCAGGAACTGCTCGGACACTCCTCCGTGGCGACCACGCAGATCTACACGATGGTCACAGCCGACACACTCCGGGATATGTACACCAGCGCCCACCCCCGCGCTCGGTAGAATCGTCACGGGCGCACGGGATGTGCGGCCTAGTCGAGGAGAGATGCAGTGACCGGTAAGCAGGACGACTCGGTGACACTCACCTTCCCCGACGACGTGGTGCTCGGCCCGACAGGCCGCCCCCAGCGCAAGTTCGCCCAGCCGAAGCCGTTGAAGTCGCACGGCCCGGCACGCGTCATCGCACTCTGCAACCAGAAGGGCGGCGTGGGCAAGACCACGACCACCATCAGCCTGGGAGCTGCGCTCGCCGAGGACGGCCGCCGCGTGCTCGCCATCGACTTCGACCCGCAGGGCGCCCTCTCGGCCGGACTCGGTGTTCCCACGCACGACGTCACGACGATCTACGACCTGCTGCTGTCGCGGTCGAAGGACCCGCTCGAGGCGATCCAGAAGACCGGCGTTCCCGGCCTCGACGTGATCCCCGCGAACATCGACCTCTCGGCCGCGGAGGTGCACCTCGTCAACGAGGTCGCCCGCGAGCAGATCCTCGCTGGTGTGCTCCGCCGCCTGTCGGCCGACTACGACGTGATCCTCATCGACTGCCAGCCGTCGCTCGGACTGCTCACGGTCAACGCCCTGACGGCCGCTCACGGCGTTCTGATCCCGCTCGAGTGCGAGTTCTTCGCGCTGCGCGGCGTCGCCCTGCTCATCGAGACCATCGACAAGGTGCGCGACCGCCTGAACCCGGCGATCCAGCTCGACGGCATCCTCGCGACCATGTACGACTCCCGCACCCTGCACTCCCGCGAGGTGCTCGAGCGGGTCGTCGACGCGTTCGGCGACAAGGTTCTCGAGACCGTCATCGGTCGCACGGTCAAGTTCCCCGACGCCTCGGTGGCCGGCAGCCCGATCACGCAGTTCGCGCCGGAGCACGCTGCAGCGCACGCCTACCGTCAGCTGGCCAGGGAGCTGGTCTTCCGTGGCGCAGTCGCCTGAGGTCGTCGGGCAGGCTGAGCCGTCTGGCGCGCTGAGCGTCGTCGCTCCCGCGGATGCCGAGGAGCCCGGCTTCAGGGTGAAGCTCGCGAACTTCGCGGGTCCGTTCGACCTGCTGCTCTCTCTCATCACCAAGCACGAGCTCGACATCACCGACATCGCCCTGAGCGCGGTGACCGACGAGTTCCTGTCGTACCTGCGCGGCCTCGACAGCGTCGAGGAACTCGACCAGGCGACGGAGTTCCTCGTCGTCGCTGCGACCCTGCTCGACCTGAAGATCGCGGGCCTGCTGCCGCAGGGCGAGCTCGTCGACGCCGAGGACGTCGCCCTGCTCGAGGCCCGCGACCTGCTGTTCGCCCGCCTGCTGCAGTACCGGGCGTTCAAGCAGGCGTCGACCTGGTTCCAGCAGCACCTCGACGCCGAAGGCTCGCGGCACGCCCGCTCGGTGCGCCTCGAGGAGAAGTACCGCCAGCGCACGCCCGAGCTGGTGTGGACCCTGTCGGCCGACGACTTCGCTGCGATCGCGATGCTCGCGCTCGCACCGCGGGAGGTGCCCGTCGTGGGCCTTGACCACCTGCACGCGCCGCTGGTCAGCATCCGGGAGCAGGCGGCCCTGGTCGTGGCGATGCTGCGCCGCGGCGACGTGCTCTCGTTCCGGGAGCTCGTGGCCGACGCTCCGGTGAAGGGCGTCATCATCGCGCGCTTCCTCGCCGTGCTCGAGCTGTACCGCCACGGAGCCCTCTCCTTCGAGCAGCTCGAACCCCTCGGGGAGCTCACCGTGAAATGGACCAGCGAGCACTGGTCGGACGAGAACCTGGCCAACCTGGGAGCCGATTACGATGCCTGAGACCGTGGAAGAGGATGTCATGACGGATGCCGCGACCGAGGCGGACACCGACGTCGCCGTGGCGCCGCCGGCGCCCGGGGAGCTCGAGCGACGCCTCGAGGCGATCCTCATGGTGACCGACGAGCCGCAGGGCGTCGTCCACCTGGCGACCGCTGTCGGCCGGCCCGTCGCCGAGGTGCAGGCCGCGATCGCCACCCTGGTCGCCGACTACGACGGCCTCAACCGGGACGGCGAGCCCACCGGCATCCGTCGCGGCTTCGAACTTCGTGAGGTCGGTGGCGGCTGGCGCGTCTACGTGCGCCCGGAGCACGATGCGCTGGTGACGGACTTCGTGCTCACGCAGAACCCGACCAGGCTCTCGCAGGCGGCCCTCGAGACCCTCGCCGTGATCGCCTACAAGCAGCCCATCACGCGCGGGGCCATCGCCTCCATCCGCGCCGTCAACGTCGACTCGGTCGTGCGCACGCTGCTCAGCCGTGGCCTCGTGACCGAGCTGTTCGCCGACGCCGAGACCGGCGCCATCAACTACGGAACGACCGAGCTCCTGCTCACCCAGCTCGGAGTGAACAGCCTCGACGAGCTTCCGCACATCTCCCCGCTCCTCGAGGGCGGAAACGAAGGGTTCGACGGTGACATCCGATAATCCAGCAGACGACGGCATCCGATTGCAGAAGGTGCTGGCCAGTGCCGGCGTAGCCTCGCGCCGGGTGTCGGAAGACCTCATCGTGGCGGGTCGGGTGCGGGTGAACGGCACCGTCGTCACCGAACTCGGGCGCCGCATCCACCCCGAGACCGACCTCGTGGCCGTCGACAACATCGCCGTGCAGCTCGACAACACCAAGCTGTACCTCATGCTCAACAAGCCGGCAGGCGTGTACTCCTCGATGCGCGACGAGCGCGGCCGCACCGACCTGAGCTACTGGGCCGAGCAGTACGAGGAGCGCATCTTCAACGTCGGGCGACTCGATGCCGAGACCACGGGACTGCTCATCATGACGAACGACGGCGACCTGGCCCACACGCTGGCGCATCCGTCGTTCGGCGTTGCGAAGACCTACATCGCCAAGGTCGAGGGGCGCGTGAGCCCCCAGACCATCGCCACCCTCACCCGCGGCATCGACCTCGAGGACGGCCCGATCGCCGCCGACAAGGCGCGACTGATGACGAGCGCCTCGGACTCGACGTCGAGCCTGGTCGAGATCACCCTGCATTCCGGTCGCAACCGGATCGTGCGACGGATGCTGGACGCCGTCGGGCATCCCGTCATCGACCTCGTGCGCCGCCAGTTCGGGCCGCTGCACCTCGGAACGCTGCAGATCGGACAGATCCGTCCGCTCACCTCGGCCGAGCTCGGCCAGGTGCTCACGCTCTCGCGGGACGGTGCCGAGAGGGGAGCCGAGAAGGGCGTCGGACAGGACACCGAGAACGGCGCCGATCAGGATGCCGAGAAGAACGCCGGAGGTCGCTGAGTGGTCGTGGAGTCCCGCCTCATCGGACCCGTGCGCGTCGTGGGTGCCGGCCTGCTCGGCACCAGTGTCGGCCTCGGCCTGACCGCACGGGGCATCGACGTGATCCTCGCCGACGCCTCGCCGACCCACGTGAGCATCGCCGTCGACCTCGGCGCGGGTCGCCGGGCCGCTGCCGGTGACGCACCGCAGCTCATCGTGGTGGCGACGCCGCCCGACGTGACGGCATCCGTCGTCGCCGCAGAGCTCGCCGCATTCCCCGACGCGATCGTGACCGATGTCGCCAGCGTGAAACTGGCTGTTCTGTCCGAGCTCGCCGAACTCGGCGCGGACCTCAGCCGCTACATCGGCTCGCATCCGATGGCCGGCCGCGAACGGGGCGGCCCGCTCGGCGGACGCGCCGATCTCTTCGTGGGACGCCCGTGGGTGGTCGCCGCACACGACGCCATCAGCTACCAGCGTGCCGGCGCGATCGACGACCTCATCCTCGACCTCGGCGCGACCCTCGTGGAGATGACGCCCGAGCAGCACGACGCCGGCGTCGCCCTCATCTCCCACGTGCCGCAGGTGATCTCCAGTCTCATGGCGCGGCGATTCATCGACGCGCCGAGCGCTGCGGTGAACCTCGCCGGCCAGGGCGTTCGCGATGTCACCCGCGTGGCCGCGAGCGACCCCGACCTGTGGGTTCAGATCCTCGGGGCGAACGCCGCGCCGGTGCGTGACATCCTCGTGGCCTACCGCGACGACCTCGACCGCTTCATCGGAGCCCTCGACGACCCCGAGGCGCCGGGGGCCCGGCGTCGCGTGGCCGAGGAGCTCGCCGGCGGCAACGTCGGCGTGGCCCGCCTGCCCGGAAAGCACGGCACCGACAAGCGCTTCACCACCCTGACCGTGATGGTCGACGACAGTCCGGGACAGCTGGCGCGCCTGCTCGCCGAGATCGGCGAGATCGGCGTGAACCTCGAGGACCTCCGCCTCGAGCACGCGCCCGGCATTCAGGTCGGCCTCGCGGAGATCGCCGTGCTGCCCGAGACCGTCGAACACCTCACCACCGAGCTGGCCGCCCGCGGCTGGCGGATTGCCGGATAGCCGAACATGAACTCCACTCCCACCGTCGCTCCCGTCGTCGTCGCCATCGACGGACCTGCGGGCAGCGGCAAGTCCAGCGTGAGCAAGGCCGTCGCACGGCGCCTCGGCTACGGCTTCCTCGACACCGGTGCCGCATACCGCGCCCTCGCGTGGCTCGCACTCGACCGTGGCGCCGACACCGAGAGTGCCGCATCCGTCGTCGCACTGCTCGACGACTTCGACTACTCGATCGGAACCGACCCCGACGGCTACAGCGTGCGGGTGGGGGAGGACGACGTGACCGAGGCCATCCGCGAGCCCCGTGTCGCTGCCGTCGTGAGCGCCGTCGCGCGGGTGCCCGAGGTGCGCGCACACCTCGTGGCCATGTTCCGGAGCATCGCCGCAGCTGTGGATCGGCCCGGAATCGTGATCGAAGGCCGCGACATCACCACGATCGTGGCCCCTGACGCCCCCGTTCGCATTCTTCTCACAGCCGATGAGACCGTTAGAATGGCGAGAAGGTCGGCTGAGCTGACCGATCTCGCCGCGGATTCCGTCGGTCGAGCACTGGCGGAGCGTGACAGGGCGGATGCCCGAGTCGTCGACTTCCTGAACGCCGCTGACGGTGTGACCACCGTCGATTCCACCCATCTGGATTTCAATCGAACTGTCGATGCCGTGATCACGGTCATCGAGGAGGCATCAACATGAGCACCGACGAAAACGACGACTACGAAGACGTCGACGGCGCCCTCGCCTCGCGTCTGGCCGACGTCGACGAGGAGGCGGCAGCCCAGCGCGCCGCGGCCCTCCGTCGCGGGCTCGACGCCTACGACCTCGAGGACGACGACTTCGACGTCCTCGACACCGTCACCGAGGACCCCGACGCCATCCGCTACCTGCCGGCGCTGCCGGTCATCGCGATCGTCGGGCGACCGAACGTGGGCAAGTCAGCGCTCGTGAACCGCATCCTCGGCCGCCGCGAGGCCGTCGTCGAGGACACCCCCGGCGTCACCCGCGACCGCGTGAACTACAAGGGCGAGTGGAACGACCGTCGCTTCACCCTCGTCGACACCGGCGGATGGGAGCCCGACGCCAAGGGCATCGACGCCTCCGTGGCGGCGCAGGCCGAGGTGGCCATCGACCTCTCCGACATCGTCATGTTCGTCGTCGACGCCACTGTCGGCGCCACCTCGACCGACGAGCAGGTCGTGCGCATGCTGCGCAAGGCCAAGAAGCCCGTCTTCCTCGTCGCCAACAAGGTCGACGATGTTCGCCGGGAACCGGATGCCGCAGCCCTGTGGAACCTCGGACTCGGCGAGCCCTACCCCGTCTCCGCCCTGCACGGCCGTGGCGTCGCCGATCTGCTCGACACCATGCTCAAGGTGCTTCCGGCCGTGTCGGCCGTCGCCAAGGACGAGGTGGGCGGACCCCGCCGCGTCGCGATCCTCGGTCGCCCGAACGTCGGCAAGTCCAGCCTGCTGAACAAGTCGGCCGGCGAGGAGCGCGTCGTCGTCAACGACCTCGCCGGAACCACCCGCGACCCCGTCGACGAGCAGGTCGAGCTGGGCGGCAAGGTCTGGCGCTTCGTCGACACCGCCGGCATCCGTCGCCGCGTCCACCTCGCCCAGGGTGCCGACTTCTACGCGTCGCTGCGCACCAGCGCAGCGCTCGAGAAGGCCGAGGTCGCCGTGGTCATGCTCGACGTCTCCCAGCCCATCAGCGAGCAGGACGTGCGCATCATCGACCTGGTGCTCGAGTCGGGCCGTGCGCTCGTGCTCGCGTTCAACAAGTGGGACCTGCTCGACGACGACCGCCGCCGCTACCTCGAGCGCGAGATCGAGCAGGACCTCGCGCACGTGGCATGGGCCCCGCGCGTGAACATCTCCGCCCGCACCGGACGCCACATCGAGAAGCTCGTTCCCGCCCTCGAGCTCGCGCTCGAATCGTGGGACACCCGCATCCCCACGGGCAAGTTCAATGCGTTCCTCGCCGAGCTCACGGCGGCGCATCCGCACCCCGTGCGCGGTGGAAAGCAGCCGCGCATCCTGTTCGGAACGCAGGCCGCGAGTCGTCCGCCGACATTCGTCGTGTTCACGACCGGCTTCCTCGACCCGGGCTACCGTCGCTACATCCAGCGTCGTCTGCGCGAGATCTACGGCTTCGAGGGAACGCCGATCGTGCTGAACATGCGCGTCCGCGAGAAGCGCACGCGCTAGCTCGCGCTCGTGTCGCGCCCTTCCGTGTGGAGGCATCCTCGGCCTGTCGCTCCCGGATCTCCGGGCTGCGGCGGGCCGTTGCTTCACACGGGGTTGGATCGCCTTCGCATGGTGGTGGGCGGCAGTTGTGCTCGGCGCACCGACTCGGCGCACCGACTCGGTGCAGCGGCTTGGCCGCACCGCTCAGGGGCCGGCGGTCTCCTCGGCCGGTGCCACGTACTCGAGGTCGTGAGCGCTCGCGCGGGGCATGGCCAGCGCGGCGATGACCGTGAGCGCCGCGGCCACCGTGACCGCGAGGAACACGGCGGTCGCGGCATCCGCCACCGCCGCCTTGTCGGCCTCGCCGTTCGGGGAGGCCGCGATGATGGTGTTCGCGATGGCGCCGAAGACGGCGACCCCGACGGCGCTGCCGGCCGAGCGGGCGAACATGTTCGTTCCGGTGATGACGCCGCGTTCGCCCCACGCCACCGATGACTGCGCCGCGATGAGGCTGGGCGCCGCCACCCATCCGAGCCCGAAGCCGATCACGAAGCACGACAGGGCGACGAGGATGGTGTTCGGATGCGGCGCCACGAGCGTGACGCCGATGGCGCCGACCACGGCGATGGCGATGCCGATGAGCACCGTGGACCTGAATCCGATGCGCAGGTAGAGACGCCCGGCGAGTGCCGCCGAGATGGGCCAGCCGAGGGTGAGCGCTGCGACGGCGAGGCCGGAGATGATGGGGACAACTCCCAGCGTGGTCTCGAGGTAGGTCGGCACGTAGGACGTGAGACCGATGAGGATGGCGCCGACGCCGAGCGAGATGAAGGTCGTCGTGACGATGAGACGTCGCGTGAAGATGCCGAGCGGGATGATCGGCTCGGCGGCGCGCTGCTCGATGAGCACGAACGCCACGAGGGCGATCGCTCCGACGCCGAACGCGGCGAAGCTCGGCACCGAGTTCCAGGCCCACGCCTGCCCGCCCTCGAGCAGAGCCATGATGATCGCCGTCAGGGCGATGGTGAGGGTGACGGCGCCGGCGTAGTCGATGCGGTGGCGGCGGGGCTCGATCTTCTCGTGGAAGGAGCGGATGAGGCGCCAGCCCGCGATGATGCACAGCGGGATGTTCACGAAGAAGATCCAGCGCCACGAGACGAACTGGCTGAACACGCCGCCGAGGGCCGGCCCGACCACGGAGGAGATCGCCCAGACGCTGGCGATGTAGCCCTGCACCTTGGCGCGCTCGGCGAGCGAGTACAGGTCGCCCACGATGGTGATCGAGGTGGGGAGCACCGCTCCGGCGCCGAGGCCCTGCACGGCACGGAAGGCGATGAGGGCGGGCATGCTCCACGCGAAGCCGCAGAGGATGGAGCCGAGCAGGAAGAGTCCGATGCCGACGAGGATGATCGGCTTGCGACCGACGGTGTCCGACAGCTTGGAGTAGATGGGCACCGAGACGGCCTGCGCCAGCAGGTAGATCGAGAACAGCCACGGGAACTGGGTGAAGTCGCCGAGATCGGCCACCACCGACGGGACGGCCGTGGCGAGGATGGTCGAATCGATCGCGATGAGGCCCGTCGCGAGCATGAGGGCGATGAGGATCGGCCCGCGCTCCGAGCGGAACCCCACCGACAGTGGTGCACTCGTCATTCTGAAGGCAACGTCATGGGGGCGAATTCATTCCTTGTTCCGGCCGCTGAGGACCGGACGAAGTCCGCGTTCGATGCGTTCTCAGTGCTGCGGCAGCGCCGATGCGCTTCGGCCGCGGACTTCGTCCGGGCCTCAGCGAACAGATATCGCGTCGACGAGGGCGACGTGGCTGGAGGCCACCCGCTGCGGAACGCCGTCGAACGCCGACTCGCGCTCGGGCGACGTCATGTACGTGGCCTCTGCTGCTGCGAAGCCCGCGGCATCCGTCGGCAGGCTCAGGGCCCAACTGAACTTGGACGCGTCACGATCGAGGTAGGCGAACTCGACGACGAAGCCGTGGGCCGCGCGGGCCGGGACGAGCCGGGCGTTCCACCATTCGATGAAGGCGTCGACCTCGGTCGGAACGAGGTCGTACAGGCGCAGCTGGGTCGTCGTGGTCATAGGCGCCATCCTATTGTTCGCTCGTGTCGGAGTTCACGCTGAGGGGCGTGGCGATGTCCTCCAGCGACCTGTTCTCGGCATCGACGCCGAGGAACACCTCGACGAGGCCGGCGGCGATCATGAGAACGGCGCCGATGTAGTAGCCGAACGCCACGGCCCCGATGCCGTCTTCGATGAACTGGCCGAACAGGATCGGACCGATGATGCCGCCGAGGCCGGTGCCGACGGCGTAGAAGAAGGCGATGGCCATGGCGCGGGTCTCCATCGGGAAGATCTCGCTCACGGTGAGGTAGGCGGCGCTGGCTCCGGCGGAGGCGAAGAAGAACACGATGACCCAGCAGACGGTGAGGGTGACGGCATCCAGGACTTCATTCTGGAACAGGATGCCGGTGACGACGAGCAGCACACCCGACCCGATGTAGCAGCTCGAGATCATCACGCGGCGGCCGATGGTGTCGAAGAAGCGGCCGAGCAGGAGCGGGCCGAGGAAGTTTCCGATGGCGATGGGCACGAGCGACCACGGAGCCACGTCGACCGGAACGTCGAACAGCTCGGTGAGCACGAGGGCGTAGGTGAAGAACACCGCGTTGTAGAGGAAGGCCTGGCCGATGAAGAGCGAGAGTCCGAGAACGAAGCGCTTCGGATACTTCGTGACGCCGACGCGTACGATCTCGCCGAAGCCCGTGCTCTTGCGCTGCTTGATCTCGAGGTAGTCGTCGACCTCCTCGAGCTTCTCGCCCGTCGACTCCGTGACCTGCTTCTCGACATCGTCGACGATCGTCTCGGCGCTCTTGAGATCGCGGTGGATGAACAGCCAGCGCGGCGACTCGGGAACGTTGCGTCGCACGAACAGGATGCAGAGGCCGAGCACCGCGCCCAGGCCGAACGCGATGCGCCAGCCGAGCTCGGGCGGGAAGATCGCCGTGTTGAGCAGGAACACCGACAGGATGGCGCCGAACGCGGTGCCGAGCCAGTACGAGCCGTTGATGGCGAGGTCGATCTTGCCGCGGTGCCGGGCCGGGATGAGCTCGTCGATGGCGGAGTTGATGGCCGCGTACTCGCCGCCGATGCCTGCTCCGGTGAAGAAGCGGCAGATGAAGAAGAACAGCGGGTTGAAGGAGAACGCCGTGGCCACCGTCGCGGCCAGGTAGACGCCGAGGGTGATGATGAACAGCTTCTTGCGGCCGAACCTGTCGGTGAGGTAGCCGAAGACCAGCGAACCCGTGCACGCGCCTGCCACGTAGATGGCCGCCGCGAGACCGATCTGGGCCGTCGTGAGGCCGAGTCCGCTGTCCTCCTCGGTGAGGCGGCCGGCGATCGATCCGACGATCGTGACCTCGAGGCCGTCGAGGATCCAGACGGTGCCGAGGCCGATAACGACCATCCAATGCCAGCGCGCCCACGGAAGCCGGTCCATGCGGCCGGGGATGTTCGTGCGGATGATCTTCGCGGTGTCGGTTGTCGTCATGCCGTTCTCCTTCGAACCACTCCACTTCGAACCACTCCACGGTAGGGAGGCGGAACGAGAGGATCGACCCCTTGCGCTCGTGCCCGATCAGGAGGAGCATCCGCCTCCGGCACCCGTGCCTCATGTCACGCCGCATCCGTCGCCCCTGCCGCCCCGATCGCAGGAATAGGCTGGGGGCCATGATGAGAGACGCCGTCATCGTCGACGTCGTGCGGACTCCGAGCGGGCGTGGCAAGCCCGGCGGGATGCTGTCGCACGTGCACCCTGTCGACCTCCTCGCCGGAGTGCTGCGCGAGCTCGTGGACAGGTCCGCCCTCGATCCCGTGCTGATCGACGACGTGATCGGCGGATGCGTCAGCCAGGTGGGGGAGCAGAGCTACAACGTCGTGCGGAATGCGGTGCTCTCGGCCGGATTCCCGGTGAGCGTTCCCGGCACGACGGTCGATCGCCAGTGCGGTTCGAGCCAGCAGGCAGCCTCGTTCGCGGCGCAGGGCGTGATCGCCGGTGCCTACGACATCGTGATCGCGTGCGGTGTGGAGTCGATGAGCAGGGTCCCGCTCGGCTCGTCGCTGGGCACCCAGTCGCCGTACGGCGCGCGCATGGCCGATCGCTTCCCCGACGGCCTCGTCGGACAGGGCGTCTCGGCCGAGCTGATCGCCGCCCGCCACGACTTCGGGCGCGACCACCTCGACGCGTTCTCGGCCGGGTCGCACGCCAAGGCCGCCGCGGCCGCGGCGCGGGGGGACTTCGACCGCGAGCTCGTCGCGGTGGGCGGCGTGGAGTCGCTCGTCGATGAGACCGTACGCGCCGGCACGACGGCATCCGGTCTCTCCGGACTGAATCCGGCGTTCCGCACGGAGGAACTGGCGGCTCGGTTCCCCGAGATCGACTGGCGCATCACGCCGGGCAATTCCTCGCCGCTGACGGATGGCGCCTCGGCCGCACTCATCATGAGCAGCGCGCGGGCCGCCGAGCTCGGCCTCACCCCGCGCGCCAGGTTCCATGCCTTCGCGGTGACGGGCAGCGATCCGCTGCTGATGCTCACGGGCGTCGTCCCGGCGACGCGGAAGGTTCTCGACCGGGCCGGCCTCACCATCGGCGACGTGGCCGTCTCCGAGGTGAACGAGGCGTTCGCGCCCGTGCCGCTGCTCTGGCTGGAGGAGCTCGAGGCCGATCCGGCGACGCTCAACCCCCAGGGCGGGGCCATCGCGCTGGGGCATGCGCTCGGATCGTCGGGCACGCGACTGCTCGCCACCCTCGTCAACTCCCTCGAGCGCGGCGGCGGTCGCTACGGCCTGCAGACGATGTGCGAGGGCGGCGGGATGGCGAACGCGACGATCATCGAGCGCCTGGGCTGACGGCCCGTCGTGGCCGGGACCAGCAGGGCCGCCAGGAACTTCGGGACCATCAAGACATCAGAACGAGCAGAACGAGCAGAACGAGCAGAACGATCAGAAGGAGAACAACGGATGCGGATCGACGGACTGTCGGCGCTGGTGACCGGAGGGGCCTCCGGCCTCGGCAAGGCGACGGCGACGGCGCTGCACGCGGCGGGGGCGAGCGTGGTGCTCGTCGACCTGCCATCGTCGCCCGGGGCGGCCGTCGCAGCCGAGCTGGGTGAGCGGGCACGGTTCGTCGCAGCCGACGTGACGAACGAGGCCGATGTGCAGGCCGCCATCGATGCAGCGCAGCAGCTGGCGCCGCTCCGCGTCGTCGTCAACTGTGCGGGCATCGCCACGGCCGGCCGCACCGTCGGACGCGAGGGACCGCTCGACCTCGGTACCTTCGAGCGCACCATCAGGGTGAATCTCATCGGCACCTTCAACGTCGTCCGGCTGGCCGCCGCAGCCATGGCCGCGAACGAGCCCGTGGCGGCATCCGCCCTTCCCGGAGTGCCCGAGACGGCGGAGCGCGGGGTCATCATCAACACGGCATCCGTCGCCGCGTTCGACGGGCAGATCGGACAGGCCGCCTACTCCGCGTCGAAGGGGGGAGTGGCCGCGATGACGCTGCCGCTGGCTCGCGACCTGTCGAAGCTCCTCATCCGCGTGATGACCATCGCGCCGGGCATCTTCGAGACCCAGATGATGGCCGGGATGCCGGACGAGGTGCGGGCGTCGCTCGAGGCGCAGATCCCGCATCCGTCGCGGATGGGGACACCGGCGGAGTACGCCGCTCTCGCCCGACACATCGTGGAGAACCCGATGCTCAACGGCGAGACCATCAGACTCGACGGCGCCATCAGGATGCAGCCGAAGTAGGACGGCGCTCGCCGGGGCCCCGGAGCTCTCAGGACGTCGCTGACAGGCGCGGGTGGCGCACCCTGTAGGCGTTGTAGAACCCGTCGATGACGTCCCAGGTCGCTATGACGACGAGGCTGACCACGACGACGATGCTCGTGATGTGCCACGCCTCGGCGAAGTTCTCGTCGGTGTGCTGGGCGACGGCGTCGACGAACTCCGGGTTCAGAAGGCCGCCGGTCACCCACAGCCAGACCGCCGGAACGGCGAAGGCGAGGTTCAGCAGCACGTTGACGCCGGCGAGCGGGTAGCTCCAGCCGCGGAAGTAGATGGCGAAGGCGAAGCCGATCTCGGCCACGATCAGGGCGATGAACCACGGGATCCAGAACGTCCAGAGGTCTTGGTTCAACACCGGGAGGACCTCGCCGGAGCCGGTCAGGTACGGGTTGAACTGCTGCCACACCAGGGCCACGAGGAAGAGGGTGAGGAATGCGACGCTCGCGATGAGCTGGCCGAGCGCCGAGTGCTGCGTCGGCGATGGCACCTCGGGCAGCTGATCGGGCGACCACGTCACGATCGGAGCGCCTCTGGTGCTGCGATCCATGATCACGAAGGCCACGGTGGTCCAGAAGCCGAGGTTGACGGTCACCTGGATCGCGCCGCCGATCATCGACCCGATGATGGCCCCGATGGAGGCGCCGGCGACGAACTGCCCGATGCCGATGCCGACGACGGCGAGAGGCACCACGATCGCCAGGAGCAGCTTCAACAGACGCAGCCAGAGCAGGTAGTACGCCGGGCCGATGAGGGTGAGCGGGCGATCGGCGTAGCGCGCGGCGAGTGCCAGCGGATCGCCGAGTTCGACGAGGGCGTCGCGCTCGGCTGTCGGCGAGCCCGCCTCGAGACGCGCGTCGATGGCGTCGGCCACCAGCCCGCGCACCTCCTGCTCGAGTTCGGGGCGCTGCTTCTCGGGCGCAGTGCGCACGACGGCCCAGACGTAGCGGTCGGTGAGGGTGGTCATGAGTCTTCTCCTCGGATGAGACGGCGGAGGGAGTCGTCGATGCGACCCCAGTCATCGGTGAGGGCTGATGCCATCTGCTCGCCCTCGGGGCTCGTGCTGTAGAACTTGCGCGGGCGGGACTCGTCGGTGTTCCACTCGCTCGTGAGCAGACCCTGCTTCTCGAGGCGACGGAGCAACGGATACAGCGTGTTGGCGTCGACGCTGAAGCCCAGCGTGTCGAGAGCCTCGAGCAGTGCGTAGCCGTAGTCGGGCGTGCGCAGGCGCAGCAGGCAGGCGAGGACGACGGTTCCGCGGCGCAACTCCTGGAGGTGTCCGGTGATCAGCTCGTCTTCGTCCATGCGTCACACCATACTGTGTGACACACACTATTGCAACAGGTCACGCCTCCCGGTCCACCGCGTGGGCCTCCAGGAAGGAGTAGACGGCGGCGTCGTCGACGCCGGGGAAGGTGCCTGACGGCAGGGGAGAGAGGATCTGCGCGTGCAGGCGGGCACTCGGCCAGGCCTGTCCGGCCCAGCGATCGGCCAATTCGGAGGGCGCGCGACGGCAGCACGACTCGTCGGGGCAGGTCGACACAGCGCGCACCGTGGTCTCGCGCCCGCGGAACCACTTCGCCTCGCTGAACGGCACTCCGAGCGTGATGGAGTACTCGCCGTCATCCGATCGGCCGGTCTGCGTCGCGCACCAGTACGTGCCGGCAGGGGTGTCGGTGTACTGGTAGAACTCCGTGGTGCGGTTGGTGTGGGTGAAGGCGTTGCGGGCGCTCCACTTCTTGCACACCCATTGGCCCTCGATGGAGCCGGTCACGTCTGTCGGCAACGGGATGTCGTCGTTCTCGTAGCCCTTCAGAAGCGCTCCGTCGCCGTTGACGCGCAGGAAGTGCATGGTCATGTCGAGGTGCGCGGTGCCGAGGTTGGTGAAGCGCAGGGCCGCGGCCTCGTGGGTCACTCCGAAGGCGTCGCGGAAGTCCTCGATGGCGAGGCGCTTCTCCTTCTTCGCGGCCTGCAGGAAGGCGACGGATGCCTCCTGCGGCATCAGGCAGCAGGCTGCGAAGTAGTTGATCTCGAGTCGCTGCTGCAGGAACTCGGCGTAGCTCGCCGGGCGTTCGTGACCGAGGATGCGGTGGGCCATCGCCTGCAGTGCCATCGACCGCAGTCCATGACCGCCGGGGATCGACGCCGGCGGCAGGTAGATCCGCCCGTTCGCGATGTCCGTGATGGACCGGGTGGAGTCGGGCAGGTCGTTCACGTAGATGAGCTGGAATCCCAGCTGCTCGGCCATCACGCTGACCTCGCGGTGGGTGAGGGCTCCCACCCTGTGCCCGGCCGCCTTCACGCGATCCTCGGCGAGCTGCTCGATCTCGGGGAGGTGGTTCTGCCTCTCCCGCATCCGCTCGCGCAGCTCGGTGTTCGCCCGCCGCGCCTCCTCGGGTGTCGCGATGGCCTCCGATGCCCGCCGCGCGAGCTCGCGGTGCAGGCCGAGCATGGCCTCCAGGGTCTCGTCGGTCGTGCCGCGGGTGGGCTTCACCGTCGGAAGTCCGAGAGCGACGTACAGGGGGTTGCGCTGCGCTTTGGCGAGCTCGATCTCGAGGGCGGCCCGTGTGTTCGGAGCCTCGGTCGCCAGCAGTGCCGTGAGATCGACGTCGAGGGCGCCCGCGATCGCCTGCAGTGTGCCGACCCTGGCCTCGCGCTTGCCGTTCTCGATGAGCGAGAGCTGGCTGCCGGCGATGCCGACGCGCTCGCCGAGTTGGTCGAGGGTGAGCCCGCGCTCGCCGCGGAAATGACGAATCCGATGGCCGAGGGTGGTGAGGTCAGAGCCGCGTTGCTTCATGACTTGAGAATAGCGAAAGTTTCACGATTCTTAACGGCTCGTTTGGGGCATCCGCAGGTCAGAAATGCGTGAACCTTAAGTAACCAGCGCCCCACCCCGCAGGATCAACCGAAAGGCGAGTGCCATGACCATCTCCGACATCGCAACGGGAACGGCATCCGACGGACGCGAGCGAGACGATTCCACACCCCGTGTCGGCACCACCGATCGGGGCCTGCGCACCTGGGTCGACGAGATCGCCGCGATCACCCTGCCGGACGCGATCGTGTGGTGCGACGGCTCGATGGCGGAGGCCGACAGGCTCACGAAGGAGCTCGTGGCGAGCGGGCGGCTGATCCGACTGAATCCGGAGTGGCGTCCGAACAGCTACCTGGCGCGCACCGATCCCGAAGACGTCGCCCGGGTCGAGGATCGCACCTTCATCTGCTCCACCTACGAGGAGGACGCCGGGCCGACGAACAACTGGCGCGACCCGCGCGAGATGCGGGAGGAGTTGCGGGGTGTCTTCACGGGCTCGATGCGCGGCCGCACGATGTACGTCGTGCCGTTCTCGATGGGCCCTCTCGGTGGTCCCATCTCGCAGCTGGGTGTCGAGATCACCGATTCGCCCTATGTCGTGCTCAGCATGGGCATCATGACGCGCATGGGCGACAGGGTCTACCGCATGATCGAGGACGGCGAGCCGTGGGTGCACACCGTGCACAGCGTCGGCTACCCGTTGCGCGACGAGCGCGGCTTCAAGCGCACCGACGCCGACTGGCCGTGCAACCCCGAGAAGTACATCGTGCAGTTCCCCGACACCCGCGAGGTGTGGTCGTTCGGGTCGGGCTACGGCGGCAACGCGCTCCTCGCCAAGAAGTGCTTCGCGCTGCGCATCGCCTCGGTGATGGGCCGCGACGAGGGCTGGCTGGCCGAGCACATGCTGCTCATCAAGATCACCTCGCCCGAGGGCAAGGCGTACCACGTGGCTGCTGCGTTCCCCTCTGCCTGCGGCAAGACCAACCTCGCGATGCTGCGTCCGTCGATCCCGGGCTGGAGCGTCGAGACCCTCGGCGACGACATCGCGTGGATGCGCCCCGGGGAGGACGGCCGTCTCTGGGCGATCAACCCCGAGGCCGGCTTCTTCGGCGTCGCGCCCGGAACCGGCGAGACCACGAACCCGACGGCGGTGCAGACGCTCTGGGGCAACACGATCTTCACGAACGTCGCACTTCGCCCCGACGGCGACGTGTGGTGGGAGGGCCTCACCGAGGCGGTTCCCGCCCAGCTCACCGACTGGACCGGTCAGCCGTGGACGCCGGATTCCGGCCGGCCCGCGGCGCATCCGAACTCGCGCTTCACCGTCGCGGCCGCCCAGTGCCCGACGATGGCGGACGACTGGGAGTCCTTCGCCGGGGTCCCGATCGATGCGATCCTGTTCGGCGGACGCCGCGCGACGAACGTTCCGCTGGTGGCGCAGGCGCGCACGTGGAAGCACGGCGTGTTCATGGGGGCGACGATCTCCTCCGAGAAGACGGCCGCAGCCGAGGGCACCGTCGGCGAGCTCCGCCGCGACCCGTTCGCCATGCTCCCGTTCTGCGGCTACAACATGGCCGACTACTGGGGCCACTGGGTGAAGATGGGGCGCACTCTCGGCACCCGGGCTCCGGCGATCTTCCAGGTGAACTGGTTCCGCAAGGGCGAGGACGGCGAGTTCCTGTGGCCCGGATTCGGCGAGAACGCGCGCGTGCTCGAGTGGATCATCCGTCGCCTCGAAGGCACGGCGGATGCCGTCTCGACGCCGATCGGACTGCTGCCCGCCGAGGGCTCCCTCGACGTCGACGGGCTCGACCTGTCGGCCGAGGCCGTCGACGCGCTCTTCGATGTGGATGCCGCGTCCTGGCTGGCCGAGTGCGACCTCACCGAGGAGTACTTCGACCTGTTCGGCAGTCGGGTTCCGGCAGCACTCCGCGCCGAGCTCGCGAGCATCCGGTACCACCTGATGCAGGAGGACTGACGTCGCGTCGCGCGTTTCCCCGGCGTCGCCCCAGTCGAGTTGCCCACTTCCGCTAGTCAGCGCAGCAGCGCACTAGCGGAAGTGGGCAACTCGGTGCGGGCTAGGGGCGCCAGCCGCGACGAATCAGCGCAGCGCGGACGCGGGCGACCACATCATCCAACGCATGCTCGCTCCCTATGCGCATGCTGTACCAGTCCTCGTCCTGGATGTCGTTGAAACGCGTCAGATCTCGATTCCACTGCTGGCGATCCACACGGTGGTGCTCTCCTTCGTAGTCGAGAAGCATCCGGAACTCGGGGTAGGCCAGGTCACCTCGCGCGATGAAGAGTCCAGATGAACTGAACAGCTCGTAGTTCAGTACCGGTCGTGGCAGGCCACCCGCAATCAGCGCCAGTCGAACTCGAGACTCTCGCGGAGACTCCGCGCGGTCGACGAGTTCAGGCAGCGCGGCTGTGAGCCGTGCCGAGCCCCGCTGCCGACGGTGGCGCGCCACTGCCGCAGCCAACTCCGCCAGATTCGTGAGTGAGTCCTTCCAGTAGAGGAGGCGGTCGCCCGCCACGATCAGATCGTTCACGTCAGTAAGGATGGAGCCGAGATCGCACCATGTGCGGGTGGGGGTCGTGAGCGGAACGTCCTGAAACCACTGCACATCGTCATCACTCAGCCGGATGCTGTGACCGCGGATGCCGCGGGCATGCTGGGCACGGGTGGGGGCGGCGACGCTGAGGTGGAGGAAATGCTCCTGCTCGAGCTTGGTGGGCAACGGGATGGCATGGAGCAATGCTGCCGTGGTGTGACTGATCACCGTCCCGGGTGGAAGCCTTTGCAGCACCGTGCGGCAGAGGTCGTGGAGGGTTAGCGGTTCATCGGCGTGAGCCCGCGTGCCCCAGAACGGACGAATTATGTCGGAGGCGCGAAGGCGGTGTTCAGACGCTCCTGCGGTGCGTCCGGTGCCGAAGGCGAAGGCCGAGTGCTGCAAGGCGATGGGGAGTGGAGCGCGACGTGTCATCCGAACAGGTTCGGTCGTCGCCTCGTCGATGGTCGGCCCGGATGGCGTTGGTTGCGCGTTTGCACGATCGGCGCCCGGGTGTGGAGGAGTGCGACAAGCGTCGAGTTGCCCATTTCCGCTAGTTGGCCGGGGTGGGCACTAGCGGAAGTGGGCGACTCGGCGGATGTGTCGGGGGTCGGGGAGGCGGCTAGACCAGGAGCTGGTGCCTCGCCAGGTCGCGGTAGAGCGGCGTCGATGCGACCAGCTCGGAGTGCGTCCCGGTGCCGATGACCCGACCGTGCTCGAGCACCACGATCTGGTCGGAGTCGACCACCGTCGAGAGCCTGTGCGCGATCACGATGAGCGTGCGGTCCTCGGCGACGGCGTCGATCGCGTCCCGCATCTTCTGCTCGTTGACGCCGTCGAGGCTCGAGGTCGACTCGTCGAGCAGCAGGATGGGCGACTCCGAGAGCAGGGCCCGGGCGATGGCGAGGCGCTGGCGCTCGCCTCCCGAGAGCATCACGCCGTTCTCGCCGACCTCGGCCGAGAGTCCGGCCGGGTCGCGGTCGAGCACCTCCGACAGGTTCACCGCCGCGAGCACCGTGATGCATTGCTCGTCCGTCGCATCCGGAGCCGACAGCACGAGGTTGTCGCGGATCGACCCGGCGAGCACCGGGGCGTCCTGCTCGACGTAGCCGATCTGGGCACGCAGGTCGTGACGATCGAGCGAGCGGATGTCGAGACCCCCCAGTCGCACCTCGCCGCCCGTGGGGTCGTAGAAGCGCTCGATGAGGGCGAGGATCGTGCTCTTGCCTGCGCCCGATGGCCCGACGAGGGCCGTGCGCTTGCCGCGCGGAGCGGTGAACGAGACGCCGCCGAGCACGGCCGGGCGGTCGACGGCCGGAGCATCGGCGTCGGCAGCGGCATCCGCGACGGCGTCCAGCGAACCCGTCTGCGAGAGCTCGTCCAGCTCGACGAGCGGATTCAGGGTGGCAGCAGGGGCCTCCGACGGCTCGACGATGACGGATGTCGCCGGATAGGAGAACCGCACGTCGCGGAACTCGATGGCGGGCGCATCGGGTAGCACGGCGTCGTTCGCGGCACCGATGATGACGGCGAGGGGGGCGAGGTCGCGGTCGTTCTGGTCCTCGGTCGGCAGGTCGATGATCTCCTGGATGCGACCGAGGGCTCCGAGCGCCGAGTTCACCGAGGTGAGCGCGCCGAAGGCGGATCCGAGCGGCGCGATGAGCATGAACAGCAGCATGATGAACGCGACGAGGCTGCCGATCTCGATATCGCCGGCCGCGACCCGGAAACCGCCGAGGCCCAGCACGACGAGGAGCGAGACCTGCAGGGCGATGCCGGCGACGGGAACGACCAGGGCCGAGATCCTGGCGACCTTGACGCCAGCCTCGTATGCGCCGACGGCATGCTGCTCGACCGTGGCGATCTCGCGGTCGGTGGCGTTCGAGGCGCGCACCGTGCGGACGGCGCTGATGGACCGCTCGACGCCGGAGGACAGCTCGCCCACCTTGGCCTGCGTCGCGTGACTGGCCTCGCGGATGCGGCCCGAGAGCAGCGTCACGACCACGATCGAGACGGCGATCACGAGCGCCGTCGCCCCGAGGAGCACGGGGTCGATGACGAGCATCGCGATGAGGGCGCCCACGAAGAGCAGCACTCCGCCGACACTGTCGACGAGCCCCTGGGTGAGCACGGCGCGCAGCAGCGTGGTGTCGCTTCCGACCCGGGAGACGAGGTCTCCGGTGCGGCGGCTGTCGAACTGCGCGATGGGCAGGTGCAGCATCCGTGCGATGAGGCGCTTGCGGCTGGCGAGCACGACGGATTCACCCGTGCGCTGCAGCAGGTAGTGCTGGTAGCCGCTGATGAGCGCCGAGATGACGACGAGGGCGATGAGGATCGTCACGAGGTTGCCGAGGTCGTCGCCGGCCTGCACCAGGGTGATGAGGTTGCTGACGAGCAGCGGCTGCGCGAGGCTCGCCGCGGCGCCGAGCACGCTCAGCACGATGACGGCGACGATCACGCCCTTCTGCTCGAAGATGTAGGGCAGCAGCTGGCTGAAGGTGGCGCGCGGGCCGTCCTTCGGGGTGGAACGGCGGCCGAGGCCGCGCGAGCGCGTGGTTGTTTCGCTCATGACTTCTCTCTGATTGCTGCGGATGTGCGTCTCACGCCTGTCGCGTCTGCCGCCATCCACGGGGGAACGGATGCCTCAACTGCGTCCGTACTTCTTGTGCACTGCCTGCTTGCTCACCTCGAGTGCGAGGGCGATGAGCTGCCAGCTGGCACCGCGGGCGCGGGCGCGTCTCACGGCGACGGTCTCGACCCTGTCGAGTTCGCGCTGCAGGCGGTGGATCGCGCGGAGCGACTCGATCGGGTCGTCTCCGCCCGCGCTGGCGGCGAGGGTGTGAATCGTGGTGACGTCCATGTCGTCAACCGTAGTTGACTCGTCCGGATTCGTCAATTCAGGTTGACGATTCGAATCGGTGGAGGTCATTCCTCCATTGTCACCCCGTTCGCGGTGCGAGTCGTGCCAGATGCGTCGGTCGGGAGCGGTGCAGCGTCGGCGGTCTTCGCTAGGTTGGACGGGTGCCAGCCCCCGTCATCGTCGCCCGTGACCTCGTCAAGAAGTACCAGGACTTCGCCGCCGTCGACGGCATCTCCTTCGAGGTCGCCTCGGGGGAGTCGTTCGGACTCCTCGGACCGAACGGTGCGGGCAAGTCGACCACCATGCGCATGGTGGGTGCCGTCTCGACCCGCACGAGCGGCGAGCTGGGCATCCTCGGGCTCGATCCCGACGTGCACGGCCCCGAGATCCGCTCGCAGCTGGGCGTGGTTCCCCAGTCCGACAATCTCGACACCGAGCTGCGCGTGCGCGAGAACCTGTTGGTCTACGGGCGCTACTTCGGTCTGCCGCGGAAGCTCGTCGCACAGCGTGCCGACGAACTGCTGGCTTTCGCGCAGCTCGAGGGCAAGGAGAAGGCCCGCGTCGACGCCCTCTCGGGGGGAATGAAGCGCCGGCTCACCATCGCCCGCGCCCTCATCAACGACCCCCGCATCCTGCTGCTCGACGAACCCACGACCGGGCTCGACCCGCAGGCGCGGCACATCCTCTGGGATCGCCTGTTCCGTCTGAAGGAGCAGGGCACGACCCTGCTGCTCACCACGCACTACATGGACGAGGCCGAACAGCTCTGCGACCGCCTCGTCGTCGTCGACAAGGGCACGATCATGGCCGAGGGGTCGCCGGCCGAGCTCATCCGGGCCCATTCCACCCGCGAGGTGCTCGAGGTGCGGTTCGGCAGCGATCACAACGCCGAGGTCGGGGCCCGGCTCGCCCGTGCGCAGGGCGCCGACGGCCACCGCGTCGAGGTGCTGCCCGACAGGGTGCTGATCTACAGCGACAACGGCGAGGCCGAGCTCGTGAAGATCACCGAGGCCGGGCTCCGGCCCGTCACGAGCCTCGTGCGCCGGTCGAGCCTCGAAGACGTCTTCCTGAGGCTCACCGGGCGGAGTCTCGTCGAATGAACGTGACCACCGGGCAGTCGACGGATGCCGCCCGCGCCATCGCGGCCGGTCGTCGCTCGCGCCGCTGGGGTGCCTGGTACGTGACCGAGCACAGGCTGCGCATGATGCGCACCTACACGGGCACCGTGGTGATCGCCGGCATCGGCAGCCCGCTGCTCTACCTCTACGCTCTCGGCGTCGGCCTCGCGACGATCGTCGATGCCAATATGGGGCCGGATGCCGTCGACGGAGTGAGCTACCTCGTCTTCGTCGCGCCGGCCCTTCTCGCGACCGCCGCCATCACCGTCGCCAGCGAGGAGTTCACCTACCCGATCATGCTCGGGTACAAGTGGAACCCGACCTTCACCGGCGCCGCGGCCTCTCCGATCCGTCCCGTGCAGATCGTCGACGGCGTCGTGTACTCGGTGATCATCCGCATGCTGGTGAACCTCGTGCTGTTCTACGCCCTGATGGTGCTCTTCGGAGCGGCTCCCTCGCCGGTTGGCTTCCTCGGCATCGTCGCCTCGCTTCTCGGCGGTCTCGCCTTCGGCACCGTGATCATGGGCTACACGTCGACGCTGCAGGAGGACACCGGGCAGCTCGCCATGGTGCAGCGTTTCATCGTGCTGCCGATGAGCCTGTTCTCCGGCACCTTCTTCCCGCTCGCCGTCTTTCCGATCTACCTGCAGTGGATCGGCTGGATCTCGCCGCTCTGGCACGCCACGGAGCTGGCCCGGGTGTTCTCCTACGGCTATGCGGAGCCCATTTGGCTGACGCTCGTACATGTCGCCTACCTGGTCGCCCTGATCGTGATCGGCTGGGCGTGGTCGCGACGCATCGCCGTGAGGAGGCTGAACTCGTGACCGGGGCGACGGAGCAGGACTTCGCCCCGAGCAGCATCCGCCCTCGTCCGGTGCGGTCGCTCTACGCGGGGAACGCCCGCGCCGTCATGCTGCGTGGCTGGCGGGCGACGGCGAGCACGAACTGGCTGGTGGTCGTGAGCGGCCTGTTCGAGCCGATCTTCTACCTCCTCGCGATGGGCATCGGGCTCGGTACCCTCGTCGGAGCCGTCACGTTGTCGAACGGGCAGGAGGTGAGCTACCCGGCCTACATCGCCCCGGCCCTGCTCGCCGTGGCCGCGATGAACGGCGCGATCTACGACTCCACCTGGAACGTCTTCTTCAAGATGCAGTTCGCGAAGCTCTACGAGGGCATGCTGTCTACCTCGCTCGGGCCGCTCGACGTCGCCCTGGGCGAGATCCTGCTCGCGTTGCTGCGCGGCGCGCTCTACGCGGTCGGGTTCCAGCTCGTGATGCAGGTGCTCGGGCTCAACCTGTCGTGGTGGGCCCTCCTCGCACTGCCGGCCGTGCTGCTCATAGCGTTCGGGTTCGCGAGCGCGGGCATGGCCGTCACGAGCTACATGAAGAGCTTCCAGCAGATGGACTGGATCAACTTCATCATGCTGCCGATGTTCCTGTTCTCGGCCACGTTCTACCCGTTGAGCGTCTACCCGCAATGGCTGCAGTACGTGATCCAGGCGATGCCGCTGTGGCACGGCGTCGAGCTGGTGCGCGGCCTCACGACGGGCGACGTGAACTGGGGTCTGCTCTGGCACGTGCTCTACTACGCCGTGATGATCGTGGTCGGCCTGGTGGTCACCACGAAGCGGCTGCGCGCACTCTTCCTGGACTGAGCACGACCCGCTTGCTGAGGCGCGGACTTCGTCCGGGCCTCAGCGAGCGTGGGCCCGCTCTACTTCGCGTTGTCCGTGTACGCCACGTCGCCGGTGTCCTTGCTGATGATGAGGGCCACCAGCGTGATCGCGCCCGCGAGGCTCAGGTAGACGCCGACGAGCACCGGGCTGCCTGCCGCGCCCTGCCAGAGCGCCACCGCGATGAACGGGGCGAGTGCCGCTCCCAGGATGGACGCCACGTTGTAGCTGATCGCCGAACCCGTGTAGCGCACGTTGGTCGGGAAGAGCTCGGGCAGGACGGCGCCCATCGGGCCGAAGGTGAGCCCCATCAGGGTGAAGCCGACGATGAGCAGTGTCATCACGCCGATGGTGCCACCGGCGAACAGCGGCACGAACAGCAGTCCGAAGACGATGATGCCGATCGTCGTGATGATGAGGGTGCGACGGCGACCGAAGCGCTCGGCCAGGGGTCCCGACACGAGCGTGAAGATTCCGAAGAACACCACACCGATGATGAGCATGATGAGGAACGACTCGCGGCTGTAGCCGAGACCCGCGACAGGGGCATCCGTCGCCGTGGTCCCGTAGGTGAGGGTGAAGGTCGTCATCAGGTAGAACAGCACGTAGGTGGCCAGCATGATGAACGTGCCCAGGATGAGCGGTCGCCAGCTGGTCCTGAAGACGCGCGCCAGCGGAAGCTTGGCGACCTCGCCCTGCTCGACGACCTTGGTGAAGGCCGGAGTCTCGATCAGCTTGAGGCGGACGTAGAGGCCGATGATCACGAGCACCGCACTGGCGATGAACGGTACGCGCCAGCCCCACGCGAGGAAGGCGTCGGCGTCGATGGTCGACGACAGGATGAGGAACACCCCGTTGGCGAGGATGAAGCCGATCGGGGCGCCGAGCTGCGGGAACGTTCCCCAGATGGCGCGCTTGCCGGCCGGGGCGTTCTCGGTCGCCAGGAGGGCCGCACCGCTCCACTCACCGCCGAGGCCGAGGCCCTGGCCGAAGCGCATGACGACGAGCAGGGCCGGTGCGAGGATCTCCCATCCTGGTGTGAGTGCCGTGGGCAGGATGCCGATGATGAAGGTCGCGATGCCCATGGTGAGCAGCGACGCCACGAGGGTGCCCTTGCGTCCGACGCGGTCGCCGAAGTGGCCGAACACGATCGACCCGATGGGGCGTGCGATGAAGGCGACTCCGAAGACCGCGAACGACTGCAGCAGCGCGATCGTCGGGTCGGCGTTGACGAAGAACAGCGTCGGGAAGACGAGCACGGCGGCCGTCGCGTAGACGTAGAAGTCGTAGAACTCGATCGAGGTTCCGATGAGGCTGGCGAGGATCACACGGCTGCGTGTGTTCGCTGGAGCGGCGGAGGTCTCGGCGACTGGTGCTGACATGATGGAGCGCTTTCGGTGCAGGGGGCGTCTGCTGCGCCGCGCAATGCGTCGGTCCGGCGCCAGGGCGCGCAGCTGGGATGTCGAAAGTCGCTTGTGGCAACCCTGCAACGCTACGCCCTCGTACCCCGCGATGGCCAATCGGGGGACGGATGCTGGCCCTCGAGCGACCGACGCTTCTAGGCTGGCGCCATGAACGAACTCTTCAACGTGCTGCACGTCGTCACAGCCGTCTTCATCGTGGGGCCGCTGGCGATCCTGCCGATGACGGCTCTGCGTGCCCTGCGCTCGGGCAATGGAGCCCAGGTCGCGACCCTCGCCACGTCGACGTCGATCTTCGGACGGCTGTCGATCCTCGTGGTGCTGCTCGGCTTCGCCGTGATGGGCACGAGCGACCCGAAGTACGGCCTGACCTTCCTCACACCCTGGATCCTCTGGTCGCTCATCCTCTGGGTCGCTGCCGCCGTCGTCAGTGAGGCTCTCGTGGTGCCGTCGATGCGGAAGGCCGCGGCTGCGCTGGGGTCCACCGCAGGCGGCGGGACTGCATCCGGAGGCGCCGCAACGCAGGGCGGAGCGGCGTCGCAGTACTACGGGCGGATCGCAGGCGGCAGTGGCGTGGTGTCGCTGCTGCTCCTCGCCGTCGTGGTGCTCATGGTCTGGAAGCCGTAGGCACGCTCCGTCCGGGCCTCAGCGAGCGGTGCTCCGATCGCTGAGGGCCGAGCGAAGCGACCGCCCGACGTGCTCTCAGCGGTCGGCGCGCAGCGCCTGCAGGACGCGTGCCGTGGAGATCGCCGCCTCGGCAGCCTCGGTCCCCTTGTCCTCCTTGGAGCCCGGGAGGCCGGCGCGGTCGATGCCCTGCTTCTCGTCGTCCAGGGTGAGCAGCCCGAAGCCCACGGGCTTGCCCGTGTCCAGGGCGACGCGCGTCAGCCCATCCGTCGCCGCGGCCGAGACGTACTCGAAGTGCGGGGTGCCGCCTCGGATGATGACCCCCAGTGCGACCACGGCATCGGCTCCGGCATCCAGGGCCGCCTTCGCGACGACGGGCAGCTCGAAGCTACCGGGAACCCGCACGAGGGTGTGCGATGCCCCGGCGGCCTCGAGGGTGCGCACCGCACCGGCGATGAGGCCGTCGGTGATCTCGGTGTGCCAGTGGCCGGCGACGATGACGACGTTCAGTCCGGTGCCGTCGATGTCGAGGGTGGGGGAGCCTGCTCCGCTCATGATGCGTGTCCTTCCAAGAGGGGTTCTGTGCCGGCGGCGGTGAGTCGCACGCTGTCGGCGAGTTGCTGATCGGCGATGGCGTGGCCCATGCGCTCGCGCTTGGTCTCGAGGTACGACTCGTTGAACGCGCCGACGCCGACGACGAGCGGAACCCGCTCGGTCACGGTGACGCCGCGTTCCTCGAGCTGGCGCACCTTCTCGGGGTTGTTGGTGAGGAGTCGCACCGAGGTGATGCCCATCTCATCGAGGATGGCCGTGGCCGCCCCGTAGTCGCGGGCATCGGCCGGCAGCCCGAGGGCGAGGTTGGCGTCGAGCGTGTCGAGGCCGTCCTCCTGTAGCCTGTAGGCGCGCAGCTTGTTGATGAGGCCGATGCCGCGCCCCTCGTGGCCCCGGAGGTAGATGACGATGCCGCCGTCGCGCTGGATGGTCTCGAGCGCCGCGTCGAGCTGTGGGCCGCACTCGCACTTGAGCGAACCGAAGGCCTCTCCGGTGAGGCACTCCGAGTGCACGCGAACGAGGGCTCCGGATGCCGCAGGCGTGCCGGCGACGATGGCCACGTGGTCGGCGCCGGTCTGCCGGTCGCGGTAGGCGCGCACCTTGAACGGTCCGTGCGTGGTGGGCACCGTCGTCTCGACCTCGAAGTCGACGCGCGAGCTCTCGGGGATCGGCGTCGCGATGGGAACGTCGGTGTCGCAGTGCCATTCCTGCAGGTAGTCGATGATGGCTGCGACCGTCGTCACCGGAAGGTCCTCGCGGGCGCCGAGCTCGATGAGGCCGGGCAGCCGCATCATCTCGCCGTCATCGGCGACGATCTCGCCGATCACGCCGACGGGGGAGAGGCCGGCGAGCTTCATGAGGTCGACGGCCGCCTCGGTGTGGCCGCCACGCTCGCGCACTCCGCCTTCCTTGGCGCGCAGCGGCAGCACGTGGCCGGGGCGGATGAGGCTGTCGGGCTGCGAGTTCGGGTCGGCCAGCACCCGCAGGGTGTGGGCGCGGTCGGCTGCGCTGATGCCCGTGCTGACGCGGTCGGAGGCGTCGACGGTGATCGTGTACGCAGTGCCGCGGGCGTCCTGGCTCTGCGTCGTCATGAGCGGCAGCTCGAGACGGTCGGCGTATTCGTCGGGCATCGGGGCGCAGAGGAACCCGGAGGTGTTGCGCACCATCCAGGCGATCCACTCCTGGCTGGCGAGCTCGGCGGCCATGATGGCGTCGCCCTCGTTCTCGCGGGCCTCGTCGTCGGCGACGATGACGGGCTTGCCGGCGCGCAGGGCGTCGAGTACTTCGGGGATGGTGGCGAGGCTCATCGTGAGCTCCCAACTGTCGTGGCGGATTCCGGAACGGATGCAGGCGAGCCGGCCGGCGCGATGCCGGGGCCGTCGGTGACCGAGGACGGGAGGGTGTGGTGCAGGCCGAGCGACAGCATCCGCTCGACGTGGCGGGCGAGGATGTCGGTCTCGATGTTCACGCTGTCGCCGACTGTGCGCTCCCCGAGGGTGGTCGCTGTGAGGGTCTCGGGGATGAGCGAGACCTCGAACCAGCCGTCGGTGAGGCCGCCGCCGACCGCGCTGACGGTGAGGGACGTGCCGTCGACCGCGATGGAGCCCTTGTCGACGACGAGCGGCGCGTGCTGAGGGTCGAGGCTGAATCGCACGACCCTCCAGGCGCTGCCGTCGGTGATGGAGAGCAGCGTGGCCGTGCCGTCGATGTGGCCCTGCACGATGTGCCCGCCGAGCCTGTCGCCGACCGCGGCCGCGCGCTCGAGGTTGACGGCGCGGCCCTCGGCGACTCCGGCGAGGGTCGACATGGCGAGGGTCTGGGCCATGACGTCTGCGGTGAAGGTCTCGGAGGTCGACGCGACGACGGTCAGGCACACGCCGCTCACCGAGATCGAGTCGCCATGGCGCGCATCCGAGACGACGAGTGGTCCGCGCACGGTGATGCGGGCGGCGTCGCCGGTCGTCTCGACGCGCTCGATGCGCCCGATCTCCTCGATGATTCCGGTGAACACTGCTGCCTCCTACGGCTTCTTCTTCAGGGTGGCGACGACCAGCAGGTCGTCGCCGAGCGTCTCGACGCTCTCGATGGAGAGCCTCAGGGCGTCGTCGATCGTCGTGATTCCGACGTCGCCGATGGCTGTACGCGGTCCGCCGAGGATCGCCGGGGCGAGGTAGACGAGCACCTCGTCGGCGAGGCCGGCGGCGATGAAGGCGCTGGCGAGAGTCGGTCCGCCTTCGATGAACAGGGAACGGATGCCGCGGGCGTGGAGAGCGCGCAGCTCGGCGGCGAGGTCGCCGCCGGTCGCGAAGATCGGCTCGTGCGTGCCCCGTCGAATGGCGGCATCCGTCGGCGTCTCGCGTGCTCCGAAGACCACGGGGATGGGCTGGGTCTCGTACAGGCCACCGTCGGCGAATCGCGCGGAGAGGGAGGGATCGTCTGCGAGTACAGTTCCGGTCCCCACACCGATGGCGTCGGATGCCGCACGACGGGCGTGCACATCGGCCCTGGCCTCGGGCCCGGTGATCCACTGGCTGGTGCCGTCGGCTGCGGCCGCCCGGCCATCGAGGCTGGACGCCCACTTGACCGTGACGACGGGGCGCTTGAGCCTCGCTGCCGGGAGCCAGTCGCCGAGGCGCGCTGTCGTCTCGGCGAGGAGCACCCCGCCGGCGACGTCGACGCCGGCCTCGCGCAGCCGCGCGGCCCCGCCGGACGAATGGTCGCCCGGATCGCTCACGCCGTAGACGACGCGGGACACCCCGGCGGCGATCAGCGCCTCGGAACACGGACCGGTGAGGCCCGTGTGGTTGCACGGCTCCAGCGTGACGACGGCCGTCGCGCCGTTCGCCTCGCCGGCGGCGAGCTTCGAGAGGGCGTCGACCTCGGCGTGCGGGGTGCCGGCGCCGCGGTGCCAGCCCTCGGCGAGGATGCTGCCGTCGGCCGCCAGGATGACGCAGCCGACCTGCGGGTTGACCCCGCGGGCCGGGCCGTTCGCGGCGATCTCGACGGCGCGCAGCATCGCGCGCTCGATCGCGTCCCCGCTCAGCCGCTGGGCCGTCGTGCTGGTCATCCCGGTCTCAATCCTGTTGAGCTCCGGGGTCTCGGGCATCGCCCGATTCCGCCATCCGGCGCGAACGCCGAACGACGCGTGCATCCTCCCATCCGGACTTTAACCGTCGGTCCCGGAATTCCACCAGGTCAACCGCCGGTGAGGGCGGGTCGCGGACTATCACCGCCGGTTCGGATTCTCACCGACCCCGGAGCACGTTCTTGTCTTCGATGATAGATCAACGCACAGACGCGCGTCCTATTCCCGTGTCATCGTGCGACGCGACCAGGAGTCGCGCCGTGCCCTCGTCGACGTACAGGTCCGTGATGAGTCCTGCGGCGATGGCGCCGCGGATGCTCGCCAGTCGGGCGGCCCCCGATACGACGCAGATGCGCCGCGGTGTTCGCCGGAGCACATCGAAGGCCGGGCCGCTTCCCCTGTCGTTGAGGCTGATCCCGTCGGTCGAGCCGTCGATCCGGTAGAAGACCGTCGCGACGTCTCCGACCACATTCTGCTCCTGCAGGCTCACGACGTCGTCGGGGTCGAGGAAGTTGCTCGAGTACACGTGGCTCGGAACCTCGGCGAACGGGGAGCCGACTCCGAAGAGGGCGACGTCGAGGTGCTCCTGCAGGGCCAACACGCGCTGCATGCTGCGCTCGCGCCAGAGCGCCTGCTTGGTGAGGGGGTCGTCGAAGAAGGCCGGCACGGGAAACTGCTGCACCTGGGCGTTGTAGGCCTCGCCGAACCTCCGCAGGATCTCGCTCGCGTAGACGATGCCCGTGCTGGTGAGGTTGCCCGCCCCGTTCAGCTGCACGATCTGGGTGTCGTGCACGGCCCGGGGGATGAGATGCCGCGAGACCGCGCTGACTGTGGCGCCCCAGGCCACTCCGAGAGTGGAGTTCGAGTCCACGTACTCGCCGAGCATCCGTGCAGCCGAGAGGGCGACGCGCTCCAGGCGGTCGACGTCGCTGGTGTGGTCGGGCACCGGAACGACGTGCGCCGTCACGCCGAAGGTCTCGAGGATCTGGCGTTCGAGGATGTTCGGCATCTCGCGGGGCGACCGCACCCTGATGTCGACCAGGCCGGTCTCGCGGGCGTGGCTGAGCAGCCGGGAGACCGAGGAGCGCGAGGTGCCGAGCTCGTGCGCGATGGCCTCCATCGTGAGGTCCTGCAGGTAGTAGAGCTGCGAGGCCCGGAGCGCGTCGCGGGTCCGGGTCGTGAGGTCGGGGTGATCTGTCGCCATCCGTTCATCTTGCACGTATGTGCAGTTCACTTGCAACAAGTTGCGACCACGCTGAGACTTGATGTGTCGGGACGAATGCGTGCCGACCAGCGAAACAAAGGGATGCACCATGGCGACGTCGTCGACGACTTCCACTTCCTCCTCCGGAGCCGATGCGCTCCGCCCCACCGTCGAGGCCCTGCGCGCGCGGCCCCACGCCGACGTCCTCGTGATCGGGGCCGGCATCAACGGCATCGCGACGTTCCGCGACCTCGCCCTGCAGGGCGTCGACGTCGTCATCATCGACCGCGACGACTTCGTCTCGGGCGCCTCGGCCGCGTCGTCGCACATGATCCACGGCGGCATCCGGTACCTGGAGAACGGCGAGTTCAGGCTCGTGCGCGAGTCGGTCGAGGAGCGCAACGCCCTCGTCAGGATCGCCCCGCACTACGTGCGCCCGCTCAAGACCACGGTGCCGATCTTCTCCACCTTCAGCGGCATCCTCTCGGCGCCGCTCCGCTTCCTCACGCACAAGGCGGGCAAGCCGACCGAGCGCGGTGCCGCCCTCATCAAGGTGGGTCTGACCGCCTACGACTCCTTCTCGCGCGACGGTGGCAGTGTTCCCCGCCACGAGTTCCACGGCCGCAAGCGCTCGCTCGCCGAGCTCCCGGCGCTGAACCCCGGCATCAAGTACACGGCCACCTACTACGACGCCTCGATGCACGATCCGGAGCGTCTGGCCCTCGACGTCCTGAACGACGGCCTGGCCGCCGGCCCGCACGCTCGCGCCGCCAACTACGTCGAGGCTGTCGGCGCGGATGGCGATGGCGTGACGCTCCGCGACAGCGTGACCGGCGAGGAGTTCGGCTTCACGGCATCCGTCGTCGTCAATGCGTCGGGACCCTGGACGGATCTCACCAACGAGGCTCTGGGAGGCGCCACCAGGTTCATGGGTGGCACCAAGGGGTCGCACATCGTGCTCGACCACCCCGAGCTGCTCGCCGCGACGGACGGACGCGAGATCTTCTTCGAGCACGAGGACGGTCGCATCGTGCTGATCTACCCGCTCAAGGGGCGCGTGCTCGTCGGCACGACCGACCTCGAGCACGACATGCGGAAGCCCATCCGCACCACCGAGGAGGAGGTCGACTACTTCTTCGACCTGATCTCGCACGTCTTCCCCGGCATCACGGTGAACCGCTCGCACATCGTCTACAGGTTCGCCGGAGTGCGCCCGCTGCCTCGGCACGACGAGACCCAGCCCGGATTCGTCTCCCGCGACTACCGGATCGAGGAGGCCACCGTGCCCGGCAGCGGCGGAGCGATCCCGTTGCTCAGCCTCGTCGGCGGCAAGTGGACGACGTTCCGCGCCCTCGCCGAGCACCTGGGCGACGAGGTGCTCGCCAAGCTCGGCCGCGCCCGCACGACGAGCACCGAGGGCCTGGCCATCGGCGGCGGCCGTGGCTATCCGACGACGGACGCCGCTCGCACCGTCTGGCTCGCCAGCCACGGCGAGGTCCTCGGCCGCACCCGTGCCGCTGAGCTGCTCGAGCGCTACGGCACCCGCGCCGAGTCGCTCATCGCCGACCTCGCCGAGAACGGAACGGACATCCCCCTCGTGTCGGTCCCGACCTACAGCGTCGGAGAGATCACGGCCCTGGCCCGCGAGGAGCAGGTCGTCCACCTCATCGACGTGCTGAAGCGCCGCACCAGCCTGGCCTTCGTCGGAGCCGTGACAGCGGACGTGCTGGCCGAGGTCGCCGATGTCGTCGGCGATGCCCTCGACTGGTCTGCCGCGCGTCGGGTCGGAGAGATCGAGCACGCGCGCGCAGAACTGCACGACGTGCACGGCGTCGCCATCGAGGAGCGCCGGATCGCGCACGCCTGAGAGGCGCCTCTCCGCTCGACCAGCGGAGTCAGCCCTCCAGCGCCCCCAGGAGCTCATCGAGCCCCGTGATCTCGAGCACTCCGCGATCGCGCGCCTCGGCGGCATCCGTCGGCTCGGGAACGACGCCGGTGCGATTCAGCCAGACGCCCGTCATGCCGGCCGCTGCGGCACCGATGGCGTCGGTGCGGAGCCTGTCGCCGACGTAGGCGGCATCGTTCGTGGCCACGCCGAGGTGACGGCAGGCGTGCTCGAAGATGCGCGGGTCGGGCTTCGTGATGCCGAGGGAGCCCGAGGCGACGATGCCGTCGACGAGACCGGTGAGACCGACGGCGTCGAGCTTGGACTGCTGGAAGACGGGATCGCCGTTGGTGATCACGCCGATCCGGATATCGTCACGAGCGGCGCGGAGCGAGGCCAGGGCCTCGAGTGCGTCGTCGTGCAGCACCCACGCGGCGCGGTAGTGCTCGAAGTAGTCGTCGAACCAGGCACCGGCCGCAGCCTCGGCGAGAACGACACCGTGAGCGGCGGCGAAGTCGCGCGCTCGCGCGCGTCGCTGGCCCTGGAAGTCGAGCGTGCCGGCCAGGTAGGAGTGGTAGTGCCGTTCCTCGAGGTCGTGCCACAGGGCGACGTCGCGGGCGTGGTCGGGCGACGAGAACCCCACGGCGTCCATGTGCACCACGATCGCGCGGGCCACGGCGCCCCGATGCGCGAACAGGGTGTCATCGAGGTCGAACAGCACGGCGGCTGGGAGGCCGCTCACAGGCGGGTCTCCTCGGGCCAGCTCGCCCGTGCCTGTTCGCCGTCGTGCGATCGCAGCAGCACGCCGTGCCAGCTCGGCACGTGCGAACCGTCGCGCACGGGGTGCGACGACGGTGCCGTGCCGGTGAAGGCGAAGCCCACGGCGCGTGCGACGGCGGCGGAGTCCCGGTTGCCCGCCATAGCCTCCCACGTGACCGCGTCCGTGCGAGGCACGTCGCCGCTCACGAACACCCACTGCACGACGGCCGCCAGGGCCTCGCGCATGTAGCCGTTCCCGCGCTGATCCGCTCCGAGCCAGAATCCGACGTCGCACCGCAGCGTGCGGTAGCTGATGACGCCGATCAGTGGCCCGTCGTCACGAGTGCGCACGGCCCAGGTCGCCTCGGTGCCCGTCGTCCAGCCGAGGGGCACAAGCGTCGCGACGAAGCCCTCGGCATGCCGAGGCTCGTAGGGCCACGGCGTGGTCAGCCAACGCTCGAACAGCGGATCGCGGCAGTACTCGGCGATGCTCGGGGCATCGGCCTCCGTCGGCTGGTCGAGCACCAGCCGCTCGGTGCGGAGGACGACGGGCTCCATCAGCGGCGCCTGATGAAGCCGATGCGGTCGTAGACCGTGGCCAGGGTCTTCTCGGCCGTCGCCGTGGCCTTGTCGGCGCCGACGGCGAGCAGCCTGTCGAGCTCGGCAGGGTCCTCCAGGAGCTCCAGCGTGCGGGTGCGCACGGGGGAGAGCGTGTCGACGACCACCTCGGCGAGGTCCTTCTTGAGGTCTCCGTAGCCGCGCCCGTCGTACTCCTGCTCGAGTGCGGTGATCGTGCGCCCGCTGAGCGAGGAGTAGATGGAGAGGAGGTTCGAGATGCCCGCCTTGTTCTCGGGATCGAAGCGCACCTCGCGGTCGGCATCCGTCACCGCGCTCTTGATCTTCTTCGCGGTGACCTTGGGGTCGTCCATGATGTTGACGAGGCCGGCCGGGCTGGCGGCCGACTTGCTCATCTTCGCCGTGGGATTGGCCAGGTCGTAGATCTTGGCCGACTCCTTCGGGATGTACGCCTCGGGCACGACGAAGGTGTCGCCGAAGCGGCTGTTGAACCGCTGCGCGAGGGTGCGGGTCAGCTCGAGGTGCTGACGCTGGTCCTCTCCGACGGGCACCTGCTCCGTGCCGTACAGCAGGATGTCGGCCGCCATCAGCACGGGGTACGTGAACAGGCCGACGCTGGTCGCGTCGGAGCCCTGCTTGGCCGACTTGTCCTTGAACTGGGTCATGCGTCCGGCCTCGCCGAAGCCGGTGATGCTGCCCAGCACCCACGCGAGCTCGGCGTGCGCCGGCACCTGCGACTGGATGAAGAGGGTGCACTCCGACGGGTCGATTCCTGCGGCGATGTACTGCGCGGCCGTCTGGCGTGTGTTGGCGCGCAACTCTTTCGGGTCCTGCGCAACGGTGATCGAGTGCAGGTCGACGACGCAGTAGTAGGCGTCGAAGTCGCGCTGCATGGCGACCCAGTTGAGCAGGGCGCCGATGTAGTTGCCCAGGTGCAGCGAGTCGCTCGACGGCTGCATGCCGGAGAACAGGAGGGGACGGGCGTCATTCATGTGAGGGGACCTTCGGCTGTGACGAGAGAGGAGGGGTTCAGATCGAGTAGTCGACGACGACGGGGGCGTGATCCGACCAGCGCTCGGAGTAGCTGGCGGCACGGTCGACCGTGTACGAGGTGACGGATGCCGCGAGCGCGGGCGTCGCCAGCTGGTAGTCGATGCGCCAGCCCGTGTCGTTGTCGAAGGCCTGACCCCGGGCGGACCACCAGGTGTACGGGCCGTCGACCTCGCCCGCGGCGCGGCGGCCCAGGTCGACCCATCCGAGTCCGGCGCCGGCGTTGTAGTCGGCATCGCGTTCGGCTCCGAGGATCCTGTCGAAGTAGGCGCGCTCCTCGGGCAGGAAGCCGGCGCGCTTCACGTTCCCCTTCCAGTTCTTGATGTCGAGGGTGCGGTGCCCGACGTTGAGGTCGCCCATGACCACGCTCAGCTCGTTGTGCGCGGCCAGCTCGGGCAGCCGCGCCTGCATGGCGTCGAGGAACTTGTACTTCTCGACCTGCTTGGGCGTGCCGGCCTCGCCGGAGTGCACGTAGGCGCTCACCACGGTGACGATGCGCCCGCCCACCTCGAAGTCGGCCTCGAGCCACCGACCGGCGCTGTCGAAATCAGGGGCCCCGAGCTCGACGCGGTGGATGGTGGCCGCTCCTCGGCTCGCCAGGGCGACGCCGGCGCGGCCCTTGGCCGTCGCGGCGTCGTGGAGCACGCTCCACTCGTCTCCGAGCAGCTCGGTGACGTGCTCGGTCTCGGCGCGCACCTCCTGCAGGGCGAGGATGTCGACGCCGCGGGCATCGAGCCATGCACCCATGCCGTTGCGGTAGGCGGCACGGATGCCGTTGACGTTGACGGACGCGATGCGGAGCGGTGTTGCCATGCCTTCGATCCTATGGGAGGCGTCCGACGTCGTCGGGTGCGCAGAGGCCGTCAGCGCAGGGTGGGAGGGGGCGCATCCGTCGTCGGAGAACGGACCACGGCGACATCAGACGCCGCCGCGTCCTGCAGGTCGTCGAGCTCCGCCTGCAGACGGGCGATCCGGCGGCGGAGTGCGGCTCGACGCACCCAGCCGACCCGTGCGGCCTCCTCGCGGGCCTCCCGCAGCGAGACCCGCGTCGCGAGGATGAGGGCTTCCCGCTCGGCCTGCCGCCGCTCGGCCTCCAGTTGCGCCGGGGTGACCCGACGCAACGACTCATTGCGATCGCTGGCGGCGACGTAGATCCAGGATGCGGCGACCAGCGTGACGATGGACGTCAGCCGGAACCACAGCAGCAGGCCGATGAAGACAGTGAACGTCGCGAACAGCGGGTTGTTGGTCGCGCTGCCGACGAGATAGCCGGCTCCGATCTGCAGTACGTACATCGCGACCCCGCCGAGAACGGATCCGCTCCACAGGCGGCTCCACTTCACGCTGGCTCCGGACAGGAAGCGGAACATGGCGAGGAGGACGGCCGTGTTGATGATCAGCACGACGAGGAAGCCGGCGCCTCCGATCGAGGCCTGCACCAGCCAGCCGTCCATGTCGAAGCCGAGCAATGTGAAGATCCAGGTCGCGGCCGCCGTGCTCGCCACCGACAACAGCGAACCGATGAGGATCATGGCGCCGAAGGCGAGGGCGGCCAGCAGGTCCCGGGCCTTGAGGAGCACGTAGGAGCGCATGTCCTTCGGCAGGCCGAACAAGCTGCGCACAGCTGTGCGCGAGTAGGTGATCCACCCGATCGCGGTCCAGATGAAACCTGCGAGGGCGACGGCGCCCGTCCACCCGAACAGGCTCGTCGACGAGGACGCGATCTCCTCCAGCTGCTCCGGCGTGATCGCTCCGCCCTCGGCTATGAGCCCGGGGACGTAGGTGTTGATCAGCGTGATGATGCCGTCGAGCGTCGCTGGATCGCCGCCGAGCCAGAGACCCGTCGCTGCGAAGAGGACGTAGACGGCGGCGAACACGGCGAAGAGCGCCTGATAGCTCATGCCGGCCGACAGCAGGAAGCCGTTCCGGAACAGGAACCAGCGCCAGACCCGCACGGGGAACAGCGCCATGGTCTTCTGCGTGATCGAGGTGACGGTCTGGATCGGCTCCTCGAAGCGCTCGCCGAGCGACTCGACGCGCTCGCGCATCTCGGCGCTCATGCGCTCGCCGCGGGTCGGAGGGTCGAGCGGATCCTCCGCCGGTGTCTCGGCCGGTGCCGTCCCTCGAGCGCTCACCCTGCCAGCGTAGGGGAGGAGAACGGGGTCGATCGGATGCCGCGTCCGCACGATGTCGTCGGAGATGCAGGAAGGGCCCGGATCGTGAGATCCGGGCCCTTCCTGCGCGGCGTCGGCCGATGCCTACGCGTGGCCTCGCATGAGGGCCTGCTTGACCTCGGCGATCGCCTGGGTGACCTGGATGCCGCGAGGGCAGGCGTCGGTGCAGTTGAAGGTCGTGCGGCAGCGCCACACGCCCTCCTTGTCGTTGAGGATGTCGAGGCGAACCTGCGACGCGTCGTCGCGCGAGTCGAAGATGAAGCGGTGGGCGTTGACGATGGCTGCGGGGCCGAAGTACTGGCCGTCGGTCCAGAACACGGGGCAGCTCGACGTGCACGCGGCGCACAGGATGCACTTCGTGGTGTCGTCGAAGCGGGCGCGCTCGGCGACGGACTGCACGCGCTCCTTGCCGGGTTCGGGCTTGGAGCCCGGGATGAGGAACGGCTGCACCTCGCGGAAGGACGCGAAGAAGGGGTCCATGTCGACGATGAGGTCCTTCTCCAGCGGCAGGCCCTTGATGGCCTCCACGTAGATGGGCTTCGAGATGTCGAGGTCCTTGATCAGGGTCTTGCAGGCGAGGCGGTTGCGGCCGTTGATGCGCATGGCATCCGAGCCGCAGATGCCGTGGGCGCACGAGCGGCGGAAGGTCAGCGATCCGTCCTGCTCCCACTTGATCTTGTGCAGTGCGTCGAGCACGCGGTCGGTCGCGTACATCTCGACGTCGAAGTCCTGCCAGCGCGGCTCGGTGTCGGTGTCGGGGTCGAACCGTCGGATGATGAAGGTGACGGTGAACGGGATGACCGACGGGTCGGCGTTGCCGGGTCGGTCGGCGGCGATGGTGGCGGTGGTCACCGTCAGTACTTCCTCTCCATGGGCTGGTACCGGGTCATGACGACGGGTTTCCAGTCGAGTCGGATGTGGTCTGCCGCGTCGGCGGAAACCGCGTCGCCGGACAGGTAGGCCATGGTGTGCTTCATGTAGTTCTCGTCGTCGCGCTTCGGGAAGTCGTCGCGCATGTGGCCGCCGCGGCTCTCCTTGCGGTTGCGGGCGGAATAGACGACGACCTCCGCGAGGTCGAGCAGGAAGCCCAGCTCGACGGCCTCGAGCAGGTCGGTGTTGAACCTCTTGCCCTTGTCCTGCACGGCGACGTTCTTGTAGCGCTCGCGCAGGGTGTGGATGGTCTCCGTGACCTCGGCGAGGGACTCGTCGGTGCGGAACACTTGGGCGTTGCGGTCCATGTGGTCCTGCAGCTCCTTGCGGAGCACGGCGACGCGCTCGGTGCCGGTGGAGCCCTTGATGTGCTCGAGCAGTTCGCGCACGGCCTTGGCGGGGTCGGCGGGCAGCGGCGTGAAGTCGACGTTCTGCACATAGGCGACGGCGTTGTTGCCCGCGCGCTTGCCGAAGACGTTGATGTCGAGCAGCGAGTTCGTGCCCAGACGGTTCGAGCCGTGCACCGACACGCAGGCGCACTCGCCGGCGGCGTAGAGGCCCGGGACGACGGTGTCGTTGTCGCGCAGCACCTCGGCCGAGACGTTGGTGGGGATGCCGCCCATGGCGTAGTGCGCCGTCGGCATGACCGGCACAGGCTCCGTCACGGGATCGACGCCCAGGTAGGTGCGGGCGAACTCGGTGATGTCGGGAAGCTTGGTCTCGAGCACCTCGGCGCCGAGGTGGGTGCAGTCCAGGTAGACGTAGTCCTTGTTGGGGCCGGCTCCGCGACCCTCAGCCACCTCCTGCACCATGCAGCGCGCGACGATGTCGCGCGGGGCGAGGTCTTTGATGGTGGGGGCGTAGCGCTCCATGAAGCGCTCACCGCTGGCGTTGCGGAGGATGGCGCCCTCACCGCGGGCACCCTCGGTGAGCAGGATGCCGAGCCCGGCGAGGCCAGTGGGGTGGAACTGGAAGAACTCCATGTCCTCCAGCGGCAGGCCCTTGCGCCAGATGATGCCGACGCCGTCGCCCGTGAGGGTGTGCGCGTTCGAGGTGGTCTTGTAGATCTTGCCGAAGCCGCCCGTGGCGAAGATGATCGCCTTGGCCTGGAAGACGTGCAGTTCGCCCGAGGAGAGGTCGATGGCGACGACGCCCGACGGCTGGTCGACGCCGTCGACGTTCGTCATCACGAGGTCGAGCACGTAGTACTCGTTGAAGAAGTTGATGCCGAGACGCACGCAGTTCTGGAACAGCGTCTGCAGGATCATGTGACCCGTGCGGTCGGCGGCGTAGCAGGCGCGACGCACGGGCGCCTTGCCGTGGTCGCGGGTGTGGCCGCCGAAGCGACGCTGGTCGATCTTGCCCTCAGGGGTGCGGTTGAACGGCAGGCCCATGTTCTCGAGGTCGATGACGGCGTCGATGGCCTCCTTCGCGAGGATCTCAGCGGCATCCTGATCGACGAGGTAGTCGCCGCCCTTGATCGTGTCGAAGGTGTGCCACTCCCAGCTGTCCTCCTCGACGTTCGCCAGGGCCGCGGCCATTCCGCCCTGCGCCGCACCCGTGTGGGAGCGGGTCGGGTAGAGCTTCGAGATGACCGCCGTCTTCGCGCCGGGGCCGGCCTCGATGGCCGCGCGCATGCCGGCGCCGCCGGCTCCCACGATCACGATGTCGAACTGGTGGTAGTGCACGCCGTCGACGACGGTGGACTCGGATTCAGGATTCACAGGTGCCGTACTCATATCTATTTCGTTTATCCGACCGGGCAGAAGGAGGGCAGCAGGTCGGCGGGGGATCCGGCCGGGCACGGCTCGAAGGTGAAGACCACGAGGGTTCCGAGCAGGATCAGCGCTGCGACGGCGACGAAGATGGCGCCCTTCAGGATGCGGCGGGTCGTCGGGAGCGTGGCGTAGTCGTTCACGATCGTGCGCATGCCGTTGCCGCCGTGGATGAGGGCGAGCCAGAGCATCAGCACGTCCCAGACCTGCCAGAACGGGGAGGCGTACTTGCCTCCGACGAAGCCGAAGTCGATGGCGTGCACACCGTCGCCCACCATGAGGTTGACGAAGAGGTGTCCGAAGATGAGCACGAGCAGGAGCACGCCGGAGACGCGCATGTAGATCCAGCCCCACTTCTCCCAGTTCACGCCGCGCTTGCGGGCGGGACGCGAGGGAGAGCGGGGCGGCTCGATGGCCGGGGCGTTGTCGATGGCGGTCACGTCAGTCCCTCCTAGTGTCCGAAGACGTTCATCAGGTGGCGGGGAGTGAAGCCCAGCATCGTGACGACCCACAGCCCGATCACGACGTAGAACATGACCTTCTGGTACCGCACGCCCTTCGACCAGAAGTCGATCAGGATGATGCGGATGCCGTTGAAGGCGTGGAAGACGATCGCGCCGACCAGGGCCACCTCGCCGAGGCCCATGATGGGCGTCTGGTAGGTGCTGATGACGGCGTTGTACGCCTCGGGGCTGACGCGGATGAGCGCGGTGTCGAGAACGTGCACCAGCAGGAAGAAGAAGATGGCGACGCCGGTGATGCGATGCAGAACCCATGACCACATGCCCTCGCGGCCCCTGTAGAGGGTTCCTCCCGGACGGGATGCGCGCTTGGTGTCTGCTGTCAGGGTTCCTGCCGTGTCCTGAGGCATGAACAACCCTCCCTGGCTGTGTCTGACGGTCGTGAGAACCACCGACCGGAACCGCTCGACGAGCGTGAGCCCAAGTCTATTCCTTTCATTTCGCCCAGTTCCCGTAAGGGGAACCTAAGTATCTCGACGTCGAGAGACCACTCCCGCGACCGCGACGGATGCCGACCCGCGGCCGCCCCGAGGCGGCAGATAGTCTGTGCTGCATGACTGCGATCGAGCGCTTCTACAGCGTCATCCCGGCCGGCGGCATCGGTTCCCGGCTCTGGCCCCTCTCCCGCGCCGATGCGCCCAAGTTCCTGCACGACCTCACCGGGTCCGGGCAGACGCTGCTCCGTGACACCTGGGACAGGCTCGCTCCCATCTCGGGCACCGACCGCATCATGGTGGTCACCGGCCGCGCCCACCGCGCAGCGGTCGAGGCCCAGCTTCCCGAGCTGGCCGACCACAACGTCGTGCTCGAGAGCGAGCCCCGCGACTCATCGGCGGCGATCGGCCTGGCCGCTGCGATCCTGGCGCTGCGCGAACCCGACGTCATCATCGGATCCTTCGCGGCAGACCACGTCATCAAGGGCACCGTCCTGTTCCGGCACGCCGTTCAGGAGGCCGCGGCCCTGGCCGACGCCGGCTACATCGCGACCATCGGCATCCGTCCCACCGAGCCGGCCATCGGATTCGGCTACATCCACACCGGGGGATCCCTCGAGGTCGCTGGAGCGCCGTCGGCGAGCATCGTCGATTCCTTCGTCGAGAAGCCCGACCTGGAGACGGCCGAGCGCTACGTCGCCGGCGGCAAGCACCTGTGGAACGCGGGCATGTTCATCACGCGAGCCGATCGCCTGCTCGAGGAGATCGCCCGCCACAAGCCGGAGCTGCACGCCGGGCTCATCGAGCTGGCAGCCGCGTGGGACGATCCGGCCACTCGCGGACCGGCCGTCGACCGCATCTGGCCGAACCTCGAGAAGATCGCGATCGACTACTCCGTGGCCGAGCCGGCCGCAGCCGCCGGGCGTCTCGCCGTGGTGCCCGCCCAGTTCGACTGGGACGACGTCGGCGACTTCGCCTCGATCGCCAAGATCCACTCGGGCGGTCGCAAGCACGACCTCGCCATCCTCGGCGCAGACGCCAGGGTGCTCGCCGACTCGTCCAGCGGCATCGTGGTGAGCCAGGGCGGCCGCACCATCGCCCTCATCGGCGTCGAGGACATCGTGGTGGTCGACACCCCGGACGCCCTCCTCGTCACCACGAGCGCGAACGCCCAGAAGGTCAAGTCCGTCGTCGACGCGCTCCGGCTCTCCGGCCGCGGCGACGTGCTCTGACGCGACGTGCGCTGACCAGACGTGCTCTGACCCGACCCGTTCCCCCACAGCCCCGAGAGGATCCCCATTATGGGAAACCGACTGCTCACAGCATCCGTCGTCGCCGTCATCTCCGTTGCAGCCCTCGTCGGCTGCGCCGAGGCCCCCAGCTCGACCGGGGCGTCGAGCGATGCCGCCGGCGACTACTGCGCTCGCATGGTGACGAACTCGGGCGGCCTCGAGGACCGATCGTTCAACCAGTCCAGCTGGGCGGGTCTGCAGAAGGCGGAGAAGGATGCCGGCATCGAGGTGCAGGCGCTGGTCTCCACCGGTGAGACCGACCTGGCGCCCAACGTGCAGCAGGCCGTCGACTCCGGCTGCCAGTTCGTGCTCACCGTCGGCTACGAGTTGGCGGATGCCACGACCTCGGCGGCCGCTGCGAACCCCGACGTGCACTTCTCCATCGTCGACGAGGTCGTCGACGCCCCCAACGTGAAGCCGGTCATCTTCGACACGGCCCAGGCCAGCTACCTCGCCGGGTACCTCGCCGCCGGCGTCTCGAAGACGGGGAAGGTCGCGACCTTCGGCGGCGGCAACCAGCCGCCGGTGACCCTGTTCATGGACGGCTTCGTCGACGGCGTCGCCGCCTACAATGCCGCTCACGGCACGCAGGTGGTGGCTCTCGGCTGGGACAAGGTCAAGCAGGACGGCACCTTCACCGGCGACTTCGAGGACATCAACAAGGGCAAGACGCTGACCGAGAGCCTCATCGACCAGGGTGCGGACGTGATCCTGCCCGTCGCCGGCCAGGTCGGAGAGGGGTCGGCAGCCGCCGCGCTGGAGAACCCCGGCGTCTCGGTCATCTGGGTCGACAACGACGGCTTCGACACCCTGCCGGCGAAGTACCACCCCGTGCTCCTGACGAGCGTTCTGAAGAACACCGAGGACGCCGTGGCGCAGATCGTCACCGATGACGCAGCGGGCACCTTCGACCCCGCCCCGTTCATCGGCACGCTCGAGAACGGGGGAGTGGGCCTCGCTCCCTTCCACGACCTCGCCTCCGCCGTTCCGCAGGAACTGTCGGACGAGATCGACGCGCTGAAGGCGAAGATCGTCGACGGGTCCGTCGTCGTCACGTCGCCGAGCACGCCGGAATAGTCCGCTGAATGGCCCTTTTCGCGCAGTTTTGTTGCGAGTTCGTCTCGTCGGATGCGCCCCGGGTCGCAGATTCATAACCATTCGCGCGCGCACCCCTTTTGCTCTTTTGAGCAAGGAAATATTCGGTAACGTGATTGCACATCCCGGCCCATCCATCCCTGTGGGCCTGCAATCTTGGAGGTCATCTTGACGATCACTACCCGCAAGGCCGCCATCGGCGGACTTGCCGCGCTCAGCGCAGCGCTCCTGCTGGCCGGCTGCGCCTCGGCGCCCGAAGAGGGCGGCGAGTCGTCCGGTGGCGCAGCAGCCTCCGACTTCGTGCCCTGCATGGTCTCCGACTCCGGCGGATTCGACGACAAGTCGTTCAACCAGCTCGGATCAGAGGGCCTCGAGAAGGCAGCCAAGGAACTCGGCGTCGAGCCGATCAAGGTGCAGTCCGACGCTGAGACCGACTTCGCTCCCAACCTGACGAACCTCGTCGACCAGGGCTGCAACGTCATCGTCACGGTCGGCTTCGCGCTCTCGGCCGCCACCATCGAGTCGGCCACGGCCAACCCCGAGGTCGACTACACGATCATCGACGACGCGGCTGACGCCGACTTCGACGGCAAGGCGGACGCCGACAACATCAAGCCGATCCTGTTCGACACGGCCCAGGCGGCGTTCCTCGCCGGCTACGCAGCAGCCGACTACTCGAAGACCGGCGTCGTCGGAACCTTCGGTGGAATGAACTTCCCGACGGTCTCCATCTTCATGGACGGCTTCAAGCAGGGCGTCGAGTACCACAACACCGAGAAGGGAACCGCAGTCAAGGTTCTCGGCTGGGACGGCACCGACGGCCTCTTCACCGGTGGCTTCGAGGCCAACGACACCGCTCGCCAGACGGCCCAGGGCCTCATCGACCAGAACGTCGACGTGCTCCTGCCCGTCGGTGGACCGATCTACCAGAGCGCAGCGGCCGCCATCAAGGACGCAGGTCGTGACATCGCCATGATCGGTGTCGACGCCGACTTCACCGTCACCGCTCCCGACGTGGCCGACCTCATGCTGACCTCGATCCTCAAGGGCATCGACGTCGGAACGTACGACGCCGTCCTCGCTGCGGGTAACGGCGAGTTCGACCCGACTCCGTTCGTCGGAACCCTCGAGAACGAGGGCGTCGGCATCGCGCCGTTCCACTCCTTCGAGGACAAGGTCGCACCGACCCTCCAGGGTGAGCTCGACACGATCAAGGCCGGCATCATCGACGGCTCGATCCCCGTCAAGTCCTACCTCGCAGGCTAAGACAGTCTCCGACGGAAGGGGAGGCCGGCGAGAGCCGACCTCCCCTTCTGCATGCCGGCGCTTCTGCGCAGCATCTGCAACATCTGAGCATCCGCCCCGAAGGTCGGCCCACCTTTGCGCACGCAGGGGCGCGGAATCACGTGAATAACTAGGATCGGGAGCATGAAGCTCGAACTTCGCGGCATCACGAAGACATTCGGTGCCCTGGTCGCCAATGACCACATCGATCTCACCGTCGAACCCGGGGAGATCCACTGTCTCCTCGGTGAGAACGGTGCAGGCAAGTCCACCCTCATGAACGTGCTCTACGGCCTGTACCAGGCCGACGGCGGCGAGATCCTCCTCGACGACGCCGTGCAGCACTTCGCGGGTCCCGGAGACGCCATGGCCGCCGGAATCGGCATGGTGCACCAGCACTTCATGCTCATCCCGGTCTTCACCGTGGCCGAGAACGTCATGCTCGGGCACGAACAGACCCGCGCCGGCGGACTGCTCGACCTTCCCGCGGCACGCGCCAAGGTGAAGGAGATCTCCGAGAGGTTCGGGTTCGACGTCGATCCCGATGCCCTCGTCGATGAGCTCCCCGTCGGTGTGCAGCAGCGCGTCGAGATCATCAAGGCGCTCTCCCGTGACGCCCGCGTGCTCGTCTTCGACGAGCCGACGGCCGTGCTCACCCCGCAGGAGACCGATGAGCTCATGCAGATCATGCGGCAGCTCCGCGACGCCGGAACCGCCATCGTCTTCATCACCCACAAGCTGCGCGAGGTGCGCGAGGTCGCCGACCGCATCACGGTCATGCGGCTCGGCAAGGTCGTCGGCGAGGCCCAGCCCACGGCGACGAACGCCGAGCTCGCCTCGCTCATGGTCGGCCGCGCCGTCGAGCTGACGGTGCACAAGGAGGAGCCCACCCTCGGCGAGGAGGCCCTCGTCGTGGAGAACCTCACCGTCGTCGACCACATCGGCCAGCTCGTCGTGAACGACGTGAGCTTCTCGGTTCGCCGCGGCGAGATCCTCGCCATCGCCGGCGTGCAGGGCAACGGCCAGACCGAGCTCACCGAGGCTCTCGTCGGGCTGCAGCCGCGCGTCACCGGCCGCATCAGCCTCGACGGTCGAGAGTTGACGGGTGCGAGCGTTCGGAAGATCCTCGACGCCGGTGTCGGGTTCGTTCCCGAGGACCGCAACGAGGACGGCCTGGTCGGTGAGTTCACCATCGCCGAGAACCTCATGCTCGACAGGTCGACGGGTAAGCCGTTCGTCAAGGCAGCGACGCTGCAGCTCGGCTATCGCGCCGATTTCGCCAGGGAGAAGGTCGCCGAGTTCGATGTGCGCACGCCGAGCATCGAGACCAAGGTGGGCCGTCTCTCCGGTGGAAACCAGCAGAAGGTCGTGCTCGCCCGGGAGCTCAGCCGCGACCTCACCCTCTTCGTCGCAGCCCAGCCGACGCGTGGCGTCGACGTCGGGTCGATCGAGTTCATCCACAAGCGCATCGTCGAGACCCGCGACTCCGGTGTCCCCGTGATCGTGGTGTCGACCGAGCTCGACGAGGTCGCGGCCCTCGCCGATCGCATCATGGTCATGTACCGCGGCCGCATCGTCGGCATCGTGCCGGGCAACACCCCCCGCGATGTCCTCGGCCTCATGATGGCCGGAGAGGCCCCGACCTCAGAAGGAGTCGCCGCATGAGCGACGAGAACCCGCAGAAGCCCGCCGCGCCGGCTCCGGCATCCGTCGCCCCCGACAGGGCCACCAGCGAGGCCATCGAACCGCCGTCGCGCTGGACGGTGGCGCTGCGCGAGATCGCCACGGGCAACGCCATCATCTCGGTGCTCGCCGTGCTGCTGGCCCTGCTCGTGGGCGCCATCATGATCGCATTCACCGACGAGAACGTGCAGAAGACGGCCGTCTACTTCTTCGCCCGTCCCGGCGACACCGTCGTGGCCGTCTGGCAGTCGGTGTCCGGAGCGTACTCCGCGCTGTTCCAGGGGTCGATCTACAACTTCCGCCGCCCCGGATTCGAGGCCGGCATCAAGCCGCTCACCGAGACGCTCACCTTCGCCACACCGCTGATCGCCGCCGGCCTCGGCGTCGGTCTCGCGTTCCGGGTCGGCATGTTCAACATCGGTGGTCGCGGCCAGATGCTCATCGCGGCATCCGTCGCCGGCTGGGTCGGCTTCGGCTGGGACCTGCCGTGGGGCATCCACATGATCGTCGCGGTTCTCGCCGGCATGCTCGGCGGCGCCCTGTGGGCCGGTATCGCCGGTCTCCTGAAGGCACGCACCGGAGCCCACGAGGTGATCGTGACGATCATGCTCAACTACATCGCCTACTACCTCGTGTCGTGGATGCTGCGCACCCCCGGCCTGTTGCAGGCTCCGGGCTCGAGCAACCCGAAGACTCCGGCGATCAAGGAGATGGCCGTCTTCATCAAGATCCTCGGCCCGCAGTACAACCTGCATTTCGGCTTCCTCCTCGCGATCATCGCGACGATCATCGTCTGGTGGATCCTCAACCGCTCCAACCTCGGCTTCCAGTTCAAGGCCGTCGGTGAGAACCCGAACGCCGCGCGCGTCGCCGGCATCAACGTGAAGTCGATGTACGTCTACGCGATGCTCATCTCCGGTGCGCTCGTCGGTCTCGCGGGGGTCGCCCAGGTGCTCGGCACTGTCACGACGGGCTTCAGCTCGGGCATCGACGCCGGCATCGGCTTCGACGCGATCACAGTGGCCCTGCTCGGCCGCTCGACGCCGTGGGGCATCTTCGTCGCCGGCATCCTGTTCGGTGCGTTCAAGGCCGGTGGATTCTCGATGCAGGCGGCAGAGGGCGTCCCCGTCGAGATCGTGCTCGTCGTGCAGTCGCTCATCGTGCTCTTCATCGCGGCACCCCCGCTGGTGCGCGCGATCTTCCGCCTGCCGTCGCCCGGTTCGCGACAGAAACGAACAGTTCCCAACGTCACGAAGGAGGTGGCGGCGAAGTGAGCACCACCACCGAGAACACCGCACCAGCACCGACGCCGGCCCCGGTCGTCGTGCTCGCCAAGACAGTCATCACCAGCTGGAAGGCGCCGGTCGCGTTCCTCGTCTTCACCCTGGCCATGTTCGCGCTGGCCATCTTCGGCGCCCGTCCCGGTGACACCACGTTCAGGCTGTCGAGCCCGGCGGATGCCATCCAGCTTCCCGAGGTCGTCGTGCCGTCGGCTCCCACCGTGTGGGTCGTCGCCATCCTCCTCGCCGTGGTGACCATCGTGAGTGCCGCCATGGTGCGCGCGCAGAAGAGGGTCCCGCTCTGGCTCATCGTGATCTTCGCCGTGCTGTTCATGTTCGGCTTCCTCACCTGGGCCGCCGCCGGTTCATCGCTGCCGATGATCGGGCTGCTGTTCGGCTCGCTCAGCCTCGCGGTTCCCCTCATCTACGGCTCCCTGGCCGGTGTCATCGGCGAGCGCGTCGGCGTCGTCAACATCGCCATCGAGAGCCAGCTCCTCGCCGGAGCCTTCACCGCCGCGGTCGTGGCGTCGGTCACCGGCAACCTCTGGCTGGGAGTCATCGCAGCGATGGTCGCCGGTGTGCTGGTGGCCATGGTGCTCGCCGTGTTCGCGATCAGGTACCTCGTCGACCAGGTCATCGTCGGTGTCGTGCTCAACGTGCTCGTCGTCGGCCTCACCAGCTTCTTCTACTCGCAGGTGCTGGTGCCGAACGCCGCCGTGCTGAACGCCCCGCCGCGCTTCGAGCGCCTGCCGATCCCGCTGCTCGGCGACATCCCGATCATCGGACCGGTGCTGTTCAAGCAGACGATCATCGTCTACATCATGTACGTGGCCGTCGCCGCCGTGTACGTCGGGCTGTTCCACACCAAGTGGGGTCTCCGCCTCCGCGCAGTGGGCGAGCACCCGCAGGCCGCGGACACCGTCGGCATCAAGGTCAACAAGACCCGGTTCTGGAACGTCGCGCTGGCCGGTGCCATCGCCGGCCTCGGCGGAACGTTCTTCACCATCGGAACCGGCATCGCCTTCAACAAGGAGATGACGGCCGGCGCCGGCTACATCGCCCTCGCCGCCGTGATCTTCGGCCAGTGGGACCCGATCAAGGCCACACTCGCCGCCCTGCTGTTCGGCTTCGCGTCGAACCTGCAGAACACCCTCAGCGTGATCGGATCGCCGGTGCCGAGCGAGTTCATGCTCATGCTGCCCTACGTCGTCACGATCTTCGCCGTGGCCGGGCTCGTCGGCAAGGTGAGACCGCCGGCGGCATCAGGAAAGCCATACGTGAAATCATGACCGAGCCCACAGCATCCGTTCCCGAGATCGACTGGGCAGCTCTGCGCACCGCCGCGGTCGAGGCCATGGGCAAGGCCTACGTGCCCTACTCGGAGTTCCCCGTCGGGGCCGCGGCCCTCGTCGACGACGGTCGCATCGTGTCGGGCTGCAACGTGGAGAACGCCTCATACGGCGTCACGCTGTGCGCCGAGTGCACCCTGGTCTCCGGCCTGTTCATGTCGGGCGGCGGCAGGCTCGTCGCCTTCACCTGCGTCGACGGCAACGGCGACACCCTCATGCCCTGCGGCCGCTGCCGCCAGCTGCTGTACGAGCACTCCACCGAGGGCATGCTGCTCGAGACCGTCTCGGGCATCCGCACCATCGACGAGGTGCTGCCGGATGCCTTCGGCCCGCGCCAGCTCGCGGAGTACCGGGGCTGAGAGCCCCTCCGACGGGACCCCAACTCCGACGACCGACCTGATGACGAGCATCACGGCAGGTCGTGCGGCAGCGATTCTCCGCAACTGAAAGAAGGACCCCATGGCCGTTGAAGCCTTCGACGTCGTCGACCTCATCCGCACCAAGCGCGACCACGGAACACTGTCGACAGCCCAGATCGACTGGTTGATCGACGCCTACACCCGCGGCTACGTCGCCGACGAGCAGATGTCGGCCATGACCATGGCCATCTTCCTCAACGGCATGAGCCGCACCGAGATCCGCGACATGACCATGGCGATGATCGCCAGCGGCGAGCGGATGAGCTTCGACGCCCTCCCGATGCCGACGACGGACAAGCACTCCACGGGCGGCGTCGGCGACAAGATCACCTTGCCGCTCATGCCCCTCGTCGCCGTGTTCGGCGTCGCCGTGCCCCAGCTCTCCGGGCGCGGCCTCGGGCACACCGGCGGAACCCTCGACAAGCTGGAGTCGATCCCGGGATGGCGTGCCAACCTCACCAACGAGGAGATGTTCGCCCAGCTGCGCGACCACGGCGGCGTCATCTCCGCGGCCGGGAGCGGCCTCGCCCCTGCCGACGGCAAGCTCTACGCGCTCCGCGACATCACCGGCACCGTCGAGGCGATCCCGCTCATCGCGTCGTCGATCATGTCGAAGAAGATCGCCGAGGGCACCGGAGCGCTCGTGCTCGACGTGAAGTTCGGCTCGGGCGCGTTCCTCAAGGACATCGAGCGTTCTCGGGAGCTCGCGCGCACCATGGTCGAGCTGGGGGAGGACGCCGGAGTGGCGACATCCGCCCTGCTCACCAACATGAACGTGCCGCTCGGCCTCGCCATCGGCAACGCCAACGAGGTGCGCGAGAGCGTCGAGGTGCTCGCCGGCGGCGGGCCGGCCGACATCGTGGAGCTCACGGTGGCCCTGGCCAGGGAGATGCTCGCCCTCGTCGGCCAGACCGATGTCGACGTCGAGGCCGCGCTGCACGACGGCAGGGCCATGGACAAGTGGCGCGACGTGATCCGTGCGCAGGGCGGGGACCCGGATGCCGCCCTGCCGGTCGCTCGGGAGACCCACACCGTCGTCGCCGACCGCGACGGCGTGCTCGTCGAGCAGCAGGCGCTGCCGTTCGGCATCGGCGCCTGGCGTCTGGGCGCCGGACGCGCCCGCAAGCAGGACCCGGTGCAGCACGCCGCCGGCATCGACCTGCACGCCAAGCCCGGCGACGCCGTGACCGCCGGCCAGCCGCTGTTCACGCTGTCGGCCGACGAGCCCGAACGCTTCGCCCGTGCCCTCGAGGCCGTCGAGGGCGCCTGGCGCATCGGCGACGTCGGTGAGACCGTGCAGGACGGCGGCCCGCTGATCGCCGAGCGCATCGGGCGCTGACGCGCGTCTCCCGCTCTCTGAGGCCCACGCGCGGCGCGCGGTCGAAGCGGACTCCGTCAGGCGCGCAACAAATCAGCGCGCACGGCGGCCCGGTCGCACCGGTAGATTTGAGGACGTGAACACGATTCCGACGGACTACCTGTTGCCTGGCGGTGGCACGAGCATCAACTCGCTGCCCAAGGTCTCCCTGCACGACCACCTCGACGGCGGCCTGCGCCCCCAGACCATCATCGAACTGGCCGATGCCATCGGCATCGACGTGCCGGAGACCGATTCCACGGCTCTGGCGACCTGGTTCGCCGATCAGGCAGACTCCGGGTCGCTCGTGGAGTACCTCAAGACCTTCGACGTCACGACGGCCGTCATGCAGACCACCGAGGGCCTCGAGAGGGTCGCCCGTGAGTTCGTGCAGGACCTCGCGGCCGACGGCGTCATCTACGGCGAGATCCGCTGGGCTCCCGAGCAGCACCTCGCTCGCGGCCTCACCCTCGACCAGGCCGTCGAGGCCGTGCAGGCCGGCATCGAGGCCGGAATCGACGACGTGGCCTCCGGCACGGGCAACGGCATCCGCATCGGACAGCTCGTCACGGCCATGCGCCACGCGAACCGCGGCCTCGAGATCGCCGAGCTGGCCGTGCGCCACCGCGACCGTGGAGTCGCCGGGTTCGACATCGCCGGTGCCGAGCTGGGCTTCCCGGCGCGCAACCACCTCAGCGCCTTCGACTACCTCGCCAAGGAGTTCCTGCCCGTCACAGTGCACGCCGGCGAGGCCGACGGCATCGACAGCATCCGCGGGGCGCTCTTCGACGGCCGCGCGCTGCGCCTCGGCCACGGCGTGCGTCTCGCCGAGGACATCTCGATCGAGCGCGAGGACGATGACAACACCTACGTGACCCTCGGCCCCGTCGCCCAGTGGGTGCGGGACCGCGAGATCGCCCTCGAGCTGTCGCCGTCGTCGAACCTGCAGACCGGTGCCATCGCGGCCTGGGGCGACGAGCTCGTCGACCACCCGTTCGACCTGCTCTACCAGCTCGACTTCCGGGTGACCGTCAACACCGACAACCGCCTCATGAGCCGCACCACCATCAGCCGGGAACTCGCACTGCTGGCGGATGCCTTCTCCTACGACCTCGACGACTTCGAGGTCTTCCAGCTCAATGCCGCCTCAGCCGCCTTCCTCCCCCTCGAGGACCGCGACGAGCTCATCGAGCAGATCAGTGCGGGATTCGACGCGGCCTGACCCGCGAGCTCCGCAGTTCCCCGAACGACAGAAGGCCCCACCGTGCTGCCCCCACTGCCAGAGAGTGCCATCAGGCTCGGCGCCGCCGCGACGGACTGGCAGGACGCCGTGCGCCTCTGCGGCGCGGCCCTCCGCGACTCCGGGGCGACGACGGATGCCTACACCGAGCGCATGATCAGCGTCATCGAGGAGTTCGGCGCCTACGTCGTCATCGCGCCGGGCTTCGCCCTCGCCCACGCCAGACCGGGCAGCGACGTGATGACCGACGGCCTGGCCGTCGTCACCCTCGCCGAGCCCGTGCGCTTCGGGCATCCGCACAACGACCCCGTGAGCGTCATCATCGGGCTCGCGGTGACCACCACCGACGAGCACGTCGGGGCCGTGGCGACGCTGGCGAACGTGTTCAACGACGGCGCGGTCATCCCCGCGCTGGCGGCCGCGAGCGACGACGAGACCGTCCGGGAACTGCTGGGGTACACATCATGAAGATCGTCGCCATCTGCGGTGCCGGAATCGGCACCTCCGCCATCCTCAAGCTCAACGCCGAACGCGCGCTCGAACGCCTGGGAGTCGAGGCACGGGTCTCGGCGACCGACGTCGCCAGCGTCGGCGCCGCGGCATCCGACGCGCAGGTGATCCTCACCTCGCCCGAGCTCGTGAAGCACATCGGCGCGACCAACGCCGACATCGTGGTGATCGACAACTACTTCGATCTCGACGAGATCACGGCGAAACTCGAGATCGCGGTCGGGTAGCCCCCGACCTCTAGCCGACGAGCTCCCGCATGCCGGCGTCGAGGGCGGCGACCGATGCCGATGCCGCCGCCGTGCGCTCGGCAGCGCTGCCCTCGTCGCTCGAGGAGTCGATGTAGACCTTGAGCTTCGGTTCGGTGCCGCTCGGGCGCACCATGATGCGCGAGCCGTCGGTCAACTGGATGCGCAGCACGTCGCTCGGCGGCAGGCCGCCGAAGCCGTCGGCCAGGTCTTCGATGCGGTCGACCCGGATGCCGCCGATCTGCGATGGCGGTTCATCGCGGAGTCGCTGCATGGTGCTGGCGATGCGCGCGAGATCCGTCACGCGGATGGAGATCTGCGAGGAGGCGAAGGCACCGAAGGTCTCGGTGAACGCCGCGAGGTGATCGGCGACGGTGCGACCCTCGGCCTTCAGCTCGCTGGCGAGCGACAGGAACGCGACGGCCGCGGAGATGCCGTCCTTGTCGCGCACGTCGTCGGGGTTGACGAGGTAGCCGAGCGCCTCCTCGAAACCGAACACCAGGCCGGGCGCACGGGAGATCCACTTGAAGCCCGTGAGCGTGTTGGAGAAGTGCAGGCCGTAGTGGCGCGCGATGGCCGCGAGGCCGGGGGAGGAGACGATCGAGCAGGCGAGGGTGCCGTCGCCGGGGGTGCGACCGGCGGCATTGCGTTCGGCGGCCCACCAGCCGAGCAGCAGCCCGACCTCGTTGCCGGACAGGCGCCGGTAGCCCCCGTCGGCTGAGGCATCCGGGATCGCGATGGCGAGACGGTCGGCGTCGGGATCATTGGCGATCACGAGCTCCGCCTGCCGGGCACGCGCCTCCTCGGTCGCCAGGTCCATGGCGCCGGGCTCCTCCGGGTTGGGGAAGGCGACCGTCGGGAAGGCGGGGTCGGGCTCGATCTGCGCGTGCACGATGTGCGGCTCATCGAATCCGGCGGCCGAGACGGCGCGGGCGAAGGTCTCCCAACCGACACCGTGCATGGCGGTGTAGACCACGTTCACCTGGGCGCGGGGTGTCGGGGCGATGGCCGCAGTGGCGTCGACATAGGCGTCGATGACGGACTCGTCCGCGGTCTCGAACCCGCCGCGGGGCAATTCGAGCACACTCGAGCCGGCGGCGATCAGCAGGATCTCCTCGGCGATCTCGACGTCGGCGGGCGAGACGATCTGCGAGCCCCTGTCGCGGCCGCCGAGGTAGACCTTGTAGCCGTTGTCGTTGGGCGGGTTGTGCGAGGCCGTGACCATGACGCCGGCGTCGACGTCGAGGTGGCGCACGGCGTAGGCCAGTACCGGCGTGGGCAGCAGGCGAGGCAGCAGGATGGCCCGGATGCCGGCACCGGCCATGATCTCGGCGGTGTCGGTGGCGAACACCTGCGAGTTCTTGCGGCCGTCGTAGCCGATGACGACGCTCGGTGCCTCTCCGATGGTCGCGTGGTTCAGCAGGAAGCGGGCGAGGCCGGCGGCGGCCTGCGACACCAGCACGCGATTCATGCGGTTCGAGCCGGCGGCGATCTCGCCGCGGAGGCCGGCGGTGCCGAAGGCGAGCCGCACGTCGAAGCGGGCGTGGAGCTCGGTGACGGCATCCGTCGACCCGGCTTCGGCCTCGTCGATCAGGGTGCGCAGTTCGGCCCGGGTCTCGACGTCGGGGTCCTGGGCGAGCCAGGCGCGGGCCTGATCGAGAACGCGGGCGGCTGCATCCGTCGTCATGGCGTCGTTCACAGGGCGTTCGCGATGCGGGCGAGCAGGGCGCTGATGACGGCCTCGGCGTTCTGGCCGGCCTCGATGACCTCGGCGTGGCTGAGGGGGGTCTTCTGGATCCCGGCGGCGAGGTTGGTGATCAGGCTCATGCCGAGGATCTCCATGCCGGCCTGGCGGGCGGCGATGGCCTCGAGCGCCGTCGACATGCCCACGATGTGGCCGCCGATGGTCTTGGCCATCTGAACCTCGGCCGGCGTCTCGTAGTGCGGGCCGCGGAACTGGCAGTACACGCCCTCGTCGAGCCCCGGGTCGATCGTGCGGGCGAGGTCGCGCAGGCGTCGCGAGTAGAGGTCGGTGAGGTCGATGAAGGTCGCGCCCTCGAGAGGCGAGTCCGCCGTGAGGTTGATGTGGTCGCTGATCAGAACGGGGGTGCCGGGCGTCCAGTGCTCGCGGATGCCGCCGGCACCGTTGGTGAGGATCATCGTGGTGGCGCCCGTCGCCGCAGCGGTGCGCACGCTGTGCACGACCCTGCGCACGCCGTGGCCCTCGTAGTAATGGGTGCGTGCTCCGATGACGAGGGCGTGCTTGCCGTTCGGCAGCGCGATCGAGCGCAGCATGCCGCCGTGGCCCTCGAGGGCCGGCTTGCTGAAGCCGCTGATCTCGTGCGCCGGGATGACAGCCGTGGTCTCGCCGATGAGATCGGCGGCCTTCCCCCATCCGCTGCCGAGGGTGAGGGCCACGTCGTGGCGTTCGACGCCGGTGCGCTCTGCGATCTGCTCCGCGGCCTGCCTGGCGACCTCGAACGGGTCGGTTCCGGGCTCGTCGAGGGGATTCGTCGTCGAATTCGTCATCCGTCCACTCTAGAGCCGGCACCCATGCGCGACCCAGCCGGTTGACGGCGAGCGGATGCGTCACTCGGGATGCGGGGAAGGGGCGGCATCCGCTGCTCATCTGCGCGACGCTCAGCGGATCTTGAGGTTCTCGTGCATCTGCGAGAATGGAAGGCATGGCCCACGAGTTCGAGACCACCCAACGGATCGCAATCCTCGGTGGAGGGCCCGGCGGTTACGACGCCGCCCTCGCTGCGGCCCAGCTGGGAGCCGAGGTCACCCTCGTCGAGCGCATGGGAGTCGGCGGATCGGCCGTGCTGACCGACGTCGTGCCGTCGAAGTCGCTCATCGCGACGGCGGAGGCGTCGAACGCCATCAAGGAGGCCGCCGATCTCGGCGTGCAGTTCTACGCCCGAGGTGAGTCCGGCAAGCCGCTCCGCCCCGAGGTCGCCATCAACCTGGCCGCCGTCAACAAGCGCCTGCTGCGGCTCGCCCGCCAGCAGTCGGAGGACATGACGGCCAACCTCGAGAAGGCCGGCGTTCGCCTGGTGCAGGGCGAGGGACGACTCGACGGCGCCGGAGCGATCATCGTGTCGACGGCCCTCGGCGATGAGGGCACCGACTTCGACCGCATCGAGGCCGACACCATCATCATCTCGGTGGGAGCGACCCCCCGAATTCTCGACTCGGCCGTGCCCGACGGCGAGCGGATCTTCACCTGGACCCAGCTCTACAACCTGAAGAGCGTTCCCGAGCACCTCATCGTGGTCGGTTCCGGTGTCACCGGCGCCGAGTTCGCCTCGGCCTACCGCGCCCTCGGCAGCGAGGTCACCCTCATCTCCAGTCGGGACCAGGTGCTGCCGGGCGAGGACGCCGATGCCGCCCGCGTGCTCGAGAACGCCTTCCGCCGCAACGGCATGACGGTGCTCTCGAAGTCGCGTGCCGACAAGGTCGAGCGCACGGCGACGGGCGTGAAGGCGACGCTGTCCGACGGTCGGATCGTCGAGGGCTCGCACGCCCTCATGGCCGTCGGCTCCATCCCCAACACGGCGGGCATCGGTCTCGAGGCCGCCGGCGTGCAGCTGACGCCGAGCGGACACATCCGCGTGAACCGCGTGGCACGCACGTCGGTGCCGAACATCTACGCCGCCGGAGACTGCACCACCTTCACGCCGCTGGCTTCGGTGGCATCGATGCAGGGCCGCACGGCCGTGTTCCACGCCATGGGCGACATCGTGAACCCGCCCGAGGAGCGCAACATCACCTCGAACATCTTCACCCAGCCCGAGATCGCGACCGTCGGCTGGACCCAGAAGCAGATCGAGGACGGCATCGCCCAGGGCGAGATCTACAAGCTGCCCCTCGCCACGAACCCCCGCGCCAAGATGATGGGCATCAAGGAGGGCTTCGTGAAGATCTTCGCCCGCACGGGCTCCGGCACCGTCATCGGCGGCGTGATCGTGGCGCCGAAGGCCAGCGAGCTGATCCTCCCGGTGGCGCTCGCCGTCGTGCACAGGCTCACGGTCGACCAGGTCTCCGAGGCCTTCCCGGTGTACCCGTCGCTGTCGGGATCCATCTCGGATGCCGCGCGCGCGATGCACATCGTCAACAGCTAGGGCGCCGCCGCGGAGGGCACACCAGTCTCCGTCAGTCCTCCGCTTCAGCGCGGTCGCTGCGCTCCCGTGCTTTTGCGAGCGGAGACGCGGGGCGCAGCGGTGCCGACTAGTCCGCGATGCTGAGCAACAGGTGGCCGGACGCGACCGTCGAGCCGACGGCGGCGTTGACGTTCTCGATGCGGCCGTCCTTGTGCGCCGTCAGCGGCTGCTCCATCTTCATGGCCTCGAGCACGACGATGAGGTCGCCCTTGACGACCTGATCGCCCTCGGCCACGGCCAGCTTCACGATCGTCGCCTGCATGGGCGCCTTCACCGAGTCGCCGGTCGAGGTGCTCACTGCGTGGTGCGTCGCACGGCGGCGTGGTGCGGGTCCGCCGGTCTTCTCGGCCGAAGAGCTCGGCAGCAGGCGCACGGGCAGGCTCACCTCGATGCGGCGTCCGTCGACCTCGAGGGTGACGGTGTTGCGCTGCTCGGGGGCGGCCGGGGTCTCGGCCTCTCCGCTCCACGCCTCGATGGTGTTGTCGAAGTCGGTCTCGATCCAGCGCGTGTAGATGGAGAACGGCTCGCCGTTCTCGGGTGCGAAGGCCGGATCGCGCACGATCGCCCGGTGGAAGGGCAGCACCGTCGGCAGGCCGGCGACCTCGAACTCGTCGAGCGCGCGACGGGCGCGCTCGAGCGCCTCCTCGCGGTCGGAGCCGGTCACGATGAGCTTGGCCAGCAGCGAGTCGAACGATCCGCTGATCACGTCGCCCGCCTGGATTCCGGTGTCGACACGGATGCCGGGACCGCTCGCGGGGCGGAACACGTGCACGGGTCCGGGGGCGGGCATGAAGCCTCGGCCGGCGTCCTCGCCGTTGATGCGGAACTCGAAGGAGTGGCCGCGCGGAGTCGGGTCGTCGTAGTCGAGGATGCCGCCCTCGGCGATGCGGAACTGCTCGCGCACGAGGTCGATGCCCGTCACCTCTTCCGAGACGGGGTGCTCCACCTGCAGGCGGGTGTTCACCTCGAGGAACGAGACCGTGCCGTCCTTGCCGATGAGGAACTCGCAGGTGCCGGCACCGAGGTAGCCGACCTCCTTCAGGATGGCCTTCGACGCGCGGTACAGCTCGGTGTTCTGCTCCTCGGTCAGGAACGGCGCCGGTGCCTCCTCGACGAGCTTCTGGTGACGGCGCTGCAGAGAGCAGTCGCGGGTCGAGACGACGACGACGTTGCCCTCGGCATCCGCGAGGCACTGGGTCTCGACGTGACGGGGCTCGTCGAGGTACTTCTCCACGAAGCACTCGCCGCGACCGAAGGCCGTGATGGCCTCGCGGGTGGCGGAGTCGAACAGCTCGGGGATCTCCTCCCGGGTGCGGGCGACCTTGAGGCCGCGACCGCCGCCGCCGTAGGCCGCCTTGATGGCGACGGGCAGTCCGTGCACGTCGACGAAGTCGAGCACCTCGGAGGCGTCCGAGACGGGGTTCAGGGTGCCGGGAGCGAGCGGGGCGCCCACCTTCTCGGCCACGTGGCGGGCCGAGACCTTGTCGCCGAGGCGCTCGATGGCCTCGGGCGACGGGCCGATCCAGATGAGACCGGCGTCGATGACGGCTCGGGCGAAGTCGGCGTTCTCGGCCAGGAAGCCGTAACCGGGGTGCACGGCATCGGCTCCCGACCGGCGGGCGATCGAGAGCAGCTTGTCGATGACGAGGTAGGTGTCGGCGCTCGTGCTTCCGTCGAGTCCGTAGGACTCATCGGCGAGGCGGGAGTGCAGGGCGTCGCGATCCTGGTCGGCGTAGACGGCGACGGAGCTGATGCCGCTGTCGCGGGCAGCCCTGATGACGCGGACGGCGATTTCGCCCCGGTTGGCGATGAGGACCTTGGAGATACGCGTCATGATTCACCAGCCTATTGCCGCGCCCCGCATCCCTTTTAGGCGTCTCCTCCAAAAATGCGGCGTGACCGCTTCGGAAAGGTACAAGCGGCGGACGGGTCCGTCAGGGGCGGGGGCGGTTCCAGAGAGACGGCCAGCCGACGCCGAGTTCGCGCACGAGGTCGCGCAGAGTCGACAACGACAGACCGATCACCGTGCTCGGATCGCCGTCGACGGAACGGATGAACGGACCACCGAGGCTGTCGATCGTGAAGGCGCCGGCCACCTTGAGCGGCTCCCCGCTGGCGACGTATGCGTCGATCTCGTGCTCGTCGACCTCGGAGAAGGTGACTCGGGCCGAGGCGACGGCGCCGACGGCGACATCCGCTCGCCCACCGCGGTGGTCGATCAGCCAGTGGCCGGAGTACAGCTCGCCGCTGCGGCCGCTCTGGCGCAGCCAGCGTTCCCGGGCGACCTCGGGCAGGTGCGGCTTGCCGTAGACGGCTCCGTCGAACAGGAAGGCCGAGTCGCCGCCGAGGATGAGCCCGTCGATCGGCTCGCCGTCCACACTGGCTCCGACGACGGCCTCGGCCTTCGCCCGGGCGAGGAGTTCGACCATCTCGGGTGCGGGCAGCGCGGCTCCCAGCTCGGCCTCGACGGAGGCGACCAGCGCCTCCTCGTCGACGTCGGGGGAGATGGTGATGGGCTCGATGCCCGCCGCACGCAGGGTGGCGAGTCTGGCGGGGGAGGTGGAGGCGAGGTAGAGGCGCATGATGCTTTCGTGCAGAGTCGTGTGGAATGCTCGGACGATGGCCCAGAACAGAAACCGCACCCCGTCCGCCGAGCCCTCCGGACGCCGCGGCGGGGTCCGGTCCGCGGCGGGGTCGGAGGCGGGAACCGGAGCGGGAACCACCGTCGAGCTCGACGTCACCAACGTAGCCCACGGCGGTGTCTTCGTCGCCAGACACGAGGGACGCGTGGTCTTCGTCAGCGACACCCTGCCCGGCGAGCGCGTCCTCGCCCACGTGAGCGACGATGCGCACGCGAGCTTCTGGCGTGCCGAGACCGTCGACGTCCTCACCGCAGCCCCCGAACGCCGTGACCACGTCTGGCCGGAGTCCTCCGTCGACCGGGCGCCGGCGGAGAGGGCCGGAGGCGCCGAGTTCGGTCACATCGACCAGGACTTCCAGCGCGAGCTCAAGCGTCGCGTTCTCACGGACTCGTTCTCGCGCATGGCGAAGATCGACACCGACGTCGAGGTCGAGGCCATTCCGACTGCTCCGGATGCCGGTCCCGACGCCGCGTCCACCGGAACGGGCTGGCGTACCCGGGTGCGCCTGCAGGTGGCACCCGACGGCCGCGTCGGCCCGTTCGCCGCACGCTCCCACCACGTCGTGCCCGTGACGTCGCTGCCCCTGGCCACGGCTGCGGTCGAGGCGATAGCGCCGCTCACGCAGCGCTTCCCGGGTGCAGCCCACGTCGACCTCATCGCGCCCAGCGATGCCGTCGCCCGCATCGTCGTGTCCGAGAACGATCGCCGCGGCAAGCCCAAGGCGCCGCCGCACGCCATCGTGCACGAGATCGTCGGGGAGCGTCGCTTCAGGCTCGAGGCCGGGGGATTCTGGCAGGTGCACGCCCGCGCGGCCGAGACGCTCAGCCGGGCCGTGCAGGAGGCCATCGACGGTGACGAGTTCGACCCGCGGGCCGCGAACCTCGACCTCTACGGCGGGGTCGGCCTGCTCGCCGCAGCCGTCGGGGACCGCTTCGGTTCCACCGTGCGCATCACGACGGTCGAGAGCGACGCCCGTGCCACCGATCACGCCGCCGAGAATCTCTCGGAGTGGCTGGGTGCCGCGGCCGTCACGTCTCGCGTCGACAGGTTCCTGCGTGAACTCGCCGAAGCCCCGGCAGCGGAGCGACGTCGGCTCGAGGGGGCGACGGTGGTGCTCGACCCTCCGCGCTCGGGTGCCGGGCGCGAGGTCGTCGACTCGCTGGTCGACCTGCGGCCGCGCCAGCTCGTCTACGTCGCCTGCGATCCGGTCGCCCTCGCCCGCGATGCCGGGCTGCTGCGCGAGCGCGGCTACGAGCTGCAGGCTCTGCGCGCCTTCGACCTGTTCCCGAACACTCACCATGTCGAAGCCGTGGCGCGCTTCATGCGCGCGTCCTGACGGCGGCGCGACGCCGTAGTCTGGGATGACGCGGCACGGGTGTCGCGTCAATGGAGGGAACGCACGTGACGGAGTCGAATGCGGGTGCGGCAGGTGCCATCCAGGTGGCCATCGTCGATGACCACGAGTCGGTGGTCCTCGGATTGAAGGCGGCCTGCGAGGCGGCGGGTTACGACGTCATCTACACGACGGCGCGAGCCCAGGACCTCATCGACAACGTGCTCGGCCGGCCATGCGACGTGGTGGTGCTCGACCTGTCGCTCGGCGACGGATCGAGCGTGACCGACAACGTGAAGGCCGCCCAGGCGACCGGTGCCGCCGTGCTGGTGCACTCCATCGCCGACCGCGTCGCCAGCGTTCGGGAGGCCCTCGCTGCCGGAGCGGCCGGGGTCATCCCCAAGTCCGCTCCGACGGCCATGGTGCTCGCCGCCATCGCCACGGTGGCGCGGGGCGAAGTGCTCAACAACCTCGAGTGGGCGTCGGCCATCGATGCCGACGCCGACTTCGGCAAGGCCCAGCTGGGTCGACGCGAACGCGATGTACTGCACCTGTACGCCTCCGGCCTCCCGCTCAAGACCGTCGCCCTGCAGCTGGGCATCGCCCACTCGACGGCCAGGGAGTACCTCGACCGTGTGCGGGTGAAGTACGTCGAGGTCGGGCGCCCTGCCCCGACCAAGGTCGACCTGCTGCGCCGGGCGGTCGAGGACGGCATCCTGCCGGGCCTCGAACAGGACTCGGCTGGATGACGACGGCCCCATCACCGCGCACGACCGAGCGGGGTGAACGCCTGCGCAGTGCTCTGCCGACGACCTCGGAGCCCCGCGCGGCGCTGAGCGCCCGCCGCATCAACGTCGCCCTCGCGCGGGCGACGGCCTTCTTCGGCCTGGTCTTCGTGGTGCAGACGGTCCCGGTGATGCTGCAACAGCTGCCGGAGCTCATCGCGCCCTGGTCGTACATCGTCGGTGCCACGGTGTTCGGCGCCCTGATCGCCGTCGCGGTCTCTGCCTGGGTGAACCGCGCCCACCGCCTGGTCTTCGGCTTCTTCGCGATCGTCTACCTGGTGGCCGTGCTGGTCTGGCCCCTGACCGTCGGAGACCCGGCCGACTTCGCCGAGAACACGCCGTGGATCTGGTACCTGGTGACGGTGGCGACGACCAACGCCGCCATAGCCTTCAGGCTGCCCGTCGCCATCCTCTACACGATCCTCACTCCGCTCGCCTACGGCATCATCAGGGTGTCGCCGGCCGGCGGTGACGTCGGATTCACCCGGGCCAGCCTCGACACGGTCTACGCCATCCTGCTCAGCTCGGCCGCCCTGATCATCTTCACCTCCCTGCGGCAGGCCGCAGAGGCCGTCGACGATGCTCAGGCCGGGGCGCTGGCCAAGTATGCGGAGGCCGTGCGGCAGCACGCCACCGACGTCGAGCGCGTGCAGGTCGATGCCATCGTGCACGACAGCGTGCTCACCACGCTACTCTCGGCTGCCAACGCCGACAGGCCCGAGCAGAAGGTTCTCGCCGCCCGCATGGCGCGTACGGCGCTCAAGCATCTCGAGGTCGCTGCGGCACCGCCTGTCGACGATGAGCGCGACGTCCCCCTCGATCGGCTGGCCCGCCGCATCCGCTCGTCGGCATCGGAGTTCTCGACGCCGTTCGTCATCCGCGCGACGCATGTCGCCTCCCGCGGGGTGCCCGTGCAGGCGGCGGAGGCGTTGTACTCGGCATCGGTGCAGGCGATGGTGAACAGCATGCAGCACGCGGGCGGTGCGGCGACCCTGGTGCGTCGTCGACTCACGGTGACGGGTCTGGCCGACGGATGCCGTATCACGGTGAGCGACACCGGGAGGGGCTTCGACGCGGCCGGCATCCCGCAGGAACGCCTGGGCATCAGGGTGTCGATCATCGAGCGGATGCTGAGCGTCGGCGGCACGGCCCGCATCGAGTCATCCCCCGGCGCGGGCACCACCGTCACCCTGCAGTGGCCGGCGGACACAGAGGCCGACGCGCTCGCGGCAGAGACCGACCCCGATCGTGCCTCGGTCGAGCCGAGCGGAGCCGGAGCATGATCACCATTCCGCGCGGGCTCATCGTCGCTCTCGCCGCCGTGTTCTCGGCCTACCACGTCGTTCTGGCCATCACCTCGCTGGGCGTGCCGGACTCCCCGGTCGCCCCGATCATCGCGATCTGCCTGTACGTGCTCGCGACGGTCTTCAGCCTGTGGCCGTCGCGTCCGGGTCGGATGCCGCTCTGGGTGGCCGCGTTCGACCTCGCCGCGAGCATCGCCATGCCGCTGCTCGTCTGCTCGACCCTCGACGCGACGGCCGACAACGGCTACGCCACCTGGTACGTCGCGGCCATCGGAACCCTCATGACGATCACGGCCGTGCGAGGCCGGTTGGTCGTCGCCTGGGTCGGCGTGGGCTTCCTCGTGCTCCAGACCCTCGTCTGGGCAGGCCCAGCCGCGCTCGGCTTCATCGGAGTCATCGGCAGCGTGGTCTGGGTCGGTGTCGCCCACTTCGGTGCCCGTGCGCTGTCGAGGGCCTCTCGCGAGGCGCGCTCCTACAGCCTCGCCGAGCGGGAGGCCGCCGATTGGCAGGCGGCCCAAGACGCCCACCTGCACGAGCGGCAGGTTCGGCTGGCGACGACGGATCGCATGGCCGCCCCGATGCTGCGCCGCATCGTCGAGACCGACGGCGACCTGAGCGACGCCGAACGCCTCGAGTGCCGCCAGCTGGAGGCGGCCATCCGCGACGAGATCCGCGGGCGCATGCTCCTCGACGACGGGGTGCGCGCGGCGGTGCGCGACGCCAGACAGCGCGGGGCGAGCGTCACGCTGCTCGACGAGGGCGGCATCGACGACCTCGACGACGACGACCGCAGGCGCACGCTGACCACCCTCCGCGACGCCATCGTGGGAACCGCCGCCGATCGCATCATCGTGCGGACGGTCTCGGATGACCAGGTCGCTGTGACCGTCGTCGGACTGCGCGGAGGCGACCAGCGCACTGCCGCCCTCGGTGACGGCGGATCCGGTGTCGCCGTCGACGACGATGACGACGAAGAGGTCGATCTCTGGCTCGAGATCCCGCGCTGAGCTCCCGGTCCGGCCGGTGTGCTGAGATGCACTGGGGCAGGTTGCGGGTATGACGAAGGGGAGCGTGTCTGAGACCCGCTCCCCTTCGTGTATCCGAGTCGCGGCGATAACCCGAATATCGCCCTGACTCGTCCCTGCCGCGGCCTGCTGAAACAGCTGGCCTTCGGTGGGCGGTGGTCCCTTGCGGGACTACCTTCGATATCTAGTGTGACTCACGGGCAACATCAATAACAGTCATCATTTCGGGGGACACGAATGAGGACCCTCCGCGAAAGCGTCTTCCGTCACTCCGCGCGAGCGCACCAGCCCCCAGAACGGGTGATGGAGTGGTGCTGAATCGCAGGGGTACATCGGTGCCTGTCAGGCTGCTCAGCCGCTGAAGCCGCGCCACTGGCCGGAGCCCGGCGTGAGCGGCTGGCGCAGCGCGCGCTGAGAGCGCTGCCATGCGTTCTGACCGGCTGGCGGAGCTGTCGTGGCCCCGGCCGCCTCCTCAGCCAGCATCGCCGACAGCACGGCGGTGACGGCCGCGGCCTCCTCGTCGGTGACGCCCTGGGTGATGAAGGTGATGTCGGTCAGCGCCTGCGCGTCGTCCGGCCGATCGGTTGCAGCATGCCTGCCCATCAGAGCGGGATGTTCCCGTGCTTCTTGGCCGGCAGGCTGGAGCGCTTGGTCCGGAGGGCCCGCAGTGCCTTCGTGACCGAGACGCGGGTGGCGGCCGGCTCGATGATGCCGTCGAGCTCTCCGCGCTCGGCTGCCAGGAACGGGCTGGCCACGTTGTAGGTGTATTCGTTGGCGAGCTTGGTGCGCACGGCGGCCACGTCCTCTCCGGCCTCCTCCGCCCGCTTGATCTCGCCTCGGTAGAGGATGTTGACCGCGCCCTGGCCTCCCATGACGGCGATCTCGGCCGTCGGCCAGGCGAGGTTGATGTCGGCGCCGAGCTGCTTGGAGCCCATCACGATGTAGGCGCCGCCATAGGCCTTGCGCAGGATCACCGTGACCAGGGGCACCGTCGCTTCGGCGTAGGCGTAGAGCAGTTTCGCCCCGCGGCGGATGACGCCGGTCCACTCCTGATCGGTTCCCGGCAGGTATCCGGGAACGTCGACGAGGGTGACGATCGGGATGGAGAATGCGTCGCAGAACCTCACGAAGCGGCTCGCCTTCTCACCGGCGTCGATGTTGAGGGTTCCGGCCATGGCGTTGGGCTGGTTGGCGATGATGCCGACGGAGCGACCCTCGACCCGGCCGAAGCCGATGACGATGTTGGGCGCGAACAGCGGCTGCACCTCGAGGAAGTCGCCGTTGTCGACGACGCCCTCGATGACGCTCTGCACGTCGTACGGCTGGTTGGGGGAGTCGGGGATGACGGTGTTCAGGCGGCGGTCGGCATCCGTGATCTCCAACTCGGTGTCACTGTCGTAGACCGGCAGTTCGGCGAGGTTGTTGTCGGGGAGGAAGCCGAGCAGGCTGCGGGCGTAGTCGAGGGCGTCGGACTCGTCGCTGGCCAGGTAGTGGGCGACGCCCGAGACCTTGTTGTGGGTGAGCGCGCCGCCGAGCTCCTCCATGCCGACGTCCTCGCCGGTGACCGTCTTGATGACGTCGGGGCCGGTGACGAACATCTGGCTCGACTTGTCGACCATGATGACGAAGTCGGTGAGGGCGGGGGAGTACACAGCACCTCCGGCTGCCGGACCGCAGATGATCGAGATCTGCGGGATGACCCCGGAGGCGCGGGTGTTGAGGCGGAAGATCTCGCCGTACTTGCCGAGGGCGACGACGCCCTCCTGGATGCGGGCTCCGCCGGAGTCGAGGATGCCGATGATGGGAACCCCAGTCTTCAGGGCGAGCTCCATCACCTTGATGATCTTCTCGCCCGCCACCTCTCCGAGGGAGCCGCCGAAGACCGTGAAGTCCTGGGAGTAGACGGCCACCTGACGGCCGTGGATGGTGCCGACACCGGTGACCACGGAATCGCCGTAGGGCTTCTTCGCGTCCATCCCGAAGGCGTGCGTGCGGTGGCGGACGTATTCGTCGAGCTCGACGAAGCTGCCGGCGTCGAGGAGTTCGGTGATGCGCTCGCGCGCCGTCATCTTGCCCTTGGCGTGCTGCTTGGCGATGGCGGCCTCGCCACTCGCCGTCACGGCCTCGTGGAAGCGGTTCTTGAGGTCGGCGAGCTTGCCTGCCGTCGTCGTCATGTCGGGGGCCTGCGCAGCACTGTTCTCGGTCACGCGGTTCAGCCTATCCGGGGCACCTCCCCGCCGCCCGTTGACGGATGCCTACAAAGATGACCCCGAACCATCGTGATGAGCACCAACCGCTACTCTGAACGCGACGAAGGGATGCCCGTCATGGAATTCACGCGGAGCACGGCGCTCGCCGCCAGGATCGAGTACCTCGACGAGGCCGGATCCACGAACGACGAGCTGGTGCAGAGGGCCGTGGGCCCCGATGCCTCGGCGTGGCCCGACCTCTCCGTTCTGGTGACGGGCAGCCAGACCAGCGGTCGCGGTCGTCTCGGACGGACGTGGACGGCTCCGGCCGGTCGGTCCCTCGCCATCTCCCTGCTCGTGCGGCCCCGCCTGGCGGACGGATCGGCGCTTCCGGCCGACAGGCTCGGGTGGCTGCCGCTGCTCACAGGAGCCGCCATGACCCGCGCCGTGCGTGCCGCCGTGCGTGATCATGCCGAGAGGCTCGCGCAGACTCCCGACGACGACGGAGCGCCGGGCTCGATCGACGTCTCGCTCAAATGGCCCAACGACGTCCTGGTCGACGGCTACAAGGTGAGCGGCATCCTGGCCGAACTGCTTCCGCCCGTGCCGGGGGAGGAGCCGGGCGGCGTCGTGATCGGCGCCGGCCTCAACCTCGCCCTCGACGAGCACGACCTGCCGACGCTCACGTCCACGTCGATCCTGCTCGTCACCGGGGTCGCCCCGGACCCCGACGAGGTGCTCGCGTTCTACCTCGAGGCATTCACCGGGCTGTACCGGGCTCTGCTCGCCGCCGACGGCGATCCTGAGGCCAGCGGGCTCCACGCCGAGGTCACAGGACTCTGCGGAACCCTCGGCCGCGAGGTGCGGGTGGAGCTCCCGGGTGGCGACATCCTCATCGGAACCGCCGCCGCGATCGACGCCGACGGGCGTCTCGTGGTCGAGGACCGCGAGTCCGGGGAGAGCCGGGCCGTCTCCGCGGGAGACGTGACGCACCTGCGCTACTGATCGGCGGGGATGCCGGGGAACGGAGAGCCCGAAGCGGCGGCTCCAGGGCGGGGAGCTGCTCCCACGTTTCTTCCAGAATCGCGTCCCGTAGGATACCTATCGGCCTGAACGGGCCGGTCGATGTCCCTGCGCGGGAAGTAAGAGAGCACTACGTGACAACGGAAGACCTCACCGGATTCCAGACTCCGGGCCGTGGTCGCGGCATCCTGGACATCTTCCGGTGGCACTATCTGCTGCGCCTCCTCATCCGCAAGGGCACCTCCACCCGCTACCGCAACTCGGTGCTGGGCTGGACCTGGTCGTACGTGAAGCCCGCCGCGCAGTTCCTCGTCTACTACTTCGTCATGGGCGTGATCCTGCAGTTCCATAAGGACATCCCCAACTTCGCGATCTACCTGTTCTCGGGCATCGTCGTCATCAACCTCTTCAACGAGGCGTTCGGCAACGCGACGAACTCGATCGTCGACAACCGCGCTCTGGTCAAGAAGATCTACCTGCCGCGCGAGCTGTTCCCGATCGCGGCCATCATCGGCGCGCTCGTGCACTTCCTGCCCCAGATCGCCATCCTGCTCTTCGTCTGCCTGCTCGTGGGCTGGGTGCCGAGCTTCGCGGCCATCGGCGCCTTCCTGCTGGGGATGATCATCATCCTGGCGTTCTCGCTCGGACTCGGCCTGTTCTTCGGCGCCTTCAACGTGCGCTACCGCGACGCCCAGAACTTCGTCGAGATCATCAAGATGCTCTCCACCTGGACCGCCCCCGTGCTCTACGGCTGGGCCATGGTGCAGGCGACCCTTCCGGCCTGGGCCTTCCACATCTACATGGTCAATCCGATCGCAGTGGCGGTCGAGTACCTGCACTACGCGTTCTGGGATCCCACCGTCGAGAACGGGGCCGGGTTCCCGCCGCACATGATGTGGTACACCGTCGGTGCCCTCGTCTTCTCGGCCGTGATGATCGCCATCGGCCAGCTGACCTTCCGACGCCTCGAGCGCGGCTTCGCCCAGGACCTGTGATGGAGAAGACCATGGACCAGCGTCCGCGCATCATCGTCGACGGAGTGCGCAAGGACTTCCTCCTGCGCCACACGCACTCCCTGAAGGAGGCGTTCGTCGCCCGCATCCAGCGGAAGAATGCGGCTCCGACCACCTTCCAGGCCCTCGACGGCGTGAGCTTCGAGGTGGGTGAGGGCGAATCCGTCGCCGTGCTCGGCCTCAACGGCTCGGGCAAGTCGACCCTGCTGAAGCTGGTCTCGGGTGTTCTCGAGCCGGATGCCGGAACGGTGCTGACCCGCGGCCGCGTGGCCGGCCTCATCGAGGTGGGCGCAGGCTTCCACCCCGACCTGTCGGGGCGCGAGAACGTCTACCTGAACGCGGCCATCCTCGGCATGAACGAGGCCGAGACCGACGCGCGCTTCGATGACATCGTGGCGTTCTCCGAGATCGGCGAGTTCATCGACCAGAAGGTCAAGCACTACTCGTCCGGCATGTTCGTGCGGCTCGCCTTCTCCGTCGCGATCCACGTCGAACTCGACGTGCTCCTCGTCGACGAGGTGCTCGCCGTCGGCGATGCGCCCTTCCGCGAGAAGTGCACCAAGAAGATCAAGGAGCTGGCCGAGCAGGGCAAGACGATGCTCATCGTCAGCCACAGCCTCGGCATGGTCAAGGATCTCTGCGACCGCGGCGTGGTTCTGCGGAAGGGCAAGAAGATCTTCGACGGACCCGTCGACGAGGCCATCAAGGCACTCCAGGGCTGAGCCGACCCGCGGCTCCACACGCCCGGGCAGCGCACGGGTCTGGGGTAAGAATGACCTATGAGCATCGCAGGCGAACCGCCGACCGGAACGACGGGCCCCACCGTCCCGGCCGAGCGCATCGTCGCGCGCCTGCGCAGGCACGCGCGGGCGCTGTTCTGGCCGTCGCTGCTGCTCATCGTCGCCTCCGGAGTGGCCGGCTACGGCCTGCCGCGGCTGACCGAGACCTGGGTCCAGATCACGGCGTGGGGTGCTCTCGCCGTCGTGATCGTGTTCGGCTGGCTGTTCCCGGTGCTCTGGTGGCTCGGACAGCGCACGACGGTGACGACGCGTCGGGTCATCGTGCGCAGCGGCTTCTTCGTGCGTGTACGCCAGGAGGTGCTGTACTCGCGCATCTACGACGTGAGCGTGCGCACCTCGTGGGTGCAGAGCGCCTTCCGCAGCGGCGACGTGCTGATCAACACCGGCGCGGATCGTCCGGTGATCCTGCGGGACGTGCCGGGAGCGGCGCTGGTCCAGCGTTCCCTGCACGATCTGACGGACGCCGCCCACGGCAGTGGAATCAGCATGCGCTGGCAGGAGGAGCCGTCAGCGCTCCCCGACCAGTCGGTCGTCTGGGGCGGCCGGTAGCAGCGACGCTGCAGTCGGTGACGTGCGGTGAGGCGCGAACACCCAGAGGCGGTAGGCGAAGAAACGGAACGCCGCCCCCAGGGCGAGGCCGATCACGTTCGATGAGATGTTGTCGGCGAGCACCGAGGTGAATCCCAGCACGTAGTGCGAGAGCCACAGGCAGGCCAGGCCGATGACCATGCCGATGATGCTCACGACGAAGAACTCGATGCCCTCGCGGGTCGTGCTGGTCGAGCGCCTGTCCGCGAAGGTCCAGTAGCGGTTGCCCATCCAGTTCACGAAGATGGCGAGCACGGTCGAGATCACCTTGGCGATCAACGGACCCGTGTGCACCTCCTCCGGCGAAAGCACCGTGGCGCGCAGCAGGTTGAACACGCCGACGTCCACGAGGAACCCGACGGCCCCGACGGCGCCGAACCGCGCCAGCTGCGAAGCGAGCACGCGCCATCCGCCGGTCGTGGTCGTTGTCATGACTGCATCCAAGAGGAAAGGGGATGGGCGAAGATAGACGTGCGGAGGGAAGTCTAACCACCGCGCAGCAAGCCAATCTGAATGCCGGCTGCGGATGTCCTCCGCGAGCTGAGAGCCAGGAGAGACGTGATGATGATCGTTGGTGTGATCGGTGCGGGCCAGCTCGCCCGCATGATGATTCCCGCTGCAGTGGAGCTCGGCATCGAGCTGCGCGTGCTCGCCGAGGCCGACGGGATGTCGGCCGGACTCGCCGCCGTCGGCGTCGGCGACTACCGCGATCGCGACGCCGTGCTGGCCTTCGCAGACACGGTCGACGTGCTCACCTTCGACCATGAGCACGTTCCGCAGGAGATCCTCCGCGAGCTCGTCGACCGCGGAGTCGCCGTTCACCCCGGCCCCGACGCGCTGCTCTACGCCCAGGACAAGCTGCTCATGCGGGAGAAGCTGACCGAGCTTGGCCTCCCCGTTCCCGACTGGGCGCGCGTCGAGAACTCCGACGAGCTGGCGGCCTTCCTCTCGGACCACGGCAGCCGGGCCGTCGTGAAGACGCCGCGCGGCGGCTACGACGGCAAGGGTGTGCGGGTCGTGCGGGCAGCCGATGAGGCCGACGACTGGTTCGCCGCCCTCACCGAGGGCGACGCACTCCTGGTCGAGGAACTCGTGGACTTCAGCCGTGAGCTGGCCCAGCAGGTCGCCCGTCGCCCGTCGGGTGAGATCGTGTCGTGGCCGCTGGTCGAGACCGTGCAGGCCGACGGGGTCTGCAGCGAGGTCATCGCGCCCGCGCCGCACTCGGCCGGTCGCCTGGCCGACGTGGCCAGACAGATCGCCGTCACCGTCGCCGAGGGCATCGGCGTGACCGGTGCCCTCGCCGTCGAGCTCTTCCAGACCACCGACGGACGGTTGCTCGTGAACGAGCTGGCGATGCGGCCGCACAACAGCGGCCACTGGTCGATGGACGGTTCGACGACGGGCCAGTTCGAGCAGCACCTGCGCGCCGTGCTCGACCTCCCGCTCGGATCGACGGAGATCCACGACGAGTGGTCCGTCATGGTGAACATCCTCGGGGGCCCGGTGGAGGGCACGCTCGCCGACAGATACGCGACGGCGATGTCGCAGCATCCGTCGGTCAAGGTGCACAACTACGGCAAGGCTCCTCGACCCGGTCGCAAGGTCGGGCACGTGACGGCAGTCGGCGACGACCTCGACGACGTCACCTACCAGGCTCGGGCGGCCGCGGCGCACTTCGCCGACTGACAGGGGCGCGCCGTGGCGGCATCTCCCAGCCGCCGGATCTAGGATCGACGGGTGAGTGAAGCAAGCCCGATCGTCGGCATCGTCATGGGATCAGACTCGGACTGGTCGGTGATGAGCGATGCCGCGCAGACCCTGCGCGAGTTCGGCGTGCCCTTCGAGGTGCAGGTCGTCTCCGCGCACCGCACCCCGCGCAAGATGATCGACTACGGCACGGATGCCCGTGGCCGCGGTCTGAAGGTCATCATCGCGGGTGCCGGCGGTGCAGCCCACCTCCCCGGCATGCTCGCCTCGGTCACGGTGCTTCCGGTCGTCGGTGTGCCCGTACCGCTGAGCAGGCTCGACGGACTCGACTCGCTGCTCTCGATCGTGCAGATGCCGGCCGGTGTGCCTGTGGCGACGGTGTCGATCGGCGGGGCGAAGAACGCCGCCCTCATCGCCGTGAAGATCCTCGCGACGGCCGATGAGGCACTCGCCGACCAGTTGGCCGCCTACGCCGAGGGCCTCGCCGCCCTCGTGGAGAAGAAGAACACGGACCTGCAGTCCCAGCTATGAGCACCATGACCTCAGTGGCGAGCCCGATCCGCTACCCGAACACCACGTCCTCCGAGGTGATGACCCGCCGCGCGTGGTGGCTCGTCGTCCTCAACTTCCTCATCCCCGGAACCCCGCAGGTTCTCGCGGGAAACCGGCGGCTCGGCCGTTTCGGCCTCGTCAGCACCTTCGTGCTCTGGGCCATCGTCGCCATCCTGCTCGGGCTGTATCTCGGGGCGCGCACGACCCTGTACACGTTGTTCAGCACCTCGATCACGCTGTGGATCGCGGCCATCGTTCTGGTGTTCTACGCCGTCGTGTGGCTGATCCTCTCGATCGACACCCTGCGCCTCGTTCGCCTGGTGCGCACGGCGCCCTCCGCGAGGGCCTGGATCGGCGGCCTGACAGCGCTGCTCATGATCTTCCTCAGCGGCGGGGCCGTGTACGGGGCCTACATCGCCACCTCGGCGAGTGGATTCCTCAGCACGGTCTTCCAGGCTGGTCCGAGCGTTCCTCCGGTCGACGGCAAGTACAACATCATGCTGCTCGGCGGCGACGCCGGCCCCGACCGCGAGGGCATGCGTCCCGACAGCATCTCCGTCGTGAGCATCGACGCGACCACCGGGCAGGCTGTCACGATCGGCCTTCCGCGCAACCTCATGTACGCGCCGTTCTCCCCGGGCCCGATGGCGGATAAGTACCCCAACGGCTACGGCTGGGACGACGAATGCGACGTCGACGTCTGCCTCCTGAACTCCATCTACACCGAGGTGGAGCTGAAGAGCCCTGAGATGTACCCGGATGCCGAGGCGAACGGCAGCGAGCCCGGCATCGAGGGCATGCGGGATGCAGCGGAGGGCGTCACCGGCCTCACCATCCAGTACTACGTGCTCATCGACATGCAGGGCTTCTCCGACCTCATCGACGCCCTGGGCGGCGTCGACATCACCGTCGACCAGCGCATCCCGATCGGCGGCGACGAGGACCTGAACGGCGTCGAGGGCTGGATCGAACCCGGAGCCCAGCACCTCGACGGCTTCCACGCGCTCTGGTACGGACGCGCCAGGCACGGCACCAGCGACTACGACCGCATGGCCCGCCAGCGTGTGCTGCAGGACGCGATCCTCTCGCAGTTCAACCCGGCGAACGTGCTGACCAAGTTCCAGGCCGTGGCCAGCGCCGGGGCGCAGGTCGTCAAGACCGATGTCCCGCAGAGCATGCTGGGCTACTTCGTCGACCTCGCGTCGAAGACCAAGGAGCTCCCCGTCACGAACGTGGAACTCGTTCCCGCCAACGGCATCGACCCGTCCGAGCCCGACTTCGACGCCATCCATGCGATGGTGAACGCCGCCGTGTACCCGCCGACGGAGACGCCCGCGCCTGCTGAGTGAGGCGCTTCGGCAGCGGACTGCGTCCGGACCTCAGCGAGCGGCGAGTGCGGACTTCGTCCGGGCCTCAGCGAGCGGGGAGTGCGGACTGCGTCTGGGCCTCAGCGAGCGGGTGAGGTTCAGAGGTCGGCGTGCAGCTGCCAGATGCGCTCACCGGCATCACGCCAGGTGAACGCCTTCGCGCGGTCGGACCCGACGATCCGCAGCCTGGCCGCGCGCTCGTCGTCGCCGATGATCGCGGCGACGGCGCTGCTCAGCAGCTCGGGGTAGCTGTCGGCGTCACCACGCTGCACGGAGATGCCGGCCTCGCCGACGAGTTCGACCAGCGCAGGGGCGTCGGAGTGCACGACGGGCAGCCCGAAGCGCAGGGCGTCGATGATGGGGGCGCCGAAGCCGGCCTCGATGCCCGGGAAGACGTAGACGGCAGCGCGGTCGAGTACCACGGCGCGATCCTCGGGCCCGAGTTCTCCGAGCAGACGCACCCGGCCCGACTCGACGTCAGCGCGCAGCTCGTCGTGCTCCGTGCCGTCGGGAACCGTCGCGTCGGCGCCGAGAACGAGGAGGGGCAGGCCGGGGTCGCTGCGCCGTAGCCCCGTGATGAGCTCGGTGACGCCGTCCCCGGCGCCGAGGGAGCCCTCGGCCAGGATGAAGCGAGTCGGGAGCTCGAGCGCGGCGGCCCGGCGATCGGCATCCGCCGGCACGGTCAACCCGATGCTTCCAGCGCCGGCGATCACGCGGATGCGGTCGCCGAAGTCGGCGATCTCGGCCAACTGATCGGCAACGGCGTGGCTCGGCACGACGATGGCGTCGGCGAAGCGGCGCGCGCGCCGCAGGAAGGCCTTCCGCACCGTCACGGCATCGCGGCCGATGGCGGAGGGCGTGGTCCAGGCGAGGGTGTCGTGCACCGTCACCGAGATCTGGTCGCCGCGCGCGCGGTCGTGCGAACGGAGCGGCGCGCGCAGTCCGGGGGCGTGCACGAGGCCGCGGCCGCTCGATGCGATCGCGCCGAGGCTCCAGGCCATGGCGAGGCCGCGGGTGGACAGCGAGGTGGGCTGCACCTCGGAGAGGCCGGCCAGTTCGGCCCGAACCTGGCTGACCAGATCGTCGGAGCCGCCGGGCACGATGGCCTCGACGTCGCAGCCCTCTGGTGTGGTCGCGATGATGGCGCGGGCTATGGCCACGGAGTAGCCGTCGGGGACATCGGTCGGACCGGAGATGAGGTGGTCGGCGATCACACGCAGTGTCGTCATGCGCCTGCCGCCTTCCCTGTCGCCGTGCGCTGAAGCACGCCGTGCCGCTGACCCGTGTGGCCGTCGTCCATGGTGCCCCCGATCGATTGTCCACCCCGATTCTCCCGGTTCCGGGCGCCGGATGCGAACGCGGCCGTCACAGCGAGCGGGGCGGGGCGTCGACCGGCGGCATCCGTGCCCCGGCACGCGCATGCCCGGCTCAGGAATTAACGGCAAGATAGAGGTCTATGTCTTCAGCCGCCTCTGCCTCAGCCGCGCCCGACGCCACCCGGGTCGTCGCCGTCATCGTGGCGTACAACCGCAGCGAGCTCCTGCGGGAGGCCATCGAGGCCCTGCTCGGCCAGGAGCGGACGGTGCAGGCGATCGTCGTCGTCGACAACGCGTCGACGGATGACACCGCCGCCGTCGTGGCGACGTTCGGTACCGCCGTCGACCTGGTGTCCCTTGACCGCAACACCGGGGGAGCCGGCGGATTCGCCGTCGGCATGGCCCGGGCGCTGCAGCACCACCGGCCGGACTGGCTCTGGATCATGGACGACGACACCATCCCGACGGCGACGGCCCTCCAGGCCCTGCTCGTGGCGGTCGACGGCTCTGACCTCGTCGTCGCCGGCTCCCGCGTGGTCTGGACCGACGGCCAGGATCACCCCATGAACACCCCGCGCCGGAAGCCGTTCGTCTCGGCCGCCGAGAGCGAGCAGGCGGGATCCCGCGGGAACCTTCCCGTGCGCAGCACCTCGTTCGTGTCGATGTTCGCCCGCGCCGATGTCGTGCGCGAGGTCGGCCTGCCGATCGCCGACTACTTCATCTGGAACGACGACTTCGAGTACTCCACCCGGCTGCTGCGGGGCCGTCGCGGGGTGTTCGTGCCTGGCAGCGTCGTCGTGCACAAGACCAAGGTGCTCGGCTCGACCGACGTCGATCCCGGCCCGAGGTTCTACTACGAGGTGCGCAACAAGCTGTGGATGCTGCGGCACTCGCAGAGCCTCAGCGGCGGCGAGAAGCTGCTCTACGGCGCGTCGAGCGTGCGGCGCTGGATCCGCACGGCTGCCCGGTCGAGTGACCGGAGCGTCCTCGGCGACGGCTTCCGTCGCGGCTGGCGCGACGGGTTCAGCACCCGTCCTCGCGCCAACGGCGACGCCCTCGCCGGGTTCGACGGGGCATCCGCCGACGTCGTCGCCGTCGAACGCGCGACAGCATGAGCGAGGCGACCCCGGCTGAGTTCTCGCTGCTCCTCCCCGTCTACAGGGCGGACGACCCCGCCCATTTCACGAAGGCGTTCACGAGCAGCGTCACGGCGCAGACCCGGCGCCCCGCACAGGTCGTCGTCGTGCAGGACGGCCCTGTGCCCTCAGAACTCACCGCCGCCATCGACCAGGTCGTGGCCGACAGCCCGGTTCCCGTCGTGCATCACGTGCTCCCCGAGAACGTCGGCCTCGCCACGGCTCTCACGAGCGGACTCTCCGTCTGCGCCCACGACATCGTGGCGCGTATCGACGCCGACGACATCTCCCTCGCCAGTCGCTTCGAGCGCCAGCTCCCCCTGATCGAGGGCGGCCTCGACCTCGTCGGAACGGGGATGTATGAATTCCTCGATGATGTCGGCTCCATCGTCGGACAGCGGATCCCGCGCACCGGCCAGACCGAGATCGAGGACTACGCGAGATTCCACGATCCGTTCAGCCACCCGACCGTCGTCTACCGGCGCAGTGCCGTCGACGCGGCTGGGGGATATCAGGCCATGGGTCTCATGGAGGACTACTGGCTGTTCGCCCGCATGATCGCGAGCGGGGCCAGGGTCGGCAATGTCGTCGAGCCCCTGGTCATGTACCGCGTGGGCGCCGGCGCCTATGCCCGACGCGGTGGGCGCGACCAGTGGCACAGCGAGCGGGCCCTGCAGAAGGCGCTGCTGGGCATCGGCTTCACCACCCGCGCCCAGTACCTGCGCAACGTCGCGGTCCGCGGCGCCTACAGGTTCGTTCCCGAGCCCGTACGGCGCGTGGCGTACCGGCGCCTGATCGCTCGCGGACCCGGCATCGCCCGCGCCGGCGAGCACTGATCCGCTCGTTCTCGCATTCGATCGGCGTTTCCTTCGGCCAGTTCCTCCCCATGCCGACCCTGCGGGATAGTGTGGAGGGCGACGGGCAGCGGTCGGGCGCTGGCCGCGCACTGCGCTTGGAGTACCGCACCATGAAGTCTGTCGTCGCCATCCTCCTCGCCGCGGCCCTCGGGGTGAGCATGCCGGGCATCGTTGCGACTCCGGCTGTCGCGGCTCCCCAGGCATCGTCCGCGACGGCACCTACGGCGGGGACGCCCGACGGCTCGACGACGGATGCGACCAGCGGCGACCCGGGCGAGACCCCGACGCCGGACCCCAGTACGGATCCGTCCGCCGAGCCGGCACCGTCACCCGATCCCACTGAGGGCTCGGCGCCCACGGAAGAACCCACCGCAGAGCCGACGCCCAGCGCCGAGCCGACGCCCAGCGCCGAGCCGACGCCCAGCGCCGAGCCGACGCCGTCGCCGTCGGCGTCGGCAGAGCCAACGCCGTCCGCCACGCCGACGCCCACGGAGGCTCCGGCCACCGAGGCACCTGTCGCTCCCGAGACGCCCGCGCCGCTGGCGTTCGGCAGGATCCAGACGCTCGCTGCAGGAACGTTCAGCCCGGGCTCCATCATCACGGACTTCAACTTCTTCAACTCGTGGGCGATGACCGAGGCCGAGATCCAGGCTTTCCTAGAGCGCCAGATCAACGCCCAGGGCGGTTGCCAGAACTCGAACTGCCTCGCGGCATTCCGCATGAACACACCCAACGCCTCGTGGAGCTTCGGCACCTGCGCCGCCTACAGCGGCGCGAACGGCGAATCGGCAGCGAGCATCATCTACCGTGTGCAGCGTCTGTGCGGGCTGAGCGCCAAGGTCATCCTCGTCACCCTCCAGAAGGAGCAGGGACTCATCACCTCGCGGGCTCCGAGCGATGGCGTCATGCGCAAGGCCATGGGCATGGGATGCCCGGACACGTCGGTCTGCGACTCGCAGTTCTACGGCTTCTTCAACCAGGTGTACGCGGCGGCTCGCCAGCTGGTCTGGTACACCAACCCCGGCAGCTCGATGTACCAGGGGGGCAAGTTCCGCGTGGGTGAGCCGCGCCCCATCCAGTACAGTCCGAATGCCGCCTGCGGGTCGTCGTCGGTCACGATCCAGAACCTCGCCACCTCGGCGCTCTACTTCTACACTCCGTACCAGCCCAACGCGAACAGCCTGGCTGCTGGGTGGGGAGCCTCGTGGGACGGCTGCGCCTCCTACGGCAACAGGAACTTCTCGCTGTACTACAACGCCTGGTTCGGCAACCCGAACTCGACGACGCCCCTGCCGACCACCCGTCTCGGCGGCAACGATCGGTACGCCACTGCTGTCGAGATCTCCAAGGACACCTACAAGTCCGCCGGCGTTCGGGTGGTCTACATCGCCTCCGGCGCCGGATTCGCGGATGCCCTGTCGGCGGCCCCGGCCGCTGCAGCCCAGGGCGGGCCGCTGCTGCTCGTTGCGCGGACGGCCATCCCGACGTCGACGCTGATCGAGCTTAAGCGGTTGAAGCCCAAGAAGATCGTTGTCGTCGGTGGAACCGGAGTCGTCGACGACCCCGTCATGGACGCGCTCAGGACCGTCGCTCCAGCGCAGCGCATCGCCGGCGCCGACCGCTTCGAGACCTCCCGGCTCATCGCGTCCACGGTGTTCCCGAAGGTCGCCTCCGCCTACCTCGCCACGGGGTGGGACTTCGCCGACGCGCTGTCGGCCGGCGCAGCAGCCGGTGCAGCCAAGACGCCGGTCCTGCTCGTCGACGGCAAGGCGCGGAAGGCCGATGAGGCAACCCTGAATGTGCTCGGAGCGATCGGTGCGACCAAGATCACTCTCGCCGGTGGCCCCGGGGCCATCACCGAGGGCTTCGCGTCGAGCGTGGCGGCATCGGGAGTCAGCGTGGTGCGGCGCTCGGGCATCGATCGCTACGCCACCAGCGTCGCCATCACCAACGCGGCTTTCGGATCGTCCGCCACGGCCTACGTGGCCTCCGGTGCGTCGTTCCCCGATGCCCTCGCCGGAGCCGCTGCCGCAGGGAAGACCCGGATGCCGCTGTACCTCAGCTTCACCGACTGCCTGCCGAGGGCCGTGCGCGAGTCCATCACCGCCAAGAACGCCGACAAGCTCGTCGTGCTCGGCGGAACCGGTGCTCTCACGGACCGTGTTCGCATGATGTACTACTGCGGCTGATTCCTGACGTTCGAGTAGCTGATCGATCGGCGATGCGTGCCGGGCGAGCGGTCGCGCGTGCGCAGGGCGGCGCGCGGCGTTCACCCACCCGGCACCCGGCGATCACCCGGCGATCAGCCCGAATGCCCCCGGTTCGCCGGGAGCACGCAGCGAAGCCGTCTACACTGTTCGACGTGCCCGTGCTCCACCGTCGTCCTCGCCATGCCCTGATCGCACGCTGATGGACACCTGGATATCGGCCGTTCCGGCCTTTCTCATCGCGCTCGCGTGGCTGCTGCTCCCCGGAGCCGCCGTCCTGGCTGCCCTCGGCGCCCGCGGCATGCTGCTGATCACCGTGGCTCCGGCCGTGAGCGTCGCTCTCGTCGGCGTCATCGCCATCGTGTTCGGTCGCGTCGGCGTCGAGTGGAGCCCGCTCAGCGTCGTGATCGTCGTGGTGCTTCTCGCTCTCGTCGCCTGGCTGCTCCGCCGTTTCGTGTTCCGTCGCCGGCCGGCACCGGTCTCACGGATGCCGCGGCTCGCCGTCGTCATCCCGTGGGCTGTGGCGGCGGTGGCCGTCCTGCTCCAACTCGCCATCGTGTGGGGAGGCCCCGACGCCATCTCCCAGACCTTCGACAACGGCTTCCACCTCAACGCCGTGCGTTACATCCTCGACACCGGCGATGCGTCGTCGCTGTCGCTGACCGGGGTTATCTCCTCCGGGGGCGCCTATCCCGCCGCCTGGCACGACGTCGTCTCTCTCGTCGCGATGACGCCGGGGGTCAGCATCCCGCTCGCCGCGAACATGATCAACCTCGCCGTCGCGGCGGTCGTCTGGCCCGGCGCCCTTCTGCTGGTCGCCCGAGTGCTGTTCCCCGGTCGCCTCGCAGCCCTCATCGCCGCAGCCGTGCTCGGTGCGGTGCTGCCCTGGTTCCCGCTGCTCATGCTCACGTTCGGGGTGCTGTTCCCGTTCTTCCTCGCCACGGCGCTGCTCCCGCTGGCTCTGGCTCTGGCGTTCTCGGTGTTCGGCCGTGGTTCCGACCTCGATTCCTCCTTGCTGCAGCGTGCCGTCGCAGCCGGGTTCGTGCTCTTGGCCATCGCCCTCGCTCAACCAGCCGTCGCCTTCTTCGCCGTGGCCGTGGCCCTGCCCGCGTTCGCCTGGTTCGTCGCCTCTGCGGCGCGTGGTGCTGCGTCCCGCGGCCGGATGATCACGATCATCGCACTGGCGACTCTTGCCGTCGGCGCCTTCGTGGCCGCCTGGATCATCGTCGGACGTATGGGGCAATACGCACCATGGGGACCGAAGGTCGGCGACAGATTCGGTCTTCTGGAGACCTTCCTGCTGTTCCGGGACGGTCAGCCGCCGTCCTTCGGGCTGGCGCTGTTCGTGATCATCGGCATCGTCATCATGATCGTCACCCGCCGACGGCTCTGGCTCGTCGGTGCGTGGGCCATCTCCGCGGTGCTGTTCTTCATCGCCGAAGCCGTGGGATCAGCCGAGGTGCGAGTGCTGTTCCTCGGTCTCTTCTACAAGGACCCGCCCCGGATGGCCGCGCTCTTCGGCGTCGTCTGCGTCGTCGTCGGTATCGTCGGCGCTGTGACGCTCTGGGACCTCGTGTCGGTGCGGTGGAACCGGCGCTTCCCGTCGCGCCCCATCACCTCGGTCATCGGCTGCGTCGTCTCGGTCGCCCTGTTCGTCGTTGTCGTCACTGCGGGACAGGTTCCGGCCCTTCAAACCGCATCGGCGACTGGTCGGTATGCCTGGGGGTCGGGGTCGTGGGCGCCGATCCTCTCGACCGACGAGCGCACGCTGCTCGAACGTCTCCCCGACACGACCGATCCCGACAGTGTCATCGCAGGTAATCCATGGACCGGGACGAACCTCGCCTACGCCATCGCCGACCGCCGCGTGCTGAACCCGCACTTCAACTACTCGCAGGATCCGGACCACGTGCTCCTGAACTCCCGACTGAACGAGATCGCCTCGGATCCGGAGGTGTGCGCAGCGGCAAATCGACTCGGAGTGGAGTACGCCCTCGACTTCGGCACGTACTTCGGGGACGCGGCCAAGTTGCTGAACTTCGACGCGACCGTCGCGTACCCGGGTCTGCTCGGCCTGGACACAGCGCCGGGCTTCGAGGAGGTCGACCGCGTCGGCTCGGCCGTGCTCTACCGCGTGCTCGACTGCCAGTCCTGAGCGGTCAGGGTCGGGAGCGGCCAAGGTGGGTGCTGATCGGCCGTCAGGCCTGGGGGCGCTCGATCCCGGCGTCTTCGGCGGCGGCGCGTGCCAGGGCGACCTCACGGGCCAGCCGCGTGATGCGGCGGTTCACCGCGACGTTGCGGCGATAGGTCGTCGCCACGAACACGAGGAACGCCAGCACGAGGGCGTAGAGCAGCAGGTCGGCTCCGCGCCCGACCCCGATGAGGTTGGCGAGCCAGCTGAGCCACTGGGGGAAGATGATCGACACGATCGCCACGATCACGAATCCGGCCATGAACAGGCGGCGCAGCGCCAGGTGGCTGTCGCTTCCGCCCGGACGGGCGAGGAAGAGTCCGACGACGACGACGCCGATGACGAGGAGGATCTGGATCCACATCAGCGCACCAGCAGATCGACGAGGATGTTGACGGAGTTCAGCACCGACTGGCCCTTGGCCTTCGAGTAGTCCGTGTAGAGGAGTTCCACGGGGTATTCCTTCCAGGGAAGCCTGGTGCGCCCGAGCTTCAGGACGATCTCGGTGGCATGCGCCATGCCGTCCTGCTCCAGCTCGATCCGGCGGGCGGCATCCGTGCGGATGACGCGGAGACCGTTGTGCGCATCCGTCAACCGGAGGCCCGTGGTGAGGTTCGTGACCCAGACGGCCGTCTTCAGGATGACGTGCTTCAGCCATCCGGGATTGGTGCGGTCGTCGAGGAACCTCGAGCCGAACACTATGGCGAGGTCGTCGGCCTTGGCCAGGTCGACCATCTCGACGGCATCGCTCACCCTGTGCTGGCCGTCGGCATCGAACGTGACGATGTAGCGGGCTTCAGGATGCGCCTCGACGTACTCGAATCCGGTCTGCAGGGCGGCTCCCTGCCCGAGGTTGACCGGGTGGTGCACCACCCGGGCCCCAGCCGATGCTGCGACCGCGGCGGATCCGTCGACGCTGCCGTCGTCGATGCAGACGATGTGATCGAAGTGCACGCGCAGGTCGACGATGACCTGCTCGATGACGGTGCGTTCGTTGTAGAGGGGGATGACGATCCACGTGTCCGCAGCGTGTCGCCGAGGGTCGACGGCGGGGCTGGGGGCAGGTGCGTGCATCAGACCATTCTTGCAGAACGCGATAGGCTGGGCGCTGCAGCGCATGCCAGTACCAGATCCAGGAGGAACCGCACAGTGCCGACGAGCCCCGGCGTCCGAATCGTGGATTCGGCCGATGTCGCCGACGATGCGACCATCGGATCAGGCAGTTCCATCTGGCATCTCGCCCAGGTGCGCGAGACGGCCGTTCTCGGTGAGAACTGCGTCATCGGGCGCGGGGCCTACATCGGAACCGGCGTCGTCCTCGGGGACAACTGCAAGGTGCAGAACTACGCACTGATCTACGAGCCCGCGCATCTCGGCCACGGGGTCTTCATCGGCCCCGCGGTCGTGTTGACCAACGACACCTACCCCCGGGCGGTGAACCCCGACGGAACGCAGAAGAGCGCGCACGACTGGGAACCCGTCGGGGTGACCATCAAGGACGGCGCCTCCATCGGCGCCCGCGCCGTGTGCGTGGCTCCCGTGACGATCGGCGCCTGGGCGACGATCGCCGCCGGCGCCGTCGTCACACGGGACGTGCCCGACTTCGCCCTCATGGCCGGCGTGCCAGCTCGCCGGCTGGGCTGGGTCGGGCGAGCAGGACAGCGACTCGTCGAAGACGGTTCGCACTGGGTGTGCCCGGCGACGGGAACCCGGTACAGAGAGAACGAAGGGGCGCTCGAAGAGCTTGCCGAACATGACTGACACTTTCATCCCCGCCGCGAAGCCGATCATCGGCGACGACGAGCGTGCAGCGGTCGACCGCGTCCTCCTTTCAGGAATGGTGGCCCAAGGCCCCGAGGTCGCTGAGTTCGAACGGGAGTTCGCCGTCGAGATGGTCGAGGGGCGCGCGAGCGTCGCCGTCAACTCCGGCACCTCCGGACTGCACCTCGGCCTTCTGGCCTCGGGAGTCGGCGCGGGCGACGAGGTCATCGTGCCGTCGTTCACCTTCGCGGCCACGGGGAACTCCGTCGCCCTCACCGGTGCCACCCCGGTGTTCGCCGACATCGAGCCCGACTACTTCTCGCTCGACCCGCGCGCCGTCGAGGCCGCCATCACGCCGCGCACCAAGGGCATCATGCCCGTGCACCTCTACGGCCACCCCGCCCTCATGGCCGAGCTGCGCGCCGTGGCGGACCGGCACGGCGTCGCCCTCTACGAAGACGCCGCCCAGGCCCACGGCGCCGAGATCGACGGTCACCGCGTGGGAACCTTCGGCACCTTCGCCATGTTCAGCCTCTACCCGACCAAGAACATGACCAGCGGGGAGGGCGGCATGGTCAGCTGCGCCGACGAGATGATCGTGCGCAACGTCAAGCTGCTGCGCAATCAGGGCATGGAGAAGCAGTACGAGAACGAGCTCATCGGCTTCAACAACCGCATGACGGACATCCATGCTGCCATCGGCCGTGTACAGCTCACCAAGGTGGGTGCCTGGACCGAGGCCCGCCGCAGCAATGCCGCCTTCCTCGACGCCAACCTGCAGGGCGTCGTGATTCCGCGCGTCGCACCGGGAGCGCGTCACGTCTACCACCAGTACACGGTGCGTGTACCTGAGGACCGCGATGGCTTCGTCACCGCGCTCCGCGAGGAGCACGCGATCGGTTCGGGGGTCTATTACCCGATTCCGAACCATCGCCTGCCGTCCCTCGCTCACTTCGCGCCGGCACTCGATCTCCCCGAGACGGAGAAAGCTGCCAGCGAGGTCGCGTCACTGCCCGTGCATCCCTCACTCTCGCAGTCCGACCTCGAGCGCATCGTCGCTGCGGTCAACGCTGTCGCGATGGCTGGCGCCTGATGGCTGCGTTGCGCGCCGGCCTGCTCGGCGTCGGTGTCATGGGGCGCCACCACGCTCGGGTGCTGCGCGAGGTCGACGGCGTCGAACTCGTCGCGATCGCCGATCCCGGTGGTGATCCGCACGGCGTCGCCGGAGCTCTCGAGGTGCTTCCCGACATCGAATCGCTCATCGCGGCGGGAATCGACATCGCGGTCGTCGCTGTTCCCACGCAGTTCCACGAGGATGCCGCCCTCCAACTCGCCGCGGCAGGCGTGCACACCCTCGTGGAGAAGCCGATCGCCCACAGCGTCGACGCGGGCAATCGCATGGTCGCGGCCTTCGCCGAGAGGGGACTGGTCGGCGCTGTCGGACACGTCGAGCGCTTCAACCCGGCGCTCCAGGAACTCCGTTCCCGGCTGGCCGCCGGCGACCTCGGCGAGGTGTACCAGATCGTCACCCGACGCCAGAGCGCCTTCCCCGCCCGCATCGCCGATGTCGGCGTGGCGAAGGATCTCGCCTCGCATGACATCGACCTCACCTCGTGGGTGGCGCAGAGCACCTACGCCTCCGTCTACGCGCAGACCACCTTCAAGAGCGGACGCAACCACGAGGACATGATCGCGGTCACCGGACGCCTCGCGAACGGGGTCATCGTCTCTCACCTGGTGAACTGGCTCAGCCCCATGAAGGAGCGCGTCACTGTCGTCACCGGCGAGCGCGGCGCCTATGTCGCGGACACCTCGACGGGAGACCTCACCTTCTTCGCGAATGGCACCATCCCGCTCGAATGGGAGTCCGTGTCCTCGTTCCGCGGCGTTTCAGAAGGAGACGTCACCCGGTACTCCTTCGCCAAGCGCGAGCCGTTGCGCGTAGAGCATGAGGCCTTCCGCGACGCCGTACTCGGTCGTTCGAACGACATCGTGACCCTCGAGCAGGGCCTGCGCACCCTCGAGGTGGTCGAGGGAGCGCTCGAGTCGGCGCGCAGCGGGTTGCCCGTCACCTTCTGACATGCGAGTCACCCTCGTCAGCCGGATCTTCTCGCCCGAGGCGGCCGCGGCATCCTTCCGACTGCTGGCCCTCACCCGGGCGCTCGTGGCCGGAGGAGACCGGGTCGAGGTGCTCACGACCACAATCCCCCCGGCACTGCGCTCGGAATCCGGACCGGACGCACCCGGGATGCGCGTCCGTCGGGCACCGGTGCTTCGGGACCGGAGTGGCTACCTGCGCGGCTACCTGCAGTACATGAGCTTCGACGTGCCGGCGTTCTTCCGTGTGCTGTTCACTGCGCGCGGCGACGTCGTCGTCGTGGAGCCGCCCCCCACGACCGGGCTCCTCGTCCGCGTCGCCTGCGACCTCCGCCGGCTGCCGTACGTCTACTACGCGGCTGACATCTGGTCGGACGCGACGGCGGCCACCGACGCTCCCCGTCCGGTCGTCGTGGCGGTGCGCTGGATCGAGGCACGCGCACTACGCGGAGCGCGACGCGTGCTCGCTGTGAACGACGGCGTGCGGGATCGAGTGCTCATGCTGGCACCCCGCGCCGATGTCGTGGTCGTGCCGAACGGCATCGACACCGAGATATTCACTCCAGCGGGCGACGTCGACGTCGATGCGCCGTGGGGGGTCTACGCCGGCACGACGAGTGAATGGCAGGGCGCCGACATCTTCATCCGTGCCATGCCCGCCGTGCTCGTGGTTCACCCGGACGCCAGGATCGCCTTCCTCGGGCAGGGGAGCGCGTGGGGGGCGCTCGAGCGCCTCGCGTCCGACCTGGCGCCTGGAGCTGTGGAGTTCCACGGGTCGGTGCCGCCTGCAGAGGCCGCGCGGTGGCTCCGATCAGCCCGGGCCGGCCTCGTGAGCCTCATGCCGGGCCAGGGATACGATTTCGCCCTGCCCACCAAGATCTTCGCGTCCAGCGCGACGGGCACGCCCGTGGTCTTCGCCGGCCTCGGTCCGTCCAGGTCCGTCATCGCGGCCGGCAGCCTCGGCACGGCCGTGGACTACGACATCGATTCAGTGGCGAACGCCCTCATCGACGCCTTCGGACGAGCCCGGGACACGAGGGACCGAGAAATCCGTGCACAGTGGGTGGCCGACAACGCATCGAGCTCTGCGCGTGCCAGGGAGGCGGCCGCCGTCGTGCGGAGCGGCGCCGGATCGGAACGCGCGTGAACCCGGTCGCGCGGCTCGTCGCCTGGGCGCGACGGTCGGTCGGTGCGGTCGTGCTCGCCCTTCCCGAGCCGATCCGGGTACGGCTCGTTCCGCACACCCTCGGCTACAGGGCTGCTGATCTGCCGGCCGCCATCAGACCTCCGGCAGGCGAGGTGCGACTCCTCATCGCTCCCGCCAACTACGCGGGTCAGGGGTTCGAGTGGGCCCGTGCAGCCGAACGCCTGTCGGGGGTCGGGGCGGCCAACCTCGTCATCTCCCGCGGCATCGACCGTGGATTCCGGGCCGACCATCGCGTCGCCGAGAACGTCGCAGTCGATTCGGAGTGGTGGTACCGACGCCACGCGGCGGCCGTGCTCGAGGGGTTCACCCACGTGCTCGTCGAGGCCGAGCGCCCGATCCTGGGTGGCTACTGCGCCGGCGACGTGCGCCGTGAAGCGGGTGAACTGCGAGCGGCCGGACTCGTCGTCGGCTACGTCTCCCACGGAAGCGATCTCCGACTGCCGAGCCGGCACGCGGCCAGGGAGGAGTGGTCTCCGTTCCGCGACCAGGACTGGCCGCTGCTTCCCGTCCTCGAGGAGACGGCTCGGGGCAACGCAGCATTCCTCGCCGAGCAGGACGCGACGGTGTTCGTGTCGACTCCCGAGCTCGTCCTCGACCATCCCGGGGCCATCTGGCTTCCGGTCGTCGTCGATCCGGCCCGGTGGTCGAATGCGACCCCTGTCCTGCGGGGAGGAATCCCGGTCGTGATGCATGCTCCGACGAATTCGGTCATCAAGGGCACAGAGCTGATCGAACCGACCACTCGTCGTCTGCACGATGAGGGAGTCATCGACTACCGGCGGATCGAGGGCGTTCCCGCCAGCGATATGCCGGCCACCCTGGCCATGAGCGACATCATTCTCGAGCAGTTCCGGCTGGGCATCTACTCGGCGACGGCGATCGAGGCGATGGCGGGTGGCCGCCTCGTGATCGGCTATCTGAGCGAGCAGGTGCGGGATCATGTGCGCAACCTCACCGGCCTCGAGGTCCCGATCGTGCAGGCGACGATCGACACGCTCGATGTGGTCCTCCGGGATGTCGCCACCCATCCGGAGCGGTACAGGGCGGTCGCCGAGCGGGGCCCGATGTTTGCGGCAGCCGTGCATGACGGCGCGCTGACCGCCAGCGTCCTCGAGCCGTTTCTGCGATCCGGCCACCCGCCGTCCTGACTCGCCCTGCCCGACGGCCGGTAGTCTGTACGGGCATTGAACAGCCAAACGACGACGAGGCCGAACCGCATGAAGACCCGACTGCTCATCCTCTCGTTCTCCCCGATTGCGGGGGATGCGCGCGTGCTCAAGCAGGTCGAGGCCTTCCGCGACGAGTACGAGGTCACCACGTGCGGCTACGGCGAGGCGCCCGACGGGGTGGCCGAGCACATCCGCATCCCCGATGACGTGCTCCACAACGTGCTGCATGACGGACGCATCACGAAGAAGCGCTACAAACGCGCCTATTGGTCGCTGTGGTCGGTCGGCTGGGTGCGCCGCCACCTCAAACCGGGCCGATGGGACGTCGTGCTGGCCAACGATGTCGAAGCCGTTCCCATCGCGCTCCGCCTGAAACCCGCGAAGGGAGTGCACGCAGACCTGCACGAGTACTCGCCGTTGCTGCACGAGGACTGGGAGGGTTGGAAGCTCAAGATCACGCCGTACGTCGAGTGGCTGTGCAGTGAGTACGTCAGTCAGGCGTCGTCGTGGAGCACCGTGAGCGGGGGACTCGCGCGGGAGTACGACCGCATGTTCGGATTCCGCCCGGTCATCGTCACCAACGCGGCACCGTACATCGTGGCGGAGCCGCAGCCGGTCGGCGAACCCGTGCGGCTGGTGCACTCCGGGGCCGCGATGCACGATCGTCGCCTCGACGACCTCGTCTCCGGGGTGATGGCCTCCACCTCGGGAGCCACCCTTGACTTCTACCTCACTCCGAATCAGCCGGCTTTCCTCGACCACCTGCGCGAGCGCGCCGCGGAGTCCGGCGGGCGGGTGCGGGTGAACGATCCTGTGCCGTACGCCGAGCTCTCCAGCACGCTACAGCGCTACGACGTGGGAGTGCACTTCCTTCCGCCGACGAACTTCAACAATCGCTGGGCCCTGCCCAACAAGCTGTTCGACTACGTCCAGGCTCGGCTCGGCGTGATCATCGGACCATCGCCGGAGATGGCCGAGTACGTCCACGGATTCGGGCTCGGAGTGGTCGCCGACGGCTTCGCGCCGGAAGACCTCGCTGCCGTTCTGGACACCATGACGGTCCACGAGGTGGAGAAGTGGAAGGCGAGCGCGAACGCCAGCGCCCGCGAGCTGTCCGCCGAGTCTCAGGTGGCGATCTGGAAGCAGGCGATCGCAGCGCTCGCCGCATCCTGATCCGAGCCGAATCTCGGCGGCTACTGAGGCGCCGCCCCGCACTCGGGCTTCCCACATACGGCGGATGGTAGTGTCGTCACGCCATGAAGCTCCTGTGGAAAACGCTCCGAGACCTCCTGCCTCTTCTCCCAGCGGGAGCGAGGAATTTCTTCGCGCTCTACGTCGTGCTGACCAGTGCCATCACGCTGCTCGACGTCGGAGCCATGACCCTGCTCGCGCTGATCATCACGCCGATCGTGACGGGCTCGCCGATCACCCTTCCGATCATCGGCCAGTTCCCGGCCTCTGCCGCCCCATTTCTCATCTTGGCGGCCTGCGGGCTGATCATCCTCAAGAGCGTCCTATCCGTCGGACTGCACTGGGTCGCCACCCGCCGCTTCGCGCGCTACGAGCTCGAGATCGGGCAGCGGATGTTCCGCGCCTACATCCACTCCTCCTGGGAGGAGCGCTCGAAGCGCAGCGTCGCTGAAGTCACCCGGATCGCCGACGGTGGCATCGCGAATACGATCATGGGCTTCATCCTGCCGCTCGCCCTCATTCCGGGCAGCCTGCTGACCTTCGTGCTCATCCTCGTGGTTCTCGTGGTCGCCCAGCCGCTCACCGCCATCATCGCGCTGCTCTACCTCGGCCTCGTCGCGTTCGTCGTCAACCACTTCGTCACCCGCCGTGCCCTGCTCGCCGGTCGGGTCAACCGCAACGCCAGCTACCGTGTCGCCATCTTCATGACCGAGATGGTCGAGGCGCTGAAGGAGATCACCCTCCGCAACCGTCTGGAGCAGGTCTCCCGAGTCGTGACCTCGGAACGCGTCCGCGCCGTGCGGGCACGGGCCAACAGCTCCTTCCTGAGCGTCATCCCGAAGTACGCCTTCGAGGCGGCCCTCGTCGGTGGGTTCCTGCTCATCGGCGGCGCGTCCTTCCTCATCGCCGGGCCCGATCAGGCCATCATCTCCGTCGCGCTGTTCGCGGTCACCGGGTTCCGGCTGATCCCCGCCATCAACGGCGTGCAGAGCGGCATCATCCAGGCATCAGCCACCATTCCCTCCGCGCAGGACGTCATCGACGACATCACTCGTTCGGAGAGCGATGTCAACGCCACCGAGATCGGCGAGGACCGCGCCACGCTTCCTGCTGGACCGAAGGTCCTCAGCCTCCACCAGGTGAAGTTCCGCTACCCGACGACCAACGGCCACGTACTGCGCGGAATCGACATCGACATCCCGTTCGGCAGCTCCCTCGGAATCGTGGGACCGTCCGGCGCGGGCAAGTCCACCCTGATCGATCTTCTTCTCGGCCTCAGCACACCCACCGACGGGAGTCTCACGATCGACGGCCTTCCCCTCGGTGACGTGCTGCGGGCCTGGCGTGGACGCGTCGGCTACGTGCCGCAGCGGGTCGCCCTCTTCGACGGGAGCATCGCGCAGAACGTCGCGCTCACCTGGGACGACGATTTCGACCCCGAACGTGTCAACCGCGCCCTCGAGATGGCACAGCTCTCGGCCGTCGTCGGCGAGCGGGAAGCCGGCATGTACTCCAAGATCGGCGAACGCGGTGTCGCCCTCTCCGGTGGTCAGCAGCAGCGTCTTGGTATTGCACGAGCCCTCTATGCCGATCCGCTCGTGCTGGTGCTCGACGAGGCGACGAGCTCGCTCGACACGAAGACGGAGGACGATGTCACGAGGGCCATCCGCAGTCTGCAGGGCGAGCTCACGATCATCTCGGTCGCGCATCGACTGTCGACGGTGAAGGACTACGACCAGATCTGCTATCTCGAGGATGGCCGAGTACTGGGCCTCGACACCTTCTATGGTCTGGCGACCACGCTCCCCGCGTTCGGCGAGCAGGTGGCCCTTGCCGGCCTCGGTCGGCCCGCCGCAGCGACGTCGTGAGCGCGACCGACCCCTTCATCGACGTCGTCATCGCGGTGCACGATCCGCGACGCCGCATCGACCGTGCTGTCGCCTCGGTTCTCGCGGCGTCGCCGTCGACGGATGCGCGGGTCACCGTCGTCGCCCACGGCATCTCCGCTGAGAGCCTCTCGGACGCCCTCGTATCCTTCGCCGGGGAGGCGAGGCTGCGTGTGGTCGAATTCGCGGACGGCCTGTACTCGCCGGCCGGCCCGTTCAACCACGGCCTCGGTATCGCGACCGGCACGTACGTGGCGATCATGGGATCGGATGACTTCCTCGAGTCCGGAGCGCTCGACGCGTGGTCCGAGCACGTGCGCTCGCATCGTACCGATTACCTGATCGCCCGCCTGCGCGATCAGGCTGGGGCGTTGTGGCGGGATCCGCTCACGCGTCCGTTCCGCGGTGCGCGACTGGATCCGGTGCGCGACCGACTGAATTACCGCGCGGCGCCTCTCGGCCTGATACGACGCTCCTACCTGGAGGGCACAGGAATCGCGCTGACGACGGGATTCACATCGGGAGAGGACATCGAGCTCGGTCTCGCATTGCTCAATGGGCAGGCTCGAATAGACGTCGGGCAGCATCTTCCCTGCTACGTGATCGGACAGGACGCACCGCAACGGGTGACGCTGCTCACGCGGTCCCCGGCGGCCGAATTCGAGGCGCTGCTCCACCTGTCGGAGCAGTCCTGGCCCCTGTCGCTGCCCCGACGACGACGTCGTGCGATCGCCATCAAACTCTGGCGCATGAACGTGATCCCGGCGGTCCTTCTGCGCCAGCAGGCCTCGGACTGGACGCCGGACGATCTCGATGCACTGCGCCGGGTCGCCGAGTGGTTGCACCGACTGGATGAGTCCGCCGTTCGCTCTCTCTCTCGCTCCGAGCACCTGGTCGTCGCTGCGGCGACCGCCCCAGACGCGGATGGCGTCGCACTCGCCATCGCGCGTGTGCGGGGGGCTGGCCCGGCTGATCGCCTGCGCACGGTGCGCCTGAGGGACGCCTTCGCCATCGACTCGCTGCTGCGCCGCGTCGTGCGCCTGCGATTGCCGCACTGACGGCGGGCGGCGTCCGGGCCGCGACGACCCCGTGAGATGATGGGAGAGCTATGGGCATGGTGAACCGAGTGATGAGCTGGCCGCGGTCCGCCATCGATCGCACGTTGCGCAATCGCAACCGTCTTCCCCGTTTCGCCAACCGCACGATCGACTACATAGCCGACCATCCCGACAGCCTGCTGGGCCGCATTGCAGCCCGTTCCCTCGGCTCGTCGTCCACTGGCGACCTGCCGGCTCCTGCGGTGAGGCCGGATGCTGCGGCTGCGGTGTACATCGGACCGACCAACTATGCCGCCCAGGGCTGGCTGTGGGCCAGGGCGATCGACGCCGATCCGAGGGATGTCCGAGCACTGAACATGGCCGTCGACGTTCCGGGCGGATTCTCGTTCACCGCCGACATCGAGGTGTCCGTTCCGGTCTACAACAACTCGAGGGTGTGGCAGGAGGCCGAACTCGCAGCGGTCTCGACCTTCTCCCATGTCCTCTACGAGGCCGAGCGCGCCCTGTTCGGACGCCTCTACTCCCGTGATGTCGCGGTCGAGTCCCGTGTGCTCGCCGGACGGGGGCTCTCCACAGCATTCATCTGCCACGGGGCCGACATCCGCCGCCCCAGCACGCACGTGTCGCTCACGCCGTGGTCGCCCTTCGCCGACGACGACACGTACCTCGTCAAGCTGGAACGCGATGCCGTGCGAAACCGGGCACTGCTCGATGAGCTCGGGCGTCCGACCTTCGTCTCCACTCCCGATCTGCTCGTCGACGTTCCCTACGCCACCTGGTGCCCCGTCGTGATCGACCCCGCCCGGTGGGAGGGCGGAGTCGCCGTGGACGAGCGCAGCCGCCCCGTCGTAGTGCACGTCCCGAGCAAATCGACGGTCAAGGGGACGCATCTCATCGAGCCGGCGCTGCGTCGGTTGGACGAGGCGGGAACGATCGAGTACCTGACCATCACCGGTGTTCCGTCGGCCCGGATGCCCGTGGTGTACGGTCAGGCGGACATCGTGCTGGACCAGTTCCGGCTGGGCTCCTACGGGGTCGCCGCCTGCGAGGCGATGGCCGCCGGCCGAGTCGTCGTCGGACACGTCCTCGACTCCGTGCGCGACGTCGTGATGGAGCAGACCGGGCGTGAGCTGCCGATCGTCGAGGCGACTCCCGACACCCTCGAGGACGTGCTTCTGGGCCTGATCGCCGACCCGGCGCGTCGGGCGGCCCTCGGACGGGACGGCGCCGATTTCGTGCGGGCCGTGCACGATGGTCGGCTGAGCGCTCGTGTGCTCCTCGACGGTTGGGTTCTCGCCTGATGCGCCTCCCCAGCACGCTGGAGCTCTGGCGGGCCATGCCGTCGTGGATCCGGGATCCTCTCGCCGTCACCGTCGCCACGGTGAAGGGAGAGAGGGTGCCGCCACCGCCGAGTCCGGCCAACCGGCCGATCCGCCTGATGATCGCTCCGGCCAACTACGCGGGACAGGGCTATCGCTGGGCTCGGGCCGTCGCGGAGAACCCGCGCGTCGCCGCGATGAACATGGTCTACGACTCGATCAACCCGTTCGGCTATCCCGTCGACTATCCCGTGCCCGGTCGAATCGCCGGGCACTCGAGGCGCTGGCAGAAGGCCCAGCTGGCCGCAATCACCCAACGATTCACCCACATGCTCATCGAGGCGGAGATGCAGCCGCTCGGCAGTCTCTATGGCGGAGACGTGCTGGCCCAGGCCCGCGCGATCCGTGGCGGGGGAGTCCAGATCGGCATGATCTGCCACGGGTCGGACATCCGCCTGCCGTCGCGGCACGCTGAAGCCGATCCGTGGTCGCCGTTCCACAACGACGACTGGGTGCCGGTGGCGGCGCTGGAGAAGGTCGTGCTCGGGAATCTCCGCGTGCTCGGTGCGCTCGGCGCCCCGACATTCGTGTCGACACCCGGCCTCCTGCTCGACGTGCCGGATGCGCATCTCCTTCCGGTGGTCATCGACCCTGCCGCCTGGGCGCAATCCACGCCGATCCTCGAACGCGCCCGCCCTCGTGTGCTGCACGTGCCGTCGAACCCGCTGGTGAAGGGCACCGCCGAGATCACTCCGATCCTCACTCGCCTGCACGACGAGGGCATCATCGAGTACGTGACGGTCTCGAACGTCACGCATGTCGAGATGCCGGCCCTGTTCGGGGGAGCGGACATCGTGCTCGACCAGTTCCGGCTCGGCGACTATGGGGTCGCAGCGTGCGAGGTCATGGGCTCGGGGCGCCTCGTCGTCTCGCACGTGAGCGAGCAGGCGCGAGCGGCTGTCGTGTCCGCGACGGGTCTCGAGCTGCCCGTCGTGGAGGCGGACATCGACTCCATCGAAGAGGTGCTCCGGGACGTCCTGGCGCGTCGCGAGCACTATCGATCCGTCGCCGCCCGGGGCCCGGGTTTCGTGCGCGAGGTGCACGACGGGCGGATGTCGCGCCGCGTTCTGGAGGACGGCCTGCTCTTCGTACCGGGCGGGTCAGCGGAACTCTAGCGCGTCTGGGTACGCCCGACGAGGAAGGGCGATGTTGGCGAGTGCGGATGCCGCCGAGAATCGCAGCGGAGCCTCGGCATGCAGCAGCCTCGTGAGACGTCGCGGAAAGAGGGAGGCGACGGCCAGGCGTCTCCTCCGTCGGATCGCCAGCGATCCGAGGGTGCGAGCGCACGAGGACGGGTCCAGGATGGCGTCGAGCAGGTCGCGATCGGCTCGGGAGAGGACCTCCTCGATACCGTGGCCGGACGAGAGCAGAAGACGGGCGATCTCGGCCAGCTCCTCCCGGTCCGGCGTCGCCCAGAGGGCCGGGTCCGGTCGGTTCGACACGGCCCCGAAGAGGTGGATGCGCAGGAACTTGGCCACGAGCGCGGACTGGGACGGTGCCGGCAGGGCGCGGAACCACGAACTGCCGATGGTCGACGGCAGGTAGGCGAACTCCTCCGCGATCGATCGTGTGGCGAAGGTCACCCGATCACCGGAGTCATCGTGGAGGCGGTATGCCGGGGCCGAGCGTGCCGAGGAGATGCGCCGCCCGGAGAACCAGAGCCGGGAGACATAGGGAAGGTCTTCGCCCGACGGCAGTCCCTCGGCGAAGCGCAGCTCGCCGAACGCTGCGCGGGACACCAACCCGAGCGGAGCGCTCCGGTAGCTCAGGCGATCCTTCACGGGGTCGAGGCTGCTCTGCCGGAAGGGACGCGTCGGCGGGGTCGGGACCGGAGATCCGCCGGCATGGCGCAGGCATGCGATCACGACGTCGGCGGAGTCGCTGTTCGCCACGGCGAGCCAGGCGTCGATCGCCCCGGGCTCGAATTCGTCATCGGACCCGAGCACGGAGGTGAACGGCGCGGTGGCGTGGTCGAGGCCGAGGTTGAATGGCCCGGCCGGGCTGGCGATGCCGTCGTGGAGCTCGAGGATCCGCAGGCCGGCCTTGCCGACGAATCCGGACAACCGGGCGACGACGGGAGCAGCATCGGTGTTGTGGACCACGACGGTCACTCGAACCGACGCCGTCGTGTGCAGCAGCACGGAGCCGACAGCACGCTCGACCGGACGGTCCGGACTGTGCACGGCGATCACGACATCCACCGACGGAGACGTCACGTCGTCATCCTCCGCTGGCAGCACCCGTCAAAACTATCAGGGGCGCGCCTGCCTGCCGTCGGGTCCGCGTTCGGATGGGGCTCATGTCCGACGGGCCGGAATAGACTTGAGTATCGTGAAGATCCTCAGCGTCGTCGGTGCCAGGCCCCAGTTCGTCAAGCTCGCTCCCATCGCCCACGCCGCCGCGGCCGCCGGGGTCGACCATGTCATCGTGCACACCGGGCAGCACTACGACCCGATGCTCTCCGACGTGTTCTTCGACGAGCTCGGCATCCCGGCTCCCGCAGTGCACCTCGGCATCGGATCCGGATCGCACGGCGTGCAGACGGGGGCGATGCTCTCGGCCCTCGATGCCGTGCTCGACGAGCATCGGCCCGACTGGGTGCTCGTATATGGGGACACGAACTCCACGCTCGCGGCCACGCTCTCGGCCGTCAAGATGCACATACCGGTCGCCCATCTCGAGGCCGGGCTGCGGTCGTTCAACCGGCGCATGCCTGAAGAGCACAATCGCGTGCTCACCGATCATGCGGCCGATCTGCTGCTCGCGCCGACCGCTGTCGCCGTAGCTCACCTCGGTCGCGAGGGCCTGGGCGACCGCACGGTGCTGGTCGGGGACGTCATGACGGATGTGCTGCTCACTGAGCGCGCCCGCATGGGCGACGCACCCTCAGCCCTCGTGAGGGAACTCGGGCTCACTCCCGGTGGGTTCTCCGTCGCCACGATCCACCGAGCCGAGAACACTGACGACCCGATCCGTCTCAAGCAGGTGGCCGACGGCCTCGCTGCCCTCGATCATCCCGTGATCCTGTTGGCGCACCCCCGTGTCATCGCCAAGGCTGCCGAGCACAACATCTCCCTGACGCGTGGTTCGCTCGTGGCCCATCCGCCTCTCGCCTATGCCGAACTCATCGCCGCAGCGATCGCGAGCCGCGGAATCGTCACGGATTCAGGAGGACTCCAGAAGGAGGCGTTCCTTCTGCGTGTTCCGTGTACGACTGTTCGCACCGAGACCGAATGGGTCGAGACCGTCGAACTGGGCTGGAACGTGCTCGCGAACTCCGCGGAGGAGATCGCCGCGGCGGTCGGACGCGAACTCCCGCCCGCCACGGATGCCGCACCGTACGGCGACGGTCACGCCGCGATCCGCGTCATCGAGGAACTGGCGTCGCGCACAGGGCGATGACCATCGGCTCGAGGCGAGCCTCGCCCGATCTCAGCCCTCGGCGATGGCGGGATCCTGCCGGGCTCGTCGAGCCGACACCACGCCCTGCTGCCAACGACGAAGCCTGCTCTCCACGGGCTTCTCCACCCAGAGGTGGAGGGCGGCGGCGGCTGCGATCGCGAGGACGAGGAGTGCGGCGAACCAGCCCAGGTTCGCCCACCGTGGGGGCTGCGGCCCGAGAAGGCTCAGCGCCGTGTAGATGATCGTGGCGTGGACGAGGTAGAACGCGAACGACCACTCGCCGAGCGCCACCATCGGGCGGGAAGCGACCCACCCGGCCTTGCCCCGCAGATTGGCGCTCGCGGTGATGACGATGAGCGCGGCGCAGAGCACGGTGACGACCTCGCTCGTGTAGGGCGACACGACGATGTAGGCCGGGCGGAAGGCGTCGACTCCCTCCAGCCCGACGATGACGACGAAGTACGCGACGATGGCGATCGCGGGGACGATCGGGTGCATGCGCGGGCGCCAGCCCTGGCGCATGGCCCACGCCAGGCACATGCCGAGGAGGAACTCGTTGACGCGCAGGATGGGCCACGGCAGTTGCGCAAGCCAGCTTGTCGGGGCGAGCTCGATGGCGACCCGAGTCGCCACAGCGAACAAGACGACCCCGCCGGCGGCCACGAGAGCACCGCGCTTGCCGAGTCGGGACACAAGCGGTGAGACGAACGGATGCAGCGCGTAGAAGAACGACTCGATCGTGAGCGTCCACGCTGCTGGGTTCCCCGAGAACAGGATCGCGGGATCGCGGGACCATCCCTGCAGGAGGAAGACCGAGAGCATCAGGATGCCGGCGCTGAACGGCTTGACCCACCATTGGGCCGGGTCGGGAGAGAAGCTGTAGAAGACGGGAATCGCGAGCAGGAGGGTCACGAAGGCGAGAGGCCAGATCCGGGCGAACCGGCGCCAGTAGAACGTGCTCTTGGGAGTGCCGGGACGCATCGACCACGTGAGGACGAAACCCGAGAGCACGAAGAAGAAGGTCACTCCGAAGAAGCCGAACTGTAGGAGGCTCGAGGCTATCGCGGGCAGGGGAGCGAAGACCAGCATGTGGTAGCCGAAGACCACGAAAGCCGCCCACCACCGCAGTCCGGTGATGGCGTCGAGCCGCGAGGCGTGCGCGGTACCGGTCTCTGTGGTCACGGTCGCCCAGTTTACGCGAGGCCGGCTGAGCGGTGGGTGCACGGAGAATGGGCCGGGAGCGGGACGGTAGACTCGAGCCCGTGCGTATCGCTGTCATAGCCCTCGGCAAGATCGGGCTTCCCCTCGCTGTCCAGTTCGCCGAAAGTGGCCATGACGTGGTGGGGGTGGATGTGAATCCCGCGGTCGTCGACCTCGTCAATCGTGGCATCGAGCCGTTCCCGGGAGAGGCGCAGCTGCAGGAGAAACTCTCGGTGGTCGTGCCGTCGGGTCGTCTGAGGGCGACCACCGACTACGCCGACGCCGTGCCCGACGCCGATGCCGTGGTCGTCGTCGTCCCTCTCTTCGTCGACAACGACAGCTGGGAGCCCGACTTCGGGTGGATGGACGAGGCGACGCGATCCCTCGGCGATCACCTCACCGCGGGGACCCTCGTGTCCTATGAGACGACGCTCCCCGTCGGCACCACCCGGAATCGATGGAAGCCGCTGCTCGAGGAGCGTTCGAACCTGGTCGAGGGCGCCGACTTCGATGTCGTCTTCTCGCCGGAGCGCGTGCTCACAGGGCGGGTCTTCGCGGACCTCCGCAAGTATCCGAAACTGGTGGGCGGGCTGAACGCCGCGGGCGCCGAGAAGGCGCGAGCCTTCTACGAGGCCGTGCTGCAGTTCGACGATCGCCCCGATCTGCCGCGTGCCAACGGCGTCTGGGATCTCGGAAGCGCCGAGGCGGCCGAGATGGCCAAGCTGGCGGAGACCACCTACCGCGACGTGAACATCGGCCTCGCCAACCAGTTCGCGCTCTTCGCCGATCAGGTGGGCGTCGACGTCTACCAGGTGATCGAGGCGTGCAACTCGCAGCCGTACAGCCACATCCACCGTCCCGGCATCGCCGTCGGCGGCCACTGCATTCCCGTCTATCCCCGTCTCTACCTCGCCACCGACCGCGAGGCGGACATTGTGCGCACGGCCAGGCTGCTGAACGCCTCGATGCCCGCCCGCACCGTCGCCAACGCCGCAGGCATCCTCGGCGACCTCGCGGGCCTCCGCGCCGTCGTACTCGGCGCCGCCTACCGCGGTGGTGTCAAGGAGACGGCCTTCTCCGGGGTCTTCGCGACCGTCGAAGCACTGCGTGAGCACGGAGCATCCGTTCTCGTACACGATCCCCTCTACACGGATGACGAACTCCGCGCCTTCGGCTGGGAGCCGTTCGCGCTCGGAGACGCCGTCGACCTGGCCATCGTGCAGGCCGACCACGCCGACTACAAGGACCTCGCGCCGGCCGACCTGCCCGGCGTGCGCCTGCTCGTCGATGGTCGCAACACCACGGATGCCGCCCGCTGGGCCGGCACCCCGCGCCTGGTCATCGGCGGCGGCGGAGTCCGCTAGCACGCTCTCGCTGGCTTCGCTCGCTCGCTGAGACCCGGACGCAGTCCGCGGTCGACGCGCGCCGCGCCACCTCGCGTGCGAGGCCGCTGCAGGCGATCGCTGCGCTCGGCCGTCACCGAGCTGGCTGCGGCGTCAGTCCGGCGTCGAGAACTCGCCGGGCGGGAAGATCGTCGGCTCGTCGAGCGGATCCGCGCCGTCGGCGAGGGGCCGCTTGAAGGCCTTCCGGAGTGCCACCAACTGCACCAGCAGCACGGCGACCTCCGAGAGCGCGAGGCCCCACGCCAGGCCGACGACGCCGAAGGCGAAGGTGAGCGGGATCATGAGCACGGTGCCGATCACGGCGCCCACGATGGTGCTGCGTGCCAGGACGCGTGCCAGGTCGAGGGCGGTGAGGCAGGCGAAGCCCGTGAGCTGCGACGCGAGCAGGGCCGCCAGATTGACGGCCATCGCTGCGGCGAGGGCATAACTGATGGTGAGGGCGCCGCCCGAGAGCACGTCGCCGATCCAGGGCCCGAGCAGGGCGTAGACCAGTCCGCCGACAAAGCCGAGGCCGAGCCCGATCAGCGTGACGCGCTTGGCGCGCCGCACGAGCTGCGCGGGGTCGGGGGACGGGACGTAGCCCTGAGCGATCTGCACCACCGGGCGGGTCGAGTAGAGCGCCAACCTCACGATGCGTTCGGCGAGGGCGTACACGGCCGTCGCGCTCGGGATGAAGATCTGCACGATCACGATCGGCACATTGACGTAGAGCGACGTCGTGGCGGCCATCGTGACGGGCGCGGCCTGCCCGCGCAGGTTCCTCGCGGCGCGGACCGGCGACAGGGTGAAGCGCCATCCGCGATTGCGCCGCAGGATGTCGCCCGAGCCGAGGGCGGCCGCGAGCAGCACTCCCACCAGCTGGAGTCCGGCGAACCAGGTGGCGTTCCCCGTGGCGATCAGCACGCCGGCTCCGACCACGGTGCCGATGATGCGGGGCATGGTGTCGATGAGCAGGAAGCGGAGGGGGCTCTTCTCGCCGACGTAGAACCAGCCGGCACCGAGTGCGACGAGGATGCCGCTGGAGACCGTGAAGGTCGCCAGCCACGGATCCCCGCGCGAGAACAGGATCGCGAGGGGGATCGACACGATCAGCATCGCGAGGCTCAGCCAGGAGCGCGACAGCACGGAGTCGAAGAAGTACTGCCCCCGGAGTGCCGGTTCGCGGCTGGCGACATCCGTGGGCCCCGTCACTCCCCAGCCGAAGACGGCGATGACGAAGGAGAATCCGGCGACCGCCTGCGAGACGGCGATGGTCGTCCATGCCTCTTCGCCGGCGGCGATGATGACGGTGGGAATGACGCCGATGCTCACGATGCCGCTGATCGCGACGGAGAGCCCGTAGGCGCTCGTCGCCGTCAACAGTCTGCGGCGATTCACCGAGCGTGCTCCCATCGTTCTCGATCCGGCGGCGAATCGACGTGAGCCAACCTACCTCGCCGCGCGTGGGCGATCCAATCGACTCGCGTCAGGAGAAGATGCCGAGTGAGGAAGCCTCGTCGAGCGCGGAGCGCCAGTCGCGCATCGGAGGCAGGCCGGCGACGGCCCAGCCGTCGTGGCCGAGCACGGAGTACGCAGGCCGCGGTGCCGGGCGGCGGAAGGAGCCGCTGTCGGTCGGCGTGATCCGGTCGGGGTCGAGTCCGGCGTCCTCGAGTACGGCGCGGGCGAACCCGTACCAGCTCGTCGATCCGCTGTTCGTGCCGTGGTAGATGCCGGCCGGGGCGCCGGAGTCGAGGAACTCCACGGTCCGTCGAGCGAGGTCGCGGGTCCACGTGGGCTGGCCGACCTGGTCGTCGACGACGCTCCAGGTCTCCCGCTGGGCGGCGATGGCGAGCATCGTGCGCGCGAAGTTGCCGCCGTGTGCGCCGTACAACCAGGCGGTGCGGATGATGACGGAGCCTGCAGGATGCAGCTCGAGGGCGAAGCGCTCGCCGGCCGCCTTGGTACGACCGTAGGCCGACACCGGGTGCAGCGGCTCGGATTCCGCATAGGGAGACGTCGCCGTTCCGTCGAACACGTAGTCGGTGGAGAACTGCACGAAGCGCGCCGAGGTCTCGGCGGCGACCCGCGCCAGGTTCGCAGCCCCGACGGCGTTGACGGCGTGGGCGTCATCCTCGTGGGTCTCGGCGTCATCGACCGCCGTGTAGGCCGAGGCGTTGATGATCACGTCGTGGCCCGCTCCGGCAGAGCGCACCGCGCCGAGGTCGGTGACATCGAGGTCTGCTCGCGTGAGCGCCGTGGTCTCGCGACCGTCGAGGGCCTCGACGAGATCGTGGCCGAGCATGCCGGACGCCCCCGTCACGAGGTAGCGGGTCATCGGAGCTCCGCGCGCGCCTTGAGCGGTTCCCACCAGGCGCGGTTGTCGCGGTACCACTGCACGACGTCTGCGAGGCCCTGCTCGAACGGCACCAGCGGCTCGTAGCCGAGCTCGGCGCGGATCTTCGAGATATCGACCGAGTAGCGCAGGTCGTGGCCCAGGCGGTCGGCCACACGGTCGACGAAGGACCAGTCCTTGCCCGTGGCCTCCAGCAGGAGCTGCGTCAGCTCGGTGTTGCTGAGCTCGGTGCCTCCGCCGATGTTGTAGATCTCGCCGGCACGGCCGTTCACGAGGACCAGGGCGATACCGCGTGTGTGGTCGTCGACGTGCAGCCAGTCGCGGATGTTGTCACCGGTGCCGTAGAGGGGGACGTGCCTGTCGTCGATGAGGTTCGTGACGAACAGCGGGATGACCTTCTCGGGGAAGTGGTACGGGCCGTAGTTGTTCGAGCAGCGTGTGATCGACACGTTGAGGCCGTGGGTGCGATGGTACGACCGGGCGAGCAGGTCGCTCCCCGCCTTCGATGCCGAGTACGGTGAGTTGGGCTCGAGCGCTCGCTGCTCGTCCCACGAGCCCTCGGCGATCGATCCGTACACCTCGTCGGTGGAGACGTGCACGAAGCGGGGGACGCGGTTGCGCAGGGCGGCGTCGAGCAACTGCTGCGTACCGAGGACGTTCGTCTCGACGAAGATGCCTGCGTCGCGCACGGAGCGATCGACGTGACTCTCGGCTGCGAAGTGCACGACGGCGTCGAGGCCGGGGAACAACTCGTCGAGCAGGGCCCCGTTCCTGATGTCGCCGTGCACGAAGCTGTAGCGCGGCGAATCGGAGACGGGAGCGAGGTTCTCGAGATTACCGGAGTAGGTGAGGGCGTCGAGGACGACCACCTCGGCCCCCTCGAGTCCAGGGTACGCGTCCTGGAGGGTGCGCCGCACGAAGTTGGAGCCGATGAAACCGGCCCCACCGGTGACGAGGATCTTCATGGAGGGAGGTCCGTCCGTTCGTTGGTTCGCTAATCTCCGAATCCTATCCTCACGAGATGCCTGCGAGAGATCTCGAGAGGGCACCCAGCCGGCGTGATGACGCCCGTCACTGGGGCGGCCTGACTAGACTTCGTCAGTGCAGATTCGCGAATTGAAGATCCCTGACAGCTACGAGGTCACCCCGGCCATGTACGCCGATGATCGGGGTGTGTTTCTCGAGTGGTACAGGTTCGACCGTCTCGAGGAGACCATCGGTCATCCCCTCTCGCTGGCCCAGGCGAACACCTCGGTGTCGAAGCGGGGAGTGGTGCGCGGCATCCACTTCGCCGACATCCCGCCGAGCCAGGCGAAGTACGTGACGGCGACCCACGGGTCGGTTCTGGACTTCGTGATCGACATCCGCGTGGGCTCCCCGACGTTCGGGCAGTGGGACTCCGTGCTGCTCGACGATGTCGACCGCAAGGCGATCTACATCTCCGAGGGACTCGGGCACTGTTTCGTGGCACTCAGCGAGAATGCCACCGTCAGCTATCTCGTGACAGCTCCGTTCACAGCCCATCGCGAACACGGCATCAATCCGCTCGACCCCGACATCGCACTCGATTTCGGCATCAACGCCGACTCCCTGCTGCTGTCCGCGAAGGACACGGATGCCCCGAGCCTGGCCGAGGCTGCGGCATCCGGCCAGCTCCCCACCTGGGACGATGCGCGGGCCTTCTACGACTCACTGAACGCGGGAGTGTGACGATGCGCGGAATCATCCTCGCCGGAGGCACTGGATCGCGTCTCTGGCCGATCACCAAGGGCATCTCGAAGCAGCTCATGCCCATCTTCGACAAGCCGATGATCTACTACCCGTTGTCGACGCTCATGATGGCTGGCATTCGCGAGATCCTCATCATCACAACCCCCGAGCACGTTGCGCAGTTCACGGCGCTGCTCGGGGACGGTGCTGAGCTCGGGCTGCGCCTCGAGTACGCAGTCCAGCCGTCGCCCGACGGTCTGGCCCAGGCCTTCATCATCGGTGGGGAGTTCATCGGTGACGATTCGGTCGCGCTGGTGCTCGGCGACAACATCTTCCACGGGGCCGGACTCGGTACGGCGCTGCAAGCCAACGCCACGATCGACGGTGCGCTCATCTTCGCGTACCACGTGATGGATCCGGGGGCCTACGGCGTCGTGGAGTTCGACGACGAGATGCGTGCAGTCTCGATCGAGGAGAAGCCTGCGGAGCCGAAGAGCGACTACGCTGTGCCCGGCCTCTACTTCTACGACAACAGCGTCATCGAGATCGCCAAGTCGATCACGCCGAGCGCTCGCGGCGAGCTCGAGATCAGCGCGGTGAACGAGCGCTATCTCTCCGAGGGTCGCCTCAACGTGCAGATCCTGGACCGCGGAACGGCCTGGCTCGACACCGGGACCTTCGCGTCGATGATGCAGGCCTCGGAGTACGTGCGCGTCATCGAGGAACGCCAGGGCTTCAAGATCGGCTGCATCGAGGAGATCTCCTGGCGTGCGGGCTGGATCGACGACGCCAGGATGCGCCAGCTCGCCGACGGCCTCGCGAAGAGCGGCTACGGCCGGTATCTGAGCCGCCTGTTGGGCGACTGAGAGCCGTCGACAGGAGGAGTCTCCTGCCGACGTCCCTCCGTCAGTCCTGGGCCAGTGGCTTCTGGGTGGCCTTGGTCGCAGCGGGCCTGCGCTTCGCCCGCGGCTTGGCGACGACGGCCGGAACGACCTGCGTTTCCGCATCGGTCGCGGCTGCGGCATCCGCCACGGCCTTCTCCCGGATGGCGTTGAGATCGACCCCGAGGGTGTCCGCCCAGGTCTCGGCCGACACGATGTGGTCGAGGTTGGCTCGGTAGTCGGCGCTGAGAGTGGCCCACTCACGACGGATGCGGCGATTGCGACGAACGCTCGAACTGATGAGCGAGCGGAACGTGGCGCGGTCGCGCACGTGCCAGGTGACCCCTGACCCCTCGGCGTTGCTCATCAGGAAGCTGTCGAGCGACGGCATCTTCCACCACGGGGTGTTGTGGGGAAGGTGCGTCTGCGGGTTCTCGACGGCTCTCGGGTCGACCTTGCGGAACCAGTGCCTGGTGCTGTTGCGGGCGACGACGCGCAGGAGCTTCGATCCGGTCGGACGCGTGCCGTCGTTCATCGGGTTCGGGCCGAAGAAGGCCGTGGGCGGGAACTCGGAGAACGCGGCTGGGTCCTTCTCGGCCACGGATTCGCGGAACTCGCCAGCGCGCCCGCGAATGGCCGGCAGACGGGTCTTGAGCTCGCCATGGAGCGAACCGGGACCTGCGAGGACGCTCTCGTAGGCGAGCTGGCGCAGGGTGACGGCGTAGTAGTCGAGGGTGAGCACGTACCGGATGTCGTTGGCGAGGTTGCTCATGACGAGACGCCCGCCCTTCTTATGCGGCGAGTGCAGCAGGGCGGCGACCAGGCGGTTGCGGGCGTGGAAGAACGCCTGCCAGTCGTGCGAGTCGTCCTTGTCGACCCACGACACGTGCCACACCGACGATCCGGGAAGGCTGACCGTGCGATAGCCGTGGTCGGCGGCGCGCAGGGAGTACTCGGCGTCGTCCCACTTGATGAAGACGGGCAGCGACAGCCCGATCTCACGGATGATCTTCATCGGGATGAGGCTCATCCACCAGCCGTTGTAGTCGACGTCGAAGCGGCGGTGCATCCACGTGGTCTGCCGCAGGTTCGACGAGCTGAAGTCGTGGCGGTCGGGAGTGGCCGGGTTCCACATGAAGGTCCAGCGGTCGACGACCTCGGCGAAGGCGTGCAGCTTGGTCTTGTCGTACATGTCGAACATGTGCCCGCCCACGATGGTGGGGGAGGAGCAGTAGCGGGCGAACTGCAGGGCCCGACGGATGCCCTCCGGCTCGATGGCGACGTCATCGTCGAGCAGTAGCAGGAAGTCTGAATCGCCCTTGGTCGATGCCTCGAGCATGCCGCGCGAGAAGCCGCCCGAGCCGCCGACGTTCGCCTGCTCGATGAGACGGAGTCGACCGCCGAGGGCCTTCTCGGCCTCGCCGAAGCGCGCGTGCTCGCGGATCTTGTCGCTGCCCTGGTCGATCACGAGCACCTCGTCGATGCCGAGCAGGGTGTCGGCGTCGCCGCCGATGGTCTCTAGCAGCCCCACGCAGTACGCGGTTCGGTTGAGCGTCGTGATCGACACCGTGAGGTTGCCGCCGGTCGTGGGCTCCGGTGCGTTCTCGGGCGACCGCCAGTCAGCCTGCGTGAGCGAGAACGGGGTGCCGTAGGAGACCAGGTCGAACCAGTACCAGCCACCGTCGAGGAAGTTGTCCAGCGGCAGGTCGAAGCTCGAGCTCACGCCCTCCCCGTCGACGTGGGCCGATGCGACGGTCTGAACCACACCGCGCGCGTTCGACCTGTAGACGGAGACGTCGCCGATGCCCGTGGTCTCCACGGTCAGACGGATGCCGGTCAACGTCGTCCAGCGCTGCCAGTAGCTCGCCGGGAAGGCGTTGAAGTAGGTGCCGAGGGACACGCGCAGGCCGGCGGGCACCGTGATGCCGCGGCGGCCGTCGATCATCGTGACGGCGTTGACGTGCGAGATCCTCAGAGGCGTCGTGAAGGTCTCGGCGGGAACGGGCCCCCGGCGGTGCTTGACCGCTGCAGCCTCGGGTTGACGCTCCTCGCGCATGTCGGTCCACTCATCGGCGTCGATGTACAGCGGGATGACATCGGGGTCGGCGGTAGTCGGGAAGACGACCTTGTGGAGGACGACGGAGTCGGTCACTGATGGATCCTCTGGGGTTCGGGGAAGGGTGGAGCTCAGGCCTGGATGGATTCGAAGTGCGGCACCAGCTTGTTCTGGAACATCGACAGTGCCGAGCCGATGGCCATGTGCATGTCGAGGTACTGGTACGTGCCGAGGCGTCCGCCGAAGAAGACGGCGTCCTCTCCGGACTGCAGCTCGCGGTAGGCCAGCAGGGCCTCGCGGTCGGCCGCCGTGTTGACGGGGTAGTACGGCTCGTCGTCGTGCGACGCGAAGCGCGAGTACTCCCGCATGATGACGGTCTTGTCGGTGGGGTACCAGTCGCGCTCGGGGTGGAAGTGGCGGAACTCGTGGATGCGGGTGTAGGGCACGTCGGCATCGGCGTAGTTCATGACGGGCGTGCCCTGGTAGTCGCCGGTCTCGATGACCTCGCGCTCGAAGTCGAGCGTGCGCCACGACAACTCGCCGCCCTTGTAGTCGAAGTACCGGTCGATCGGGCCCGTGTACACGATCGGCAGACGGCCGACGGTCGCCGCCTTGTTCCACTCCTGCGACTCGTCGAAGAAGTCGGTGTCGAGGCGCACCTCGATGTTGGGGTGGTCGGCCATCTTCTCGATCCACGCGGTGTAGCCGTCGACGGGCAGCCCCTCGTAGGTGTCGTTGAAGTAGCGGTTGTCGTAGGTGTAGCGCACCGGGAGGCGGCTGATGACCTCGGCCGGCAGCTCGGTGGCCGGGGTCTGCCACTGCTTGGACGTGTAGTCCCGGATGAAGGCTTCGTACAGCGGGCGCCCGATGAGGGAGATGCCCTTCTCCTCGAGGTTCGCGGCGTCGGCCGTGGAGAACTCCTGCGACTGCTCGGCGATGAGGGCGCGGGCCTCGGCCGGCGAGTGCGCCGAGCGGAAGAACTGGTTGATGGTGCCGAGGTTGATCGGCAGCGGGTAGACCTCGCCGTGGTAGTCGGTGTAGACGCGGTGGCGGTAGTCGGTGAACTCCGTGAAGCGGTTGACGTACTCCCACACCGACTTGTTCGAGGTGTGGAACAGGTGAGCGCCGTACTGGTGCACCTCGATCCCGGTCTCGGGATCCGGTGCGCTGTACGCGTTGCCGCCGATGTGCGAGCGACGGTCGATGACGAGTACCTTGAGGCCGAGCTCTTCAGCGGCCCTCTCGGCCACGGTCAGTCCGAAGAATCCGGCACCGACGACGAGAAGATCGACCTGCATGGAGTTGGTTCCTTTGCTTGACTGCTGGGGGCGGGCGCGCGCGAACAGGCCGCGGAGCCGACGTTCAACCTTAGCCGATCCACCCTGAGTGGCCCCGGTGCGGCGTCGGAGCGGCGGAGCGCGCATTCGTGCGCGTGTGCGCACCGAACCCGCAGGGCGGGATGGGATACTCGAACTGCTTTGCAGCGCCCGGTCGGATGTCTGCGCTACAGACTGAAGGACGGGGCGGATGAGCTGGTTGGAGGCGCTTCCGGCGTTCCTGGTGACGATCGCGGTCCTCGTGGTTCCCGGGGCGGCGATCACTCTCGCCTTCGGGGTGCGCGGCGTCACCGCCGTCGTGCTCACCCCGCTCGCGGGCGTCTCCGTCGTCGGATTGACGACGCTCCTCGGAACCGTGCTGCCCCTGCCGTGGAGTGCGCTCTCGATCGCCATCATGACGGTCCTGCTGTGCGCGATCGTCGTCGGCCTGCGCCTGCTGCTGCGAGCGCACTGGAGCACCGGCCCCGTCGTGCGCGACGGCCGCCGCTACGGCTGGGCGTTCGCCGCCGCGGCCGTTGCGGCGTTCGTGCTCGTCGCCTGGCGCGTCATCGACACCTTCGGAGACCCGGGCAACATCTCGCAGACGTTCGACAACATCTACCACCTGAACGCCGTGCGCTACATCCTCGACACCGGTGACGCCTCCCCGCTGCACATCGCGAGCCTCACCTGGAACGTCGATCACATCTCGTCGTACTACCCCGACACCTGGCACGCGTTCGTGGCCACGGTCGCCCAGCTGAGCGGTGCGACCATCCCCGTGGCCGTCAACGCCGTGAACATCGCCATCGCCGCCGTCATCTGGCCGCTCGGCTGCCTCCTGCTCAGCCGTGTCATCCTCGGCAACCGCCCGATCGCCGTGCTCGCGGCGGGCGTGCTGTCCGCTGCCTTCGGTGCCTTCCCGCTCCGGATGCTCGACTTCGGCGTGCTCTACCCGAACCTGCTCTCCATCTCGCTGCTTCCGGGCGTGCTGGCCGTCGTGGCCGCCGGCTTCGGTCTCGGCATCCGGCCGGCGCAGTCCCCGTTGGTGCGGTGGCTGCTGGTCGCCGCGGTCGTGCCCGGCCTCGCCCTCGCGCATCCGAGCACCCTCGTCGCCCTCCTCGGATTCACCGTGCCGATCGCGCTCGTCGCCGGCAGTCGTCTGCTGGCTCGGATGCGGGCGTCCGGGGCCAGGCCGATCGACTACGTCGTGCGCGGCCTCATCGCCGCCGTCGTGTTCGGCGGCGCCGTCGCGTTGTTCGTCATCGCGCGGCCGTCGTCCGCCCTGGCGTTCTGGCAGCCATGGCAGAGCCCGACGAAGGCGTTCTGGTCTGCCATCACCGCAGGCATGCAGAACATGCCGGTCGACTGGGTCATCCTCGTGCTCTCGGTGCTCGGAATCATCGGAGCCTTCGTGATGAAGCGCGGACGCTGGGTGGTGTTCAGCTACGCCATCGCCGTGTTCCTCTACGTCGTGGTGTCGAGCTTCCCCTCCGGCGTCTTCCGCTACCTCTTCACCGGCACCTGGTACAGCGACAGCAACCGGCTCGCCGCCCTCATCCCGGCGGTCGCGGTGCCCGTCGCCGTCCTCGGCGCGGTCTGGCTCTACGACCTGATCGGCGCGCTGCTCGTGCGCCTCGGAGTGCGCAGCACCGATCCGCAGACGGTGGCGGCGACGGAGGCGGCGGCCGTCGATGTCGCCGACACGGATGCCGCCCCGTCGGCCCCAGCCATCCGGCGGCCGACGACCCCCGTCCGTGTCCTCGTCGGAGCGGTGCTGCTGGTCGCGATCGCCGTGACGACGCAGCTCGGCGCTCCACTCGCCGCGGCTTCTGCCTCGGCGCGCGGAGCATACTCCGCCGGCGTGCAGGCTCCGGTGCTCTCGACCGACGAGATGGAGCTGCTCTCGCGTCTCGACGACAAGGTCCCGGCCGGCGTCGTCGTGGCGGGCAGCCCGTGGACCGGCGCCTCGCTGGTCTACGCCTACGCCGACCGCAGCGCGCTCCTCCCGGCCATCTTCGGCGACCGCAGTGTCGACACCGTGGCCATCATGGAGGGTCTGCGCGACGCGGACTCGGATCCGTCGGTCTGCGAGGCCCTCCGCGACACCAACACCTGGTACGTGCTCGACTTCGGTGGCCGCGAGGTGCACAACGGCGAGCACGTCTTCTCGGGCTTCGCCGACCTCGAGGACTCCGGTGCCGTGAAGCTGGTCGACGAGCAGGGCGACGCCCGGCTGTACCAGGTCACGGCATGCCAGTGACCCCGGACCCGGCTCCTGACGCGACCTCCGGTGGTGGACGGCTGCGGCGGGCCCTGCTCTCGGGAGCGACTCCGATCCTGGCCGCGACGGTCGTGGCAGGAGCCAGCGGCTACCTGGTCACCACGCTGGTCGGCGCCACGCGCCCGCCCGCCGAGTACGCGGGTTTCGCCGTGTTCTGGTCGACGCTCTACCTCGTCATCGCGGCCCTCTCCGGCCTGCAGCAGGAGATCACGCGCGGAACGCATCCCCGGCCCGCCGATGCCGGGCTCGGGCCGCGCTTCCCGCTCGCCGGACGGTTCGCGGCATCCGTCGCCGCCATCACGGCGGTCGTCGTGCTGGCGGCGGCGCCGTTCATCACGGCACTGATCCCGGGGGAGGGCGTCACCCCCGCCCTGGCCATAGCCCTCGGCACAGCGAGCTACGTCGTCGTCGCCGTGCTCGCCGGCACCCTCTACGGGTTGTCGCTGTGGCCGGCCATCGGCCTCATGATCTCGATCGACGGCGTGCTGCGCCTGGTGGGCGTCGTCATCGTCATCCTGGCCGGCGGCGGCATCTCCGAGCTCATGTGGGCCGTCGTGCTGCCGTTCCCGATCACGCCGCTCGTGCTCTGGTGGTTCCTGCGTCGCCAGGTGCGCGGTCGCTCGCAGCTCGACGTGGGTCCGCGCCGCCTCACCTGGAACATCGCGCGCACTCTGGCGGCATCGGTGTCGACGGGCATCCTGATCAGCGGATACCCCCTGCTGCTCAGCGCGACGTCCGTCGGGGTTCCCGCCGCCAGGCTCGGCGCCCTCGTGTTCGGCATCTCCCTGGTGCGGGCGCCTCTCGTCATCGTCGTGCTGTCGCTGCAGAGCTTCCTCGTCGTGCGGTTCCGCGACAACGCCGCGCACGCCTACAGGCTGTTCGTCAGGCTCGCGCTGCTCATCGCCCTCGTCGCCGCCGTGCTCGCCGTGATCGCCGCGTTCGTGGTGCCTGCGGTGCTCGACGCCCTGTGGCCCGCGTACCACCTCGACGGCTGGACCGTTGCCGGACTGGTCGCCACCAGTGGGGTGCTGGGCATCCTGTGCGTTAGCGGCCCGCTCACTCTCGCGCGGGGGCGCCACGGCGCCTACACCGCGGGCTGGGTCGTCGCGGCGGTCACGACCATCGGCCTGCTGCTGGTCCCGCTGGCGATCGAGGAGCGCATGGTCCTGTCGCTCGCCGTCGGTCCGATCATCGGCGTCATCGTGCACACCATCGCCTCACGGCATCCCGGACCGATCGATCCCCGCGACGAGGTGCTCGACGGGCCTGCCGCGACGGATGCCGCTGCTCAGTCGACGGGCGAGGTCGGCGGCGCCGGCGGCGAGGCCTGAGCCGCCTTCTCGAGGTCCTCGATGCGGAGCGTCAGCAGGGCGGTGCGCTGTGCGAGGATGCGCGACTGCGACTCGAGAGCTGTGAGCTCCGAACTGTGCTGTAGGCAGACCAGGAACAGGATCGCCACGCTCACGAAGAAGATGAGGTTCGTCGGCACCGCGACACCGACGACCTCGGCCGCCCAGGCCAGCACTCCCGGGAAGACGCCGACGACGAGCGCCAGCACGCCGGCGATCAGCCACCAGATGGCGTGCCGTTCGCGTAGGCGCCGACGACGGAGCATCTCGATGACGACACCCAGCGTGATGAGGGCGGCGAGGATGCCGAGGATGTAGCTCGCAAGACTCATCGGTTGTCGATGCTCCCGGTGGTGAGGGCGATCGGGGGTCGCATCAGGGCGAAGACCAGGGCCATCATGGCCCGGCCGAGGTAGGTGGCCGCCTTCAGCGGGTTGTGCGACGGGGTTCCTGCGGCGCGCGGACGCATGGCCACGGGGACCTGGCGGATGACGCAGCCCGAGCGGGCGGCGATCACGAGCGACTCCACGGTGTCGCCGAGGTACTCCGACGGGTAGTGCTCGGCGAACAGCACGACGGCGCGCGGCCCGGTCGCCCGGAATCCCGACGTCGTGTCGGTGAGCTTCGTGCCGGCGACGCGGCTCAGGATGCGCGAGAGCAGCACCATCGCCCAGCGGCGGGGGCCGCTGGCGTCGTACTCGCCCTTGCCGGCGAAGCGGGCGCCGAGCACCAGATCTGCGCCCTCGAGCTCCTGCAGCAGCTCGGGGATCTCCGACGGGTCGTGCTGCCCGTCGGCGTCGACCTGAATGACCGTCGAGAATCCGTTCTCGATCGCGTAGTTGAAGCCGAGGCGCATCGCCCCGCCGACGCCGATGTTGAACGGCAGCCTGGCGACATGGGCACCCGCACGCGCGGCGACGCCGGCTGTGTCGTCTGTCGACCCGTCGTCGACGACGAGGCAGCTGATGCCCGGGTTCGAGCGCAGGACCTCGGCCACGACCTCACCGACGGCCCCCTCCTCATTGAGGGCGGGGAGCACCACGAGGGTGCGGGCGATGCGGTCGCTGATCGGGCTGTCCGCCATTCACTTGCTCCGCAACGCGTCGATGTTCTCGAGGTACCACGCGTAGGTGCGCTCGAGGCCGTCGTCGAGCCCGGTGGGGGCTTCCCAGCCCAGGTCGTGCAGGCGGGAGACGTCGAGGAGCTTCCGCGGGGTGCCGTCGGGCTTCGACGTGTCCTGCGAGATGCTGCCGGTGTAGCCGACGGTCGCGGCGACGCGCTCGGCGATCTCGCGGATCGGGGCATCGAGGCCGACGCCGACGTTGATGGTCTCGGGGGAGTCGTAGTTCTCGAGCAGGAACAGCGATGCTGCAGCCAGGTCCTCGACGTAGAGGAACTCGCGGCGCGGCGTTCCGCTGCCCCAGATCACGACGTCGTCGGCTCCGGACTCCGCTGCCTCGTGGAAGCGACGTACGAGCGCCGGGAGCACGTGGGAGTGCTCGGGGTGGAAGTTGTCGCCGGGGCCGTAGAGGTTCGTGGGCATCGCAGAGATCCAGCGGCGGCCGTACTGTCGGCGGGTGGCCTGCACCTGCATGATCCCGGCGATCTTGGCGATGGCGTAGGCGTCGTTCGTGGGCTCCAGGATGCCCGTGAGCAGCGAGGATTCCTTGATCGGCTGTTCGGCGAACTTGGGGTAGATGCACGACGAGCCGAGGAACAGCAGGCGGTCGACCTCGGCCTCGTTGGCCGCATCCATGATGTTGACCTGGATCTGCAGGTTGTCGCTCAGGAACGATGCCGGGTAGGTGTTGTTCGCGAGGATTCCGCCGACCCTGGCTGCCGCGTCGATGACGACGTCGGGCTTGACGCTGGTGACGTAGTCGAAGACGGCGTTGCGATCACGCAGGTCGACCTCGCTCGAGGTGGCTCCGACGAGGTCGGTGAAGCCCTCGTTCTCGAGGTGGCGCCAGATGGCCGAGCCCACCATGCCGCGGTGCCCGGCGATGTAGACGCGCGAGGAACGGTCGAGAGCCTGGGGTGAATTCATAGTCGTTATACTCGCTTGATCGTGGTGTTCCGGATGCAACTCGTCATCCGCCACGAGAATTCCGCTCAGGCGCGATCATCTCGTCCCTGCATGCTAGCAATCCCTCGAAACGCGAAAGCACAGCCACGATGCCCCACGCCGACGTCCTCGTCATCCTGCCCACGCTCGGTGACCGCATCGACATGCTCGCCGTCACGCTGAAGACCGTCGCCGAGCAGCGCCTCACGACGAAGCTCACGCTCGTCGTCGTGCTTCCCGCCGCAGCCCACACGGCCCGCGCGATGGCCGTCGAGGCCGGAGCCGTGGTCGTCGACGACCCCAAGACCGGCATCTCCGACGCCATCAACTGCGGACTCGCCCAGCGCACCGACGAGCAGTACTACGCCTGGATCGGCGACGACGACCTGTTCCGTCCCGGCGGGCTCGCGAAGCTGCAGGGCCTGCTCGAGGCGAACCCGAAGGCCGTGCTCGCCTACGGCGGCTGCGACTACATCGACCCGCAGGGCGCCACCATCGCCACCAGCAACGCGGGCAGGCTCGCGCAGATCCTGCTGCCGTGGGGTCCCGACCTCATTCCGCACCCCGGAACCATGATCAGGCTCGACGCCCTGCAGGGCATCGGCGGCTTCGACCCGAAGCTCAAGTACGCCATGGACCTGGACGCCTTCCTCACCCTGCGGAGCGCCGGGTCGTTCGCCTACACCCGTGAGACTGTGTCGGCCTTCCGCTGGCACCCCGATTCGCTCACCGTGGCCGGCCGACTCAACTCGAGCCTCGAGGCCGAGTCCGTCAAACGTCGGCACCTCCCCAAGGTGCTGCAGCCCATCAGCCCGCTGTGGCACCTGCCCTGGCGGTGGGCGTCGGCCTACGCGGCCAAGCGCGTGAGCCACCAGGCACGCAAGATCGCCGCGTCCGCGGCATCCGTCGGCGTGGAATAGCACCGCGCCGTACCGAACCCGAGTGAAATGCGCTGCGCTAGGCTGGCAGCGATTTCGTCTGACCGGACGCCCGTATGACGCGGCGCCCTCTACACCCCACGTGGAGTAACACCCTCATGACCGAAGGCCAGACCAAGCGCGCGCTCATCACCGGCATCACCGGACAGGACGGCAGCTATCTGGCTGAGCTGCTGCTCTCCAAGGGCTACGAGGTGCACGGCCTCATCCGCCGCTCGTCGACCATCAACACGAGCCGGATCGACCACGTCTACCAGGACCCGCACGAATCGGGCGCCCGCCTGTTCCTGCACTACGGCGACCTGACCGACGGATCCCGCCTCGTCACGCTGCTCGACCAGATCAAGCCCGACGAGGTCTACAACCTCGCCGCGCAGTCGCACGTGCGCGTGAGCTTCGACGAGCCCGAGTACACCGGTGACACCACGGGCCTCGGCTCGACGCGCCTGCTCGAGGCCATCCGCATGACCGGCCTGCACTGCCGCTTCTACCAGGCGTCGAGCTCCGAGATGTTCGGCGCCACCCCGCCGCCGCAGAACGAGGACACCCCGTTCTGGCCGCGCTCACCGTACGGCGTCGCAAAGGTCTACTCCTACTGGATCACGCGCAACTACCGCGAGGCCTACGGCATGTTCGCCGTCAACGGCATCCTGTTCAACCACGAGTCCCCGCGGCGCGGCGACACCTTCGTGACGCGCAAGATCACCCGTGCCGTGGCACGCATCGCGGCCGGCACGCAGTCGGAGCTCTTCATGGGCAATCTCGACGCGGTGCGCGACTGGGGCTACGCCCCCGAGTACGTCGAGGCCATGTGGCGGATGCTGCAGCACGACGAGCCCACCGACTACGTCGTGGCCACCGGCACGAACTACACCGTGCGCGACTTCCTGCAGCTCTCGTTCGAGCACGTGGGGCTGGACTGGGAGAAGTACGTGCGCTTCGACGAGCGCTACCTGCGCCCGACCGAGGTCGACGCCCTCGTCGGCAGTGCCGCGAAGGCGGAGGAGCTCCTCGGATGGGTGCCGCAGGTTCTCACCCCCGAGCTCGCCCGCATCATGGTCGACGCCGACATCGCCGCCCTCGAGGCCGGCGGGACGCCGTGGATCGATCGAGTCACGTTCGCGTGAGCACTGAGCCCGGTGGGTCGGCTGGACCGATCCGGGTTGCGCTGTCCATGCTCACTTTCGTGCCAGGGGGCATGGGTGGGAGCGAGACGTACGCACGAGCGATCGCGGGGCAGCTCGCGAAGACTTCGGCTGTCGCCGCCACGGCGTACCTGCCGGCCTCCGCGGCCGGATCCGGTGAAGGCCTGCCCGAACGAATCATTAGCGGTCTGCCGAGCGGGCATTCGACGACCGACCGGCTGCGGACGATGGCAGCCCTCACCAGGCGCGGCCCCGCACTTCGTCGTCTGATGGGCGAGTCCGATGTCGTGCACTTCCCCTTCACCGTCCCAGCTCCGAGGCCGGCTCGACGACAGGCGACCGTCCAGTCCCTGCACGATCTGCAGCACCTCGACCTGCCGCGGCTGTTCAGCCGGGCGGAGCTGCTCTACCGCCGTAGCGCATACGAGGGCTTCGCCCGCAAGGCCGATGCCGTGGTCACGATCAGCCACTTCGCGAAGAGCCGCATGATCGACCTTCTCGGACTCGACGCCGAGAAGATCCACGTCGCCCACCTCGGGGTCGATAGTGCGCGCTTCACTCCAAACCTCGGCGAGCGCGAGAACTTCGTGCTCTATCCGGCTCGCGGTTGGGCGCACAAGAATCACGGTCGGCTCATCGAGGCTATGACGATCGCCAGAACGACCAACCCGACATTGCGGCTGGTACTGACCGGAGGCGGCCTCGACTCCCTCGGCGTGCTGCCCGACTGGGTCGATCGGCGCGGCCTGGTGCCCGAGGAAGAACTGACCGGCCTGTTCCGCGCCGCGGGAGTGCTCGCCTTCCCGAGCCTCTACGAGGGCTTCGGCCTCCCGCCTCTCGAGGCCATGGCATCCGGATGTCCTGTCGCCGCCTCCAACGCCGGTTCGATCCCCGAGGTGGTCGGCGACGCCGCGGTGTTGTTCGATCCGCTCTCGCCCGAGTCGATCGCCGATGGAATCCTTCAGGCCCTCGCCGACGCACCGCGGCTCTCGGCTCTCGGTGTCGCCCACGCAGCCACCTTCACCTGGGAGAACTGCCTCGACGCCCACCTGCTCGCCTACGCCGCGGCGGCGCGCACGGCCGAGGCCCGTCGATGACGGCGCCCAGCCGCCAGGACGCGATCCATCCTGTGCTCTACAGCCCGGCGGATCCGCAGGAGCTCGTGAGAGACTCGTCCCGGCTTCGCGAGCTCGGCTGGGTCCGCACTGTCGACGTCAGACAACCGGTCTCATCGATGGTCGACCACGACCTCGAGCTTCTCCGCCAGACCGAGTGAGCATCCGCTCCTCCTTCACCCGAAAGGCACCAACCATGCCTCTGCCCAGACTCGTCGCCTTCGATCTCGACGACACCCTCGCCCCGTCCAAGTCGCCGGTCGACCCGCGCATGGCCGAGGTCCTCGTGCGCCTGCTCGCCGGCACCGAGGTGTGCATCATCTCGGGCGGCCAGATCGCCCAGTTCCGCGCGCAGGTGCTCGACAACCTGCCCATCGCAGACGAGGCCACCTTCGGTCGCCTGCACCTGATGCCCACCTGCGGAACGCAGTACTACCGACGCCAGGACGGCGAGTGGGCGCAGGTCTACGCCGAGAACCTGACGACGGATGAGCGCGACCGTGCGCTCGAGGTCGTCGAGCGCGTGGCGAAGGGTCTCGGCTACTGGGAGTCCGAGACGTGGGGCCCGATCCTCGAGGACCGCGGATCGCAGATCACCTTCTCGGCCCTCGGACAGGCGGGACCCGTCGCGGCCAAGGTCGCCTGGGACCCCACCGGCGACAAGAAGAACGCCCTGCGCGACGCGGCCCAGGCCGAACTGCCCGACCTCGAGGTGCGCGGCGGCGGCTCGACCTCCGTCGACATCACCCGCCGTGGAATCGACAAGGCCTTCGGGATGAAGCGTCTCGCCGAGATCACGGGAGTGCCGCTCGACGACATGCTCTTCGTGGGCGACCGCCTCGACCCGACGGGCAACGACTACCCGGTGAAGGCTCTCGGCGTGGAGTGCGTGGCTGTGCACGGCTGGGAAGACACGGCCGACGTCATCGAGCGGCTCCTCGCCGACGCGTAGGAGTCGCCGGCGGCAGCGTTCCTTCGGGTTTCGCCTTCGCCTTCGTCTTCGTCTTCGTCTTCTGCATCCGGCGCACGCTGCGCCTCGGCCGTGCTTGAAGCACGCGCCTCTGCCGTGACGTACGCTCCTCTGTCTTCCGTCATGGTCCGTCGGCTTGGTCGGGGGTGTAGTCGAAGCGGGCGCGTCCGCCGAGGCGGGGTGTGCGGGTGGGGTCGATGTGGGGTGGTGGGGTGAACCACACTTGTCCGGCGTGGGTGGTGATGGTCCAGCCGTCGTGGTGGATGCGTTGGTGGTCGGTACGGCAGAGCAGGACCCCGTTGTTCAGGTTGGTGGGGCCGGTGTCGCGGTCCCACCAGGCGAGGTGGTGGGCTTCGGCGTAGCTGCCGGTCGTGCCGCAGAAGGCGCAGCCGCCGTCGCG
>NZ_SPQZ01000007.1 GCF_004570845.1 Orlajensenia leifsoniae | reverse complement strand
GCGTTCGTCGCGTCCGAGGTTCAACGGTTGCCCGGTCGAGGAGAACAGTACGGGCAGGTAGCCGGCGCACAGTCCGCGTTCGACGCTCGCCAGGGAGACGGCGCCCGGGTGGCCCTCGACGGCACCGAACCCGTCCCCGGTGCGCAGCGCCTGTTCGTTGACGACCACCCGCACCGACGGAGCTTCAGCGTCGAGGAGGCGCATCGGGTCGACGGATGCGCCTGCCCTGAGAAGCTGGACGAGCCCTTCAGCGGCGTCGCGTTCCCGGATGGAGCGGTCGACGTACTGGTCCTGCCGGTTCGGCGGAGCACCGAACGGACGCCGGGCTCCGGTCGCATGCCGTCGTGGGTGAGTCAGTTGGTGGTGGATGGCAGTGACCAGGGCACCGTTCTCGGGATCTAATGCGTACTCGCCGTGGAACATCCCGTCGGCTGCGGTCCAGGTGCGCCAGTACTGCTTGTTCCGCAACACCGCCTCCCGCACCACAACCCCGGCCGTGTCGATGTCGTCTCGCGCTGCCCGCGCCGCTCTCCGCGCCTCGGACACATGCACGCGTCGAGTGCCGTCGGGTCCGAGCAGTTCGGCGAGGAGGTCGGTCAGGGCACCTTCGAGGGACTCGGGCGTGACGTCGTCTGTGGGCTCGCCGAGACCAGTCTGGATCACGTCGGCCACCGCGACCGAGATCCGCCCGGCGGTGACGGCGTCGGCCAGGGCGGCGTACCAGGGCACCTCCACCGGCGGCACCGCGGCGGCAAGATCGGTGTCTGCCCGAGAGTGGGCGTCGCGGGCTGCGGCCAGGTCGGTGGCGGCATCCGTCACCGCAATCATCTCACCCACCCTGGCCAACGAGCGCGCCTCAGCCTTCGTCGACCCCGTCATCGAGACGACGAGCGTGTCGGCGTCGGTGAAGCCCGATCGGCGCGCCAACGACCCCAGACCGTGCTCGGGGGTGGAGCGGCGGGCGATCTCGGCCGCAGCCAATGCCGCCCACCGATCCAGTACCTGCCGAGGCCCCGTCAACGCGCTCTGCGTCGACAGCAACTCGTCATCGGCCAACGCCGCGAACGTGGCCGCACACACCCCGGACGACGCCAGAGAGGCGGTCATTCCGGTGAGCAACTGGGCCGGTGCGGGCATGAATCCATTGTCTCAAAAACGAGGGTCCCTCAGGGCGAATCGGGACAACATTCTGAGATTGCTGACTGGGGAGGAGTCCCGATCAGGCGGCGAATCGAGGACGGGAGCATTGCCTGCGGATCGGTCGGGTGCGGCCGGCCGAGAAGTGGTCTCGATACGCCTCCTCGCTGCGCTCGGGGGCTACTCGACCAGCGGATGATGAGGATCGCTCGGGGTTGATCGACACGCAGCGCGCCGATCTGCGGCATCCGGACCCTGGAAAGGACGATTTCGTGCCCCTCGGACGCGGGAATTGATGAAATCCTGACTCGATGGAAGGAAATATGACGGAAATGCTTGCGTCGCCCCCGTTCGGGCGGCATGATTCTCCTGATTGAACCCCCTACTTCATTCACCTCCCGCGACCCGAAACGCGTAACGAAGGCGAATCAGAATGACCGAGTACCTTTACGACCTCTCCGGCGACTGGATCGCCTTCAGGGCGACCACCGAGAGCACGTATCTCTTCGATCCGACCGGTGAGTGGATCGGCTGGTTCCCCTGGGGCGATGCCGAGGCCGTCACCCCCGATGGCGACTACCTGGGCACCATCGTCGACGACCGCCTGGTGCGGGCCTATGGACATTCCTCGCGTGGGTACCCGGCCTACCCCGGCGCCCCGGCATTCCCCGGTCTGCCCTACAACCCCGGACAGGCCGCCTTCATCGGCACCCTCGGCGGATACGAGGACGCCTCCGTCCGGCACACGCTGAGCGCCTGACGCTGAACACCTGACGCCAGTTCGCCTGACGCCCGCTCGCCTGAACGAGCCGGTTCAGTCGCGCTCGTACAGAGCGAGCAGGGCCTTCTCGGGCGAACCCGTCAGCGCGATGGTCTCCCCTGCGAGATAGCGGTCGATGACTGTCGGGTCGATGTAGCTGCCCTTCGCGACAGTCGGGGTGTTCCCGAGAACTTCGGATGCCGCGACCACCGCAGCGCGCACCGCCTGCTTCGCCTCCCGCTCGGATGACGCCGGACCGGCCGCAGCGAGCGCCGACGCCGCGGCGATCGTGCCGCGCAGAGTGCGGAAGTCCTTGGCCGTGAAGTCTCCCCCGGTGGCCGTGCGCACGTACTCGTTGATCTGCGCGCCGCCGAGGGCCCTGAAGCGGTTCTCGTCCTGCCACGCCAGGTAGCGGGAGCGCGGGGTGCGCTCCAGGAGTTCCGCGGAGACCGCGGCGAGGGCGGCATCCGTCACCTCGGCCTGCATCTTCTGGCCGCTCTTCGCCGGGAACGCCAGGCGCATGACCTCGCCGTCGAGCTTCACATGACGCACCAGGAGCGTCGAGAGCCCGAAGCTCCCGTTCGCCTCGAAGTACGCCTCGGCTCCGACCCGCACTGCCACGAGGTCGAGCAGGCGGAACGAGGTGGCGAGGACGCGCTCGCGTGAGAGCCCCTCGACGGCGAGGTCGCGCGTCACGCGCCCACGTGCAGTAGGCAGGGCGGCGGCGAGCTCGCGCATGCGATCGAACTTCACGGCGTCCCGGGCGGCGGTCCAGTCGGGGTGGTAGATGTACTGCCGTCGCCCGGCATCGTCGACGCCGACGGCGAGGATGTGCGCGTTCGGCCTGTCGGCGATCCACACGTCCGTCCAGGCCGGCGGGATGACGAGGGCCTCGGCGCGTGCACGCTCGTCCGACTCGAGTGCGCGCCCGGCGCCGTCCAGGTACCTGAAGCCCTTGCCGGAGCGTCGACGGGTGTACCCGGGGCTGGTGTACGGCTCGACGTGCCTCAGGCGCACCACGACGCGCCCCCTGCTGCGCGGATCACTGCGCCTTCCGCTTCGGGGCGGCATCCGAGTCGGAATCCGACTTGGCGGATGTCTTCCTCGACGCCGTGGCCTTCTTCGGGGCTGCCTTCTTCGACGCGCTCGCCTTCGATGAACCCGACGAGCCAGTCGAGCTCGAAGAACCCGATCCATTCTTCGCAGCAGTACCGGCACCCGAGGACTTCGTGCCATCGCCGGACTTCGACCCGCGAGCGCTCTCGACGCTGCGGCGCAGGGCGTCCATCAGGTCGATGACCTCGCCGCCGCCCTCCTCCTTCTCGGGGACCTCGCCGAACGTCGCCTCGGTGTCGATGGCGTCGCCCTGCTCGAGCTTGCGCTCGATGAGCAGGCGCAGTTCCTTCTGGTACTCGTCGACGAACTCGTCGGGCGTGAAGTCGCTGGCGTAGGAGTCGACGAGGCTCGAGGAGAGCTCCAGCTCCTTGCTCGAGATGCGCACGGTCTCGTCGAGCGCCGGGAACGCCGCTTCGCGCACCTCGTCGCTCCACAACAGCGTCTGCAGCACGAGCACGTCGCCTCGCACGCGCAGGGCGGCGAGTCGCGTCTTCTGGCGGAGGGCGAAACGCACGATGGCCGTGCGGTCCGTCGACTCGAGGGTGCGGCGCAGCAGCACGTAGGCCTTGGGCGACGCGCCGTCTGGCTCGAGGAAGTAGCTCTTGTCGAACATGATCGGATCGATCTGCTCGTTCGGCACGAACTCTACGACCTCGATCTCGCGCGAGCGCTCCGCGGGCATGGCGGCCAGGTCGTCGGCCGTGAGCACCACCGTGCGCTCGCCGTCGTCGTAGGCCTTGTCGATGTGCGCGTACGGCACGATCTTGCCGCACACGTCGCAGCGCCGCTCGTAGTGGATGCGACCGCCGTCGGCGTCGTGAACCTGATGCAGACCCACGTCGTGATCCTCCGTGGCGCTGTACAGCTTCACCGGCACGTTGACGAGCCCGAACGAGAGCGCGCCCTTCCAGATGGACCTCATCCGACCAGTACACACCCGCAACACCCGTATCGGCTAGGTTTGCCGCGTGGGTTGACAGGCTCGGCTGGAGGATGTGATGGCGAAGGCTTCGGGTTCGCAGCTCGTCGGCGTCGCCGGGCACCGCCTCAAGATCTCCAATCTCGACAAGGTCCTCTACCCCGAGTCGGGTACCACGAAGGCCGACGTCCTCGGGTACTACGCCGCCATCGCCCCGGTGATGCTCCCGCACGTGATCTTCCGCCCGGCCACGCGCAAGCGCTGGGTGCACGGAGTCGGGACGCCGGATGCTCCGGGCCAGACGTTCTTCCAGAAGGACCTGCCCGCCGGCACGCCCGACTGGGTTCCGCGAGCCGACATCCCGCACTCCGATCACGACAACACCTATCCCCTCGTGAACAATGCGGCCGTTCTCGCCTGGTTGGCCCAGGCGGCTGCCCTCGAGATCCACGTGCCGCAGTGGCGGTTCACCGCCGATGGCGCACGCCGGAATCCCGACCGCATCGTGCTCGACCTCGACCCCGGCGACGGCATCGGACTCGCGGAATGCGCCGAGGTCGCCCGTCTCGCCCGAACCATCCTCATGGGCATGGGCCTCGACCCGCTGCCGGTCACGAGCGGCAGCAAGGGCATCCACCTCTATGCGCAGCTCGACGAGCGGCAGACCTCCGACCAGGTCTCGGCCGTCGCCCGCGAGCTGGCCCGCGCTCTCGAGGCAGATCACCCCGACCTCGTGGTCAGCGACATGAAGAAGACCCTGCGCACGGGCAAGGTGCTCGTCGACTGGAGCCAGAACAACGGCAACAAGACCACGATCGCTCCGTACTCCCTGCGTGGGCGCTTCCGGCCGACCGTGGCGGCTCCGCGCACCTGGAAGGAGCTGTCGTCGCCGAGCCTCGCACAGCTCGAGTACGACGAGGTCCTCACCAGGGTGGCGAAGCAGGGCGATGCGCTGGCCGCCATCGATGCCGGCGTGGGTCCGGTTCCGGATGCTGCCACGCACGGTGAGCGCGCCACGGCGGCTGCGGCATCCGGCAGCGATCGACTCAGCGAGTACCGGGCGAAGCGCGACGCCGCGAAGACCCCCGAGCCCGTTCCCGACGCCGTGGGCACGCAGACCGACGGCCGCAGCTTCGTCATCCAGGAGCACCACGCCCGTCGGCTGCACTACGACCTGCGCCTCGAGCACGACGGAGTGCTGGTGAGCTGGGCCGTGCCCAAGGGGGTTCCGGCCGATCCCGGGCGCAACCACCTCGCCGTGCAGACCGAGGACCACCCGCTCGAGTACGGCGTTTTCGAGGGCACGATCCCCGCCGGCGAGTACGGCGCCGGCACCATGCGCATCTGGGACTCCGGCAGCTACGAGCTCGAGAAGTGGCGCGACGACGAGGTGATCGTGACCCTCACGGGTTCGGCGGCCGGCGGACTCGGCGAGCCCGTGCGCATCGCGCTCATCCGCACGAGTGCCGGTGACGGCGCGAAGTCGAACTGGCTGCTGCACCGCATGAAGTCCACGACCCCGCACTACTCCCCCGCAGCTCGGCGCCGCTACGCGCCGGTGCCGCCGGCCGCGCACCAGGCCATGCTCGCGCGGGCCGGCTCCCTCGCCGACCTCGGCAACGGGCCGGAGTGGGCCATAGAGATGAAGTGGGACGGCATCCGTGCCATCGCCTCCATCGAAGGAGACTCCGTGCGCCTCATGACGCGCAACGGAAACGACGTGACGGCGGCCTATCCCGAACTCATCGCCCTGTCAGACGTCGCCCACGTGCGCTCCGGGGTCTTCGACGGCGAGATCGTGGCGACGGATGCCGCAGGCCGGCCCGACTTCGGGCTCCTGCAGGAGCGCATGAACCTGGTCAAGCCCGGCGAGATCGAGGCGGCCAGGAAGCGGCGCCCCGTGCGCCTGTTCCTGTTCGACGTGCTCGAACTCGACGGCGAAGACCTCACGGCGCACACCTACTCGACCCGCCGCACGCAGCTCGCGAAGGTGATCGACGCGCCTCGGGGCTCGCCCATCGCCGTCCCCGACGCCTTCGACGGCGACGCCGAGAGCGCCATCGAGTTCAGCAGGAACCTCGGGCTCGAGGGCATCGTCGCCAAGGAGACCGGCTCGCACTACGAGGAGGGTCGGCGGTCGGGCGTCTGGATCAAGATCAAGCACCTCTCCACTCAGGAGGTGGTCATCGGCGGCTGGCGCACCGGCAAGGGAAACCGCGCGGGAACCTTCGGGTCGCTGCTCGTCGGACTGCCGACTCCCGAGGGGCTGCGCTACGTCGGCCGCGTCGGCAGCGGGCTCCGCGACCAGGACCTCGCGCGCGTCATGAAGCGCCTCGAGCCCCTCGCCCAGACCGAGAACCCGTTCATCTCCGTGCCGCGCGAGGACGCCGGCGATGCTCACTGGGTGGCGCCGACCCTCGTGGGCGAAGTGGAGTTCTCCGGATGGACGCGCACCGGCAGCCTGCGGCATCCGACGTGGCGCGGCATCCGATCCGACAAGAGGCCCGGCGACGTCGTTCCGGAGTGAGCGATCGGAGCGAGCGAGCGCTCGCGCCGCTCAGAACCGCCAGACCAGCGGCACGATGCCCACGGCCACGGCGTAGAAGACCACCATCACGGGCAGCCCGAGCTTCCAGTAGTCGCCGAAGCGGAGGCCGGCCGGGCCCTGGATCATGAGGTTCGCCGGCGTGGCGACAGGCGTGAGGAGAGCTGCGGCCGAGACCACGGCGACGGCCATGAGGAACGGCAGCGGCGAGACCTGCATCTCCGTCGCGACCGAGATGGCGATCGGCAGGATGATGAGCGCCGTCGCGGTGTTGCTGATGAGCTGGCCGAACACCAGCGCGACCAGGCAGAGCGCGCCGAGCACGACGAGCGGACCGGAGTCGCCGACGATGCCGATGAGCCCTGTGGCGATCAGCTCGGCGGTTCCGGTCTGGGTGATGGCCGTCGACATCGGGATCATGCCGGCCACGAGCAGCAGGGTGGTCCAGGAGATGGAGCGGTGCGCCCGCTCGACGGTCACGCTGCGGGTGAGCACCATCGCCCCGGCGGCGAGCAGGCCGGTGACCGCGGGCGGGAACACGCCCGTGGCGAGCGCGACCACCATGAGCACGAGGATGACCAGCGCCGTCCAGGAACGACGGCCGAGCGGGGCGGCCTGACGACGCACCGCGTTCGGCGCATCGACCACGACGACGGCCGGGTCGGTGAGGTTCGCATCGAGGGCGTCCCAGTCGCCCTGCAGCAGCAGCACGTCTCCCACCTCGAGCACGATGTCGCCGTTCTCCAGCTGCTCGCCGGCTCGCTGCACCGCCAGGATGACCAGGTCGCCGCTCTCGGTCACCATGCCGGGGAACACGGTCGCTCCGACGAACGCCGACCGCGGAGGCACGAGCACCTCGGCAACGCCCGACTCGGCGTCGAGCAGGGGCGGCTGTGCGGCATCCGTTCGCAGTCCGGGGTAATCACGCAGGAGAACCCGAGCCTGGTCGCTGAGGTCGCGCGGCATCGTGGCCGGGGTGCGGGCGGGGATGACGAATCGCTGCAGGACGAGCACGAGCAGCACCGATCCGATGACGATGGGCAGGCCTGCCACGGCGAAGTCGAAGAAGCCGAAAGGATGCCCCGTCGCGTCGTCGGCGTACTCCGAGGCGAGCACATTGACCGGGCTGCCCGTGAGGGTGAGCAGCGACCCCGCGTGCGCGCCGAAGGCGAGTGGCAGCAGCAGCTTCGCGGGAGCGACCAGGATGCGCGATGCGATGACCACGACGACGGGCAGCAGTGCGGCGACGGCGCCGTTCACGCTGATGAGGGCCGAGAGCACGGCGACGACGATCATCACGAGCACGGTCAGCCTGCGCAGGTCGCCGCCTCCGCGGCGCACGAGCTGTTGGCCGGCCCAGGCGGTGAGGCCCGTGCCGTCGAGTCCCTCCGCCACGACGAACAACGCCGCGATGAGGATGACCGCCGGATCGGCGAACCCGGCGAATGCCTGGGGCAGGTCGATGACGCCCGTGGCGAGCAGGGCGAGCGAGACGCCGATGGCGACGAGCCCGGTGGGGATGCGCCCGCTGATGAAGGCGACCACGGCCAACGCCAGGATGATGAGCGTCAGCGCGGAATCCGTCACAGCGCCGACTGTAGCCGAGCGGGTCGACGGATATTCATCTTCGCCCGCCGCGTCACTGGCCCCACCTCTCGGCTGTAGGCCAGACTGATGCCATAACGGGTGCACCCACACCCTGCAGACGGAGGTCCCCATGAGTGTTCCGGCGAACCCGGCGGCATCCACCGCGATCCGAGCGACGAGCTGGTTGCCGCTCATCGTCGTCGTCCTCACGCAGATCCAGGCATCCTTCGCCGTGAACGCGCTGACGGTCTCGATGCAGGGCATCACGACGGACCTCGACACCCCGGCCACCTCGGTGGGAACGGCCATCACGGCGGGCACCTTCGCGATGGCCGCCTTCATCCTGCTCGGCGCCAAGCTCGGAGCCCGCTTCGGCAGCCGGCGCGTGTTCCAGATCGCCGTCGTCATCCACGCTGTCGCGATGCTGGCCGTCGCCCTGAGCGTGAGCCCGGCGATGCTGTTCGTCGCGCAGGCGTCATCCGGTGCCGTCATCGCCCTCATCGCCCCGGCCCTCGTCGTGTTCATCGCCAGCAACTACAACGGCAAGCAGCAGGCCCAGGCGATCGGCCTCCTCGCCGCCGCCATCCCCGCTGCCGGTGTGCTCGCGCTCCTCATCGCCGGAACCTTCGCCTCGACGATCGGCTGGCGCTACTCCTTCGCCCTCGTTGCGGCACTCGGAGCGGTGAACCTGCTGCTCAGTTTCAGGCTCAAGAAGGTCGATTCGCAGCCGCTGCTGCAGATCGACTGGACCGGCGCCGTGCTCGCGGCCATCGCCATCATCCTGCTGAGCTTCGGCTTCAGCGGCCTCAACTCGTGGGGCCTCGTGCTGGCCACGGATCAGGCCCCCTTCGACATCCTCGGCGTCTCGCCCGCGCCGATCCTCGTGGTGCTGGGCCTCATCGTGGGTCAGGGATTCTTCCTCTGGCTCCGACGCCGTCAGGCCGCGAAGCTCCCCCGCATCTTCGACCTGCGCGTGCTCGCGACAGGATCCGAGCGGGCTGTCACGGCCTGCATGGCGATCATGCTTTTCGTCGGCACCGCGGCCAACTTCCTCATCCCGCTCTACATCCAGGTGGTGCAGGGCCGTTCGAGCATCCAGACGTCGTTCTCGATCATCCCGTACACGCTGTCGATCTTCGTGGCGAGCACGTTCGTGGCCACCCTGTACTCGCGCTTCCCTCCGCGCCAACTCGCTCGCGGCGGTTTCATCGTGGTGGCCGCAGCCCTCACTCTGCTGGCGTTCACCATCCGCAACGACTGGGGGCAGTTCCTGGTGGTGCTCGGACTCATCCTGCTCGGCCTCGGCCAGGGTGCCATCGTCGCGCTCGTCTTCAACACGCTGCTCTCGGCGGCGCCGAAGGAGCTCGCCGGCGACGTGGGCGCCTGGCGCGGGCTGGTGCACAACCTGTCGGGAAGCGTCGGCATCGCCGTCATCAGCGTCTTCGCCGTCGGAGTGCTGAGCGGCATCGTCGCGACCACGGCCGAGGAGCATCCCGAACTCCCGCCGGCCCTCATCTCGCAGGTGAATCTCGACAACACGAACTTCATCACGAACGCCCAGTTGAAGGACGTGCTCTCTCAGACATCCGCCTCTCCCCTGCAGGTGGTCGCGGCCCTGGCTGTCAACGCCGACGCGCGCCTGCGCGCCCTGCAGATCTCCCTGCTCGCCCTCGCCTTCCTGGCGCTTCTGGCGATCATCCCGGCCGGACGGATGCCCGGACGGATGCGCGACGAACTCCCGGAGAGACTCGAGCCCGATGATCCCGACGCGATCGTCGACGACACCATCTCCGATGCCGACGAGGACGCCGCGGCTGCGGGATACACCGCTGCGGGCTTCACCGCTGCGGCCACCACCCGGAAGGACAGCGCATGACCTCCAGCGCCTACAAGATCATCCCGGCCACCTTCACGGCCATCCCGTCGCTCGAGGCCTGGCGCGCCATCGCAGTGGCGGCTGTCGAGACTCCGGATGCCGCCCTCGAGGCGATCGGCTACGTCATCGGCACCGACGGCGACGTGCCCGCCGCGGTCGGCCTGGACCGCGCCGCCCTCGGCCGCGCCGGCTTCACGGGCAAGACGGGCGAGACGCTGCTGGTGCCCACGAACGACGGCGCCGAGCTCATCGCCGTGGGTGCGGGCGACGCTGCGCTCACGGGCTCGACGCTGCGCGATGTCGCGGCGGCGTTCGCCCGTGCAGCGAAGGCGTCCGCCCGCATCGGGCTGGTCGTGCCCGGGAACCCGGCCGTCTCGGCCGCTGAGGCCGGTGCCGTGATCACCGAAGGAATCCTGCTCGCCCGGTACCGATTCTCCGCCCTCCAGTCGGCTCCGAAGGACACGCCCCTCGCTGCGGTCGAGATCGCCGTGGCCGAGGCATCCGTCGACGAACTCGCCACGGGTATCCGGCGGGGCGTCGTGACCTCGCGCAGCGCCGCACTCGCCCGCGACCTGGCGAACGCCCCACCCAGCCACCTGACCGCCACCGACCTGGCCGACATCGCGGCGCAGCTCGGCGACGAGTTCGGCTTCGACGTCGAGTCGTACGACAAGGCCCAGCTCATCGAGATGGGGTGCGGCGGCCTGCTCGGCGTCAACGCCGGCAGCGCTGAGGAGCCGCGCATGATCAGGCTCAGCTTCACGCCGGCGCCGTCCTCCGCCAACGGCCGCCACGTCGCGTTCGTCGGCAAGGGCATCATGTACGACTCCGGCGGCATCAGCCTGAAGCCATCGGACCCCATGCACCTGCTCATGAAGATGGACATGGGTGGCGCCGCCGCCGTGCTCGGTGCTGTGACGGCTCTGCGCGACCTCGACTCCCCCACCGCCGTCACGGCGTTCCTGTCGTGCACCGACAACATGCCGTCCGGTTCCGCCTACAAGCTCGGCGACGTGCTCACCGCACGCAACGGCACCACCATCGAGGTGAAGAACACCGATGCCGAAGGTCGTCTGGTCATGTCGGATGCGCTCGTGCTCGCCAGCGAGGGCAAGCCCGACGCCATCGTCGACATCGCGACGCTGACCGGAGCCGCGCTCATGGCACTCGGCGGGGCGACCGCCGCCCTCCTCGGCAATGACGAGGCTGTCATCGAGGGCGTGAAGGATGCAGGGGCGGCATCCGGAGAATCGGTCTGGCAGCTTCCCCTGGAGAAGAGCTACCGCAAGCAGCTCGACTCCGACATCGCCGACATCTCGAACCTCGGCGGACCCCACGCCGGCGCGACGACGGCTGCCCTGTTCCTCGCCGAGTTCGTGGACGGCATCCCGTGGGCGCATCTCGACATCGCCGGCACGATGCAGTCCACCACGGACGAGGCCTGGAGATCGAAGGGCGCCACAGGGTTCGGGGCGCGTCTGCTCGTCGACTTCGCAATGAACTTCAGATCGGAGTAGACGATGCCGCAGACGGAGCGCAATGAGGCACGAGCCCAGCTGCATGTGAGCGGTCGGGACACCGAACTCCAGACGGACCTGCCACGGGAGGTCTCGACGGGCTCACTGCCGAACGCCGAGCGCGTCGCAGCCCTCATGCAGCAGGCACACGATCAGTTCGCGTCACTGGACGACGGCGCCGTCGCCGACTACATCCCGTCGTTGGGCACGGCGGATCCTGCACTGTTCGGGCTGGCGATCGTCGGGGTGCACGGCGACGCGCGCGCTGTCGGCGACGCCGATCACCTGTTCTCGATCCAGTCGATCTCGAAGGCGTTCGTCTTCGCGCTGGTCTGCGAGGCGCTCGGCCACGAGCAGGTGTGGCGGGCGATCGGAGTCAACAACACCGGGCTTCCGTTCAATTCCGTGATGGCACTGGAGCTGAACGGCGGCCGGCCGATGAATCCCATGGTCAACGCCGGTGCCCTCGCCACGACGGCCCTCGCACCCGGCGAGACGGCCGTGTCCCGCTGGGCGTTCATCCGCGACGGACTCTCGGCGTTCGCCGGCCGTGAGCTGGAGATCGACACCGTGGTGTACGAGTCCGAGGCCGCGGCCAATCATCGCAATCAGGCGATCGCCCGCCTGCTGCAGAGCTACGGCCACCTGCCGGGCGATCCGATCGAGGTCACCGACATCTACACGATGCAGTGCTCGCTGTTGGTGTCCGCCCGCGACCTCGCCGTCATGGCGGCGACCCTCGCGGACGGCGGGGTGAACCCGGTGACGGGCCGACGTGTGGTCGGCGAGGAGGTGTGCGCGGACACCCTCGCCGTCATGGCGACGACGGGCCTCTACGAGATGTCCGGGGAGTGGCTCTTCGAGGTCGGGATGCCCGGCAAGAGCGGTGTGTCCGGCGGCATCATCACCATCGCGCCGGGCAAGGGCGGCCTCGCCACCTACTCCCCTCGACTCGACGCCGCCGGCAACAGCGTGCGCGGCCAGAGCGCCACCCGCTTCCTGTCGAAGGCGCTCGGCCTCAACCTCTTCGCGTCGCGGCCGGCATCCGAGAGCCTCCCTAGTTGACTCTTCGAACGGATGCCGGGGCGTCCGATCCCCGAAGTGGGGCCGGGAACCTCGTTGTCCTCATTTTGGAGGACACGTATCGTGAGTGCTACGAGTCCTCGGATCGGTGACCTCACCCCCGGAGGCTCGTGAGCATCGACGCTTCGGTCCGAGCGGCGATCCCGTCCTCGGGCTGGAGCTCGAGCGGCCTGGCACTGTCAGGTGGTGGCACTTCTCGTACCTGCGGGACATCCCGCAGGAACTCTCGAGGCTTTCGCCTCGGGAGCGTACAGGGGCTGCACCGCGGTGCACGGGTCCGTGGTCGGGGGCGACCCGAACCCTCCCGACCACGGGCCTGGTCGCGTCGGAGGGGGCCGGATGGCCCCCTCAGGCCTGTCCGCGTCGGACTCGTGAACCACGATTCGTCCCGATGATGGATTTGCGTTGCGCACCGGTGCCATAGTCGAGAGTGGCCTCCTGCCCTCGACGAAAGGCAACCATGAACAGCAAGCCCGTCACCCCGATCGTCGAGGAGGCACAGCGCCTCGCCGCGGCGTCCCTGCCATTCCACGACTCCGCCGACTTCGAGGATGCCGATCGCGGATTCATCGCAGCACTGGAACCGGGCATCATCAGTCGCCCGGATGGCCACGTCGTGTGGGATGCCGGGAGCTATGCCTTCCTCGAGGGTGAGGCGCCGGCATCCGTGAACCCGAGCCTGTGGCGTCAGTCGAAGCTCGTCGCGAAGCAAGGGCTGTACGAGGTGGTGGAGGGGATCTACCAGGTGCGCGGCCTGGACCTCTCGAACGTCACCTTCGTCGAGGGTGACACCGGCATCATCGTGATCGACCCGCTCATCTCGACCGAGACCGCCGCAGCTGCTCTGGGGCTGTACCGCGCTCAGCGAGGCGAACGGCCGGTCGTCGCCGTCATCTACTCCCACAGCCATGTCGATCACTTCGGCGGTGTCTTCGGCGTCACGAGCGAGGCGGAGGTGGAAGCCGGCACAGTGCAGATCATCGCGCCCGAAGGATTCATCGAGCACGCCGTCTCCGAGAACGTCTATGCGGGCACCGCGATGTCACGCCGCGCCGGCTACATGTACGGTGCCGTCCTGGCACGTGGACCGCAGGGTCAGGTCGGTGCGGGCCTCGGACAGACGACATCCGCCGGTGAGGTCGGGGTCATCCCGCCGACGCTGGAGGTCACCACCACCGGCGAGACTCACGTCATCGACGGCGTCGAGATCGAGTTCCAGATGGCGCCGGGCACCGAAGCGCCGTCGGAGATGCACTTCTACTTCCCGAAGTACCGCGCGCTCTGCATGGCGGAGAACGCGACCCACACCCTGCACAACCTGTTGACCTTGCGGGGAGCTCTCGTGCGCGACCCGCACATCTGGTCGCAATACCTGACGGAGGCGATCGACACCTTCGCTGACCGAGCGGATGTCGCCTTCGCCTCGCACCACTGGCCGACATGGACCGGGGAGCGCATCGTGGAGTACCTGTCGCTGCAACGCGATCTCTACGCCTACCTGCACGACCAGACCCTCCGGCTCATCAACCGGGGATATCAGGGCGCCGAGATCGCCGAGATGATCGAGATGCCGCCAGCACTCGAGGCGGCCTGGAACACCCACGGGTATTACGGCTCGGTGAGCCACAACGTCAAGGCGATCTACCAGCGGTACATGGGGTGGTTCGATGGCAACCCGGCCCGGCTCTGGCCGCATCCGCCGGCCGAGCAGGCGAAGCGCTACGTCGACGCGATCGGCGGTCTCGACCGCGTCGTCGAGCTCGCCCAGGCTGCCTTCGACAGCGGGGACTTCCGGTGGGCGGCGACCCTGCTCGACAATGCCGTCTTCACCGATCCGGACCACGGACCCTCACGCGAGCTGCTCGCCGACACCCTCGAGCAGTTGGCGTACGGGTCGGAGAACGGAACGTGGCGCAACTTCTTCCTCTCGGGTGCCACCGAGCTGCGGGACGGCAATTTCGGAACTCCCACCGCCACCTCCGCGCCGGCGATCCTGGCTCAATTGACACCGGAACAGCTCTTCGACGCCATCGCCATCTGCGTCGACGGCCCGAAGGCCTGGGACCTCGACCTGTCGATCAACGTCACGTTCACCGATCTGGACACGGCCTATCGCCTCACCCTCCGCAACGGGGTGCTGATCTCCCGGAAGGCGTCGGCGGACCCTGACGCGACGGCGTCGATCAGCACGACGAAGGGTCGGCTGCTCGGGGTCCTGGCCGGCGACATGAGCTCTCCCGGTCTCGACATCACGGGTGACGGGTCTGTTCTGACGACCCTGCTCGGCGTGCTCGACCAGGGCGACCCCGGCTTCAACATCGTCGTTCCCTGAGCACGGTCGCGCCCTGCCACTCGTTGCCGCGGCACGATTCAGTCGAGTACGGCTACCAGGTCGCACTGGACGAGGGAGCCGCCGTCGAGCTGCGCCGCCATCGCCTGGCGGGCAGGTCGGCTGGCGGCATCCGGGAACATCGCGACCCATTCGCGGTTGAGTGCGTCGCGGTCGCGGTAGTGGGCGAGCCAGAACGTCATCTTGGCGATGTCGTCGGTGCTTCCGCCGGCGGCGGCGAGCAGCGCGCGTACGTGGGTGAACACGTTGGCGCATTGTTCGTCGAGGGTCTTCGCCATCCGATGGGTCTCGGGATCCCGGCCGGTGAGCACCCCGGAAAACAGGAAGGGGCCCATGCGGCTCGCTGCCGGGATCGGGTTGGCGTGGCCGAACCCCGGCAGCTCGATGCTCTCGCGACGTGGCACAGGTCAGCGGCTCTCGGCGATGACGCGGTTCTCGATGGCGCCCAGGCCGTCGATCTCGGCGCGCACTATGTCGCCGACCTTCAGGAAGCGCCCGGTCGGAGCGCCGATGCCGGCTGGGGTTCCCGTGGCCAGGATGTCGCCGGGCATGAGGGTCATCACTTGGGTGAGATAGGCGATCTGCTCGTAGATGTCGTAGATCATGTCGTCGGTGGTCCAGTCCTGGCGCACCTCGCCATTGACCGAGAGCTGCATCCGAAGTGCCAGGGGGTCGTCGATCTCGTCATCAGTCGTCAGCCAGGGGCCGATCGGGCCGTGGGTGTCGAAGGACTTGCCCAGCGTGAACGTGGGTGAGAGCTTCTGCAACCAGTCGCGCACCGACACGTCGTTGGCGACGAGGTAGCCGGCGATGACCGCACGCGCATCCTCGACGGCGACGTGCTTGCACCGCTGGCCGATGACGACGGCGAGTTCGACCTCGTAGTCGAGGGCATCAGACACATCGGGCTTGACGATCGGATCGTAGGGTCCGCCGATGCAGGAGACCTGCTTGTTGAACCAGAGCTGGGTCGTGGGTGTGGGGATGCCGGCAGCTCGCGCCTCCTCGGCGTGCTCCCTGTAGTTCATGCCGATTCCGAGATACTTCTGCGGGTCGTCGATGGGAGCCTCGAGGACGACGGCCTCGAGCGGATGGCTCTCGCCATCAGCCGCGAGGATCGCCGGCGCCAAGGTGGTGAGCTCGGGGAGGATCGCCCGCAACGAGGTGCCGACGCCAGGCACATCTGAGATATCGGTGATCCGGCCGGCATCGACGCGACCGATGCGGGTGGGGCCGTCCCCGACGCGGAATCGGGCGAGCTTCATGAGGTCTCCTGTTCGTCGTCCTCGACCTGCTGCGAGGGCAGCACACCCCACACCTGCTCGCCGATGGGTGTCATCTGGAAGCTGAGATAGCTCCAGACTCCGGTATCGTCTCGGCGCAGCACCTGGGTGACGACGCCCTCGACGGTACGCTCGCTGCCGTCGGGGTTGCGCAGGCGGTTGGAGATCGGTCCGGTGAGGATGGCGACGTCACCGACCAGCCTGACGTCGAGCTCGCCGCGGATGATGCTCAGGTAGGCCTGGCGGGTGGCGACGTGTTCCAGCAATTGGGCCTTGTCGTGCGTCAGCCCCGGCGCGTGGATGTGCACGATGCTGTCGTCGAACAACTCGTCGAGCGTCGCGACGTCGGCGGCGAGCAGCGCCTGGCAGCGGCGCTCCTCGACGGCGAGGAGCTCCGCTCGCGTGGCGGCATCCGGTGTCTGGACAGGCATGTCCGTGCTCATCGTTCCGCGAGCTGCCAGGTGCGGAAGCCCGTCGCCTGGCCGGTCTCGTGGCCAGGACGTGGCTGGCCGGCGAGGGCGTGGTACTTACTGAAGATCTCGTCGGCCTCGGTGAGCGGCAGCACGTCCTCGATGTCGCTGAAGCGCTCGCCGTCCGTACGCTCCTCCACCATGCGGCGGATCACCTCGTAGCCCTCACCGCGGTGCGACAGCACGATGTTGTTCACGATGGTCAGGCGCTGGTCCTGGAAGGCCTGGAGCGCTTCGGCGGGGTCGTCGATCGTCGCGAGCTTCTCGGCGAGCACCGCCCCGTCGACGATCGACTGGCAGGCACCATTGCCTCCCCGCGGGTACATGGCGTGAGCGGCGTCGCCGATGAGCACGACCCGCCCGTCGACCCAGGACTCCAGCGGCTCGTGACGGATGAGCGGGAACAGGTACACCTCGCGGGCGTCGCGGAGCATCTGCTGCACGTCGAGGAAGGGCAGGTCGGTCTCGTCGTAGTAGGGCAGGATCTCCTCGACCGTGCCGAGCTGGTTCCAGTCCTCCACGGTCTCGTCCCGCGTGGCCTCGACCACCCAGTTCACCAGGGTGAGGCCCGAGCCCTCGAAGTCGTCGGCGATCGGGTAGACGATCATGCTCGAGATCTGCGGGGCGCCGATGTGCAGGATGGTGCCACCGGTCAAGAAGGGCTCCATGAGGGTGGTGCCCCGCCACATGGTGATGCCCGAGTACGTGGGCTCCGAGCTCTCGGGGTGCATTTGGCGTCGAACGACCGACTTGATGCCGTCGCCGGCGATCACGATGTCGGCCTCGATCTGCGACGTCGTGCCGTCGGTGTGCTGCAGGTCGAGCGTGACGCTGTCGTCGTGGTTCGTGTAGCGGAGGCAGCGGGCGCCCTGCACGACGGCATCCTCGCCGAGGCGCTCGATCACGGTGCGGTAGAGCAGCATCTGCAGGCGACCGCGGTGCACGAAGCGCTGTTCGTAGAGGTACCCCATGTGGGTGCCGCAGAGCTCGGCGTAGATCTCCTGGCCGTACTTGTTGTAGAAGATCGACTCCTGCGCGTCGACGGAGATCGCACGGAACTCCTCGAGCAGACCGAGCTCGTCGAACTCCTTGGTGCCGTAGACCTTCACGTCGAGCCCGACACCGAGCGGCTTCAGCTCGGAAACTGATTCGTACAGACGCGGGCGGAAGCCGCGCTGGTGCAGGCGAAGCGCGGCAGCGAGGCCGGCGGGCCCGGCGCCGATGATGGCTATGTCGAGTGTGGTGGTCACGTGTTCCTCTTTCTCTGCGCCTGACCGCCATGGTCACGGCACGGGTGGTTCGATGTGGGTGCGCCGGTCAGGCCAGCTGCGCCTCCGGGAAGAGTTCTGCCAGGAATCGAGTTGTCGACGCCCACGCGCGAGCCGAGCTCCGCGGGTTGTAGGCGACGACGTCGGGCATCGGCGAGAAGGCCGACTTCGGATTGGTGAAGGCGTGCTTCGTGTCGCTGTAGAGATCGGTCTCCCAGTCGACGCCGGCGGCGCTCAGCGACGACTCGAGCTGCGTCCGCATGGGCGCCGTTGCCATCGGGTCGTCGGCGCCGGTGCAGAGGAGCACGTGAACGGATGTCGTTTCATCCGTCACCACATCCGTCGCCGGCCAGGCGCTCCAGTCAGGAGCGAGAAGATCCAGTCCGCCGTGGATACTGACGGCACCGCGAATGTCGCCGCCGATACGCAGGTATTCCAGCGCCGAGGAGCCTCCGAAGCAGTAGCCGATCGCGACGACCGATGCAGCATCCACCTCGGGCAGCACGATGAGTGCCTCGTGCGCCGCGGCGATGCGGCCCATCCACCGCTCGCGATCGCGAGCCATGCCACCGATCAATGGGCCGATCTCGGGCTCCGTCGCCGGCGTGGTGCGATCGCCCCAGACATCGGCGGCGAGCACGGCGAAGCCGAGCGCCGCATAGCGCTCGGCCGTGGCGATCATGTCGCCGGTCAGTCCGAAGGCATCGTGCACCAGGAGGATCGCGGGCAGAGGCTCGGCATCATCGGAAGTGTCGGGCAGTGCCAGATAGCCGAGCATGCTGCATCCGTCATGGCTGTAGCCGACATCGCGTGAGATGAGGTCTCCCATCTGTCGCCCTTCTCTCTGCATCGACATCCCGCAGCGGGTTCGAGGGCCGGCTGACCCGCGCTCAGCTGTGAGGCGTGCGTTGATCGTATGGAAGATCGCACACGATTTCAACCAAAGAGTGTTCCATCCCACCTTTCGTGTTGCGAGCACTACATCGCAGCCGAAATTCATATAACCCTTCTGAACAGGTATTTAACAGAGAACGCTCCAAAATGAGCGAGAAATTGCTACAGATGAGCTCCGGATCCGCATATGATTTCGCACACGATATCTCTTCGGTTCCAGCGATGCAGCCGGCGAGTGTCGATGCGTACACAGCCGTGCGCAGAGAGCGAGAACTGGGAGCACGACCGGATGACCAACACCTCGAGCGCCGCGACAGCAACCACCGATCCCTATACGGGAGCGGTGAACGCGCACACTCCGTCGCAGAGATCGTTCCGTGATTCGCTGGGCTGGTTCAGCTCACGCTTCGCCGTCATCGGCGTGTGGATTCTGCTGATCATCCTGTTCGGACTTCTCGAGCCGACGACCTTCCTCACGCTCGGTTCGTTCCGCACCATCTTCGGCAGCCAGCAGGCACTCGTGTTCCTCACGGCCGCCCTCCTCTGCACGATCATCGTCGGCGAGTTCGTCGACCTCTCCGTCGCCTCGAACTTCGGGCTCGCAGCCATCCTCGTCACCGTGCTGAACGTGAACTACAACGTTCTGACCTGGGTCGCCGCCGTGATCGCGATCGCCGTCTCCACGGCGGTGGGAGCACTGAACGGCTGGCTCGTGGTGAAACTCGGGGTCAATACGATCGTCGTCACCCTGGGCATGGGCACGTTCATCCTGGGCATCGCCCTCTGGATCAGCAATCTCACCCCGGTTAGCGGCCTGCCGCCGTACTTCTCGCAGATCGCGCTGTTCAAGATCGGCGGACTGCCGGTGAGCTTCTACCTGGGTGTCGTTCTCATGCTCGGCTTCGCCTACATCCTGAGCTTCACCCCGCTCGGGCGGAACATGCGCTTCGTCGGTGAGAACCGCGAGGTGAGTCGGCTCGCCGGGGTGAGGGTGACGCGGGTGCGGTTCGGCGCCTTCACCTTCGCCGGCCTGATCGCCGGGCTCGGCGGCGTGATCTCCGCGGCCGCGACGGGCGGGTTCGACCCCGCCGTCTCGCAGAGCTACCTGTTGCCGGTGTTCGCCGCCACCTTCCTCGGCACAGCAATCCTCACGCCGGGCCGCTTCAACCCCCTCGGCACGCTCATCGCCGTGTACTTCCTCGCGACCGGCGTGCTGGGACTCCAGCTGCTCGGAGCCACCTCGTGGGTTTCGAGTGTGTTCTACGGCGGAGTGCTCGTGATCGCCGTCACCATCTCGACCGTCCTGAACAAGAAAGCCCGCTAGTCAACTGTCCGCACGACCCATGCAGTCCTGATCCGCCCTTCTGATTCATCCCTTGCCAATGCTGTCAAATAGGAGAACGACCATGAACACAGCCTCACTGATCCGCACCAGACGGGTTCGCATGCTCGCCGCGGCTGGCACCATCGCAATCACGGCGCTCGCACTCACCGGGTGCGAGGCAGACTCCACCGGTGCCGCATCGGCGGGTGACTCGACCTCCACCGCCGCGGCGGACTCGGAGCTCGCCACCTCCGTCGCCGCGCTGGAGAAGCCGCTCGACGCCTATCCCGTGCCCACCGAGCCCGTCTCCGATGTGAGCGGAGCGAAGGGCAAGGTGTTCTACTACATCCCCGTCACCAGCAAGTCACCACAGTTCGCGGTGACGCAGAAGACGCTGACCGCGGCTCTCGACAGCGTCGGAGCCACCGTCCAGGTCTGCGACGGTGAGGGAACACCGACGGCCATCGGCGCCTGCATCACCCAGGGCACCCAGGCCCAGGCCGCGGCGATCATCACCGACGCCATCCCCTACGGCATCGGCCAGAACGCCTTCGACGCTGCTCAGGCTGCCGGCATCCCGGTCATCATCAGCAACCAGGTGATCGATGACAAGCACCCCGCCTCCGACACCCTGGCCTACATTCCGGCCGGCGGGTCCGCGATGCAGGAGGCCCTCGCGAAGTGGATCACTCTGGACTCCGGCGCCGCAGCAGACGTCCTCATCAACCAGGGCACTGACGGCCCAGCACCCGCTGTCTTCGTCGCGGCCGGCCAGGCCGTCTACGACAGCGAGTGCCCCGACTGCACCATCACCATCAACGAGGTCTCCTCGGCCAACCAGTCGCTGATTCCCTCGTCGACCAGCTCTGCGCTTCTCAAGAACCCCGACATCACCTACGTGGAGTCGCAGTTCCAGCAGTACCTCCAGCCCACGCAGGAGGGTGTGCAGCAGTCGGGCGTCGAGTCCATCAAGGGCGTCACGGGCTCGGTACTGCTCGGCGGCCTGCAGCAGCTCCAGGCGAAGAACTTCCTCTACGCTGCCGCCGGCCAGGCTGCGGCGTTCCAGGGCTGGGTCGATGCCGACGCCGCCCTGCGCCTCATCGCCGGCGTCGAGCTTCCCGAGTACAGCATCCCGGTGCGCCTGTTCACCCAGGACACCATCGCTGATGTCACCCTCACAGAGGAGGCCGAACTGTCGGGCGAATGGTACGGCCCGACAGACTTCCCCGAGCAGTTCAGCGCACTCTGGGGCGTCAAGTGACCTTGTCCCAGCCATCGGAGGCGGGAGCGGCGACGCTCTCGCCTCCGGTACCACGCCTGTCGGTCGAGTCCCTGTGGATGACGTTCGCCAACAACAGGGTGCTGCGCGATGTCGCCATCGACGTACGTCCGGGCGAGATCCACGGCCTCATCGGGCAGAACGGCTCGGGCAAGTCGACCTTGGCCAAGGTGCTCACCGGCCTGTACACGCCAGACCCCGGCGCCAGCGTCGCGGTCGACGGAGTGCCGCTGCAGCTTCCGGTGCGTCCGGACGAGTCGCGTGCCCGCGGCGTCGCCGTCGTGCACCAGAGCCTCGGTCTGGTCGACAGCGAGAGCGTACTGGAGAACATGCGCGTCGGGCGTCTCACCGGCTCCAGGTTCCTGCACCGCATCGACTGGCGTCGCGAGCGTCAGGCAGCGACCGACGTGTTCGAGCGGCTCGGCCGGTCGGTGCCGCTCGACGCCAAGGTCGGCACCCTGCGCGAGGAGGAGCGGGCCACTGTCGCCATCGCCCGAGCCCTGCAGGACGCCCACGCCGGCACCGGACTGATCATCTTCGACGAGTCGACCCGCGCCCTCGGCCGACGCTCGCTCGAGCACTTCTTCCAGATCCTCGATGAGATCGTGGCGACGGGCACCGCCGTGCTCCTCATCACCCACCGTCTCGAGGAGATCGTCGACGCTGCAGACCGGGTGACCGTGCTCCGCGACGGGCGAGTGGTCGAGAGCGGCCGGGAGGTCGTCGGCCTGAATGAAGCCGACCTGACCGCGCTCATGCTGGGCCGCAATCTCGACGACCTCGATCGACGTGAGCTCCCAGTCATCGCAGCGGATGCCGTGCCCGTGCGCGTCGAGGGTCTCACCGGGCTCGGCGTGACAGATGTCTCCCTCGAGGTGGCCCCGGGCGAGGTGCTCGGCCTCACCGGCCTCGTCGGCTCCGGCTACGAGGACATCCCCTACCTGCTGAGCGGCGTCACCCCGGCGACCGCCGGCAGCGTGACGCTCCCCAGCGGTACCGTCGCCCTCAAGGGTCTGTCGCCAGCGACGGCGATCGAGGCCGGCATCTCCCTCGTGCCGGAAGGACGTGAGTTCTCCGGACTGGCGATGAATCTGTCTGCAGCCGAGAACGCCACCTTCCCCGAGACGAGTCGATCCAAGCGCGCGCTCCTCCCCATCCGGCGCGGGCCGGAGAGCGACCGAGTGGCCGAGTGGATGAACCGGCTCGACGTGCGCCCGCGCGCGCCGAAAGCCCTCGTCAAGACCTTCAGTGGCGGCAACCAGCAGAAGATTCTGCTGGCCAAGTGGCTCGCCACGGCGCCGATGCTGTTCATCCTGCACGAGCCGACGCAGGCCGTCGACGTCGGTGCGCGGCACACCCTCGTTGCCGCGATCCGCGCCGCAGCGCGCGACGGACGGGCCATCATCGTCGCCGGCTCCGACGAGAACGAACTCGCCCTGCTCTGCGATCGCATCCTCGTCTTCGGCGACGGAGTCGTGCGCCAGGAGCTGACGGGCGATCTCAGCCCGGACTCGATCGTCGAGGCGATCTACACCAACGGCTCGCGCTCGCGCCTGCGACAGCCGAAACTCTAGAGAACCGCACCAAGGAAAAGGAACACCGCGAATGACCGTCGTCGACATCAACATCCACCATCTGCCCGAGGACCTCTTCACCAACGAGAGGACCCTCAACGGCTTCCTCGACACGGCGCCGCGCGGTTTCGGCGAGATCGCCAGGGTCGAGACGATGGAGAGCGGCAAGAAACAGCTGATCCTGGAGAAGCCCAAGGGCTTCCAGAACCTCAACTACGTCGAGGGCGACTACTCCGTCGAGTCGAAGCTCGCCGCCATGGATGACGCCGGGGTCGACTACGGGGTCATGCGGGTTCCCGTCTGGCAGGAGTGGCTGGCACTCGACACGTGCAAGGAGGTCAACGACAACGCGTTCGACATCACGAAGCGGTCGAACGGCCGCCTGTTCGCGACAGCGTGCGTCCCGCCGTGGGGTGGCAAGGAGAACATCTACGAGCTCGAGCGCTGCGTCGGCGACCTCGGCGCCGTCGGCGTGCAGCTGGCCTGCCACTACGGCCAGCTCTATCTCGATGACGAGGCCTTCGAGCCGTACCTCAAGGTGATCGAGAAGCTCGACATCCCCGTGGTGGTCCACCACACTCCCCTGCCGGTGGAGTGGAAATCGGTCATCGACTACACGAACCTGCGCCGCGAGTACGGCCGCATCGCCGACCAGGCGACAGCCGTCGGCCGAGAACTCTTCAGCGGCATGTTCGACCGGATGCCCGGACTCCGATTCATCCACACCATGCTCGGCGGCAACTGGTTCGCCAACACGGCCCTGCTCACCCCGCATGCCTCCAACAAGAAGGAGGCCATGGACCGCCTCGACCCCACCGGCGGCGACAAGATCAAGAGCTACCTCGAGAACAACATCTACTTCGACCTGACGCATCCGCATTCCTGGGGCAAGATCCAGGTCGAGGCCGCACTCGCGGTGAACGGCGCCGACCACTACCTCTTCGGGTCGTCGTTCCCGGTCGTCTACGGCTGGATGAGCCAGGGCGTCGAGTTCATGAACAACACGCTCGACATCAGTGACGCCGATCGCGAGGCCGTCATGTACGGCAACGCCAAGCGCCTGTTCAACCTCCCGATCTGATCGGGTTCCCCGTGAACGAGCAGGGCGACGTGACTGCCGAGCCGACCCCCGACGACATCGACGACTTCTTCTCGACGGCCAGGGTCATAGGACGTGCCGGGGCGATCGAGCTGCCTCAGGGCGACTATCTCGAGTTCCTCTACGACCACGACGATCCGGTGCTCGCCGGCGGTCGCGGTTTGGACTTCGAGGAGTTCGCCGAGGACCGCAACCAGGCACCGTTCCTGCAGGAGCTCCTCGCCTACTGGGATGGCCTGTACCGTGAGCCCTTCGTGGGGATCACAACCGACGGGGCGGTGCAGGAGGGTCTGTACCCGCTCTCGGACCAGACAGGCCAGACTCCGGATGCCGCCGCTCTCGTCACGGCTGCCGAGAAGGTGCTCGCCACGCTCACCCCGGAGCAGCTGGAACAGTTCCGCTATCCGGTCGACGCCCCGGAGTGGCGGGCGTGGAGCAACCCGGAGTTCGTGATCTACGCGGTCGGACTCCGCCTCGAGCGGTTGAGCTTCGATGCCGTCGAGGCGATCCTCGAGATGGTGCGAGCCTCGCTCAGCCCGGAGGGCTTCGAGCGTGTGCGCGAAGCGATGGCACTCAATGGCTTCCTCGGCGAACTCGTCGACCTTCCGGCGATCATGAACGAGCAGAGCTATTGGGTCGCCCTCTACGGAACTCCGTCGACGGATGCCGCGTGGGGGTGGCAGCTCTTCGGCCACCACGTCGCCCTCAACTTCGTGAGCGTGGGAGGGCGGCACGTCATCGCACCGGTCTTCCTCGGGGCCGAGCCTGCCCTGTCGGATGCCGACCATCCCCCGCTCTTCGGAGCGCGGGAGCAACTCGCATTATCGCTGGCTGCGTCGCTAGATGCAGAGCAACGAGAGGTGGCTGTCGTCTACGAGTCCGTACTCGATCCCACGATGCCGGCCGACAGGCTGCATCCGGCCGACGAAAGACACGTCGCAGGGGCCTTCCGCGACAATCGGGTCATCCCGTACGAGGGCATCAACGCCGGGCACCTCACCGAGCATCAGCGCGGGCTGCTGAATGCGATCGTCGAGGACTTCCTCCTCCTGCTCGTCGCTGACCAGCGTGCGGCGACCCTCGCCGACGTCGACGCGCATGTCGATGACACCTGGTTCTCCTGGTACGGCGCTACCGACGGTTCGCAGCCGTTCTACTTCCGCATCCAGAGCCCGGTGATCATCGCCGAACTCGACCACCACGCAGGCGTGTGGCTCAACAACAGGCTGCCCGCCCGCTTCCACGTTCACACGACGCTGCGCCTGCCCAACGGAAACGACTATGGGAAGGCGTACATCGCCCAGATCGGGAATGGCGCTTCGTCTGACAGGTGATGGACGGTCGAGCCCGACGCGGGAGGGAGTCCGATCGGTCTCGTGAACGTCGATAGCATGAGTGGACCACGCCTGGAGGGAAACTGTGTCGACGACGCCCAATCATTCTGAGGGATTCTCGTGGCGCGAAAGCCTCCCCTACGTCCTGTGGCGAGCGGACAATGCCGTCAACCGCCACCTCCTGGGTGCGATCAAGGATCTCGGCGTCAACGTGACCCAGCTCGGCCTGGCCGTGCACCTTGACGAGCTCGGACCCCTGTCGGCCTCCGATCTGTCGCGGGGCATCCACGTCACGCCGCAGAGCGTGGCGACCGCCCTCTCCCGACTGGACAAGATCGGCTGGGTCGAGCATCAACCGCACCCCGTTCATGGCCGCGTCGTCCTGTTCACGATCACGGATCGGGGCCGAGAAGGCGTTCGAGAGGGCACCGCTCGCATGGCGAAGGTGACGGATCGGTTGACCGGGACACTGTCCAGCGGCGGCGCGGATCACCTGATCGTCGAGCTCAGACGGATCCTGCTCGACCTCGAAGGCAGCGATCGTCCCATGGAAGCGCTCTGGCCGATCCGGGACGCCTGACTCCGCTCGTCGCCTCACCCTGCCCGTCGCCTGACTCGGTTCGTCGCCTGACCCTGCTCGCCGTCAGACCCTGCTCGTCGTCCAGTTGCAGCCGTCATCGGTGCCGACGCCTGTTCCGTGCGCACGCCTGCGCCGGAGAAGGATGGCTTCTGGTAAGATGCCAGTTGTCTGTCATAATGACAGACAACAGAGACATGCACGCTTGTGCATGGCGACGCTCTCACAACGACGTAGGGAAGCAGCGATGATGCACGGAAAAGTACTCGTAATCGGCGGCGGAATCGGAGGACTCTCCACCGCGATCGCATTGAGGAATGTCGGTCTCGACGTCACAGTCGTCGAACGGAACCACGATCTCCATTCATCCGTGTACGGGGTCGGAATCATCCAGCCGATCAATGCCCTCCGGGCGCTGGATGCGATCGGATGCGCCGAGGCCTGCATGACCGTCGGATTCCCGGCCACGGCTTGGGGCAGCATGTACGACGTCGATGGGAAATTTCTGCACTCCATGCCGGGGGCGCGCATCGCGGGATCGGATCTGCCGCCGCTGAACGGCCTCACCCGCCCTCAACTTCACGAGATCCTGACGAGCAGGGCCGACGACGTCGGCGTCGACATCCGCTATTCGACGTCATTCGAGAGGCTCGAGGACGACGGCGATGTCGTCCTCGTCAGGTACGCCGACGGCACGACCGAGGAGGCGGACCTCGTCGTCGGCGCCGACGGCGTGCGCTCGAAGGTCCGTCGCTTCGTTCTCGACGCGGAACTCCAGCCTCGCTATATCGGACAGTCCGCGTTCCGTGTGAACATCCCCCGCGAGCCCGAGATCGACCGGATCATCCTGCAAGAGGGCCCTCATGGGATGGCGGGCTTCGTTCCGATCGGACCCGATCTCGCCTACCTCTTCTACAACGCCCAGATGGACCGGTCGGACCGGCCGGACGATGCCGATCTGGCCGAGGTCCTGAAACAGCATCTCGCTCCGTTCGGCGGCCTGACAGGTCGAGTGCGGGATGCGCACATCAAGGATCCGGCCGCCGTCGTGTTGCGCCCGGAGGAGTCGCTCATCGCACCCGGGCCATGGCACCGCGGACGGGTCGTCCTTCTGGGCGACGCCGTCCATGCCATCACGCCCCACATGGGCCAGGGCGCCGCACAGGCGATCGAGGACGGGGTGGTTCTCGCCGACTGTCTCTCGAAGCACGAGGATCTCGAGGCGGCGTTCTCCGAGTATCTCGACCGTCGCTTCGATCGCTGCAAACTCATCGTCGACACATCCCTTGCGATCGGCGAATGGGAGATGGGTCGACTGGACGATTTCGACAATGTCGCGGCAACGAACCACGTCATGGAGGTGATGGCGCAGCCCATCTGATCCGCCGCCACGTTCGTCCCCACTGCTATTCGTACCGACTTCCCATTGCCACTGTCGTCAAGAAGGAGAATGAACATGAATTCAACATCCCCATCCACGGGCCGGCGTACTCGTGCGCTCGGCGCAGCAGGCGCCTTGATCATCGCGATGATCGCATTGACCGGATGCGAGGCGGATGCCGGCATCGACCGGGGCTCCGGCTCGGGGTCCACGACCGCATCCGGCGCGAACGCCGACCTTGCGGCTGATGTCGCGCAACTGCAGGAGCCGCTCGACGCCTACCCGGTTCCGACCGAACCCATCCCGGGGGCCGCCGCCCTCGCCGGCGAGACCGTGTACTACATTCCGATCTCACTCCAAGCCCCTCAATTCGGCGTCACGCAGCAGGCACTCACCGATGCGCTGAACACTGTGGGCATGAACATCCAGGTCTGCGACGGCAAGGGAACGCCCACTGACATCGGCGCGTGCATCATTCAGGCGACGGAGGCGGACGCCGCCTCCATCATCACTGACGCGATTCCCTACGGCCTCGGTCAGAATGCCTTCGATGCCGCTCAGGCTGCGGGCATCCCGGTGATCATCAGCAATCAGGTCCCCGACGCTGCGCACCCGGCATCGCCGACACTCGCCTACATCGCGACGGCGGGTTCGGCGATGCAGGTCGCACTGTCCCAATGGATCGCTCTCGACTCCGGAGGCGATGCCGACGTGCTGATCAACCAAAGCACGGACGGCTCGTCCTCGGCTGTGTACACCGCGGCCGGCGAAGAGGAATTCGCACGGGTCTGCGCCGACTGCACGGTCGCCGTCAACGAAGTCTCGACATCGACCTTCACGCTGGTGCCGTCCTCAACCAGCTCGGAGCTGCTCAGGAACCCGGATATCGGCTACGTCTTCTCGCAGTACGAGCAGTTCCTCCAGCCGACCCAGACCGGGGTGCAGCAGGCGGGCCTCGCCGACTCCATCAAAGGTCTGACCGGTGCGGCGCAACTGGGCGCTCTGCAGATGTTGGCGTCGGACAACTTCCTGTACGCCGCGGCTGCCCAGGCATCCGCCTTCCAGGGCTGGGTCGACGCTGACGCAGCCATTCGCCTCAGCCTCGATCTCGAGCTTCCCGAATACACGATTCCGGTGAGGCTGTTCACGCGCGATTCGATCGGGGGCGTGCCGCTGACCGAGGAGGCGCAGCGCTCGGGTGAATGGTTCGGTCCGACGACCTATACGAAGGACTTCACCGAGCTCTGGATGGCCGGCTGAGCGTGACGGAACGCCCGGTGACGGCTGCGGGCACGATTGCCGCCGCCACCGGGCATTCGCATGTCTCGCATGGAAACCAGCGATGCCACCGCCCGGTCGGATCCAGGCTCAGCCGAAGGCGCGAGTGACCGCTGGGGTCTCGGTCTTCGACAGCTCGGCGTCGTAGTGAGTGACGGCCTCGAGGGTGTTGATGTCGTGGCGGCGTGACGCCGTCTCGATCATCTCGGCCGTCGCCCCACCCTCGATGAGGTCGAGGATGGCATCGTGCTCGGCCAGGGACGCGAGCGCGCGACCCGGGGCGTACCAGAAGGCCGAACGACGCACGAGTTCCAGCCGGGTCCACTCGGCCTCGACGAGGTCGTTGAGGCGTTCGTCGTCGCAGCGCGAACTGAGGAGGTTGTGGAACTGGCGGTTCAGGGCGCCGAATCTGCGCGGGTCGAAGTTCGCCAGGGCGTCACCCATCTCGCGGTTGAGCTCGCGTCCCAGAGCGATGTCCTCGGGAGTGAGGTATTCGGCTGACAGGGCCGTGGCGAGGGCGTTCAATCGGGCGAGCAGGCGCATGGTGCGCTGCCACGACTCGGTGTCGAAGGTCTTGACGACGGCTCCGGCGTTCTGCACGATGTCGACCCAGCCCTCGGCCTCGAGACGGCGGAGCGATTCACGCCACGGGATCGAACTGATGTCGTACTCACGTCGCAGCTGATCGATGACCAAGCGGTTGCCCGGCCCGTACGTTCCGTCCATGATCCGCTGTTTGAGGATCTGGTAGGCCTGCTCAGACTTGCTGTCGGCCACGAGCGGCGCCCCCTTCGGCGGTATCCGGTTGAATCATCCTCGATCCTATCTGTTATCGCACACGATCCGTGGGAGGGGACGCGATGCGTTCGAGGAGCCGCGCGACGGTCGAGTCGTGCGCCACGCCAGCGCGCGCGAGCAGGAGGGCTCGCAAGGGAGTCGGCTGCGGCTCGAGCCGGCGCACGGTGAGGTTGAACCTCGACAGGCTCGCGCCGTCGGGGTCGGGCAGGATCGCGCAGGCGACGCCGGCCTCGATCAACGGCACGCTGGTCTGGATGGTCTCGACGGTGCGAACGGATGCCGGCGCCACCCCGTGGCGGCGGAATGCGGCTTCGACGGCCTCGGGCAGGCTCGGGACCGCGGCGGTTCGTCGAGGAAGGAGGACGATCCGACCTTCGAAGGTGCTCAGCGGCAGAGGGTCGGGAGCCTGGTGCTCGTCGGGCGGGAGGGCTCCGACTAGCGGGATCTCTCCCCACTCGACGATGTCGAGGGTGCCACGATGGCGTCGGGCGAATCGTTTCGGGTCGGCCACCATGATGGCAGCGACGTCGGCCGTGCGCTGTTGAAGCATGTCGATCGCGGTCCAGGGTGGTGGATCGACGAGTCGGATCTCCACCTCCGGCACCTCGGCGGCATAGGCCCGCACCAGAGTGGGCACGCGATGCCACATGAGGGCGGGAACCGCGGCCATCGTGAGGGCGCCGGCGGTGCCCGCGCCGAATCTACCGAGCGCCGAGACGATGTCGTCGATCTCGCCCAGCACACGCGACGAGGCGTCGAGCAGGTAGCGTCCGGCGCTGGTCGGCTCGACCCCGCGCGACGTGCGCACCAGGAGCTGTACGCCCACGTCCTCCTCGAGCTTCGCGATGGCGACACTCAACGGAGGCTGGGAGATGTGCAGCCGCGCGGCGGCAGCGGTGAACGACCCTGCCTCGACGACGGCGGAGAAATAGCGGAGATGACGGAGCTCCATGATTCAGAGCATAGTGCTGCACCCGCCATAGCTTTGGGCTATGGCCTCCAGACCGACTCGGTTCTACCGCCAGCGGCATCCGGCTGACAGCCTGACAGAGCAGACCACCGCACGATCAGGAGCCGCCGATGTTGCCGACAACGAATTCCCAGCCGCCGTTCGCCCTCACCCGAGCCAGTCACGTGTCGCTCGCGGTCACCGACCTCGAGGCCAGCCGCGACTTCTACCGCGACGTGGTCGGGCTCGTTGTCACCGAGGAGACCGAGGACGCCGTCTACCTGCGCGGCCTCGAGGAATCGTCGCATCACAGTCTCGTGCTGGAACGGGGCGCCGCCGCGAAGGCGCTGCGCGTCGGACTCCGTGTGCGCACCTACGCCGACATCACTGCCGCAGAGAAGTACTTCGCCTCGTCGGGAATTGAACACGAGCGCGTCGAGAGGGCCCACCAGGGGCCGACCCTGCAGTTCACAGACCCCGTCGGCACCCGCATGGAGCTCACCAGCTCGATGGACCAGGTGCAGCGCAAGATGCAGAACTTCGACGAGTTCGTCTCGGGGGCTCCCCAGCGCATCGACCACTACCAGGTGGTCACCCACGACGTGCAGACGGCCACGGACTTCTGGACCGGTCTCGGCATGCGCATGTCGGAGTACACGGCCAGCGACGGCACCGATGAACTCTGGGGAACGTGGATGGAGGTCAAGGGAAACACCCATGACCTGGTCTTCACCAACGGCGTCGGACCCCGGCTCCATCACTTCGCCTTCACGGTTCCGGATGCCTCCTCATTGCTGCACGCGGCGGATGTCGCCGGCGCCCTCGGCTTCGGTGAGGAGATCGACCGCGGACCCGGCCGACACGGCATCAGCAACGCTCTCTTCCTGTACCTGCGCGATCCCGACCAACACCGCATCGAGCTGTTCACCACCCACTACCAGTTCATCGACCTGGAGGAGGTGCCCATCCGCTGGGACGTGAGCAACCCGAAACGCGCCCAGCTGTGGGGCATGCCGGCGTCGCGCCGCTGGTTCTTCGAGGCATCCGAGTTCCCAGACTCGACTCTGCATGAGCCGCTGCTGCACGCGAATCCGCAGACCCTCGAGCAGTTCCTCGGCGTGCACTGATGAGTAAGCCAGTACCCAAGCCGCGCCTGCCGCTCACACCTCTGACCGCCGAGCTCCGCGCGAAGCTCGCGGCTGCCCCGGTCGCCAGCCTGTCGGCCCAGCTTCGCAAGCGCGGACTCGACAACGTGAGCATCGACGGCGTCAGTCCGACGCATCCGGATGCCGTTCTCGTGGGCATCGCCAGAACCCTGCGCTTCGTCCCCAACCGGGAGGACCTCTTCGTCAGCCACGGCGGCGGGTTCAACGCCCAGAAGCGGGTGTTCGACTCCGTCGCCGAGGGTGAGGTCATCGTGATCGAGGCGCGTGGTGAGGCCGGATCGGGCACGCTCGGCGACATCCTCGCGCTCCGGGCGCACTCCAGAGGAGCCGCCGGCATCGTCACGGATGGCGGGCTGCGCGACTACGTCGCCGTCGCCGCCGTTGGCCTTCCGGTCTACTCCGCCGGCGCCCACCCCGCAGTGCTCGGTCGCAAGCACGTTCCGTGGGACTCCGACCTCACCATCGCGTGCGGCGGCACGACCGTGCAGCCCGGCGACATCATCGTCGGCGACGTCGACGGCGTGATCGTCATCCCACCGGGCATCGCAGAAGAGGTGGTCGACGCCGCCCTGGCGCAGGAGGTCGAGGACGCCTGGATCGCCCGCCAGGTCGCCGCCGGCGCAGCACTCGAAGGACTCTTCCCACTCAACACCGAGTGGCGCGCCCGCTTCGAGAACGATCGCGGGGAGTGACCGTGCTGGATGAAGCCGCACTCATCACCATCGCCGACGAGCTCGCCGCAGCTGAGCGCGACCGCACCACAGTGCCACTGCTCACAGCGCGGCATCCGGAGATGACAGTCGAGGACTCCTACGCGGTGCAGAACGAGTGGCGGCGCCGCGGAATCGCGGCAGGCCGGCGCCCGGTCGGTCGCAAGATCGGCCTGACCTCCAAGGTCATGCAGGTCGCCACCGGGATCACCGAGCCCGACTACGGGGCGATCTTCGCAGACGCCGTGTTCGAGAACGGCTCCGCGATCGAACACGACAGGTTCTCGAACGTGCGGATCGAGGTGGAGCTGGCCTTCGTGCTGGCCGAGCCGCTCGCGGGTCCCGACGTCACCATCTTCGACGTGCTGCGCGCAACGAACCACGTCGTGCCGGCCCTGGAGATCCTGTCGTCGCGCATCGAGCTTCCCGGTCGCACGATCGTCGACACCATCAGCGACAACGCGGCCTTCGGTGGCGTGGTCTACGGCGGCAACCCGGTGAAGGTCGACGACGTCGACCTGCGCTGGGTCTCGGCGCTGCTGTACCGCAACGAGGTCATCGAGGAGACCGGCGTTGCCGCAGCCGTGCTCGGGCATCCGGCATCCGGAATCGCATGGCTCGCCAACAAACTGGCGGCCCACGGTGACAGGCTCGAGGCAGGCGAGATCGTGCTCGCCGGGTCATTCACCCGGCCGATGTGGGTCGAGAAGGGCGACACAGTGTTCGCCGACTACCGGGAGCTGGGGACGATCTCGTGCCGCTTCGTCTGAGCCCGACCCTACGCGCCGCACTCGCAGCCACCGATCGGCCGCTCGCCGGGCTCTGGGTGAGCTCGGGCAGCCCGCTCGTCGCCGAGATCCTCGCCGGATCGGGAATCGACTGGCTGCTCATCGACCAGGAGCACGGGCCGAACGACCTCCCGGCGACCCTCGCGCAGCTGCAGGCCGTGGCCGGCTACCCTGTGAGGGTCATGGTGCGGGTGCCGTCGGATGACCCCGTCGTCATCAAGCAGGTGCTCGACCTCGGCGCGCAGAACCTGCTCGTGCCCATGGTGTCCTCCGCGGCACAGGCCGAGCGTGTCGTCCGAGCAGTGCGCTATCCGCCGCGAGGAGTGCGCGGCGTGGGATCAGCGCTGGCTCGGTCCGCCCGCTGGAACCGTGTCGACGAGTACCTGGTCGATGCCGATACGCACGTGTCGTTGTTCGTGCAGGTCGAGACGGTGGCTGGAGTGGATGCAGCAACCGAGATTGCCGGTGTCGACGGTGTCGACGGCGTGTTCGTGGGGCCGTCGGATCTCGCGGCGTCGATGGGCCTGCTCGGTCGACAGACGGACCCCGACGTGACTGCAGCAGTGCTGCGGGCGTTCGACGCCGTCCGCGCCGTCGGAAAGCCCGTGGGCGTGAACGCATTCGACCCAGCGGTTGCGCAGGCCTATCTGGACGCCGGCGCGGGATTGGTGCTCGTCGGCGCCGACGTCGCGCTGCTGGCGCGAGGGTCCGAGGCGCTCGCGGCTCGGTTCGGAACTGGAATCGGCGATGACCGTGACTCGTACTGAGGCGGAGCTGCTGGCCTCGGTGCCGGATGGCCTGTTCATCGGCGGCCGCTGGGTGCGGGCATCCGCGGACCGCACTCTCGATGTGTTCGACCCTGCGACGGGTCTCCTGCTGAAGCGTGTGGCTGATGCCACTCCCGACGACGGCGTGAGTGCCCTCGACGCCGCCGTCGCCGCGAGCGCGGAGTGGGCGGCGACGGCCCCCCGGGTGCGGGGCGAGCTATTGCGAAGCGCCTTCGACCTACTGCAGCAGCGGCGCGATGAGGTTGCGCTGCTGATCACGCTGGAGATGGGGAAGCCGCTCCCGGAGGCCGCAGGCGAGGTGGCCTACGGAGGCGAGTTCCTGCGGTGGTTCGCCGAGGAGGCTGTGCGTGTCTCAGGCCGCTACGGCACGAATCCCGACGGCACCGGACAGATGGTCGTCTCGCGGAAGCCCGTCGGTCCCTGCTACCTCATCACCCCGTGGAACTTCCCGCTGGCGATGGCGACGCGCAAGATTGCACCGGCCCTCGCGGCGGGCTGCACAGTGGTCGTGAAGCCCGCCGAGCTGACGCCCCTGACGACACTGTTCCTCGCCGGGCTCCTCGAGGAGGTCGGGCTTCCCTCCGGCGTGCTCAACATCATCACCACGACGGATGCCGCCGGCGTGAGCGAGCGCATCATCGCCGACCCGCGGCTGCGCAAGCTCAGCTTCACCGGCTCTACCCGCGTGGGCAGGATACTCATGAAGCAGGCCGCCGACACAGTGCTCCGCACCTCGATGGAGCTCGGCGGGAACGCTCCGTTCGTGGTCTTCGATGACGCCGACCTCGACAAGGCCGTCGACGGAGCCATGCTGGCGAAGTTCCGCAACGCCGGCCAGGCCTGCACCGCCGCCAACCGCTTTCTCGTGCACTCCTCAGTGGCGGCGGAGTTCGCTCGGTGTCTCGCCGTGCGCGTCAGCGAGCTGCGACCCGGTCGGGGAACCGAACCCGGCGTCGGTATCGGACCGCTGATCACCGACGGAGCCGTCGATGCCGTCGACGAGCTGGTTCAGGACGCCGTCAGCCATGGTGCGGCCATCGTCACTGGCGGGCGGCGCGTGGCCGGGCCCGGCAGCTTCTACGAGCCCACGGTCCTCACCGGCGTGCCTGCCGGCAGCCGCATCCTGCAGCACGAGATCTTCGGCCCCGTCGCGACGATCGTGGAATTCGACACCGAGACCGAGGCGGTCCGTCTCGCCAACGACACCGAGTACGGGCTGGTCGCCTACGTCCACACCGAGGGGCTGGCCAGGGGCCAGCGCATGATCGCGGCGCTCGAGACAGGCATGATGGGACTGAACGTCGGCGCCGTCTCCGACGCCGCAGCCCCGTTCGGCGGAGTCAAGCAGTCGGGCCTCGGCAGGGAGGGCGGCCTCGAGGGGATTCACGAGTACCTCTCCACGAAATACACCCTCGTCCAGACGGGTTGACGAGCGCAACGCATCGCTGCGCGCACAGCGCCACTCGCACCATCGCACCACCGCACCAGTACAAGAGAGTCGAGAATGCCGACCATCCGCTTCACCGTGACAGCCACCTCGTGGATCACTCCGTCGCTGCGCCGCATCAGCCTGCACACCGACGACCTCTCGGGGTTCGCCGAAAGCATCTTCACCGACCGCTACGTGAAGCTCGTCTTCCCGAAGCCCGGAGTCGAGTACCCCGAGCAGATCGATGTGCGCGAACTTCGCGGAACGATGGCGCCGGAGGACCTGCCCGTCGTGCGCACCTACACGGCGCTGCATCCCGATGTCGCATCCGGCACCCTCGACATCGACTTCGTGGTGCACGGCGATGAGGGAACGGCCGGACCGTGGGCGGCCTCGGCCGAGATCGGCGACGTGCTGCTCGCCAACGGTCCGGGCGGCGCCTACAGGCCAGACCCCTCGGCCGACTGGCACCTGCTCGTCGGCGACGAGTCAGCCCTGCCCGCGGTGACGGCGGCTCTCGAGGTGTTGCCTCGCGATGCCGTGGCGCACGTCATCGTGCTGGTCGAGTCGGTGGAGTACGAGCCTCAGCTTGCGGCTCCGGAGGGCGCCTCGATCGCCTTCGTGCACCGCAACGGCGGAACAGGAGACGGGCTGCTGACGGATGCCGTGCGCGCAGTCGACTGGCGCGACGGCCGGGTGCACGCCTTCGTACACGGAGAGGCCGAGGAGGTCATGCGCGGGATTCGCCCCTACCTGCGCACCGAGCGCGGACTGCAGCGGGATCAGCTCTCGATCTCGGGCTACTGGCGCCGCGGCCGCAGCGAGGACGGCTTCAGGCAATGGAAGTCGGAGTTCGCGCGCGCGGAGGGCGACTGACCTCTCGGACGTGCCACTCGATTGACTGTTCGAATCTTCCGAGCGTAATATTCCATCTGGAATAATCGACACGGAAGATTCGACATGGCTGAACTCACTCCCCTCGGCATCGCGGCACTCGCGCTGCTGGCCGAGCGACCCATGCATCCGTACGAGATGTACCAGACCCTCGTGCACCGTCGAGAGGACCGCAACGTCAAGGTGCGGCCGGGCTCGCTCTATCACGCCGTCGATCGGCTCGCCCGTGAAGGGCTCGTCGATGCGGTCGGGGTGGACCGCGAGGGTAATCGGCCCGAACGCACCAGTTACGCCATCACGGATGCCGGACGTCGAGCCCTCGACAACCGCGTCGCCACGATGCTCGCGACGCCGGCCGAGGAGTATCCCGAGTTCCGGCATGCCGTCGCCCAAGCCCACAATCTGCCCGTCGACGAGGTGCTCGCCCTGCTGCGTTCACGCAGCACCAGCCTCCATGACGATCTGAAAGCCCTGGGCTTCGCCAAGGAAGCCATCGAGTCCAAGCAGATCCCCGAGCGGTACTGGCTGGACGCCCATTACCAATCCACCATGCTGCGCGCCGAGCTCGCCTGGCTCGACGCGACCATCGAACGCATCGCGAACGGCCAGGTCTCCTGGACCGACGCGATCCCCGAACATCTCACAGAAAAGAACCACTGATGGAGAACATCACCAAGCCGTGGCCGGCCCTCTGGGCGCTCGTCATCGGCTTCTTCATGATCCTGGTCGACTCGACCATCGTCTCGATCGCCAACCCGACGATCATGCGCGAGCTCGACACCGACATCACCGCGGTGCTCTGGGTGACGAGCGCCTACCTGCTCGCCTACGCGGTCCCCCTGCTGATCACCGGCCGCCTCGGTGACCGCTTCGGCCCGAAACGCATCTACCTGATCGGCCTCGTCGTCTTCACGCTGGCGTCCCTCTGGTGCGGCCTGTCCGACAGCATCGAGATGCTGATCCTGGCCCGCGTGGTGCAGGGCCTGGGCGCTGCGCTCATGACCCCGCAAACCATGGCCGTGATCACCCGCATCTTCGCGCCGGACAAGCGCGGGACGGCGATGGGTCTCTGGGGCGCCGTCTCCGGCATCGCCACCCTCGTCGGCCCGATCGCCGGTGGCCTTCTCGTAGACTCGCTCGGCTGGGAGTGGGTGTTCTTCGTGAACGTGCCCGTCGGCGTCGTGGGCTTCATCCTCGCGTGGCGGCTCGTTCCCAACCTCACCACGCACTCGCACAAGTTCGACTGGTTGGGCGTCGTGCTGAGCGCCGTCGGCCTGTTCCTGGTGATCTTCGGTATCCAGGAGGGCTCCACCTACGACTGGGGTACGATCGCCGGTCCGATCACGGTGTGGGGTCTCATCATCGCCGGCGTCATCGTGCTCGTCGCCTTCGTGGTCTGGCAGCACTTCAACAGGGCGGAGCCACTCCTTCCCCTCGGCCTATTCCGCGATCGCAACTTCTCGCTCGCGAATGTCGGCATCACCCTCACCGGTCTCGCCGTAGTGGCGATGCCACTCCCCCTCGCGTTCTACTATCAGATCGCTCGGGGACTCGAACCGACGCAGGCCGCGCTCATGCTGTTGCCGATGGCGCTCGTCGTGCTCTTCATGGCCCCGATCGTCGGCCGCCTGACCGACAAGGTCGACCCCAAGTGGATCGCCTTCACCGGCTTCACGATCATCGCTCTGGCCCTGTCGTGGATGGCACTCATCATCACGCCCGCCATCGACCTCTGGATCCTGCTCATTCCCGCTGCCTTCCTCGGGCTCGGAATGTCGGGCATCTGGGCGCCGCTCGCCTCGACTGCGACGCGCAACCTGCCGCCCAGGCTGGCCGGTGCCGGATCGGGCGTCTACAACATGACCCGCCAGGTGGGGTCGGTGTTCGGGTCGGCCGCCATCGCGGCCTTGCTGAACGCCCGCCTGGTCGCGAACCTGCCGGGCTACGACGCCAATGCGACGGGCCAGGCCGGTGCCGGGGGCGAGCCGATGCCCGCGGCTGTCGCCGGTCCATTCACTGACGCCATGGCCCAGTCACTCTGGCTCCCGGTGATCGGCTTCGCCATCGCGGCCGTCGTCGTGCTCTTCTTCGCCAAGCCGAAGCAGACGATCGACTGGAGCAAGCCGCGCACCGGTTCCGTCCCGGCGACCGAGAGCGCTCCGGCGACGATCGCGGAGTAGTCGCATCACACGGACACTCGATCGTCACTGATGACAGGCCCTCGGACCCGTGCGGATCCGGGGGCCTTCCGTCTCCCCCGTGCGGCCGGCGGATACTCGTCTTGTCACTCGCCGTCAAGCCACTGGTCGACCCCGACGTATCCGTCGCAAGCTGGATGCACCGAGGTTCACGGTTGAGGAGGACACCATGTCAGATGCCAGGACACCCGAGAGCGATGACACGTCTCAGGCGGCTGAGTCAGCGGAGGAAGCGCCGGAATCCGAGGTTCCCTCCGACGAGGTACTCGACGAGCCGAGCACGGAGAACGATCCCGGCGAGGAACCGCGCGCCGCGAAGCCCGATGATTCCGATCCCGATCACGAGGCCGTGGGCATCGGCGTCATCGGCGGGCCGCCGACCACCGGAGGCTGATGGCACCGTGAGGGCCCACCCGGGGCCACGGTGTGGGCGATACTCGGTCCCATCGGCGCGCCTGACTTCAGGTGAGCACAGGAGCCGCGTCGAGGTGGTGGCGCGCGGCCGCGAGCGCGCGGCGCGCGTGTTCCTTCGCACCGACCTGGGCGACGAGCATCGCTCGCGGGATCTCCAGGGCGTACGGAATCCCGGACGGCAGCGCTTCGAGGATGCCCAGCATGTCGATCTCACCCTCGCCCGGGAAGAGCCGCTCGAACCGCGCGGTGTGGATCAGGCCGGCCGTCGTGGCTGGAATCTCCCCGGGGGCGTCGCACACGTGAACGTAGTGGAACCACTGGGACGGGAGCTTTCGCAGGTCGTCCACGCTCGATCCTGATCGAGCGAAGTGCAGGAGGTCGATGAGCATCCCGGCGTTCGGTTGATTCGCCGCCCGCAGGACCTTGGTGGCTTCGGTCAGATTCGGCGTCTCCGTCCACGACGGGAATTCGAGGTCGAGGGTCAGGCCGAGCGGAGCGGCGAGCTCGCACAGCTCGGCGAATCGGTCGACCTTCCGTGAGAAGTCCGCATCCGGCAGCTGCGTGATGACGTGGCGTGCCCCGAGTTCGGCGCCGGCCTCCAGGAATCGGAGATAGTCGCGGGGGTTGTCGCCCGATGTCATGCGAGCGAGCTCGATGTCGAGGACCTCGATCCCCGTCGCAGCGAGGTGGGTCTTCGTTGCTCGCATCAGCGCAGCGTCGTAGGACAGAGGGTAATGGGGCTCTTGCGCCGTGACCCTCGTCATACGCAGACCCACGAAACGGTACCCCGCGCCGGCAGCGGCATCGACCAGGTCCGGCGGCGACAGGCTGAGTGCGGTCAGGTGGGCGAGCGAATAGTCGTGGCGGTGCTCCGACGAGACCTCCGTCGGCGCACTCGCACGCATGCTCAGTCGCTGTCGTCGGTGGGCGGCCATGCGCAGCGGAACACTGCGGGGGTCGCCGAAACCGGTGTAGCCGTCGATGCGCTGCACGACCTCGAAGAACACTCGCGAGCCCAGCATCTCCGTGAAGAAGTGCAGGAACTCTCCGGTCTCATCGCGGTCGTAGAGGATCGAGTTCGCGCGAAGGGCGGCGATGAACTGGTCGGGCAGGGAGAGGCGGGCATCGAGGTCGTCGTAGTAGTTGCTCGGCATCTCGAGGATCGGCACCCCGCGTTCACGCATGACCCGCGCGCACGCGATCGCGTCATCCGTCGCGAACGCGACCAATTGCGGGCTCGACACCCCGGGCGCCCAATCGCCACGCCTCAGTGGGCTGGTGTTCAGCGTGATGCGCACCTGTCCGCCCGGGTCGCTCGCCGACCAGCTGCGGATGACCCCGAACGGAGCGGTGATCTCCGCAGATGCTCCCGGCACCAGGCCGAGCACCGAACGGAAGAACAATGCGGACTGGTCGAAATCGTCGATCGACTCGGTGATCGACACATGGTCGATCGAATGGATCAGGGGCGTCGGCGCCACCGTCGCCCCAGTGGGGCTGAAGTCGTCGAGCCAATGACGAGGAGCACCGGAATCGCAGAAGAACAGGGCGTTGCCGTCCGGCATCGCCACGGAGCTCAGGTCGGTCTCATCCGGCCTGCGGCGGCGGGCGAGCTTCGGTGCCAGCAGTCTCTCGGCGCGTTCCATCGACGAGATCTGGTCTGAACTCTCGACCGCAAGCGCACAGATCGACGCACTGGCGGGGTCGATCGAGCGTTCTGGAGCGAGGTTGAGCAGAAGTCGCGCGCCAGCCTGTTCCCACAGCTGCACTTCCTTCGAGCGATGCTGTCCGACGTGGTCGAAACCGAGGGCAGCGATGACGCGCGAGAGCAAAGGGGCCGAGACCTCGTCGACAGCGAGCTCGGCGAAGGCGAACCCCCTGAGCGCAGGAGCCGGAGGCAGCCGAGATGGCTTCGGAGCGTCCGCTCCCCCGCGACCTTCATTCACCACCTCGTCCAGGGCGAGCATGGAGCGCATGGCGTCGGTGGCGGTGTGTCTCGGATCCTCCTGCTGGTAGACGTCGTTGAAGACCTCGAGCGCCATCGGGCCGGTGTAGCCCATCGCCGTCAGCTGACGAAGGAAGCCGGCAACGTCGAGCGATCCCTGCCCCGGGAACATGCGGGAGTGGAGGCTCCACTCGCGAACGTCCATGTTGACGCGAGGGGCATCCGCAAGCTGGACGTGGAACACCTTGTCGGCGTCCACCTGGGCTATCACGGTCGGATCGTTGTGCCGCGACAGGACATGGAAGCTGTCCAGGCACAGTCCCAGGGCCGGATGGTCGACGGACTGGACGATGCGCCAGGCCTCCTCGTGCGTGGGTACCCGCCCCCAGGGCACAGCTTCGTAAGCGAGCCGCAGACCACGGTGTTCGGCATGCTCCGCGAGCGTGTGCAGCTGTTCCGCCGCGAGGTCGTCGTCGTCCAGCCCTCCCGCCGTTCTGGACGAACAGCACACCAGGACACGAGCACCGAGCTCCATCAGGAGGTCGAACTTGCGATCGGCGTGGCGGAGGCCGGCACCGAACAGCTCGGGATGGACCGTCTCGACGTGGAACGGCTGATACACGTCGACCGTGAGACCGAGACCGCCGGCCTCGGCCGCCAGGCGAGACGGCGACCACGGCGACATGACGAGGTCGTAGTCGAGCATCTCGATCCCGGCGAACCCCGCCGCTGCGGCGGCGCGCATCTTGTCCTCGAGGGTGCCGGACAGGCACACCGTCGAGATCAAGACGTTCTCAGGACCGGGTACGACGTTCATGGGAGTCGGGCCTCGCGGATGGGTCGGTCGGTCGGTGAAGAGTGGTCAGTGGGTCGCGACATGCTCGACGGTCTCGCCGGGCGTGTAGATGTCGAGGATGTTCCAGTGGCCCGTGGTCGGTGTCGGAACGTTGACCATCGACACATCGATCACGACGGGTCGTCCGAGGGCTATCGCCCGCTCGAGGGCCGGCTTGAACTCCGCCGCTGTCTCGACCTTGATTCCGGTGACACCGTAAGCCTCCGCAATGGCTGCGAAGTTCGTGTACATGGGATCATCGGCGGTGCCGAACACGGTCCCGTACGTCGTGTCGAACGCGGCCTTCTCGAGGCCGGCGATCGTGCCGAAGGCGTTGTTGTTCATCACGACCCAGACGACGGGAACGTTCTCCTCGCGCGCCGTCGCGAGCACCGCGGGATTCTGCCCGAAGCCTCCGTCGCCCACGAGCGAGACGACGACGCGGTCGGGGCGCGCGATCTTCGCCCCGACTGCAGCCGGTGCCCCGAATCCCATCGTCGCGAAACCGCCGGGGGTGAGGAAGGTTCCCGGAGTGAGGATGTCGAACTGCTGGCCGACTCCGTTCTTGTTCCAGCCCACGTCCGTGGTGATGATCGCATCCGGCGGGAGAACCTCCCGGGTCTCGGCCAGAATCCGTTCCGGCCGCATCGGCCAGGCATCGGAGACTCGGGCGTCGGCGTTCTGGAGCTTCGCGGATGCTCGATTCTCGGCGATCCGAGCCAGCAGGTCGTCGCGTTGCACTCCTGTCGGGGCGAGACGATGGGCAACCCGCGTGAGCACTCTCAGCGCGGACTTCAGATCTGCCAACGCGCCGATGTCGAGCGGGTAGTTCCGACCGAGCTCGGCCGGGTCGATGTCGATCTGCATGAGCTTCGTGACTGAGGGGTCGAAGGTGTACTCGGGATACCAGGAACTGGAATCGGCCTCAGCGAACCGCGTGCCGAGCGCGAGGATCCAGTCGGCCGTCCGCGTCGTCTCGTTGGTGAAGGCCGTTCCCCAGAACCCGGTCATGCCCAGGACGAGGGGGCTGTCGTCGGGCAGTGCGCCCTTGCCCATGAGACTGTGCGCGACGGGCAACGACAGGGCGTTGGCGAACTCCGCCAGCTCGGTCGCCGCGTCTGCTGCGACGATGCCGCCTCCCACGTAGAGGACGGGCCTCTCGGCATCGAGCAGGTTCTGCACGATCCGCTCGGCGACATCTTCATCGATGCTGGGTCGGGCGAGCGAACGGGTGTTGCCGATCACCCTGTCGAACAGAGCGACCTCGATCTCCGCGGAGAAGACGTCCATGGGCACGTCGACCAGGACCGGCCCTGGCCGACCGCTCTCTGCCAGGGTGAATGCCTTGTCGAGAACCTCTGCGATGAGGTGGGGCTGGTCGACTCGCCAGGCTCGCTTCACGAAGGGTCGATAGATCTCGTACTGGGCGGCGTCGGCGTGAAGGTTGATCTCCTGGTGGGGGTGCTTTCCGAAATAGTGCGTCGGCACGTCACCCGCGATCACGACCATCGGAATGGAGTCGAGTGCAGCGTTCGCCACTCCCGTGGTGGCGTTCGTCAGTCCCGGGCCGAGGTGGGTCAGCACGACCCCCGTCCGCTTGGTCACGCGCGCGTACCCGTCGGCGGCGTGGGCGGCGATCTGCTCGTGGCGCACGTTCACGAAGGAGATGCTGTCGCTCTTCTCCACGGCGGCCAGCAGCGCGATGTTCGTGTGCCCGCACAAGCCGAAGATGTGCTCGACATCGCGCGCTTCCAGGTACCGGACGATCTGGTTGGACACCAGGTCCTTCATGTTGCTCTCCTTCATTTGTCGCGTTCGTTCGGCACGGATCGTCGTGCCGGCCCGGTGTACGTGTAGCCGATCGACTTCGGCACGGGGCCTTTGATCCGGCCCCCCTGCTGCATCTGCTCGTGGGCATGGGCGAGGATCCCGACCGAGCGGGAGAGGATGAAGACTCCCCGCCCGAGTTCGGGCGTGAAGCCGAGTTCGCAGTAGATGACGGCGGTGGCGCCGTCGATGTTCATGGGCACGCGCCGCGATTTCCCCTCGCTGATGGCATCCTCGACAGCCCGCCCGATCGCGGCGAACCGTCCGTCCACCGACCCGTCTGCCGCCGCGGCGTCGACGAGCGACAGCAGGCGCGGGGTCCGCGGGTCGAGCGGATGGAAGCGATGCCCGAAGCCGGGGATGTACGCGACGCCGGCATCGCTCTGGCGCTTCAGGACGCGGCGGACGGCCTCGCCGAGGTCGCCCGTCCGCTCCGCTTCCGCGTCGATCTGGAGGTAGATCTCCATGCACTGCTGCCCGGGACCGCCGTGGATGTCGTCGAGGACATTGATGGCCGAGGCCATCGCGCCGTTGATCCGAGCGCCGCACGTGGTGGCCATGCGCGCTATCGCGATGGACGGCGCCTGTGGACCATGGTCGACGGATGCCACGAGCGCGGCTTCGAGGAGCGCCGCCTGCGCGTGGGACGGCAGCTCTCCCCGAAGCATGAGCCAGATGGTGTCGACGAAGCCGACGGTGCCGATCAGTTCCTGCACGGGGTAGCCGCGCAGGTCGATCTCGCCGGGACGCACATCGATGATGTCGGTGTGCCACCAGCGACGCGCCTCGGCGAGCACCTCCTCAGGCGTTTCCTCGGTCATCGGCCCTGGCCTGCTTCTTCGAGGTCCGGGTCGAAGAAGTCTCCGAACAGCTCGTCGTCGGATGGGCGATCCTCCGCGATCGCGCGCGAGACCCAGGTCGTGTTGAGGTAGTGACGGAGGGAGATGTTCTCGGACGTGATGTTGCCGCCCCACGTGCCGCATCCCATCGACGAGGTCATCGGCATCCCGTTCGTGAACGATCCCGCGTTCGCCTTCGAGTTCGGCTGACGCACCATGATCCGAGAGACGGGCATGTGCTGTGCGAAGTAGTCGATGTGGGCGTCGTCGGTCGAGGCTATGCCGCAGGAGTGGCCCTTGCCGCCGATGTCGTAGAGACGCTTGGCAAGCTCGACGCCATCCTCGAAACTGCCCTCGTAGGCGTGCACCGCCATCAGGGTCGTGAGCTTCTCCTTGCAGAACTGCCTGTCCTCGCTGATTCCATCCCCCTCCACGAGGATGAACCGGCGGTCATCGGGGATGTCGAAGCCCGCAGCGTTCGCGAGCGCCTGGGGCGAGATCGCCACCGTGTCCGGGAGGCGGTGGCCCTCGTCATCCCACATCACGGCCTGGAGCGCCGCCCGCTGGTCCGATGTCGCGAGGTAGCCGCCCTCGCTCTGGAGCGCATCGAGCATCGCCCGGTATCGGCCTGCCGGAACGAGGACGTTTCCGTCCGCCGAACACCCCGAGCCGAAGTCCGAGGTCTTGGACAGCATGCAGTTGCGTGCCGTCTCCTGGAGGTCAGCGGTCTCGTCGACGAACTCGGTCGCATTGCCGGCGCCCACGCCGTAGGCGGGGGTGCCGGAACTGTACGCCGCCCGCACCAGCCCCTGACCGCCCGTGGCGATCACGAGGTCCGATCGCCTCATGACCTCCTGTGAGGCTGTGAGGCTGGGAAGCGTGATGCACTGCAGGATGTCGGCCGGGGCACCCTCCGCCTCCAACGCCTCCCGCATGAGCCGAACCGTCTCCGCAGTGGTGTGCTTCGAGCGGGGGTGCGGTGAGAACACCACGACGTCGCGTGCCTTGATGGCGTAGATCGCATTCCCGGCAGGCGTCAGGTCGGGGTTCGTGGTCGGAACTACGCATCCGATGATGCCAACCGGCTTGCCGTACTTGACGAGTCCCCTGGCCGCATCCTCCTCGATGATCCCCACCGAGGGACTCCGCAGAGCGTCGCGCAGCACCCCGCGGATCTTCATCCTCTTGTTCATGCGACTCTCGAAATCGCCGAGGCCCGACTCGGCGATGCCCATCCCGACCAGCCGGTGGAAGGCAGTGCGGTTCGCAACGGCCCACGCGACAGCCTGGATCAGTCGGTCGACCCGCTCTTGGTCATAGGTGGCGATGACCGCGAGCGCAGCCCTCGCGCGGGCGAACACATCATCGAGTTCCTGCTCCTGTTGAGGGGACAACGATCTGGGTGCTGAAGCAGCCATGACAACTCCGTCCATGGGCATTGGTGCCGATGCCGCATGCTACGCACACGCCGACACCGCTACCAAAGCGTGTCCCACTGGGCAGAAAGGGGCGCTCGCCGCGCCCCTTTCTTCGGCCCGGGAGTTGTCTCACTCGCTGAGCCGTGAGGTTGCCGGCTCGAGACCGCGGGGTTAGCGTCCGAGCGCTGGCTGATCTCGCCGACCTTCGGATCGGAGGGATCGCCAGGTTCTGAAGGAACGGCGAAAGAACCCGAGTCCAACCGCCGCGGATCAACGATGATCAAGGAGGCAAGGGATGCGCACACGACAGACCACGAGATGGGGTATTGCGGGGATCGGGGCATTGATCGCCCTCACCATCACCGCTTCACCCGGCATCGCGTCGGCGAGCCCGACGGAACCGGTTCCGCCGGGCGGATTGACGGGGCTCGCGCCGACCGGAGCGGACATGCCCACCGTCGGCGGCAATCTCGGGAATCAGCACTATTCCGGGCTGACCGAGATCACGAAACGGAACCTGAAACATCTGGCCCCGGCCTGGCGAACCCATCTGTCGGCGGTTGCACCGGCATCCGACGACGTAGGGCAGCAGACGACCCCCATCGTCGTCGACGGCGTCATCTACCTCGATACGCCCAGCGGCGGTGTGGCCGCAGTCGACGGCGCGACGGGTGAACCCCTCTGGAAGTGGGAGAACGACGTCTACGGACTCTCCGGTACGCGCCGCGGAGTCTCTGCGGGCGACGGCAGGATCTTCACCCTGGGAGGCGGCAATCGCGTCGTCGCCCTGGACGACACCACAGGCGAAGAGGTCTGGGCGGTCGAGGTCGCCGGACCGGCGGGTGAGGACCTCGGGCGCGTCGGCAAGGTCGCCACCGTGTACTCCGACGGAATCGTGTACGCCCACGCCGCCGATGGCGACCGCGGTGCCGTCGTCGCCCTGGACGCGGCCGACGGGTCGTACCTGTGGCACTTCTTCGGCGGGCCGAAGCGAGGCCAGGAATTCACCGGCGTGGACGGACAGACGTTCGACGCGTCGGAGACGTGGGGTCCGGTGCTCGCAGATGGCACCGACTGCGCCGAGGAGGGCGGCGCGACGTCGTGGATGCACGGCGCGGTCGACCCCGAGCTCGGCATGTACTACATGACCTTCGGCAACGCCCGCAGCTGCACCTCCTCGCAGAACGGGTCGCTGCGTCCCGGCGACAACCTCTTCTCCAGCACGATGGTGGCCGTCGATGCGGCGACCGGCGAGTACAAGTGGCACTACCAGTCCATCCGGCATGACGTCTGGGACATGGACAACGTTCACCCGCCGACACTCGCCGACCTGGAGATCGGAGGCGAAGAGCGCAAGGTGGTCTTCTACGGCAGCAAGTCGGGCCATCAGTTCGTGCTCGACCGCACGAACGGTGAGCCGGTGCTCCCGGTGATCGACAAGCCCATGATCACCGACTCCCGACAGAACCATGCCACCACCCAGCCGTTCCCCGAGAACCGGCTGCTGCCCGAGTGCGTCGTCTGGGAGAAGCTCGACCCGGAGAACATTCCCGGCGACCCCTGGCGTGCCGTGCCCAACTACAACGGCTACCAGCCGGATGCCGATGGCAACCTCGTCTTCAACCCCGACAGCTACGTCGCCGTCGACGAACCATTCCTCACCTACCCTGACGGTCACCCGTCCGGACACCGCGAGGGATGCATGTACGACCCGCAGTGGGACGCCCCCATCCTCTCGACGACGAGCCAGAACGGAGGCGGTGACTGGTCGAACCACTCGTACAGCCACAAGACGAATCTCGTCTACTTCCCCTACGGAACGAACCCGGTCGCGCACTACAACGGTGCATCGGCGAACGGCCTGCGTGCCATCGGGCAGTACCAGACCGGGGGCATCCTCGCCTACGACGCGTCGACCGGGGAGGTCGCCTGGAGCAACCATCTCGGCACCGACATGTCGCATGGCCAGGGTCCGCTGACGACGGCATCCGATCTCCTCTTCGTCGGACAGATCGACGGTCGGATGCTGGCGCTGGATGCCGCGGACGGTGATGAACTCTGGAGCTTCCAGACGGGATCGGGCATCGCATCGGCGCCCGTCACCTACGAGGTCGACGGCGAGCAGTACGTCGCCGTGTTCGCTGCCGGGTCGACCAACCCGTACGGCGGATCGGTCACGCAGGGCGACTCCCTGTGGGCGTTCAAGCTCGGCGGTTCCTACACCACCGAGTCCGGAAGTCCCGAGGGACCGGACACGGCCCCGCTGACGATCCGTCGCCCGGTCGGCGGTGCTGCCGTCGCGGGCGAGACCGTCGGCAACACAGTGCTCCTCGCACGGGCCAACCGCACCGATGACACCGCCGCGGCGCGCGACAGCGTGTCGCAGAACGCGATGCAGCCGACCCATCTCCGCGTGCCCGTCGGCAGCGCCGTCACCTTCCGCAATCCGGGTGCTGAGACCTTCCCCAGCTTCCCGAACGTGAAGCCGCATTGCGCGACGCAGTTCTTCGAAGGCGAGTTCAACGTCACGCTGCAGCCAGGAGAGACGTACGAGCACACGTTCGATCGTGCAGGCGAGTACTTCTTCAACGACTGCACCGACCCTCGCCCGACGGGCAAGATCGAGGTCTACCTCGAGCCGACGGATGTGGCGGGCGCCCTGAAGTTCGTGCCGAGCCGACTGAATCTCGGCGACAAGGGAGGCCTGCTCAGTCGCCTCAATCAGAAGGTGACGGCGACCTTCGACCTCCCGGCCGGATACGTGTACGAGGGCGGAGCGCAACTGGTGACGCCCCTGAGCACGAACCCTGTCGAGGCGTCGAGCGTTCGGACGACGAGCAAGTGGCTGACGAAGCTGACCAAGCGCACGTGGCTCGTCCTGCAGTTCGACAAGGCCGACCTCGACAACAATGTGCCGGAGGGGAAGACCTCGCTGACGTTCGAGGCGAACTTCCTGCATGAGGGTGTCCAGAAGCGCCTCACCTCCACGGGGGCGGTGACAGTCATCAAGTAAACCCGTCCGTTCGCCGGCCGATCCGTCTCCGTCATCCTCGACGGGGACGGATCGGTCTGTACGGGAACTGTCCCATTCGGCGAGACTCGACTTTGCACCCATCGGATCGCAGTCCAGAGTCGCAGAGGCAGCAGTGTGCGCGAGCACGCTCGGCCCTGCATCAACAGAGAGGTTGACCATGCACCCTGACACCGTGGCGGTGACGCCATGACCGACGAGGAGCGCGGGCTGGACCCGGAGCAGAGGCGGCCCGAGGAACCCGGGAACGTGCCTCGCAAGGCGTCAGAGGCCGAGCTCGGCGACTCGATCTTCCCGCATACCGACTCCTTCTTCGCAGGACCCGAACTGAACCGGGGCGTCCCAGCGGATCCCGCGTTCATCCGCGTGCTCTCGGCAATCGAGATCACGATCGGCGTCGCCCTCTTCGCCCTCATCGTCTTCGGCGTCATGTACCAGGTGCTCGGCCGCTACTTCCCGGCCATCGGCTGGGTCGGTGCTGGTGAGGTCGCACTCATGTCGATGATCGCCATGACATTCATCACGACCGGATACCTCGTCGGTCGAAACGGCCACATCGTGCTCGAGATCTTCGATGAGCTGCTCGCCGGCACTCGACTCTTCGTCGCGCTGCGCGTCATCTCGGCGGTCATCATGGTCGCCACGAGCCTCGCGCTCGCCTACGAGGCCTTCGTGAAGATCGACACCGAGTGGGGACGACTGAGCGCGGCGATGCACATGCCCGTGGGCGTGCTGTACCTCTTCGCCCTCGTCGGCTTCCTGTCGGCAGCGATCCACTCCTCTTTCAAGATCCCGTATGCGAATCGCCCGGAGCACAAGCTCGACATCGGCGAGATGGAAGGCTGATCCTTGGACCTCTGGCTCTACATCCTGCTGTTCGTCATCTTCCTCCTGCTCCGGGTGCCCGTCGCCTTCGCGATGATCGCATCGAGCATGCTGTACTTCTACAGCCACGGCCTGTCGGCGGGTTACGCGATCTCGTCGGTCGTGAACGGGATCAACAGCTTCCCCCTGCTCGCAGTCCCGCTCTTCATCTTCGTCGGCACCGTCGCCAACCAGCTCGGCATCGCCACGCGACTCTACGACCTCGCTCGAGCCCTCCTGCCACGACTCCCGGGCAACCTCGCCTACGTCAATCTCGGCACCGCGATCGGCTTCTCGTGGATCAGCGGATCGGCGCTCGCGGATGCGGCCTCGACGAGCAAGGTCCAGATTCCCCAGATGCTCAAGGCCGGCTATCCGTACGGCTTCTCGGCAGGTCTCACGGCATCCGGATCCCTGATGAGCACGGTGATGCCTCCCAGCATCCCGGCCGTGCTCTTCGCTGCGACGGCATCGATCTCAACGGGCGCCCTGTTCGCCGGCTCGATCATTCCCGCCATGCTCATGGCGTTGGGGCTCGCCGCCTATGTCTTCTTCTGGGTGCGGCGCCACCCCGAGGTCGCGAAGAGCAAGCCGTTCGTCGGATCGATGCTCGCCAAGGCTGCCGTCCGGGTCATCGGACCCGCGATGCTGCCCGTGATCATCCTCGGCGGCATCTTCAGCGGGCTGTTCACGCCGACCGAGAGCGCGGGCATCGCCGCGGTCTACATGCTCATCCTCGGTGCGATCTATCGCACATTGACCTGGCGGGTGTTCTGGAGAGCCGGTAAGGAGACCGTCGTCATCTCCGCCGGAATCCTCCTGATCCTCGGCGCATCGAACCTCATGGGCCAGGTGCTGGCACGCGAGCAGGTGTCCCGGGCGCTGGGTGAGTGGCTGACCGGCTTCACCGACAACCCGATCGTGTTCCTGTTGATGTTGAACGTGCTCCTCATCCTGCTGGGGATCCCGCTCGAGGCCCCGCCGGTGATCCTGGTGCTCGTGCCGATCCTCATGCCGATCATCGGGCAGTTCGGCATCGATCCGGTCCAGCTCGGCGTGATCATGATCCTCAACCTGATGATCGGATCGCTCACACCACCTGTCGGTGCGGTGCTGTTCGTCGTCGGCTCGATCACCCGCAGGCCCATGGGCGAGCTGTTCCGCGGCATCCTCCCCTTCCTCATCCCGCTCGGGATCGTCCTCCTGCTGTTGACGCTGTTCCCGGTGATCGTGACGAGCCTGCCGACGTGGCTCGGCTTGATGTAGCACACGACACGACGTCGGAGCGTCCCCGCGGCGCAGCGAGCGCTGTCGGGGACGCATCGACGAGGGCTGACCAGAACCAGAGAGAAGGACGACCATGGCCAGGAGACTCTTCGTACTGAACGGCTCGAACCTCAACATGCTCGGCCTGCGCCAACCTGAGTTGTATGGCACGACGACTCTCGACGACGTGCGCGGCGAGTGCGAGCGGGTGGCGGACGAGCTGGGATTCGACCTGTTCTTCGCGCAGACGAATGCGGAGTACGAACTCGTGGAATGGGTGCACGACGCCTTCCGTCAGGATGCGGCCGTCGTGATCAACCCGGCCGGCTTCAGCTTCCGGTCCGTGCCGCTGCTCGACGCGCTCAAGATGCTCGTCTCCCCGGTCGTCGAGGTTCACATCACGAACATCCATGCCCGCGACGCCGTCTACCAGCACTCCCTCATCTCGTCGGCTGCACGCGTCGTGATCGCGGGCGCAGGCGTATACGGATACGAACTGGGGATCCGCGCCGCCGACCGGCTGGTGCCCACGATCACAGGGTGAGGGCGATGGCGTCGGCGGCCACGAACCCGAACACCAGGGCCTTCGTGAGCGCTGTACCCGTCATGTAGGACGCGCCATGGAAGCCGCCGGCGATCTCGCCAGCGGCGTACAGTCCGTCGATGCGAGTTCCATCCACCCGCGTGACCGAGCTGTCGGCGGCGACGCTCAGCCCGCCGTAGGTCGACGTCATCGCCGTCACCGCCGCGTACGCGTAGAACGGTCCGCGCGCGACGGGAACCAGGTCACCGACACCGTTGACGAGACCGCGACGGCCGAACGGGTCCTGCCGCCTGGCGATGACGTGGTCGTTGTATCGGGCGACGGTCTCCTCGAGGCGTCCCGTCGGGAGCCCCAGCTCATGCCCCAATGCCGGGATGGTCGGCGCACTCACGAGGTGTCCGAGCTCTTCGAGACGCTCCATGTCCGAGAGCGGGACACCGGGCCGCGACCGTGCCCTCACGGTCGAGTCGAAGACCTGGAATGCCATGCGGTCAGGCTGGCTCAGCACGGCGGATCCGAGAACCTTGTACGACTGGGACTCATCTGTGAAACGCTCGCCCCGCGAGTTGACGAGGATCGCGCCGAGGTAGTTGGCGGTCAGGAGTTCATGCTCGTCGTCCTTCGTCTCGGCGTGTTGCCCGTAGGTGCCGGAGACGTGCCCGATGTCGGCCAGGCCGGCACCGAGCATCCATGCCATCCGCAGCCCGTCACCGGTGTTGCCGGCGCCCCCGTAGGGCATGGCGGCCGCTTGGCCGGGCACGAAGAGCTCGAGAAGCTCACGTGAGCGGGAGAATCCCCCGCTCGCGAGCACCACCCCCGACCGCCCGATGAGCGCGCGTCCGTCCTGGGACGTGATTCCGACCACGCGGGGCCCGTCGGTGACGAGTCCCACGGCAGCGCGAGCGGGGAGGATGACGGCACCGGCGGCGAGAGCCTCGTGTTCGAGATGGGCGAGCAGCGCCCCCATCGAGACCAGGTGTGCGCGGGCGACGGTCATCCCGGCACTGATCTTCAGCTCGTCGGTCCACACCCCCGCATGGTCGATCGCGGCGACGGCGTTCGCCTGTCCGTCGATGAGAGCTCGCAACAGCGCCTCGTCGGCGAAGCCCCCGCCCGTGTCCGCCATGTCCGACAGGAAGAGGTCGTCCGAGTCCTCGATGCCTGCGCGACGTTGGCGCGCGGTGCCGGACAGTGCGAACCAGCCCCCGCTCAGTGCAGAGCTGCCTCCCAGACGATCGCGCTTCTCCACGATGGCGACACTCAGGTGCTGCGCGGCGAGACGCTGCGCAGCCGCCAGGCCGGCGAGCCCTCCACCGACGATGACCGCGTCGAATTCGTCGCTCCGTGTCGTCACGTCGGGCCTCCGGTGTCGCGAGTCGGACTCACGTCGGTTCCGCTGCCTCGATCGCGGCGCGGAAGGCGACGACGTCGACCGTCGTGCGTTCGCTGGCCGCTCGCGCTGCCGCCTCCACGAGCGCGAGGGTCCGAGAGGCGTCATCGGCCGACACGAGAGGTTCCGCCGTTCCTCGCGCCACCTCGATGAAGTGATCGAGCTGCGCCCGGAACGAGCTCCGGTGCTCGACCGGAAGATACGTGCGCGACAGTGGCGAATGCCAGTCGGGCGGCACCGCCTGCTGGTACGTGTACAGCGCGAGATTCGGAACCGACAATGCTGCGCGCGTGCCGACGATCCTGTAGGCGACCTCGTCAGGCAGGTACGGGAACGCGAGCGTCTCCTCCGTGGCCTGGTCCCAGCCCCAGGGAGAGACCGCGGCGTCCGAGGCCAGGAAGCTGCCCACGGCTCCGGTCTCGAACCTCAGGTTGAGCGACACCGTGTCCTCGACCTCGAGACCACGGGCGCGAGAACTGCTGATGGCCTGGATCTCGGCCACCTCGCCGCAGAGATGGCGCAGGAGATCGAGGTCGTGCACGACGTTGATCAGCATCACGCCGGCACCGGGCGCACGATGCCATGGGGTGTCGGTGAAGTAGGCGTCGTCCTTGCGCGCCGACCAGAGTCCGCTGACCGCGACGACGTCACCGAGCTCGCCATCGTGGATGGCGCTGCGGGCTCGAGCGACGGCGGGATGGTGGCGCCGGTGGTGGCCGACGAGAAGTCGCCCGTTCAGGCGTCGGATGCTGTCGGCAAGCCGCCTGGACTCGGCGTAATCCATGGCGGCCGGCTTCTCGAGGAGCACGGCGACACCGGCCTCGAGGCATTCGACGGCGGTCTCGGCGTGCATGGGGGTCGGATCGGCGATGACGACGGCATCCACTCCCCCTGCGTGCAGCATCGCCGGGGCGTCCTCGTACACGGGACACCCCAGCCCACCGTCGCGGGGTGCTGCCGGGTCGGCGATCGCAGCCAGGACGGCACCCGGCGAAGCGGAGATGAGATCGATGTGCTGGCGTCCCATGAAGCCGGCTCCCACGACTCCGATGCGAAGCGGCTGCGTCACGGGTCCCTCCTGCATCGGCGCCTTCGTGCCGGTGCCAGCTGAGCGTATGACAGGATGAGTCCGCCGCCTAGGAGTCGTTCCATTCAGCGGCGACGTCGCCGATCGGCGGCGCGGGAGGGCATGTTCCATTCGACGGGACATCGCTTTGCGAACTGTTCGAAGTCGGTAAGAGTCGGCACTGCCACCGGGCCGCAACTCGACAGCGTGGTCGACGACGATCTCGCCCAATGCGAAAGGTGTCGACTGAGCGTCGCGCTTCGGCCATCGAATCTCACGTCAGAACTTGCACGAAGACGTGCGCAGAACAGAGGAGAGTCCCATGGGCACAGCCCGATCGAGGCGCCGAGGCCTATTCGCCGCGTCGGTACTCGCAGCAACCACGCTCGCTGTCACCGGCTGTGCCGGAGGCGGCGCCAGTCCCGAGGACACAGGAGAGGCCAGTTCGGAGAACAAGCCTGTGACCCTCACCGTGGCGACGAGCCAGAACGAGCAGACGCCGAACTACTACTGCGGCGTCGAGTTGCTCAAGGAGCGGCTCGAGGATGCCGATGTCGGCTTGACGGTCGACCTGTACCCGGCGAGCCAGCTCGGCCCCGATGCCGACAGGTTCCCCCAGGTGCAGGCCGGCGATATCGACATCGACCTGCAGGGTGCGTCCGCACTCAGCGCCACCTACGAGCCGATCGGTGTCGTCGACGCCGCCTACGCCTTCGACGACGTCGACCACGCCTTCAAGTGGATCGATGACAGTTCGGAAGACCTCTTCACAGGCTTCCACGAGGCGACCGGTGTGAACGTCGTGGACGGCTGGTTCTTCGGCAACCGCACGTTCACCACCAAGGACGTCGAGGTTCGCAGCCCCGATGACCTGGCAGGTGTGCCGATGCGGTTCCCGAACTCCCCGATCTTCCTCGCGAACGCCGAGGCTATGGGAGTGACGAACCCGGTCTCGGTCGCGGTTGAGGAGGTCTACACCGCTCTGCAGCAGGGAATCGCAGTCGGACAGGAGAACCCCATCGTCGCGACGCACTCGTCGAGCTACGACGAGGTGCTCAACACGGCGATCCTCAACGACCACAATGTCGGCATCCACTGGATCATCGTCAGTGACAAGACGTACGACAAGCTGAGCGAGGAGCAGACCGAGCTGCTGGAGAAGACCATCCACGAGATCCGGCCCGAGAACCGGGACTGCGTCGACGAGGAGACCGAGAAGATCCTCGACGAGTACCGTGCCAACGATGCCTTCACCGTCATCGAGCAGGACGACATCGACATGGATGCCTTCCGGAGCCAGGCCGAGGAGTACTTCGAGGGCTTCTTCACCGGTGAGAACCTCGAGGCCTACCAGGCCATCCGCGAGACCGCGGGCTGACGTAAGCCTCACAGGAACGGGGTGGGTGCGCATGCGCACCCACCCCGTTCCTGTGTGTCCCGGCATGGGACCGGCATCAGCGCACGTGTTCGGCTCCCAGCCGACGACCGAGCGCCATCGCGGCTGCCCGCACCGCCGGGCCGATCCGTTCGGGGACGAGCCCCGGGGCGGAGCCGACGACGGATATCGCCGCGATCGGTACGCCACCGAGCCCGAGGATCGGGGCGGCTACGCAGACGCTGTCGTTCGCGGACGCTTCCTTCTCGATGGCCAGACCAGACTTGCGGATGTCGGCCAGCGCGCGTCGGAGTTCTGCCGGATCGCACGGGACGCGCCCGTCGAGACCCGCCGGAGCGCCCGCGATGACGAGCTCGACCACCGACTGCGGCGAATAGGCCAACATCGCCTTCCCGAGCGCGGTCCCCCGCGCGGGGAGCCGCTCGCCGACCCGAACCGCCGGCTTGGATTCCGTCCCGCCCCGCACGATCATGACGAAGACGACGTCGTCGTCTTCGAGAACCGCCAGTTGCACCGAGTGACCGGTCACGTCGCGCAGGTCGCTCATGACTGGAAGCGCGGCGTGGCGCAGTCTGCGCGGCCGTTCCACGGCCATGGCCAGCTCGAAGAGCCGAACGCCCAGGTACAGCCTGTCGCCGTCACGGTCGAGGAAGCGCTGGGTGACGAGATCGGCGGCGATCCGCGAGACCGTGGACTTCGGGAGGTTCGCGCGCCGGGCGAGCTCCGAGATGCCGAGACCCTCGTCGTGATCGCCGAATGCGTCGAAGACCGCTGTGACGCGGTCGAGCACGCTCACGGAGTCGGTCCAGTCGGCGGTGCGCACGTCCTAGGCCGCCGTCAGTCGACGGCTTACGGTCTCGCCTGCCGCACGCACGAGAGGCGCGACGCGATCCGGGTCCATCGCTCCGCTGGGACCCGCTATGGAGATCGCGCCGAGGACGACGTGTCCCGCGGTGAGGACGGGGCTGGCCACGGCGAGGATGCCCGGGTAGGAGCCCTCGATGTCCATGGCGACGACCGAGGCGCGCACCAGGGTGAGTTCGTCGCGGAAGTGCGCTGCAGCATCGTCGATGAGTGGTGCGCTCACGCGGTCGACGATGCCCTTGTCCGCACAGAACGCGAGGTAGGCCTTGCCGCTGGCCGTCGTCAGGGCCGGCGAGCGCATTCCGGCACGCGTCGGAAGCATCGGAAGTCGACCCGCGACCGTGGCAATGGAGACCATGTCGGTTCCCTGCTGGACCCAGAGCCCGACTCGCTCACCTGTCACGTCCCGCAGATTCCGAATGACGGGTGCTGCGGCTGCCAGGAGCCGGCGAGGCAGACTAGCCCGTGCGCCGAGCTCGAAGAGGCGCAGCCCGAGCGTCACTCCGTCATCCGTTCGTTCCAGGTAGCGCTGCGCGGTCAGCTCCGAGACGAGGCGGGACACCGTGGACTTCGGCAGGCCGGTGCTCGTGGCCAGGTCGGTGATCGAGATCGAGCCCCGTGAGGCCCTCACCGCGTCGAGAATCGCGATGATTCGATCGAGCACGGCGACCGGCGCAGTCGGAACGCTGTTCCATTCGGCGAGACTCGTCATCGAGTTTCCCTTCCCAGCGGATTGAATCGTCGTCGATCATCCTTGTGTTCGAACGTACTAGTTAGTACACATTCGTGCAATGCTGTTTCGAGAATCGTTCGGACCTCATCGCCGGCCACCGCAGAGAGGCGTCATGCGCACATCGATCGCCACGGTCTGCCTGAGTGGCACGCTCGATCAGAAGCTCGTCGCTGCGCGCGAGGCCGGCTTCGACGGCGTCGAGATCTTCGAGCCTGATCTGGTCGCCTCCCCGCTGTCACCGGAGGCGATCCGCACGCGAGCCGAGGACCTGGGGCTGAGTCTCGACCTGTACCAGCCCTTTCGGGATTTCGAGGGCGTCGGCCCCGAGCGGCTCGAGCAGAATCTTCGTCGTGCGGCGGCGAAGTTCACCCTGATGAATCGCCTCGGCATCGAGACCATGCTGTTGTGCAGCAACGTCGCGACCGCCCGCAGCGGCGATGAGCACCTGGCTGCCGCTCAGTTGCGGAAGCTCGGAGACGTCGCCGATCGCTTCGGTGTCCGCGTCGCCTATGAGGCACTTGCGTGGGGCAGATTCGTCGACGACTACGAAACGGCCGCTCGGATCGTTCGCCTCGCCGACCATCAGCGCATCGGCCTCTGCCTCGACAGCTTCCACATCCTGTCGAAGGGTCACGACCCCGAGGCGATCGAGACGATTTCCGCCGACAAGATCTTCTTCGTCCAGATGGCGGATGCTCCCCTCCTCTCCCTGGACGTGCTCTCGTGGAGTCGGCACCACCGTCTCTTCCCCGGCGAGGGCGCATTCGACCTCGGCACCTTCATGGGGCACCTCGCCCGAACCGGTTACGACGGTCCCATCTCGCTCGAGGTCTTCAACGACACGTTCCGGCAGGCCGACCCCTTCGCCACCGCGATCCATGCGCGACGCTCACTGCGTTGGCTCGAGCACGAGACGGCCGCATCGCTGGGCTCGGGGCCGAGCAGCCGCGCCGCACCGATGTCCACGGCCATGCTTCCCCTCGTCGAGTCCCCCGCCGATGTGAGCTACGTCGAGCTGCGTACCGGAGACTCGGACGAGCTGCGGCTGCTCCTCATGCAGCTGGGGTTCCGCCCACACGGTCGACACCGGAGCAAGCAGGTCGAGCTGTGGTCGCAGGGCGCCGCCCGGATCGTGCTCGGCGCGCCGGATTCGGAGCATCCGCAGCCGACGGTGGCCGGTATCGGCCTCACCGTGAAAGATCCCGCCGCGGCGTTGCTGCGGGCGGAAGAGCTCTTCTCAGCGGTCGTTCCCCGAGAGGAGTCGGAGGGCGAGGAGCCCCTCGTCGGCGTTCGCGCACCCGACGGTTCGGAGGTGTTCTTCGGGGCTGATCGCGGATCCGTGCCGACATGGGTCGACGAGTTCGGTTCCACCGCGGCCGAGCACGCGGACCTCATCGAGCGCGTCGACCATGTCAACCTCGCTCAGCCCTGGCAGTACTTCGACGCGGCGGTCCTGTTCTTCCGGGCGGTGCTCGACCTGCACACCGAGGCATCGGTCGAGGTGGCCGCTCCGGTCGGACTCGTACGCAGCCAGGTTCTCCGCAGCGACGATGGAATCCTGCGGATCGCTCTCAACCTGGTGCCATCCGGCTCGGGAGCCGACGCGATCCTGCCGCAGCACGTCGCATTTGCGACGTCGGATGTGCTCTCCCTGGCTCGAGCCGCCCGTGAACGCGGCTTCAGTCCTCTCGACATCCCCGCGAACTACTACGACGACATCGACGCGCGCTATCAGCTCGAACCCGCGCTGTTGGATGAGCTCAGGGAGTTGAACGTCATGTACGACCGGGATGACGCAGGCGAGTTCCTGCACTTCTACACCCATTCCGTCGGCACCGTCTTCCTGGAAGTGGTCGAGCGACGCGATGGCTATGCGGGATACGGTGCGTTGAACGCTCCCATCAGGCTCGCGTCTCAGTATCGCCACCGAGCGAACCAGGGGGATCTCGCATGATCCGACATGTGGCCGTCTTCCGATTCGTGCCGGAGTTCGCCGGAGCCGAACGCGAGCACTGGGTGTCGCTCGTGCTGGCGTTGGAAGGGCAGATTCCGGAACTCCGCAGAATGAGCGTCGGAGTGGATGTGCTGGGGGGCCCGGCGTCGCATGAGCTCGCGATCGTCGCCGACTTCGATGATCTCGCCGGGCTGGAGGCGTACACGCGGCATCCCGCCCATGCCGAGGTGCTCAGGATCTCAGGCCCGGTGAAGACGTCTCTGGCGACGGTCGACTTCGAGATGCCGGACCTGCCGTGATCGATCAGTCAGGCGACGCAGGAGCGACCCCTCGATCGAGCGCCGGGCCCTACCTCGTCGGCCTGATCGGCGAGGGCATCACGGCATCCCTGACGCCGGCGATGCATGTGGCCGAGGCCAGGGAGATGGGTCTCGAGTACGAATACCGCATCCTCGATCTGATCGAGCTCGGACGCCCCGCATCCGACGTCGGCTCGCTCATCGCCGAGTCCCGATCCGCCGGCTTCAGTGCTTTGAACATCACGCATCCGTGCAAGCAACTCGTCCTCGAGCTCGTCGATGACCTGGACACGGATGCCGCCCGCCTCGGAGCAGCCAATCTCGTGGTGCTCGAGGAGGAGCGTCTCGTCGGATACAACACCGATTGGATGGGGTACCGCGACGGCCTCACTGCTGGCCTTCCCGGGGCGTCGTTCGACCGCGTCCTGCAGATCGGGTGCGGTGGCGCAGGGGCCGCCACCGCCTACGCGCTCCTGTCGACAGGCGCCCAGCGTCTCGATCTGACAGACGTGGACGGAACACGTGCCGAGGAGCTCGCGGCCCGAATGCGCGCTCATTTCCCGAGTCAGACCATCGTGACGGTCGAACACGGCGACCTTCCCCGAGCCATCGCCCGCGCAGACGGCGTCGTCCATGCCACACCGATGGGGATGCTCCATCACCCGGGGATCGCCTTCGACGTCGCCTGGCTCCGAGAGGGAGCATGGCTGTCGGATGTCGTGTACCGGCCCCTGCAGACCGAGCTCGTCAGGCAGGCTGCCGATCGGGGGCATCCCGTGCTCGATGGAGGCCTGATGGCCGTGGGGCAGGCGTGCGCTAGTCTCCGAATCATCACGGGAATGCTGCCCGATCGTGACCGGATGGAACGGACCTTCCGCGCATTGATCGGAGAAGAGCAACGGTCCGGTGCAGGAGGGAACTCGCAATGACCGATCGGCTGAGCGATGTGCACGAGAGCGGGATGACGGAACGAGCCGTCCGGACGCAGGGCGACATCCTCGAGGTCGCCACCGCCGAGTTCGCAGCGAACGGCTACGCCGGCGCACGAGTCGATGAGATCGCGGCGCGCACCCGCACGACCAAGCGCATGATCTACTACTACTTCGGATCGAAGGAGGGGCTCTACCTCGCGGTGCTCGAGCGGGTCTACGCCCAGATCCGCAGTGTCGAGCGCGGCATCCGCATCGACGAGTTGTCCCCTGACGAGGCGCTGCGAACGCTCGCCGAGGCGACGTACGACCACCACACGACGCACGAGGCCTTCATTCAGCTCGTCAGCATCGAGAACATCCATCGCGCGGAGCACCTGCGTCAGTCCGAGACGATCCTGCGCGAGAACGTCACCGCGATCACTCTGCTCGAGGAGGTCATCGCCCGCGGGGTCGCGGAGAGGATCTTCCGCGACGACGTGGACGCGGTGGACGTGCACATGATCATCAGCGCGTACGCGTGCTTCCACGTCGCCAACCGGCACACGTTCTCGGCCATCTTCGACAGGGACATGCTCGATCCGGCACTTCAGGACCGGCACCGCCGTCTCATCGGCGACATGGTCATCGCGACGATGACGGATCGGCGCGTGCGCTGACGAGAGTCAGACTGCCCCTGACGCACCCTGCGACAGGCGACTCGCGACCCTGAGAGCAGCAAGGCGGAGGGCCGGATCGAACCGATCCGCGTCGAATCCGTCCGCGCTTCCCGAGAGGGAGATCGCTCCGACGACGGCACCCGCTGGGCCGAACACCGCCCGCGCCATGCAGGACACGCCGGCGCGGAACTCCTCCAGGCTCAGAGCGGGACGTCCGCCCCGGATGTCGTCGAGCTGGCGACGGAGGACCGTCGGATCGGTGATGGACCGGGTCGTGCAGGGGTCGAGCTTCACGGAGAGGATCTCGTCGATCTCGCGGACCGTGGAGTTCGCGAGCACCGCCTTGCCCAGCGCGGTGCACGGGATGGGAAGTCGGCCGCCGGCACGGACCGCCGTCGATTCGGCCGCGGAGGAGCGGAGGACGGCGATGCAGACGAGCTCGCGTCCGTCACGGATGGCCAGGTGGACGGTGTGGCGCGTCGCAGTGCGAAGGTCTGCCAGTGCCGGCAGCGAGGCGGCCCTCAGGTCGCGGGGGCCCGCGGCGAGCTGCCCGAGCTCGAACACCCGCAGACCCAGGTGGATCCGCCTGCCGTCGCGTTCGAGATACCTCTGCCGCACCAGCGTCGTGACCAGCCGCGAGACAGTGGACTTGGGCAGCCCGGCACGCGACGCGAGCTCGGAGATCCCCAAGCCATGGTCGTCCTGGTCGAAGGCCTCGAGGATCGAGGTCATGCGGTCGAGGACTCCCAGGGTGTCATTCTCAGCGGCGTCGCCCATCGATCACGCCGCCTGCCTTCCCAAGCGGTGCGTGAGCGCGAGCGCGGCGTGCCGCACCAAGGGCATCATCCGGTTCACGTCCATGTCGGTCGCGGGCCCTGCGACGGAGATGGCCGCGAGCGGATCCCCGTCGGGCGAGAGGATCGGGCTCGCCACCCCGACGACTCCGGGGAACGTCTCGCACCGGTCGACGGCGACCCACTCCGTGCGAACCGCTGCGAGCTCCCGTACGAAGATCTCCCGCCTCCGCGAGTCGAGCCCGGTCATCGCGCTGCCGATGACCGACTCATCGTCGGTGAATGCCAGCACAGCCTTCCCGAGCGCCGTGGTCGCCGAAGGCACCCGCACCCCCGCCCGCGACGGAGCCGGTCGCAGCCGACCCCGTACCGAGATCACCGAGAGCATGTCGCATCCCTCCTGGACCGCGACGTTCAGGTGCTCGCCGGTGGCGTTGAACAGCTGGACCAGGACCGGTGTCGCCGCGACGATGAGGCGCCGCGGAGTGCTCGCGCGCGCTCCGAGCTCGAAGAGCCTCAGTCCGATGACGACTCCCTGGTCGGTGCGCACGAGGTACCGATGGCGGACGAGATCTCCGACGAGTCGCGACACCGTGGACTTCGGGATGCCGGTGGCCTGAGCGAGCTGGGTGATCGTGGACGTGCCGTGCGACTCCCGGACGGTGTCGAGGATGGCGAGGATCCGGTCGAGCACGCACACCGGCTCGCCAGTGAGAGCGGATCGCATGATTGCAGTATCAGTCGAGGCCGAGATCGGGGCAAGCATGTCGTGGGTCGAGCCTGTCAAGATCCCATTCAGCGGGACAGGCGTCAGCAATCCGCGGCGTGGAACGCCGAAAGAGGGGGCCCGGATGCTCCAGGTGGAGCATCCGGGCTCCCTCTACGGCGAGCTCACGTTCCCTGATTCGTGATGTCAGACCGCGCAGAACGGCTTGACGCCCATGGCGCTCTCGAGACCCGCCATGACGTGTTGCTTGAAGAACTCGTCGCCCGCCAGCGGAGCGTCGGTCCAGGCTGCGACGTCGTGGCCGAGAGTCGTCAGCCATGACCGACCACCGTCGTAGTACTGGCACCAGCTCACCGGATGGGACTTGCCGTGACCCGCCGGAGTCGCCTCGCTCGTCGCCTGGTCGACCTCCAGCAGGACGTTGACGTAGCTCGGGTACGGCACCAGGTTGTACCACTCGTCCTTGAAGGGCCAGGTCTTCGGCATGAACGAGGTCGAGACGTCCTTGCGGTTGATCCGCTCCACGGTTCCGTCGCGGTTGGGCCCGTGGTTGTAGAAGTTCGCACCGCCCAGGAGTCCTTCGTAGTACGGCCAGTGGTACTCGGCGCCGAAGGCGTTGTGGATGCCGACGAAGCCACCGCCGCCACGGATGTACTGCATCAGAGTCGTCTGTGCGGCGTCGTCGAGGGTGTCGCGGTTGGAGCCCAGGAACACGACCGCCTGATAGTTGTTCAGGCGGCTGAAGCTCGCCAGGTCCTCGGTGTAGTCCACGGCGATTCCCCGCTCCTCGGCCCACGCCTTGAGGGCGATCTGGGCGACGTTGTCGGCGGCCAGCGGCGGATTGAGTCCCGGCGCCAGCGGAGTGCCGAGGTGTGCGTGGCGGGGGCCGGCCGTGCGGCTCCAGACGAAGATGCGCTTCTGTTCACCTTCGACCCATCCGTTGCCCCACTCGTTGTAACACTCGGAATCGGTGCCACGGCACACGCCGTAGTCCTTGATCTCGTCGAGGTAGATCTCGTCGGCGGACACCGACCGTCCACCGTTGCCGTGCCCGTTGTCCCGATCGTTGCCGAGCGCAGCCCCACCGAGCGCCATACCGGCGCCGAGCGCTGCGGCGGCGACCAATGCGGCCCCGGAGCGAATGAGCGATTTCATGTGATCTCCTTTGATCGTTCGTGCCCACCCCGAATGCGCCATGCGAGACCGGCCCGGGGCTGCTGCGAATCTAGGCTCCGCCCGAGCAGCGCGCCAAAGCTCGTTCCACCCAGTAAGCCGGATGGGGTGGCCGCATCGACACGGCGGCCGACATGGGCTTCACTGATGAGCGGAGGTGCCATGGACGACGGACGGCTGCTCGTCGTCTGCAAAGACGACAGCTCGCTCCAGGTGATCGACCTCGAGACCGCCACGACTGTGGGGACGGTGGTGGCCTCGGCTCCCACGCCACATGAGGTGGTCGCCACGAGCGAGGGTCGGCTCGGCTACCTCCCTTCCTACAGTGATTCGCCGGTGGGGTGGCCGGGAACGGATGGCCGCAGAGTCGACGTCATCGACCTCGTCACGCTGCGGCGCGTCGACCAGATCGATCTGCCCTTCGCGAGTCGTCCACACCAGCCGGGCCTTCTTGCCGACGGGCGTCTGCTCGTGTCGGCTGAACTCGACGAGTCGGTCTGCGTGATCGATCGCGGGACGCACCGCATCGTTGCGCGGCTGCCGACCGGGCAGATCGAGTCGCACACCTTCGCGGTCAGTGCCGACGGCGGGCGCATCGTGACGGCGAACGTCGGTGCGGGGAGCGTCAGCGTGATCGACGTTGCGTCGCGCCTGCTTCTCGGCGCGGTCGAGGTCTCCGAGAAGGTCAATCGCATCTGCCTCGAACCCCAGGGACGCCTCGCCTATACGGCCGACCAGTCACTCCCCCGCATCGCCGTCATCGACACCGAGCTCATCGAGCTGGCTGCGTGGATCGACCTGCCCTCGATCGGATTCGGCACCGCAGTGACGGCCGACGGATCCCACCTCGTCGTCGCCCTCAGATCGGCTTCGGAGATAGCCGTGATCGATCGCCGATCCGGGGAGATCGTGCATCGGATTCCGACACCGGATCATCCTCAGGCGATCGTTCTCCATCCGGACGGCATCCGTGCCTATTCCGCCTGCGACGCTGACGACTGCGTCGTGGAAGTCGATGTCACGACGGGTCGGCTGTTGCGGCTGATGGCGACCGGACGCAAGCCCGACGGGATCGCCTGGAGCCCGACTCCGCCGTCAGCCCGACAGGCCGAGTAGAAACAGAAAAAGCCCGGCGAACCGGGCTTTTCGAGCTGGGGTACCTGGACTCGAACCAAGAACAACGGTACCAGAAACCGCCGTGTTGCCAATTACACCATACCCCACCAGCCGCGGGCGAACCCCCGGCCGACATGCAACTCTAACCTACGGTCGGGCACCCCTCCAAATTGAGGGAGGCTCGCCCGTGAGGCAGCAGTCGCGCCGCTCGACGCCTACGCGCCGAGCTCACCCTGCAGGCGCATGAGACGCGCGAGGGTGTCGTCCTTGCCGAGGATCTGCATCGACTCGAAGAGCGGTGGAGAGACCCTCCGACCCGACACGGCGACCCGCAGCGGCGTGTAGGCCACGCGCGGCTTGAGACCAAGACCGTCGATGAGCGCGGCCGAGAGCGCCTCCTGGATGACCTCGTGGGTCCATTCCAGCGGCGGAATACGATCGAGCACGTCGACGGATGCCGTCAGCACGGCGGCAGCGTCGGCCGGGAGTCCCGACACCACGCCATCGTCGTAGCCCAGGCTCGCGGCATCCGTGAACAGGAAGCCCAGCATGCCCGGCGCTTCGCCGAGAAGTGCGATGCGCTCCTGCACGAGCGGCGCCGCCTCGGCGAGGATCGCCTCCTGGGCGGGTGTGATCGGCGAGGTCAGCACACCGGCGGCCTCGAGGTACGGCACGGTGCGCGCCGCGAAGTCCTGCACGCCGAGCAGGCGGATGTGGTCGCCGTTGATCGACTCGGCCTTCTTCAGGTCGAAGCGGGCGGGGTTCGGGTTCACGTCGACGACATCGAACGCCGCCACCATCTCGGCCACGGTGAACACGTCGCGGTCGTGCGACAGCGACCAGCCGAGCAGTGACAGGTAGTTGACGAGGCCCTCGGGGATGAAGCCGCGGTCGCGGTGGTGGAACAGGTTCGACTCGGGGTCGCGCTTGGAGAGCTTCTTGTTGCCGTCGCCCATGACGTAGGGCAGGTGGCCGAACTGCGGCACGAAGGTGGTCACTCCGATGTCGATGAGCGCGTGGTAGAGCGCGATCTGGCGCGGAGTCGACGAGAGCAGGTCCTCGCCGCGCAGCACGTGCGTGATCTGCATGATCGCGTCGTCGACGGGGTTCACCAACGTGTAGAGCGGGGCCCCGTTCGGACGCACGACGACGAAGTCGACGAACGAGCCGGCCGGGAAGGTGATATCGCCACGCACCAGGTCGGTGAAGGAGAGGTCGGCGTCGGGCACCCTGAGACGCAGAGCCGGCTCGCGGCCCTCGGCACGGAAGGCCGCACGCTGCTCGTCGCTGAGGTCGCGGTCGAAGTTGTCGTAGCCGAGCTGCTTGGGGCGGCCGGCCGCCTCGTTGCGGGCGTCGATCTCCTCGGCGGTGGAGAAGCTCTCGTAGACGTGACCCGAGGCCTTGAGGCGCTCGATCACGTCGAGGTAGATGGCGCTCCGCTGCGACTGGCGGTAGGGCTCATGCGGTCCGCCGATGCCGATGCCCTCGTCCCAGTCGAGCTTCAGCCAGGTGAGGGCGTCGAGCAGCTGCTCGTAGCTCTCCTCGCTGTCACGGGCGGCATCGGTGTCCTCGATGCGGAAGACGAGCTTGCCGCCGGTATGCCGGGCGTAGGCCCAGTTGAAGAGAGCCGTGCGCACCAGGCCGACGTGCGGCGTTCCGGTAGGCGACGGGCAGAAGCGAACGCGAACGTCGCTCCCGGTGGCAGAGGAGAAGGGGTGCGCGGTGTCAGACATCGCGGTCAAGTCTAGCCAGCGGCATCCGGTGCCGGAGCCGGTCAGGCGTGGAGATCCTCGCCGGTCCATTCGCTGCGGTCGATGCCGGCGAGCACGCGCAGGCTCGCTCCGATGGCCGGTACCTTCTCGGCGCCCTCGGCAGTGACGACGTTCAGCGTGCGGTGGTCGGCGTGCGTGGTCGGAAGGGCGACGACCCCAGCGGGCAGCCGGGTCGAGGCGAGGGCCAGGCGCGGAAGCGTGGCGACGCCGAGGCCGGCCGCCACCATGCCCAGCACAGCGACGAAGTTGTCGGTCTCGTAGCCGATGCGGGGAACGTAGCCGCTCGCAGCGCAGAGCTCGACCAGGTGGCCGCGACAGCGCGGGCATCCGGCGATCCAGCTCTCGTCGGCGAGGGCTGCGATGTCGACGGATGCCGCAGCCGCCTGCTGATGCGACTCGGGCAGCACGACGTGCACGGGCTCGCGGCCTACTGTGCGCACCGAGAGGCCGCGGGCGCTCTCGCGGTGAGGGTCGTCCTGGTCTCCCGGGTAGCTGAACGTGATCGCGATGTCGGCGCGGTTCTCGCGGACGGCCGCGACGGCCTCGGGCGGCTCGGCCTCGAGATAGCTGATGGAGACCGCCGGATGCCGCTCCGCCATCGCGGCGAGCAGCCTCGGCACGATCGTCGCCGACGCCGAGGGGAACGCGGCGATGCGCACCCTGCCGGAGCGCAGGCCCTGGAGTTCGGCGATCTCGCCTGCTGCGGCATCCAGAGCCGTCGCCACGGTCTGGGCGTGACGCGCGAGCACGGTGCCGGCCTCGGTGAGGCGCACGGTGCGACCTGTGCGCTCGAGTACGGGCATGCCGATGCGCGCCTCGAGCCGCTTCACGTGCTGGCTGATCGCCGGCTGGCTGTAGCCGAGGGCCTCGGATGCCGCCGTGATCGAGCCGTGCTCGGCGATGGCCAGCACTGTGCGCAGCGAGTGCGAGTCGAGGTCGAGGTCGGTGCTGTTCACGTCCGCAGCATAACCACTTGTTATGGGTGTCAGCACTCATCTGCGATTGTCGAATGGGAGCCGTCGGCGCACCATGGAGGCATGCCCGCCGCCACCACCCCTGTCTCTGTCGCCGACGCGCGCGCCCGGTTCGCCGCTGGACGCGGTTACCTGGCCGCCTGCACGCTCGGCCTGCCGACCGTCGAGACGAGCGCGGCCATGCGCGCCGACGCCGATCGCTGGGCGCGCGGCGAAGCCTGCGCCGTCGACTACACCGCCGGGGTCGAACGCACACGCCTGTCCTATGCCGGCCTCGTCGGAGTGGGCGCAGACCGCGTGGCGATCGGGTCGCAGACCTCGGCGATGGCCGCCGTCATCGCCGCGAGCGTGCCCGACGGCGCCGAGGTGCTCTGCGTCGACGGCGACTTCAGCTCGATCGTGTTCCCGTTCCTCAGCCAAGCGCACCGCGGCGTCACCGTGCGCAGCGTGCCGCTCGTCGAGCTCGCCGCATCCATCACGGCATCCACCTGGCTCGTCGCGTTCTCGCTCGTGCAGTCCGCCACGGGGGCGGTGGCGGATGCCGCTGCCGTCGTCGCGGCAGCACGGGCGCAGGGCGCCCGCACGCTGTGCGACACCACCCAGGCCGTTGGGTGGATGCCGGTAGATGCCGCTCTCTTCGACGCCACGATCTGCCACGGCTACAAGTGGCTGTGCGCTCCCCGCGGGGCCGCCTTCCTCACGATCTCGGCAGCGTTCGCCGCAGAGGTCGCGCCGACGCAGACCGGCTGGTACGCCGGCGTCGATCCGTGGGCGTCGTGCTATGGACCGACCATGACCCTCGCCGCCGATGCCCGGCGCTTCGACGTCTCCCCCGCCTGGCCCGTGTGGGTGGGCGCCGAGGCGGCCATCGCGATGTTCGCGCAGCTCGACCTCGGGGCCCTGCGCACCCACGTGACAGGCCTCGCGGCGGCGTTCACCGACGGACTCGGACTCGAACGCCGACCGGGCCAGGCGATCATCACGTGGCCGGATGCCGACGGTCGCGATCTCGGTCGGCTCGCCGCATCCGGGATCACCGCGTCGGGCCGGAACGGATGCGCCCGAGTCGCCTTCCACCTCTGGAACGACGAGCAGGACGTGGCCGACGCGCTGGCAGCGCTGGGCCGCTGAAGTCGCTCAGTCGCTCAGTCGCTCAGCCGCGGGGCCGCACCACGGGGTTCGTCAGGATTCCGAGTCCCGTGATCTCGACCTCGACGGTGTCGCCGTTCTCGATCGGGCCGACACCGGCCGGGGTTCCGGTCAGGATGATGTCGCCCGGGAGCAGCGTGAACACGCTCGAGGCGTAGGCGATGATCGTCTCGACGTCGTGCACCATGTCGGTGAGCGGCGCCTGCTGCTTCACCACGCCGTTGACGCGCGTGACGATCTCGGCCGACGGGAAGTCGAACTCTGTGTCGACGATGGGGCCGATCGGGCAGAACGAGTCGAAGCCCTTCGCGCGGGTCCACTGGCCGTCGGACTTCTGCAGGTCGCGTGCCGTCACGTCGTTGGCGATGGTGAAGCCGAACACGTGCTCCATCGCCTTCTCCTCGGTGACGTTCTTGGTGATCGTGCCGATCACGATGGCGAGCTCGCCCTCGAACTCCACCCGCTGGCTCTGCTTCGGCAGCACGATGTAGTCGCCCGGACCCGACACCGAGGTGTTCGGCTTCAGGAACAGCAGCGGCTCCTCGGGAACCGCCGTGCCCATCTCCGTGGCGTGGTCGCGGTAGTTCTTGCCGACGCCGACCACCTTCGAGCGCGGGATCGACGGCGCCAGCAGGGTGGCGTCCGCGATCGGCACGCGCTCCCCCGTGGTGTCGTAGCCCGCGAACATCGGGTCTCCCGTCAACACCACCAGGTCGTCGTCGTCGACGATTCCGAAGGCGATGCGATTGTCGTGGCTGAACCGTGCGATCTTCATGCCTCAACGGTACCGGCAGCGCAGGGAGCAGCACGAACGCGATTCGGGCGACGGATGCCGTAGCTTGCGTCGGCAGCAGGGCGGGTGCTGCCGCCTCAGTCGTCGGCGATGAGGCGCTTGCCGAGGCTCACGGCGTGATCGGGCGCGTAGCCGATGGCCTCGTAGAACCCCAGTGCGGCGGTGTTCGTCCCCCGCACCTGCAGGTTGAGCTTGGGGCATCCGCGGGCCGTCAGCATCCGTTCGGCCTCCAGCACCAGCGTGCGACCGTGGCCTCTTCCCTGCTCCGTCGGGTCGACGGCGAGATAGTTCATCCAGCCCCGGTGGCCGTCGTAGCCGATCATCACCGACGCCACGACGCGGCCGCCGCTCTCCCCCACGAGGAATAGCTCGGGCTGCTCGGCGAGCTTGCGTTCGATGTCGCGGTACGGGTCGTTCCAGGGAACGACGAGACCGCAGGCACGCCAGAGCGCGACGACGGTCTCGGTGTCGTCGCGCCCGAAGGCCCGCAGCTGCAGTTCAGGAGCGTCAGTCACGCGGCGCTCATGCGTCGAGACGCACCAGCCAGCCGTGGCGGTCCTCGACGCGGCCGTACTGGATGCCGGTGAGCTCTTCGCGCAGTGACAGCGCGAGCTCCTCCGCCTGCGGGCCGTTGTGCACGATCTCGAAGTCCTCGCCGAGCAGCCGTCCGATGGGCACGATCACCGCGGCCGTGCCGCAGGCGAAGGCTCCGACGATGTCGCCGGACGCCGCACCCTCCCGCCACTCGTCGAGAGTGACCTTGCGCTGCTCGATGAGGTGACCGCGGTCGGCGGCCAGGCGCAGAACCGAATCGCGCGTGATGCCCTCGAGGATCGACTCGGACTCCGGCGTGATGAGAGTGCCGTCCTTGCGCACCAGCACGATGTTCATGCCGCCGAGCTCCTCGAGGTACTTCCCCTCGTCGAGGAAGAGCACCTGCTGGCAGCCGTGCTCGTAGGCCTCGGCCTGCGGCAGCAGGCTCGACGCGTAGTTGCCACCGGTCTTGGCCGCGCCGGTTCCACCCTTGCTGGCGCGGGCGTACTCGCTCGAGAGCCAGATGTTGACCGGCTGCACTCCCCCGGTGAAGTACGCACCAGCGGGGCTGGCGATCAGGTAGTAGGCCACCTTCTTCGCCGGCCGCACGCCGAGGAACGCCTCCTTGGCGAACATGAACGGCCGCAGGTACAGGCTGGTTTCCGGCGCCGTCGGCACCCAGTCGCCGTCGACGGCGATGAGCTGCTTGAGCGACGCGATGAAGTGCTCCGACGGCAGCTCGGGCAGGGCGAGGCGGTGCGCCGAGCGCTGCATGCGTGCTGCGTTCTCGTAGGGGCGGAAGGTCCAGATGGAGCCGTCGGCGTGACGGTAGGCCTTGAGACCCTCGAAGATCTCCTGGGCGTAGTGGAGCACGGCGGCGGCCGGGTCGAGCTGGATGGGCCCGTAGGGCGAGACACGCGGACGGTGCCAACCGCCGCGCTCCGACCAGCACACGTCGACCATGTGGTCGGTGAAGTGGTTGCCGAATCCGGGGTCGGCGAGGATCGCCTCGCGCGCCTCGGGAGCGACGGGGTTCTCGTTGCGGACGGTCTGCCAGATGAGGCTCTGGCTTGCGAGGGGAAGCTGGATCGTCATGGGCTGCTCTTTCTTCGAGTACGTCTAGTGTGCGCGAATCCGGTCGGAGATCGCAGTGCCGATCTCCGAGGTCGACCGAGTTGCCTCACCGCGTTCGGCGATGTCGGCTGCGACGGCCGCCTGCACTCGTGCCGCGGCATCCGTGAGCCCGAGGTGATCGAGCAGGAGTGCGACGGAGAGGATGGCGGCAGTCGGGTCGGCGATGCCCTTCCCGGCGATGTCGGGCGCAGAACCGTGCACCGGCTCGAACATGCTGGGGAATCGGCCGTCCGGGTTGATGTTGCCGGAGGCTGCGAGGCCGATGCCGCCGCTGATCGCGGCCGCAAGATCGGTGAGGATGTCGCCGAAGAGGTTGTCCGTGACGATGACATCGAATCTAGCAGGGTTCGTGACGAGGAAGATCGTCGCGGCATCGACGTGGAGGTAGTCGACGGTCACCTCGGGGAACTCGGCGGCGACCTCGTCGACGACGCGCTTCCAGATGCCGCCGGCGAAGACCAGGACGTTGGTCTTATGCACCAGGGTGAGGTGCTTTCGCGGGCGAGCGGATGCCACTCCGAAGGCGTGCCGCACCACGCGCTCGACGCCGTAGGCCGTGTTGACCGACACCTCGTTGGCGACCTCGTGCTGCGTGCCCTGGCGGATCGAGCCGCCGTTGCCCACGTACGGCCCCTCGGTGCCCTCGCGCACGACGACGAAATCGATGGATCCGGGGTCGGCCAGAGGGCTCGAGACGCCGGGGTGCAGCACCGACGGGCGCAGGTTCACGTAGTGGTCGAGCGAGAACCGCAGCTTCAGCAGCAGTCCGCGCTCGATGTTCGCACCGGCCAGACGTGGGTCGCCGGGGGTGCCGCCGACAGCTCCGAGAAGGATGGCATCGTGGCGCGAGACGGCCGCGAGGTCGTCGTCGGTGAGGGTGTCGCCGGTCTCGAGGTACCGGGTGGCTCCCAGCGAGAACGTCGTCTTCTCGAAGGCGACGTCGCCGCCATCCGTCACGGTATCGAGCACCTTGAGGCCCTCGGTGACGACTTCGGGCCCGATGCCGTCGCCGGGGATGACGGCCAGGGAGATGACACGCGACATTTCGCTCCTCGCAAGCGGTGAAAGGGTGTCATTCCAGCGTAGTCGCCGGTTCGGGCGGCGCAGCGCACGGCTAATCACAGATCCGCCACGCCCGCAATCCTCTACCCTCGGGGGCCGATGCTGAGTAATGTCGGGTGTTGCCCCGAACAGGGGGCGATGCGCCGTGCATCCTGCGATCGGGGGTCATCTCCGGTCGTGATTCGACGCAGAACCGGAATCCCGACGAAAGGATCCACCACAATGAACCTCCTCTTCATCATCATCATCGTCGTCGCTGTCGTGCTCGCCATCTTGGGTGGCCTGAACAGCGCACTCAGCTGGCTCCTCTGGGTCGGTATCATCCTCGCCGTGATCGCGATCATCGCCTGGCTCATCCGGGTGGTCTCGGGAAACAAGGGCTGACCTATGAGCATCGGTCTCGGCATCTTCCTCATCGCCGTCGGGGCGATCCTCGTCTGGGCGCTCAACGTCGACGTCGAATGGATCAACCTCGACATGGTGGGCTACGTGCTCATGATCGCCGGGGCCGTGGTCGTGATCATCGGACTCGTGCTGTTGTTCCGTCGTCGCCAGTCGACCTCGGTCACCGCGACCTCGGTCGACCCGGCGAACGGCAGCCAGGTCACGCGCAACGAGAGCTCGACTCCCGAGCTGTAGAGCGCATCACCTCGCACGACCACGAAGGCCCCGGATGCATCATCCGGGGCCTTCGTGCTGTCTGGAGCGAGTGCGCTACTCGGTGATGTCGATCTCGATCAGGACGTCGGCGGCGATGGCGTCGCGCACGGCGGCGAGGATCTCGGCGGGAACGGGCGAGTCGACCGTCAGCACGCTGAGTGCCTGGCCCCCGGCAGTGTGCCGGGCGATCTGCATGCCGGCGATGTTGATGCCGGCGTCGCCGAACTCGCGACCGTAGACCGCGACGATGCCGGGGCGGTCGGTGTACTGCATCACGATCAGGTTCTTCGCGATCGGCACCTCGACGTCGTAGCCGTTGATCTCGACGATCTTCTCGGTCTGCTTGGTTCCGGTGAGCGTTCCCGAGACCGAGACCTGGGTGCCGTCGGCGAGAGCGCCGCGGAGCGTGATGACGTTGCGGTACTCCTCGGAGACGGCGTCGGTGATCAGGCGCACGCCGATGCCGCGCTGGTCGGCGAGCAGCGGCGCGTTGACGTAGGAGACCGTCTCGCTGACGACGTTGGTGAACACGCCCTTGAGGGCCGCGAGCTTCAGCACGCTGACGTCGTAGTCGGCCAGCTCGCCGCGCACCTCGACGTCGACGCTGGTGAGGGGGCTCGAGTGCGCGAGGCCCGAGAACACCTGGCCGAGCTTCTCGAGCAGCGGGATGCCGGGGCGCACGTACGGGTCGATGACGCCGCCGGCGACGTTGACGGCATCCGGGACCAGCTCGCCCGCGAGAGCGAGGCGCACCGACTTGGCCACCGACACTCCGGCCTTCTCCTGCGCCTCGTCCGTCGACGCACCGAGGTGCGGCGTGACGACGACGTTCGGCAGGGCGAGCAGCGGCGAGTCCTCCGGAGGCTCGCTCACGAACACGTCAAGGCCGGCTCCGGCGATCTCGCCGGCGACGAGGGCCTCGTGCAGCGCGGCTTCATCGATGAGCCCACCACGTGCGACGTTGACGACGTAGGCCGTCTTCTTCATCTTCTTCAGCTGCTCGGTGCTGATCATGCCCGTGGTCTCGGGCGTCTTCGGCATGTGGATCGTGATGAAGTCGGACTGCTCGAGCAGTTCGTCGAGGCTCACGGGCTGTACGCCGAGCTGCTGGGCGCGGGCACTGGTGATGTAGGGGTCGTAGGCGATCACGTTCGTGCCGAAGGCCTGCAGGCGGGCCGTGATGAGCGCGCCGATGCGGCCGAGACCGATGATGCCGACGGTCTTCTCGTAGAGCTCCGTTCCGGTGTACGCCGAGCGCTTCCACTGTCCCTGGGCGAGGGCGTTGTGCGCGGCCGGGATGTGACGGGCGAGGCTCAGGATGTGACCGACCGTGAGCTCGGCCGCCGAGATGATGTTGGAGGTCGGAGCGTTCACGACCATGACGCCGGCCGTGGTGGCCGCCTTGATGTCGACGTTGTCGAGGCCGACGCCGGCGCGGGCGATGACCTGGAGCTTCGGCGCCGCCGCGATGGCCTCCGCGTCGACCTGGGTGGCACTGCGCACGAGGATCGCGTTCGCGTCGGCGAGAGCGGCGAAGAGCGCGGGGCGATCCGTTCCGTCGACCTGGCGCACATCGAAGTCGGGACCGAGGGCATCGATCGTGGCGGGCGAGAGGATTTCAGCGATCAGCACGACCGGCTTTGACACGACGAATCGATTCCTTTGCAGCAGAGGGGAGGATGCGCGTCGCCGTCACTGGGACGCAATCATGTGAAACTCTAGCCGAGGCCGCATAGCCGAGAGGAATTCATGACGACGGACGACATCTTCGAGATCGCCCAGTGGGTGGTGCGCATCCTGCTCGCCATCGTCTTCATCGGAATGGGCCTCAATCACTTCCGACGCGGCCCCGCGAAGATCATGGCGAAGATGATTCCGCCCCGGATGCGGCGCGATGGCCTGCTGAGCCCGATCAACCTGGTGCGCTTCACCGGCGTGTGCGAGATCGCCGGCGGCATCGGCCTGCTGATCCCCGCCACGCAGTTCGCGGCCGGCATCCTGCTGGCGATCTTCCTCGTCGCCGTCTTCCCGGCGAACGCCTTCGCGGCGCGGCATCCGGAGACCTTCCGCTCGCTCTCGATCCCGCTCGTCCCGCGCCTCATCGCGCAGATCGTGCTGATCGGGCTGTGCATCTTCGCCGCCGTCTGACGGCGAGCGGATGCCGCTACCCGGTGATCCCGGGCTCTGACCGCCGGGTCAGCCGATCGGGATCCAGCGCGCGAACGCGGCGATGATGTCGAGGCTCAGCACGGCCGAGAGGCCGAGCCCCACGGCGTAGAACGCGATCTGGGCCAGTGGACCTCGGTTGCGCCCCAGCGAGAAGGCGATCGCGAACAGCACGAGCGGCAGCACGAGGCCGAGAACGAGCAGCACCCAGCCGAACCCGTTGATCGAGGCGTCGAGCTGGTTGGCGAAGTCGGAGATGCCGATGAGGTTGCCGAGCGCCTCGAAGACGTCGTAGGCGTAGAACAGGCCGAACAGCACGGCCAGGGTGACGGCGAGCCAGAGCGGGGTGCGCGGTCGGGTCCCGTCGGAATCGGACCTCACGGTCGGCGCGGCGTTCAGGTCGTCGGATGCGGTCATGACGCCACCCCCGTGCCGAGCAGGAACGGCAACGGCACCAGCAGCACCACCCCAGCGAACAGCCAGAGCAATCGCCGGCGCGGGCGACCGCCGGTGAGCCAGAGCGTGACGGCGAACCACAGCGGCACCGCGAGGATGGCGAGCCACGTGCCGAGTACGAACATGAACTGCGCGACGGGGTCCATGGATCCCGTCGACATGCGCGTCGCGACCACTGCCCACCCGATCGTGTAGATCAAGTAGATGCCGCCGAGCACGCCGAGCGTGATCAGGGTGGCCGAACTGGTCTGGGCGGGGCCGTCGTCGGTGTCTGCTGCCGCATCCGGATGCGTCACGCGGCCGGGCTCGCCGACCGGCGTCCACCCTGAGGGGAGCTCGGCTCCGGCAGGAGCTTCCGGATCGGTCGATCGCCCGGGCGCGAGGGCGTCGGCATCCTTCGCCACGAGCGTCGGATCGTCGTCGCCCGCCCAGTTGAGAGCGTCGTCGTCGCGTGCTGCAGCCATGCACTCAGACTACCGGGAGGGTCGATCGCAGCACGTCCGCCTCAGGCGGCAGGCGCCGCCGTGATCGATACCGTCTGCACGAGCTTCGGGAACTGGAAGGTCATGGGCACCTGGAACTCATCGTCGATGGCCGTGTAACGATCCTGCAGGCCGTCGGCCACGATGCGCCAGGGACGGGCGTTCGAGCCCGACACCGTGGATCCGTTGTCGGGAACGAACTGTTCGTAGTCGTAAGGGAAGCTCGCGTGCGCGCCGAGTCGCAGCGAGAAGGTGTCGACGGCGATGGCGCCGCCGTCGAGGTCGAGCTGCAGCAGGCGCTGGAAGCCCGTGGCCCGTTCGCCGGTGTGCGTGCGGAACTCCTGGTAGTCCGCCACGAGCTCCACGACGGTGTGACCCGCGATACCGCCGGCGTTCTCCGTGGTGATCTGGCCGAGACCGTGGAAGTGGCCCGACAGCACGAGCAGGACATTGCGGTTGGGGGCGACGACCCGGTCCCAGAGCTCACCCCCTCGCGAGACCCAGCGGGAGCCCGTCGATCGACCGGCTCCGATCTCGGCGGTCTTCGGGGTGACGTGCTCGTGGGTCGAGATGATGACGTTGTGGTCGGGGTGCGAGGCCACGACCTGCTCGGCCCAGGCGAGCTCCCTCTCGCCGAACGCGTAGGGCAGGCTGAGCATCAGGAAGCGAGCGCCGTCGTGCATGAAGGTGTTGAAGTTCGCGCTGTTGTCGCCTGCGGCGATGGATCCGCCGTAGGTCGCTGTCGCGGCATAGCGCCCGGGCGGGAAGTACTCGTTGAACAGCTCGTTGCTGACGCCCCGCTTGTTGTCGTGGTTTCCGGGCAGCACGCTGTTGGGCACTCCGGCGGTGTCGAGGATGCCCTGGATGGCCGAGGCCCGCGCGAACTCGCGCCGGGCGCGCTGCTCGTTCTGGTCGGGGTCGACCCAGTTCTGCACCAGATCGCCCGTGTGCGTGGCGAAGGCGATCTTGCGAGCCTGCGCGTTGGAGGCGATCCAGCTGACGAGACCGGTGTAGACCTCGGGATACGCCTCGGTGAGGTACTGAGTGTCGGTGACATGGCTGATCGCGAGGTCGTAGTCGTCCGGATGCTCGAAGTCGCCCGTGACGCCCTCGCTGAGCGTGCGCCCGGTGCGGGGGCCGTTCTGCACGAGCACCTCGATGCCACCGTCGATCACCTCGTCGGCGGTCGGTGTACCAGTGAGGGTGAGGGTGGGAGTGCCGTCGGCGTCGGCGTCGGCGTCAGCGCCGGCGCCGGCGCCGGCGCCGGCGACTCCGGCATCGAGCAGGCGCCAGCTCGCCGACGGCGGATTCCACACCGACAACTGCACCTCGTTGCGGCCGACGCTGGCGCCGGTCCAGGTGATGGCGTCGCCGGGTGCGATGGTCGTGGCGTCGAGCACCAGTCGCACGTACGGGAAGTCGTAGGCGTCGTCGGCGGCGGCCAGGTCCGCGGTCTCCCCCGCATCGAGCGGACGCTCGACATCGCCGACGCGCGTCGCGAGGCGCCCGCCGGCGCTGCGGCCTGCGTACGCGGCGAGCACCTTGACCGGGCGGCCGTCGGCATTCTCGGCCGCTGCGTCGTCCGGCTCGGCGTCAGCCCCGGCCTCGGGCTCGACCTCCGGTTCGGGCGAGACCGCCGCCCTCGACAGGCTCGCGGCATCCGCCACCGTCGGATCGATCCACGGGTGCTCGTCGATCTCCCCCGGGGTGGCCGGTGCCGTGACGAAGTCGTCGGCGTCGACGCCGGTGAACCTCGTGCGCTGGTAGGTCTCGGTGAGCAGCCTGTCGGGTTCGAAGGTGACGAGGGAGAGCCCCTTCGTGCACGGGCTCGGACGCTCGGTGCTGTGGTCCATCTCGTTGGCGTGGTAGACGCCGACGCTGTCCACGCGTTCGCCCGCGGCATCCGCCACCCAGACGCCGCTCCCCAGGAAGTCGAATGCCGTGTCGTAGCTCGCGTCTGCCGTCGCTGCCAGGGGCGTCCCGGAGGCGGCGGCGAGCCAGGTCTGGCCCGGACGCAGAATCGTGCCGGCGGCGATGCGAGCCTGGTCGTCCCGCGCCCGCAGTCCATCGGACTCGCAGCGCGCGATGCTCCAGCCGCTCAGGTCGACGGACGCGTCTCCGTAGTTCGCGAGTTCGACGTAGTTGCGCTGCACGCTGCCCGCCGGCATCCCCTCGGTCGACGGGTCCGTCGCGAACTCGCTGATCGCCACAGACGGCTGCTGCGGATAGGAGAAGGGCGCGCGGAACACGCTCGTCTCCTCGCTGGCGTTCGCCGCACCCGGGGTGCGTGGGGCGATCACGAAGTCGGCGAGCAGGTTCCCGGTGCGGGCGATGCGCTGCCACGACTCCCCCGCCCGATAGTCGAGCTCGGCGGGCAACTTGGCGTCGCCGTCCTGGCAGGCGCTGTCGGGGTGGGGCGACACCGTCACGCCGTCGACTCTCCTGCCGTCGGGAGTGGTGAGCAGCGCGCCGAAACTCGAGTCGGACAAGGAGGTCGCATAGCGCAGGGCGACGGATGCCTCTCCCGTCGCGGGCACGTAGTCCTCGTTCGCGATCGTCAACAGCCCACCGGGCTCCACGCGGGTGCCCGCCGGCAGGACGATCTGACGGCTGCTCTCGGTGAGCCGCCCGCTCACAGTGCAGCGGAAGAGCTGCCACCCGGCGAGGTCGACGGACTCGTCGCCCTCGTTGCGGAGCTCGACGAAGTCGTCGGAGCGGGATGCCGGGCCGGCGGCCGCGAGCTCGTTGATGACGATGGATCGAGCTGCGGCATCCGGAACCGAGGCGCGCGTCGGAGCAGTCGAACCGTCGGGCATGTTCGGCGCTCCCGGCGTCGCCGTCGCCCGCTGGAAGTCGGCCGTGCCGACACCGGTGGCGGCGACCCGCTGCCAGCTCTCTCCGAGCGCTGCAGCGAGGCTGTTCGGCAGGTTCGAGCCGTTCGAGCACTCAGTCGTGGTCGGCCACGGCTGATTCGGGTAGACCCCGACCGAGTCGACGCGGTCGCCTGCGGCATCCTCGAGGTAGAGCCCGAAGCCGAGGGCGGCGAACGGCTGGGTGAACTGCGCATCGACCGGCGCGCCGTCGAGGTGGGCCCCGACGCGTGCGACGGTGAAGATCTCCCCGGGGTCGAGGGTGACGCCGTCGAGATCGGTCTCGGCCCGCCCGACGTTCGCCCGCAGACCCTGGGCACTGCAGCGGTACACGCCCCAGCCGCTGAGGTCGACCGCGGACGTTCCGATGTTGCGCAGTTCGAAGAAGCTGTCGGAGTCGGATGCCGGCCCTCCTGCCGCGAGCTCGTTGATCACGACGGACCCGCCGGCGACGAGGTCGTCCGTGCGCGGCTGCAGGCTCGGTGATCGGTTCGAGGTCGAACGCGCCGCGGCGCTCCCGGTCCCCTCGAGTCGCGCCTGCGCACCGTGCGCCTCGACCGGAGTGGTGCCCATCGAGGTGACGAGCACCGTGATGAGGGCACCGGCGAGAACGGTGGCGAAGGCCGGGGCGATGATCCGGAAAGGTCGTGCCTCGTGCGTCACACGCGCAGACTCCCGCGCCGATCTGAACGGGACCGATCAGCAGCCGGTGTGTCGGGTGAACAGCCGACGACGGCCGATGCCGGACTGACTCAGCCCTGCGCGGCGCGAGCGGCGTCGACCGCGGCGCGCACCAGGGCGCGGTCGGTCACGTCGAAGCCGGCCGCTCCGCCGCCCGGACCGCTGGCTCCCCCGCGGTCGGTGCGCCCGCGGGCCGAGAGATGCACGGCGTCGACACCGGCCGCGACGAGCAGCGCGATGTCGTCAACGCGCACGCCGCCGCCCGCCATGATCTGCACGGCGCCGGCGCCGGCGGTCCGCATCCGTTCCAGCACCGGTGCCCCGGCCCGGCAGTCGGCAGCTCCCCCGGAGCTCAGCACCCGTGTCACGCCGAGGCCGCCGAGTGGACGCAGCGCCTCCACAGTGTCGGGTGCAGCGTCGATGACGCGGTGCACTGTGACCGTCATGCCGTCGGATGCCTCGCCGAACCGCGCGATCGCCGTCTCGTCGAGGGTGCCATCGGCGTGCGCGGCGCCGACGACGACGCCATCGGCGCCGGCGGAGAAGACCGCGCGGATGTCACGCTCGATCACGGCGAGCTCGCCCTCGTCGTACACGAAGCCGCCGCCGCGCGGACGCACCAGCACGTGGACGAAGTCGGTGACCCGCGCCTCGGCTGCTGCGGCCACGGCCGCCTCGACGAGCCCGATCGACGGCGTGAGTCCGCCCAGGTCGAGCGCGATGCACAGCTCGATGCGGTCGGCGCCCTCCTCGAGGGCTGTGCGCACGCCGGCCAGATCCTGCACGGCGATCTCGACCGCTGTCATCGTTGCTCCTGAAACGAGGGGCGCGCTACCGAACCCCCGCCGCGCTGCTGAAAGAACAGCAGCGCGGCGGGGAGTCGATAGCGCGAGGGGTGTGTGCAGGCAGGTCCGCGCTTTAGCGCGCGACCTCGCCATCGACGTAGTCGTCGTCGTTCGACGCGTTCCACGCGAACAGCTTGCGCAGTTCGCGGCCCGTGGCCTCGATGGGGTGAGCCTCGCCCTTGGCGCGGAGCGCGAGGAACTCGGGGGCTCCGGCGTCCTGGTCGGCGATGAAGCGCTCGGCGAAGGCGCCCGACTGGATGTCGGCGAGAACGGCCTGCATGTTCTCCTTGACGCTCGGGTCGATGACGCGGGGGCCCGAGACGTAGTCGCCGTACTCGGCCGTGTCGGAGACGCTCCAGCGCTGCTTGGCGATGCCGCCCTCCCACATGAGGTCGACGATGAGCTTGAGCTCGTGCAGCACCTCGAAGTAGGCGACCTGGGGCTGGTAGCCGGCCTCGGTCAGGGTCTCGAAGCCATACTGGACGAGCTGCGAGACACCGCCGCAGAGAACGGCCTGCTCACCGAACAGGTCGGTCTCGGTCTCCTCGGTGAAGGTGGTCTTGATGCCGCCGGCACGGAGGCCTCCGATGGCCTTCGCGTAGCTGAGCGTCGTCGGCCAGGCGTTGCCGGTGGCGTCCTTCTCCACGGCGACGATGACGGGAACGCCGCGGCCGGCCTCGTACTCGCGACGCACGGTGTGACCCGGTCCCTTGGGGGCGACCATGATCACGTCGACGCCCTCGGGAGCCTCGATGTAGCCGAAGCGGATGTTGAAGCCGTGTCCGAAGACGAGCGTCTTGCCGTCGGCCAGGTTGTCCTTGATGGACTCGGCGTAGATGTGGCGCTGGAACTGGTCGGGCGCGAGGATGACGATGACGTCGGCCCAGGATGCCGCCTCGGCGACGCTCAGAACGCGGAAGCCGGCCTCTTCGGCCTTCGGCTTCGACTTGGAGCCGTCCTTGAGTCCGATGACGACCTCGACGCCGGAATCGCGGAGGTTCTGCGCGTGAGCGTGACCCTGCGAGCCGTAGCCGACAACGGCGACCTTCTTGCCCTGGATGATCGCCAGGTCGGCGTCCTTGTCGTAGTAGATCTCAGCCATTGGTGTTTCTCTCCTTGTGTTCGTACAGCTAATTCGTGAAGCGCTAGTTCTTGAAGACGCGCTCGGTGATGGACTTCGAGCCGCGCCCGATGGCGAGCAGGCCCGACTGGGCCAGCTCCTTGATGCCATAGGGCTCGAGCACCTTGAGGAAGGCGGTGGTCTTGCCGGAGTCGCCGGTGACCTCGATGACGAGGGCATCCGTCGCCACGTCGACGACGCGGGCCCGGAACAGATTGACGGCCTCGAGCACCTGCGAGCGGGTGGTGTTGTCGACGCGCACCTTGATGAGCAGGTGCTCGCGCTGCACCGACTGCGAGGTGTCGAGCTCGACGATCTTGATCACGTTGATCAGCTTGTTGAGCTGCTTGGTGACCTGCTCGAGCGGGAGGTCCTCGACGTCGACGACGACGGTGATGCGCGACAGGCCGGGAATCTCGCTCTTGCCGACGGCGAGGCTCTCGATGTTGAAGCCACGACGCGCGAACAGGCCGGCGACGCGGGTCAGGAGGCCGGGCTTGTCCTCGACGAGGAGGGACAGGACGTGGGTGCTCATGGTCTTACGCCTCCTCGTCGAATGCGGGGCTGTGGTCGCGTGCGTACTGCACGTAGTTGTTCGAGACGCCCTGCGGCACCATCGGCCAGACCATGGAGTCGCGGCTCACGACGAAGTCGATGACGACGGGGCGGTCGTTCGTCTCGAGCGCGAGCTTGATGGCCGCATCCACCTCCTCCTCCTTCGTGACACGGATGCCGAGGGCCCCGTAGGCCTCGGCCAGCTTCACGAAGTCGGGAACGCGGATGGTGTCGGCACCGGTGTTCAGGTCGGTGTTCGAGTAGCGGCCCTCGTAGAACAGGGTCTGCCACTGGCGCACCATGCCGAGCGACGAGTTGTTGATGATCGCGACCTTGATCGGGATGTCGTTGATCGTGCAGGTGGCGAGCTCCTGATTGGTCATCTGGAAGCATCCGTCGCCGTCGATCGCCCACACGTGGCGATCGGGCTGGGCCACCTTGGCGCCCATGGCGGCCGGAACCGCGTAGCCCATGGTGCCGGCGCCGCCCGAGTTCAGCCAGGAGTTGGGGCGCTCGTACTTGATGAACTGCGCCGCCCACATCTGGTGCTGGCCGACGCCGGCGGCGAAGACGCCCTCCGGTCCGGTGAGCTCGCCGATGCGGCTGATGACGTACTGCGGTGCGAGGGCGCCGTCGGTCGTCGGAGCGTAGCCGAGCGGGAACTCGGTGCGGAGGCCGTCGAGGTACTCCCACCAGTCCTTGATGTCGGCGGGAGCATCGCGCACGGCCTCGCTGTAGGCGGCGGTGAGATCGACGATCACGTCGCGCGCGTCGCCCACGATGGGAACGTCGGCCACGCGGATCTTCGAGATCTCGGCCGGGTCGACGTCGACGTGCACGACCTTGGCGTTCGGAGCGAAGAGCGATGCCTTGCCCGTCACACGGTCGTCGAAGCGCGCGCCGAGCGAGATGAGCAGGTCGGCCTCCTGCAGCGCGAGCACTGCGGGAACCGTTCCGTGCATGCCGGGCATGCCGAGGTGCTGCGGGTGCGAGTCGGGGAACGCACCTCGGGCCATGAGCGTCGTGACGACGGGGGCGCCGGTGGTCTCGGCGAGGGCGAGGAGTTCCTCGGACGCCTTCGACCTGATCACGCCGCCACCCACGTACAGCACGGGCTTCTTCGCCTCGGCGAAGAGCTGGGCTGCGGCGTGGATCTGCTTGCCGTGCGCCTTCATGACCGGACGGTAGCCGGGCAGGTCGACCTTGGGCGGCCAGATGAACGGCACGGTGTCCTGCTGGGCGTCCTTGGTGATGTCGACGAGCACGGGGCCGGGGCGACCAGTCGTGGCGATGTGCATCGCCGCGGCGATCGTCGCCGGGATGTCGTGAGCGTCGGTCACCAGGAAGGAGTGCTTGGTGATCGGCATCGTGATGCCCACGATGTCGGCCTCCTGGAAGGCATCCGTTCCCATGAGGGTCGAGAAGACCTGGCCGGTGATGGCCAGGACCGGCACCGAGTCCATGTGGGCGTCGGCGATGGCCGTGACGAGGTTCGTCGCTCCGGGGCCCGAGGTGGCGATGCAGACGCCGAGCTTGTTGCTCGACGATGCGTAGCCCTCGGCCGCGTGGCCTGCGCCCTGCTCGTGGCGCACGAGGATGTGCCGGAGCTTGGTGGAGTCCATCAGCGGGTCGTAGACCGGGAGGATGGCGCCGCCGGGCAGACCGAAGACGTCGGTGATGCCGAGCAGCTCGAGCGTGCGGACGACGGCCTGGGCCCCGGTCAGCAGTTCAGGCCCCTTCTGAGAGGGGGCAGCGGGCGATGGCACGGGGAAGGTTTCCGTGGACATGCGTGTGTGGTCCCTTGATTGCGTATGGATGATCTGGCGCGAGACTCAGCCTGTGACAGCGCCGACAGCGGCGGAGTGCACGAGCTTGGAGTACTTCGCGAGGACGCCACGGGTGTAGCGCGGGGGAAGCGGAGCCCAGCCTTCACGGCGAGCGACCAGCTCAGCCTCGTCGACAAGTAGGTCGAGCGAGCGAGCTGCGATATCGACCCTAATGAGATCACCATCGCGCACGAAGGCGATAGGACCTGCGTCCACCGCTTCGGGTGCTATGTGGCCGATGCACAGTCCGGTTGTGCCGCCTGAGAATCGACCGTCCGTCAAGAGTAGTACATCTTTTCCGAGGCCAGCGCCCTTGATGGCGGCGGTGATGGCGAGCATCTCGCGCATGCCGGGGCCGCCCTTCGGACCCTCGTAGCGGATGACGATCACGTCGCCGGCCTGGATCTCGCCGTTGGTGAGGGCGTCCATCGCCCCACGCTCGCGTTCGAACACCCGTGCAGGGCCCTCGAAGACCGAGGCGTCGAAGCCGGCGGTCTTGACGACGGCGCCCTCGGGGGCGAAGGTGCCCTTGAGGATCGTGATGCCGCCGGAGGCGTGGATGGGGTTGTCGAGAGTGCGGATGACCTCGCCGTCGAGCGGCATCGGGTTCAGCGCCTCGAGGTTCTCGGCCACGGTCTTGCCGGTCACGGTGAGGGCGTCGCCGTGGATGAGGCCGGCGTCGAGCAGGGCCTTCATGAGAACGGGGATGCCGCCGTGGCGGTCTACGTCGTTCATGACGTACTTGCCGAACGGCTTCATGTCGGCCAGGTGCGGAACCTTGTCGCCGATGCGGTTGAAGTCGTCGAGGGTGAGCTCGACCTCGGCCTCGTGGGCGATGGCGAGCAGGTGCAGCACGACGTTGGTCGAACCGCCGAGAGCCATCGCGACGGTGATGGCGTTCTCGAACGCCTTCTTGGTCATGATGTCGCGGGCGGTGAGGCCGAGGCGCAGCATGTTGACGACGGCCTCTCCCGAGCGGTGCGCGAAGTAGTCGCGACGACGGTCGGCCGAGGGCGGCGATGCCGAGCCGGGCAGGCTCATGCCGAGGGCTTCGGCGACGGATGCCATGGTGTTGGCGGTGTACATGCCGCCGCAGGCGCCTTCACCCGGCGCGATGGCGCACTCGATGCGCTTCAGGTCCTCTTCGCTCATGGTTCCGGCCTTGCAGGCGCCGACGGCCTCGAAGGAGTCGATGATCGTGACCTCCTTCTCGGTCCCGTCGCTGAGCTTGACCCAGCCCGGAGCGATGGAGCCCGCGTACAGGAAGACCGAGGCGAGGTCGAGGCGGGCGGCGGCCATCAGCATGCCGGGCAGCGACTTGTCGCATCCGGCCAGCAGGACCGAACCGTCTAGGCGCTCGGCGTTCATCACGACCTCGACGCTGTCGGCGATGACCTCGCGCGACACCAGCGAGAAGTGCATGCCCTCGTGGCCCATCGAGATGCCGTCGGAGACGGAGATGGTGCCGAACTGCAGGGGGTATCCCCCGCCGGAGTGCACGCCCTCCTTGGCACCCTGCGCGAGCCTGTCGAGGCTCAGGTTGCAGGGAGTGATCTCGTTCCACGAGCTCGCAATGCCGATCTGGGGCTTGTCCCAGTCCTCATCGCCCATGCCGACGGCGCGCAGCATTCCGCGGCTCGTGGTGGCTTCGATGCCATCGGTGACTACTCGCGAACGTGGTTTCAGATCGATCTCCGCCATGGTCCAAAGTCTATGACCAGTGAACATGCCCATTTCGCATACGACGGATGCCGCGGCTCCGCCCGGCGCTCAGGACTCGGTGACGATCGGATTCGATCCGGTGTACGCCCGCTCGCGCTTCTGCGCCTGGAGGAACCCGGCACGGAAGTCGGCCAGCAGCGCGAGCACCTCGGCGACCTCCTCGGGGCCGCGCACTCGGTGTCCTGCCGCCGTGCGTCCCTGGCCGATCTTCATCCCGAGGTCGTCGGCTCCCAGGGCGACGAAGGCGTCCTCATCCGTCACGTCGTCGCCGGCGTAGAAGACGCTCGTGGCACCGGTGTGCTCGCGGAGCTTCGCGATGGCGTCGCCCTTGTTGCCGGGGCGCAGCGCGAACTCGATCACGTTCTTTCCCTCGCGCACCGTCAGTCCGGGCTCGGCGGAGCGCACACGGGTGCGGGCGCTGCGCTGCAGGCTCTGCCCCGCCGCAGGTGAGAGCAGGCGGGTGTGGAGAGCCAGGCCCGCAGGCTTCCGCTCGACCCATGCGCCTTCGGCCGAACCTGCGATGCGCTCGAGGATGCCGGCCACGTGATCGAGCCTGTCGATCTCGCTGGCGAGCAGGTCGAGGGTGACGTCGGGCTGGTCGAGCTTGAGCTCGACGCCGTGCGAGCCCGTGAGCAGCACGTCCTCCGGCGGGTCGGCCACGTGCTGCAGGCTGACGAGGGCACGCCCGGAGACGAACGCGACACGAGTGTCGGCGAGGCGGATGAGGCGGAGAACCGCGTCCCGGGCGCTGTCGAGAGCGCGCGCGTCCTCCGGCTGGTCGACGTGCGGGGCGAGGGTGCCGTCGAAGTCGAGGGCGATGAGGAGCTCATCGGCGGCTGCGAGTTCGCGGAGGGCGTTGACGAGGGTCTCGGGAATGCCTCGCGGAACCGCTGCACGCCCGGTGAGGGTGTCGAGGAACGACTTCGACCAGTCGTTCACGGTGTTGCCGTTGACGGTCTTGCGGAGTGCCCGCATCCGTCGGGCCTGCTCCCGCTTCGGCATCTCGACGGCGGCCACGATGGCGTCCTTCAGGCCGGCGATGTCGTGGGGGTTCACGATGATCGCCTGCCGCAGCTCGTCGGAGGCTCCGGCGAACTCGCTGAGCACCATCACCCCGGTGTTGTCGGCCCGGCACGCCACGTACTCCTTCGCCACGAGGTTCATGCCGTCGCGGAGGGCGGTGACGAGCATGACGTCGGCGGCCAGGTAGAGCGCCACCATCTCCTCGCGGGGGTAGCCGTGGTGCAGGTAGGCGATCGCGCTGTGGCTGATGGTGGAGAACTCGCCGTTGAGGCGGCCGACCTGCAGTTCGATCTCGTCGCGGAGGGCCATGTAGGTGGCGACCCGTTCGCGGCTCGGGCTGGCGACCTGCACGAGGGTGACGTCCTCGACCTGGAGCCGGTTCTCGGCGAGCAGCTCGCCGAAGGCCTTGAGCCTGTGGCCGATGCCCTTGGTGTAGTCGAGCCTGTCGACGCCGAGCATGACGACCTTCGGGTCGCCCAGGTCGTGGCGGATCTGGCGGGCCCGCTCCTGCACCTCGGGCCGAGCCGCGATCTCCTCGTAGCCGGCGACGTCGATCGAGATGGGGAAGGTGCGCGCGACGACGTGGCGCACGTCGCCGTCATCGCCGATGACCTCGACGACGTTGCCGCGGGTCGTGAAGCCGAAGAGGCGGCGCACGGCGCGGGTGAAGTTGCCGGCATCCGCCACCCGCTGGAATCCGATGACGTCGGCGCCGAGAAGACCCTTGAGGATCTGCTTGCGCCACGGCAGCTGGGAGAAGATGCCGTACGGCGGGAACGGGATGTGGTCGAAGAACCCGATGACGAGGTCGGGGCGGAGCTCGCGCAGCATCTCGGGAACGAGCTGCAGCTGGTAGTCCTGCACCCAGACGACGGCCTCGGTGGCCGCATAGCGGGCGGCGGCCTCGGCGAAGCGCCGGTTGACCTGCACGTAGGCCTCCCACCACTCCCGGTGGTACTGCGGAGGGGCGATGACGTCGTGGTAGAGCGGCCACAGGGTGTCGTTGGAGAAGCCCTCGTAGTACTGCTCGATCTCGGACTCGCTGAGGGGAACGGGGATGATCTCGATGCCGTCGTTCTCGAAGGGCGCGAACTCGGTGTCGGCGACACCGGCCCAGCCGATCCAGGCACCCTCGGCTGCGCGCATCACGGGCTCGAGAGCCGTGACGAGGCCGCCGGGCGACGACTTCCAGCCGGAGGACCCGTCGGAGTTCACGACGTGGTCGACGGGCAGGCGGTTGGACAGCACGACCATGCTGTAGGACTGGTCGCGGTTCGGGGTCTGAGTGGGCTGCGAGATGGCGACGATCCTTTTCCGACACCGGCCTGTCGGCCAGCGCCTCCTTGCGTTCTCTCAGGCTACCAGCGGGGCGGCGACCCCGACCCGGGGGTTGCGATCACCCCCGGGCGAGTGCAAAGCCCCAGGATCGGGCGCCGCGCTTGCGCGCCACCGCCACGAGGGATCCGAGCAGCGCGAGCAGGCCGAGCGCCGCGAGGCCTCCGGCTGCGGCGGCGACGGATGCTCCGCCCACGCCGGCGATGATCTGCTGCATCCCCTGCACGGCCCAGGTGAGCGGCAGGTACGGGGTGATGACCTGGTAGGGCACCGCCAGGATCTCGACCGGGTAGATGCCGCCGGCAGAGGTGAGCTGCACGATCACGAGCAGCAAAGAGATCACGATGCCGACGCGACCGAACGCCACCGTGAGGAACTGGTGGATCGCCGCGAACGCGAGCGCCATGAGCACGGCGAACGACAGGGTGGCGGGCAGCGTCTCCCATGTGACTCCGAGCACGGTGTGGAGCAGGGCGACCACGAGCACGGCTTGCGCGATGGCGAGTCCGGCCGCCCGGGCGAGCGAGCGCATCACGAGACGCCGGGTGGAGGCCGTGCTCTGCAGCGCCGTCGCGGTGATCGGTCGGAGCAGCAGGAAGATCGCGAGGGCGCCGATCCAGAGCCCGACGGGAACGAACACCATGCCGATCACCTCGCCGATCGTCTCGATCGGGTTGTCGCGGTCGGTGCTGACGGTCACGGGCTGGGAGACGACGCTCGCCGTCTTGTCGGCGTCGATGTCGCCGATCGCGGAGGCCTGGGTGGCGCCGTCGGTGAGTCCCGTCGCCAGGGTGCCTGCGCCGTCGGCGAGCTGGTGCGCCCCCGAGGCGCTGGTGGCTGTTCCGGTCGACAGCGTCGACAGGCCGTCGGAGAGCGAGCCGACCCCGCTGGCGAGGTTGTCGGCGCCGTCGCGCAGGGCGGCGGATCCGCCCGAGAGCTGGCTCGCCCCTGTGGCGAGGGAGGCGATGCCGGACTGGAGGCCGTCGATTCCGCCAGTGGTCTGCTGCGCGAGTGTCTGCCCGCCGGCAGCGAGGGCCTGGAGGCCGGCGTCGACCTTCGCCAACTCCGATCGAAGGGCATCGCCCTGCGGGCCTGGCGGAAGAGCTGCCGACAGAGCGCCGTTCAGCTGGGTGAAGCCGGTCGATGTCGCAGCGACGTTCCCGACGTAGGAGCCGACGCCGTCGGAGATCCCGTCGAGACCGCCGGCCTGGGCGTTCAGCTCGCCGATGCCGCCTGCGAGTCCGTCGACGCCGTTCGTGTAGTCGGCGACGCCGCTGGAGTACTGATCGGCTCCGGATGCCGCATCCGCTGCCCCGGATGCAGCCGACGATGCGCCTGATGCGAGCTGGTCGAGGCCTCCGGCCAGGCTGGCGACGCCGTCGGACACCTTCGTGGCCCCATCGGCGGCAGAGGACAGGGAGCCACCCATGCCGGCCAGGTTGGCGTAGAAGCCCTTGAGGTACTGCTCGGTGATGGCTCGACCGAAGGCATCGGTCATCGCCCCGCCCACGGACTGGGCGGCCGAACCGGCGAGGTAGGAGTGGGCGTCGTCGGTGCGGATGTTGAGGTCGGCCTGCTGCGGATCGGATCCCGAGATGGAGTTGATCGATGCCGAGAAGTCGTTCGGGATGGTGAGCACGGCGTAGGCCGTTCCCGCCTCGAGTGCCTCCGTCGCCTCATCGGTGTTGGAGAGCTGCCAGTCGAATCCCGCGTCGTCGGGGTCGGTGAGCTGGGTCACCAGCAGGCGTCCGGCGAGGATCTGCGTCTCGGTTCCGTCCGCTGCCGTCGCCGTGACCATCTCGTCGTTGTTCACGATGAGGGCGGGAACGGTGTCGAGCCGGTCGTTCGCGCTGGCGAGGCCGCCGGTGACCAGGCCGGCCACGGCGAGCGGGACGACCAGGACGCCCACGATGATGGCTCCGAAGCGCCAGCGTCGCTGGGAGCGGGTGCGTCCGAAGAGGCTGTCGAGTCGCGCGCTCATCGCAGCACGGCCTTTCTGTTCGAGAGGGAGGATGGTGTCCTGTCGGCGAGCGCCACGGCGTGCACGCCGCGAATTCCGAGACCGACCGGGGCCTCGACTCCGGCCGCCGTCAGCACGATCGTCGTCGCCACGGGGGCGAGAGCGCCGATCATGAGCATGAGCTCGTCGGCGGCTCCCTCGGAGGGGAGGTCGTCGCCGAGCTCCACCACGAGGGCACCGGGTCGCTCGGAGAGACCGGCCGCGACGAGCACGGCCGAGCGCTCGAGGCTGTCGAGCGAGGAGATCTGCGTCTCGGCCTGAACCCGCTCGGACTGCGGGTCGTCGGCGAGAGCCGTGCGGATCTGGCCGATCCATCGGCGGACCTGCGAGTCGATGGTGCTGGCGCGATACCAGGGCTGGCCGAGGTCGATGCGCTCCGAGAGCACCTCGCCCACGGTGCGGTCGCCGAAGGCGGCCTCCCCGGCGGCGATGTCGACGAGCGCGACTCGACGCAGCGCCCTGCCGCTCTCCGACGGTAGCGGCGATCCGAGCACCTGCAGGCGTCCGGAGACCGGTGCGAGGCGACCGGCCAGGGTGGCGGAGACCACCCGACGGTCGGCGGCGTCGCCGGTGACCAGCAGCACGTCGCCGGCAGGGACCCTCAGATCGAGCGGACCGATGGGGGCGTCCTCGATCCCGAAGGTGGCGTCGACCGAGGAGATCGCGGCGTCCTCGGTGCGCGCCCATGCGGCATCCGTCAGGTGATGACGCAGGTGCTCGCCCTCGATGTCGACATCGGGAAGGATACGGTCGAGCCATTTCGGCAGCCACCAGGCCGCGCGGCCGGCGAGCGCCATGGCTGCGGGCACGAGGGTCATGCGCACGAGGAAGGCGTCGAACGCGACGCCGACGGCGAGCGCCAGGGCGATGCCCTTGATCGGTCCGCTGCCCTCAGGCACGAAGGCGAAGAACACGAAGAACATGATGAGAGCCGCCGAGGTCACCACTCGGGCGGAGTGCCGGAAGCCGTGCACGATCGATCCGCGCGGGTCCTTCGTCTTCACGTACTCCTCCCGCATGCCCGACACGAGGAAGACCTCGTAGTCCATGGCGAGGCCGAACAGCACGGCCATCAGCAGGATCGGGAGGAAGCTCAGGATGGGGCCCGTCGTCTCCACGTGCAGCAGGTCGGCGAACCAGCCCCACTGGAAGATCGCGACGGAGACTCCGATGGCGGCGAACACCGAGAGCAGGAAGCCGAGCGCGGCCTTGATCGGCACGAAGATCGAGCGGAACACCATCATGAGCAGCAGCACCGACAGCCCGACGACCACGAGGGCGAAGGGCACCAGGGCATCCGTCAACCGGTTGGAGATGTCGATGGACACGGCCGTGGCACCGGTCACCGTGATGGGGGTGCCGTACTCGTCGTCGATGTGGGGCGCGAGATCGCGGATCTCCTGCACCAGCACCTTGGTGGCCGGATCATCCGGTGCCGTCTCGGGGATCACGCGGATGATGGCGGTGTCGACCGAGGCGTTCGGGATGCCCTGACCGACTTCGGCCACGCCGTCGAGCGCGCCGAGCTCGGTGCCGATCGCATCGAGGTCGTCGAGGATGTCGGTGGTCTGCGTGATGTCGACCGAGACGATGAGCGGGCCGTTGTACCCGGGACCGAAGCCCTCGGAGAGCATCTCGTAGGCGTCACGCGTCGTGGAGCCCTCGGGCTCGCTCGCCCCCGAGGGCAGGTTCAGGTCGAGGCTGAGGGCCGGGATGGCGAGTCCGCCCAGGATGCCGACCACCAACACGACCGCCACGACAGGTGCCTTCAACACGAGGTTCACCCAACGTCGGCCCATGGTGGGCTTCGCATCATCGGCCGCGACCGCCCGGCGGGCGGCGCGGCTGCTCGGCTTCGGGATGAGTCGCCCCTTGAAGATGCCCATCACCGCCGGAAGCAGGGTGACCGCGGCGATCATGGCGACGAAGACGGCGAAGGCCGCTGCGATGCCCATGGTGCTGAGGAACGGGATGCCGACCACGAGGAGGCCGAGCAGAGCGATGATGACGGTCACGCCGGCGAAGATCACGGCGGAACCCGCCGTGGCCACCGAGGTGGCGGCCGACTCCTCGGGCGTCTCGCCGCGTGCGAGCTGATTGCGGTGTCTCGACAGGATGAACAGCGCGTAGTCGATGCCGACCGCGAGGCCCAGCATCACCGCCAGCATGGGTGCCGTGCTCGACACCGGCGTGAACGCCGAGACGACGGTGACACCGGCGACGGCCACGCCGACCCCGATGAGCGCCGTGAACAGGGGCATGCCGGCCGCCAGCAGCGACCCGAAGGCGATGAACAGCACGACCCCGGCGAACAGCACGCCGAGACCCTCCGTGATGGTGAGCCCGAAGGTCTGGTCCTGGAACACCTGGCCGCCGAAGGCCACATCGAGGCCGGCGTCCTCGCCGGTCTCCGCCGTGTCCTGGATGGCGGTGAGAGTCTCAGGGGCGACATCCGTCGACGGGGAATCGAGCTGTACCTGCGTGTATGCGGTGCGCTCGTCGTCGGAGACGGCGTTGCCCGCATACTCGTCGAAGGGGTCGAGCACGGACTCGACTCCGTCGATGTCCTCGAGCTGCGTCGCCATCGACTCGATGGCCGCCTTGTGCGCGTCGTCGGTGACGGTCTCCCCCTCCGGGGCCTGCATGACCACCTGGACGGAGGCGCCGGCGGTCTGCGGGAAGACCGCGGCGAGCTTGTCGATGGCCTCCTGCGACTCGGTGCCCGGAATAGCGTAGGACTCCTGGGTCTGGCCGCCGAGGGCGAGACCGCCGCCGAGGATGCCGACGAGCAGCGCGACCCAGACGGCGACCACGAGCCAGGCTCGGCGGAAGGCGAAGTGTCCGACGCGGTAGAGGAAAGTGGCCACGGGAGTGTCCTATCGGGTCGAAGCCGGCACGGCGTGAGCCGGAACCGGGGAGAGGAGCTCGGAGATGATGTGCACCAGTGCCGGACGCAGCTCGACGTCTGTCGCCGCGTCGTCGGTGGTCATCCCGCTGCCGAAGGTCAGGTCGGCGGTCAGGGTGTAGGCGGCGCCGCCGAGGGCGATGCCGAAGCGCAGGCGATCCTCGACGCTGGCCTCGGGCGGGCAGACCGCCTCCGCCATGCGCAGGATCGTGGCGTTGGCCCGGGCGACGACGGGAACGTCCTCGAGGGACTGGCCCTGGCTGATGAAGGTGTGCACCTCGAGGCGATAGCGCAGGAGCAGGTCGACGAAGGCCTCGAGGAAGGCCTGGCGGGCGGCATCCGTCGACGCATCGGAGATCCAGGCGTCGAGGATGCGCCCGAACTCGTCGATCGCCGGCGTGAGCACGGCGTCGAGCAGGGCCTCCTTGGATGCGAAGTGGTAGAGCACGCTCGACTTCGAATAGCCCGCGACGTCGGCGATCTGCTGCAACGACGTTCCCGAGAAGCCCCGGGTGGCGAATTGTTCGAGGGCGACGGCCTGAAGCTCGTCGCTGGGCTTGGCGCGCGCGGAGACCGAAGGTTCTGCAGGCATGATCCGACGGTAATTGACCGATCGGTCAGCAACTGCACGATCGGTCAGATTTGCGGCGATCTCCCAGCCATCCGCAACCTGCTGGTCACCGGACCGCGAGCGCGGCCGTGGCGGCCACGACGGCGAGGGGTGCTACGACCAACCCGAGGATCGCGTACCGCGACCACGTGAACTCGACGCCCATCGCCTTGAGGCGGTCGTGCCAGAGCAGCGTGGCCAGCGACGCCCAGGGCGTGACGAGCGGGCCGACATTCACGCCGATCAGCAAGGCGATCATGCGGGCCGGCGAGTCGACCGACGGCTCGAGCGCCAGGTAGGCGGGCAGGTTGTTGGCGACGTTCGCGCCTCCGGCCCCGAGGCCTGCGAGCTGCAGCAGGCTGAGCGGATCGTCTCCCGTGCCCGCGACCGCGGCGAGAGCGTCTCCCAGCCCGAGAGCGTGCGCTGTCTCGAGCACGAGGAAGAGGCCGGCGACGAGCAGCAGCAGCGGCCAGGGCACCAGCCCGAGCCGGAGCACTGCCGGTCTCGAGACGGCGAAGGCGATGAGCAGGGTCACGGCGGCCACGCAGGCCGGAATCCACACGGGCAGACCGGAGAGCAGGCCGGGGATGAGGATGAGGACCGCCACGGCGCTCGCGATCAGCAGTGTCGGATCGGCGACGCGCTCGGGTCGTTCGATGACGTACCGCGTGACGAGGCTGCGACGGTGGAGCACGGCGATGACGGCGACGGGCACAACGATCGCCGCGATGGCCGGAGCCCACGTGAGGGTGGCGAATTCGAGGGGGCTCACCGGATGCCCCACGATCTGCTCGAGCTTCGAGACGGCGAGCAGGTTGGTGAGGTTCGAGACGGGCAGCAGCATCGACGCCGTGTTGGCGAGCCACACCGTCGTCAGGGCGAACGGCAGCGGACTGATCCCGACGTGGCGCGCCATGACGATGACGACCGGTGTGAGCAGGACCGCCGTCGTGTCGAGCGACAGGAAGATCGTGCAGACGGTGGCGAGGGCGACGACGATGAGCCAGAGCAGCCACGAGCGCCCGTGCGCCCAGGTGGAGGCGTGCTGGGCGAGCCAGTCGAAGAGTCCGGCCTCGTCAGCCAACTCCGTCACGATCGTCATGGCGAGGACGAACAGGAGCACGGGCCAGACCCGATCCCAGAGGGCGACAGCCTCGTCGGCGGGCAGGATGCCTGTCGCCAGCGCGACGGCTCCGACCCCGAGGAGACCCGCTCCGATGAGCGCCGTCTTCATTCCGCGAGCCTCCACTCGGCCCGCCCCACTAGACGATATGCCTCGCAAAGAATACCCCTGCTGCGCATTCGCACCGAGCGATAACGTTGAGACGACGAAAGGGATGCATCATGCGCAAGTACCTGTTCAACGGAGCCGTGATCGGCAGCGTCATCGGTGGCTGGGCTGTCGTTCAGCGCACCCGCAACGGACCCCGCGACTGGAAGCTCCTGCTCACCTGGATCAGCTGGGGGCTCACCCTCGCCATCGCCATCGGAACCGTCAAGGAGGAGTCCGACGAGAAGGCCATCGGCAAGTGACCCGAGGCTGACGCGGGACCTTTCAGCCCCTAGGCGCTCCTGTGCGAGCCCTTTTCGGCGCCGATCCCCCTCGATCCGCGGAAATCCGCCGATTTCGGCGTGTTCCTGCGGCGTGTCCCCCGCTCGCGCGGCTTGCGCTGAACGAGACTGTGGGTAGCATCCGCGGCACGAAAGGGCACCAGCATGGCGAAGGGCACCGGAATGTTCCGGCGACGGAGGCACGATGCTCCGGTCGTGGCGAGTTCCACCCCAGAGCTCACGCCTGAACAGGTCTTCGATCTTCTCAACAGCCGTCTGGCCGATGTCATCGGAGCACACGGCAGCTGGACCCTCGTTCGACGCACCGACGCCGACACCGACGAGATCTTCCACGCCATGCTCACGCACCAGATCGCATCGGAACTCACTCAGGCCCTGCTCGCCGAGCGCTCCGCCCTGCGCGGCGAGCCCGTTCCCGAGCCTGCCGCACTGTCGTGGATCCCTGCACCCATCACCGAGTGGGCTGAGCGCGACGCCGTCGTCATCGCCGAGGCCCCGATGGCGGAGCTGCTCGACACCACGGACACGGACTCGAACGAGATCGTTCCCGCCCGGCACGTCTCTGCCGAGCCCGTTCGTCTCGTCGCCTGAGCGCACCCCGGCACGGCCGTACAAAATCCGAGCCGTGATCTTGTAAGCGGATGCCCGCGCACGGCGACTCTCCTTTCCTAGTCTGGTGTCACCCGGCCGCGCAGTGCGGCCCCGACGCCCACCGGAGTTCGCCCATGGCATCCGCCCGCATCTCAGCTCGCGACCTGGCCCAGATAGCCGTCTTCGCGGCGCTCATCGCCGCACTCACCCTCCCCGGCGCCATTCCCACGGGGGCACTCGGGCTGCCGATCACCCTCCAGACCCTCGGCGTGCTGCTGGCCGGCGCCATCATCGGTCCGAAGAAGGGCACCCTCGCCGTCGTCGTGTATGTGGCGCTCGGCGCCATCGGGCTGCCGATCTACGCCGGCGGCACCGGCGGCCTCGGCATCCTCTTCGGACCCACCGGCGGATTCCTGTTCGGCTTCATCCTCTGCGCGTTCGTCGTCGGCTGGCTCACCGCACGCCTCCTTCCCCGCTACCCGTTCTGGCCGGCTCTCGGCCTCACGGCAGTGGGCGGCATCCTCTCGGTCTATCTCATCGGCATCCCGTGGCTCGCCGTGACGACGGGCACTCCGATCGGCGCCGTCGCGCTCGGCATGGTGGCCTTCCTGCCCGGCGACCTGATCAAGGTGCTGGTCACCGTCTCGGTGGCCAAAGCCGTGCACCGCGCCTGGCCCGGCCTCATCACGCCGCGGCCATGGGGACGCCGACGCGACGGTTCGTCGACGGATGCGACCACCGCAGCCGTCGACGCCTGACGCATGGGAGACATCCGCTTCGAGGGCGTCAGCCATCATTTCGGCGACGATGCCGTGCTGCGCGACATCGACCTGACGCTCACCGAGCAGCGCATCGGCGTGGTCGGCGCCAACGGATCGGGCAAGTCGACCCTCGTGCGACTCGTCAACGGCCTCGTCTCCCCGCAGGCGGGTCGAGTTCTCGTCGACGGCCAGGACGTCGCGAAGCACGCTCGCGAGGTGCGGCGCCGCGTCGGATTCATCTTCACGAACCCCGACACCCAGATCGTCATGCCCACCGTGCGCGAAGACGTCGCGTTCTCCCTGCGCCGCCTGAAGCTCCCGGCGACGGATGCCGCGGCCCGTGTCGACGCCGCCCTCGAGCGCTTCGGCCTCGACGCACTGGCCGATCGCGCGGCCCACAAGCTCTCGGGCGGGCAGAAGCAGTTGCTCGCCCTGGCGGCCGTGCTCGTGGCCGAGCCGTCGATCGTGATCGCCGACGAGCCCACCACGCTGCTCGACGGCCGCAACGCGCGCATCGTGACCGAGTACCTCGGCTCCCTCCACCAGCAGCTGATCGTGGTGACGCACCAGCTGGAGCTGCTCGAGGACTTCGAGCGCGTCATCGTCATGGAGGACGGCCGGGTCGTCGCCGACGACGCTCCGGGCCCGGCACTCGAGTTGTACCGAGCGGCGATCCGGTGAACGGCTTCTATCACCCGGGGCGATCGCTGCTGCACCGGATGCCGGCAGTCGCCAAGCTGCTGACACTGATCGTGACCGTCACCGTCGTGGCGTTCCTGCGCTCCCCCGAGGCACTCGGCATCGCCCTCGCCGTGACGACGCTGCTCTTCGTCGTCGCCGGCATCCCGCCGCGGCTCGCGCTCCGCGCCGTGGGCCCGGTCTTCTGGGTGCTGCTGATAGCGGTGCCGCTGAACGGCTGGCTGGTCGGCTGGGACTCCGCCGTCATCATGGCCCTGCGCGTGGTCACCGTCGTGGCCCTCGCCGGGCTGTTCACGCTGACGACGACGGTGTCGGCCGTGCTCGGCGCCGTCGAGACACTGCTGCGTCCGTTGCCCCGAGTCGATGCCGATCGGGTGGGCCTGCTGCTCGCCCTGACGATCCGCGCGATCCCGCTCCTCAGCGAGATCGTGGGGTCGGTCTTCGAGGCCAGGCGCGCACGCGGCGTCGACCGGTCGCTTCGGGCCATCGCCGTGCCCGTCATCGTGAGGTCGTTGCAATCTGCCGACGAACTCGGCGACGCGCTCATAGCCCGCGGCGTCGACGACTGATGCTTATGGGCTGAAATGCCATGCGGAAAACCTGGGCGACAAAGGGTCGGCCACGTTTTCCGCATGACATTTCAGCCGGCGAGCTCCGCTCGCTGAGGCCCCGACGAAGTCGGCGGCCGAAGCGGACCACCCCGCCCGCAGAGCGACGGGAGCGAAGCGAGCGCCGCGAAGCGCACCTCACCCGCCTGCCCTCGGCTTCGGCGCAGCCGCTTCGCGTCTGTGCCTCTGCCAGCGGAAGCCCGCTAGGGCGTTCGCGGCCTCGCCTCAGCGTGCCCGGCGCAGCGTTGTCGCGGCGACGACGGCAGCACCCAGCACGAGCGCGAAGCCGATCCACGCGGTGAGCCCCACCCCGCTGCCGAACGCCTCCGTGGCCGAGGCGAGCAGAGTGGCGGCATCCGTCGCCGGAAGCTCGTCCGCGATCGCCACGGCCCCACCGAGGGTCTCCCCTGCCGCATGACGCTGGGCGGCGTCGAGGGCCTCGGGCAACACCACAGTCGCCCGGTACGACGCGGTGAGGATGGTCCCGAGGATGGCCGTGCCGAGCACGGCGCCCACCTCGTAGGCCGTCTCGGACACGGCGGAGGCCGCGCCGGCCTTGGCTGCGGGGGCATTCGCGAGGATCAGCTCGTTCGACACGGTCTCGGCGGCGCCGATCCCGATACCGAGCGCCACGAACGCCACCGCGATGCCGGCGGCGTCCATGCGGCCGCCCGAGAGCGCAACGGCCAGGTAGCCGACGGCGGAGATCACCAGCGCGACCGGAACGAGGCGCGAAGGCCGCACGCGTCGGGCGATGGGCACGACGGCGAGGCCGGAGATGATCATGGCGATGAGCCCGGGCACCAGCACGAGACCGGCCGCGAACGGCGAGAGCCCGAGCACGAGCTGCAGGTGCTGCGAGACGAAGTAGAGACCGCCCACGAGCGCCAGCACGCTGAGGAGGTTCACGCCGATGGCACCGCTGAACGAACCGCGCCGGAACAGCTCCATGTCGATCATCGGGTTCCGGATGCGGTTCTGTCGGCGTACGAACACGACACCCGCGGCCAGGCCCACGAGCATCGACCCGATGCCGAGCAGGTCGAAGCCGTGTTCGGCGAGGTTCTTGATGCCGAACACCACGGGCACCATGGTGAGCAGCGACAGCACGATGCTCGGGAGGTCGATGCGGCCGGGGTTCGGGTCCTTCGACTCGGGCACCAGGAGCGGCAGCAGGATGACGAGCGGCAGCAGCAGCGGCACGGCGAGCAGGAAGACGCTCCCCCAGGCGAAGTGCTCGAGCAGGATACCGCCGACGACAGGGCCGAGGGCGCTTCCGGCCGCGAATCCGGTCGCCCAGATCGCGATGGCGAGACGGCGCTCGTCACGGTCGGAGAACACCGAGCGCAACAGCGACAGGGTCGACGGCATGAGCATCGCACCGAAGAAGCCGAGCAGCGCGCGGGCACCGATGAGCCACTCCCCGCTCGGGGCGAAGGCGGCGGCCACGGACACGACGCCGAATCCGACGGAGCCGACGAGCAGCAGGCGACGACGACCGATACGGTCGCCGAGGCTCCCCATCGACACCAGCAGGCCGGCCAGCACGAGCGGATAGATGTCGATGATCCAGAGCAGCTGCACGCCGCTCGGCTGCAGTGCCTCCGAGATGGCCGGCAGGGCGAAGTTGAGCACGGTGTTGTCGATCGAGACGAGTAGCACCGGCAGCATGAGGGCGGCGAGCGCGAACCAGCGGCGACGGGCGCCGCTCGACGAGCTCGCTCCCGTACGGGTCGTGGCTCCGTCGTGCTCGGAAGGGACGACGACGGATGCCGTCGCGGGCGTGCTGTTCTGCATGGTCATGGCTGTACTCGGTGTTCTCGGATCGTGGGCGTGGGATTAGTGTACCGTCTACCCGGTACAGTTATCCAGCCTGCCCGGCTGGTCTCCCGGACGGGCGGCGACGATCGTTAAGATTGCGCCATGCCCCCGACGACCCGAGACCGCATCCTCGATGCCTTTCAGGACCTGCTGATCGACGGCGGAGAGCGTGCGGCCACCCTCGATGCGGTGTCGGCGTCGGCCGGAGTCTCCAAAGGCGGCCTGCTCTACCACTTCGCCTCGAAGGACGCCCTCGCCACCGGCCTCCTCGACCGCCTGCGCGACCTGGCCGCCCTCGATGCCGAGCAGATCCGCACGGCGTCGTCGGGAGCCGTCGATCACCTCATCCGCAATTCCGTCGACACGGGCTCCCCACTCGACCGGTCGATGATCGGCGCCTACCGACTGGCCCAGGGCCGGCACGAGGGCGCGAAGGCTGCGATCGCCGCCGTGAACGCGGGGCGGCTGGAGGCCATCGAGGACGCCGTGGGCGACCCGGCCGTTGCGCAGCTCATCATGCTCGTCAGTGACGGCCTGTACTACAACTCGGCCATCGCCGACGTCGGGCTCGACGCATCCGTCGCCGTCCCGACGGACCTCGACGCCCTGCTCGCTGTCATCGACCGGCTCACCCCCGCGCCCGGGACGCCGTCGGCCCAGGAGTTGCCGGGCTGAGACGCTGTCGAGCTCAGTCGCCGAGCTCTGCGTCCGCTGCGGCGACGGCTGCCAATTGCTCTGCGATCAGGATTGCCAGATCGATCTGAGTCGCCATCGTCTCCCCCGTTCCGCGGATCCCCCGACCCGTGTGGATCGAGTATGCCCCCGACCGGGGGGCGAGGGAAGTGGGGAATGGTGAACATTCGGCATCTCTTCAGGCGCCGGTCCCTCCCTACCCTTCGTGCGCTATGGGAGTGAACCGCGTCACGAGCGCGCCCTCATGCTCCACGACCTCTGTCCACATCGCTGCAGGCCGAACCCACAGGCGTCCGTCCGCCGACCTGTAGACGACGACGGGCTGCTCGGTCTCAGAGTCGGTGGCCTCACCGACGACCGTGTACAGGCCGCCCTTGAAATGGCGATAGAGCCCTGGTTCGATCATGTGCCCATCCTCCACGACTCGGCCGCGCCGGGAAAGACGAGGATCGGCGCGGTGGCGTAACACGGGCGCGACAAGTCCCCCGGTCAGGGCCGGACTCTTGACAGTGCCTTCCCTTGGGGCCTACCGTCCGAAGCGCCCCTGCGTGGCGGAAAGAGGAGGTCAGGTGTCCACACCTTCGATCGCTCCGCCGGGAGCACGAACGCTCGCCATCCTCGCGATTCCCGCGCTCGTGATCGGCGTGGTCTCGGCCCTCATCCTCTGGCTTCTCAATCAGATCTCGGGATTGCTCGCGGATCAGATCTGGACCGCGTGGCCCGATGCGCTGGGGCTTGAGCCCTACACACCGTGGTGGACCTTCGGGGTTCTCACCCTCACGGGCGCTGCCGTCGGCCTGGTCGTGTGGCTGATGCCCGGCCACGCCGGACCGGACTCCGCGACCACCGAGTTGTCTGCGCCGCCGCTTCCGCTCCGGGTCCTGCCCGGACTGGCGCTCGCGGTCACCATCTCGCTGGCTGGCGGAGTGAGCCTGGGGCCGGAGAATCCGATCATCGCCATCAACACGGCCGTGGCCGTCACCGCCGTGGCACGATTCGCAACGGCGGTACCGACCCCGCTCGTGGCGCTCCTCGCGTCGGCGGCGACGATCGGGGCCCTGTTCGGCACCCCGGTCGCGGCAGCCCTCGTCTTCACCGGGATCGTGGCGGCGCTGAAGTCCGGCGGCTCGCTCTGGGATCGACTTTTCCTCCCGGTCGCTGCAGCCGGCGCGGGAGCTCTCACGATGCACGTGCTGGGCACGCCGCCTATGGCGTTCACGGTCGCCCCGTTCGGCACTCCAGAAGCCATCGACCTCGCGACCGGCACACTGGTCGCTGTCGTCTCCGCCGTGCTCGGCATCCTCGCCGTCTATGCCTTCCCGCTCATCCACCGGGCCTTCCACGCCCTGAGGAATCCCGTGATCTTCACCACCCTCGGCGGCGCCGTCCTCGGTGTGCTCGCCATCATCGGCGGACCTCTGACGATGTTCAAAGGGCTGGAGCAGGCCGGCCAGATCATCAACAATCCCGGCGACTACTCGCCAGGGACTCTGGCCCTGTTCACCGTGATCAAGCTCGTCGCGCTGTTGATCGCGGCCGCCGCTGGCTTCCGAGGCGGTCGGGTCTTCCCGGCGGTGTTCATCGGAGTGGCGCTCGGACTCTTCTTCCACTCCGTGATCCCGAGCATGCCGATCGGGCTCGCCATCGCCTGCGGCGTTCTCGGCATAGTTCTCGTCGTCACCCGCGACGGCTGGATCGCCCTGTTCCTCGGGATCGCCCTGACCGGAGACACCACCCTGCTGCCGATCCTGTGCGTCATCGTGCTTCCCACGTGGCTCCTGGTGACGGGCGTGCCTGAGCTGCGGATCCTGCCCAAGGAGCCGGTGGCCGTTGCAGAGTCGACCTGACCGGGTCTTCTCGGCGACTAGATGCTGATGAAGAACACCCCGCCGTTCCGGTCGTGCCCCCAGTCGGCGAGTGACGCTTCGATCGTCTGATTCACCTTCGGGTCGTTGCCGGGGTCGGTGTGGGCGGTGTACCGGATGGTGATCGTGCCGTTCGCGTTCCTGTCGATGCGGGTGACGATGCCGGTGTGGTCACGGTCGCCGGCGTACCGTCCGTTGTTCCGCCAGTCGAACTGGATGACATCGCCGAGCTTCACGTTCCTCCGCACGGCCTGGCTGTCGGCCGTTTCCCGGAACCCTCGCCCGACGAGGTGGTTCCGGAGAGAGGTGGAGGAGATGTTCAGCACCTGGGGACCGAGGCCGCGCACCTCGAGGGCGTGGGAGGCGAAGTTGGCGCAGTCCTCGTTGAAGATGTACGGGTGGCCCCACGTATAGGAGCGAGACCAGGCATTCTCGGCGACCCACTTCAGCTCGGCACGGATCGGCGCCTCGGTGTGCGAGATCTTCGCCGCAGCGGCTCTCGAGCTCACGTTAGTGATGTGACGCTTCAGCGTGACAGGTGACGCCTTCGCTGTGATCGCCTTCTTCAACGCGGCGTTCGCCTTCGACAGCGGCGATCGGGTGGCGGCTGTCGCCTTCGTGAACACCCGCAGGGCGTTCATCCCGTTCGCGTAGACGGTCTTCGCCGTAGCGAGGGAGGATGCGGCCGAGGTCACCGTGGTGTTCGCCGACCGGACGGCCTGAGTCAGGGTGCCCAGCTGGGCGATGGTCGTGGTGTTCAGGCCGGCGGTCAGCTTGTCCAGCGCCGACGTCAATCGCTTCGCGTAGGTGGCGTTGACGGTCGTGGCGTACTTCTTGGAGGTGACAGCGCCGGTGGCCTTCACGGCGAGAGCTTCCCTGTACGCGGAGCCGCGGTCGGAGTTGCTCTTCCTCCACGCCGCGATCGCCGCCTTCGCCCGGGCGGATGCCGCATTCAGCGTGGCGGTCTGCGGGACGGGGGCGCTCAACGCCGAGATGAGTGCCGTCTTGCTGTTCACCACCTCGGCGGCTCGAGCGATGGTCGCAGCCGCGTAGGACTTGGTCTTCCGCAGAGTGGTGATCTGGGTGACGTAGCCCGTGGCGGTGGCCTTCGCCGGACGATACCCGCGGACGTTCGCCGACCACGCAGTCACCTGGCCCGCGGCGGCGGCGACGGCGTCGTCAGCAGCCAGCGCTGCGAGGGCCGCGGCGAGGGGTGCAGCCGTCGCCTTCTGGGCGTCGAGGATCCCCGTCGGCAGGTCGGCTGCGATCAGGCTCCCCTGGTCGGCGAGAGCCGCCCGGGCATCCGTGTAGACGTTCACGGACTCCTCGACCGCCGTCCGAGCGACGCCCATCGCGGCCGTGAGCGCTGTGAGAGTGGCATCGTCGGCGTCACCGTCGAGCGCGACCGTCACCGAGTCGACGGCGGCGATGAGAACGGAGATGGTTGCGGAGGATGCGTTCCCTTTCGCCGCTGCGATGACGGCGGTGGCTTCGTCGCGCTGCGCGGCTGCCGCGATCGCGGCCTCTGATGGATCCGCGGCCGCCTCACCGTCATCGGAATCCGCCGAAGGCGCCGGCGCCTCGATGGGCGCCGGGGTCTCGCTGGGCGCTGTCGTCTGAGCGGGCGACGGCGTCGCGGCGGGCGACTCGGTGGGCGGCGGCGGCTCGGTGGGCGCTGATGTCTCAGCTGCAGCCGGCGTCTCAGTCGGCGCGGTCTCAGTCGGCGCCGGCGTAGCCGAGGCGGTCGGTGTGTCGGGAAGGGTATCCGCGTGGGCGGCACCCCCACCGAAGGTGATGGCGGCGGCCAGGGCGCAGGCGATGGCCGACTGATTGGTGAACAGAGTCATGAAGTCGCACCCTCCTGCGCACGCACCCGACCATCAGTGCGGCTCTGCAGCTCGTCTTCCTGCTCTCCGATGATGTCACGGAGCGGGCGTACAGCGACATCTCGGTGCAACGCACCGTGCTCGCATTCGAGTCGGAGAGGCTGTTTCCACATACCCGACCTGAGATTCGCTCATCACAGGTCTATCGTTGAGGTCCTATGAGTGCTCGGACCCGACGAGTGCGCAGACCGCTGCTGCGGAGTGCGCGATTCTGGGTGCCCGTAAGCCTGGCCGCCGTACTCGTCGGCTTGGCCTGGCTCGCGGTCACCGTCACGCCTTCGGTCCTGACGGCGAGGGACGAACTCGAGAAGGCGATCCCCTACGCCGCGGCGGCGCAGAAGGCGGCGACATCCGGCGACGCAGCCGCTGCAGCCGCAGCGGGCGCGGAGATGCGCACGCATACGGCACGCGCCCGGGCGGCCACCCAGAGTCGCGCCTGGACGATGGTCGAGAGGATGCCGTGGGTCGGTGAGAACCTCGCTGCGGTGCGAGTCGCGGCGGAAGAGGCCGATCGTCTGACCGGCGAGGTCGTCATCCCGATGGCGGACGTCGGAGTCGACGCCATCCGGCCCGTCGACGGACGGATCGACCTCGCGGCGGTCAGGACTCTTTCGACGACGGTGTCCCGTGCTCTGACGGTGGCCGATCTGAGTGGGGCGCGACTGAGCCTCGTCGACCGGGCGGCCCTCCTTCCTCAGGTCGCGGCCGGAATCGACCGGCTTGCAGGCGAGATCGCCACCCTCCGCCCGTCCATCGTCAGTGTCGACAACGGACTCAAGGTGCTGCCTGCCGTCCTCGGCGGCGACGGCCCGCGGAACTACCTGCTGCTCTTCCAGAACAGCGGAGAGGTGATGCCGGGCGGTGGCACCATCGACTCCCTCGCCGAGGTGCACGCCGACAACGGCGCGCTCACGATCACGCGCCAGTCGTCAGGGTCCGCCGAGGCATTCCCAGCGTTTCCGGGACCGGTCGTCGGGATGCCGCCAGGATCCCAGGAGACGTACCCGGACGGTCTCGGGAGTCGCGTGCAGAGCCTCACGAGAACACCCCGGTTCGACCTGAGTTCGAAGATCGCGCACGAGATGTGGAAGCAACGAACCGGCGTCGCGGTGGATGGAGTCATTGCAGTGGACACGGTCGCTCTGTCCTACATCATGGCCGCAACGGGACCGATCGACCTTCCCGACGGGTCGAAACTCGACATCGGCAACGCCGTGTCCATGCTTCTGGGCGACCTGTACGCGACCTTCCCGCCGGAGGAGGTCGACGCCATCAGCCAGTCGGTCGTGGCGATGGCGTTCGCGCGGATCGCCTCCGGGGATGTCGACATGGCGTCCCTCACCGCGGCAGTCAGCCGCGCCGGCGACGAGCAGCGCATCCGCCTGTGGGGAACGGATGCCGGCGAGCAATCGCTGCTGAAAGGATCGCCCTTCGAGGGTGAGCCGCCCGCCAGCACCACGACGACGGATGCCTTCGGCGTCTACTTCATCGATTCGACACCGGGCAGGATGCAGCGTTTCATGACGCAGGGCGTGGACCTGGCACAGGCGGTGTGCGCAGCCGACGGCAAGCGCCATGTTCGGGTCCGAGTCTCGCTCGCGAATACCGTGACGCCGGATCAGGCGCTGACGCTTCCTGATTCCGTGACGGGCGGTGGGGCGTCGACGGCTATCGGGAGCATGCGGGTCGACACGCTCGTGTACGCCCCACCCGGTTCGACGATGGTGGGAGTCTCCCGGAACGGCCAGCCGGCCCCATCCATCATCACGACGGATGGCGACTATCCGGTGAACCGGGTCGGCACGACCATCGCGCCCGGGGAGACAGCGCAGTTCGACTTCGACGTCCTCGCCACCGACGACGACCTCCGCACGCTGTCGGCCGAGGTCACGCCGGTGGTCAGCCCGACCTCGATCTCCACGTCCAAGCTCGACTGCGGATAGATCCGTCGAGCTGACCGGGCCCGACGGCGCACGGTGCGCAACGATCTCTCGACGGCACGTTCGACGCGTTCGGGCAAGCAAAAAGCCCCGAACCTGGCGAGAGGTTCGAGGCTTTTCGTGCACCCCCTCGGACTTGAACCGAGAACCCACTGATTAAGAGTCAGTTGCTCTGCCGATTGAGCTAGAGGTGCGAGATCGGCTCGAAAATTGCTTCCCGAACCGAGTGATGACTCTAGCATCCGATCGACGGTGAACGCCAATCGAGGCAGCCTCACCGCACCCCTGGGCGACGGATGCCGCATCCTCCGCCTCGCTAGGCTGGCTGACGTGACCGCCGAATCCGCTGCATCCGTTCCCCTCGACCACTCCGCCGATCTGGCGCTCGCCCTCGAGATCGCCGATGCAGCCGACGCGATCGCGCTCGACCGCTTCCGGGCCGCCGACCTCGTGGTCGAGACCAAGCCCGATCGCACCCCGGTGACTGATGCCGACCAGGCCGTCGAGCGGGCCATCCGCGAGCGCATCGCTGCAGCCCGACCCGGCGACGGCATCTTCGGCGAGGAGTACGGCGTCGAGGGCGACTCGAACCGTCAGTGGATCATCGACCCCATCGACGGCACGGCGAACTTCCTCCGCGGCGTCCCCGTGTGGGGCACTCTGATCGCCCTCACGATCGACGGTGTGCCCGTGGTGGGTGTCGCGTCCAGTCCGGCTCTCGGACGCCGCTGGTGGGGATCTCGGGGTGCTGGGGCGTGGACAGCGGATCCCGCTGCCGACGGGGGCGCCCGCCGCATCGCGGTCTCGGGCGTGCGCGAGCTCGCCGACGCGTCGCTGAGCTTCCAGAGCATCGCCCAGTGGCGCGAGGCCGGCTACCTCGACCGCCTCCTCGGTCTCGCCGAGACCGTCTGGCGCGACCGCGCCTACGGCGACCTCTGGTCGTACACGCTGCTGGCGGAGGGCCTGGTCGACATCGTCGCCGAGTTCGACGTGAAGGCGTACGACGTGGCGGCACTCGTGCCCATCGTCGAGGAGGCCGGCGGCCGCCTCACCAGCGTGACCGGTGATGTGGAGCTGGCCCACGGCAGCTCGCTCGCCACGAACGGACTCCTGCACGACGCCGTCGTCAGCGCGCTGCGCTGATCTGGGCCGCAGGGCGCGTAGCATCAGCGGATGCATCGTCGCACGCTGAATGCCGCCCAGGTCGCCGAGTTCGAGGGCGTGCTGCTGGCACGCCGGGCTGACGTCGCCGCCCAGCGATCGCGGCTCGACGGCTCGCTCGCCGACGTGCGCGAATCGCGCAGCGACGGCATGGCCGACGACGAACACGACCCCGAGGGCCCGACGATGTCGTCGGAGTGGTCTCGTCTGGCGGGCACACAGCTGGCCGTCGACGACGACCTGGTCCAGGTGGATGCCGCCCTCGAGCGTCTCGCTGACGGCAGCTACGGAACCTGCGTGCGCTGCGGGGAGTCGATCCCCATCGACAGGCTGCGCGCTCGCCCAGAGGCCTCGCTCTGCATCGCCTGCGCGCAGGCCGTCGGCGGCTGATCGCCCGAAAGGCACCGAAAGCCGGCCCTCCCCGTCGGGAAGGACCGGCTTCACCGGTGATGCGGAGTCAGCGCTTCGAGATCGCGCGGATGATGGCGACGAAGCCGACCACCGCGACGACGCCGATGGCGATGACGACGGCGGGGTTGCGGCGGTACTGCTCGCTCGTCTCGTCGACGATGCGCGCCGTGGACGCCGACACGGTGTCGGCGACGTCGGCACCGGCCTGCTTGATGCGCGTGACGACGTCCTCTGCCGCATCCGACACGGAGCCGACGATGTCGGCGGTGGCGCCGCTCGCCTCGTTGCCGACGGTGGCGGCCGAGACCTTCACGTCGTCGACGACGGTCTCGGCGCTCTTCTTGGCGCCGGCCGCAGCCTCGGTTGCGGCCTTCTGCGCCTTGCCCGCTGCATCCGTCGCCGTCTTCTTCGCGCTCGAGGCGGCCGACTTGGCGGCGTCAGCGGCGCTGTCCGCCGCCGAGGCCAGGTTCTCGCGGGCATCGTCGAATGCGCCGTCCGAGGTGTTCGTGGTGTTCTCTGCCATCGGTTCTATCCCTTTGCCGCTTTCGCGATCTTCTTCTCGGCGGCCTTGGCCGCGTTCTGGGCGTCCTTCAGGGCGTGCTTGCGTGCCTTCTTGACGCGCGGGTCGTTCCACAGCGCGTCGAGCGACGCCATCACATCGCGGTACGGGCCCTTGCCTGCCCTCGAACCGTAGACGTAGCCGACGGCGAGGATTGCGGCGACGAGCAGCAGGGTGAGAAATCTGCGCATGATGCCCCCATCTGAATCTGCGCACCGGGATGTCCGGTGTCTGCTCATCGAGCCTAGGCTCGGCAGTCGTCCAGGGGGAAGGGATCGCTTTCACGGGCGGCATCGTGTAGAGCCGCGGATGCCGCCGGCTGAGACACGGGTTCAACAGCGTGTGACAGCGACCAGAGGTGGAGATGCCGGGAATTGAACCCGGGTCCACTGCTGAGATTCCATGCCTTCTACGGGCGTATCCTGCGAAGTCGTTCTACTCGGCCCCCACCTTTGCCACAGGCGTCTAGGTGGACGGGCCCAGCCCGAGTGCAAGTCCCACGTATCGCTCGAGGCGTCGATACGCAGCCAGTCCTCTAGATGACGTCAGGGTCCGGGGCGAGGTCTGGCCCGGTCTGACGGACTTATGGGCTCTACTGCCTAGGCAGCGAGAGCGAAGTCAGTGCGCTTTGAATTGGCACTTGTGTTTTCCAGAGATCGTTTACGAGATAACCCTGGATCCTCGGCCCGCTTCTCACAGTCTCACAGGCAATGTCGAAACCGATCATCCCCATGAGCACTCGCTTCCGGCCCCGAGAGGTCGGTCGCACTGAGTGGGCCGCTGTCACACGCTGTTGAATTACCAAGGGCTGCATCCACCCCGTTCGGAACCGGATGCAGCCCTCCATTCTACACCGATATTCGGGCGATCGCCTACTCCCCGAGACGGCGTCGGCTTAGGGTGATGACGAGTCCGCGGACACGCCCGCGGCACGAGAGGATTCCTCCATGACGACCATCACCGTGGCAGGCGAGGCTGAGATCGAGCATGCGGCCGAACTCGGAACCGTGCATCTCAGCGTCAGCACCGAGGGCGCCGACCGGCAGAGCGTCGTGGAGCAGGCCGCCGTCATCCACAGCACGATCGTCGCCGGAATCGTCGCCCTCCACGAGGCCGACGGCGCAGCCCTGACGCGCTGGGCGAGCGACGGTGTGACCGTGTCGTCGGCACGGCCGTGGAACCAGGACGGCCAGCAGCTGCCGTTCGTGCACACGGCCACGGCGCCGGTGACGGTCACCTTCGCCGATGCAGGCACCCTCTCGGAGTGGCTCGGCTCCGTCGCGACGAACGACGGAGTGGTCGTCACCGGCGTGGAGTGGACGCTGACCGACGCCACGAAGGCGGAGGTCACCGCCGACGTGCGCGCGCAGGCCGTCAAGGCGGCCGTGCGAGCTGCGGCGACCTACGCGGCGGCGCTCGCCCTCACCGGGCTCACACCCGTCGCGGTCGCCGATCCGGGGCTGCTCGACCCCGGCGCTCTCCAGCCCGGCCTCGCCGCCGCGCCGATGGGAGCCTCGCTCCGCATGAAGGGGTCGAGTCCGGCGATGGATCTCGCGCCCCAGCCGATCACGATCGCCGCGACAGTGCACGTGCGCTTCGAGACCGCGTAGGCGCGAGCGCCGCGGCGGGCAGGTCCCGGGCGCCGCACGGCGTCCCGTGACCTGCCCGCTCAGCCCTATCTGCTCTCCGACTCCAGCTCGTCGTCGTTCTCGGCGACGACATCACCGGATGCGGCACGCCCGGCGCGCTCGATGCGCTCGGCCTCGAGCCGCTCGGCCTCGAGCCGCTCAGCCTCGTCGCCGCCGATCGCCTCGCCGCGCGCCACCATGCCGGAGACATCCGACAGCGGGATCTGCTTCATGAAGATGGCGAACACGAGGGCGATCACGATGAACGGGATGAGGTACCAGAACACCGGCGCCAGCGAGTCGGCATAGGCGTTCACGATGCCGTCGCGCACGGAGTCCGGCAGCTCGTTCAGGGCCTGCGGGTCGAGCGTCGCCGTCGCGGTGCCGGCCTGGTCGGGAGTGGCGCCGGCCTGGGTGAAGACATCCGTCAGCTTGCTCGAGAGCGAGTTGGTGAAGATGGCTCCGAAGATGGCGACGCCGAGGGCGGCACCCACCTCGCGGAAGTAGTTGTTCGTGCTCGTGGCGGTTCCGACCATGTCGGGGGTGACCGCGTTCTGCACGACGAGCACCACGACCTGCATGATCAGGCCGAGGCCGGCTCCGAAGAAGAACAGGAACACGCAGATGAGCCAGATCGGCGTCGCGGCCGTGAGGGTCGTGAACGCCAGCATGGCGAGGCCCGTGATGATGGTTCCGAGGATCGGGTACATCTTGTACCGGCCCGAGCGGCTGATCGCGATACCCGACCAGATCGACGTGCCCATGAGGCCGACCATCATCGGGAGCAGGAGCAGGCCGGACTCCGCAGCCGAGGTGCCCGACGACATCTGCAGGAAGGTCGGCACGAAGGCGATCGCCGAGAACATGCCGAGGCCCAGCGTGAAGCCGATGGCGGTGGCATTGATGAAGATCGGGTTCTTGAACAGCGACAGCGGGATGATCGGGTCGTCGGCCTTGGCCTCGGTCCAGATGAAGGCCACGACGGCGGCCAGCATGCCGACACCCCATGCCCAGGTCTCGAGGGCATCCCAGCCGTGCTGGGCCGATCCGCCGAAGTCGCTGAAGAAGATGAGGCAGGTGGTGGCGATGGAGAGGAACACGACGCCCATGACGTCGATGCGGCGCTCGGCCTTCTTCGACGGCAGGGTCAGGGCGAACCAGGCGATGGCGAACGCGGCGATGCCCACGGGGATGTTGATGTAGAACGCCCACTCCCAGGTGAGGTGGTCGACGAAGTAGCCGCCGAGCAGCGGACCTGCGACGGCCGAGAGGCCGAAGACGGCTCCGAGGGGTCCCATGTACTTGCCGCGCTGATTGGCCGGCACGATGTCGGCGATGATCGCCTGCGACAGGATCATGAGGCCACCGCCGCCGAGGCCCTGCACGGCGCGGAGAGCCACGAAGGTCCAGAAGTCCGTCGCGAAGAAGGCGAGTCCCACCGAAGCGAGGGTGAACAGCGCGATGGCGATCAGGTAGAGGTTGCGCCGACCGAGCACGTCGCCGAACTTGCCGTAGATCGGCATGACGATCGTCGTCGCGAGCAGGTAGGCCGTCGTGATCCAGGCCTGGTGCTCGACGCCGCCGAGCTGGCCGACGATCGTGGGCATGGCTGTCGAGACGATGGTCTGGTCGAGGCTGGAGAGCAGCATTCCGGCGATGAGCGCCGAGAAGATGATCCAGATGCGCTTCTGCGTGAGCAGAACGGGGGCTGCGCCGACGGCCGTCGAGGCTGGGGAGGACATGCGGTTCCTGTTCGTGGGGGTTCTGGGTGGAGGTCGGAAAGCTGGGGGGGATGTCGAGCGGAGCTCGCGGAGAGCTGGACTCAGCCCTGCGAGGTGGACGCGCCGCCCAACAGGGTGCGGGCCGCGGCCACGCGGGGCGCGAGGATCTCATCCAGCGTGAGGGTGTTCTCAGGGGTGAAGTAGGTCTCGGCCGACGAGTGCATCAGCGTCGTGACGAGAAGCACGGCGACGGATGCCACGGGGTCGCCGGGCTCGAGGCCCTCGCGTCGCGCCACCAGTTCGCTGAGGTGGTCGTTGCGGAGCATGCCGGCCTGCATCATGCGCTTCAACAGCTGCGGCTCGGCCTCGATGGCGGCGAGGAAGTCGCGGAACTCCTGCGGCGACGATGCGATCTGGGCGAGGTGCGCCGTCTCGAGCGCGACCAGGTCGTCGAACAGCGTGACCGAGATGCCGTCTCCGGGGGGACGCATGGCGATGAACATGTCGACGGCTGCGTCGTCGAACCACTCGCGCGGATGCCCGACGATGGCCTGTTCCTTGGCTTCGAAGTAGTTGAAGAAGGTGCGGCGCGAGACGCCGACGCGCTCGCAGACCTTCTCGATCGTGAAGCCGTGCAGTCCGCACTCGGCGGTCAGGGTGCGCGTCGCCTGCGAGAGGGCGCGACGGGTCTCCGTCATCCGCCGCTCGCGCAGTCCCGTCGTTGCACTCTCGGTCATGTAGTGCATTCTTGCACTACCGCGTTATGAGTGCAATTCAGCGCGATCAGCGCTCGACGAGCACGCTTTCGAGGTCCGCCAGTTCGTCGAGGGTCAGGCCCGAGGCGAGGAGGTACTGCTGCACCGATCCGTGCTTGCGCTCGATGAGGTCGATCGTCGAGTCGAGGGCTGCAGCCGGGCTGCCGCCCATCAGGGTGCGGAGTTCGGGCGTATCGGCCATGCCGTACCTGCCGATCATCGCGATCATGCCCTCGAGCCATTCGCCGGCGAGATTCGCCTCGGTCGCCGCGTAGTCCTCGATGACGAGCTGACGGTCGACGCCGACGGCGAGCAGGGCGAGAGCCACGATGACGCCGGTGCGGTCCTTGCCCGCCGTGCAGTGCACGAGCACGGCGCCGTCGCGATGCCGGGCGATGGTGCGGATGGCCTCGATCACGACCGGGGCGTGCTGGGTCACAATGCGCTCGTACAGCGCCTCGAGAGTGATGGTGTTCTCGGTGTGGGAGGCGCCGGAACCCTCGAAGACGGGAAGCGAGATGGTGTCGACGTCGAGGCCGTCGATCGCATCGGGCATCGACGAGGTCTCGAAGCCGTCGCGCAGGTCGATGATCGTGTGCACGGCGAGGGCGCGCAGCGCGTCTCGACCGGCGTCGTCGAGACGACCGAGACCATCGGAGCGCAGCAGCACGCCACTGCGCACGACGCCGTCGCGCGCGGGGTAGCCTCCGACGTCGCGCAGGTTGTAGGTTCCGGGAACCCTGATGACCTCGTTGGCCGGCATGCTCTACTCCCCCAGGTGCTTGCGACTCGAGATGGCTCGATCGGACTCGCGCTTGTCCTGCCGCTCGCGCAGCGCCTGCCGCTTGTCGTAGTCCTTCTTGCCCTTGGCCACGGCGATCTCCACCTTGGCCCGTCCGTCAGAGAAGTAGATCTTCAACGGAACGAGCGTGTAGCCGCCCTCTTTCGTCTTGTGGCTGATCTTGATGATCTCGGCCTTGTGCAGCAGCATCTTGCGCTTGCGGCGGGGCGGGTGATTCGTCCACGTGCCCTGGCTGTATTCGGGGATGTGCACGGCGTCGAGCCACATCTCCCCGCCCTCGATGAAGGCGTAGCCGTCGACGAGCGATGCACGACCGGCGCGCAGCGACTTCACCTCGGTGCCCGTGAGCACGAGCCCGGCCTCGTACGTCTCACCGATGAGGTAGTCGTGACGCGCCTTCCGGTTCGTCGCGACGACGTTCTCTCCGCGTTCCTTCGGCATGATTCCTCCTCCTCGGTGGATGGCCTGCGTGCGCCCGTGGCTCGGGCAGCCGTTCAGTCTAACGGATGCCGCGGCCCACACTCACGCACGGTCGCCGCCCGGCTCCCGGCGCGAACGGCGCCGCCAACGCGGCCTCACGCCAGGTGCGTGCGGGCATCCGCCGCGTCGATCAGGTGGGGGTCGTGCGAGGCGACGAGCACGGCCACGTCGGCATCGCGTCGGGCCACGAGCAGGTCGATGATGCCATCGGCACTGGTCCTGTCGAGGCCGGCCGTCGGTTCGTCGACGATGAGCAGCCGCGGCGAGAGCAGCAGGGCCCGTGCGAGGGCTGCGCGCTGTCGCTCGCCACCCGAGAGCTCGCCCGGGCGCGCGGACGCCCTGTCGGCTATGCCGACCTCGTCGAGCAGGGCCAGCGCCCGCTCCCCCAGCTCCCGCACGCGCCGGGCCGGCACCGCGGGAACCAGCACGTTCTCGAGCACGCTCATACCATCGAGCAAAGAGCCGGCCTGGTCGAGGAATCCGACGCGATCCCGGCGCAGCCGCGTCACCGCGTCGTCGTCGAGGCCTGCCAGGTCCAGGCCGTCCCAGAGCACGCGGCCCTCACTCGGCGCCACGAGACCGGCCGCCACCCGCAGCACGCTGGTCTTCCCCGATCCGCTGCGACCGGCGACGCAGTGCAGGCGTCCGGGGCGCACGGTGATGTCGCAGCCCGAGACGAGGACGAGGGGAACGTCGCGCGGGCGGGCATAGGCGACGGTGACATCGTCGAACTCGAGGACAGTGCTCATGGAGCTGTGGCGGCCTTCCGGGTGGTGACGAGCAGGAGCGCCACGACGGCGAGCCCTGCGACCAGGGCGGCCGAGACGGCCGTGTCGATGCCGGCGAGCCCGGCGGTGTCGAGGGCGAACCAGAGCAGGTAGCAGCCAAGCAGCGCCGCCGGGAGCCCGATGACGAGCACCTCGGAACGCTCGGCACGGCGAATGTCGCTCCCGACCCAGCCGAGCTCGCGCAGCACCGCCCGCGAACGACGGCGGCGGTGCAGCGCCTGGGTCCTGACGAGGATGGTGAGCAGCACGCCGGCGACGACCCCGACCACGCCGAGGGCGAGTTGGGGAGCGAGCGCCTGAGCCGTGCCGAACTGTGCGATGAGACTCGTTCCGGCCGCCGTCTGGCCGAGGCCGAGGCTCAGTACGAAGCAGGCTGTCGTCGCCATGACGACGAGCACGGCAGCGGCGTTCCCGATGGCGCTGCCCGCGTCACCGCGCACGAGCCGCAGACCGAAGCCGACGACCGATTCGGCGCCGAGCCGCATCCGTCCGTGAGAGCGCGGGCGATCGGGGACGATCACCTGCTCGGGCGACGACTCGTCGGGGAGGCCGTAACCGCCGTGACTCTCGACAGTCGGCGCGTTGGTCCAGCGCACCTCGGGCCGCTCCTCCGGGTGCTCCCGCAGCAGCTCGTCTGCCGTGGCCAGCCGCATCCGTTCGCCCGATGCTCCCGAGACCGCGCGCACGACGGCGATGACGATGACGGCGAGCACCACGGATGCCGTCGTCGAGAGCACGAGCGCGTCGTCGGCGGCCAGCACGGCGGCCAGGCCGCCGGCGAGCAGCACGGCGGCGAGGGCCGGCCACTGCTCGGCGAGCAGCCAGCGCAGGATGCGTCCCCGCGTCCAGCCGACTGTCCGGAGCGTCGCAGCACCGGAACGACGGGAGCCGACGGCGGAGAGCGAGGCGACCGCGAAGAGTGCGAGGGTCGCGGCGATCACGGTGGCCAGGAGTGCGAGGGTGGCCTGCGACACGCTGGTGCCGAGACGGGCTGCCGCGCCGAGAGCGGACCAGCGCTGCTCGACGGTGCCGAGAAGGCCGACGCTCTGCTCGCCGTCGACATCCGTGGTGCCGAACGCATAGCCGTCGACCGTCATCGACGCGGTCTGCGGGCTGGAACCGGCGACGATCGTGGCCGCGAGCCCCAGTCTCTCGATCGCCTCGGCGACGGAACCGACGGCGTCGATGCCGGCGGCGTCGTAGCGGTCGACTCCGGCGACGCGTACACGCACGGCATCCATCGTCGGGTCCACGAGGGAGTCGGAGACGGCATCGATGTCGGCGATGGCCGCCGTTCTGGCTCCGACGAGGCCGAGTCCTCCAGCGACCGGGAGCAGGTCGACGTGCTGGATGTCATCTCCCGCTGCGTTGCGCACCAGGGTCGCCGCTGCCGGATCGTAGGCGCCCAGCGGAGTGTAGGAGAGCGGATCAGCGGGCAGGACGATGTCGTCCATGTCGAATCCGGCGATCGGCAGCAAGTACGTCCCGCTGTCGTCGTTCGACTGGAGCACCTGGTCGGCGCTCACCGTCGCGTAGGTCGATTGCATCCCGGGTGATGTGCCCGGCCCCTTATTGACCCAGGAGCTCGGATCACCGCCCCAGTAGTTGTCCATGGACGTGCCGAGGTGACCGGTCGAGTCCAGGACGAGTTCGCCGGCCCGCGAGGTCGGCTCGGCCGGAGTCGAATGCGCCACCTGCCCGAAGTAGCCGCCGGTGTAGCCCTGGTCGCCGAGCTGCGGGACGGCATCCGGGTTCCCCACCCAGGGAAGTGTGAGCTTCTGCGTCGAGAACGGGTCGAGGAGACTGCGCACATCGGCGGAGATGGCCCCGAGCGGGACGCCGGCCACCCCGGCGTCGTCGAACGTGGGCACGGCCCAGTAGGAGGACGCGACGTCCGGCATCTCGCCGGGCCCCATCGCCTCAACGTCGACCCGCACGGTCAGCGGCACGTCCCTCTGAGTCGATACGACCACCGGCAGATGCTGCGGAGCGGCGAAGACCTCCTCGACCGGCAACGGCTCCTCGCCCCGCTTCTGCTTCTCGGCGACGTACTCGGCGTACTGTCCGCTCCCCGCGAGGCTGTCGTACATGGCCTGCTGCTGCTCGACGGCCTGCGAGATGGCTCTGGTGAATGCGCTCGTCGGCTGATCGACGCTCCACCGGTCCAGGTCGGCGACGGAGGGCCGGGTACCGGCGCCCACGGTCACCAGCGGGTCCAGGAAGGCACCCCCGTCGCCCAGGAGCGCGCGCTCGGCCACGGGGTCGACGAGCGTCACGCGCGTCGGCGGCAGGGCGACGCCCGGAAGCGGGAACACGACGTCGTCGTCCACCACCGTGCTGGTGATGCTGCCGCTCGACCCCATGGACCCGGATTCGCCCGATTCCTCCGCGATCAGTGCCGTGTAGCGCTTCTCCGTCTCGGGATAGTCGTACCCGCAGTCGACCGTCACATCCCCTACCTGCGTGCGGCAGTCGTTGTCGTCGTAGGCGCTGCGATCGACGACGATGTCGCGTGGCGCGTTCGAGGTGTCGAGGGTGAGCCTGTAGGTCTCGGCGAGCGCGAGACGTTCACCGAGGCCGTCATCGGTCAGGTAGCGCACGCGCAGACGGTAGTCCTGCGGGTCGAGCGTCGAGCGCGACAGGTCGATCGGCACCGCGACGTCGACGCGCGCCGAGTCGAGGGACGGCACCAGCAGCTGCGAGATCGGGGCAGCGACGTCGACGCCGTCGATGCCCCTGATGCGTTCCAGGTCGCGCAACGGCATCCGCTCGTCCTCGCCGATGAGCGAGTTCGGCGACAGGAGCTCGTCGCTGGTCGCCTTCTCCGAGGTCACGAGGATGTCGTAGGCGCCCCGCCAGTGGTCGTCGAGGGTCGCCTGCAGCGCAGTCGCCGCCGCACTCTGCAGGCCGGCCGTCGCGATCAGGGTCACGGCGAGCAGTGCGACGGATGCGACCAGCAGACGGTCGCGGCCGAACCGCACCAGCGCACCCGGGACGCGCGGCGGAGCATCCGGTCGCCGTCGACCCGCTGACCCGCGCCCCCCGGACAGGCTCTAGACCTTGAGGTACCGCGTGATCGCGAAGTTGGCCGAGAACGCCGCCAGGATGATGCCGACCAACAGCAGGATCGGTGCGACGACCAGGGCACTCCCCTCGGTCACGAACGACGTCAGCTGCAGGCGATCCTTCAGCCAGCCCTGGATGAAGAAGTGCACGATCGCCCAGATGGCACCGCCCGCCAGCAGCGATCCGATGAGGGCGGCGAAGATGCCCTCGAGCACGAACGGGGTCTGGATGAACCTGTTCGACGCTCCGACGAGGCGCATGATGCCGAGTTCACGTCTGCGCGAGTACGCCGACAGGCGGATCGTCGTGGCGATGAGCAGCGCGGCCGCGACGAGCATGATCGCCGCGATCGCGATGGCCGTGAAACTGGCCGCGTTCAGCACCGCGAAGATCTGGTCGAGGTAGCTGCGCTGGTCGGTGACGGCCTCGACACCCGGCAGGGCCGAGAGGCTCTCGACGAGCACATCGGCCTGGGACACGTCCTTGAGGTTCACCCAGTACGTCTGGTTGAGCTGGTCGGGGGTGACGTAGGCCGAGACCGGGTTGTCCTTGAACTGCTTCTGGAAGTTCTCGTAGGCCTGGTCGTGGTCCTCGAAGTAGAACTTCTTGATGAACGGCGACAGCGTGGGGCCCTCGAGCTCGGCCTTGATGGCCGCGAGCTGATCCTCGTTCGCCTCGCCACCGACGCAGTTCTCGTTGGAGGAGCCCGAGATGTCGGTGCACATGTAGACCGCCACCTGTGCACGGTCGTACCAGTAGTCCTTCATCTGGCCGATCTGCATCTGCATGAGCACGGCCGTGCCCACGAAGGTGAGCGAGATGAACGTGACGAGCACGACGGAGACCACCATCGAGGCGTTCCGTCGCAGGCCGTTCGCGGCCTCAGTGAGTACGAGACCGAGTCTCATCGGGTCGGCCCAACTTCCTGCTCACCGGTGTCGTTCGTCTTCGCGCCCGGCGCCCTGAGTCCGAGCTTCTCGGCCAGCGTCAGAGCGGGCACGTCGTTCTCGGTCGCGACGGGCAGCACCGGCCGCGACATCGTCGTGGGCGGCGGCTCGACGGGCACGATGGGGATCGAGCTCGTCGCGGCGGCGGTGATCGCGGCGGCGGCATCCGTCACGTCATCGGTCACCTCGGGCTCGATGTAGAGCGGCTGGGCGTTCTCCATGACCGAGGTCGGGACCTTCGGGGCTGCCGCGGCCGGTGCCTGCTCGGACAGAGGCACCGGGGCGACGGATGCCGCACCCACGGTGGCCCCGACGGCGACGGGCGCCTCGGCGGTCGGAGCGGCGGTGGCAATCTGGCCCTCTGCCACGACCGGGATGGCCGTGGTGGCGCCGTAGCCGCCGCGACGCTCGTCGCGCACGATCTGGCCGGCCGAGAGCTCGATCACGCGGCGCTTCATCTGGTCGACGATGCCGGCCTCGTGGGTGGCCATGACGATGGTGGTGCCCGAGGCGTTGATGCGCTCGAGCAGGGTCATGATGCCGGCGCTGGTGACAGGGTCGAGGTTTCCGGTCGGCTCGTCGGCGAGGAGCACCTGGGGCTTGTTGACGATGGCGCGCGCGATGGCGACGCGCTGCTGCTCACCGCCGGAGAGCTCGTGGGGCAGGCGCTGCGCCTTCTCCTCGAGTCCGACCATCTTGAGCGTGTCGGGCACGGCCTCCTGGATGAAGCCGCGCGACTTGCCGATGACCTGGAGCGTGAACGCGACGTTCGCGGCAACGGTCTTGTTGGGCAGGAGGCGGAAGTCCTGGAAGACCACGCCGAGGTTCCGACGGAAGTAGGGAACCTTGCGGTTCGAGATGGAGCCGAGGTCCTGGCCGAGCACGTGGATGGAGCCCGTGCTGGGCTTCTCCTCCTTGAGCATCAGACGCAGACAGCTGGACTTGCCCGAACCCGATGCACCGACGAGGAACACGAATTCGCCCCGAAGGATCTCGAGGTCGATGCTGTTCAGCGCCGGCCTGCTGGTGCCCGGGTACTTCTTGGAGACGTTGTCGAAGCGAATCATTTCACTCGATGCTAAGCAGAGGATGCCGCAATGTCGCTAGCGACTCGCTCAGTCGGGCGTCCTAGTCGTCGGTCTTCTGCTTTCGCCACCGGATGCCGGCGCCGATGAAGCCGTCGATCTCGCCGTCGAACACCTTCGAGGGGTTGCCCTCCTCGTAGTCCGTGCGCAGGTCCTTGACCATCTGGTACGGCGCGAGGACGTAGGAGCGCATCTGGTCGCCCCAGCTGGCCGTGATGACGCCGGCGAGCTCCTTCTTCTGCGCGGCCTCGGCCTCCTTCTGCAGGAGGAGCAGGCGCGACTGCAGCACGCGCATGGCGGCGGCTCGGTTCTGGATCTGGCTCTTCTCGTTCTGCATCGAGACGACGGTGCCCGTCGGGAGGTGCGTGATCCGCACGGCGGAGTCCGTGGTGTTGACCGACTGGCCGCCGGGGCCGCTCGAGCGGAAGACGTCGACGCGGATGTCGTTCTCGGGGATCTCGACCTCGCCGGCCTCCTCCATGAGCGGGATGACCTCGACGGCGGCGAAGCTGGTCTGGCGCTTGCCTGCCGCGCCGAACGGGCTCATGCGCACCAGGCGGTGGGTGCCGGCCTCGACACTCAGGGTGCCGAAAGCGTAGGGAGCGGAGACCTCGAAGGTCGCCGACTTGATGCCGGCCTCCTCGGCGTAGGACGTGTCCATCACGGTGACCGGGTACTTGTGCTTCTCGGCCCAGCGCAGGTACATGCGGAAGAGCATCTCGGCAAAGTCCGCAGCATCCACTCCCCCGGCGCCGGAGCGGATGGTGATGACGGCGGGGTAGGAATCCCACTCGCCGTCGAGGAGGGTCTGCACCTCGAGTTCGCCGATGACCTTCTGCAGGCTCACGAGTTCGACGCGGGCCTCCTCGGCGCTCTCCTCGTCGCCGGCCTCGTTGGCCAGCTCGATGAGCACCTCGAGGTCGTCGAGACGGGCTGCGACGCTCGTCATCTTCGCGAGCTCGGTCTGCCGGTGGCTGAGCGCACTGGTGACGCGCTGAGCGTTGACGGTGTCGTCCCACAGGTCGGGAACGCCCGCCTCCTCACTGAGGCGGTCGATCTCGGTGCGGAGGGCTTCGACATCGACGACGGAGCTGATGTCACCGAAGGTGACGCGCAACGCGGCGATCTGTTCAGAGAGATCAAGGTCAATCATGTTGCTGCCAGCCTACCGGCGACGGAGAGCACGCGAGATCGGGCCGGGCATCCTCGGCCCGAAGTTTTCCGGCCTGCCTATTCTGCTGATGAGCAATGCTCACTAAGCTCGGACTACGACACCCGAGTCGATGACACGCCTGAACCGAGGCAATCTGATGCACACGCACACGCACGCGCTCACCCGAACCATCTCCCTGACCGGCGCTGCTGCGTTGGTCATCAGTCTCCTGCTGGTGGCCCAACCCTCGGCTGCAGACACGTCTCCCCCGGTGGCCGGCACCCCGGCGACGGTGTCCACGGACGTCCTGCCCTCTGTGCAGATCGACGGCGTGGTCTGGGACCAGGAGATCGCAGGCAACACCGTGTTCGCCGGCGGGGACTTCCAGACCGCACGGCCGGCCGGCGCCGCTCCCGGCGTCAACACCGTCGCGCGACCACACCTGCTGTCGTACAACCTCCAGACCGGCGTCATGAACGCCTCATGGAGTCCGAATCCGAACGCGCGCGTCAGGAACATGGCGCTCTCGCCCGACGGGACCCGTCTCTACGTCGTCGGCAGCTTCACCTCGATCGCAGGAACCTCCCGCTACCGGATCGCCGCGTTCGACACCGCCACCGGGGCGCTCACCTCGTTCAAGCCCATCCTCAACGGCAAGGTCAACGCCGTGGCCGCGACGAACACGGCGGTGTATCTCGTCGGGCAGTTCACCGTGGCGAACGGGGCCACGGTCTCGGGCGCAGCCGCCTACGACGCCGTCACCGGACTGCGGATCCCCACCTGGGCGCCGGCAGTGACGGAAGGGCAGGCGATCGCTGTCACGGTGAAGGCCGACGGCAGCAAGGTGGTTCTCGGCGGCTACTTCCAGAAGGTCAACGGATCCTCGAATCCCGGCTACGGTCTCGCCATGGTCGACGGCGTCACCGGAACGATGCTCCCCTTCAACGTCAACGCGAAGGTGCGCAACGCCGGAAGCAACGCGGCCATCTCGAGCCTCGCATCAGACGCGAACGGCGTCTACGGCACCGGACAGCACTACGGAACCGGCACACTGGAGGGCACGTTCTACGCCTCGTGGACCAATGGCGACATCATCTGGGTCGAGGACTGCCACGGCGACACGTACTCCGTGTACCCGGCGGGCGATGTCGTCTACACCACCAGTCACGCCCACTACTGCGGGAACATCGCCGGCTTCCCGCAGACGAACCCGTGGGGAATGCACCGCGGCCTGGCGTTCACCAAGACCGTGCAGGGCGTGATCACGAAGGATCCGCTCGGCTACACGAACTGGGCCGGCACCCCGCGGCCGGCGCTCCTGCAGTGGTTCCCCGACATCAACGCCGGAACGTTCACCGGGGTGAGCCAGGGCGGCTGGTCGGTGGCCGGCAACAGCCAGTACATCCTCTACGGCGGCGAGTTCACCCAGGTGAACAGCGTGAAGCAGCAGGGCATCGTGCGATTCGCCGTGAGCAGCATCGCTCCCAACAAGGACGGCCCACGGCTCACCGGCGCGAACTACGTGCCCACGGTGACATCACCCGCCTCCCGCACGGCCAAGGTGACGTGGAAGGCGAACTGGGACCGCGACAACACGAGGCTGACCTACGCGGTCATCCGCAACGGGAACACGGCGGCTCCGGTGTACACCACCACCGTCGACTCGAACTTCTGGACCCTTCCCTCCATGAGCTTCACCGACACCAACCTCACGGCCGGCGCGACCTACAACTACCGCATCAGGGTGACCGATCCGCGAGGCAACTCCGTGCTCGGCAACCCGGTGAGCATCGCGGTGCGCGGCACCGCCGCCAAGCTCCGGGCACCCGACGAACCGCTGCCTCCCGTGACGGAGACGCCATTCCTGACGCCGGCGCCGCCGACAGCCGACACGCCGGAATCCGTGACGCCGCCCACGGAGACGCCGATCCCGACGGTCGAGCCGCCCGTCGCGCCGACAGGTGACCCGTCTCTCACGCCGCCGGCCACCCACTCACCGACACCCACGCCCACCCCTACCGTCGAGCCCTAACCGCCGGCGGCTGGAGCACCCCGAACGATCGGCTCCAGCCGCAGCCCGGCAGGGCGCCGTACGAGCCGGGCATAGGGTGGAACGGTCATGACGGATACCGAGCGCCCCTTCAGCCTGCGCTCGGTCGCCCTCGCCGCCTATCTGCCGACGTTCCTGTTCTCGGTCGGTGAGGGCGCCATCATCCCGCTCATCCCGACGGTGGCGAACAACCTCGGCGCCACCCTCGCCGTGGCGGGCCTCATCGCCTCCATGGTGATGCTCGGCGAACTGGTCGGCGACATCCCGAGCGGCTGGATCGTGAGCCGCATCGGCGAGCGCACGGCCATGATCGGCGGCGCCGTCCTCGCCATCGCGGCGACCATCCTCTGCCTCGTGGCGACGAACGCCTGGGTGCTCGGCATCGGGATCTTCCTGATCGGCATAGCGACAGCCGTCTTCGCCCTCGCCCGGCATGCCTTCATGACGAGCTACGTGCCTCAGCGATATCGGGCCCGAGCCCTGTCGACGCTGGGTGGCATCTTCCGCGCGGGCTGGTTCGTCGGCCCCCTCCTGTCGGCGGCTGTGCTGCATTTCGTCGACGACACCCAGATCGTGTTCTGGATCTTCATCACGACGTGCCTCGGAGCCGTCGTCGTGCTGCTCGTGCTTCCCGACCCCGAGGCCATGTTCGGCCGGGCCGAGCAGGTCACCGCTGCGGATGGAGCCGTCCGCACGCCGGGCGAGGAGCTCGCCGCCGAGGAGTCGCACGGACTCGGGCGCACCCTGTGGAACAACCGGGCCGTGCTCCTGAGGCTCGGCACCGGAGCCGGTCTGATCGGTGCGCTGCGCGCCACCCGTACGGTGATCCTGCCCCTGTGGGCCCTCTCCATCGGCATCTCCGAGCGCGACACCGCCATCATCATCGGCCTCGCCGGCGCCATCGACTTCGCCCTGTTCTACGCCAGCGGCCAGATCATGGACCGCTTCGGCCGCCTCTGGAGCGCCCTGCCCTCGATGATCGGCCTCGGGCTCGGGCTGCTCGCCCTGGCCTTCACCCACGACCTGTCGACCAACGTGCAGTGGTTCATCGGCGTCGCGATGTTCCTCTCCCTCGCGAACGGCATCGGCAGCGGCATCCTCATGACTCTCGGCGCGGATCTCGCTCCCCCGGCCAACCCGGCGCCCTTCCTCGGAGCCTGGCGCTTCACCGGCGACCTCGGCGGTGCTGCCGCGCCCCTGGCCGTCGCCGGCATCACGGCCGTCGTCTCCATCTCGGCGGCGGCCGGCGTCATGGGTGTACTCGGCCTGGTGGGCGCCGGCATCCTCGCCCGCTACATCCCGCGCTACGTGCCGAAGCGTCCCCGCGCCGCGCGGGCAGCCCCTCCAGCCGACGCGTAGACGACGACCGACGAGGCGCCTACCCGAACACCGACCGCGCCGTCGACTCCACGTCGAGACGGATGCCGTCCGGCAGCACCAGGACCAGAACGGGCGGTCGCCACCACGCAGACAGGGCGACCTCGGCGCTGCGACCGTCCGGGGACGCGGCCGACTCCACTCGGAGGTGCTCGAGCGAGCCGCGCGGTGCGGCTGCCAGGTAGTCCGCGGCCGCAGCGCCGACATCAGACGAGTCGAGGACGGCCCGGAGCCCGTCGTCCGTCGCCGTGACGGCGGTCAGGTCGAAGGCCTCTGCTCCGGCGAGCGCAGCACCGTCGGCCAGGGTGAGCAGGCGCTTGCGCTCGATGTACAGGCTGGTCGCCCCCATCACCCCGAGGATCACCACCACGGCGAGGAACATGAAGAAGATGGCCAGCGGCAGCGTCGACCCCGTCTCGTCGACGGATGCCGCGCGCAGGCGTTCGCAGAGGCGTCTCATCCCCCGCCTCCTTCCGCCGCTCCGGTATCGCTCCAGAAACGGGACACCTGCTGGGTCGCCTGCGCTTCGAGCGGAATGCTCACCACGTCGCGGAGGGCGAGCACGTCGGGAACGAGGGGCAGGGTGATCCGCACGCGCACAGTCACCGTGACGGAGTTGCCCCGGGAGAGGCATCCGTTCGCCGAATCGTCGCAGGCGATCGTCGCGGCCGACTCCACGGATGCCAGCCCGTAGTCGTCGAAGCCCACGGCCAGCGCACGGTCGAGACTCGCCAAGCCCTCCGCCGGCGTCGTCGCCTGCACGTAGACGCGGGCCATCTGGCGCGCGGCCCCCTCGGCCGCGAGCGAACCCGCCTGGACGGACGACACCGCCAGCACGAGATAGACGAGAGGCACCAGCAGGATCAGGCCGACGGTGATGAACTCGAGCGACGCGGAGCCGGTCTCCTCCGCCAGCGTCGCGCCGGCGTCACGGCGCCGACTCGACCGCCGCACGGCCGACCACCTCCATGGCGCGATCGGGACCGAGGAGTCCGGCGAGCGGCAGCGGCGTCGTCACGTGGACCTCGGCGCTGGGGAACCCGGCCACACGACCGTAGCTGCCTGAGATGTCGCGTGCGTAGGCGGCACCGAGGGCCGTCGATATGAGCATCCGAGTGCGCTCCTCGCCGTCGGCGAGGGTGTTGTCGGCGAGCGCGGCATAGCGAGCGCCCTCAGCGGCAGCGTCGATCACCGTGTTGCGCACATGCAGCGCCAGAGCCAGCTGCACCACGGCGAGCGCGAGGGTCGTGAGCAGCACGGACACGAGGGTGAACTCCACGACCGCAGAGCCTCGCTCGTCGCGAACGAACGGCCTCAGCCTGCGCCCGAGTGCACACCGCCGCGTCCGGTGCGCGGCCTGCACACGCGTCACGGAACAGCTCAGAAATCGGAGACGCGGTCGATCGCGTCCTGGAACACGCCCGTGAGTGCGGGTCCGGCCAGCGCCCAGATCAGGACGACGAGCCCGGCCGTCATGAGGGTGATCAGCACCCAGCCGGGCACGTCGCCACGTTCGTCATCCCATTCGCGCGCCAGGCGTCCCCTCAGCGCCGTCGCAGCGCCCACCATCAGAGTCGTCATCGCCACACCCTTCTCCTGCATCCGTCATCGCTCCTGCATCCGTCATCGCTTCGTTCGTCACACGGTCATCCATCGTTCAGCGGTCGTCGCCATCGCCCACGTCGAGCCGTCTCGTGTTCCATCGACCTAGAACCCCGCCTGCAGGACGAACAGGCCCGGGAAGATCGCGATCACGACGGTGAGCGGCAGGATCAGGAACACGAGTGGGATCAGCATCGCGATCTCATTCCGCCCGGCGCGCTCGAGCAACCGGTTCTTCGCCTCGCCGCGGGCGTCCTGTGCCTGGGCGCGAAGCACACCGGCCAGTGGTGTTCCCCGTTCGACCGCCGCGGTGATCTGATCGATCGCCCGGCTGAGCGGGGGCATCCGGAGCCCGGTCGAGAGCTCGTCGAGCGCACGCGTGAGCGGGACTCCAACGCCGACACGGGAGAGCACTCCGGCGAACTCGGCAGCCAGTTCGCCCGAGCTGGTGCGGGCCACCCGACGCAGGGCATCATGGATGCCCTCGCCGGCGGAGAGACTCAGCGTGAGGAACTCGAGGACCGTCGGGAGTTCGTCGGTCATGCGGGAGACGCGAGCAGATGCCGCGCGCCGCAGGACCTGATCGCGCAACGCCGCTCCGCTGAAGGCACCGAGCACCGGGATCACCAGGGTGAACACCGGCGGCAGGCGCGAGGCCGACAGGAGCACCACGACGATGCCGACGGCGGCGCCCAGCATGGCCGAGATCACCTGCTCGGAACGCAACCGCTCGACGGATGCTGCAGACCCGCTCTGTCGCAACCGCAGTGCCGCCGTCTCGGGACCGCCGAAGAGGCGGGAGAGCAGACTCGAGAAGGCGCCGATCACGGGCGCGGCGAGGGAGCCGATCACGGGCAGCGGATCGATCGTGCGTCGTCGCACGTGCTCGCGCGCCGCAGGCGAGACGTCGAGGATGTAGGGCGCGACCCGGTCAGCCAGGCGCGGGCGCCTGAAGCTCGGGAGCGTCGCAGCGAGCGACCACAGGCCGAGGCCGAGAGTGCAGCCGAGCACCAGCGATAACGCCTGCGGAGCGCTCATCGGCTGCTCCGCCGGCCCGCCACCGCATCCACGCCGGTCATTGCGGCATCATGGCGCGATCTCGGGCCGTGACGCCCGACTTATCCACAGTCATCGGAACCAGCGCTGCTCCTCCGGCAGCCTCCCGACCCGGATCATGAGCAGGTAGGCCAACGCCGAGACGAGGAGTCCGACCAGGATGAGCACGGCACCGGCCGGCGAGTTGTACGCGGCTGCCCCCTCGGGACGGGTCGCGAGCATGAGCAGCACGATCCACGGAGCCACGACTCCCAGCCTGGCGGCGTTCACGATCCAGGACTGCCGGGCTCGCAGTTCCGCCCGCACCACGGCGTCATCGCGCAGATAGGCGGCGAGCGAGCGCAGCACCTCGCCCAGGTCGCTGCCACCGACCTCGCGCGCCATGCGCAGGGTCTCGAGGAGGCGATCGGCGACGGGGTCGGCCAGGTCGGCCTTCAGAAGGTCGATCGAGTGCGAGAAGTTGCCCGTGGCCCGGTACTCGCGCTCGAACGCGGCGAAGCTCGCGCGCGTGCCTGCCGGACCCGACTGCGACAGCGATGCGACGGCGTCAGGCAGCGCGATGCCGGCGCGCACGGCCGACAGGAGATGGTCGACGACATCGGGCCAGAGCGCTCTGTTCGCCACTCGGCGGGCTCGGGCACGGAGAGTCACGACGAGGGCCGGAGCAGCGAAACCCACGAGGCCGGCTGCGAGGGACAGTGCGGACACTCCCACGATCGCCTGCATCAGCCCGGCGGTCGCGAGACCGACGAGCACTGAGATGAGCAGGAGCACGGCCGGTGGCACGCCGCCGAGACCGGCGAGCGCGAGGCGCTCGCGCATCCGTTCACCTGCCGAGTCCGATCGGCGTGGGCGCTCATCCGACCGCGGCCACAGCCAGGGCGACAGCACGAGCAGCACGCCGGCTCCAGCCACGCAGGCGACGGCCACGGCCTGGGCCGAGATCACGCCGCGCTCCGAGCCAGGACGATCGACGGGTCGAGACCGGCCGCGCGGAACTTCGCGAGTTTGAGCGGATGGCTTCCGGTGGCCTGCAGCAGGCCATCGCGCAGCTGGAACACCGGACTCGCCTCCACGACGGATCCCGAGACGGAACCGCTGAGGGCGAGGATCTCCGTCACACGGCGAGCGCCTGCCCGATCGATCTCGCACTGCACGACGATGTCGACGCAGGCCGCGACGGTCGGCACGACGAAGGCGGAGTCGATATTGCGCCCCGCGAGCAGCGGCAGCGTGCAGAGCTTCGCCAGGGCGTCGCGAGCGCTGTTGGCATGGATGCTGCACATGCCGGGAAGGCCACTGTTCAGCGCTATGAGCAGGTCGAGGCTCTCGGCCTCGCGCACCTCGCCGACGACCAGCCTGTCTGGGCGCATGCGCAACGCCTCCTTGATGAGGCGGCGCAGGCTGATCTCCCCGGTGCCCTCGATGCTCGGCTGGCGGCACTGCATGGCCACGATGTCGCGGGCGTCGATGTCGAGCTCGAAGGTCTCCTCCACCGTCACGATGCGCTCATCGCGCCGGGCGCTCGAGAGCAGGGCACCGAGCAGGGTGGTCTTGCCCGCCTGCGTCGGGCCCGACACGAGGATGTTCTGGTCGGCGAGCACGCACATGCGCAGGAACTCCGCGGCCTGTAGCGACAGCGATCCCAGCTGCACGAGGCGACCCAGGTCGCGCAGGCGCCTCGTGAACTTGCGGATGTTCACGGCCCAGTGCTTCTGCGTGATGTCGGGGATCACGACGTGCAACCTCGAGCCGTCGGGCAGGGAGGCATCGACGAACGGGCTCGACAGGTCGACGCGGCGGCCGCTGGACTGCAGCATCCGTTCGACCAGATCGCGCACAGCGCTCTCGGTGAGCACGGTCGAAGTCAGCTCGGGCACCCCGTTGCGCGCCACGAAGACACGGGACGGAGAGTTGAGCCAGATCTCCTCGATGGTCGGGTCGTCGAGGTAGGGCTGCAGCGGACCGAATCCGGTGAGCGACGCGATGACCTCGCGGGTGGCCTGCTCCTCATCAGCGATGAGCGGACCGGCTCCGGCGACCGAGCGCTCGACGTAGTCGCGGAGGGCGTCGCGGGCGTAGCGCTCGGCGAGGGCGGCATCCGAGGCCAGGTCGACGCCGTCGGTGCGCACCCGGGCACGCACGCGCTCCGTGATGGTGCGAACGGCCTCGGTCATCCGATCATCGTGCCGCGCCATCGCGCCCGAGTGCAGGAACTGTCCACAGGGCGGCGCCGTTTACACTGGGACGGCACCAGCGGGAGTGGTGGAATTGGCAGACACGCAGGATTTAGGTTCCTGTGCTTCGGCGTGTGGGTTCGAGTCCCACCTTCCGCACGGATCGGGCCCACGCGTGACGCGTGGGCCCTTCTCGCATCAGGAGACCGGCAGCGTCTCCGACTCGGGCTCCGGGTCGAGGTCGACGGCGACGACGTGGTTCGTGTGCGGCGCTGCAGCGCCGCCGTTCGAGTTCGCCGCGAACGTCTGGCCGGCCGCAGCGCCGCCGACGAACGATCCGAGCAGGTCGCGGATGCTGAGGCCCATCGTCGACTTCAGTACTCCATCGACCTCCGTGAGTCCGGATGCCGCGTTCTTGGCGAGCTGCGAGGCGCCGTCGGTGGAGATCACCGTGAGCTGGTCGATGTTCGACATCGGCGCCGCGAGCTCGCGGGCGATGAGCGGCAGGGCCTCGATCACCTTGAGCTGCAGCAGCGCCTCGGACTGCTGGGCGACGGCCTCGGCAGCGGCCTTGGTGGCGGATGCCTCGGCCTCACCGCGGGCGGCGATCGCCTTGGCTTCGGCGAGACCCTCGGCCTCGAGGGCGTCGGCCGCGGCCTTGCGGGCGTCGCGGGCCGACTGAGCCTCGATGAGCTTGGAGTCTGCGGCCGCCTGCGCGATGGTCTTCACACGGTAGGCCTCGGCATCGGCCACGGCCTTGACCTCGGACTCGAGCTCGGCCGCACGCAGCGATGCGCGCTTCTGGGCTGTGATCTCCTGCTGGGCGACGACGGCCTGCTGCGACTGCGCCTCGGCGAGCGGGCGGGCGGATGCCGCCTCGGCCGCGGCCTTGTCGGTCTCCTTCTGCAGGTCGGCCTTGCGCAGGGCGAGGGCGTTCTCGGCCTCGGCGATGGCGGTCTCGGCGGCGACGGCGGCCTCGCGGGCCTCTTTCTTGGCGCGCGACTCGGCGATCTCGGCCTGCTTGCGCACCTCGGCCTGCTCGGCACGGCCGAGGTCCTCGATGTAGCCGTTGCTGTCCGAGATGCCCTTGATCTCGAAGGAGTCGACGTCGAGGCCCTGGTTGAGCAGCGACTGGCGTGCGATGTCGAGCACCGCGGTCGAGAGCTCGTCGCGCTTGTTGATGATGGTGAGCACGTCGGTGGCACCCACCGAGGAGCGCAACGATCCCGACAGCACCTCGAGCGCGAAGATGTCGATGTTCTTGTCCTGGCCGAGGAAGCGCTGGGCCGCGGCGCGGATCTTCTCGTCTGCGTCGCCGACCTTGACGATCGCCACGGCGTCGACGTTCATCGTGATGCCGTTCTTGGTCTGCGCCTCGGCCTTGATGTCGATGGCCCGCGAGCGCAGGGAGATCTTGTGCGCCTTCTGGAAGAACGGCGTGATCCACACGCCCTGGCCGTGCACCACGCGCTGGCCCGACTCCTCGGCCTCGACCCCGTCGACCACCCGGCGCTTGGAGCGCTTGCCGGTGACGACGAGAGCCTCATCCGGCGACACGTTGCGGTACAGCGCCTTGGCGTAGATGAAGACGACGATGACCGCCACGATCACGATCGCGATCGTGCCGAGGAGCGGATTGCTGAAGAGGAAGTCGAACACGAAGGTCCTTTCGATGAGCCCGGCGGACGCGCACGCTGCTCATCCCCCCTCGGAAGAGTACTGGACCCGATCACCCACGCCGATGCCCGTTTCGGGGGTGAGACACAAGGGGCTTGCGTCCGTTACTGTTTAGGTATGCCTAACCTCACTGTCGACGCGACGGATGTCGCCGCCATCGTCCGCGAGCGCACGATGGACGCCCACCGGTCCGCCGAGAGCAAGCCGTTCATCACGGCCCTCATGAAGGGCGAGCTCGACCTCGCGGCCTACACCCGCTACCTCGCCCAGCTGGCCTGGATCTACGAGGCGCTCGAGTCGCGCCCGGCCCAGCCGAACGATCCGGCCATCATCGACGCCCACAGTCTCGACAGGTTCGCCGCGGTGGAGAGCGACCTCGCCGCCCTCGGATCCCCCGCGTGGCGCACCGAGCTCCCGGCCCTGCCGGCCACGGCCGCCTACGCCGAGCACCTGCGCGCGATCGCCCCCGACGATCTCCCCCGCTACCTCGCCCACCACTACACGCGCTACCTCGGCGACCTCTCGGGCGGCCAGGCCATCGCGCGCCTCGTCGCGCGCCACTACGACGCCACTCCCGAGCAGCTGAGCTTCTTCCGCTTCACCGAGATCACCGACATCGTGCACTACAAGCGCGCCTATCGCGAGAACCTCAACGCCCTCGGCTTCGATGCCGCGCAGGTCGACGCCTTCGTCACGGAAGCCGACGCGGCCTTCGACTTCAACAGCGCCGTCTTCGACGCGCTCGACGGCTGAGAATCGTGCTCCGCACGGCGGCGCTCGACGGCCAGCTCACCGACCTGCTCGGCCAGGTCGGTGTCGTGGTCTTCTACCTCGTCGTGTGGGGCCTCGTCTTCGCGGGCACCGCGCTCTTCGTCGGCGTCTTCGTCCCGTTCGTCACCGGCGACTCGCTGCTCTTCGCCTCGGGGATCATCGCGGCAGGCGCATCCGGAGTCGACATCTGGGTTCTCGCGATCGGAACCGGCATCGCCGCCTTCCTCGGCGACCAGGTCGGCTTCCTGCTCGGACGACGGTACGGCAGGCCCTATCTCGACAAGCGCGGCGGGCCCCGGATGCAGGGGGTCATCGCCCGCACCGAGCGCTTCTACCGCACCTTCGGCTGGTGGTCGGTGGTCATCGCCCGGTTCATCCCCTGGGGTCGCGTCTTCGTGCCCGTCATCGCGGGCGTCGGACGCATGGGCTACGCCCGCTTCGTGACCGCGAACATCGTCGGAGCCCTGGCGTGGGGCGTCGGGATCACCGTGATCGGCTACTACGCGGCGTCCATCCCCGGGGTGAAGGTTCTGGCCTATGTGATCGCCGGGGTCTTCATCACGGCATCCGTCATCGCGGGCATCAGGGCATGGCGACTGGAGCGCGCCGATCGCGCAGCGTCTGCACAGGCTGACGTCTCTTCGGCCCAGTAGACTGCGGCGCATGCACACCGCCCTGATCCCCTGGCTCGACCCAGAGACCATCATCGCCGGCGCAGGCCCCTGGGCCCTGGTGGTGGTGTGCGCGATAGTCTTCGCGGAGACCGGCCTGCTGGTCGGATTCCTCCTCCCCGGCGACACCCTGCTGGTCATCTCCGGCCTGCTCACCCACACCTCGCTGGTGTTCGGTGTCGACATCTGGTGGGTCTGCCTCGCCATCGCCGTGGCGGCCTTCCTCGGCGGCGAGGTCGGCTATCTCATAGGCCACAGGTTCGGGCCACGGGTCTTCGAGAAGAAGGAATCCGGCCTCTTCAGCGTCAAGAACGTCGAGCGGACGAACGCCTTCTTCACCCGGTTCGGCGCGCTCGCGGTCATCCTCGCCCGCTTCGTGCCGATCGTGCGCACCTTCGCCCCCGTCGCCGCGGGCATCGGCCACATGGACTACAAGAGGTACTCGCTGTACAACGCCATCGGCGCGCTCATCTGGGGTGCTGGCCTGACCTACTTCGGCTTCCTCATCGGGTACATCCCGCCCGTCGCCGAGTTCGTGCAGAACTACATCGACATCATCCTCTTGGGCGCTGTCGTCCTCACGCTCATCCCCACGCTCTGGCACTACTTCCACTCCGCCCACCAGGCGAAGAAGGCAGCCGAGGCCGGAGAAGACGTGGTGACGGATGCCGAGGAGGCAGCCGAGCTGGCCCTCGACCCCGACGTGTTCGAGAAGCGCCCCGACGGCTTCTAGCCTCGGCGCGGCATCCGCTTGCCCGGGTCTCGTTCCGAGAACAGGCCCGATCCGCTAATCGAGCCGCTACAGGCCAGATGGGCCTGTTCCGGACGATCGGGCCTGTTCTCCGACCCATGAGCTCGACCGCGGACTTCGTCTGGGCCCCAGCGGGCGTCGTGGCTACGCGTGGTGCGGCTGCTCGTGCGCCGCGTGCTCGGCCGGCTCGAGCTGGAACGTGGAGTGCTCCACGTCGAAGTGATGCGCGAGGCAGTCGCTGAGCTCGTCGAGCAGGCAGCTCGACCGCTCGCCGGCGAGAGCGTCCGGCTCGACCACCACGTGGGCGCTGAAGACGTACTCGCCCGAGGTGATCGCCCACACGTGCACGTCGTGGACATCGACGACGCCGTCGGTCTCGAGGATGTGCTCGCGGATCTCGGCGACGCTGGTGTCGACGGGCACGGACTGGCTGAGCACCCGCACCACGTCGCGCAGCAGCGACACCGCGCGCGGCACGATCATCACGGCGATGAGCAGCGAGGCGATCGCGTCCGCCGCGGCGAATCCCGTCGTGATGATCACGATGCCGGCCACGATGACGGCGATGGACCCCAGCAGGTCGCCGAGCACCTCGAGGGCCGCACCGCGCATGTTGAGCGACGTGGTGTCGCCGCGTCGCAGCACCAGGAAGGCGATCACGTTGGCCACGAGGCCGATGCTCGCAATGAGCAGCATGAGCGAGCCCTGCACCTCTGCGGGGCCCGGCTCGATCAGGCGGCGGATGCCCTCGATGCCGACGAACAGCGCGACGACGATCAGGATGAGCGCATTGATGAGCGCCCCGAAGACCTCGGCACGCTGGTACCCGTAGGTCTGGCGCTCCGACGCCGGTCGCGCGGCCACGATCGCGGCGACCAGCGCGACGACGAGGCCGGTGAGATCGGAGAGCATGTGGCCGGCGTCGGCGAACAGGGCGAGCGATCCGCTGAGGGCGGCACCCGCCACCTCGGCGACGAGCACGACGGAGACGATCCCGATGACTATGAGAAGTCGGGACCTGTTGGAGCTCCGGTGGGCGTGATCGTGGGCCATGTCCCTTCAAGGGTAGGCCGGAATCCCGCCCGAACGACCTCATCCGCGCAGTTGGGAACGACTCCGGGAATCGTTATCAGCAGCGCCCGTTCAGAGCGGTGGACGACGCACCCGATAGCGCAGGTGAAGCACCCCGCTGCCCTGGACCACCTCGTCGGGACCCTCCAGCAGATGCTGCGCGTTCACCGACCCGAAGTAGCGCTTGCCCGACCCGAACACGACGGGGACGACGTCCATGCGCACCTCGTCGACGAGACCCGCGGCAAGAGCCTGGCCACCGACCTCACCCGCGGCGACCTCGACCACGCGGTCACCCGCGAGCTCCTGCGCCCGGGCCACGGCTGCCTCGATGCCGTCGACGAAATGGAACGGAGCCGAGGGGTCCCAGCCATCGGGCGCGGGCCGATGCGTCACGACCACCACGTGGTCGATACCGCTCGGAGGCGTCCCGTCCCAGCCGTCCGTCAGGTCGAAGACGTGGCGGCCGGCGATCGTCACCCCGATGCTGTCCCAGTACGCCCTGGTGTGGTCGTAGGACGCCTGCGACACCTTCAGGACGCCGCTGTCGTCCAACGGCACGTCACCGGTGAGCAGCCAGTCGAACAGAGGCCCGGGCTGATCGTTCTCGTCCGCGATGAAGCCGTCGACCGACATCGAGCCGTAGATGACCACCGTGCCCACGAGGCGCTCCTTTGCTGGGGATGCCCCCATGGTAGCGAGCCGTGAGCGGGCTAGGCCAGGCGCTGCAGGATGGGGATGGCGGCGGTGAACGCCCGGGCCCGGTGGCTCTCGGCGTTCTTCACTTCGGGCGCCAGCTCGGCAGCGCTCACGTCGTGGCCGTCCGGCACGAAGATCGGGTCGTAGCCGAAACCGTGGGCACCGGATGCCGCAGAGGCCAGTCGCCCCGGCCACTCGCCCGACGCCACCTGCTCGAAGCCCGACCGCCCCGCGGCATCCGGAGCCACGATCGCGATCGCACAGGTGAAGTGCGCGCCGCGATGCGGATCGGCGATGTCGCTCAACTGCGCGAGCAGCAGCTCGAGGTTCTCGGTGCTGTCGCGGCCACCGGCCCAGCGCGCCGAGAAGATCCCGGGCGCACCTCCCAGGATGTCGACGCAGATGCCCGAGTCGTCGGCGAGGGCCACGAGTCCCGTGTGGGCTGCCGCGGCCCGCGCCTTGATGAGGGCGTTCTCGGCGAAGCTCACGCCGTCCTCGACGGGCTCGGGTCCGTCGTAGGCCACGACGGTGATCGACGGCATGGCGGCACCGAGGATGCGCTGGAACTCCTCGACCTTGTGCTGGTTGTGCGTGGCCAGCACCACCTCGAGTGCCATCAGGCGGTGACGGATGCCGCGTCGCCGACGGGCGCGAGGGCTGCGGTCTGCAGGTCCCGCAGCGTGGCGCCGCCGGCGACCCCCAAGTCGAGCAGGGCGTCGAGCTCGCGCCGGTCGAACGGGGCTCCCTCCGCTGTTCCCTGCACCTCGACGAAGAGCCCGCGTCCGGTGACGACGATGTTCATGTCGGTCTCGGCCCGCACGTCCTCGGTGTAGGCGAGGTCGAGCATGGGGGTGCCGTCGATGATGCCGACCGAGACGGCCGAGACGCTGTCGATGAGAGGCTTGGCCTTCTGGCCGATGAACTTGTGCTGGCGACCCCACTCGATGGCGTCGACCATGGCCACGTAGGCCCCGGTGATCGCGGCCGTTCGGGTGCCGCCGTCGGCCTGCAGCACGTCGCAGTCGATGACGAGGGTGTTCTCGCCGAGGGCCTTCATGTCGACGACGGCGCGGAGGCTCCGGCCGATGAGGCGGCTGATCTCGTGCGTGCGTCCGCCGATCCGCCCCTTCACGGACTCGCGGTCCATGCGGCTGTTCGTCGAGCGCGGCAGCATCGAGTACTCGGCCGTGACCCAGCCCTTGCCCTTGCCTGCCATCCAGCGCGGAACGCCGTTGGTGAACGAGGCCGTGCAGAGCACCTTGGTGCGTCCGAACGAGATGAGGGCGCTGCCCTCCGCCTGGTCGCTCCAGCCGCGTTCGATGGTGATGGGGCGCAGGTCGTCGGCGGCGCGGCCGTCGACGCGGATGAGGTCTGTCACGGTGGATTCCTGTCTGTGGGTGGAACGGATGCGGCAGGCGAGGCGGGAGCCTCGTCAGGCCTCTCAGCGGATGATGTGCATGGTGCCGGTCTGCACGAGATCGACGGCGTCGATGTCGCGGCCGATGAGGCGGTGGGCCAGGTCGAGGAAGGCGCTGACGCTCGGGCCGGTCGCCTCGTAGTGATAGCTGGGCGGACTGCTCGCCGTGCGCTCGAGCTGTTGGGAGACCAGCACGCGGTAGACGTCGTTGGCCGTCTCGGTGTCGCTCGAGACCAGGGTCACCTTCTCGCCCATGACGTAGGAGATGGCGCCCCGGAGGAACGGGTAGTGGGTGCATCCGAGTACCAGAGTGTCGATGTCGGCCTCGCGCAGCGGGGCGAGGTACTCCTCGGCCACGGCCAGCACCTCGGCGCCGGTGGTGACGCCCGACTCGACGAACTCGACGAAGCGCGGGCACGCCGCCGTGAACAGCTGCAGCTCGGGCGCCGCGGCGAAGGCGTCCTCGTAGGCGCGCGAGTTGATGGTGCCCGCGGTGCCGATGACGCCGACGCGGCGGTTCTGGGTCGCGGCCACCGCGCGGCGCACTGCCGGCTGGATGACCTCGACCACGGGCACGCTGTAGCGCTCGCGGGCATCGCGGAGCATGGCGGCGGATGCGGTGTTGCAGGCGATCACGAGCATCTTCACGCCCTGGTCCACCAGGTCGTCGAGAACGTCGAGGGCGTAGCCGCGCACGTCGGCGATCTTCTTGGGGCCGTACGGCGAGTGCTCGAGATCGCCGATGTAGAGGATCGACTCGTTGGGCAGGGCGTCCTTCACTGCGCGGGCCACCGTGAGGCCGCCCACGCCGGAGTCGAAGATTCCAATCGGCGCATCCGTCACGACGTGCAAGCTTAGTCGTGCGGGATAGGGTGATCTTTCGTGACCAGCTCCTCTGCGCTCCTCACGGACCGCTATGAACTCACCATGCTCGACGCCGCCCTTCGGAACGGCACGGCTCATCGCGAGTCGATGTTCGAGGCCTTCGCGCGCCGCCTCCCGGCAGGACGCCGCTACGGCGTCGTCGCCGGCACCGGCAGGTTGCTCGAGGCGATCGGCCGTTTCCGGTTCACGGATGCCGAGCTCGACTGGCTTCGCGCCGCCGATGTGGTGCATCCGTCGACCCTCGACTGGCTGGCGAACTACAGGTTCAGCGGCACCATCTGGGGCTACCGCGAGGGCGAGGCGTACTTCCCGGGCTCGCCGCTGGTGATCGTGAACGCGACCTTCGCCGAGGGCGTCATCCTCGAGACCCTCATCCTCAGCATCCTGAACTCGGACTCCGCCGTCGCCAGTGCTGCCGCCCGCATGGTGTCGGTGGCGCTCGGCCGCCCTCTCGCCGAGATGGGATCGCGCCGCACGAACGAGTACGCGGCCGTGGCCACGGCGCGCGCCGCCTACATCGCCGGTTTCGGTGCGACCAGCAACCTCGAGGCCGGTCGTACATGGGGCGTGCCGACGATGGGAACCGCAGCGCACTCCTTCACGCTGCTGCACGACACCGAGGAGGACGCCTTCAGGGCACAGGTCGAGGCCCTCGGTGCCGGCACCACGCTGCTCGTCGACACCTACGACGTCGAGAAGGGCGTCGAGACGGCCGTGCGCGTCGCCGGCACCGGCCTCGGAGCCGTGCGCATCGACTCGGGCGATCTGCCGTCGGTCGTGGCATCCGTTCGCGAACAACTCGACAGCCTCGGCGCCGTCAACACGAAGATCACCGTGACCAGCGACCTCGACGAGTACCTCATCGGCGCCCTCTCGGGCTCGCCCGTCGACGCCTACGGGGTCGGCACCTCGGTCGCCACGGGCTCCGGCTCCCCCACAGCCGGCATGGTCTACAAGCTGGTCGCCCGCCGCGGTGACGACGACGAGTGGGTGTCGGTGGCGAAGTCCAGTGCCCAGAAGGTGAGCGTCGGCGGCCGCAAGACCGCCGTGCGGCGCATCGACTCGACCCGCACGGCCCGCGAGGAGATCGTCTACCTCGGCGACGGACCCGACGGCGAGCCCGAAGGCGTTCAGGACGAGTCTCGGGAGCGCCCGCTGCAGGCGACCCTCATGCGCGACGGGGTCGCTGATCCCGCCTTCCTCGGCGCCGCGGGCACGAAGGCCGCACGCGAGCACCGTGCCGCGGTGATGCAGGAGCTTCCGATCGAGGCGTTCCGGCTGGGAGCCGGCGAAGCGGCCATCCCCACCGTCTACAAGTAGGGGCGACGACCGTCAGGACGACGGTCGGGCTGCAGCCTCAGACGGTCTACTCGGCCTTCAGCTTCTCGTAGATCTCCTTGCAGGTGGGGCACACCGGGAACTTCTCGGGGTCGCGCCCCGGCGTCCACTTCTTGCCGCAGAGAGCCTTGACCGGCTTGCCCGAGAGGGCGGACTCGAGGATCTTCTCCTTCTTCACGTAATGCGAGAAGCGCTCGTGGTCGCCGGGTTCGATCGACTCCTGCTCGAGCAGTTCCTCGAGCTCGCGGTCGAGGGTGGACGTGCCGCCTCCGGGCTGACCCGGGTCGGCGATGCTCGCACGGAAGGTTTCGCTCATGGGTTCCAGTGTAGAACGCCCGAGCGGGCATCGGCGGGGTCGGATGCCGCGCCTCGGTCGCTCAGGCGGACACTACGCCCGGATCGCCGAGGCCAGGATCTCGGGGCCGCGCTTCGTGAACGTGTGCGCCCCCCAGACGACGCCGAGCACGAGTGCGATCAGGCCGACTCCGACGCCCTCGATGAGCGTGGCGATATGCCACGCCGGGTCGACGAACAGGGCGAGGTAGCCGAAGACGAGGGCGGGCAGCGTGAGCACCAGCGCCACCAGGAAGGTCAGCGACTGCACGGTCGCTGCGGCCGTGCCCGAGGACTGCGGCTGGGCGAATGGGCTGGCGCCGGGCTTGGGAACCGGGTACGGGAAGCGCGCCGAGGTGTAGCTGGAGCATCCGAGTCCCACCAGGAACAGGCTCGCGCAGACCCCGATGAACGACGGCAGCACGCTCCAGTCGCGGTACAGCAGCATGCTCACGATCGTGCCGAGGGCGATGAGCGGGATCGACAGGAAGAACGCGGGCACGAGCCGGCCGATGCGGTCGGCGAAGCCGCTGACGCCCGATGCCACGTGCAGCCAGACGGCCGTGGAGTCGTAGGCGACGTCGTTGTGCACGGTCCAACCGAGGAAGATGCACATGACCGGCACCGGCAGCAGGGCCAGAACCCCTGTGGGCACCTGAACCGCAGCGAGGGGCACGACGAGGAGGACCGGCAGCACGGGGATCATGATGAGCGACACCCAGTACCTAGCGTCCCTGATCCAGTAGGTCAGCGAGCGGGCGGCGACGGCGCCGGTGGCCCCCGGCAGCATCTTGTCGAACCAGCCGAGGCCGTGGTAGGCGTGCGACTGGGTCTGGCGGCCCGGGGTGACCAGGGTCTTCGCCACGAGCGCCTGCCACGCCAGCCAGATCAGCCAGAGCGTGGCGAGGGCGATGAGGAGCTTCAGGACGGATGCTCCCCACTCGCCGGCGGCCGCGTCGCCCGGAATGGCCCACATCGCACCGAGGGGAGTCCACGAGAGGATGGCGCTGACCTCGCGGACGAGACCACGACCGGAGGTCGCCCAGTCGACCTGGGCGAGCAGCACGATGATCGGCGAGATCAGCACGAGCACGAGAACGCCGAGCACTCCGCTCACCTCGCGGGCGCGGCGGGTGGCGAGGAAGAGGCTGGCGAGCGAGGTCGAGACGCGGGACAGCATGATGCAGGTGGCGAGCACGAGCACTGCCGCGATCAGCGCGACCACGGCCTCACCGAAGCCGCGCGTCCAGGTGACGACGAAGCCGACGAGCGTGATCGCCAGGACGAGGGCCGGGACGCCGACGAAGGCTGCCAGCGCGAGTCCGAACGAGAGGTCGCGGTTGCGCATGCCGAACAGCGAGAACCGCCGGGGATCGAGGGAGTCATCCGAGCCCATGAACAGAGGGACCACGATGAACCCGACGGTGACGATCGATCCCACGAGGACGATCCCGTCGCGCAGGAACTCGACGTCGGGCGCGAAGCGCAGGCCGATGAGCAGTGCCATCAGGAAGACGGCGATGCCCAGGCCGTAGATCAGCCCGACGATGATGCCGACGATCTGCCAGGGGCCGCGGCGGAACAGGTTGCCGAAGAGCCGGACTTTCAGTCCGAGAAGCTGTGCAACCATTCCATCCCCTCTGCTACCTTGCGGCCGCCGGCCAGTTCGACGAACCGGTCTTCGAGTCGTTCGCCGTCGCGCACCTCGTCGAGGGTCCCGGCTGCCAGCACCCTGCCCTGCACGATGATGGCGACGCTGTCGCAGACGCGCTCGATGAGGTCCATGCCGTGGCTCGAGAGCACGACGGTGCCGCCGGCGGCGACGTAGCGCTGCAGGATCTCGATGAGGTTGGCGGCCGACACGGGGTCGACGGCCTCGAACGGCTCGTCGAGCACCAGGAGGCGGGGCGAGTGGATCATGGCGCACGCGAGGGCGATCTTCTTCGTCATTCCGGCGGAGTAGTCGGCGACGAGGCGGTTGATCGCCTCTTCCAGCCCGAAGGCGGAGACGAGGTCGGCCGAGCGCGTGCGCACGGTCTGAGCGTCGAGCCCGCGCAGCACGCCGGAGTAGTACAGCAGCTGGGCTCCGGTGAGCCTGTCGAACAGACGCAGCCTGTCGGGCAGCACGCCGGTCATGCGCTTGGCCTTGGCCGGCTCCTTCCAGACGTCGACGTCGTGCACGACGACCGTTCCGGCATCCGGTCGCAGCAGTCCGGTGACCATCGACAGGGTCGTGGTCTTTCCGGCGCCGTTGGGGCCGACGATCCCGTAGAACGATCCGGTGCGAACCTCGAGGTCGATACCGGCGACGGCCTGCGTCGCACCGTAGCTCTTGGCGAGGCCCGAGATGGTGAGTACGGCGGGGGCGGATGCCGCCGGCGCCTTCGTCGCGGTGGGCAGCTTGCGGGTGGCACGCTTCTTGCGGGCCGCGGCCTTCGCGGCTGCCGCTGCGGCCTCGGCCTCGGCTTCGGCCTCGTCCTCGTCGATCTGCTCGATCGTCAGCTCTTCGATGAGTTCGAGTTCGGCGACCGCCGCAGCGGTGTCCTCGATCGTCAGCTCGGCCGGAGGGGCGTCGACGAGGCCGATGGCCACCAGGTCGTCGTCCGTGGGGAACTCGGCCTCCGACGCCTCGATGACGGCGGTCTCGTCTGCGGTCTCCGGCGTGGTCTCGGTCTCCGTGGGGGCGGACGTCGTGGCGCTCCCGGGAGAGGTCGTTGCTGCAGCATCGGCCGGAGTGTCTGCGGCATCCTTCTGCGTCGTCGACGGATGCCGCGGCTCGGCCGTGGCCGTATCGCGCACGACCTCGGCGGCGGCGACCGTCGGCGCGGCCTTGACGACGGCCGGCGGGGCCTTGGGGGCGCGCACAGGGCGCTTGCGGGGCGGGGTCGCGGCCTTCGCCGCGGGCGTGCCGGGTGCCGCGGGCGTCGCGGCGCTCCCCGTCGTGTCGTTCGCAGACGCAGCGGTCGCCGCTTCCGTCGTCTCGGCGGTTGCGGCCTCGGCAGCCTTCGCGGCTGCGGCCTTGGCGGCAGCGGCGGCTCGTGCCGGCGTACTCGTCGAGCGCGCGGGGGTCGCCCGGGTCGTCTTCGCGGCGGCGGTCGTCTTCGCCGCGGGAGTCTTCGACGTTGCCGGGCTCTTCGGTGTGGCGGACGTCGTCTTCGCTGTGGCGGCGCTGGTGCCGCCGGTCTTCGCCGCCGGCTTGCGGGGCGTGGTCGTCTTCCGGGCAGCGGCCGGTCGCTTGGGCGCTGAGACGGCGGGAGACGTGGGGGCGCTCTCGCTTGTCACGTCAGCGTCGGTTGACGCATCTCCCTCCGCCGCAGCAGACGTCTCCGCCGGCTTTCTCGACGCCGCCGGCTTGCGAGCGGCGGGTCGGCGGGCGGCCGGCTTGCGCGCTGCGGGCTTGGCCGGAGCAGCCGGGGCGTCGGACGCCGCATCGGAACCGGCATCCGGCACCGACGAGGTCGCCGTCGATGTCCCCCGAGAACGTGCGGCGTCCGCGGAATCCTCCGTCGCGGAAGCGCCCTCGATCGAGGCCTCCTCGGCCGTCGCCCCCTGGTCGTGCGGGTCTGGGAATCGCTGCGCAGAACTCACGGAGTAAACCTACCAACTCCCCTGCGACAGCCGAACGGCAGATGACGCCCGTCCCTGTGAATACGCTCAGCAGCAGGTCACAATCGAGGCACGCCGTCCCCCGTGTCTGGCCCCCGACCGACCCGGCACGATAAGGTGAACCGGGCATAAAGGCGTGTCTTCACATACACGTGTGGGTGAACCGTGGGTGAACGTCCGATGGTGGATGTTCATGAAACGTACGGTCGACCCGAATTCCATCGAGGAGATCACTATGACCACCCAGGTCGTCATTCTTGCCGCAGGCATGGGCAGCCGTCTCGGCCGCTCCCTGCCGAAGCCGCTGACCGAGCTCAGCGACGGACGCACCATCATGAAGCAGCAGTTCGACAACATCGAGCACGCCTTCGGCCGCAGCGCCAAGGTCACGATCGTCGTCGGCTACAAGCTCGAGCACATCATCGAGGCCTTCCCCGACGCTGCGTTCGTATACAACGAGCAGTACGACCAGACCAACACCTCGAAGAGCCTGCTGCGTGCCCTCCAGGCATCGCAGGCCGGCGGCGTGCTCTGGATGAACGGCGACGTCGTCTTCGACCCCACCGTTCTCGACCGTGCCGCCGAGATGATCGCGCGCGACCAGTCCTTCGTCACCGTGAACCACTCCAAGGTCTCCGACGAAGAGGTCAAGTACACGATGAGCGCCGAGGGCTACATCAAGGAGCTCTCCAAGACCGTCAAGGGCGGACTCGGCGAGGCCGTGGGCATCAACTACATCTCGAGCGCCGACAAGGCCACCTTCATCCGCCACCTAACCAAGGTGAACGACCAGGACTACTTCGAGCGCGGCCTGGAGCTCGCGATCGAGAAGGAGCGCATCCTGGTCGAGCCCGTCGACATCACCGACCTCTACGCTGTCGAGATCGACTTCGCCGAAGACCTGGAGCGCGCGAACCACTTCGTGTGATCGTCATGACAGGCCGCATCGGCTGAAACTCACGGAAGCAGGCCCATCGGGCCTGCTTTCGTCGTTTCGGCCTGCTTTCGTCGTCTCGGCATGGTTTCGGCTCCGGATGCCGGCACCAGCGGGGCGCGACGGCACAGCGACGCGGCGCAGCGACGCGGCACGGTGGCGTGAGCAGGAGCACGACGCGCGGGCGCATACGATGGACGGCGTGAGTTCCTACGCCGAGTCGCGCCCCCAGTGGACCCCGTTCTCGCGCTATCGCCACTCCCTCTGGCTGCTCACCCGCCGCGACCTGCGGGTGCGGTACTCCACGTCGGCCCTCGGCTACGTCTGGTCGATCCTCGACCCGCTGCTCATGTCGGCCATCTACTGGTTCGTCTTCACCGTCATCTTCGAGCGCAGCGTCGGCGCCGAGCCCTACATCGTCTTCCTCCTCACGGCCCTGCTCCCCTGGATGTGGTTCAACGGCACCATCTCCGACTCCACGCGCGCGTTCCTGCGTGAGGCGAAGCTCATCCGTTCCACCACGATCCCCCGCACCATCTGGGTGAATCGCATCGTGCTCTCGAAGGGCATCGAGTTCGTGGCGTCGCTGCCGGTGCTGGCACTGTTCGCGATCTTCTCGGGCGCGCAGGTCAACGTCGACCTGCTCTACTTCCCCCTCGCGATCCTCTTGCAGGCCGTGCTCACCGTGGGCGTCGGACTCATCGTGGCGCCGCTCGTGGTGTTCTTCAGGGACATCGAGCGCGCGGTCAGGCTGATCCTGCGCCTGCTGTTCTACGCATCGCCGATCATCTACGGCACGACGGACCTGCCGGCCGACCTGCAGGTGTGGGCGGCGTTCAACCCGCTGTCCGGCATCTTCGGGCTCTACCGCGCAGGCTTCTTCCCCGACCAGCTCAACTGGTTCGACGTGGGCATCTCGGCTCTCGTGTCCGTCGCCTTCCTCGTCGTCGGGCTCCTGCTGTTCCGGCGGCTCGAGCGTTCCGTCCTGAAGGAGATCTGATGAGCGACGCCGCCATCGAGACCGAATCCAGCGCTGCAGCCATCGACATCCGGGTGGCGGATGCCGGCATCAGGTTCCGCCGCAACAAGCGCGGCCGGCGCAACTTCAAGGATCTCTTCGCCGGACGCGCCCGTCGCAGCCGGCCCGGCGAGTTCTGGGCGCTGCGCGGGCTGTCGATCGACGTGCGCAAGGGCGAGGCCATCGGCGTCGTCGGGCGCAACGGCCAGGGGAAGTCCACCCTGCTGAAACTCGTGGCCGGGGTGATGCTTCCCGACGAGGGCAGCGTGACCGTGCACGGCGGCGTCGCGCCGCTCATCGAGATCACCGGCGGCTTCGTCGACGACCTGACAGTACGCGACAACATCCACCTCACGGCTGGACTGCACGGCATGACGCGCAGCATGATCGACGAGCGCTTCGACGACATCATCGAGTTCGCCGACATCGGCGACTTCCTCGACACGCCCTACAAGCACCTCTCGAGCGGCATGAAGGTGCGCATCGCCTTCTCGGTGATCTCGCGTCTCGAGGAGCCGATCATCCTCGTCGACGAGGTGCTCGCCGTCGGCGACAAGGCGTTCCGCGAGAAGTGCTACGCCCGCATCGAGGAGCTCCTCGCCGGAGGACGCACGCTGTTCTTCGTGTCGCACAACGAGCGCGACCTGCGTCGCTTCTGCACGCGCGGCCTCTACCTCGACAAGGGCAAGCTCGTGCTCGACGGCCCCATCGGCGACGTGCTCGACGCCTACAACGCCGACTACGGAGTGGCCAAGCCCCCGAAGGCCTGAGCTGGGCCGGCGGGCCGGCGGGCCGGCGGCATGTCGGGCCGCTCGCTCCGCCTGACCGCTTCGGGCCACGGATGCCGCTCAGACCAGCGGGTCGAGCCCGGCCTCGGCGCGCAACTCCTGCGCCTCGTCGTCGAGGCCGTCGAGCGGCTTGCCCGCGTCGCGTCGCGCCCGGAAGCGCCCGCCGAGGAAGGTCAGGTACTGCTCGGTGGGCGACAGGCTGGCGGCCGACGCCCGCCGTGCACCGATGGTGTTCCAGCGCTCGGCCCTCGCCAGGTCGCCGTTCAGTTCGAAGGTCTCGGCGATCATCAGGATGATGTGCAGGCCTGCCTCCGGCGCCGCCCTGACCTCGTCGGCCAGGGCCACGGCCCGATCGACGTCGCCGCTTGCGAAGGCGAGCGAGATGAGCGTCGGATGCGCCCCGAACGGCTCCGCAGTCGGATGCGTGGCGGCAGTCTCGGCCAGCCGACGCGCCTCATCGAGGTCGCCGGCCATCTCGAGGTGCTCGGCCCCCACCAGGAGGAGGTGCGCCCGCGTGATGCCGTCGTCGACATCGAAGGATGCGGCATCCGTCGCCCAGGCCGTGACGGTCTCGGCGACTGCGCGATGCTGGTCGGGAGTCGCGACGAGGCGGGGCGCTCGGCGCTCGAGGCCCTCGATGGATTCCCAGGTGATGAGCTGCGTCATACCTCGAATCTAGTTCGAGGAGGCTCGCGGGGCGGACCGCATGCTGCGGATGGGCCCGGCCGGCGACGGGCGCCTCGTGCCACATCGGGCGACCATCCGCAAGGGAGGGGGATCCCTCAGACTCTCGCAATAGGCTCGTCCTCTATGGCACGCACACCGAAGCCCATCGTCTCCTCCACCGGCGGCACCCCCGTCGGCGGCGAGCTGCCGCCGCGCCTGGTGCGCACGATCGACTTCGGACTGGGCGTGCAGCGCCCCGCGGTGCTCGCGCACATCCGCAGCATCCGTCGACGCAATCCGGATGCGACCCCGGCACAGCTGGTGCGCATCCTCGAGCGGCGGTACATGGCCGCCACCACCACCGGCGGCGCGGCCGTCGGAGCGACGGCGGTGGTCCCCGGCATCGGCACGGGCATGACGATCGTGCTCTCGGGTGTCGAGACCGCGGGCTTCCTCGAGGCGACGGCGCTGTACGCGCAGTCCGTCGCCGAGGTGCACGGTATCGCCGTGGCCGACCCCGATCGGGCCCGCGCCCTCATCATGACGATGATGCTCGGCTCCGAGGGCTCGAGCCTGGTGCGCCAGCTCGCCGGACAGGTGTCCGGCGGTGGAGCCGTGCGCAGCGCCTACTGGGGCGAGCTCGTGACGGCGAACCTGCCACGCGCGCTCGTCGGGCCGCTGGCCGACAAGCTCAAGTCGATGTTCCTGCGCAAGTTCGTGGTGGGAGCCGGCGCCAGCGTCTTCTCCAAGGCCATCCCCTTCGGAATCGGTGCCGTCATCGGTGGAGTCGGCAACCGGATCGTGTCGGGACGCGTCGTGCAGTCGTCGCGATTGGCGTTCGGGATGCCGCCCGAGACGCTCCCCCATGAACTCGAACCGCACGACATCGTGGTCGGCGACTCGCGCGGCAACATCGCGACGCGCGCCTTCGCTGGAGTGCAGGGCGGCGTCTCCCGGGCCAGCAACATCATCAACGGGCGGATGCGCGCCATCCGTCCCCGTCGCAAGAGCCTGACGGCACCGGATGCCGCTCTCGAGCCGGATCCCCTCGACGACCTGTTCGGCGAACCGGACCCCGAAGCGCGCTGATCGAGCGCCGATCTCGGCGGCCTCGACCGCTGACGCCGTCTACTGGCCGAGAATGCCCGGGTCGTCGTCCTCGCCGACATCGTGCTCGTCGACCTCTCCATCGGCCGCGTGCAGTGCGGCGTTGCGCTCCCACTCGTCCATGAGGTGCTGTACGGCCGCGTGGAAGCGCGCCGTGGCCGCCCCCGGAGTCGCGTCGCCGAAGTAGCGCTCCACCCACACGCGCAGCCTCTCGCGCGCGTCGTCCCCGTGCGACAGCTCGTCGACGAAGGCGACGATGCCCGGGGCGTCCGCGGCCGTCAGCCACTCGCAGTCCGACAGGTATCCGCCGGTGTCGATCTCGGCGGCCGGGTTCACCGGTCGCGTGATCATGAGCGGCTTGCCGGTGGCCAGACGGTCGTAGACCATCGCAGAGATGTCGACGACGGCGACGTCGGCAGCGGCGAGCTGCCAGCCGAGGTCGGCTCCCTGGTCGAAGATGTGCTGCGCCGTCGGGTCTGCGGCGTTGGCCTGAGCGATCATGCGGATGATCTCGCGGTTCGCGGCGCCGTAGGCGTCGTCGACGACTCCGGAGCGCGGATGCGGGCGATAGATCACCCGATGCCGACCGCTCGCGAGCAGGGCGCGCACGAGCGCGACGCCGTGGGTGGCGACGGAACCGTACGCCGCTGCCGCCCGGTCGCCCTCCCACGTCGGCGCATAGAGCACGACCTCGCGGGCATCCGGAGTGTAGGGCAGATCGCCCGAGTAGTGGTCCGCCTGCGGCCGGCCGATGGGCAGCGCACGCTTCGCGAAGTCGTAGTCCCACAGCACCTTGTTCAGTCGCGACAGGGCGGCGTCACCGGCGACCAGGGCGTAGTCGTACGCCTTGAACTGATTCGTGGTCATGTACATCTTGTCGCTCTCACCATGATTGATGAAAACGTGCCAGCGGCGCCCGTAGCGCATCATCTGGAAGTTCTTGGCGTTCTGGTTGACGTAGAAGATGACGTGCAGGTCCTGCTCGTCGATCACCCGCTCGAGGTCGACGACCTTGCGCACGTACGCCACGGGAACCGGCGCCTCGTCGAGCAGGATCGACGCCGAGCCCGAGGCACGGCTGAGGATGAGCACGGGCCAGGTCTTCGACAACTCGGCGAGCGGCTTGTACCACTGCCGCATCTGGTACAGGTTGACCTTGCCGTCGGCGAAGTAGACCGCGACCTTGAACCGGTACGGCTCGAGCGGCGGCTTGAGAGCGAGCTTCTGGCGCAGCTCCGACTGGGCCCGGCGGTTGGCGAAGACGCTCTTCACATAGCGCAAGCCGAGCTTCGCGTCCTTCATCACACCCACGGTTCCAGCCTACCCGGGTGACTGCGATGGGGGTCGACGACGGATGCCGCCCGCGATCATCCCGCGATTCGAGCGCCCACGTCAGATGACGGGCGGGCGCCCCGCCAGTGTCATGCGCCACACCGTGCGCCAGCGGAGCGGCCGACGCTCACCGGCATCCGTTCTCCACCCCTCGCGCCAGCCGCCCCACCAGGCGCCGAGGCCGTCGCGATTGCGCACCGAACGCAGCAGCTGCACGCCGGTCCAGGAGGCCACGTAGAGCGGTACGAACACCGCGGGAAGGTTGCGCCGGGCCAGCCACACCCGGTTGCGGGCGTTGAGCCTGTAGTAGTAGCTGTGCCGCGTCGGCGTGATCACCGGGTGGTTCGCGACGAGGTCGCCGGCGTACCAGGCGCGCTTGCCCTGGTCCCAGACCCGCCAGGCCAGTTCGATGCCTTCGTGGGCGTAGAAGAACGGCTCGGCCCAGCCGCCGGTGGCGTCGAAGACCGCGCGCGGCAGGATGACGGCGCCCTCCCAGACCGAGAAGACGTTGCTGGAGTGCTCGGCCTCGCCCTTGCGGATGCGCGGAATCCAGCGCTTCGGCGGCGTGGTCCCGCTGGGGTCGACGACGCGGGGCTGGACGAGGCCGATCGAGGCGTCGGCGCGCAGCTTCGCCACCGCCGCCGCGAGAAACTCGGGATCGGGCAGGCTCGCGTCGTCGTCGAGGAAGAACAGGAACTCACCGCTTACCTGCGCGACTCCGCGATTGCGTCCGGCAGGGATGCCGAGGTTCTCGGGCAGGGCGAGAGCGGCGACTCCGGCGGGCAGCGCGGTCGGCTCCCATCCGTTGCCGACGCACACGATGTCGAGGCTCACACCGGTCTGATCCAGGAGCGACCGGATGCCGCGGGCCAGGTCGTCGGGACGCGTGCCCTGGGTGAGCACGACGACCCCGACCGTGGGATCAGGAACGGACACGCTTGGAGGCCATGATCGCGACGAAGTGGCCGATCAGTGCGAGGAAGGCGAGGGGAACGAGCACGACGACGAGGATGCGGTCGACCTCGGGCTGGCCGACGAACAGACCGATCACAGCCGCGATGAAGGCGATCATCGTGAGCTCGACGGAATGGTAGAGACGGTGGAACGGCACGAAGCGCGCGGCCCGACGGAGGGTGGCGACGAGACTGTGGGTGGGTGCTGATTCTCCGTGGGTGTCGGCGAGCTTCGTGAGTCCGGCGTTCGCTCGGGCGACGTGCACCATGTCGTTCAACGCCTTGTTCAGCACGATGAGCAGCGCGAGCAGGGTGCCGAGTGTGGTCCAGAGGTAGTCCTCCGGAGTGTCGAACGGCCAGGCGGCGGCACGGATGCCGAGGGCGATGGGGATGAGCGCCTCGGTGGAGTAGTGCCCGACCTTGTCGAGGAAGACACCAGCCGGGGAGGACGTGCGGCGCCAGCGGGCGACCTCTCCGTCGCAGCAGTCGACGAGCATCTGCAGCTGGCCGAGAACGAGCGCGAGAAGCGCGCCCCAGATGCCGGGGATGAGGAGGGCTGCGGCCGTCGACCAGCCCACGAGGATCATCAGTCCGGTCACGCCGTTGGCCGAGATACGCGTCTTCAGCAGCATCCAGGTGAGGTACGGCGAGAGGTCGCGCAGGTAGAGCGACGCGGTCCAGTGCTCGGCGTTGCGACGGCCTCGCACCTCCGGTGGTTGCGCGACGGCGCGCAGCTCGGCGATCGACGACGGTCGCGCCGGACGCTCGGGAGACGCCGCCGACTCGTGTGTTGCCGCCAAGCTCATCTCCCCGTGTGCGCCGCGATATTGCTGGTCAGTGAGAGATAGCCCGGCAGGAAGCCGAGCCCCCAGCAGAAGTGGATGCACGGCAAGACTAGGAGAAACCACAGGGACACGCGAATTCCGGCGCCCGTGGTTGACAGGATGGTGGCCGCGACCACGAACAGCGCGTACACGGCCGGCATGGCGAAGCCGATCAGCATCCACGGGAGGGCTCCCACGAGGGCCTGGACCACGCCGGCGAGGCCCAACAGGACGCCGAGAGTGACTCCCACCACCATTAGCGGAGGGATGAAGTAGCGCAGACCGTTGTTGGCGGGGAACCGCCGCGCGAGTTCGCCGCGCCACAGTCCGGTCGAGAACATCTGGCGCGCGAGACGGGAGACGCTCGGTCGGGGGCGGTAGACGACCTTGAGTCGCGGGGTGAACCATACCGTCTCCCCCGCCAGCCGCAGACGGCGGTTGAGCTCCCAGTCCTGGCCGCGTTTGATGCCCTCGTCGAACAGGCCGACGGCCTCGATGGCCTCTCGCCGGAAGCATCCGAGGTACACGGTCTCGGCCGGTCCCTCGACTCCCCCGACATGGAACGACGAGCCGCCGAGTCCGACCTTGGTCGTGTAGGCGAGGGCGACGGCCTTCTGGAACGGACTGTGACCGCGGGCGTCCATGATGCCGCCGACGTTGGCCGAGCCGGTCGCGAGGATGGTCTCCACCGCGATGCGCGCGTAGTCCCTCGGCAGGCTGGAGTGGGCATCGACGCGGATGACGATCGGATGCCGCGACGCACGGATCGCCGCATTGAGACCGGCGGGAGTCGACCCCACCGGGTTGTCGATGACCCTGATGCGCGGGTCTTCGGCCGCCATGTCGGCGAGAAGCTCGGTGGTGCCGTCGATGCTCGGGCCGAGCGCGATCGCCACTTCGAACTCGCCGACGTAGTCCTGTTCGAGCAGGCTCTTCACCGCGGCGCGCACGTGCGTCACCTCGTTGAGCACCGGCATGACGTAGGAGACGCCAGGCAGCAGCTCTGCTGGGCCGCTGGGGGCGTTCTCGGTCATTGCATCCACTCGTCAGACGGTCGATTGAGCCTATCGCAGGGATTCTGGGAACACCCGCAGCAGGAAACGGCTGAAGCCGCCGCACCCTGGGGTGCGGCGGCTTCAGGATCGGTCGGCTCCGATCAGCCTGCCGTGTACTCGCCGAGGGTGACGGTGGCGGTCTCGCTCTTGCCGTCGCGCACGTAGCTGAGGTCGGCCTTCGCGTCGCCGGCCAGGTAGCGCACCTGGGCCGTCAGGTCGGTGGCGTTCGAGATCGGCACGCCGTTGAACTCGGTGACGATGTCACCGGACTCGAGGCCCGCCTTCTCTGCCGCTCCGTCGGAGGAGACCTCCTTGATGAGGGCACCGACGACTCCGGCCTCGGCGCTGGTCGCATCCTGCACGCTCGCTCCGAGAAGACCGTGGGAGGCTGCGCCGTCCTTGATGATCTCGTTCGCGACGCGCTCGGCCAGGTTCGACGGGACCGCGAAGCCGACGCCGATGCTGCCCGACTGGCTGCCCTCGGTGGTGGCTCCGGCGCTGGCGATGGCCACGTTCACGCCGATCAGCTCGCCCTTCGAGTTGAGCAGCGCACCACCCGAGTTGCCCGGGTTGATGGCGGCATCCGTCTGGATGACCGGGAGGGAGATGGTCGACGTGGCCTGGGGCTGCGCCTGCTGCTGGCCGCTGCCGTCGTCGGGCAGGTTCCAGAAGTTGAACGGGCTGTCGCCGCCCTGGCCGTTCTCGTCGTTGGGGTCCTGCTGGTCCTGCGTCGAGTCGTCGGGGGCTGCGGAGGACGCCACCTGGATGGAGCGGTTGAGCGCGCTCACGATGCCGTTGGTGACGGTGCCGGCGAGGCCGAGCGGCGCGCCGATGGCGACGGCGGAGTCGCCGACGTTGAGCTTGCTGGAGTCCGCGAACTCGAGGGGGGTCAGGCCCGAGGCATCCGTCAGCTTGATGACGGCGAGGTCCGAGACGGGGTCGGTGCCGACGAGCTTCGCGGTGTAGAGGGTTCCGTCGGACATCTGCACCTGGATCTGGGTGTCGCTCGCGCTGCCGTCGAGGGTGACGACGTGCGTGTTCGTGAGCACGTAGCCGTCCTTCGAGAGCACGATGCCCGAGCCTGTTCCCGCTCCGGCATCGGACTGCACCGAGATGGTCACGACGCTCGGCGAGGCCTTGGCGGCGACGGCGGTGATCTCATTGACCGAGTCGGTGTTGTTGACGACGACGTTCTGCGGCTCGGCCGAGGTCGAAGACTGCGTCGTGTCGTCGTTGCTCGTGAGCACGGCGGCGACGCCGACTCCCGAGGCTCCTCCGATGAGGGCGCCGGCGATGAGCGCGGCAACGATGGGGAGGGTCGCACGACGCTTGGTCGCGGTGGTTCCGCCGGCGGCGCCGCCGTTGCCACCGGCTGCTCCGGGTGCTGCGGGAACGCCGACGTAGGGCTGCGTGGGCTGCGTCTGCTGGGCGTACGGCTGCGGGGCGGTGCCCGGAGCGTAGACCGTGGCGGCCGGAGCGACGGGCTGGCCGAACGCGTCGGTGGTCTGGGGGTGTGCGCCCGGGTGCTGAGCCGCAGCGGGGGCGACGGGTGCCGGGGTGACAGGTGCCGGGGTCGGGGTGACGGGGGCGGCTGCTGCCGGCGGGGTCACCGGCGCGGCAGGCGCGGCGGGTGCGGCCGGCGCGATCGGGGTGGTCGCGGCATCCGGAGTCGCGGGCTCGGAAACGACAGGAGCAGCGGCGTGCTCGACAGTCGGCTCGATGACCTCGGTGGGTCCGGTGGGCGTCTTCGCCTCAGGGGAAGTCTGCTCGGGGGCGTTGTGCGAAGCGATCTGCTCCGGCGTGCCGTCCGGGGTGTTGCTCTCGGTCATGGTTGCTCCTTCCAAGCGATGTCAGCTTGGCGGGCGAAGCTGTGCGTTGGTTTCGTGAAGACTGTGAGCAGACTTGCCCGAGCATAAGAGTTCCCTATGACCCGCAAGCTTCCGGTCGTCAGCAGCCTGGACCCGATGGATTTCGCACGCAGTCCCGAGCGACGAGCACCGTTTCAGCCTGTGCTGCTGTGACGATGATGTCGTTCGCCGACACTGTCAGCGTACCGGCGATCGGGCGCCACGGCTGGCCTGCGAAGCTGAACTCGGCTGCATAGTCGACGGATGCGCTCACGGTGATGCGCCCGGTCGTCGTGAAGGTCAGGCTGGTCGGTGTCGCCGTGAACTCCGGCACCCCGAGAGCCGCCCAGCTGGCGCCGCCGGTTCCGCTCGACGCCGAGGCACCATCGCTGGAGGCCCAGCTGTAGCCGACCGGCGTGAAACGCACACGTGCGTCGAAGCCGAGCAGGGTGCCCGCCTCGGTCTCGGCGGCGGCGATGGTGAAGAAGTTGGCCGGGAGCCCGATGACGGCCCAGCCATCGGGTTCCATCGTCTGGGACGGCGTCGTGGGTCGGAATGAGGCGATGTCGTCGAGGGTGACGACGGTGGGCGGCGTCGGCTCCTGCGGAGTGCAGTCGACGATGGCGCCGCAGGTGACGGATCCGCCATCGCCGTCACCGCCGGTGAGCGTTCGCAGGCTCACGTCGACGCCGTCGTCACCCACCGCAGGGTTGATGATGAGGTCGGGCGGGGGTGCGGCGTCGCCCCCGCCGGCCTCACCGCCGTCTCCACCGCCGTCAGATGCCCCACCGTCGCCGTCGGTACTGCCGCCGGTGTGCGCGTTGATGTCGACGCTGCCGTCGTTGATCGAGCCCGAGGATGTCGGACAGCCACCGGTGATGGAATCAAAATCAAGACATGGGCCGCCCGCCCCGTATGCAGGACTAGACCCCAACGAAATAGCCAGCACTAGCGCAACTAGAAACCCGGCCCTTTTCATGGACAGAAGTTCTTTCCGTCCCAGAGAACCTTTTCCGAAACTTGAAGCTGGTCTGCACTCCCTACAACGGTTAGGACGAATGGCAACACAGTTTGCCGATCGGGTTTGACGATAGAAGTTCCCGTCTCATCGACAATGTCAGCAAGAGATACGTCGTCGCATACGTACAGAACGATCTCGAGAGCTTCTGACTTCGCATACTCGGCCGTTTGCAACTCCTGGGTCGAAAACGAGGTGGATCCGATCAGGGTGGCGCCGGCGTCGCGATATTGGCTTGCGTTCTTCAGCGCATTTTCAAGCGCCTCCCCAATCGCAACCGCCTCATACCGCTCGGGTCGGGTGCCCCCGTCGTGCCCAACCTCATCGCTGACTTTCTGGTACGCCGCATACGCCTCCTCCGCCGCTGCGAGCGCCTCCTCGTCCGACGCGAACACCGGGGTGGCGGACGGCGTACTGCTGGCCGACGGAAGCGGCTTCGGTGACGCGGCGCATCCGCCGAGCGCGACCGTCGACAGACCCGTCGCGAGCAGCACCGCACCGAGGAGCGTGTAGCGGTGGGATGCGGCGCGCATGCAGTCACGGTAGGCCATTCGCGCGGCTCGTCGCGAGAGAAATCCACAAGTGTGCCGCACTGGTCGCCTAGCGTGGGTGTGGAGGGCGTCCGTCATCTCGATGCCCCGACCGCACGACGACAGGAGACCGATGACGGCCGACGCCCCGTGGCAACGCGCAGCTCGCGGAGCCGGCCTGCTCGGTGCCGACGGCAGCATCGCGGCGACGATCTTCGCCGAGATGAGCGCCCTGGCCACCCGCACCGGCGCCATCAATCTGGGTCAGGGCTTCCCCGACGAGGACGGCCCGGTCGAGGTGCTCGAGGCCGCCCGTGACGCCATCTCCGCCGGCATCAACCAGTACCCGCCCGGGCGGGGCATGCCCGTGCTCCGCGAGGCGATCGCGGCTCACCAGTCGCGCTTCCGCGGCATCACCCTCGACCCCGAGAGCGAGGTACTGGTGACGGCGGGAGCGACCGAAGCCCTCGCCGCGACCATCCTGGCGCTGGTCGAGGCGGGCGACGAGGTGGTGACGTTCGAGCCGTTCTACGACTCCTACGGCGCGATCATCGGGCTCGCCAACGGCATCCATCGCACGGTTCCCCTGCGCGCTCCCGACTTCCAGCCCGACCTCGACGACCTGCGTGCGGCGATCACCGATCGCACCCGACTGATCATCGTCAACACGCCGCACAACCCGACGGGATCCGTGTTCGGCCCCGAGGTGCTGCAGCTGATCATCGAGCTCGCGCAGCGCCACGACGCCATCATCGTGACCGACGAGGTCTACGAGCACCTGGTGTTCGAGGCGCAGCACGTGCCGATCGCCACCCTGCCCGGCGGCCGCGAACGCACCATCACCATCTCCTCGGGCGGTAAGACCTTCAGCACGACGGGTTGGAAGATCGGCTGGCTCACCGCGCCGGCCGAGCTCGTCACGGCCGTGCTCGCCGTCAAGCAGTTCCTCACGTACGTCAACGGTGCACCGTTCCAGCCCGCCATCGCCGTCGGGCTCGGCCTGCCAGACAGCTTCTTCACCTCGGCCGCCGACACCCTCAGGGCGAAGCGCGACCTGCTGTCGTCGGGGCTGACGGATGCCGGATTCACGGTCTCACTCCCCCAGGCCGGTTACTTCGTGGTGGCGGATGCCGCTCCGCTCGGGCATCCGGATGCCGTGGAGTTCTGCCGATCGCTGCCCGCCCTGGCCGGAGTCGTCGGTGTTCCGATCACGGCCTTCGTGCACGAGGATCGGCGCCACGAGTACGCCTCCCTCGTACGCTTCGCCTACTGCAAGCGCACGAGCGTGCTCGAGGACGCCGTCGCGAGACTCGCGCGGCTGAACGGCTGAACGGCTGAACGACTGAACGACTGACCGGCCGACCGACGCCGCCGCCGCGGCTCAGCGACGGAGACGCGTCAGCGCGGCACCACGGCGTAGCGCCGCAGCGCCAACGCCGGGTTCGTGCGACGCACGGCCGCGATGCGCTCGGCGCTGACCCAGGCGAGGGCGGCATCCGTCGTCTCACCGATCGTGGCGAGCTCGACCCCCATCGGATCGATCACGAAGCTGGTGCCGACTCCCACCGGCGGTGCGTGATCGGCCGCGGCGACGTAGACGGTGTTCTCGATGGCGCGCGCCGTCGCGAGTGTGCGCCAGTGGTGCTCCTTGAGCGGCCCGCGCACCCATTCGGCGGGAACCAGCACGAGGTCGGCGCCGGCGTCGACGAGGCGACGGGTCACCTCGGGGAAACGGATGTCATAGCAGGTCTGCATTCCCACGCGGATGCCGCCCACCACGAACGTCTCGGGCTCGCCGATGGCACCGGGCACGACTCGGGCGGACTCCGTCTGGCCGAAGGCGTCGTAGAGGTGCTGCTTCCGGTACGTGGCCACCAGTTCACCGCGCGGGTTCAAGGCGACGAGGGTGTTGGAGAAGCGTGCGGCATCCGTCGACTGCTCGAGAACACCCGCCACGATGTGGATCCCGAGCGAGGCGGCCAGGTCGGCGAGAGCGCGGACGAACTCCCCGTCGAGGGGCTCGGCCGCATCGACCATGTCCTGGTCGAGCTCGGCCCTGAAGAAGGCCGAGTACTCGGGGAAGACGACGAGCTGTGCGCCGCGGGATGCCGCGAGACGGGCGAGCCTGGTCATCTCGGCGAGGTTGGACCCGGCGTCGTCGGTGGGCGCGAACTGCGCCACGGCGACGCCGAGGTCTGCAGCACCGGCAGCCGTCCGGTCGTCGAGTGACGGCATCCGTCAGCCTCGATCGATGATGTCGTCGAACTCGTGGTGGGTCTCGAGGTACTCCACGAGGAAGGGGCACTTCGGCACGACCCGCTCGCCGCGCTCTCGAGCGTCGGCGAGCATCCACTCGGTCAGCCGCGTCGCGACGCCCTGGCCCTTGTAGTCGCGCAGGGTCTGCGTGTGGGTCACGATGATCTCGCCCGGGCTCTGCCGGAATTCGGCGTAGCCGGCGATCTCGCCGTCGATGGAGAGCTCGTAGCGCCCGCCATCGTCGTTCCGCCTGATGCTGGTCTCGCTCATGCAGTCGACTCCTCGTTCATCTGGTTTCCTGCGACCTCGACCCCGCGCCGGATCCCGAGTGGTCGGGGCAGTGCGATGGTGAATGTCGTTCCCTCATTCTCGACGCTCGAGACGCCCATCAGGCCATGGTGCGCCGTGACGATGGCTTTCGTGATGCTGAGGCCGAGCCCCACACCCTGCACGGCCTGACGCATAGCCGTGGACGAGCGGAAGAATCGGGTGAAGAGCCTGTCGATCTCGGCGGCGGGAATGCCCATCCCGGTGTCCTGTACGGCGATGACGGCCTCGGTCTCGGACTCGGTCAGCGAGACCGTGACCGATCCACCGCGGCCCGTGAACTTGAGCGCGTTCGAGATCAGATTGTCGCAGGCCTGGGCGAGCCGCGTCGGGTCGCCGTCGACGACCACGGGGTTCTGCGGCAGCTCGGCCTCGAGGTTCACGCCGTTGCGCTCGGCGGCCGGACGCCCCGACTCGACGGCAGCGGCGACGATCTCGCCGAGCTCCACCGTCTGACGCTCGAGCGGAAACTTGCCCGCCTCCACCTGCGCCGTGAAGAGCAGGTCGCCGACGAGTGAGAGCAGGCGGTTCGCGTTACGCTCGGCGACGGCCAAGTAGGCGAGCTGCTCGGGCGTGAGCGGCTCCTCGGCCTCGTCTCGGATGAGCTCGAGGTAGCCCAGGATCGAGCTGAGCGGCGTGCGCAGCTCGTGCGAGATCATGCCGACGAACTCGTCCTTGAGCTTGTTCACCTCGCGCGCCTGCGTGAGGTCGGTGCCGATGAAGATGAAGCCGACGACCTGACCCGTCTGGTCGATGCGCGGCGATGCCGACAGTTGCACGGGGATCTTCGTGCCATCGGCGTGCAGGTAGGTCCACTCGGCGTTGTCGCCGTATCCCTCGCGCGCCGCCGAGATCAGGTCGACGAAATGGTCGTGGTCGTTGATGGGATCGATGCTGGAGTCGAACTCCGCGGTGCGTTCGACCAATTGGCCGGCATCGATGAAGTCGACGATGTAGCTCCTGCCCACGGTCTCGTCGCTCGTGTGACCCAGCATCCGTTCGGCCCCGGGGTTCCAGGCGACGACCTCGCCGCGAAGGTCGACGGCGATGACGGACTCCGCGACGATGGCCTCCCAGATGCTGCGGTTGAACTGCTCGGACTCACGCAGTCGGGCCTCGCTCGCCTCGAGATCGCGCGCCTGCCTCTCCGCTTCGGCGAGAAGCGTCGCGCGCTGCTCGGCGAGGGTGCTCAGCGAGGCGATCTGCAGCCGGGACCGGTGTGCGAGATCGTTGAGGATGGCAGCGAAGATGAGGTACACGAACGGCGAGAAGAAGCCTCGAAGCACCATGCCATCGGTCCACGACGCCTCACCCAGCAGATACGGCATCTGCAGCACGACGCAGGCGGAGACGGCGGCGACCGCGATGTAGCGCCGGCCTTCCTCGGTGGCGATCCAGACGACCGGGAGGATGACGAGCGCGCCGAAGAGCGAGGATGCCCCACCCGTGCCGACGCGGAAGAAGCCGAAGCCCACCATGGTGACGAGAGGCAGGGCCAGAGTCCAGGTATGGGGCATGCGTCGCCACGGCAGGAGGAAGGCCGCGATCGTGGCCACGACGACGATGAGGATGCCCAACCATCCCCAAGCCGGATCGGTCATGCCCGCACGCGGTGCGAAGAGGATGGCCAGCAGCGCGAGGGCGAGCCCTGCCACGGACGGGATCTGCTTCAGTCCCGGCGTCGGCGAGTCACCGACGAGGCGGCCGATCCACGTCGGCGTCGTCATGCGTCCCACTCCTCGATCAGTTCCTTCAACCGCTCCGCGAACCTGCGCGGGCTGAACGGCTTGGTCACGTAGTCGTCGGCGCCCGACTCCAGTCCGGCCGCGAGGGAAGCCGCATCCACGCTGGCCGACACGATGACGACGCGCGGCTCCGTCCGGGGTCGCGATGACCGGATGCTGGCGAGAACCTCGAGGCCGCTCATCTCGGGCATCGAGACGTCGAGGATGGCGAGCTCGATGCCCCCTCGCTCGATCACCTCGAGTGCTGCCCTGCCGTCGCTGACGACGGACACGACATCGAGGCCGGCCATGATCGCGGTGATCTCCATGAGCGAGCGGATGTCGGAATCGTCGTCGGCGACGAGGGTGCGAAGCGCCCGGTTCTCAGTCGGCAACGGGATGCTCCCTGCGCAGGCGTTCGGCGATCGCGCGCACCTGATCACCGGTGAACGGCTTGGGCAGAACTGCATCCGCCACCGGGTAGTCGTGGGCGTCGAGTACCGAGGAGATGACGATGGCAGCCTCAGGGGCGAGCGCGCGCATCCGCGTGGTGATCATCCAGCCATCGGCACCGGGGAGCAGCAGGTCTAGAACGATGATGTCCGGCGCGAAGTCGAGCACGACGGCGAGGCCGTCCTCTCCGGATTCAGCCAGCTCGATGACGCATCCGGCCTTGGTGAAGTGCTTGCCGAGCAACTCGCGCTGGTCGTCGCTGTCGTCGACGATCAGCACGCGGCAGGGAGCCGTCGGATCGTCGGCCATCACAGGAAGTACACCTGTCTCACGAAGACGATGGCCGCCACGATCAGCAATGCCAGCAGGGCCTGCGGGATCAGGCGGCGCTCGGAGCGCCGGTTGTCGTCGATCTCGCGCTGCAGGGCGCGCTCACCGAGCTCGGTCATCCCATCACCCGTCCTGTCTTCTCAGTCTTGTCCCACACCATGGCGGCTCCGCGAGCCTCCTTGATGTACGAGTCGAAGGTTACAGCGCAGAGGATGGGACCGTAGCCGACGATGTAGGTGAGGAGCGGGCTCAGCCAGCGCCCTGCCCGGGTGCCGTCGACGGCCTTCGTCAGCCAGGCGCCGAGCATCGACACCGAGATCCAGATGTACGTGAACAGGGTCCAGAGGAAGAGGCCGGTCTCGGTGATGTGGAAGCCGAACCAGGCGGGAACCACCACCTCGAAAAATCCGGGCAGCAGGGCGGAGACCATGATCACGATCGAGATGAGCCCGGGGAACAGGATCGCCTCGCGCCAGCTGGAGCGTCCGGTGACCGGATCGAGTTGGGCCGCCAGCAGCATCGTGTAGATGTAGGTGCAGGCTGCGGTGACCCAGAGGATGCGGAACACCTCCGAGGCCAGGTTCGACTCCAACAGGAGGAGGCCGATGAGACCGATGGACGAGAGGATCATCAGCACCGGCAGCAGGAACACGCTGAACCAGAACAGGCCGAACGAGATGCTGCCGAGGTTGTGCTTCCTCGAGGGGCGGAACCAGACGTCCTTGTAGCGCTTGGTGAGCTGCACGTTGCCGCGCGCCCAGCGTAGACGCTGCTTCCACAGAGCGGCGATGGCCAGCGGCTCCTCGGCGAGGACCACGGCGTAGGGCTCGAAGACCACCCGTCGGCCGGCCAGCTGCGTCTTGAACGTCGTCACGGTGTCCTCGGCCAGCGAACTGGTGTCGATGGCGCCGCCGATGTCGACCAGGTTGAAGCGCGAGTGCAGTTGAGCGCCCCCGGCCAGGCAGGCCAGGGCCCCGAGCACGTTCTGCGCGCGGCGACTGCCGATCTGCGAGAGCACGTACTCGAAGGCGATGAAGCGATTGAGGAAGTTCTTCTCTGTGCTGCCCTCGCGGATGTACGCCGTGACGGCGCCCACCTCGGGGTCGGCGAGATGCCGCGTCATGCGGCGCAGCGAGTCGGGCAGGTAAATGACGTCGGCGTCCATGATGAGCAGCGCCTCCATCCAGTCCTCGGAGAGCACGATGCGGATGCCGTGGTTCAGCGTGTGCGCCTTGCCCTCACCGCCCACGTCCCGTCGCAGGTGGAACACCGCGCCGGGGTACTGCAGCGCCTTCGCCTTCACGACGTCGGGAGTGTCATCCGTCGACGCGTCGTCGACGACGTAGATTCGCAGGCGCCCCTCTGGATACTCCAGCGACATGAGCCTGTCGATCGATGCTCCGATCACGGCACCCTCGTTCCAGGCCGGCACGATCACCGCGACGTTGGGCAGGTAGGGCGCCGCCTTCCGGTAGTGGTTGCGGAAGGCGTGGAAGGGGATGAGCAGGAACTGGTACGCCATCATGAGCACCGGCACGATGCCGAGCGCCACGAAGATGACGAGCACGACCACGAGGATCGTCTCGAGGATGTTCCCCCAGTCGGCCGGTGTCATGCGGTCTCCCCCGGGACAGCGGCATCCAGCAATGCGATGACGCGGTCGTAGCGTCCGACGTCCTCGGCCACGTGGCTGTCCGTTGCGGCGACGACCGTCGCGCCGGCCGCTCGGGCCGCCCTGATCACGCGTGGGCCCGGGCAGGCCCATTTCTCGTTGACCTCGATGCTCGTGCCCGTCGCGGCGGCGGCATCCGCCCACTCCGCGAGCAGGTCGTCGGGGAGGTCGTCCTCGCTGATCCCGATCTTCGGCAGGATCGAGAACGGATGCGCGAGCTGGCCGCCGGGAGCGAGCTTCATGGCGCCGATCGTGGCGTGCACGAGCGTGGCCAGCGCATCCGTCGTCGAGAGTCCCGCAGCGAGTTCGGCACGCGTGCGCTCGGGTGTCCACGGGCCGTCGTGACTCGGGAACTGGTGATCGGCGATGACGATGCCATCCACTCCGCCCGGCCCGACCACGAGGTCGGAGGGGATGTCGAGCCTTCCGGACGCGTCGAGGATCTTCGCCTCGACCCCTGTGTGCACGGTGAGCGAATCGGGCGCGAAGACTCGTTCAGCGGCGACGGCCGCGAGAAACTCGGGAACCCAGGTCGTGCTCACCCGCACGTGGTCGATGAGTCTCAGGTGACGGATGCCGCGCTCGGCCGCCACTCGGATGTTCTCCGACATCGTGCTCGTCGCATCGTCGGAGAACTGCGAGTGCACATGCCAGTCGCCGTTCAGCTCCGGATGCGATGCCGCGCTCATGACGACGCGATGATCTCGTCGACGGGCAGGAAGATGTCCTCGAGGAACCGCGTGACGGCGATCTCCTGGAACGGGACCGTGTGCGGGAGCTCGCGCCCGAGAGCGAGATCGACGGCGAGGGACGGCATGTCGACGCCGGCCGCGACTGTGAGCGGCATGGAGCCCGAGAAGCGCGGGTTGATCTCGAGGAGGGCAGGGGTTCCGTCGGTGGCGTAGCGCAACTGCACGTTCGCGACGCCGACGAGTCCGGCGGCGATCGCGCACGCGGCGGCCGTGTCCTCGAGCTCTGCGCGGTGCACGGTGCGACCGGCGACGGCCACTCCGGAATCGACGCGGGCTCGCAGGCGCGGCACGGCCGAGATGACGTGGCCGTCGGCACCGAGGATGACGTCGACCGAGAACTCGTCGCCGGGCAGGTTCTCCTGGATGATCTGGCTGGTGTCGCCCGCCGCGGCCTCGAGCTCGGCGCGGGTGTGCACGAGGTGCACTCCCCGGGAGCCGGCACCGCTGCGGGGCTTCACGATCACGGGGAAGACCCAGTCGTACTCGGCACCCTCCTGGGTGAGCAGCTCGGTGTGCGGGATACGTGCCTTGCCTTCGACGGCCTGCATGAGCAGCCACTTGTCGAGCGTGGTGTGCAGTGCCTCGGCCGATGGGGCCGCCAGCTCGGCGCCGAGTTCGGCGCGCCTGTCGGCGAGGCCGGGGAGCTCGGCATCCACCGTCGACACGATCACGTCGATGGCGTCCTCGGCGACGAGCGCGATGATGGCGTCGACGAACTCGGGCGCGAGGCCGGCCGGGATGATGCGGCGGCGCTCGGCCGGAACGAGGTAGAGCGCGCTGGCCCAGCCGTCCATGTCGGCGGCGAAGACCTCCAGGTCGTCCCGCTTGAGCAGCGACCGGATGACCGCCACTCCTGCCGGTCCCCCGGCTCCAGTCACGAGCACTCGTGAGACGGTCACATTTCCTCCCCAGGTCTCGGACTCGACGCCACTGCGCCGGCCGAGGTGTCGATGGATGACGGAGCGCCGATCGCGGCGCTGTCACGGATGATCTCGAGCGGCTCGCTGTAGCGGCCGGTGCCGAAGCGCGACCAGTAGCGGGCGGTGGCGAGAACGAAGTCGGGTTCGAGATAGTCGCGGATGCCGGCCTGCGACGCGAACGCCCTCAGCAGGGCGAGCTTCGTGTCGGTGTGACCGTCGATGGTGACGAAGCGGCTGGGCCGGAACTCGATGGTCGAGGACGGAGACTGGAAGCACGCGACGGTCGGGACCCTGCGGGTGGCGATGAGAGCCGCCTCGTGCACGGAGCGGTGGTCCTGGTGTCGCTCGTTCTTCGTGTGCGTGTACACGATGCCCGGAGACACCTCGGCGACGACCCGTTCGATGATGCCCACCGTCGGGTCGGAGTTCGGGATGCGGGTGTCCTCGAGGTCCTCCATGAAGAGCCTCGCACCGAGGATCTCGGCTGATGCCAGCGACTCGTGCTGGCGGTCGTCGGCGGCACCTCCGCGGGCACCGCGAGAGAGCGTGAGGATGACGATCGGGTCGCCGGCTGCGGCGTGGGCCGCGAGAACCCCTCCGACGCCGATCTCGACGTCGTCGGGGTGGGCGCCGATCGCGAGCACTGTGCGCTTCTGACGCGCCGCAGCCGCCTGACGCGACCTCGCGCCGAGACGGTGGACCGTCTCGACCAGAACTGTGCTCGGCACGGGCTTGGTGAGGAACTCGTCGGCGCGATCGCGCAGGGCCCGGACCGCGTAGTCGACGGAGGCGTGCGCCGTCATGACGATGACGGGAAGGGAGGGATCGATGAGGCGCGCCTGCTCGAGGATGTCGAGTCCGCTGGCGCCCGGGAGTTCGACATCCGTCACCAGAACGTCGGGCCGGAACTCGCGCACCACGTCGATGGCGCCGATGCCCGAGTAGAGAACCCGCACATCGCATCCTGCGCGCTTCTCGAGCACGGTGCGAGTGAACAGCGCAACGTCCTCGTCATCTTCGATAACGAGGACGCGGTAGGGCGCGTCGGTCATCTGCAACTCCGTTCGACAAGTCCCACTCTATTGAGGCTGAGGAGCCCTCACTGACGACCGGCCGGATCCGCCACGAAATGGGGTCAGTGCGCCTGGCGAGTCGGCGCCGGCGCTGCGAGGGCTGCGGTCACACGAGCCTGCAGATCGGGAACCAGTTCGGACTCGAACCACGGATTGCGCATGAGCCAACCGGTGTTGAGCGGTGATGGGTGCACGATCGGGACGACCGCCGGCGCGTAGGCGCTCCAGTCGTGCACGGTCTCGGTCAGCGTCGCACGGCGCTCACTGCCGAGCACATGGCGCTGGGCGTAGGAGCCGACCAGCACCGTCAGCCGGGCATCCGTGATCAGTTCGAGAATGCGCGGATGCCACTTCTCCGCGATTCCCCTGCGCGGAGGCAGATCTCCCGACGGAGCTTTACCCGGGTAGTAGAAGTCCATCGGAACGATCGCGAAGTGCCGGGGATCGATGAGCTGTGCATGATCGACGCCGAGCCAGCGGGTGAGGCGTCGCCCACTCGCGTCATCGAAGGGGATGCCGGACTCCTGCGCGATCCGCCCGGGCGCCTGACTCATGATCACGACACGGGAGGTGCGGGAGCCGGTGAAGAGCGGAGTCCAGCCGCGAGCGGTGAGATCGGCATTCGCCGAATCGGCCATGATGTCTGCGGCGACGGCCTCGAAGGCGTCGTCTCGGAGCAGGGGCTTCACCATGGTCGGGTCAGCTCGCGGTGGGAGATGACGGGAACGCCCGCCGGGACACGACGATGACGATCACGCCGGCCAGGATGAGGGCCGCGCCGCAGTACGGCAGCCAAGTGAGTCCGATGCCGGCCAGCACGGCTCCACCGAGAGCCGCTCCCCCGCCGATGCCGATGTTCGCCGTCGCGTTGACGAGCGCCCCGATGAGGTCGGGCGACGCACCTAGCGTGCGGATGGCTGCGGTCTGGAAGCTGGAGGCGACAGCACCGAAGCCGGTCAACCAGAGGGCGGATGCCGCAAGCACCCCGACCTGGTCGGGGAACGCGAACCCGAGCGCCATGAGCCCGACGACCATCGCGATGAGCGCGATCAGCAGGCTCGACCGCGGGCGGCGGTCGAGACTGACGGCGGCGAACCAGGTTCCGACGAGACCGAGGCCGCCGAGCACGAGCAGCACGGGCCCCACGCCGGCCGTGGACAGACCCGACGCCAGCAGGATGACGGCGATGTAGGTGTAGACCGAGTACTGGCCCAGATAGACGAGCGCATTCGTGACCGAGACCGCTGCTAGGCGCCCTCGGCGCGCTCGACGCTCGGGATGGTCGCGGTCGTGTCCGGCGTCCACGGCGACGGCCGGCAGCAGGACCACCACCGACACGAATGCGAGAGCGCACCCCGCCGCCAGGACGCCGAAGGCGACCCGCCATCCCACGGCCGAGCCGAGGGACGTCGACAGGGGAACGCCGAGCACGAAGCCGGCTGACGCCCCAGCCGTGACCAGTGCGAGTGCCCTCCCGGTGAACTCCGGCCGCACGAGACGCGAGCAGTACGCGATGCTCAACGAGAAGAACAGCGCGTGGGCGATGCCGCCGAGTGCGCGGCCCGCCGCGACCACGGCGAACGTGGGCGCCAGGGCCACGACCAGGTTGCCTGCCGTGTACGCGGCGAGAGTCACCAGCAGGAGGCCCTTGCGCGGCATCCGTCGGGTCCAGAGCGTCAACGGCACGGCGAGCACGGCGACCATGAACGCGTAGACGGTGACGAGGAGCCCGGCGATCGATTCCGAGACGCCGAGGTCGTCGCCCATCGCAGGCAGCACCCCGACCGGCAGCATCTCGGTGGTGATGGCGAAGAAGGTCGCGATCGTGAGGGCGACGATGCCGCCGGCGGCGTCCCGGACGGTTCCCGGCTGCCAGGCCCGATCGCCCTGCGGCTCTCGAACGGCTTCCATAGCGCGAGGCTATCGGGTCGTCCCGACGCCCGGGTCGCGGCAAAGACGAAGTCCCCCGGATCCTTGCGGATCCGAGGGACTTATCGTGGCGATCTTGGGCAATCCGGAAGGCCTTCAGTTAACCGGGCACATACGGCGGTCCTGAGGAGATGTTCCAAGCTAAGCAGCAAACTATTCCAGTGATCGCCAAGGAGGAATGTTGCAGTGCGCGATTTGAGAGCCCGCGGAGACTCGCACAGTGCGGACGCACCCCTTTGAGAACCACGCGTCGGGTAGTTTCCTGGGCGGGCCACTCCGTTTCTAAACTGAGGATCGAAAATGGTCGACTTTGCATGCACGCCTTGGACCGGTAGCGAAGGTCTGAAGACTGTCCGGCGGATACAGGGATGACGACAAGAGTCGAGCAGCGGCATGGACGGGCCGCGCAAACTACTCGGTGATAGTCCCGTAGATACAATGGGAAAGAATTCTCGGCGGTCTCGCCGGGCCCCGCTTGCCAAATCCGTCTAGCGGCGCGGGCGTCGCAGTTCTTTGCGTGCCACATCGACTACGTGATGGGTGATGTCGATGTACTCAATATTCAGAAGTTGGTGATCGGGTGAGCCTCCGACTGGGCGCCATCTGGCAAAGACCGTCCAATTTGGACGCCAAAAGGACCACCAACGTAAGCCGTCCCATCGAGGCGCGCCGTTCGAATTCCGCTCGCGGAAGACGTCCATAGCCCACCCCTGCGTAACTCCCAAATTCTTAGATACCACTTGCGTTGGCCGTAAGCCTCGATCTACAAGATTCCGCGCATCGTCTAGGTCGATAAACCGAAGCAAGTCCGGGATCTCATACGCGGCAAGGGCACGTCTTCCAGACGGCAAGTAGGGAACGTCGAACATCTCATCCGACCACTCGGCGAACTCTCCGAACACTTCACCGACGGCGGCTTCGGGCGTAAGTGCGTAGTACCAGGTGTCGTACTCGTTTGCATTATCTGCGCGTCCGCCTCCTTGCGGGCGGTGCAAGTAGTCGGGATGTCCTGAGGTTCCCACCGCAGCAGCGGGATCATATGGAAAAACGCGATAGACGATCACGCCTATGCCGCGCTGAGTCGTATTGCTCGGATCACTTCGTCAGGCCCATCGAGCTCGAGCACGTCCATCGGACGCGCTCCTTCAAGGACAATGTTTGGTCCACGAAGCCAATCGATAGCGGCAGATCCCCATCGATTGGTTGCCAAGACTGCTACTCGCTCCAGACCCGCGAGGGCGTCGAGTGCATTCGACTTCTTGGCTGAGGCTTCATCGAGGCGGAGCAACTCCGGGTTGGTTACCCTTAGAACGTGTCCAAGTTCGTCCTCACCGAAAAGGGCAATGAGAGCCTTGAGTCGCATTTGAACAGAAGCTGACGTTGAGATCTCGGAAGGAACGAGCGACACAACGGAGATGTCGGGGTCGCTGATGAGCGAGGAGCCCCGGGGCAGCTCTATGTCCTTGGCGAAGATCTGGGCACCCTCTTCGAGTCCCCCGACATCGACGACGACGTTCTCGGGGATGTGGGTCGCCTCGGCCTCGAGCAGGAGGGTCTTGGCGTCGAGGTCGGCGATGGTGCCGGCGACGGTCTCACCGGTCACGTGCACGGGAACCTCGATCTGGACCTTCTCGCCCTTGTGGATGACGATGAGGTCGAGGTGCTCGATGATCTGGCGGACCGGGTCCTTCTGCACGTCCTTGACGAGCACGAGCTCGGTCTTGCCGTCGATGTCGAGCTCGAGCAGGGCGTTGGCCTTG
>NZ_SPQZ01000006.1 GCF_004570845.1 Orlajensenia leifsoniae | reverse complement strand
CATCGCCGCCGCAGCCACACTGATCGCCCCGGCCGCCAGGGCGGCTTCCACGAACGGGTGCTTGGACGGCATCCGCTCGCCCGTGAACGACTCCCGCCCTGCGGTCGCTTCCCCCACAGTGATCAGAGCCGTCGTTTCTCCGACGGATGCACCCGCACTGGCCGCCAGCAACGCTGCCGGCGAGGAGAATCCCTGTGCCTTTGCCAACCCCTCGGCACCGAGTTCCGGCCGGGATCGCCGCGCGACCTCGCCGGCGACGAGCACCTGCAACGATCCCACCGCACGCGCCACAGCCGACAACGCATCAACCACCCTAACGAGCCCGGCATCGCTCATCGACCGCACCGCCGCAGCGGCATCCGACCCCGGAATCAGCACCGCCGGCAGGGCACCCTTCCACGCGGTGCGCAGCGCCAGAAGGCTGTCGCGCAGGAGCCGGAAGTGGTTCTTCATGCCTTGATTCTCGCGCGACCCACTGACATTTCCTCGACTTATTGTTCGAATGTGGATAACTCAGTGGGGCGATTTATGGGCACTAACATACGAGTAAGAAAGGAAGCCGGAACCGCCGGGGTGCGTTGCCGCCCCGCCCAAGGGCAACGGCAACGGCAACGGCGACGGCAACGGCAAAGAACAAGGTTCGTGTCCGAACGGGCGGCGAAGCGGACAGCGAAGCAGTCGCGTGGCCAGCGCTCGCAGCGTGCCGAGCAACGCGACAGCTCGACGCACTGTGCAGCATCGCCGCTCGAGGCACTTCGGCCGCGGACTCCGTCCGGGCCTCAGCGAACGGGACCAGTACGGACCTCAGCGAGCGGGACTGGTACGGGCCTGATCGGGCTCGCCACCCCGCCCGGTGCGAACCGATGCACGGCGAGCCCTACATCACCCCGTCAGCCCGCGTTCGGCACCCTCAGCCCTCGTTCGGCACCGTCACCCCGCGTTCGGCATCCTCACCTCGACGCGCCCACCGGCCTGCCGCACCTGCAGCGTCGGCTGCGGCGCGGTCGCCGGCCCCCGACGCACGCTGCCGTCGGCGAGCGCGAACGTGCTGCCGTGCCACGGGCACTCGATGCAGGCTGAGCCATCGGCATCCGTCACCAAATCGCCGTCACTCAGCGGACCCGAGAGGTGACTGCAGCGATCCGAGAGCGCCGAGAGGCGTTCGCCGTCGCGGAAGACGAGGATCGGCACGTCGCCCACTGCGCTCCTCGTCACGCGACCCTGGGGGAAGTCGTCGAGCGAGCCGATGGCGTTCCATCCGGTCGGGATGACGTGCGGAACCTCCTCGGCATGATTGACGCCGGCGGCTTGGTGGTAGGCGAGGTGGCCGCCGATGAATCCCCCGGCCGAGGCGACGGCGAGTCCGAGGTAGGAGAGCACCTTGCCGCTGGCGTCGCGACCACGCCGGCGTTGCACGTACGACGCCGCGTAGAGCGAGACCGCCACGAGGTTGGCCGCCCAGTGCACGACACCCGTGCGCATCTGCTGCTCGTGCAGCTCCGACCAGTCGGTCGCTCCGGTCAGTGCCGCGGGCGCCGCCGCGAGCACGCCGACCCCGATGAGCCGTCTGCTCGCGTTCTCCGTTCCGGGCATCAGATCGAGGAGGGCGGCGGATGTCCACGTTCCCAGCGGAATCTGCACCAGAACCGGATGCACCGGATGCCCCGCCGGAACACCGTGCAGCACATCGCGCACCTCCCCCGGCGGCACGATCGCGCGCACCGCCTTCTGCAGACCGGAGATGAGCGGATCGAGCGCGGTCGTGTTCTCCACCGGGGTGAAGATCTTCGTGACGATCCGGTTGGCGCTGGCGCTGAGCATGCTGTGACGATAGGCCTCGCGAACGGATGCCGTGAGGGGCTTGACGGGGCGCCGATCGGGGGCGTGGGCGCTTCGACCCGCCCGGCGCTCGGCGCCCACTGATCCCCGGCGAAGCCGCGGTCGAAGCGCGCCGAGCCGCGGCATCCGCTCGCCCGTCCGCCCACGGGCCAAGCGGCGGCGAACCTACTCCCCGAAGAAATCCCGCACCACCCCTGTTCGGGGGCATCCGTTGGTGCCAGAGTATTCGCACGGATCAGCGGCGCCCCGGCTCACGACGAGACGCGACGGACAGCGACACCACCAGCGACCACCAGAGCATCGACCTCACCGAGACCTCACCGAGAGGAACCCCATGCGCGTCAAGGACCTGTTCGTCACTCGCTCCGTGAGCGACCTGATCGATGAGACCGAGTACGGCGACGAGAGGCTCCGGCGCAGCATCGGACCGGTCGGGCTCACGGCACTGGGCGTCGGCGCCATCATCGGCACCGGCATCTTCGTGGTCATCGGCGAGGGGGCGAAGCTGGCGGGGCCCAGCCTGTTCCTCGCTTTCATCCTCGCCGCGATCACCTGCGGGTTCTCGGCTCTCTCCTACGCCGAGCTCTCGTCGAGCGTGCCCGTGTCGGGCAGCGCGTACACCTTCTCCTATGCGACGCTCGGCGAATTCGTCGCCTTCATCATCGGCTGGGACCTGATCCTCGAGTACGGCGTCGCGGTCGCGGCCGTCGCCGTCGGCTGGGGCGGCAACCTCAACGCGTTCCTCGAGTCGGTGTTCGGCATCGAGCTGCCCACAGCCCTCACGGCCTCGCCGTCCGACGGCGGCGTGATCAACCTCCCGGCCGTCTTCATCGTGATGCTGATCAGCATCCTGCTCACCCTCGGCACCCGCGAGAGCGCGCGCGCCAACGCCGTCATGGTCGGCATCAAGATCCTCATCCTGGTGTTCTTCATCGTGGTGGCGTTCACCGCGTTCCAGGCCGATCACTTCGAGCCCTTCGCCCCCGAGGGGTTCGCCGGCATAGCCTCCGCGGCCGGCGTGATCTTCTTCGCCTACATCGGCTTCGACGCGGTGACCACCGCATCGGAGGAATCAAGGAACCCCGGACGCGACCTGCCCATCGCCGTCATCGGATCTCTCCTCATCTCCACCGTGCTCTACGTGCTGGTCGCCATCGCCGCCGTCGGCGTGGCCTCGGTCGACACCCTGTCGGGCAGCGACGCCCCGCTCGCCACGGCGCTCGACGAGGGCGCCGGCATCCCGTGGGCGGGCGGGCTGCTGGCGGCGGGCGCTCTCATCGCCATCACCAGCGTCATCCTCGTGCTCCTGTACGGCCAGACGCGCATCTTCTTCGCCATGTGCCGCGACGGATTGCTTCCCCGCCGCCTCGCGAAGGTGAACCCGCGCTTCGGAACTCCGGCTCGCCTCACTCTCGGATTCGGCACGCTCATCGCCGTCCTCGCCGCGCTCGTGCCCCTCGACGAGATCGTGAAGCTCGTCAACATCGGCACCCTGTTCGCCTTCGTGCTGGTGAACCTCGGCGTCATCATCCTGCGCCGCACCCGCCCCGACATGAAGCGGCCGTTCCGCGTGCCCGGCTCACCGGTGGTGCCGCTCATCGGCATCCTGCTCTGCGCCTACCTGATCGCGCAGCTCCCGTGGGAGACCTGGGTGCGCTTCGTCGGCTGGCTCGTGGCCGGCCTCATCATCTACTTCGCGTACTCGATCCGGCACTCGCGGTTGCGCCGCGGGGAGCACGCGACGCGGCCTGCGGATGCGGGTGCTCCGGATGCCGCTGCTCCGGATGCCGCCCCCGGCGCTGGCGAAAAGGGCTGATGCGCGGCGAACACGCCGTCTCGCTACCGCCCCTCGGGCCACCACCCCGGCATCAGCTTCGACACCCGAGCCGCCGCAGCACCAGCGTCATCATCGTCACTGCGAGCCCAGTTCTCGATCACCCCGACGAGCGCGCCAGCGATGAAGGCCGCCGCCTCGTCCTGCTCCGCCGCATCGGTCGGCGCCCCCGCAACGCCCTGCTCCGCCCACACCTCGAGGGCGCGGTGCGCGCGTGCCCGCATCCGTTCGTCGAGCACCCCCCGGAAGACGCCGCGCGTGCTCGATCCGAACAGCGCCCGATAGCCCGCGCGGTCCTCGGCGACGTGCTCGAAGACCTGACGCAGCGATTCGACGTAGCGCGCGGCAACACTGCCCACGGACTCCGAGTCGGGCTCCACCGCCACGGCGGTCAGCCGGTCGATGCCGCGGCTGAACTCGGCGAGCGCGAAGTCGTGCACGTTGTCGGCATGCGCATAGAAGGTGGTGCGGTGCACTCCGGCCTCTCGGCACAGCTCGGCGACCGTGATGTCGTCGAGCGGCGTCGACTCAAGCAGACGCGCCAGCGCCGCCCCGAGAGACTCCCGGGTGCGACGCTGACGCGGATCTTCACTCATGGCATCACCCTATGGGCGACGGATGCCGCGACCACGACGGGCGCCCGATGCGACACCACGATGCCCGCGCCCGCCGCAGCCTGCGGCATCCGTTCCCCGATCAGGACTCGTAGTGCGCGAGCCCGGCCGTCTCGCCACCGTCGGCCACGAACTCGGATCCGGTGGAGAAGCTCGACTCGTCGCTCGCCAGGAAGAGCACGAGATTCGACAGCTCGATCGGCTCGCCGACGCGGTGCAGGGCGACGTGGCTCTGCGAGGTGTCGAGACCCTCGGTCATGGGCGTGCGGATGGCACCCGGGTGCACCGAGTTCACGCGGATGTTGTAACGACCGAGGTCGAGGGCGGCGTTCTTGGTGAGGCCGCGCACGCCGAACTTCGAGGCGTTGTAGCCGGGAAGGGCCTCGTAGCCCTGCAGCCCGGCCGTCGACGACACGTTGATGATCGATCCGCCCTTCGAGTTCTTGAGCGCGGGGATCGCGGCCTTGATGCCGTAGAAGACGCCCGTGAGGTTGATCGAGATGATGGTGTTCCACGCCTCGATCGAGTAGTCCTCGATGGGGCTGAAGTTGGCGATGCCCGCGTTGTTCACGACGATGTCGAGTCCGCCGAAGGTGTCGACGGCGGTCTTCACCGCGTTCTCCCACTGGGCGTAGTCGGTGACGTCGAGGTGCACGTAGCGCACCGAGTCGCCGAGCTCGGCCGCGAGCGCCTGGCCCGCGTCGTCGAGGATGTCGCCGATGACGACCTTCGCTCCCTCGTCGACGAGCAGTCGGGCGTGCGAGGCTCCCATGCCTCGTGCTCCGCCGCTGATGAGGGCGATCTTGCCGCTGACGCGTGCCATGGTGCTGACCTTTCTGTCGTGAGGACCCGGCCGTCATCCGACACCGGGTCGGCGGGGCGCTTCGTCGGTCCCGTCACAACTAATCTACACCTGTCGATTACACCATCGACCGGATGCTCAGCTCCCTTGCAGGGCTTGGGCACGGATGCCGCAGCTACCGTCGCGCCGCACTCCCCTCGAGCGCGGCCCGATTCGCCAGGTACTTCCGTTTGCCCACCACCCTCCAGATGACGCGCACCGGCGCCGGCAGGTGCTTGTGCTGCCACTCGTCACCGCCGTCGGGTTGAGCCGCGAGGATCGCGCCGAGCTGCAGGAACATCGCCCCCTTCGGCGTCGCCCTGCGCCCGTGCTCGCCGAACCAGTCCACCTCCTCCTGGGTGAGCGTGGTCTCCATCACCGGCACGATGTTCGCCTCCTCGTCGCCGAGGTGCACGGCGAGCGCCGCGTTCACGCCGTCGAGGGCTCCGCGCACGGGGGCGGCATCCGTCATCGACGCACTCGATCGCCAGGCGGGCAGCGCCTCATCGAGCGCCTCGAGGTAGATGAGCATCTCGGCGTGCTGCGACTTCATGCGCGCCACATGCGCCGCGCACGCCGGCGCGCGCTCCTCGAGCTTGCTCCAGAGGGCCGCGTCCTCGCCTTCGTGATGTGCGTGCAGGCCGGTCGACAGCAGCGTCAGGTGGTCGGCAACCACCCCGGCATGCGCGACATCGCCGGGGGACACGGCTGCCACCAGATCGGGCCCCTCGCCGAAGCCGGCGCGGAACATCCGGTGGATCTCCTCCATCCCCGAGGCATCGCAGGTGACGGATGCGGCCGGCACGGCGGCGTGTTTCCCGGCCGCGCCGCCGGGCCGTTCGGGCACGTCACCGCTGGGCGGAAGCATCGTTGCAGACATGAAGAACTCCATTCGGGTTGGAGGGTGAAGCGCGGAGGCCGAGGTGGCGGCATCCGTACCTGTAAGAAAACTCCGGATGCCGCACCGAGCGCAAGCCGCAGACCTCGATGGCGGCTGAACTCTGCGGCCCATTGGTCCACCGGTCATCCGTCCCGGTGCAGCAGATGGTGGTGATGGCTGCGGAGCAGAACGCCGTTCCCAGCTCGTCTGCGATCACGACCCCACAGGTCCAGATTGGGCACATGCCAGCCACTCGCATCGTCTCGACGACCGCCGGACCCGTCGAGATCGTGCACGCACTCGGCCCGCGCCCGCCCGTGCTCATCCTCCCCGGCGGACAGTGCTCGGCCGCCGTCGATCACGGGCAGAGCCTCTATGCCGAGGCGGGCCACGAGGCCATAGCCATCTCAGGCCCGGGGTGCGGAGCCAAGCGGGTCGGCGCGCTCACCTCGGCGGAATTCATTCCGCTGGCGCGCGAGGTGTGCGAGCACCTCGGCCTGGCGGTATTCGGTGCGGCGGTCGGGGTGTCATTCGGCGGGCTGCAGGCCGTTCACACCGTCAGAGACTCGGGTCTCGGCATCCGTCGACTCGTGCTGCACAGCTGCGCAGCTTCCGCGCTGCCCTTTCCCGTCACCCGCGCCACGACCATCGGCGGACGACTGGCCTTCTTGCCTGTCGTGCAGGGTGCGGTCTGGGGCCTGGTACACCGCATGGCCCGCTCGGATTCCGGGCTTCGACGGATGCTCGCTCCCCTCTCGCGCCCGCCGATCGCCGAGTCGTGGTCGCAGTTGTCTGCCGCCGACAGGACGACGTCGCGCGAACTCTTCCGGGCGATGTGATCCGATCGCGGATTCGTCAGCGACCTGCGTCAGGGACGCGTCGCCGACGCCGAAGCCCGACGCGCCGCTCTGGCACGACTGGCGTCCATCAAAGAGGACTTCGTCGATGGGCCGCGGTAGGCATCCGCGAGGCACGCTACGCAGAAGGCCCTGCACTACCCGCCCGTCACTCAGTCCACCAGTCGTAGAAGATCACGTAGTGAGCGCCGTGCTCGCGAACGTCGAGTTCTCGCTGAAGAGTGAAGCCGCTTCCGATCTCGAGGTTTTCAGGAGCATCCACGGTGAGCGTCACTGGCAGCGGTCGGAAGACCTCATTGCTAAGACCCTCCTGGATCGCCTTGATCACGGTGTCGTAGAGCGCGCCGACTGCGGCACCCACCGCAGCACCCACTGCCGTTCCGATGCCCGGCACGACCGAGCCCGCGAGCGCTCCCACCCCGGCGCCGACCAGACTGGACGCAGCATTCACCGCGGCCTTCTTCGCGTCGTCCCCGACCGCGGCTTCCAGCTTGGCGAAAGTGTCAGCGAGGTCCTGATTGTCCTTCTCGACGATGAGGATCGTCGCCGTGAAGGTGCGCGGCCACGAGGCCGGCCCGGCAAGATCGAAGCCCAGGAGCGCGAACGGCTGCGACTTCGTCACCTCACGCTGTGCGACGAAGTCAGTGATCCGGTTCCCCGTGATCTCCCTGGCAACGACGGTCCCCGCCGTGTCGACGTGCACTGTGCTCGAGTCGAGGCCGACCGCGCTGATGGCGATCTCATCTCGCGCCCCCTGCAGGGTGTCATCCGTGGACTCGTGCTCGTGGATGTATCGCAGTCGCATCAGTAGGCGAGCCGGCATCGTCCAGGTTCGCACTCCTCCCTCGGCGCTCCAGTTCACATGGCCGCGTTCGAACCGCGAGATGCGGCCAGCACCCTCTGCCGCCTCTCCTGTGCGGGGATAGCCGAGTCGCCCGCGCTCCCAACCCTGCGAGGCCCAAGCCTCGCGGATTGCGCCGTACACTTCGTTCGCTCCGGTCGCGGGAGTCCAGTAGATCGAAGCGCTGCCGGATCCGGCGCCATCCGGGCTGAAGTGGTTGAAACGCCCGACACCGTCCGGTGCGACCAGCTCATCCGTCACCGGGTAGCCGAAACTGTGGCCGCCCAGTGCATCGAACCGGTCACGGATCGCGCCATGCACCTCGAAGGCTGTCTGCGAGCCCGGGCCGAGGTAGGCGGTCGCGTTGGCATATCGACGGCGGGCTCCGCCGCCCTTCAGCGTCTGTATGTCGCCTTCAGGCGCACCCGCCGCCGGATGCGACGCCGCGAATGAATCGAATGCGTCCCTCACCCGGGGCTCGAGCATCACGGACGAGATCACGGGGGCATCGATGATGATCTTGTCGTGATCGACTTGGCGGATCTTGTCCACGATCGGGATACTCGTCGCCGGTTTCAGGACAGGCCCGAGGTTGTTCAGCCCATCCGGCAGCGTGATCGGTTCGAACTTCTTCGGCATGTCGCCACTCCCTTGCGCTCCAATGGTGCAGTGTTACTGCATTACTGCGTGTATTGTGCACCCGAATTCCCGGAGCGCACAAGAGGGGAGCCCCGTTGGACGTGGACAGGCAGAGCCGGAGACGGCGCCGCACTGAAGATGCGATCATTCTGGCCGCGGCCGAACTGTTCGTTCGACACGGCTACTCGAAGACGTCGATCACCGATGTCGCGATGCGCGCTGACGTGGCTGAACGCACGATCTACCTGCGATTCGGCACCAAGGTGCGACTGTTCCAACGGGTCATCGAGTTCAGCGTCGTCGGCGACGCCGAAGCGATTCCGCTCACGGAACGTCCCTGGAGCGTGATCGCCTTCACTGCCCCCACTCTGCGTGAGCGCGTCGTCGCTTTCGCCGAGGGCGTGGGCGAGATGAACGAACGCCTGGCTCCACTGATGGCTGTCAACGGCGAGGTCGAGATGGCCGAGCCCGATGTGCAGGAGTCCGCCAGGAAATGGAGGAACGACACGGTCGAGTTCCTTCAGGCGTTCTGGCGGCAGGCCGCGGCTGATGCGCTGCTTCCTCCGGAATCCGACGTCGAGTGGCTCGCCGAGACAGGGATGGTGCTCTCGGCGGCCGAGTCTCGACTCCTCATCACCCGCAGCCTTCAATGGGATCGAGCCACGTACAGCCAGTGGCTCGTCACGACTTGGCTCAGGCTCGCCGGCGTGTCCACGAGCCTGTGACACTGGCTGGGAACCCCTGAGCGGGCGAAGCGCGCGTGCATCCCGATGCGCGAGCGCATCCGGATGGGTGGAAGCACGGCATAGCGTCATGGCACTGCGAACATCGGACTCAGGCAACCTGCCGCTTCTTCGCCAGCGCCTCCGCGATGATCCCGTGCACGGCATCCGGCCCCGGCGAGTGCCGGATCGCCTCGCCGATCTCCGCAGCCCGCGAACGGTAACGGTCATCCCCGAGCACCCGCTTCACCGCAGCCTCGACCTTCGCGGCCGACGGGGTATCCGTCCTCAGGTTCACGCCCACCCCAGCCCAATCGACCCGCGCCGAAACCTCGGTCTTGTCCTCGGTCATCCCGGCGACCACGAGTGGAACGCCGTGCTCGAGCGCGTAGTGCACGCCGCCGTATCCGCCGTTCGTCACCATGAGATCGGTCAGCGGCAGCAGCTGGTCGTAGGGCAGGAACGACGCCGCCCGCACATTCGACGGAAGCGAGTCGGGCAGCGACGAGACCGGACGCCCACCCGTCGCCACCACGACGAGAGCGTCGACACCAGCGAGCGCCCGCACCGTCGGCTCGACCAGGTTCCAGTCCGAGTTCGCCACAGTCCCCTGCGTCACGTGCACCACCGGGCGAACACCTTGAGCAGCGAGTACATCACCCCACCAAGCGGGCAGCGAAGCCGTCGACGCCCGCGAACGCGAAACCGGCCCCACGAAGTGCACGGTGTCAGGCAGCCCCGCCCGTGGATACTCGAACTCCGGCACGGTGAACTGCACGACCAGGTCGGCGCCGCTCGGCCAGTCGAGGAAGAAGCGCGGCAGCTCGCGACCGATCTCGGCCCGCGCGATCTCGTTGGCGTAGCGCTGCACCGGCGCGAACACGCCCTTCTCGGCGGTCGCGGTCAGGAAGGCGTTCCGCAGGCGGCCAAGCCCACCGGGCAGAGGCTTGATGCCGAGGCCGAACGGCGCGACGTCGGGGTGCTTGAGACCGAGCGGGATCATCCCGAGGTTCACCAGCAGTGGACGCCGCGAGCGCGGCAGCCCGCTGAGCACCGCGGCGCCGGCGAACATCGACTCCGCGAGGATCGCATCCGTCCTCTCAGCCGCAAGAGCGTCGCGCACGGCCGCGAGCTGCGCGGGCACGGGCTTCAGGAAGATCTCGATCATGTCGTAACGGATGCCCGCGGGCCCGCGCAGCCCACGTCGCCCCGGGAACGCGGCGTCCATGTCGCTGTCGTCGTAGTCGGCGGCATCCGGCAGCGGCAGGAACTCGGCGCCGGTCGCGACCACGGCGTCGCGGTAGCGCGCACCGGTGAGGAAGCGCACGCGATCGCCGGCGGCAACGAGCGAGGCCGCGACGGAGAGCAGGGGCGTGACGTGCCCGTGGACGGGCGTGGACGTGATGAGCACAGATGTCATGGTTGCGAGATTCCTCGGGTCGAGTGGAAGGCGGGTTACGATTGAATCGCCTCACGCAGTATTCACCACCCTCATGGGTTAAGCAATAGGAGTGGCGACATGTCAGGGAAAGCCCCTACCCGCAGCTACGTCTCGACCCTGCGCACCGAGCAGGCGGCGACCACCCGGCGGCGCATCCTCGAGGCCGCGGCCGCCTGCTTCACCGAGAACGGCTACAGCGGCACCTCGCTCGCCGACATCGCCGCCCGCGCCGGCGTCTCCCCCGAGACCGTGAAGAACAACGGCCCCAAGCGCGAACTCCTCCTCGGAGCCTTCGAGCAGGCCTTCGCCGGCACCGAGGGCCCCGCGCCCGTCGTCGACAGCGATCCCGCCCAGGAGATCCTGGCGATCACGGACGCGGATGCCTTCCTCACCGCCACCGCCGCCTTCGTCGCCGCAGCCAACGCCCGCACCAGCGTGCTCTGGATCGAGTTCCTGGCGGCAGCCAACGCGGACGCGCTCGTCGCAGCAGCACTGGACGACCTGCTGGCGCGGCGTCGGGCGGACTACCGCGGGGTCGTCGAGCAGCTCATCGAGCGCGGGATCGCATCCGGCTCGCAAGACAGAGACGCAGCCGCCGCCACACTGTCATTCCTCTGGTCGCCCGAGAGTCATCAGCAGTTGGTGCTGCAGGGTGGGTGGGCCATGGAGCGGTACGAAGTCTGGCTCGCCGACGCGGCGCAGAGTCAGTTAGCGGCGTAAGTGAAAGTGAGCCGCCGCCTGGCTCAGGAGAAGGGACGCCAGCTCAAGCTCATATAGCCGGCGCCTCTCACCCCGCTCCCGCCCTCCAACTTGGTTCGGAAACACGCGCACTCAAGCGGTTCGCGGCACCTCGAGGGAAGCAAGTGCGTCATCGATGATCCCCGAGCGACGTCGCCCCGGTGAGTCAGCCTCATCCGCCGGCATCCGCTCATCCAAGGCACCGCGCAGGGTGAAACGGACCTCCTCAGCAATTTGCCGCATCGCCGCCGGAATCGGGGAGTCGTCCCTGGCCGATCGCCCGCTACCCCCGACCCGACTGAAGTAGGTCCCGACGCTGCTGCCACGCGCGATCGCCTCGTAGTCGTCTGGCAGATCGTCGACGTGAGCACCTCCATCGTGGTGTGCCAGCCACAGGACTATCTGCGACCGCGAAGCTTCAGTGCCTCGAGAATCGAAGATGCGAGGCACCTTCCACCAGTAGGTGAAGCCCACACGATGGGACCCGAGTGCCACTTGCGTGAACGCTGGTTGCCACGTCGGTGCGGTCAGATGCGGAATGACCGTGAGCAGGGAACCGACCGGCGCCGTTCCAGCCTCCTTGGCTAGACGCACCGTCCGCGCTCCGCCGGGGATGGTCCCGTCGGCCCATGGCAGCAAGTCGGTGATGCCGAGGCGGCTCAGTAGGCCACGTCCCTGGTCGTTGTCACGCGCGAGCACACGAACGGCGAGGGCGAGCCGTTTCGATTCCGAACGGTAACCCTCGTCGTAGCGGGCGCAGGACGCATCAATGAAACCGAGCTGATCGCGTAGCTGCTCGAGGTCGTCGGATGCGAACGTGAGCTCGGGCAGCTCGCGTGCCCATTTGCGAAGCCTGCGCTCCGAGTCGCTCCTGCCTTCTCCCACGAGCCGCAACCTACCAATCGCCCACGCGCCGCCACCAGTCCCCGAAGCGGTGACGGATCACCCAATCGATCATCCGGCGATGCCAGCCGGCGAAGCGAAGCGAGCACGAGCCCTCGACGACGGGCAACCACGACGGGCCCCAACTCCAGTCGCCCGTACTCTGGGGCCAGCGCTGACAGGTTCCGCGTCGATAGCGTGGACGGATGCCCCCCGGTCGTCATTCAGCTGCAGTGGAAGACGGCATCGAGGATGAGGCAGTCATGCTCGAGTCCCCGCTGCCCCCGCGCCCGCCTCAGGGCTGGTACACGGACCAGGCGGACACGTCACAATGGCGTTGGTGGACCGGTGACGCGTGGGCGGACTTCCGTTGCGTGCGCGACCCGGACGTCGGCGTTGACTTCGCACCGGCCGCACCCGCGAAGAACGAGCCGGCCGGGCCTCCAATGGTGGCGGCATCCGTCACCCGTACGCCGAACGACCTTCGCGATCGAGTTCCGGCCCACGCTGTGATCGAGAAACTCATCGAACTGCAGGCCGCCGGCCAGCACGCCGAAATGCGATCGTGGCATACCGGTGCGATCGGCGAGCGCCATGTTGCGAACATCTTGTCCAACCTGGGACCCGAATGGACCGTGTTGCATTCGGTCCCCGTCGGCTCCGACGGGAGCGACATCGATCACGTTCTGATCGGCCCTCCTGGAGTCTTCACACTCAACACGAAGCATCACCCCGGTAAGGCCGTATGGGTGGCGGGGCGTGCGTTCCGAGTCAGCAATCGGCCTCAGCACTACCTCACGAACTCGGCGCACGAAGCAGGTCGCGCTGAGCGTCTGCTCGCACACGCGAGCGGTCTCTCTGTCGAGGTATTCGGGGTCATCGTGGTCGTGGGGGCGACGTTGACAGTACGCGCCGAACCTCTCGTCGACGGGGCGCTCGTCGAGGTGGTCAGCGCTGACGAGCTTCTTTCCGTGCTCCGCGCCCACCGACGCAACTACAGCGATGATCAGGTAGCCCAGATTGCAGCTGCGGCGATGCGCGCAGAGACATGGTCGCGTGAACCCATGTCGGTCACGTCCGCTGGTGAATTGGACGCCGAGTTCGAACGCATCCATGCACGGCTCGGGGTGACTCCGATGCCAGCCTCAAGAACGGTGCGTTCGCCCACCGCAACCAGGCCAACCCGCCAGCCTCGGCCCCCGATCCAACGACCATCCCGGCCAGCAAGTAGGCCGCGCAAAAAGAACAAGAAAAAGGAGTCGTCGCTCGGCTCCCTCATCGGCGGCCTCGTCGTCCTGCTCATAGTGTGGGGTGTCGCGTCATCCATGTCGAACACCTCACTCAAGGATGCCAGCCCCCAACAGTTCGCTTCACAGGGCGCCGAGCAGCTGGCACTCGAAAATGCCGCGTCCGCTGCTGTCACAGCGATCGATGCGAACAGCCCGAACGGCACTCGTCCCACGTCGCTCATCGTGACGCGAGGCGCTTCCGTTCTTCAAACAGATGCCGGAGTGACCCTGGTGGACCTGCCCGACGGGACGACGGCTGACTACGTCGTGAGCGCCGATGGCGCCTCGTACTCCCTCACCCTGACGGGACCGGAGTACGCGAGCTCGGTGACGGTCCCATCGCCGAGCGAGGAAGCGACGCCCTGAATTACGTGCGTTGAGCGCGGCCTCGATTTTGCGGTGAAGGAGGCCGCGTCACCCAGCGGCGTCGAGCACGTCGACATCCGAACGGTCGCCGAGCAGTTCCCAGCGCAGAAGCGACACCGGCACGTTGCCGTTCTCCCAGAGGAAGTCGTGCAGGCGGCGCAGGTCGAAGGCGTCGCCACCGCCGCCGCCCGCGACGGCCGCATCCGCCACCAGCCGCAGCACCTCGTGCTTGCCCACGTTGTACGACATCGCGAGCCCCGGCGTCGCGACGTACATGGCGGTCTCCTCGGTGGCCGTGGCGAGGTCCATCGGCACCCGTCCCACGAAGAAGCGCACAGCATCCGCGTGACTGAAGACACCGGTGACCAGGTTGACGTCGACGATCACCCGCAGAGCCCGCAGCCGCATGAAGTTGTGCACGATCACCTGCGAGTGCGGGGCGTCGGCGAACAGCCCGGCGGTGAGCATGAGCTCCTCGTTGTAGTGCGCGAGGCCCTCGTTGGGCACCGAGTCGTAAACATGGCGCCGCAGCGGCCGCGGATTGCCCCAGGAGAGCGCGAGCTGCTGGGCATGCACGCCCTCATGGATGATGCCGAGCCGCGGATCTCGCGCGCTCGCCGCGTCGAAGTAGGGCAGCTCGGTCGACGGCTCGGGGATGTACGAGGTGGCCGTCTCAACGCGAGCGTGGCTGCCCAGGTCGTCGGTCACCCCGAACATCGCGAACGGCTCCAGGTAGGCGGGAGTCGCGGCGAACTCGTAGTGCCGCAGGCTCACGGGCTGGCTGAGCAGACCGTGCCGCTCGTAGAAGGAGCGCACCTCCAGCTCTCCCGCGATCTGTGCCGACACTTCTGCGTCGACGGATGCCGCAACCGGCGGTTCCGGCTCCCCCGCGAAGCTCGCCCGAGCGGCCGCTTCGGCTGCCACCGCACGCCGATAGTCCTGCTCGGCGGCGCGCACAAGCTCCTCGGGCTCGCCGGCGATCATCGCGACATGGCGCAGGTACCAGACGAAAGCTTCGCGCCCCACGATGGCGTCGGGCCCGAGATCGTCCGCGTTCTGCTCGAGCCAGGCGCGATAGCGCTCGAGGGCGTCGCGGGCCGGCGGGAGCGCAGCCGTGAGGGCGACTCGTGTCTCGTCATCGACGTGATCGGCGACCGCGGTGACGGATGTCGCGAGCCGCTCGCCGATGTCGTCCAGCATTCCGATGGCCACGTGGGCCAGCGACGCGACGCCGTGCTCGGCGAGGTTGGCGATGGCACTGTCGACGGCATCCGGCATCGCGGTGAGCACCGTCACGAGGTCGGATCGGCGCTCGGCGTGGAAGGGCGGTGGCTGCAGCAGCAGGTCGAACCACGGGCCGACGATCTGCCCGAAGAGGAACACCGCGTCGCGCTGCCAGTTGCGGAGCACGTCGAGCTCCCAGTGCACGCGCGCCAGGGCGGAGCCGAGAAGCCGATGGTCGACCTGAATTGGCACGGGCTCGGCGCTCACGTCGATAGCCGCATGCCTCTCGGCGAACACGCGCAGCTGCACAAGCCGTTCGGCGACGGATGCGGCATCGAACAACGGCACCCACCCCGCAGGCCGCGCCATCCGCGGCACATCGTCGGAGGTGTGGAAGCCGGTCGCCGCCTTCCATCCCCAGAATTCGGAGCCGAGCCGGTCGAGATCTGTCGTCGCAGACATGCCATCAGCGTATTGCGCGCCGCCGACGCGGCGGCAGCGCTGTGGTCCCCTCCCGCAGCTATGTCTCGACCCTGCGCGCCGAGCGGGCGGCGACCACCCGCCGGCGCATCCTCGAAGCCGCGGCCACCTGCTTCACCGAGAACGGCTACAGCGGCACCTCGCTCGCCGACATCGCCGCCCGCGCCGGAGTCTCCCCCGAGACCGTGAAGAACAACGGCCCCAAGCGCGAACTCCTCCTCGGAGCCTTCGAGCAGGCCTTCGCCGGCACCGAGGGCCCCGCGCCCGTCGTCGACAGCGACCCCGCCCAGGAGATTCTGGCGATAACGGATGCGGATGCCTTCCTCACCGCCACCGCCGCCTTCGTCGCCGCAGCCAACGCCCGCACCAGCGTGCTCTGGATCGAATTCCTTGCAGCGGCTAACGCGGATGCGTTGGTCGCCGCCGCGCTGGACGACCTGCTGGCGCGCCGCCGGGCGGACTGCCTCGGGGTTGAGGCGGCAGTCGCCGCCCTTTCATTCCTCTCGTCGCCCGAGAGCCACCAGCAACTCGTTCTAGAAGGCGGGTGGGACGCTTGCGATATGGGCGCCAACTAATCGGCGCGGCAATTAATGCCAGAGGGACCGTGGCCACTCGCTCGAGATCGATCTGGATCAAGCCTTCGGGGTCTGAGCCTCAGGGGCGGGCAGTTCCCGGTATATCCCGGACGATCGATGGGCTGGCATTTCGGGATACACGCGGGGTCGTATATTCCTCGCGTGCACGGGTGAGGCTCAGATCGGTGACCAAAGCGAAGAGCAGATCGTCATACGCTTTCCTGTAAGCCGCCAGTGACTCTGCCGTGATCGAATCAGCATTGTCGAGATCGAACATCGCTTGCCAGCCGGGTTCCCAAGGCAGATCTGCTCGGCTCCACGTCTGCTGCCTGCGGTAGGCGCTACTACGAATAGTTGCATCTTGGCCCCAGTTACCGAATGTCGCGAAGCTGAGATCCATTTGCCTTCGATACGCCGCGGAGACCTCGCCGCTGAAGAGGGGGGCCGCAACGTGGAAGGTGGAATCAAGCCTTCTCTTTAGAGCCACAATCTCCGGCGGGCTGTCGTCTCGCCAGGTTCCGATGAATGTCAGATAACACATCAGCCGGTTCAGATCAGGAGCGAGTGATTTGTAGTACTCGAACCGAGTCTGCTGAAGTAGTTGGCTGCGGGATTGTCGCCGCGCGAGAAATACACCAAAGACGGCAACAAGTACCGGAGTTACGATCCCGGTGAATGCTATAACAACGTCGGTCCAGTTCGGATTGTTCACCCGCTCATGATGGCGCAGTTATCGGTTCCGTCTTCTCTTCGACACTATTTCCGGATTCGCGGAATCCCCGCGTTCCTGTTGGCGGCCGCCACCAACTAGCCCGCACCCTCGAGGCCGCGGGAGCCTGCTGCACCGAGTAGGGATAAAGCGCCTTCTCACACCATGGGCGCATTTGCTACCCCTGTTTGCACCATAGAGGTCGGGGCCCGTCGATAATGCACTTCAGAGCACGCGGCGGGCGCGCGCGGGCGACAACTGAAATGAGTGCTAGTTCAAGCCGGAGACCGGCCGTCGCTCGACTTCGCTAGTTGCGGACCAACTGGCCTCTCCCGGTAGAAACGAATCAGAGCGCGAAGACCAACAAAGATCGCGAGCGGCACTATGGTCGCCCAAAGGATCTTTCCGACCATCTGCCCGACAATGCTTTCAAACATGAGCGGGAACCCTGCGATCCAGAGGAAGAGCACTGAGTCGATAGGAGCAGATACGCAGTTCGAGATGAGGGCTGCCCGGACGAAGCCGCGCGGGCGCATCCGCAGGAAAACGAACATGTCCGCGAGTTCAGCAACAAGAAATGCGACTGCGGACGCCACAGCGAGAGCGGGCGTGGCCAAGAACCAGGACAGGGCTAGTCCGACGGCGATGCCGACCAGCACGCCTCGCATCCCGAGGTAAACATGCACGAAGTCACGGGAGAGGAGTGCGAAGCCGGCCGCATATGTCCCAGCAGTCACGACCAGGCCGAATCCGACCGGAACGAGACCGAAGTTCGCCGAGAGAATGTTTGCGGCGAGAATCGCTCCGATATAGACAGCGAGCGCGATGGAACCTCGAATTAATTTGCGACGGTTGTAAGCTCCTGCGCTCACGAATGAGCCCCACGGTCAGTGTTCGGCGACCACGACAGGGACGCGACTGCATCGTGGCTGTGGATGCTTTCAAAATTGCGAACCGCGATCGAATGGCTCAGCCCACGAGCGCGGCAGGTCGCTGAGAGGTCGCGGACCATGTCCTCAACGAAGGCTGGGTGATCGTAGGCTTCCATCGTGATCCAGCGCTCGTCAGGGCGCTTGATAACCGGGAAAATCGGGCACGATCCCACCTGGCGCGCCAGGGTGAACATATCCGAGAGGGCTACTGGATAGAGGTCATCTCCGCGTCCAGTTACGGACAGGGTGACGGCGCTTCGCTGGTTGTGCGCACCGTAATCACTGATGGCTTTGCTGCAAGGACAGAGACTCGTGACGTGCGTCGTCAACGTCGTGGTCATCGCAGCCGACCCCAACGAGCCCTGGATCGAGAACTGGACATCGGCGGTCTGCCAGGCTGGCACATCCGACACCGGCGCCCGAACCTCAAACGGAACCGCGAGATCGAACGAGATCTGAGCATTCGATGCATCGAGACGATCCATCGCGGATGCAATCAAGGCATGCGCCGCGCGCGGATCGAACTCACGGAGTTGGACGGCAAGCGTCTCGACCATCCTGCTCATGTGTGTGCCGCGACGGTCTGCGGCGAGGGTTACGACGAACTCGGCGGAACCTACCCCCATGGCATCCACTTCGCCGTCCGAAACACGGATCGGAGTGCGAACGCCCGACACTCCTACAGCATCCAACTCGATCCCACGAGGGTCAACCTCATCCTGGATGTCCGGCAGAGCCTGCGTCAATTCGGGCAGCATTACTTTGCCCCGTTCGGCTCGCCGCGATACGTGCACGTCGAGCGGAGCGTCTCGCTAACCACGATCGCGGATAGGAGAGGAAGTTCGTCAACGAGTCGGAGCCAAATCCAACGAGCGAGGTGCTCGCTAGTCGGATTCTCAAGGCCCTCGATCTCATTTAGAAGGTGATGATCGAGTTGCTCTTGCACCGGCGCAAACGCAACGGACAGGTCCCCGAAATCCTGGACAAAGCCGGACTTGTCACCGACATTGCCGGCTACTTGTACCTCAACCGTGTAGGAATGGCCGTGCATTCGACCACACTTATGACCGTCCGGGACATTGGGAAGGTAGTGCGCAGACTCAAATGAGAATGTCCGGGCTAATTCGGCGTAAAAAGTCATGCGATTCCTAGGTATTTATGGGTTTGAAGGCTGAGCTGCCACGTTGGATGATTCAGGCAGTACTCAACGGCGAGGGCTGTGTTCGCAACGGCGTCGGGGCCATCCATCGGCTGAACTCGGAAAGTTCCAAAGTCCAGATGCTGGAATGAAGCAGGGTCCACTCCTTTTTGGGGATAAACGAATTTAAGTTCATCCCCCCGCTTCACCACCAGTTCAGCCCCTACCTTCGGGCTAACGCATAGCCAGTCAACTCCGGGGGGAGGAAGCCGGGTTCCGTTGGTCTCAACGGCCACATAAAACCCGCGTCGGTGGAGGGCCTCAACAACAGCCTCGTCCAATTGCAGGAGTGGTTCGCCGCCGGTGCAAACGACCATCCGGTTGGATTCCCAACCGACCGGCCATGCTGCCTCAACGGCATCGGCAAGATCGTCCGCGGTGGCGAACTTGCCCCCACCGGGGCCATCCGTACCGACAAAATCCGTATCGCAAAACTGGCAAATGGCGCGAGGGCGGTCTCGCTCGCGCCCGGTCCAGAGGTTGCAGAGACTAAATCGGCAGAAAACCGCGGGACGCCCGGCGTGCGCTCCCTCCCCCTGGAGGGTGTAGAAGATCTCTTTGATTTTGTAGGACATCAGACTGCTTGGTATGCAACCGGGTCGGACGACCCGGCCTCCTGGAATCCACGGATTCGAAGTAGACACGAGTCACAGTGTCCGCAGGACTTACCCTCGTCGTCGGGGTCGTAACAGGAGAGGGTCAGCGAGTAGTCAACTCCGAGTTCCATACCCGCACGAACGATGTCAGCTTTCGTCATGGAGATGAGAGGCGTATGAATCTTGAGGCGCGCGCCTTCGACGCCTGCACGAGTGGCGAGGTTCGCCATGGTCTCATACGCCTCGATGTACTCGGGGCGGCAGTCGGGGTAACCGGAATAGTCGAGTGCGTTGACACCGATGAACACATCACTTGCACCCACGACCTCGGCGAATGCGAGAGCGAAGGAGAGGAAAATCGTGTTGCGGGCCGGCACATACGTGACCGGGATCTCGTCGGGAGAGAGGTCCTCCGCGCGGTCGTGTTTTGGCACGTCAGTCGCCGAGGTGAGCGCCGACCCACCGAAAGTCCTAAGGTCAATGTCGCAGACGACGTGCTGCGCAACACCCTGAGCCTCTGCCACGCGCTTTGCCGCCTCCAGTTCCACGACGTGACGCTGTCCATACCGAAAGCTGAGAGCGTATGGTTCGTACCCCTCATTTTTCGCGATTGCTAGGACCGTTGTTGAGTCGAGCCCGCCACTGAGGAGAACAACTGCCTTGCGCTTTGACATATGAGCCTCCGCTCTATTGAAGATTGCACGCACCGCAATGATAGATCGAAACTGTTGGGTACAGTAACATCGAAACACACGCAGTTAGGTGGTGTCACGTGTCGCAGAAACTCACGATTGTCGTGACCTGCACGGACCGCAAGTCTCTTGTAGTTCCCGAGCAGAGGAAGCTCCGATCGCTCAATAGTTCCCGCAAGAGGGTGTCCGCCTGGACACAGCGGATCGAATCCGCTGACACCGTTGTGCCCTTACGGAACCTCTATCAGGGCGACGCCTGGTCTCAGCTCCCTCGCCTCGAGAATGCCGCGCGCGGTGCGGGATTCGAGCCAGTTACATTCGTTGCGTCTGCAGGACTCGGGCTGCGCCCAGTTTCGGCCACCGCGCCAGCCTACGGCGCTACATTCACTCCAAATCAGCCCGACTCGGTCCCTGGTTCCACGACACAGCAGAGAGCCTGGTGGGACGGATTGAACGAATGGAACGGATCACAGGGCGCTCTGCCTGATGATGCCTCGACGCTGTTCGTCCTGTCACAACGATATGCAGACGTGCTTGCACCAATCGTCGCCGAGACGGCCGACATGAACCCGGTCCTCGTAATCGGCGGATCTGATGCAATCGCGTCTTCACTACGTCTACCTGCAGACGCCAAACTGAGATCGAGTTTAGGGGGCACCCTCGGCGCTTTAAACATGCGCACGGCGGTCTCGTGGATGGAGAGACTGACCTCGTCAACGATCGATTCCGTGGGCGATCGGCAGTCTTGGCATCGCTGGGCTACGAGCGCAGCCCGACACGAGCGTTACGAGCGGACTCCGCTTGCCGACCAGGAAGTCCTCGAAATGATCGGCCTGATGCGAGAACAGGAACCAACCATTAGGAAGACTCGCGCGCTCCGCGCGCTCAGAGAGAACGGTTACGCGTGTGAGCAGAAACGCTTCACTCAACTGTTCGAAAGCGCTCGAGGAGGAGCATCGTGACAGAGGAATGGATCGAACGACGGGCACTGCGGTTGTTACAAGGGGAGATCCCGCTCTACCTCTTTACGCTCGCCGCGGAAGAAGTGGATCAAGTCGCGGACGTGGCTAGAATTTCGCGAGATCAGGCTGGCAAACTCATCGGCTATCAGCGCCCCGAGAAACGCAAACACGTAAATCAAATACAGGAATATCTTGATAGTGACGACGTCTTGTTTCCCAACGGTCTCATCCTTGCTCTGCCAAGGGAAGTGAGATTCAAGTCCAGCCGAGGCCCCGCCGTTAGCGATGGACTCGCGACGGCCGGCACTCTGGAGATCCCCATCGTCAATGGCGAGGGTGGGCCCCGACCGGCGTGGATCGTGGACGGCCAGCAACGCAGTCTCGCACTGGCGCGGACTCGCAATCGCCGCCTCCCGGTTCCCGTTGCCGGCTTCGTCTCGGACGATCTCGAAGTGCAACGCGAGCAGTTCCTGAGAGTGAATACTGTGCAGCCCCTACCTGTCGGGCTAGTTACCGAACTACTTCCCGAGATCGCGCGTGTGCCGTCCGCGCGCCTATCCACTCGAAAGTTGCCATCCGCCCTCGTCGACATGCTTAACACCGACCCGGACTCGCCCTTCTACGGGCTAGTTCGACGTTCGTCAACGGCTACCGAGAATCGTCCGAGCGCGATTGTGACCGACACCGGACTCGTCGAGGCACTGCGCGAATCCGTTGAGTCTCCGTCCGGCATCCTGTTCCCGTACCGGAATATCGCGGCAGGAACCACCGACACTGAGGGAATCCGCCGGACTCTCCTTGTGTACTGGAGTGCCGTCCGCGACACGTTCCCCTCTGCATGGGGGAAGAATCCGACGGAGTCGCGCCTCATGGGCGGCGTCGGCATTCGTGCGATGGGGCGCCTGATGGAGCGCGTCATGGCGCATGTGGACGTGGAATCGTCCGATGCCGCGGCGCAGGCGCGTCGGGAAGTGGGCCGGATCGCGTCTCAGTGCCACTGGACGAATGGCACGTGGACCGATCTCGGCCTCCCATGGAACGAGCTCCAGAACACGCCTCGGCACATCAGCGCGCTCTCGAACTTCCTCGCTCGCGCATACCTTGCCGAAAGATCGGCAGCACGTTGAGGTTCTACTTCCCCGACAGCCAAGATCTCATCAGCCCGACGTACGACTTCGAGCATGACGAGTACATGCCAACGCGCGTTCGCCAACGTGACGACCGCTATGCGCACGAAGTTCTCGATACTTCGCCTTATCACGGCATGCTCGTCAGCAAGGCGATAGTCGACGGCAGCGTCTCGGGCTCGGGGAAGTACACTTCGTCGCAGCGTGCGCGCCTATACCGAATGGGCGTCCGGCGTTTTTTTCGACTTCCTGACGGAATCACGACACTAGGCGACAACGGCGCGTTCAACTATGTGACCGAGGAGGTTCCGCCGGTGACCGTCGACGAGACTCTCGACTTCTACGACGAGTGCGGGTTCGACGCAGGAGTAAGCGTTGATCACATCATCTTCGGCTACGAGGCTACGGCCGGGCTGGACAACGTAGATCCAGCTTGGAGTCGTCGACGCGAGTTGACACTTGAATTGGCGGCCGATTTCCGCCGTCGCATCGAGGAGCGAGGCTCACGGGTCCAACCCGTCGGTGCTGCACAGGGGTGGAGTCCCGCGAGTTACGCGGATAGTGTGGCTCGACTCCAAGAGATGGGCTATAGACGGATTGCGCTCGGGGGCATGGTGCCTCTCAAGACCAAGGACGTGCTCGACTGCCTTCGAACGATTGGCAATATCCGCCTTCCTTCGACTGAATTGCACCTCCTTGGTCTGACACGCGTGGACGCAATGGAAGAGTTCGCCCAACTCGGCGTCACAAGCTTCGACAGCACCTCCCCTTTCCGACAAGCGTTCATGGATGATCGAAACAACTTCCACACACCGAATGGCGCCCACGTCGCAATTCGCGTCCCACAAGTCGACGGTAACCCGACTCTTCGGCGGGCTATCCTCGCCGGGGCCGTCTCGCAACAGGATGCGATCGCCGCAGAGCGGGACACGCTGAGAGTTCTCCGGTTGCTCGATGGTTCCCGCGCAGGAATCGACAGAGCGCTCGCTGCGCTCGGCCACTATGAGATTGTCGTAGGGGCGAAGAAGAGTTACCTCCAGGCGTACGAGCAAACCCTCGTCGCTGCACCATGGGCCGACTGCAAATGTCGGCTTTGCCGGATGCACGGAATCGAAATTGCGATCTTCCGGGGGACCGAGCGAAACAAGCGTCGCGGCTTTCACAACTTGACAGTTCTCGCCAACAAAGTATCTGCCCTCACTAACCGGAGTTTTTCGCCTAACTATGCCTAAGCAGACAATCGTTCTCCCTGCAATCCGTATTCGTCAGGGCAATCAGCACATCTTCGCGTTCGGCGTCGACGGCAAGCGGGTACATGAGTTCGCTGCAGTGAGCCGGGTACATCGCACCGATCAGACGCTCGCGGGATACCAGCGCCCTGAAGTTCTGTCACACATTCGCGCCATCCGTCGCTACCTCGAGTCTGACGCCGCGCTTCTACCCAATGCCATCGTCCTGGCGTTCGACAGCCGAGTCGAGTTCAGGGCGCTTGATGACGACACTTCTGAGGTTGCGTACTCTACGGTGGGCCACTTGATCATTCCGATGGATCCCGAACTGGCAGATGACGAGAAGCCCGCGTGGTTGGTCGACGGCCAGCAACGGAGTGCTGCAATTCGCGACGCAGATCTCGAAGAGTTTCCCGTGGCAGCTGTTGGTTTCATCGCGAAGGACGAGGCCGAGCAGCGGTCGCAGTTCATCCTCGTGAACAACACCAAGCCCCTTCCGAAGGGGTTGATCCACGAACTGCTTCCGACAACGACGGCGGAATTGCCCGCCGCCTACGCCCGCCGTCGCTTGCCGGCGTCCGTGCTGAACACCCTGAACTTTGGAGTCGATGGCGGGGAAGGACCGTTCACGGGTCGAATCAGCACGCCCACCATGGCCAACGGTTACATCCGCGACAACAGCGTCCTCAAGATGATCGAAAACAGCCTCTATGAGGGTGCGCTCTATCAATACCGAAATAGCGAGGACGGGACCGGCGACATCCCATCCATCTTGATGCACCTGAACTTCTTTTGGGGTGCAGTTGAGCAAGTCTTCCCCAGCGCATGGCGCCTTCCGCCGACCAAGTCGCGCCTCACACATGGTGCGGGCATCCAGTCCCTCGGGTACGTCATGGACACATTGACCGAAGGGGTACCCGCGGCGGAACTGCCCGGCCTCGGCATTGAAGAGGTCCTCATTGAATTGCGGGAGCACTGCGCCTGGACGGAAGGCACGTGGGACTTCGGGCCAGACCAGGTGCGCCGCTGGAATGGAATCCAGAACACTCCGAACGACGTGCGTCTGCTCACAAGCCACCTTCTCCGGCACGTGCGAGCGTCTGGAGTCCTCGCTATTCGGCGGTGAGCCGGAGGCCTTGCTCAACGGCCCGCAGCATCGACGCCGATCCGCATCCATCCGCATACTCGATGCGGGCATCGCCCGCGTGTGTCTGGATGAAGCCGGTGGCGGCGTGTGCTGCGCGTCGTGTAGCGAGGACAATCAACCCCGCCCGACGCGCGTGCTCTCGAAGACCGACGCTCCCTACCTTCGTGGAGGACAGCACAACCTGAATTCCAGGGTAGATCCGTTCGACTGCAGCCTTGGCACGCGCAAGAACTGCTTCCTCGAGGCTGTAAAGCAGTATCGACGAGGGGTAGTTTTCCGAGTCCACGAGCGCATCAGCCTCACCGCTCTGCGTGACGCTCCAGTCCCATGTGAGCACAGAGTCGCTCGTTGCGAGGTCGCCGATTACGCGCAGCGATTCGGTCAGACGATGACGTTGAGCATGTAGGGTCTCCAGCGCCGTGGCCACGAACCCCTGTTGTGTTGCCCGGTCCGCGGTCGGCGAAGTTACAACTAGGTCGGCGATATCCATCGCCGCAGAAGCGGTCGACACGGCAGCCCAACGCCCTCGTATGTCGTCGTCCACCAGGTCGCCGAGCAACTCTCGATATGCACCTACGTCGGGCCCGCCGCGAAGGAAAATAGCGAGCAACGCCGAGATTGCCCCCAGGTCACTCGGCGTGAGGCTGTCACTGTACAGGTGCCTGCGTATCAATACCGCTGCCGTCCTCCAGGCCGGCTTCGCATAGTCATCACAATCGATGAATGCGGCCAGACCTGCAAAGATGCGAACTGTCGCAGCATCGGGCAAGTTATCGATCGCTGAGGACAGTTCGGCATCGGATTCACCTGGCGCGGGCCACATTCCAGCCAGGTCGGTGTCTAGAGGTGGTGCCGGGTCGTCGCTGTTGAGTGACTTCAGCCACGCCGTCCACGAATCCATCGGCCAATCGCGGTCGCCTGCCTCGGTGCCTTTCGCCGTGCGTTGCGGTGTGCTGGAAGGGTTGGTATCGTCACCGGTCTCGCCGGAGTGATCTGAGACGGCAGGTTCAGTCGTGTCGTCCGTTTGTTCCGCACTCACCCGTTCGACGGTGGCTCCCGCCGCCTCCGCATCGCTTGGATGCAGCGGTTGGGCTCCGCCTGCCAGCGACCTAACAAGCTTGCGGAGTTCGCCACCATTTACAGAATCGTTGCCGAGGAGATCGCGAGCAAGCGAGATGTCTCCTCTCGCGAGCGCCACGAGTGCCACCGTGCCCCACACGTCTGCGCTCACGGTCGCCGCACTCAAGTTATCGACGAGGAGTGCTATGTCCACCCGGAAGTCCCGCAATTGCTGGATCAACTCGATCGGATCGTTGCCGTCCCGCGCATTGACCCGATACCAGGCTGCAAGAACTGCCTCGCGCACAAGACGCGGCGGTTCCGTCGCAACGAGAGTGCGCAATGCGTGGTCATCGAGGATCTGGCGGTCTTCTCCGAGCTGACTTAGCCGTCGGAATCGGAGAAACGCGATGTTTTCATGTGAGATGCCCCCTGTGCGCTCGATCTCTTCGAGTAAATCAAGGGACGTCGCCGCCTGACCGGCGGCCAGGGAGACTTCGAAGTCGCGAAGCAGACGTCCAACTGGTCTCGCGATGCGGTTCGCGCGAGTCGGTCGCTGCTCGAGGGAAGACACGAATTGGCTCAGCGCAGCAAACATCCCCTGCTGTGCGAAAGTGTCCGGCGGGCGTAGAACATAGGTCGTGTTGGCGCCGAAGCGTCCGCGAACTGCCGCATCGATTGGATCGCTTGGCTTAAGTTTTGCGAGGCGCCCGTCGAAATCGCACCAATTTTGCGCCACTGCGGCCCCCAACAAGCCGCGCATGCGTGCAGCGTGGCTAGGGCTCTCGCAAATTACATACGCGCATGCCGCAGGCCATCCGGCGTCCTTCCGCGGAAGAACTAGTGGGGCATCTCCGTCTTCGTCCAAAGCGCTGAGAAACCGCTGCAGGTAGGCGGCAGAAGCGTGACTGCTCAATCGCCCGGGCCAGCTTTCATTTGGTGCTGAGAAGAAGGCGTCCAGAAAGACATCGTTCGCTGCAGATGCATTCATGAGTCATTCCACCTGACGCTGAACTCGAGGCGACTCTTGGCTGCCTCGATCTGATCGACCACCAGTTCGATGCTCTCCTCGTGAACGTTGAGTCCGTTCCAGGTGAAGTTCATGGAGCCTTTCAGGAGCCAGTCTTCACCGCACAACACCTTTTCGTGGAGGTCTGGGCTGCTGTAGATACTTAACCTGCCCGGCGCGCAACGCCGCTTGAGTTTGTCGAGAAACGCATTGTTGTGGCGGTCCTCCCGCACGGCGACCCTTACTTGCACCCCTTTTCGCGTCAGAGAAGCGAGAACATCGCTCAATGTGAAAGCACCAGCATCGAGATCTTCACCGATTTCACCGAACTCGCCGTTTGGGTTCGCGATGACGGGGATGTCGCTTACCCACCCGGTCACGAGCCACAGTTCCTGACTCGGCGACAGGAGTTCGGACACTAGGACAGCACTTAGCACCTCCGAAATCGCGACCCCGTTCCGCGGTCGGGTTCTGATAGTTCTGGCGAGCCTCACTGGTGTCCCTCCGCAAGTGCAATTAGCGCGTGGAAATAGGGGCCCCGGCGCTTCACACGACGAAGCGTTCCGTAGACCCTGAGCATTCCCGTGTCGATCGGGAGAGCGGTGATGACTCTGAGCGCCCGCGCCAGTTGCTGACGATCTTCGACATTCGACTGAAGACGCACGACGCGATCGCGAGTGATCGCGTCGATGTACTCTGACTGCCAGCGGTCACTAGCGACGTCGATTACTGCAGACCGATCGGCGACGACGGCTTCCAAGACTCCTCTCTCGCGCAGTCGGTCCGGCACGTAGGGTTGCCAGTCGTTCAAGACACCGTTCCGCGCAGCCGGGCCGCGGAGCCATAATGCCGCATATGCCGAATCCGCATTCATGGGCGCGATAGGTCGCCCAAGCGCGCCGGTCGCGGCATGGAACGCGATGACACGCGCGTCGATCTCCACCCCAAGGTCGGTCTCGGTCGTGCTCCAGGTATGAGCAAGGAACGCCGTGACCTCATCGGTCGCCACTGATGCGCCAGGGCGAAGGACGCGCGCGCTGAGAGTCGACATCAGAAGATGCGACGGGGGTCCGTCGTTTTCCTCGAGCGCCTCTCGGACCTTACTGAGGGCACTATCGAGCGCCACCGACGACGCTGCCGATCGGTATTGAGCGACGGCACCGGCCAGCGACGAACCGGGATCAACCAAATGGCGCACCGCACTCTCCATCGAGGCGTTGAGATCGTCGTACTCTCCGCTGTCGCACATCACTGCAACCTGCTCCCAGAAGCGACGCGGATCCGCAGCGTAGTCGCGTTGGAACTCTTCAAGCAAGCCAAGGCCCCCGATCTCAGTCTCGGAGACGACGATTCGGTAAACCTGCTCGTTGCCGCCGACGATGACGTCTACGACGAGGTCGGAGTCTTGCGCGTCCGGCACCCTTCGGTGGATTGCGGCGAGCACCGCCGATCCGAGGGTATCCAACACGGCACGACTAAGAAGGTCGCCGGTCGTGTCGTGGATGCTCGGATCGAGCAGGAGTTGTGCGTGCTCGTCAAGTACCTCATTAACCACCGCCAGGAGCCCGAGGCTCTTTAGTTCGTCTGCGCGCTTTAGGGCTTGCGATGGGTCAGATGAGCGATACATCGTTCGGAAGTACTCGTCGACATGAGAACGCCACGCACCTCTAACGGTGGCGGAGAGAGCCGCACTCCGATCGTGATGGAGGAGGCCATTTCTCGCGTACGCGACCAAGAACAGATCCGCCAGCCATTGCCGAGCGAACACATTCGTAATTTCCGATAGCCGATCGTCTTCCGCGATTCGAGTCCGGAATGAGAGTGTCCGCCACGCCGGCCCGCGGGCGAAGGCCTGCAAGTCCAGCTCACTCACCTGGAGAAGGCTTCCGCTGATCTGGAAAGCATCGACCTCGAGTTCGAATCCGAGCGCGGCGGGCACATCGCCGTGAAAGTAACGGGTCGCATGCGGAGTCCGCCCGCCGCTCTTCAGGATGACTTCGCCGTCAGATCCGATTGTCAACCGCCGAATGGTGAGAGCGTTCCCCGTCGCATGCAGCGCGAACTCGCAACTTGCGACCAACTCGCCCCAAACCGTTTGGTCTGGGAAGTCCGCTACGGTCAATCCACTCTCGGGTGGAACGATCGCCGTGCGCCAGATTTGAATCGCGTTGGAGTTGTCCTGCACCTCCGGCGGGGGCGACACCAGTTTCAACGTCAGCGGCCGCACGACGAGGTAACGATCGCCATCCTCAGTCGCCCACTCCCCCATGTTCTGGCCGGCAGCAACAAAATCAGACAACTGCAGACCACCGGGGTTCGTGCTCGGCGCAACCCAAGTCCGATGTGACGCATGCTTAAAGCCAAACCTACGGCTGACCCGGCCTGGTGCTGTTTCACGCAATCCGGCGACGATAGGCATCGATTCCTCGTCCCCGGTACCCACGTTCGGCGGCAGATAGAACACGATGTCCGGACTGTTCAAAGGATCGAATAGCGCGCCCGTCATGAATTCAGGGAGCGGTGTCCCACCGGGCGGCACTGGGTGGCCGCCCGCCATGCGCCAGCCGGACTTCAATCGCTTGAGGGCCGTCGGAACAACTGAAAGGAGGAGCGACCGCGGCTCGTCCCAAAGGAGGGCCGCGGCTTCGTCGTCCGTCACACGCAGAGACCAGGCGAGAAATGCCTGCAGGTGCGATTGGACGGCCGCGTCCTTAAGAACTCGGTCAAGTTCGTCTGCGAGGGCGTCAGCCAACTGTCTGGTCTTTGAGGGGTCCAGCGGCGGCGTAAGTAGTGCACGAACGTCAGAGCGAAGCCGCCGGTGAAGCCAGTCCAGAAGTGCATGTGTGCCCTGGATCTTCTCGACGAAGCGGTTGCGGATCGGTAGTGACCGAAGATCGATTTCGGGATCGAGCAGCCGCTCGTACGTCTGGTACATGCTCCGGTCGCGGCCGTAGTCCGAGAGAACGACGACAGTGATCGGTCGCATCCCTAGGGATCGCCCGGCGCGACCGCGTCGTTGGACGAATGAGGCCATGTCGCGGGGCGCCTTGTGCTGTACGACTAGGCCGACGCGTGGATCATTGAACCCAACTTCGAGTGCTGCGGTGGCAACGACAACATCCGCAGCCGAATCTACGCCGCGATCCTGCGATGAAGTCCGCGTAACGCTGAGCCCAGCGGGAAGCCTGCCAAGTTGCTCCGCTAGGCCCCACACTTGTCCGTCTCGGTATCGGGCCGCCGCCTGCGACGCCCCGGACACGCGGAGTTCGGCCAGGCGCTTCTTTGCGTTCGGGCGCCCGTTGAAGTAGCCCTCTGCATCCCTCAAGTCGTCGAACAAACGATTCGTGACATCAAGATCGTCAGTAAAGACGAAGGCCGAAGACCCGAAGATGCCAGGTGTGCGGTCCAGGAGTCGAGAGGTCAGCATCACCGTCTGAATGGTTGTCGAGAGTAGCGACGCCCCCGACGACGGATCACCTCGCAGAACCAAGCCATACTCGCGCCCGATTGGCACTAGTTCCATGTCGGTCGGAGCGATGACCTCAACGTCAGAGCGGTCGACCCCGATGAGCGACGCGAAGTAGTCGCCGGCATCACGCAGCGTTGCAGATAACCCGACGAAAACAGGGTTCGGCGATCCGAACTGGCCGTTCGCAAACCGCCAGCGTCGCAACATGAGCCCGACCTGTGCACCGTGTACGCCCGAGTAGGTGTGTGCTTCGTCTAGCAGGACGAGTCGGATGCTACTGTTCCCCCGCCAACCGAGGATTCCCCCTAGGGCCTTCGTTGAGTTGCGACTGAGCATCTCCGTCGTGCTGAAGAGGATGTCGGGGCAGTTTCGACGCATCGACTCACGAGTGAGTGCAAGTTCGCTGCCATCGATGACAGAGGAGCACAGACTGCATCTAAGGCTCTCAGTTCCGCGCCGCCGGTCGACGTCGGACCACACGAGGTCACCGTGGCACTCGTCGGTCGGGCAGGGAAAGTAGGGTGCGACCCATCCGTCTCGCCCGGAAGTTTGGCGCCATCCGTAGGTCATCCCACGGCTTGAGAGCGACCGCGCATCGTGGGGAGTCCCGCCGTAAAGCAACCCGATACGGATAGGGCGCGAGCCGGATGGCAGCACCGCGTTCGCCTTCCGGCACTGGATCAGCGCCTCGCGCGCTTGGTCACGCAAGAGCTCGTTCCGCGGGTACAGGGCTAGTGTGTGCGGCGTCTTCGTGCGTTGCCGACTATTGGCTGCGATATCCAAGAGCGCAGGGAGGTAGAAGGCAAGCGTCTTACCCGAACCGGTCCCGGCAGTAACGATGCGGCCGCGAGTACGATCACCTTCGATCGCCGCGAGCACACTCTGCGCCGCGTCGACCTGGAATCGAGCGAGCGAGCGCCCTTCGATGACTGCACTTGCGACAGCCGCCGACTCCGCCCGCCACCTCTCGAGATCACTGAGGCGTGCTCTAACAGCCTCCTCAGGCTGATCCCGTCGGGGATATCTGCGGGCCGCGACCCGAAGTCGGTAATCCGCAACCAGCGTTGCACCCGCGTTCCACCACCCGGGCGAGTCCTCGTTTGCGGGTGGCCAGAGTTGACGAAGGTTACGTATGAGCCGGAGTTCCTCCGCGAGTCGTGTGCGGAACTGCCTCTGAGGCGCATCAGGAACGTCATACAGAAGTCCGTCTTGGATCAGGCGATCCATGTATTCGTCGACCGTAGGTGCATCCAGCCCCTTTTGGACGTCATCCCAAAGCACCTCGTCGATCGCATCCCGAACCTCCTGCTCGCTCAGGAAGCCATCGACAACGCCCCAAGAAAGACGTGGCAACTCGAGATCTTCGAGCGCGGACAGGGCTTCCGGGAGTCTCAACCAGCGATTGTCGCTCACACCTGCCGCCGAACCACGAATTGGCCGGCGATGGCAGGGTTCGATCTCAGAATGTCTAATTCCGCATCCGTGATCTCCAGAAGTGGAACCCCGTCTGGTGACGTGAATCTCTCCAAGACTTTCAGCACGCTCTCGTCAAGGTCAATTTGCCCGAGTTCTTCTCGAACCCGTTGCACTTGGAAGCCGAAGATCCTAATCCCGTCGGCAGTCGGCGCCGACCTGGCCGCCTTCCTTACCGCATCGTCGAGTTCACGAATGATGGTCTCGACACGGACCCGTTCGGTCGATGGCATCGCCGTCACCAAGTGACGTGGAAGTTGACGCACCTCGCTGGTTGCCCACTCAGCCCAGCGGGACTGCGACTCACCCCGAAGAGCATCGACCTGATCGCTCACTTTTCTGTTCGCGGCCTGGAGGCGCTGCAGCGTCGGCCGCCCCCGTGTCTCGACAAAACTCTTGAGCTCCGCCCAGGGCGTCTCAACCTTGAGATCGATGCGACCCCGCGCTTGAAGGGGATCGAGCGCAGACCTCGTCAAGAGTTCTCCCTCGAGGTCGTTCAGCGTGAGACTCAGTTTATCGACGGCGAACTTCAATCTCTCGATCTCCGCCTGGTCGCCTTCCTTGTCTCGCGCCGCCTTCGCCAATTTCTCAAGACGGTTTGCGCGTGCGATGAGTTCACTCACCGTTGGCCTCCTCACCCGCCGTCACGATATCGCCCCATTTGGATAGCACAGTCTCGATGTCCGCGTCGATGTCAAGCGTGCCCGCAAGATCGCGGCCCTCGGCATTCCGTAGTCCGGCGTCGAGCCACACCGCGGTATCACGCAGGTACTTCGCGATCGCCACGGCTTCGTCGCCGACTGCGCGCCCGACAACGCTCCACCGATCCAAGCCATCAGAAGCGCGGGCCAGTTCGATCGCACTCTCCAACTGAGTCACCGAGGAGAAGTCACGCGCCCGTGCTGCTACATTCGCCGACTCAACTTCGACCAGGTTTGCCCTCACGAAGCCTTGGTTGGTTCCCATCTCAGTGGCTGCCTTGACCGCATCAACAGTCCCGAGATATGAAACACCCTCCGGCACTTCGCCGCGAATCACATTCACTGCTGCGTCCCATTCGCTAAGTTGACGGTCGATGACCGCTACAAGTCGCAGACGTGATTGCTCAGCCTCCCGCGCCCAACTTGGCGTCTCGTCCACAGCGAACGAATCCACTAGTTTCGCCGCCGCCGTCACAATGTCTCGCACGCGCGGATCATCAACTGCATGGACGGCGCCGCCGCCCTGGCTCGCGCCGACCGCAGCCCGAAATGCAACTACAGCAGTCTTCCGGTCGGCGAGGTACTTGGCCTCAGTTTGCAACCATTGATCGCTCCGCGAGTTGTCCGCGCGCACATAGTGGTCCCCACTCCAGAGCGCTGCTCCAACGAAGTCGCGCACACGCGGCTTGAGCGCCAACTGCCCAAGCAATGCAGCGCCGGCGATGAGCGACGCGGCCGCCACGATCAGTTGAGTCCTCTCGTATTCCATGGAGGCGACCACTCTCGCGATGACATCGCTGCGGCACTCATCGGAAATGCGTCGGAGTTCAATCAGAGCGTCGGGAGCCGAAGATGGCGCCACCTGGAAATGCAGCAGACTCTTGAAGAGAAGTCCGTTCGCGGGAGTTTGTTCGAACCGCAGGATCGGAGATATACCCTGCGCAAGATTCTCGCGAGCGCCCGCGATCGACACGCTGCGCGAAATCTGGCCGGCATCAGGCACTGCGCGAGACAGCACGGGACCCAACGGTGCCTTCATGATCGGATCGACCCATGAAATGTCTGCGACCAACGCCCTTCGGACAACGGTACGAATCGTCCGTGCCGTCTCCTGGGAGAGTTGTCCACCTCTGGCCCAATTGTCCACGTCTTCGAGTTGCCGCTGTAGGGCTGGCGGGATGGTCGCAGCCTGTGGCCGCTGCTGGATCTCGTTTTCGATTGAGGGGGGCCGCGCCGTCGTTCCCTCGTCGAACTGGAGATCAGCCGGAGGGAGTGAGAACGCCGAGAGGACGTCCGGCCTGACATTAAACGACACACCACCCCAGAACTGGAACGTTAGGAGGTATCGCGTGCGCTCCGGTTCGTTGTAGCGTTCGTCGAGTGCGCTCAACTCTGCGAGCGGGAGATCTCGTTGGCGTCGCGCGGCCGTTTGCTCTCGATCCCGCGCTCGTTCCTCCCTCAAGAAGTTCGCAGTCGGGAATCGCCCGTCCCGAATCGCACTCGCTTCTTCGGTAAGAACTCCACGCACCATCCGCGCAAGCACTCGTCGAGGATTAAACATCGATTTACGTTCTGGATCAGCGGTGATCGCCACGGCCCGCCTAAGCGCGGACTCATTGTAGGGGTACAGGCCGTAACCGTCGTCAGACGCCCCGAAGGCGGCATGACACGCGTCCAGGAGTGGGCAACGTTCGCAGGCGTTCGGCGTCGTGGGTGCTGAATCCTCGAGCGCCTTCGCCCCCAACCGCGCAGCATTAAGGTATCGCGCAACGAAGTTGACCGCGGTCCTGTCGGTGCCCTCTGAGACGTCAGCCATGTCAACGTCGACAACGTAAACCGGCGAACTTGCTTCAGCGCGCGTCCGAAAAGTGTCAGGGAGGGAACTGTAATAGCCGTGGGTGACGGCCATCATGGTCCGCACAGGGGCGTATTTCTCTATGCCGCCGACGGTGCCAACCTCGATGATTGCATCGAGCAGATCGCGACGAATTCCCTGGATGAGCGCAAAGTCTTCAATGAGGAGGACAATCTCCTGGCCAACTAGATGCTCTCGGAGCGCCATAAACGCAGCCTGGATACTCCCCACTCCGAGATTAGCTGCCCGCATTACCGCGACGTCCAGGTGATCATTTAGCAGTTTTACGGCTGCCACCTGCATCTGGGAATCAGCGCTGACCTTCCTAAACGCCGCCCTCGCAAGATCGCTCGCGTTGTTGACGTTGGCGATCTCGAGTGGAAGGTCGTCAACTGTGAACACCGGTGGCACATCGTCCTCGTCGACACCTCGGCCGCGGAGGGCGTGTTCCGCTCGCCTGGGGATGAAGGACTCGGGTCGTAGAAGGTACTCGCGGAAGAGCGGGTCATGCAGGAGAACGTAGAGGCCCCTATCGCCAACGAGAGCCTTCGTGAGAAAGTCACCGCGTTCAACCTGGACGTCGCGCACAGCTGCGGCCAACTCATCGAGGATCTTCCGCTCAAGCGTCTCCCTCGAAACGGCCTCGCTCAACCCACCGAGTTTGGAGCGCACCTCGTCGAATTGGCTGCCGGGCAGGTCGCGAAGCAACCGCTCGATGACGTCCCGCAGGCTCGTTTGCGCTTTCGGAAGGTAGATGACATGTCGCAGGGGATTCGCCTCGAGCGACGCGTATACCCAACGCACCAGGTGTGACTTTCCAGAGCCCGATTCGCCAACGACCGGCGCAACCAGCACGCCTTCCTTTACTGGTCCGTTCAGGAACGCGTCGATGAATTCTCGCTCAGTGATGAAATCGCCGGCATCGCCATCTCCGCGACTTCGAATACGCAACGGCGTGTGAGTCGCGAGGAGAACTGCGTCTGAGGGGCTCGCCGCCTCTGTGGCAATCGTAGAGGTCACGATCTCCGGCGACCAACAGGTGAAGTTTGTCAATGTAGTCACGACGTAGCCCCCAGCACTGTGGCGTGTGAGATGTAGTTCTCTTCCTTCGCGCCTGCACCAGCAGGGAGGCGCACCACGCTCTTTGCATCCGCCGCCCGTTCGAGTCGCAGTCTGCCCTGGGCGACCAGCGACCGAAGCGCGAAAGCCGTTGACGGAAGCACAGTCCGCACGCCGTCCACCTCAGCGCTGCGAAGCAAGGGCAGTTCGGATTCGATGTGCTGAAGCAGGAGTGCGATTTCTATGGTGCCCTCACGAAACGCGACGCCCGCGGAATGGAAGATCGCGTCAAAAACCGCCGCAGACGGATCGACGCTCCGTTCACTCTCACTCAGCGGCCAATCTCGAGCGAACCCGAGGAACGAAGCCCAATAGTTGAAACTGTTCCAGCGGGTGTCATTGACGAACACTCCAGAAGTGGGGAACTCATAGGGCACGCCGGGAGTCTGATCAACAAGCCAGTCCAGGGCTCGAAGCAAGTCGTCTGCGCGCTGTTCGGATTCGTTGCTCGGAATTAGGACGCGTTGGCGCAACGTCCTAGTGAACGCCTGAAGATCGAGAGCCGTGCGAACACGGTGCACGTCGCCAGCCCCGATCTCGATCATGTCGAAAATCTTCAGCGCATCGATTGCGCGCTTGATATGCGCGCCGGAACCCGGCGTGCCTTCCAGCATTGTGGGCGGGCACGCCGCATCAATCAACTCTTCCCGCGTAAGTTCATTTGTCTCGTTTAGAACCCGAAAGACGAGCCACATCGTGGTCGGCAGGATCGGGGCCGGGGCTATGTTTAGCAGTTCCAATTACAACTCCCTCAGCAATACTGATCCTCGGACGACTGCCGCATGTGTATCCCGGAGTTTCCAACCTGGGCGCTGAGGATCTTCAATATCATCGGGCGCAATCAGGTACGTCGGGAGGCCCAGATCGGCTCGGTCGAACGCCAGCGTGCAGTTATCGTCGTTCGCCACGAAGACGACGCTGTCGTGGTAATACTCCGCGAGGCCGGACGCATCGGAGATGTCGGCGCGGATGATGGGCACATTGCGAACTTGCTGCTGCAATCTTTTCCCGAGGGGCTCAGTGAGGCCGTAGTACACGTTGACACCAAGCGTAGCGAGACGCCGCAGAATGTTGAATCCGTCGTCGCCCTCCTCGAGAGCGATGAACAGCAGTGCCGCGTCGCGGCCGCGCCAGGAGCGGAGCGGATCGGCCCGGTTCCGTGGACTCGGGATTCGAGGTACCGAGTACTCCGCCGGATCGATCCCAGTTGCGCGATCGGGGTTCGCCCGACACCACGGGCAACTGCGGCAACTCGCGGCGGTGAGATGTCGCCCACCGTGGATAGCAACGCCATAGTGTCGCGCGAGCAACATGCCTACGCACTCGCAACCCGCGACGAGATTCTCAACAGCCCGGAGCGCTGCAGTGGATTCGCGGTGCGCTCGGCTTTTCTCCGCACTGAGCGCATCAACCCAGTCCTTTTGGGCCATCAGGTCGCCATGTAGCAGTTCGAACTCGACCAGGTCGGGCGCGTTCTCGAAGTACTGTTCCTGCGCGATGGCAGCCTCCTCCGGGCTCGCGCCCACAGGCGGAATCCAGAAAGGAGCCCGCAGAGCTACCACGCCGGCCTGTGCCATGAGGGTCAGCGTCCGGATGTTCCACGCCTCACTCTCGCCGAAGCCGCGATCCATGTATGTCGGCAGGGTGCTTTTCTTGACGCGATACCTCTGCCCTGGAGCACCTTCGACGCGTTCGGCCTTGGCAACGAGGGCCCGCCAGCGGTTCCAGCCCTTCTCCTCACCGATGAAAGTTGCCGAAGCCAACCGACGAGCGATTTTCGAATCACGTGGCCCGGCGTACAGCACAGCTGCCGTCGCACGCCCGTCGCGGCCCGCGCGCCCTACCTCCTGGTAGTAGCGGTCTATGGACTCCGGCAGACACGCGTGAACGATGGTGCGGACGTCGGGAACGTCAATGCCAAGGCCAAACGCGGAGGTCCCAACCATGATGTCGAATTGAGTCCTGCTGTCGCGACCGTCGGTGAGGAGTCCGCGCCACTTCTCGACTGCAGTCTGTCGGTCGAGATCGCTGGACTTCCCCGTGACGATGCCGACACGCTGCAGTCCAAGGTCGGAAAGACGCTTGACCCATTCATTCGCATCGGCAACGGTCGTTGTGTAGAGGATCATCGGCCTCGGAAGCATCGACACGGCGTCGACTACAGCGTTCACACGCTCCTGCTCGTCAACAAATGCGTGCACGAAGTAGGCCGGTTCCGCGCGTAGCGCAGAACCCCAGAGCAACTCGACCGAGACATCATCATGTCCGAAGAGTTTCGTGAGCAGTTCAACTTGGCGCTGCGCGATCGTCGCACTCATCAGAAGCACCGAGGGCTTCTTGACGGCAGGAGCCCTCTCATATGCCTCACGGGCGAGGGCGGGAATCATCTGGAACTCAGGCCGGAAGTCGTTGCCCCACTGATCGACAAGGTGCGCCTCATCCACCACGATCTGTTGCAAAAGCCCGGATTGTGCAGCATCCATAATCGCCTGGCTTAGTCCCGATACGAAGGCCTCTGGACTTGCATAGATAATCCGTTGCGTGCCCGCCCTGACCGCGCTGCGGATGACTCGTTTCGTTTCCGGGTCGAGACTGCCGATGTATGCATATCGATCGACGGGGCTAAGGGGCAGTCTGCTCTCCTTCGCTTGAATCCGAGTCCTGCGTTCCATGTCTAACGCGAGCACAACCGTTGGGACAATCACAACCGTCACACCCACCGTCGCCAAGAGAGCCCTCGACCAAGCGACGGCTGTCTTACCGCGGCCCGTCGGGAGGGAGATGAGGAGCGGCTGTCCGTCATTGGTGACGGCGGCTCGTGCCGCCTGTTGCTGAGCGGCCCCTCTATACGCGTCGTAGCCGTGAGTGGCTTGCCAAAACGGGTCGGCCCGACGTGTAGACGGCTCGTGGGTCAGTTCGCCCCGATAGACAGCAGCCATCTGCTCGGCGGCCTTTGACTTCGCTTCCTCCGACTCATCGATGGACGGCAACCACTGATCGGCTGTAATGCGCAACTTCTCTTGTCCGACGGAAATCGCCCGGCATTTCAGAGCCCGCCACTGCTCTATGGATGGCCACGGGTGCACACTCGGGACTGTGAGTTGAGGCGCGCCGCCGTACACGCCTTGGTCGGTGAGAAGCACCTGCCTGACGAGTCCGCCTACATCACGCCAGCCAGTTGACACACCGAGCGTCTGAAAGGTGCCGAGCGCGTCCAGCAGGCGTCGACAGGCGTCGCCGACCGGGGTCCCCGTATGCCCTATCACGGGCCACCCGCTGATCGCATCCTGGGCTTCGGCCACATCAGAATTTCGCATTAGCCTGCCAGTCAATTGCTGAGCGAACTAGGCATGTGACTGCGAGTTCGCGCACGCTTGGAGACTCTATTCCCCGTTGAACGGCCCGGCCTAGGTCGACGTCGAAGGCGAACGAGTCAGGATCGGCCACCATGCCTGCCGCTGCCGCTCGCGCGCGACTACGCGCAAGCATGACGTCAGTCTCATTGGCAACCTGTGCTGCCGCATGCGAGGTCACCTCCCTCAGTGAGGTCGTAGCCAAAAGGGCATCCTTCGCAGCGTCGAGGGCGTTCGTAGCAGTGGTGGCGAGGTTCCCCCACCCGAGTACTTCGTGGAGTGATGAGATACGACTGCGATTGAGGTTGGTATCAGCCCTTGGGTTGAACGGCGCGTTAAGGAACTCCAGCGTTCGTTCATCATTGACGGAACGCATGGTGCTACTCGCTATCCACACACGTTGTTCGAATGGCGGCAACGCCCAGTCGCAGCGCCTGAGAGCTGTCGGAAATTGGGTATGGCTTCCTCCCAGCAGTTCCACAATCCGCGAGGTATCTGCCTCCACAAGGAAGTCGAACCCGAAGTAGACAAGAGTGTCCTCAGCCCATAGCGGATCGAGTCTCCACATCGCGCTCGCCTGGCCGCGATCGTCGAGTTCGAGAACCCGTTCGACACCATCGATGAATGGGTTCCCCCGCCGGAAGAGTCGCCTCGCGGGCTTCACCGACCAGCGATCGAAGTTGCCGATCCGCGACTTCTCGGCGACGTTGAGGAGCCCTACAAGTTGAGGGCTTAGCAGAGGTTCTGCCCGAACGTCGGCTGCGAACCTGATGCTCCCATCCCATGGGCGCTCTTCAAATCGGAATCCGTCATCACCAGCGATCAACGCTCTGAATCGCTGGTCGATGGCCGTATGCCTGTCGTCGTACCGCGAGATTCGTTCAGCGAGTGCGGCCTCCTGACTCACCGAATCCCAACTCGACTCCAGGGCGTCTAGTTCATTGATCCGCCTCGTCTCATCGGCAATTGCCTCGCGTATGTCCTCTCCGAGCGCCGCGAAGGCCTCCACACCGTCCTGCACTAACGTTCTCCACGCCGCGACGGACAGGCGGTCAATCGCCTCATGTTCGGCGGAGACGGATCGATCAAATGAGCCGAAGCCACTAGCGAGGAGACGAGCCCAGGTGGCGAACAAACTGTATGAATTAGTGTCGCTCAGAATGATGCTTCGCGCCGTGAGTGCTCTTCCGTATCTGTCCACGCGACCGATGCGTTGCTCGAGTTGATTCGGATTCGCTGGAAGGCGGAGGTGAATCACGAGGGTCGCATCCTGAAGGTTTCGCCCCACATCTCCGGACTCGTCGACCACGAGCACGCCGCCATTCGCGCGCCATTTGGCGACAGACTCCTCCCGTTCAGCATCAGTCTGTGAGGTGAGGTGCCCGAATGCCGATCGGCGGCCGCTCATCGAATCTTGAAGGCCGTTCAAGAGCGCTGAGGCCAGCGACCCGCGGCCGCAGAACACAACAGTCCTTCCTTTGTGTCTCGTGCTCCCGGCAATACGCTCAGCGAGTTGTGGGAGCGCATCGAGTTCTCGTTTACCGAGTTCGTCACTCAATGCAAGTTCGAAGGGGAGGAGCGGAGCGGCTTCGACGATTTCGCGTTCCTCGGGCGCAAGCGCCAGCGTTGGCCCACCTTCTGTGCGGGACCGCAAGATGTCAGCGAGATCCTCTGCCGTCCCGCCGACGCGGGACATGAGAAGTCCTGCAAGCCGGCCATACGGTGCGGGTGGGAGATCATGATCAAGAATCTCGATGCTGCAGCCAGAAACCCACCGTTCCACCACGTCTGCAGCGAGGTCCAATTCCCGCGAATCGAGCGCCTCCACTCGGGGCCTACTGCGGCCCGTCACCGAGAACGGCGCCATGATTCCGTCGTCATCGAGTCTTTCGTGACCGATGCTGTGACGCCGGTTGCGGATGACGCGATGGTGGAGACGGTACGTCTCGGAAACGTGGGCGCGTACCATCGCGACCCTCCGACTCAACTCCGTCTGATCGGCCGCACCGATCGACGGAAATGTCCTCATTGTGGCCGCGGCCAAATTGCTCAATAGATCGTCGGCAGGAAGTTGTGACGTCAGACGACCGAATTGGTACTCAAGCAAATCTGGGTTCTCGGGATCGGGATCCTCATCCAGCGCATAAACCGCCAATGCGAGTTCGCGTCGTGCGTCAAGCAGTAGTTCAAATTCCGCGCGCCGCTCCCAAGAGAACAAGTCGCGATCGAGGAGATGCAACATTGCTAGATGCGTACTACTAGCCCGGGTGAATGGAGTGGCCGACAAGAGCAGGAGCCTTGGCGCAGAATGAGCAGCGGCGGCGAGCATGCGATAGGTCGGCTCATCCGCGCTCTCCACCGTCGCGAGTAGGTGGGCTTCGTCGACGACGAGGAGGTCGACGCTGCCGAATTCGGCCCACGACCGAGTGTCGCTATGGCCGACGACCTTTACCCTTTGCCCGAAGTCGCCAATGAAGAACTTGTCCCTCAGTTCTGAGCGCCACTGCTCAACGAGCGCATCCGGACAGACAACACCGACTTTCCGGCTCGGGTCATCGATGAGCGTTTGGCGAATGACGAACCCAGCTTCAATCGTCTTGCCCATGCCCACCTCATCGGCTAGCAGGTATCGCTGGACCGGATCGCGAATAATTCGGAAAGCAGCCGCAACCTGGTGCGAGTGCATCTGCACTCCCGACGAGGCTATTCCCGTTGCGGAGGCGCTAGAGGCCCGATCAGCCAGAAGCATCGCCCTAACTGGTAGGCGCGAATCGCGGTATCGCGGAGATTCGTTGCCGCCAGCGATGAGGATGTCGACGGGATGCTTTGGCCTCTTGTCCCACCGCACCCGCACGATACGGCCCGGCACTTCGATGTCGCCATTCGAATTAGGCAGTCTCACGTAGTACGTCGGGCGCCCGTCGGCCCCGACGCCATCAGCCGTAATCCGCCCAGCGTGCCACTGCCCCCCGGTGTCCTTCAAGAACACACGGGTCTGGCGCCCGAGGTAGACCGGCGACAACTGCATTGTCGCCACCTCAACGACGCCAACGGACGGTTCGGCGACTGATTCGAAAAACTCCACCGTTGCCAAATCGTCGGCGAGCCCGGCGATTATGCCAATGCCTGGAGCACCCGCGAAAGTCACATGGTCTCCGACGCCGAGCCGGAATGCACCCACTGAAATACCCCTTGTCCCCCACTCCATCGTGCCCTTGTTTCACACCCTAGCCAGTTGGCCGGGCGGCGCAAAGGCGCCATCCAGACCCAAAACGGGGTGCTCGGGTGGGCTTGCGAACACGGCGGGACATTTGCCGGCGATTGTGCTGGTGGTTTTGGCGACTCCCGCAACGCTCCTTGCGAGAATTCGCCGAAATCTCGAGGTAGCGCCGCGACAGCGGTAAATTCGTATCCGCAACTCGGCCTCGAACCATGGTGAAGGTTTAGACAACGAGCGCCGGGATACATGAGTGCGGCCCGACGCCGAAGACCGCCGCCAACGGCCGAACTGTCGCCTCCCGACGAGGTCATCGACACCCGACTTCCCCGATGACTAAAGGCCCGCAGAAGTTGAGTGTCGGTGGGCCCTGTCATCCTGCTCTACTGCCCATTCGGGCCGTCGGCACCCACTCCCGAGCCGGCGTCGCATTCCATACGTGGAATGCGATGCCGGCGGGTGATCGTCAATGTCGCTCCGTCGCGCCCTGATGTCCTCGTGGACAGGGCGGCGGAGCTCTTCGCAGTGAGGAAAACACCCATGTCGAACCTGCCCCCGGCCGATCCGGCCGCCGAGACCACCGCATCCGCTCAGCCCGCGCTGCAGCCGAACGGCCAGCAGCCGGCGCCGCCTGCGTATGCGCCGCTGCCGACAGCCGCACCCGCGGACGCTGGCGCTTCCGACAAGTCGTTCGTGCTCACCTGCCTCTTCGCCTGGTTCCTCGGATTCTGGGGCGTCGACCGCTTCTACCTGGGCAAGGTGGGCACCGGTCTCGCCAAGCTCTTCACGCTCGGCGGCCTCGGCATCTGGGTGCTGGTCGACCTGATCCTCGTGCTCGCCGGAGCCCAGCGCGACCGGCAGGGTCGCCGCCTCGCCGGCTACGACGCCCACAAGAAGATCGCGTGGATCATCACCGGCGTCGTGGTGGCCTTCTCGATCATCGTGTCGAGCGTGACCAACGCCTCGGCATCGCGGACAGCAGCGCCGATCAGTGCGCCGGCGGCCGAAGAGGCTGCGGACGACTCGACGTCGGAGGCTCCGGATGCCGCCGACGACGCACCGGCCGCCGAGCCCGCACCGGCTCCTGAGGTGGAGACACCCGCCACCTGGGCTGACGACTCGTTCGGCACGTTCGCGCCGGAACCGCACACCGGAGCGGGCGACAATCTCATCACCCTCCCCGCCGGAGCCTCCGCGGGGATCGTGACGGCGACGCATGACGGGTCGTCGAACTTCGCCATCTCGGTACTCGACACGTCGAACCAGCCCACCGGCGAGCTGCTGGTGAACACCATCGGCGCCTACTCCGGAACCCGCGCCTACGGCTTCAACGCTCTCGGCGAGGGAACCACGCTCCAGATCACGGCCGACGGCAACTGGTCGATCACCGTGTCGCCCGTCTCTGCGGCACCGGCGCTTACAGCATCCGGAGCCGGCGACGCCGTCTTCCTCTACGACGGAGGCGCGGGCAAACTCACCGCCACGCACGACGGCATGGCCAACTTCGTGGTCATGGAGGAGACGAATAACGCCTTCAGGTTCGGCCTGCTGGTGAACGAGATCGGCGCCTACTCAGGCACCGTGCCACTGAGCGCCGGCCCGTCGGTCATCAGCGTGCAGGCTGACGGCGGGTGGGCGCTGACGGTCGGCTGACATGAGGTCGAGGGAGGAGGGGATGCGCTGGATCGCGACCTCTCCTCCCGAGCAGCGTTGCGCATTCTCGACTGATGGAAGACATCAAGCCTCGGTTAGCGACGCTCTTTGGAATCGCCCTACGTCTCATCGCCGGGCATGAACGGCCAGCCGGGGTCTTCGAAGTTCGGCAGAGTCTGATTTCGACGCACGGTGCCGAGCATCTCGACGTACCAACCTGCGTATTCCCAGTCCTGGCCGAGCCCTGGATCCCGACACGCATCGAGGATTCGGTCGGCCATGGATTCAGCGTCCGTCTGAGCATCTACAGGAAGTCCAGCGACGGTGAACCCATCGCCGGTCGTGTAGACGAAGCATGAGCCGGGATCAAAGGTTCCCGGCCAATCCCGGAGGGCGTCAACGCTCCCGATCGTCGCGCGCCATTGCATCCCGGATCCGGAGATGTTCGGAAGGATGCGTAGCCGCTGATGGCCACGAGAGTGCAAGAGGGCGACCGCCTCAAGGATCAGCCGGCAGACGGACCAGAGGTCAAAGGCAGATGCATCGGGGTCGATGGTCGTCGGGATGTCAAAAGATTCGAGGGTGTAGAGGTAGAAACCAGGGATGCGTATATTCGTGTCGCCGATCGCGATCCGATGAACCACCCCCTTCGAACTCGGAACCACGGAGTACGTCGTTTCCCCGGCGATGAGGCCTGCCAAGTAGGCAGTGACGCCACCACGAGTCGTGTCGGGGCGGAGCCAACACACCGTCCGCCCTATCAAGACTCTCATCTGTTGAGAGTTGGAACCGGAGCCGATCGTGGGCGCGATGGTTTCGGATAGCCAAATCAGCAGCCCGGAATTGAATTCCGCAAGTGTGGCCACCGACGATTCTGGCGAGGAAACGCCCGCCACGCCGGGGACTGCAGGCTTAGGATCCCACGGCGTCCAGACCGCGTCGGAGCCGAGATAGTCGAGACCGTTACCTCCATGGGGCGGGCTAGGCGCCACCGTTTCCCCCTCCCTTGGGTTCCATATCTATCCCGGAGGATATCCGGTACGGGCACGTGGCGTCTGTTCCGAGCGAGAGGGACGCTGTCCCATGGTGAGCTCGTGTTCGGCGTGTTGGATCGTACAGTCGCACCATGGACGCGGCCCCTTGAGATAGCTTGTCCGCGAGCACGTCGTCCGCCCTGCTCTAATCCGGCCAGAGGAATTCAACCGCAGCATGGAAGCAGAGCCCGCCGAGCGCGCCGATGACAGCCGCGCCGACATCGATGATCAGCCTTTCATCCAGGCGAACGAGAAGGCCAAAAGTCGGTACGGCCGATTCAACCTTGCGATCGTCGGAGGAACTGGCGTGGGGAAATCCTCGCTCGTCAACGCGGTCTTCGGAAGGGACCGAGCCAAGGTTGGAAAGGGCCTTCCTGTCACGGAAGGCGTCAACTACTACCACGATGAGTCTCTTGGGATCTGGGACTTCGAAGGATTCGAGATCGGTTCAAGCAAGTCTCCGGCTGACACCCTCCGAGCACACCTGAGGACCATCTCGAATGGGCCTACTGAGCAGCAGATCGCCGTCGTCTGGTACTGCGTCACCTCAAATGCAGACCGGCTCACGAAGCCCGACATCGAGATGATTCGTGAACTCCATGCATCAGGACTTCCCGTCATCCTCGTTCTCACCAAAGTCGCATGGACCAAGAATCCGATCACTGGAACCCACAAAGCGACGAAGGGCGTAGAGGAGTTCCGCGATTGGCTCCTGGACCCCATAGACGCGAACGGTAGCCCCATCGATATACCCGTCCAGCGCGTGATTCTCACCTCGGCGCACGGAAAACATGGAAAGGGTCAGGGTCACGGACTCGGTGAGCTCGTGGCGGAAACTCTTGCTCTTTCTCCAGAAGACGAGAAGGACGCGTTTCGCATCGCTCAGCGACTCAATCTTCCTTGGAAGCGCGACTTGGCGCGACCGGTCATTGCTGCTGCAGCGACTGCAGCCGCCACCACCGCTGCAGTCCCGATCCCCCTCGCAGATGCGGCGGCTCTGGCGCCGATTCAGATGACGATGATGGGGCGAATCGCCGCGATCTACGACCTCGAACTCAAGACAATGCTCTCGACGTCTGTCCTAGCTCAGTTGGGAGCCCAGATTGCCGGAAAGGCACTGGCGCGCAGCTTCATCAAGCTGATTCCTGGCGCCGGCAACGTCGTGAACGCGGCCGTGGCTTTTGCTCTCACCGCGGCCACCGGAGAAGCTTGGCTGCGGCTGTGTGAACAGATCCATTTGGGCAAGATCGATCCGACCCAGGTCAGTAGCGCTTGGAGCGATTACAGTCCCACTCTCATCAGTGTCATCAAGAAGATGACCGAGCAACGATTGGCGAGAACCTGAAATCCGTGGGTCCGGCGCGAGCGACCATCGGCCGATCCAGATGAGGACGCCCACAAAAGTAGGGCTGTGGTTGGCGGCGCCGCTGCTAGTAGTTGGCTTGCTCGGCGGGCGGAGCAGCGTTGGCCATCGGGCCGCTGAACCCCTTCCTCGCGGATCCGTTCAGCACATCGTCCGAGACACGCAATACTCAGGTGATCGAATCGATCACGCGTCAGCAGCAGATCGTACTTCTGAGCCTCGGTATCCATGGTCTCGAATCGAGGGAAGACAAGACGAGCTTCGCTTGGTGGGACATCCCGGTCCCGGGGACAGAGAGAGTCTCATACGTCGAGTACTCATTTGATGCGAAGTTGGGCATCGACGGTCAGGATGTGACGATCGAACAGACCGGCGACGATGAGTTTCTGATCACGGTCCCTGAGTTCGTGTTCATCGGTCATGAGAACGAGCGATTCGAGTTGGCGACTGAGAGCAACGGTGTTCTGAGTTGGATGACACCCGAGATCGACAAACTCGAGATGGCCAGTCGGATTCTCAACGACGACACGGAGCGCGAATACGTCGACAAGAACTCCGACACCTTGAGGGATCAAGCAAAGTTCTTCTACGGCAGCATCATCGGTGGGATCGATCCGGCAATTGTCGTCAGGTTCGCCTTCCAGCCCTGACGCCAAAGGCAATGGGAATCGACGCGCTCAGGTCAGTGCAAGAGCTTCCCTCACCGACACCCGCACCTCCTCAGCGATCTGCCGCATCGCAGCGCGGATCGGCGAGTGCTCTCGCTTCAATCCGCCTGCGGCGTCACTCCACGGCAGGCCCATGCTGCCCAGGCGAGCGATCGCCTCGTACTCGGCGGGGAGCACGTCGACGTGGGCACCCCCATCCTTGTTCGCGAGCCAATGCACGATGAGTCGCCTAGACACCTCCGTGCCGTGAACGTCCCACATGCGAGACGACTCCCACCAGTACTTGAACGGCACATGGTGCTGACCGACAGGAAACTCCTCGAACGCCGGCGCCCAGCCGATGAGCTTCATGTCCTCGTTGAGTCCGAGCGAGGCGTGCGCGATCGTGAGAACGGATGCCGCCTGTCGATGCCCCGCTGACTGCCGCTCCCTGATCGGGGCGATCTGACCGGGAATCGAGCCGTCAGCCCACGGCATTTCATCGCGCATCGACATGCGAGACAGCAGGCTCGTCGCCACCTCGGAATCGTGCGCGAGTACACGCACCGTCGTGGCCAGTCGCTTGGCCTCGGCCCGATTTCCCAGGTCGTAGGCAGCGCAGGAGGTGTCGATGAAGCTCAGTTGTTCGGCGACGTGAACGAGCAGGTCGCCGTCGATCGACGTGGCATCGAACCGGCGCGCGAAGCGTGCCTTGAGCTTCTCGCCCGGTGTCGACATGCGTCCCCCTCAGCTCGACACCTTACGGGGTCTTGGCGCGGCCAATCTTCTCCCAGAACTGGGGCGACGCCGCCCAGCCTGGGCGCCGATGCGGGTGCTCTATTCGGGTGAGGGGGTGCTCGCTCGAAGCCGCCCCCTCAGCCCTCGCGCTCACGACTCCGGCGGGTCTCGCGGTCGTTGGCTCGCTGGATCTCCTCGACCAGCTCGTCCTTCGTCATGGTGGAGCGGCCAGGCACGTCAAGGCGCTTCGCGATGTCGTAGAGGTGGCGCTTCGAGGCGTTCGCATCCACCCCGCCCGCGGTGTCGCCGGATGGGCCGGGCTGAGCCGCGCCCTCGTCACTCGGACCCCACTCGGCCTTCGCCTCCCAGTGATCCCCGACCTTCTCGTACTGGTGCTTGAGCGCCGCGAACGCCGTGCGATGCGCACGCTCGCCCTCGCCGTAACTCTTCACCGCGGCATCGTGGGTCTCGAGCCAGATCTCCTGCGCGTGCTTCGGCGACCGGGCGATCGTCGACGGCAACTCCTCGCGTGCGGGCATCGTTCCTCCTCGCGTTCCTCGTTCTCACGGTACGCCGGTGACGACGGATGCGGTCCGCCGGCCACCGGCCACCCTCCTCGTTCTACAGCCCGACCGATCCGTTCACCGCGCTGTCTGCGGCGCCGATCTGGTCATCGGCCGCGTCGGTCGAGTCATCCGTTCCGGCCCTCCGGTTGTCGACGTCGGCGGTCGACTCATCAGCCGTGTATTCGCCCGCACCGTCGCCCCCGTCGTCGCCCGCGACGCCGACAGCCTCACTGGCAGCACCCGGCATGGCGAATCCCGCCGCGTTCGGCGATGCGCTCTTGTCCGCGTCTGAATAGTCCTTGGTCTCGTCGCCGAGTCCACCCTGATCCGCCATGGTGCCCTCCTTCATCTGTCGCCGACATGGCGACAGCTCCAGTCTGCGCGCGGCCCTTTGGTCTCGTCGCGGGGTTGCATCCGGAGCTGTGTCGTGGTTCGAGGGCGGCATCCGTTGTCGAACTCGCCAGCTCGGCATCGACTGCGCAGTGAAGCGCCCACTCTGGACACGTCGGTCGAAGAGGGCCATCCTCGTGGCTATGCGCCAGGTTCTCGCCACCACCCAAGCCCCGAGCTCGCCGATGTTCAGTCAGGGCGTCAAGGCCGGCCCGTTCGTCTACGTCTCTGGCACGGCCGGAATCGACGTCGCGACCGGGAAGCTCGCCGGGCCCACGATCGGCGAGCAGGTCAGGCAGGCGCTGACCAATTGCGAAGAGGTGCTGAAGGCCGCGAACGCGACCCTTGACGACGTCGTGGAGGTGGGCGTGCTGCTCGCCGACCCCGACGACTTCGCGGGGATGAACGAGGAGTACGCGCGCTGGTTCCCGATCGAGCCGCCCACGCGGTACGCCGCGAAGCTCGGCGCGGTGATTCCGGGGGTGCTGGTGTCGATCCGGATGACGGCGTACGTCGGGTAGCGCGCCCACACTTTGGTCGGTCGGGGTGACGGATGCCGTCAATCTGACCCGTGCGCACGCTCGCGGCGCCGGCGCCGCGCCAGCGCAACACCGCGGCCCGAGCAGTTCGCGCGGGCCGCGGCATCCGTTCTAGTAGCTCGTCAGATTCACGATTCGGTACGACGCGTGCCAGCGCGCACCTGACGGCGACGAACCACCATCAGCAGCGCGCCCGCGAGCAGCGCCGCGAGTGCCGCCAGGAGCCCGGGGACGATCTCGAATCCCGTGCTCGCGAGGTCACCGTTCGGACCGGCAGCGGTATCGCTGCCGTCGCCGCCGTTGCCCGCGCCGTCGCCACCATTACCGTCGCCGTCACCCGAGGGCTCCGTCGGCGGCTCCGGATCCGTCACCGGCGGCGTCGACCCCGCGACCACGGCGATTGACGCCTCCGCGGTCGCGGGCTCGAACGGAGTCGGGGCGAAGCGCGGAACGTCAGCAGCGGAGGTGACCGTGATGGCCGCGGTCTGCGTTCCGACGGAGTCGCTCTTCGCCTCGAGCGAGAGCACCCAGGCGCCGTCCTGTTCGCGCACCTGCAGCCCGTGCAAGTCGCCTCCGAACGACGCTGTCGCCGTGATCGGCACCTCGGATGCCGCGGTGTCGCCGAACGCCACCGTGGCGACGTCGAGCACCTTCGCCGTGCCGGCGGTGAGCTCGCCGCCCGTCGCCGGGGTGATCTGCGGAGTCACCCGCTGGGGAGCCGCGACGCTCGGCAGCCGGTTCGCCTTCTCCGTGCCCCAGGCCAGGCCATCCGAAGATGAGGCGAGAGTGAAGTCGAGCGACCCGCCCGCCTTGATGTCGTCGAGGTCGAACCAGGTGCGCGGGGTGTCGACGCCGTCGACCGACACCGACTCGATGTAGCGCGGCTGGCTGTCGCTCGCACCGGGCGCGGTGATGTCGATCGTGTTGCCGTCGTCCAGCGTGATGGTGGCCTGCTCGACGCGCGGGGCGTTCATCGCGAACATGCCGGAGCCGGGCACGACGGGAGCGAAGCCGAGGCTCGCCATGACGTACCAGGACGCGAGCGTACCGAGGTCGTCGTTGCCGACTCCGCCGCCCGGGGTGGTGCCGAAGCGGTTGAGGTTCGCGGCGAGCACGTCGTTCACCTTCGCCGGCTGGCCGACCGAGCTGTAGAGCCACGGGTTCATGATGGTGGGCTCGTTGCCGGGGTTGTAGCCGATCGACGTGTAGTAGGTGCTGCCGCCCGGGGCCCAGTGCGTGGGCGAGACGCCTGGGTTGCTCTTCAGTTCGTCCATGCCGAAGTAGAAGTCGAGTCGGCTCAGCATCTGGTCGGTGCCGCCCATCACGTCCTGCAGTCCGGCGAAGTCCTGGTTGGCCATCCACTGGTACTGCCAGGCCGTGCCCTCGTGGAAGCCCGACTCCTGCACCGACGCGTTCTCGCCGGTGGTCACGAACTCACCCTCGGGGGTGACGGCGTTGACGATTCCGGTGAAGCCGCCGGAGAGGGCGACATCTGGGTTCCAGAGTCGCTGCCAGTTGCGGCCGCGCTCGAGGAACGGCGCCGCCTCCTCTGTCTTGCCCATGCGCTGGGCGGCAGCACCGATGGCGGCATCCGAGATGGAGAACTCCAGCGAGGACGAGCCGCCGTGACGGTACTCCTCGAACTGCTGGCCGAGGCCGGGCTCGTTCTCGGAGTAGTACGGGATGTGACGGTTCTTGATCCAGAAGTCCGCACTCTGGCGGCCGACGGATGCGACACCCTCGGGCGGAGCCGTCGTCGCGTTCTCGACCAGCACGTCCCACAGCTCGTCGGAGATGTCGTCGGGCACGGTGCCGAGGGCGAAGTTCTCGGCCACCCAGGCGGATGCCGGATCCCCGGCCATGATGTTCGTCTCGACCGGTCCGAGAGACCAGCGGGGCAGCCATCCGCCCTCGATGCGGTGCTGGTACATCGAGCGCACGATGTCGCTCGCACGATCACGCTCGATCAGGCCGTGGAGCGTGGCCTGGGTGCGGTAGGTGTCCCAGAGGGAGAAGGTCTGATGGTAGGTCCATCCGTCGGCGACGTGCACCGCCAGGTCCATGCCGCGGTAGCGGCCGTCGACGTCGCTGCCGATCGTCGGCGAGAGCAGCGACTTGTAGAGCTGCGTGTAGAAGACCCGCTTCGTCTGCTCGGATGCCGTAATGGCGATCGATCCGAGTTGGTCGTTCCAGGCTGACTTCGTGGCGGCCCGCACCTCGTCGAACGGGGTAGCGTTCTCGCCGACCTCGCTGACGCGGTTGGCTCGAGCGCCGTCCACGTCGACGAAGGAGACTCCGACCGAGATCTCGACGTCGGCGTCATCCGTCGTGTCGAACACGGCGACGGCGCCGTTGTCGCCGCCGGCCACCTCGTTCGACGCCACACCTGGCTGGTGGGCGCCGTCGGCCGACCAGATGCCGGAGCTCGACGTCGGGCGGTCGAACTGCGCGCTGAAGAAGTAGCGCGACTCTTCGCTGCCGCCGCAGAATCCGCTGTTGTCGACCCAGCCCTCGAGGGTGTGGTCGTCGACCCAGGTGACCGAGCTGGCCCCGGCATCGCGCAGGGTCTGACCGACGTTGAACGAGACCGCGGACGTCTGCGAGGCCGGGAACGTGTAGCGGTGCACGCCGGTGCGCTCCGTCGCGGTGAGCTCAGCGGTGACGCCGTCATCGAGGGTGACGGCGTAGTACCCGGCCTCGGCCGATTCGGTGCCCTCCTCGATCGGAATGAGGCTGCGCGTAGTGCGCGGAACCTCGGCGATGCCGGGGGTCACGAGCACCTCGCCGGCAGCCGGGCAGCCCGCGCTGTTGATGTGCCGGTGGCTGAAGCCCCACACGCTCCCGAGGTCGGCCGAGTACGACGTGGACTGGTAGCTGTTCGTGTTGTCGGGGCTCAGTTGCACCATGCCGAACGGGCGGGTCGCGCCCGGGTAGGCGTTCCCCTCGCTCTCGGTTCCCACGAAGGGATTCACAAGGCTCGAATAGTCATCGGCCGGTGCGGCGGTGGCGCTGGTAGCCGACACGGGTAACGCGAACGATGCGGCCGCGACGAGGACGGCGGTGACGGATGCGGTGACGGATGCTGCGCTCCGCCTTCCGAGCCGCCTTCCGAGCCGCTTTCCGCGTGCTCGCTCTCGTGGGCGATGAGGGACGGGGGCGAGGGACAACGGTCCTCCTTGACGCGTGGTGACGGCTGGACGCTCCGCCGCACGGGTCTGTCGACACTGAACAGCAGGAGAAACGGATGCGCGTGGCATCCGTTCTCCTACCCAACTATGGAATGACGAGTGTGTCAACGTTGTCCTATTGAAATGGGGTACATCCGCGCTAGGTGTTTCGCGCATCTGTACGCCCATACCACACAGTTCGGGCGGCATTCGGGTTGCATTTCTGACAGCGTTGTCCTATAGGGCACCTCACACAGGGGGAGCGCACTCCTCCACCACGGGCGGCCACCGAGAGTGCCGCGCTCCGCGTCGCGCGGGCCGCGGCATCCGTTTCAGGCCAGGGAGTTCTGCGGGCTCTCTTCGAGATACTGTGGCCGCATGGTGGATGGCGCAGACGCGGATGGGTGGTCGCAGGTCGCCCAGGGCTGGGCGGAGCTGTGGGGATCGTTCGCCGATCCGGCGCGACGGGCCCTCGTCGAGGCGGCGGCGATCGGGGCCGGAACGCGCGTGCTCGACGCGGGCTGCGGAAGCGGTGAGTTCCTCAGCCTGCTCGCCGAGCACGGCGCGGATGCCGTCGGTGCCGATCCCGCCCCCGCCATGGTCGCGCTCGCTCGGGGGGCCGGCGATGGCGCCGACGTCGTGCTCGCCGACATCGAAGACCTTCCCTTCTCGGATGCAGCCTTCGATGTGGCGACGGCGGTGAACGCGCTCCAGTTCGCCGATGACACGACGGATGCAGTTCGAGAACTCGCCCGGGTGGTGCGGCCGGGCGGTTTCGTGGCCGTGTCCAACTGGGCGGAGGCCGCCCTCAACGACATAGACGTTGTCGAGGCCGCGATCGCCGAGGCCCGCGACGACGAGCCGTACCCCGACGGCCCGTTGCGGCCGACCGGCGGCATCGAAACGGCGCTCGCGGCTGCTGGGCTCGAGGTCGTGGACTCCGGCGTGGTGGACGTGCCGTGGTTCGCGCCCGACGAGGTCACTCTCGTGCGCGGCATCCTGCTCGGGGAGGACGCCGACGTGATGGCCTCGCTGCATGCGGTGATCGTGGCGGCCGCCGCCCCGTTCCGCGACGGGCAGGGCGGCTACATGCTCCACAACTCGTTCCGGTGGGCGGTCGCGAGGGTGTGAGGACGCAGGCGTTGCATCCGGTGCCTCAGAGTGAACGACACCGCGACCGCGCACGTCCCGCGACAGCGACAGCGGGACCGACAGCGGCTTCAGCGTCAGCGACGCCGCACAGAACGTGCCGGATCGACGTCTGTCGACTCTGCGGCATCCGTTCTCTGATAGGTCCGGCGGGATCCGAGGATCCACATCGGCACCTTCATGATCCAGCCGATGACCCAGAAGCCCGCGACGGCGAGGACCGACAGGATGATGCCGCCCGAGAACAGCCCCGGCATCCACTCGTCGCCGACGAAGTCACGGCCGATCTCGGTGGATCCGGCGGCAGTCATGACCAGACCGACGATCAGCAGGAAGCCGATGATGCCACCGCCGGCCATGATGGCCTCGCCGCCGAGGACGGCGGCGACCAGCAGAGGCAGGAGGAAGCCGCCCAGGATGAGGCCGAGCGCGATGGTCCCGAGGGTTTCGCCCGCCTCGCCCGCGACGCCGTCGCTGATGAACCCCAGGATGAAGCCGAGCGCGACCATTCCCAGCAGCACCCCCATCAGCACGCGGGTGGTCACCGAGATGAACCGCGGGGTGAAGCGATAGCTGCCCGTGCGTTTGACGGCGGGCGCCCGCGTTCGCTTCTTCTTCATCTCCCCCATGCCTCCCACGCCCCCATGCCTCCGACCTTACCGACGACGCATGGGCGGCCCGGTGCACTTCACCGCCACTGCGCGCATTCTGCGGCGCGCCCTCCTCGATATCGGATACGGGGAGCTCGTCATCGGGGGCACCCACGCGATCGTGGCCGCTGAGCTCCCTTCGCTGCACAAGGATCCACACGATCGGATGCTGCTGGCCCGGGCCCGTATCGAGGGGCTTACGCTGCTGACTGCCGACGAGGCGGTTGCCGCGTGCGGTTCGCCGGCGCGCCTGATCTGAGCGCGATGCCACCGGGTCGCCGTGGCGTTCGCTCAAACTCTGCAACGGGCCGGGGCGGGTGCGCGGGGCGGCTGCCGGCTGAGGGGCTGAGGGGCTGAGGGGATTCCGGCACTCCTCCACAGCCCTCGTTCGCAGCACTTGATTCCACAGAAAATTCTTTCGAAAAACCTGATCAAACGGTGAAAAACGCGCCGGCAGTGTCGGTGGGTGCTGCGAGTATCAAGGTATGGAAACCCCGACACCGTTGGCTTCGTTGCAGCAGGATGTTGCAGCGCTGGCCGCCGTATGGGCGGGCGCTCTGCCCGCGTTCGGCGTGCTGCCGTCTGATGCGCAGGGATCCTTCGAGCTGATGAGCGGTTCCGGTCTGGTGTCGGTGACGGATGCTCTCACCCGACTCCGTCGCACCACTGATGCTCTTCTGGTGCGGGCAGCGGGAGAGGTCGGCCGACGCTCGGGTCCCGAGTTCGGTACCGAGGGGTTGGCGAAGAAGAACGGGTTCTCCACCCCGACCCGGCTGCTCGCATCGTCGACCGGGGGCAGCACGGGCGAGGCGGCGCGGTTACTCGCGGTGGGGGCAGCGACGGCATCCCGTCAGGACTTCAGCGGCCAGGCTCGCCCGGCACGGCATCCCCACGTCGCCGCCGCACTGGACGCCGGCCTCATCAGCGTCGACGCGGCAGGAGCGATCACCGGAATGCTCGACCGGGTGGCACCCCGAGCGGATGCCGCCGTGGTCGAGGGCATCGAGAAGATCCTCGCCGAGCGTGCAGCCGAGCTGCCGTTGAGCCTGCTTTTGCGGGTCATCAAGCAGGCCGAGGCGCGGCTCGATCCCGATGGTGCGGATCTGCGTGATGAGGAGCGCTGGTTGGGGCGGTCGTTGACTATCCGGGAGAACCGCCACGGGATGACCGAGCTGACTGCTCGCCTCGACCCGGAATCGGCGTCACTCGTGACGACGGCCATCGAGGCACTCGTCTCCGACGGGCTGCGCGCCAAAAGTGCCCGTGCTGACGATGAACCGGTCATCACCGATGACCGCAGCATTCCGCAGCGTCAGGCTGACGCGCTGGTCGAGATCATGCGTCACGTGCTCGGCTGCACCCAGACGATCGCCCCACTCGCCGCCGTCACCACCGTGACCCGCATCGACCTGGACGCCCTCCGTACCGGGCTCGGGTCGGGCAGCATCGACGGCATCGACCAACCCGTCTCAGCCGGAACCATCCGACGCCTGGCCGCATCCGCCGACCTCATCCCGATGGTCCTCGGCACCGACAGCGTGCCCCTCGACGTCGGCCGCACAGCACGCCTGTTCACCAAGACGCAACGCCTCGCCCTGCACGAACGGGACGGCGGATGCGCCAGCTGCGGACAGAACATCAACTACACCCACGCCCACCACATCCGCTGGTGGAAACGACATCACGGCCCAACCGACATCACCAACGGGGTACTGCTCTGCAGCTTCTGCCACCACATGATCCACCGCGACGGCTGGAACATCCACGCCACCCCGACCGAAGTGTGGTTCATCCCACCACCCCACGTCGACCCCGACCAAGTACCCCGACTCGGCGGCAAAGCCAGGTTCAGCCTGCCGAGATCGGCCGCCGCGTGAAGGCCCTCATGGCCTCGAGGCCATCAGCCTCATACCGAAGGCGTCGCCGAAACACTGACCCTTCGGCGACGATGCCGAGCTGCGAAAGCTCAGCGCACCCTCCGGCTGGGGTACGACTTGACCTCTTCGCCGTAGTGCGACCACGGGTGCGGCTGCGCGGCGATCATGCGGCGGTAGAGATCCTCCGGCACGCCGGAGTACTCGTAGACCGACCCAGTGTCGTACTGCACGCAGAGCAGCTCACGATCGGGATCGTATCCGAGCGCGCGGATGCCGCTCGAGTCGACTCGGTGGAGCTTCATGTCTCGGGCGCCTCCGTCAACTCAAGGCCTCGGGCGTATCAGGCCTCGCCCGCGGCGATCGCCTCGAAGACCGGCATCTCGAGCTTGTTCATGGTGAGCATCGCCTTGAACAACCGCTCTTTGAGGTCGGCATCCGTCGTCGCCATCAACTCGGTGAAACCGCGGGGAACCAGCTGCCAGGAGAGACCGTACTTGTCGGTAAGCCAGCCGCACCGACTGGGCTCGCCGCCGTCGGCGACGAGGGCGTCCCACAGGCGATCGACCTCGGCCTGGTCGTCGACCTCGAGCTTGATCGAGACCAGCTGGGTCAGCGCGACATCCGGGCCGCCCGCGATCAGTTGGTAGCGGGCACCCGCCACGGTGAAGTCGACCACGAGCGGCTCCCCGGCGTGGTCGGATCCCTCCGGCCAGGGGTCGATGTTGAGGATCTCCGAGTCGGGCACCAGCGAGGTGTAGAACTCGGCGGCCTCGTCGAGAGGTCCCTCGAACAGGATGCAGGTCATGGCAGTCGTGGGCATGATGGAAGCTCCGCATCATCGTCGTCGCATCGTCGCGTTCTTCGACGGTAGACCCATCGCACTGCCATGGGGAGGGGTGGAAGGCACCACCCGATGCGCAGTACAGTGCCCCCATCACCAGCTGAGCGCCACCGTCAGCCGGAGGAAGGAGCCCTCACATGAGCGGCGAACCCCACAAGACCCCCGCCCGCGTGCTCTTCATCCACAGTGCCGGGCCGCAGGATGCCGGCGAGGGCAGTTCGAACCTCGTCGAGGCACTGCGCACGGAACTCGGATCGACCTTCGCCGTCGACTTCCCGATCATGCCCGAGCCCGACGATCCGCACTACGCCGCGTGGAAGGCCGAGGTCGTGCGACTGCTGGACGGTGCCACGGGTCCGCTGCTGGTCGTCGGCCATTCACTCGGGGCGTCGGTGCTGCTGAAGGTTCTCGCGGAGGGGGCGACGGATGCCTCCCTCAGCGCGCTCTTCCTCGTGGCCACGCCCTACTGGGGCAGCGAGCTCGAGGAGTTCGTGCTGCCCGACGGCTTCGGCAGCAGACTGCCGGCCGGGCTGCCGATCTTCCTCTATCAGAGCAGCGACGACGACGTGGTGCCGGCCGACCACCTCGACCTCTACGCCCGCGAGCTGGCCGGCGCCGAGGTGCGTCGACTAGACCACGGCGGGCACGTCTTCACGGATGGGCTTCCCGAGCTGGTCGCCGATATCCGGGCGGCGGCCGAGTAGGCGGGATCAGCCGTCGCGCTGCTGGGTGCCGCCTTCCTCGCGTTGCTCCTCCAGGCGTACCGAGTCGCGACCCCACCAGGTGGTGATGTCGACGCCGTGGTTCTCGGCGTCGGCGAGGGTCCACCACTCGGGTGCCTCGCTGTCGTCGGCGATGCGTCCACCGGCGGCGACGATCGCGTCGATGCGGGCGCGCACCTGGTCGTGCGGCACGGCCACGTCGATATGCATCCGCCCGCGGCGAGGGCGATCGGCCGGCATCTCGTCCTGCAGGAAGAACGACGAGTTTCGCCGCAGCGGGTCGACGAGATGCGTCTCGTTCGGCCTCACGTAACCGAGCGCCGCCTGCCAGAACGGCAGCACCGCGGCATCCGGAACCGAGGCGATGGCCACCTGCAGGACCTGGATCCTGCTCGGGTCGGCCACCAGTCCCCGCTGCGCGGCGGCCGCGGAGATCGCCCTCGCCAGCTCGAGATCACGCGTGCTGAGATCCCGGATGCCGCGAGTGACGAGCTTCACCGCCACACCTTCTCGCCTCAGGTCGACGTCGGGGTCGTGCCGGTCGTCGGCCACGAGCTCAGCGATGTCCGCGACGAAGGCGGCGCCCTGCGCGTACGGCTCGGCGGATTCGGCGCGGAAGAATGCGTGCGCGCCCCAGTAGAGCACCCGCCAGTCGTCGACGCCATCGGCTTCGGAGAACTGCTGCGGGGTGATCTTCTCGGCGGCCATGAGCCCATGCTCCCTGTAGCCGCCGACAGCGGCAAGAGCGTGTCGGTGGGGCGGAGTAGCTTGCGTGAATGAGCGCTCCACAGGCATTCGAGCTCCATGTTCCCGACGACGTTCTCGACGATCTTCGCGATCGCCTGAGGCGCACCCGCCTGCTCCCCGACTCGCCGCGCAAACCGGCGTCGGGCATGAGCTCGGCGTATCTGCGCGAGCTCATCGACACGTGGCTCGACTGGGACTGGCGTGCGCGTGAGGCCTGGCTCAACTCCCATCCGCAGTTCATCGCGCAGATCGACGACACCGCGGTGCACTTCGTGCATCGACGGGCGACGGATGCCGCAGCCGGCGCCGCCGAGGCACCGACGCTCCTGATCATGCACGGCTGGCCGCACACCTTCGCTCTGCAACTCGACTTCGCCGATCAGCTGCCCGACTTCACCGTCGTCGTCGCGAGCCTGCCCGGCTTCGCGTTCTCCTCGCCCTACGCCGACGGTCCGATCTCGGAGACGCGGCTGGCCGACACGATGCATGCTCTGATGACCGAGGTGCTCGGCTACGAGCGGTACATCACGTACGGCGAGGACGTGACGGCCAACATCAGCGACCTTCTCGCGGCGCAGCATCCCGAGCAGGTGATCGGGATCCTGGCGACGAGCGCGCACTTCCCGAGCTATGACGAGCGTGACGCGCTGACCGACCCCGGGGAGAAGGCCTTCTTCGACGAGCTGTCGGCCAAGGGTGGGCCCGACGGCGCCTACGGTCACGTGCAGAACACCCGGCCCGACACCCTCGCCGCGGCATTGAACGACTCCCCCGCCGGCCTTCTGGCCTGGCTCGCCGAGAAGCTCGTCGAGTGGAGCGACACCCCGCCCGGTGACCCGAGCGCTGTCGAGCGGCGCATCTCGCGCGACCGCATTCTCACCGAGGCGATGATCTACTGGGTTACCCAGAGCATCGGCACGTCGTTCCGCCCGTATTACGAGGGTGCCGACAGGCCGGACTCGATCCCGCCGACGTCGGTGCCGGCCGCCATCGCGATCCAGAAGCACGAGGGCGGCTACCCCGAGTCGTTGGCGCGGCGGCACTACACCGGGATCCGCACCTTCGACCGACTTGAGGAGGGTGGGCACTTCACTGCAGCTGAGATCCCCGAGGAGTTGGCGCGGCGCATGCGGGAGTTCGCTGCGTCGCTGACGGATGCCGGCAGCTGAGGCGCCCGAAGCGCATCAGGGCTCAAGCGGCGCACCGAACCTGACGCGGGTACCGAACGGATCGCGCACCAGGGAGACGCGCTCGCCCCACGGCTGGTCGGCGGGTTCCTCGTCGACGGGGAAGCCGGCCGAGCGCACGGCATCCGTCGCCGAATCGACGTCGTCGACGTAGATCCAGAGCAGCATGCCGCCCACCGGGTCGGGGTGCTCAGTCAGGCCGAGGCCGAGTGCGCTCGAGCCGAGCTGCAGGGAGACGTAGACGGGCTCGGTCTCATCGGGGAAGGCGTAGCGCAACTCGCCGCCGACGATGTCGCGATAGAAGGCGAGAGCGGCGCTGAGGTCGGGGACTTCGAGGATCGCGAATGCCGACTGGACCATGCCGACAGCATCTCTCCCAGGCGGGCGGAGGTCAACCCCGGCGGGCGGCGGGGAATGCGATGCGCTTCGGCCGCGGACTTCGTCCGGGCCTCAGCGAGCGGGGCTAGGGAGGGAGGATGCTGCTACTCCTCCGTGCGACCCGTCAGGCGAAGCTCCTCGAGGTCGAGCTGGGACTGGATGCGGCGCAGCACGATGTCGTCGATGCGCTGCTCGTCGCGCAGGTTCACGATGGTCTCGCGCTTGAGCTCGAGGGCGGCGAGGCGCAGGCGGTTGTACTGCTCCTTCTGCCGGGTGGCCTCCTCGTCGGGCTCATCGGAGGCGACGGCCTCGAGCACCTCGATGTGGTGCTCGGTCTCGGCGAGCACCTTGTCGCGCACGCTGTCCTCGATGCCGAGCTCGTCCGCCAGGCCGGGGATGGCCTCGACCGCGGCCCGGGATGCCGCGAGTTCGGCGAAGTTCCGTTCCTCGTCGATGCCGTCGTCGGCGGGCAGCCGCGCCCACTTGATGACCAGTGGAAGCAGCGGACCCTGCACGCCCAGGGTGAGCACGATCACGATCGTCGTGACGAACACCACGAGGTCGCGATGGGGGAAGGGGTCTCCCGAGGCGATGAGCGTGGGCACGGCCAGCACGGCGGCCAGCGAGACGGCGCCGCGGAATCCGGCGAGCGACGACATCACGAGGCCGCGCCGCGACGAGCGCAGGGTGCGCTGGTACGGCCGACGGTCGACCGTGCGGATGATCACCGTCGTGAGCATCACGAACGCCGCGCGGATGACGATGAGCGCGATCCACACGACGATGCCGAACACCACGCCGAGCCCCAGCTGCGACGGCGGCAGCTCGCGGATGACGACATGCAGCTCGAGCCCGATGAGCACGAACAGCGCCGCGTTGAGCAGGTAGGTCGACACCGTCCAGAACGACTGCGCCTGGTCGCGCGCCTCCGGTCCGGCCACGCGCGGGGCGATGCGGGCCATCACGAGTCCGCACACCACGACCGCGAGCACTCCCGACGAGCCGACGACCTCGGCGATCAGGAAGGCCGCGAAGGGGGTGATGATGAGGCCGACGTTGCTGGGCAGCGGCATCCGGATGCGGAAGGCGAGCGACCCGAGGTAGCCCATCGCCACGCCGATGGCGATGCCGCCGACGTAGGAGACGATCAGCGTCCACGTGATCTCGAGCGGGGTGATCTCCTGTCCGCTCACGGCGACGGAGACGGCGAGCGCGTAGACGACCAGCGCGGTGCCGTCGTTGATGAGGCTCTCGGCGCGGAGCACGGTGCGCTGGCGGCGGGGCAGGGAGCCCGCGAGCTCGCTCACGGCCGTGGCATCCGTCGGCGCCAGAACGGCACCGAGCACCAGAGCGACGACCCACGGGAGCCCGAACCAGGTGCCCACCATGGCCACGCCGAACGCCGTGATGAACACGAGGAGGGTGCCGTTCAGCAGGATCACGCGGATGAAGCGGCGGATCTCGCGCGTCGACGTGGTGAGGCTCTCCCAGAACAGCAGCACAGGGAGGAACAGCAGGAGCACGGCCTCGGGCGGGAGCTCGACCTCGCGGAAGTCGGGGATGAAGCCGAGGAGCACGCCGAGCGGGATGAGCAGCACTGGCGTCGTGACGCGCAGCCGCGCGGCGATCAGGCCGCCGACCATGATGGCGAGTCCGATCGCGACGATCACCTCGAGCGCGAGCATGCGACCAGCTTGGCAGGGTCGGGGGCTCGGTCGTTGGGGCTTGCGCGGCGCGCTCGAACGACTCGTCGGTTTCGGCCGGGTGGCGGTGGGTGTGGGCGGGATGCTTGGGGACGCTGCGGATGCGGCATCCGTACGCCGGGTCTACGCTCGGCCCCATGACTGACGACGATGTCGACGCCCTCGGCGAGCGCCTGTTGACTGCGGGGCTCGGGATGACCCAGATGCTGTCGATCCACATCGGTGATCGGCTGGGCTGGTACCGGGCGCTGGCGGATGGGGTTCCGCGCACGTCGGCTCAGCTCGCCGACGCGACCTCGACCGACGAGAGATACGCGCGCGAGTGGCTGGAGCAGCAGGCCGTATTCGGGCTGCTCGAGGCGACGGATGCCGCGTCGCGTGACGCCGCCACCCGAACGTTTCGCCTGCCGCCGGCCGCGGCCGAGGTGCTCACCGACGAGCACAGCCTCAGCTACTTGGCGCCGTTCGCGCGCAGCCTCACGGCCGCCGCGCTGCGCATGCCCGACCTTCTCGACGCCTACCGCTCGGGCGGCGGTGTGGGGTGGGCCGCCTACGGAGAGGACATGCGCGAGGCTCAGGCCGACATGAACCGCCCGTGGTTCGAGAGCCGACTGGCCGACGCCCTGCGTTCGGTCCCCGAGCTGAAGGCCTCGCTCGAGCGGCCGGGCGCCCGCATCGCCGAGATCGGCTTCGGCGGCGGTCACGCCTCGATCGCCCTCGCTCTCGGGTTCCCGGATGCCTCCATCGAGGGGTTCGACGTGGATGAGGCATCCGTCACCCTCGCCCGTCGGAACGCCGCGAACGCCGGCGTCGACGATCGCATCGACTTCCACCTCGCGAACGGGTCGGACCTCGCCGGAACCTTCGACGTCGTGTTCGCCTTCGAGTGCGTGCACGACATGCCGCAGCCCGTTCCGGTGCTGGCAGCGGCGCGGGCGGCGCTCGCTCCCGGCGGCGTGATGATCGTCGTCGACGAGGCCGTCGCCGACGAGTTCTCCGCGCCCGGAAATGAGACCGAGCAGCTGATGTACGGCTTCAGCCTGCTCGTCTGCCTCCCCGACGGACGCTCGCACACACCCTCGGAGGCAACGGGAACTGTGATGCGGCGCTCGACGCTGGAGTCGTATGCGGCGCGAGCCTGGTTCGCCTCGGTCGACGTGCTGCCGGTCGAGGGGTTCGCGGCGTTCAGGTTCTACGCGCTGCGGCCCTGACTGCCGCCCGCCGTCGCCTCAGCGCAGGATCCCCCGACGGCGCGCCTCCGACACCGCCGCCGTGCGGGAGGCGACGTCGAGCTTGGAGAAGATGTGGGCCAGATGCGACTTCACCGTGGTCTCGCTGACGAACAGCCGCCCGGCGACGTCGGTGTTCGAGAGTCCGGCGGCGACGAGTTCGAGCACCTCGATCTCGCGCGAGCTGAGACTTACCTGCGGTGCGCGCATGCGGTCGAGCAGACGCGACGCGATCACCGGCGCCAGGGCGCTCTCGCCCGCGGCCGCGGCCCGCACGGCAGCCGTCAGCTCTGCGGGCGGGGCGTCCTTCAGCAGGTACCCGCTGGCTCCGGCCTCGACGGCACCCAGGATGTCGGCATCCGAGTCGTAGTTCGTCAGCACGAGCACGTAGGGCGGGGCATCGAGGGCACGGATGCTCCGGGTCGCGTCGGCGCCGGTGCTGGTCGAGCGGGCGCCGAACTGCAGGTCCATGAGCACCACGTCGGGGTTCTCACGTTCGGCAGCGCGCACCGCCTCCTCGGGCGTCTCGGCCTCGGCGACCACCTCGAGGTCGGGTTCGAGGTCGAACAGGGCGCGGAGGCCCGCCCGCACGATGGGATGGTCGTCGGCGATCACGAGGCGGATCATGACGCTCCCGCCTCCGCGCCCGCCTCGACGCCAGTGAGGGCGAGCTCGATCGCGAGAGTGGTGCCGCGTCCAAGCGCCGAGTCGATCTCGAGCGTGCCACCGAGTTGCTGCACCCTCTCGCGGGTGGCGCGCAGCCCGAAGGAGTCGGACGTCGCGCCGGAGTCGGCATCCGTCTGAGAGATGTCGAAGCCCGAGCCGTCGTCGACGATCGTGAAGCGCAGCACGCCGCCATCGACGGTGAGTTCGATCGTGGCCGTGCGCGCGTCGGCGTGCTGGATGACGTTCGCGATGGCTCCCTGTGCAATGCGCAGCAGGGCGGTCTGCAGGTGCATGGGCAGGGTCACCGCGTCGGAGACCCGCACGGTGACCTCGAGCGGCTGCCACTGGGTCGCGGCGAGACGGCGGAGGGCGCCGCCGAGCCCTTGGTCGTCGAGTTCCGGCGGGCTCAGTTCGCGGATGAAACGGCGCGTGTCGGCGAGATTCGCCGCCGCCGTCTCGCGCGCCAGCCTGATGTGCTCGACGCCGGGACGGTCGGGATCGGCCTGCTCGGCAGCGTGCAGCAGCATCTGGATGCTCGAGAGCCCCTGTGCGACGGTGTCGTGGATCTCCCGCGCGAGCCGTGCCCGCTCCGCCAGCACGCCCGACTCGTGTTCGGTCATGGCGAGCTGGTCGCGGGTGGCGATGAGCTCGGCCATCAGCGCCTCGCGCTGCTGGGCCTCCCGGGCGAGCGCCTGGTAGCCGAGCCCGATGAGCAGGGCGACACCGGCTCCGACCAGCGGACCCACGACGCCGCCGACGCTCCAGCCGCCGTGCACCCCGAGCGCGACGATCGCGACCAGTGTCGAGAGCACGATCGCGACGGAGCCGAGCCAGCGGCCGAGCAGGTGCAGGTAGAGGAAGAACAGCGGGAACACGATGTAGGCGGCATCGGGCGTGAGCCAGAGCAGCACGATCCACTCGGCGCTGAGGAGCGCGAGCCACAGGAGTCGCGGCATCCGTCCCCGGGAACGGATGCCGCCGGCCAGTACGGCGCCGAAGACGTAGGTCACGAGCAGCACGACCGACAGCGCGATCACGGCGCCACTCGAGTCGGTCGGCACGAGCACGGCGCGCGCGATCACCAGCACGACGAGGGCGACGAACAGCACGTGCAGTCCCGCACGCAGACCCGCGAACACCGGGGTCAGCGGGTTGTGGGCCATGTGCCGACTCTACGCGCGGCGTGCAGGCCGGTCATCGTTCGAAAGGACGACTCCGCGAGCCACAGTTCGGGCGGCGATGAGCATGCTCGCGGCCGATGACCCGGGCTCGCCGGAAGGAGAGAGTCGAATGGTCACCGGATGCGGTGACGGAAATGGAGTCACCATGTTCGTCGCTTTACGCGACCTGCGCTTCGCGAAGGGCCGATTCGTGCTCATCGGCTCGGTCGTCGCCCTCATCACCGTGCTGGTCGGGTTCCTCAGCGGACTCACCGGCGGCCTCGCCATCCAGAACATCTCGGGGGTGCTCGCCCTCCCCGCCGACAGGCTCGTCTTTTCGGAGCCCACCGACGGTTCCGGTTCGGCGAGCTTCTCCGACTCGGCGATCACCGAGCAGATGGCGTCGGCCTGGGCATCAGCCGACGGCGTCGACTCGGCCCAGCCCCTCGGCATCAGCCAGACGCGCGCCGAGGCCGGCGACATCCGCGCCGCCATCGCCCTCTTCGGCGTCGAGCCCGGCTACGACGCCACGTCGCCCACCGCCGACGGCCGCCTCGGCCTCTCCACGACGGCCGCCGACGAGCTCGGCGTGACGACAGGCGACGACGTCACGATCGCCGGAACCGAGTACACCGTCGAGACCATCGAGGGCGACTGGTGGTACAGCCACACGCCTGTCGTGCAGATGACCATCGACGATTGGCGGTCGTACTCGGCCGCCACCGGAAACCCCGAGGCCTTCGCCACAGCGCTGGCCGTCGACGGCGACCCCGACTGGGCAGCCGTCGACCAGACTGCGGCGACCCAGTCCGAGAGCCTCCTCGGCTCGCTCACCGCGATCGGCGCGTTCCGCTCCGAGATCGGCTCGCTGCTGCTCATGGTCGCGATGCTGTTCGGCATCTCGGGACTGGTGATCGGCGCCTTCTTCACCGTGTGGACCATCCAGCGCACCGGCGACATCGCCGTGCTCAAGGCGCTGGGCGCGAGCACGGCATCGCTGATCAAGGACTCCCTCGGCCAGGCGCTCATCGTTCTCGTGCTCGGCATCGGAGTCGGCCTCGCCGTCGTGGCCGGGCTCGGCGCCCTGGCTGGAACGGCGCTGCCCTTCCTGCTCAGCCCTCTCACCACCCTTCTGCCCGGAGCGATCATGATCGTGCTCGGGCTCGCGGGCGCCGCCTTCGCACTCCGCTCCGTCACCTCAGCCGACCCCCTCACAGCACTCGGGAGCAACCGATGATCACCCTCGACGACGTCACCCTCACTTTCCCCGACGGCGACCGCCGCGTCACCGCAGTCGACCGCGCCTCGCTCACCGCGCATCCGGGAACCGTCACCGGCATCACCGGGCCGAGCGGCAGCGGCAAGTCCAGCCTGCTGGCCGTCGCCGCAACTCTCATCAGGCCCGACTCCGGCCGTGTCATCGTCGACGGCGTCGAGACCACCGGACTCGCGGCGGGCGACGCCAGCCGGTTGCGCCGCGACTCCATCGGCATCGTCTTCCAGCAGTCCAACCTGGTGCCGTCGCTCACGGCGCGGGAGCAACTGCGAGTGATGAACGAGCTCGGCGCCCGGCACTCGCGGAGCAGGCGAACGGATGCCGCCGCCCACGCAGACGCTCTGCTCGACTCCGTCGGACTGGCCGACCAGCGCGACAAGCGTCCGCATCAGCTCTCGGGCGGGCAGCGCCAGCGCGTCAACATCGCCCGAGCGCTCATGAACGACCCGAGCGTGCTGCTGGTCGACGAGCCGACGAGTGCCCTCGACCAGGAGCGCGGCGCCGAGATCATCGAGCTGATCCTGAGGCTGTCGACCGAACGCAGCACGTCGACCCTCCTCGTCACGCACGATCTCGTGCACCTGCCGCGGATGCACGCCGTGGTGCGCATCGTCGACGGGCGGATCGCCGACGAGCGGATCGACGAGCGGCTCGCGCAGGTGCAGGGTGCAGGTGCGTGACGAACGCCTCCCTCCGCCACTACGCTCAGCCACATGGCTGATGATCAGGACCGCTCCGTACGCACCTACACGACGCTGTTCGTGATCGTGGGGCTGATCATGCTCGTCGTCGGCGTGCTGAATCTGGTGACGACGGATGACAACGCCCTGCTCGCCTGGGTGATCATCGCGTGCGGCGTCTTCAACATCGGCCTCGCGGTGCTGTTCCACCGCCGGCGGCGCTAGGGCCGATCATTCTCGATCGCTGATCCGAGCGCTTCGGGCGGTCGCTTCGCTCTGCCCTCAGCGAGCCGTGGTTGAACTGCGACGGATGCGGTTGGCTCCAAGGAGCGTGACGCCCAGGAGGGCGAACACCAGCGCGACCCCGACCGCGCCTCGCGGGTCCACTCCGGTCGACGGCAGCGTGCTCGTTCCGCCGCCTGACGTGGTGTCGGTTCCGTCTCCGCCGGTGCCGCCGCCACCGGTGCCACCGCCATCACCGCCGCCGCCGTCTCCACCTCCACCGTCTCCGCCACCACCCGTGCCGCCGTCGGCCGAGTTGATGATCGAGCAGGAGACGTCGTCGCCCCAGTCCACGGTCACGGTGTCTCCCACCACCGTGGCGCCGGTGCAGACCCAGCCGCGGGCCTCGTAGCCGTCGGGTCCATCCGACTCGCTGAGCACGTAGTCACCCGGGAGCACCTCCGCCGAGGTCACGGCCGTCGAACCCGTCGCTCCCGTGATCGGTGTCGGACCCGCCGCCGAGAGCACCCAGTCCGTCGGCGACGCCGTGCCGCCCGACACGATCTTGATGAGCGTCAACTTCGGATCGACGGGGTCGAAGGTGTTCACGATCGTGCACGTCACGTCGTCACCGGCCTCGATCGAGACCACGCCGTCGACCACCTCGGCCCCGTCACAGATCCAGTCGCCAGCGATGTAGTCGCCGGGACCACCGGACTCGCTCAGCGTGTAGTCGCCGGGATCGACGGCGGCATCCGTCACCGCCTCCTCCCCCGACGCACCCGTGATCGGAGTGGGACCCGCGGCCGACAGTTCCCAGTCGCCCGCATCCGCGTCGCCGCCCTCGACGACCTTCACGAGGGTGAGCTCGGCCTGCGTCGCCGGAGTCGAGCAGCTGAGTTCGGCGTTGAACGGGAAGTCGTGCACCTCGCGCGGCGTGGTGCCCATCGGGCCACCCGGGCCGTGGGTGAACGTGGCGCCGATGATGTTGCCCTCGATGTTCTGCGTCACCTGCCACCGCACGTCGGCACGCGGCGCGTAGATCGTTCCCTCGAGCGAGTCCCCGCCGGTCACAGTGACCGTCGTCGCCGTGGGGAAGTTGTAGAGGATGAACGGAGCCTGCGCCGATGACGAGCCGGGGGAGTTCGGCATCCGACCGTTGAACGCGGATCCGGTCACGTTGACGAGCAACGGTGTCGTCTCAGAGGGCTCGTCATCGAAGGCCAGTTCGCCGAGCGCCGACAGGTCGTCGGCTGTGATGTTGAGCACGTTGGTCTGGCCCGGCACCAGGCTGAGGTGACCGCGCGCTCCTGTGGCGAACGGCGAGGCCAGCGGAGCGCCCTGGTCATCGGTGAGCACGACGGTGTTCGGGCACGTGCCGAGATCCGTCGACAGGCCCCGATAGGTCGCGAAGGCTGTCGGGATGTCGATCAGGTTCGATGGCACGGGGGTGCCGACCGAAGCGGGGGTCTGCCGCGACGTGCCCTCGATGCGCGGAGTGGACTCGGCGGCAGCACCCGGCTCCGTGATGCGCCAGTCGATCGCCGCACCGTTCTGATCGGTGTCGTGCGCGAGGTACGTCGTCGTGTCGGCCACCTTGGCGTAACCGCCGTTCAGCACCCGGAGGATATTGCCGCCCGACTGGTCGAAGTCCATGCCACCGCCCACATAGAGCGATGTCTGGACGGTGTCACCGGGCGCTGTGAAGGTGGGGGTCGGCGTGACGCCTCCGGCCTCGACGTTGTAGGTGGTCCCGAAGGAGAGGTCGCCGCCGAGGGCGAGGGTGCCCTCGGACTCGTCGGCGTTGAGGTAGACGTCCCCCTCGATGAACACCAGGAAGCCGCTGTTCGCCGGATGCGCTGGGAACGGCGGGTCCGGAAGCGGTGGCGGCGTCGGGGTGATCGGAACCCGGACCGGATTGACCGGACCGACGTCGGCGGCGGCGGGTGCCACAACTCCGACGAGTCCGCCGACGATGGCGGCACCAGCGGTGAGCGCACCCGCGAGGACCAGGGCGATGGGACGAGCCGAGCGGTGGCGCATATGCTCATGCTCGCATCGACGCTCCCCCAGAACAAGGGTCACTCGCCCGGCTGAGCGCGGCTCGATGGAGTGCTCTCGAGCGCGGAGCCGATGAGAGCGCGACCACTCGAATCAGGACCACTGAGAGCAGAACCGCTGAGGGCAGAACCGCCCTGCGCGGAAAGGGTGGAGCCGCGGCATCCGTTCCCCGGAGAGTGGACGGCATGAGCACAGACACCGCCATCCAGCCCATCGACCATGAACTCGTCACCCGGTTGTTCCAGAACCGCGTCGTGATGCTCGGCAGCGAGCTCGACCAGAACCTGGGCAACAGGCTGTGCAGCCAACTGCTGATGCTGAGCGCCGAAGATGCCCACGCCGACATCGGCTTCTGGATCAACTCCCCCGGCGGCTCGGTGTCGGCCATGCTGGCCATCCGCGACGTGATGCAGGCGATCCCGAACGACGTGTCGACCCTCGCGATCGGCATGGCGGCGAGCGCCGGGCAGTTCCTGCTCACTTCGGGCACACCCGGCAAGAGGTACGCGCTGCCCCACGCGCGCATCCTGATGCACCAGGGCTCGGCGGGCATCGGGGGAACCGCGGTCGACGTCGAACTGCAGGCCGACGACCTGCGCTACACCCGCGACCTGGTGCTCGGCATCATGGCCGACGCCACCGGCCAGACCGTGGAGACGCTCACGGTCGACTCGCTGCGCGACCGCTGGTACACGGCGGAGCAGGCGCGCGAGTACGGCTTCCTCGACCGGGTGGTGTCGAGCATGCCCGACATCTATCCGCGGACCTTCGGGACGCTGCCGATCGGACCGCGCGCATGAGCGCCGCGGCCCGCATGAGCACCTATACGATCCCCTCGGTCGTCGAGCGGCGCGGCAACGTCGAACGCTCGCTCGACGTCTACAGCCGCCTGCTCTCGGAGCGCATCGTCTACCTCGGCACCGAGATCGACGACGGAGTGGCCAACGTGCTCATCGCGCAGCTGCTGCACCTCGAATCCGAGAGCACGGATGCGCCGGTGAGCCTCTACATCAACTCCCCCGGCGGCTCTCCGTCGGCGATGCTCGCCGTGTACGACACGATGCAGCACATCCGTCCGCTGGTGGCGACGACCTGTGTCGGCCAGGCGGCGGGGCCGGCAGCGGTGCTGCTCGCGGGTGGGGCTCCGGGCAACCGCGCGATCCTCCGGCACGGGCGCGTCATCCTGCACCAGCCGTCGACGCAGGGTCAGGGCTCGATCCCCGACCTGATCATCCACGCCGACGAGGTGCTGCGAGTGCGGGCCGAGCTCGAGGAGGTGCTGGCGGCGGACACCGGGCGCGACCTGGCGTCGCTCCGACGCGACACCGACCGCGACCTCATCCTGCCTGCGGCCGCTGCCGTGGAGTACGGGCTGGCGGATGCGGTCGTGGCGACGCAGCGGGCGGGGGCGCCGGCCCTGGCGCTCCGCTGAGCCCCCGCTCGCTGAGGGCCGAGCGTAGCGACCGCCCGAAGCGTTGTGGTGTGGTGCGCTTCGACCGCGGACTTCGTCCGGGCCTCAGCGAGCGGGTGGGGCGGGTGGGTGCGGCTGCCGCAGCGTCTCAGGCCGCCATCACGTACACGGGCGCGGCACCGAACGGCGCGATGGGCTCCTCGGGTGCGCCCGGGAAGCCGGGCTCCGGGGCGATCGGGATGCCGGGCTCGGTCGGGGTCAGCGGGTAGTCCGGCTCGCTCGGACCGTCCGGAGCTCCCGGGTCGCCCGGCCCGTTCGGCTCCGACGGGATGAACGGCGGCTCAGGGGCCTCGGGCACACCGGGAGCGCTCGGCTCATCGGGCACGGGAGGCACATCGGTCTCGCCGCGCACGGGCGCGGTTGCCGACGAGGGGCGCGAGCGACGCAGCGCGCTGAGTCGCCGCATCCGTTCGCCGTCTCGGCGTTCGATCATGGCGCCGACGCCCGCCGCGATGTCGTGGAGCGTGAGCCCGAGCGCCTCGGCGACGGCGCCGAGGATCTCGCTCGACGGCTCCTTGCGCCCGCGCTCGATCTCGGAGAGGTACTGCGTGCTCACGCCGGCGGCCGAGGCCACATCGGCGAGGATGCGGTGCTGCTCGGCGCGCGTTTCGCGGAGGAAGGCGCCGACCAGATCGCGCCAGAGCGGCTCGCGCTGCGGGCCCGGGCTCGGCGCCTGGCTCGGCACGTGGCTCGGCACCTGACGGTGCGGCTCGCGCTGCGTCGGGATCGTGAACGTGTCCAGTCGGCGGATCGGGATGACGGTACCCATAGCGCGAGGCTAGTTCGCGAGCGTCGCCGCGTCACCCCCTATCCGCTCAGAGCAGAACGGATGCGGGCCGGCGGCATCCGTCAGACCCCGAATCGTCCCGTCAGGCGGCTGTGGAATCCGGTGCTGCGCGCGTCAAGTCCCTCGATCGTGACGGCGGCCCCGTGGGCACCGTACTTCGTCTCGATGGAGTCGAGGGCGGCGACTGTGGAGGCGTCCCAGATCTGCGCCCGGCTGAGATCGATGGTGACGGATGCCGGATCGTCGGCGTAGCTGAACCTGTCGACGAGGTCGTTGCTGCTGCCGAAGAACAGCGGGCCGAGCACCTCGTAGTGCACGCTCTCGCCGTCGTCGCCGAGCGTGCGCTCGACGGCGATGACGTGGGCGACCCGGCGGGCGAAGAGCACCATCGCCAGGATCACGCCGACGATCACGCCGAGGGCGAGGTTGTTCGTCGCGACGACGACCACCACGGTGACCACCATGACGAGTGTCTCGGGGATCGGCATCCGTCGCAGAGTGGACGGCTTGAGGCTGTGCCAGTCGACTGTGGTGACGGCGACCACCATCATGACGGCGGCGAGGGCGACCATCGGGATCTGGCCCATGATCGGGCTCAGCGCCGTGACCAGGAAGAGCAGGAAGACGCCGGCGACGACGGTGGAGATGCGCGTGCGGGCTCCGCCGGTCTTGACGTTGAGCACGGTCTGGCCGATCATCGCGCAGCCGGCGATGCCGCCGTAGAAGCCCGCGAGGATGTTCGAGACGCCGAGCGCCCACGATTCGCGGCCCTTGTGCGACGGGGTGTCGGTCATCTCGTCGACGAGCTTCGCCGTGAGGAGGGTCTCCATCAGGCCGACGAAGGCGACGCTCAAGGCCGTCGGCAGGATGATCTGCAGCGTCGCGAGGTTCAACGGCACCAGGAACGGGGTGATGCCGGGGAGTTGCCCGGTGAGCGGCCCCTCGTCGGCGACGTTCGGAACGGTGATGGTCGCGATGATCACGATGGCGGTGACGACCACGATCGCGATGAGCGGCGACGGCACCGCCTTCGTGAAGCGCGGCACGATGAAGATGATCGCGAGCGTCACGGCGAAGAGCACGTAGGCGAGCCAGGGCACGTTGATCACGTGGGGAACCTGCGCCACGAAGATGAGGATGCCGAGGGCGTTGACGAAGCCGATCATGACCGAGCGCGGGATGAAGCGCATGAGCCGGGCGAGGCCGGCGAGGCCGAAGGCGATCTGAATGAGGCCGGCGAGGATCACGGTGGGGAGCACGTATTCGACGCCGCGCTCGTGCACCAGCGGCGCGATGACCAGGGCGACGGATCCGGCGGCGGCCGTGATGACGCCCGGGCGACCGCCGAGGATCGACATCGTCAGCGCCAGCACGATGGACGCGACCAGGCTCACCATCGGGTCGACCCCGGCGACGATCGAGAACGAGATGACCTCGGGCACGAGGGCGAGGGTGGTGACCATACCGGCGAGCGCCTCGCGCGACAGCTGGCGCGGAGATCGCAGCGCGGTCAGGACCGTGACCGGCGTGCGGATGAGGGCGGGGCGCTGGGCAGCAGGCATGAGGTCGGACTCCGGCTGGGTGCTCCGGAGAGCACGGGAAACGAGGGGGCTGTGGTGAGCGCACCGTCGCGCGGGAGTCCACCTCCGTCGGCAGCGACGGCGGGGTGGAAGAACGGATGCGGCCGCTGAGTGCGCGACCGCGAACGCACAACATTACCCTCGCTGCACGGGACAGTCCGCTCGCGCCAGGCTCCGGCCTGGCGGAGCGTAGATGTCCTGGCGGAGGTAGGAGCCTCCGCCCGGGCACCTAGACCCCGCCGAGTGCGCCGACGGCTACCGGGCCGGGCGCACCACCAAGCCGGTGCCACCGCCGCGACGCACGGGTTCCGCGGCCGCCGTGAGCAGGCCCTTCCGCCCGACCTCGATCGCCGCCGCCGCGCCGATCTGCGCGGCCGAGGTGAACTGGTCGCCGGAGGGCACCAGCACCTGGCCGTAGGGCGCCAGCGCCGAACCGTAGGCCGTGATGAACTCGGGCTCGGCCGACGTCGTGGGACCGTTCCGCTGCGACGCCCTCGGCGCCGCGACGGCCTCGGGCAGCGTCATGCCCAGGTCGATGCGGTTCATCAGGATCTGCAGCACGGTGGTGATGATGGTCGCGCCGCCGGGCGATCCGACGACGAACTTCACCGTGCCGTCGTCGAGCACGATCGTGGGCGACATCGACGACCGAGGGCGCTTGTTCGGTTCGATGCGGTTCGGGTCGGTGGCGTTGTAGACCGTGCTGAAGTCGGTCAGCTCGTTGTTGAGCAGGAATCCGCGCCCCGGAACCACCATCGCCGAACCGCCGGTCTGCTCGATAGTGAGCGTGTAGGCCACGGCGTTGCCCCATTTGTCGACCACGGAGAGGTGCGTCGTCGAGACGTTCTCGGTGTCGGCGGCCTCCTCGAAGGCGACTGACGCGCATCCTACGGCGTCGAGCGCTCCGGCGGCCACCGGTCGGGTCGAGGCAGCCGACGGGTCGATGGTGCAGTCGCGGGCGTCCGCGAACTCCTGGCTGAGCAGCGTCTCGGTCGGGACGTCGACGAAGGCCGGGTCGCCCAGGTACGCGCCGCGATCCGCGAAGGCCCGGGCCGATGCCTCGAGGTAGAGGTGCAGGGCGGCTGCGGCATCCGTCGACGAGAGATCGTGGTTCTCGAGGATGTTGAGCGCCTCGCCCACGGCGATGCCGCCCGACGACGACGGCGCCATGCCGTAGACGTCGAGGCCGCGGTAGTCGACCTGGGTCGCGGCCTGCTGCACGACCTCGTAGGCCGCGAGGTCTGCCGTGGTCATGGTGCCGGCCGGCGCGGGGAGGGTGGAGGCCGGGTCGATCCGCGGGTTCTGCACCACATCGGCGATCTCCGCGGCGAGGCGTCCCTTGTACAGCGCATTCGGTCCGCGCAGGGCGATGAGCGCGAGGGTCTTGGCGAGCGCGGGGTTGCGGAACGTCGTGCCGACCTTCGGCGCGTCGCCTCCCGGAAGGAACAGCTTGGCGGTGTCGGGGAACGCGGCGAAGCGCGCCTTGTTGTCGAGGGTCTGGTTGCGGAAGGTGTCGTCGACCGGGAAGCCCTTCGCGGCCAACAGGATGGCCGGCGCGAGCATCGTCGAGAGTCGCTTCGTGCCGAACTCGTCGAGGGCGGCATCCCAGGTGGCGAGGGTTCCGGGCACTCCCACCGAGACGCCCGAGGAGACGAGCTGCGGCGTGAACGGGTACGGCGCTCCGGTCGCCGGATCGATGAACGCGTCGGGGGTGATGCCCGCCGGTGCCGTCTCGCGGCCGTCGATGGTGCTGACCTCGCCCGACTTCGCGTCGAAGTAGACGAAGTATCCGCCGCCGCCGATCCCCGCGCTGTACGGCTCGGTCACGCCGAGGGCTGCCGCCGTGGCGACTGCGGCATCCGCGGCATTGCCGCCGCGCTTCAGAACCTCGATGCCCACCCGACTCGCGGATGCGTCGACCGACGACACCGCGCCGCCGTACCCCGTGGAGGTCGAGGTGGTCGGCTTCGAGCCCGGATGGCCGCCGTGGCCTCCTCCGTTCCCGGCGACGGATGCCGCCGAGACCGTTGCGTTCTGCGGCTGAGCCGTCGCCGGAGCGACCGTCGCGAGAGCGCCGAACGCCAGAACGCCGACGGTGGCGAGCGCCAGCCGTCGCAGCATCGGGCGCCGACGCTGCGAAGAAGTGTGCGTGGAGATGGTGACCATGAGCTTGTCCCCCGAAATGGTTACAGTGCGGTCTTCCTCACGCTAGACCCGGGTGCCGGATCGGACAAGAGCCGAGCGAGCGCGGGCAGGCCGGCATGGGGTGGAGACCCGAACTCCACCCCATGCCGGATTCTGCCAGCCGCCGATGGTGGCGGCGGTCACGACGGCAGCATCACCGCCGCGTCATCATCACCCGACGCGTCACGATGAGCAGCACCCCCGCAGCGAGCAGCATCAGCGCGAACAGCGGGGCCGATCCGACGTCGGTTCCCGTGGACGCGAGGGCGCCGGCGTCCGCCGCCGCCGCGATGGGCGTTGCGGCCGACGTTCCGGCCGTCGTGGCCGAGTCGGTCGTGTCCTGCGGGCCCTGGGGGTCCACCGGCGTCACCGGGTCGGTCGGATCGGTCGGCGTCACCGGGTCGGTCGGATCCGTCGGTGTCACCGGGTCCGTGGGATCAGTCGGCGTGACGGGTTCGGTCGGGTCGGTCGGGTCGGTCGGGTCGACCGGCGTCACCGGATCGCTCCCATCCGATCCGCCGGTCTCGGCATCACCGATGACGCTCACGGCGTCGCCGCTGATCATCACCGGAATCGACACCCCGATCGGCAGCTGCGTGCCCGAGAGCACGCCGTCGTCGCCCGAGGTGACGCTCGGAGCAGCCGGACCCACGGGAGCGGCATCCGTCGTACCCGTCGAACCCGCGCTGGTGGTGTCGCCCACGACCGCCACGGCCGTGTCAGTGACGGTCACCGGAACCGCGACGTCGATCGGCAGCTGCGTGCCCGAGAGCACGCCGTCGTCGCCCGAGGTGACGCTCGGAGCAGCCGGAGCGGAGCCCGAGGGTGCCTCACCGGATGCTTCTCCTGACGGGGAGCCCGTCGCGCTGGCCGCATCGCCCACGACGCTGATCGCGTTGCCGTCGATCGTCACCGGGATCGCCACGTCGATCGGCAGCTGGGTGCCGCCGAGGATGCTGCCGCTGCCGTCGGTGATCGATCCAGCGGCAGGAGCGGCAGGACCGGCGGGCGCCGACGGCGCGGCAGGGGCCGCGTCATCGGTTCCGGCGGTCTGCGAGTCGCCCAGCACGCTGATGGCGTTGCCGCCGATCGTGATCGGCACGCTCACCGCGATGGGCGCCTGCGTTCCGGATGCGACGCCGTCCTCTCCCGAGGTGGAGAGGTCCCCGCCAGACGCCGGAGCCGGGGCAGCCGGCTCAGTCGCAGCCGGGGCCTCGGCCTCGTGCGAGCTCTCGGCGTCGCCGAGCACGCTGACCGCCGTGTCGGTGATGGTCACCGGCACCTCGATCGAGATAGGGGCCTGGGTTCCGGATGCCACTCCATCGGAACCCGACGTCGACAGCGCTGGCGGCACGGCCTCCGGCGATGCTTCCGGAGCGGCCGGTGCGGGAGCCTCAGCCGGAGCCGGAGCAGGAGCCGCGGCATCCGTCACGGCATCGCCGAGAACGCTGATGGCGTCACCGACGAGAGTGACCGGCACTGAGATGGACAACCCGCTCTGGGTGCCCGAGGCGATGGCGTCGGTGCCGTCGGTCTCTGCAGCGTTCGCTGCACAGGCCCCGCCCACCGATAGACCGCCGACGAAGAGGGCGAGCCAGAGCCCTCTGGAGACGTACTTGTTCATGATGAAACTCCTTGGTCGAGTGTTGGTGCTCCCATGCGGGAGGCTTCGGATCGCGTTCTGCCTCACGGGCAGACGGATCCCACTCAGCCAGGGGTGGTGTCGTGCGCGGCGACGGGCGACGCCGGGATGCGGTCGTCGGTCGGGCGGTCGAAGAGTGCTGTCGTCGGGTCGGGGACGACCGTGCGAGCGGATGCCTCGGCTGCGACGCCGCCGTGGCCACCGCCGCCGGACGCGCCCGATGATCCGCCGGCCGTGGTCGGGCCCGCGGGAAGTGCTGGAGCCGGCGAGCCGTCGCGGGGCGCGAACGGAGCCGAGGGGTCGGGCGCCGAGGCGGATCCGGCGACGGATGCCGCGGACGACAGCGCGGCAGAACCGGCCGAGTCGGCGGGCGATCCCGAGAGTTCGAGGCCGGCGAACGGGGCGAGCGCGGGAGCGTCGGCGGCGAGCGGCGCGCGCGGACCGAGCTGCTCGGGCGAGTGGCCTGAAACGCTGGATCCATCGGTGCCAGGGGTGCCGACAGGGTCGTCTCCGTCCGCGTCGGCGCCCTCGACTGGCGGGATCAGCGGCGGGATCACGGGCGGCAGGCCGGGAACGCCGGGGGTGCCGCCGAGGTCGTCGAGGGCCTGCGCGGGAACGTCGAGGGTGCCGTCGACGGCGTCGACGGCCGGGTTCAGCAGGTCGCCGGTCGGCGAGTCGCCGAGCAGGTCTGAGGCGATCGGAACACCCCCGACGACATCGTCGACAACGTCGGTCACCGGCGTCACCACGTTCGATACGGGGTCCGCATCGGCCACGGCCTGAACCACGTCGGACACGGGGTCGGTCACGGCGTCGACCACCGGGGCGACGGGCTCAGGGACCACGCTTGTCACGGTGGGGACGACGGCATCGACCGTGGCGTCGACGACGTCGACGGCATCCGTCACGACCCCTCCGACGGTCGAGCCGAGAGTCGAGACGAGGGACGACACCGCGGACGGCGAGCGAGGCGGCTGCGAGGCCTCCTCGGCGGATGCCGACGCCGAGCCGAAGAAGAAGCCGGCGATTCCGAGGGCGGTCGAGGCGAGCAGCCCGCCGAGAATGAACCGCCGAACGGGGTACAGGCTGGATCGAACTTCTGCGTCGATGCTGACCACCCCCCTCGATGGAGCCTTTCGATCACGGTACAAGCGCGAGCGTCGCTGCGTCTACCCCCAACTTCGACACGACGTTGCTGTCCGTTGGTCGAGTAGCCCGCGAGCGCAGCGAGCAGGCGTATCGAGACCACGTCGGGGTGATCTCGATACGTGTCCGACTTCGTCGGGCACTACTCGATCAGCGAGGCGAGACGGCGGGCGACACTACTCGATCAGCGGAGGGAGGAACGCGCGGCCGGACGGGCGGATCAAGCCGACCCGCGCACCACCAGCTCCGTGGGCATCGTGAGCCGTGCGGCCGGCTGCCCGTCGATGACCTCGAGCAGCATCCGCACCATCTCGCGCGCGATGCGATCGAAGGGCTGGCGCATCGTGGTGAGCTCGGGCGAGGTGCGGGTGGCGATGGGGGCGTCGTCGAAGCCCGCGACGGCGACGTCGGTGGGCACCGAGCGTCCGGCGGCGTGCAGCACGTCGAGCGCGCCCGCGGCCATGAGGTCGTTGGCGGCGAAGACGGCGTCGACATCCGGATGCCGCTCCAGCAGTGCGCGCATGGCCCGCTCCCCGCTCGTACGCGAGTAGTCGCCCTCCTCGACGAGGGACTCGTCGAAGTCGTCGCCCATCTCGAGGCGATACCCCTCGAGGCGCCCGGTTCCCCCGGAGGTGTCGAGCGGGCCGGCGATGTGGGCGACGCGCCTGCGTCCGAGGCCGCGCAGGTAGAGCACCATGTCGCGCGCTCCCTCGAGATCGTCGGCCGAGACGTAGCCGATGCGACGTTCGTAGCCGAGCGGGATGCCGCAGGCGATCACCGGGATCTCGGCGGCCACGAGCTCCCCGAGGAAGCTCTCGCGTCCGCGGTGCGATGACACGAGCAGGGCTCCGTCGACGTGACCGGCGGTGATGAACTCGGTGGCGCGGCGCTGCTCGTCATCCGACCCGGCCATCAGCAGCACGAGCGGGAGGTCGCGCTCGGCGAGCGCCTGGGCGGCCCCGCGCATGAGGGCGGAGAAGTTCGGGTCCTCGAACAGTCGCTCGTGCGACTCGGTGAGCAGGAACGCTATGGAGTTCGCGCGGGCCGTCGCCAGGTTGCGGGCGTGCGGGTTGGCTCGGAAGCCGGTCTTCTTGATCGCCTTCTCGACGGCGGCTGCGGCATCCGGACTCACCCAATGGCCACCGTTCAGCACGCGCGACACCGTGCCGCGCGAGACGCCGGACTCGCGCGCGACATCCTCGATCGTCGGGCGCTTGCGCGGGGTGCTCTCTGCCACGGTGTCAGCCTAGGGGCGGAAGGGCGCTCGTCACGCCTTCACCGCACCGGCCGCGAGGTCCACCCGCCAGTAGCGCTGCAGCACGAGGAACAGGGCGATCAGCGGGATGATCGACAGCAGCGCGCCCGTGATCACCAATGTGTACAGCGCCGGCACGGTCGACCCCTGGTTCAGCAGGCCCGAGAGCCCCACGGTGATCGGGAACAGCTTGTCGTCGCCGAGCATGATGTACGGCAGCATGAAGTTGTTCCAGATGGCCACGAACTGGAACAGGAACACGGTCACGAGACCGGGCAGCATCATCGGCATGGCGAGCCTGTGCAGGATGAACAGCTCGCTGGCACCCTCGGTGCGGCCCGACTCGATGATCTCGGTGGGCACGGCGGCGGCCGCGTAGATGCGTGCCAGGTAGATGCCGTAGGGGCTGATGATCTGCGGCAGCAGCACGGCCCAGTAGGTGTTGGTCATCCCCACCTGCGCGAGCATGAAGTACTGCGGGATCGCGAGGATCACGCCGGGCACGAGGACGCCCATGAGCAGCACCTTGAAGACGCCCGACTTGCCGGGGAACGTGAACTTGGCCAGCGCGTAGCCCGAGAGCATCGACACGTACGTCGACAGGATGGCGCCCACTCCGGCGTACAGCGCCGTGTTGACCATCCAGCGCCAGTAGAGGCCGCCGCGGTACTGCGTGAGCTCCACGATGTTGTCCCACAGGTGGCTCGACGGCAGGAAGGTGAAGGTGCTGAACAGCTCGGAGCCGTCCTTGGTCGACGCGATGACGACCCAGAGAACGGGTGTGAGGCAGTACAGGGCCCCGATGAGCAGCACCAGCGTGGTGCCGATCGACATCGGCGCCTTGGCGCGCCGGGCGGCCGGAGCCGACGACGACCGGCGAGACAGCGACGGCAGGCGCGGAGCATCCGTCGTCGACGGAAGGCCGGCGCCGGAGCCCGAACCCGAGCCTGATGCGCCGGGGTTCACGGCGGGCATGTTCGTGGTGGCAGTCATGGATCAGTCCTCCTGACCGAAGGCGCGACGCTGAACGACGCGGAGGAAGAAGAACGAGATGGCGAAGGTGGCCAGGGCGATGAGGATCGACGTTGCCGACGCCGTGTACACGTCGTCTCGGATGAAGGCGTCGCGATAGACGAACATGAGCGGTGACCACGTGGTCGAGAGGCTGTTGGTGAGCGGGCGCAGCGTCATCGGCTCGGCGAAGACCTGCAGCGTGGCGATCATGGAGAACAGCGCCGTCATCACCAGCGCCGGCGCGATGATCGGGATCTTGATGCGCAGTGCGATCTGCACCTCGGATGCGCCGTCGATGGTGGCCGCCTCGTAGATCTCGCTCGGCACGGCCTTCAGCGAGGTGTACATCACGATCATGTTGAAGCCGACGCCGCCCCAGAGAGCGATGTTGGCGATGGCGAACATGACCAGACCGGGCGACAGCATCGACGGGACGTCCCAGCCGAGCTGGTCGAAGATCCAGTAGAACGGGCTGACGCCGGGGAGGTAGAGGAAGCCCCAGAGCAGCGAGGAGATGACGGCCGGAACGGCGTAGGGCAGGAAGATCGAGACCCGCGAGAAGCCGCGGGCGCGCGTGCGGCGGGAGTCGAGCAGCAACGCGAAGAGCAATGCCAGGACGAGCATGGTCGGAATCAGGATGAGCCCGTACAGGAGCACCCGGCCGACGGATGCCGCGAAGGCGGGGTCCGTCAGTGACGCGATGTAGTTGTCCAACCCGGCGAAGACCTGCGAGCGGGCGCCCGAGCCGAGGCCCAGACCCTTCACGACGGTCTTCTGGAAGCTGAGATAGAGCGTGTAGACGATGGGCGCCGCCATGAACACGACGAACAGCACGATGCCGGGCAGCAGCATCATGTAGGGCACGACCGCCCGCTTGCGGGCCGCCTTGCGCTTGGCCGGGCTGAGCGCTGCGGGTCGCTGCGAGGCCCGTCGTTGCTTGACCGACCTCTCGACTGTGGCTGTCATCAGGTTCTCCTGGAGTATGAGCGAGGGAAGGGTGGGCGGGGGCCGCATGGACTCGGCCCCCGCCCTGTGGCACTACTTGACGGTGAAGCCGCTGGCCTTCATGTCGTCGAGCGTGATCTTCTGCATCGCCGTGACGGCCTCGAGGAACGCGCTGGCCTGCTTCGACTCCGCCGCCTTCGCGAACTCGTCGTTGTAGGCGCTGAATGCCACGTTGACGTTCGGTCCGTAGGTGAAGTCGCCGACCGACTGAGCGGCCTCGGCGGCCACGTCGTAGAAGTCGGGCTGGTTGCTGAAGAACGCCGGAGCCTCGGTGAGGGCGGATGCCGCTGCATCCGTCGCCGCCGGGTAGATGCCGGTCTCCGTGACCAGGGCCTGGACGGCCGCGGGGTCGGTGTTCAGCCAGGTGGCGAACTCGACGGCGGCCGCGGCGTGCTTCGACTGCGTGGTGACGGCGGTCGAAGATCCACCCCAGTTGCCGTTCGAGGGGCTGGAGGCGTCCCAGTTGGGGAGCGGAGCCGCCTTCCACTTGCCTGCGGTGTCTGCGGCGTTGCCCGAGAGCACACCCGGACCCCAGACGGCGCCGGTCCAGCCCACCTGCGAACCGTCGTTGAGTCCGGCGTTCCACTCGGGGGTGTACATCGGCTTGTTGTCGATCACGCCCTCCTCGACGAGTCCGCCCCAGTACTCGGCGACCTTCTGCGTGGGCTCGGCGTCGATGTCGACGCCCCAGGCGTCTCCGTCGATGCTCCACCACGAGGCGCCGGCCTGCTGCGAGAGGCCCGTGAACCAGCCGGCGTCGTTCGCCGAGAAGGTTCCGAGGAACTTGGTGGGGTCTGCGGTGTGGATCTTGCGGGCGGCATCCGCGTACTCGTCCCACGTGGTGGGGACGCTCACGCCGAGCTGCTGGAAGATGTCATCGCGGTAGAAGAACATCATGGGCCCGGTGTCCTGCGGGATCGCGTAGACCGCGTCACTGCCGAGGGTGACCGAGTTCCAGACGCCGTCGGGGAACGTCGAGGAGAGATCCTTCGCACCGTCGCCCGCGATGTCGGCGATGGCGTCCGCCGAGACGAGCGTGGGGATCTTCTGGTACTCCGCCTGGATCAGGTCGGGGGCACCGCTGCCGGCCTTGATGGCCGTGAGGAGCTTGGTGATGGCCGGGTCGCCGCCGTCCTGCTTGGCGACGGTGACCTGGATGTTCGGGTTCGCCTTGTTCCAGATGTCGACCACCTTGTCGAGGTTGGGCGCCCAGGCCCAGTAGGTGAGTTCCACCTTCTCGTCCGATGATCCGCTCCCGCTGCCGGAATCGGCTGTCGCCGTGCATCCCGTCATGATGAGCGCTGCTGCGGCGGCTGTTGCAATGGCGCCGATGCGAAGTCGAGCTCGCATTTCGTCCTCCTTGTCGAAAGCTGTGTTGTGCAGGTTTTCGGCACCACCGCTCTCGCTGAGAAGAACGCCGATGTGCCTGTGAGCGATCCCAGTAACGCACAGACTGAATGGGTTGTCAACACGGTTGCAGCCTGCTTTTGCTTGTGTTTGCTTGTGTGCTAGAACTGGGAACGCACACAGTCAAAGGAGATCGCCCCATGTCGACCCAGCACACGGAAAGCCCGCTCGCGGCACCTGCCGAGCACGCGTTCGTCGTGTCGGACGGGGTGGCGGATGCCGAGCCCACCGTCGGCTCCTCCCCTGCGGCATCCGTCCGCTCCGGCTGGATCCCCGGAACCAGCCGGCTGCGCTTCGGCGGCGACTACAACCCCGAGCAGTGGCCGCGCGAGACCTGGCTCGAGGACATCGAGCTGATGCGCCAGGCCGGCGTGAACCTCGTCAGCGTCGGCATCTTCTCGTGGGCGCTTCTCGAGCCGCGCGAGGGCGAGTACGACTTCAGCTTCCTCGACGAGGTGCTCGACCTCCTGGCCGGCGCCGGCATCGACGTCGACCTCGGAACCCCCACGACGGTGCCGCCGGCCTGGTTCTGGAAGAAGTACCCGGCATCCCGCCCGGTGACGCGGGAAGGCGTGACCCTCGGCTTCGGTTCGCGCGGGCTCGTCAGCCCGTCGTCGCCCGAGTACCGTGCGGCATCCGTCGCCATCGCCTCGGCCCTCGCCGAGCGCTACGGCCAGCACCCCGCGGTCGTGCTCTGGCACGTGCACAACGAGTACGGCGCACCCATCGGCGAGAGCTACGACGACTACTCGGTGCTCGGCTTCAGGCGCTGGCTGCAGGACCGCTACGGATCCCTCGAGCAACTGAACGCCGCCTGGGGCACGTCGTTCTGGGGCCAGCGCTACGGCGAGTGGGACGAGATCGACGCTCCACGCCTATCGGCCTCCATCACGAACCCCGCTCAGCGCCTCGACTTCAAGCGGTTCTCCTCGGATGCGCTGCTCGCCTGCTACATCGGCGAGCGCGACGCCATCCGCGCGCACGCACCGCAGCCCATCACGACGAACTTCATGGCGACGAGCTGCCCTTCGGTCGACTACTGGGCGTGGGCGCGGGAGGTCGACATCGTCTCGAACGACCACTACCTGACGGCCGAGCGCGACGACAACCACGTGATGCTCGCGATGGACGCCGACTTCACCCGCTCCCTCGCCGGCGGCAAGCCGTGGATCCTCATGGAGCACTCCACGTCCGCGGTCAACTGGCAGCCGCGCAACATCGCCAAGCGTTCGGGTGAACTCGCCCGCAACTCGTTGTCGCACGTCGCCCGAGGCTCGGACGCCGTGTTGTTCTTCCAGTTCCGCGCCAGCCGGTTCGGAGCCGAGAAGTTCCACTCGGCGATGCTCCCCCACGCCGGTACGTCGTCGCGCACCTGGCGCGAGGTCGTGTCGCTCGGGGGGCTGCTGGGCGCCGCGTCGGAGCTGCGCGGGTCGCGGGTGGAGGCATCCGTCGCCATCGTCTGGAGCACCGAATCGTTCTGGGCGCAGGACCTGGAGTGGCGCCCCTCGGTCGACCTCGCCCACCGCGAGCGCGTCGAGGCGTTCTACACGGCTCTCTGGAGCCTCGGCGTGACCGTCGACTTCGTGCACCCGTCCGCCGACCTCTCGGGCTACTCGACGGTCTTCGCGCCGTCGCTCTACCTGCTCGACGACGAGGGCGCTGCCAACCTGCGCGGCTACGTCGCCGGCGGAGGAACCCTCGCCGTCTCGTACTTCTCGGGCATCGTGTCGTCGAACGACGACGTGCCCGCCGGCTCCTACCCCGGCCAGCTGCGCGAGGTGCTCGGGCTGTCGATCGAGGAGTTCCTGCCGCTGAAGTCGGGCGATCGGGTCGGGTTGTCTGCGGCGACGGATGCCGCCGGCTCGCCCTCTGCTGCCGCCTCGACCTCCGCCGCCTGGTCCGGCTCGGTCTGGAGCGACGCCATCGTGCTCGAGGGCGCGACAGCGGTGACGAGCTACGTCGACGGCCCGGCCGCCGGTCAGCCCGCCATCACCGTCAACGACCTGGGCGACGGATCGGCCTGGTACCTCTCGACCCGCCTCGACGGCGCCGACCTCGAGGGCTTCGTCTCCGACGTGCTCACCTCGGCGGGCGTCTCGGTCTCCCGCCCGGCCCCCGGCCTCGAGCGGGTTACCCGTGTCGCCGACGACGGCACGCGGTTCACCGTCCTGATCAACCACGCCGATACGGCCGCATCCGTCGGCGTCGCGGGAACCGACCTCGCCACGGGCGAGCCGGTCACCGCCGACACTGAGGTGGCGGTTGGGGCCGTGCGGATCATCAGGGAGACCGCTCGCTGAAAGCGCTTCGGGCGGTCGCTTCGCTCGGCCCTCAGCGAGCAGGAACTCAGGACCCGCTCGCTGAGGCCCCGACGCAGTCGGCGGTCGAAGCGCCCCGAGCGGGCTCCTACCGCACCACGTCGTACACGGCCTTGATGATCCCGTTCTCGTAGGCCGCCTGTTCCACGAGCTCGAGCTTCGCGAACTGCGCCCCGGCGTCGTCGGCGAACAGCCGCTTGCCCGCGCCCAGCAGCACCGGGAACACGAGCAGGTGGTAGCGGTCGACGAGCCCGGCCGCGGCCAGGCCCTGCGCCAGCGTCGCGCTCCCGTGCACGATGATCGGTCCGCCATCGCCCTGCTTCAGGTCCGCCACGTCGTCGAGCGACCGCACGATCGACGTGTTGTTCCACGTCGGCTCCTCGGTCAACGTCGTCGACACGACGTACTTGGGCATCGCGTTGTACTGGGCGAAGTCCTCGACCATGCTCGGCCACACCGGCGCGAACTCCTCGTAGCTCACGCGACCCATGAGCATGGCGCCGGCCTCGAGCTGCTCGGTGCCCTTGATCTCGTAGGCCTCGGCGACGAAGGGAACCTCTTTAAACGTCCACCCGGCCCGCGGGTGGGTGCCTCCGCCGGGGGAGTCGATGACTCCGTCGAGGGAGATGAATTCGGTGACGATGAGCGTGCGCATGTGGGTTCCCTGTCGTTCTGCGTGAGGCGGAGCATCCGTCTCATCATGACGTCGAACGGGCCGCAGCGGAATCGACACGGCCGTCGAACAGGCCTCTGCGGATGCTGCGCGCGACTACACCATCCCGGCTCTCTCATCGCAGGATCTGCGGTTTCATGTCACCCGTTTGTGGGACATCGACGTTCTTGGCTCCCGACCCTTGCAGGCTGCGATGAAGCGGTGGAATCATCGCGACTCATACGCCGGAGTCCACCGGCGCGCACTCCTACTACGACGTCAGGATAGACATGCGCAGATTGAGAACCATCGCAGTGACATCGACCATCGCACTCGCCCTCACGGCTCTGGCAGCCGTTCCGGCGAGTGCGGTCACGTCCGAGGCAGGTGAGGTGACGGGCGAGCAGGAGTTCGTCGTCCTCTTCGCCGAGGGCACCTCGAAGGCCGACGCCGCAGCCGCGGTGACAGCGGCCGGTGGCACCATCGTCTCCGAGAACACCGACGTCGGCGTGGCCACGGTGCGCACGACCGATGCCGACTTCGTGGCGGATGCCGCAGCCCAGGGAGTCATCGAGGGAACGGCGCAGAACCGCGTCGTCGCCGACGTGCCTGAAGCCCGCTCAGCCTCGGGCGACGCGAAGAAGCTCGACGAGGCCGAGGCCGAGGTGCGCGCCACAGCCGGCACCGCCACGGCGCCGAAGGTCGCCGCCGCCAAGAAGGGTGCGGCCGCCGTGGAACCACTGGCATCGCTGCAATGGGACATGAAGCAGATCGGCGCGACGCCCGACGGCTCGTACAAGTACGAGAAGGGCAGCAAGAAGGTGCTCGTGGGCATCCTCGACACCGGCGTCGATGGAGCGCATCCCGACATCGCACCGAACTTCGATGCGAAGCGCAGCCGCAACTTCACCGTCGACATCCCCGTCGACGCCAACGGCGCCACGATCGATGGGCCGTGCGAGGAGGAGCCCGATCAGTCGTGCACCGACCCGTCCGACGTCGATGAGAACGGCCACGGAACCCACGTCGCCTCCACCATCGGCTCGCCCATCAACGGCATCGGCATCGCCGGCGTCGCTCCGAACGTGTCGCTGGTGAACCTGCGTGCCGGTCAGGACTCGGGATACTTCTTCCTGCAGCCGTCGCTCGACGCCCTCACCTACGCCGGCAAGATCGGCGTCGACGTCGTCAACATGAGCTACTACGTCGACCCGTGGCTGTTCAACTGCACGAACAACTCGGCGGACTCCCCCGCCGACCAGCAGGAGCAGCGCACCATCATCACGGCCATGCAGCGCGCGCTCGACTTCGCACGCCTGCGCGGCGTGACGCTGATCGCGGCCGCGGGCAACGGCGCCACCGATTACACCAAGGCGATGACGGATGCCGGCAGCCCCGACTTCGCCGACGTTCCCGGCGAGGTCGCCTACACGCGTGACCTCCTCGACCCCGCGAGCTGCGTCTCGATGCCGTCCGAGGGCAAGGGCGTGGTCGCGGTCAGCAGCACGGGCCAGACGAAGCGCAAGGCGTACTACTCCGACTACGGCAACGGCTACGTCGATGTCGCGGCTCCCGGTGGCGACGTCTACGACACCCCGGCAGGCACGCGCGACTACGCGGGTGGCATCCTGGCCGCCTACCCGGCCGCTCTCGCGGCGTCGGAGGGCGCGATCGATGACGCCGGCAACGTGGTCGTTCCGTGGGCGGTCAAGAGTTGCGATGCAGCCGGCACCACCTGCGGGTACTACCAGTACCTGCAGGGCACGTCGATGGCATCGCCGCACGCCGTCGGAGTCGCCGCGCTCATCGTGAGCAAGTACGGCCTGCCCGACATCATCCGGGGCGGAAAGTACCTGCCGGCCCAGTTGGTGGAGGCGCGGCTCAAGCAGAGCGCCGTCGCCACGGCCTGCCCGGTACCGGCTGCGTTCACCTACACGCGGACGCTGCCCACCGGTGCCGTGGTGACCGACACCCACACCTGCGAGGGCACGAAGGCGAAGAACGGGTTCTACGGATCCGGCATCGTCAACGCGCTGCGCGCCGTGGGGCACTGAGAGCGCTGACCTCCTGAGTCAGCCGTGACGGGTACGGGGTCGACCTTCGGGTCGGCCCCGTTTCGTCAGTCCGGATGCGCCGCCAGCCAGCCCTTCGCCAGCTTGGGCGGCGCCACAGCGAACCAGGCCTCGACCACGAGCTCCTCGAGGCGGCGCTGCGGGATGCGATCGAGCCACACCAGGATCGCCGGGAAGTCGACGAAGTGCGGAGTGGTGAAGAACACGGCCGGGTCCTCCTCGAGCAGCGCGAGCTTGGTCGCCTCCTCCTCGACCCGCGCGCCGAGCACGGGCTCGGTCTGCTCGGCGAGTCCGAGGTGCACGAGTTCCTTCTTGCGCAACGGCCTCTCCCACACGAAGCCCTTGTCGTGCACCCGCCAGTGCGCGCTGCCCCAACTCACGGCCTCGGTCGTGTCGGGCAGCTCGAGCGTGAGCCGTCGCACCTCGTCCCAGTCGGCCATGGCGCCACGCTACGCCCCGACCGCATCCGCTGTCACCAGTCAGAAGCCCTCGTGGTTGGCCGCCACGTCCCACTGGAACACCGAGGCCGGAGCCAGCGACCCGTCGGGCATCTGCCTGCTGTACTCGAAGCTCACCGCGTCGTAGACGAGGCTCACACTCTCCAGGGACGCGTCGTCCGTCGCGGCACCTGCGCCCGAGACAGACGTCACCATCACATCTCGAAAGCGCACCACCAGGTACTGCGACGGACTCTCGCCCGGTCGCCGCGCCGCGAACACGGCATCGGGGCTGTGCTTGCCGGTGGCACAGGCGAGTAGCAGACCGGCGGATGCCGCATCGACGTGATGCGTGAAGTGGAAGTCCTGGAACGTCACCTTGCCGGCCCGCCCGACACCGCCGCCACCACCTCCGAATCCTCCGCCACCGGGGTTCGATGCGCCCCAACTCCACGAGAGCATCTCGATCTCGTCAGGATGCTCGGCATCGACGCTCTCGCCGGTGATGCCGGCGAGCTTCAAGAACATGGGACTGGTCATGAGAACGCTCCTTCTGGCAGGTGCAGGTGCAGGTGCGTCGGGTGGCGCATCGCGAGACCCATCCCACGCCCGCAGCGGTGCAGCGCGCAAGGGTGCAGGCCCGCTTCATCGCTTCGGGCGGTCGCTGCGCTCGGCCCTCAGCGAGCGAGGGGTGGGCGAGTGGGCGGCTCAGCCGGCCTTGCCCTCCAGGTAGCGGCGCTCGGCGGCGTTGAGCGCGAGCCGCGCCGCCGTCGCGAACTCGGCGCGGGCGGCATCCGTCGCCCCCGACAGCTCCAGAAGATGAGCCCTCACGGCATGCACCCTGAAGTGTCCGGCCAACGCCGGCTCGAGCGCGACCGTCTCGAGCTCGCGCAGCCCGACGTCGGCGCCCCACACCATGGCCATCACCACCACCCAGTTGAGCTCCACCATCGGGCCCGGCGCGATGCGGCGCAGGAGCTCGTAGAGCCCGAGGATCTCCGGCCAGTCGGTGTCGGCCGTCGATGGCGCCTCGTCGTGTACGGCGGCGATCGCTGCCTGCAACTGATACGGCCCGGCCGGGGCCGACTCGAGCACGCCCGTCACCAGCTCGACGCCCTCGTCGATGAGTGCTCGGTCCCAGAGCGAGCGATCCTGGTCGGCGAGCGGCACGAGAATGCCGGGACCGCCGTCGATGTCGAAGCGGATGCGCGCAGCACGTCGACATTCCGTCAGGAGCATGAGAGCGAGCAATCCCGCCACCTCCCCTCGCCACGGTGCAGTCACCGGCGTGGCGGTCTGCAGCTGCCTCGCCAGCCGGATGGCCTCGGACGACAGGTCGACTCGCGTGAGCGACTCCCCGCCCGTCGCTGTATGCCCCTCGGTGAATACGAGGTAGAGCACGGCGCAGACAGCGGCGATCCGGTCACCCAACTCGTCGTCCGAGGGCATCCGGAACTCCGAGCCGCTGGCCCGGATGCGCGTCTTCGCCCGCGAGATGCGTTGTCCGATCGTCGCCTCGGGCGTGAGCAGCCCTCGGGCGATCTCGGCGGTCGTGAGGCCTCCGACAGCGCGCAGCGTCAGGGCGACCTGCGCCGGCAGGGGCAGCGCCGGGTGACAGCACAGCAGGAACAGGGTGAGGGAATCGTCGCGCGACGGCACGGCGTCGCCAGGCGGCTCCAGATCGAACACGCCCTCTTCGCGACGACGCCTGGCGACCTCGCTGCGCACCTGCTCGACATAGCGGCGGTGGGCGACCGTCACGAGCCAGGCGCGCGGGTTCTCGGGTGGGTCGGTCCGCCACTGAACGGATGCCGCGAGCAACGCCTCCTGCATCGCGTCCTCGCTCGCCTCGAAGTCGCGGGTGCGACGCACGAGGATCGCGAGGGCCGACGGGGCGGCGGCCCGCAGCATCCGTTCGATGTCGGTCATCAGCGGCCGGAGGTGGTCAGAGCTCCATGCCGGCGTTGGCCATGACCGGATGCACAGACACCATGCCGCCCTGGGCCTCGGGCAGGCGCCCGGCGATCTCGACGGCACGGTCGAGTGAGGCGACGTCGACGATGTAGTAGCCGCCGAACCACTCCTTGGCCTCGATGAACGGGCCGTCACTGGCGACGGGGCCATCGGCGCCGACGCTCACGACGCGCGCGGTCTCGGGGGCCGCGAGCTGCTCGGCGTCGACGAGCTCGCCCGACTCCTGCAGGTCCGCGAACAGCTGCTCGTAGAGGGCCATGCCCTCGGCCTGCTGCTCCGGCGTGAACGAGGCGAAGGCGCCGGCCCACTCGGGGTTGCTCTTGATGAGGATGAGGTACTTCACGGTCCACTCCTTGCGCTGGGATTCGGGAACCCGGATGGCGTTCCCATCAGTATGTCGATGCCGGCTGCGCGATTTCGACAGGTGTGCCCGCGCGCTTCGGACGGTCGCTCCACGCGGTTCTCGGCGAACCGAGGTCAGGGGTCTGCCCCTAGAAGCGCGCCCCGCGCCGGGTCTATAGTCGGCTGCAGATCAGTCGTCAGCTTCCGCCCCTTCGCGTCGTTGACTGCCTCCCGAACAAACTGAATTCTCGCGATGCCCGCTGTGTTCGGGCGTCCTCCGCCCGCGCGTCGAGCTTCCACCCGCCCGATCGCTCGCCCGGAGCCGATTCGCCCGCACCGTCGCGGGCGCACGCACACCAGGAAGCCAGGCGTCACGGCACGCACGCCGCCACGAAGCGCCCGCACCGCACAGTGGGACACGATGACCGACATCGGAACCGGATTCCTCAACGGAATCGAAGCCTTCGCCAATTCCCGCCTCGGCGAGATGAGCGGCACGTCGTTCAAGGACACGGTGCCGTTCCTCGAGTCCATCGTCACGTTCGGCATCGTCGGCGACGTCAAGCCGACCTTCGAGAAGCTCAAGGCCGACATCAAAGCCGCCGTCGCCCTCGTCGAGCCGATCGCGAAGGCGATCAAGAAGCAGACCGACCTCATCGCCAAGATGGTGAAGGAGTCGGCTGACGACATCGACAAGGACGACTTCGACGTCGACACGGCGTCCCGCGTCGCCGTGCGACTGGGCATGGCCCTGGCCGCCATGGACGAGGCGTTCAACATCGTCGCCAAGGAGCTCGCCAAGAAGGCCGACGGCACTGTCGACGAGACCATCCGTTCCGGCCTGATGGATCTCTGGAACCCGTGGGCCCAGCCGTTCAAGGATCTGGGCGCCGGCTCCGGGAAGCTGCTCGACAGCTTCGGCTCGACGGTGCTCGGGGTGCAGAACCTCACCAAGAAGCTCGGCGACGTGCTCGTGCTCGACCGCACGGGCGGCACGTTCCTGCTCGCAGCCAAGCTGCAGAACCTCGGTCCGGTGACGCTGGGCGCCATGACGCTCGACAAGGTCTCGTTCGAGGCGTTCCTGCAGTTCAGCGACCGCGAGATCGCCAACCCCACCGCCGAGGAGGAGACGAGCCTGCTCGAGCGCGACGGCAAGTGGTTCATCGGTGACGTGGCCATCCTGGGCCTGCGGATGCAGACCATGCTCGAGCCCGGTCTCACGAAGGACCCACTGCTCTCCAAGGTCATGCCGGGCTCGCAGGAGCCGAAGACCACGACCCTCACCACCATCTCGATCGACACCGGGCAGGGCGTCTACCTCGGCGACGGCCGTGGCAACGAGCGTGCGGTGCTGCCGGTGCGTTTCTCCTTCCCCGGCGTCGAACTGCGCGAGGTCGCATTCGGACTGCGGCGCAACGAGGCCCGCGACGTGACGGGGTTCGAGCTCACGACGTCGATCGCCGCCAAGCTCGGCGACGCCGTCGGCCTGCAGATCGTGGGCACCGGCTTCATCGTCGCGTTGAACGGCGACGTGGAGCAGCAGGCGATCTTCGACATCCCGGTCTCGCCGCGCTGGCCCGATGCGATCGGCCTGCGCGTGAAGGCCGGCCCCGTCACGGGCGGCGGCTTCATCCAGCGCGTCGAGCGCACCTACAAGGTCGACGGCCAGGACGTGAAGCGGATCGAGTTCGGCGGGGTCGTGCAACTGCAGATCCTCAAGTTCGGAGTGTCGGCCATCGTCATCCTGTCGCCCGATCCGTTCTCGCTCGTGCTGGTCATCGGCGTGCGCTTCCCCGTGGCCATCGATCTCAGCATGGGCTTCACGCTGAACGGCATCGGCGGCATCCTCGCCATCAACCGCGGTCTCGACCTCGAAGCCCTGCGGTCGGGAATGAAGGAGCACATCCTCGACAAGATGCTGTTCCCCGACAACCCCGTCGCCGAGGCGCCGAAGCTGCTCGACAAGGTGGCGAACGTGTTCCCGCCGAAGGACGGCGGATTCGTCTTCGGTCCGATCGTCGAGCTCGGCTGGGGCTCGCAGGCGAAGTTCGTCGAGATGAAGCTCGGCGTCGTGCTGGCCCTGCCCGATCCGATGATCGTCATCCTCGGTTCGCTGCGGGTGCGGGTGCCGACGAAGGAGGCGCCGATCACCGACATCCGCGCCGACGTGTTCGTCGCCATCACGCCCGACTACCTGCTGCTCTTCGCCAGCATGCGCGACTCCACCGTCGCCGGCATCAAGATCTCGGGCGACCTCGGGCTCTACATCCAGTGGTCGGGCAGCGGCGCATTCGAGTTCTCGGTCGGCGGCTTCCACCCCGAGTACGAGAAGCTGACCGGCGGCAAGCCGAAGCTCGGCGACATGGACCGCGTCACCATCGACCTGTCGCCCTCGAAGGCGATCAGCTTCGTCATCAAGGCCTACTTCGCCATCACGGCAGGATCGGTGATGCTCGGAGTCGACGGTCGCCTGAACGCCGACTTCGCCGTCATCTCGGCGAAGGCCTGGCTCACCCTCGACATGATCTTCATCTGGGCGCCGCGCTTCGCGTTCACGATCTCCATCGAGGTGGGCGTCGAGGTGGAGCTGTTCGGCTGCACCCTCTGCTCCATCGTGTTCCGCGGCTCGCTCGAGGGCACCAAGCCCTTCCGCCTGGCAGGTCACATCAAGGTCGACGTCTGGTTCCTTCCCACCTTCGACGAAGACCTCGGTCCGGTCGAGTGGGGCGAGCAGCCCGCTCCGATCCTCACGAAGGTCGACGCGCTCCAGATCGCGGCGAAGGCGATGAACGAGGACGACGCGTGGAAGGTGCAGTTGCCGGATCACGCCGCGCAGCTCGTCACCCTCGCCGAGGTCGACGACATCGACGGACGCATCGCGCATCCGCTCGCCGGGGTCGAGGTCTCGCAGACGCAGGTGCCGTTCGGGGTCAAGATCGCCCGAATCGGCTCGGCTCCGGTCGCCGCCGACATGGTGACCATCGGCACCCCCACGTCGACACCGGACTCCGGCCTCGTCGGCGCCGTGAGCGAGCTCAAGACGGCGTTCGCCCCCGGCCAGTTCTTCGAGCTCGAGGGTGAGGGCCTCCTCGCCCGCTCCGGCTTCGAGGACATGACGGGCGGATGCCGCATCGCAGCCGCCACCACTCCCAAGGTCGGCACGGCCACCCCCGCGAAGGTCGCCTACCGGACCTACGTACGCAACCCCGACGAGCCGGGGTCGCTCATCGAGTTCGCCGGAAAGTTCGGGGTCTACGCCAGCTCCTACGCCACGAAGACCAACGTGGGGCGCGCCGTGGCCGAGGTCGGCAATCCCTACTCCCAACCGAAACCGCCGAACGCCGGCGTCACGGTCTCCGACAAGGGCACCTCGACCATCGCGGATGCCGTCACCGGCGCAGCCCTGGTCGCCGGCCTCGGCGAACTCAGCGCCACGCAGGCCGCCCTCGTGACGGCGGCAGTCAACTCCGCGAGCGCCGCATCGGCGACGCGCCTGATCGTGAAGGGGTGACCTGATGGCCGACCTTGATGCCATCGCCGCGAGCGTCGTCTCGCCTCTCACCAGCACGGCCACCCACGTGGTGCGCGACGCCTTCTCTCTCGTGATCAAGCCGGAGGACGAGTTCGACGAGAGCGCCGTCGCGATCGAGTCGCTCGAGTTCGCCTCCTCGGCCGTCGGCGGCCTGTCGTCGGCCGCGAGCACCCCGGCGGCCGGCACCGTCCGCTCGACCTCGCGAGTGGAGGTGCCCCTGGCCGACAGCGCCGGGGGAGCGGCATCCGCGGGTCTCTCGGTGACGCTCTACGGCCCGGGAGACGTGCGCGGAATCGACCCGGCGCAGATCGTGCGGCGTTTCCCGGCGCCGGGCGCCCAGACGGCCGAGGAGACCGTGCTCGCGCACATCGAGTTCGACCGCCCCGAGCTGCCCTGGGCGTTCAGCGCGACGAAGCAGGCCGCCGTCCTGCGCCCGTGGCTCACCCTCGTGGTGCTCGAACGCTCGAGCGTCGTCCGCGAGCCGGCGACGAGCGCCCTGCTGCCGGTGTTCCAGGTTCCGCTGGCGCAGCTGCCGGCGCTCACCCACGCCGACCTCTGGGCGCACGCTCAGGCGCCGGCCACCACCACGGGGCAGGACCTGAGCGCGCGGCTCTCGCCGGCACACGCTCCGGTCAACCTCTCGCGGGTCATCTCCCCGCGCATCCTCACGCAGGACACCGACTACATCGCCGCCCTCGTTCCGACGACCGACGTCGGGGTGCGCGGCGGACTCGGCCTGACCGGCGGCACCCTCGAGCCGGCCTGGACCACCTCCTCTCCCGACCCGGTGCGCCTGCCCGTCTACGACAGTTGGGAGTTCCGCACCGGTCCCGACGGGGACTTCCGCTCGCTCGCACTCGAGCTGCAGGGAATCGCCGCACCCTACGAGGTCGGACGCAAATTCATCGACACCTCGCAGCCGGGCAAGCCGCTGCGCGCCCTCGGCGCCGACGAGGTGGGGCGCAAGCAGGTGCTGCGCTGCGCCCTGTTCTCCCCCAGCCAGCCGAAGACCCCGGAGCAGAAGGTGGCCGAGACAGCGGTCTGGCCCGACGCCATGATCGACGAGCTGCACGCCGAGCTCGACCTCCCGGCAACCATCGAGGGCACCCAGAAGCAGACCGACGGTGTTCCCGACCTGCCCATCATCGGGCCGCGCATCTACGCCAAGCTGCACCGCGGCAGCGCCGTCATCGAGGGCTCGGACTGGTTCGCCGAGCTCAACCTCGCTCCGGTGAAGCGCATCGTCGGCGGTCTCGGCACCCGCGTCGTGCAGCGCGACCAGGAACGCCTCATGCAGTCGGCCTGGGCGCAGCTCGGCGAGGTCGAGGCGGCCAACCGCGCCATCCGTCTGGCCCAGCTCGCCGAGCTCCTCGCCACCAGGCTGCACAACAGGCTCGGCGAGCTGCAGACCGGACACCTGCTGCAGGTGGCATCGCCCCTCACCACGCGCATCTCCATCAGCGCGGGAAGCACCCTGTTCGCCGACGTCACCCTGAGCGCCACTCCCGTCGCGGCCACGAGCGGCGCGTTCCGACGGGTCACCCGGCCGGCCGGTCCGATGATCCGGCGAACGGATGCCGCCTCCCAGGAGCGCGCGGGCAACGTGGTGGGCACCGAGGCCACCCTGCGCGACTTCACCCGGGTGTACGCGAACCCCGAGGGCATCGGCAGGCTCACCTCCGACGTCGTGTCCCACCTCGACCTGCAGCTGGTGAGCGCCGCCATCGGCACGCCCGTCGATGCCGTCGGCGGACTGCTGAAGCAGGCGAATGCCCAGGTGGAGGGCCAGGGCGGCTTCGCCACCTACCTCACCGAACCGAGCCGGTGGAAGGCGGCCGACACGAGCTTCGACCTCGGCGCCGCCGTGGCCACCCAGTGGACCGAGAAGCTGCTGCGCTCCTCGCCGATCCCCGCTGTCGAGTCGATCCGCGCCCAGCGCGTCGGACCGCTCGCCGCCGAGCTGTCGCTGTCGAAGGCGACGAGCTCCAGCCCGCTGCGCGAGCAGTTGAAGGGCACGGCCGTGACGCTGAACGACCGGGTGCTCGTCGATCTCGGCGTGGTCGACGTGCCGCCCGACGGGCCTGTTGTCGACGGCCCGGTCATCGACGGTCCGATCATCGGCGGACCGGTGATCGACGGCCCCATCATCCGCGGACCGGTCATCGACGGCCCGGTCATCCGCGGTCCCGTCGTCTCGCCGCTCAACCCGCGCATCCCGCTCACCCGCCGTTCCCCCATCGGCGGAGCTGTGGGTCGCCTGCCGCAGGGCGGCGCAGGACCCGCGGTCCGGATCCCCGTCGGCGGCGGTGTGCCCGGGGGCGGCGCCCTGCGAGCTCGCCGCATCCCCGTCGAGGGCCACGTGCTCATCGGCGGCCGCGGCCTGCGGGTCATCGACGTGCAGCACCTCAAGAAGCTCGGCGACACCCGCGACGTGGCCGAACTCGACGCCGGGCTGGCGCAGTTCGCCGACCTGGCCGAGGTGAAGCTCACCCCCACCCTCGATCGCATCGACCAACTGCCCTTCGATGTGCTGCGCGCCGAGATGACCACCCTCATCGACCCCGGCGCCCTGCTCACGATCGACACGGTTCCCCATCGCGAGGCCCTGGAGGTGGCATCCGCCGCCATCACGTCGGCGATCGATCCGCGGCACACTGTGCGCGCCTCGCTCGCGGGGCGGCTGCACCTCAGCGCCGGTCTCGCCGAGCGGTGGGTCGCACAGCCGCGCATCGCGCCGATCATGGCGGCGCCGCGCTTCGACCGGCCCATGTACCGGGCCCTCGAGGAGTACGACCGGGACTGGCTCGTGCCGGGGCTCGGCCTGCTGCCGGCAGACGACTTCGTGACGGTGCTCTCGACCAACCGCGAGTTCATGGCGGCGTTCTTCGTCGGCCTCAGCGACGAGATGGGGCGCGAGCTGCTCTGGCGCGGCTACCCGACCGACCAGCGCGGCACCTACTTCCACCGATTCTGGAACCCGAACGCCGACGAGCTCCCGAAGCCCATCCACCTGTTCCCGAAGAAGGCCCTGGCCGACCAGGTCTCCCTGGGCGGCAGCGGTGGAAAGGACTGCGCCGTGATCGTGGTGAAGAGCGAACTCGTGCGGCGCTTCCCCGATCTCATCATCCAGGCCGTCGAGAACCAGGGCACCGTACGCGACCCCGTCTTCGAGAAGGTCGACTCGCCTCAGAAGACAGCCCGCATCCTGTTCTCCGAGGTACTCGACCCCGACATCGCGCTCGTGGGCGTCGATCTCAGCGTCGACGAGCTCGACGCCGAGAAGTGGTGGATCACCATCGCCGAACATCCGAGCGCCACGCGCTTCACCCGCCCCGCCGACTCCGACCTGCCGGCAGCCCAGAAGTTCCTCACCGACTCAGCACCGCATTCCGCCGACTACGCCGAAGACCACCTGCACCGCCCCGTGCGGGTCGCGTTCCAGGCGACCGACCTCATCGTGAGAGAGGCGTAGACCATGCCCGTCGAGACCCCCGCCGACCTCGCCAGGGTGCGCGAGAGCATCGCGACCCTGGCCGAGAAACGCCGCACGCTCCTGCGCAAGCCGGCCGACCGCGGCCTGCGCGGAGACATCCTGAAACTCGACGACGACCTGCGCGAGATCATCGGCGGCCTCCGCGATCGACTCGACCCGTGCGACGCCTCCCCCGAGGTGCCGCTCGTGCTGCTGCCCGTGCGCATCGAGAGCAAGCTCGCACCCGGGACCTCGACCCTTCGGGTGCGCATCTCGCCCGACGAGGCGCACATCGACAGCCTGCTGCGGTCGGTGACGGATGCGGAAGTGGCCGCCGGCCAGGCCTACTGGCGCACTGTCTGGGTCGACGCAGCCGACCCCGCAGCCTGGTCCGAGCTCACCGAGGCCGTCGGCGCCCGCCGCGCCGGCTGGGTGGCCGAGGTGACGACACCGACGAACCTCGCGACACGAGGTCAGGGCGACCCCGCCTTCCCGGAGACTCCCGAGGAGGTCGCTCATGGCACCGTGGCGCGCTGCCTGCCCGACCAGTTCGTGGTGCGCGTGTTCCCGAGCGGCGGAGCGCCCATCACCGTGACGGGGTCGCCCGTCGCGCCCGACGTTCCGCTCTCGCCCATCGCCTTCGGCGACGACGAGCTGAGCGAGGTGGCCGGCCTGAACGTTCCCGTCGGCTCGGAGTGGACGATCGACTTCACCGCGGCGATGAAGGCCGGCCTGGGTGTGGAGGTACCGCTGCCCGGAGGGACCACCCTCATCGACCGCATCGTCGTCGTCGGCACCCGCAACTCGGTGTCGGAGGAGGCCAACGCTGCGGACTTCGTCGAGCTGCTCACCAGCCACCGGTTCAGTGACGGCGTCTCCCTCCTCGCCGCCGGAACCGCCACCAACAACGCCGACGCCGAGCGCTCGCCCTACCGCCCGGCCGCGAGCGTCGGCGCCCCCGCGCTGGAGCCGCGCACGCCGTCGCGAGACGCGACGCGGCTCGCGGCGGCGCTCGGCCTCGATGCGGCATCCGTCGAGCATCTCCTCGATCCGAACGACCCCGTCTCGACCCAGGACCAGGCGGAGGCCGCCGCGAACACCGCGCTCTGGTTCGCCACCTGGGAGGGCGTGCTCGAGCGCCTCGACGACGCCGCCATCCCGGCCGTCACCCCGAGCAGCATCGAGTCGGCCCGGCGCCTGCACCGCGATCACGTGCGCGGAGCCGGCCCCGCGCCCACGTTGCGCATCGGCGCCCAGCCCTACGGCGTGCTTCCCGTGACGGATCTCGACGCCTGGAGCCCGAGGTCGGGCGAGATCACGGCGCACCTCGTGCCGCTGATCCGCCGCACGCTGGCGCGCTGGGCGAGTCGGGCACCCGTGGTGCCGCACGTGCGCCCCGGCGACCAGCTCAGCGACCAGGACCTGCTCGACATGCTGGGCACCAGCCCCGTGGCCATAGGCGTGCGGGCGAGGCCCGCCGTCGACGGGCCCCAGCTCGCCCCCTTCGCAGCGGCGACGGGAGCCGACCCCTCCCAGCTGCTCGCCGAGGCGCAGCTGCGCACGGCCATGCTGGCGCAGTTCTCGGTGGATGCCGCGAAGATCCTGAAGACCCCGGCGCCGCACGACGAGTCCCGCACCATCGGCCTGCCGCTGGTGTCGGATCGGGACGCCGAGGTCGTGGCCGAGATCCTCGCCGGCACCACTCCGAAGGTCGACAGCGTGCTGCAGGCCCTGCTCGACATCGCGTGGGACAGCGCCCAGCGGCTGCGCTTCCGGGCGACGCCGCAGGAGTTCGTGGGCCCCCTGCTCGACTTCGTGCAGCTCGACCCCGACATCGCCGCGATCGTGAAGACGGCGGCATCCGCCGACGCCGCCGTCGACGACACGGCACCGTCGCGCTTCTTCGCCGCGGCAGAGAAGGTGGCCGCCGTGCAGCACTTCGACGGGCAGCCGGCGGAGCGCGTGAGCATCTCCGCCCTCGAGCCCGTCGCCGAAGCGCGCACCTCGCTCGCGCAGGTGGCCCTCGACCTGGGCGACACGGCGCAGGCGAAGTGGCTGGGCGGCAGCGCCATCACCGAGCTGCTCTACGCCTTCGGCGTGGGCGGCGAGGTGCGGGCGGCCATGATCGCGCTCGCGGCGTCTCCGCTCGAGGAGCGCCGCATCGCCGTCGCCCACGCGCTCGACCTCGCGTCGCACCGCGTCGATGCCTGGGCGACAGGCCTGGCGACGTCGCGCCGGGCCACGCTCGCGGCATCCGCCCCCGTCGGCATGACCATCGGGGCGTTCGGCTACGTCGAGCAGATCAGGCTGGGGGCGACCCGCCGCGATCCCGACGGCTGGATCCACGCGCCGAGCAGTTCGCACGCCGTCGCCGCCGGAGTGCTCGCCAGTGCCCACCGCTCCAACATCGGCGCGAAGCCCGGCGCCCAGCCGTTCGCGATCGACCTGTCGAGCCGCCGGGGCGTGGAGCTCCGCCGTGTGCTCGAGGGCGTGCAGGCCGGCCAGTCCATCGGCGCCCTGCTCGGTTACCAGATCGAGCGAGGACTCGCCGGAACATCGGCAGCCCGCTTCCAGCTGTCGCTGCGACAGATCGCGCCGGAGGCCACGGACCAGCTCGGCAACGACGAGGCACAGGAGGTCGCTGCGGCACGGGTCGCCGGTGGCGACGTCGTCGACGGCGCCGAGCTGCTGCGGCTGTTCCCCCTCGAGTCACTCGAAGGTGGCAGCCCACCGCTGCGCACGCGCCTCTCACGCAAGCCCGACAACGCCTTCATCGAGACCTGGGATCCGGTGTCGAACGCCGAGTGGGACCTCGTGCTCGCCGCCCTGCGTGGGGCTGCGGCCACCCTCGACGCCGTCTCGGACGCCCTCCTCAGCGAGAGCGTTCTGCAGTACTCGTCGGGCAACCCGTCGCGAGCCTCCGCCGCGATGGACGCCATGGCCAGCGGCGCCGCCGTCGACCCCGACCTCGGGGTGCTGAACGTGCGCCAGACCGGCCGGATCCTCACCCACGGGGTGTTCGCGGTCATTCCGGTCGGGGCGACGGGCTGGTCGAGCACCCGCCCCCGGGCTCTGGCCGAACCCCGGCTCGAGGCGTGGGCGGCCAGGCGTCTCGGTGATCCGGCCGAGATCGCGGTGACGGATGCCGCAGGCAACAGGCACACCCTCGCCGAGGCCGGCTGGGCAGCCCTCGACCTGGTCTTCACCGACGACGCGGCCTCCCTCGACCGCGAGCTGCGCGCCGCCATCCCCGCGATGGCCGACGCCCCGCTCGCCGACGAGTTGCTGCACGCTGCCGCGCTCGCCGGCAGCCTCCGTTCCCTCGCGGCCGGCGGAACACCGCTCGGCCCCGACTCCCTCGTGCGAACCGGCGTCACCCCCCAACGCCGGTTCGACACGGCCGAACTGCTGGGTCGCTGCGACGCCGTGCTCGACGCGCTCGGCGACGTGCTGGCCTCGGGCCAGGCCGTGATCACCGCCGTCGATGAAGACACCCTCGCGATCGAGGAGGACGACGTGGCCGACGTCGTCGCCGCCGTGCGGGGACTCGCTGCCTTCGGGATTCCCCTGGTTCCGGATGCCGCGATCCCGTCGAACGTGGCCTGGGCCGTCGGCGCCTGGCAGGCGGCATCCGCTCGCCTCGAGCAGGCCAGGGCGACTCTGGCCGCCCTGCGCGACCCCACCCGCAACCCCGCCGCCACCGAGGGCGAGATCGTCGACGCCTGCCGCGCCGTGGCCGAGGGCATCCTCGGCGATGGTTTCCTGCTGCTTCCGCTGCTGGCGAAGCCGGCCGGCGCCGACTCCTTCGCCGAGGCCGTCACGAAGCCGGCTCTGAAGAAGCAGCCGGCTCGGGCGCAGCTCAACGCCTTCGTGCGCGACCACGCGACGGTGCAGGCCGGCGTGGGGCGGCTGGCCGAGGCGCAGCTTCTCGGCGGCGCCCTCGGCACCCCGATCCCGCTGCGCGTCGTGCAACTCACCGAGCGCGACGAGGCCACGGGCAAGCCGGCCACCGGCACCGACCGCTGGCTGGCCGGGCCCCTGCCCGACGACGTGCCATGGCCCGCGGCATCCGCGAGCCATCTCGTCGTCGAGATCGTGGGCGATGACGATGCCGTGGCCGGAGCCTTCGCCGGGCTCGCCATCGACGGCTGGGCCGAGACGCTGCCCTACCAGCCCGACCCTCGGGCGTTCGACCCGGCCGCTCCCGACAATCCGCTGCGCGCGGCTCGGGCCACCACCGGACTGGCCGTGCATGCCAATCAGGCCTCGGCGCGAGCTCCGCAGGTGCTGCTCTCGGCTGTGTCACCGGACGGGAAGCGGTGGACGACCGACTCCGTCGTGGCGACGGTGCTCGAGGCCGTCGACCTGGCCAAGGCCCGACTGGTGACCTACGAGCACACCCCGGGAGATGCGGCCATCCTGCCCGCGATCTACGTGGCGAGCCCGTGGCTGCAGATCCGCAAGGGACTCCAGTTCGCCGAACTGGCCAAGGTGAAATGGTCCGGGGATGCCATCCCGTTCCTCTCGGAGGTGAAGTGATGGCCGTCAACATCCCCATCGACATGATGGTGAACGCCGTGACCGACCAGAACCTGGCGGCGATCGTGAAGCTGCTGCAGGTCGCCGATCCTCCGGCCATGGTGCGACTCGAGCCCGATTCGATCACCGGCGATCCGGCTCCCGGCTCCGAGGCGCGCATCGGCGACCCGGCCTGGATGCTCGGGCGGCAGTGGCAGTTCGGCGAGCTCACCGGCGAGGACGCCGGCTCCGTCGTCTCCGTGCACGTGGCGTCGAGCGCGCTGCCGATCACGGCGTGGGCGCCGCTCGTGGGGGCTGCGGCCTCCTCGTCCGATCTGGCCGGGGTCGAGTGGCGGCCCTGGCGCGAGGGAGCCCTGCTCGAGGAACTCGTGCAGGACGTCCCCGAGCTGGCCTTCGGCGACGGCCTGCGGCAGCGGGCCGAGGCCGGCGCCCAGCTCGTCGACCTGCTGACTGACGCCGGCGAGAAGACACTGGCGCGGTCGCTCGCAGCGCGGCATCCGCTCGCCCTCGAGGACGACCCCAACGACCCCCTGGGCCTCAACGACCCGCAGGCCGCGCGGCTGTTCGCCGTGCTCGGAGGTGCGGTGCCCGACGGCGGCTCCCTCGCGACCGAGCTGGGGGCGGGCGACCCATCCTGGATCGGGGAGGCGACGGATGCCGCTGCCACTCGTGCCGTGATCGTCGAGTGGCTCGACTGGCTGGGCGGCGCGCCGGACTCAGGGGGAGCGTGGTCGACCGAGCGGCTCGAATACAGCTTCGCCCTGCGCTTCGGCGACGAGGACAACGCGGTGTTCGCACGCGGCACCCAGTTCGGCTCGGCATCGGTGCGCTGGAGCGACCTCGAGTGGGTGGAAGGCGCGAGCGGCGCGGTCCCCGACGAGTCGGCGGCGGGCACCCCCGTGACCAGCGAGGCGACGATGCTCGCCACTCCGCTGCGGTTCCCGGGCATGCCAGCCGACCGCTACTGGCAGCTGGAGGACGGCGCCGTCGACCTCGGCGCCATCGAGGCGCAGACCAACGACCTCGCCAGACTCTGCCTGGCCGAGTTCGCACTGTCCTCCGGCGACGACTGGCTCGCCGTGCCTGTCGACGGCCTGCTGGGGGCCGTCAACAGAGTCGGCGTCGTCACCCTCACCGACGACTTCGGCGATGCCGTGACAGTGCCCGAACTCGTCGATCCGGCCTTCACGATGTTCGGGGTGGCGTCTGCCGCCGGGCGGATGCTGCCCGGCATCGTGCTTCCTCCCACCGCTGTCGGCACCCTCGTGGGCGAGGCCCTCGAGGACGTGCTGTTCCTTCGCGACGAGATGGCGAACATGGCGTGGGCCATCGAGAACTCCGTGCAGGGTCGCAGCGGCGATCCGCGGCGACGCTCGAGCGAGCGGCCTCCCGAGCCGGATCCGTGGCCGACCGGCCTCACTCAGGAGGAGCGGGCTTACAGGCTGCAGTCACCGGTGCCGGCGCACTGGATTCCGCTGGCGCCGGTGGCCCTGAAGCCCGGTCAGGTGTCGCTGCGCAAGGCTGCCCTGCTGCGCGACGGGGTGCCGGTCATTCCGAGCGGCGTCACGTTGAGTCCGACTCCGCTGACCTTCCCGGGCGAGGAGTTGCCGCGGGAGGGCGTGCACCTGCGCGCCGTTCCCGTGCTGGCGCGTCGGGCCGACGGCCGGTACGCGAAGTGGGCGGCGTACCGGGTGCGCACCGGCCGAGGCGAGGCCTCCAGCCGGCTGGCGTGGGACTCGGCCCTGTCGTTCACCGACATGACTCATCCGCCGACGGCGTAGGCATCCCCGCTCGCTGAGCCCCGGATGGAGTCCGCGGGCTAAGCGCGCTTCGGGCGGTCGCTGCGCTCGGCCCTCAGCGAGCGGTGGGCGCCTGGCTCGCTACACCCCGCCGCCACCGCCTCCGCCACTGCCGCCGCCCGACGACGCACCGCCGGAGGAGCCGCCACCCGCGGCCGAGTAGCTCGAGGTGACGCTCGTCGAGACGGAACTGATGCTCGTCGCGAAGAGCGCCGCATTGAACGGATGGGACCCGGCGTACCAATCCGGCTGCGATCCGGTCTGCTCGTAGTAGCGGGCGAGTTCGGCAGTCCACTTCTTCTCGTGACCGAGCAGCACGGCCCAGGGCAGCAGCCGTTCGGTGAGGTCGAGCATCTGTTCGCTGTCGTCGGTGGCGATCGGCGTCCGTTCGGCTCCCTGCGGCGACTGCAGGTAGCGGATGCGGTCGGCCTCGGCCAGCTCGATGTACTCGTCGAGCCCCTTGAGGTGGTCTCGGGCCGCGACGCCCTTGGCGTCGAGAGGGTACTTGGCCACGGCGATGCACGCCACGACCAGGGCCAGCAGTGCGACGCCGATGAACACGCCGGGCCAGAAGCCGCCGTAGACGGTGGCCAGGGAGATGGCCGAGAACAGGACCGCCAGGACGCCGGCCACGATCGCTCCGACGATGACGAGCGTGACGGCTCCCGTGGGGAACGGCTTGCGGTAGGCATCCGTCACGGCGTCAGCCCGCACCCTCTTGCCCGCAGCGGTGAGGCGCTTCAGCGCCTTCGAGTCCGTCTTACCGAGCGGCCGGCGCTCGCCGGGGGTGAGCTCGTCCCCGAAGATGGCATGCAGCACCTCGAGGTCGTCGACACTCGGCTCGGGATTGCGGTAGGCCTCGCGACCCGTTGCGCGGGTCTGGAGGAACTCGATCTCGTAGGAGTCCTTGCCCCCGGGCTTCTCGTTCGCCACCTCCACTATGCGCACGCGTCCGGCCACGGCGAGCGCGAGGATCTGCGCCGGCGGGGCCGTCGTGGTCTTGTTGAGGATGACACCGGCCAGGGCGATGCCGACCCCGGGCGGAGGCAGGTACTCGGCCACGATGATCCCCCGGCCCGGGGCATCCTTCAGCCGGGTCGAGCGCACGACGAACGCCCCGATCATGGCCAGCACGGTGAGCAGGGTGAACACGAGCGCGATGATCGGCCACGGGGCCGCAGTGAAGCTGTCGTCGCGCGGGACGAACGTGCCGTTCTCGAAGCCGATGGAGAAGGACAGGTTCTCGTGCGGTCCGAGATCGGATGCCGCGAACTCGTAGCCGTCGGCCGTCTCGGAGATCTGGGCCGGTCCGTCTGCGCCCTCGGCGCCCGAGGCCGCATCCGCCTCTCCGGTGCGCGCCTCCAGGAGCTCGTCGGTGAGGTGCACGCTGGCGGTGACCCGGCCGAACGGCTGCGCCCAGTCCGTGCCGTTCGTGTCGCGGTAGAACTCCTGCGCATCGGTGTCGGAGTAGTACTTGTCGAGGTACTTCTCGGTGTAGGTGATCACGTAGGTCTGGCGCCCGTGCACGTACTCGTCGCCCGCGATGGTCAGGCTCACGACGCCGTCGTCGCTGTCCTCCTCGAAAGCACGCTTCTCGCCGTCGCCGTCGGTGACCGAGACGATGGTCAGCTCGGTCGGATGCCCGTCGTACTCGGCGTTCAGGTTGCGACGGATGCCGCGATTCTGGTCGGCATCCGGGAACACCGCCACGAGGGTCTCGACGGTGTCCACCGTGGAGTGGCCCTCCGCGTCGCGATCCAGCGAATAGTCCCCGTGGAAGCTCTCGAAGGTGAAGTCGTCGACGTCGGCGAGCGCCGGGGCCGCCGGGAGCACTGCTCCGCCGACGGCGATCGCGGCGGCGATGGTCAGGGCGATGAGTCTTCTCACACGACCCAGCCTAGGTCGGGCACCGTCATCGCATGGGGTTGGTGAAACGGATGCCGCCCGGGAGTCGGCCATACTCGAGACCATGTCCATCCCGCCAGCGCCGAACAGCACGCAGCGCCCGCACCCGAACTGGCGCGTGCACCCGGCGTGGATCGTCGCCGGGGTGGCGTTCCTCGCGCTGGTCGGTGCCGCCGGGTTCCGAGCGGCACCGAGCGTGCTCATGCTGCCGCTTGAGGCCGAGTTCGGGTGGTCGCGCACCCAGCTCTCGGTGGCCGTGACGGTGAACCTGCTGCTCTACGGCCTGATGGCGCCGTTCGCCGCGGCCCTCATGGCCCGCTTCGGCATGCGCATCGTCACCACCTGCGCACTGCTGCTGGTCGCGGCCGGTGCAGGCCTCAGCATCTTCGCGACGGAGCCGTGGATGCTGGTGCTTACGTGGGGGTTCCTCATCGGCATCGGCACGGGATCGATGGCGCTGGTCTTCGCGGCGACCGTGGCCGATCAGTGGTTCGTGCGCAGCCGCGGACTCGTGGTGGGCATCCTCACGGCCGGCAGCGCGACGGGCCAGCTGGCGTTCCTCCCGTTCATCGCGATCCTCGTCGAGCAGCAGGGCTGGCGCCAGGCGAGCCTGCTCGTGGCCTGCGGGGCGCTCGCCGTGGTTCCGCTGGTCCTCCTCTTCCTGCGCAACAACCCCGTCGACCTCGGGCTCACGCCGTTCGGCGCCCCAGACTCCTACGTCTACCAGCCGCCGGCGCGGGGCAACGCGGCGAAGCTCGCACTGTCGACCCTCGCCAGGGCCAGCAGGGTGCGCACCTTCTGGGCGCTCGTGGCGGGGTTCGCCATCTGCGGCGCGACCACCAACGGCCTGGTCGGCACCCACTTCATCCCGAGCGCGCACGACCACGGCATGGCCGAGACGACGGCGGCAGGTCTGCTGGCGGTCGTGGGGATCTTCGACATCGTCGGCACGATCGCCTCTGGATGGCTGACGGATCGGGTGAACCCGCGCATCCTGCTGGCCGTCTACTACGCCGGACGCGGCGTCGGCCTGCTCGTGCTTCCGTTCCTGCTGTCGGCCACCGTGGCACCGCCCATCATCATCTTCGTCGTCATCTACGGGCTCGACTGGGTGGCGACGGTCCCGCCGACGGTCGCCCTCTGCCGCGAGGTGTTCGGCAAGGACGGCCCCATCGTCTTCGGCTGGGTGTTCGCATCGCACCAGGTCGGAGCCGCCATCGCCGCCACTGCGGCAGCGACGGTGCGCGACGCTACAGGCGAATACACACTGGCCTGGTTCGGCGCTGCCGGGCTGTGCATCGTGGCCGCGGTCGTGAGCATCTCGATCTCCCGGCGGCCGCGACCGCTGGCTGCGGCATCCGTCACCTGAAACGAGCATTGTTCGCTTGACCTCGTCGCGAACAAGTGCGACTCTGAAAGGCTGATCGGCTGCGCGGGGACCACCCTCCTCCGCGCTCGTCCCACCGGCGACAGCTCCTGCTTCCTGCAGTGTCGGTGGGTACCGGGATACTGCCCTCACACCCCGCATTCCTCTGCCTTCCACCACCCTTCGGAGATCTGATGCTCGGAAAACTCCTCGTCCGCTACCTGAAGCCGTACCGCTGGGCGCTGCTCGGCGTGCTGGTCTTCCAGTTCATCGCGGCCCTCGCGTCGCTGTACCTGCCCACCCTGAACGCCCAGATCATCGACGAGGGCGTCGCCACGGGCGACACCGCCTACATCTGGTCGACCGGCGTCATGATGCTCGGCATCTCCCTCGGCCAGATCATCGCGTCGATCATCGCCACCTATTTCGCCGCTCGTGCGGCCATGCAGATGGGCCGCGACATCCGCGACAACATCTTCGAGAAGGTGAGCGGATTCTCCGAGCGCGAGGTGTCGCAGTTCGGCGCCGGCTCGCTCATCACGCGCAACACGAACGACGTGCAGCAGGTGCAGATGCTCGCCATGATGGGCGCGACCATGCTCGTCTCAGCGCCCCTGCTGGCCATCGGCGGGGTCATCATGGCCATCCGTCAAGACATCGGCCTCACCTGGATCATCGCGATCGCGGTTCCGGCCCTGCTCGTCGTGGCCGGTCTCATCATCAGCCGCATGGTGCCGCTGTTCCGCACCTACCAGAAGCGCCTCGACGCCGTGAACCGCATCATGCGCGAGCAGCTCACCGGCATCCGGGTCGTGCGCGCGTTCGTGCGCGAGCCCATCGAGGAGGAGCGCTTCGCCGGGGCCAACTACGACATCATGGTCGTCGGCCGCAAGGTCGGTTCGCTCTTCGTCGTCCTGTTCCCGCTCGCGATGCTGGTGCTCAACGTCACCGTCGTCGCCGTGATCTGGTTCGGCGCGATCCGGGTGAACGACGGCGACATAGAGGTCGGCACGCTCTTCGCCTTCATGCAGTACATCATGCAGATCCTCATGGGCGTGCTCATGGCGAGCTTCATGACGATCATGATCCCGCGCGCAGCCGTCTCCGCCGACCGCATCGGAGAGGTTCTCGGCAGCTCGAGCACGCTGATCCGCCCGACCCAGCCGGCGACCACCTTCCCCGAGCCCGGGTCGGTGGCCTTCGACGGCGCCGGTTTCACCTACCCCGGTGCCGAGCAGCCTGTGCTCTCCGGCATCACGTTCCGGGCCGAGCCGGGTGAGACCGTGGCCGTCGTCGGATCGACCGGAGCCGGCAAGACCACCCTCGTCTCGCTCATCCCCCGACTGTTCGACGTGACGGCCGGCTCCGTGTCGGTCGGCGGCGTCGACGTGCGCCAGGCCGACCTCGACCTCCTGTGGAACGGCATCGGCCTGGTGCCGCAGCGTCCGTTCCTGTTCACCGGGACCATCGCATCCAACCTCCGGTTCGGGCGGGAGGATGCGACGGACGACGAGCTGTGGCGCGCACTCGAGATCGCCCAGGGCGCCGACTTCGTCTCCGAGATGGACGGCCAGCTCGAGGCCCGCATCGCCCAGGGCGGCACGAACGTCTCGGGCGGCCAGCGCCAGCGCCTCGCCATCGCGCGGGCCATCGTGCACCAGCCCGACGTGCTCGTGTTCGACGACTCGTTCTCGGCCCTCGACCTCACCACCGACGCCCGACTACGACAAGCCCTCTGGAGGGAGTTGCCCCAGGTGACGAAGATCGTGGTCGCCCAGCGCATCTCGACCATCACCGATGCCGACCGCATAGTCGTGCTCGACGACGGCCGGATGGTGGGGGTCGGAACGCACGAGCAGCTGCTCGAGTCGAGCCAGACCTACCGTGAGATCGTCGAATCGCAGCTCGGAGTGGAGGCAAGCGCATGAGCACCGGGACAACCAGCGCGATCTCCGCAGAGGAGCAGCTCGAACTCGAACTCGCCGAGCAGGCGCGTCTCGCCTCCGGCGACTGGGACAGCGTCAAGCCGGGCAAGGCGGCCAACTTCCGCGAGAGCTTCGGTCGACTCATCGGCCTGCTGAAGCCGCACCGCGTCGCCTTCATCTTCGTGTCGTTGCTCGGCGCGATCGGCGTCCTCCTCACCGTCGCGGCACCGAAGGTGCTCGGCGAGGCGACCAACATCATCTTCGAGGGCGTCGTCTCCGCGCAGCTGCCGGCCGGCGTCACCCAAGACCAGGTCGTGGAGGGCCTCCGCGCCGACGGGCAGACCGATCAGGCCAACATGATCGCCGCCATGAACATCACGCCGGGCGAGGGCGTCGACTTCGTTCGGCTCAGCCAGGTGCTCATGTTCGTCCTGGCGCTCTACCTGGTGGCCTCCGTGCTGAGCTGGGTGCAGGGCTTCGTGATCAACATCATCATGATGCGCACCATGTACCGCCTCCGCGAATCCGTCGAGGCGAAGATCAACCGCCTGCCGCTCAGCTACTTCGACAAGGTGCAGCGCGGCGAGCTCATCTCGCGCGTCACGAACGACATCGACAACATCACGCAGACGATGCAGCAGTCGCTCTCGACGGTCATCACGAGTGTGCTCACCGTGGTCGGCGTGATGATCATGATGTTCTCGATCTCGTGGCAGCTCAGCATCGTCGCCCTCGTCTCCCTGCCGCTGATGGGCGTCATCTTCGGGGTCATCGGTCCCAAGTCGCAGAAGGCCTTCAACATCCAGTGGCGCAAGGTCGGCCGACTCAACGCCCGCGTCGAGGAGTCGTTCTCCGGACACGCCCTCGTCAAGGTGTTCGGTCGCGAGGAAGACGCCATGGCGAAGTTCAAGGCGGAGAACGAGGAGCTCTACCAGGCCTCGTTCAAGGCGCAGTTCCTCTCGGGCATGATCATGCCCGGGATGATGTTCATCGGAAACCTCACCTACGTGGGCATCGCCGTGCTCGGCGGGCTCATGGTGGCCAGCGGTCAGCTGCGCCTCGGTGATGTGCAGGCGTTCATCCAGTATTCGCAGCAGTTCACGCAGCCGCTGTCCGAGCTGGGCGGAATGGCCGCCGTCGTGCAGTCCGGCGTCGCCTCCGCCGAGCGCGTCTTCGAACTGCTCGACGAGGAGGAGCAGGAGCCCGACGCCGTCGACGCCCCGAAGCCGGTCGATGGCGACGGCACGATCTCGTTCGAGAACGTGGCCTTCTCCTACACACCCGATCGCCCCCTGATCCGCGACCTGTCGTTCAGCGTGAAGCCGGGCCAGACCGTGGCGATCGTCGGGCCGACGGGCGCCGGCAAGACCACGCTGGTGAACCTCATCATGCGGTTCTACGAGCTGAACGGCGGCCGCATCCTCATCGACGGCCAGGACATCGCCGACCTGCGGCGCCACGACGTGCGTTCGCGCACGGGCATGGTCCTGCAGGATCCGTGGCTGTTCGCCGGAACCATCCGCGAGAACATCCGCTACGGGCGTCAGGACGCGACGGATGACGACATCGTGGCGGCGGCGAAGGCCACCTACGTCGACAGGTTCGTGCACTCCCTGCCCGAGGGCTACGACACCGTCCTCGACGAGGACGCGTCCAACGTGTCAGCCGGCGAGAAGCAGCTCATCACGATCGCGCGAGCGTTCGTATCGGCTCCGTCGGTGCTCATCCTCGACGAGGCGACCTCATCGGTCGACACCCGCACCGAGCTGCTCCTGCAGCACGCCATGGCGGCGCTCCGCAACGGTCGCACCTCGTTCGTGATCGCGCACCGCCTGTCGACCATCCGCGACGCCGACCTGATCCTGGTGATGGAGCACGGTGACATCGTGGAGCAGGGTTCGCACGAGGAGCTCATCGCACGCGAGGGGGCGTACTTCCGCCTCTACAACTCGCAGTTCCAGGGCGCGACCGACATCGACGCCGAGCTCGCCGCCGTCACCGGCTCGGTGTCTGCGGCATCCGGAACCGACGTCGTCGAATCGGAGAGCGACCCGGCGAACGCGTAGGCATCCGGGTGCTCCGACTCAACCCGTCGGAGCACCCGGCACGCAAGAGTTCACCTGAACGCCCTGTCGCCGCCGGCGGGATCCGGCCAGACTCGTGCCATGGGAGCACGTGACGAACGGATGCCGCGCACGATCTCGCCGGCGGCGGTCGTCGGGGTGCTCTGCGTGGCGACGTCGGTCATCGCGGCCATCGCAGGGATCGCCATCGTCATGACGGGTACCAAGATCGCGTTCCTGCTGGTCCTGGCTGCCTTCCCCGTGTTCGTCACGGGCATCGGCGCTCTCGCCGTCGACGCGCGGCGGCGGTGACGGCGGTGACGGCGATGTCGGCGCCCGACCCGGCGTCTGCCTCGACAACGACGGTGGTGCCGCCACGCTCGGCCATCCGCGCGCCCTGGGTTCCGACCGCCATCCTCCTCGTAGTCGCCGGAACCGCTCTCCTCCTCGCTGCCGGCATCAGGTGGCGTCCGTGCGTCATCGGCCTCGATACCCGGGCGTGCGTCGCGGCGCAGGATCACCTGCGCGACTACGGAATCGTCAGCGCACCGTTCGAGCCGATCCTCGGCGCCGTCGTGCTCGCCGCCCTCGCCTCGTTCGTGATGACGGGATTCTGGCTGCTGTGGGCGTCCTGGGCCGCGGCGTCGCGCACAGCTGTGGTCGCCTGCCTCGTGGCAGCGGCGTCGAGCGCCGTCATCGGCTCGGGCCAGCTTCTGGCGGCGCTGACGGATGGCGCCCTCGGTGTGCTCGGCTGGGTTCCGGCATCCGTTCTCGGCCTCATCGCACTCCTGGCGCCGGTCGTGGCCTCGGTCGTCCTGCTCGTGCTCTCCCCGTCGCGCCGGGGTCGCCTGGCCTGGGCCGTGCTCGCCATCGGGCTGTGCCTCGGCAGTCAGGTCGCCGAGTTCGTGATCCTGTCGAACCTGTTCCTCGCCTCCCACGATTCCCCGATCGGAACGGGTTTCCTGCCGGGTGTCGTGCTGGTGGTCAGCGGATGCCTCTTCGGCGTCGCCGGGATCGACCGCGCCGGAACCCGCGTTGTCAACCCTCCCCCGAGTTGACGTTCGCAACCTGTCGCAGGCATACGATGGATGCCGTGGAAAGGGCGGCTCCTGTGCGAGCCGAGGACCTGATGATGCCGAGGAAGCCGTCTGCAGTCCGTACGAAACTCCACTCAGCCACGTCATCGCATCCGCAGTGCGCAGCTGACACGAGCACGCCCAGACGAGCGCGCCGGACCGATTGAAGGGGAGAGTCGTGACGACTTCCAATGAGAGTGCCAAGTCGACGGAGACGAGCGGCAAGGCCCCGACCGGCAAGTATCGACGCCGGGCGATAGGCCTCGCGGTCTCGGCAGCCGTCGGTGGCTTCCTGTTCGGTTTCGACTCGTCCGTCATCAATGGCGCGGTCGACTCGATCCAGAAGGACTTCGGACTCAACGACGTCATCACGGGCTTCACCGTGGCCGTCGCCCTCCTCGGCTGCGCGCTCGGCGCCTACCTCGCGGGCACGCTGGCCGACCGTTGGGGCCGGCTCAAGGTGATGCTCCTCGGTGCCATCCTGTTCTTCGTCAGCTCCATCGGCGCCGGCCTCGCCTTCTCCGTCTGGGACCTCGGCCTCTGGAGGGTCATCGGCGGTCTCGGCATCGGCATCGCCTCGGTCGTCGCCCCGGCCTACATCGCCGAGATCGCGCCCCGCCAGATCCGTGGTGGCCTCGCCTCGCTGCAGCAGCTCGCCATCACGATCGGTATCTTCGCCGCCCTGCTGTCTGACGCCCTCCTCGCGGGTGTCGCCGGCGGCGCCGACGACGTGCTGTGGCTCGGACTCGAGGCGTGGCGCTGGATGTTCCTCGTCGGCGCCATCCCGGCCGTCGTCTACGGGGTGATCGCCCTGCGGCTGCCGGAGTCACCGCGGTACCTGCTCACCAAGGGCCGCACCGACGAGGCGCGCGAGATCTTCTCCACCCTCGTCGAAGCAGACGACCTCGATCGTGCCGTCGACGACATCCAGAAGGCGATCGACGAGGACAAGGAGGGCGCGAAGGCCACCCTGCGCGGCAAGGCGTTCGGCCTCAAGCCCATCGTCTGGATCGGTCTCACGCTGTCGATCTTCCAGCAGTTCGTCGGCATCAACGTGATCTTCTACTACTCGACGACGCTGTGGAAGGCCGTCGGATTCGCCGAATCCGACTCGCTGATCATCAGCGTGATCACCTCGGTCACCAACGTCGCCGTCACCGTCGTCGCCATCCTCCTGGTCGACCGTCTCGGTCGTCGACCGATCCTGCTCGCCGGCTCCACCGGCATGTTCCTGTCGCTCGGCGCCATGGCGCTGGCGTTCTCGTTCGCCGTCACGGGATCGAACGGCGAGGTCTCGCTGCCGGATGCCTGGGGCCCGATCGCGCTCGTCGCCGCCAACATCTTCGTCATCTCCTTCGGTGCCTCGTGGGGCCCGATCGTGTGGGTGCTCCTCGGAGAGATCTTCCCGAGCCGCATCCGTGGCAAGGCCCTCGGCCTCGCCGCTGCAGCGCAGTGGATCGCGAACTTCCTCATCACGGTGTCGTTCCCCGCGCTGGCGGCGTTCTCGCTCACCTTCACCTACGGCATGTACGCGACGTTCGCGCTGCTCTCGGGCGTCTTCGTGTTCTTCAAGATCCCGGAGACCCGCGGCATGGCGCTCGAGGAGGCCGAGGTCACCTTCGCGTCCAAGCCCAACAAGCGCGGCAAGTCCGAGGTCGCCGCCAAGCTGTAGCGACCGCCACGCAGTACTCCGAGGGTCGGGCGCTCACAGGGCGGCCGACCCTCGCTGCGTTCCCGGGTACGCAGCCCGCACTCAGCTGCCGTTCACTTTCGCGGCATCCGGTGCTGCCATGATCGACCGATGACCACTCGCACCCGCCGCCGCACAGCGCGGGGAGTCTCGGTTCTCGTGTGGGGTCTGGTGCTCACGGCACTGCTGGTCTTCCATCGGGCATTGCCCGGTTTCGCGGGAACGCTCTCGCTCGTCGAGGCCGCGTTCCCCTGGCTCGGTGTCGTCGTGATCGCACTGCTCATCGGAGCGGTCATCGTGCGGACTCCGGCGGCCTTCATCGGGGCCGGCGCCGCAACGCTGGCGTGGTGCTTCGTCGTGCTGCCTGCCGCCCTTCCCGTACCGGCCGTCGCCGCAACCGCCGAGACGACCACGATCGTCAGCGAGAACCTCGAGGCCGGCAACGGCGACGCTGCGGCCATGGTCAGCGCCCTCGCCGACGACCAGCCCGACGTGATCGTGCTGCAGGAGCTCAGCGGCGACATCCGCGACACCGTCGCCTCCGCCCTCGCCGACCGCTACCCGTACTCGTTCGTCGCCGGCACCGTCGGCGTCTGGAGCACGACGGAACTCTCGAACGGTCAGCGACTCGACCTCGGCCTCGGCTGGAAGCGCGCCCTCAGCGTCGACGTCGAGACGGCGCAGGGCCCCACCCGGCTCTTCGCCGTGCACCTCGCCTCCTTCCGCCCCGGCGAATACGAGGACCGCGACCGGATGCTCGAGAACCTCGCCGGCACCCTCGCCGAGGACACGTCGGAGCGCCTCGTCGTGATCGGCGACTTCAACACCTCCACCGACGACCACATGCTCGTTCCGGTGACGGATGAGGCACCCCTGGTGCGGACCGACACGGCGGGGTTCCCGTTCACGTGGTCCGCCGGAATCCCCCTGGTGGCGCTCGACCATGCTCTGACGCGCGGCATCGACGCCGCATCCGTTCACGTGCTCGATGCCAACGGATCGGACCACCGCGCCATCGCGCTCACCATCGGACGCTGACGCACTCACAGACGCTCGTCGTCTCGCGGGGGACGGGCGCCTGACGTAGCTCGACGGATCCGTGTATTCACTGAACGGATGCCCCCTGAACGGGGTACGCGCCCTACGCTGGACCCGAGTGGACGACGGGGAGAACCATGGCACAGCAGACACAGCAGACGGCGACGGGCAGCGACTACGCCCGCATGATCACCGTGGCGGTGAGCGCCGTCATCGCCGTCGTCGGCTCGTTCATCGGCTCGGGGGCGGCCGGTGGAACGCCGATCCAGGATGCCGCCGGGGGAGCTCTCGCTGCAGACGCCACCGTGATCGCGCCGGGCTCGGGTGCCTTCAGCATCTGGAGCGTCATCTACGCGGGACTGCTCGCCTACGCCGTCTGGCAGTTCTTCCCGGGCCAGCGCACCGCAGAGCGCCACCGCCGGCTCGGCTATTGGATCGCGGCGTCACTCATCCTGAACGCCGCGTGGATCCTCAGCATCCAGTTCGACCAGCTCTGGCTGAGCATCCCCATCATCATCGCCCTGCTGCTGGTGCTCATCCGCAGCTTCCTGCTGGCGCGGCAGTACCGCGGCGACGGGGTGATCGACGCCATCATCACCGACGGCACCATCGGGCTCTACCTCGGCTGGGTCACCATCGCGACTGTCGCCAACATCACGGCGGGCCTGGTCGCGATCGGCTTCGACGGATTCGGGCTCGAGCCGGACGTGTGGGGTGTGATCGTCATCGCCGTCGCCGGCCTCATCGGCGTCGGCCTGGCGCTCCGGGGCGAGGGCAGGCTCGCGCCGACGGCCTCGCTCTGCTGGGGCATCGCGTGGGTCGCGATCGCCCGCCTCACCGGCGACCTGCTCTCGACGCCGACGGCCGTCACCGCGATCATCGCCGTCGTCGCCGTCGTGATCGTCACCATCGTGGCGCGACTGCGCGCGACGACCGAGGACCCTGACAGGATCCCGGCTGCGACAGTCGCCTAAGCGGCGTCGTCGGTCGGGGTCTTACCCCGTCTGCGGCGCGAACCGAGGTCGAGCACGGCGATGGCGAAGGCCACAGCTATGAACAGGGCGACCGACAGCATCCCGTAGGCGTATGCGTGGTGGTACAGCGTGATGTCGCTCTCACCGCTGCCCTTCTCGCGGTAGATGGTGGAGTAGAACAGCGAGAGCGCGATGGCGGTTCCGATGGCCGTTCCGATGCGCTGGCCGAGCTGGCCGACCGAGCCGGCGAGGCCTCCCTGGCGCACGGGGATGTCGTGCAACGTGAGCGTCTGGTTCGGCGACACGACGAAGCCGCCGCCGGTGCCGGCGACGAGCATGGCTCCGGCCATGAACCACGGTGTGAGATCCGGGGGAGTCAGGATGGCCGCGGCCACGAGCAGGCCGGCACCCAGCAGCACTCCGACGAGCCCCCACACGACGAGCGCTCGCCCATAGCGCGAGACGAGGGTGCCGCCCCGCCACGACGAGAGCGCACTGGTGAGCGCGAACCCGATCGAGACCATGCCGGCGAACACCGGGGCGAGGTCGAGTCCCTGCTGCAGGTAGAGCGTCGTCAGCAGGAACGCCGACGGGAGCGCCGCGAAGTACACGGCGATGAGGGCCGATCCGTTGCGGAACGAGGAGATGCGGAAGAGGACCAGCGGGATCAACGGATCTCGACCCCCAGCCGCGTAGCGCGTCTCCCAGGCGATGAACGCCGTGGCCCCGAGCACGAACACCAGAAGCAGCCACCAGCGCGCCGGGTCATCGGTCGGCGCACCCGTGGTGAGCAGGAACGGCCACATCAGCGCGAGGATCGTGACGCCGAACAGCAGGATGCCGACGGGGTCGATGGTGACCGATCGCGACGATCTCTCGCGGGTCTTCGGCAACAGCCAGATCGCCAGGGCGAGCGCGGCGACTCCCAGGGGCAGGTTGATCCAGAAGATCAGGCGCCAGCCGTCGGCCTCGCCGCCGATCGCGATGAGGAGACCGCCGAGCGTCGGCCCGACGGCCGTGGCGATGCCGATCATCGCACCGAACAACCCGAATGCCTTCGCCCGCTCGGCGCCGGGGAACAGTTGCTGGATGAGGCCGAGCACCTGCGGCATCTGGATGCCGGCGGCTACACCCTGGACGAGGCGGGCGACGAGCAGGAAGGTGCTGGTGGGGGCCAGGGCACAGGCGACGCTGGCGAGGGTGAACAGCGTGAGGCCGACGATGAAGAACGCCTTGCGCGAGCGGATGTCGCCGAACCGCCCGGCCGGTACGAGGGTGAGGCCGAAGGCCAGAACGTAGCCCGAGACGATGAGCTGCAGCTCGGTCGAGCTCGCGCCGAACGACTTCTCGATCGACGGGAGGGCCACGTTGACCTTCGAGAGGTCGAGGATGGTGAGAGCGGCGACAGCGACGCAGACCCAATAGGCTCGCCACCGCTTCTGCGGGGTGAGCGGTATGTTCTGCGTGATCGGCGCATCCGTCATCACGTCCAGCCTAGGCGGCTGCGTTCGATTCAGGAGGAGTGCAACCGCTCCACGTACTCGTCGGCGTCGACCCATTCCGATCCGCAGGCGCGGCAGTGGCGGGTGGGAGCGTCGATCTCGGTCAGCCAGCCGCCGAGCACGACGTCACCCTCGTCGGCTGCTGCGCGCAGCACATCGTCGGGGACGCCGTAGATGATCTGCACCGTGGCACCCGAGCGGCAGTCGGGGCACGCGAAGCGGCGGGCTTCCGTGGGGGTGTTGATCTCGATGGTGCTCATGCAGGAGACGCTACGTCGGCCCACCGACATCGACGCGGCACGGCCGCGGCGGTTCGCACCCCGACCTCGCCTCGGTCGTCCGAAGCGCCGACATGATTGATCGCGCTGTACCCCGAACCACGCCGACGAGCAGTATGCGACCCCGCACTGTGGGGGCATCCGTCGGTCTTTTGTCCCGCATACGGGGAATGTCGACACGACACCCCTGCGGTTAGCGTTGAAACGTGAGCCCTACTCCACTCAGCACCACCGTCACCGACGAGGAAACCGCGGCGAAGTCTCGCCTCGGAGACCCGAGTGACATGTCCGACATCCTCAATCCCCTCGGACTGCTCCAGCCCAAGCTCGCGCGCATCGAGTCGATCGTCGTGCGCACGCTCGGCGCCGTCCTGGCCGTCGGTGGCCTCGGCTACCTGCTGTTCTCCCTCCTCTCCACCCCCGCCTGAGTCGGGTTTCCGAGCCCGGAGCGCTGCCGCCTAGGGTGGAACCCGTGCCAGCCGCAGACTCCCCCGCCGCCTCAGGTCCTCGTCCCGGAATCGCCGACAGGCTCTCGCGCCTGGTGCAGCTGCCCACAGTGTCGGCCGAGCTCGAGACCCGCGGCAACGCGCCGTTCGAGGGCCTCGAGTCCCTCCTCCGCGAGCTCTACCCGCTGGTGCACGAGCACCTCGCCTTCGAGAAGATCACCGAGTTCGGGCTGCTCTACCGCTGGACCGGCAGCGGCGGCCCCGGTGCCGGCAGCGCGAACGAGCCCGTCATCCTCATGGCGCACTACGACGTGGTTCCGGTCGACGAGACCGACGCCTGGACCTACCCGCCCTTCGACGGCACCGTCGCCGGTGGGCACGTCTGGGGGCGCGGCACCCTCGACGACAAGGGCGAGCTCGTGCTCATCCTCGACGCCGTCGAGAACCTGCTCGCCGCAGGCTTCACGCCGGCGCGCGACGTCTACCTCTCCTTCGGCGGCAACGAGGAGACCTTCGGCGACGCCGCCAGGACCATCGCCAGCACGTTGAAGGGCCGCGGAATCCGCCCCTGGCTCGTGCTCGACGAGGGTGGGGCTGTGACGGATGCTCCGCTCCCCTTCATCCCGTTGGTCACGGCCGTCGTCGGCGTGGCCGAGAAGGGCGCCCTCACCGTGCGCCTCGACGCCCGCGGCGAGCCGGGCCACGCGTCGGCTCCTCCGCGCGAGACGGCGACAACGCGTCTCGCCCTCGCCGTACGCCGCATCAACAGGCATGGCTTCAGGCCGCACTTCCCGCGGGCGGCGCGCACGATGTTCCGGGTGTTCCGCGAGAACACCACGGGTCGACCGCGCGCCATCGTGTCGGCGCTCCTCGCGGTGCCCCCGCTCACGGCCCGGCTGTTCGCCAGGCTCGCCGGAGATGCCGGAGCCATGGTGCGCACGACTGTCGCCGTCACCATGCTCGATGGCGGAACGGCCGCGAACGTGCTGCCGTCCCAGGCCTCGGCGACCCTCAACATCAGGATCGCCGTCGGTGAGACCGTCGCCGGCTCGGTCGCCCGCATCCGTCACCTGATCCGCGGCCTCGACATCACGGTGACGGTGCTCGAGGGCGATGACCCATCGCCGGAGTCGTCGACCGAGAACGCCCAGTTCGCGCTCATCCGCGACGCCGTGGGCGTGGCCTACCCCGAGGCCGTCACGGCGCCCTACGTGCAGATGTCGGCGACCGACGGACGGCACTTCCACCGCTTCTCGCCGGCCACCTACCGCTTCGCCCCGCTCATGATGACGGGGGTTCAACGCGCCTCGATCCACGGCGTCGACGAGCACGTCTCGATCGACAGCCTCGAACGGGGGGAGCGCTTCTACGCCGCTCTGCTGCGTTCGTTGCCTGCCTGAAACATTCCTCTGCCTAGAGTGTGACTCGGCCCGGATGGACGGGCCGTCCTCTTGCCTAAGGAGACGCGATGTCGCGTGCAGTGAAACTCGGATCGGTGGCCGGCGTCGTCGGCTTCCTCGCCTTCGTGGAGTTCACGAGCGGCATCCTGCAGGGCTACTACACGCCCCTGCTCACCGAGATCGCGCGCCACCTCGGCATCCACGACGCCGACGTCAACTGGCTCGAGGGCACGCAGCTCATGCTCTCGGCCCTGGTCGTGCCCGCCATGGCCAAGCTCGGCGACATGGTCGGTCACCGGCGGATGCTGCTCATCTCCACTGCAGTCACGGCGGTGGCCTCGCTCGCCCTGCCGTTCACCGACGTGTTCTGGGTGTTCCTCGTGGCCTGGGCTCTGCAGGGCTTCTACGTGGTGTGGCTCCCGCTCGAGATCGCGCTGGTCTGGTCGCGCAGTCGCTCGCTCGGCTCCCCCGCCGCGATCACCCGCCGTGCGGCCGGCCTGCTCGTGGCCGCTCTCGAGCTCGGCGCCATCGCCGGTGCCCTCACGGCCGGAGCCCTGGCCGACGTCATCCCCCTGCAGACCACCCTGCTCATCCCGGGCATCGCCGTGGCCATCTGCTTCTTCGTCGTGCTGTTCGGCGTGAAGGAGTCGCCGGACCTCACCGGAGGAAAGTTCGACACCGGCGGCCTCATCCTCATCTCGCTCGCCCTGCTCGCCCTCACCGGCGGCCTCAGCCTGCTGCGTCTCGCCGGCCCCGGCGACCTGCTCTCGTGGGCGGTCATGCTCCTCGGTGTGCTGCTCGTCATCCCTTTCGCCCGCTACGAGCTGCGCCAGAAGGATCCGCTCATCGACGTGCGCCTGTTCCGCTCGCCGGCTCTCGGCCCGATCTTCCTCACCGCCGGCCTGTTCGGCGTGAGCGTGCTCGGAGCGCAGGCTCCCCTCTCCACCTTCGCCAGAACGGATGCCGCGACCTACGGCTACGGTCTCTCGGCCACCAGCGGCCAGACCTCCATCCTCATCGGGGCGTACGTGCTGTCGATGATCGTCGGCGCCATGCTGTTCCCCATCGCTACCCGATTCGTGACACCGCGCATCGCGCTGATCGGAGCCAGCTCCCTGGTGGCGATCGGCTACCTGCTGTTCCTGCCGTTCCACGACGGCTACGTGAACGTGCTGTCGAACATGATCATCGCCGGCATCGGCTCCGGCGCCCTCGTCGCGGCCCTCCCGGCCGCCGCCGCCGCTGCAGCCCCGCGCCGCCAGACCGGTGTGGCCACGGGTCTCACCAACTCGGTCAAGACCGTCGGCGGGGCCATCGCATCCTGCGTCTTCGGAATCGCCCTGCTCAGCCACGTCGGAGGAACCGCGACCGAGGGCACCGCCGGATCCCTGAGCGGCTACATCACGGTCTGGCTGGTCTGCGGCCTGACCGCCGTGGTGGCCGCCGTTCTGCTGGTCTTCGTGCCGAAGCTGGCCTTCTCGGATGCCGCCGTGGCCGAGGTGGCGACGGAGCCCGTCGTCCGCTAGTAGTCCAGCTTCTCGATCTCGAGCCGCGCCAGGTCGACGTTGCGCACCATGCGCATGCGCTCCTTGCGGGTGCGCTTGTAATTGGCGTCGACGGCGCTCTGCGGGCGCTCCAGGTCGAGGCGCATTCCGATGGCGCCAGCCACGTCGTCCCAGGCGTCGTCGCGTGCCGCTGTGATGAAGGTGCGCAGGTACTCGTCGTCGGCCGCGCGTTTCTCGAGCTCCGCCGCCACGGCGAGGTTCACCCTCTCGCGCAGTCCCAGGTTCACGAGGTCCTTCGACCTGTAGTCGTGCATGTCCTGCGGATTGCCGTGAAGCGTGGCCGCAGCCGCGCTCTCCTGGGCCACCCTTTCGGCGGCCGCGCGCATCTCGGCGGCCAGTCCGGCGAGCGCGTCGCGAGCGTCGGGCAGGAAGGAGTCGATGTCGAAGTCGATGCTCTCGCCCAGCACGCTCACCAGGATGCGGTTCTTCAGCACCATGCGGCTGGAGTACTCGGCGAGCATCACGCCCTCCTCGCGGGCGTCGGCCTCCTCGGGGGGCTCAGCCCACGGCAGGGTGGAGAAGTCGAACGGCGGCGGCTTCCTCCTGCGCCACCGACTGAACCACATCGCACTCCCGCTCCGGGCGTCGATCGTCGACGCACCACTCTCGAGAATACCGGCGGCCCGTGACACCGCGGCAGAGCCCGGCTGAACGATGCCACGCAGGTCGAGAGGGATGCCGTGCTGTGGCTGTGACCCTGCGTCGCCACCGTCCTGTCGTCGGCTCGCGCTATCGTGCAGGCAGACGGCGCGACGGACGCGACGACGGCGGCGGAGGTGGCATGTTCCTGCTCGACGGCACTGTGGTGACGAGTGCGAGCGACCTCACCACGGCCTCGAAGTGCGAGTTCGCCTTCCTCCGCAAGCTCGACGCCAAGCTCGGCCGCATCGCCGCCGTCCCCGATGCCGAAGACGCCATGCTCGCCCGCACGGCCGTCCTCGGAGACAAGCACGAGAACCGGGTGCTCGCCGACTATCGCGAGCACTTCGGCGACGGCGTTGTCGAGGTGGCGCGTCCACCCGAGCTCACGACGGAGACTCTGCAGTACGCGACGGATGCCACGAGCTCGGCCTTCGCATCCGGAGCCGATGTGGTCTTCCAGGCCACCTTCTTCGACGGGGCGTTCCTCGGCTTCGCCGACTTCATCGTGCGGCGCCCCGGCGGCGTCTACCTGGTGCAGGACACCAAGCTCGCCCGTCGCGCCCGGGTGACGGCACTGCTGCAGCTCGCCGCCTACGCCGACCAGCTCGACGCGCTCCGGGTGCCCCGCGCCGACACCGTCGAGCTGCTCCTCGGCGACGGCAGCGTGAGCGTGCACCGGGTCGACGACATCCTGCCGGTCTACCGCAAGCGTCGCGCCAGGCTGCTGCAGATCGTCGACGAACGCGTGGCTGCCGACGCACCGGTCGCATGGGGCGACCCGCGCTACACGGTCTGCGGCCGCTGCGCGACGTGCTCGGCCGAGGTCGATGCGAGCCGCGACGTGCTGCTCGTCGCCGGCATGCGCATCTCGCAGCGCGACGCCCTGCGCTCCGCGGGCATCACCACGATCGACGAGCTGGCGGCCATCGACCTGCGCCCCGACGGGGAGTCGCCGGTCGAGGGCATGGCACGCAGCACGCTGGAGTCGTTCAGCGTGCAGGCGGCCCTGCAGGTCGAGGCCGATCGGGCGACGGATGCCGCACGCGACGACGCGATCGCGGCAGGCGCCGATCCCGAGCAGGTGCATCTCGCGCCGCCCGTCGCCGTGCGTGACGCGCAGGCGCTGGCAGCCGTCCCCGAACCGGATCCCGGCGACCTGTTCTTCGACTTCGAGGGCGATCCGCTCTACACCGAGGGCGCCGGCATCAGCTGGGGCATCGACTATCTGTTCGGCGTGCTCGACCGGAGGGATGAGTTCACGACGTTCTGGGCGCACAGCTTCGCCGAGGAGAAGGTCGCCCTCGAACGCTTCCTCGACTTCGTCGACGAGCGTCGGGCCGCCCACCCCGGCCTGCACATCTACCATTACGCCAGCTACGAGCGCACCCACCTGCTCTCCATCGCCGCCCGCCACGGCACCTGCGAGGCCCGCGTCGACCAGCTGCTCAGCGACGGCGTGCTCATCGACCTCTACCCCATCGTGCGCCGCGGCATGCTCGTCGGCAGTCGCTCCTACTCGATCAAGAAGCTCGAGCCGCTCTACATGGGCGATGAGGAGCGCGAGGGCGTGACGAACGCCGCCGACTCGATCGTGGAGTACCAGAGGTCGATGGATCTCGCCGCGGCCGGAGAGGTCGCCGAGTCGCAGGCCATCCTCGACGACATCGCCCGCTACAACCGTTACGACGTGCTGTCCACCCTGCGCCTGAGCGAGTGGCTGCTCGAGCGTGCCGCCGAGGTGGGGGTCCGGCCGGCTCCCCGTGCGCCTCGCGAGGGCGAGCAGTACGTGCAGTCCGAGCTCGCCATCGCGCTGTCGCACCTGGCAGGAGCCGGTGACGCGTCCATCGATCACCGCACGCCCGACCAGACCGCCCTGGCCCTCGCATCCGCCGCCATCGACTACTACCCGCGCGAGCGCAAGAGCTTCTGGTGGGCGCACTTCTTCCGCCTCGACCAGCCGGTGCGCGAGTGGGAGGACACCCGCGACGTCCTCGTCGTCGATGCTGCGACGTCGCGCGTCGAGGTCGACTGGCATCTTCCCGAGGGAAAGAGCAAGAAGGAGCGGCGCACGCTGCGGCTGCACGGGCGCTTCGGTCCCGGCACCAGGATCTCGGCCGGCGCCGGGCTCTTCGCCCTGTACGAGCCCGACGGTGCGGTGATCGACGACGATGCCGACCCCGGGCAGCGCATCCGGCGCGACGTCACGGTTCTCGAGGTGCTCGACGACGGGGTGGTGGTCGAGGAGGCACTGCCCGTCGGCGCCGCACGGCATCGTCAGCCCCCCATGGCTGTGGTGCCCGGGTGGCCGCTGCGCACGACCGCGCTGGAGAACGCGATCAGCGAGTGGGGCGCTGCCCTCGTGCGGGAGCATCCGACCTGGCCACGGGATCCCCTGATCGACATCCTCCGGCGCATGCCGCCGAGATCGAGACGTGGCGAGCTCGTCCCCGTGACCACCGGCGCCTATGAAGACGCCGTCGTCGCCAGCCTGGTCGATCTCGACTCCTCCTATCTGGCCGTGCAGGGCCCACCCGGCACCGGCAAGACGTACCTCGCCTCGCACGTCATCGCCCGGCTGGTGAACGACCACCACTGGAAGGTCGGCGTCGTCGCCCAGTCGCACTCCGTCGTCGAGAACCTGCTCGATCGGCTCGCCGGTGCCGGACTCGACCCCGCCCTGGTGGGCAAGGCGCCCAAGGCGGGGGATGAGACGGCCCACGACTACACCCTGTTCGCCGACAAGAACGCCGCCCTGCTGTTCGCGCAGGCGAACGCCCAGACGGGCTTCGTCGTCGGCGGCACGGCGTGGGACTTCGCCAACCCCGCACGCTTCCCGCGACGTGCCCTCGATCTGCTCGTGGTCGACGAGGCCGGTCAATTCTCGCTGGCGTCGACCGTCGCCACGAGCGTCAGCGCCCGCAACCTGCTCCTCCTCGGCGATCCTCAGCAACTGCCGCAGGTGAGCCAGGGCACCCACCCCGAACCCATCGACAGCTCCGCCCTCGGCTGGGTGGCCGCAGGTCACGACGTGCTCCCGAAGGAGTTCGGCTACTTCCTCGCCGAGAGCAGACGGATGCATCCGGCGGTCGCGGAGCCCGTGTCGACGCTCTCCTACGAGGGCGAACTGCGCTCGCACCCCGATGCCGCCGACCGCCTGCTCCTCGAGACCGAACCCGGTCTCCACACGGTGCCGGTCGTGCACTCGGGCAACGCGACGGAGTCGCCTGAGGAGGCAGCCGTCGTCGTGCAGGTGGTGCGATCGCTCCTCGGAACGCCGTGGCGACCGAGCCGTGACGCCGAGGCGCGGCCTCTCGACCAGGGCGACTTCATCGTGGTGACGCCGTACAACGCGCAACTCGCACTGGTGCGGGACGTGCTCGATGCGGCCGAGCTGCCCCGGGTGCGGGTCGGCACCGTCGACAAGTTCCAGGGCCAGGAGGCCGTGATCGCTGTCGTGTCGCTCGCCGCATCCTCGGCCGCCGACGTTCCTCGCGGCATGGAGTTCCTCATCATGAAGAACCGCCTCAACGTGGCGATCTCGCGAGCGCAGTGGGCGGCCTACCTCGTCTACTCGCCCGAGCTCACCGAGTACCTGCCGCTGACGCCGCAGGGAGTCACCGAGTTGAGCGCGTTCATCAGGCTGGTGGAGGGATAGCCGCCGGGAAGTCTGGTCCCGCTACTCGACGGGCGGCACGCTCACCATCGCCCCCACAGCGGCCCCCGCCGCATCACGCAGCACGGCGATGACCATCGATCCGTAGGGCTCGCGCCACACACTGTGCCTCACCCGGTGCGACTCCTCGTCGACCGAGACACGGGCGCTGAAGGCGGTGCCGTCGACATCGACGGCCACCGGCGCACCGTCCACCGAGATCGTGAGCGCCGCGAAGCCGGCCGGCGCCGCGAACGACCCGCGCACGACGATCTCGACGCGTCCGCCCTCGGGCGGCAGCGCCTCGGCCTCCAGCACGAGGCTCGGGGCGCCGGCCGGCACGACAGCGGGCGCAGGCGCGGCAGCGGCATCCGTCACAGCATCGATCGCGCGACCGGGAAGTGCGGGCGTCCGCCCGGGAGCCACCCGCCGCGAGCCGGGCGCGCCCGTCGCCTCGAACGCGGCCGCAAGCCGCAGCAACGCCGTGTCGGAGTACGCGGCTCCGGCGAACGTCAGGCCGACGGGCATGCCGATGTCGGTCATAATGCCCATCGGCACCGTCACCGTCGGGATGCCGAGGTGGCGCGGAACCAGGTTGCCGTTGGCCACCCACGTGCCGTTGCGCCAGCCTCGGTCGGCCGATTCCTCGTTCACGTCCATGTCGGCCGGCCCGACGTCGGCGACGGCCGGGAACACCACGGCGTCGAGGCCGAGGTCCGCCATCCACTCCTCGAGGTCGATGCGTCTGGTCTCCTCGAGACCGCGCAGGCCGCTCTCGAGCAGCGGGATGTCGGCGAGCGCCCCCGACGGATGCTCCCGCGCGAACTCGGGGTACTCGGCGATGTCGTCGTCGAAGCCCGCGTAGCGGTCGGCCACGGCTCCGGGCGGCTGCGGGAAGATGAGCGCGCCGTCCACGTCGGCGACAGCGCCGATCACCGGGTCGCCGTTGGCCGCCAGGAAGTCGTCCCATGCCCAGACCGACAGGTCGACGATCTCGCGCTTCAGGTACTCGGCACTCACCAGTCCGCGCGTCGCGATGGTGGGAGCTCCCGGCCGGTCGCCCTCGTAGTTCGACACCACCGGGAAGTCCACCTCGACGACCTCGGCGCCGGCGGCCTCGAGGTCGCGACGGGCGGCCTCCCAGAGTGTGATGACGGATGCGCGGGTCTCGATACGCTGACCCGTCGGTCCCCCGATCCCCCCGGCTTCGGCGGTACCGGCCTCGGGGTCGGCGTTGATGTACATGCGGGGGATGCCGAGGCGCGTGCCTGCGAGCGCGGCATTCGGAGCGGCATCCGTTGCCGCGATCAGACCGACGTACGTATCCGGCCTCACCTCCGACGACGCCGGAATGGCGACCCACGGCTGCGCACGCCAGAAGTCGCCGCGCGTCTCGGCATCGTCGGCCACGATCACGTCGAGCACGGCGAGCAGGTCGGCCACGGTGCGGGTGTGGGGAACGACGACGTCCATCGTGGGAACGAGCGGCCAGTTGCCGCGCACCGAGATGACGCCGCGCGAGGGCGTGTAGGCCACGAGCGCGTTGTTGGAGGCAGGCGCGCGTCCGCTCGACCAGGTCTCCTCGCCGAGCCCGAAGGCTCCGAAGCTCGCGGCCGTGGCCGTGCCCGATCCGTTCGAGGAGCCCGAGGCGAATGCTGCCGTCAGGAAGTCGGGGTTGTACGGGCTCTCGGCCCGGCCGTAGACGCCGCGCTGCATGCCGCCGTTGGCCATCGGCGGCATGTTGGTCAGGCCGAGCAGCACGGCGCCCGCTGCCCGCAGCCGTGCGATGGTGAAGGCGTCATCCGTCGCCACGAGGTTCTCGAACGCCGGGGATCCGGCCGCCACGGTGAGACCGCGGGCCTTGTAGCTGTCCTTCGCCGTGTACGGGATGCCGTCGAGCGAGCCGCGCGTCTCGCCGCGGGCGCGCCGCTCGTCCGAGGCGCGGGCGTCGGCGAAGGCCTCGGGGTTCAGCACCGGAACGGCGTTCAGCCTGATGCCCTGCCTGTCGTAGGCGGCGATGCGCTCGAGGTAGGCGGCCACGAGGTCGACACTCGTCACGGCACCGGAGGACAGAGCGGCACCGAGCTGGGCGATCGACGCCTCGACGACGTCGAACGGCACCCGCGCATCGCCCGAGGTCATCGCGCGACTCCTCGGGCGACTGCTCGTGCGACTCCGACGGGCTGCTGCTGGGTGATGCAGTGGATGCCGCCTCCGCGCGCGAAGATCTCGCGCGCGTCGACGGTGACGACGCGGCGGCCCGGGTAGGCGCCCTCGAGGAGTGAACGGGCGCGCGCATCGGCCTCGTCGTCACCGAAGCCGCAGGCGATCACGCCGCCGTTGACCACCACGTGGTTCACGTAGTTGTAGTCGACGAAGCCCTCCTCGTCCTCCAGCTGGGCGGGTGCCGGCAGGTCGATGATGGTCCACGACCGGCCGGCGGCATCCGTCGTCGTCTCGAGGAAGGCGCGCAGGTCGCGCATCACCTCGTGGTCGGGGTGCGCGGGGTTCGGCTGCTGGTGCAGCAGGATCGTGCCGGGCGACGGGATGGTGGCGATCATGTCGACGTGGCCGCGGGTGCCGAAGTCCTCGTAGTCGCGGGTGAGGCCGCGCGGCAGCCAGATCACCTTGGTCGCTCCGATGGTGCGGGCCAGCTCCTCCTCGACACGCACCCTGTCGGCGTAGGGGTTGCGGCCCGGATCGAGCTGCACGGTCTCGGTGATGATGACGGTGCCCTCACCGTCGACGTGGATGGCGCCACCCTCGTTCACCAGCATCGAGGAGATGACGGGCACGGATGTCTCAGCCGCGATGAAGCGGGCGATCTCGCGGTCCTTCCCCCAGGTCGCCCAGGCGGGGGCGCCCCATCCGTTGAAGATCCAGTCGACGGCGCCGGGCATCCCCTGCTCGTCGAACACGAAGGTGGGGCCGAAGTCGCGCATCCAGAAGTCGTCGAGCGGGGCGACGACGATCTCGACCTCGGGCTTCAGGTGGCGACGCGCATCCTCGACGGCGGACGGGTCGACGACCATCGTCACGGGCTCGAAGTCGAGCACGGCGTGGGCGACCGATGCCCAGGCGGCGCGGGCGGCCTCGCGCTCCTTCTCGGACTCGCCGATGGTGAGGCCGGCCACGGGGAAGGCCATCCAGAGGCGGTCGTGCGGAGCTGTCTCGGGGGGCATCAACCAGGTCATGCGTTCAGCTCCAGTGCCACGTGCTCGTGATCGTTGTCGTGATCGTGTGGTGATCGTGTGGTGATCGTGTGGTGATCGTGTGGTGATCGTGTGGTGATCGTGTGGTGATCGTTTGCTATTGATCGCGCGATCAATAAGATGGGACGACGCTACCCAGCGGGAGGTGATGATGTCAAGAGCGGTTCGACCCCGAGCGGCGCGCAAGAGCGCGGAGGAGCGCGCGGCCGAGATCCGCACGGGTGCCCGTGACGTCGCGCTCGAGGGCGGACTCTGGGCGGTGACCCTGCGCAGCGTCGCCGCTCGCGTCGGAGTGACGCCGGCCCTGGTTGCTCACTACCAGCCGAACATGGAAGTACTGGTCGCCGATACCTTCACCGCCGTCGTCGCCGCTGAGATGGCGGAGGTCGCCGGCATCGTCGAGCCGTACACCTCCCCCACGGATCGACTCGCCGCCCTCATCCACACGCTGATCGAGACCGCACGCGACGACGTGACCACCGTCTGGCTCGACGGCTGGAGTCTGGGTCGGCGCAGCGCACCGCTGGCCACGGCCGTGCGCGCCCAGATGGATGCCTGGCAGCACCTCGTGCTCGGCATCGTCGACGACGGATGCTCCACAGGCGAGTTCACGGCATCCGACCCCCAGACCGTCGCCTGGCACCTGCTCGGCATGGTCGACGGCCTGAGCGCGCAGGGGCTGGTGTCGTACCGCGACCCGGCTGCCCGCGGACGGCTCGTCACCGACGCCCTCGAGCACGCGCTGGGGCTGCCGTCGGGGGCGCTCACGGCGCCTGCCGGCGCATCCGCGACCACCGGATGTTCAGCGGCGCGAGCTTAGGCTTGATCAATGAATTCTGAGACTTTCGACCGCATCACCATGTTCGGCGCCGAGTGGTGCAGCGACTGCCGCCGCTCCAAGCGCCTCCTCGACGGCCTGGGCGTGCAGTACGACTACGTAGACCTCGAGACCGTCGAAGACGGCGCCGACCGCGCCAAGGCCATCAGCGGTCGCACCCAGATTCCCGTGGTCGTCTTCCCCGACGGCGAGCACTTCGTCGAGCCGACGGATGCCGCCCTGCGCTCCAAGCTCGAGGCAGTCGCCGCGTAGATCCGCCCGCCGCCTCGGCTCACCCGCCGCGTAGGCAGACCCCCTCAGCGCCGCCGCGGTAACGACGAGCCGCTTCGGGGTGTCGCTCTCGGCTGCCCTCGGCGAGCACGGAGTCCTGACCTCGCCCGCCCTTCATGCCGCCGCGATCCGGGGCAGGTCGAACCGGGCCTTGCCGCCGAGTCGGGGCGCTTGGTCGGGGTCGATGTGGGGTGGTGGGATGAACCACACCTCGGTCGGGGTGGCGTGGATGTTCCAGCCGTCTCGGTGGATCATGTGGTGGCAGAAGCTGCAGAGCAGTACCCCGTTGGTGATGTCGGTTCGGCCGTGATGTCGTTTCCACCAACGGATGTGGTGGGCGTGCGTGTAGTTGATGTTCTGCCCGCAGCTGGCACATCCGCCGTCCCGTTCGTGCAGGGCGAGGCGTTGCGTTTTGGTGAACAGGCGTGCTGTGCGGCCGACGTCGAGGGGCACGCTGTCGGTGCCGAGGACCATCGGGATGAGGTCGGCGGATGCGGCCATGCGGCGGATGGTTCCGGCTGAGACGGGTTGGTCGATGCCGTCGATGCTGCCCGACCCGAGCCCGGTGCGGAGGGCGTCGAGGTCGATGCGCGTGATCGTGGTGACTGAGGCGAGCGGTGGGAGGGTGTGGGTGCAGCCGAGCACGTGACGCATGATCTCGACCAAGGCGTCAGCCTGGCGTTGCGGGATGCTGCGGTCATCGGTGATGACCGGTTCACCGTCAGCACGGGCACCCGCCGCGACATCCGCCCCACCGCCTGACACTCCAGCACCAGCACCAGCACCAGCACCAGCACCAGCACGAGCACCAGCACCAGCACCAGGACCGGCATCCTTCGCGCGCAGCCCGTCGGAGACGAGTGCTTCGATGGCTGTCTTCACGAGTGACGCCGATTCCGGGTCGAGGCGAGCGGTGAGCTCGGTCATGCCGTGGCGGTTCTCCCGGATGGTCAATGACCGCCCCAACCAGCGCTCCTCGTCACGCGGTTCGGCACCGTCGGGATCGAGCCGCGCCTCGGCCTGCTTGATGACCCGCAAGAGCAGGCTCAACGGGAGGTCGGCTGCACGCTCGGCGAGGATCTTCTCGATGCCCTCAGCCACGGCGGCATCCGCTCGGGGTTCCACCCGGTCGAGCATCCCGGTGATCGCACCGGCCGCGTCGACGCTGATGAGGCCGGCGTCCAGTGCGGCGGCGACGTGGGGATGCCGTGCCGGGCGAGCCTGGCCGCTGAAGTCCTGACGGGATGCCGTCGCAGCACCCACCGCGAGTAACCGGGCGGCCTCGCCCGTGCTGCCTCCGGTCGACGAGGCGACGAGCTTGGTCGGGGTGGAGAACCCGTTCTTCTTCGCCAACCCCTCGGAGCCGAACTCGGGCCCGGAGCGTCGGCCGACCTCTCCCGCTGCCCGCGCCAGAAGAGCATCAGTGGTGCGACGGAGCTGGGCGATCGCATCCGTCACCGACACCAGACCGGAACCGCTCATCAGCTCGAAAGAGCCCTGCGCATCGGACGGAACCACCCCGAACGCCGGCAGAGCACCCGCCCACGCGGCGGCCAGCGCTGCAACATCCTGCTGCAACGAAGCCAACGGTGTCGGGGTTTCCATACCTTGATACTCGCAGCACCCACCGACACTGCCGGCGCGTTTTTCACCCTTTGATCAGGTTTTTCGAAAGAATTTTCTGTGGAATCAGACAGCTCGACAGCGAGCTGGGGAGGAGTGCCGGGAGCCCTCAGCCCTCAGCCCTCAGCCGCCACGTACACCCACGCCCGCGTCCCCGACGCCAACGTCACCGTGACCCGCACGTAGTCGGCCACCTCGTAGGCGTCGGCCGCCGCGAGCTGCTCGGGAGTGAGCTCAAGCACCGAGCCGGCCACACTGTCTGCGGGGTCATCCGTGCGCTCCAGGATCGGGTGCTCGTCCGAGCCACTCAACGCGATGACGTGGGGATCCGTGATCTTCAGCACCCCGAGTCGGAACCCCGGCAGCGCGTCGTCACGCGTCGGCAGTTCGGCGCCGAATGTGCCGCGCTGCACCGAGGCGAGCCTCAGCGTGCCGTAGGAGAAGAGGTGCTCCACGCTGACACCCTCGCTGCCGCTCCCAGCGCCCCCGCTCACGCGCCGAGCTTCGCCACGATGGTCTCGATGCGACGCTGGCGGGTGGCATCCGTCTTCGCCGATTCGACGTTCACCACGTGCGCCTTCTTCGCGCTCGGCGACAGCTTGTCGAAGGCGGCCTGCACCTCGGCCGATGCGGCGAGCGCCGCGGCCAGGTCGTCGGGCACCTCGGTGATGCGCGGCTCGGTGTCGAGGGTGAGCTCCACCTCGATCGGATCCCCGCCCTGGATGCCCGTCGCCGCGCGCTTGTCGGAGCTGAACGCGATGAGGAACCGACCGCCCATCGGTGCCACGGTGCTGCGGTACTGGTATCCGTTCACCGTCACGTTCACCGGCGGGCGCTTGCCGCCGCCGAGAGCCTCGATGACCTCGTCGGGTACGGGGATGCCGGTGTTGTTTCCCATCTGGGCCATGTTCGTGGAGAAGCGCATGCCTCGATTATGGCCGCGTCAGGTCGTCGGCGGCGAGGCCTCGTCGTCATCAGCCGCGGCCTTCTCGGCGTCTTCCTTCTTGTACATCTCGGTGAACGAGACGGCGAGTGCGGTTCCGATCGCGACGCCGATCGCGATCCCGATCCCCACGTTCCCCAGGGCGACTCCGAGGCCCGCCCCCAGCGCGATCCCGATGGCTATCCCCAACGCCCAGCCGCGCGTGGTCGGATCCTTCGAGTCGAACGCTGCCTTCTTCGTGTCAGCCATACCCTCACGGTAGGCGGATGCCGCAGCAGAGGCATCCGTCAACCGAACGAGACGGCTCCCCCACGCGGCGGAGCCACTGCCGGCCCGATGCTGACGCCGAGGCGCGCGACGACGCGCGCGCTGACGCGCGCGACGACGCGGGCGGTAGCTGCGGAATAGCCGCCCGCTCCCGCCGGTTGCGCTTGAGGATGACTGCACCACTCCGCCTCTCCGTTCTCGACCTCATTCCCGTGCGCAGCGGCCAGACCAGCTCGCAGGCGATGACAGCCTCGGTCGGCCTCGCCCAGCTCGCCGACACCCTCGGCTACACGCGCTACTGGTACGCCGAGCACCACAACATGCCGTCTGTGGCCTCGACGACCCCGCCCGTGCTGATCGCGGCGACGGCGGCGAAGACGGAGCGTATCCGTGTGGGATCCGGCGGCGTCATGCTGCCCAACCACGCGCCGCTCGTCGTCGCCGAGCAGTTCGCGGCCCTCGAGGCGCTCGCCCCCGGACGCATCGACCTCGGCATCGGCCGCGCCCCCGGCAGCGACCCCGTCATCACGCAGCTGCTGCGCATCAGCGGCCCCACTGCAGACGTCGACCGCTTCCCCGATCACATCGCCGACATCCAGGCGCTCATCCACCCCGGTGGAGCCGCCCTGCGCATGACGAGCGGCAGCGAGTACACGGTGCACGCGACGCCGGCCGCCGGCAGCGTCCCCACGATCTGGCTGCTCGGATCGAGCGACTACTCGGCCCGCCTCGCCGCGAGCCACGGCCTGCCGTACGTGTTCGCGTACCACTTCTCGGGCGAGGGCATCGAAGCGGCCCTCGAGCTCTACCGCACCAACTACACGCCGAGCCCCGAGCACCCCGAGCCGCAGACCTTCCTCACCCTCAACGCCTCCGTCGCCCCGACCGCCGAGGAGGCCCGCCGCCGGGCCCTGCCGCAGATGCGCGCGATGGCGCGACTTCGCACGGGCCGCCCGCTCAGCGTGCTCGAGACCGTCGAGGACTCCGAGAACTCCGGACGCGACACGGCGACCGACGAGCTCGTCGCCGCCATGGAGAAGCGCTGGGTCATCGGGGCCCCGGATGCCGCAGGCCAGGCCGTCCGCCAGCTCGCCTCGCGCTACGGAGTCGACGAGGTGATGGTGTCGCCCATCAGCGGCGCCTTCGCGAGCGACCCCCTCGACGCAACCCCGGGCCGCGCGCAGACCCTGGAGCTGCTGGCGGGCGAGCTGCTCTAGCACGGTCCTCGTTGACCGGGACAGCCGTGACGGAACCGTCAGGATCACCCCCTCAGGCGTGGAGGTTCCGTAACAATCGCCGATGCCCGACGCACTCCACGTAGAACAGACGTGTGACCCTCACGTCCATCATCCCGAGCCTGCGTCGCTCGATCCCCGATCCGCTCGCGCCGGGGCTCTGGCCGGCCGCGACCATCGCAACCACGACGGACCTCGTCGTCTCCGGCGTCTCGATGCTGCGACTGGTCGAGCTGAGCGCCACCCCTGCAGTGCACGTCGTCGACGACATCGGCGTGGTGGTCGTACGCGTGCGGGACGTCGGTGCGGATGCGAGCAGGACGGCATCCGTCACCCTCGATCTCGACCTCGCCACCCTCGCTGCCTGCTGGGGTGATCTGCGACTCATCGGTCGCGCCTCGACTGCGCGCTCCATGACGTTCAGCATCCGCTCCCTCGACTCTCGTCGGGCGACGGATGCCTCCGCTCTGCTCCCCTCCGACGTCCGCGCCGGCGACCTGCTCGCGGCTCCGTTCACCGGCACGACCCCGGGCTCCGCACGCCCCACGAGCGGCTGGCTGCACGCCCGGAACGAAGCAACTGCGGGTCAGAAGACGATCTGACCCGCAGTTCCTCCGTTCTCGATGACGGATGCGCAGCTCCCGCTACAGCACCGGGTGGTTCGAGCGGATGGTGTTGCTCGGGTCGTAGACCACCTTGATCGCGCGCAACCGGTCGAGGTCGGCTCCCCAGATGGCGCGGGGCTCCTGGGGGCCCTCAGCGAAGTTCTGGTAGAGCACCGCGGCGCGCCAGGGAGCGAGCGCCTCAGCCAGACGGTCGACGGATGCCGCCGCTGCGACTCCCATCTCCGGCGTCGCGGCGATGCCGGCACCGAACACGAGGAACTCCGAGTCGAGGTGCGACACGACGCCGGCTCCCCGCGGAGCCCGGCCCGCCGCCCCGCCCACGTGACGGATCTCGGCCGACAGCAGCGCCGAGCCCGAGCCGGCTCCGGCCGCAGCGACGAACGCCTCGACGGCGTCGGCCGTGAGCTCGGCCAGCGCGAAGCCGTCGCCGACTCCGGGCACCGGACCCTGCGGGTCCATGTGCAGCTGGTCCAGCTCGGTCATCGGGGTGGGCTGGAAGGTGTCGATCACGGGGTCGAGGTCGCGCAACGGCGCGAGCACGGCGTCGGCGTCGACCGGGGGCGCCTGCAGGGCTGCCTCGATGACGACGTAGCTCTGACCGCGCAGGAAGTCCGGCAGCTCGGGCAGCGGAGGGAACTGCAGGATGCGGCCGACGCTGGTGACCTGCTCGGGCACGTCGGCCGTCCACTCACGCCATGCCTGCAGCACCCGGCTCGCCTCCGCGAGCGGGAAGAACAGGGTTCCGGCGTAGACCTCGGTCATCGGGAACAGGCGCAGCTCGATCGCCGTGACGACGCCGAAGTTGCCGCTTCCGCCGCGCACGGCCCAGAACAGCTCGGGCTCGTGGTCGGCGTCGATGCGGCGCAGCAGTCCGTCGGCCGTCACGATCTCGATGGCCGTGATCGAGTTGACGGCGAGGCCGTGCGAGCGGGCGAGCCAGCTCACGCCACCGCCGAGCAGGTAACCGGCGATGCCGACGTCGGCGCTCGACCCGGCGAGGGCAGCGAGACCGAAGGCTGCCGCCGGCGCTGTGACGTCGGCCCAGAGCGCGCCGGACTCGCAGCGCGCGATGCGGGACTCCGGCACGATGCTCACGCCGCGCAGCGAGCTGGTGCGCAGCAGGATGGTGCCGGCGAGTCCGTCGGGTCCGCCCAGCGGCGCGGCGTTGTGCCCGGTGCTCTGCGGCGCGACGCGCAGGCCGAGCTCGCGGGCGGCGTTGACCGTCAGCACGACGTCATGGGCGCTGCCGGCGATGACGACAGCGGCCGGACGCTGGTCGACGGCGAGGTTCCACGCCGTGCGAGCGGCATCCCAGTCGGCATCCGCCGGGAGGTGCAGCGAGCCGTCGAGGGCGTCGCGCAGGGCGAGGAGCTCTCGGACCGGGGTGGTGGATGCGGCGGGCGCGGCGTTCGGCTGGGCGACGGCGATCGATCCGGGGTTCGCGGCGATGACGGTGGGCGCGGTGGGCGCAGGGGTGTTCACTGATGTTTCCTTTCGGGTGAGGTGCTCCTCGGGTGGAGCTGCTCCGTCACGGAGCGGATGCCTCAACACGATCGGCGGGGCCCGAGGCCCTCCTCCGCCGCACGAGGCGCGAGCTCCATCGAACACCCGCGGCGTCGGGCGGCCCATCGGAGCCCACCCGGCACTCCGCTCAGGGCTCACCCGCAGATTCGTCGAGCAATGCAGGACCACGCTCGACCTGGCTGCGATATGCGGCCAGGTGGAGACTCATCCTGCAATCGCGCCCGGCAGGTGAGGCATGAGGCATCCGACGCGTCTACAGCAGCAGGATGCCGCGCACGATCGCGGCCGCACTGCCGACGGCGGCCAGCCCGATGACCAGTCGGCGCCCGAGGCCGTCGCTCACTCGGGGCGCCACCGCCTGACCGATCAGGATGCCGACCCCGAGGGAGACCGCGGCTGCCAGCCAGAGCCATCCGTCGATGGCGGGAACGCCCTTCACACCGACTGCCACGAGGTTCGTCGCGAGCAGGAAGGCCTGTCCGGTGCCGAGGAACACCTGCCGGGGCCAGCGGTCGCTGAAGGCGTGCACGGCGAGGGCCGGTCCGCCGACCCCGGCCGTGGCGCTCATGAAGCCCGAGAGTCCGCCGGCGACGACTGCTCCACGACGGCCGGGGAGCACCCGGACTGTCTGGCTGAACGCCACGGTGGCGATGGCGAGGAGCGCGATCGATCCGACGAGGATCATGAGAGGCGCCGTCGGCACCATCCGCGTCACGGCGACGCCGACGGGAATCGCCACCAGAGCGGGCAGCGTGAGCAGCAGCGCCCGCCGCCAGTCGACGAACCGCCAGGCGCTCGCGAGCACGACGACGCAGAGCACGGCCGAGAGCACGTTGCCCATAGAGACTCCGGCGACGGGGCCGACGGATGCCACCAGGAGCGGTGCGGCCACCAGCGCGAACCCCAGCCCGGTGATGCGCTGGGCCGCCGCTCCGACGAGCACGGACGCACAGGTCAGCACTGTGACGACGATGGCAGACATGGGCGGTGGGCATTCGATGGAGCGGAAGGGACGGATGAGCGTAACCCGCCGCATCCGTTCGCGCCGAATCGGCCGCATCCGGCGCACAATTCAGGCCGGATTGCGCTGCGCAGGGCGTGTTGAGACAGACACGCCCTGCCCAGGCGAATCCAGCCTGAATAGCGCGCTGGCAGAGATGAGGAAAGCCCCCACCCGGCGAACCGGATGGGGGCTTCTCGTACGGCGGATGCCGCAGGCTACAGTGCAGCGAGCTCGCGCAGCAGCTCGTCGCCGGGGCGCGTGTCGACGAAGTCGGCCGAGATCTCGGCGCGCTCGAGCAGCTCGCTCATGCGACGCTGACGCTGACGCGGGATGAGCGTGACGACGGTGCCCTGCTTGCCGGCGCGGCCGGTGCGGCCGGCGCGGTGCAGGTACGTCTTGTACTCGTCGGGGGCGTCGGCCTGGATGACCAGGTCGATGTCGTCGACGTGGATGCCGCGGGCTGCGACATCCGTCGCCACGAGAACGCTGACGCGACCCGAGGTGAGCTGCGCCAGGTTGCGCGTGCGGCGGCCCTGGTTGAGGTCTCCGTGCAGCGAGACGGCCGGGATGCCGGCGTCGTCGAGCAGGTCGGCGAGCTGCTCGGCGAAGGCGCGGGTGCGGGCGAAGACCAGGGTCTTGCCGTCGCGGTCGGCGAGCTGCTCGATGATGGCGGCCTTGTCGCGGTGCTCGATGACGAGAACGCGGTGGTCGATCGTGGAGGAGGCCTGGTCTTCACCGGCGACCTCGTGCACGGCCGGGTTCACGAGGAACTCGTTGACGAGGGTGGCGACACCCTTATCGAGCGTGGCCGAGAACAGCAGCTTCTGGCCGCCGTCCTTGGTGTGACGGAGGATGCGCTGCACGGGCTCGAGGAAGCCGAGGTCGCACATGTGGTCGGCCTCGTCGAGAACCGTGATGGACACCTCGCTGAGGTCGAGACGACCCTGCTCGATGAGGTCCTCGATGCGACCGGGGGTGCCGATCACGATGTCGACGCCGCGCTGGAGGGCACCGACCTGCTTGTACTGCGGAACGCCGCCGTAGATCTGCGTGGTGAACAGGCCGACGCTCTGGGCGATGGGCTGGACCGTGCGGTCGATCTGAAGCGCGAGCTCGCGCGTCGGAGCGAGGATGAGCGCGCGGGGCTTGCGGCCGATCTGGCGCTTTCCGCCGGACTTGCCGCTCTGCGCCCACTGCTTCATGAGCAGCTCGACGGTGGGAGCCGCGAAGGCGATGGTCTTGCCGGAGCCGGTCTTGCCGCGGCCGAGAACGTCGCGACCCTCGAGCACGACCGGGATGGTGGCTGCCTGGATCGGGAACGGGCTGGCTGCACCGAGAGCGGTGAGGGCTGCGACGATGTTGCCGCCCAGGCCGAGGTCGCCGAAGCTCACGCCGTCGACATCCGTCGCCTCGATGGCCTGAGCCTCGAGACGCTCGAGCACGACGTCGTCCTCGGGGGTGAAGTGCCCCTTCTGGTCGCCGTGCACGCGGCCGGCGGATGCTCCGCCTGCACTGCGCGACGGGTAGAACTTGCTGTCGCTGCGGTCGGACGCCTTGAAGCCGGGGCGCTCGTAGGAGCCGCCACGGTCGTCGCGACGCGGGGGACGCTCGCTGGCGTTGTAGGCGGGGCGATCCGAGCGCTGGGCGCGGTCGTTGTACGCGGGACGCTCGGTGCGGTCGGCGCGGGGTGCGCGCTCCTCGCGGGGACGGTCGCCGTAGCCGGACTCGCGCTTGCCGTAGGCGGGGCGGTCGCCACGCTGCGGGCGGTCGTTGCCGTAGGACGGACGCGCATTGCGGTCACCGTAGGCGGGGCGCTCGGAGCGAGCACCGCGGTCGTTGCGGTCACCGTAGGCGGGGCGTTCGGTGCGAGCACCACGGTCGTTGCGGTCACCGTAGGCGGGGCGCTCGGTACGAGCACCACGGTCGTTGCGGTCACCGTACGCGGGACGCTCGCTACGAGCACCACGGTCGTTGCGGTCACCGTACGCGGGACGCTCTGAGCGCTGGCCGTACGCGGGGCGCTCGCTGCGCTCTCCGCGCTGCGGGCGGTCGTTGCCGTAGGAGCGACGGTCGCCGGCACCGGATGCGGCACGCTCGGCTCGCTCGTCGGCGTTCCAGCGCGCCTTCTTGGCGGGGGCCTCGGACTCGGGCTTGTAACCGCGGTGTCCGGGGCTGCGCGAACCGGACTTGGGTCCACCCTTGCCGCTGCGAGCGTAGGGATCGAAGTTCTTGGCGGGACGACCGCCAGCGGGCTTCTTGTTGTTGGGCATAGCTCATTCCTGGGTTGTTCTCGCGTACATGGCAGAACAGCGGTACGCACGAAAGCGCAGCGCAACTGAGAACCCGGAATCTTCGTCGCCCGGGGCCGTTCACATACAGTGTGATTTTCGCCAGCAGAATTGCTGCGAAACCGGCCCAACAGACTTACAAACCCATCCGCACACAGTGCGGTGTCAAGAGCCGACTGAGGGAGCCTAGCGGACGAAGCTGGGAAACGTCGATGAAATATGCCCGGTTTAGCATGATTTCCGTGTCAGTCAGCATCACTGTGGAACCGCCCCGCCAGCCCGAGATCGAAGAATTGCTGCTCCAGTCGAGCGCCTACGCGATGGCGCTGTATCCGCCCGAGAGCAACTTCATGTTGGACATCGAGTCGCTCGAGCAGCCGGGAGTCACCTTCTACGTCGCACGCGGCATCGACGGCGCCGCACTCGGATGCGCCGCCCTCGTCGTCGATGCCACCGACGCGCCCGACGCCACCGGGCAGAGGACAGCCGAGCTCAAGCGCATGTTCGTGAGCCCCGAGGCGCGAGGCCAGCGCGTGGCCAGGCGCCTGCTCGATCGCATCGAAACGGATGCCGCAGCCGGCGGCATCCGTCGCATCGTGCTTGAGACCGGCGACCTGCACGACGCGGCGCAGGCGCTCTACCGTCACGCCGGCTACGAGCTCATCCCGCAGTTCGGGCAGTACGTGGGCGAGGCCCACAGCGTCTGCTTCGCGAAGGAGCTCCCTCGAACGGGAGATTAGGAATCGGGGCCGTCCGGATCTATTCTCATCTCACGCTCAGTCGACCGGTCTCGGCACGTGGAGCTCGATCCACGCCGCATGACCGGAGCATCCGTGAAGTTCTCCCGACCCGCCCAGGGACGACCCCGCCGTCGAGCGCTCATCGCCCTCGCCGCCTCGGCGACCGCCCTGATGGGTGCCGTCGTGCTCTCCGGCTTCCACGCGGAACTCCACGACATCGATCCGGCCGGCTCCGACCGCGCCAGTGAGTTGACTACCACCGAGCGCATCGGCATCCGCACCTGGACCGTGGCCACCGGCATCACCGTGGAACCCGACGTCACGTACGGCACCCGGGAGGACGGCACCCGTCTCGACCTGGACGTCTGCTCCCCCGCATCCGACCCAGCTCCGGGTGAGACCCGCGTCGGCATCGTCTCGATCCACGGCGGCAGCTGGGCACGCGGCGACAAGTCGAACGACGACTGGCGGCACGTCTGCCAGTGGCTCGCCTCGGAGGGCTTCGTCGCCTTCTCGGTGAACTACCGTCTGGTTCCGGCCGTGCACTTCCCGGCCGCCATCGACGACGTCGGCCTGGCCGTCGAGTGGGTGCGGGCGCACGCCGCCGACTACGGGATCGATGCCGCTCGCATCGGCGCCTTCGGCGGATCAGCCGGCGGAAACCTCGCCGCACTCCTCGGCACCCGGGGCGAGGGCACCCTCGACGCCGGCTCGCGCGTCGCCGCCGTCGCCGAACTCAGCGGACCCATCGATCTCACGGATGCCGCCATGCAGGCGAGCGGTGCCGGAGAACTGGTCGAGCAGATCGCCCTCAACTACCTCGGCTGCGACCGACTCGCCGACTGCCCGCAGGCAGCGGACGCGTCGGCGACGACTTTCATCGATCCGAGCGATCCGCCGGTCTTCATCGGTCACTCCGAGAGCGAATTCATCCCGCTCCGGCAGTCGACGTCGTTCTCCGAGGCGCTCAGCGCCGCCGGGGTCGCCAACACGATGCAGGTCGTCCCGGGCGTCGGTCACTCCATCGGCATCCTCGACGAGGCCATGCGCGGCAAGGTCGCCGACTTCTTCCGGGCGACGCTCACGGCGCCGGCATCTCCCGTGGTGACGGATGCGGCTCCTGCGGTCGAGGCGGCGCCGGCGCCTCTCGCCGCGGGCTGAGCGCGAGTCGCGCCCGCGACGTCCGGCCCGGCCCGCCGCATAACTCAGGCTCGATCCACCTCGGCAGGGCGTTTTGCCCCTCCAGCGCGGCGTGTCACTCGATTCAGCCTGAATTGCGCAGGCGCGGAGGGTCGAGAGAGCTCAGCGTGCGGCATCCGGCAGCGTCGCAGCCCCACGGATGCGGCGGCTCAGCTCCGTCGCCGTGCGCGTGATCTCGGCAGCGAGGTCGGCTCGATCCGCGGGCGCCACGTTCTCGCGAGGGAAGGTGCTCGCGATGCCGGCGGCCGGCCAGCCGGCGTGGTCGAGCACTGCGACGGCGACGGATGCGAACCCCCCCGTGATCTCGCCGTCCTCCACCGCGAACCCGTCCGCGCGCACCCGGTCGAGCACACCGCGCAACTCCTTCAGGGTGCGGGGGCCCGTGGCCTCGACGTCCTCGCTGCGCGCCACGAAGGCTGCGGCATCCGGATACAGCGCCCGAACCTGGGCGAAGGGCAGCGCCGCGAGAAGCGCGCGACCGCTCGCGGTGAGGTGCGCGGGAAGGCGCACCCCGACATCCGTCACCAGGGAGGGTCGCCGCCGGGCGCGCTCCTCGACGATGTAGAGCACGTCGCGGCCGTGCAGCACGGCGAGGTGCGCGCTCTCCCCCGTGCGGTCGACCAGCGCTGCGACCAGCGGACGCCCCAGCAGTGAGAGCGGCTGCTGGCGTGAGAATCCGCTGCTCAGCTCGAATGCCGCGACCCCGAGGCCGTAGCGTCGCGCCTCAGGGAGGTGCACCACGAAGCCCCTCTCCTGCAGCACGCCGAGCAGGTGGTAGACGGTCGACCGCGGAAGTCCGAGCGCACTCGCGATCGTCGACGCCGGCACCGGACCGCGCTGGGCGGCCAGGTGCGACAGGATCGCGAGGGTCTGGTCGGCTGCGGGAACCTTCGGGCCGGGCATGCGCTCAGTCTGGCATCCCAGACGCTCATGGCGTCAGCGGATACGGGCCGATCGTCGACTCGCCCGGATCTCGTGCGAGAGCTCGGCCACGTGGCCGACGCGGAGGGCGTCGATGGCCGCGAGCGCCGACTCGAGGCTGAGTGCTGAGCTGCCGTACCAGCGTCCACAGGTGAGCACCGCGCAGCCGTCGAGGGTGAAATACCACCCGTGCGTCGCGGGTTCGACCCCGGCGACCAGCAGGATGTCGAGATCGTTCACGGACTGCCGGATGCTGATCGCGTGCGCATGTGCCGAGGCGAACGACTCGTACCAGCCTGCGCTGCGCGCGAGCTCGCGATTGTTGGACGCCAGCACGCGCCACACGCCCGGATGCTCCGCACGGGGATCGATCGGTTCTGCGACGAGTCCGGCCGAGTGCCCGCCGCCGATGACGGAGTCGCGGAAGCGCACCCAGGCCCGCAGCATCGGGTCTGAGCCCGACCAGAAGGTCGAGAAGACGATCCTCGGGCTTCCGGTCACCGGTCCACCCTCCCGCCCGTTGATGACATTCCGGGGGAACTCTTCTGAATCAGAGGTGAAGGGCGCGCGCACGTCTGGGATCCCGGACACGGATGCAGCTGCCGCTGTGGCCGTGGGGCCCGGCCTGGAGTGGGATCGAGAGCATGAGCACGAGCACCTCCCTCCCAGCATCCGGCACGGCCACCGACACGACGCCCGCGGCATCGGTCACCGTCGGCATCGGCCCCCTGAGCATCGAGGAGGTCGTGGCCGTCGCGCGTCACGAGGCCGTCGTCGTGCTCGACGAGAGCGCCCTCGTCGAGGTCGAGGCCAGCCGGGCCATCATCGACGCCCTCGCCGAGGATCCGGAGCCGCACTACGGCATCTCGACGGGCTTCGGCGCCCTCGCCACCACCTTCATCGCCGCCGACCGCCGCGCGCAGCTGCAGGCGAGCCTGGTGCGCTCGCACGCCGCCGGGTCGGGCTCCGAGGTGGAGCGCGAGGTGGTGCGCGCCCTCATGCTGCTGCGCCTCTCGACCCTGATGACCGGCCGCACGGGCGTACGCCGCGTCACCGTGGAGACCTACGCCGCCATCCTCAACGCCGGCATCACGCCGATCGTGCGCGAGTACGGCTCGCTCGGCTGCTCGGGCGACCTCGCGCCGCTGTCGCACTGCGCGCTGGTGGCGATGGGCGAGGGTGAGGTGCGCACGACCGACGGCGAACTGCATCCGGCAGCCGACGCCCTCGCCGCAGCCGGCATCATTCCCCTGCAGCTCGGCGAGAAGGAGGGCCTCGCCCTCATCAACGGCACCGACGGCATGCTCGGCATGCTCGCCCTCGCCATCCACGACCTGCGGATGCTGCTCACGACGGCGGACATCAGCGCAGCGATGAGCGTCGAAGGCCTGCTCGGCACCGACGCCGTCTTCGCCCCAGAACTCCACCGCCTGCGCCCGCAGGTCGGCCAGGCCGTCTCGGCCGCGAACATCCGCGCCCTGCTGGCAGGCTCCCCCATCGTCGCCAGCCACAAGGGCCCGGAGTGCACCCGCGTGCAGGACGCCTACTCGCTGCGCTGCGCCCCGCAGGTGCACGGCGCCGCGCGCGACACCCTCGGCCATGCGGCATCCGTCGCCGACTGCGAACTGGCGAGCGCCGTCGACAATCCCGTGCTCACCCTCGACGGACGCGTCGAGTCGAACGGCAACTTCCACGGCGCCCCAGTCGGCTACGTGCTCGACTTCCTCGCGATCGCCGTGGCGGATGTCGCGAGCATGTCGGAGCGCCGCACCGACCGATTCCTCGACCAGGCCCGCAGCCACGGCCTGCCGCCCTTCCTGGCGCACGAGGTCGGCGTGGACTCCGGCCTCATGATCGCGCAGTACACGGCAGCGGGCATCGTGAGCGAGCTGAAGCGGCTCGCCGTTCCGGCATCCGTCGACTCGATCCCCTCGTCGGCCATGCAAGAGGACCACGTGTCGATGGGCTGGGCGGCTGCACGGAAACTCCGTCGCTCGATCGACGGCCTGACGCGCGTGCTGGCCATCGAGGTCATGACGGCGGCGCGCGGGCTCGACCTGCGCTCTCCGCTCCTCCCCGGCGCCGCCACCGGAGCCGTCGTCCGCCTCGTCCGCACAGTCGCCGAGGGCCCGGGCCAGGACCGCTTCCTCTCGCCCGAGATCGAGGCGATCGTGGACCTCGTGGCGTCTGGAGCCGTGGCCGACGCCGTCGGCGACGTCGTGGCGGGGCGCTGAACGCGGGTTCGACGCCGGCGCAGCGTTCGTTCCGCCGGAATTCACCGCTCCGCACCCCGATCGGGCCCGGAATCCATTGTCAGCGGGCGGACCGAGTGACAGACTGAAAACTGTTCCGGCTCAACGGCCTGACATCCATCACCCGAAGATGGAAACCGAGAACATATGCAGACGTACACGGAAGCACGACCGGCGGTACGGCGGGGAGTCGTCCGCCGCATCGCGCTGCTCTCCGCTGCCACTCTTGTCGCCACTCTCGGCATCCTCGGAGTTCCCGCATCGGCCCTCGCCGACGGATGCGATCCCGCGACGGACACCTCAGCCACGGCCACGCCGACGCCCGAGGCGACCACTGACGCCTCGTGCGAGACGGTGACGACGCCGACCCCCACTCCGACCCCTGAGCCGACACCGGATCCGGAGCCGACGCCGACCCCGACTCCCACACCGACGCCGACGCCGACCCCCACACCGACGCCGACACCCACCGCGACGCCGAAGCCGACGGAGACACCGGAGCCCACGGAGACGCCGACGCCCACCCCCACGCCCACGCCGACCCCCGCGCCGACCCCCGCGCCGACGACGCCGCCCACCACGCCGCCCACGACAGCGCCGACAGCTCCGCCGGCACCCGACGATGCCGCCGCGCAGATCCCGGTGCGACGCCCGCCCGTCTCGACGTCGGTCTCCACGGCGGCCAGGGCCCGCGCGGCCAGCATGCTCGCCGCGAAGACGAAGCTCGCAGCCGCACGGGCCAGCTACACCAAGGCGACGCGAGCGTACGAGTCGGCCCAGGCAGAGGTCGACGCAGCGCGCAGCGTGGCCGACAAGCTTGAGTCGCTCGCCAACGCAGCCGATCTGCAGGCCGAGACGTCGGCACGCGCACTCCTCCAGGTGGCGCACGCCGCGGGAACCCGAGGCGGACCGAGCACGCTCGACGCCCTGTTCGATGCTCCCGACGGCGATCTCCTCGCCTCCATCGGTGCGGTGAAGCAACTCGACCGCATCTCGGCCAACCCGGCGGAACTCGGCCTCAGCATGAAGGCCGACGCCGCCCGCGCCGATGAACTGCGCCAGAAGGCGTCGGATGCCGCCCAGAAGGCCGCATCCGTTCCCCTCACCGAGATGCAGCTCGCCATGAACGCCGCCGACAGCACCGTGGGCACGGCCACGGCGGCCTTGGCCACAGTGCAGCTCCAGGTGGCGACGGCAGGCCAGGCTCTCAGCGTTCCGAGTGCCGTCGACCGCGGACAGCTGAGCGAGGCCGGCTGGACCAGCCCCGTGCTCGGCACGATCACCGACGGCTACGGCCCCCGCCCCGAGCAGCCCGCCGGAGCCGGCCCCTTCCACTACGGAGTCGACATCGCCGCCGCCTGCGGCACCTGGATCGGTGCAGCCACAGCTGGAACCGTCGTCGACGCCGGCTGGTTCGGCACCCTGGGCAACTGGGTGCTCATCGATCACGGCAGCGGCGTGCAGACCGCCTATGCGCACCTCGCCACCGGCGGCACGGTCGTGACGGTGGGCGAGAAGCTCGAGGCCGGTGATCCCGTCGGCCTGGTCGGCAGCACGGGGGCGTCGACCGGTTGCCACCTGCACGTCGAGGTGCGCCTCGATGGCGTACGCGCCGACCCGATGCCGTTCTTCGCGGCGCGTGGGGTCGAACTCGGAGGCTAGACCCTCGACGCCTCGACCCTCAGCAGCTCGTCCTGAGGATCAGCCCTCCTCGAGCAGCTCCAACAGGCGGGTCGTGGTGCGCCAGGTCCGAACCGTCATCTGCTGGAACACGGGCATGGCCAGGAGCCGTTGAATGCGGGTCTTGGTCGCCCGCGCCGCCACCCGCGAGAAGTACAGCGCACCAGGACCGGGCGCGATGGAATCGACGCCCTCCCGCAACTCGGGAAGCTGCTGCCAGACCTCGTCGACGGTGAGGGGTTGCTTCACGAAGTACACGTCGCTGCGCAGCGTGTCGGAGCCGTGGTCGGCCGGTGCTCCCGCGATCGTCGCAGCGAGCTCCTCGGTGGAGCGCACCACCACGAGGAGCGGGATGTCGAACGCCTTCTGCAGCATCCGTTCGAGGGAGTCCTCGAGGGCCGCTCCCGTCGGTGGCGACGCCGTGAACAGCACATTGCCGCTCTGCAGGTGCGTCGTCACATGGGAGTACCCGGCGTCACGGAAGGCGTCGGCGAGGGCAGGCATCCCGATCAGGTTCCTGCCGCCGACGTTGATCCCGCGCAGCAGCGCGACCGAACTCGCCATGACCCCACTGTGGCACGGGCCCCGGTGCCGCGCATCGGCCGAGCTGGCGCGCGTCTGGGATCCCGGACACGGGGCCTGCGGCATCCGTTGCCCCCGGCCTGCCAGTGCGGTGTGATCGATGCATGACCGATGCACCCACAGTCGCGCGCACAGTCCGAGCGTCCCGCGGCACCACCCTCACCGCGAAGAGCTGGCAGACCGAGGCGCCCCTGCGCATGCTCATGAACAACCTGGACCCCGAGGTGGCCGAGCGGCCGGAGGACCTCATCGTCTACGGCGGAACCGGCAAGGCCGCTCGCAACTGGGAGGCCTACGACGCGATCGTGCGCACCCTCGAGGGACTCGAGAGCGACGAGACGCTGCTCGTGCAGTCGGGAAAGCCCGTCGGCGTCTTCCGCACTCACGAGTGGGCGCCGCGCGTGCTCATCGCCAACTCCAACCTCGTCGGTGACTGGGCGACGTGGCCCGAGTTCCGCCGGCTGGAGGCGCTCGGCCTCACCATGTACGGCCAGATGACGGCCGGCTCGTGGATCTACATCGGCACCCAGGGCATCCTGCAGGGCACCTACGAGACCTTCGGGGCCGTGGCGCGCAAGTTCGCCGCCCGGGCCGCGCACTCCACCGAGTTGCCCACTTCCGCCAGTGCGAGCCGCGCGCCACGAGCGGAAGTGGGCGACTCGGCGGCGATTCAGGGTGCGACCCTCGCCGGCACGCTGACCCTGACCGGCGGATGCGGCGGCATGGGCGGAGCGCAGCCCCTCGCCGTGACGATGAACGACGGCGTGGTGCTCATCGTCGACGTCGACGAGTCGCGGTTGGCCCGCCGGGTCGAGCACGGCTACCTCGACGAGTACACGACCGACCTCGATGCCGCCGTCGAGAGGGTGCTCGCCGCGAAGGCATCGCGTACGCCGCTCTCCGTCGGCATCGTCGGCAACGCGGCGACGGTGTTCACCGAACTGCTCGAGCGCGGCGTGCCGATCGACATTGTGACAGACCAGACCAGCGCGCACGACCCGCTGCACTACCTGCCCGAAGGCGTCTCCGTCGAGGAGTGGCATGAGCTCGCCGCATCCGACCCCGTGGCCTTCACCGAACGCTCGCGGGCGTCGATGGCAAGGCAGGTCGCCGCCATGGTCGGATTCCAGGACGCCGGAGCCGAGGTCTTCGACTACGGCAACTCGATCCGTCGCGAAGCGGAGCTGGGCGGCTACGAGCGGGCGTTCGAGTTCCCGGGCTTCGTGCCCGCCTACATCCGTCCGCTGTTCGCCGAGGGCAAGGGGCCGTTCCGCTGGGCCGCGCTCTCGGGCGACCCGGCCGACATCGCCGCCACCGATCGCGCCATCCTCGAGCTGTTCCCCGAGGACGAGCACCTGCGGCGCTGGATCACGAAGGCTGGCGAGAAGGTGCACTTCGAGGGGCTGCCCGCCCGCATCTGCTGGCTCGGCTACAAGGAGCGGCACCTCGCGGGCCTCAAGTTCAACGAGATGGTGGCGTCGGGCGAACTGTCGGCGCCTGTCGTCATCGGCCGCGACCACCTCGACTCGGGCTCGGTGGCCTCGCCGTACCGCGAGACTGAGGCGATGGCCGACGGCTCGGACGCCATCGCCGACTGGCCGCTGCTGAACGCCCTGCTGAACACGGCGTCGGGCGCGACCTGGGTGTCGATCCACCACGGCGGCGGAGTCGGCATCGGCCGCTCCATCCACGCCGGTCAGGTGATCGTAGCCGACGGCACACCCCTCGCCGCCGAGAAGATCGAGCGCGTGCTGGTGAACGACCCCGGCACCGGTGTGATGCGCCACGTCGACGCCGGCTACGAGCGCGCCCGCGAGGTCGCGCACGAGCGTGGCCTGCGCATCCCGATGGAGGAGTGATGACGCCCCGCCCACCCCTCGCACCCCGCCCGTCCCGCTCACCGCGCGACTCGCCCATCTTCGTCGCCTCGACGCGCTCCGATGGCCGTCGTGGCGACGAATTCGGGCGACTCGACGGCTGGGGATGCTCGTGACGACGGCGACGACGACGACGACGACCATCACGAACATCGGCGAGCTCGTCACGAACGACCCGGCACCCGACCGCGAGGGCGGGAAGCTCGGCATCATCCGCGACGCCGCGGTGCTCGTCGAGGACGGGCGCGTGGTGTGGGTGGGTCGCGCCGGCGACGCCGAGTCGCCCACTTCCGCTGGTCCCGGTCACGCCGCACTGATGGAAGTGGGCAACTCGACTCAGCACGACCTCGTCGACGCGGGCGGGCTGGCCGTCATCCCGGGGTTCGTCGACTCGCACGCCCACCTCGTGTTCGGCGGCGATCGCGCCGTCGAGTTCGAGGCGCGCATGGCGGGGCGACGCTACGAGGCCGGCGGCATCCGTTCCACCGTCGCAGCGACCCGTGCAGCATCGGACGACGAGCTGCGGATGCGGCTGGCCGGCTTCATCGCCGAGATGCGGGCCCAAGGCATCACGACGGTCGAGATCAAGAGCGGCTACGGCCTGAGCGTCGCCGACGAGGAGCGCGCTGTGCGCCTCGCCCGTGAGGTGACCGAGGAGGTCACGTTCCTCGGGGCTCACGTGGTGCCGGCCGAGTTCGCCGACGACCGCGTTGCCTACGTCGACCTCGTGGTGGGCGACATGCTCACGGCCTGCGCGCCGCACTCCCGCTGGATCGACGTGTTCTGCGAGACCGGTGCCTTCACGATCGCCGAGTCACGGCGGGTGCTCGAGGCCGGCATCGCGGCCGGCCTGCTTCCCCGGGTGCACGCCAGCCAGCTGGGCGAGGGCGACGGCGTGAGGCTGGCCGTGGAGCTGGGAGCGGCATCCGTCGACCACTGCACCTATCTCACCGACGACGACATCGCGGCCCTGGCGGGATCGGGCGCCGCAGGAACGGGGACTGTGGCGACCCTGCTGCCGGGCGTGGAGTTCTCGACACGCCAGCCCTATCCCGATGCGCGCCGCCTCCTCGACGCCGGCGTGACGGTGGCGCTGGCGAGCGACTGCAACCCGGGCTCGAGCTACACGAGCTCGCTGCCGTTCTGCATCGCCGTCGCCGTGCGCGACATGGGCATGACGCCCGGCGAGGCCCTGTGGGCGGCGACGGCCGGCGGCGCTGCGGCGCTCCGCCGCGACGATGTCGGCGTCATCAGGCCCGGCGCGCGCGCAGACTTCGTGCAGCTCAGCGCGCCGAGCCACGTGCACCTGGCGTACCGCCCGGGCGTCCCGCAGATCGCGGCCGTCTGGAAGGACGGCGTGCGGGCTCGCTGACGCCTTCCCCCCGATCGCCGAGGCCCGGACGAAGCCGGGATCGAAGCGTTCCTGGGTGCGCTTCGACCGCGGACTTCGTCCGGTCCTCAGCGGGCGAAGGGGAAAGTCAGCGGGCGGTCACGCTGCGCGCAACCACACCGCCGACTCACCGGCCAGTCGACCTCCGACGAGCGAGGCGCTCGCAATGAGCACCTCACCCGCGGGCAGCGCGACCGGCTCGGTACCGAAGTTCAGTACGATCCCCCAGCCGTTCGGGCGGCGGAAGTGCAGAACGTCGGCACGATCGGTGGTGACCCACTCCAGTTCCTCGGCACCCTGCAACGCGTGTCGTAGGGCCAGGGCGTCGCGATACAGCGACAGGGTCGAGGCCGGGTCTGCGGCTTCGGCCTCGACGGACGAGTCGCCGAACCAGGAAGGCTGGGGCAGGTGCGCCGACTCGGCGCCGAAGCCGAACGAAGACCCGTCGCGCGTCCACGGGATGGGCACACGGCATCCGTCGCGCCCGATGTCGATGCCCGGGTTGCGGAAGAACGCGGGGTCCTGGCGCTCGGCCGCGGGAATCTCGGCGACCTCGTGCAGGCCGAGCTCCTCGCCTTGGTAGACGTAGGCGGAGCCGGGCAGCGCGAGCATGAACAGCGAGGCCGCCCGCGCACGACGCAGGCCCTGCTCACGATCGAGCACCGGCGTCACTCCGCCGGAGAGCAGCCACTGCGAGCCGTGCTTCTCGTCGATTCCCGAGCGCGGCGGCAGGCCGTAGCGGGTCGCGTGGCGCACGACATCGTGATTCGAGAGCACCCACGTCGTCGATGATCCGGATGCCGCGGCCAGGGCCAGGTTCGCCGTCACGATCGAGCGGAACTCGGCCGCGTCGAACTCCGACTCGAGCAGGTCGAAGTTGAAGGCCTGGCCGAGCCCGTCGGGGCTGGCGTAGCGAGGACGCCGCGAGGAATCCACCCAGGCCTCGGCGACGGCCGTGCGCGGAGGCGTGTAGCTGTCGAACACCCGGCGCCACTCGGCGTAGATCTCGTGCACCTCGTCGCGGTCCCAGAGCGGGTGACCGCCGTCCTTGGGCATGGCGTCCATCTCGGCCTGCGTCGGCAGCTCGGCGTCCAGCCGCTTGGCCAGGCCGTGCGCCACGTCGATGCGGAAGCCGTCGACCCCGCGATCCGACCAGAAGCGCAGCGTCGTCAGGAAGTCCTCGTGCACCTCGGGGTTGTCCCAGTTGAGGTCGGGCTGCTCGGTGGCGAAGTAGTGCAGGTACCACTGGCCGTCGCCGACCGGCTCCCACGCCGGGCCGCCGAAAGCGCTGGTCCAGTCGGCCGGGGGCAGCGATCCGTTCGGGCCGAGGCCGTCGCGGAAGATGTACCGCGCCCGCGCCGCCGAACCGGCAGGCGAGGCCAGAGCCTCGACGAACCACTCGTGGCGATCCGAGGTGTGATTCGGAACGATGTCGACGATGATCCGGATGCCGGCTCCGTGCAGGGCATCCACCATCGCGTCGAAGTCGGCCAGGGTTCCGAGTCGCGGGTCGACGTCTCGGTAGTCGTCGACGTCGTAGCCGCCGTCGGCCAGCGCCGAGGGATAGAACGGACTCAGCCAGACCGCGTCGATGCCGAGGTCGCGCAGGTAGGGAACGCGCGCCGTGATCCCGGGCAGATCGCCGATGCCGTCGGCGTTCGCGTCGGCGAAACTGCGGGGGTAGATCTGGTAGACGGCGGCCTGGCGCCACCAGGTGGCGTCATCGGCGAGGGGGGTCGTGACGGTGGTCTCGAGCACGTCGGTCATGGGCGGGTGGGGTTCCTTCCGGTGGGGTGGAGCGTGGGCTGGACGAGAGGAGCGGTCATCCTTTCACAGCGCCCTGCGTGACGCCTTCCATCACCCAGCGCTGCGTGAAGAGGTAGACGACGATGGCGGGCGCCATGGCCATGAGGTAGGACGCGAAGGAGACGTTGTAGTTCGTGCTGAACTGCGTCTGGAAGATGTTCTGGATCACGGGCAGCGTCTGCTGCGCGGAGTCGGCAATGATGAGCGACGGCATCATGAAGTCGTTCCACGACGCCAGGAAGGCGAAGATCGCGACGGTGGCGCTCATCGGTGCGAGCAGCGGGAAGATCAACTTCCAGAAGGTCTGCCAGGTGGTGGCGCCGTCGATCCGTGCGCTCTCCTCCAGCTCGAGGGGGATCGACCTGAGGAAGGCCGTGAACAGCAGGATGCTGAACGAGAGCTGGAACATGATGTGCAGGATCGTGACGCCCACGGGGTTGGCGAGACCGAGCAGTCCGGTCAACTGGATCTGGGGGAGCGCGACGACGGTGAACGGCAGGAAGAGCGCGGCCAGCAGGTAGAAGAACGACCAGCGGAAGAACCGGCGGTCCCAGTTGCGGGCGATGGCGTAGGACGCGAGCGCGCTGAGCAGCACGGTGCCGATCACCGTACCGGCCGTGATCAGAACCGAGATCGTGAACGACACGGGGAAGTTCGTCAGCTCCCACGCCTTCGCGAAGCCCGAGAAGTCGATCGGCGACGGGAGGGAGAAGGCGTTCCCGTCGACGGCCTGGGCGCCGGTCTTCAGCGACATCGACACCGTCACGTAGAGCGGAACCAGCACGGTGACGGCGCACAGGATGAGGATGATCATCACGGACCAGTTGGTGCGTTCCTGGCCGACCCGGCCTCGGGTCGGGCGGGTCGTCGCCGACGCCTCCCGGGCTGTCCTCTTCGCGTCGCCGAGCGGGACGCTCGCTGCTGTCTGGGTCATGCGAGTGCCGCCTTTCCGCGGGTGATCCGGAGTTGGATGAGCGAGATGACGATGGCGATCACGAAGAAGATGGTGGCGTTCGCCATCTGATAGGCGTAGTCGCCACCGGTGAATCCGGTGAAGATCGTCATCGCGATGCTGCGGGTCGAGGTGCCCGGACCGCCGTTGGTGAGGCCGACGATCACCTCGTAGGCGTTGAGGTAGTTCTTGAACCCGAGGATCACATTGATGACCACGTATCCGGCCACGAGGGGGAGCGTGACCGACCAGAGCTGGCGGAACGGCTTGGCGCCGTCGATGGCCGCCGCCTCGTAGACCTCGCCGGGGATCGACAGCAGGCCGGCGATGTAGATGAGCAACGTGCCCGGGATCGACTGCCAGGCCGTGACGATGACGATCGAGATCCAGGCGAGGTCGGGGTTGGCGAGGATCGATTCCTGCAGCGGGCCGATGCCGACTGCCGTCGCGAAGGCCGGCAGCGAGTTCGAGAACAGGAAGTTGAAGACGTAGGCGATGACGATGCCCGAGATGACCATCGGGATCACGAACACCGCCCGCAGCGCCGTCTTCGCCTTGATCTGCGCGGTGAGCCCGACGGCCAGCAGGAAGGCGACCACGTTCACCAGCAGCACCGTCACGATGGCGAAGCCGAAGGTGAAGAGGTAGCTGGAGAGGATGGCCGGGTCGGAGAACACGGCGATGTAGTTGGTGATGCCGATGAACTCCCAGTCTCCGAAGCCGATGAAGTTCGTGAAGCTGTAGAAGATGCCGAGCAGCGCCGGAACCGTGATGGCCAGGGTGAACAGCACGAGCGATGGGACGAGGAACAGGTAGTAGATGCGGTCGACGCTCTGCCTGCGGCGCGCGCTCCTGCCCGATGTCGGTGGCGCGGTCGTCGTCGGGGCGCGATCGGCGGATGCGGCCGTCCGACCCGTCGAAGCGGCTGGGGATGCGGTGGTTGTCATGGTCTGCTGTCCTCTCGGGTCGTCTCAGCCACGCAGCGCGAGTCGCGCCCAGTCGGCGTCGAGTCGGCGCAGCGTCGCGTCCACGTCGGCGCCCGTGGCGATGGACTGGATGTAGTTGTCTGTCGGGATGCTGAGCGGCACGAACTTCGACGCGCCCTGGTAGAACCGGCCGTCGTCGTAGTACTCCTGCATCCCGAGGATGCGCTCGTCCGTCGCCGGCGCCGCGTCCACGGTCGTCCCGAAGCCCAGGAACTCGGCGTTGTACTCGTCGAGGGTGTCCTGCTCCATCAGGTACGACACGAAGGTCTTGGCCGCCTCCTTCTCCGTACTCGCCTCGGGCACCCACAGGGCGAGATCGAGGTTCACCCTCACCTTGAGGTCGTCGGGGTCGTCCGTCACCGGCAGCGGGAAGGTGCCGAGTTCCAGGTCTGGGTCGGTCTTCGCGATCTCACCGAGGGCCCACGGACCCTGCATGTACATCGCAGCCTCGCCCTTCGCCATCGCCACGTTGCCATCGCCGTAGCTCCGGCTCGCCGCGTTGTCGTTCGAGTACCCGGCGAGTTCGACCATCCGTTCGACGGGTTCCTTCAGCGTCTTCTCGAAGGAGACGTCGGAGTCCGGTCCCACCTCGGTGCCCAGCTCATCGAGCTCGTCGTAGAACCCGGCGACGTCGATGGAGCCGCCCACCGTGTAGTCGAACAGCCCCTGCCCCACAGACCAGGGCTCCTTGAAGGTGCTGTAGATGGGCGTGATGCCGGCGGCTTCGAAGGTGTCGCAGGCGGCGATGAGCTCATCCCAGGTCGTCGGCACGTCGACGCCGTTCTCCTCGAACAGCTCGACGTTGTAGATGACGGATGCCGCAGCCACCGAGTACGGGAGAACACTCGTGCGGCCGGGATACGTGGCGTACTGGTCGACGAGCTCCTGCACGTCGGGGCGGATGCGCTCGGCCACCGGGAGATCGGAGAGGTCGGAGAGGGCACCGCGTTCCATGAAGCGCGCCATCTCCTCGTTGTAGTTCAGCAGTCCGACGTCGGGCGGGTTGCCGCGGAGGAATCCGGCTGACAGATTCGACGCCGTGTCGAGGGTCACGCGCACGTCCGACTGCTCGGCGTTGAACTTCTTCGTCAGCTCCCGGAAGTAGGGGATCGCCTCCGGCTTGCTCATGTGGAACGTGATGTCGGCCGGCCCGCCGGAGTCGGCGGCACACCCGCCGAGACCGAGCGTGAGACCGACTGCCACCGAGAGCGTGACCGCCGTCCGAGAGCGCCACCGGCGCCGTTCCATCTGCCGTCCTGATCCGTGGGGCACGTCGCTGTCTCCCTGTGTCCGTCGGCGGCACGCCAGCGTGCCGCATCCGTGGCCATAAATTTAGAGTGTAGATTTACTTGGTGTAGGAAATACTGAAGCATCCTCGAGGAAAGGTCAAGGGCTTGCTGGAATCGGTCGCGGCGAACTCCCCCACGATGCTGCGCCGCCGCAACGCCGATGTGGTGCTGCGCTTCGCGTGGACCGGGCGGGCCTTCACGGCGAGCGATCTGATGGCTCACACCGGCCTCACGCGCTCGACCGTCATCGGAGTCTGCGACGAACTGGTCGACCGCGGCTGGCTCGACGAACTCGACGACGCCCGCAGCGTCGGCGAGTACAGCAAGGGGCGGCCGGCACGACGCTATTCACTCCGCGCGGATGCCGCCGCAGTGGTCGGTGTCGACGCGGGCCGCCACAGGGTCACGGCCACCGTCGCCGATCTGCGGGGAAACGTTCTGGGAACGGCCGACCGGCCCATCGCCGACGACGCCAGCGGCGAGGAGCGGCGAGCCATGGTGACGGCGGTGATCGACGACGCCGTCGCCGCCGCGGGTGTGCGTGGCGACGGAGTGCGCGCGATCTGCGTCGGAGTTCCCGCGCCGACGGATGCCGCAGGCGCATCACCGGACGCCGACGGCTTCTGGTCGCTCTCCAACCCCGATTTCGCGGGGCTGCTCGCCGACGACAGGCGCCTCGTCGTCGTCGACAACGACGCCAACCTGGCCGCGATCGCCGAGGGCGCCGAACCCGATGGGCACGGCGTCGGCGTCGACTCGTTCATCACCCTCCTGTCGGGCGAGCGCCTCGGCGGCGGAATCGTCCTCGACGGCCATCTGCTGCGCGGCGTGCGTGGCGGCGCCGGCGAGATGCGCGTGCTCGACCACGTCGACGGCGTCGGCTCTGCCGATGGGGCCGCCGTGCTGATCCGCGAGTGGTCTCGGGAGGCCGTGGCGGCCGGTTCCGTGCTGCGGGCGAGCGTGCTGCGGCACGCCGAGCTGCCCGAGTTCGACGCCCGGGACGTGCTCGATGCCGCCGACACGGGCGACGTGGGCGCCATCGAGATCACACGGCGCCTCGCCGACAGGTTCGCGCGCATCTGCGTCGTGCTCGGCGAACTGCTCGATGTGCAGCGCATCATCATCGCCGGCGCGATGGCCGAGCCCCTCGAGTCGGTGCTCGACGCCGCGCGCGTCGCCATCGACGGCTACGACGATCCGACCTCCCCCGAGCTGGTCGGCTCGCGTCTCGGCGCCGACGTCGTGAGCCTCGGCGCCGTGCACCGCGCCATCACCGCCGTCCGGGAGAGCGCGCTCGACCTGACGCTCTGACTACTGAGAGCGGATGCTCCTCAGTGCCCGTGCCCGTGCCCGTGCCCGGGCGAATCGAACCGCACCTCCATCGGCCGACGCTCCGCCAGCCCCGTCCACCGGTCGGCATCGAAGGTGAACTCGGCGACGGCGCAGGTCGGCATGGCCGCGATGGCCTCCGCTCCGCGGTCCATCGTGAAGTGGGCGGCCAAGTCGCTCATGCCGGGATCGTGCGCGACCACCACGACCGTGGAACTGGAGGCGTCGGCAGCCGCATCCGTCTCGTCCAACTCGGCGACGACGTCGAGCATCGTCGCCGGCGAAGCCCCGTAGAGCCGATCGAGCACGCGGATGCGATCCCGCGCGTAGCCGAGTTCGTCGGCGATGATCGTGGCCGTGGTGAGCGCCCGCACGGCACTGCTCGAGAACACCACGTCGGGCGCGAGGCCGCGCTCCTGCATCCGTCGGCCCATCCGGGGAGCGTCCCTCTGGCCCCGATCGTTCAGCGGACGCTGATGGTCGCTCAGGTCGGGATCATCCCAGTCGGACTTCGCGTGCCGCACGATCACGAGGGTCTTCATGCCAGTCCACGCTACTCCGGCACCGCCGCGACGCCCAGAGAGCGGCGACGACTACGATCGCCCCATGACCGCCGCCGCTCCCACCGCCACCCTCGACGGCTGGGTCGTGGCACGGTTCACGGGTGCCGGCCTCACCCACGACTGCTACGAGAAGGGCAGTGGCCCCGGAGTCGTGCTCATCCCCGAGCTCCCGGGCATCACGCCCGAGGTGCTCGGCCTCGCCGAACACCTCGTCGCCGAGGGATTCACCGTGGTGGTGCCGTCGCCGTTCGGCGAACCCGGCCGCCCGATGACCGCGGGCTACACGGCCGGCGTCGTGGCGCGCCTCTGCGTCTCGACGGAGTTCCGGGCCTTCGCAACGGATGCCGCCCGCCCCGTGAGCGCCTACCTGCGCGCAGTCGCCGCCGACCTCAACGCGCGCACCCCGGGCGCGGGCGTCGGAGTGATCGGCATGTGCTTCACCGGCGGCTTCGCGCTGGCCGCCGCCGTCGACGACTCCGTGCTCGCGGCCGTCGCGAGCCAGCCGTCGGTTCCGTTCCCCCTCGGAGCGCGTCGCATCGCCGACCCCGGCATGAGCCCGGCCGAGTTGGACCGGGTCGCCGAGAGGGCGGCATCCGGCGAGCTGTGCGCGATGGGGCTCCGCTTCAGCGAGGACAGGGCAGCCCAGGGCGCGCGCTTCCGCACGGTGAAGGCGCGTCTCGGCGACGCCTTCGAGATCATCGAGCTCGACTCGTCGCGCGGCAACCCGGGTGGGTTCTCCAGCACGGCGCACTCCGTGCTGACTGGAGAGCTGCGCGAGACCCCCGGCAACCCGGCGCTTGCTGCCCGCGCTCGCGTCGTCGCGTTCCTGCACGAGCGGCTGGGCTGAGGTCGCTCGCGGAGCCGCGCCGCCCACCCAGTTGCCCACTCCCGCTAGTGCTCGGGCTCGAACACCCACGGAAGTGGGCAGATCGCGGGTGAGTGCGACGGCGTGGGCCGCGGGAGCAGCCCGCGGGAGCCGCGGGGCAGGCCGCGGGAGCCGCAGCGCATCAGCGCAGCGCGACTCCAGCCAGGGCCTCGAGCACGAGCAGCGCGGCGAGGCGCACCGTGCGGCCGTCCTCGGCGTCGGCGGTGGCGTCGACCTCGGCGATGTCGATGGAGCGCACCCTGTCGTCGGCGGCTGCGGCGCGCGCGGCCATTCTCAGCTCATAGGCCGAGATGCCGCCGGGCACCGAAGCCGGGCACCCCGGCGCCACCGACCGGTCGCAGACGTCCACGTCGAGGTCGACGTGGATCGGGCCGCCCGCGGCCCCGGCGATGTCGAGCGCCTCGGCCATGACGTCGCTCATCGGGCGGCGGTGCAGTTCGTCGCGGTGCACGACGGTGATGCCGTGGTCGAAGGCGCGGCGGGCGTACTCGGCCGAGTTGGCGAAGTCGGCGATGCCGATCTGCACGATCCGGCGCCCGTCGAGGCCGGCCTCGATGAGGCGGCGCACCGGTGAGCCGTTGGACTCCCCGTCGCGCAGGTCGTAGTGCGCGTCGAGCGTGATGAGGCCGGCGGTCGGGAGTTGCTCGCCCCAGACGCCGAGCGCCGTGGCGACGGTCAGGGAGTTGTCTCCCCCGAGGGCCACGAGCAGGGTCGCCTGTTCTGCGGCATCCGCCACCGCCGCGATAGCCCGCCCCTCGCCGATAGGTCCGTCGGGATCGTCGACATCACCGACGTCGACCGTGACGAGCGACCCCAGGTCGAGGTGATCGAGCACGAGCCTCGATGTGGAGCTGCGGTCGGGCATCAGGGCCGGACTGTAGCGGCGCAGCACCTCGCGGATCGCCGCCGGGGTGGCGTGCGCGCCCGTGGGCGAGAGGGAGGTGCGCCAGGCCGGGATGCCGATGATCGCCAGGTCGGGGTGGATGCCGGGCTCCAACTCGTCGAGCGACGGCCAGTCCCCGGCGCGCGGCCATGACGGGTCGTGCGGCAGACCGTGTTCGGCGTCGAGATCGGAGGCGGGGTCTGTCGCAGAATCGGTCACGCTTCGAGCCTAACGAGTGGGCCGGTTCGGGGGAATCGGGAACAGAAACCGAGATCTGTGGTTGTATGGAGAGGTACCCCCCAGGGGTATCAGATCGATGACTGAGGAGTGACGCCTGTATGGCTGAGAAGAACGCGGCGACGGATGCGCACGCCGAGCACGGGCACGGCATGCACGAGCACCACGACGAGCACGCCGGACACGACGAGCACGCGGGGCACGATGCCCACGCCGGACACGAGCACCACGCGGGGCACGACACCCACGCGGGACACGACGCTCATGCGGGGCACAACGCCCACGCCGGCCACGACGCCCACGCCGGACACGCAGGACACGCAGGACACGGCGGCCACGCCCACCACGTCGCGCTGTTCCGCCGCCTGTTCTGGATCATGCTCGTCATCGCCGTGCCCGTCATCGCGTTCAGTCCGAGTTTCGCGATGCTGCTCGGCTACGAGCTCCCCGCGGCATCCGTCATCGACTGGATCTCGCCGGTGCTCGGCACCGTCATGTTCTTCTGGGGCGGCTGGCCGTTCCTCGCGGGCGGCGTCTCCGAGCTGAAGAGCCGCCAGCCGGGCATGATGCTGCTCATCGCGCTGGCGATCACCGTGGCCTTCGTCGCCTCCCTCGGCGCGAGCCTCGGCCTGCTCGACCACCAGCTCGACTTCTGGTGGGAGCTGGCCCTCCTCATCGTGATCATGCTGCTCGGCCACTGGATCGAGATGCGTTCGATCGCCCAGGCGTCGTCGGCACTCGACGCCCTCGCCGCCCTCCTCCCCGATGAGGCGGAGCGGGTGACGGATGCCGGCACCGAGCTGGTCTCCCCCTCGGCGCTCGCGCTCGGCGACGTGGTGATCGTGCGTCCGGGAGGCCGTGTGCCCGCGGACGGCGACGTGATCGAGGGCGCGGCCGACGTCGACGAGTCGATGATCACCGGCGAATCGCGCCCCGTCACCCGCGGCCCCGGCGACCACGTGGTGGCCGGAACCGTCGCGACGGACACGGCCATCCGCGTCCGCATCAGTGCCGTCGGCGACGACACCGCCCTCGCCGGCATCCAGCGCCTCGTCGCCAAGGCGCAGGCCTCGAGCTCGCGCGCCCAGCGCATCGCCGACAAGGCCGCTGCGTGGCTGTTCTGGTTCGCGCTCGGCTCGGCGCTCATCACCGCCGTGGTCTGGACGGCACTCGGCAGCCCCGACGACGCCGTCGTGCGCACCATCACGGTGCTCGTGATCGCCTGCCCGCACGCCCTGGGCCTCGCCATCCCCCTCGTCGTCTCCATCGCCACCGAGCGCGCCGCGAAGGGCGGAGTGCTCGTCACCGACCGCCTGGCCCTCGAGACCATGCGCACGGTCAACGCCGTGCTGTTCGACAAGACCGGCACCCTCACGAAGGGCGAGCCCGTGGTGACGGATGCCGCAGCCGCGCCGGGCTTCGACCCAGACGCCGTGGTCGCTCTCGCAGCCGCAGCCGAGGCCGACTCCGAGCATCCGCTCGCCCGGGCGATCGTGGCGAATGCCGCGTTCCGCGGTCTCGAGGTGGCGTCGGCGACAGGATTCCGCGCCTCGCCCGCCGTGGGCGTCACCGCCGTCGTCGACGGACGCGACGTGCACGTCGGCGGACCGGCGCTGCTCGCCGAGCACGCCCTCGAGCCTCTCGCGTCGTCGCTCGGCTGGGCCGAGGCCGGCTCGACCGTGCTGCACGTCGTCGTCGACGGCCAGGTGGCCGGCGCGCTCGCGCTGGCCGACGAGGTCAGGCCGGAGTCGCGCGAGGCCGTCGACGCCCTGCACCGTCGCGGCATCAGGGTGGTCATGATCACCGGCGACGCCGAGCCCGTGGCCCGCACCGTGGCCGCGAGCCTCGGCATCGACCGCGTCTTCGCCGGCGTCCGCCCCGAGGACAAGTCCGCGAAGGTGCAGGAACTGCAGGCCGAGGGACTGCGCGTGGCCATGGTCGGCGACGGCGTGAACGACGCGCCCGCCCTCGCCCAGGCCGACGTCGGCATCGCGATCGGCGCCGGAACCGACGTCGCCATCGCATCGGCCGGCGTGGTGCTGGCCAGCTCCGATCCGCGCTCCGTGCTGTCCGTCATCGAGCTGTCGACGGCGAGCTACCGCAAGATGCAGCAGAACCTCTGGTGGGCCGCCGGCTACAACCTGCTGTCGGTGCCGCTCGCGGCCGGCGTGCTCGCCCCGATCGGCTTCGTGCTGCCGATGTCGGTCGGCGCCATCCTGATGAGCCTGTCGACCATCATCGTGGCCGCCAACGCCCAGCTGCTGCGCCGACTCGACCTGCGTCCCGAGGTGTCGGTGCGGCGCTGACGACGAGCCGGACTCGAGGGGACTCGAATGGCTGCTCCGGGGCTCCGGATGCAGCCATTCGCGTCATTTCGGAGGCGTCTCGATGCGAGGCGACCAGGCAGAGTGCATGATCGGCGTGCCGCTGGGGTCACCCGGACCGCTCGACCCGCGGACAGTGACGAATGACGCCTCGCCGTGGGCGTACTCGGCGAAGCCTCCGCTGACCACGGCGTCGACTCGGTCGCGCAGGGACTCGACGACGTCCTGAACCAGCTCGTCGCAGGCGTCGCAACCGCAGAACGGGAACGGCACCGCGGCGCTCGAACCGAAGCGCACCATGAGCCCCGGAAAATCGGTGAGGCATACGGTGACGGATGCCGCCCCCTCCATGTCGGGAGTGAGCCGGATCGCGCGCACCACGCTGACGCCGGTGTCCATGCCGCCGGCCAGCTCCAGCCCCTCGTCCCGCGAGACCTCGAACTCGGCCTCGAGGTCGTCGAGGAGGGCGAGCGCGAAGGCGTGCAGCGAACGGTACCGCCCCGGATCGGAGACGCGACTGTAGGAGTCGTCGCTCGGGCTCTCGCCTGCCAGGAAGTCCCAGCGCGAGACCTCGACGACCTCGTCGATCCCGGAGGCGGCGCCCCAGGTCGGCGCCGGCGGGGGCGTCACATCACCCGTGATGCCGCTCGTCACCGCTCGAAGTGCGCGGCCTCGTCGGCCGAGAGGGCGTAGTCGATGCGGCGGCGCTGATCATCCGTCATGCCGACGGAGTCGAGATCGTCGACGTGCACCCACATCACCTCGGTGTTCTCGCCGTCGGTCGGGTGCGGGTCGCCCGAGATATACCGGCAGCGGAATGCGAGGTCGAGGTAGACCGACCGGTCGCCGTTCTCGTAGGTGATCGGCTCGAGCACGTGCACCCACACGAGCCGCTCCACCTCGATCACGACGTTGGTCTCCTCGAAGGCCTCGCGCACGGCGGCGACGGCCGGCTCCTCGCCAGGCTCGATGATCCCGGCGATCGGGGCGATGCGGCCGTTGTCGGCCCGGCGGGCGAGCAGCACCTCATCGCCGCGCAGGATCACGGCGGTGACCCCGCTCAGCCAGAGCGGGGAGGTGCCGATGGCGCGGCGCAGGTCGAGCACGAAGTCGGGGGTGGGCATGAGGTCACCCTACCCAAGCCGTTGGTCGAGTAGCCCGCGACGAAGTCGCAGGCGTATCGAGACCACCCCTCAGCCGACGCTCGGTCGTGAGAGGTGGTCTCGATACGCGCCCTCGCTCCGCTCGGTCGCTACTCGACCAGCGGAGCGAGGCGGAACCTACTCGGCGGCCGCAGCCTCGGGAACCTCGGCCCCGGCCTTGGCGGCCTTCTTCGCGGCCCGGCGGTCACGGGCGCCCTCCACCAGGTTGTACAGCGTCGGCAGCACGACGAGCGTGAGCACCGTCGACGACACCAGGCCGCCGATGACGACGATGGCGAGGGGCTGCGAGATGAATCCGCCGTGGCCGGTGAGGCCGATCGCCATGGGCAGCAGCGCGAAGATCGTCGCGAGAGCCGTCATGAGGATCGGGCGCAGACGACGCGAGGCACCGTGCATGACGGCCTCCTCCACGCCCATGCCGCGCCGTCGGTACTGGTTCACCAGGTCGACGAGCACGATGGCGTTCGTCACCACGATGCCGATCAGCATCAACACGCCGATGAGCGAGGCCACACCGAGCGGGATGCCCGACACGATCTGCAGGATGATCGCGCCCGTCGCCGCGAACGGCACCGAGACGAGCAGCAGCAGCGGCTGGCGGAGCGAGCGGAACGTGGCCACCATGACGATGTACACGATGAGGATCGCCGCGAGCAGCGCGAGGCCGAGCTGGCTGAACGCGTCGCCCTGGCTGGCCGTGACGCCGCCGATCTCGGCGTTCGCACCCTGCGGCAGCTTCGCATCCGCGAGGGCCGCGGTCACCTCGGTGTTGGCCACCGACAGGTTGTCGGTGCCCGGCGTCGCCGTGATGGTGGCGCTGCGCAGTCCCTTCACCGTGGTGACGGATGCCGGCCCCTCGGTGTTCTCCACCGTGGCGAGGGTGTCGAGCGCGACGGGCCCCGCCAGGGTCGGGATCTGCAGGGCCGAGAGCTCGGCGATCGTCGTGGGCGGGTTCTCCGACTGCAGGTAGATCGTCAGCGTCGAGTCGTCGATCGCGATGCTGCCGATCGTGCTCGGCTGCATGGCCTGCGAGACGATGCTGCCGATGGCGACCTCACTGAGGCCGGCCTGGGCGGCGGCGTCACGGTCGACGGTGACGGCGATGTACGGCAGCGAAGCGCTCAGGTTGGACGAGGCCGCCTTGATCGAGTCGAGGTCGCCGAGGGCGGTCACGATCTCGTCGGAGGCCTTCTGGAGGTCATCGCTCGACGAGGCCGTGACGTCGACGAGGATGTCGCTGCCGCCGCCGAATCCGCTCGACGCCGTCACGGCGATCTCGCCCTGGTCGGTGATGTCGGCGAGCTGGTCCTCGATGTCGGCCTGCACCGCCGTCGCGTCGGCGTCGGGGTCGGTCGTGATCGAGTAGGTGATGCCGCCGGCGCCGCCGGTGAAGGCGTCGCGGAGTGCGCTGCCCGACGAGCCGATGGTGAGCTGAACCGTCTCGACGCCATCGGTGTCGAGCAGTGCCTTCTCCACGACGGTGGCCGCGGCATCCTGAGCCTCGAGCGATGCACCCGGCTCGAGCGTCTGAGTGACGGTCAGGGTGTTCTGGCCCGTCGCCCCGAGGAAGTTGGTCTTCATGAGGGGCGTGAGGGCGAGGGTGCCGAGCAGTACCAGCACGGCGATGAGGATGGTCGCGACGGAGTGCCTGAGCGTCCAGCGGATGACCGGGAGGTAGCCCTTCTGCAGTCGCGACGGGTGCTCGAGCTCGTCGTAGTCGGCGGAGCCGCCCTCGTCGGCCGGAAGGTCGACGGCCTCGTGCTTGCGGCTCTTCGGCGGGCGCAGGAACCAGTACGCCAGCACCGGCACGATCGTCAACGACACCAGCAGCGACGACAGCAGCGCGATCGTGATGGTGAGGGCGAACGGACGGAACAGCTCACCCGTCACGTCGCCGACGAAGGCGATCGGCAGGAAGACGGCGACGGTGGTGATCGTCGACGCCGTGATCGCGCCTGCCACCTCCTTGACGGCTCGCAGGATGGTCTCGGCGCGATCGACGCCCGCGACCATCTGACGCTTGATGTTCTCGATGACCACGATGGAGTCGTCGACCACGCGGCCGATGGCGATGGTCAGAGCGCCGAGCGTGATGATGTTGAGCGTGTAGCCCGTCGCCTGCATGCCGATGAACGTGATGAGCACGCTCGTCGGGATGGAGATGGCCGTCACCAGGGTCGAGCGCACAGACATCAGGAAGATCAGGATGACGATCACGGCGAAGAAGAGGCCGAGCAGGCCCTCCTCGGTGAGCGACTGGATCGACTGCTCGATGAACGGAGCCTGGTCGAACACCACGGTGATCGTCGCGTTCGAGCCGAGCTTGTCCTCGATGTCGGGGATGAGGGCGTTGACGCCCTTCGAGACGTCGACGGTGTTGGCGGACGGCAGCTTCGTCACGGCGATCGTGAGGGCCGGCTTTCCGTCGACGCGGGAGATCGAGGTGGTCGGGTCATCCGTCTCGGCGACTGTGGCCACATCGCCGACGGTCTTGATCCCGGATGCGAACCCCGCCGGATCCGTCGGCACCAGCGGCAGCGCCGAGATGGCGTCAACGGAGTCGAGCTTCGCGCCCGACTGCACGGTCAGGGTGAGGTCGTCCTCGGTGATGGAGCCCGCGGGGAGCAGCACGCCGTTCTGCTTGAGGGCGTCGCTGATGGCCTGGCTGGTGAGTCCTGCCTCGGCGAGCGCAGCGTCGTTGGGCGTGATCGTGACGCGCTGGCCGATGGCACCGGTCAGCTGAGCGCCGTTGACACCGTCGACCTCCTCGATGTCGGGCAGGGCGAGCTTGGTGATGTCGGCCGCGAGGCTCTTCTCATCGTCATCGCTCGTGACGGCGAGCTGCACGATGGGCAGGTCGTCGAAGCTTCCGCTGAACACCTGCGGGTCGACGCCGTCAGGCAGCGTGCCCTTGATGCGGTTGATGGCCTGTGTGAGCTTCTGCTCGGCCGTCGCGAGGTCGGTGCCGTAGGTGAACTGCGCCGTGATGAGCGACTGGTTCGTGTTGCTGACGGCCGTGGTGCTCTCGAGATCGGGCACACCCTGGATCGCCGACTCGACAGGGGTGCTGACGTCGTTGTTCACGACCTCGGGCGACGCACCGGGGTAGGTCGCCACGATCGCGAGCTGGGGGAACTGGATCGACGGCGCGAGCTCCTGCTTGAGCGTCGTGAGGGTGATGCCACCGAAGATCGCCACCACCACGGTGATGAGCGCGATGAGTGCGCGGTTCTTCATGCTGAGAACGGCAAGGAAGTGCACGGATGATCCCCTCGGGAACAGGTGTGGGTGCCGCGAACTGCGGCGGGACGTGGTCGGCGGCGACTCACCAGGGTTCAGTATCGCATTGCAGTGACTGCACAAAGGTCACGGACAGCTGTGAACTCGGCTCTCTCGGAGCAGACTGGAGGCATGGCCCTCCACATCACCGGCGACGACGCCGCAGACGACCTCCTCACCCAGAGCCCCCTCGCGCTCATCATCGGCATGCTGCTCGACCAGCAGGTGCCGATGGAGACGGCGTTCGCCGGCCCCGCGAAGATCCGCGACCGCATGGGCACCCTCGACGCGTCGGCAATCGCGGCGTTCCCCGAGGACGAATTCGTCGAGCTGTTCCGCGCCACCCCTGCGGTTCACCGGTTCCCGGGTTCGATGGCCGCCCGTGTACAGGCGCTGTGCGCCGCCATCGCCTCGGACTGGAGCGACGACGCCGCGCAGCTCTGGACCCGCGGCGAGCCCGACGGCGCCGAGGTGTTCCGCCGCCTCAAGGCTCTGCCCGGATTCGGCGACCAGAAGGCCCACATCTTCGTCGCCCTGCTCGGCAAGCAGTACGGCTTCACCGGAGACGGATGGCGCGAGGCCGCCGGGGCGTACGGCGAGGAGGGCTCGCACCGCTCCGTCGCCGACATCGTCGACGCTGACTCCCTCGCGCAGGTGCGCGAGACGAAGCGCGCCGCGAAGGCCGCGGCGAAGAAGTAGGGCGAGCGGGCTGACGCCTCAGACCACCGCGGCCAGATAGGGAGCATCCGGAACCGGGTGCGAGCCGAGAGCGGCCCAGGAACGCGCGAGAGCCTCGACGGCGCGATCGGTCTCGTCCGGCGTGTAGCCGATCGGGATGCGCAGGAACCTCTCGAAGGCGCCGTCGATGCCGAAGCGCGGGCCCGCGGCGATGATGAGTCCGTGTGCACGGGCGCCGAGGGCGAGCTGCGAGCTCACCGGAGTGCCGAGGTTCACCCAGGTGGCGAGGCCCCCGTTCACGTGCGGCACGGTCCAGTCCGGGAAGGTCTCGGCGAGGCGGCCCTCGAGGTGATCCCGGCCCACCCGCAGCTGCTCCCGGCGGATGGCGAGCACCTCGTCCATCCGGCGCAGCACCTGCTTCACCACCAGCTGGTCGAGAATGGGCGTTCCGAGGTCGTTGTGCGATCTGTTGGCCACCAGTCGGCGGATGAGCGGAGCCTCGGCGCGGATCCAGCCGAGACGCAACCCGCCCCAGACGGTCTTGCCGACGGACCCGATCATCACGGCGTCGCCGTAGGCGGCGAGCGGCAGGTAGGACTGTTGGCGGTCGATGTCCATCTCGGCGGTGGTCTCGTCGGCCACGATGATCGTGCCCTGACGCGACGCGGCCGCGAGGATCCTCTCGCGCGCCTCCACCGTCATCGAGCGCCCCGTCGGGTTGTGGAAGTCGGGGATGAGGTAGGCCAGGGCCGGGTTGCTGAAGCTGATGGCCTGCACGAGGTCGTCGGCCTCGTCGGCGCCGTCATCGTCGGAGCCGTCGTCGGCGAGCCCGCCGGCACGAGCCGCGGCATCCCTCTGCGGAGTGATGCCGACGGGCACGAGCCTGGCTCCCGCCGCGCGCAGGGCCTCGTAGGAGTGCGGATAGGTCGGCACCTCGATGACGGCGCGATCACCGCGGCTGACGAGGGTGCGCGCCAGCAGGGCGATGGCGTGCTGGGCGCCGATGGTCACCATGATCTGGTCCGGACTGGTGGGAAGCCCCCTGTCGCTGTACCGCTGCGCCAGCGCCTCGCGCAGTGACGGAATGCCGACGGGGTCGAAGCCGTGGCCGCCGAGGTGGAGCGGCAGTTCCTCCACGGCGGCGCGCGCATCATCGGCGAGACCGGGGATGGCCGGAGTCGTCGCCTGACTGAAGTCGAGGAAGCCGGCGTCGTGCGAGGGCGCGGCGGCCAGGCGCGCTCCCGGCAGCCTCGCAGCACTGCCGGATCCGCGCACGCTGTCGAGGTAGCCGGCCTCGCGCAGGTGCCTGTAGGCGGCGGTGACGGTCGTGCGGCTGACTCCGAGGCGCTCCGAGAGTTCACGCTCGGCCGGCAGCCTGGTGTCGACGGGGATGCGCCCGTCGAGCATCAACAGACGGATGCGCTCCGCCAAGGCCATATAGGCCGCGGCGCCCCCAGCACGCCAGTCCCCGAGCAGGTTCTCCACAGAGCGGGCGGTCAGCACTGTCTCAGCCATAAGGCCACTTTAGGTGAATTGGATATTGGATGAAAGGCCAATCGTGTAATTGGATTGCATCATGACCTCGACCGCCGCATCCGCCCCCCTCCTCATGAGCCGCCGCATCGCGCAGCTCCTGGTCGGACTGTTCCTCTACGGAATCGGCATCTCGCTCATCGTGCGCGGTCAGATCGGAGCAGCCCCCTGGGACGTGCTCACCCAGGGCATCGCGAAGCACACGGGCCTGAGCTTCGGACTCATCACCATCCTCACCAGCGGCGTGGTGCTGCTGCTCTGGATCCCCCTGCGGCAGCGGCCCGGCATCGGAACCGTGCTGAACGCCCTCCTCGTCGGCCCGTCGGCCGACATCGGCCTGGCGCTCATCCCCACGGACCTGCCGCTCGTCGCGCGCATCTTCGTCTTCATCGCCGGCCTGCTCGTGCTGTCCGGTGCCACCGGCCTCTACATCGGAGCCCACTTCGGTCCCGGTCCGCGCGATGGCCTGATGACGGGCCTGCACCGCCGGACCGGCTGGAAGATCTGGACCGTCCGCACGGGCATCGAGGTCGTCGTCGTGGCCATCGGCTGGGCGCTGGGCGGCAACGTCGGCATCGGAACGCTCGCTTTCGCGCTGCTCGTCGGACCGCTCTGCGGCTGGGCCATCCCGTTCTTCGCCATCACGCAGCCCACGAAGGCGACGGATGCCGCAACCGAACAGGTGCTCGAAGGCGACGTGACCCCCTCGGAGCCGGCCGTGGACTCCCCGGCGAACTAGGCGCCACTCACTCTCACCGAACCCGCTCGCTGAGGCCCGGACGTAGTCCGCGGTCGAAGCGCTCCTCAGCGCGCCCTTCTCATGCGCTTCGACCGCGACTTCGTCGGGCCTCAGCGAACGGCCAGAAGGCGAACGACCCTCAATCCACCCAACGCACCAGGAGGTGTCCCATGTTCGTCACCCTCGCAGCCATCGCCATCCTCGCCCTGTGGGGCATCGTCGGCACGGTCGTCGCCCTCGTCCGCGACGGCTACCGGCGCACGCCGACCCGCTGAGACCCCCGCTGGTCGAGTAGGCCGCGAGCGCAGCGAGCAGCCGTATCGAGACCACTGCCAGCGTCGCGCTGACGCCGGTGTGATCTCGATACGCGTCCTCGCTGCGCTCGGTCGCTACTCGATCAGCGGAGGCGTAAGCGGATCAGCCCAGCTTCTCCGCATAGACCTTCATCGCGTCGCGCACGAAGGTCGCCCCCTGCGTTCCGCGGTAGTTCGCCGCGAAGCGCTCGTCGGCCACGTACAGCTCGCCGAGCCCGACGAAGTACTCCTTCGTCGGGCGGCCCTGCGCGCTGCCCGGAGTTCCCGGGATGCCGCCGAGCCAGTCGGCCTGGCGCTTCGCCAGGGCCTGGGCCTCGTCGCTGTCCGGTGCCGCACCGCGATTCGCGGCCTCGGCCCAGTCGGCGGCGAGCGCCGCCTGGCGCTGCTGCCAGTCCTTCTTCTCCGCGGCACTCATCGAGCGCCACCACGCGTCGCTCTTCGCGTACGCGTCCTGTCCCCAACGGTCCTCGACCTCCTCCTTGTACTCGGTGTGGTCGAACCCGTCGAACATGTTCTCTGCCATCAGTTGTTCACCTCCCTCCATTCCCAGAATCGTGTTCTCGACCGACGCGATCTGTCGCGCCAGCCGGTCCTGCTCGCGCTGCAGCCACGTGAGGTGGTTCAGCAGCGCCCGCCCGGAGTCCCGCTCGTTCTCGAGCACCTCGCCGATGGCGGGGAGCCCGAGCCCCAGGTCGCGGAGCAGCAGGATGCGCTGCAACCGCACCAGCGCCTGCTCGTCGTAGTACCTGTAGCCGTTGCTCCCGGTGCGGGTCGCCTCGAGCAGTCCGACCTCGCCGTAATGGCGAAGTGTTCGGCTCGTGGTCCCCGCGAGCCGGGCGATCTCCTGAATGGACCAGTCCATGCGTCGACCTCCTCTCGTTCCTCCGTGCGATGCCTCCACGGTACAAGTTGACGTTGCGTCAAGGTCAAGCTGTATTTTCGCTGATTGTCTTGCATCGAGGCATAACGCGATATATCGTGATTTCAGCAGCACACGCGATATATCGCGAATAACGTCTTTCCCGCATCCGAATCGCGGATGCCACCCCGCAGGACACAGCAAGGAGAACACCATGGCGATCGAGAAATGGGTCATCCAGCCCGGCCAGACGAAGGTCATCGACCTCGAGCTCGTCCGCAAGCTCAAGGTCAGCCTCATCGGCGGACGCGTGAACATCATCGGCCACGACGAACCGAACGCCCGGGTCGAGGTCAGCGCAGTCACGAGCAAGGAGCTCACCGTCGAGATCGACGGCGACCGTCTGGTGATCGATCACCCCATGGTGCGCTGGGACAACTTCATCGAGGTGTTCAAGGGCTTCCGCGGGCACGCCAAGGCCGAGGTCAGCGTCCTCGTGCCGCGCGACGTCGAGCTGAAGCTCGGAGTCGTCACGGCCGACGCCCTGATCGCCGGACTCGAGACCGACGCCCGTCTCAGCACGGTCTCGGGTGACATCGTCGCAGACAACATCACCGGCGACCTCGAACTCAACTCCGTCAGTGGCGAACTGTCGGTCGGTCACCACACCGGTCGCATCCGGGCCAACACGGTCTCGGGCGACCTCATCGCCAGCGGCGACATCAGCCGGTTCTCGGCCGACGGCGTCTCGGGCAACATCGTCGTCGACGCGTCGGGCACCCCCTCGTACGTCAACAGCAACACCGTGTCGGGCAACCTGACGCTGCGGCTCGTCCGCGGCGACGGCGCTCGCTACCGCATCAACACTGTGAGCGGGAAGGTGCAGCTCGACGACGTGACCGTGAAGGGCACGCTGGGCAAGGGCTTCGAGCGCGTCACGGGTTCGCTCGACGGCGGATCCTGGCTCGACCTGCAGGCCAACTCCGTCGCCGGCGACGTCTCCATCGTCGGCCGTACCGTGGTGCCGGCCGAGTCTCCGGCCTCGACCGACCAGGCCGAGCAGAACGACGGGCAGGCCGCAGAATGACCCCGCCCGTCTTCGCCCACGGCAACCTGCGCCTCTACCTGCTCAGCCTCCTGGCCGAGCAGCCCCGCCACGGCTACGAGCTCATCACAGCACTGAGCGACCGCTTCGGCGGCACCTACAGCCCGAGCGCCGGCACCATCTACCCCCGCCTCGCGAAGCTCGAGGAGGAGGGGCTGGTCACCAAGTCGACCGACGGCCGCAAGACCGTCTACGAGATCACGGATGCCGGTCGCGCCGAACTCGCCGCCCGAGAGCCCGAGCTCGCCGGCATCGAGGACGAGGTGACCGACTCCGTGCGGCGCCTCGCCGATGAGGTGCGATCCGAGGTCAGCTCCGCGATGAAGAGCCTGCGCGCCGATCTGGCGAGCGCCGCCCGCGACGCCCGGCGTTCCGGCACGACCACCCGCGCCAGCGACAGCGTCACGTCGGAGACCAACCGCGCCGTGCGCGATGCCGACGTCGCGATCAACGAGTTCCGTCAGCAGCTGCGCACCGACCTGCGTCTGCAGGCCGCGCGCGGGGGAGTGACCGACGCGAACGTCAACCTGCTGCGCCAGCGGCTCGTCGAGTTGCGCACGGAGTTCGTCGACTCGCTGCCCACGAAGGACTGACACCTGTCGGCGGCCCATGGTGTGATGTGGTCATGGCAGAAGTGACACTGAAGCCGTGGGCCGCCGACGACCTCGAGACACTGAGGCGCAGCAACGCCCCCGAGATGATGACCTACCTCGGGGGAAGCGAGACCGAGGAGAAGCTGCGCACCCGCCACGAGCGCTACCTCCGCCTCGGGCGCGATGGCGAGGCCCACATGTTCCGCATCGTCACGCCGGAGCATCCGGAGGGCGTCGGGGTCATCGGCTACTGGAACGCCGTGCACGACGACACGGCCGTCTACGAGACGGGATGGAGCGTCGAACCCTGGTACCAGGGCCAGGGCATCGGCACGCGAGCACTCATCGCAGCACTCGACCATGCCCGGTTCGTAGGCGGCAGGCGCTCGGTGCACGCGTATCCGCGCACCGACAACGCGGCGTCGAACGCGATCTGCGCGAAGGCCGGCATGACCTTCAACCGGGAGATGGACTTCGAGTACCCGCCGGGCAACCCCATCCGCTGCAACGACTGGGAATTCACTCTCGAGCCTCGTCCCATCGTCGGAGCCGGGGAGTAGCGTCACGCGTAAGGGATCCGTGAGGGAAACGTGTGGAACTTGACAGTGCTCACCGAGTGAGTAGGTTTGTCCCCCGTGGCAAATGACGGGGCATCCACGCCTCCACCAGAACTGAAGTCGCCGAAACACTGGATCATCGGCGACCCGCTCCCGAGCGAACGACTCGAGGGGCAGTTGCTTCCGAAGCACCTCGCCCTCCCGATCTTCGCGAGCGACCCGCTCTCCTCGGTGGCCTACGCGCCCCAGGAACTCCTGATGATCCTGCTGCTCGGCGGCCTCTCCTTCCTCGCGTTCGCCCCGTGGGTGGCACTGGCGGTCGTCGTGCTGCTCGTCACCGTCGTCCTGTCGTACCGCCAGTTGGTCAAGGCCTACCCGTCGGGCGGCGGGGACTACGAGGTCGCACACAAGAACCTCGGCGAGAAGGCCGGCCTCGTCGTCGCCTCGGCCCTCCTCGTCGACTACGTCATGACCGTCGTCGTGTCGGTGGCATCCGGAGTCGACAACATCATCTCGGCCCTCCCCTGGCTCGCGCCGTTCCGGGTCGAGTTGGCCGTGTTCTTCGTCATCGTCCTCGCGGCCGTGAACCTGCGCGGAGTGAGCGAGTCCAGCAAGGCCTTCGCCATCCCGACGTACATCTTCATCGGCAGTGTCTTCCTGATGATCGTGGTCGGCCTCGGCCAGACCATCTTCGGGACCGCACCGGTCGCCGCGTCCGCCGCGTACACCGTGCAGGGAGAGCAGTTGACCCAGGCGGCGATCGTGCTGCTGCTGCTGCGTTCCTTCGCGAGCGGATGCTCCGCGCTCACGGGCGTCGAGGCCATCGCGAACGGCGTTCCGGCCTTCCGCCTGCCCAAGGTCAAGAACGCGCAGCACACCCTCGTGATCATGGGCGGCATCGCCATCACGCTGTTCGTCGGACTGACCGCTCTCGCCCTCATCTCGAACGTGCACTACGCGGAGAACCCGTGCTCGCTCCAGGGCTGGGCCGAGTGCGCGACAGCGCCGCAGCTCTCGCTCATGGCCCAGATCGCTGCGGCCGTCTTCGGCAACAGCACCATCATGTTCTTCCTCATCCAGGCGGCCACAGCCCTCGTGCTGCTGCTCGCGGCCAACACGGCCTTCAACGGCTTCCCCCTGCTCGGCTCCGTGCTAGCCAAGGACGGCTACGCCCCCAAGTCGCTCTCCACGCGTGGTGACCGACTCATCTACTCCAACGGCGTGCTGCTCCTGGGACTCGCTGCCATCCTCATCCTCGTGGTGTTCCAGGCGAACCTCACCGTGCTCATCCAGCTGTACATCATCGGCGTCTTCGTGTCGTTCACGCTCGGCCAGACCGGCATGGTGCGGCACTGGCTGCGCGAGCTGAAGACTCCGGGGGCCCACCGCGGTTCCATCGTCAAGAGCCTGTCGATCAACGCACTCGGCGCCGGGATGACCGGCATCGTGCTCGTCGTGGTGACCATCACGAAGTTCACCCACGGCGCGTGGATCGTCTTCGTGATGATGCCGATCCTGTTCCTGCTGATGATGGGCGTGAACCGCTACTACCGCGACGTCGCCACGGAGGTCGAGGCCGACCCCACCACGACCTTCGGAGCCACGGGCGACCACGCCATCGTGCTGGTCGGCAAGGTGCAGAAGCCCGTGCTCAAGGCCCTCGACTACGCCATCGCCGCTCGCCACGAGAGCCTCGAGGCGGTGCATGTCTCCATCGACGACGAGGAGACGAAGCAGGTCAAGAAGGACTGGGTGCGCATGAACATCCAGGTGCCCCTGCGCATCATCCAGTCGCCCTACCGCGACCTCAGCTATCCCGTCATCCGTCACGTGAAGGATCGCCGGGCCGAGCACGGGTCCGAGGTGACGACCATCTACATGCCGCAGTACATCGTGGGCCACTGGTGGGAGTCCCTGCTGCACAACCACAAGGCCCGCCGCATCCGTCAGAAGCTGATGCTCGTGCACGGCGTCACCATTGCGCTGGTGCCGTGGCTGCTCGACTCCTCCGATCTTCTCTACGGCCGCCGGTCACGCCCGCTGCCGGGCCAGGACCGCCGCGGCGAGCCGGTGCGGCCGGTGCCTCGTGCCCCGATGCCGCCCGCGATGATCACGACCACGACCGTCGCTCCTCCCCCTGTGGCGCCCGGCGTCTCGCGGCCGGCCGCGTCGCGTCGACGCAAGCGCAAGTAGTCTCGGGGCATGCCCCGTGACCTCGCCGCCGTCTTCGTCGGCGGGCTGATCGGCACCGCGCTGCGCCTCTCCATCGACGCAGCCCTGCCGCACTCAGGCGGGCAGTTCCCGTGGTCGACGCTCATCATCAACGTGCTGGGCGCGCTCGTGCTCGGGCTGCTTGTGGGGATGCTCTGGAAGCGGCCCGGTCTGCCGCACTGGGTGCGCGCCGGGCTGGGCGCCGGCGTGCTCGGTTCGTTCACCACGTTCTCCGCCGTCATGGTCTCGGTGGTGGGCATGGGTGCTGCGGATGCCGTCGGCCCGGCATCCGTCTACCTCGTGGCCTCGCTCGTGCTCGGCCTCGCTGCGGCGTTCGCCGGCCTCCGCCTCGGATCGACGCTGGCGCACCTCATGATGCCCGGTGAGATCCAGGAGGGAGACACCCTGTGACCCCTCTCGTCGTGATCGCCACCCTGCTGTGCGGGGCGATCGGTGCCGTCATCCGCTACCTCGTGACCAAGGCCCTGCCCGTCGTACCCGGACACCTCCCGCGCGGCGTGCTGATCGTCAACGTCGTCGGATCGCTGGTCGGCGGACTGACCCTGGGGCTCGCCGAGCGTGCGGCGGTCTCACCCGAATGGCAGTTCGTCATCCTGAGCGGCGTCTGCGCCGGCCTCACCACCTTCAGCACCTGGACCGTCGAGACCATCGAACTCGCCGAGGGCGGACGATGGAGGGCGGCAGTGCTGAACATCGCCGTCACGCTCGCCCTGGGCTTCGCGGTCACACTGGGCGCGTACCTATCCGTTCGCTGAGGACCGGACGAAGTCCGCGTCCGAAGCGCACTGACACACGCTTCGGCCGCGCGCTTCGCGCGGGCTCTGCGAGCGGGGATTACAGCAGCGCCACGATCTGCCGCGCGATCATGCGGCCGGCGCGCTGGGCACCGATCGTGGAAGCCTGCGGTCCGTAGCCCGCGAGGAACACCCGCGGGTCGCTCCACGATGCGCCGGCACCGACGCTCACGCCGCCGGCCTTCTCACGCAGCTTGAGCGGTGCGAGCTGACGCAACTCGGGCCTGAATCCCGTCGCCCAGATGATGGCATCCGCCGGGGAGAACGATCCGTCGCTCCAGCGCACGCCGTCGGCCTCGATGCGCTCGAACATCGGACGGGCGTCGAGCACGCCGCGCTCGATGCCCGCAGCGATGCGTCGGCTCTTGGGCACGCCCGTCCCGCTCACGATGCTCGGCAGCGCTCGGCCCGAGCGGGCGGCCTCATCCTGCGCTGCGACGGCGGCGGATGCTCCCTCGAGATCGAGCGCCTCCCCCTCCACCCAGTCGATGGGTCGGCGCGAGGCCCAGACCGTGCTTGCGGCAACGCCCTCGAGTTCGAGCAGGAAACCGATGGCAGAGGTGCCGCCGCCCACGACGACCACGTTCTGGTCGCGGAACTCCTCGGCGGACACGTAGTCGGAGGTGTGCACGTGGCGGCCCGCGAAGTCGCGCATGCCCGGGTAATAGGGCACGAACGGCGAGCCCCATGTGCCCGTGGCGTTCACCAGGAAGCGAGTGCGGGTCTCACCCTGGGAGTGGTGCACCAGCAGGTCGACGCCGGCGTTCTCCACGCTCGACACCTCGACGGGCCGGCGCACCTTGAGTCCGTAGAACTGCTCGTAGCTGCCGTAGTAGGCACCGACGATCTCCCGCGCCGCCCAACTGCGGTCGGCGGTGTCGAAGCTCAGGCCCATCTCGGCCATGCCCGGCAGATCGTTCACGCGGTGAGCCGTGCCGAGCTTCAGGGCCTCCCAGCGGTGCTGCCAGGCGCCGCCCGGGGCCGGGCCGCGATCGAGCACCTGGAAGTCGACTCCGGGCTCCAGATCGAACCGCTTCAGGTAGTACGCCACCGACAATCCGGCTTGACCGGCACCGATGACCACCACAGTGGTCGCCGCGATGGACATACACCCTCTTCCCGTGGCGGCACTGTGGGCACAGACGGAAGTCCGGCCAGTCCTCCATGCTAAACTACGGGGAAGTTTTCATTAATCCGGTCCACAGTCCGGGAGGCGATCACGCCACCGGCCAGCATTGTGAGGGGGTCTCGCATGGGGCGTGGCCGTCAGAAGGCGAAGCACACCAAGGTCGCTCGCGAGCTCAAGTACTTCAGCCCCGACACCAATTACGGTGCCTTGGAGCGTGAGTTGACGCACGGCGATGCTCGTGTCGTCGACGAGCGGCTCGATGAGGACCTCGCCAAGTGGCCCGAGTACGAGGCCAGCGAGTCCGACGAGTATGTCGACCACTATGCGACCGAAGACGAGCAGAAGCGCGCGTAGCGTTCTATCGTCTTCTTCAGCGCGGCGCGATCACTCGCGTCGCGCTTTCGCGTTCGCCGCGCGGTCGATCGCGCTCGCGGGCATGGCCGGGTGGCCGGGTGACCCGCTGACCCGCTGACCCGCTGACCGCGGATCAGGCCGCGTAGCTGCCGATCAGGCGCACGGCTCCGCCGTTCACGCCCTTCTCGCCCTGTACGAAGGAGCTGAGGTCGTTCGCCGCCGTCGAAACACGGCCGGCGATCCAGCTCGGGATGCCCTCGGCCTGCATGCGGGCGATGACGTCGGAAGCCGCATCCGCCGCCACGACGGCGAACATGCCGATGCCGAGGTTCCAGGTGCCCTCCGAGCTCTCGAGGCTGGAGCCTGCGATGTCGCTCAGCACACGGAACACCGGCGACGGCGACCAGCTGGCGCGGTCGAGCTCGACCCAGCTTCCGACGGGCAGCACGCGGGCGAGGTTGGCGGCGATACCTCCACCGGTCACGTGGCTGAGGGAGTGCACGGCCCCCGCGAGGTCGGGGTCACCGAGCAGGCGCACGAGCGGTCCGGTGTAGAGGCGCGTGGGCTCGAGCAGTGCCTCGCCCACGAGACCGCCGAGCTCGGGGAGGGAGTCCGTGTAGCCGATGCCGCCCTCGCTCAGGATGTGGCGGACGAGCGAGAAGCCGTTGGAGTGCAGGCCCGACGACGACAGCGCGACGACGACGTCACCGTGCTGCACCCGGTCGGCGCCGAGCAGCGCGTCGGCCTCGACGGCGCCGACGGCAGCGCCGGCCACGTCGTAGTCGTCAGGGCCGAGGAGTCCGGGGTGCTCAGCGGTCTCGCCACCGACGAGGGCGGTTCCGGTCTCCGCGCAGGCCTTCGCGATGCCGCCGACGATGGACGCGATGCGCTCGGGCACGACCTTGCCGCAGGCGATGTAGTCGGTCATGAAGAGGGGGGTCGCGCCCACGACGATGATGTCGTCGACGACCATGCCCACGAGGTCCTGGCCGATGGTGTCGTGCTTGTCGATGGCCTGCGCGATGGCGACCTTCGTGCCGACGCCGTCGGTCGAGGTGGCCAGCAAGGGCCGCTTGAACCGCGTGAGGAACGACACGTCGTAGAGGCCGGCGAACCCGCCGACGCCTCCCAGGACGTTGGGGCCGTGCGTCTTGGCGACGGCCTCCTTCATCAGCTCGACGGCGAGATCGCCAGCAGCGGTGTCGACTCCGGCTGCGGCGTAGGACGAGTTGGCGCTCACGCGTCCAGAGTACCGGCTCGGCGAGGCGGCGGTTCCGCGTCGATCCGCGTGGATCCGCGCCTGCACCCCTTCTGCGGCGTAGAATCCACGCCATGAGCGCCGACGGTCAGCCGTCCTGGATGATCCACGAGGATTCGAGCATCCCCGTGCTCCTCGCGTTGTGGTTGCGTGAGACCCTGCACATCGCCTCCCCCACCGACCTGCCCCGCCTCCGCGGAGTTCCCGTCGGCGACACCCCGGACCGTGACGTCGACGAGCAGGACCGCCTCGAACGCCAGTGGCGCGAGTGGTGGGCGATGACGGTCGAGCCGGAGGCGCATCCGTCGGCGGTTCCCCTTGAACTCATCGACGAGTACGGCACCTGGGTGGCCCTGCCCACATCGGGCGCCGACGACCTGGCCGCGGCCATCCGTCCGCTGCACGTCGCTGCGACCTCGTGGGTGGAATGGGCGCGCAGCGGCTACACGAAGGCATCGAGCGGTCGCCCGTCCGACAGCTACCGCGCCTATGCAGGCACCATCGCCGAGCACGAACGCGAGGTCGGGCGTCGGGCGCACTCCTTCGAGCTCAACGTCGAGGTGCTTCCCCTGGCCGAGCGCGGCGTCTGGTGGATCGGATCTCTCACCGTGGCCGTGACCGATTCCCTGAGAACGGATGCCGCAGCCTTCGACGCGGCGATCCACCCGATCATCGCGGAGATCGCGTAGCCGCCACCACGGCCTCGGCGATGATGCCGAGCGCCTCGTCGTAGCGGTGCGGCGGCGGAGCTCCGAAGCCCAGCACGAGGGCACGGACGGCGCTCGGGGCGGCACCCGGGGCGAGGTAGCGCGCCATGCCCTCGACGCGCAGCCCACGCTCGGCCGCCTCCCTCTCGACATCGGCCTCCTCGACACCGGGCGGCAGCTCCAGCAAGCAGTGCAACCCGGCTGCCATTCCCGTGACAGCGAACCCGGGGAGCCGCCTGCCGAGTACCTCCTCGAGGTGCCGGCGGCGCTCGCGATACATCGACCGCAACGAACGCAGGTGCCTGTCGTACTGGTTGCCGTCGATGAACTCGGCCAGCGAGAGTTGCGCGAGCGAGTCGACCGAGGAGCCGAGCAGCAACCGCTGCTCGAGCACGCCAGCCCGGAGGTCCGGGGGAACCACGGCCCAGGCCAGCCCGACCGCCGGGGCGAGGCTCTTGCTCGCGGTGCCTGCATAGACGATGCGTTCCGGGGCGAGCGCCTGCAGGGCGCCAATGGTGCGGCCGTCGAAGCGGAACTCCCCGTCGTAGTCGTCTTCGATGACGAGGCCGTTCGAGCGCTCCGCCCAGCGCACGACCTCGACCCGCCGGGACGGCGACAGCGGCACGCCGGTGGGGAACTGGTGGGCGGGAGTGAGCAGTAGGGCGTCGATCCCGAGCTGGTCGAGCCGGGTGACGTCGGCGCCCTCCGCGTCGATGCCGAGCGGGACGACGTCGAGACCGGCGGCGCTGAGTATGCGCCGATGCCGCTCGTGACCGTAGGCCTCGACGCCGATACGCCGGGAACCGCGGGCAACGAGCGCCCGACCGACAACGGCGAGGAGCTCGCCGAAACCGTGCATCACGACGACGCGGTCGGGTTCCGCCCAGACTCCGCGGGCCCGGCCGAGGTAGGTGGCCAGGGACGTGCGCAAGGATTCATGCCCGGCAGGATCCCCGTAGCCGAACGAAACCGCGTCGGCTCGGGCGAGGGCTCGTCGTGTCGCCGCCGACCACTCCGACCGCGGGAACCCCGACGCATCCGAAAGACCGCCGCGCAGGTCGAGCGCGAAGGCCGAATCCGTGCCCACGCGGGACCGTTCGGGAGCGATCACCCGTCGATCGCTCACCCAGGTTCCCGAGCCGACACGCGACTCGAGCCACCCCTCGGCGACGAGTCGTCCGTAGACGTCCGCGATGCTGTTGCGCGCGATGCCGAGGTCGGCGGCGAGAGACCGCGATGGCGGCAGCCTGGATCCCGGTGCCAGACGGCCGTCGAGGATGGCGGCGCGAATCGCAGCCTCGACTGACGCCGCCCGGCGCGTGCGGCCGAGGTCGAGATGCAGATCGAGGCCTGAATTGGCCCATGATTCGCTCATAGGAATGGACTGTATCAGTGCGCCATTCTTTCCTACGGTGGGAAGCATGACGACAACGGACACCTTCATCAGCATCCCGGTGCGCATCGACTTCGACAGCGTGACGCCCGGATACTCCCGAGCCATGAGCGCTCTCGACGAGGCGGCCACAGCCGAACTCGACCGGGTGGGCTTCGACGCGCGGCTTCGGGAACTCATCCGCCTGCGGGCTTCTCAGCTGAACGGATGCGCCTACTGCGTCGACCAGCACAGCAAGTCGGCCGTGGCGGCCGGCGACACCCACCAGCGCGTGCACGCCGTCGCGGTGTGGCAGGAGTCCGGCTTCTTCACTGCGCGCGAGCGGGCCGCCCTCGCGTTCACCGAGTCGGTGACTCTTCTGGCCGACACCCACGTGCCGGACGAGGTCGTCGCCGAAGCGCGCGCCGTCTTCTCGGACGACGAAGTCGGCGCTCTCCTCTCCGCCGTCGTGACGATCAACGCGTGGAACGCGATCGCGGTGACCACACGAGCATGGCGCCCTCGGCGCGATCGCGACTGAGCCCGACGCATCCACTCCCCCACCACCCCTGACGGTTCCGCCGCTCACATGAGCGCGGTGCGGCATCCGTGCAGCGAATCCGCAGGCTGCGATGTGCGAGACTTGACGCGGTCCGAATCAGGGCCGAAAAGCCAACCCCCGGGAGCCCTTTCCGCATGTGCGGCATCGTCGGCATCGTCTCGACTGAGGCGGCCAATCAGCAGGTCTACGACAGCCTTCTCCTCCTGCAGCACCGCGGGCAGGACTCGACCGGAATCGCGACGGCCGACGGCCCGACCTTCCACATCACGAAGGCCAAGGGGCAGGTGCGCGAGGCATTCCGCACCCGCGACATGCGCTCCCTGATGGGCAACATGGGCCTCGGCCACGTGCGGTACGCCACGAAGGGCGCCGCCGAGCGTGAAGACGAGGCGCAGCCGTTCTACGTGAACGCGCCCTACGGCATCATCCTCGTGCACAACGGCAACCTCACGAACACCCGCGAACTCAGCGACGACCTGTTCCGCATCGACCGCCGCCACGTGAACTCGGCGAGCGACACCGAGATGCTGCTCAACGTGCTCGCGACCGAGCTGCAGGGCCAGATCACCTCGCTCTCGCTCGACCCCGCCCAGATCTTCGACGCCGTCACCCAGGTGCACGAGCGCGTCGAGGGCTCCTACGCCGTCATCTCGCTCATCGCGGGCTACGGCCTCCTGGCGTTCCGCGACCCGTACGGCATCCGCCCCCTCATCCTCGGTCGCCGCGTGACGGATGCCGGCAAAGAGGAGTGGATCGTCGCATCCGAGTCGCTCGTTCTCGAGAACGGCGACTACGAGATCGTGCGCGACGTAGCTCCGGGTGAGGCCATCTTCATCTCGCTCGACGGCACGCTGCACTCGAAGCAGTGCGCTCGGAACCCCCGCCTGGTGCCGTGCTCGTTCGAGTACGTCTACCTCGCGCGCCCCGACTCGGTGATGAACGGCATCTCCGTATACGAGGCGCGCCTGCGCATGGGCGATCGCCTGGCCGACACCATTGCGACCCACATGGACAAGGGCGACATCGACGTCGTCATGCCGATTCCGGACTCGTCGCGCCCGGCCGCCATGCAGGTGGCCCAGAAGCTCGGCATCGAGTACCGCGAGGGCTTCTACAAGAACCGCTATGTCGGCCGCACATTCATCATGCCGGGCCAGGCCCAGCGCAAGAAGAGCGTGCGCCAGAAGCTGAACGCCATGGGCACGGAGTTCAAGGGCAAGAACATCCTGATCGTCGACGACTCGATCGTGCGCGGCACGACCTCCAAGGAGATCGTCGAGATGGCGCGCGCCGCGGGTGCGAACAAGGTGACCTTCACCTCGGCTGCTCCTCCCGTGCGCTACCCGCACGTCTACGGCATCAACATGCCGTCCCGCACCGAGCTCATCGCCGCCGGACGCAAGATCCCCGAGATCGGTGCCGAGCTGGGTGCCGACGCGATGATCTACCAAGAGGTGGCCGACCTGCGTTCGGCCATCATCGAGGGCAGCGACGTGACCGACCTCGACCTCTCGTGCTTCACGGGCGAGTACGTCACCGGCACAGTGACGCCCGAGTACCTCGACTGGGTCGAGCGTACGCAGCTCTCCTAGGAGTTTCGGTCCTCGCCTGCTGAGCTCCTCCGCGGGCGGGACCCCGACGCTGGTCGACCCGCCGGGAGTTCAAACTGTCAACAATTGGACCAGAGTCCTGAAGCACACGGACGGACCCGGGAACTGAATGAACAAGATGTGGACGGAGGTTTCGGACTCGCTTCGGCTTGTCCGGGCAGTGTTGGATGAGGCCGGCCCAACGGATGCACCGCCTTGGTTCGAGGTGATTCGGAAGGTGATCGAGCCGGATCCGGCGACCGCACCGGTTGATCAGGTGTGCATACTGCTGCGACGGATATGGGGCATGGCCGGTTTGCAGGACTACAGCGCGACTCGAGGATCGTCCGCCTACGATGACCCAGCTGACTGGGGCGAGCGGTATTGGGATGCCCTTGAAGGCCTCGAACGCACTTTGAGCGAGTTCTACCCTGTTGTATGCGACGAGGAGTCGGGATGGCGCCCGCAGTGAGTGGTTTTTCAGCCGGAGACATCCGATCGCCGGGACGCATATCCTTACCCACCCCTGACCTGTCAGTCACACCGGGCGGCTGCAATGACCGGTGACGCTCCACCGTTGTTCGCTGATGAACACGGATCCTTAATCGACGACCTGAATGCGGTCGGATACCCGATCAGGCGGATTGATGAGCTGAAGGCGTGGCGCTACGTCGACGCCGTACCTGTGCTGATCGATTGGTTGACCCGACTCGACGGGATCGAGCAAGAAGTCGTTATTCGTGCGTTGACCGTTCCATGGGCGAAACCGTTAGCTCTCGAGCCGATGCTTGCGGTGTTCTCCTCAATGTCTCCTGACGAATCCGGAAAACGGTGGGCGGCCGGAAATGCTCTGGACGTTCTCTGGAGTGATTCGCATTTCGACGACCTAGCGCGGATTGCAGTCGATGTGGGGTATGGCGAATCGCGCCAGATGGTGGTCTATGGGATGCGGAAGTCAAAGGATCCCCGTGCCGTCGACCTACTCATCGAGCTCCTGGATGATGACGACGTTGTCGCCCACGCGATCTCTGCACTGGTTCGACTCCGAGCCGGGAAAGCTAGGCGAAAGCTGAAGCAACTACTCGACCATCCTCGGCCCTACATAAGGAAGGAAGCGCAGAAGGCGCTTGATCGCATCCCGGCGGCGGGAAGGGACTGAATCGTCGGAGCGCTGCTCGCCTGTAGCCAGACGACTCACGCCCTCTCAAGAAGGCCAGACATGAGTTTGGGTAACTCATCCCGGTCCAACGGACGGTGAGTGAAAGACATGGGCATGTCCCCAACCAATACGATCTCGTCCTCATCGCCGGCGATCGCATTGAGCGCATACACGAAAACTGCGTTTGACGGACTGAAGCGATACTTCGTGTACGGAACATTTGTGAAGCCGCTCAACACGTGGCGGCGGTAGTCCACGAATGACGGTCCAGTTGAGACGATTTCCCACCGCAGGGTGGGGCGTTCCCGTCGAGCATGCTCGCCAATGAACAGTCCTATGTCCAGCGCCACAGAGCGCCATTCCTTCGTCGGGTAGATCCCTTCCCTATCAGCGGTGATATTGCTGAGAAACCAGTCATTCAGTCGTTGGAGGGATGCGGCGTCGGCGCCAAGCTCGAGCCCATACTTCTTGAGAAGGTTCTGAAGCTCATCGATCCTCGACGGCATTTCTCGCATCAGTTCTCTGAACTCTTTACGCGCTGTCCGAGCGTCGAGCGTGACCCATTGCCCGGGGCGATAGTCACGCACAAACGTAGTCCGCGAAGCGGGAGTGGCGCACTGCGTCAGTCATGGCCCTAATCATCACGGGTCCGCGTCTGGACTTACAGGCCGCCACACACACCGACACTGAGAACGAGTCCCCTGAGGGACCGGCTTACGGATCCCGTCGTCGAGACCAAGTTGGACAGGCGTGCGCTGATTCGCGAGACTCGCAATGTGAGAGACGAAGACCCGACCGAGGCTGAGTCCACCTTCTTTACGTTGTTGTCGGTCCAAGTTCCCGGGCTGGAGGCCTGGTACCACTTCGACGAGGTCGGCTCACCGTGGATGATCGTGTCTCATGACTTCGTTGTAGGTGACGCCGTGCGCAAGACGCTTCGGCTGGACTATGACGGGCACTCGCTTCGCGGCGGATGGAGCCCTGCTTGCTTGAACTGGGATGACGGTGTTCGCGCAGCTGACGCGCATATTGACACATCATCGCCGGATGGACTTGCCGTCGATGATGTGTCGGTGGCCGCGGCCGCGGCTGTTGCCGCGGAATGGTTTCGGCGCCGTATCGCCCACCCTGGTCTTCTCGCCTAGAACGTCCTGCTGAACCGTCGCAGCCCGATCCCTCACTGCAGTAGGACGAAGCACTCAATCTCGCTGTGTACGCCCGCTCCTGCACACCTAAAGGACCACGTCGAGCGGCCCCTCCTCGGACGTCGGCGGCTCGAACCGCTCGAAATACTCCGTCGCGGTCTGTTCGGTGAGCGGCCAATCGTCCGCTCGCTTGCCGTGTCGATCATCGACTCGGCTCAGGATGGTCTCCAGGCTCGTTGCGATGTACACAGTTTCCGGCACGATGCCCTGCGGTGCGAGCAGTGCGCGGAACTCATCGCGTTGTCGGCGAAACCAGAATCCGAAGTCGAGCACGACATCGTCCCCCGCCGCGACATGACGCAGCAAGCGCGCCTTCAGATCTGCCGCCACCTCAGCGACCACTTCGGTGGAGGGCATCGTCGTGATTCCGCGATCCCAGAACTCCACCTCGAACGACAACCGCGTCCAGCCCTCGCGCTCTAGCCGCTTGGCGTACGTGGTCTTGCCTGAACCGCCTGGTCCGCACATCATCACGACTCTAGGTCGCCCTGTCTCGCTCACTGCCACCGGGCCGAGGTTACGCTCCGCCAATGACGTTGAGACCTGCAACGCTCCGCTCACCGCTGGTCTGGGTCAGATCAGGCCTGATCCACACGCCCTAAACACAAGCCGTACTTCCGAGCTCCCTTTCGGAAGCTTCGCGCGCGAGCCAATGGTGCATGACGGGTAGGGTCGTCCACCACACTGAAGGATCGTCGTCTGACGCGGCTCAAGCCTCTGGATGCTGGCTGTGATCCTCAAGGTCGGGCTCGGCGCGCAGCACGTCGGCGATCTCCTCCTCCGGCCGCGGCGGTATGGTTTCGTCAGCCTCGAGCTCAGGAACGCTCGGCTCATCCGTCGTGGAGATGTGGTGGTCAGGAGTGTTCTCATTAGACACGGCGAATCCTTCGGTCGGCATCACCGACAGCGTATGCCGATCGCTCTGCGAACGCCTCGCGTGGTACGGGGCGACTGGATACCAGGTCTGCGCTCGATTTGGCGGCAGGGTTTGATTCGCTGTGCGGATCACCCAGGTCGGGACAGGACCGCCTCTAGCCCACGCTGCAGCGACCGCGCCTACACGCTATCGGGGTAAAAAATGATCGGGATAGAGAATCAGCCACACAACCCCTGAAAATAGCGCAGGCCACAGGACAAGATTCGCTCCCGAAATGACCAGGCCCCAGAGCGCGCGCCGTCGACCACCTGAGCTGATCAGACTCGTCTTAGACACCGCTATCAGTGACAGAACGAGAGCCGAAATGGCGAGCACCGTACCGGCTCCAACGCCCAACCAACCAAAGATCGTGCGAAGGTCAGCAATCTCACGAATACTCGAGAAGTTCATTGCCGCTCCAACCACAGCCCCGAGCAGGAACGCAGCAAAGGCTGAAATGGCTAGTGCGAGGGACGCGGTCCCGATGGGGTCGTACGGAGCATGTCGGGCTGGCCCGGTGTCGTGCGACGCACGAGACTCTTTCGTCAACATGGGCTGAGAGTACCGGTCAGCCATCCATCATCGAATCCGAGCGACGCGTCGGGAGCAGTCGTTTGGATGTTGCCTTGGCTACTCTGACTTCACTTCGGTAGCAGTTCGCTGCCGACGGTCGGCGCGCTTCAAACGTGCCAGCCCATCCTTGTAGATCCAGTAGAAACCTGCAGGGGCGTAAAGCGCGATCAGGACGGCGGCTACGTTCATCACCCACTGGCTACCGGTGACCCAAACAGCGACGGCGATCACGAACATGAGTGCGGTCCCGATAACACCCCAGACAATCATCACCTTCTCTAGGAGGGTGCTGCGCAACCAAGTCAGTTCGAGCATGCGCTGGAATCGGTAAGCCATGAGCGGGATCTTAACAACGATCGTCCTCACCACATGACCACCTCGAATTTGGACGGTCCTCCCATTAGTAATGAAGGGACTGAGACCCACTCGGAGAGGCGCAAGCCAATCGGGCTTGTCGCGGAGGCATGGACCATGCAGCGAAGACGACGACGTGAACAATGGACTGTGCCCCTGTCGGGCTGAGGTTTCTGCCATGCCACCATCGCTTCGGCTGGGATGATGGGCGAGAAGCCGGTGTCGGAGCCAGGCGGAAGGATGGCGGGGTGCGGGTCTTCACATTCCTCGTCGCGGCCGTGCTGTCGCGCATCGCCGCGGCGGGCGGAGTCGTCGTGTTCCCGATCCTCGCGTTGCGCGAGCTGGACGACCTGGCGGCCGGAGCAGTCCTCGTCGCCGCGGCCCTGGCCCCGACTGTGGTGTTCTCACCGCTCGTCGGCGCGGTGCTGGACTCGGCCAGGCATCCCCGCCTCTTCCTCTTCGGGGCCGGCGTGGTGTCGGCCGGCGGGTACGCGACGGCCGCCCTGCTCGGGTTGGTTCCGTTCGGCGTCGTCCTGCTCGCACTGGTCGCGGCGGGATGCGTGACGCCCGTCCTCATGGGAGGACTGTCGAGCTTCGTCACGGGCCTGATCGCCCCGGAGCGCACGGCCTACGCCACCGACACCCTCGCGTACAGCATCGCCGGTGTCAGCGGCCCGGCACTGTGCTCAGCCGTCATTGCAATCGCGTCCCCTCGCTGGGCGGCGCTGTCGCTCGCCACCGCCGGTCTTGCCGGGGCCGTCATGATGCTGGCGCTTCGACCGAAGCCGCACTCCCACGGGATGTCGGACGGATTGTGGAGGCGTATGACACAGGGTGCCGTCTATCTCGTGCGGCACCGCCCGCTCCTGCTCGTGACGGCGTCCAGCACCCTCACCCAGATCGGAGCCGGCGCCTTTCCCATCGCGGCTGTCGTGTTCTCGATGCAGCACTGGCACCAGGCGGAAACCGGCGGATGGATCGTCACGGCATTCTCCATCGGTACCCTCGTGAGCGCCGTCGCCGTCGCGATCCGTCCGATCGACACGTTGCCTCCGGCGCTCGTCATGGCCTGTGGCTTCGCTCTCACCGGAATTCTCACGGCCCTCAGCGCCCTCAACGTCTCTCTCGCGTGGACGATCGTCCTCGTCGGGCTGTCCGGCCTGTTCTCGGCGCCGAGCGTCGCAGCCATGTTCGAGCTGCGCACGATCAACAGTGTCGCCTCCGTGCGCGCCCAGGTCTTCACAGTCGGATCCGGACTCCGAGCCGCCGCGGGAGCGCTCGGGGCGGCGCTCATAGCGCCCTTCGTCGGAGTCGACGGTGGTGTGCTGCTCAGCCTCGTCGGGCTCATCTGGCTCGCCTCGGCGGCTCTCATGCTCCCGTACCGGACCGCATCGGCAGCCGTGGTCGCCGCCTGATAGCGAGCATGATGCCTCGAGCGGATCGGAGGTCCACGGGCGGATCCCTCGCGAGCGGTACCGACGCATGTCAGGATGAAACCGAGACGAAGGAGCAGCATGGGCAAGTACGACATCTCCACTGTGAAGGTCGGCACTCTGCTGGATGATCCGGATGCGGTTGCGATTCTCGAACGCATCGCACCGGGCGTGTCATCCAACCCGATGATCGGTCTTGCCAGGGGGATGAGCCTCGACGCGGCACTGGGCGCTGTCGGCGGTCGGGTCGACGACGCCACCAAGCAGCGGCTGCGCGACGAGCTCGCCGCGCTGTAGCGCTCGACACCGACACACCCGTTGGTCGATCGGATGGCGGACCGGTTGAGGTCAGGAGTGCGTCAGTTCATCCAGGAGGGCCCGTTCCTCATCATCGGTCAGGCCGCTCGTCAGGTCTCCTGACGCAGCGTCCATCTGCGCTGCGAGGCCGTCCCGAAGTGTCTGAACGAGCGGGCGGAGGGCGAGTCCGGCGGCAGATGCTCGAGAGTTGGACCGGCTGCTGAATCCGTACCACGAACGATCGGCCAGCCACAGTGGCAAGGACCGGGCGCCCGCCCACTCCACGACATCGTGATCCCGCAACCATTGTTCGGGCGCTCGCACGGCCTCGGCCGTGCTGTCGGCCGCTTCTCTCGCTGCCGCCAGCTGCTCATCGAATGAGACGACGGGGCCCGTCGCGTTGAACACCCCGGTGAAGCGGCGCTCGGCGGATCGAACCAGCCACTCCGCAAGGTCCCGGACGTCGATGACCGCGGTGGGAAGCTCCGGGGCATCCGGGACCAGGACCGTGTTCTTGCGGGCGGGATGGGCGAAACGCCAGGGCCAGTACGTGGTGCGGTGCGTGTGATCTCCCGGCCCACCGATCAGCCCCGCGCGAGCGATCAGAGAACGATCGGCTCCGAACGAATCCAGCACGGCGTGCTCGCAGGCGACCTTCGCAGATCCGTACAGCTCCGGATCAGTGAAGCTGTCCGCCGCCAGCGGCTCCAACAGCGGAGCCTCCTCATCAGCGCCGACGTCGTGGTGCGACGCGTAGACGTTGACGGTCGACACGAAGACGTACGAGCTCGCCGCATCTTCAAGGTCGCGGACCGCACGTCGTACATGCCCAGGCTGCCGCGCGACGTCGACAACGGCGTCCCACCGTTCACCCAAGACTGGACGCAGAGCATCCTCCGCGTCTCGGTCGGCGTTCACGAGACGCGCGCCGTCCGGGACCGACGATCCGCGGGCTACACAGGTCACCTCGTGCCCGCGCCCGATGAACGTCGACGCTACTTCTCGACTGAGCCATGCGGTTCCGCCGAGCACCAGGATCTTCATTTCCGCATGCTCTCAGAGCCGCGTGAAGCCTGCCACCCTTTCCGCTCAGGGCAGACCGGACACTGCTGGCACTCACGGTCGAAGACAATCGGGTTCCCGGTGAAGGATCGGGCAGCAGCTGTCGGTTGTCAGACGGACGGATCCCAGTCTGCGAGCTGATCGAAGATGCGGCGGTCGCCGTCGAACTCCAGCGAGTCCAGCGGGATGCGGTCGTAGAAGAAGAGGACCAAGTCACTCGCCGTGCCCCGGGCGGAGGCGTCTGCGGTGACGTGTCCCTCGTCGGAAGCGTGCGCGAGGTGGGCGACCTGTGCGCCATCGGGAGATAGTCGGAGGCGCCAGGATCGGCCTTCGGTGGCGTGGTAGTCGACGATGGCGGGGTCGTGCGGCCAGGCGACCGTCGTCGCGCAGAGGGTGAACTGGCAGTCGTCGAATCCGTCGAGGGCGATGGTCTCCGGTATCGGCTCCGCGGCACCCTCAGTCAGCTGGATGTCATAGGTGTGCACCGCGATCTCATGCAGCTGCCGCCGCGCCCAGGCTCCGGACGTCTGTGGCGACGGCGAGTCGGCCCACCATGTCCAGCAGTCGCGATCGGGGCCAGCCTCGCGCAGCACGCTCTGCAGGTGCTCGACGGATTCGACCCACCAGGCCAGGAGAGCCTCGCGCTCCCGAGGCGCACCCGTGTCGCCTCCCCACGCCGACTCCTCCGGCGGACCGTTCGCGGGCCCGGCAGCGACGATGGCAGCCGCCTTACGGCGCCCCATGCCCACATGCTGTACGTGTTCGAACAGCGTCCGTGCGGGATGGGTCAGCATCTGAACCTCGAGGCTGGGTGTCGCGGCGACCGCGGCGCCGAAGGCGGCCGACCGTTCGTCGATCAGCCGCAGCTGATCAGGGAACGTGAGAATCTCGTGCATCCTGCCGGTCTACCACAGGGCTCGAATGCCCGGACAGGGATTCTCGCACCGACGCGGCGTCTCCCTCGATTGAGAGACTCGCCATCGTGTGGTTTGATGCCGCATGACCTACGCCGTCGTGTCCGTTCATTCTCCTCGCCCCGAGCATCGCGAGGCTGTCGTCGAGTCGATGTCGCGATACAGCCAGGTGGCGCGTCAGCAGCCCGGCTTCGTGTGGACCGGCATCGTCGATGACGCCAGTGGGCGACTCGTCGGAATCGCCGTGTGGGAATCCATCGACCATGCCCAGGCTGCTTCCGAACCCCTGATGGCCGAGGTCGGCGACGATCCCTTCACGACCTGGGACGAACAACCCATCGACAGCCTGCGAGGCACCGTCATCTGACGGGCGGGGCGTCAGCCCTCTGGAGTCGTCAGCGTCGTGTGCTCGACCTGCTCGGTGTGCGAGCGCTTGGCCAGCACGCGGTCGAAGACCAGCGCAACCACGGCGCCCAACGTCATTCCGATGACGCCGCAGAGCAGCAGCAGGAAGCCGAAGACCTGGCCGATGCTGAACTCGTCGTTGGCCGGGAACGTGACGGTGAGGATGAGCGCCACCACGATTCCGACGATGGCGCCGGAGAGCAGGAACCGCAGGTAGCGGGGCGAGCGGCGCACGACGGCCTCGCCGCGCTCGATCTCGACGACCGCGGCGTCGTCAGCGGCATCCGTCACCCCATCGGGTTCGGAGGACGGACGATCGGCGCGGTTCTCGAGGCTCACCCCTCCATTGTCCCACCCGCCGGGAGCACGACGCCCATTCGCGGCAGCACGACGTGCGGGGAGGTCCGGACGACCGGACATCCCCGCACGGCGAGCGCGTCTGGTCGCTACTGCTTGCCGGCTCGCGCTGCCACCACGGCCCGGCGGCGCAGGATGACGGCGACCGCGACGGCCGCGAGCACGAGCAGCGCCACGACGGCCCAGATCCACCAGCTCGAGTCACTCACGGGCTCGACGTCGGATGCAGGCGCGGCGGCGGAATCGCCATCGGCCGCCTCGGCGACGGGCTCATCGGCCGTGGAGGCCGCGACGCCGCAATCGGCCGGGAGCGGAGCGGTGAACGACACGGGGTCGAGCGCCTCCCCGGCCGGGTAGGTGCCGAACGCTGCGGCACCCTCTTCGGTCAGTACGGCGGGGATCGCGGTTCCGGTGAGAGCGGCATCCGTCGTCGTCAGCACGTCGCCACTGAGATCGAGCGTCGCGAAGCGGATGCCGGCCGCCGTCACGGGCTCGCCCTGCTGGGTGGTTCCGGTGACGTCGAGCAGCAGGTAGCCCTCGGCGGGGCCGGTGAGCTCGATGCGGGGGTTCGCGATGGTCGTGTCGAGAGCGCCCTCGTGGCCGGTGAACTCGATGGTGCCCGGGTATCCGACCGAGCCGCGCGAGGCCGCCGGGTCGACGGAGCCGGTGCCGCCGGCCCAGCCGAAGATGCCGTTCTCCTCCGTCACGCCGGTGAGTGCCCAGTCGCCGTTCGCGATTCCGCCGGTGAGGTAGCCGCGGAACGACTCCTTGAAGCCCCAGCTGAGCGTGGCGTCGGCCACGGTGCACTGGCCGGCGACCGACGCGCGCTCGGGAATCGTCAGCACGATGCCCTTCGCCGTCGAGCCCTGGAAGGTGAGCGTGTGCGTGCCGGTGAGGGCGGCCGGAAGGGTGCCGGTCCAGGTCACCACGCCCGAGGCGTCGGCCGTGAGATCGCGGGCGAGCACGGTCGGCGTCGAGTAGATAACTACGGTGATGCCGGTCTCGTTCGGCTCGAAGCCGCCGACGGTGATCGTGACCTCGTCGCCGTTCACGAGCGAGGCCAGGGTGGTCTCGTCGAGCTCGATGCCCGTGGTCGCCGGCGGGGTGGCCGGGATGTCGGTGACGGATGCCGCATCCGCTGCAGGCGCCGAGGCCACGGTGCCGCCGGTTCCGGCCGGTGCTGCGCCCTGCGCGCCGATGACGGCGGTGAGCGGGGCGAGCGAGCGACCGGCCGAGTAGAAGCCGTTGAACGCCGTGGCTCCGGCTGCGGTCAGCGTGACCGGGGCCGCAGTGAAGGTCGTCGCGCCGCCGGCCGATGAGCGCGATGCCGTGCCGAGATCGACGGTCGCGAAGTCGACCCGGGAGCCGTTGACCGACACCGAGAGCACGCCGGAGGCGGCATCCGTCACCCGCAGGACGGGGTTCGAGAAGGTGAGGTCGAGAGCTCCGGCGTGGCCGGTGAAGCGCACGGCGCCGCTGTAGTCGGCGGTTCCGGTTCCCGCGGCCTGGTCGAACGATCCGCCCGACTGGCCGAACTGGAAGGCTCCCCCGGCCGCGGTGGCTCCGCCGCTCACGGCGATGGCGCCGTGGGCGATCGGGCCGGTCACGTAGGAGCTGAACGCCGTGTCGATGCCCCAGCGCAGAGAGCCTGTCGAGGTCGGGTCGGATGCCGGCGGTGCTGTCGGCGCGACCGGCGGCGCGACGGCACCTGTGACCGTCACGGTGACCGCGCTCGAGGTGCTCGCGGCGAAGGCAACACCCGAGGCCGGTGCGAACCGCGCCGTGAAGGTGTGGGCGCCGACCGTGCTCGGCTTCACCGTCGTCTTCGCGCTGCTCGAGGAGAGCGCGACCGGGGTGCCGATGGCCTTCCCGCCGGTGTAGAACGTCACGAAGCCTTTCGCATTCGTCGGGGCGACCTTCGCGGTGAGGGTGACGGATGCTCCGGCGGTCACGCTCTTCTGCGATGCCGAGAGGGTGGTCGTGGTGGCGACGAGATCGGTCGGCGGCTCCGGCGTGACGGTGGCAGCGCCGATGACGGCGGTGAGCGGCGACAGGCTGCGACCGGCCGGGTAGAAGCCGTCGAACGCGGCGGCACCGGCGGCGGTCAGCGTGACCGGGGCGTCGGTGAAGACCGTGGCGCCCTTCACCGTGGTGCGCTTCGCGGCCTTGAGGTTCGCCGTCGCGAAGTCGACGCGGGCGCCGTTGACCGAGAGGGTCAACACCCCCGCGGTGGCACTCGTGACCCGCAGGATCGGGTCGGAGAAGGTCAGGTCGAGCGCACCTGCGTGGCCTGTGAATCGCACGGAGCCGGCGTACTCGGCCGTGCCGCGGCCGGTGGTGGCCGTGAACGATCCCCCTGACTGAGCGAAGCGGAAAGCTCCTCCTGCGCTGGTGGCTCCGGTGCCCGGAGTGACGGACCCCGAGGCGATGGGGCCGGTGACGTAGGCGCGGAAGTCCGCGTCGATGCCCCAGGTCAGCGAGCCCTTCTCGGTTGGGGTGACCGGCGGAACGACGACGCTCGACACCGTCACCGTGACGACCGGCGACGTGCTGGCTGCGAACCCCGCGGCCGGCGCGAAGCGGGCGCTGAGCTTCGCGGCGCCGACTGTTGCGAGCGTCGCGCTCGAGGCCGCGATGCCGTCCTTCACGGGGACGGCGTCACCGAGAGCCGTGGAGCCTTCGTAGAAGGTGACGGTTCCGGATGCCGTCGCCGGGGCGACAGTCGCTGTGAGGGAGACGGAGCTACCGGCCGTGACAGCGGCATCCGACACCGCGAGAGTGGTCGTCGTGACCACGTCGGGCTCGGGCTGCGGCGTCGGGTCGGCGAAGGCAAGAGAGGTGGCGGTCTCGAACGCGGCGTATTTCGCGCCGCCACCGGGGTAGGTGTAGATGCCGTAGTTGCCGGTTCCCGGGTCCTTCGGGTTGACCGCGGACACGGGCACCTCGACTTGGAAGGTGCCGTCGGGCTTGATCTCGATCGCACCGGCGGCAGCGCCTCCGATCGTCGCCATGTCGGCGGCGTTCACGGCCCAGTACGTCTGCAGGCCCACTCGGGCACTCGTGGCGGCGTTCTCGGTCGGCTTCCACACGTCGGCGAAACGGCCGAAGGTGACGTAGGCGCCGGTGAACTTCCCCGCCAGCGGCGGACGCGTGCCCGACGTCGTGGGAGCGTTCGGCACGAAGCCCGAGCCCGTCACCGTGACGGTGTCACCGGCAGGGTTCAGGTTCGTCGTCTTGGAGACCGTGACCATCGGGGTCGGCAGCGGAGCCGCGAACGTCAGGGCCGTGTAGGTCTCGAACGCGGCGTACTTCGCGCCGCCACCGGGGTAGGTGTAGATGCCGTAGTTGCCGGTTCCCGGGTCCTTCGAGTTCACTGCGGACACCGGAACCTCGACCTGGAAGGTGCCGTCGGGCTTGATCTCGATCGCACCGGCAGCAGCGCCGCCGATCGTTGCCATGTCCTCAGCGTTCACGGCCCAGTACGTCTGCAGGCCCACGCGGGCACTCGTCGCGGCGTTCTCGGTCGGCTTCCACACGTCGGCGAAACGGCCGAAGGTCACGTAGGCACCGGTGAACTTCCCTGCCAGCGGCGGACGGGTGCCCGAGGTGGTGGGAGCGTTCGGCACGAAGCCCGAGCCCGTCACCGTGACGGTGTCACCGGCAGGGTTCAGGTTCGTCGTCTTGGAGACCGTGACCGTGGGCGTCGGCAGGGGTGCCGGCGCGTAGGTGACTGCGGTGATCGCGTTCTGGCTCGGGTCGCTGAAGCCCTGGCCGTGGGCCTTCGAGGTGTAGAGCGCGTAGGCGGGGACGGCGGTGCTCGGCGCGGGAACCGTGACGGTGATCGAGAAGGTTCCATCGGCCTGCATCGGCGCGCTCTTGCCGGCGCCGGATTCGCCCTCGGGGTTTCCGACGGCGATCCAGACGGTCTCGCTCGAGACCAGGCTCGAGCTGCCGGCGTAGAAGCCGGCGAGGCCCACGGGCCCGAGGCCGAGATAGATGCCCGGGGAGACGCCGGCGAATCCACTGCCTGTCACGGTGACGGCGCCACCGGATGCCGGAGCCGGGGTCACGGCGATGACCGGGGCTGCGGCCACGGCGGCGAGCGGCGCGGCCTGCGCCGGCTTCGGTGCAGGAGCCTGCACAGGAGCGGATGACGGCGCAGGGCTGGGCGAGGCGCTCGGAGCGATGGTCGGAGCCGTGGGCGCGGGCACCGGCACCGAGTCGGTGGCCGGTGCGGGCTCGACGACGGGGGCGGGCTCGGCCGCTGGCGCCGAGACCTCCGGTGCAGGCGTCTCCTCGGGTGCGGCATCCGGGGCCGACTCGTCAGCCGACTCGGTCGGCTCCGTCGGCTCGGACTTCTCGGTCGGCTCTATCGGCTGAGCCGGCTCGGCGGTCGCGGTGGGCGTCGAGACCGCCACGGTCTCGTCGGCGAGCGCCGGAGCACCTGTCGCGAACACACCCCCGGCTGCCAGAAGAGTCACGGTCAGCGCGGCGAGGAGCCGGCGGAAGGTCGAGGAAGGCGGATGCGGGTGATTCACGACGCGGATGCTCCAAGGCAGGACGAAGGCACGCGGAGACCGACTGTTCGCCGGGCGCGTGCGGGTTTGCGAGGGGTGGATCGCCTGAGTTAGCTTAGGCTTGCCTAACGTATCCAGACCCGGCATCCGTTGTCAATTCTAAGGTTAGGCTAACCTAATCAAGCCATGCTGAATCCTGCTGCCCGCCGCGTCCACCGCCGCCTCCTCCCCACCGCGATCGTGGCCGTCGCCGCCCTCATCGCACTCTCGGGGTGCGCCGCCGCATCGTCGGTGGCCGAGGAGCAACCCCAGTGCATCGGATCGGCTCAGGCACTCACCGAGCTGGAGATCGCCCCCGACCCCGCCGACGTCGACGGGCCGTCGACCGCCTGCCTGCTCGACGCGCACGTCGAGGCCGTGAGCTCGACCGTCGAGCCCGAACTGCCCGTCACTCTCACCGATGCGCAGGGCACGAGCGTGACCGTGACGGATGCCTCCCGCATCCTCCCGCTCGATATCACCGGCGCCATCGCCGCCACGGTCTTCGGCCTCGGCCTCGGCGACCGGGTGGTGGGTCGCGACGGGTCGACGGGCTTCCCCGAGGCCGCGCACCTCCCCGTCGTCACCGCCGACGGCCACACCCTCTCGGCCGAGCCGATCATCGCCCTCGCGCCCACGGTGGTGATCACCGACACCACGCTCGGCCCGCGCGACGTGATCGCGCAGTTGCGTGACGCCGGCATCCCCGTCGTGATCGTCACGAAGGAGCGCAGCATCGAGACCGTGGGCGAGCTCGTGGCCCAGGTGGCGGCCGCCCTCGGGGTCGACGACACGGGCTCGGCCCTCACCACTCGTGTCGAGAAGGAGGTCGCCGCCGTGCGCGCCGAGATCGACGCCGTCGCCCCGACCGAGGCCGCCGACAGGCCGCGCATCCTGTTCCTCTACGTGCGCGGTTCTGCGGGCGTCTACTACCTGTTCGGCGAGGAGTCCGGCGCCGACTCCCTCATCCGCGCCCTCGACGGCGTCGACGTCGCCGGCGAGATCGGCTGGACGGGCATGCGCCCTGTCACCGCCGAAGCCCTCATCCAGGCGGCGCCCGATGTGGTGCTGCTCATGACGAAGGGCCTCGAGTCGGTCGACGGCGTCGACGGCCTGCTCGAGGCCGTGCCGGCGCTGGCCGCGACCCCCGCCGGCGAGAACCGCCGCTTCGTCGACATGAACGACACCGACATCCTGAGCTTCGGGCCGCGCAGCGCCCAGGTGCTCGACGCACTCGCCCGGGCGATCTACGCCCCCGAGGCCTCGGGTCCCGTGGCGGGCGCAGCCGAGGATTCCGGTGAGTCGAGTGAGTGACCTGGTGACGGATGCCGTCACCCCGCCGTCCTCCCCCGCATCGCCGAGCCGCGCCGAGCCATCCCCGGCCGCGCCAGCCTCACCAGCCGCGCCGGCCGCCGCATCCGCACCCCGACGCCGCCCCACTCGAGCGGCGATCCTGTTCGCCGGCCTCGCCGTGACGCTCGTCGGCGTCATGCTGCTGGCCGCGTGCAGCGGGCAGTTGCCCATCTCGCCGGGCGAGGTGTGGAACTCGCTGCTGCGCGGCCTCGGCGTCGACGTGCCCGCCGCCGCGGTTCCGACGACCGATGCCGCGCTCTGGAGCATCCGTTTTCCCCGCATCATGATGGCCGTGGTCATCGGAGCGGCCCTCGCCGCAGCCGGAACCCTCATGCAGGCGGTCTTCGCGAACCCGCTCGCCGAGCCCGGCGTCGTGGGAGTCTCGTCGGGCGCGGCCCTGGGCGCGGCGGCCTCGATCGTGTTCGGCTGGGCCTTCCTCGGCGAGTGGACCATCGCCGTGGCAGCCTTCGCCGCCGGCCTCGTGACCACCCTGTTCGTCTACCTGTCGAGCCGCTCGGGCGGCAAGACCGAGGTCGTGACGCTGGTGCTCACCGGCATCGCCGTGAACGCGTTCGCCGGGGCCGCGCTCGCCCTGCTGATGTTCCTGGGTGACGCCGGATCGCGGGAGCAGATCGTGTTCTGGCAGCTCGGCTCGCTGAACGGATCGCGCTGGCAGCAGTTCGCCGTCGTCGCGCCGCTGGTCGTCGCCGGGCTCGTCGTCGCCTTCCTGCTCGCGCGCACCCTCGACCTGTTCTCGCTCGGGGAGCGCGGAGCCCGGCACCTGGGCGTCAACGTCGAGGGCGTGCGCATCGTCGTGGTCGTCGTCGTCGCGGTACTGGTCTGCGCGGCCGTCGCCTTCGCGGGCATCATCGCGTTCGTCGGACTCGTGGTGCCGCACCTGATGCGCATGATCATCGGCCCGGTGCATCGCGGCCTTCTCGCCGCCAGCGTGCTCGGCGGGGCCGTGCTGCTGCTCGCCGCCGACCTCGTGGCCCGCACGGCCGTGCCGATGGCCGACCTGCCCATCGGCCTGCTCACCTCGCTCATCGGCGGACCGTTCTTCTTCTGGCTGCTGCGTCGCACGCGGCGGCGGGCCGGGGGCTGGGCATGACCGCTCAGGCGAGCGCGTCCGGCGCGCTTCCGGTGACGGATGCCGGGCCCGACCCGGCCCTGGCCTCAACTCTCGCACCTGCTCTCGCCGCCCAGGGCGTCGGCGTCGTCATCGACGGCGCCACCCTGCTCGACGGCGTCGACTTCGACGCCCGGCCCGGCGAGGTGCACGCTCTCATCGGACCGAACGGTGCCGGCAAGTCGACGCTGCTCGGAGTGCTCGCCGGCGACAGGCCTGCGGCATCCGGCAGCGTGCAGGTGGAAGGGCGGCCGATCGGATCGTGGCGCCTGCGCGAGCTGGCACGCACCCGTGCCGTCCTCCTCCAGCAGCACGACGTGTTCTTCCCCTTCACCGTGGGCGAGGTCGTGGCCATGGGGCGCGCGCCGTGGCGAGGCACCTCCGCCGAGGACGACGATGAGCGATTGATCGCCGCGGCCCTCGTCCAGACCGACGTCGCCCATCTCTTGGGGCGCACCGTGCCGTCGCTGTCGGGCGGCGAGCGTGCCAGGGTCGCCCTGGCCCGCGTGCTCGCCCAGGCCGCGCCGACGCTGCTGCTCGATGAGCCGACGGCGGCGCTCGACCTGCGCCACCAGGAGGACGTGCTGCGCATAGCCCGGGCCCGCTCGCGGTCGGGCGACACCGTGGTGGTCGTGCTGCACGACCTCAACCTGGCGGCGGCGTATGCCGATCGCATCACGCTGCTCGCCGGTGGGCGAGTGGTGGCATCCGGGAGCCCGGATGCCGTTCTCACGGGCGAGCGCATCTCGGAGGTCTACGGGCAGCCGGTCGAGGTGATCCCGCATCCGCGCACGGGGGCGCCGCTGATCCTGCCGCTGCGGTGAGCCGCACCCCCGACCACCCTCGCCTGCCCCGCTCGCTGAGGCCCGGACGGAGTCCGCGGCCGAAGCGCTTCTACGAGCCGCGACCCCGAAGCGCTTCGGACGGTCGCTGCGCTCGGTCCTCAGCGAGCGGGTTCTCACGGCGCGCTCGGTGAGAACCCGACGAAGTCGGCGTTCGAAGCGCAGGCACCGCAGCTACCGCACCACCGGCAGCAGCCCGTCGAGCTGCGCACGCTGACCCGAGGCGTGCACCCGGCCGGACCCCAGAGCGTCGTCCCAGGCCTCGGCGCCCGTGGCGAGCGCGAGCCAGGTCGCCGCATCCGTCTCGATGACGTTCGGCGGCGTTCCGCGCGTGTGCCGGGGTCCCTCGATGCACTGCGTCGCCCCGAACGGCGGAACCCGCACCTCGACGGTGTTGCCCGGAGCACGATCGGCGAGCGCCTGCAGCGTGAATCGCACGGCCATGGCCTTCGTGTCGCGGCTCGCGGATGCCGCATCCGCCTGCCACGACCGCAGGGCGGCCAGCCCCTGACCCTCATCGATGCGCGCGCGTCCCATGGCTCCATCCTCCCGCGCCCCCGCCCGTCCCCGCACCCGTCGAGTTGCCCACTTCAGCCAGTGCCGGGCGCTCACGACTGGCGGAAGTGGGCAACTCGGCGCATCCCCTACCCTTGAGGGCGTGAAGATTCTCGTTCTGGGCCCGGGCGCGCGCGAGCACGCCATCATCACCGCACTGCTCGCGGATGCCGCCGGCCACGAGGTCATCGCCGCTCCCGGCAACGCGGGCATCGCCGGCGACGTTCCCGTCTTCCCGATCGACGCGGAGAATCCGGATGCCGTCGCCGCACTCGCGGTCGAGCACGGCGTCGACCTCGTCGTCGTCGGACCTGAGGCCCCCCTCGTGGCCGGCGTCGCCGATGCCGTGCGCGCCGCCGGGATTCCCGTGTTCGGCCCCGATCAGGCCGCGGCCGCCCTCGAGGGATCGAAGACCTTCGCCAAGCGCATCATGGACGCCGCGGGCGTTCCGACCGGCCGCGCCGTGCGTGCAGCCTCGGTGGAGGAGGCATCCGCCGCCCTCGACGAGTTCGGTGCCCCCTACGTCGTGAAGGCCGACGGCCTCGCCGCCGGCAAGGGCGTGCTCGTGACGAGCGATCGCGCCGCGGCCGTCGCCCACGCCGCCCAATGGGCTCCGCGGGGAGGCGTGCTGATCGAGGAGTTCCTCGACGGCCAGGAGGTCTCGCTGTTCCTGCTCTCCGACGGCGAGCACGTGCTGCCCCTCTCCCCGGCACAGGACTTCAAGCGCCTCCTCGACGGCGACGCCGGCCCCAACACCGGAGGCATGGGCGCCTACTCGCCGCTGCCCTGGCTCACCGACGAGTTCGGCTCGGAGCAGGCCTTCGTCGACGAGGTCATCGAGACCATCGCGCTCCCCACTGTGCGCCAGCTCGCCGCCGAGGGCACTCCCTTCGTCGGCCTGCTCTACTGCGGGCTCATCCTCACGTCGAAGGGCATCCGCGTCATCGAGTTCAACGCCCGGTTCGGCGACCCCGAGACGCAGGTCGTGCTCCCCCGGCTCGAGACGCCGCTCGCCGGACTCCTGTTCGCGGCAGCCACGGGCACCCTCGGCGAGCTCGAGCGCCCGGTCTTCTCCGACACCGCGGCGGTCACCGTCGTCATCGCCAGTGAGAACTACCCCGAGCCGCCGATCACCGGTCGCATCCTCTTCGGGCTCGCGGATGCCGCATCCGTCGACGGCGTGCACCTCGCCCACGCGGCCACGGCTCACGGCGCGGAGGGTACCGATGCCGCCGGCGAGCTCGTCGCCACGGGCGGCCGCGTGCTCAGCGTCGTCGCCGTCGGAGCCGACTTCGGCGAGGCGCGCGCCCGTGCCTACGACGCCCTCGGCCGCATCGGCCTCGAGGGCGGGCAGTTCCGCACCGACATCGCTGCGAAGGTCTCCTGACGTACCCTCGCCCGGCGCAGGCCGCGCCCCTCGCCCGGCGCAGGCTGCATTAGATCCAGCAGGCTCGATTCGCGCGATTCCAGCCTGATGAACGGCATCCAGCCTGCCGGGCGGCATCCGGCAGCGGTATCCGGCCGTGCGTCCAGCCGCTCGAAAGTAGACTGGGCGCGTGACCGCGACGCCAGGACAGACGCCAGACCCGACGCCAGCCCCGACCGCCGATGAGAGCCTTCCGGGCTTCACCCGCGTCTACTCGGGCAAGGTGCGCGACCTCTACGAGCCCGTCGACCCGGCCGATGCCACCATGCTCGTCGTCGCGAGCGACCGCGTCAGTGCCTTCGATCACGCCCTCGAGCCCGGCATCCCGGGCAAGGGCGAGTTGCTCACCACCCTCAGCCTCTGGTGGTTCGACCAGCTGCGGGTGCCGAACCACCTCGTGCCCGATCACCGCGTCGACGGATCCAGCCGCATCCCGGCATCCGTCGCGGGTGGCTCGATGCTGGTGAAGAAGCTCGACATGTTCCCGATCGAGTGCGTCGTGCGCGGCTACCTCACGGGATCGGGGTGGAAGGAGTACCAGGCGACGCAGACCGTGTGCGGCCTGAAGCTTCCCGCCGGACTGGAGAACGGCGACCGCCTGCCCGAGCCCATCTACACACCGGCGTACAAGGCGCCGATGGGCGAGCACGACGAGAACATCAACTTCGAGCAGACCGTGGAACTCGTCGGGCCCGTCGTCGCCGCCGAGCTGCGCGACCTCTCTCTCGCGATCTTCGCGCAGGCCTCGCACGTGGCGGAGGGGCGTGGGGTCATCCTCGCCGACACCAAGTTCGAGTTCGGCGCCGATCGCGAGAGCGGCGTCACGACGCTCGCCGACGAGGTGCTCACCAGCGATTCCAGCCGCTACTGGGATGCCGAGGCCTGGCGTACGGGAACGACCCCAGCCGAGCGTATGGCCAGCTTCGACAAGCAGATCGTGCGCGACTGGCTCGCCGCCAACTGGGAGGACGACGGCGTGACGCCCCCGCCCACCCTGCCGAGCGAGATCGTCGAGCGAACGGCACTGCGCTACCGCGAGCTGCTCGAGCGTCTCACCGGCGACGCGGCCTGAGCTCCGTCTGAGCTCGATCTGCGGCCGGGCTGAACTCGGTCCGAGTCGCAGGTTGGGCTCGCTGTCGATTCGGGGCGGCATCCGTTCGTCGTCCTGATGAGCGCCCACCAGTGGCGCCGGACAGGAGACGACCATGACCACCCTGCTCGACCTCGACCGTGAGATCGATGAGACCGAGATCGGCTGGCTGCTCTCGAAGCGGGCCTCGGCCGTGAAGGCCAGAGACGCCGACTATCTCGTGTCGCGCTTCGCCCCCGGATCGACCGGCTTCGACCTCACGCCAGCCCCGATCGCCCCTGGCTCGACGATCACGGATGCCGCAGACCTGCGCGACTGGTTCGACGGGTTCGAGGACTCCATCGAGTACTCCGTGCGCGACCTCGCCGTCGTCGTCGGCGATGACGTGGCGTTCGCACACAGCGTCGATCGCTTCACGGCCACGCCGGTCGGCGGACGGCGCTTCCAGCTCTGGCTGCGCGTGACGACGGGGTTGCGCCGCTCGCGTGGAGTCTGGCTCATCACCCACGAGCACCGGTCTGTTGCAGCGCCGCCGGAGTGACGGTTCCGCCGCCCGGCCGGGATGCCGCGACAGCAGGGTGGGAATACCCTCCAGAAATTAGTTGTTGCGACAATCATGACCGACACTGCTTCCGATCTCCTCGCCCCGGACACCGGCATGGGCGCCGTCACCCTGCGGGTGGGCGACCTCGACGCGATGATCGCCTACTACCGCGACGGCGTGACCCTCGAGCTGATCGCGAACGACGGCGGCACTGCGGTGCTCGGCCGTGGCACGACGCCGATCATGATCCTGCAGCACGCCCCCGAGCTGAAGTCGGCCGAGCCGCGCAGCGCCGGGCTGTTCCACACGGCCATCGTGTTCGACTCGCAGACGGCCCTGGCGCTCGCGATCTACTCTGTGGCCACGCGCTACCCGGGCACCTTCACCGGCAGCGCCGACCACCTGGTGAGCGAGGCGTTCTACTTCACCGACCCCGAGGGCAACGGAGTCGAGCTCTACTGGGACCGGTCACGCACCACCTGGAGCTGGGCGCACGGCCAGATCGAGATGGCGACGCTCTACCTCGATCCGAACGCCTACCTGCAGGAGCACCTCACCGAGGTCGCGCTCGAGTCGGCCGCCATCGCGCCGTTCGGCACGGCGGTCGTGGGTCATGTGCACCTCTCCGTCGGCGACGTGGCGAGCGCACGGGCGTTCTACGTCGACAAGCTCGGCTTCGAGACGACGGCCGCGCTCGGCGACTCGGCATTGTTCGTGTCGGCCGGCGGCTACCACCACCACATGGCCATGAACACCTGGAACAGCGCCGGCGCCGGCAGACGGGGTCTTGCCCTGGGGCTCGGCCAGGTCGACATCGTGGTGCCGAGCGCCGACGACATCGGAGCCCTCGACGAACGGATGCGGCACTACGGCGTGAAGACCCGTGACGACGGCCAGACGGTCGCCTTCGAGGACCCTTGGGCGAACCTGATCAACGTCACGGTGCGTTGAGTCCCCGCCTGCGGTGGGCCGCACGAAGTGCGCTTCGACCGTGAACTCCGTCCGGGCCTCAGCGAGCGGGTAGTAGGTCGAGCAGCTAGCGCAGACCAGCTGAAATGGCGGGACGAAAACGTGGCCGACGAAGTCGACCGGGTTTTCGTTCCGCCATTTCAGCCGAGAGGGCTAGTCGTCCGTGAGCTCGATCTTCACGTCGATGTTGCCGCGGGTCGCGTTGGAGTACGGGCACACCTGGTGCGCGGCGTCGACGAGGGCCTGGGCCTGGTCGCGGTCGACCTCGGGCAGGGAGACCTCGAGCAGCACGGCGAGCTGGAACCCGCCCTGGCCGTTCGGCGTGATGTCGACGCGGCCGCCGACGGTGGAGTCGACGAGCTTCACCTTCTGGCCTCGGGCGACGGCGTGCAGAGCGGAGTGGAAGCAGGCGGCGTAGCCGGCGGCGAACAGCTGCTCGGGGTTCGAGCCGAGGCCCGATCCGCCCATGCCTGCGGGAACGGCCATCTCGAGGTCGATGCGACCGTCGGTCGAGCGCACGTGGCCGTTGCGGCCCTCGCCGGTCGAGAGGGCTTCGGCGGTGTAGAGAACGTCCATCATCTTCTTTCCTTAAGTTGCGGCATCCGTCGGCGTGCGCAGCCCAACGGTCACCTCATTCATCCCGGCGGTCAGCTCGCGCAGCGTCTGCAGGAGTGCAGGTGCGGTCTCAGCCGAGAGCCGGGTCGCTTCCGCAACGCAGCGCGGAACGTCTTCGAGTTCGGTGCGGAGTTCGATGCCCCGCGCGGTCGGCGTCACCATGACGACCCTCTCGTCGCGGCCATCGCCCCGGCGGCGTTCGACCAGGCCGCGCTCCTCGAGCCGCTTCACCAACGGCGAGAGCGTTCCGGAGTCGAGCCCGAGGTGGTCGCCGAGGCGACGCACCGACGCCGCGCCCTCGGTCCAGAGCAGCACCAGCACGAGGTACTGCGTGTAGGTGAGGCCCCACGGAGAAAGCAGCTCCCGGTAGGCGACGCTGGTCGCGTGCGATGCCCGATAGAGCGCGAAGCACACCAGGGGATCGAGGGGAGACGGATGCACGGAGCCGTCGGGCGACGTCGTCGTCGCGGGTGCGATGGGGGTGGCCATACCTCAACGGTTGCACACAATTGTGTTGTGCACAACCGGTACCACTGGTCGAGTAGCCCGCGAGCGCAGCGAGCAGGCGTATCGAGACCACCTCTGTCGACGCGCAGCATCGGTGGGCGTGGTCTCGATACGTGTCCTCGCTGCGCTCGGGCACTACTCGACCAGCGGAGCGCGAGCGGGAGGGTGATGAGCAGCGAGATCGTTAGGCTGGAGATCCACTCACTGGGAGGCATCCGTTGGCGATCGAGAAGAACACGCGGGAATTCGACGCGGGCATCGTCACCGACTTCCGGGAGCGGATGAGCTACGGCGGCTACCTCGACCTCGAGACCCTGCTGAGCGCCCAGAACCCCGTGAGCGCCCCCGAGCACCACGACGAGCTGCTGTTCATCATCCAGCACCAGACCACCGAGCTCTGGCTGAAGCTCATGCTGCACGAGCTCGCCAGCGCCCGCGACCTGCTGCGCGCCGATGAGCTGCCCCAGGCCCTCAAGCGCGTCGCCAGGGTCAAGCACATCCAGCGCACGCTCACCGAGCAGTGGTCGGTGCTGGCCACCCTGACTCCCACCGAGTACGCGGAGTTCCGCGGCTTCCTCGGCAACTCGAGCGGCTTCCAGTCGTACCAGTACCGTGCCGTGGAGTTCGTGCTCGGCAACAAGAACCGTCGCATGCTGAGCGTGTTCGAGTCCGATGCCACCGCTCACGCCCTCCTCAGCGAACTGCTCGAGGCACCGAGCATCTACGACGAGTTCCTGCGCTACCTCGCCCGCACCGGGCATGCCGTTCCGCAGCACATCCTCGACCGCGATGTCACCGAGGCCTGGGTCTTCGACGAGTCGCTCGTCGGCGTCATCCGCGACATCTACGAGGACGCCCATGACAACTGGTCGGCCTACGAGGCCTGCGAGGAGTTCGTCGACCTCGAGGAGAACTTCCAGCTCTGGCGCTTCAGGCACCTGAAGACGGTGCAGCGCACGATCGGCATGAAGACCGGCACCGGCGGATCGACGGGCGCCGCCTTCCTGCAGAAGGCCCTCGAGCTCACCTTCTTCCCCGAGCTCTACGCCGTGCGCACGCGCATCGGCCAGCCACCGGTGGAGTCGCCAGAGCCGACAGCATGATCGCGCCGGAGTCCGCAGCATGATCGCGCCGGAGCACCCAGCATGATCGAAGAGGGCCTACTCCTCGGCGTCGAGGAGTACTGGGCGGCCGGCTGGCACGGACGTACCCTGTTCACCGTCCGCGACGGCATGCTGCATCCGTCGACGGATGCCGCAGCCACCCCAGACCTCGACCTGCCGGGAACCCTGTTCCCCCGCCTCACCGACCACCACGTGCACCTCGGCCTCGTCGACGCCGAACGCCTGCTGCCGGCCGGCATCACGAGCGTCGTCGATCTCGGGTGGATCCCGGATATCGCCGCCGGCTGGCACACCGACAGTCGCTACCCCGGATCCACGCTGCCCGCGGTACGCATGGCGGGCGGACTCCTCACCTGCGCGGGCGGCTACCCGGCCGCGAGCGGCTGGGCCCCGGCGGGGGCGACCGTCGAACTCGCCGGCCCCGACGACGCCGAGGAGGCGGTACGGGCGCAGGTCGCCCTGGGCGCATCCGTCATCAAGGTCACCCTCAACTCCGTCGCCGGCCCCGTGCCGAGCGACGATCTGCTCACGGCCATCGTGCTCGCCGCGCGGGCCCACGGCGTTCCCGTGGCCGCCCACGCCGAGGGCGTCGGCATGGCCCGGCGCGCACTCGACGCCGGAGTGAACGCGTTCGCGCACACCCCGTTCAGCGAACAGCTCGACACCGAGCTGATCGCACGCATGTCGCGCGCCGGCACCGCCATGATCTCCACCCTCGACATCCACGGCTGGGGCGCCCCCACGCGGGCCTTCGTCATCGCCCAGGACAACCTGCGCCGATTCGCCGCGGCCGGCGGTCGCGTGCGCTACGGCACCGACCTCGGCAACGGACCGCTCCCGATCGGCGTCAACTCCCGCGAGCTGACGGCCATCGCCGACGCCGGGCTCGACCGCGACGCCGTCGTCGAGTCGATCGCCGGATCGTGGACGCCCGACGCCGTCGGCCCCCGCTTCGCCTGGGTGCCGGGTCTCCCGCCGACCCGCGCCGGAGACGTTCCCGCCTGGCTGTCGACAGCCCGCGGCACCACCATCGACTACCTCGAGGAGACTCTGGCATGACCGCAGCCCCCAGCCCCGATCCGCACCTGTCCTTCGCTCGGCGCATGGACCGCTCCGACGGCCTCGCGCACCTGCGCCGACGGTTCGTGGGGGTGACGGATGCCGCCGACGGCGCCGCCCCCGAGGCCGTCGTCGCCTATCTCGACGGCAACTCCCTCGGGCGACCGACCATCGCCACGGGCGAGAGGCTGCAGCGCTTCGTGACCGAGGCGTGGGGCGGCCGGCTCATCCGCGGCTGGGACGAGGAGTGGCTCGACCTGCCGTTCGCGATCGGCGACGCCCTGGGCAGCGCGGCTCTGGGAGCGGCATCCGGTCAGACCTACATCGGCGACTCCACGACCGTCACGATCTACAAGCTGGCCCGCGCCGCGGCCGACGCGCAGCTCTCACGCGACCCGGCCCGCACCGAGATCGTCGTCGACACCGACAACTTCCCGACGGATCGCTACGTGCTCGACGGCATCGCCGGCGAGCGCGGCATGAGCATCCGTTGGATCGTCGCCGACACCGAGGCCGGCGTCACGCCCGAGCAGGTCGCGGCCGTCGTCGGTCCGCAGACCGCGCTCGTGGTGCTCAGCCACGTGGCCTATCGCTCGGGGTTCCTCGCCGACGTGCCGGCCATCACGCGCATCGCGCACGACGCCGGCGCCCTCGTGCTGTGGGATCTCTGCCACTCGGCAGGCTCGGTCCCCACCGAGCTCGACGCCTGGGGTGTCGACCTCGCCGTCGGCTGCACCTACAAGTACCTCAACGGCGGGCCCGGCTCTCCTGCCTTCGGCTACGTGCGCGCCGACCTGCAGGAGGTGCTCGCACAGCCCATCCGCGGCTGGCTCGGTTCGGCTGATGCCTTCGAGATGGGTCCGGAGTACGTTCCCGCCCCGGGCATCAGGCGCTTCATCAGCGGAACCCCCGCGATCGTCGGCATGCTCGCCATGCAGGACACCATCGCCATGATCGCGGATGCCGGCATGGAGGCGGTCCGCGCCAAGTCGGTGGCGCTCACCGAGTTCGCGATCACCCTCGCCGACGACTGGCTGGCGCCGCTCGGGGTGACGGTGGCCTCGCCCCGCGATGCCGAGCGCCGCGGCGGCCATGTGACTCTGTCGCACCCGGCGATGCGCGAGGTGACGGCCCTGCTCTGGCAGCAGGACGTGATCCCCGACTACCGCGATCCCGGCGGCCTCCGCATCGGCCTGTCGCCGCTCTCGACCAGCTTCCAGGAGACCCACGCCGGTCTCGCCGCCGTGCGGGAGACCCTGCGCGGCGTGCTCCGAGAGCAGGCGGGGCTGGCGTAGGCGCGGTTCAGCACGCGCACGCGACCGGCCTCGAAGACGATCCGGACGCGACGGGTCAGACGCGCTCGAACACCGCGGCGAGACCTTGTCCGCCGCCGATGCACATGGTCTCCAGGGCAAGGGAACCGTCGAGCGCCGGGAGCTCGTGCGCCAGGGTCGCGAGCATGCGCAGGCCCGTCGCGCCGATCGGATGGCCGATCGAGATGCCGCTTCCGCGCGGGTTCAGGCGGGGGTCCTCCGCGTCGACGCCCCAATCGGCCAGGCAGGCCAGGACCTGCACGGCGAAAGCCTCGTTCAGCTCGATCAGGTCGAGGTCGTCGAAGCCCAGTCCGGCCCGTCGAAGCGCCAGGTTCGAGGCCGAGACAGGTGCGACGCCGAATCGCTCCGGTTCGTTGCCCGTGACCGCCCACGATCGCAGCCGCAGCATCGGAACGAGGCCGAGCTCGGCCGCCCGGCCCGGCGTGGTGACGATGGCGGCTGCCGCGGCATCGTTCTGGCCGCTCGAGTTCCCCGCGGTCACGGTGGCCGCGGCATCCGACCTCGACAGCACGGCACGGAGCGACGCGAGGGCCTCGAGCGAGGTGTCGGCCCGCGGATGCTCGTCCCGATCGACACGCGTGGGGCCACGGCGCCCGGGCACCTCGACCGCGACCAGCTCGGCGTCGAACGCGCCCGACTCCTGGGCTGCGACGGCCCGCTGGTGCGAACGCAGGGCGAGGGCGTCCTGCGCCTCGCGGCTGATCCCGTACTCGGCGCGCAGCGTCTCGGCCGTGCCCACGTTGCCATCGGGGGTCGGATGGTCGCGCCCACCGACGGTCTCCCGGCCGCGGGCGAGCGCGTCGTGCAGGAGCAGCCCGCCCGGCGGCAGGCCGCGCCTGCCCTCCACGGTGTAGAACGGCGCGTTGCTCATCGACTCGGCGCCGAGGGCCATGACCACGTCGCTGACGCCGGTCTGCACCTCCATGGCCGCGTTGAGTACGGCCTGCAGGCCGCTGCCGCAGCGCCGGTCGAGCTGATAGCCGGTCGCCGTCACCGGAAGCCCGGCGTCGAGGGCCGCGACCCGTCCGAAGGCCGGCGCCTCCATGGTCGGGTAGCCCTGCGCCGCGATGACGCCGTCGACGGCGGCGGGGTCGATGCCGCTGCGCTCGATGACGGCGCGCAGCACCGTCGTCGCGAGCTCCAGTGCCGAGACCGCGGCGAGGGATCCGCCCATCCGTCCCACAGGCGTGCGCAGCGGAGAGCAGATGACGACCTCGCGCAGTTCGGTCATGATGCTCCGTCCAGGGCCGGGTCGATCGAGAGGGGGGCACCGGTCGCCGCGACGACCTGCTCGAGGCTCACGCCGTCGGCGAGTTCGCGAAGCACGAGGCCGTCCGCCGTGACGTCGATGACGGCGAGGTCTGTGATGATGCGATCGACGCAGGCACGTCCGGTGAGGGGCAGGGTGCATTCCGGCACGAGCTTCGCCGTGCCGTCCTTGGCGACATGCTCCATCACCACGATCACCCTCTCGGCACCGTTGACGAGGTCCATCGCGCCGCCCATGCCCTTGACCATCTTGCCCGGCACGGCCCAGTTCGCGATGTCCCCGCCTGCCGAGACCTGCATGGCGCCGAGCACGGCCGTCGCGATGCGTCCGCCGCGGATCATTCCGAAGGAGGCGGCGGAGTCGAAGTAGCTCGCCCCGGGGAGCACCGTGACGGTCTCCTTGCCCGCGTTGATGAGCTTCGGGTCCTCCTCCCCCTCCCAGGGATACGGGCCGACACCCAATATGCCGTTCTCGGAATGCAGGACGACGTGGGTGCCGTCCGGCAGGTGGTTGGGGATGAGGGTCGGCAGCCCGATGCCGAGGTTGACGTAGCTGCCGTCCTCGAGTTCCTCGGCCGCGCGTGCGGCCATCTCATCGCGGGTGCGCGGCATCAGTCGGTCTCCTCGTCCTGGGTCGTGCGGGGCCTCGGCCTGACCGTCGTCTTCTCGATCGGCAGCTCCGTCGCCTGGTCCGGCGTGAGCTGCACGACCCTGTCGACGTAGATGCCCGGCAGGTGCACGTCGTCCGGCCCGAGCACACCCGGCTCCACGAGCTCATCGACCTCGGCGATCGTGATGCGTGCGGCCATGCCGGCCAGCGGGTTGAAATTGCGCGTCGACTTCTCGAAGCGCAGGTTGCCGTGGCGATCTCCGACGGCCGCCCGCACGAGTCCGTAGTCGGTGCGGATGGCCTGCTCGAGCACGTACTCGCGCGCGTCGCCGAAGACGTCGAACGGCCGCAGTTCCTTGGGCAGGCTGGTGAGCGCCACAGTTCCGTCGGCGGCGTAGCGCAGCGGCATCCCGCCCTCGGAGACGGCCGTCCCGGCCCCCGTCGCCGTGTAGAACGCCGGTATGCCGACCCCACCGGCACGCAGTCTCTCGGCGAGGGTTCCCTGAGGGGTCAGCTCGACCTCGACCTCGCCGCCGAGGTACTGGCGGGCGAACTCCTTGTTCTCGCCGATGTACGACGCGATCACCCGACGGATGCGGCCGGCCCCGAGCAGCTCGCCGAGCCCCCAGCCGTCGACTCCGCAGTTGTTGGAGACCACCTCGAGGCGGTCCACCCCGCTCGCGAGCAGCGCGCGGATCAACACGATCGGAACCCCGGAGAGCCCGAAGCCGCCGACGGCGAGCGACGCTCCGGCCGGGATGTCGGCGACGGCCTCGGCTGCGCTGGCGACGGTCTTATCCATGGGTCGGCTCTCCTGGGTTGGTCGGTTCGGCGAAGACCTCGCGCATGATGGCGGTGGCCGCGTTCGCGGCCGGGAGGCCGGCGTAGAGCGCCGTGTGCAGGATGACCTCGGCGATCTCAGCACGGCTGAGGCCGTTGCGGATGGCCGCGCGCACATGCATGCGGATCTCGGCATGATGGCCGCCGGTCACCAGCGACGCGAGCGTCGCGATGCTGCGTTCCCGGCGCGAGAGCTCGGGGCGGGCCCAGACCTCCCCCCACGCGTAGCGCGTGATGAAGTCCTGGAACGGAGCGGTCTCCGCGGTGACGGCCGCGGTCGCGGCGTCGACGTGGGCGTCGCCCAGCACCGAGCGCCGCACCGCCATACCCGAGGCGCCCGCGTCTGTCGGGGTGTGCCGTTCGATGAGCTCCAGCAGCAGCGCAGCAGACGCCACCGGTTTCTCGAGCGGGGCGAGGTGGGCGGCTCCGGCGATCTCGGCGAAGTACGCGGACGGGAGGGCGTCGGCGAAGTCGCGCATCGACTCGGTCGTCGTGACGAGGTCGTGCTCGCCGCTCACGACGAGGGCGGGCACAGCGATCCCGGGAAGGGACGGCGTGCGATCGAAGGTGGCGAGAGCTTCCGTGCAGAGCGCGTACGACTCGTCGTCGACGTCGACGAGGGTGCCGAGACCGCGGGCGCCCGGGCCGCTCGGGTCCGACTCGAGGTAGCCGGGCGCGTACCAGCGTGCTGCGCTCCCCGTGACGACCGATGCCGTGCCCGATGCACGCACCTGGGCTGCGCGCTCGGCCCAGCCTGTGGCGTCGCCGATGCGCGACCCGCTGCAGAACGACGCGAGGCTCAGCAGCCGCTCCGGATGCGACGCAGCGAGTTCGAGGGCGACGGCTCCGCCGAGGGAGAGCCCGGCCACGTGGAAGCGCCCGCCGCCGGCCTCGTCGACCAGGCGCAGCGTCGCCTCGGCGAGTTCGGCGATGGTGAACGGGGAGCCGGTCGCCGGGCTGGCACCATGGCCGGGCAGGTCGATGCGCAGGATGCGCAGGGCGGGCAGCGCGTGCGCCACCTCGGCGACCACGCCGTCCCAGACGGCCGTCGTCGTTCCGAGTGAGGGGAGGAGCACGAGCAGGCCGCTCGACGTCGCGGTGTCGGCTGCCGGCGTGATCGACCCGAGCAGGCGGGGGATGGTCATCGGGGATCCTTCGTCGAGAGGGAGGCGAAGCGCCGGACGGCCGCGCCGACGACACGCTGCGATGCCGCGATCGTCGCAGTCTCGTCGTGCTGCAGTTCCGGGCTGATGGCCCGGGACCGCTGCACCGCGTCGTGGTCGATGGTGAGAGCGGAGAGCATCGTGGCAGCGGCATCGGAACTCTCGACCGCGATCCGCAGGAGTGCGCGGAACGCCGCCCACTCGGCATGCCACTCACCGGCCGGCCGGGCGTCCTGGGAGACGGCGGCGGTGTGCACCGTCGCGAGCAGTCCGGGCGCGCGCAGCCCGTTCGCCGTCAGCAACACGGCGTCCACGGGATTGCGCTTGTGCGGCATGGCGGACGAGCCGCCTGTCGTCCCGAGCACCACCTCGCCGATCTCGGTGCGGGCGAGGAACCCCACGTCCCGGCCGAGCCTGCCGAGCACGGCGGTGATGACGGCGACGGATGCCGCGATGCGGAGGATCGGGCTGCGCTCGGTGTGCCACGACCTGCCTGGGTCATCGAGCCCCAGGCCCGCGGCGAGCGCGGCACGCACGTCGGGACCAACGCCCTCACCTGTGCCGACGGCCCCGCCCAGCTGCACGGGGAAGCTGAGCGCGTCGACCTCCTCGACGGCGGAGGTGACGCCGTCGAGCCATCCGGCGGCGACCACGCCGACGGTGCTCTGGGCGGCGTGCTGCCCGAGGGTGCGGGCGATCGCGATGGTCCGCGCCTCGTTCTCGGCGAGCGCCACGAGCGCGGCTCCGGCGTCGATCAGGCGATCGCGGGCGACACGGATGGCGCGGCTCGCCACGAGCACGAGTGCACTGTCGAGCACGTCCTGGCTGGTGGCGCCTGCGTGCACCGACGGGCCCGAGCCCGGGGCGACGGACTCGGCTATGGCGCGCAGCTGCGACACGAGCGGGATGACGGGAACGCCACCGGTGCGCAGGCCATCGAGCAGAGCATCTCGGTCGATGGCCTCGGGGCGGAACGCACCCGCCACGATGTCGATGTCGCGGCCCGTCAGATCTCCGTCGGCCCAGAGCAACGCTCGCTCGACGTCGAGGAGGGCTGCGAGCACGGCGTCGTCGCTCGTGGCTCCGGCCGACGCAGCCAGGGGCTCGAGGAGTCCCCAGTCGCTCCAGCCCGCGTCGCGCTCCTCAGTCATGGCTCTCCGCATCGAAATCGAGGAAGACGGTTTCATCGTCGCCCTGCAGCCGTATATCGAAACGGTAGCTGTGCGGAGCGTCGAATGTCGCGATCAACGTCGGACGACGCGACGGATCGACGCCATCGAGGAAGGCGTCCGAGGCGTTCCGGTCCACCTCGTCGCCGAAGTACGCCCTCGTGAACAGGTGGTGGGTGAGTCCCCGGGCGAAGATCGTGACGAGAACGTAGGGCGCGGCATCCGCCCGGGTCGCCCCGGGCTTGATGGTGGAGAAGTCGTAGTTTCCACGACGATCGACGGGGGTGCGTCCGAAGCCGGTCACGGTGTGGCCGTCGCGGGCGAGGCTGCCGAGTTCGGAGATCACGCGGCCATCGGCATCCGGATGCCAGATCTCGACGATGGCGTCGGGGATCGGCTGTCCGGCGCCGTCGAAGACGGTTCCGTGCAGACGGATGGCGGCCGGATGCCACGGAGCCGCCACGCTCTCGCCTCCCGCGAACGGCAATGCGTAGCCGAAGAACGGACCGACGGTCTGGGAGGGCGTCTGCAGGAACTCGGACTCGGGTGACTCAGGCATGGTCGGCGTCCTCCGGCTCCATCCAGGTGGACTTCGGGCCGGTCAGCACGACGTCCCAGCGATAGCCGATCGCCCACTCCGGCCGGCTCACGTCGTGGTCGTACCGCGCGACCAGGCGCTCCCGCGCGGCCGGGTCGACGATCGACTGGTAGATCGGGTCGAGGCCGAACAGCGGGTCCCCGGGAAAGTACATCTGGGTGATGAGCCGCTGCGTGAAGGCGGAGCCGAAGAAGGAGAAGTGGATGTGCGCCGGCCGCCACGCGTTGCGGTGGTTCTTCCACGGGTAGGCACCCGGCTTGATCGTGGTGAGACTGTAGCCTCCGTCATCGCCGGTGATGATGCGGCCGACGCCGGTGAAGTTGGGGTCGAGCGGCGCCGGATGCTGATCGCGCTTGTGCACGTACCGGCCCGAGGCGTTCGCCTGCCAGATCTCCACGAGCTGGTTGCGCACGGGCCGGCCGTCGCCATCGAGCACCCGCCCGGTCACGATGATGCGCTCGCCGAGCGGTTCGCCGGTGTGCTGGATGGTGAGGTCGCTCTCCTCCGCCGCGACGTCGGTGTGCCCGAAGGCCGGCGATGCCAGCTCGATCTCCTCCGGGTCGGCCCGCACGAGTTCGTGGGTCGGATGCCGCAGTGCCGTGCTGCGGTACGGCAGGAAGTCGCGCGGAGGATGCACCGGAAGCGGCCGGCCGCCCGCCCTCGCCCACTCCCCGTGCTCGGCGTGGATCTGCTCGATCTCCGCTGAGACCATCTCCTGGGTCAGCTGCTCTGCTGGAATCGTCATGATGTCCTCGCTCTCAGAAGGGAAGGCCGGCGTACTGCTCGGCGAGACTCGCCATCGCGTGCTGCGACCCGGTCACGTACTCCAGCTGACCGACCTGACTGCGGTAGCGGAAGGCTCGGGCTGCGGCATCCGGAACCTCGTGGTGCACGTGCAGCATCTCCGTCATCCACTGCGAGAAGTGCTGCACCTGCCACTGCCTGGCGAGCGCTTGGTCGCTGTAGCTCGCCAGCGGGGCATCGTCGCCCGCCCGCTGCTCGAGCAGCGCCCGACCGAGCAGGGCCACGTCGGCGATGGCGGAGTTGAGCCCCTTGGCACCGGTCGGCGGCACGATGTGGCCCGCGTCGCCCACCAGGAAGAGCCTTCCGCTCGAGAGGGTGGAGGTGACGAAGCTGCGCATGGGCGTGATCGACTTCTCGGTGATCGGTCCCTGCTCCAGTGTCCAGCCGTCGACCCCGAGCCGGGTCTGCAGGCCGTCCCAGATGCGCTCGTCGCTCCAGTCGTCGATCGATGCGTCCGGCTCCACCTGCAGGTAGAGCCTCGACACCCGCCGCGATCGCATCGAGTGCATGGCGAAGCCGTCGGGATGCAATGCGTAGATGAGGTCGTCGGTCGACGGGGCGACGTCGGCGAGGATGCCGAGCCAGGCGAACGGGTAGGAGCGCTCATACGTCGTCAGCGAGCGGCTGGGAAGACTCGGCCGGCAGATGCCGTGGTAGCCGTCGGCGCCGACGACGAAGTCCGAGTGCAGCTCGTGACGGATGCCATCCCGCGTGTACCCGACGACGGGGTCCGCGCCGTCGGTGCCACGGGGAGAGACGTCGGAGGCGTCGAAGACGATGTCGGAGCCGAGGCGCTCGTGCTCGGCGAGCATGTCCGTCACGAGTGCCTGCTGGCCGTACACGGTGACGGTGCGTCCCACGAGCTCGCGGAAGTCGACGTGCCGGCGCTCGCCCTCGTACTGCAGGTGGATGCCACCGTGCTCGAGTCCGCGCTCACGCAGGTTCGCGTCGAGCCCCAGCGAGGCGACGATGTCGACGGAGCCCTGCTCGAGCACCCCGGCGCGGATGCGGCCCAGAACGTGCTCGCGGGAGCTCCGCTCGAGGATGACGAACGGCACCCCGGCCTGCGCGAGGATGTGCCCGAGCAGGAGCCCGGCCGGGCCGGCGCCGATGATGGCCACGCTCGTCTGCACTGATGAGCCTCTCGCGTCGATGGGAAGGTGCTCCCACTGTCGCGCCATCCTGCCCGCACGGCATCGACGTTTCCACTCAGTGGAAACCAAACCGGTGGTCCGACCCTACGGACGCCACCCGAGTGCGGCGGAGATGCCGCGGGCCGCCATGCGCACCCCGAGTGCGAACTGCGGCTCGGCCTTCCGCTCGACCCGCGCGACGATCGACACGGCCGCGACCACGGTCCCTGTCGCGTCACGCACGGGGGCGGCGACCGAGAACGCCCCGCTCGTGAGTTCCTCGACCGAGGTGTCGAGGCCAGTGAGGCGGATCTCGGCGAGGCGGGCGCGAAGTTGCGCATCCGACGTCAGGGTGTTGGGGAGATAGCGCCGCGGGCCGGCCGCGAGCACGGCGTCGAAGACCTCGGGCGGCGAGAACGCGAGCAGCACGAGCCCGACACCCGTGGCGTGCAGCGGCAGCCGGGTCCCCACATCCGAGATGACGGGAACCGCGTCCCGTCCCGACAGGCGCTCGAGGTACACGGCTCCCAGGTCGTCGCGCACGGCCAGGTGCACGTGCTCTCGGGTGGCGTCGAGCAGGTCGTCGAGATAGGGGCGCGCGAGATCGCGGAGTCGTCGCGCCGTCGGCTGCCGGGTCCCGAGGCGCCAGAGCTTGATCCCCACCCTGTAGCGTCCGTCGTCGCCTCGAACCAGGCCTCCCCACTCGACCCACTCCGCCAACAGGCGGTGCGTCGTCGAGATCGGCAGGCGTGCGCGCTGGGCGACCTCGGTGAGAGTCAGCTCGTCGCCGCTCTGGAAGGCATCGGCGATGGAGAACACCTTGTCGGCGACGGAACGACCCGCGCCTTCGGAGTCGCCCACTCAGCCGGCGAGCAGCTTGGCCTTCGCCTCGCTGAACTCGGTGTCGGTGAGCACTCCGCTCGCGTGAAGAGCAGCGAGTTGGTTGATCTTGTCGATGAGGGGGTCTGTGGCACCGGATGCCGGAGCCTGGGCCGGCGCAGCAGCGGGCGCCGCTACCTGCGTCACCGAGCCGTACTGCTCGGGCTCCTGCTCCCGCTCGTACGCATCGGCATCCTGCTGGGTGGCGTACTTCTGCTGCTGGTGATGGGCGATCGCCCCAGCCGTCATGGCTGCGGTGCCCGTGATGACTGCTGTGCGCGCGACGGTGCCGATGAGTCCGGGTCGCCCGAAGCGTCGTCCGATGAGCATGGTGGTTCCCCTCGTTCCGGGATCTGTCTAACAGTCGATTCTGGGAATCGGATTAGTCCACGAGTGCCGCGACGGCGTCCTCATGGTCGATCTGCACATGCAGGGCCACCTCGCCGCCCTGCTCGCGCAGCACCTCGTAGAGCCGGAACGCCCAGCGGTGCTCGACGGCGAGCACCAGCGCCACGGTTCCGGGTTCGAGCGCCTCTCCGACGATCTCGGCATCCGAGTCGCTGAGGAGGTCACGCGGGTCCGGAGCGAAGCTCTCGAAGCCCGGCACCTCGTCCTGCTCGATGTCCCGGGCCGAGATGAGGCCTTCGGCATCACGCGTCACGACGATGGCGTCGATCACGGCGATCTTGCCGCCGTCGACGAGCTTCTCCAGTTCGCCGGCGATGGCCCGCAGGCCGCCGCCCTCGGGGAAGGTCAGCACGAGCACCTCTACTGGTCCGATCGGCATCAGTGGCTCCTCCTTCATCCCGCCCACGGCAACGCTACTCGGACCACGGCGCCACCGTCACCCCCGGCACGGGCAGCGCGGCACCGACCCGTGGAGCCACCCGATAGAATTGACGCAATCCCCCTCTCTACTCCCGGACGGAGCCTCAGGTGACCACGATCATCGTCGAGACCATGCCCAAGGCCGAACTGCTCGACCCACAGGGCAAGGCCGTCGCCGGCGCCCTCGCCCGGCTCGGCACCAGCACCTTCGCGTCGGTGCGCATCGGCAAGCGTTTCGAGATCGTGGTCGACGGCCCCGTCGACGACGCGGTCCTCGCCGAGGTCCGCACCGTGGCCGAGGAGATCCTCTCGAACTCGGTCATCGAGGACGTCGTCGGCATCCACGTGGTCGAGGCAGCCGTCTGATGGCCACCCGCGTCGGAGTCATCACCTTCCCGGGATCCCTCGACGACCGCGACGCTCAGCGCGCCGTGCGCATCGCCGGAGCCGAGCCCGTCGCCCTGTGGCACGGCTCTCACGACCTCGAGGGCGTCGACGCCCTCATCCTGCCCGGCGGGTTCAGCTACGGCGACTACCTGCGCTGCGGCGCCATCGCGAGCCTGTCGCCGATCATGACCGAGGTCGTCGCCGCCGCGAACTCCGGCATGCCCGTGCTCGGCATCTGCAACGGCTTCCAGATGCTCACCGAGGCGCACCTGCTCGAGGGCGGTCTCATCCGCAACGACCACGGCTCCTTCATCTGCCGCGACCAGGTGCTGCGCGTCGAGAACACCGACACCTCCTGGACCCGCGACTTCGAGGCCGGCGAGAACATCACCATCCCGCTGAAGAACGGCGAGGGCGGCTTCATCGCCTCCGACGAGACGCTCGACCGCCTCGAGGGCGAGGGCCGCGTGGTCTTCCGCTACGTCGACGTCAACCCCAACGGCTCGCTCCGCGACATCGCCGGCATCTCCAACGAGCGCGGCAACGTGGTCGGCCTCATGCCGCACCCCGAGCACGCCGTCGAGCCCGGCTTCGGCCCCGACACCGACGTCGCCATGCGCTCCGGTGTCGACGGACTCGCCTTCTTCACCAGCGTCATCGAGCGCACGCTGGCCTCAGTCTGAGAATGACGGATGCCACGGGCTCACCGGGCCCGGTCTCGATGCCTGCGCCGGCAGCGGGTCGCGCCTTCGCGGCGACTCCGAAGCGCTACTTCCGTGTCGTCGCCATAGCCGAGGCGATCACGTGGACGCTCCTGATCGCCGGGATGCTGCAGAAGTACGTCTTCGACGCGGGCGAGTGGGGCGTCAGCCTCGGCGGCGGACTGCACGGCTTCGTGTTCATCGCCTACGCGGCGAGCGTCGTGCTCGTCGCCGTGAACCAGCGCTGGTCTCTCGGCGTCGCGGCCGCGGGCATCGCCAGCGCCGTCGTGCCCTACGCGACCATCCCGTTCGACCTGTGGGCGGATCGGACCGGTCGCCTCCACGGCCCCTGGCGACGCGAGACCGACGGCCACCCGTCGGACGGAAGCGTCGCGAACCGCCTTCTCAGATGGGGCCTCGCACGGCCGGTGCTTGTGGCGGTTCTGGCCGTCGTCGCTGTTGCGCTCGTCTTCGGCGCCCTACTCCTGATCGGTCCCCCCGGCGGTCGCGACTGATCCACCGGCGGTTGCTCGCCGTCCAAAGCGATCCTTGTGTTACCCATCGGCCCTCAATACGCTGACCATGGGTATCAACGAAAGGGCATCCTCATGGCGTCAGGGCCTGTCGAGATCGTGGTCATCGGGTTCACAGAACCTCTCACGGGGAAGATCCTCCCCGAACTGAACAAGCTGGTCGAGTCGGGAGTCGTCACCATCGTCGACGGCCTGGTCGCCTCGAAGGACCTGGACGGATCGGTGACTCTCGCCGAACTCTCCGAGTCCGGCGGAGACGAGGATGCTGCGGCCCTGGCCGCCCTGCTCGACCGCGTCGACGGGCTGGTGTCCGACGAGGACGCCGAAGAGCTCGTCTCCGAGCTCGACCCCGGTACCTCGGCAGCCATCCTGGTCTTCGAACACACCTGGGTGAAGCCGCTGCGCGACACCATCGCCGCGGCCGGCGGAGTGCTGCTCGACACCGTGCGCATCCCCGGCCCCGTGGTCGACGAGCTCGTCGCGACCGTCCCCGAGATCGACTGACCAGTACTACGAAGGAGTAAGCACATGCGAGGAAGAATGGGACGCCCCGGACTGATCGGCATGGCGGCACGAACCGCGGTCGTCGCGGGAACAGCCACCGCCGTCTCCGGCAACGTGCAGCGCCGCCAGGCGAACCGTGCGCAGCAGTCCGCGGATGCCGACGCCTACCAGCAGCAACAACAGCAGGCCGAGTACGCGGCGCAGCAGCCCCAGTACGCGGCAGCCCCCGCTCCTGCGGCGGCTCCTGCGGCCGACGACCTGACGGCGCAGATCGAGAAGCTCGCGACGCTCAAGACCGCGGGCGTGATCAGCGACGCCGAGTTCTCGGCGGCGAAGGCCAAGCTGCTCGGAATCTGATCGGCGGCATCCGTCGTCGACGGTCTCTGAATCGAAGCATCACGGAGCGATCGGTCGCTTCTCCGCACGGAGGAAGGCGACCGATCGCTTCGTCGTCTGCGCCGCGGCATGGCGGCCGCATCGGTGCGCGAGACCAGGATTCCGAACGGTCGGTCTGTAGCGCATCCGTGTCTAAGATGAGTGCACGCGAGTTCCCGATCAACGTCGATCACTGGAGATCCCATGGCACTGAGCACCCATCCGCCCGTCGAGATTCCCGACACGTCCATCTTCGAGTACCTGTTCGGTGGGCTCGGGGCCGCCGACCTCGACGAGATCGCCCTCGTCGACGGCACCTCCGGAGCCGAGACCTCCTACCGCCAGCTGGTCGGGCAGATCTCCCTGCTCGCCGGAGCCCTCGCCGCCCGCGGGGTCGGCGTCGGTGACGTCGTCGGCATCCTCTGCCCCAACATCCCCGCGTTCGCCACGGTGTTCCACGGAGTGCTGCGCGCCGGGGCCACGGCCACCACGATCAACTCGCTCTACACCCCGGGCGAGATCACGAACCAGCTGACGGATGCCGGAGCCCAGTGGCTCTTCACCATCTCGCCCATGCTTCCCCAGGCCGAGGCCGCAGCCGAGGCCACCGGAATCCCGGCCGATCACCTCATCGTCCTCGACGGCGCCGAGGGCCACCCCTCGCTGCGCGATCTCCTCGGCGAGGGGAAGCAGGCACCGGAGGTGAGCTTCGACCCGGCGACGCACGTCGCGGTGCTCCCCTACTCCTCGGGCACCACCGGGCGCCCCAAGGGCGTCATGCTCAGCCACCGCAACCTCATCGCGAACATCGCGCAGTCCAGCGGCTCCATCGGCCTCGGCGACAGGGGCCTGGGCGCCGGCGACAGGGTGCTCGCCGTGCTGCCGTTCTTCCACATCTACGGCATGACCGTGCTGCTCAACTTCGCCCTCCGCGAGCGCGCCACCCTCGTCACGATGCCCAAGTTCGACCTGCCCGAGTTCCTGCGCATCGTCTCCGAAGCCAAGGTCACCTGGATCTTCATCGCCCCGCCGATCGCCGTGGCCCTGGCGAAGCATCCGCTGGTCGACCAGTTCGATCTCTCGAGCGTCGAGGTCGTGTTCTCGGGGGCTGCCCCGCTCGACGGCTCTCTCGCCGCCCTCGTCGCCGAGCGCCTCGACTGCATCGTCTGCCAGGGCTACGGCATGACCGAGCTCAGCCCTGTGTCCCACTCCATCCCGGTCGAGCACCACGAGATCGACCGCTCGAGCATCGGCATCCTGCTGCCCAACACCGAGGCCCGCATCATCGACGTCGAGAGCGGCGCCGACGTCGACGTGCCGGCCGACGGTCAGAGCGCCTCAGGCGAACTGCTCGTTCGCGGACCGCAGGTCATGCTCGGATACCTCAACAACGACGATGCCACGGGCCGCACCCTCGACGGCGACGGCTGGCTGCACACCGGAGACATCGCCACCGTCACGGCCGAGGGCGTGTACTACATCGTCGATCGGCTGAAGGAGCTCATCAAGTACAAGGGCTACCAGGTGGCGCCGGCGGTTCTCGAGGCCGTCCTGCTCGGGCACCCCGCCATCGCCGACGCCGCCGTCATCGGCGTGCTCGACGACGACGGCCAGGAGATCCCGAAGGCCTTCGTCGTATTGCAGTCCGATGCCGACCTCGACGAGGCCGGTGTCATGGAGCACGTCGCATCTCACGTCGCGCCCTACGAGAAGGTGCGCCGGGTGGAGTTCATCGACGTCATTCCGAAGTCGAGCGCCGGCAAGATCCTGCGCAAGGACCTGCGCGCCCGCACCTCGAAGAGCTGACGACCCGCCGACCGCGACGAGCGATCAGGCGCCGTCGCGGTCGAGGGTCTCCTCGACCTCCTGGTCGCTGGCACCGGTCTGGATGGGGATGGCCGAGGTGAACATGCTGGCGCGTTCCTCAGCCTCGGGGGAGCCGGAGAAGAGGTTCGACTGCTCGCCCGTGTGCGGAGACGGCACGTCGACGAACGGCTCGGGCTCCGGCTCGTGCTTGCGCGACGACTTCTTCTCGGGGCGAGCGGATGCGGCATCCGGTGTCGCGTCGACGGCGACGGGATCGACCAGCACCCGCTGGTGCGGGATCGATGTCGGGTGCTGCGTCTGAACCCACGTCACCATCTCCTCGCGCACATAGCAGCGCAGGTCGAAGAGGGTGGGGGCGTCGGCCGCCGTCACGAGGATGCGCACGCGCACGAAGCCGCCGACGGCATCGGTCACCTGCAGCACCGAGGCACGCTGATCCCAGAGCTCGGTGCGCTCGAGCGACGCGGCGAGCTGCTCGCGCATGAGGGAGGGGGCTATGCGCCAGTCCAGGTCGAGTTCGACCGAGCCGAGCAGGGCGCTGCCCTCGCGCGTCCAGTTCTGGAACGGCTGCGTGGTGAAGTAGGTGCACGGCAGCACGAGGTTGCGCTCGTCCCAGAGGTTCACCACGACATAGCTCAGGGTGATCTCGCCGATCTTGCCCCACTCGCCCTCGACGACCACCACGTCGTCGACGCGGATCGCCTCACTGAAGGCGAGCTGGATGCCGGCGAACAGGTTCGCGAGAGTCGACTGCGCGGCAAGACCGGCCACGACGCTCAACAGACCGGCCGACGCGAGCACGCTCGCTCCGACGAGACGCACCTCGGGGAAGCTCAGCAGCACGCCGCCGATGGCGACGACCACGGCGATCACGACGACCAGGCGTCGCAGGATGGCGATCTGCGTGCGCACCCGGCGGGCGACCTTGTTGTCCGCCACGTCGATGCGGTAGCGCGCGGTGCTGAGATCCATGCCGAACAGGGCGAGTTCGCACACGAACCACGAGCCGACCACGATCATGGCGATGAGCAGGAGGTGCTCGAAGCCCGCGCGCACCTCGCTCTCGTCGAGGGTGGCGACGAGCACGATCCAGAGACCGGCGATGAAGAGCAGCAGGCGGAACGGCCAGCGCGCGCGCTTCAGCAGGATGCGCGGCCATTCCTTGTGCCGGCCGACGGCGCGGGCGATCTGCCGCGCTATCGCCGAGATCACCAGGGCGGCGATCGCCGCGATCACGACGGCCACGCCGAAGCCCAGCCACGAGTGCCATTCGAATCCGTCGAGCACGGATGCCTCCCATCGGTCGAAACATCCAGCCTACGGACACCGCCGCCACGCTTCGACCGCGGACGTCGTCCGGGCCTCAGCGATCGGTCAGGAGTACAACTCCTCCGGCACCCGCAGCGCGTAGATCGGCTTGCCGGTTCCCCAGATGAGAGCGCACGCCGCGCGCAGCAGGTCGATCGGGGCGTCGCCGCGCTTCACGATCTCGACGTTCTCGCCCTTCAACCGCACGACCGCCCTGCCCACCGTCACCTTGGCTCCGGCATCCGTCACCACGGACTCGGGATACGGTTCGCTCAGCTGGCGCAGGTCATCGAGGATGAACGTCGGCCGCTGGTCGAGCACCGCTGCCAGCACCTGCTTGGCCTTGTCGATGCCGGTGAGCACGAGAGCCGACGGCATGCCCGCCCGGTTCGCCCCGAGGATGTCGGTGTCGAGCCGGTCTCCGATGAACAGCGGCGCGCTCGCCTCGAAGCGCAATCGAGCCTCGTCGAAGATCGCCACCTCGGGCTTGCCGGCCACGACGGGCAGGCGACCCACGGCCGTGTGCACAGCAGACACGAGCGTGCCGTTGCCCGGTGCGATGCCGCGCTCCTGCGGGATCGTCCAGTCGGTGTTCGTCGCCACCCACGGGATGCCGCCGTCGCCGGAGTCCGCCAGGGCGAACGACGCCTCGGCGAGCTGCTTCCAGCCCAGCTCGGGCGCGAAGCCCTGGATGACTGCGGCGGGGGAGTCCTCGGCCGAGCGCGTCACCGTGAAGCCGGCCTTCTCGACCTCGGTCACGAGGCCGTCTCCGCCGATCACGAGGATCACGGATGCCGCAGGCACGAGCCCGGCGAGCAGGCGCACTGCAGCCTGCGGCGACGTCACCACGTCGCTCGGCGCGACACTCAGGCCGAGCTCCGAGAGATGGGTCGCCACCGAGGCATCGGTGCGCGAGGCGTTGTTGGTGATGTAGCCGATGCGGGCATGCGCGGATGCCGCATTGAGGGCCTCGACCGCGAACGGAATGGCCCGCGGACCGGCGTACACGACGCCATCGAGGTCGGCGAGAACGACGTCGACACCATCCAGAGGTGTCACGCCGCTACTTCTCCGTCTCGGCATCGGTCACGATGGCGTCGGGCTCGGTCGCATCCGCCTCGTCGGTGACAGGCTCGTCGGTGACGGGCTCGTCGGCTTCGAGGGCCTCCTCGAGGTCGGCGTCGAGCTCGGCCTCGAGCTCCTCGCCCTCCTCCTCGGCTTCGGCGTCGGCCTCAATCTCGGCATCGGCATCGGCGTCGGCGTCCGCCTCGGCCTCGGCATCGGCATCGGCATCGGCATCGGCATCGGCCGCGCGGTCCTCGGCGTACTCCCCGTCGACATCCTCTTCCACGTCGTCGAATTCGAGTTCCTCCTCGAGCACCTCGACGTAGTCGTCGTCGCCACCGTCGCGTGCCGTGATCGCTGCAGCGGCACGCTCGGAGCGCTCGCGCCAGACGGCGGAGTCCTCGTTGCGGCCGAGATCCTCGAGCACGTCGGCGTAGGCCGCGAACAGGCCGGGGCTGTAGGAGAAGGCCGTGTTCGGGTCGAGCTGCGTGATCTCGAGTTCGGCGAGGGCCTCGTCGGTCTGACCGAGGTCGAGGCGGGCACCCGACATGGCGATGGCCAGGGCTACCTGCACGTCAGGGGCGAGCGTCGACCGGTCGACGGATCGCCCGAGCTCGAGGGCCCGGTCGGGGCGACCCACTCCTCGCTCGCTGTCTACCATCAGCGGCAACTGGTCGTTCTTGCCCGAGATGCGGCGGAAGGTGCGCAGTTCACGGAGCGCCAGGGCGTAGTCGCCCACGGCGTACGCGGTGATCGCGAGCGTCTCGCGCACCACGGCGATGCGGCCGGCGCGACGAGACGCGGAGATCACGTGCTGGTGGGCGAGCTCGGGGTCGTCCTCGATGAGACGGACGGCCATCACCAGGTGCTTGGCCACCCACTCCGCGTTCTCCTTGGTGAGGGTCTTCAGCTCGTTGCGGGCGACCCGATCGAGCTCGTCGGGCTCGACGCCGTCGGGCACCCAGGGGTCGTCGTGACGCGGGCGGATCATGCGCAGCTCTTCAGCGCGCCGCTCCTCCTCAGTCAGCTCGACCTCGGCCTCGAATGCACCGCGGTCGCCCCGGGCCGGAGCGCCGTCGCGCGTCCAGAGCTTCTTCGGCGCGCGGTCGTCCTTCTTCTCCCACGGCTTGCCCGAGGATGACCCACCCCGGTCGTCGCGCTTCTCCCACGGCTTGCCGGAGGGCGCGCCGGAGCGCTGCGGGCGGTCGGAGCCGTACGGCTTCCGATCCGAGTTGTACGGCTTGCGGTCGCCATCACGCGCGGGCTTGCGGTCACCGACCCACGGGGGTCGACTGTCGCCGCTGGGCGCACCGTCGCGCTTCTCCCACGGCTTCGAGCCGCCCCGGTCGTCGTTCTTCTCCCACGGCTTGCGGTCTCCAGAGGGGCCGCCGCTGCGCTGGGGACGATCCGAGCTGTACGACTTCCGCTCCGAGTTGTACGGCTTGCGGTCCCCATCGCGGGGCGGACGGCGGTCACCGCTCGGTGCGCCGTCGCGCTTCTCCCACGGCTTGCGGTCGCCCGAGGGCGCGCCCGATCGCTGCGGACGATCGGAGCTGTAGGGCTTCCGGTCCGAGTTGTACGGCTTGCGGTCCCCATCGCGGGGCGGACGGCGGTCACCGCTCGGTGCGCCATCGCGCTTCTCCCACGGCTTGCGGTCGCCCGAGGGCGCACCCGATCGCTGCGGACGATCGGAGCTGTAGGGCTTCCGATCGGAGGTGTACGGCTTGCGGTCGCCATCGCGCGGGGGACGACGGTCACCGCTGGGCGCGCCATCGCGCTTCTCCCACGGCTTACGGTCTCCGGATGCCGCACCGGAGCGTTGCGGACGATCCGAGTTGTACGGCTTGCGATCACCGCCGCCACTGCGAGGCGCTCCGTCGCGCTTCTCCCAGGGCTTCTTGTCGCCGTCCCCGCGGGCTCCTCCGGTGCCACCCGATCGTGCCGGCCGATCGTCGTCGCGCTTCGGTGCTCGGTCTCTGGGTGGGTAGTCGCTCACGGGGGAATCCTTCTCTTGCGAAAGGCGCGCGAACTGGTCGCGCCGCCCTCGCCATTATCGCGGGGTCGCTGTTGAATTTGTGTTAAATGCGAAAAGGCCACCCAGTGTGTGGGTGGCCTTTTCGTGAGTTAAGTCCGGCGGTGTCCTACTCTCCCACAGGGTCTCCCCTGCAGTACCATCGGCGCTGAGAGTCTTAGCTTC
>NZ_SPQZ01000005.1 GCF_004570845.1 Orlajensenia leifsoniae | reverse complement strand
CCGGTATTGATGGCGGCGGCGACGTGCGGGTGTCGGGGCGGCATCCGCTGCCCGGAGAACGCCTGCCGGGATGCTGTCGCCGCCCCCACCGCAATGAGTCGGGCCGCTTCAGCGGTGGACCCGCCGGATGCAGCAGCGACGAGCGCGGCCGGAGACCGATACCCCTGCTGCTTCGCCAGCCCGTCACGGCCGAGCTCAGGGGTGGAGCGGTTCGCGATCTCGGCAGCGACCCGCGCCCGTATGGCGGCGAGATGGCGTTCGGCCCGGGCGAGGACATCATTCACGGTGAGCAGACCAGGACCGCTCATCGATTCCACCTGGGCCTGCGGGTCGGTGTCGGGAATCCCGAGAGCGGGAAGGGCGTCGTTCCAGGCGGTATCGAGCGACGCGAGGTCGATCGCGAGTGCTCGGGTCGCGGTACTGGACATACTCCTACTCAAGCAGCACCCACCGACACTAGAACCGCCGGAATATCAATTTGATCGGGCGTTTCTTTTCCACACCCTGTGGATGGGGAGACCATGGACGGAGCCTGTGGAGGAGACCCGGGCGGGTGGGCGTGATCTCGATACGTGTCCGACTTCGTCGGGCGCTACTCGATCAACGGTAGGGGGCGGGAGGACACTCCTCGATCAACGGGAGCTGGTCGAGCTCTCCTCGATCAACGGGAGGTCGTCGGGCACTCGATCAACGGGACAGAGCCGCGCACCACTCGATCACGGGCGATGTCGCCCGGGCATCGCTCGAGATCAGCCGGACCCTACTTCGGCGACGGCTCCAGCGGCACGGGATCGCGCTTGGGGAGGGCGTCGCGCCAGCTCATGCTGCGTGAGGCCTTGACCGCGCAGATGATGAGCAGCATCCATCCGCTCTCGAACAGGGTCGAACTCTCGGCGAGGGAGACCGACGCGAGGGCGACGAGGATGAGGGCCGGCCAGACGTAGACGATGCTGCGCTTGTCCGACGCGAGCAGCCAGGAGCGCACGAGTGCGAGGCCCACGAGGGCGACGAAGGCGAAGAAGCCCACGAGGCCCAGTTGGAACCACACGTCGAGGTAGGCGTTGAGTCCGGTCGAGTTGTCGCGCCCTGTGGCGAGGTTCATCCAGAGGAACGGGGGAGTGTCGGGCCAGGTGCCCACCCAGCCCCATCCCTGCAGCCCGTCCTGGCTCTGGTAGCTCAACATCGACCGCCACAGCCTGTAGCGCACCTCGAACTCGCTGCCCGCGTTCAGCAGCTCGATCACCCGCAGGCGGGCGATCCACACGATCACGCCGAGCACGGCCAGACCTGTCACCAGAGCGATCTGCCAGATCCAGCGTGACGCCGCAGGTACCCGGCGCAGTCCGAAGAGCGCGAGGGTGGCTGCGGCGACGACGGCGACGACGCCGATGGCGACGGGCGACCGGGACAACAGCAGGCTCGCAGCGGCGAGCAGCAGCGACCAGCGGCCGACGCGGCGGGGGATGGAATTGGTCGCGGTCTCGATGGCGAAGGTGATGAGCGCGATGACGGCGATGAAGCCGAGTTGGTTGCGGGTTCCGAACACACCCTGGATGGGACCGAGCGTCGCGATGTTGCCGTCGATTCGCAGGAACCTGATCGGCTGGTCGATCAGGACGCCCGAGAGGATCTCGAGCACGAGGGAGACCACCAGCAGGATGCGCAGTGCGTCACCGACGGCCCGCACGATCTGGATGGTGTCGCGCAGCACGGCGACGTAGAAGCCCAGGAAGCCGAAGCTGAGCAGGTAGACCAGGCGCATACCGGTGGAGATCGTCGTGTCGGACCAGAACACCGACAGTACGGCCCAGCCGACGAACACGACCACCGAGATCGGCAGGGTGCCGTGCCACTCGAGGTGGGTGCGGCGATACCAGAGCGAGGCGAGCGCGGCGATGATGAGCCCGGCGATGATGCTGAGGAACCCAGGCCAGCCGAGAAGCGAGCGGAGGAGCTGCGTGCTGAACGCCGTCAGGAAGATGGCCGTCGTCACAGCGGACGCGAACACCGCGGACCCGAGGAATGCCTGCCCGCCGGGCGGCAGCAGCGACCGACGCTCAGCCACGACTCACCGCATCCGTCCCGAGTCGGAGGAGACGGGGGCGGATGCCGCATCCGGAGCCTCGACCGCGGAGTACTGGGCGCGCTTCGTGATGATGCAGAGGGCGACGACGAGCATCCACCCTCCCTCGTACAGGATGCGGCTCTCGGCGAGGCTCTGGGCGAGCAGGGCGGCGAGGATGAGCAGCGGCAGGAGCGACCGCGCCGTGTAGGGATCGGTGTCGGAGATGCCGGTGCGCGGGCGATCGACCGCAGCGAACCAGCTGCGCCAGAGCGTCGAGCCGATGAGGGCGATGAAGATCACGAGTCCAATGATGCCGACCTGCAGCCAGACGTCGAGCCAGGCGTTGTGGGCCTGGAGGTAGGTCACGCCCTTGCGCACGGCGAGGCCGTCGAACGGTTCGACCCATGGCGCCCAGTAGCCCATCCAGCCCCATCCGGCCACGGGCCGCTGCTGGGCCAGGCCGATCACGGCGTTCCAGATGTCGAAGCGCCCCGTGAGGTCCTCGCTCTTGCCGAACAGCTTCAGCAGAGCGCCGTTGAGCGTGATGAGCAGGACGACGACGGCGACGACGGATGCCGCCGCGGTCAGGTACACGGGTCGACGGCGCTCGGCGCCTCGTGATCGCGCCCAGAGCGCGAATCCGAGGGCGGCGGCGACCACGACGAGGGCGAGGATCACCGTGGTCGAGCGCGTGAGGGCGAACACCACGGCGGCCACGACGACCCAGAAGATGGCCCAACCACGTCGCACGGTGCCCTCGACGAGCTGCACGACGAAGACCAGGAGCGCGAGCAGGGCGATGAACCCGAGCAGGTTGCGGTTGGCGACGATGCCTTCGATGGGGCCGCCGTCGAGCAGCAACCCGCGCGACCAGTAGAAGGCCTTCGGGTAGGGCGGCTCCCCGTAGTCCACCCAGAAGGGCAGCACGGGGCCCCGCACGACGATGGCCACCCAGGCCTCGAACAGGAGCGACAGCACGAGGATCCAACGGAAGGCCGCCGCGAGGGCGCGGATGAGCTCCGCGTAGCTGAGGCACAGGGCGAGGAAGACGCCGGTGACGGCCGTGCCGAGCTGGATCCCCACCCCGATCAGCGAGGCCGCCGGATAGAACGACCACGCGATGGACAGCGTGCACAGGCCCACGAAGGCGAGAAGGGCCTTCGGAACCCTGCGCCCCTCGAGGCGGGGCCGCAGCACGGCGAGAGCGACGGCGGCACCCAGGATGCAGATCCCGGCGATGATCCCGAAGCCCCACCAGTCGAGCAGGTTGCGCCAGAACTGGCCGGCGAAGGCGGTGAACACGGTCAGGGTCGCGAGCAGGTGCACGAGTGACCTGCTGCGCGTTGATGCCATGCCCCCAGATTAGTCGGAGCGCGTCACCGGGGCCCGCAGGTGGGCGGGGGAACCCACGAGGTGCAGGCGCTGCAAAGTGCCGCCCTATAGTTGTCAACTGAACGATCATGGAGTGGGGGTGACGTGTGGGCGTGAGTCTGGGCCAGCGCGGCATCCAGTTGTCCCTCGCCGACGTCGGAAGGTACTCGACGGTGTCGGTGCTCATCGACGGTCAGCGGGTCTGGTCGGCCAAGACGGCGGAGGCCAAGGAGTTCGGTCGGCCGGGCACCCTGCTCCTCGCCTGGCCGGACGCCCTGCGGGCGCGGTTGCACGGCACCAGCGAGTTCACCGTCGTCGACTCCGAGAGCGGCGAGACCCTCACACGTCGGCGGCTCAGATTCGGCACCTCGGCTGCCCCGATCCTCGTCGTCGACAGTTCAGGTCGGCGTCTCTCGGTCAACAAGTGGGGGCGCCTGTCCGCCAGCTTCGATGGCGATGCCGAGGGCGACATCCAGGAGCGCGTGCTCGCCAGCACCCAGCGCGTCATCACCGCCGTCGAGGACCTGGGCAGGCCGACCTTCATCGTCGGCGGCACCCTGCTCGGCGCCATCCGCTCCGGCACGTTCCTGCCGAACGACGACGACGTCGATCTCGCCTACCTGAGCGAGCACTCCCACCCCGCCGACCTGGTGCTCGAGAGCTATGCCATCGAACGCGATCTGCGTGTTCAGGGCTTCGAGGTGCTGAGGCACAGCGGCGCGCACCTGCAGATCCTGTTCCGCCTGCCGAACGGCGAGACCGACCACTACGTCGACATCTTCACGGCCTTCTTCAAGGACGGCGAGTTCTTCGAGCCGATCCACATGCAGGCCGAACTCCCCCGTGAGGCGATCATGCCGCTGGGCACGGTGTCCTTCGCCGGAGTGGACCTGCCCGCCCCAGCCGACCCCGACGCGTGGCTCGCCGCCTGCTACGGCCCGGAGTGGAGGACACCGGACCCGTCCTTCCGATTCCGAACTCCCAAGGCGACACGGCGCCGCTTCTACGGCTGGTTCGGTGAGCACAGCCTGTTCCGCAGCCTCTGGCTCGACCAGTACGCCGCTGCGGCCGCAGGAACGGTGCAACCCGAGAGCGAGCAGGCGCATCGATTCGCCGAGCGACTCGCACCCGCGTCGCTCATCGTCGACGTGGGCTGCGGCGACGGGGCCGATGCACGCTACTTCGCCTCCCTCGGTCACCGTGTCATCGCGTTCGATTTCGTCTGGCCGGCCATCGAGCGGGCCCGGGCCCTGGCGACGGATGCCGGAGTCGAGGTCGACTTCCGGGTGCTGAACGTCGCCGATCGGCGCGACATCCTCGGCCTCACCGTGGAGCTCGTCGCCGGTGGAGTGCCCGTGAACTTCTTCCTGCGCCACTCGCTCGACGGCCTGGTCGACAGCGACAGGCTCACGATTCTCGAGCTGATGCGTCGGACGATGCATCAGGATTCCCTCGGATGGCTGACAGCCTTCGGCGACTCGGCCGAGGGGTTCAGCCCCGTCGACCCCATGAGCTGGCATGTGCCGCTGCGCGATCAGATGCGTCTGGCACTGGAGAACGACCTCCACCTCGAGCTGCTGCACACCGAGACGGCCGAGACGCCGTACGGTGAGCGCGTGGTGCTCGAGTCGATCCTGCGAAGAAGAGGTGCACCCACATCATGAAAGACAGAACCAAGAAGCGCATGATCCGCATGGGCTGGAAGATGTCGCCGGAGACCATGGCCGCCATGGAGGAGGTGCACGCCTTCCGCGAGGAGGTCGCCGAGCTCCGCAGGACGGTGGCCGACCTCAAGCGCGAGGTCGACGAGTCCCGTCGAGACAGCCTGCGCATCGCCGAGCTGACCGACCTCGTCGTTCAAGCTCTCGCCGACGCGCGTTCTCAGGAAAGCCGGCCCTAGCGAAGGTGGTCATCGAGCCAGAAGCGCATCGCTAACTCGGATCTCCACGATCTGCCCAGTCGCATCCGCAGCCAGCACATGTGTCACTGCTGAGCCGACTTCCTCTGGCTCGAGGAGGGTGCCATCGGGTTCCACTCCGAAGGCTGCGTGGCGGAGGGGCGTGCGAGTTCGCTGCGGATTGATGCAGTTCACTCGTATCCCGTCCCCCTCCCACTCCTCGGCGAGGCCCTGCGTGAGGTTCACGACTCCCGCTTTGGTCGAGGAGTAGACGCTGTAGCCGGACCGCCCGCGTGTGTACGAACTGGAAGTGAAGAGGAGCAGCTGCCCCGATGTCTCCGCCAAGTATCGGTGCGATTCCTTCGCGACCATGATCGGGCCGAGCAGGTTGGTCTCCATGGTCATCGTGATATCGACATCGTCGGTGTCGACGAGGGAGGTCATCTGGAGCATTCCTGCAGTGACGACGACGGCGTCGATCCCACCCATTTCCTCGCTGGCGCTCGACAGTGCCTTCGCGATGTCATCACGCGAACGGACGTCCGTCGAAGTGGTGGAACGACTGAACGATCTCACGACTGCACCGGCATCTGAACATAGTTCGACGACGCTACGACCGATCCCGTAACTGCCTCCGAACACGACGACGCGTAGACCAGAGAGGTCTTGCGCGCGCCCCTGGGTCATCTCATGGCTGAGACTCGACGACTGCATCTGGAAGATCTTGTCTGCGATGTGAACATCGATCGGTTCGGTCACCTTCATGTTTTGCGCAGTGCCATCCACAACGTGAATCGTCACTCCCGGCAAGTATCGGAAGACCACGCCGCAATCGTCGCTCGCGATGAATGTGTCGTCGTCGCTCGCCCGTCGATAGGCCTCGCGAATGGTGCTGAGTCGGAAGGCCTGCGGCGTCTGGCCGCGCCGGAGAAGATTTCTGTCAGGGATGGCGACGATCTCGTGATCGTCATTGACTTCGATGATCGTGTCAGCCGAGGGTATGGCTGTGTCGACGGCTTCGAAGGTATCGAGTGCGTCCACACAGTCGGAGATGATCCTGTCGTCGACGAAGGGGCGAACTGCATCGTGGAAGAGCACCTTGCACTCTCCCTCTCCGAGTGCTTCGATCGCGAGCCGAGAGGACTCATTCCTCGTCGCCCCGCCCGGGAGAATCCGTGACAGTTTCGGAAAGCGATGATTCGTTGCAAGGTCATGCAGCTCGTCGATCGCTCCACCATTCATCATGACGATGATCTCGTCGACGTCCGCGTGGTGGTCGAACGTCTCGAGTGTGTGCTCGACGATCGCCTTGCCGGCTACCTTGATGAGCTGTTTCGGAATGCCCAGACCAACCCGACTACCCACTCCACCCGCGAGGATGATGGCGACTGTGTGCAGGTTCTCGGTTTCGGACTGGCGGGCGTGTGAAGGGTCTACTTCAGTCATGTCGATTGCGATCGTACCGGCTCGCGGGTGCTCCTGTCGGGTTTCGGATCCGGAAGGGGGTTTCCTGCGATTAGCATGAGAACGCCCAGTACTCGGCACCCTCCTCGTTGTCGAGACAGGTATCAGATGTGGAATCGGAGGTTCAGCGGTGGTAGAAGCCCATCATGATTCCGAAGATGCTGTCAGACCCGATCTGCCGCTCGTTGCACGCGAGTCATTCGAGACGCCGCGTCATCTGGTGCTGTCGGCGTGGCTCGAGCACGCACCATTCGCCGCGTGGATCGTGGGAGCGGTCGACCCCGGATTGTTCGTGGAGCTCGGGACTCACAATGGCTTCTCGTACTTCCAGTTCTGTGAGAACATCGTGCGTCGAGGATTGAGTACCCGAGCAATTGCAGTGGACACCTGGCTCGGTGACGACCACGCGGGGTTTTACGACGAGGACGTATTCGAGCTCGTCGAAAGCGTGAACACCACGTCCTATTCGAGTTTCTCGAGACTCTTCCGGGGGACCTTTGATGAGGCGCTCGGCGAAGTTCAGGACCAGTCTGTGGACCTGCTTCATATAGATGGTCGCCATGGATACGAAGACGTGCGGCACGATTTCGAGACCTGGCGACCGAAGCTGTCTACCCGGTCCGTCGTCTTGTTTCATGACATCGCCGAGCGTCGCGAGGGATTCGGTGTGTGGCGCCTCTGGGAAGAACTCTCCGCCGACTACCCAGCCTTCGATTTCTCGCACGGACACGGGCTCGGTGTCTTGGCGACGGGCCAGGACCAATCGCCGGCGATGGCGGAGTTCTTCCGTGTGGCCGATTCCAGTCCTGCGATGATCCGCGCGATCTACGAGGGTGCGGGCGCCCGGGTCGCGCGAGACTATGCAGCTTCTCTCGCCGATCGGGAGAAGGAACAGGAGATGCAATCGCTTCGGTCCATGCTTCTTGTCACCGAGGCCATGAACGCCGAGGCAGAGACTCGATCCCGACTCCTCGTGGCCGAGCTGGAGTCCGCGCGGGAAGCCGCAGACGTAGCTCGCGAGGATGCTGCCAGCGCCGCCTTTCTCGTCTCGCAGTTGGATCTTAGCGTCGCAGAGATGAGAGCGAGCACGAGTTGGCGCGTGACTCGACCGTTGCGGGCGATCAAGGATGGTGCACGTCGGCTCCGCCGCGGGCGTGGTTCGGACTGACGATGCTCAGGCGATGGACTCGCCTCGACGTCTTCTCACCGGCTGTCGACGAAAGGTACACGTGCACGCCATGAGGTCCCGAGCACTCTCTGTGGCTCGCGTGATCGCCGGTCCGGGACTCGTTCGCTTCCGGCGACTGCGAGGGAGAGCCGCAGCACGTCGCGATCCGATAACTTCTGACGGTCGTGGGTACATATCCGTCGTGATTCCAGTCCACAACGTGGCACCGTACATCGACGCCTGCCTCGAATCCGTCTTGGGCCAGAGCCATTGGCGCTTGCAGGTAATCGCGGTTGACGATGCGTCCGACGATGACACCCCGCAGCGGCTCCAACGGTGGAGTGCTCGCGACCGCCGTGTGTCGATCGTGACTCGGGCGACGTCGGCGGGGCCGAATGCAGCACGGAACGAGGGTATAGCCCGTGCAACAGGCGAGTACCTGACGTTCGTCGACGGAGACGACCTGCTGCTCGCTGGGGCTTATCGTGACGCAGTCGCTTCGTTGGCCGCGTCCGATTCGGACTTCGCTGTCGCATCGTATGAGCGCCTCTCCGGGAGCAGGCGAACACCCCCTGCCTTCTGGATCCGGGACGCCCACGCTGTTCCCCGTTCCCGGGCTACCCTGAAATCAGCGCCAGATATCATGGTGAACGCAGTGCAGTGGACCAAGGTCTACAAGCGGGAATTCTGGTCTCGGGCGCAGCTCGTTTTCCCAGTCGATGGCTTCTACCAGGACCAGATCGTCAGTGCGGCGGGTTTTGCGCGTGCCAGGGCCTTCGACATTCTCGGGCGTACATCTGTGCTCTGGCGAATCCGACGCGACGGAACGTCGATGACCCAGCTCTATCGTTCCATCGACAATCTTCGAGATCGTTTCTCCTCAGCGACCGCGGCGTTGCACATCTACCGCGATGAAGCGCCGCACGGGGTCTGGCAACAGCGACTCGTCCAATTTCTCTCCAATGACCTGGCCATCACGGCGTCCCATATCGGCGAACTGGACGATGCAGGATGGGAGGTCGTGCGACGAGGTCTTCATCAGATGGCGGAGGAAGCTGACGAATTCAGCCTCTGGTCGGACGTGCCGGCGGAGTTCAAGGTGTTGTTCCACTTCATCTCAATCAACGACCGGGCACGGGCTCTCGAGTACATCGAACGAGGCGGGCTCCGCCTGCACGACCATCAGTTGGTGACGGTCGGGGGGGACACCTTTATAGCGCTGCCGTTCTGGAAAGATCACGAAGCGGCGGTCCCCGTCGATCGCTTCCGCGCCAGTCCGAGGGAGCTGCGCGCTTTCGAAGGACAGGCGTCGGGAAACCCATCCTGATCCTGCATTCGACCTGATCTGTACTCATCGAGATCGGGCCGGGAGCTTGGTCGGGCCGTCGAGCAGGGCGATGATAGGGTCGGGTGAATCTTCACGCCACGACGGAAACTGATGACGAACTCACGCAGCGCAATTCCTCGCATCGCCTATGTAGTACACGGAAAAGACGGCAAGCACCCGGGTTCGGCGCACATCCGAATCGTGCGGAGAGCCCGCAAGGCGCTCCGAGACGGCGACGCGTGGGTGGTCCAACTCAACGTCGACGAGGTGATCGCTGGCACAAGTCCCGCCGAGTTCGATGCCATCGTCGTGCAACGCGACGCGATCGAGCCCTGGAAGGTCGACGGGTTCCTGCGCGCCGTTCGGCGTACCAAGACTCGCCTCGTGGCGGAACTCGACGACGACCTCCTCACAGACGCAGCAGTCGACCGATTGGTCAGCCAGGGGTACGACCATGTTCGCTTGGAGACGATGAAGCGGCTGGTGAAGTTCGCCGACAGGGTGATCGTCAGCACCCCGACATTGGCGACGTCCGTCCGGGAGGTCAATCGCAGCATCGTCGTGGTTCCGAACGTGGTCGATCCCGAACTCTGGACGCGTCCCCGGCCGATGCTCGTGCGCGAGTCGAGCGACGAGTCGCTCCGAGTCCTCTACATGGGCAGTTGGACGCACGCGGGCGATCTGGACCTCCTTCGGCCGGTCTTCGCGAGATTCATCGCTGAGGGGCGACCGATCGCTCTGGAGACCGTCGGCATCGCAGACCATGACGAAGGCTGGTTCGAACGTCTCGATATCCCGGCGGGAAGGGGCAACTATCCGGAGTTCGTGTCGTGGCTCATGGACAACCGCCATCGTTGGGATATCGCCGTTGCGCCGCTAGAGGACACTGAGTTCAACGCCCAGAAGAGTGACTTGAAGTTCCTCGAATACACCATGCTGGGTCTGCCGACCATCGCCTCCGACGTCGGACCCTATAAGCCCATGGCTGCACACGGCCTCCGTCTGGCGCGCACCGAAGAGGACTGGCACGCAGCTCTCTCAGAGGCTCTCGGCGACAGATCCGTGTACCTGAGCCAGGCCGTCAACGCCCGTGAGTACGTCGAGGCCAATCGCACGCTCACCGACTCCCACCGCTGGATCAACGCGATCATGGGACGAGATCGCTGATGGGCGAGAAATCGCGTGACGAGATCCCGGTGGATCGAATGAAGGGAGCGTCGGACATCGACGACAAGAATGTATCTGGCGTGGTCACACGGGTCCGGTCACTGGTGAAGGTTCCCGAGAAGCTGAAGCCCGCAGTGCGCGAGAGCTTCGAGCGTTTCGCCTCCTCGCTCGATCGGTGGCCGACCATAGCCGAGACGGTCCGGGGCCGGCAGTTCATCCACGCCCTGCTGTCGAGTCGCATCATCGATCGCACCTACTATGAAGCGCAAGCAGGGCGGCAGTTCGTATCGGACGCCGATGTGGCACAACATTTCGTCTCCGTGGGCGCGGAAGCAGGACTTTCTGTCAATCCTCTCATCGAAGACGAATGGTTCCGGCGGGCGGCCAACAGGGGAGTCGCTTCCGCCAACACACTCCTGTTCGACGGCACGATCGGACTCGCCGAGCTCGGCCCCCTCTTTGATGCGAAACGTTACGCGGGAGAGACCGGCAGCGGTATCCGTTCGTCTCTCGGCGCTCTCCAGCACTTCCTCGCAGCAACCACGGAGTCGACAATGGCTCCGACGTCAGAGCGGATCGCGGAAGTCGAGACCAGTGAAAGCTACAACGAGAAGCGCGAGCTTCTCATCGAGGAAGCCAGGCGCTACGCACGGCTGAAGGCGTTCGGTGGCCCGCGCCTGCGGCCGGCCGCCGCCTCTGACCTCCAACAATCATCCGAATTCCTGCGTGCTCATGTTGGTGCCCTCTCAGGCGCAGTCGAGAGGCCCATGGTCTCGATCGTCATGCCGGCGCGCGATCGCGCCCACCGCCTGGATGAGTCCGTGCGGTCTGTGCTCGCCCAGACCTACGAGAACTGGGAGCTGATCATCGTCGACGATGGGTCTGTCGACTCGACGCCGGATGTGCTGCGCGAGTGGTCTGCCATCGAACCCAGGATACGAGTCCTCACCCAAGAGCCGTCAGGGGTTTCCGCGGCGCGGAACCGCGCGATCAGCGCAGCCGAGGGCGTCTACATCGCCTTCCTAGACTCCGATAACGCGTGGGCACCGGAGTTCCTCGCCCTCACGATGGCGTGGATGACTTCCCACAACGACCGTGTCGTTCACACCGCGATTCTTCGCCATGTCGGGAGCTCGCGCATCCTCTATCAGGGATCTCAGGTCCTTGGCCATGAGCAGCTGCTCCAGGCAGGTAACTCCGTCGATCTGAACGCCCTGGTCGCGAGCGCCGAATTGGTGCGAGCGGTGGGCGGATTCGACGACCGCCTGCGTCGTTGGGTCGACTACGACCTTGTCTTGAAACTGAGCCTGCACGAAGTTCCGACGTTCCTCCCGTACATCGGCGTGCACTACGACGACGCCGTCGGCAACGAGGGCCGGATCAGCACTACTGAGGCCGGGACGTGGGAGAAGGCCGTCCTCGAGAAGTACCTGTGTGATTGGCCGCGGGTAGAGGGCGCTTCCCGGGTCGACGGGCGGATCAGCGTTGTCATTCGTTCCAACGCTGACACTTGGCGCACGATCGAGGCCGTGAGCGACGTCTTCGCGACCAACCCCGATAAGGACATCGAGGTCGTCGTTGTCGTGTCGGGCGCGAGTCGAGGTGTCTCGGCCTCGATCGTCGCCGCCCTCGGGGCCAATCCTCGCGTCACCATTGTTCCCCTACTCAGGCGACACAGTTTCGGGTTGGAGGCGAATGTCGCATTCGGCAACACGACGGGCGAGTTCGTCTGCTTCGTGGACCTCGGCGTGGCCGGATCATCGAACTGGCTCGAACCATTGGTCTCACATCTCGACGGAGACCACACGCTCGGTGCGGTGCAGCCCCTTATCATCGGTGCCGACGAGACTGTCGCCTCTGCCGGCCTCGCCTTCGGTGGATCGCACATCCTGCCGTGGGACAACCTCGACGGCCACCCCGTCGAGGATGCCGAAGCGGCGGCCCTTCCCAGACGCGTGGCGGCCGTCTCCTGGCGCGCCATGCTCGTGCGCGCGAGTACCTTCATCGCTGCACGAGGATTCGACGTACTCTACGGGGATGGTTATGGCGATTCGAAGTTCTGCCTGAGACTACGGCAGATGGGATTCGGATCCGGGCTCGTAAGCGAGTCCCGCCTGCGAATCCGGCCTGGATACAAGTGGGAACGCTCGATCGACCAGGTCGGGGCAGCGCGCTTGCTCAACGAGTTCGGGCCGACCCTGCCTGAGCCCGATCAGGAAATGTATCGGTCGATCGGCGCGGAGATCCGCGGCTATCAGGCCAGCAGCGTGCTGTCCAGTGCTCTGGCGCGGATCGGACAGCCGATCATCGTCAGGGATCCATCTGACACCTGTCTGCGGTGGGCCATCAAGACCGCCGCCCCGGCTGGGCCACGTGGTGACCGGTGGGGTGACACGCTCTTCGCCGAAGATCTGGCTGCGGCGCTTCGATCCCACTCCCAGCGCGCCTTCGTGGATCGCAGGGAAGGAGTCGGGCGACGCAGTGCCCATCTTGATGACGTCGTGATTGTGCTCAGGGGCCTGGACAGGGTCGCGCCGCAGCCCGGCGCGACGAACATCCTGTGGCTGATCAGCCATCCAGAGCTCGTCACGGCCGAAGAGATCGCGGCATTCGATCTCGTCTTCGCCGCTAGCGCACCGTGGGCGGAGTTGGCGACCCGCAAGTACGGTCGGGAGGTGCTGCCCCTTCTCCAGGCAACGAACGTCCGTCGCTTCGATCCCGAACTTCGCACCGACGAGGCCGCATCCGATGTCCTCTTCGTTGGATCCACTCGGAAGACATATCGCCCCATCGTGCGTTGGGCGAATGACGTCGATGCCGATCTCAGCATCTTCGGTCCGGGTTGGGATGGCCTCGTCGCTCCCGAACGGATCAAGGGCCTCTCCCTTGGCCCTGACGAGGTGGGGACGCACTACGCTTCGGCTCGCGTCGTGCTGAACGATCACTGGGCAGACATGGCCGCGGAGGGCTTCATCTCGAATCGGCTCTTCGATGCCGTCGCATCAGGTGCCTGGGTCGTCAGCGATGCGGTCGAGGGGATGGGTGAACTCTTCGGGGATGCCGTCCGAATCGTGGGTAGCAGGGAGGAACTCCGTACCGCTCTCGACGACCCTTCTGCCCGCCCTCCTCGAGACGAGCTGCTCCGCCAGGCCGGCCGCGTTCGGTCGGAGCATTCCTTCGAAGAGCGAGCCCGCGCGCTGGTCCAAGCCGTCGAGCGCCTGTCGAGGAGCCGGGTCTAGGGATCGCGAGTTCCTCATGTCTTGGACTGGTCGACTTTCACGCGACGATCGTTGCTGGAGGGCCGTCGTTCAGTGCGACTCTGCTCGACTGTCAGGCCGCCGAGGTCTTTGGCCGGAGCCTCCGCCGACCTCGTCACACCTTGCGCCCAACCGTCTGAATCGGGAAGTCAACCCGAGACCAGCGACCGCTCGATCTCGGCACCGAGGTAAGGAGCGATGGTATCGGCGTAGGTCGCCGTCAGGTGCCGGCCATCATTCCTATACACGACGACGTGTCCCACGATCGGTGCGCAGACCTCAGTGCAGTAGAGCGCGGTGAGATCGATGACCCGGCTGTTGGGCGTGTTCTCGGCGGCCATCTGGATGCCATCGTCGGGTAGCGCGTCGGCGAGAGGGATAGTGCACTCGTTCTCCGCGGCCAACCCGCGGGTCTCTGTGCAGCGCACGGATTCCTTCGGTATGGCCGGGTTGTCGACGAGTGCGATGACTGGAACGCTGAGATCAGGGCGCCGGGACCATGCTGTCGTCATCCCGTCGACAGCTGCCGACGATACTGAATCCCCGGCATCCGGGACGACTTCCACCCCGAAAGCTATCCGCGCTTTCGTGGTGATGATTCCGTCTAGTCCTGACTGACTGTCGATGAACTCGACCAGGTCTCTGCGCCATTGCCGGCAGTTCTCCGTAGCGGCTTGAGTGTCCATTCGCAGATCGGCGTCAGTCCAGTAGCAGCCTGCTCTACCCGCAACATCGATGCGCCAATTCCTTGCGATCGCGATCTTCTCGTACGCGCCGATGAGCGTGTTGTTGTGCGAATCGCCCACCGCGATGAGATGGCGTTCGTATCCCGAATCCGGGCCAACGGAACACGATCGGAATGTCGCGTCTGTGCCGGTCGACCAGCATTCGGCCCTGTTGGCGTCGTCGGCATCGAGCGCGCTCGGATCTGGGGTCAGTACCTCGTCGAGCGCGGGGTTCACGCAGCCTGGATTCGCGAGCTGCGCCGCACCGAGACAGGCGACATCGTCGACGGTCAATTCATTGGCTGCTGACGCTGAACGAGCACTCGCCGTCGCGGAAGAGAAGGCGGCGCCCGCGAGGATGGCGAGGACGACCCCCATTCCAGCGACCGCCGCGATAGCGACCGTACGCGGTCGTCTCCCGGCGAGAAGGCGCGGCGAGAATCGAACGGGATCCTCGACGAATCGTGTGGTCAACCATGCCAGCACCATCGCGGCGACGAAGATCGCCAGTTTGTCCGGAGTGCGCAGCGGTACCCCCGAGACGAACGGCAGCATGATGATCAGAGGCCAATGCCATAGGTAGAGCGAGTAAGACATCCTTCCCACCCCCGCAACCGGCTGCAGCGTCCCGGCGGAGGAGAGCAGAGATCCTCGACCGCCCCACAGCGCCAGCGACGTTCCGACGACCGGAAGCAGTGCTCCCACCCCAGGAAACGGGGTGTTGGCTGTGAACGCGAGGCCCGCGATCACAATGAGGAGAACTCCGCCAACCGCAAGCCAGCGTGAAAATCGCGAAACCAATCGCGTGGGGGCGAAGGCCAGCAGCGCTCCGAAGCCGAACTCCCAGGCACGGGACAGGGTCGAGAAGTAGCTGACGCCCTCGTAGTAATTCGTCGACCAGATGCCGTACGCGAAGGAAAGCAACGTGACACCGGCGATCGTGACGAAGACGGCACGGCGGATGCCCCACCTGAGCCCGATCAATCCGGCGCCTGTGAGAAGTAAGGGGAGACCGACGTAGAACTGTTCCTCCACCGACAGGGTCCAGAAGTGCTGAACGGGCGACGCTTGATATCCGCCCGCCAGATAGTCGACGCTGTCGGCTGCGAGTTTCCAGTTCTGGACGTAGAGCGTGGATGCTGTGATCTCACCAAGGAATTGATTCCAGAGAGATCGCGGCGCCAACATGATCACTGCGATCGCGGTTGCCGCGAGTACGAGCAGGGAGGCCGGAAGCAAACGGGTCGCGCGACGCGCCCAGAAGCGGCCGAGTCTGATTCGCGACGTCGACGTGAGCTCGCGCAGGAGATGCGATGTGATGAGGAATCCGCTGATCACGAAGAAGACATCGACGCCGACATACCCGCCCGTCACGCGGCTCGGCCACAGATGGTAGGTGAGGACGAGCATCACCGCGAGGGCTCTCAGGGCCTGGATGTCCGGCCTGTGCCCTCCATCACGAGGGGAGTCCAGCCGTGGACGCGGTTCGGCTGTCTGAACCGCTGTCGTCACCATCACCAGTGAAGTATACGAGTGGCGGAGACGCCCGATGTCCCCGGCGTGCGGTGCGCACATGCGCCTCGATCAATCGACGATGGCCCCATTCCATCCGGAGCAGGGCCATCGACCGAACCAGCGTCTATCAGACGAACGCGGCCTTGCCCGTGATGGCGCGACCGACGATGAGGGTGTTCATCTCGCGAGTGCCCTCGTAGGAGTAGATGGCCTCGGCATCGGCGAAGAAGCGGGCGACGTCGTAGTCGACGACGATGCCGTTGCCGCCGAGCGACTCGCGCGCCCAGGCAACGGTCTCGCGCATCCGTGCCGTCGTGTAGGCCTTGGCGAGGGCGGAGTGCTCGTCGCGCTGCTCGCCGCGGTCGAGCATCTCCGACACGCGCACGACCATGCCGATGGAGGCCGTGATGTTGCCGAGGCACTTGACCAGCAGGTCCTGGATGAGTTGGTGCGAACCGATGGTCTTGCCGAACTGCACGCGCTCGCCGGCGTACCTCACGGCAGCCTCGTAGGCGCCGACGGCGGTTCCGACGGCGGCCCAGGCCACCTCGGCGCGAGTGAGGCGCAGCACCTTGGCCGTGTCCTTGAAGGAGTTGGCGTTCTGCAGGCGCAGGCTCTCGGGAACGACCACGTTCTCGAGGGTGATGTCGGCGTTCTGCACCGAGCGCAGGCTGATCTTGTTCTCGATCTTCGTGGCGCTGTAGCCGGGAGTCGTCGTCGGGACGATGAAGCCCTTCACCTGGCCGTCGGCCGTGTCCTTCGCCCAGACGACCGTGATGTCGGAGAAGGTGGCATTGCCGATCCAGCGCTTGGACCCGTTGATGGTCCAGCTGTCGCCATCGCGAGTGGCCGTCGTGCGCAGGCCCTGGGCGCTGTCGCTGCCCGAGAGCGGCTCGGTGAGGGCGAAGGCGCCGATGACCTCGCCGCTGGCCAGCTTCGGAATCCACTCGTCCTTCTGCTCCTGCGATCCGCCGACCGAGATGGCTCCGGTCGTGAGGCCGTTCTGCACGCCGACGAAGGTGGCGACGGATGCATCGATGCGAGCGAGCTCGAGGGCCACGAAGCCGCGGAACACGGCCGAGTTCTCGAACGGCTTCGTCTCGGCCCAGCCGAAGCGGAAGGTGTTCAGCTCGGCCAGGGGCTTCACGATCTGCATGGGGAACTCGGCACGGTTCCAGTAGTCGCCGACGATGGGCTGCACCTCCGTCTCGAGGTAGGCGCGGATGGCGGCGAGCGCCTCCTGCTCCTGCGGGCTCAGAAGGCTCTCGTAGCTGTAGAAGTCGCTGGCGAGGATGTCGAACGTCATGTCTGCTCCAGTGCATACGGCGACCCCCGCGGGACGGGGGTCTGGAATCCTCGGGCCACGATACGCCCGGCGTTCGACCACCCAAACCCGTTGGTAGTTTTGAGGCAACCGCCACCGAGAAGGACGCCGCATGTTTGTAGCCATCAGCAACACCCCGCGCGATTACGCCTGGGGCTCGACGACGGCCATCGCGGGCCTGCTCGGAACCCCGGCATCCGGAGCGCCGGAGGCCGAGCTCTGGCTTGGTGCCCACTCCGGCTCACCCAGCCGCATCGACGACCCGGCACAGGCCGGGGGAGCCGGTGACCTCGTCGAATGGATCGAGTCGGATGCCGCCACGGCACTGGGCGCCGGAAACGTCGCAGAGCGCGGAGCCCGGCTGCCGTTCCTGCTGAAGGTGCTCGCCGCCGGGGGACCGCTGTCGCTGCAGGCGCATCCGTCGCCCGAACAGGCACAGGCCGGGTTCGCACGTGAGAACGCGGCGGGCATCCCGCTCGAGGCCCCGAACCGCAACTACAAGGACGCCTTCCACAAGCCGGAGCTCGTCGTCGCCGTCAGCCCAACCTTCGACGCCCTGTGCGGCTTCCGCCCGCTCGCCGAGTCGCGCGACATCGTCAAGGAGCTCACCGTCCTCGGGCGTGCCGACGCCCCCGACCCGACGATCTTCGACCCGTTCTGGGAGCGCCTCTCGGGGCCGGACCCGCTGCGGAGCGCCGTGGAGTGGTTGCTGCGTTCGGGCCGGGAGAGCGGCGCCGTCGACGCCCTGGTCGAACGCGTCATGCAGATCGCCGGCTCCGCGCCCGAGACCAGCCGCTTCGCGGTCGATTACGCGACGGTGCGCTCTCTGGCGGCCAGCTACCCGGGGGATCCCGGCATCGTGCTGTCGCTGCTGCTCAACCACGTGACGCTGCGTGCGGGGGAGGCGCTGTACCTTCCGGCCGGGAACATCCACGCCTATCTCTCCGGTCTCGGCATCGAATTGATGGCCGCGTCGGACAACGTGCTGCGCGGCGGCCTCACGCCCAAGTACATCGACGTCGAGGAACTGCTCGACGTGCTCGACTTCACCCCCGTCGACGAGCCCCTGCTCGCCCCCGAGACGCCTTCAGCGGGCGTGCACGTGTTCAGGCCCGACGTCCCCGACTTCGTGCTCTACGACGTCGACGCCTCGGCGGACACGTCGGCGTCCGTTCCCCTCAGTGGAGCGGCGATTGCGCTCTGCACCGCGGGAACCGTGACGATCGCCGGTGCGGGGTCATCCGTCACCATCGCGCGCGGCGACGCCGTCTACGTGACCCCTGACGAGGGAACCCTGGCCGTCACGGGAGCCGGCAGGCTCTACCTGGCGACGGTCGGGGAGTAGCAGCCCGGTCAGCGGGCGCCGTCGCCGCCTTCGCCGCCGTCGGCGTCGCCGTCGAGCGACGCGAGGTCGAGCTTCTCCGCGAGCAGCTCGGACAGGGCGCGGGAGTACGTGGCGGTGAGATGGTCCCTGTCGCGATACACGAGGTAGGAGCCGATGACGGCCGTGCACTTCTCGGGTCCGCAGACGTAGTCGTTCATGTCGATCCAGCCGATGCCGTCGACCGTGCGCTCCTGTTCCTGCAGGGCGGTGTCGATGGCGTCGTCCCGATCGACGGCACAGGCGTCGGCATCGTCGAGGTGGGCGGAGAGGCAGATCGACGGCGTCGACTCCTGGTGCGGGGTGTCGGTGATCCAGTCCACGGGCACGGCGGGCAGTGCTGCCACAGTCTTCTCGAGCGCCGCGCGCCACTGCTCGCCGTAGCTCTCGGCCGAGGCAGCCGGTGGCCGGTAGTGCTCGGAGTAGCTGGCGAGCACGATGAGCGCAGGAGGGGCGGCGTTCAGTCTCTCGATCACGTCGCTCCGCCAGCGCTCGCACTGCGGATAGGGCTCGACAGTCTCGGGGTCGACCAGTACCGACGGGCAGTCGCTCTTGGTGTCAGTCTCGAGCAGGATGGTTCCGGCCTCGGCGAGAGGCAGCAGCGCCGGGAACCACTGGGCGCCGTGGGAATCTCCGAACAGCACGACCCTCGGCGCATCGGGGTCGCTGCCGAAGGTGCAGGCACTCGCGTCGGTGCTCGGGATGTCGCGGTGGCATCCGTCGTCGTAGATCGCCGGGTTGTCGTCGGAGGTGAGCCGCAGAGCAGGTCTGATGTTCGACGCGACGAAGGCCGTGCCGACGGGGTGCGCTCGCGGCGCACTCACAGGGGCCGCGGTTCCCGAGTCGAGACGCTGCGCCGAGCTCGCCTGGGCGGCTGTGGCCGAGAACACCACGATGACGACGGATGCTGCTCCCGCCAACAGCAGGCTGCGGCGCGGCCTGGCCCTGACGAGCGCCGGCGGATTGCGGAACGGGGTCTCGACGAAGCGGTAGAGCAGCGCCCCGAGCGGGATGCTGGCGGCGCCGAGCGCCAGCAGCGCCCACGGCGGCAGCGGCGCCGACGGCGAGGCCGCCTGCTGCGGGATGACGATGAGCGGCCAGTGCACGAGATAGACCGAGTAGGAGATGAGGCCGAGCAGTTGCAGGGGCTTCAGGCTCATGGCGCGACCGGGCGACCAGGATGTGGCGACGTCGCCGCCGGCGATCATGAGCACGGCGCCGAGCACCGGGAGCAGGGCCGCGTAGCCGGGGAACAGCGTAGTCTCGTCGAACAGCAGCGAGGCGCCGACGATGGCCGCGAGGCCGAGCCAGGCCGCCATGCCCGCCCCGCGAGAGCGCACCCAGGCCGGATCCGTGCGCATCACCATCGCCAGCAACCCTCCGGCGCCGAGTTCCCACGCGCGGGTCGGCAGCGAGAAGAACGCCCACGGCGGGTTCGTGAACGTGAGCACCAGGCCGCCAACGAACGAGGCGGCCACGATCACGGCGATCACCGCGAACAGGCCACGCGTCGAGCGGCGGCACAGGTGGAAGGCGAGGGCGAGCACCGCCGGCCAGACCAGGTAGAACTGCTCCTCGACGCCGAGCGACCAGTAGTGCTGGAACACCGAGGGAGTGGTCTCGGCGAGGTAGTCGGTGCCCTGCACGGCGAACAGCACGTTCGGCACGTAGAGCGCAGTCGCGATGGCCGCGGTGAACATCTGGCGCAGCATGAGCGGCGGCACCCAGAGGATGGACGCGAGCACCGTGAGCGCGACGACGACGAGGGAGGCCGGCAGGATGCGCCGTGCCCGTCGGGCATAGAAGTCGGCGAAGCGGATGCCGCCGTCACCCGTGAGCGAGCTCAGCAGGTGCGTGGTGATGAGGAAACCCGAGATGACGAAGAACACGTCGACGCCCACGTATCCGCCGGGCAGCCACGGTACGCCGCAGTGGAACAGCACGACGATGCCCACAGCCAGGGCACGCATGCCCTGGATGTCCGTGCGCTGCCCCCGACCTGCCATGCCTCAACGCTAGGGAGCCGGTGTTTCCTCCCCGTGTCCGTCGCGTGAGCATCGGGTGTCACCTGTTCGGGGGTGGGTGAGGAGCTGGACGGCTCGGAACGACTCGGGCGAGCGGATGCGTCAGGCCAGCTGGCGGGCCCCGAAGGTGCGCCGGTACGCGGTCGGCGTGGTCTGCAGCACCTTCACGAAGTGGTGCCGCATGACGGCCGCCCCGCCGAAGCCGCAGTCGCCGGCGATCTCCTCGAGGCTGAGGTCGCTCTCCTCGAGCAGCTGCTGCGCTCGCAGCAGACGCTGGCGGTTCAGCCAGGCCGTCGGGGTCGTGCCCAGCTCGGCGCGGAAGCGGCGGGCGAAGGTGCGGCTCGACATCAGCGACTTGCGGGCGAGCTGGTCGACGGTGAGATCCTGGTCGAGGTTCTCCAGCATCCACTCGGTCACGAGGGCGAAGGAGTCGCTGCGGCACTCGACGACGGGCGTCTGGATGAACTGCGACTGGCCGCCGTCGCGCTGCGGAGGCACGACCATGCGGCGGGCGACGACGTTGGCTGCCGATGCTCCGAGCTCCTTGCGCACGATGTGCAGGGCGGCGTCGATGCCCGCAGCGGTTCCCGCCCCGGTCACCACCCGGCGGTCCTCGACGAACAGCACGTCGGGGTCGACATCCGTCAACGGATACTCGGCTGAGAGCCTGTCGGTGTACATCCAGTGCGTGGTCGCCCGACGTCCGTCGAGGATTCCGGCCTCGCCGAGCAGGAACGCCCCGCTGCACACGCTCATCACCCAGGCGCCACGGGCCTCGGCCTCGCGGAGCACCCGGACGATCTCGGGGTGGGCGCTGCCGTCTCCGAGGTAGGCGGGCACGGCGATCAGGTCGGCGTCGGCCGCGGCGCTGAGGTCCTCGTGCACGACGATGTCGAAGCCCATCTTCATCGGGATGGGGCCGGGCTCGGCCGCCACGATGTGGAAGTCGAAGATGGGGCCGCCGTGCTCGCGACGATCGATGCCGAACACCTCGCAGATCACGCCGAACTCGAACGGCGCCATCCCGGGGATGGTGAGGCAGACGATCTTCTTCAGGGCCATGTCAGTTTCTCTCGATTGGCAGGAATGTACCGAACACTGTCCACTCTGCCACTCGTGGCGGTAACTCGCAAACCCTAGATTTACTGCCATGTCCATCATTCTTCTCATCGCACTGGTCGCCCTCGTGTTCTGGGGCGCGCTGGCCACCATCCTCGGTCTCGACAACGACGGCTACGGCCGACCCGAGATCCGCGACCGCACCCGGCACGCCGGCCACGGCGACAGCTGGGACGCCCGCTGGGAGTGACACCCGTCGACGCGCGGGGGTCCGTGCGCCGATAGTCTGGAGATCCCGGTCGGATGCACCGGAACTCAGGACGAGGGAGGCGCCCCATGGCGTGGTTGGTCACGGGTGGAGCGGGCTACATCGGGTCGCACGTGGTGCGGGCGTTCACGGATGCCGGTACCGACGTCGTCGTGATCGACGACCTGTCGAGCGGTCACCGGAGCTTCGTCTCCGACTCGGTGCCGTCCTACGAGGGCACGATCCTCGACGGGGAACTGCTCGCCCGCATCTTCATCGAGAACGACATCACCGGAGTGGTGCACGTCGCCGGCTTCAAGTACGCCGGGGTCTCGGTGCAGCGGCCGCTGCACACCTACGAGCAGAACGTCACCGCGACGGCCGTGCTTCTGGGCGCCATGGCCGATGCCGGTGTCGGCAACATCGTGTTCTCGTCGAGCGCCGCCGTCTACGGCACGCCCGACACCGACCTGGTGACCGAGGACACTCCGAAGGACCCGCAGTCGCCCTACGGCGAGTCCAAGCTCATCGGCGAGTGGCTGCTGCGTGACCAGGAGGTCGCGACAGGCCTGGCCCACACCTCCCTGCGCTACTTCAACGTCGTGGGATCGGGCGCGAGCGACCTCTACGACTCGAGCCCGCACAACCTGTTCCCCATGGTCTTCGAGGCCCTCCTCGATGGCCGCACCCCCCGCATCAACGGCACCGACTACCCGACGCCCGACGGCACCTGCGTGCGCGACTACATCCATGTCGCCGACCTCGCCCAGGCCCACGTCGTCGCGGCCCAGCGGCTCGACGCAGGCGAGGCCATCGAGGCCGTCTACAACCTCGGCAGCGGCGACGGCGTCTCGGTCGGCGAGATCATGAGCACGATCGCCCGCGTCACGGGCATCGACTTCGAGCCGGAGCGCGCGCCCCGGCGCCCCGGCGACCCCGCCCGCATCGTGGCCTCGGGGGAGAAGGCCGCCCGCGATCTCGATTGGCGGATGCGCCACACCCTCGAGGAGATGGTGCAGAGCGCGTGGGACTCTCGGCGCAGGGCCGCATCCGGAGTCTGAGCGACTTCCAAGCTCCAGCGATCTCGGGATGGTATGGAGCTGCATCCCCGTCCGCGCGACCCGCCGCGACGCGCCCGGCGAGCCGCGGCGGCGCTCCGCAACGGAATTGACCCCTCAACGGGGATAACCCTCTCTGGGGAGTTGTGGCGCGGGCGAGGATGCCGAGTTTTCCGCGGCGCGTCGCAACTCTCGAGGGTTCGTTGAGGGTTTACGATTTGCGACTTGACTCCTGAGAGTTACACCGGTGTAATTACTTCAGACACGCGGTTCGCAGGTCGGAAGAAATAAGGCGGGTGACGATATGGCAGCCAATGACTATCGTGCTGGGGTACCCGACGACTGGTTCGTCGATCCGATCACGCTGGGGGTTCCCGGTGTTCGTCAGAATGTCGACGACGACAACCCACTCGCGTGGCAGTCCGACTCGCTCTGCGCCCAGACCGACCCTGAGGCCTTCTTCCCGGAGAAGGGCGGATCGACGCGCGACGCGAAGAAGATCTGCACCTCCTGCGAGGTCCGCACCCAGTGCCTGGAGTACGCGCTGTCGAACGACGAACGGTTCGGCATCTGGGGCGGCCTGTCCGAGCGCGAGCGTCGGAAGCTGCGCAAGCGCGCCGTCTGATCACTGACGTGTGGCACCCCAACGGGCCACACGATCCGGCCGATCGGATATCGGCCACGCCCGGCGGCACTCCGTGCGAGTCGGCGAGGGCAACTTAGGCTTTCCCCGATATGTCACCCAGAGTCACCGCCATCATCGTCGCCCGAAACGGCGCGGAGCACCTTCCGCGGACTCTCGAGGCTCTCGCCGCCCAGACCATGGCCCCCGACGCGATCATCGCCGTCGACTGCGGGTCGACGGATGCCACGAGCACACTGCTGGCCGAGTTCGGCCCCACGCACCTGATCACGGCCGACTCCGACCTCACCTTCGGCGGGGCGATCGCCACCGCCGTCCGCGTGACCACCCCGCCGACGGCCCCGAACGAGTTGCTCTGGCTCATCGCCCAGGACACGGCGCCCGAGCCGACGGCGCTGGCCGAGCTCGTCGCGGCACTCGAGACCGCACCCTCCGTCGCCATCGCCGGGCCGAAACTGCTCGACTGGGAGCGCGGGGAGTTCATCCGCTCGCTCGGCGAATCGCTGACGACGCAGGGAGCGACCGTCGCCCTCGTCTCCGACGAACTCGACCAGGGACAGCGCGACGTGCTGAGCGACGTGCTCGCGGTCGTGGCCGGCGGCATGCTGGTGCGCCACACGGTCTGGGAGACCCTCGGCGGCTTCGACCCGGGGCTGCCCGTCGTCGACGACGCCCTCGACTTCTGCGTGCGCGCGCGTCTGGCCGGGCACAGGGTGTCCGTCGCTCCGGCAGCGCGGGTCGCGACGGCCGGTGACGGCGTCGCCGGGGCCAACACCTCGCACAAGGGCCGCATCCGTCGACGTCGCGCCCGTCAGCAGCGCACGGCGCAGTTGCACCGTCGACTGGTCTACGCGCCGGCCGTTCTCGTGCCCGTGCACTGGCTGTCGCTCGTGCCCCTGGCGATCGTGCGCTCGATCATCGCGCTCCTCGGCAAGCAGCCCGGCCGCATCGGCGGGGAGTTCGCGGCGGCGTTCACGGCGGCGTTCAGCGGAATCCGGACGACGGCCGCACGCCGCAGCATCGCGCGCACCCGCAGCAACCCCTGGTCGGTCATAGCGTCGCTGCGCGTCACCCCGGCCGAGATGCGTCGGAGACGTGCCCTCGCCAGGGAGGCCCGCATCGCGAGGGCCCGTGGGGCCAGGCACGAGATCGGCTTCCTCACCTCGGGCGGAGCCTGGACTGTACTCGGCGCCGTCGTGGTCGGCCTCGTCGTCGCCGCTCCGCTCGTGGGGTCGGCCGCCGTCGGCGGAGGCGGCCTGCTGCCGTTGAGCTCGACTCCGGCCGAGCTCTGGCAGAACATCGGCTACGGATGGCGCGACCTCGGACCCGGCTTCGTCGGAGCCGCCGATCCGTTCGCCGCCGTGCTCGCTGTGCTCGGGTCGCTCGCCTTCTGGTCTCCGTCCGCCGTCATGCTCGCCCTCTGGGTGGCAGCCGTGCCGCTCGCGGCCCTCGGCGCCTGGTTCGCCGCCACCCGCCTCACCGACCGCGGGGGCCTGCGCGCCGTCGCCGCCGTGCTCTGGATGCTGGCGCCGACGTTCATGACGGCCGTCGCCGACGGTCGCCCGGCCGCCGTGGTCACCCACCTCCTGCTGCCGTGGCTCGTGTTCGCGGGCTTCGCCGCGGCCAGGTCCTGGTCGGCATCCGCCACCACGGCCCTGCTCTTCGCGGCGATCGTCGCCTGCGCCCCATCGCTGACCCCTGCGCTGCTCATCATCTGGCTCGTGCTGCTCGGAATCAGTGGACGCGGCTTCTTCCGCGTCATCGGCATCCCGATCCCGGCCGTCGCCCTCGCCGCCCCGCTGGTGTTGGACCAGGCGTTGCGTGCGAACTGGATCGCCCTGGTGGCCGACCCCGGGGTGCCGCTGGCAGGCACGCCGGCATCCGTCTGGCAACTCCTGCTCGGTTTCCCCGGCGGTGGATTCGGCGGCTGGGACCAGGCTCTCGGCCTGATCCCGATCGACGGCCTGCTGCCCCAGGTCGTGGTGCCGATCCTTCTCGCACCCCTGGCCGTGCTCGGACTGCTCGCCCTGTTCCTGCCCGGCTTCCGCAGTGCGGCCTTCGCGCTCGGAGTCTCCCTGCTCGGCTTCGCCACGGCCCTCGCCGCCACCCTCATCGTCGTGGCCACCACGGGCTCGCAGCTCGTGCCCGTGTGGGCGGGGACGGGCATCAGCCTGTACTGGCTCGGCATCGTCGGCGCCGTCACCATCGGCCTCAACGCCATTCCGCGCTACTCGATCATTCCGGCGATCGTGGCCGCGGTGTGCTTCGTGGCCGTCGCGGCTCCTCTCGCCCTCGAGGTTCCGCTCGGACAGTCGGCCGTCGACGCGACGACGAACCGCATCCTGCCGGCCTTCGTGTCGGCGGAATCTGCGGGCGACCCCCGTGCGGGAACGCTGGCCATCGTGCCACAGCCCGACGGCGGCATCCTCGCCGACCTCCAGCGCGGGTCGGGAACGACACTCGACGACCAGTCCGTCCTTGCGTCGACGGATCTCGAGATGAGCGCCGCGCAGAAGGAGATCGCCACCCTCGCCGGCAACCTGACGTCGCGCAGCGCATTCGACGCCGCCGCGGCCTTCGACGCCAACCGCATCCGCTTCGTGCTGCTCGAGCCGGCCGTGCGCGTCGATGGCGCCGAGCCGTCCGCCGCCGCCGTGCAGGTGACCCGTCGCGCCACGGCGGCCCTGGACGGCAACTCGACGCTCGTCCCCGTCGGGCGCACCGACTACGGCATGCTCTGGCGGGTCGACACCGACGAGGATGACGCTGCATCGGCTGCGATTCCTTCCAACGCCGGCGGGTGGATCGGAACGGCATCCCTGATCGTCGCCGCCGTCGTGTTCGGGGCCACCCTGCTGCTCTCCATCCCCACGGGCGTCGGCCGTGAACGTCCGCCCGAATCGGCGCGGCGTCGCGCGGCCAGAGAGCGTCGTGAGCGGCGAGCCGGCCGTTCGCCCCGTCGGGCTGCCGCCGGGGTCATCGTCGCCGACGACGACCTGCCGGAGGACGGCGTGACCGAGGAGTCGACGGGAGACGCGGCAGCGGCAGCTGAAGCTGTCGAAGCCGGTGAAGCGGATGCCGAGGCGGATGCCGCGGCGACGTCGGGGCCCGACGGTGCTTCAGCGTCGCCGGCCGGTAGCGATGCCGGCGAGGCTGATGCCGAGCCGGACCCGGTGCCCGATCCCGAGGCTGAGGCACGATCGGATTCCGATGCCGTGCCCGACTCCGATCAGGAACCCTCTCCGGAACCGACCGACCAGACCGACCAGACCGAGCAGGCCGAACAGGCCGAACAGGCCGAACAGGCCGAACAGGCCGAACAGACGGACCCGACCGAGGAGAAGCGCGATGTCGACTAAGCGCAGGATCGCCGTGGTCGGCGGCCGCTCGATCGCCGGCCTCGCCGGGATCGCCATCGCCGTGGGAGCCGTGACGGCTGCCGTCCTGGTGCCGTGGCCCAGCTACTCGGTCACTCCGGTCGCCCAGAGGGTCGTGCCGGTCCCGACCGACGCCCAACGAGTCTGCCCCGGCCCCATCCTCGCCCTGGCGGAGGATGCGACCCAGGCGACGGCGGCATCGTCCATCGGCAGTGCGAACGTGACGGCTGCTGCGGCATCCGGCGAGCCCGATCCCGAGGAATCCAGCCTGGACGCGCCCGACAACGACGCCGCCGACTCTGATGGCGGCCCGACGTTGGTGACGGTACCGGCCGCCGCGGATGCGACCGAACCGCCCCTGGTCGCGGCGAGCCAGTCGCAGGTCGCCTCGACCGACACCCAGTCCGGCCTCGCCGTCGCAGCGTGCACCGAGGCGGTCCCCGACGCCTGGCTCGTGGGAGGTTCCACCGAGATCGGCCGCACCACCCTCGTGCTGCTGACGAACTCGTCGAGCGTCCTCGCCACCGTCGACCTCGCGGTCTACGGGGAGTCCGGCCCCATCGATGCGCCGGGATCCACGGGCATCCTCGTCCAGCCGAAGTCGCAGCGCGTCGTGTCGCTCGCCGGTCTCGCCCCCGATGTCGCATCTCCCGTCGTGCACGTCACGGCGAGCGGTGGCGAGGTGGCGGCATCCCTGCAGCAGAGCACAGTGCGTGGCCTCGAGCCCGGCGGCGTCGACATCGTCGGGCCCACGGCCGACCCCGACACCACGGCCCTTATCGCGGGCCTGACGGTCTCGTCATCGACCGCAGCCGACCCTGACGCCCAACCGGGAGCCGAGGAAGGCTACTCCGACGAGCAGCCCGGACTGCGCCTGCTCGTGCCCGGTGACACCGGCACGCAGGCGACGGTCAGCGTCGTGGGGGAGGACGGGGCGCCCGGCACCTCGTTCACGGTCGACCTCGAGCCCGGAGTCAGCATCGAGGCTCCGCTGACCGACCTCGGCTCCGGTGCCTACACCGTGCGCGTCGAAGCCGACCAGCCCGTCGTGGCAGCGGCCCGCTCCGCCGTGAGCGGGAACAGCGGTCGGGACTTCGGGTGGTTCACCGCGTCGTCACCGCTCACCGACGAGCCGACCCTCGTGGCCGCGGCCCGCGGCGCATCGCCGGTGCTGCACGCCTGGAACCCGAGCGGAGAGGACGCGACGGTCGTGCTCACCTCGGAACGCGGCACGACCCGCGAGCTCGACCTGCCGGCCGCGACGGCGCTGTCCTTCGAGATCGATGCGGGTGCCGGCTACGAGATCAGCGACGCCGCAGGCATCATCGCCTCGATCGGCTACGAGACCTCCACCCGTCTGGCCTCCTTCGCCGTCAACCCCGTCGGCGGCCTCGCGGCGCCGGTCATCGTCTACACGCGCTGAGCACGCCTCGCGAGGGGCCGTGCCGGGAGTGTGAGCAGTCGGATGCCCGCCGGCCTCAGAGGCCGCGGTAGCGGTCGGGATCGAGGTCCCAGGGATCCTTGCCGATGAGGTCGGCGACAGCCCGGAACACGCAGCTCTCGACCATCATGCGCTGGTGCAGGTCGTCGTTGCGATGCAGCTTCGCCATTCGCTGGATGGGGATGCGGTACAGCACCACCCGGCGCTCCTCGAGGTTCACGTGCCACCGGTCGACGTGGTCGCCGTGCAGGGCCTCAGCCGGGGCGGCGGCGATCTCGAATCGCACGTCGTCCAGCTCCGGCCAGATGCCGCGGAGGTACTCGGCGGTAGACGCCACAGTCGACTCGAACAGGTCGATGCGGCCGCGGATCATCGGCAGGTACGGCCCGGTCACCGCCGAGCGCAGACCCCGGCCGTGGCGGTCGATGATGCCCCGCCGCGCCGAGGGCGCTGTGCGCGGCGTGCGTCGTGATCGGGGCATGTCGCCATCCTAGTTCGCGCGGGCGCGCGGGTAATCTGATGGTGACATGAACAGATCCTGCTCGCGGGTGGCGTGCACCTCGGACGCGGTGGCCACGCTCACCTACGTGTACGCCGACTCGATGGCCGTGCTCGGCCCCCTCTCGATGAGCCACGAGCCGCACAGCTACGACCTCTGCGTCCGCCACGCCGAGCGACTCTCCGCACCGCAGGGCTGGCAGGTCATCAGGCACGCGGTGCTGGGCGAGGCCGGATTCGGCGCCTGAGCCCGCCGCGACGAGCGCGATTCGTCCCCTGAGTCCAGGGGCGGCATCCGAGCGCCGCGAATGACAGAATGTCTCTCATGACCTCCACTGCCACCGCACTCCCGTTCAAGGTCCGTGACCTCGGCCTCGCCGAAGCCGGCCGTCACCAGCTGCGTCTCGCCGAGAACGAGATGCCCGGCCTCATGGCTCTTCGCGAGGAGTTCGGCCCGTCACAGCCCCTCGCCGGAGCCCGCATCGCCGGCTCACTGCACATGACGGTCCAGACCGCCGTGCTCATCGAGACGCTGACCGCTCTCGGCGCCCAGGTGCGCTGGGCGAGCTGCAACATCTTCTCGACCCAGGACGAGGCCGCTGCGGCGATCGCCGTCGGACCGACCGGGACCCCGGATGCCCCGGCCGGCGTTCCGGTCTTCGCCTGGAAGGGCGAGAGCCTCGAGGAGTACTGGTGGTGCACCGACCGCATCTTCGACTGGAGCGCCGAGGCCGCTGAGGCCGGTGCCGACTGGGTCGGACCGAACCTCATCCTCGACGACGGCGGCGACGCCACCATGCTCGTGCACAAGGGTCTCGAGTTCGAGAAGGCCGGTGCTGTCCCCGCGGCGACGGATGCCGACAACCACGAGTACCGTGTCGTGCTCGACACCCTGCGCACCTCGCTCGGCCTGTCCTCCGACAGGTTCACCCGCATCGCAGCCGAGCTGCAGGGAGTGACAGAGGAGACCACCACCGGCGTGCACCGCCTGTACGAGCTGCACTCCGCAGGCCAGCTGCTGTTCCCGGCCATCAACGTGAACGACTCGGTCACCAAGAGCAAGTTCGACAACAAGTACGGCATCCGTCACTCGCTCCCGGATGGCCTGAACCGTGCCACGGACGTCCTCATGGGTGGCAAGGTCGCCCTCGTCGCCGGCTATGGAGACGTCGGAAAGGGTGCTGCCGAAGCCCTGCGCGGCCAGGGTGCCCGCGTGATCGTCACCGAGGTCGACCCGATCTGCGCCCTGCAGGCCGCGATGGACGGATACCAGGTCTCGCGCATCGAGTCCGTCGTCGGCGAGGTCGACATCTTCGTCTCGGGCACGGGCAACATGAACGTGATCACCCTCGAGCACATGCTCGCGATGAAGCACCTCGCCATCGTCTCGAACGTCGGCCACTTCGACAACGAGATCGACATGGCCGGCCTCGAGTCCCTCGCCGGCGCCGAGCGGATCGAGATCAAGCCGCAGGTGCACGAGTGGCGCCTGCCGACGGGTCGGTCGATCCTCGTCCTCTCCGAGGGACGCCTCATGAACCTCGGCAACGCGACGGGACACCCGTCCTTCGTGATGAGCAACTCGTTCACGAATCAGGTGCTCGCGCAGATCGAGCTCTGGGTCCGTCCGGAGGCGTACCCGATCGGCGTCTACGTGCTGCCGAAGCACCTCGACGAGAAGGTCGCCCGCCTGCACCTCGACGCCCTCGGCGTCGAGCTCACCGAGCTCACCCCCGAGCAGGCCGGCTACATCGGCGTGCCCGTCGACGGGCCGTACAAGGTCGACCACTACCGCTACTGAGCCCTTTGCTCGCTGAGGGCCCGACGCAGTCGCGGTCGAAGCGCCATCGCAGGCGCGCTTCGACCGCGGGCTTCGCCCGGTCTTCAGCGAGCAGATCGCCGAGCGGCAGCGCCCTCAGCGCTCCGGGAAGCCGTGCGGCAGTCCCGCGAGCACCGGCTCCAGGGCGTCGAGGCGCTCCTGCTCGAGACGCAGCGCCGTGGCCTCGCGTTCGCGCCGCAGCGCCGCGACGCCCCAGAGGAAGGTCTCGGCGGGCACCTCGGGCAGCGGAGAGACGTAGACGGATGCCTCGCGCGCCAGCTGCTCCGCCGTCCGTGCGCGGGTTGCAGGCACGAGCGCGTCGACCTGCGACAGGAACTGCGCGATGCGGCGTGAGAGCGTCTCGGGCAGGCGGGCGACGTCGGCCACCAGCGCCCACTGGGTGAGCATGGGCGGCATGCCCTGGCGCGGGGGCACGTAGCGCGGCACGCGTTCGATCTGGCTGCGGGTTCCCGCGAGCAGATCCCCGAGGCGCTTCGAACGCTCGTTGAGCAGGCCTGTCATGGCGGCGACGGCGCCGAAGGTCAGGTAGATCTCGATGACGCCCGTGAGCGCACGCACGAAGGAGTGCCGGAGCGCGATCGCACCGCCGTCGTCACGCACGATGCGGGCGCCGATGGCGAGACGCCCGAGCGACCGACCGCCCGACGCGATCTCGACGACCATGGGGATGACGAGCAGGAACAGCACGAGACCGACGACGCCGAGCGCCCGCAGCGCCGCCTGATCGATCCCGGCGGAGCCGTACTGCACGACGAGCCAGGCGACACCGAGCAGCAGGCCGACGTAGACGACGGCATCGATCGCTGTGCCGGCTCCCCTCAGGATGACACTGGCCGGTCGAACGTCCAGTGCGACGGCCTCGCCGGTGACGAGACCGGAATCCTCACGATCGTTCGACGCGGTGCGCTGCACGACGGGGTCTGCCATGCGATCATCTAATCAGATGGATCTCGACGCATATTCGACCGCCCACGGCGCGGAGTGGGACAGGCTGTCCCAGCTGGCCCGCACGCGGCGGCTCTCGGGCGAGGAAGCCGACGAGCTCATCGCGGGCTATCAGGCCGGCGCGACCCAGCTCTCGGTGCTCAGCACCGCGTCGGGGTCGACGATCCCCGGTGACAGGCTCTCCGTGACGTTGTCTCGCGCCAGGTTGCGGTTCACCGGAGCGAGCGGCAACGCCCTCGCCATGCTGCCGCGCTTCTTCATCCTTCAGCTTCCTGCCGCGCTCTACAGGCTGCGCTGGATCACCCTCGGCGTCATCCTCGCCACGGTGCTCGTCTCCACCCTGTACGCGGTCTGGGCGCTGGCCGACCCGCAGGTGCTCGCGTCGTACGGAACCGACGCTCAGCGACAGGCTCTGGCCGACGGCGCCTTCGTCGACTACTACTCCGAGAACCCGGCGGCCTCGTTCGCCGGCATGGTGTGGACGAACAACGCCTGGATCGCCGCCCAGTGCATCGCGCTCGGCATCACCGGCGTCTTCGTGCCGTATGCGCTGCTCGGGAACGCCCAGAACGTCGGCGTCTCGGCGGCCATCATGTTCTCCTACGACAAGGGCGACGTGTTCTTCGAGTACATCCTGCCGCACGGCTTGCTCGAGCTCACCTGCGTCTTCGTTGCCGGTGCCGCCGGTCTGCGCATCTTCTGGGCGTGGATCGCGCCGGGCGCGCGCACGCGCGGTCAGGCTCTCGCCGAGGACGCCCGGGCCTTGTTCACGGTGGCCATCGGCCTGGCCATCTGGCTGTTCATCTCGGGCATCATCGAGGGTTTCGTGACGCCGGCCCCCTGGCCGTGGGCCGTGAAGATCTCGATCGGGATCGCTGCGGCTGCAGCGTTCTACGCCTACATGCTCGTCCTCGGCGGGCGCGCGGCGCGAGCTGGAGAGACCGGCGACCTCGGCGAGTACGAGGCGGGGTCCCGGCGCATCATCGCCGCGTAGGAACGGCGAAGCCGCCGCGCGAAGGGGCGCGGCGGCTTCGACGTGATGACGGGTGGCTACTCTCCGACGCCCACGTACTCGGCGGCCTCGTTCGCCGTCTCGACCGGCGCCGCGAGGTTGGCGCGCAGGGCGGCTCCCAGCGCGGCGTCGACGTTCGTCCAGTACTGGATGGCGCGTTCGCGGATCTCGGGCACCGTCGTGCCGCCGACGGCTCCGGTGATGGTCTCCAGGAAGCGGGCCTTGGCCGCATCGTCGAAGACCTCCCTGTAGAGCGTCCCCGCCTGACCGAAATCGCTGTCCTCGGTGTGGAGGGTCGCAGCGGCTCGGATCAGCTCGCCGTCCGACTCCCAGCTGCCGGCTCCCGCGATCGCGGGGTCGGCCACGGGGCCGCTGAAGGAGTTGGGAGCATAGACGGGGGCGGATGCGGGCTTGAATCCGTGGCGGGCCGCACCGTCCTGCGAGTAGTTGTGCACGGGCGACTTCGGCGCATTGACCGGAATCTCGTTGTAGTTCGTGCCCACGCGGTAGCGCTGCGCGTCGGGGTAGGAGAACACGCGAGCCATCAGCATCTTGTCGGGGCTGATGTCGATGCCCGGAACCGTGTTGGCCGGCGAGAACGCCGCCTGTTCGATCTCGGCGAAGAAGTTCTCCGGGTTGCGGTTCAGCGTCTGCGTGCCGACCTTGACGAGCGGGTAGTCCGCGTGCGGCCAGACCTTGGTGAGGTCGAACGGGTTGAAGCGGTAGGTCTTGGCGTCGTCGTACGGCATGATCTGCACGTGGAGGTCCCACGAGGGGAAGTCGCCGGCCTCGATGGCCTCGTAGAGGTCGCGACGGTAGTAGTCGGCGTCGGCACCGGCGATGTCCTGTGCCTCGGCGCCTCCCATCTCGATGTTGCCCTGGTTCGAGGTGAAGTGGTACTTCACCCAGAAGCGCTCGCCTGCCGCGTTGATCCATTGGTAGGTGTGCGATCCGAAGCCGGGCATCTCGCGCCATGAACGCGGGAGGCCGCGGTCGCCCATGAGGTAGGTGACCTGGTGGGCCGACTCGGGGGAGAGGGTCCAGAAGTCCCACTGCATGTCGGCATCGCGGAGGCCGGAGCCGGGGAGCCTCTTCTGGGAGTGGATGAAGTCGGGGAACTTGATCCCGTCGCGGATGAAGAAGACGGGGGTGTTGTTTCCGACGATGTCGTAGTTGCCCTCGGACGTGTAGAACTTCACCGAGAAGCCGCGCACGTCGCGCCAGGTGTCAGGCGAGCCCTGCTCGCCGGCGACAGACGAGAAGCGTGTGAGCGTCGGGGTCGAGGCGCCGGGCTGGAACACGGCAGCGCGGGTGTACGCCGACACGTCGCCCGTCACGACGAAGTCGCCGTGGGCCCCACCGCCCTTGGCGTGAACGACCCGCTCCGGGATGCGCTCGCGTGCGAACTGAGCCAGCTTCTCGACGAGGTAGCGGTCGTGCAGCGCGGTGACGCCGTCGGCGCCTGCTGTGAGCGAGTGGGCGTCGCTGGGTATCGCGGAACCGGTCTGGCTCGTCGTGTACTGGCTGTCAGTCATGGATCTCCTTTGTGGGTACTACGTGCAGTTTCTGGCAGGGGGCGCAGAGGCCCCAGAAGGTCACTTCCGCTGTCGCGAGTGTGAAGCCCGCGGTGTCGGAGGGAGCGATGCAGGGAGCGTGGCCGACCACGCACTCGACGTCGGCCACGGCGCCGCACGACGTGCAGACGATGTGGTGGTGGTTGTCTCCGACGCGGCGTTCGAACAGCGCGGCCGAGTTGGCCGGCTCGATCCTGCGCAGCAGCCCGGCGGCGGTGAGGTCGGAGAGGACGTTGTGCACCGACTGGATGGAGATGCTCGCGTCGGTTTCGACGAGGTGCCGGTGCAGCGTGGCCGCGTCGCTGTGGGGGAACCGGTCGAGGACCTCGAGCAGCGCGAGCCGACCCGCCGTGACGCGCAGACCGGCCCGGTGGATCTCGTGTTCCGCACTCGACCGCATTCCATCGACCCTAGCATTTATCGTGAACGACTAAAAATAAGGCCAACGCTGGAACTCGGGCATCCGACGGCCGGATCAGGCACCCCTAGAGCCGTCCGGCCGCCTTCAGGGCGATGTAGCGATCGGCCAGCGCCGGGGGCAGGTCGGCAGGCGCTCCCGTGACGACCTCGCCGCCCAGGCGCCGCATGGCGGCCGAGACCCTGGCGACGTCGAGCAGGGCGCGCTCGGCAGCAGCGGCCCGGTACACGGCCTCCAGGTCGTCGCGGTCCGACACGGCGGCGAGCGTCGCCGGGTCGGTGACGGATGCCACCAGCACGGTGTGCCGACGGGTGAGCTGCGGCAGCATCGCCAGCAGGGCCCCCGACGCGCCGGGGGCGTCGATCGAGGTCAGCAGCACCACGAGGGCGTGCCGGTTGGTGATCCCGCGCACGAGCGCGGGCACGCCGGCCCAGTCGGCCTCGATCAGCTCGGGTTCGATGACGGCCATCGAGTCGACCATGCGCGAGAGCAGCTCGGCGCCGGCCGCCCCCTGCACGCGGCCGCGCACCCGCCGGTCCCATGCGACGAAGTCGACCCTGTCGCCGGCGTGGGAGGCCAGGGCGCCGAGCAGCAGTGATGCCTCGAACGCCGTGTCGATGCGAGGCTCGTTCTCGATGCGGGCTGCCGCGGTTCGTGCCGAGTCGACGACGACCACGACGCGGCGGTCGCGTTCCGGTCGCCAGGTGCGCACCATGAGTCGTTGCGGCGCGGCGCCCGAGACGCCTTGACGGGCCGTGGCGCGCCAGTCGATGGAGCGCACGTCGTCGCCGCGCACGTACTCGCGCAGGCTGTCGAACTCCGTGCCCTGGCCGCGCAGCATGACGGCCGTCCGCCCGTCGAGCTCGCGCAGGCGGGCGAGACGGGACGGCAGGTGCTTGCGAGCCGTGAACGGCGGCAGCGCCCTGATGCGGCCCGGCGCCACGAGGCTCGCCTGGCGAGCGGCGAGGCCGAGCCAGCCGAAGCTGCGCACGGTCACGGTCTCCACTCGGCGTTCCCCGCGGCGGAAGGGCGTGAGAACGACGGTGACCCGCCGACGCTCCCCGGCGGGGATGTCGATTCTGGAGCGGGTGACGGATGCGCCGGCCGACGGCTGCCAGGCGTCGCGCACGACGCCGCGCAGGCGCCGCGTGCCGCCGTTCGTCAGGTACAGTTCGGCCGCGACGCTTTCACCGAGCCGCACGCGGGCCGGCAGATCGCGCGCGACGGTGACCGAACGCGGCGATGCTGCCGTCGCCAGGTCGATGCCGGCGAGCACGACGGCCAGCAGCACCCATCCGGCGAGGACGAGCGCGGCGGAGCCCGGGGTGACGCTGTCGATCAGGATGATCGGAAGCACCCCGAGGGCGAGCAGCGCGACGAAGCGACCTGAGAGAGTCATGGATCAGATCGGAACCTGGACCTGCTGCACGATCGAGGCCAGGATGGCGTCGACGGCAACGCCCTCGAGCTCGGCCTCGGGTCGCAGCTGGATGCGGTGCCGCCAGACCGGCACGACCATCGCCTGAACGTGGTCGGGTGTGATCGAGTCGTAGCCCGAGAGCCAGGCCCACGCCTTGGCCGACGCGAGCAGCGCGGTTGTTCCACGCGGGCTCACACCGAGCTTCACCGAGGGGCTGCGCCTGGTCGCGCGAGCGAGATCGACGACGTAGGCCAGCACGTCGGCACTGACGCCGACCGAGGCCACGGCGTGCTGCGCAGCAGCGAGTTCGGCCGCCCCGAGCACCGGCGTGACGCCGGCCGCGGCGAGGTCTCGGGGATCGAACCCGGCGGAGTGCCGCCGCAGCACCTCGACCTCGACGTCGCGGTCGGGCACCTCGAGGACGAGCTTGAGCAGGAAGCGGTCGAGCTGCGCCTCGGGCAGCGTGTAGGTGCCCTCGTACTCGATGGGGTTCTGCGTCGCCGCGACCAGGAAGGGCTCCGGCACGGGCCGCGAGACGCCGTCGGCGCTCACCTGGCGCTCCTCCATGGCCTCGAGCAGGGCCGACTGCGTCTTCGGGGGCGTGCGGTTGATCTCGTCGGCGAGCAGGATGTTCGTGAACACCGGGCCCTCCCGGAACTCGAAGTCGCCGGCCTTCTGGTCGTAGACGATCGACCCGGTCACGTCGCCCGGCATCAGGTCCGGCGTGAACTGCACGCGGCGCGTGTCGAGCGAGAGCGCCGTGCTGAGGCTGCGCACCAGGAGGGTCTTCGCCACGCCGGGCACGCCCTCGAGGAGCACGTGTCCCCGGGCGAGCAGGGCGATGAGCATGCCGGTGACGGCACCGTCCTGGCCGACGACGGCCTTGCCCACCTCGGTGCGAACGCGGGCGAGCGCGTGGCGCAGGTCCTGCGCCACGGGCTGGTCGGAGACGGGGGAGGACGGATCGGTCATGAACCCATTCTTTCTGTCGAGGGTGGAGCGGACGCCGGAGAGCCTGCGGCGCCGACCTCGGTGGCGGCCGTCACGGCCCGCTCGAGGTCGACGAGCCGGCCGGAGAGATCGACGAGGGCCCGGTCGGATTCGGGGCGGGCGTCGACGAGAGTGTCGCGCACGTCTGCGAGTCGAAGGCCGGTGACGGATGCCGCCGCCCCCACGATCTCGTCGACCGACGCCGTGCGCGCCAGCCCGAGTCGCGCGGCGAGGCGCCCGATCGTGCCGATGCGGAGAGCATCCGCCGCCCGAAGCCGGGAGGAGGTGCGGGCGTAGAGCCTGGCGCGGCCCTCGCGGGTCTCGCCGGCATGCACGGTCACCGGCAGGTTCTCCACCACGAGCGACCCGAAGCGGCGGCCCTGCCAGACGGCCGCGGCCACCACGACCAGCGCGAGCAGCACGACGACGGGCGTGACCCAGTCCGGCGAGAGCTCGCCGAGAGTGGGAGCCGCGCCGCCCACGACGTCGGCGAGGGTGGGCTGGTACCAGATCAGGGTGGAGTGCTGCCCGAGCAGAGACAGAGCGAGCGCCGCGTTGCCCTCGGCCGCGATGGTGTCGTTGCGCAGCTGCGAGCCGTCGGCCAGGAGGCTGAGGGTCGAGCCATCCGCCTGCTGCTGCAGCATGGCCCAGGAGTCGTCGCCGCTCGCGAAGCAGCCCGTCCAGTCGGCAGTCGCCGCATCGACGGCGAGGGACTTCTGGCCGAGGGTGGCCGTACCGGCTCGCTCCGCGGCGGGAACGCTGCATGCGGCCGCCGCGGTGTCGTCGTCCGGCTTTCCCCCGGCGCTGACAGCGCCGGCCGAAGCGGCCTGCAGGGTGGCGAAGTCGGGGTCGGCGACGACGGTGTCGACGGCCAGGTCGACGACCGCGTCGAGCTGGTCGGCCTCGAGGTAGCCGCCGGGGTCCGAGAAGAACAGGGTGACGTTGGTGCTGTCTCCAGCGATGTCGCGTGCGGCCTCGAGCGATCCGACGGGCACCACGTCGACCCCGGAGTCGCGCAGTACCTCGACGACGGCCTTGCTTCCGGCGAGTCCGGGACTGTCTGCCGCGAGCGGGATGCCGGCCGCTCCGCCGTCGCCGCGCACCAGAGCCGTCACGATGACGAAGCCGACGGCGATGATGCCGAGCACCACCCAGAACACCCCGCGACGGGCGGCCTGGCGCACCGTCGGGGTCACGGACGCCGTGCCGGGGTCGGCCTCGGGAGTCGCTTGCGTCGAAGAAGTCGAGAAGTCCGTCAGAGTCATCGCGGAGCCTCCGCCGAGACGGGACTCTGCACGGATGTCGTGGCCGGGCGCACGGCCCGCACCTCGTCGTCGAGGTCCACGAGCAGGACGTAGTCCTCCGAGGTGCCCGCTGCACCGAGGTAGCGCACGCCATCGAAGACGCGGGCCGCGCGATCCAGCCGGGTCCGGGCGTCGGGGAAGGCGAGGGCGGCGCGCCTGGCGAAGTCGTCGGCCGTCGTGCCGGGGTGCACCGACACGGCGGCGCGGTCGGATGCCGTGCGGGCGATGGCCCTGAAGCGCTCGACGATGGCCGTGGCGAAGTCGGAGCCGGCGGCGGCAGCGGCCGAGGCACGGCGGATGTCGTCGGCGCTGCGTGAGTCCTCGTCGCCGAACAGGGCGCTCACGTCCTGTCGCGCACGGCGGTTGAGGCGGGGCAGGCCGTAGATGAGGAGGGCGCTGACGAGAGCCGCCACGACCAGCACGAGGAGGATGGCCGGAAGCACGGGGCCGGCACCGTCGCCGCCGTCGGAGAACAGGCTCACGAACCAGTCACGAACAGCCTGCGACAGCTGGTCGAACCAAGTCGGACGCGCGGCCTGGTACTCGGCCTTGGACAGCTCGTCGAGCAGCAGTCGCCTGGCCTCATCGGCGCTCGGGTCGACGGGGACCTCGAACGCCTGGTGCAGGCCACCGCTCATGCTGTCGCGGGAGAGAGCCGGTCGGCCGGGAGATACGGGTCCGCAGCCTCGGTGCCGGACTCGCGCGCCTCGACCGCGCGCTGCAGATCGAGGTCGAGAGCCTCGGTGCGGATGCGCCGGTCGATGTAGAGGAACGCAATGGTTCCCGACTGCACGACCGAGGCCACGGCCCCGATGATGATGGTGACGAGGAGCACCAGCCCGTTCGTGATGATGAGGAACGCCACCTGATCGCCGGAACCGTTCGGGTCGAGGATCGTGGTGCCGAAGCCGACCAGGATCGACAGCGGCGCCGTGACGATCTGCGCGATGGTGTTGACGATGACCGCGACCAGCAGGTTCACGCCGAACACCTTCCAGAACGCTCCACGCACCAGCACCCACGACCGCCGGACGGCGGCGAAGATGCCGAGTCGCTCGAGCACGATGGCGCACGGCACGAGCAGGGTCTTGGTGTAGATCCAGACCGAGAGCACGAGCAGACCGATGCCCGCCAGCACCGAGTATGCGATGCCGAGGCCGAGGAATCCCTCACCCTGGGCGAAGATCAGCACCGCGATGAGCACGAGAAACGCGAGGGCGAGCGTGAAGCCGATGCCCAGCAGCAGGAGCCAGCCGACGAGGGGGAGCACGCGGGGCAGCACGCGCTTCCACAGAGCTCCCAGGGTGAGCTTCTCGCCGAGGGTGGCTCGCGCCGCCTCGAGCACGATGACTCCCTGCAGCAGCGCTGACGCGAGCAGCGAGACGGCGAACAGCACGACGCCGACCAGGATGCCGAGGCCGACGGAGCCCGCGATCACCTCTGATTGGTCCGCGACCGAGGCATTGTCGACCCTGCCGACGATCCAGAGGGTGAACGGCACGATGGCGGCGATCGTGGCCACGCCCACGATGCCCTGGATGAGCAGTGCGCTGCCGAAGGTGGCCTTGGGGTTGCGCTTGAGCATCTGGAAGGGCGCGCCGAGCAGGGTGCCGAAGCTGAGCGGTCGCAACGGGATGATGCCGGGCTTGGGCGGAGGAGTCCAGCCGGGGGCGCCCATGACGGGCTGCTGCATCCCGGGCTGCTGCCAGTCGGGCTGGCCCCACGCCGGCTGGCCGTACGGGGCCTGCGCGTACTCGCCGTACTGCGGCTGGGGAGGCTGTTGTCCGTAGCCCGGCTGGCCGTACGGCGGCTGCGCCGGAGCCGCCGGTTGCTCGGGCTGGGCGGCATCCGGAGTCGCCGGAACCTGGTTCTGTCCTGAGTGCTTCTCCGCGCCGTCCGTCACCCGTCCATGCTCGCATACGAGGGCAGCCGCGCCGTTGCCAGCCGCGACCCATGTCTCTCGACTACTGTGTGACTGAAGATCGCGCGGTCGGGCGATGAGAAGGATCGGATCGGCCTCAGTGGAAAACGGAACGATGAACGCACGCATTCTGGTCGTCGACGATGACACGGCCCTGGCAGAGATGATCGGCATCGTGCTGCGCGGCGAGGGCTTCGAGCCCTTCTTCTGCGCGGACGGAGCGCTCGCCCTCGAGGCCTTCCGGGCGTCGAAACCCGACCTCGTCCTCCTCGACCTCATGCTTCCGGGGCTGGACGGCATCGAGGTGTGCACCCTCATCAGGGCGGAATCCGGGACCCCCGTGATCATGCTCACGGCCAAGTCGGACACCGCAGACGTCGTCAAGGGCCTCGAGGCCGGAGCCGACGACTACATCGTCAAGCCCTTCAACCCGAAGGAGCTCATCGCCCGCGTGCGCACGCGTCTGCGCCCGACGCAGGCCTCGGAGCCGTCTCACCTGCAGATCGGCGACCTCACCGTCGATGCCGCCGGCCACGAGGTGCGCCGCGGAGACCGCCGCATCAACCTCACGCCCCTCGAATTCGACCTGCTGCTCGCCCTCGCGTCGAAGCCGCATCAGGTGTTCACGCGCGAGATGCTGCTCGAGCAGGTGTGGGGCTACCACTACAAGGCCGACACCCGCCTCGTCAACGTTCACGTCCAGCGCCTGCGCGCGAAGGTCGAGGACGATCCCGACAACCCGCGCATCGTCACGACCGTGCGCGGCGTGGGGTACCGGGCCGGCAGCGTGGCCTGACCCCTCATGACCGCCCCTGCGGCCGAGCCGCGACTGCTCGGCGTCGACTGGGCGAGCTGGGGCACGTGGCCGACGCGCACCGTGCGGCTGTGGCGCAGCTCGCTGCAGTTCCGCACCACTCTCATCACTCTCGGGCTCTCCGGCCTCGCCATCCTGCTCGCCGGGGTCTATCTCTCGGTGAGCGTGAGCAACAACCTGTTCCAGTCCCGTCTCGACCTGGTGCTCTCCGACTCCAGCCGTGCGACGGAGTCGGCCCAGCGCATCCTCGATGCCTCGGACGCCTCGGAACGCGATGCCGTGCAGGCCGTCCTCAGCAGTGCCCAGGCCTCCATCAGCGCGGCCTCGTCGAGCAGGCTCATCGCCATGTCGAGGGCGCCGGGCCAGCCCCCGTCCACCGACGCGCCGCTCGACTTCACCACCAACGAACTGCGCGGCAGCGTCATCTCCACCGAACTGCGCCGTCAGGTGCAATCGGATCGGGCAGGCCAGTTCTGGCAGTCCGTGACGCTGACGGACGTCGACGGCCAGGCGGTGCCGGGCATCGTGGTCGGCTCGCAGCTGCTTCTGCCGTCGGCCGGCTGGTACGAGGTGTACATCGGCTACAACCTGGCCGACGTGCAGCAGACACTGTCCTCAGTGCAGCAGACCGCTGCCGTCGCTGCGCTCGCCCTGCTGCTGCTCATCGCCGCCGTCACCTGGGTGGTCGTGCGCCTCGTCGTCACGCCGATCCGGGTGGCGGCCGAGACCAGTGAGCAACTGGCAGCCGGTGACCTGGAGGTGCGCATCCCCGAGAAGGGCGAGGACGTGATCGCCACGCTGGCGCGGTCCTTCAACGGCATGGCGGACAGCCTGCAGCTGCAGATCAAGGAGCTCGCGGACCTGTCCGAGGTGCAGCAGCGCTTCGTCTCCGACGTCTCGCACGAGCTGCGCACGCCCCTGACCACGATCAGGCTCGCCGGCGACGTGCTCTACGACCAGCGCGACTCCTTCACCCCCGTCGCCGAGCGCACGGTCGAACTGCTGCACACCCAGGTCGAGAGGTTCGAGGTGCTGCTGGCCGACCTGCTCGAGATCAGTCGCTACGACGCCGGATCGGTCGATCTCGCGCGGGAGCCGACCAACCTCGCCCACCTCGCGGCGGATGCCGTCGCCAGCATGCACACCCTGGCGGAGCGGAACGGCTGCGAACTGCAGCTCGTGGCCCCGGGCGGCCACGTCGACGTACTCGTCGACCCCCGGCGCATCAGGCGCATCCTCCGCAACCTGCTCGGCAACGCGATCGAGCACGGCGAGCATCGCCCCATCGTCGTGTCGGTCGATTCCAATGCGACCGCCGTGGCGATCGGCGTGCGCGACTACGGCGTCGGCATGACCGCCGAGGCGGCCGAGCACGTCTTCGACAGGTTCTGGCGCGCAGACCCGTCGCGCCAGCGCACCATCGGCGGCACGGGCCTCGGGCTCGCCATCGCCCTGGAGGACGCAGTCGTGCACGGCGGCGCCATCGAGGTGTGGTCCCAGCCCGACGCCGGCAGCAACTTCCTGATCGTGCTCCCACGCACGGCCGATTCACCCCGCGGAGACAGCCCGCTCGCCCTCGTGCCGGAGGATGCCGGAGCCACCGAGCCGGCACCGCCCGTCTCTCCCGTCGACGGGCCAGCGTCCCCTCAGCTGATCGGAGGCACCGATGCGTAGCTCCAGGCGTCTCGCCGCCGTCGCCGTCCTGATCGGCATCGCGTTGCTCACGGGCTGCGCCACCATCCCCACGTCCGGCCCGGTGCAGGAGGGTACGGGCTCCGACACCGACAACGCCCTCGAACTCGACCTCATCGCCCGCGGTCCGACGAAGGGCGCGACGCAGGAGGAGATCCTGCGCGGTTTCATCGACGCCGCAGCGACTCCGCAGGATCGCTACGCGGTGGCACGGCAGTACCTGACCGGCACGTTCGACGACGTCTGGGACCCGGATGCCGGCACGACGATCGACGCCGGCGGAGAACGGCAGTTCACCCCGGCAGGCGACCTCGCGATGTCGCTGTCCGTGACGCCGGAGGCCGCTGTCGGCCAGCACGGTGATTACACCGAGGACGTGCCCGACGCGCGGGTGTCGCTGCCGTACGAGTTCAAGCAGGTGCGGGGGGAGTGGCGCATCAGCAAGGCGCCACAGGGCACCCTGATCGACAAGGCCACCTTCCCGCAGGTGTTCAATTCCTATCCGTTGTACTTCTGGGATCCCACCTACACCGACATGGTGCCCGACCTGCGCTGGTTCCCGCGCCGGCTCTCGACGCCGACCCAGATCGTGCGGGAGCTGCTCGCGGGCCCGAGCGAGTGGCTCCAGGGTGCAGTGGTGTCGGCCTTCCCCGAGGGTGCGACGCTCACGGCGGACACCGTCACCGTACTCGCGCGAGACGCGCAGGTGCCGCTCAACAGCGATGCCCTGCGAGCCGATCAGGAGACCCTGCAGCACATGAAGCAGCAGCTCAAGGAGAGTCTCGCCGGCGTTCCGACCATCTCCAGCGTGACGATCCTGAACAACGGGATCGAGCGGGAGATCCGCGACCTCGCGCCCTACGAGATCCCCCGAGTCGACTCGCGCGCGCTGATCCTCCACGACGGGGTGTTCGGGTTTCTGCCGGCTTCCGAAGACACCCTCGTGCCCATCGACGGCCTCTCCGACGCCATCGCCTCGCTCTCGCCGTCGGCCGTCACGATGGGTGCAGGCCGGACGGCGGCCGCCGCGCTCGCCGACGGAGTCGTGTACAGCGTGCGCAAGGGCGACGATCCGGTGGCACGCGACGAGCGCAGTGGCCTCATCGCACCGTCCATCGACCCCGCCGGCTACGTCTGGAGTGTGCCGCGCGATGATCCTGCGGCCATCCGTGCCTACGGGCTCGACGGGTCGGTGAACGAGGTCGCCACGAGTTGGCCCGACTCGACGGGCATCGTCGCCCTCAGGCTGTCGCGAGACGGCACGCGCCTCATCGCCGAACTCGAGAGCGAGGGGCGCAGCCGCTTCGTCGCCGCAGCGATCATCCGCGGCGACGGCGGGCTGCCCTCGGTGCCGGTGAAGCTCGGCACGTGGATCCCGCTGCCGTCGGCCGAGGGCCTGCCCATCGACGCCTCCTGGGTCGACGACCTCACCGTCGCCTCCCTCACCCGGTCGGCCGACGGGGCCACCACGATCACCACGCAGCAGATCGGGGGCCCCAGTTCGGAGATCGAAGCCACGGAGGACGCCGTCAACGTCTCCGGTGGCAATACCGTGCGCGACCTGAGGTTGCTGCTCGGCAATGGCACCCTCGAGCAGCGGCAGGGTATCGGCTGGCAACCCCGAATCGACGACGTGCAGGTGCTCGCGACGCAGCAGGGCCTCTGAGGGCGGCCTCCTCCCGGCTGGCGGCTGCCGCATCCGATCTCCACGACGATCGTTCCTGGTGAGTCGGCTTCGTCGGCTCGGGCGAGAGTTGCTCGATGACCTCCAGAACGTCAGCCGCCGTTGTGACCGAGGCGCTGCGCGACGCCCTCGCTCTCGTCCTGCCCGTGGAGTGCTCCGGATGCGGCATGCCTGGCCGCGTGCTCTGCACGGCGTGCCGGCTGGTCGTCGTCGCCGACGTGCACCGGGCCGACCGCGACGGCATGTCCGTGCACTGCGCGCTCGACTACGGCGGTGTCGCGCGGCGGGTGATCGGCGCCTTCAAGGACGGTGGCCGACCCACCCTCGCCAGTGCACTCGGACCCGCGCTGCGGGAGGCGGTGCTGGCGGCCATCGTCGTGGCCGACATCGGCCCCGACTCCGTTGCGTCGGCAGCACAGGCCCCGCCCGATGCCCGCGGCCTCGAGATCGTCGCCGTGCCGTCGTCGCGCTCGGCATACCGTCGACGCGGCTTCAGCCCGGTCGCTTCCATGCTCCGGTCCGGAGGATTGCGGGCCAGCTCCGTGCTGCGCGTCGTGGGGGCGCACGCCGATCAGGCCGGCCTCGGCCGGGAGGAGCGCGGGGCGAACGTCGCCGGTGGCCTCGCCGTGCGTCGCGGTGTGACGGGCGGGCCGCATCCGCTCGCCGGCCGACGCTTCGTCGTCGTCGACGACATCCTCACGACGGGGTCGACGATGCGCGAGGCCGTGCGGGCCGTCAGGGCCGGAGGCGGGAGCGTCGTCGGCTGCGCCGCCCTCGCGGAGACCCGGCTGCGCGGTGGTCGAGGGTAGTCGCCGAACCTGAGTGAAACAACTGGTGACATCTCCAGCGGGGCGGGCTACCGTGGCCCTAAAGGCGTGAACGTTCGCCCTCGCAACAGCCGGGTGACACGCCGGATAACGGGGAGGTCGACATGGAGCTGAACATCGTCGGACGAAACGCGGGTATCACGGATCGATTCCGGGAATACGCCACGGAGAAGGCCGACAAGGTCGCCCACCTGGCAGACAGGGCCGTCGCGCTCGAGGTGAAGGTCTGCCGTCATCACGAGACGAACGGAACGAGTGGGAACGACCGCGTCGAATTGACGCTCATCGGCAAGGGGCCCGTCGTTCGGGCCGAGGCCGACGGATCAGACAAGTACGCGGCCTTCGACGTCGCCTACGGCCGACTGCTCGAGCGCGTGCGCCGGGCCAAGGACCGTCGCAAGATCCACCGGGGGCAGCACCGCCCCACATCCCTCCGCGAGGCGACGGACGGTGGCTTCGAGGCCATCCACATAGCGCCCGCGTCGTCGGAGGTCCTGGAGCGCGTACGCACGGGATCGATCCCCGTCGTCGAAGGCGCTCAGCCGGCCGGCGAGCCCGAGAGCGAGTACGACTACAGTCCCGTCGTCATCAGACGCAAGCTCTTCGCCTCCGTACCGATGTCGATCGACGACGCGCTCTACAACATGGAGCTGGTCGGCCACGACTTCTACCTGTTCTTCGACACCGAGACCAACCGTCCGAGTGTCGTCTACCGCCGCAAGGGCTGGGACTACGGCGTGATCGGACTCGACGAGAACATCGAAGAGGCCAGCTGAGGCACCGCCCGCCTCGGCATCCGTTCGGGGGTCGTGGGTCAGGCGAATCACAGTTCGCCTCCGTCTACCATTGGTAGGGTTGCCCGTTGGGTGATGACCCGCGCATCCGAGCGGATGCGAGGCGTGCGTGCACGCCGTACTGACTATCTGGAGTGCATTCGTGGCCTCAATCCTGGAAAAGGTCCTTCGTGTCGGCGAGGGGCGCACGCTCCGCCGCCTGGAGAACTACGCGAAGGCGATCAACGCCCTCGAGGACGACTTCCGAGCCCTCAGTGACGAGGAGCTCAAGCACGAGACCGTCGAGTTCCGCGAGCGCTACGGCAACGGCGAGTCGCTCGACGACCTGCTGCCCGAGGCATTCGCCGCCGTACGCGAGGCCGCTCGGCGCACGCTCGGCCTCCGGCACTTCGACGTGCAGCTCATGGGCGGCGCGGCCCTGCACCTGGGCAACATCGCCGAGATGAAGACCGGTGAGGGCAAGACCCTCGTCGCGACGACGGCCGCCTACCTCAATGCCATCACCAGCCGCGGCGTTCACGTCATCACGGTCAACGACTTCCTCGCGAGCTACCAGTCCGAGCTCATGGGCCGTGTGTTCCGCGCCCTCGGCATGACGACGGGATGCATCATCGCGGGCCAGACGCCCGAGGTGCGCCGTGAGATGTACGCGTGCGACATCACCTACGGCACGAACAACGAGTTCGGCTTCGACTACCTGCGCGACAACATGGCCTGGCAGGCGCAGGACATGGTGCAGCGCGGCCACTACTTCGCAATCGTCGACGAGGTCGACTCGATCCTCATCGACGAGGCCCGCACCCCGCTCATCATCTCGGGTCCGGCATCCGGCGAGGCCAACCGCTGGTTCAACGAGTTCGCCTCCCTCGCCACCCGCCTCGTCCCCGGCGAGGACTACGAGGTCGACGAGAAGAAGCGCACCGTGGGCGTGCTCGAACCCGGTATCGAGAAGGTCGAGGACTACCTCGGCATCGACAACCTGTACGAGTCGGCCAACACCCCGCTCATCTCCTTCCTGAACAACGCGATCAAGGCCAACGCCCTGTTCAAGCGCGACAAGGACTACGTCGTCATGAACGGCGAGGTGCTCATCGTCGACGAGCACACCGGCCGCATCCTGATGGGACGCCGCTACAACGAGGGCATCCACCAGGCCATCGAGGCCAAGGAGAAGGTCGCGGTCAAGGCCGAGAACCAGACCCTCGCCACGGTCACACTGCAGAACTACTTCCGCCTCTACTCCAAGCTCTCCGGCATGACCGGTACCGCCGAGACCGAGGCGGCCGAGTTCATGTCCACCTACAAGCTCGGCGTCGTGGCCATCCCCACGAACAAGCCGATGGTGCGCATCGACCAGTCCGACCTCGTCTACAAGAACGAGGAGGTCAAGTTCGCGCAGGTCGTCGAGGACATCGTCGAGCGTCACGCGTCGGGCCAGCCCGTCCTCGTGGGAACGACGAGCGTCGAGAAGAGCGAGTACCTCTCGCGCCTGCTCGCCAAGAAGGGCGTGCGCCACGAGGTCCTGAACGCCAAGAACCACGCGCGTGAGGCCGCCATCGTCGCCCAGGCCGGGCGCCTCGGCTCCGTCACGGTCGCCACCAACATGGCCGGCCGTGGAACCGACGTCATGCTCGGCGGAAACGCCGAGTTCCTGGCCGTCTCGGAGATGAACGCAGCGGGCCTCAGCCCCGTCGACACTCCCGAGGAGTACGAGGAGAAGTGGGACGAGGTGTTCGCCCGCGTCAAGGCCACCGTCGACGAGGAAGCCGCCAAGGTCGTCGAGGCCGGCGGACTCTACGTGCTCGGTACCGAGCGTCACGAGTCGCGTCGCATCGACAACCAGCTGCGCGGTCGATCCGGCCGTCAGGGCGACCCCGGCGAGAGCCGCTTCTACCTGTCGCTCACCGACGACCTGATGCGCCTGTTCAACTCGGGTGCCGCCGAGGCCCTCATGTCGCGTGGTGTTCCGGACGACGTCGCCATCGAGTCGAAGGTCGTCAGCCGCGCCATCCGCAGCGCGCAGTCGCAGGTCGAGGCGCGCAACGCCGAGATCCGCAAGAACGTGCTCAAGTACGACGACGTGCTGAACCGTCAGCGCGAGGCCATCTACTCCGACCGCCGTCACATCCTCGAGGGCGACGACCTGCACGAGCGCACGCAGAAGTTCCTCGAGTCGGTCATCGACGAGGTCGTCGACCAGCACACGGGCGAGAGCACGGGAGACGACTGGGACTTCGACGCCTTCTGGGCGGAGCTCAAGACGCTCTACCCCGTCGGCGTCACGATCGACGAGGTCGTGGCCGAGGCCGGGGCGAAGGGTCGCATCAACCGCGACTTCGTGCGCCGCGAGATCCTCTCCGACGCCCGCATCGCCTACCAGAACCGCGAGGCCCAGCTCGGCTCTCCCGCCATGCGCGAGCTCGAGCGGCGTGTCGTGCTGTCGGTCATCGACCGTCGCTGGCGCGAGCACCTCTACGAGATGGACTACCTCAAGGACGGCATCGGCCTGCGCGCGATGGCACAGCGCGATCCGCTGGTCGAGTACCAGCGCGAGGGCTTCGCCATGTTCCAGCAGATGATGGGACAGATCCGCGAGGAGACGGTCGGGTTCCTGTTCAACCTGGACGTCGAGGTGAACCAGGGTCCCGGCGAGGTGTCGGCGCCGCGCGTCGCGGCCAAGGGCCTCGGCGGCATGGAGGCGCCGGCCGAGAAGCTCAGCTACTCGGCTCCGAGCGACTCCGGCGGAGTCGAGGTGCGCAACCAGCGCGGCCAGATCCAGCAGGCGGCCACCGAGCGTGCCCGCCGTCAGGTCGCGGCCTCACAGCCGGCGCCTGCAGCCGACGAGTCCTCCGCCCGTGGTGCCTTCGGCCAGAAGTCCGCTGCTCCGGATGCCGCCCCGGCCAACCGCGCCGAGCGACGCGCCCAGGACAAGCGCAAGGGCTGACCCCGCCGCATCCGTCGCCGACGAACGCCGCCCCGATGACTGCTCCTGCAGCATCCGGCGGCGTTCGTGCGTCTAGAGCACGTTGATGCTACTCGCGCGCCAGCGGTTGTCGAGGCCCTCGAGACGAATGGCGACTGCGCGCGTGCGTGAGCGGCTGTGCACCATGACGACGGCCTCGACGACGCCGTCGCGCGGCTCGGTCACGATGATGCTGCCGATCGAGATCGTCGGCCGCTGAGCCTGCTGCTTCTTGACCGCGCGTGCCCTGGAGGCGAGCACGACGCGCTTCAACAGGTGCCGGTAGACGTCGTCGGTGACCCAGCGGCTGAGCTGGTCGAGCTCGCGGGCGCCGGCGAGCACCTCCATCACGCAGCGGGTGAGGTTCGACAGCAGGGGCTGGGGGTCGGGGAGCGAGCTGCGTGGCGTCGGCTGGGCCCCGAAGAAGTCGTCGTCGAGATAGCGACCGAGTGCGTTCGCACCGATGATGGACGCCGACGACGAAGACGGTGGTGCTGCGTTCTCGTCCGGCGTCGCGGGAATTGCTGGATCTGGGCTCATGGCGCCGCTTCCAGGACTCGGGGACCGGGGGCGACACCCCCGTCCGGGGGTGTCTGGGGAGACTCAATCATGATGATGGCTCACTTGTCCAGAGTCGTCTCGGCACTGTGGACAACTCCCGTGCCGCCCTGGAGCGACTGGCTAACGTTCCGCACATGCGCTTCGACGACCTGTTCGACGACCTCGAGGGCCAGCTCGAACAGGAGTTGCACGCCGAGGAGGCCGACCTGCGCATCGAGGAGGAGCGGCTGCGCCTCGGCAGGCTGGGTCTCCGCGACAGGATGATGGCGCTGGCACGAGAGCGGTCGACGGACGCCGTCGCGGCGCTGCGGCTCGAGCTGGTCGGGGGTACCGTCGTCGTGGTGCGGCCGACGACGTTCGGCAAGGACTGGCTGGCCGGCGATCTCATCGACGGGTCGCCGTGGCATCCGCAGGGCATAGTCCCGATCGCGGCCGTCGCAGCCCTGGTGCTCGACAGGGCGCAGGTCGACCCCAGCCTCGAGTCGTCGGCCGCGACACAGGATCGCCTGATCGACCGGATCGGCCTCCCGTTCGTGCTGCGCGACCTCGGCCGCCGCCGCAGTTCCGTCGAGCTGGTCACGGCCACGGGATCGCTGCACGGGACGATCGACAGGGTGGGACGCGACCACCTCGACCTCGCGGTGCACGAGGCGGGCACCCCGCGTCGCGATCGGGCTGTGCGTCAGTACAGGGTGGTGCCGTTCGCCCACGTGCGGCTCGTGCGCCTGGTGGGCTGAACCGCGCTCACTCCGACTCGGGTGCCGGCTTCTGCGTCGGTCGCAGGATGCGGCCCTCCGACAGCTCGGGGATGTCGGCGTACGCGGACTCCTGCCAGAGCGACATGCGCCGCGCCTCCTCGTACTGGCCCTCGATGAAGGCCTCGAGCACGACGCGCTCGACGCGCCAGGCGCTGCCGACCCTGATGGCGGGCAACTCGCCGGTGCGCACGAGCTCTGCGGCCTCGGCCACCGTGATCGCGAGGATCTCGGCCGTGTCGGCGAGCGACAGGAATCGCGCGACATCGCCATCGGGAGGAACAGGGGGCATCTGACCATTATCGTCGCCGTCGTCACGTCGACACCGGATGCGCCGCGTTGTGGATAACTCCCAGCGCGCGCGAAGGGGACTCGGCATGATCGGGGGCAGGCTCCGACGCCGGAGTCAGGGGAGGGTGCTCATGGGGGTCGCAGCGACGCAGGCCGGCTCCCGCTCGTTCTGGATCGATCCGCGATTCATCGTCGGCGTCGTGCTCGTGGTGGGCTCGGTGATCGGCGTCTACGCCGTCGTGGCGACCGCCGACCGCACGACGCAGGTCTACGTGGCCCGCGACGCCCTCATCGTCGGCCAGACCGTCGATGCCGACGACCTCGTCGCCACCAGCGTGCGCCTCGGCGATGGCGCCGGTGTGTACCTGTCCGCAGGCGGCCCGCCGACCGACGGCCTGGTCATGACCCGCTCCGTGCTCGCCGGGGAGATGGTCCCGGCATCCGCGGTGTCGACCACGACCCAGGCTGGACTCACCAGCGTGGTGGTGACGGTGAGCGGGCGTCTGCCCGAGAGCATTGCACCTGGGACCGTCGTCGATCTCTGGGCCGCACGGGCCGCGAAGACCGACGGCTTCGATCCGCCGGTCGTCCTGGTGTCGGATGCGACCGTCGCCGTGGTGCGCGAGGCCGACGGCTTCCTCGCCGACGGAGACGGCCGGGCCGTCGAACTGCTCGTGCCCCGCGACGACGTCGCCCTGGTGCTCGAGGCCATCGCCGACGACGATGCGCTCTCCGTCGTGCCCGGGAGCGGCTGAGGATGGCCGCCATCGCCCTTCTGCTCGACAGGGCAGTGGAGGACGCCCTGCTCGCTGACATGATCGAGCACGGCCACTCCGTCGTGGCCAGGGCCGCATCCGCGCGGGAGCTCGTCCTCATCCTCGATGGGCTGGAGCTCGACGCCGTCGTGGCGTCCGCCGCCGGCATCACCCGCGAGCTCCTCGACGTGTGCGACCGCCGCGGAGTGCGGGTGATCGGCATCGCGGCGAACGACAGCGGGCGCCGGCATGCGTCAGAACTCGGGTTGTTCGAGGTGCTCCCGGCCGATTCCACCTGGGACGACGTCGAGAACCTGCTGGGGCACAGGGGGCCGCCGCCCGTCGGAGTGCCCGCCCCGCTCGTCGACAGTCCGGTCTCGGGCGTGATCGCCGTGTGGGGGCCGACCGGAGCGCCGGGGCGCACGACACTCGCCGTCAATGTGGCCGCCGAGGTCGCGGCCCGGGGGCACTCGGTACTGCTCGCCGATGTCGATCCGTACGGCGGCACCATCGCGCCGGCGTTGGGCCTCCTCGACGAGGTCCCGGGCTTCGCTGCGGCTTGCCGCCTCGCCGGTGCCGACAGCCTCACCCCGGCCGAGCTCGATCGCATCGCCCAGCGCCACGGCACCCGCGATGGCGCCTTCAGGGTGCTCACCGGCATCAGCCGTGCCGCCCGGTGGCCGGAGCTCGGGGGCAGCCGCGTGACGGCCGTCCTGGACGCCTGCAGACGGTGGGTCGACGTCGTGGTCGTCGACACCGGATTCAGCCTCGAGTCCGATGAGGAGATCTCGAGCGACCTGTTCGCTCCTCGGCGGAACGGTGCCACCATCGCCGCGCTGCGGGCGGCCGACCACGTCATCGCGGTCGGGGGCGCCGATCCGATCGCCCTGCCACGCTTCCTCCGCGGCTACGCCGACCTCGCCGAGGCCATCGAGCCGCAGCGGGTGAGCGTGGTGATCAACCGGCTGCGCAGCAGCGCCTCCGGTGTCGGGGCTGCAGGGCACGTGCTGGCGACGCTGCGCCGGTTCGGCGGCATCGAGCGGGCGCACATCGTGCCCGACGACCGCCGCGGCGTCGATGCCGCGGTGCTGGCCGGCGGCACGCTCCGCGAGGTGTCGCGGCGGTCGCCGGCGAGGCTGGCCATCGAGCGCTTCGTCGAGGAGCAGGTGGTGCCGCGACCGGATGCGGCCCCGCGGCGCGTCCGGCGGCGGACACGAACAGCATCCAGAGCAGCAGCCGGTACTCAGACGGTCGTGGCATCGTCACCGTCGTCCGGACGCTGAGACATCCCCGCTACGCTGGAAACGTGTCGACGCTCAGTGATCTCGTACTCGCGCAGGGGCGCGGCAGCCAGGCCGACGTGGATTGGCTGCACATGCTCGTGGCTGACGGTCAGCTGATCGCCGACCTCGCGTTCGCCGACCTCGTGGTCTGGGTGCCGACGGCGGCCGGCAGCTTCGTGGCCGTGGCGCATGCGCGTCCGTCGAGTGCCGCGACGCTCTTCTACCGCGACTTCGTCGGCCAGGAGATCCGGCAGGAGTGGGTGGCCCAGGTCACCGAGGCCTTCGAGACGGCCCGCATCGTCGACTCGTCGACCCCTGCCTGGTACGAGGAGACGCCGACGCGGGTGCGTGCCGTGCCCGTGATGCGCAGACTCTCGCCGACGGGATCGAGCATCACCGACGAGCCGATCGCCGTGCTCACCCGGCACACCAACCTCAGCGAGACACGCACGCCGAGTCGCCAGGAGCTCACCTTCAACGAGTGCGCGAACGACCTGTCGGCGATGATCGCCTCGGGCGACTTCCCCGACCTGGGTGCTCCGACGGGTCCGCGCCGCGGTGCCCCTCGTGCCTCGGACGGCCTGATCTGCCTCGACGTCGACGGCACGACCACCTTCGCCAGCCCCAACGCTCTCTCGGCGTTCAACCGCATGGGATTCGCCGACGAGCTGGAGGGCGAGTCCCTCGCCGAGGTGACCACGCGGGTGCTGAGCGGGTCGCTCGTCGCCGACGAGTCGCTTCCCCTCGTCGTCACGGGCCGGGCGCCCTGGCGCACCGACATCGAGGCGCGCGGGGTCACGGTGTCGCTGCGCGCCATCCCGATCCGCAACAGGGGGGAGCGCATCGGCGCCATCATCCTGAGCCGCGACGTGACCGAGCTGCGCCACCAGGAACGCGAGCTCATCACGAAGGACGCGACGATCCGCGAGATCCACCACAGGGTGAAGAACAACCTGCAGACCGTGGCGTCGCTGCTGCGCATCCAGGCGCGGCGCACTCACTCCGACGAGGCGCGGGAAGCCCTCACCCAGGCCATGCGCCGCGTCGCCGCCATCGCCGTGGTGCACGACACCCTGTCGGAGGGCCTCGCCCAGAGCGTGGACTTCGACGCCGTGTTCGACCGGGTGCTGCTGCTCATCGCCGAGGTTGCATCCGCCCACAACACGACGGTGCATCCGAAGTCCTCGGGCAGCTTCGGCGTGCTTCCGAGCGAGTACGCCACCCCGCTGGCCCTGGCGCTCACCGAGCTCGTCACGAACGCCGTGGAGCACGGCCTCGCCGGGCGCGAGGGTGATGTCGAGATCATCGCGTCGCGCACCGAGGACACCCTGAGCGTCAAGGTGCGCGATACGGGATCCGGCCTGCCGGAGGGCAAGGTGGGATCCGGCCTCGGCACGCAGATCGTGCGCACGCTCATCCAGGGTGAGCTGAGCGGCACCATCGACTGGCACACCGTCCTCGGGAGTGGGACCGAGGTCACCATCGACATCCCGTTGCGCTGGCTCACCAAGCCGTAGCGGCGAGGTGACAGCAAGAACGCGCCCTCGCGGACGAGGGCGCGTTCTGCTGTGCTTCGGTCGGCTAGGAGGCGCGACGGGCGCGAGCGGCGCGGCGCTTGAGTGCGCGACGCTCGTCTTCGCTGAGGCCTCCCCAGACGCCCGAGTCCTGACCGGTCTCGAGGGCGTACTGCAGGCAGATCTCGGTGACGTTGCAGCGCGAGCAGACGGTCTTGGCCTTCTCGATCTGGTCGACGGCGGGTCCGGTGTTGCCGACCGGGAAGAACAGTTCGGGGTCTGCGGTGAGGCAGGCGGCCTTGTCGCGCCAATCCATGGGGGTGCTCCTTTGTATTGCGGGGGTGCATGGCCGTATGGCCTCAGAATGCAACGGGGGGTGAAGGTCAAGTTGCAGGAAGTAAACTCAGGAGTGAACAGCTCACGACCCTGTGAGCAAAACTTGACCTCAAATATGGTCGCATAGTAAAAGAATCGGATCAATAGTTTTGAATGGGATAACCCTGTGAATGCCCGTCCTGTTCGGGGGTCAGAACCTGAGGATTCCCCCAGTGCGCCGGTTCGTAACAGGGCTCTGATCGCGGTTCTTCGCGTGATCCTGTTCGCGGAGGCCGCCCTCGTCATCGGGGTCGCCGTGTGGTTCCTGCTCGAGCTGTTGACGGCTGAGCCGAGCTCGCTGACGAGCGCCGTCGCCATCTTCGTGATCGTCGTCATCGCGGCCGTCTTCGTGACGGCCATCGCCATCGGCGCAGCGCGGGACAGGCCGTGGATCCGCGGGGCGGCCGTCACCTGGCAGGTCCTGCAGATCGCCATCGCGGTCGGCTGCTTCCAGGGTCTCTATGCCCGCCCCGACATCGGCTGGGCCCTGCTGGTGCCGTCCGTGGCCGTCATCGTGCTGCTGCTCGTGCCCGGTGTCCGCGTGGCATTCACGCGCGAGCTGGAGCGGCCGGCCTACTGAGCCTGCACGAGGCCCACTCGCCGGCTACTTGACCGGCACCTCGATGACCGAGTCGAGCACGCGCACGATGAGCGGCTCGGTCGTCGTCGTCTTGGTCGGCGTCCAGAACACCGTGGTGTGCGGAACGAGGTCCATGGTGCAGGGCTGGTCGGGGAGCGGGGCGACGGTGACCTCCACCTCGTTGCCCTCGTACGCCGGCTTGACGACCGAGATGTCCGTGCCGACGTACGGGCATGTGGAACTGCCCCACAGGATGACGGCGAGCTCGCCGCCGTCGTTCAGGTAGAACGCCTGGGGAGCGCCGTCGGTGTCGACCGGGATCTTCTCGGACGTCGTGATGTCGTCGGGGACACCGGAGAAGTCCTCCACCGCCTTGCCGCTCGGCGTACATCCGGTCAGGAGGATGAGCAGGAGAGCTGCGCCGGTGGTGGCGATGACGTGTCGTTTCATCTCAGGTGTCTCCCATGTCCGGGGCGATCGAGCAATCCAGTCGAAGTCGGCGCCTCAGTGCGCCGGACTGGTCCCCAGCGTAGCGAGAACATCGGCCTCGGCATCGAGGAAATCTCCGCCCGGCGCAGATCAGTCGATGCCAAGCTTCCGGCGCAGCATCGAGATGTGCCCTGTCGCCTTGACGTTGTACAGCGCGTGGCTGATCACGCCGGCCTCGTCGATCACGAAGGTCGAGCGCAGCGTCCCGGTGACGATCCGTCCGTAGGAGTTCTTCTCGCCCCACGTTCCGTAGGCGACGTGCACCGCGAGATCCTCATCCGAGAGCAGGGGGAAGGGGATGGAGTCCTCCTCCTGGAACCTCTTGAGCTTGGCGACGGCGTCCTTCGAGATGCCGAGCACCTGGTACCCGGCGCCGGCCAGCGACGCGAGGTTGTCGCGGAAGTCGCACGCCTGGGTGGTGCATCCGGGAGTCATGGCCTCGGGGTAGAAGTACACGATGACCCGGCGACCCGCGTAGTCGGCGAGGGAGACGGGTGCGCCGTCCTGGTCGAGGAGGGTGAAGGCGGGCGCGGTGTCGCCTGTCTGCAGGCGGAACGGTTCGGTCATCCCTCCATCCTCCCGCACGGGAGCGACGGGTCAGAACGTCGGCCGCTCCGAGAACGTCGTGAGCAGGCGCTGCAGGGAGTCGAGGCGTGCGACACCCTGTTCGCCGAGCTCTCCGGCTGCCACGGCCTCGTTGATGGCGCAGTCCGGGGCATCGGGGAGGTGCGTGCAGCCGCGCGGGCAGCGCTGGGCGATGGCGTCGAGGTCGGTGAACGACTTGAGGATGTTCGCCGTGTCGACGTGCCCCAGGCCGAAGGAGCGCACGCCGGGGGTGTCGATGGCCCAGCCACGGCCGGCCGGAACGTCGATGCGCAGTGACACCGTCGACGACGAGGTGTGCCTTCCCCGACCCGTGACGGTGTTGACGACGCCCGTCGCCCTGTTCGCGTCGGGCACCAGGGCGTTGACGAGCGTGGACTTCCCGACCCCGGAGTGGCCGACGAACACGGTCTCGTGTCCGATGAGGTCGGCCGTGATGATGTCGAGGGGGATGTCGTCGCTGCGGCTCGTGAAGACGGTGAGGCCGAGGCCGGCGAAGTTCGCGAGGAACTCGGACGGGTCGGCCAGGTCGGTCTTCGTGACGACGAGCATCGGGCGGATGCCGGCGTCGTAGGCGGCCACGAGGTAGCGGTCGACGAGCCGCACGCGCGGCTCGGGGTTGGCCGCGGCCACCACGATGAGCATCTGGTCGGCATTGGCGACGACCACGCGCTCGATGGCGTCGGTGTCGTCGGCGCTGCGACGCAGCAGCGTGGTGCGCGGCTGGATGCGGACGATGCGGGCGAGCGTGCCGTCGTCACCGGTCGAGTCGCCGACGATGTCGACGCGGTCGCCGTTCACCACGGGTTGCTTGCGTAGTTCGCGGGCGCGGGCAGCTGTTACCTCGTGCTCGGTCTCGAGGTTCTCGTCGACGAGCACCGTGTAGCGCCCACGGTCGACTCCGAGCACGCGGGCGGTGATGGCCTGCGCGTAAGCCGGTCTGGTCTTCGTGCGCGGACGATTCGCCTTGGGATTCGGACGGACCCTGATGTCGGCCTCGTCGAACTCGGGCTCGTCCTCGTCGTCGTCGGACTCCCACCAGCTCATGCCCGGGAACCCGTCCCGAGCGGAGGGAGGTCGATGGTGGTGTCCGTCGTCGCCGATGCCACCGCCGTCCCACCGGTGCCGAGCATCGCGTGCCAGAGCTGTGGGAACTGGGGGAGGGTCTTCGCCGTCGTGGCGATGTCGTGGATCTCGACCCCGGGAACCGCGAGGCCGATGATGGCGCCCGTCGTGGCCATGCGGTGGTCGGCGTAGCTCTTCCAGACGCCGCCGTGCAGGGGCGCCGGCTCGATGCGCAGGCCGTCCTCCAGCTCGGTCACCCGTCCGCCGAGGCCGTTGATCTCTGCGGCCAGGGCGGCGAGACGGTCGGTCTCGTGGTGGCGGATGTGGCCGATGCCCGTGAACTCGCTCGGTCCGTCGGCGAGAGCTGCCAGGGCGACCAGGTTGGGAACCAGCTCGCCGCCCGTCGACAGGTCGAGGGTGACGCCCCGGATGCCGTCTCCACCGCTGACGGTGACACTGTCGCCGTCGCGCTCCACGGTCGCCCCGAACAGCGGCAGCAGGTCGAGCAGGTCGTTGCCGACCTGCGTCGTCTCGGCGGGCCAGCCGGGGATGGTGACGCTGCCACCGGTGACGAGGGCTGCGGCGAGGAACGGCGCGGCGTTCGAGAGATCGGGTTCGATGGCGACATCCGCGCCAGCGATGGAACCGGGGGCGACGATCCAGTGGCCGATCTCGGGCTGGCGAACCACGACTCCGCGCCGGGCCAGCGTGGCGATCGTCATCTCGATGTGGGGCTGGCTGGGGAGGCGCTCGCCGTCGTGGCGCAGGTCGAGGCCGCTCTCGAAGCGGGCGGCCGCCAGGAGCAGGCCGGAGACAAACTGGCTGGTGAGCGTCGCGTCGATCGTGATCGCGCCACCCGCGACGCTGCCGCTGCCGTGCACAGTGAACGGCAGGGCGGCACGGGCGTCATCGTTGATGTCGACGCCGAGGTCGCGGAGCGAGGAGATCGTCGTGGCCATGGGCCGACGGCGTGCGCCTTCGTCGCCGTCGAAGGTCGTCGGGCCGAGGGCGAGACCGGCGACTGGGGGCAGGAAGCGCATGACCGTGCCCGCGAGGCCGCAGTCGATGGTGGTGGATCCGGTGAGCTCCTCGGCCGGCGTGATGATCAGGTCGGGACCGAAATCGCCGCCGCCCGCCGTCTCCTCGATGCTCACGCCGAGCGATCGCAGGGCCTCGATCATCAGGGCGGTGTCACGGGAATGCAGGGGAGCCCGCAGGCGGGAGGGGGCATCCGCCAGGGCGGACAGCACGAGCTCGCGGTTCGTCAGCGACTTGGAACCCGGCAGGGCGACGACGGAGCGCACGCCGGCGGTCGCCACGGGTGCGGCCCAGAGCACGTCGGGGTCGTCGGGGCTTTCATCGCCGTAGGGATTGAAGTCCGGTGCGGAATATCGCGAGATGAGCATCGGTTATCACGATAGTCGGTGCAGAAAAGACGGATGGAGGCATCAGTGAGTGTGACAGGCGTGCTCGAGCGCGATTCGGCGATAGCCGTATCCGTCTCCCCGTCGACCCTCACGGAGCGTCAGCATCTAGGATGGCCGGTGATGAATCCGGAACCAGCCGAGGAATCCGAGCCCGCTCTCGGAACACTGTTCGAGCAGCAGGCCCTGCCCTTCATGGACCAGCTGTACGCAGCAGCCATGCGCATGACCAAGAACCCGGCGGACGCCGCGGATCTCGTTCAGGAGACCTTCGTGAAGGCGTTCGCCGCCTTCACGCAGTTCGAGCAGGGCACGAACCTGAAGGCCTGGCTCTACAGGATCCTCACCAACACCTTCATCAACACCTACCGCAAGAAGCAGCGCGAGCCCTACCAGGGCACGATCGACGAGCTCGAGGACTGGCAGTTGGGCGGAGCCGTCTCGACGACGGCCATGTCGAGCCGGTCCGCCGAGGCCGAGGCGATCGATCATCTGCCCGACAGCGCGGTGAAGGATGCCCTCCAGGCCATCCCCGAGGACTTCAGGCTGGCGGTGTACCTCGCCGACGTCGAGGGATTCGCCTACCAGGAGATCGCCGACATCATGAAAACCCCGATCGGCACAGTGATGAGCCGTCTGCACCGTGGCAGGCGAATGCTTCGCGAATCACTGGCCGAATACGCGGCGGAGCAGGGCATCGGCACGACGCCCCCCGCCCAGACCAGGAGCAGCAGATGACCGACTGTGGATGCGACAAGGCCAAGGCCGAACTCGAGGAGTACCTGCACAACGAGTTGTGCAGCGCTGACGCGCAGGACATCCGCGATCACCTGGCGAACTGCCCCGACTGCACGTCGGAGCACCACGTCGGACGCGTGCTGACCGAGGCCGTCCAGCGTGCCTGCAAGGAGGCTGCTCCCGAGGAGCTGCGCGCGCAGGTCCTCGCGAGCCTGCGTTCCCTGCAGGCCACGCACTAGGAGCGGACGCGTCGGCCTGATCGCCGGCGGACCCCGAAGATTTTCGTTTCGTCACAGAGAAGCTAACTCGGTTAGCATTGGCGGGTGAGCTCCTCCCAGAAACCCGCAGCCGCGTCGCCGTCCCGTGTTCCGGTATGGCTGAGGGTCACCCTCCCCGCCGTCCTGATCCTCGTCTGGTTCGGCCTGTTCGGCGCCGGCGGCGCCTCGTTCGGGTCACTCAGCAGCGTCGTCGAGAACGACCAGTCCCAGTTCCTTCCGGCCGACTCGGAGGCCACGCAGGTGCAGGAGCTCCAGGAGGGCTTCCGCGACGGCGACGTGATCCCGGCGATCGTCGTCTACCAGCGCGATGGCGGGTTGACGGATGCCGACGACTCGGCCATCGACGCCGACGCCGAGTACTTCCAGGAGATCGAGGGAGTCATCGGCGACGGCGTCTCGCCCGCCGTGGTCTCCGAGGATGGCGAGGCCGCCGAACTGTTCGTGCAGATCGACGCGAGCGCGGAGACGAAGGACGTCGTGGGGGAGATGCGGGAGCGCATCGCCGACACCGCCGTCGACGGGCTCACGGCATCCGTCACCGGACCGGCCGGCTTCACCACGGATCTCGCCGGCGCCTTCGCGGGCATCGACGGGATCCTGCTCGGGGTCGCCCTGCTGGCCGTCTTCATCATCCTGATCATCGTGTACCGCTCTCCGCTGCTGCCGGTGATCGTGCTCGGCACCAGCCTGTCGTCGCTCTGCGCGGCCGTGCTCGCCGTCGTCTCGCTCGCGAAGGCCGACATCCTGCTGCTGAACGGCCAGACCCAGGGAATCCTGTTCATCCTGGTCATCGGCGCGGCCACCGACTACTCGCTGCTCTACATCTCGCGCTATCGCGAGGCACTGCACGTGCACGAGCGCAAGTGGGATGCCACCATCGCCGCACTCAAGGGCGCGTGGGAGCCCATCCTCGCCTCGGGTGGCACTGTGATCGCGGGCCTGCTCATGCTGCTCGCCAGCGAGCTGAACTCCAACAAGATCCTCGGCCCCGTCGCGGCCATCGGCATCGTCTTCGCCCTGCTCGGCTCGTTGACCCTGCTGCCGGCGCTGCTGCTCTGGGCGGGTCGCGTCGCCTTCTGGCCCGTGCGCCCGAAGGTGGCCGCGCACACGGCCGCCGACGACGAGATCGCGACGAAGGGCGTCTGGCCGTGGGTCGCGCGCCTCGTGGCCAGGCGACCGCGACTCATCTGGATCGTCTCGACGCTCATCCTCCTCGTGCTCTCGCTCGGCGTCACCCAGCTGAAGGCCGACGGCGTCCCGACCAGCGAGTTCGTGCTCGGTGAATCCCAGGCCCGCGACGGCCAGGCCGTGCTCGGGGAGCACTTCCCCGGCGGCTCCGGCACCCCCGCCGTGATCATCGCCCCCGAGGACTCCCTGCAGGAGGTCGCCGACATCGCCCTCGGAACCGACGGTGTCTCCGACGTCGCCGTGCTCTCCGAGGACTCGCCGAGCGGTTCGCTGCCGGTCACCACCGAGGGCATCCAGCCGCTCGGCCCTCCCGGAACCCCCGCCGGCGAACCGACCGTCGTCGACGGGCAGATCCAGCTGAACGCGACCCTCGACTACGCCAGCGACTCCGACGAGGCCGAGGCCGTCGTGGCCGACCTGCGCGACCAGCTGGCGGCTGTGGGCACGGATGCCGACCCCGTGCTCGTCGGAGGAGCCACCGCCGTGGCACTCGACACCAAGAACGCGGCCATCCACGACCGCAACCTCATCATCCCGCTGGTGCTCGGCGTCATCCTGCTGATCCTCATGCTGCTGCTGCGCTCGATCGTCGCGCCGGTGCTGCTCATCGCCACGGTGGTGCTCTCGTTCGGCGCCGCGCTGGGCGTCTCCGCGGTGGTGTTCAACGGCGTCTTCGGCTTCGCGGGGGCCGATCCGACTGTCCCGCTGTTCGGCTTCGTCTTCCTGGTGGCGTTGGGGGTGGACTACAACATCTTCCTCATGACCAGGGTGCGCGAGGAGGCGATCGTGCACGGCGCCCGCGAGGGCGTGCTGCGCGGACTGGTCGTGACGGGCGGCGTGATCACCTCCGCCGGCCTCGTGCTGGCCGCGACCTTCGCCGCCCTCGGCGTCCTGCCGATCCTGTTCCTGGTGCAGCTGTCGTTCATCGTGGCCTTCGGCGTGCTGCTCGACACCTTCCTGGTGCGCTCGCTGCTGGTGCCCGCCCTCGCCTACGACATCGGGCGCGCCGTCTGGTGGCCGTCGAAGCTGGCGCGCGCCGAGCAGCCGGAGACGGCCGAGCGGCGATAGATTCTCAGCCATGGGTTCTCGGATCGTCGCCGCCGTCTTCCGCCTGTTCTTCGCCGCCCTGTCGTTGACGGCCGTGGGGGTGCAGTTCTTCGCGGTCACGGTGCCGCAGGGGCACAGCATCCTGAACTTCTTCAGCTACTTCACGAACCTCTCGAACATCATCGTCAGCATCGTGTTCATCGTGAGCGCCGTCAGGCTGCTGCGCGGTGTCGCACCGAGCATGTCGGACGTCGCCGTGCGGGGTGCATCCGTCGTCTACATCGCGTTCGTCGGCCTGGTCTTCAACACCCTGCTGCGCGATGTGGACCTGGGCGGCCTGATCCCGTGGGTGAATGCCGTCGTGCACTTCATCGTGCCGATCGCCGCCGTCGTCGACTGGCTGATCTGGCCGCCGCGCCGCCCGCTGCCGTGGAGCTCGGTGCTCTACTGGATGATCTTCCCGGCGGTCTACGTGGCGTACTCGCTCATCCGCGGTGCCATCACCGACTTCTACCCGTACCCGTTCTTCAGTCCGGTGATCCAGAACGGCTATGGGGGAGTGGCCGCGTACTGCGCGGTCATGATCGTCGGCTTCCTCGTGTTGGCGGTTCTGATCCGCTGGCTGGGCAACGCCCTCGGAGCCGCGCGCGTGCGCCGGGACGAGGCATCCGTCGCCTGATCCCGCGCGCGATGGCGGAACGAGAAGAGGCCGGCTCCCTGACGGGACCGGCCTCTTCTCGTGCTCGACGCGTGAACGCGTCGCCGCACGTTACAGCGTGAGCGCCTGCTTGATGAGCTCGGCCTGCTCCACCGCGTGACGCTTGGCCGAACCCGCTGCGGGGGCTGCGGATGCCGGACGCGAGATGACGCCGACGGGCCGCGGGCCCAGCTTGCTGGTCTCGAGGATGAAGTACGGCCACGCGCCCTGATTCTCGGGCTCGTCCTGGATCCAGTAGAGCTCGGCGTTCGGGTACTGCGCGGCGACGTCCTTGATCTCCGCGGCCGGGAGCGGGTAGTACTGCTCCAGGCGCACGAGGGCGATCTCGGGGTTCGGGTTCTTCTCGAGCTCGGTGCGCAGGTCGTAGTAGACCTTGCCCGCCATGAACAGGACGCGCTTGACGGCCGCCTTGTCATCGATGCGCACGTCGTCGATCACGGGCTCGAACCGGCCGCTCGTGAAGTCGGCGATCTCGCTGGTCGCACCGCGCAGGCGCAGCATGGCCTTCGGGGTGAACACCACGAGCGGGCGACGCGGGCGCATGTAGGCCTGCCGACGCAGCAGGTGGAAGTACGACGCCGGCGTCGAGGGACGCGCAACCGTCATGTTGTTCTCGGCGCAGAGCTGCAGGAAGCGCTCGATGCGCGCCGAGGAGTGGTCGGGACCCTGTCCCTCGTAGCCGTGCGGCAGCAGGAGCACGACGCTGGAGCGCTGGCCCCACTTCTGCTCGGCCGAGGAGATGAACTCGTCGATGATGGTCTGCGCACCGTTGGCGAAGTCGCCGAACTGGGCCTCCCACAGCACCAGCGCATCCGCCCGCTCGACGGAGTAGCCGTACTCGAAGCCCATGGCCGCATACTCGCTGAGCAGCGTGTCGTAGATCCAGAACCTGGCCTGGTTCTGCGACAGGTTGGCGAGGGGCAGCCACTCCTGGCCGTTGGTCCGGTCGTGCAGAACCGCGTGGCGCTGGACGAACGTCCCTCGGCGGGCGTCCTGGCCGGCGAAGCGCACGGGCGTGCCCTCGGTGAGCAGGGAGCCCAGTGCGAGCAGCTCGCCGAACGCCCAGTCGACGCCGCCGTTGCGGCTCATGTCGAGGCGCTTCTGCAGCAGCTGCTGGAGCTTGTTGTGCACGGTGAAGCCGGACGGCTTGTTGTTGAAGGCGTCGCCGATGAGGTGCACGACCTGCTCCGAGACGCCGGTGGTCTCCGGCTCGCCGGACGCGTCGCTCTGGTCGTCCTCGCCGATGGCCGTGATCGGGGTGGTCTGCGCGGCGTGAGTCTCCTGGAAGGCGCGCTCGAGGCGGTCCTGGAAGTCGGCGTGCGCCTGCTCGTACTCCTCCTCGGTGATGTCGCCACGACCGACGAGAGCCTCGGTGTACAGCTTGCGGACGCTGCGCTTGGCCTCGATGAGGTTGTACATCAGCGGCTGGGTCATCGAGGGGTCGTCGCCCTCGTTGTGACCGCGGCGGCGGTAGGAGATCAGGTCGATGACCACGTCGCGGTGGAACTCCTGGCGGTACGCGTAGGCGAGCTGGGCCACCCGCACGACGGCCTCGGGGTCGTCGCCGTTCACGTGGAAGATCGGCGCCTGGATGGTCTTGCCGACATCGGTCGAGTAGATCGACGTGCGACCCTCGGTGGGCGGCGTGGTGAAGCCGACCTGGTTGTTCACGACGAGGTGGATGGTTCCACCGGTGCGGTAGGCGCGCAGCTGCGACATCTGCATGGTCTCGACGACGACACCCTGGCCCGCCATGGCGGCGTCGCCGTGGATGAGGATGGGGAGGGTCGAGAAGGTGCCGACAGGCTTGCGGTCCTGCTTGGCTCGCACGATGCCCTCGAGCACGCCGTCGACGGCCTCGAGGTGCGACGGGTTCGCGGCGAGGTACACGCCGATCTCCTCGCCGTTGGCGCCGGTGAAGGTGCCCTCGGTGCCGAGGTGGTACTTGACGTCACCCGATCCGGAGCCGGCCATGTGGCCCTCGAACTCCTGGAAGATCTGGCCGTAGGTCTTGCCCGCGATGTTCGTGAGCACGTTGAGGCGTCCGCGGTGGGCCATGCCGATGGCGACCTGGTCGAGGCCGTCCTCCGCAGCGCCCTGGAGGATCTGGTCGAGCAGGGCGATCGTGGACTCGCCGCCCTCGAGGCTGAAGCGCTTCTGGCCGACGTACTTGGTCTGCAGGAACGTCTCGAAGGCCTCGGCCTCGTTGAGCTTGCCCAGGATGCGCATCTGCTCGTCGTGGGTGGGCTTCTCGTACTTGCGCTCGACCTGCGCCTGCACCCAGGCACGCTGGGCGGGGTCCTGGATGTGCATGTACTCGATGCCGGTGGTGCGGCAGTACGAGTCGCGGAGCACACCGAGGATGTCGCGCAGCAGCGCGGAGCGCTTGTCGCCGAAGCCGCCGGTGACGAACTCGCGGTCGAGGTCCCAGAAGGTGAGTCCGTGGCTGGAGATGTCGAGGTCGGGGTGCGAGCGCTGCACGTACTCGAGCGGGTCGATGTCGGCCATGAGGTGGCCGCGCACGCGGAAGGCGTTGATGAGCTCCTGCACGCGAGCCGTCTTGTCGATGGCGCTGGCGATGTCGACGCTGATGTCGGGCGCCCACTCGATGGGGGCGTACGGGATGCGGAGGGCGGCGAAGATGTCGCTGTAGAAGGTGCGCTTGCCCGTGAGCAGCTCGTGCACGATCTTGAGGAACTCGCCGGACCCGGCACCCTGGATGACGCGGTGGTCGTAGGTGCTGGTGAGGGTGATGGTCTTGCCGATGGCGAGGCCGGCGAGGGTCTTCTCGCTGGAGCCCTGGAACTCGGCCGGGTACTCGAGGGCGCCGGCGCCGATGATGCAGCCCTGGCCGCGCATGAGGCGGGGCACCGAATGCACCGTGCCGATGCCGCCGGGGTTCGTGAGCGAGATCGATGCGCCCTTGAAGTCGTCGGCCGTGAGCTTGTTCTGGCGCGCACGGGACACGAGGTCCTCGTAGGCCGAGAGGTACTCGCCGAAGGTCATAGTGTCTGCACGCTTGATGGCCGGGACCAGCAGGGCACGCGAGCCATCGGGCTTCGGGATGTCGATGGCGATGCCGAGGCCGATGTGGGCGGGCTTCACGATGGACGGCTTGCCGTCGACGTCCTCGTAGTAGACGTTCTGGCTCGGGAAGTCCTTGAGGGCCTGGATGAGTGCCCATCCGATGAGGTGGGTGAAGGAGATCTTGCCACCGCGGGAGCGCTTCAGGTGGTTGTTGATGACGATGCGGTTGTCGATCATCAGCTTGGCCGGGATGGTGCGCACGCTGGTGGCCGTGGGCACGGTGAGGCTGGCGTCCATGTTGGTCGCCAGGCTCTTGGCCATGCCGCGCAGGGGCGAGACCTCGTCCTGCGGTGCCTCGACGGCGCCGTCCTTGATGACCGCCTGCGGGCTCGTGATGGGCACGTCCGCGGGAACGGGCAGCGGCTTCGGCGCGACCGACGTGGTGCGGGCCGCCGGCTGCGAACCGATGATCGGGATGGGAGCCGTGAGCGGTCGCGACTCGGAGGCGGGTGTGTCCTGGGCCGCCGGTGCCGCCGCGGGAGCTGCCTGGGCCGCGGGTGCCGACTGGGTCTCCGGGGCCGCCGGTGCAGCGGATGCCGCCGGCACGTTGTCGGGGGCCTCGCCCGTGGGGGCAGCCTGTTCACCGGTCGGAGCGTCGACGCTCGGAGCATCGGCGGTCGCACGGGCTGCGGCATCCGCCTTGGCCTGCGTCTGGGAGTGGTAGGTCTCGAGGACCGGCCACCACGCCTCATCGACGGAGTTCTTGTCGACGATGTACTGCTCGTACATCTCGTCGACGAGCCATTCATTGGCTCCGAACTCGGCCGATGCCGCTTCGTCTGAACTTGCTCCGGTCAATTGGCTCGACACAGCCGATCGCCCACTCTCTCCGTTGATTCCCTGCAACTTGTCAACCCGCCGTTCCAGACGACGAGCACGCACCGTGACAAGCCTAATCCTCTTTACCGGCGGCTCGGTTCCCCCGAATGAGGCATCTGCTCGTTCGCAGGGCTGCAGGAGGCTGTGCCGAGGTCTAGCGTGGGAGGCATGGAGTTCTATCGGACCGCGCCGACCCACGACCTCACCTACTCTGACGTCTTCCTCGTGCCCAGCCATTCTGAGCTGAAGAGCCGGTTCGACGTCTCCCTGGCCCCGGATGACGGCACCGCCGCCACGATCCCGATCGTGTCGGCGAACATGAACTCGGTCACGGGTCCCCGTCTGGCGGCGACGCTCGCCCGCCGCGGCGGACTCGGAGTCCTTCCCCAGGACATGAACCTGCAGGAGCTGGACGCCGCCATCCGGTGGGTCAAGGACCAGCCCGTGGAGTTCGACACCCCCCTCGTGCTGAGTCCCGACGACACCGTGGCCGACGCCCTCGTCAGGGTTCCGGCGGTGCAGGGGCACGGCATCGTCCTGAACGACGCGGACGGCGCCTACCTCGGCGCCATCGCCGCAGCTCGCCTCGAGACCGCGCTGCCCGACGCCCGACTCGGCGACCTGCTGCACGGCCGCATCACGGCCATCGACGCCGAGGACGTCGACAGCGCCCGGGCGGCCTTCGAACTGATGCTCGCCGCCGACCTCGAGTTCGTGCCCGTGCTCAGGCGGGGTGCGGTCGTCGGGACGCTCAGCCGCAAGAGTGCGCTGCGCGGCACCATCTACTCGCCAACGCTCGACGCCGACGGCCGCCTTCAGGTCGCCGTCGCCCTCGGCATCAACGGCGACATCGCCACCAAGGCGCAGGCCTTCGCCGCGGCCGGTGTCGACGTGCTCGTGATCGACACGGCCCACGGCCACCAGGAGGGCATGCTCGAGGCGATCCGCACGGTGAAGGCCCTCGGCCTCGGCCTGCCGATCGTCGCCGGCAACATCGTGACGGCGGATGCCGTGAAGGATCTCGTCGACGCTGGAGCCGACATCCTCAAGGTGGGTGTGGGTCCCGGCGCCATGTGCACCACCCGCATGATGACGGCGGTGGGGCGCCCGCAGTTCTCGGCCGTGCTCGAGACCGCGGAGGCCGCGCGTTCGCTCGGCGCCCACGTCTGGGCCGACGGCGGGGTGCGCTACCCACGCGACGTGGCACTGGCGCTCGCCGCCGGAGCGTCATCCGTCATGATCGGATCGTGGTTCGCCGGCACCATCGAGGCCCCCGGTCAGCTCGCGGTCGACGGCGGGGGTCGCCTGTACAAGGAGAGCTGGGGGATGGCGTCGACCAAGGCCGTGCGCGAGCGCTTCGGCCGCCTCGACGCGTTCGACCTCGCCCGCAAGGAACTCTTCGCCGAGGGCATCTCGTCGAGCAAGATCTACCTCGACCCGCTGCGGCCCTCCCTCGAGGACCTCCTCGACATGATCACCTCCGGACTGCGCAGCTCCTTCACGTACGCCGGCGCCCGCTCGCTCGCCGAGTTCTCCGACCGCGCGCTGGTCGGCATCCAGTCGGCCGCCGGCTACGAGGAGGGCAAGGCGCTGCCGGTCAGCTGGTAGCCCTATGGCGCCGCGCGGCCGAAAGGCGACAGCGCAGAGCGCCTCTTCGCAGGGGAATGTCGCATCCGAGCCGGATATACTCGGCTGACAATGGATGACCCGCCCAGTAGCACCCCCGGCCATAGACCCTCGCCCGTGAACTGCGGAGGTGTCGCCCGTGTCTGAGTGGATCATGCTCGGCATCGGCCTCATCCTGACCGTCGGCACGGGCTTCTTCGTTGCCAGCGAGTTCGCGCTGGTCAACCTCGATCGAGCCGATCTCGAGGCGCGCCGCGAGCGCGGCGAGACCCGGCTGCAGATGACCATCTCCGCCCTGGCGCAGACGTCGACGCATCTCTCGAGTGCGCAGCTCGGCATCACCATCACGACGTTGCTCACCGGCTACATGTTCGAGCCCGCGATCAGCTCGCTGCTTGCTCCGACGCTCGAGGGGTGGGGCATCCCGGATGCCGTCGCCGTCGTCGCGTCGACCATCGTCGCCGTGACCCTCGCCACCCTGCTGTCGATGATCCTCGGCGAGCTGATCCCCAAGAACCTGGCCCTGGCGCTGCCGCTGAAGACGGCGAAGTTCGTCATCCCGTTCCAGACGGCGTTCACCTGGGTGTTCAAGCCGGCGATCATCGTGCTGAACGGCAGCGCCAACGGCATCCTGCGCATGGTGGGAGTCGAGCCCAGGGAGGAGCTGTCCGGCGCCCGCACGGCCGAGGAGCTCTCGAGCCTGGTGCGCCGCTCGGCGAGCGCCGGCGTGCTCGAGCGCGACACGGCCAGCCTGCTCAACCGCACGCTGCTGTTCGCCGACCACACGGCATCCGACGTCATGACTCCCCGCCCGCGACTGGTCAGCATCCAGCGCGCCGAATCCGCCCATGCCGTGCTGGAGCTCGCCTCGCAGACCGGTCACTCCCGGTTCCCCGTGATCGACGAGGACGTCGATGACGTCGTCGGTTTCGTGCACGTGAAGCAGGCCATGGCCGTGCCCCGCTCCCGCCGTGCCGACGTTCCCGTGTCGGCCCTGCAGTCCGAGGCACTGCGCGTTCCCGAGACGATGCGCCTCGACGTGCTTCTCGCCGAACTGCGCGGCCGCGGTTACCAGATGGCCGTCGTCGTCGACGAGTACGGCGGGACCGCCGGCGTCGCGACGCTGGAGGACCTGGTGGAGGAGCTCATCGGCGAGGTCGCCGACGAGCACGACAGGTCACGCGCCGGCATCGTGCGCCGTGGCCGTGCCATCAGCTTCCCGGGCATGCTGCGCCCCGATGAGCTGCGCGAGAGCACCGACCTGATCGTTCCCGAGGACGGCACCTACGAGACCGTCGCCGGATACGTGATGAGCGAGCTGGGCCGACTCCCCGTCGTCGGAGACACCGTGCTCATCGAGAGCGGCGAGCTGACGGTCGAGCGTCTCGACGGCCGGCGCATCGACAGGCTGCGCTTCACCCCCGACGAATCCGAGGTGGCCCCCGTTGCCGACGTCGACGGCGTGAAGCCCGTCAAGCCCGCCAAGCCGGCCGTGGTCGACGTTCCGGCGCGAGCCGCCGACAGGAAGGGGGCGCGCTCATGAACGACTGGGCCGGAATCCTCTGGCTGGCCGTGCTGCTGGTCGTCAACGCCTTCTTCGTCGGATCGGAGTTCGCGGTCATCTCCGCACGCCGCTCCCAGATCGAGCCCCTGGCCGAGAAGGGCAGCCGCCGCGCGAAGACGGCGCTCTGGGCGATGGAGCACGCGACGCTCATGCTGGCAGCCTGCCAGCTCGGCATCACCGTGTGCTCGCTCGTGATCCTGAACGTCTCCGAGCCCGCCATCCACCACCTGCTGGAGGGTCCGCTGAGCCTCACCGGCTGGTCGGAGGAGGTCATCGGCACCGTCGCCTTCATCATCGCGCTGGTCATCGTGACCTACCTGCACGTGGTGCTCGGCGAGATGGTTCCGAAGAACCTCTCGTTCACGGCCCCCGACAAGGCCGTGCTGCTGCTGGCGACCCCGCTCGTCTTCATCGCCCGCATCTTCCGTCACGTGATCGGCGCGTTGAACGCCGTCGCGAACGGATCGCTGCGTCTGCTCGGCGTCGAGCCCAAGTCGGAGGCGAACAGCACGTTCACCCTCGAGGAGGTCGCCACGATCGTGAGCCAGTCCAAGCGCGAGGGAGTTCTGAAGGACTCGAACGGTGCGCTGAACGCCGCCTTCGAGTTCACGACGAAGAAGGTCCGGGATGTCGCGGTGCCGCTGGACGAGGTGGTCAGCCTCCCCGAGACCCTCACGCCGACAGCGCTCGAGCGCGCCGTCGCCAAGCACGGGTTCTCCCGTTACCTGGTGATCGACGAGGACGGGACGCCGGCGGGCTACCTGCACCTCAAGGACGTCATCGACCTCGACCTCACGAGCGACGACCAGCCCGAGCGCCCGGTTCCGCCGAAGCGCATCCGTCAGCTGGCCTCGATGTACGAGGGGACGGACCTCGAGGACGCCCTGGCGTCGATGCGGCGCACGGGCGCGCACCTGGCCCAGGCGTTCGATGCCGAGGGGCGCACGACGGGAGTGCTGTTCCTCGAGGACATCATCGAGGAACTCGTCGGAGAGGTGCAGGACGCGACTCGACGGAGCCGCTGACCGCCTGCGGGCGTACCATGGAGCGGGGCTCAACAGAAGGAATGCTCATGTTGACTGCGAAATCCGCTGCCGCCGTCCTCCCCGCCTCAGACCTCGATCGCGCGCGGCAGTACTACGAGGACAAGCTCGGCTGGAAGCCCGACGGCCAGGACGCCGGTGGGCTCATGTACACGGTCGGCGGCACGTCCGTGTACCTGTACGAGACGACGTTCGCCGGAACGGCTCAGAACACCGCCCTGATGGTGGAGGTGGGCGACCTGGAGTCGTCCGTCGCCGAGCTGCGCGCAGTCGGCGTCGTCTTCGCCGACTACGACCTGCCCGGCCTCAGGACCGTGGACGGCATCGCCGACCTCGACGGCGAGAAGGCGGCCTGGTTCACCGACAGCGAGGGCAACATCATCGCCCTCGGTCAGCGGAGCGGCTGACTCACCACGTCCCACCGCTCACGGCGGGCTTCGCGCGCACGTACTGCGGCGGCCAGTAATCGAGTTCGACGCCGAGTTCGTCGGCGGCGCGCAGGGCGAAGTGCGGGTCGCGCAGGTGGGCGCGGCCGAGCAGCACGGCATCCGCCTGCCCGGATGCCACGATCTCCTCAGCCTGCTGCGGCGTGGTGATGAGGCCGACGGCGGCGACGGGGACCCCCGCCGTCGTCTTCACGTACTCGGCGAACGGCACCTGGTACCCCGGACCGAGCGGGATGCGCACCTTCGCGATGTTGCCCCCGCTGGAGATGTCGAACAGGTCGGCTCCGGCCTGCTGCGCCCAGCCGGCCACCACGGCGGTCTGCTCCTCGTCCCAGCCGCCGTCGGCGTAGTCGCTTGCCGAGAAGCGCACGAGCACCGGGTAGTCGTCGCCGACGGCGTCACGGACCGCTGCGACGATCTCCAGGAGCAGTCTGGCGCGGTTCTCGAGCGATCCGCCGTACTCGTCGGTGCGCAGGTTGCTGAGCGGGGAGAGGAACTGGTGCACGAGGTAGCCGTGGGCGGCGTGGATCTCGACGAGGTCGAAGCCGGCCCGCTTCGAGCGCGCAGCGGCCTCGGCGAAGGCGTGCACGATGACGGCGATGTCGGGGCGATCAAGTCCCTCGGGCGCCGCGTATTCGCCGAAGGCGAGGTCGGAGGCCGAGACGGTCTGCCAGCCGCCGTCGGCCGGTGCCATGCTGCCGTGCTGCTCGTGGCCCCACTCCGGCCAGGTCGACGCCTTGCGGCCGGCGTGGGCGAGTTGGATGCCGGCTGCAGCGCCCTGCGTGTGGATGAAGGACACGATGCGCGCCCAGGCAGCCGCCTGCTGGCCGTTCCAGATGCCGGTGTCCTCGTCGGAGATGCGGCCGTCGGGAACCACGGCCGAGGCTTCGGCGATGACCAGACCGGCCCCGCCCATGGCCATGGCCCCGAGGTGGGCCAGGTGCCAGTCGTGCGGCACGCCATCCTTCTTCGTCACCGAGTACTGGCAGAGCGGCGGCACCCAGAGTCTGTTGCGGATCGTGAGCGAGCGCACGGTGATGGGCTGGAACAGTGCTGACAAGGGAACTCCGGGAGTCGAGGCGAGCTGTCGGACAGGGGTGAACTTGGGGGAACGGATGCGGTCAGGCCGCGAGCTCCTCCAGGAAGCTGCGCAGTCCGTCGGCCGAGGTGAACACGTGGCCGGTGATGCCGAGGGCCTCGGCGCCGGCGACGTTCTCCGCCTTGTTGTCGATGAACACCATCTCGGCCGGAGTGATTCCGAGGGTGTCGAGAGTGTGACGGTAGATGGCGGCATCCGGTTTCACGACCAGGACCTCCGCGCTCACGACGACGGTCTCGAAGAGGGGGCCGAAGGAGCCGTTGCGGAAGTAGCTGGAGAAGTCGCGCCCGGCGTTGGAGAGCAGCGCGAGCCTGGTGCCGCCGGCGGCGAGGTCCTCGAGCACGGCGGCGGTTCCGGGGTTGACGCTCAGCCAGCCCACGAAGTCGATCGCCCAGATGGAGTGCACTTCGGCGGGCGACCATGAGGCCCCGGTGGCGGCGGCGATGCCGGCCCAGTAGTCGGCGATCGACAGCGTGCCCTGATCGAGAGCCTGACGGCCGGCCTCGTACGCCTCCCAGAACACCTCGGCGTTCGTCGGATCGATGCCGGCCACCTCGAGCAGGTCGCGGCGGTTCTCGGGCGTGGGGGAGAAGGAGATCACCTCGCCGTAGTCGAAGACGACGACGCGGCCGGGCAGGTGGATGGGGTTCGAGGCTGTTCCATTCATCCCCTGCAACCTATCGTGAGAGCATGACCGGTTCCGCAGAACGCCTGATCTGGACGGCGGAGGACGCTCGGGAGTGGATCGCCGTCCCCACTGCCGACGACGACAAGTACTCCCGGGGCGTGCTCGGCGTGATCACGGGGTCCCACGACTATCCCGGCGCAGCTGTGCTCGGTGTGGAGGCCGCCGCGCGCACCGGTGTCGGGATGGTGCGGTACACGGGCCCGAGGGCCGTCGGCGGCATCGTGCTCGCCCGGCGTCCCGAGATCGTGACCCAGTCCGGACGTGTGCAGGCGTGGCTCATCGGATCGGGCATGAATGCCGGCCGGCGCACCTTCGTGCTCGGCGGGGAGATCCAGCAGGCCCTCGCCCAGGGAGTGCCGACGGTGCTCGACGCCGGGGCGCTCGACCTGGCGCCCGACGCCACGGGTCCGACTGTCATCACCCCGCATGCCCGTGAACTCGCCGAACTGCTCTCCCCTCGGAGTACCGAGGCGACGCTCGATGCCATCCGGGCGGATGCCGCGACCTGGGCGGCCCGGGCGGCGGACGAGTTCGCCGTGACCGTGCTGCTGAAGGGGTCGACCACGCACGTGGCATCACCGGGGTCCCCGAGCTATGCCGTGACGGATGCGCCGGGTTGGCTGGCCACCGCCGGAACCGGCGACGTGCTGGCCGGCATCCTCGGCGCGCTGCTCGCCACGAACACCGAGCGCATCGCCCGCGACCCGGCTCTCGCCCTGCCGGCGCTCGCCGCGACGGCGTCGTTCCTGCACTCGCGCGCGGCCGATCTCGCGTCCGGTGGCGGGCCGATCACGGCACTCGACGTCGCCGAGCACGTTCCGGCCGCCATCGCGGCGCTGCTGCGCGACTGACCCGACACGCATCCGCAGCTCGACGAGAGCTGTCAGTCGACTCGTCGAGGAGTCACAGCTGACCCATAGGGAACATGCATACGGTCGAATACAACCGGGACCGATGGCGTGATCCCGAGCATGTCGCTCCTGACGGGGTGAGGAGAAGGTGACAAACATGAACACACGAATCGGCAGAACAGCGATCGCCATCGCATCCGGAGCCGTCGTGATCGGCTCGCTCGCAGGCTGCGCCACCGACCAGTCGGCCGAGGCCGAGGCGGCCCCGTCCACGGGCTCCGGCGACACCTCCACCACCACACCGTCGACCGGAACCGATGCGAACGACACCGACTCGTCAGCAACCTCGAGCACCTACACCGACGGCGACTACACCGCGACGGGCGAGTACTCCACTCCCGGCGGGCGAGAGGACGTCACCGTGACCATCACGCTCGCCGACGACGTCGTGACCGCCGTCGACGTGACGGGCTCGGCCACCAGCGGCAACTCGAAGCAGTACCAGAGCGCCTTCATCTCGGGTATCTCGGCCGAGGTCGTCGGCAAGGACATCGACAGCCTCGACGTCTCGAAGGTGGCGGGATCCTCCCTCACCAGCGGCGGCTTCAACGCCGCCCTCGACACGATCCGCAGCGATGCCAGCTGAGTCGGCCACGCTCGCCTTCGAGGCGATCGGAACGGGCTGGCAGGTCGACTCGCGCGCCCCGATCGCGGCGGACACCGTCCGGCGGATGAACGCCGTCATCGAGGACTTCGACCGCACGTGGTCGCGCTTCCGTCCCGACTCGCTCGTGACCGAGGTCGCGAGTCGCTCGGGGGAGTGGACCTTCCCCGACGAGGCGCCGGCGCTCGTCGAGCTCTACTCCGCCATGCACGCGGCCACGGCGGGCGCGATGTCGCCCCTCGTCGGCGCCTCGCTCAGCCACCTCGGGTACGGGGCGGGCTACTCGCTCGTTCCCGGAGCCGGCACCCTCGCGAGTCCCGACTGGGACCGGATGGACTGGGACGGCACGCGGCTCCGCACCCGGCAGCCTCTCGAACTCGACATCGGAGCCGCAGGCAAGGGTCTGCTGGTCGACATGATCGTCGACCTGCTGGAGCAGGACGGGGTCGAGCAGATCGTGGTCGATGCCAGTGGCGACCTGCGGCACTCCGGCGGCGAGCCGGTGCGCGTGGCCCTCGAGCATCCGTACGACACCACGAAGGCGATCGGCATCGCGACTCTCGCCGATGGAGCACTGTGCGCCTCGGCGAGCAATCGCAGGGCCTGGGGTTCCGGCCTGCACCACGTTCTCGACGCCCGCACCGGGGAACCGGTCGACGAGGTGGTCGCCACCTGGGTGACGGCCGAGACCGCGATGGTCGCCGACGCCGTCGCGACGGCGTTGTTCTTCACCCCAGCGGACCAGCTGGCCGGGTACGTCGACTTCGAGCACGTGCGCATGCTGACCGACGGGCGAGCCGAGCTCTCGTCCGGATTCCCCGGGGAGCTGTTCCGATGAGACGACTGCTCGATTCCTCGCTCAGTCGAGTGAGCGGCTACAGGCTGATGACGCTGAGCCTCGGCGCCATCGCCGTCGTGGCGTTCATCCTCTCGGCCACGGGCCTGTTGTTCTACACGCCGACGCAGTTGGCACTCAGCCTCCTCGTCGCCGTCGGCTCCGTCGCCGCATCGGGCTGGATCGCCGGGCGCATCGTGCGCTCGCCGGCCCACCTCGAGTCCTCGGTCATCACCGGACTGCTGCTCTTCTTCCTCTTCTGGCCGTCTGAGGATCCGACGCAGCTCGGCGTGCTCGCCCTCACGGGGGTGCTCGCGACCGCGTCGAAGTACGTTCTCGCCGTACGCGGCAGGCACATCTTCAATCCGGCCGCCGTCGCCGCCGTGATCATCGCGTTCACGCAGCTGGGCTCGTCGGTGTGGTGGGTGGCCAATTCGTACCTCCTGCCGATCGTGTTGATCGGCGGCTTCCTGGTGCTGTGGCGCACGCGTCGCTTCGCCGTCGCCGTGGTGTTCGTGGCCGTGGCCGGCGTGCTCTGCACCGGGCGCCTGATGCTCGAGGGGACGGATGCCGGCGCCGCCGCGTGGACCGTGCTCGCCTCGTTCCCCGTGGTCTTCCTGGCCGCATTCATGCTGAGCGAGCCGCTCACCCTGCCGCCGCGGCGCTGGCAGCAGCTGCTGGTCGCAGGCGTCGTCGGCGTGCTGTTCTCGATCCCGCTGGCCGTCGGGCCGTTCGCCATGACGCCGGAGCTCGCTCTCATCGTCGGCAACGCCATCGCCTTCGCGTTCGGCCAGCGCCGGGCCGTGAGGCTGCGCCTCGTCGAGGCTCGGCATCCGACACCGACGATCGTCGAGTACGTCTTCGCGCCGGAGCGACCCGTGGCCTTCCAGGCCGGGCAGTCGCTCGAGCTCGCCGTTCCGCACCGCCGTGCAGACTCCCGCGGAACGCGTCGCGTCTTCAGCATCTCCTCCCCGCCCGACGATGCGGAACGCATCACCATCGCCATGCGGATGCCCGAGAAGCCCTCGACGTTCAAGCGCGCCCTCAGCTCCCTCGCCCCAGGCTCGATCGTGCGGGCCACCTCCGTCGGCGGCGACTTCCTGCTGCCTCAGGACGACTCGGAGCCCGTGCTGCTCATCGCCGGCGGCATCGGCATCACGCCGTTCGCCAGCCAGCTCGCCTCGGACAGCGCGGCCGGTCGCCGTCGCGACGTCGTGCTCGTGTATGCGGCGGGGTCGAGCGAGATCGCCTACAGGGAGGTCATCGCCGAGTCCGCGGCCGCGGTCGTCGTGGTCGGAGCTTCGGGGTCCGAGCTGCCGGCAGGGTGGAGTGCTCACTCCGGGCGCGTCGACCACGCCATGCTCGATGCCGCCGTGCCCGACTGGCGCACTCGGCGCACCTTCGTGTCCGGCTCGCCGCGCATGGTCGACAGCGTGCGTTCCGCGCTCGCGCGCCAGGGCGGCCGGTCGGTGACGACGGACGCGTTCAGCGGGTACTGAGCGCGCCGGGCCCAGCGGCCTCCCTACGCCGTGAAGCGCGCCAGGAACTCCCGGGTGCGCGGATTCTCGGAGTGCTCGAACAGCTGGGCAGGCGGGCCGGCCTCGGCGACGACGCCCTTGTCGAGGAACACGACCCGGTGCGCCACGTCGCGGGCGAAGGCCATCTCGTGCGTCGCCATGAGGATGGTGGTGCCGCCGCGGCCGAGCTCGCGCACGAGGTCGAGCACCTCGCCGACGAGTTCGGGATCGAGCGCGCTGGTGATCTCGTCGAGCAGCAGGAGTTCGGGGTCGGTCGCGATGGAGCGCACGATGGCGGCGCGCTGCTGCTGGCCGCCCGAGAGCCTGTCGGGGAACTCGCGGGCCTTGTCGGCGAGTCCGATGGAATCCAGCAGCTCGAGACCGCGTCGCTCGGCTTCGACCCGGGAGGCTCGGTGAACCGCCCGGCTCGCCAGGGTGACGTTGTCGAGGACGCTGAGATGCGGGAACAGGTTGAAGTGCTGGAACACCACGCCGATGCGGGAACGGATGCGGTCGGCCTTGGCCCGCGGGTCGCTGATGTCGTCGTCGCCCAGGAAGATCTGGCCGTCGTCGATCTGCTCGAGGAGGTTGGCCGTGCGCAGCAGGGTCGACTTGCCCGATCCGCTGGCGCCGATGAGCGCGACGATCTCGTGCCGGTGCACGGTGAGGTCGATTCCGCGGAGCACCTCGGTGCCCTCGAAGGACTTCCGGATGCCGACGAGTCGGAGCACCGGCGCTGCATCGGGGGTGGCAGCGCCCGAGCCGGGTCCCGAGCCGGGCCCCGAGCCGGGTTCGATGAGGCTCATACGATGCTCCCCATCTGTTCACGCCGCCGCACGCGCGCCGTGTACCAGTCCGTGAAGCGGATCATCGGCAGCGCCAGCAGGAAGAACAGCAGGCCGGCCACGACGTAGGGCGTGAAGTTGAAGTACGCCGCGGTCTCGATCTGGGCGGCGCGGACGGCATCCACGGCCCCGAGCACCGAGATGAGTCCGACGTCCTTCTGCAGGGCGACGAAGTCGTTCATGAGCGCAGGCGTGACCTTGCGCACGGCCTGGGGCAGGATGACCCGGCGCATGCTCTGGCTGTAGCTGAGGCCGAGGGAGCGCGCAGCGAGGCGCTGCGACGGGTGCACGGCCTCGATGCCGGCGCGGAACACCTCGGAGACGTAGGCGGAGTAGACGGTGACCAGGGCGATGGTTCCCCAGAACTCGGCGGGCATCCGCGGGAAGACGCCGAGGCCCGGGATGCCGTAGCCGACCAGGTACAGCACGATGATGAGGGGGATGCCGCGGAACAGGTCGGTGTAGCCCGCGGCGAGGGCGCGCAGGGGGAACCAGATCGGGCCGCGCAGGGTGCGCACGGTGGCGAGCACCAGGCTGACGATGCCGACGCCGATGACGGAGTAGATGAGCACGCGCACATTGAGCCAGAAACCCTCGATGACACGCGGGAAGGCGGCCACGGCGACGTCCCAATTGAGGAACGTCTGCTGCACCCGACTCCAGCCGGGGGTGTTGATCACGAAGATCCACGCCGCGACGGCGAACACCACGGTGCTCACGATGGCGATCAGCGTGGACCGCGTCGTCTGCTGACGACGGAATGCCCGGCGGTCGAGCTCGATCGAACTCGGCGGCCGGGCATCGATCCCGGTGGTGCTCATGCGCTACAGAGTACTGGTGCGCCCGACTACTTCAGCACCGGGGCGGTGTCCTCGGAGCCGAGCCACTTCGTGGCCAGCTCGTCGAGGGTGCCGTCCTCGCGGAGGGCGTCGACGGCCTCGGAGACGCTCGCCGTGAGCGGGCTGTCCTTGGCGAGCACGAGGCCGAACTGGTCACCCGTCGTGCCCTCGGCCTGGGGGAGCTGGCCGATGATCTTTCCGCCGTCGAGCTCGGCGCCGGTCAGGTAGAAGGCGGTCGGCAGGTCGACGACGATGGCGTCGACGGTGCCGTTCTGCAGCGCGAGCTTGGCGTCGTCGTTGGAGTTGAACACCTGCGCCTGCGAGTCCGGCTTGATGACGTCCTCGACGGCGGTCAGGCTGGTGGTTCCCGTCTGGGCGCCGATGGAGAACTTCTTGAGGTCGGCGATCGAGGTGGCGCCGGCGGCGGGCGAGGACGCGATGGTGATCACGGTCTGCGTGGTCTCGTAGTACGGCGAGGAGAAGTCGACGGCCTGCTTGCGCTCATCCGTGATCGAGAACTGCTGCAGGTTGAAGTCGAAGTCCTTGGGGCCGGGGGCGATGGCCTCGTCGAAGGTGGAGCGCACCCACACGACGTCGGAGTCGGCGAAGCCGAGCTGGCCGGCGACGGCGTAGGCGACGGCGGACTCGAAGCCCTCACCCGACTCGGGCTTGTCGTCGATGACCCAGGGGTAGTACGCGGGCTCGGCCGTTCCGATGGTGAGCTTGCCGTCGGTGACGTAGCCACTCTCGGACGCCGAATCCGATGAGGCACCGGCACATCCGCTCAACGCGACGATGCCCGCCGTGACGACGGCGAGTGCGAGAGCACGGGTGCGGATGGTGCGTCGGGGCATGACTGTCTCCTGGCGAAATCGAGGGGGAGTCTCAAGCTTGCCGCATCCGTCGGAGCCCGATGACGAATCGCGTCGTCCTGTGACACAAGTGATATCGAAGGGCGCCGGCAGCGTGCATCGGGCGGTCGGATGCTGCGGATAGCATGAGCGCCATGGCCGGCATTCCCGCATCCGTCGCTCCGCCGGCTCCCGAATCGACGCTGCGCAGAGCGCTCGGCAACCGCCTGGCGCTGTGGGCGGCGTTCGTGCTCGTGCACGCCGAACTGGTGTGGCTCGCCCTCACCGGGCCGGGCCTGCCCCTCGGCGATGTGACGCTCGTGTACACGACCTGGATGAAGACCGCGGACCTCAGCGGCTACGTCGTGGGCATCGACGGGCCGTTCGTCTATCCGATCCTGGCGATCCTGCCGATGGAGCTGGCCGCGCTCTTCGGCTTCGACCTCTACGTGTACACCTGGCTGGGACTGATCGTGCTGCTGAATGCCGTCGGCTTCGCCGTGCTCATCGGGCTGCGCCGTGGTGCCGTCGCCCGGGTCGTGCCGGCGTGGTGGTGGCTCGGGTTCCTGCTGCTGCTCGGTCCGATCGCGGTCGGGCGCATCGACGCCGTCACGGTGCCGATAGCCCTCGTCGCCGTGCTGCTCGTCGCCGGTCGGCCGCGCCTCGCCTCGGTACTGCTGGCGATAGCCACCTGGATCAAGATCTGGCCGGCCGCCGTCATCGCGGCCCTTCTCATCGCCTCACGCGAGAGGGCGCGCATCCTCGTGGCCGCAGCCGGCACGAGCGTGCTGATCGTGGTGATCTGCCTCGTGCTCGGCAGCGGGTGGAACGTGTTCAGCTTCATCACCGAGCAGACGGGGCGCGGGCTGCAGATCGAGTCGCCGGTGAGCACGATCTGGATGTGGCAGGCCGCAGCAGGCAGCCCGACCTCACGGGTGTACTACGACCACGACATCCTCACGTACCAGGTCACGGGGCAGGGAACCGAGTTCGCGAGCGCCATGATGACGCCCCTGCTCGTGCTCGTCGTCGGCGTGATCGTGGCCATCGGGATCAGGGCCCAGCTGCAGCGGGCGCCGTTCGTCGCGCTGTTCCCGCCCCTCGCCCTGGCCCTCGTGACGGCCTTCATCGTGGTGAACAAGGTGGGGTCGCCGCAGTTCATCTGCTGGCTGGCCGTTCCCATCGTGATCGGCCTCGTCTACCGGGGACGGCGCTACGCGGTCCCCGCCATCATGGCGCTCGTGCTGGCAGGGCTCACGCAGCTCATCTACCCGTTCTTCTACGGCTGGCTGCTGGTCGCGCATCCGCTGGCCGTCGCGCTGCTGACGCTGCGCAACCTGCTGGAGGTCGCACTGCTCCTCTGGGCCGTCGTGATGGTGTGGCGCAGCGGCTCGCACGCCGAGGTCGCTCTCGATGACGAGGCGGCGTCGGATGCGGAAGGCGAGTCGGATGCGGTGGGGGAGGCGGAGGCGGACGGGGATCCGGACGGCGGTCTCGATGCAGCATCGGGAGCGGCATCCGGTGCCGAGGTCTGGAAGAGTGGAAGCCGGTCGCCAGACGCGGCCGACTGAGGCTCGGGAGGCCATCATGCTCGTCGCATTCTCCGTCGCTCCATCGGGAACCGGCCGCGCCGACGGCTCGGTGCACGACGCCGTCGCAGCCGCTGTGCGCATCGTGCGCGAATCCGGCCTGCCCAACCAGACCGACTCGATGTTCACGACGATCGAGGGGGACTGGGACGAGGTGTTCGCCGTGATCAAGGACGCGACGGATGCCGTGGCCGAGTACGGTTCGCGGGTCTCCCTGGTGCTGAAGGCCGACATCCGCCCCGGATACTCGGGCGAGCTCACCGCGAAGGTGGAGCGCCTCGAGGCCGCGATGGAGAACGACGGGTAGACGGTTCAATCCCGCAATCGACTGCGGAAGGCGTTTTGGACGCCCCTAACATCTCGCAAGTTCGGCGACACGCGAGCTGAGAGCGGCTTCGCCTCCGAGGAGAACGATGTTGGTGATGCCCTTGTCATCGATCATGTCCATGGTCGCCTGAGGGATGCATTCGTGATGCACGAGGTAGATTCCGGCGGAGATCTGGTTCGAGGCGGGACCAGCGCTGAGAGCGTCCGGAAAATTGTCGCCGACGGCCAGGAATGCGGTGTCGGCACCCAGGATGCCGTTGACGAGGCGAGACGTCTCGTATCGGTCGGCACCTCCGTACACGGTCGTGGTCGACGCATGCAAGGAGTGCGCGATCCCCGGATTCATCGCACCGGCGCCACCCACCACCGAGAGGTGCGCTGCCCCCAGGTCCTTCATCACTTGTCGGGTCGCAGGGTCTGCCGTCGTCGATGCCCCGTTGACGAGGACAAGAGGTGAGCCGAGCAGGCCGGCGATCGGACCGGCAGAGAGCGCATCCGCGAACCCGAGGCCAGTGGCGAGATACAGCCTGTGAGTGCTTCGCGTCGCCCACCGCGCCACGTCCCTCGACGTCCCATACCTGTCCGCGCCGCTCAACCGCGACACGTAGCCACCGTAGCCCTGGAGTTCCGCTTCGACGCCGGCCGAGACCGATGCCGTTCCGCCGATGATGATGATTCTGCTCGGAGCGAGTCTCTTCAGCTCGGTCCTCGTCGACTGAGGAATACCGGTCGGCGTGACGAGCAGCAGCGGCGCGCTTCGCAGCGCCCCTGCCGCGCCTGCCGCAAGAGCGTCTGCGTATCCGAGCCCGTTCGCAATCAGCACAGCGCCGCCGGCGGTAGCGGGGAAGTAGTGGGAGAGTTTGGCCGCGACTTCGAAGCGGTCGCGCCCGCCGATTCGAGAGACCGTGAGGTGCGTTTGGGTGAGGACGGAGTCCACATCCTCGACCGCTTCGCCGGGATCGATGGTGATGGTTCGAGCCGTACCCACGGTCCGGGCTTTCGGCCAGAATTCGTTGGAGAACTTCGCGTAGAAGGTGTATCCGATCCGGTAGCTCGCGGGGGCGAGGTTATCGAACGAATAATGCGGCTTCTCGATCCGGGCAGTCGCGGCGGCGGTCCACTTGCCCGTGGAGGCGCTCTTCACGAAGGCCGTGGCGGTTCCCGAGACGTTGGTGTTCCCCCGCTCACCGACGAGAGATCCCGAGAGCGAGCCGCGGGGTTCGAGAACGAAGTCGAGGCTCTTGAGGCCCTCCAGACCATACCCATCGAGGACGGTGACCATAGTCGAGTCCTCTTGCAGAACGGCCCCTCCGTACCACTGGCTCGCCCACCGGGTTGGCACTTCCACCTTCACGTGGTGCTGTCCCCGGTGGGCCGACATCGTGAAGGCCCCATCAGCGCCGCTCCAACCGGAATCAACTGGGTACGCGCCGTCGTAGAAGCTGATCGTCGCCCCCGGGATGGGCACGGTGCCGGAGGTCGTCCGTCCGCGCACAGTCCCTGAGACCGGCATCCAGCCCTCGCCCGCTGCACGTGAAGAGCCGGATCCTGCGTCCACGACGACGGCAGATGCCGGTAACGGTCCCAAGACGGAGACAACGGCCGCCACGGCGAGCACGATCGCCGTGAGCCGGATTCTGGCAGTGCTGCAGCGCAAACCGGACGGTCGGGACCCTGCACCCGACCCGTGGTGTTCCGCCCCGCCGGACAACCCGATCTGCACCTTCATGCGGCCCCCTCGTCGTGAACTCGCTGGATGCTATCGCGAGCGAGCGCCGGAGATGACGGGTTCACCATGACGCGCCGGGATGACCCGACGTGGTCCCCATCCGCTCGCCCGCAGTCCTCAGTCGGCGACTGGCCCGACTTCGTCGCATCCGTCGTCCACGTACCGCCCGAGAGCGACGAAAGTGGGCGAGTCGCGGGAGTTGCCGCAGTCGAGCGCGGCTCGAAGGGCCCGAGTCGAATCGATTCGATTCTCGCGCTACAGTTGACGGGTGACCCTCGATGCTGCCGGGCCGACGACTCTGTCGCCGGCCCGTACCCGTTTGGCCCTGCTCGCTCTCGCGCTGGGCGGTTTCGGCATCGGTTCGACCGAGTTCGTCGCCATGGGTCTGCTCCCGAACCTCGCCGGGGACCTGCTGCCGACTCTCTACGCGGCCGATCCCGCGGCCGCGAACTCGCAGGCCGGCCTGCTGATCTCGGCCTACGCCCTCGGCGTCGTCGTCGGCGCGCCCACCATCGCGGCGGCCGCAGCGCGCTGGCCGCGCAAGCAGCTCCTGCTCGCCCTCCTCACGGCCTTCACCCTCGGCACCATCGCGTCGGCCGTGCTGCCGTCGTTCCAACTCGTGCTGCTCGCCCGCTTCGTGGCCGCTCTCCCGCACGGCGCCTACTTCGGTATCGCCTCGCTCGTGGCGGCGAGCCTCATGGGGCCGGGCAAACGCGGACGCGGCGTGGCCTTCGTGCTGAGCGGCCTCACCATCGCGAACGTCGTCGGCGTTCCGACCATCACGTGGATCGGCCAGCTCTACGGATGGCGCACGGCCTATCTCGTGGTCGCCGGCATCTTCGCCCTCACCTTCGTGGCCGTGGCACTCGCCGTGCCGTGGCAGGCGGGCGATCCGAAGGCCACGATGAAGAACGAGCTCAAGGCCTTCACCCGCCTGCAGGTGTGGTTCGCCCTGGCCATCGGGGCCATCGGCTTCGGCGGCCTGTTCGCGGTCTACAGCTACGTCGCCCCGATGGCGACGGAGGTGACGGGGCTGCCGGAATCCGCCGTCCCGCTGGTGCTGGTCGTGTTCGGCATCGGCATGACCATCGGCAACATCGTGGGCGGGCGCCTCGCCGACCACAGCGTCCGACGCTCGATGTACCTGTTCTTCATGATCCTCATCGTCGCGCTCGTGATCATGGGCTTCACGGTCTCGAGCGTCGCCGGGCTCCTCGCCGGCGTGTTCTTCGTCGGAGGCACGTCGGCGGCGCTGTCGCCGATCATCCAGACCCGTCTCATGGACGTGGCGCGCGACAGCCAGTCGATCGCAGCAGCCCTCAACCACTCCGCCCTCAACATCGGCAACGCTCTCGGAGCTCTTCTCGGCGGCATCGCCATCGGCGCGGGCCTCGGGTACGTCGCCCCCATCTGGATAGGCCTCGGGCTCAGCGTCGCCGGGCTCCTCCTGGCCGTCGCGACCTTCTCCATCGACCGGGTCCGACGCACTCGCGGCGTCGAGGTGCCCTACGGCACGGCGTCGCTCAGCACGATCGGCGAGGCCGCGTAGCCGCAGCGTCGTCACGACGCATGGATGGCGGGCGGCATCCGTTCGCGCCGCAGCATCCGCCGCTTCGCCGCATCCGTTCGCCCGAGAACAGGCCGGAACGGCGAAAGCAGGCCCAGTGGGCCTGCTCTCGGAGAATGCGTGGGATCGGGCCTGTTCCGGTGAGGGGTGCGGCCCGTGCGTGATCAGTCGGTCTGCAGCAGGATGCCGTCGTGGATGGCGCGCTTGCGGAGGGCCACCTTGGTGCCCACGTCGTAGCCGGCCTGGCGGTACTTCTCGCGGATGCGCTTGAGGTAGCTCTTGGCCGTCTCCTCGGAGATGCCGAGCTGGTACGCGACGGCCTTGACGGGCTCGCCGGCGCCGTAGAGGGCCATCACGCGGCGCTCCTGTGCAGACAGGCGAGGGGCGTCACCGGCGGCGACGGAGTTGATGGCGAGGTCGAGCTCCTCGGAGATGTAGGACTCCCCGACGTACGCGGCGCGGATGGCCTCGGCGATCATGTTCGCCTCCTCGCTCTTGACGAGGTAGCCCAGCGCGCCGGAGTCGAGCGCCTGACGCACGACGGCGGGCTCCGAGTAGGTGCTCATGAGAACAGTGCGCACGCCCGTGGTCTTCAGGGTCGCGAGCTTGAGCGAGATCGGGATGTTGTCCTTGAGGTCGAGGTCGAGCAGCACGACGTCGACGGGGAACGCCGAGTGGGTGAGGAGCTCGGGCCACGTGGTCACGGCGGCGACCATGTCGATGTCATCTGCAGCGTTGCGGATCCACTCGGTGAGTGCTCCGAGCAGCATGCGGTGATCGTCGACGAGTGCTACCCGGATCGGTCCTGAACTACCCACTGTGTCCTCCTCATGGTTCGCCTGCATCGCGGCGAATCCGTCACTACCTTACGTGTCAGACGCGCCGTCGACTGTGCAGTCGATCTCGACACGCAGACTGCCGTCGCGAACGGAGTCTATGTGCGGACCGACGATTCCCATGGCCTCCCACGCTGCGGCATCCACACGCCGACGCAGCACGCCCGTGGTCTCGAGCACGAGAGGGAAGCGAACGGTGCGGTACGCCCCCAGTCTCGGCGGGTGCGTCGGGCCGAAGATGAGGTGCACCGTGGCACCCCAGCGGTCGGTGTCGCTGACGAGCAGCCAGAGCACGAGCAGGAGAGCGTCGCGCTGGGGCGGGGTGAGCACGCCGGCGAGGCTCGACGGGTCGTCGATCGTGACGGCCGGTGCCAGGAACTCGCTCTCGGAGACCGCGTGGCGCAGCCAGGTCTCCTTGCGGCCCTCGATGAGGTGCAGGCGCAGTTCGGTCGCGAGCGAAGCGGCGCGGGTGGACGCCTCGAGGGGGAGGGGCAGGGGCAGGCGCCCGCCGGCGACGTCGTCGAAGAGTTCCTCGGCGTCGTCGTCGAGGCGGGTGAGTTCCTCGGAGGCGAGCATGCCGACGGTGAGCTGTGGGGCCTGCACGGTGCTCTGCACGAGCACCAGGTCGAGTTCGAGCTGCACCATGCGGCGGTAGGAGCGTACGACGGCGACTCCGAGCAGTGCCGGACCGACACCGATGGCGATCATCATGAGTTCGGGGGCGAGGGTGAGCACGTCGGGGCGTTCCTCCGCGGCGGCGGCCAGCAGCAGGATGATGCCGATGGCGACGTCGGCGATGAGGATCTGCACGGTCTCGCGCAGCGTCACGATGGCCAGCAGCAGGGCAGGCACGGCGAGGGCCGCCGTGGGGATGATGGACCCGGACTCCGACCCCCAGACGCCGTAGAGGTCGAGCCCGATGACGGCGACGCCGCCGACCAGGTCGGCCGCGAACAGCCAGTGCGGCATCTGGCGCGACAGGCCGTGCACGATGGCCGTCGTCGACGCGACGATGACCAGCAGCAGCCCCCACGCCACGACGGAGTAGCTCGGATGCTCCATGCGCCCGACCTGCGTCAGGAACAGCCCGAGCAGGAACAGTGCGATGAGGGCGGCGCCGAGGCTCGTGCCGACGGTGAGGTGACGACCGCCGAGGGCGTGCTGGTTCGCGCGCGTGGTGCTGACCGTGCGTTCCGGCCGCCGGAAGGCCCGGGTGCGGCGCGGGAGGTTCTCGCGTCCGACGACGACGCCGAGGGTGTTCTCTTCGACGCTGGACATCACTTCGGCACCTCCAGGACCACGGTCGTTCCCGATCCGGGGGAGGAGAACAGGCGGGCGTTCCCGCCGACGTCCTGCAACCTGGCCACCACGGACTCCGCGAAGCCGAGGCGTTCCGCCGCCACCTGGTCGAGGGCGAACCCGACACCGGCATCCGTCACCATCGCTCGCACGGTGGTCTCGTCGTCGGTGATGGTGACGTCGGCCTCGGTGACCTCGGCGTGCCTGCGCACGTTCTCGAGGCACTCGCCCAGGGCGCCCAGGAAGGAGTCGAGCACGTTGCTGGGCAGGAGCACCTGACCGTGGCCGTGCCAGTTCACCTCGAGGCCCATGCGGCTGAAGCGCTGCTTGACCGACTCCAGTGTCGTGCCGAGCGCCGTCTCGGCCACGGGTTCGAGCGTGTAGACGCCCGAGGTGCGCGGCATCGGCTTGCCGCCCAGCCTGAGCTGCCTGAGCAGCCGGGCGTCGTCGGCGGCCTGGAGGCGCAGAGCGTTCTCGCTGACGCCGACCCCGGAGTGGGCGAGGAGGGTGAGGGTCGCGAGTACGGTGTCGTGCAGCAGTCTGGCGTCCTGGCGCCGCTGCGCCTCCCGCTCGCTGGCCTGGCGCTCGCTGCGGTGGGCGCGGCCGACGCTCGCGATGCGGTGCATGACGCGCGGCACGCTGAGTCCGAGCCACCAGCCGAGCAGCGTGGCGCTCATCCAGCCGGCCACGACGAAGATCTCGACGTAGGGGAGGGTGAGGCCGAGCCCGACCGTCGACATGGCGGCCAGGCCGAAGGTGATGAGGAACGAGACCACGAGCACGACGACGCGTCGCGCGCTCACCGGCAGCACGATCGCGCCCGATGCGATGACGCCGCCCCCGATGATGGCGACGGCCGTGAGCGAGGCGGCGTTCGCGCCGAGGCTGCTCGAGTTCACGGCGTAGATGGCGCCGAGGCCGGCGACGAGCACCAGCCAGAACCAGCGCAGTCGCCCGGACACGCCGAGCAGGTAGTGCCCGACGGTGATCACGCCGAGAAGCGACAGGGCGATGCCGAGCGCGACGGTGTCCGCTGCTCCGGGGATGCACAGGGTGAGGATCGCGACCGCTGTGCAGATGAGCCCGCTGAGCCGGGCCGTCCTGCGGAGCAGTCGATCCCGTTCCTTCAGGATGCGCTGCATGACACCTGCCTGGCTGTGGGGGATGGGTGGAACATCCACACCCTATCGTCGGGCGGCAGTCGCATCCAGAAGGCGCAGGAGGTGTCGCCCGACGGCATCCTCCTCGATGAGGAATCCGTCGTGCCCGAAGGGCGAGTCGATCACCACGGGTTCATCGCCGTCGAGGGTGTTCGGCACGGCGCGGGCGATGACCTCCTGGCCGGCGAGGGGGAAGAGCCTGTCGCTCGAGATGCCGAGCACGAGGGTGAGCGCCGTGATGCCGGACAGGGCGGATGCCGCCCCTCCACGGCCGCGGCCGACGTCGTGCGAGTTCATGGCGTCGACGAGGGTGATGTAGCTGTTGGCATCGAAGCGGCGCACGAAACGGTTGCCGTGGAAGTCGAGGTAGCTCTCGACGGCGAAGCGGCCGCCGTCGCCCAGGGGCGAGATTCCGCTCTGCCAGCTGCGGGCGAAGCGGTCGTTGAGCTCCGAGGAGCTGCGGTAGTTGAGCATGGCGAGCCGGCGGGCCAGCGCGAGCCCGGTCGCCGGGCCCTCGTCGCCGTCGTAGTAGTCGCCGCCGCGGAAGTTCGGGTCCATGCGCACGGCCTCGAGCTGCAACGAGTTGGCGGCGATCTGGTCCGCCGTGAGCGCGGGCGGCACGGCCAGCACGGCGAGGCGCTCCACCCGGTCCGGATGGGTGATGGCCCACTCGAGGGCGTGCATGCCGCCCATCGATCCGCCGACGACGACGCCCCATCGCTCGATGCCGAGGGCATCGGCGAGGGCGACCTGCGCTGCGACCTGGTCGCGGATGGTGAGGTACGGGAAGCGCGAGCCCCACTCGGTGCCGTCGGGCGCGAGGGATGCCGGCCCCGTCGACCCCTGGCAGCCGCCGAGTAGATTGGGGGCGACGACGAACCAGCGATCGGTGTCGATGGGTCTTCCAGGACCGACGACCCCGTTCCACCAGCCGCTGGTGACGTGGCCGGCCGACGCCGATCCGAAGACGTGGCTGTCGCCGGTCAGGGCGTGCAGCACCAGCACGGCGTTGTCGCGCGCGGGCGAGAGCGTGCCCCAGGTCTCGTAGGCGAGCCTGGCGAAGGGCAGCGTGCCACCGCGCTCGAGCTCGAGGCTTCCGACGGGGACGAAGCGGCGGTCCCCGAGATGGTCGCTCTCATGCCAGGCCCCGGTCACCGGGGGTTTCCCGGCGAGCGCTCGAGCCTGAGCCTCGGTGATGAGGCTCGCGGTCTCGAAGTCCGCCGGGGTCTGCCAGTCCATGCTCTCCAGTCTGCCCCGTGCGCGTCGGTTCGCCGGTTTTGTTACGGGGTACTGAAAAGCGAGGAGTTTCTCGCCTGAACGGGCCGTCCTGAGCGTTCAGGGGCCGGTTCGGCGAGAAACTCCTCGCTTTCCAGAAAAGGGGCGTCGGATGCGGCCTAGCGGTCGGCGGCGATCGAGGCGACGGTCACGCTGCGAGCCGCAGCGAGGCCGGTCTCGAGGTCGGCGATCAGGTCGGCCACGTTCTCGATGCCCACGGAGAGACGCACCAGGCCCGGCGTGACGCCGGTGGTGAGCTGCTGCTCGGGGGTGAGCTGCGAGTGCGTCGTCGACGCGGGGTGGATGACCAGCGAGCGCACGTCGCCGATGTTGGCGAGGTGGCTGAACAGCTCGAGGTTGTCGACGAGGGCACGGCCGGCGTCGACGCCGCCCTTGAGCTCGAACGACAGCACGGCGCCGACGCCCTTGGGGGCGTACTTGTTGGCTGCCGCGTACCACGGGCTCGACGGCAGGCCGGAGTAGTTGACCGAGGCGATCTCGGGGTGGTTGTCGAGCCACTCCGCGATCTCCTGGGCGTTCTGCACGTGACGCTCGATGCGCAGCGACAGCGTCTCGATGCCCTGGATGAGCTGCCACGCGCTCGCCGGGGCGATCGCGGAACCGAGGTCGCGCAGCAGCTGCACGCGCGCCTTGATGATGTAGGCGAGTCCGTCGCCGACCGCCGCCGTGTAGCTGGCGCCGTGGTACGACGGGTCGGGCTCGGTGAGGCCGGGGAACTTCTCGACGTTCTTCGACCACTCGAAGGTTCCGCCGTCGACGATGATGCCGCCGATGACGGTGCCGTGGCCGCCGAGGAACTTCGTGGCGGAGTGCACGATGATGTCTGCGCCGTGCTCGAACGGACGGATGAGGTACGGCGTCGCGATGGTGTTGTCGACGATGAGGGGGATTCCGGCCTCGTGGGCGATCCCGGAGACCAGCGAGATGTCGAGGATGTTGATCTTCGGGTTTCCGATGGTCTCGGCGAAGAACAGCTTGGTGTTCGGGCGAACCGCGCGGCGCCATTCCTCGGCGTCGTCCTGATTCTCGACGAAGGTCGTCTCGATGCCGAGGCGGGCCAGCGTGTACTTGAAGAGGTTGTAGGTGCCGCCGTAGATCGAGCTCGACGACACGATGTGGTCACCGGCCTGCGCGATGTTCAGCACGGCGAAGGTCTCGGCGGCCTGGCCCGATGCGACGAGGAGAGCTCCGGTGCCCCCTTCGAGCGCGGCGAGGCGCTCCTCGACGACGGCCTGCGTCGGGTTCTGGATGCGGGTGTAGATGTTGCCGAACTCGGCCAGGGCGAAGAGGTTCTTCGCGTGCTCGGCGTTGTTGAAGACGTAGGAGGTGGTCTGGTAGATCGGGGTGGCGCGCGCGTTGGTGACGGGGTCTGGCGCTGCTCCAGAGTGCACCTGCTGCGTCTCGAATGCCCAGGCGGCCTTGTCGTTGCTCATCGGGTTTCTCCTTCGAGGCCGGTGGTCCATCCACCGCTCGTGGCGAGCCTAGGAGCGGCGTCCACGACCGGCAACGGCACCCGACACACGCGGTAACCGGATTGGCGGCATCCGTTCAGGAAGCAGGAGGGCCCGGCGGAGCGACGGGTGGGGGCAGGTGCAGCGTCTCCTTCGGGGTCGACGCCGGAGGAGCCTCCCGCCTGAACAGCCACGTGACCCGCGGCTCCACCAGCGGCCTGAACACGCGCCTGATGAACCGTTGCGAGAGCAGCAGCGCTATCGCCAGGCACAGCAGGATCATGCCCGGCAGCACCCACCACGGCTGGGGTCCATCGAGCACGCCGGTCTCCCGCAGCGGGAACAGCAGGAACGAGTGCAGCAGGTAGATGTACATGGTCGCTCCGCCGAGGGCGGTGAACCACGTGGGCTTCCGCGGCAACAGCATCAGGAACGCTATGGCCAGCACCATCGCGAAGATCATGAGGCCGAGACGGATGCCGCCGGCCCACCACTCCGGATAGCCGATGACGGGATACGGCTCGTCGTAGAGCAGGAAGCGGCGCACCTTCAGGTCGCGGAGCGGCTCGATGAACACCGCGATCGTCACGGCGAGAGCGAGGAACAGGGCGAGGGCGCCAGCCCGCCACCGCCAGATGACGCGTGGCGGGAGAGCGAGCCAGCGACCGGTGATCTGGCGCTGGCGGAGGGCCCAGCCGAAGACGAAGAACGGCAGCAGTCCGATGGTGCGCGACAGGGCGAGCGTCGCGTCGATGGCGGCGAAGTAGCCGGCGAAGACCGAGATGGCCATGGTGATGATGAGCGGGTAGCGAAGGACAGCGAGGTAGGGGAGAAGCACCCGCCAGAGGGCGAGGGCGATGAGGAACCAGAGGGTCCAGCTGGCCGTGGCGTAGTCCAGCACGAACTGCCCGCCGAGCAGCCAGCGGATCGTCGTCCAGATGGTCTCGAAGATGACGTAGGGAACGACGATGTCGGTGAGCAGGCGCTTGATCTGCCTGGTGCCCGGCGACGTCGCCTTGGCCATGTAGCCGCTCACGGCCACGAACACCGGCACGTGGAAGGAGTAGATGAAGAGGTAGACCGCGTAGGCGGCATCCGAATCCGCGATGAGCGGCAGGATGCCGTGACCGACCACGACCAGCGCGATGGCGAGCCAGCGGGCGTTGTCCCACAGCGGAACGCGGTGCGGGGCACGCGGCTTCCGGTTCGGGGGAGCAGTCACGGTCATCCGTTCATTCTTGCAGCGTGGGATGCCGCGCAGGGGCGTCGATGCAGCTGTCAGAATATGAGCATGCAGATGAGGCGAGTGGTTGTCACCGGTGCGAGTTCGGGAATCGGAGCGGCGACGGTTCGCCTGTTCCGCTCCCACGGCTGGGAGGTCGTGGGCGTCGCCCGCCGCGCCGACCGGCTCGAGGCGCTCGCCGCCGAGACCGGGGCCGAGTACGTCGTCGCCGACCTCACGAAGCAGGCCGACGTCGACGCGCTGCGCGATCACCTCGCCGCGACCGGCCCCGTGCACGCTCTCGTCAACAATGCCGGCGGGGCCAAGGGCCTCGACTCCGTCGAGAACGGCGATCCTGACGACTGGGCCTGGATGTTCGAGATCAACGTGCTCGGCGTGCAGCGCGTGACCAGCGCGCTGCTCCCGCTTCTCCGCTCCACCGTCGCGGCCGAGGGCGGCGGGGCGACCATCCTGACGGTGACGTCCATCGCCGGACACGTGGCCTACGTGGGCGGCGGCGGCTACAACGCGGCCAAGTTCGCGGCGCACGCCATGACCGAGGTGCTGCGACTCGAGCTGAACGGCGAGCCCATCCGCGTCATCGAGGTGGCGCCGGGCATGGTCAAGACCGACGAGTTCGCCCTCGTGCGCTTCGGCGGCGACCAGGAGCGAGCGGATGCCGTCTACGCCGGCGTCGAGCACCCGCTGAGCGCGGAGGACGTCGCCGAGACCATCGTCGACGCCGTCGAACGGCCGGCGCACGTCGACCTCGACCTCATCGTCATCAAGCCCGTCGCCCAGTCGGCGCCCCACCTCGTGGCTCGCGGTCCGCTTCACGTCCGCGAGGGCTGAGGGGCGTGGGCGCCTCGACCTCGCGCGGCGTCGGAGAGCGGCATCCGGGAGCCGGAAGGTCGTCAGCATCGAGGTCGGCTGCATCGAGGTCGTCCCGGTCGCGGCGACCCGAGGTGGCCGGCTGGGTCTGGCTCGTCGCCTTCGCCGTGTTCTACGTCGTGGTGCTCCTGCTGTGGTCGGTGCCGTTGTACGTCGATGCTCTGTATGTCGCCGGAAGCGCGCTGTCGTGCGTGCTCTACGGCATCGACAAGCGGGCAGCCGTCGCAGGCAGACGCCGCATCCCCGAGGCGACCCTGCACCTCGTCGCCGTGCTCGGAGGCTGGCCCGGGGCCGTCGTCGCGCAGACCGTGTTCAGGCACAAGACGCAGAAGAGGAGCTTCAGGCTGCGGTTCTGGGCGACGGTGATCGTGAACGTCATCGCCTTCGTCGTCGTGACCACTCCGCTCGTCTTCGGTCGCTAGTCTCGAGTGCATGACCTTCGATGCGGGCGATGCCGGAACCGACCAGATCGAGCGCGAGGTGCTCACGTGGGATGCGTTCCACCTGGCATCACGCGGACTCGCCGAGGAGATCCTGCGGAGCGGCTTCCAGCCCGAGGTCGTGATCGCCATCGCCCGCGGTGGACTGCTGCTGGCCGGCTCCATCTCCTACGCGCTCGGCACGAAGAACTGCGGATCGATCAACGTGGAGTTCTACACCGGCGTCGATGAGCGCCTTCCCGAGCCGGTCCTGTCCGGACCGATGCTCGATGCGCCCTCACTCGCGGGCAAGCGCGTTCTGCTCGTCGACGACGTGTCGGATTCCGGACACACCCTCGCGAAGGTCGTCGGCATCCTGGAGGAGACCGGATGCGACCTGCGCACCGCGGCGCTGTACACGAAGCCCCGCACCGTGCTCGTGCCCGACTTCTCCTATAAGGCGACGGACCACTGGATCACGTTCCCCTGGTCGGCCGAGCCTCCGGTGACCGTCTAGCTGCTCCCGATCGCTCCTGCTCCCGCTCGCTGAGGGCCCGACGGAGTCGGCGTCCGAAGCGCGCATCCTCGCGCCGTTGATCGAGCTGCTGATTCCCGACATCGAGCCCGCAGTTCCCGTGGGTGCGGCGGGCTTCACACCCGCAAGAACTTCGGTCTGGGTCCGCGGCACCCACTCGAACGACAGAGTCGACGAGACCGGCGACGGTCGGTCCCGCGCCGTTAGGCTCGACGCATGAGTGTTCACCTGGTCGGCGGCGGTTGGTCGCCAGATTCAGCGCCCGAGGTCTACGGCGCGTTCATCATCGAGGCGCTCGAACGCGGCCTCGGCAGCGGGCGCGAGCACCCGCGCATCGCGATCATCGCCGTGCGCACCGGCGACGCCGAGGAGCACGCCGAGAAGCTCGTCTCCGTGCTGTCGGCCGGCGGCACCTTCGACGCGCACGTCACAACCATCGCCGAGGGCGCTGAGCTTCCGGCCACGGCACTCACCGACGTCGACGGCATCGTCATCGGCGGCGGACTGACGCCCGCCTACAACGCCGCCGTCGCGCCGCTCGCCGACGAGATCCGCCGCCAGGTGGCGGCCGGCGTTCCCTACCTCGGCTTCTCCGCCGGATCCGCCATCGCCGCTGAGCGTGCGATCGTCGGCGGCTGGCGCATCGGCGACGTCGCTGTCTGCCCGGAGGACGCATCCGAAGACCTCGACGAGGTCACCGTGCAGCAGGGCATCGGGCTCCTCGACGTCTCCATCGACGTGCACGCTGCCCAGTGGGGCACCGTCCCCAGGCTCATCGCCGCCGCCGAGGCCGGACTGATCGACGGCGGTGTCGCCATCGACGAGGACACCGTGCTCGTCGTGGGCATGGGCGAGGGCGGTCTGGTCGTCTCGGGCGCCGGCAGTGTCTGGCGCGCGATCCCGGCCGAGACCGGGGTGCTGGTAAGTACCCTCGGCGCGTGAGTCCGAACCGAGCACACCGAGTGACCATCCTCGCCCTCCCCGCGTCCGTCGCATGACCGACGCCGCCCTGTCGCTCCCCGAACTGGCCGAGGCCGGGCTCATCGACGCAGGCTGGGCTGCAGCCCTCGCGCCCGTTGCAGACGACCTCGCCGGGCTCGGGGACTTCCTCCGCACCGAGACGGCGGAGGGCCGCGGTTACCTCCCGGCGGGCGAGAACGTGCTCCGGGCGTTCCGGGCGCCCCTGTCCGAGGTGAGAGTGCTCATCGTCGGTCAGGACCCGTACCCGACGCCGGGGCATCCGATCGGCCTGTCCTTCGCGGTCGACCCGCACGTGCGCCCGCTGCCACGCAGCCTCGGCAACATCTACACCGAGCTGCGCGACGACCTCGGCATCGCGACGCCGCCCCACGGAGACCTCTCGGCGTGGAGCGACCAGGGCGTGCTGCTGCTCAACAGGGTGCTCACGGTGCGACCGGGTGAGGCCGGCTCGCACCGGGGTCGCGGCTGGGAACGCGTGACGGACTGCGCCATCGGCGCCCTCGTCGCACGCCACAGCCCCCTGGTCGCCATCCTGTGGGGAAAGGATGCCGCGAGCCTCACGCCGCTGCTCGCGGAGACGCCCGTCGTCGAGTCGGCGCATCCGAGCCCGCTCTCGGCGCGCCGCGGATTCTTCGGGTCGAAGCCGTTCAGCCGGGCGAACGCCCTGCTCGTCGAGCAGGGTGCTGAGCCGGTGGACTGGAGCCTGCCCGGGGCCAGCGCCGCCGGCGGCGACACGGCGCTGTTCTGACTCTCCGGAGGTAGCCTGTCACCATGCTCGAAGAGGAATACCAGCCCCGGCGCACCCTCCCGCCGCACCTGCGCAAACCGGCATCCGACGAGCCGCCGTTCGAGTATTCGATGCGCGACGCGAAGCCGGCCGATCTTCCGCACATCCGCGAGATCTACAACTACTACGTGGCCAACAGCACGGTCACCTTCGACACCGAGCCGATGACGCTGCGGGCGTGGAAGACCAAGTACGCCTACCTCGCCAAGCTCGGCATGCCGTTCCTCGTCGCCGAGTCGCCGCGCGGCATCATCCTCGGCTACGCCCTCGTGGCTCCGTGGAAGCAGAAGCGCGCCTACAGGTTCACCGTCGAGAACTCGATCTACCTGGGCCCGGCGGCCGCGGGCAAAGGACTCGGGCAGGCGCTCCTGGCCGAGCTCATCGAGAAGTCGAAGGCGGCCGGTCTCAAGGAGATCATCGCCGTCATCGCCGACCAGGGCGCCGGCGCCTCGCTCCACCTGCACGAGAAGTTCGGCTTCAAGGAGATCGGCCGCATGGGCCGCGTCGGCTACAAGTTCGACCGCTGGCTCGGAACCGTCATGATGCAGAAGAGCCTCAAGTAGCGATCCGAGAATCCGAGGTGAGTGGTCATGCCTGATGCAGCGGATGACGGCACGGATGCCCTGACGGGCGCTACGCCGGGAACGACGCCGGGCGCTGCGACGGATGCCGCTCCCTCAGCTGCCGGTCGCGTGCTGCAGCTGCGCGTCGTGGTCGAGGCCGAGGACTTCGAGCAGGCGCTGGCGTTCTACCGCGACGCTCTCGGCATGCCCGAGCAGGAGGCCTACGAAGCGGACGGGGGAGCGCGGGTCGTCATCCTCGATGCGGGCCGCGCCACCCTCGAGATCGCGAACCCGGCCCAGAAGCGCATGATCGACGACGTCGAGGTCGGCCGTCAGGTGGCTCCGCAGATCAGGCTGGCGTTCGAGGTGGCGGATGCTGCCACCGTGGCCGACGAGCTCGCCGAGGCCGGGGCATCCGTCGTCGCCCCGCCCGTCAGGACGCCATGGCGCTCGCTCAATGCGCGTTTCGACGCCCCCGCTCACCTGCACATCACGGTCTTCGAGGAACCCTGAGCCGGGAGCCCTGACGCCTACACCCGCGGCTTCGGTGTCGTCGCGCGGCCCAGCGCGGTCAGCAGGGATCGCTTGGGCACCAGTCCGACGAGCGAGGCGCCGGCGGCGTTGCTGACGCCGCTCACGATCGACGGTGGCGTCGAGCGGGCATCGAGCGCCTTGAAGGCTGTCTGGATGACCTGCTCTGCGGTCTGCGGGTTGCGGAAGAACAGGTCGCCGTTGCCGGCCACCTCCGTGAACTCCGTGGCCGTCGGGCCGGGGCAGAGCGCCGTCACCTTGAGCCCGGTGCCCTTCGCCTCGTACCAGAGAGCCTCGGTGAGGCTCAGCACGTAGGCCTTCGATGCCGCGTAGACGCCCATGAACGGCACGGGCTGGAATGCCACGACGCTCGCGATGTTGACGAGGGCGCCGTTGCCGGGCGAGGTGCGGCTGTGGGCGGTGAGCGGACCCCAGAACGCGCGGGAGAGCTGGGTCAGCGCCGACACGTTCAGCTGCACCTCATCGTCCAGTCGCTTGCGGTCGATGTCGCCGAAGCGTCCGTAGCTGGCGAACCCGGCGTTGTTGACGAGGCTGCCGACGCGGATGCCGCGGGACTCGATGTCGCGCACCAGCTCGTCGACGGCATCAGGGGCCGTCAGGTCGAGCGGGATGACGGTGGACTCCGTGCCGTAGCGCTCGGCGAGGTCGACGGCGAGGGCCTCGAGCCGCTCCTGTCTGCGCGCGACGAGCACGAGGTCGGCTCCGCGTCGGGCGAACTCGTGCGCGAACTCCACCCCCAACCCGCTGCTCGCACCGGTGATGACGGCTGTGGTTCCCATGGGGTCGAAGTGCTGGCGTGCCATGGGTCGAGCCTACGGTGACCGCCGGGTGCGCCGAGTCGTGCGCCGGTGCCCTGAACTGTGAGAGCCCGTCACAGAAGCCCCAGTAGGCTCGCCGTGTGGGGGAACTGCATGAGTACACGGCAATCGAACAATGGACGCTGCTGCAGTCGGGGGAGACGTCGCCGACCGAGTTGGCCGCGCACTACCTCGAACGCTTAGCGCGCATCGACGGGGAGGTCGGCGCCTTCGTCACGGTCACTCCGGATGCAGCCCTCGAGCGTGCTCGTGCCCTCGAGGCATCCGATCGCCGCACAGCTCCCATCTGGGGTCTGCCGATCGGCGACAAGGATCTCTGGCAACGGGCCGGCGTGCCGACGGGGTTCGGCTCCAGGTTGTTCGCGAACTACGTGCCCGAGCAGTCGGATGCCGTGGTGCAGGCGATGGACGCAGCCGGCGGCGTGAGTCTGGGCAAGACCGCCAGCCCCGAGTTCGGACTTCCCGCCTATACCGAGAGCCTGGCGGCGGGCGTCACCCGCAATCCCTGGAACACGACCCTCGGCGCGGGTGGCTCCAGCGGCGGGGCCGCCGCAGCAGTCGCGGCCGGCCTGCTGCCCTTCGCCCCGGGCTCTGACGGCGGCGGCTCCATCCGCATCCCCGCTGCGGCCTGCGGCCTGGTCGGGCTCAAGCCCTCGCGGGGCCGGGTGCCCTCGCAGAGCGGCATCGACTCGCTCGGCGGGCTGGTCGTCGCCGGGCCCATCGCCAGGACCGTGACGGATGCCGCCCTGCTGTTCGACGCCCTGGTGACGCCCGACGGCTCGAGTGCGGAGCATCCGTTCGCCCTCCGCGCCCCGGAACCGGACGGACCGTTCCTCGCCGCTGCGACCAGGGGTGAAGGCCGATTCCAGCTCGGCGTCATGACCACCTCGGCGTGGGACACCGCCCACGACGTGCTCATCGAACCCGAGGCTCTCGCCGCCCTCGACCTGGCCGTGGCCACCCTCGCCCAGATGGGGCACGGCATCGAGGAGATGGCTCTCGAGCCCGATGAGAGCTACGCGCCGGCCTTCCGCACGCTCTGGCAGGCGGGTGCCGCGTCGATCCCGGCGGAGACTCCGGAGCAGCTCGCCCTGCTCGAGCCGCTGACGCGCTGGCTGGTCGGCCGGGGCCGCTCACTGCAGGCTCGCGAGCTGGCCGAGGCGCTCGCCGTGCTCACGGCCTTCGAGCGGTCGCTCATCCGGCAGCTGTCGTCGTTCGATGCCGTGCTGACTCCCGCGCTCGCCATGACGCCGAGGCCCGTCGGCTGGTACGACGAATCCGATGGCGATCGCAACTTCGTGCAGCAGGTGCTGTACACCCCGTTCACGTCGATGATCAACGTGTCCGGCCTGCCTGCGATCGTGCTCCCCGTCCTCCAGACCGAGGCCGGCCTGCCGATGGGAGTGCAGATCATCGGCCGCCCCGGGGGAGAGGCGACTCTTCTGGCGATCGGCACCCAGCTCGAGCGGCGACTGCGCTGGCAGGATCGGCATCCGCCGGTCTGGTGAGATCCCGCCCGCAGAGGCCCGGACGCAATCCGGTCGAAGCGCATTTCGGGTGATCCCTTCGCTCGGCCCGCTTCGGGGCCGTCACGCGGTCCCTCAGTGCACCGCTCAGCGAGCGGTGCTGAGGGTGTGTAAGACTTAGGTAATGCTTACCTCACAGAGCCAGGCCGAGGCGGTCGTCGAACCGCGACCCGCGTATCGCGCCTTCGCAGTCACCGTGAGTGGCATCCGTCGACTGAGTCCGCACTTCGTGCGCCTGACCTTCTCGGGCGACGACCTGGGCGACTTCGGCACTGCCGGCCTCGACCAGCGGGTGAAGATCGTTCTGCCGCTCGCCGAGTCCGGTTTCGCGCACTTCCCCCACGAGTCCGACTGGTACGGCGCCTGGCGCGAGCTGCCCGAGGAGCACCGCAACCCTTTCCGCACCTACACGGTGCGGGCAGTGCGACCCGAACTGCGCGAGGTCGACGTCGACTTCGCGATGCACGGCGAGACCGGTCCGGCATCGGCCTGGGCTGCGTCGGTGCAGGTGGGAGACGAATCGCTCATCGTCGGCCCCGACGAGCTCAGCCCCGGCCGGACCCTCGGAATCGACTGGCGTCCCGGCGACGTGCGCAGAGTGCTGCTCGCGGGCGACGAGACGGCGGCTCCGGCCATCTGCGCCATCCTCGAGAGCCTCCCGGCCGATGCGCAGGGCTGCGCGATCATCGAGATCCCGACCCCGGCCGACGCGCTGAGCGTCGTCGCTCCAGCGGGAGTCAGTGTGCGCTGGCACCCCCGCGGCGGCGGCATCCCGCAGGGCGGCGCCCTCATTCCCGCTGTTCGCGACTGGACCGTGCGCACGGCGCAGGGCCACCCCGATGACGCCCCGACGCCGCTCGACGACATCGACGTCGACCGCGAGATGCTGTGGGACGTGCCGGAGGGCCACAGCCTCGATGGTGAGTTCTACGCCTGGATCGCGGGCGAGGCATCGGTCATCAAGACGCTGCGTCGCTTCCTCGTGAGCGAGGCCGGGCTCGACCGTCGCTCCGTCGCCTTCATGGGCTACTGGCGTCTCGGTCGCGCCGAACTCGACTGACGTGACCACCACCATCGCCGCGGGGGCCGCTCCCGCCCTCACCGGCGCGCGCCGACGACGAGCCCTGCGCTGGATCGTCTTCTCTGCATCCGTCGTCATCCTCATCGGCGTCGTGGTCACCAGTCTCACCATCGGCACGAGGGCGGTCTCGCTGACGGATGTCTGGAACGCCCTGGTCGCTCCCGTCGCCGGCAACGTCGATCACCTCGTGATCCGCGAGCTCCGGGTTCCGCGCACCGTCATCGGCATCATGGCGGGAGCGGCGCTCGCCCTGGTCGGCGCCGTGATCCAGGGCGTGACCCGCAACCCGATAGCCGACCCCGGGCTGCTCGGCATCAATGCCGGCGCCTCCCTCGCCGTGGTGGTGGCCATCTCCGCCCTCGGCATCTCCAACCCCGACGGCTACATCTGGTTCGCCTTCGTCGGGGCCGCCGTCGCCGCGGTCGTCGTGTTCGTCATCGGGTCGAGCGGACGCGACGGCGCGACCCCGGTGAAGCTCGCGCTCACGGGTGCCGCCGTGATGGCGACGGCGACCCCGCTCATCACGTTGCTGCTCATCTCGGATCTCGACACCCTGAACCAGTACAGGTTCTGGTCGGTCGGCTCGCTCGCGGGTCGGGAGCTGGCCACCGCGGGGGCGCTCTGGCCGTTCCTCGTCGTCGGCCTCGTGCTCGCGCTGCTGCTGGGGCGCCGGCTCAACCTGCTGGCCCTCGGCGACGATGTGGCCCGGGGTCTCGGCGAGCGACCGGCCGTCACCCACGTGCTCGCGGCGCTGGCCGTCGTCGTGCTCGCCGGAACGGCCACGGCACTCGCCGGTCCCATCGCGCTCGTCGGCCTCGTCGTCCCCCACGTGGCCAGGCGCATCACCGGACCCGACTACCGCTGGATCCTCGCGTACTGCCTCACCCTCGGCCCCATCCTGCTGCTCGTGGCCGACGTGATCGGCCGCGTGCTCGTCGCACCCGCCGAGCTCGAAGTCGGCATCGTCGTCGCCTTCATCGGCGCGCCCATGCTCATCGCCATCGTGCGCCGTGCGCGTCTGGCGGGCATGTGAGCGCCGTGACCGGCGTCGGCGCCGGAGTCATCGAACGGGGGATCGCTCAGGTCGTCGGAGGGCGGATGCGGCGACGCCGCCGCACCCTCGTCGTCGGCGTGGCGCTGGCGGCCGTGGTGCTTCTCGGCGTCATCACGGCCCTCTCGCTTGGAGCGTCCGGACTCTCCCCGGCCGACATCGTCGCCACCCTGGTCGGACAGGGCACCCGCGTGCAGGAGCTCATCGTGTTCAGGCTGCGCCTGCCGAGGGTGACGACGGCCCTGGTCGCCGGCGTCGCGTTCGGGCTCGCCGGCGCGCTCTTCCAGACCACGCTGCGCAACACCCTGGCCAGCCCCGACATCCTGGGCGTCACCGGGGGCGCGAGCCTCGCGGCGGTCTTCACCCTGCTCGTGCTCGGGCAGACCGGCGCTGCCCTCGGCATCGCGGCCTTCGTCGGCGCCCTCGGCATCGCCGCCCTCATGTGGGCGCTCGCCTGGCGCGGCGGACTGGTCGGCTACAGGTTCGTGCTCATCGGTGTCGGGCTGGCGGCGCTGGTGCAGGCAGCCCTCGGCTACCTGCTCACCCGTGCAGACGTGCGCGGCGCATCGGAGGCCCTCGTCTGGATGATCGGCGGCATCGGAGACACCAGCTGGCCCGAGGTCGGTACCGCCGCGGCGAGCCTGGTCGTGCTGCTCGCCCTCGTGGTCGCCCTGTCGAGACGGATGCCGGTGCTCCAGCTCGACGACGACACCGCACGGGCCCTCGGCGTCGACAGCACCCGCTCCCGGGCGGCCATGATCGTGCTCGGAGTCGCCCTCGTCGCCGTCGGCACGGCCCTCGCCGGACCCGTCGCGTTCGTCGCCCTCGTCTCGGCGCCCATCGCCCGGTCGCTGGTGCGGAACGGGGGAGCGGCTCTCGTCGCGTCCGCCCTCGTCGGTGCCGCCGTGGTGGTGTTCGCCGACATCATCGGCCAGCACCTGCTCCCGGGCGGCCTGCGCGTGCCCGTCGGAATCATCACGGGGCTCATCGGCGCCCCCTATCTGCTCTGGCTCATCGCAGCCGGCAACCGGAAGGGAACCGACGGATGACGTCAGCACCCCAGACTCCCGACCCCGACGTTCCCGGGCGAACGGCATCGGCGCCGGAGCGTCGTGCCCACGACCTGCGGGCCGAGGCCGTCTCGCTCGGCTACGACGACCGCACCATCGTCGACGGTCTCAGCCTCGCGCTGCCCGACGGCGCCATCACGGTCATCGTCGGTCCGAACGCCTGCGGAAAGTCCACCCTGCTGCGCGGGTTCGCGCGTCTTCTGCGTCCGACCGCAGGCACCTTCACCCTCGACGGCCGCGACCTCGGCGGCCTCTCGCCGCGCGACGTCGCGAAGGTGGTGTCTGTGCTGCCGCAGCAGCCCGTCGCCCCCGACGGAGTGCTCGTGTCGGACCTGGTCGCCCGAGGGCGGCATCCGCACCAGGGCTGGTTCCGCTCGCGCTCCAGCGACGACGACCGCATCGTGGCGGAGTCACTGGCAGCGACGGCGACCCTCGAGCTGGCCGACCGCCGGGTGGAGGAGCTCTCCGGCGGTCAGCGCCAGCGGGTGTGGATCGCCATGGTGCTCGCCCAGCGCAGCGACATCGTGCTGCTCGACGAGCCGACGACCTTCCTCGACGCGACCCACCAGCTCGAACTGCTCGACCTGCTGACCGATCTCAACCGCGATCGCGGCGCCACCGTCGTCATGGTGCTGCACGACCTGAACCTCGCAGCGCGGTACGCGGATCACCTCGTCGTGATGTCGTCGGGCAGCATCGTGGCGCAGGGAACTCCGACCGAGGTCATCACGGCGGACATCGTGCGGGCGGCGTTCGACCTCGACTGCGTCGTGACGACGGATCCCGTCGCCGGGTCGCCCCTCGTCATCCCCATAGGTCGGCACCATCGCGCCGATTGAATTAGGGTAGGCTACCCTAAACACCCCACTTTCTACCGGGAGACCTCCATGCCCTTCAGACCCCGCATCCGCCACGTGGCCCTCGCTGCAGCTGCAGCGACAGCTCTCGTCCTCTCCGGATGCGCCGCCTCCCCGTCGGGCTCCGACGAGACCACTGCAGCGTCGAGCGATGCCTTCCCCGTCAGTTTCGAGTCGAACTTCGGCACCGCCGAGATCGAGGCGGCTCCCACCCGCGTCGCCACGTGGGGCTGGGGCAGCACCGAGGCCGCGCTGGCCGTCGGCGTCGTGCCCGTCGCGATGGCGCAGCAGAGCTATGGCGCCAACGCCGACGGCGTTCTGCCGTGGGTCGCGAAGAAGCTCGAGGAGCTGGGTGCCGAGACGCCCACGCTCCTCACCGATGACGGCGAGACCGTGCCCTACGAGGAGATCATCGAGGCCGAGCCCGACGTCATCCTCGCGCCGTACTCCGGCGTCACGCAGGAGCAGTACGACACCCTGAGCGACATCGCTCCCGTCGTGGCCTACACCGGCGACGCCTGGACCACCCCCTGGCGTGACGTCATCTCGACCGTGGGCGAGGCCCTCGGCAAGTCCACCGAGGCCGACGCCGTGCTGGCCGACCTCGACAAGACGCTGGCAGACCAGGCCGAGGCCCACCCCGAGCTCGACGGCAAGACGATCGCGGCCGTGTGGGACGTCGGCGGAACGTTCTACGTCTACAAGTCGGCCGACCCGCGCGTCGAGTTCCTCTCGGCCCTCGGCCTGAAGAACGCGCCGTCCGTCGACGAGCTCGACAACGGTGAGGCCCCGTTCTACTACACGCTGAGCTACGAGCAGCTCGACAAGCTCGACAGCGACATCATCCTGAGCTACTCCGACACCCAGGAGGAGGCTGACGCCTTCCTCACCACGCCGACGACGAAGGCCCTGCCGGCCGTCGGCCGGGGAGCCGCAGCCCAGGTCGTCGGAACCGAGTTCATCGCGGCGGTCTCCCCGCCCACGGCGCTCTCGCTCACGTGGGGCCTCGACGACCTCGTGGCATCGCTGAGCGCAGCGGCCGCCAAGAGCTGACCTGCTCCAGCAGCCTCCGCTGATCGAGTAGCCCGCGAGCGGAGCGAGCCGGCGTATCGAGATCACTCGTGAGGGTGGTCTCGATACGTGTCCTCGCTGCGCTCGGTCACTACTCGACCAGCGGTGGCTTCACCTAGCGCAGGTAGCCGCCCTTCTCGAGACCAGCCTCGATCTCGAAGCGGTTCTTCAGCGGGTCGCGGCCGGCGACCAGGTAGAGCACCGGCATGAGGAATCCGTAACGCTGCCACTGCCGCTTGTGCACGGCCTCGTGCTCGAGAACGGCATCCGTCACGTTCTGTCCGGTGAGATAGCAGCCGCCGACGCAGACGCCGCCCCGACGATAGGCCCAGTTCGGCAGACCGCGGAACACCCAGAGCCCCTCGCGCTTCTCCACGCGCCCCGTGCTCCAGATGAAGCCCCAGGCGAACCCGACGGTGGTGCCGTAGAGGTAGCCCAGGCGGCTGAACCGGGAGTCGAAGAGGATGCGCTTCATGGCCTCAGCCTAGGCGCGGCTGGGGCCCGACCTCAGTCCTCGGCCGTCGGGCGGCCGTAGGCCTCGAGCAGGCGCAGCCACACCTCGCTCATGGTGGGGAAGGCCGGGACCGCGTGCCAGAGCCGCGCTATCGGCACCTCGCCGACGATGGCGATGGTGGCGGCGTGCAGCATCTCCGCGACGTCGGCACCGACCAGGGTCATGCCCACCAGAACCTCGCGGTCGAGATCCACGATGGCGCGCACCTGGCCCGCGTAGCCGTCGGCGTGCAGGCCGGAGCCCGACACGGCGCCGAGGTCGTAGTCGAGCACCTTCACGCGCAGGCCCGCCTCCTCGGCGGCATCCGCCGTGAGCCCGACCGATGCCACCTCGGGATCGGAGAACACCACGGACGGCACGGCCCGGTGGTCGGCCGTCGCGGCGTGCACACCCCACGTACCGCCGTCCTGAGCGAGGCCCTTGGCCCGAGCGACGATGACGTCTCCGGCGGCCCGGCCCTGGTACTTGCCCTGATGCGTGAGGAGCACGCGGTGGTTGATGTCGCCGACGGCGTAGAGCCAGCCGCCCTCGAGCTGCGGATTGCCATGGGTGAGCACGCGCAGGGTCTCATCGACGTCGAGCCAGCTGCCCGGCTTCAGCCCGACGGTCTCGAGGCCGAGGTCCTCACTGCGCGGCGTGCGCCCCGTGGCGACGAGGAGCTCGTCGGCCACCAGTGCGGTGCCGTCGTCGAGGGTGTACTCCACCTCGCCGGCGTCGGTGCGGCTCGCGGAGGCGATGGATCGTCCGAGGTGAACGGATGCCCCGGCCTCGCGCAGCGCGGCCAGCACGGCCTCGCCGGCGAAGGGCTCGAGGCCGCCCAGCAGCCCGCTCCGGGCGATCAGCGTGACCTCGGTGCCGAACGACACGTAGGCCGTGGCCATCTCGGCCGCGACGACGCCGCCCCCGAGGATCGCGAGGCGCTTCGGAACGGTCTGCACGCCCGTGGCCTCGCGGCTGGTCCACGGCTCGATCTCGGCGAGCCCGGGCACGTCGGGTATCAGCGCCGCGGAGCCCGTGCTCACGACGACGGCGTGGTGGGCGACTAGGGACGTGATCGATCCGTCGGGGCCTGTCACCGACACGGTCCGCGGACCGGTGATGCGGCCGTGACCGCGCACCAGGTCGACGCCGACGCCCTGCAGCCACTCCACCTGCCCGCTGTCGTCCCAGTCGCTCACCCAGTAGTCGCGGCGCTTCAGCACGGCGGCCACGTTGATCGAGCCCGACACGGCCTCGGCCGCTCCTCCCACGCGCCTGGCCGCGGCGATGGCCGCGCCGGGCCGCAGGATCGCCTTCGACGGGATGCAGGCCCAGTACGAGCACTCGCCGCCGATGAGTTCGGCCTCCACGATCACGACCGAGAGGCCGCCGGAGGCCGCTCGATCGGCCACGTTCTCGCCCACGGGCCCGGCTCCGATGATGATGAGGTCGTACGCGCGCGTCGTCATGTCGGCAGCCTAGTGCGGTCGGGAGTGCTTGACAGGGCGCTCAGCCGCGGGTGAGCGACCCGATGATCCGCAGGATCGCGGGGAGGTCGTCTGCGGCATCCGCCGGCGTCGCCGGGGCGAATCCCGCGATCGTCGCGCCCACCAGCGTCGCCTGCGCGCGCACCGCGCCGATCAACGTGGTCAGGGTCTCGACGGAGAGGCCGAAGGGCTCGGGGTAGTCGAGCCCGCTGAGTGCGGCAGGGTCGAGCACGTCGAGGTCGATGTGCACGTACACGCGGCTCGCGCCGGTCGCCAGCAGCGCCGCGACGAGCGCATCCGGAGTCGACAACTCGTCGACGGTGAGCGAACGGATGCCGTTCCCGGCGATGTACAGCTCCTCGCCCAGGTCGACGTCGCGCACGCCGCCGAGCACGAGGCGATCGGCGCGCACGCGTGAGCCCTCCGGCGGGACGAGCTCCTCCGCGCCGTCACCGAGCAGGGTGCGCAGCACCATGCCGCCGAACCCTCCCGACGGGCTGGATTCCGGAGTGTTGAGGTCGGGGTGGGCGTCGAACCAGATGACCGCGAGGTCGTCTCCGGATGCCGCAGCCCGTTCGACCGCGGCGAGCGAGACAGCGCAGTCGCCGCCGATCACGACGGTGGGGCCCTCGAGTTCGGCCAGCGTCTCGCGCAGGCGATCGCGCACCCGCAGCACGGAGGAGAACCGCGAGATGCCGGTCTCGAGCGCCTCACCGGCGCCGGTCGGAACCTCGACGGAGCGGGTCGCGGACGACGGCAGGTCGCCGCGGATCGCTTCCGCGCCGTCGATGAGTCTCATGGCTCGGGCTGACACCGAGCCCTGCCACTGGGGAACCACTACGAACGTCGCCGGCACGATCCTCAGTATGCCCCTTCGGATGCCCTTCGGCGCAGCGACGACGGCAGGCGTGCACGCGCACCCGTTGCGGGCCACGCTGCACCGCGACTCGTCATGCCCGCCGATGGCGCCCGCCGGGGCGTCCTCGCTTCAGGCCGGCCTCCCCGATCAGCGGGACGAACAGCACGGCTCCCAGGCCGCGGCGTACCAGCCTGCCGTCGTGGCCGACCGTGGCGACGATGAGTTCCTGGCTGCCGGATGCCGCCTCGATGGGCAGCACGATCCGTCCGTGCGGCGCGAGCTGGGCCACCCAGGCCGGCGGGATGTCGGATCCTGCTGCGGCGGCGATGATCGCGTCGAAGGGGGCGTGCTCCGGCGCACCGAGCGTGCCGTCGCCGACGAGCACGGTGATGTCGGCGTAGCCGAGCGACCGCAGGCGCCGAGCGGCCGCATCCGCGAGTTCGGGGATGCGCTCGATGGAGACGACGTCCGAGGCGAGCTCGGCGGAGACGGCGGCGGCGTACCCGCTGCCGGTCCCGACGTCGAGCACCCTCGCTGTCGGGTCCAGTTCGGCGGCCTCGAGCATCCGCGCCACGATGTAGGGCTGCGAGATGGTCTGGTCGGAGCCGATGGGCAACGGATTGTCGTCGTGGGCGTGGGCGATCAGCTCCTGCGGCACGAACCGTTCACGCGGCACCGTGCGCATGGCTGCGAGCACGGCGGGATCCCGGATGCCGCGGGCCTCGAGTTGCCGCGACACCATGTCGTCGGATGAGAGGCGTCCGTCCACGATGGCTCTCCATCGATTCTGCACCCGGAGTCGGCCTGGGAACGAGAGAACGCCCGATCCATGACGGATCGGGCGTCTCACGACAGTGCCCCCGGAGGGATTCGAACCCCCGACCTACGGTACCGGAAACCGACGCTCTATCCCCTGAGCTACGGAGGCGCACTCGAACGAGAATACCCCATGCACGACGCCGTCGACGCCGACCGCGGGGCCCTCGTTCCGACCGTTACGGCAGGTGCGACAGCGCCGGCGTGATGATGCCGACGGCATCGCCCGGCTCGAAGAACGCCGTCGAGCGGGCGACCACCCAATAGCCGGACTCGGTGAAGACCTGCACGGTGCCGGTGTCCTGCGACTGCGAGAAGAACCCGTCGACGGCCGGGGGAGTGCCGTAGGTGGGAACGGCGTTCATCGTGGCCGCGGCGTTCTGCTTCACCGTCACGAGCTGGGCGGGGTCTGGCTTGGCCACGGCGACCTCGATCAGCTCCCCGCTGCTCTGGTTGCTCCAGCCGCAGGCGAGGCCGTTGTCGGCGGCGGCTGCAGCCACTGCCGAGTCCGCCGTCGGGGTGTAGTCGGCCGCGGGACCGAAGTTCGGGTTGAAGGCGTACACGTCCTCGGTCGTCAGCAGCTCGTCGCAGCCGATGGTGATAGGCGTGCCGGCTGGGACCGTCGGGGTGGGGCTGGGGTCGGTCGTCGGCTCCTCCGAGGCGCCGCCCGTCGCCGAATCGGACGGTGCGGATGTCGACGGGTTCGGCGTTCCGGCGTCCGGCGTGCAGCCGGCCAGCAGACCGACCGCCAGGACGGCGGGAAGGAGAGCGACGATGGAGGCGCTGTGCAGTCGGCTGGGCATGGGCAGAACCCTACCAACGCCGATCTGCGCTGACGCTGAGCGAACCGCGCCCGACGGTAAGATCGGTAGTCGTGACTCCGCTCGAACTCTCCCAGGCCCTCTTCGACCAGGTGAACTCCCTGCTCGAACGACGACGCGCGGCGGGTTCCGACGCCGACGTGACGATCGAGCTGTCGGATGTCACCCTCGAGCGCCCCAAGAACCGCGACCACGGCGACTGGGCGTCGAACATCGCCATGAAGTTGGCGAAGCGCCTCGGCATGAACCCCCGCGAGTTCGCGGCGGAACTCGCCTCGAGCATCAGCGACGTCGACGGCATCGCCTCGGTCGAGGTCGCCGGTCCGGGTTTCATCAACATCCGACTGGATGCCGCAGCGGCCGGCGCGCTCGCCCAGACCATCGTCGACGCCGGCGCGTCCTTCGGGCACAGCACCGCGCTCGCCGGTCCCGCCATCAACCTCGAGTTCGTCTCGGCGAACCCCACCGGTCCGCTGCACATCGGCCACACCCGCTGGGCGGCCCTCGGCGATTCGATCAGCCGGGTGCTCCGTGCTGCGGGCGCATCCGTCTCCAACGAGTACTACATCAACGACGCCGGCAACCAGATGGACAACTTCGGTCTGTCCATCCTCGCGGCCGTCAAGGGCGAGCCGACGCCGGAGGGCGGTTACCCGGGCAGCTACATCGCCGACCTCGCCGCTCGCGTGCTCGATCGCGAGCCGAAGCTGCTCGAGCTCGATGATGCGCAGGCGCTGCACGTGGCCCGCGAGATCGCCTACGAGCTGCAGCTCGGCGAGATCCGTGCGTCGCTCGAGCGCTTCAACGTCCACTTCGACGTGTTCACGAGCGAGCGCCGCCTACACGCCGTCGACGACGACGGACTGAGCGCTATCGATACCGCCGTCGAGCGCCTGCGGGCTCAGGGCCACGTCTTCGACGAGGACGACGCCGTCTGGGTGCGCACCACCGACTTCGGCGACGACAAGGATCGCGTCATCCGTCGAGGCAACGGCGTCTACACCTACTTCGCCGCCGACGCCGCGTACTACCTCGACAAGGGCGACCGCGGCTTCGCGCACAAGATCTACCTCCTCGGTGCCGACCACCACGGCTACGTGCACCGCCTCAAGGCCCTCGCCGGCGCCGCCGGAGACGACCCCGAGAAGGACGTCGAGGTGCTCATCGGGCAGCTCGTGAGCATCAACGGGGCCAAGCTCTCCAAGCGCGCAGGCAACATCATCGAGCTCGACGACCTGCAGGCCTGGTTGGGAACGGATGCCCTCCGCTACACGCTGGCGCGCTACCCGGCCGACTCGCCCCTCACGATCGACCCCGAGATCCTCCAGCGCCGCACGAATGACAACCCCGTCTTCTACGTGCAGTACGCGCACGCCCGCACGGCGGCCGTGGGGCGCAACGCCGCGAGCTCGGGCGTCGACCGCAGCGTCTTCGCTCCCGAACTGCTGGAGCACGAGACCGAATCGGCTCTGCTCGGCGCGCTGCAGGAGTTCCCGCGCATCGTCGCCCAGTCGGCCGAGCTGCGGGAGCCGCACCGCGTCGCGCGCTACCTCGAGGAGGTCGCCGGGCTCTATCACCGCTGGTACGACAACTGCCGCGTGATCCCGCTCGGCGACGGTGCCGTCGAGGACGTGCACCGCACCAGGCTGTGGCTGAATGACGCCACCGGTATCGTGATCCGCAACGGCCTCGACCTGCTCGGCGTCTCGGCACCGGATCGCATGTAACGACGGCACGCAACGTTCGACTCGACACGGGGGACTCCATGACAGCAGCAGTCGACGCACCGAAGGCCCGGAGGCGCTGGCCGATCGTGGTCGCCATCGTGCTCGTCGTCCTGGTGGCGGCCCTCGTCGCCGCCTACTTCATCGCCGATTCGATCGCGCGCAGCACGGGGGAGCGGCTCGTCGCGGAGAAGTTCGCGGAGAAGCTGAGCTCCGAGGAGGGCACGACGGTCTCGCCCGACGACATCGACGTGACCATCGGCGGGGCGAGCGTCATCGCGCAGTACCTCGGCGGATCGTTCGAATCCGTGCACGTCGACGCCGAGGGGATCGCCTTCGACGGCACCCCGCTCGACGTCACGATCCAGGCCAACGGCGTGCCGACCGACATGAGCAAGCCCGTGAACACCGTCACGGGCAGCGTGGCGTTCGACCAGGCCGGCCTCGACAGCCTGCTTCAGAAGAACGGCACCGACGCCGACATCACCCTGGGTGACGGAACCGTCACCTATTCGGTGTCGCAGACCTTCATCGGCATCCCGTTGACCTTCACGCTCACGGCTCAGCCGTCGACGACGGCCGACTCCCTGGTCTTCACGCCGACCTCGGGGGAGCTCGCGGCAGGGTCTGCCTCCATCGACATCTCGGGCCTGATCGACGCAGTCCTGGCCGACAACACCGTGTCGTTCTGCATCGCCGACCAGATCCCGGCCGGGGTGGACCTCACCGGTGCCGAGGTTGCAACGGACTCCGTGACCGTCCGTTTCCAGGCGGGCGACCTGGTCATCGCCGACCTGGCGCAGACGGGAACCTGCTCCTAGAGGCTCGATCCGCGCACAGCGGGTGCGGTCAGCGCTTCTCGCAGGCGATGCCGTCCTTGTCGCGGTCAGACTTCGTGTTCTTGGCGTGACGGAGGATCTGGGGTCGGACATGACTGTGGGCGGATGCCGCGGCTCATCGCCGGCATCCGCCCACAGTCGTCACTGGATCACGAGCTCATCCGGGCGACTCAGACCACCTTCCACGGACCCCACGGCGAGGTGCCGGGGGTGTCGCCCTGCGTCCACCAGGAGGCCTTGTAGGTGAGGCCGCCGTAGGTGACGGTTGCACCGGCGACGTAGACCGCCGTCGCGCTCCAGGCGTTGGCGCCCGGAGTCGTCGGCGGAGTCGTCGGCGGGGTCGTGGGGGTCGTCGTGGTGCACGACTTCGTCAGCGACCACGGGTCGGATGATCCGGGGGTGTTGCCCTGGGTCCACCACTTCGCCGTGTACTCGTTGCCGCTGTAGCTGACGACGGTACCGCCCGTGTAGACGGCCGTCGCGCTCCACGCCGGGGCCGAGCAGGCCGTCGGCGGCGTCGTGGGAGGCGTCGTCGGCGGAGTGGTGGGCGGGGTCGTCGGGGGTGTCGTGGGCGTCGTCGGCGTGGTCACCGGACCCGTCTTCGCCGCCTTCAGCTTGGTGGCCAGGGTGCCGACGAGACTGCCGTCCTTGTTGCCGGAGAGCTCCCACCACATGCCACCGCCGAGCCCCTTGGCCACGATGTAGTCGGCCTTCTGGGCGATGGTGCGCGGGCTGTCGTACGACCACCACTGGTTGCCGTCGTAGCGCCAGGCCGCTCCCACAGCGGCGTCGTAGTACTCGGTTCCGAGCGTCTTCAGCTTGTCGTAGTCCTCGTTGCCCGCCTCATAGGTTCCGGGGGCTGCAGCCGTCGCGGGTCCCCAGGGTGTGCTCTTCGTCGCACCCTGCCAGCCGCGCCCGTAGGCGGCGAGGCCGAGTCCGAGCTGCGAGGGCTTGATGCCCGCGTTGATGTAGGCGTTCACGGCGGTGTCGACGTCGAACTTCTTCGGGCGCGGGTCGGCCGGGTCCTTGTAGAGATTGCCCTGGTGGCCGGTGAGGGTCGGATCCCAGGCTCCCCAGAGGTCGTAACCCTGGATGTTGCCGTAGTCGAGATACGTGAAGATCTCGGGGTCGTTCCATCCGCCCGAGGCGATGTCGGCTGTGTTCGCCGGCAGGAACGCGCTCAGCGTGTAGTGCTTGCCGATGGTGGCTCCGTAGGCGTCGAGCTGGGTGCGGAACTCCTTGAGCAGCGCCTTGAAGTTCCGGGCGTCGTTGGCCGTGTCGACGTAGTTGCCCTCGAGGCCGTTCGGCGAGCCCGGCCACTCCCAGTCGATGTCGATCCCGTCGAAGACGTTGGCGGCAGCACCGGTGCCGCCGCGTCCGTCGATGACCGGGAGGTTTCCCTTGATGTAGAGGTCGATGCACGAGGAGACGAGAGCCTTGCGGGAGGCATCCGTCGCCGCTGCCTTCGAGAAGTTCTTCGACCAGGTCCAGCCACCGAGCGAGATGATCGGCTTCACATTCGGGTGCTTGGCCTTCAGCTGCTTGAGCTGGTTGAACGAGCCGGCGAGCGGCTGGTCCCAGGTGTCTGCGACCCCGGAGACGGAGTCGGCCGCGCTGTAGCCCATGCCGAAGTCGGCCCAGGCGTCACCGGCCCCGTCTGACCCGGTCGGCCCGGTGCCCTGGGCCTTGTTGGCGATGAAGCACTTCAGCGTGTCGTTCTTGATGTTGCCGAAGGAGTAGTTGATCGCGGTGAGGTTGGCTGCGGTGCCCGAGGTGTCGATCTGCTTCACCTTGTAGCCGCGGGCGTAGACGCCCCACTGCACGAAGTACCCGACGTTGCGGTATCCATTCAGTTCCGAGGCTGCGGCCGAGACGGCCGTCGGTGCTGCTGTGGCCGTGATGGTGGTGAGCGACGACGCGATGAGTGCGGCCCCGGCGACGGCGCCTGCCACCCCCAGGATGCGTCGGAGCCCTCGGCCCTGGTGTGTCGTACGTGATGTTTTCATGCGTGGTCCCTTGTCGTGTGATGTGGGGAGAGCACGCTGCGTTCGGGTCGCGAGCGGTGAGCCAACGGTAGGAGCGACCGAGCTGTCGGCGGATCGGGAGAATCCACATGGTTCGACCCCCGGGCGGGGGACGACTACGGGGAACTACGTAGTGCCAGGTAGCTGAGTTCGGTGCGTGAGCGCACACCGGTCTTCGCGTACACCCGTCCCAGGTGCACCTCGACCGTGCGCACGGCGAGGTGCAGTTCATCTGCCACGTCGCGATTCGACCGGCCGCGGATGACGAGTTCGGCCACGTCGCGTTCGCGCGCTGTCAGCTCGGCCGCCCAGGTGCGGGGAATCGTGACGGCCTGCGCCGCCTTCTGCTGGTGGGGCGACGGATGCTCCTCTCGCATCGAGCGACCGGCCTGCCGCGACGCCAACCCGGCCGCCACCAGGCCGAGCCGTTCGTGACCGGCCTCTCGGAAGTGCTCGGCCGCCGCCACGAGGCGCAGCTGCGCGCGGTGGTCGTCGCCGGTCTCGAGCAGGGCTCGGGCCAGCGCCAGCTCTGTGCGTGCGCGATCGAAGGGCGATGGCAGCCGCGCACTCAACTCCTCCGCTCGACGGATCCGCGCGGAGCGATCGGCCACGTCGTCGAGGGCGAGTTCGGCGCGGAGCACCGCCGCCGCCCGGTGCAGGGCGAACCCCATGATCGCGTCGGCGTTGGCGTCGGCGCTGCGTTCGCCGCCGGACTTCCCGTGCAGTGCGGCGAGGTTCGCCCGGGCGGCGTGGGTCCACCCGGCCTCGGCCAGCACCACGGTGTCGTCGATGCCGGGCAGGGGGAACACGGCACCGCGTCCGGTCCTGGTGGTCGAACCCGTGACCAGCAGGTGCGAGGCTGCGGAGCCGATGTCTCCGGCCAGCCACGCCGTGACGGCCTGATCGATGCGGTGCTCGACGCGGTCGGCCTCCTGCCCGGCGACCGGAGCCGTCTCGGCGACGGCGGCCGCCACGGGATCGGGTTCGACTCCGGGTGCTCCGGGCGACGCCGCGCGGAAGGCCTCGAGACGCAGGAGCAATGCGGCGGCGATCCCGCCGCAGACGAGGGAGACGGGCAGGCGCAGGGCGGCTTCGCGCAGGTCGTCCGCCGCGCGGGCGTGCCGGCCAGCCCAGCAGTCGATGAGAGCGCGCACGACCACGAGCTCTGCCTCGATCAGCGCCGAGGCGCGAGGAGCAGCCGGAAGGAGGTCGGCGCGTGCGCGGAACGGGGTCGGGATCGAGGCCTGACCGACGACGGCCCGCGCGACGACCCTTCTGGCATCGCCGAATCTCTCGGCCCTGGCGAGTCCGATGGCTTCAGCGCACGCACGGGTCGAGAAGCCGACGACGTGGTCGGGGCCCGGAGCCGGGGCGGCCGGCACGTCCTCGGAGGCACGGGATGCCGGTCGGGGAGCGAGGGCGTCGGCCCAGTCCTCGGCGGCCGACCGCGTGCGGTCCGGGCGGTCGATCCCCGCGTCGTGCCTGGTCTCCTGGGCGGCTCGGCGCATGCGGGTGACGCCCCGGCGGGAGCCTCGTTCGGCGAACAGCGACGCGGCGGTATCGAAAGCCTCGGCCAGGCTCTCGGCCACACGGCGCGATGATTCCGCTTCCGCGCCCGCGTCGGCGGCGGCCCGAGCGTTCGCCGCGAAGGCGAGCAGCTCGTCCTCGGGGATGAAGCCCTCCGCCAGCAGTACGGCCCGGGTGTAGGCGCCGAGGCTCGCGGCAGCATCCGTCAGCCGTGGTGACGCCGTGGCCTGCCGGAGCCATTCGACGGCATCGTCGACGTGGCCGGCGTGCAGTGCGGACGCCCCGGCCAGCGCGACGGCCCGCACGAGGTCGTCGCCGCGCGCATGGCTCGCGGTCTCGCGGGCGATCGCCAGAGCCCAGACCCCGTCGCCCGCGGCGAGGGCCGAGCGTCCCAGTGCCAGCAGACGCGGGGCGAGGGTGGGGTCTCCGGCCAGGGCCGACAGCGACCGGTGCCAGGCGGCCAGGTCCCAGTCCGCCCGTGACTCGTGAGTGACGGCGAGGGCGGCGTGGGCCTCGGTGCGCTCCGCGAGGCTCGCGCGCTCGTGCACGAGCGCGCGCACGCGCGGATCGGCCACGGCGAAGCGGCCGGAGACCAGCTGCAGCGCTCCCACGAGTTCCCCATGCACCAGGCCGTCGATCGTGGCGCCCGATGCGCCGAGCAGGATTCCGGTGCGGCTCACCACACTCACGGCCGCGATGAGCAGAGTGCGACGATCGGCGGGCGAGAGAGCGTCGAGTCGTGCTCCGTGGAGCTGCTCGATGCGCGGGGTCACAGGAAGTGGGTCGGGGAGGGCTCGCGCCCCGATCAGCTGCCGCGCGTCGAGCACGAACGCCAACTCCCGCAGGGCGGCCGGGTCGCCGTCGACGGCCCGCACGAGGAAGCCGGCGACGTGGGGAGCCACGAGGAGACCGTCGGAGCGCAGGAGCGCGAGCCCCTCCGCAGCGTCGATCCGTGCCGCTGCGCTCATGGGACTCCTCCCGGGGTCGACCGTCCCTGAGCCACCCCCCTCTTATGTTAGTGAGGTTTACAAAACAGGCCACCCCCAATGTCCCGCCGTAACGATTGCGGCACCGGCCGTCATCGATTCGTAGGCCGGGAAGGCGACTCGATAGACTCCTCGGGTATTGACGCCCTGCTCGATCGGGCGACTGCCGTCACGGCTTCAGGGACCAATCCGGGTTCGCTCGCCGCGCAGTGTCATCCGTCTGTCATCCCCACTGCGAGGATCCTTTAGTGGCCACCCGTCCCTCCGCCCCAGCGTGGCTCGACGTGCCCGTGGACGCCAACGCGCTCGCCGCCGGCGTCTGGCCCGACTCGGCCGCGCGAGACGACGACGGGCGTCTCGTCATCGCCGGGGTCGACGCCGCCGAGCTCGCCGCGCGCTTCGGCACTCCTCTCTATGTGACCGATGAGGCGCAGGTGCGTGCTCGCGCCGGCCGTGTGCTCGACGCCTTCGGCTCGGCGTTCGCCGCGGTGGGGGCATCCGTCGCCGTCTACTACGCGGGCAAGGCCTTCCTCTCCACCGAGGTCGCCCGCTGGGTCGCCGAGGCCGGACTCAACATCGACGTCTGCACGGGCGGAGAGCTGGCCGTCGCCCTCGCCGCCGGCATCGACCCCGCACGCCTCGGTTTCCACGGCAACAACAAGTCGATCGCCGAGATCGAGCGGGCAGTCTCGGTCGGCGTCGGCACCATCGTCATCGACAGCCGCATCGAGATCGATCGGGTGGCGGATGCCGCAGCCCGCGCCGGTCGCGTGCAGGCCGTGCGTCTGCGCGTCAACAGCGGAGTGCACGCCCACACCCACGACTTCCTCGCCACCGCGCACGAGGACCAGAAGTTCGGCGTTCCCCTGGACGACGCCGCCGACCTCGTCGCCACCATCCGCGACCGTGCCGAGCTCCGCTTCCTCGGGATGCACTGCCACATCGGCTCGCAGATCTTCGACGCCGGCGGATTCGCCGAGTCGGCCTCGCGCCTCATCGCCGTGCACGCCGAACTCCTCACCGACGGCGACGTGCCCGAGCTCAACCTCGGCGGCGGCTTCGGCATCGCCTACACGGCAGCCGACGAGCCCACGCCCATCGAGCAGATCGCCGCAGGCATGGCGGAGGCCGTCGGCGCGGCGTGCGCGAGCCACGGCATCCCGGTTCCCCGCATCGCCATCGAACCCGGCCGCTACATCGTCGGACCCGCAGGCATCACCCTCTACGAGGTCGGAACGGTCAAGCCCGTCGAGGTCGACGGCGGCGTGCGCACCTACGTGAGCGTCGACGGCGGCATGAGCGACAACGCCCGCCCCGCGCTCTACGGAGCTGATTACACGGCGCGCATCGCGAGCCGGGTGACGGATGCCGCTCCCACCCTCGTGCGGGTCGCGGGCAAGCACTGCGAATCCGGCGACATCGTCGTCGACGCCGACTACCTGCCCGGCGACGTGCGACCGGGCGATCTCCTCGCCGTCGCGGCGACCGGGGCCTACTGCTGGTCGCTGGCCAGCAACTACAACCACCTCGGCCGCCCAGCCGTCGTCGCCGTGCGCGACGGAGCTGCGCGCATCATCGTGCGCGGTGAGACCGAGGCCGATCTCCTCTCGCGCGACGCCGGCATCCCCCTGCCGACGCCCGCCGGGACGGACGCACTCGAGGGAGCCCGATGATCGCCTACCGTTCACTGCGCGTCGCCCTGCTCGGCGGAGGATCCGTCGGAGCACAGGTCGCGCGGTCGCTGCTGGAGGACAGGGATGAACTGGCGCACCGCGTGGGCGCCAGCCTCGACCTCATCGGCATCGCCGTGCGCGACGTCGACGCCAAGCGCAGCGTCGACCTTCCGCGCGAGCTGCTCACGACCGACGCCGAGAGGCTCATCCTCGGCGCCGACGTCGTGATCGAGCTCATGGGCGGCATCGAGCCGGCCCGCACGTACATCCTGCAGGCGCTGAACTCCGGTGCCGACGTCGTCACGGGCAACAAGGCCCTGCTGGCCACGCACGGACCCGAGCTCTTCGCCGCGGCCGAGCAGGTGGGAGCCCAGCTCTACTACGAGGCGGCCGTCGGCGGGGCCATCCCGATCATCCGTCCGCTGCGCGAGAGCCTCGCGGGCGACAGGGTCAAGCGCATCCTCGGCATCGTCAACGGCACCACGAACTACATCCTCGACCGCATGGACACCCAGGGTGACAGCCTCGAGGACGCCCTGGCCACAGCCCAGGAGCTCGGCCTCGCCGAGGCGAACCCGAGCGCCGACGTCGACGGCTACGATGCCGCGCAGAAGGCCGCCATCCTCGCCAGCCTCGCCTTCCACACCGAGGTCTCGGTGGACGACGTGCACCGTGAGGGCATCACCGCCGTCACCGCGGCCCAGATCGCCTCGGCCGCGCACTCCGGCCACGTGGTCAAGCTGCTCGCCATCTGCGAGCGCCTGATCGATCCCGACAGCGGGGTCGAGGGCGTCTCGGTGCGGGTCTACCCAGCCATGGTGCCGCGCAGCCACCCGCTGGCCGCCGTGCACGGTGCCAACAACGCCGTGTTCGTCGAGGCCGAGGCGGCTGGAGCCCTCATGTTCTACGGCGCCGGTGCCGGGGGAGTCGAGACGTCGTCCGCCGTGCTCGGCGACCTGGTCTCGCTCGCCCGCCGTCACGTCGTCGGCGGTCCCGGCCTCACCGAGTCGAAGCACGCCGGCCTCCCGGTGCTCGAGATCGGCAAGGCCACGACGCGCTACGCCGTCACCCTCGACGTCATCGACGAGCCCGGGGTGCTCGCCACCATCGCCGGCGTCTTCGCCGAGCACGGCGTCTCGGTGGAGACCGTCGAACAGTCCGTCGCCACGGCGACCCCCGGCGGAGAGTCCACCGCCATCCTCGTCATCGGCACCCATGGAGCCCGGGAGGCCGCGCTCGCCGCGACCGTCGCGGACCTGGCTGCCAACCGCGTCGTCGCCCGCGTCGCATCCGTCCTCCGAGTTGAAGGAGCGTAATCCCTCATGAGCACCACCCCGCAGATCCGCGAGTCCCGCCAGTGGCGCGGAGTCATCCGCGAGTACGCCGATCGTCTCGACGTGACGGATGCCACCCCCGTCGTCACGCTGGGTGAGGGCGGAACGCCCCTCCTGCCGGCACCGGCGCTGTCGGCCCGCACCGGCGCCCAGGTCTGGGTCAAGTTCGAGGGCATGAACCCCACGGGCTCCTTCAAGGACCGCGGCATGACCATGGCCGTCACGAAGGGCGTCGAGGCCGGCGCCAAGGCCATCATCTGCGCGTCGACGGGCAACACCTCCGCGTCGGCTGCCGCGTACGCCGCCCACGCCGGGATCACCGCGGCCGTGCTCGTGCCCGAGGGCAAGATCGCCATGGGCAAGCTCAGCCAGGCCATCGCCCACAACGGCCGCCTGCTTCAGGTGCGCGGCAACTTCGACGACTGCCTCGAGATCGCCCGCGAGCTCGCGGACAACTACCCGGTGCACCTCGTGAACTCGGTCAACAACGATCGCATCGAGGGTCAGAAGACCGCGGCGTTCGAGGTCGTCGAGGTGCTGCGCGAGGCGCCGGACTTCCACATCGTCCCCGTCGGCAACGCCGGAAACTACACGGCCTACCACCGCGGGTACTCCGAGGAGCTGCAGCGCGGCGTCACGACCAAGATGCCGCGCATGTTCGGCTTCCAGGCCGCCGGCAGCGCACCGATCGTGCTCGGCCACGTCGTCAAGAACCCCGACACCATCGCCAGCGCCATCCGCATCGGCAACCCGGCATCGTGGGAGCTGGCCATCGCTGCTCGCGAGAACAGCGACGGCTACTTCGGAGCCATCGACGACGCCCGCATCCTCGAGGCCCAGCGCATCCTCTCCTCCGAGGTCGGCATCTTCGTCGAGCCCGCTTCAGCCATCAGCGTGGCCGGCCTGCTCGAGCAGGCCGAGGCCGGCGTGATCGGCCGGGGCGCCACCGTCGTGCTCACGGTGACCGGCCACGGCCTGAAGGACCCGCAGTGGGCCCTCCGCACGGCGGACGGCTCCGACATCCAGCCCGAGAGCGTCGCCGTCGACACCGCAGAGATCGCCGACGTCCTCGGCCTGGCGAAGGCATGACCGCCGCCGTGACGCTGAACTCCCTCGCCCCCGAGCTCGTCGGTCGTCGGGTCTCGGTGCAGGTGCCGGCCACCAGCGCGAACCTCGGCCCCGGCTTCGACACCCTCGGACTCGCACTCGCCCTCTACGACGAACTCGTCGTCGAGGTGCTTCCTGCTCCCGGCGTCGACATCCACGTCGAGGGCGTCGGAGCCGGTGAGGTGCCGACGGACGAGTCGCACCTCGTCGTGCGCTCCATCGCCCACGTGCTTGCGCACTACGGCTACGCGCTTCCCGGCCTGCGCCTCGAGGCCCGCAACTCGATCCCGCACGGGCGCGGCCTCGGATCCTCCGGTGCTGCGATCGTCTCGGGCGTGATGGCTGCCAAGGGCATCCTCGAGGGCGTCGTCGAGATCTCCGACAACGACGCCCTGGCCCTCGCGACCGAGCTGGAGGGCCACCCCGACAACGTGGCGCCCGCACTCTTCGGCGGCCTGACCATCGCGTGGACCACGCCCGAGGGCCCGCAGCACAAGAAGCTCATGGTTCACCGCGGCGTCTCACCCGTGGTGTTCGTTCCCGAGCACGTGATGTCGACCGCCCTCGCACGCAGCCTGCAGCCGGAGTCGGTTCCGCACGAAGACGCCGTCTTCAACGTCTCGCGCTCGGCGCTGCTCGTCGCCGCCCTCATCCAGAGCCCCGAGCTGCTGCTCGCCGCCACCGAGGACAAGCTGCACCAGAACTACCGGGCCGCAGCCATGCCGGAGACCAACGCCCTCATCGTCGCCCTCCGTGCCGCAGGCTACCCGGCCGTGGTGTCGGGCGCCGGACCGTCGATCCTCGTACTCGCGAGCGACCCGGGGCAGCGCCTCGGTGCGGCCGATCTCGTCGCCTCGGTGTCCGAGACGCCGTGGCAGGCACTCCATCTGGCCGTCGACTTCAAGGGCTCGGTGAACGCGTCGGCCTGAGGATCCCCTGATGACCCGCGTTCGCGTGTCAGGGCATCCTCCGGCACGGTGTTAGACTGAGCCCGTACCCGTCAAGGTTCCGCACAGCAAAGCGAACCGACTGGACCGGTGCAATTCCCCGCAATTCATTTGCTCTCATCGCGCCACCCGCCTGTCGCGTTTCCATGTCGAAATCGCGACACGCAGCTCGGTGACCAGCTCCCCTGGACGGATTCCCGCCAGGCGAAAGGACCAACTCCCGTGACTGATGTCAACGCCACTCAGACCGTGGCAACCCGCACCCAGCTGAACACGCTGCGCGTCGCCGAGCTCCAGGCTCTCGCGACCCAGCTCAGCATCCCCGGTGCCTCCAAGCTCCGCAAGGGCGAGCTCGTCGACGCCATCGTCGACGCCCAGCCCGCAGCCGGCGAGAGCGCCGCCGCTGCCCCCGAGATCGCCGCTCCGGCCGCGCCCGAGGCCTCGTCGACGACGACGGATGCCCCCGCCGAGCCCGCAGCTGCCCCGGCCGCCGAGCAGTCAGCGGCCCCCGCCGCCGAGCAGGCACCCGTCTCCTTCACCGAGGAGACCCCGGCTCCGGCCGCAGCCCTCACCGTGACCGGAGCCCCCGCCGTGACCCGTGGTCGCGGCTCGCGCCGCGCCACCACGGCCTCGACGGCCGCCGGCGCCCACGTGAACACCGCAGGCGGAACCGGCCTCGACAGCCTGGTTCCGGCGCTCGACGCCGTCGCAGCCCGCAACAACAACCCCGAGAAGGCCCAGGACGGCGAGGCCCCGCGCGGCCAGCGCCGCAAGCAGGTCAAGGTCGCCCCTCAGGCCACCGAGACCGCTGAGGCCACCGAGGCCCCCGCTGCCGTCGAGTCCACCGAGGCCGCCGAGTCCACCGACGAGAAGCCGCAGGGCGAGCGTCAGGGCCGCAACCGCAACCGCAACCGCGGTGGCCGTGGCGAGAAGGCCCAGGACGGCAACGGCCAGAACGCCAACGCCCAGAACGGCAACCAGAACAGCAACGACCGGGGCAACCAGAACCAGCAGAAGCAGGGCAACCAGCCTGCAGAGCAGGGCCAGAAGCTCGACCTCGACGAGCGCCAGAACGGCAACGGCAACGGCCAGCAGAGCCAGCGCGACAGCCAGCGTCAGGCGGCAGAGGGCGACTCCCGCTCCGGCCGCAGCCGCTACCGCGACCGCAAGCGTCGCGGCGGTGCTGCGGGCGACGAGTTCGAGCCCGAGCTGAACGACGACGACGTGCTCATCCCTGTCGCCGGCATCCTCGACGTCCTCGACAACTACGCCTTCGTGCGCACGAGCGGCTACCTGCCGGGCCCGAGCGACGTCTACGTCTCGCTCGGCCAGGTCAAGAAGTACAACCTGCGCAAGGGAGACGCCGTCGTCGGCGCCATCCGCCAGCCGCACGAGGGCGACGGCAACGGCCGCCAGAAGTACAACGCGATCGTCAAGGTCGACTCGATCAACGGCCAGTCCGTCGACGAGGCCGCAGCGCGCGTCGACTTCCAGAAGCTCACCCCGCTCTACCCGCAGGAGCGCCTGCGCCTCGAGACCGAGCCCACCAAGCTCACCCAGCGCATCATCGACCTGGTGTCGCCGATCGGCAAGGGCCAGCGCGGCCTCATCGTCGCGCCGCCCAAGGCCGGCAAGACGATCGTGCTGCAGCAGATCGCCAACGCCATCGCGATCAACAACCCCGAGGTCCACCTCATGGTCGTTCTCGTCGACGAGCGCCCTGAAGAGGTCACCGACATGCAGCGCACGGTGAAGGGCGAGGTCATCGCCTCCACCTTCGACCGCCCGGCGGAGGACCACACCACCGTCGCCGAGCTCGCCATCGAGCGTGCGAAGCGCCTCGTCGAGCTGGGCCACGACGTCGTCGTGCTGCTCGACTCGATCACCCGCCTCGGCCGCGCCTACAACCTGGCGGCTCCGGCTTCAGGACGCATCCTCTCCGGTGGTGTCGACGCCTCGGCGCTCTACCCGCCGAAGCGCTTCTTCGGGGCTGCTCGCAACATCGAGAACGGTGGATCGCTCACGATCCTCGCCACGGCGCTCATCGAGACCGGGTCCAAGATGGACGAGGTCATCTTCGAGGAGTTCAAGGGCACCGGAAACTCGGAGCTGCGCCTCTCGCGCCAGCTCGCCGACAAGCGCATCTTCCCGGCCGTCGACGTCAACGCCTCCGGCACCCGCCGCGAGGAGATGCTGATGAGCGCCGATGAGGTCAAGATCACCTGGAAGCTGCGCCGCGCCCTCGCCGGTCTCGACCAGCAGCAGGCACTCGAGGCCGTTCTGGGGCGCCTCAAGGAGACCCAGTCCAACGTCGAGTTCCTCATGCAGGTCGGCAAGAACGGCACCAACGGGCACACGGGCGAGCACTAGCGTCTTCAGAGGGTCCTGCGCATCGGAACGAGAGTGGCCGACGCGCAGGACCTTCGGCTTTTCCCCCGACAACGTCCACTCTCACGCAGGTGAAACAACAGGAGTCTCGAGATGTTCGATTCGGTGAAGGTACTGCTCGACGAGCACGCTGATCTGCAGGAGCAGCTGGCCGACCCGGCGCTGCACGCCGACGCCGCGCGCGCCAAGAAGGTCAACCGCCGCTACGCGGAGCTCTCGAAGATCGCCGCGGCCAACACGGCGTGGATCCAGGCCGGCGAGGACCTCGCCGCAGCCCGCGAGCTCGCCCGTGAGGACGAGGCCTTCGCCGAGGAGATCCCCGCCCTCGAGGAGGAGCTCGCGACGACCCAGGAGAAGCTGCGTCGTCTCCTCATCCCGCGCGACCCCGACGACGGCCGCGACGTGATCATGGAGATCAAGGGCGGAGAGGGCGGAGCTGAGAGCGCGCTGTTCGCCGCCGACCTGCTGCGCATGTACATGCACTACGCCGAGTCCAAGGGCTGGAAGACCGAGCTCCTCGAGCGCACCGAGAGCGATCTCGGCGGCTACAAGGATGTCCAGGTCGCCATCAAGTCCAATGCGACCGACCCGTCGCAGGGGGTCTGGGCCCACCTCAAGTACGAGGGAGGCGTCCACAGGGTGCAGCGCGTTCCGGCCACCGAGTCCCAGGGACGCATCCACACGTCGACGACCGGTGTTCTCGTCTTCCCCGAGGTCGACGCCCCCGAAGAGGTCGACATCAACCAGAACGACCTGAAGATCGACGTGTACCGCTCGAGCGGTCCTGGCGGCCAGTCCGTCAACACCACGGACTCCGCCGTGCGCATCACGCACCTTCCCACCGGCATCGTGGTCGCGATGCAGAACGAGAAGAGCCAGCTGCAGAACCGCGAGGCCGGCATGCGCGTGCTGCGCGCCCGCATCCTCGCGCGTCGCCAGGAGGAGCAGGCCGAGCTCGACAGTGCGGCCCGCAAGACCCAGATCCGCACGATGGACCGCTCGGAGCGCATCCGCACCTACAACTTCCCCGAGAACCGCATCGCCGATCACCGCACCGGCTACAAGGCCTACAACCTGGACTCGGTCATGAATGGCGCGCTCGAGCCGATCATCGAGTCGGCCATTCAGGCCGATGAAGAGGCCAGGCTCGCCGACATCGGCGACCAGAGCTAGGTCGCTGGTCGCTCAGACGTCGTAGACGACGCCTCGGGCCGACTCGGTGGCGTCGGGATCCGCCGGCCTGATGGTCGCCGGGATCCCGGTCAGCAGCGAGTTCGGCGGCGCGTCCTTGGTCACGACGGCGTTCGCGCCGACGGTCGACCAGGCTCCGAGGGTGATGTCGCCGAGGACCTTGGCGCCGGCGCCGACTGTCACGCCGTCTTCGAGGGTCGGATGCCGCTTCTCATCGCGCCGGTGGTGTCGGCTCTTCCCGCCCAGGGTCACGCCGTGATACAGCATCACGTCGTCGCCGAGCACGGCTGTCGCCCCGATCACGACGCCCATGCCGTGGTCGATGAACAGCCGGCGTCCGATGGTGGCGGCCGGATGGATCTCGACGCCGGTGAGGAACCGGAGCAGCTGCGAGAGCAGTCGGGCCGGCAGACGGAAGCCGGCGACCCAGAGCAGGTGCGTCAGTCGATAGCCCCACACGGCGTGCAGGCCGGAGTACGCGAGGAACACCTCGATGCTGCTGCGCGCAGCCGGATCGTGCGAGCGAGCCGTCGCGACATCCTCACGAAGCGCGGCGAAGAATCCCATGGCCCCAGCCTACGGCCGCCGAAGGATGTCCGATGGCGACCCGCTCAGTCGACGAGACCCTCGAACAACACGGTCGAGAGGTAGCGCTCGCCATAGCTCGCCAGGATGACGACGATGGTCTTGCCGGCGTTCTCGGGGCGCTTCGCCAGCTCGAGAGCGGCGTGCACCGTGGCTCCCGAGCTGATGCCGCCCAGGATGCCCTCCTCGACCGCGAGGCGGCGGGCCATGGCCACGGACTGGGCGATGTTCACGTCGATGATCTCGTCGTAGACCTCGCGATCGAGGATCTCCGGGATGAAGTTCGGGCCGATGCCCTGGATCTTGTGCGGGCCGGCGCTCCCGCCGGTGAGAAGCGCCGACTCCTCGGGCTCGACGCCGACGACCTGCACCGTGGGCTTCCGCTCCTTGAGTACCTGGCCGGTGCCGGTGATCGTGCCGCCAGTGCCGATGCCCGACACGAAGATGTCGACCTCGCCGTCGGTGTCGTCCCAGATCTCGACCGCCGTCGTGCGGCGGTGGATCTCGGGATTCGCCTCGTTCTCGAACTGGCGGGCGAGGACCGCGCCGGGGATGCCAGCGGCGATCTCCTCGGACTTGGCGACGGCACCGCGAATGCCCTCGGAGCCCGGGGTCAGGACGAGTTCGGCTCCGTACGCGCGGAGCAGCGCGCGGCGCTCGGTGCTCATCGTCTCGGGCATCGTGAGGATCACGGTGTATCCGCGTGCGGCACCGACCATCGCGAGGGCGATGCCGGTGTTTCCACTCGTGGCCTCGACGATGGTGCCGCCGGGCTTGAGGTCGCCCGATGCCTCGGCGGCGTCGACGATCGCGACGCCCAGGCGGTCCTTGACGCTGGCAGACGGATTGTAGAACTCGAGCTTGGCCAGCACTGTGGCGCCTGCGCCCTCGGTGATGCGGTTCAGGCGAACGAGCGGCGTGCGCCCGACGACGTCGGTGATGCTCGAGTAGATCTGCGACATGGGGTGACCTTTCACGACACTGGCGCATCGACGGCGCCGAAGGAACGAAGCGCGGCTTCGTTCAGACTACGTCCGCCGGTCGCGCTCAGGCGAGTGCGTTACATTCCTTCACGTGAATATGACGAAAAGCGACGAGGGCCTTCCCCTGAGCGAACTGCTCGAGGAGTCCGTCGCCACGCTCGATGCCGCGGGCGTCGTCTCGCCCGAGATCGACGCGCAGCTTCTGCTCGGCCACGTGCTCGAGCTCAGCCGCGGCGGTCTGCAGGCCCGTCTCATCACGGGCGGCACGGTGTCGGCGACGGATGCCGGCAGCATCCGCTCGCTCATCGCTCGCCGGGCCACCCGGGAACCTCTGCAGCACATCACCGGCCTGGCGCCGTTCCGAGCCCTCGAGCTGCACGTCGGACCCGGAGTCTTCATCCCGCGCCCCGAGACCGAGATGGTCGCCCAGCTCGCCATCGACGCCCTGCGTGCCGATGCCGCCCCGGCCCCGATCGCCGTCGATCTCGGAACGGGCAGCGGCGCGATCGCCCTCGCCCTGGCGACCGAGGTGCCGAACGCTCGGGTCTACGCCGTGGAGCGCTCGGCCGAGGCCCGCGTCTGGGCCGAGCGCAACATCCGGGACTTCGGCGGCGACAACACGACGCTCGTGGCCGCGGACCTGGCCGACGCACTTCCCGAGCTCGACGGCGCTGTGAGCGTCGTCGCGTCGAATCCGCCCTATGTCCCCGAGAGCCTGCGCCCCACCGACCCCGAGGTCGCCCTGCACGATCCCGATGAGGCGCTCTACGGGGGCGACGACGGACTCTCGGTCATCCCGGCGCTCTCGCGCACCGGCCTGCGCCTGCTCAGGTCCGGGGGAGTGCTGGTGATCGAGCATGCCGAGCACCAGTCGGCCGCGATCGCCGCCATCCTGGCCACCGACGGCTGGCGCTCGATCACCCATCACCGCGACCTGACCTTCCGCGACCGCGCGACGACGGCGCTGCGCTAGACGCGCGGGGCCGCCGGTATGCGACACCACGCCGCCGCCCGCCGCCCGCCGCCGTGAATGATCGACATCCGCCGTTGCTAGCCTCGACTCCATGCCTTCTCCCTCAGACTGGATCGAGCACCGCCGCGGCGACAGGGAACTGCTCGGGTGGATGCGCCCCGACGGCGACGGCTTCGTCGTGATCGACCTCCTCGGTCGCGTCGTGACCGATGCCGTCGACTGGCTCACCGCCGAGGAGACGCTCGAGTCGACGGGCCTCGGCTACCTCGCAGAGCCGTTCGAGCTGCTTCTCGACGACGACGGCGACGCCCACTGGCTGCGGGTGCGCATCGTCGAGGTGTCCACCGAACACGTGCTGGTCAAGAAGGAGGACTGGGGCGATGTCACGGCGACGGCCGTGTACTACAGCGCCCCGTTCCCCGTGGCCGACAGGCTGCGCCCGCTCCAGGGCGATGCTCACGTCCTCCCGGGCCCGGACTCGCTCGCCGGCTAGGCGCTCGTCAGGATGACGAGCCGCTGGGTCGCGCGGGTCATCGCCACGTAGCGGTCGACGGCGCCCTCGATGCCCGTGCCGAAGGTGTCGGGGTCGACGAGCACCACCAGGTCGAACTCGAGGCCCTTGGCCAGCTCCGGCGTCAGGGAACGGATGCGGGGAGTCGGCCTGACGGCGGCCTCGTCGAGGTCGCGGGTGATGACGCAGGCGATTCCGTCGCCGCCCTCCGCGAGCCAGCCATCGAGGATCGCATCGAAGTCAGCGAGTGCGCCGTGCGCCACGGGGATGCCCGTGCTGCGCACCGACGTCGGCACGTTGGCGTCCGGCAGCGCGGCCCTGATGACGGGCTCGGCCTCGGCCATGACCTCCGCGGGCGTGCGGTAGTTGATGCTCAGCGAGGCCAGCGTGACCTGGGCGATGCCGACGCGTTCCAGCCGCTGCCTCCACGACTCGGCGAATCCATGCCTGGCCTGGGCGCGGTCGCCGACGATGGTGAAGCTGCGCGACGGGCACCGGGCCAGCAGCATCTGCCACTCGGCATCCGTCAGCTCCTGGGCCTCGTCCACGACGATGTGCGCGAAGGGGCCGGCGAGCAGGTCGGGATCCGTGCCCGGAAGAGCTGACTCGTCGACCAGGCTGTTCTGCGCATCCTGTTCGCGCAGCATCGTCATGAGCTTCAGTTCGGAGTCGTCGGCGGCGATCAGGTCGTCGATCACCCTGTCGCGGTACTCGCGCTCCGAGGCGAGGGCGACGTCGCGCCGATGCCGACGCCGAGATGCCTCCGGGTCGCCGATGCGACGCCGGGCAGCGTCGAGGAACGGGAGATCGGATGCCGTCCACGCCCTCGCCTCGGGTCGCTGAAGCGCGCCGACCTCGGCAGAGGTGAGCCACGGGGCGCTCGCGTGCAGGTACGCCGGAACGCTCCAGAGGTCGCCGATGACACCGGCCGGATCGAGCAGTGGCCAGGCCGCGGTGAACGCTCCGCGCAGCCCGCTGTTCTGCTCGAGCGCGCGGCGCACGAGGTGGGGAGCGATCTCGTCGTCGCCGTGGCTGTCGGTGAGGATGCCCAGGAGTTCCTCCCAGACCTGATCGCGCGCGTCGTTGTGCGAGGTGCCGGCCTCGGGTGCGGCGAAGGCCTCGGCCCAGTCCTCGGGAGAGAGGTGGATGTCCGCCCACGGCGTCTCGACCGTCATCGCCCGCGTCGGGGGCCGTTCGTAGTGGTCGACGGCAGCCTCGACGGCCCGCAGCAGCGTCGCCGAGGCCTTGAGCGCTGCCACCCGGGAGTCGTTCTCGATGCCGGCATCACCCCCCTCCTGCACGAGGCTGCGCAGGGTGCAGGTCTCGACACCGTCCTCGCCCAGGCCGGGGAGGACGTCGGCGACGTAGTCGAGGTAGGGCAGGCTCGGACCGACGAACAGCACGCCGCCGTGGTGGCGGGCCAGCCTCGGATCCGAGTAGAGCAGGTACGCCGATCGGTGCAGCGCGACGACGGTCTTCCCGGTGCCCGGACCGCCGTCGACGACGAGGGCGCCGCGCGACCCGGCGCGGATGATCGCGTCCTGGTCGGCCTGGATGGTGCCGAGCACGTCGCGCATGCGGCTCGATCGGTCGCTGCCGAGGCTGGCGATGAACGCCGACTGGTCGTCGAGGGCGGCGCGTCTGGCCCCTGCGTGGTCGGCCAGCTCCTCAGGCGTGAACACCTCGTCCCAGTAGTCGCCGATCCGGCCGTTCGCCCAGCGGTACCGGCGCCGGCTGGCGAGCCCCATCGGTGTGGCGTGGGTGGCGCCGAAGAACGGCTCGGCCGCCGGCGATCGCCAATCGACGAGCAGGCGGCGGCCGTCGGCATCCGTGAGCCCGACCCGACCGATGTAGACGGGCTCCGGATGCTCCGCGGAGACGATGCGCCCCAGGCACAGGTCGAGCCCGAACCGGCGCAGGGTGCGCAGCCGCGCCGTGATGCGGTGGATCTCGAGATCGCGTTCCAGCGCGGCCTCGCCTCCGCCGCCCGGGCGCAGCCGCGTCTCGTCGAGCCTGGCTGAGAGCTCGGCGATCGACTGCTCGAGTGTCCGGGCGATGGCGGCGAAGTGTCGCTCGTCGTCGGCGATGAGGGCCGGATCGGCCTTCGGGGAGAGGTGGTCGGGAAGGTCGAAGACGGGGCGGATTGTCTCGATCAGGGCAGCTCCAGGTTCGGGTGGACTCGCGTTCGGTCGACCAGTATGCGCTGCCAGGGGGCTCTTGCGGCAAGGCCCCCTGCCCCGTATATTCTGAAAGTGGAGAGCGGTTCGATCGCACTCCTTTTTCACGCCGTCATGCGGGCGAACGGATGCCGCCCCGGGCGTCGGTGCCCTAGCCCCTGGCCGCTCGCTCCCGGGCCCGCTTGATCTCCTCGCGCTCGCGCTTCTTCGCCTCGCGAACCCTCGCCTCGGCCTCCCGCCGGGCCTTCGCCGCCTCGCGCACGGCCTTGTCGCGGGGGATCTCGAGAGTGTCGAGGGACGGAACGGCGCCGGTGTCCGCGAGCGGGGCATCAGGATTCCCCACGTGGTACTCGATGCCGTCGAGGATGCGCTCGAGACCGAACGTGAAGTCGTCGGCGACCCCGGGCACCGGCGCCCCGGTGTAGCCGCCGCCTGCCACGATGCGACTGAGGTCGGGGAAGCGTTCGGGAGTGACGAGGGCGGTGAGCGCCGCCTGCATCCCGGCGGTCTCGGCGATGCCGGCTGCGGTCGCCTCCGTGAGGTCGGCCTCCAGTGCCGCGGTCGCTCGCACGTAGCTGGTCAGGAGCAGCAGGCTCGACATCTTCTCGGAGTCGTCGAGAGGGAGCGGGCGGAGCTCCCGCAGCAGCCAGTCGGCAGCGAGCAGGTTGTTGGGCGTCATCGGCGCCCCGCGCACGGGAACCCGCGCGATCCAGGGGTGATCGCGGTACACGCCGCGAACGGCGAGGACCCAGCGGCGTACGCCGTCCCGCCACGGCACGGTGTCGTCCTCGGCAGGGATCGGCATCTCCGACGCCGTGTCCTCCATGAGCACGAGCAGGTCGTCCTTGCTGGTCACGTAGCGGTACAGCGACATCGTCGTGAAGCCGAGGGTGGTGGCGACGCGGCTCATGGAGACGGCGCCGAGCCCCTCGGCATCCGCGATCTCGATGGCGGTCTCGACGATGCGCTCGATCGAGAGCTCGCGCTTGGGTCCGCGCTGCGGGTTCTCCGCCACGCCCCAGGTCAGCGCGATCCCGCGGGGGAGCGCTTCTTCGACATCGGCCACGATGCGCCGCCTTTCGACTCGAGGGTTGACACTCATCCTAGAACTGTGTATCACTTAAACAGACGTGTATGGCATACACACAAACATACGCCGTACACCAGAGTTTATCCGCTACACCGAAAGGTTGTGAACTATGACTGCACCAGCCATCCAGGTGCGTGGCGTGCGCAAGAGCTACGGCGACGCCACCGTCCTCGACGGCGTCGACCTGAGCATCGAGACGGGCAGCATCGTCGCCCTCCTCGGGCCGAACGGCGCCGGCAAGACCACCCTCATCAACGTCCTGGCGACCCTGACCGGAGCCGACTCGGGCACCGTCGTCGTGGCCGGAGCCGATCTGGCCACGGATCCCGAAGCCGTGCGCGAGGCCATCAGCCTGACGGGCCAGTACGCGGCCGTCGACGAGGTGCTGACCGGAGAGGAGAACCTGCGCATGCTCGCCCGGCTGTCCGGATTCACCTCGGCCGGAGCCAGGCAGCGCGCGAGCGAGCTGCTCGATCGCTTCGACCTGACGGATGCCGCACGCAGACGCGTCGGAAGCTACTCGGGCGGCATGCGCCGACGGCTCGACCTGGCCCTCGGCCTGGTCGCCGATCCACCGGTGGTGTTCCTCGACGAACCGACGACCGGACTCGACACCCGGAGCCGGCAGGAGCTGTGGCGGATGATCGCAGAACTCGCCGAGCGCGGCACGACGATCCTGCTGACCACGCAGTACCTCGAGGAGGCCGACGCCCTGGCCGACCGCATCCTCGTGCTCGACGGCGGCACCATCGTCGCCGAGGGCACTCCGACCGAGCTCAAGGCCCGCGTCGGGGGAGAGGTCGTCGAACTGCGCGACCTCGACGACTCCCTGCTCCTGGAGCTCCCGACCGACGGAACTGTCGCAGGGCTCGAGGCCGCCCTCGCCGTGATCGCGGCCGATCCGGCGTCGGCGACCCTGCGGATCGTCGTGAGGAAGCCCAGCATGGACGACGTCTTCCTCGCCCTCACCGGGCACCGGGTGGCGACGGATGCCGAGGACCCGACGAGCACCGCCGACAGAACCGACAACCGAGAGGAGGTGGCGGCATGAGCACCGCGACCATCACCAGGACGACGGGACAGCAGGTCCCCGCGCGGGCGGGGCGCCGACCGTCGGCATCCGTCACCACCACGACCATGATCGTGCGGAGCCTCCGCCACACCATGCGCAACATCGACGCGCTGATCATGGCGATAGTCCTCCCGACGATCCTGATGCTGCTGTTCACCTTCGTGTTCGGCAACGCCATCGAGCCCGACGGGAACTACGTGAACTACGTCGTGCCGGGCATCATCCTGCTCTGCGCGGGATTCGGGGCGTCGTCGACGGCCGTCGACGTGGCGAACGACATGACCAACGGCATCATCGACAGGTTCCGGGCCATGCCGTTGCGCGCCATCAGCGTGCTCACGGGTCATGTCGTCGCGAGCCTGGCCCGCAACCTCCTCGCCACGGCCGTCGTCATCGGCGTCGCGTTGGCCCTCGGGTTCCGTCCGACGGCGAACGTGCTCGAGTGGATCGCGGCGGTCGGCGTGATCGCGCTGTTCATCCTCGCCATCACCTGGCTGTACGCGGCGATCGGCCTGGCGGCGGGAAACGTCGAGGCGGCCAGCGGCTACGGATTCGCGCTGCTGTTCCTGCCGTACCTGTCGAGCGCGTTCGTGCCGACCGACACGATGCCGGAGTGGCTGCAGTGGATCGCCGAGAACCAGCCGATCACGCCCATCATCGAGACCATCCGTGGCCTGCTGATGGGCACGGATCTAGGCACCGACCCCTGGTGGGCTCTCGGATGGTGCGCGCTCATCATCGCGGGATCGTACGTGTGGGGCACCTGGCTGTTCACCCGACGGGCGCGCCGGCACTGATCGGCCGATGAACCCACGGCCGCGCTCCGGGATCTCCCGGATCGCGGCCGTGAGTTCGCCGGGGGAGCGTCGGGTCGGCACCCGTCAGCGGCACGTCCTAGAATCAGTGCCAAATGCCTGAACGTTTCTTCGACTGCTCTGTCGACTCAGAACTGCTCACCGGTATGCGCCTCGCGCGCGCTGCCATCGGTCGCGGCGGTCTCGTCGTCATCCCCACCGACACCGTCTACGGCATCGCGGCAGACGCCTTCGATCCGAAGGCCGTGCAGAAACTCCTCGATGCGAAGGGGCGCGACCGCACCTCGCCTCCGCCCGTGCTGATCCCCGGCATCCCCACGCTCGATGCCCTCGCCGCCGATGTCCCCGAGGAGGTGCGCGCGCTGGTCGAGGCGTTCTGGCCCGGCGGACTCACCGTCATCCTCACCGCCCAGCCCTCACTGAACTGGGACCTCGGAGAGACGAGGGGCACCGTCGCGCTCCGGATGCCGGCCAACACCATCGCGCTCGAACTGCTGAGCGAGACCGGTCCGCTGGCGGTGTCATCGGCCAACCGCACGGGGGAGCCCTCGGCGCTCGACGCTGCCACGGCCTCCGCGTCCCTCGGCGACTCCATCGACGTGTACCTCGACGGCGGCGCTGCAGGCACCGCGTACGGCACCGAGGGGATCGCGACAGCGGCAGCCGGGTCGACCATCGTCGACGCGACGGCACTGCAGCGCGGCGGAAAGCTGCACATCGTGCGCGAGGGCGTCATCTCGCGGATGGCCGTGCAGTCGATCGTCGGGGACGCCCTGGCCGAGGCGGCCACCGCCCCCGACGCGGCATCCGGGTCCGAGCCCGCTCCCGCTTCCGCCGAGCCGGCGGAGTAGCCCGTGACCCTGTTCATCGTGCTGGCGCTCGTGGCGGCCATCGTCACGTTCGCCCTCTCGATCGTGGTCTACAGGCTGAGCCACAAGTACCGGCTGTACCCGAAGATCCGTGAACGCGACGTGCACACCAGGCCAACCCCCAGGCTCGGCGGTGTTGCGATGTTCATCGGCATCGTCGCTGCATTCGGTGCGGCCTGGCTGGTCTCGGCCCGGTTCCCGACGCTGCGCATCGTGTTCGCCAACCCCGAGCAGATCCTCGCGATCCTGGGTGCAGCCCTGCTCATCGTGCTCATCGGCGTCGCCGACGACATCTGGGACCTCGACTGGATGACCAAGCTCGCCGGGCAGTTCATCGCCGCGGGCCTCGTCGCCTGGAAGGGCGTGCAGATCTACTCGCTGCCGATCGGGGGCGGAATCACCGTCGGCTCCAGCTGGATGAGCGTCATCATCACGATCTTCGCCATCGTGCTGGTCATGAACGCCATCAACTTCATCGACGGGCTCGACGGCCTCGTCGCGGGCGTCGCCCTCATCGCCAACGGCGTCTTCTTCCTCTACTCCTACCTGCTCGTGCAGCAGACGTCGCCGCTCAACTACTTCAACCTCGCCTCACTCATCGCCGTGCTGGTCGTGGGCGTCTGCGCCGGATTCCTGCCGTTGAACTGGCATCCGGCCAAGCTCTTCATGGGCGATGCCGGCGCCCTCCTGGTCGGACTCCTCATGGCGACCTCGGCTGTCGCCGTCACGGGGCAGATCGATCCGGCCCAGCTCGGCAGCGCCCAGCTCCTGCCGGCGTTCATCCCGATCATCCTGCCGTTCGCCGTGCTGATCATCCCGCTGCTCGACTTCGGGCTCGCCGTCATCCGCAGGCTCAGGGCCGGGAAGTCGCCGTTCAGCGCCGACCGCAAGCACCTGCATCACCGCCTGCTCGACATGGGGCACTCGCACCTGCACGCCGTGCTGATCTTCTACAGCTGGACCGCTGTCGCGTCGATCAGCTGCCTGCTGTACTTCGTGCTCCCGACCTTCTTCGGGCTCTCGACCCTCTGGGCGACGATGTTCCTCATCATCGGCTTCTTCGCCTGCACGCTGTTCACGCTGGCCCCGCTCAGCCGCCGCAAGGCCATCGAGGCCGCCAGCCAGTCGGCCGAGGCCGACACCCCCGAGGCCGAGGAGCTCGCGCCTCAGGATCCGCTCGACGAAGCTGCGGATGCGATCACTCCCGCCGAGCTCGACGGAGCATCCCTCCGCACCCCGACAGCCTCCTCCTGAGGCGCCGACCCCGGGTCCCTCGCCGAGGGACGCCCAGGAACCCGCCGGTACACTGGACCGACCCCCGATTCCCCCGAGGATGCCATGAGTGATTCAACGCCCGCGCCCGCTTTCGTCTCGCCGACGCCGAATTCCGTGCTCCGCCGTGCGCTGGTCTGGGGAGTGGCCGTCGCGGCCACGGTGGCGGTGGTCGGGGCCTTCATATCCGGCCTGATCTTCGGTCCGATCGGAGTGTGGAGCGCGATCCTCGGAGGCGTCCTGGCGCTCCTGCTGATGGGCATCACGATCGTCACGATCCTGGTCGCGAACCGCTACGCCTCCGCGCCCGACCTCATCGGTCTGTACTTCGGCATCGTGATGGGCGGATGGATGGTGAAGTTCGTCACCTTCCTGGTGCTGGTCTACTCGCTCCGCACGCAGCCGTGGCTGGAGCCGGTCACCCTCGCGTTCTGCCTCATCGCCGGAGTGCTCGGGTCGCTGATCGTCGACGTCGTCGTCTTCGTGCGCGGTCGCATCCCATACGTCGGAGAAGCCGAACTCCGGCGCTGATTGGCGGTCCCATAGGGCCGAGCGGTTCGAGGGATCGCCGAAGTATTGCTAGAGTAGAGAACGGTTCCGCTTCTCCCACTCCTTTCGCCTGCATGGCACCGGAGTCGTTCGGGATCACCCCCATCATTCGTCGTCGCGAGAGCCGAGCTCCACGCCCCGAAACAGGAGATAGCGCTGCTAGTTACCGCTGTGAACCTGCTGGTTCCGTCAGCCACCGACGATGGTGGATTCCACGGTCCGTCATTGGACGAGTTCTTCCCGCCCGGCTTCCTGTTCGAGGGAACGCCTTTCGAGATCAACCGGATCATGGCGATCCGCATTCTCGTCACGATCGTGATCCTCGTGCTGTTCTGGCTCGGGACTCGCAAGATGACCGTCGTTCCCCGACGTGGCCAGAGCATCGTGGAGATGCTCCTGGGCTTCATCAGGGTCAACATCGCCGAAGACCTGCTGGGCAAGAAGGACGGCACTCGCTTCCTTCCCCTGCTCACGGCGATGTTCATCACCATCGTCGCCATGAACTTCACGGGCATCGTGCCCGGCCTCAACATGGCCGGAACCGGCGTGATCGGTCTGCCGCTCCTTCTGGCGCTCGTCGCCTATGTCGCGTTCATCTACGCCGGCGTGAAGAAGCACCCGGCGTCGTTCTTCAAGAACTCCCTCTTCCCGCCCGGAGTGCCGTGGCCGATCTACGCCGTGGTGACGCCGATCGAGTTCATCTCGACCTTCATCCTCCGGCCGGTCACCCTGGCGCTCCGACTTCTCATGAACATGATCGCCGGGCACATGCTGCTCGTGCTCTGCTTCTCGGCGACGTCGTTCTTCCTCTTCACCGCGGGCGGCTGGTACAGCCTGTTCAGCGTTGGAACCTTCGCGTTCGGTTTCGCCTTCACGATCTTCGAACTCTTCGTCGGTGTGCTGCAGGCCTACGTCTTCACGCTTCTCACCGCCGTCTACATCCAGCTCGCTCTGGCTGAAGAGCACTAACCGAAGCCGACACCCGTCGACTTCTCCACTCCCGGAAGGAACTCCACACATGGACCCCGTATCCATCCTCGCCGACATCAACGGCAGCATCGCCCCGATCGCCTTCGGTCTCGCGTCCATCGGCTCGGCCATCGGTGTGGGTCTCGTCGTCGGCAAGACGATCGAGTCCGTCGCGCGCCAGCCTGAGCTCCAGGGTCGCCTCAGCACCCTCATGTTCCTCGGCATCGCGTTCACCGAGGCGCTCGCCTTCATCGCCATCGCCGTCGCGTTCATTCCGTTCCCGGCGTAATCCCCTTAATCGAAACGGAGTCAGGAATGCACTCGCTGCTCCTGCGCGCTGCTGAAGAAGGCGAAACGGTCAACCCGTTCATCCCCGAGCTGTACGACATCGTGTGGTCGGCTGTCTGCTTCGCGATCATCCTGGTGTTCTTCTGGGTGAAGATCCTCCCCACCGTCAAGAAGATTCTCGACGAGCGTGCCGAGGCCATCGAGGGGAACATCGCCAAGGCCGACGAGGCGCAGCGCCAGGCCGAGGCTGCTCTCGAGCAGTACACGGCCCAGCTCGCCGACGCCCGCGCCGAGGCCGGCAAGATCCGCGAGTCCGCTCGCGAGGACGGCAAGAAGATCGTCGCAGAGGCGAAGGACTCGGCCACGGTCGAGGCCACGCGCATCACCACGACTGCCCAGGCGCAGATCGAGGCCGAGCGTCAGGCCGCCGTCGTGTCGCTGCGTACCGAGGTCGGAACGCTCGCGATCGACCTGGCCTCCGGCGTCATCGGCGAGAGCCTGGCCGACGACACCAAGGCCAGCGCCGTCGTCGACCGCTTCCTCGCGGACCTCGAGTCCAGCGAGTCCGCCTCGGCAGGAAAGAAGTAGTCCCATGGGATCAGCGACCAGAGAGGCCCTCGTCTCGGCGAGGGCTGCCCTGACCGCTCAGGGCGGAACAGCCGACCTGGCGACGGGTGAGGCGCTGCTCGCGGCCGCCCGCGTCATCGGCTCATCACCGCAGCTGCTCACGGCTCTCTCCGACAACGGAGCGGAGCCCGAGGCGAAGAAGGCGCTCGTCTCGAGCGTGTTCTCATCGACCGTGACGCCGGCCGCCCTCGCCCTCCTGGGCGAGGTCGCCGCTGCGCGCTGGTCGGACGCCGACGACGTGCTCGAGGGCATCGAAGACCTCGGGCTCCGCGTCGTCGCCGCATCGAGCCCTGCGGGAACCGACGTCGACGCCGAGCTGTTCGCGTTCGGCCGTACCGTCTCCTCCAACGCCGAACTCGAGCTGGCTCTCAGCTCGAAGCTCGGCTCCAACGAGGCCAAGGCGTCCCTGGTCGACACCCTGCTCGCGGGCAAGGCGTCGACGCAGGCCGTCGTGATCCTCTCCCACCTCGTGCAGCAGCCTCGCGGCCGTCGCATCGGCGAACTCGTTCGCTACGCGGCATCCGTCGTCGCAGCCGAATCCGGCTACGCGGTGGCCACGGTCACCTCGGCCACGGTCATCAGCGACGCTCAGGTCGAGCGGCTCGCCGCCGGCCTGTCGGCGAAGTACGGCCGGGACCTGCGCATCAACCAGGTCGTCGACCCGAGCGTCATCGGAGGCCTGCGCGTGCAGGTCGGCGACGACATCATCGACGGCAGCGTCGCGAAGCGTCTCGACGACGTGCGACTCCAGCTTGCCGGCTAGCCCTCGGGCCGGTCGAAGAACAACAGAACAACGACGCTCTCTCCTCAGAACGTCGAACAGTCAAGAACCTGTACGCCTCGTGCAGAAAAGGGAAGATCATGGCAGAACTCACCATCAGCCCCGATGAGATCCGTGACGCGCTCAAGGACTTCGTCAAGGCCTACGAGCCCGGCGCTGCTGCAGCGACCGAGGTCGGCCACGTGACGGATGCCGCAGACGGCATCGCGCACGTCGAGGGCCTCCCGAGCGTCATGGCCAACGAGCTCATCCGCTTCGCGGACGGCACGCTGGGCCTCGCGCTCAACCTCGACGAAGACGAGATCGGCGTCGTCGTGCTCGGCGAGTTCTCCGGCATCGAGGAGGGCATGGAGGTCACCCGCACGGGTGAGGTCCTCTCCGCCCCCGTCGGTGACAACTTCCTGGGTCGCGTCGTCGACCCCCTCGGCAACCCGATCGACGGCCTCGGCGACATCGAGGCCGAGGGCCGTCGCGCACTCGAGCTGCAGGCGCCCGGCGTCATGCAGCGCAAGAGCGTGCACGAGCCGCTGCAGACCGGCATCAAGGCGATCGACGCCATGATCCCCGTCGGCCGTGGCCAGCGCCAGCTCATCATCGGCGACCGCCAGACCGGTAAGACGGCCATCGCGATCGACACGATCATCAACCAGAAGGCCAACTGGGAGTCGGGCGACGTCAACAAGCAGGTTCGCTGCATCTACGTCGCCATCGGCCAGAAGGGCTCGACCATCGCCTCGGTGAAGGGCGCCCTCGAAGACGCCGGAGCCATGGAGTACACCACGATCGTGGCCGCTCCGGCATCCGACCCCGCCGGCTTCAAGTACCTCGCCCCCTACACCGGTTCGGCCATCGGCCAGCACTGGATGTACGGCGGCAAGCACGTCCTCATCATCTTCGACGACCTGTCGAAGCAGGCCGAGGCCTACCGCGCCGTCTCCCTTCTCCTGCGTCGTCCGCCGGGACGCGAGGCCTACCCGGGTGACGTCTTCTACCTGCACTCGCGTCTGCTCGAGCGTTGCGCCAAGCTCTCCGACGAGCTGGGTGCCGGCTCGATGACCGGCCTGCCGATCATCGAGACCAAGGCAAACGACGTCTCGGCCTACATCCCGACCAACGTGATCTCGATCACCGACGGCCAGATCTTCCTGCAGTCCGACCTCTTCAACGCCAACCAGCGCCCCGCTGTCGACGTCGGCATCTCGGTGTCGCGCGTCGGTGGTGACGCCCAGGTCAAGTCCATCAAGAAGGTCTCCGGAACGCTCAAGCTCGAGCTCGCGCAGTACCGCTCGCTCGAGGCATTCGCGATGTTCGCATCCGACCTCGACGCGACCAGCCGCCGTCAGCTCGCCCGTGGCGCCCGCCTCACCGAGCTCCTCAAGCAGCCGCAGTACTCGCCGTACCCCGTCGAGGACCAGGTCGTGTCGATCTGGGCCGGAACCAACGGCAAGCTCGACGAGGTCCCCGTCGAGGACATCCTGCGTTTCGAGCGCGAGCTGCTCGACTACCTCGGTCGCAACACCGAGGTGCTCTCGACGCTCCGCGACACCAACGTGCTCTCGGATGACACCACCGCAGCCCTCGAGTCCGCCGTCGACGCCTTCAAGCTCGAGTTCCAGACCGGTGAGGGCAAGCCCCTCGCCTCGGTCGGGAGCGAGAAGTTCGAGGCCGCCGCCGAGGAAGACGTCAACCAGGAGAAGATCGTGAAGGTCAAGCGGTAACGCTGACCCTCCATCCGACCGACTGACGAACCCTAGAAACCAGGAGAGACATGGGAGCGCAACTTCGGGTCTACCGGCAGAAGATCAAGTCTGCCCAGACGACCAAGAAGATCACCCGTGCGATGGAGCTGATCAGCGCATCACGCATCCAGAAGGCACAGGCGCGCGTCGCTGCATCGACGCCGTACTCGCGAGCGATCACGCGCGCGGTCTCCGCCGTGGCGACCCACTCGAACGTGGACCACGTGCTGACCACCGAGCCCGAGAAGATCGAGCGCGCAGCCGTCGTCATCTTCTCGAGCGACCGCGGCCTCGCCGGCGCGTTCAACTCGCAGGTGCTCCGCGAGGCCGAGCAGCTCTCCGAGTTGCTCCGCAGCCAGGGCAAGGAGGTCTCGTACTTCCTCATCGGTCGCAAGGCCGTCGGATACTTCGCCTTCCGCCGCCGCTCGTTCGAGCAGCAGTGGATCGGTGGAACCGACAGCCCCGAGGTCGAGGTGGCCCAGGAGATCGGTGAAGCGCTGCTCGAGGCGTTCCTGCGGGATGCCGAGGATGGCGGTGTCGACGAGATCCACGTCGTCTACAACCGCTTCGTCAGCATGATCAGCCAGGTCCCGCAGATCGTGCGCCTCCTTCCGCTCGAGGTCGTCGAAGGCGTCGAGGAGCCGGATGACGGTGTCGTCCTGCCCCTGTACGAGTTCGAGCCCGATGCCGCCACGGTGCTGGACTCCCTGCTCCCGGTCTACATCGAGAGCCGCATCTTCAACGCGATGCTCCAGTCCTCGGCCGCGAAGCACGCTGCGACGCAGAAGGCCATGAAGGCCGCGAGCGACAACGCCGACTCCCTCATCCGCGATTACACGCGTCTCGCCAACGAGGCCCGTCAGTCCGAGATCACCCAGCAGATCGCCGAAATCGTGGGTGGAGCCGACGCGCTCTCCTCGAAGTAACGCATCCACACTCTTACGAACACGTACCCAGAAGGAAGAGAACAATGACTGACACCGCTACCGCGCCAGTCCAGGCTGAGGCCACGGGCGGCGCCGTCGGGCGCATCGCCCGCGTCACCGGCCCCGTGGTCGACATCGAGTTCCCGCACGACTCGATCCCCTCGGTCTACAACGCTCTGCAGACCACCATCACGCTCGACGGCGAGACCACGACCCTCACGCTCGAGGTCGCTCAGCACCTCGGCGACGACGTCGTGCGTGCCATCGCCCTGAAGCCCACCGACGGCCTCGTGCGCGGCCAGGAGGTCACCGACACCGGAGCGGCCATCTCGGTCCCCGTCGGCGACGTCACCAAGGGCAAGGTCTTCAACGTCATCGGCGAGGTGCTCAACGGCGAGCCCGGCGAGACCATCGAGATCACCGAGCGCTGGCCCATCCACCGCAAGCCCCCGCGCTTCGACCAGCTCGAGAGCAAGACCCAGCTGTTCGAGACCGGCATCAAGGTCATCGACCTCCTCACCCCGTACGTGCAGGGTGGAAAGATCGGCCTCTTCGGTGGAGCCGGCGTCGGCAAGACCGTGCTCATCCAGGAGATGATCCAGCGCGTCGCGCAGGACCACGGTGGTGTGTCGGTGTTCGCCGGTGTCGGTGAGCGCACCCGTGAGGGCAACGACCTCATCCACGAGATGGAGGAGGCGGGCGTCTTCGACAAGACCGCCCTCGTCTTCGGCCAGATGGACGAGCCGCCGGGAACGCGTCTGCGCGTCGCCCTCTCCGCGCTCACGATGGCGGAGTACTTCCGCGACGTGCAGAAGCAGGACGTGCTGCTCTTCATCGACAACATCTTCCGCTTCACGCAGGCCGGTTCCGAGGTCTCGACGCTGCTCGGCCGCATGCCCTCCGCCGTGGGCTACCAGCCGAACCTCGCCGACGAGATGGGTGTGCTCCAGGAGCGCATCACCTCGACCCGTGGACACTCGATCACCTCGCTGCAGGCGATCTACGTTCCCGCCGACGACTACACCGACCCGGCTCCCGCGACCACGTTCGCGCACCTCGACGCCACGACCGAGCTCTCCCGTGCCATCGCGTCAAAGGGTCTGTACCCGGCCGTCGACCCGCTGACCTCGACCTCGCGCATCCTCGACCCCCGTTACCTGGGCGAGGACCACTACCGCGTTGCCACCACGGTCAAGCAGATCCTGCAGAAGAACAAGGAACTCCAGGAGATCATCGCCATCCTCGGTGTCGACGAGCTCTCCGAGGAAGACAAGATCACGGTCTCGCGCGCACGTCGTATCGAGCAGTTCCTCTCGCAGAACACCTACATGGCGAAGAAGTTCACCGGTGTCGAGGGTTCGACGGTTCCGCTCAAGGACACCATCGAGTCGTTCGACGCCATCGCCAAGGGCGAGTTCGACCACGTGGCCGAGCAGGCGTTCTTCAACGTCGGTTCGATCTCCGACGTCGAAGAGAAGTGGGCTCAGATCCAGAAGGACAACGGCTGACCATGGCTGTCCTCAACGTCAGTCTCGTCTCGGCGGACCAGGAAGTCTGGTCCGGCGAGGCGAGCATGGTGGTCGCGAAGACCGTCGAGGGCGAGATCGGCATCCTCCCGGGTCACGAGCCGCTGCTCGCGATCCTCGCTCACGGCGAGGTGCGCCTGACGCTGGTCGGTGGCGAGAAGCTCGTCGCCGACGCCTCTGACGGATTCCTCTCGGTCGAGGGCAACGCCGTTCAGGTCGTCGCCCGGCGCGCTGCGCTCGTCTAGGTCGTAGAGCTCCAGGGGGAGAGACGGTGTCAGACCGCCAGTTCGGCGACCTCAGTGTCGCGCAGCTCGTCGTGATGGCAGGGCTTCCGGGTTCGGGCAAGTCCACCATCGCCGAGATCATCGGAGCCCGCATCGGCGCGACGGTGGTCTCGGTCGATCCGATCGAGTCGGCCATCCTCTCCGCGGGCATCGACGCCGACCAGCCGACCGGCCTCGCCGCCTACCTCGTCGCCGAGGCCATCGCCGAGTCCGTGCTCGTCGCCGGTCGCAGCGTCATCATCGATGCCGTCAACGCCGTCGAGCCGGCACGGATGCAGTGGCGCGACCTCGCCGCCCGCACCGAGGCCGTACTGCGGGTCATCGAGGTCGTGTGCTCCGACGAGGAGCTGCACAGGGAGCGTCTCGCCAAGCGGGTGCGCAACCTCCCGCACGTCGAAGAGCTCACCTGGCGCGCCGTCGAGCAGAGCGTCGAGGGCTACGAGTCCTGGACCGGGCACAGCGCCGCCATGCCGCGCGTGACCGTCGACAGCGTCCAGTCGCTGGGCTCGAACGTCGACGCTGCAGTGGCGTTCATCCACGGCTGACCCCGGGTGCTGATCCTTCTTCCCCCGTCGGAGACCAAGCGCGACGGCGGCACCGGCGCGCCCCTCGACGTGACCTCCCTCGCGTTCCCCCGGCTCGCGCCGCAGCGGCGCGCGCTGATTCGCGCACTCAAGTCCCTCGCCCGGGACACCGAGGCTAGCGTCGCCGCCCTCAAGCTCGGGCGCACGCAGCTCGGTGAGGTCGCCCGCAACCGCACCATCACGACGTCGGCGACGATGTCCGTGATCGACCGCTACACGGGAGTCGTCTACGACGCCCTCGACGCACCGAGCCTGAGCGAGGCCGAGCGTGCCTTCGCGCACGAGCACCTCCTCGTGCACTCCGCCCTTCTCGGCCCCGTGGCCGCCCTCGACGGCGTTCCGGCCTACAGGATGTCGCACGACTCGCGCCTGCCCGAACTCTCGCTCAAGAAGCACTGGGGCGACGCCATCGCCCGGGCACTGAAGCCCGTCGGCGGGCTGATCCTCGACCTCCGCAGTGAGGGCTACGCAGCCCTCGGACCTGCTCCGGTGCGACCCGATTCGGTGTACCTGCGGGTGCTCACCGACGGAGACGACGGTCGGCGCCGCGCTCTCAACCACTTCAACAAGCACGCCAAGGGTGCGTTCACCCGGGCGCTGATGCAGGCGGGCAGAGACTTCGCGACCGTCGACGAGTTGCGCGAGTGGGCGTCGGGCGCCGGGTGGAGGCTCGAGCTCATCGAGGGCAAGCCGGGCGAACTCGCCCTGATCGTCTAGCTCCGGACGGTCGCTGAGCCCCGACTTCGGAGGCCGAGTGCGTCATGCAGCGCGGAAGCAGCCGGCGATGTGGTCGTCGACCATGCCCGTCGACTGCATGAGGGCGTACATCGTCGTCGGACCGACGAACCTGTAGCCGCGCCGGCGCAGCTCCTTGCTCATCGCCGTCGACTCCGCGGTGACGGCGGGCACGTCGCTCCAGGACTGCGGGCGCCGTCTGCCTGTGGCATCCGGTGCGAACCCCCACATCAACTCCGACAGGCTCTCGCCGAGTGCAAGCGTGGCGCGGGCGTTGCCGATGGTGGCCTGGATCTTGCCACGGTGACGGATGATGCCGGCATCCTGCAGCAGACGCTCGATGTCGGGTTCGCCCATGGCGCCGACCTTCTCGACGTCGAAGTCGAAGAAGGCCGCGCGGAACGCCGGGCGCTTCCGCAGGATCGTGATCCACGACAGGCCGGCCTGGAAGCCCTCGAGGCACAGTTTCTCGAACAGGCGCCGCTCGTCGTGCCGGGGGACGCCCCACTCCTCGTCGTGGTACCGGCGGTACTCAGCGTCGTTCGCACCCCAGGAGCAGCGCGCGAGGCCGTCGTCGCCGACCACGACCGTGGGCGGCACGACGGGCACAGGGGAGGCGCCGAAGGTCACGATGCCACCGCTGATGCCGCTGCGGCCGGTTCCGGAGCCGTGGTCAGGGCGATCGGCTCGGTTCCGGGCAGGGGCGCTGGCGCCCCGGCCACCTCGGTGTGGCCGATGCTCTCGTGATCGAGCAGCCACACCTTCGTGGGTATGCCCTCCCCGGCGCTGAAGCCCGTGATCCGCCCGGTGCTGGAGAGAACCCGGTGGCAGCCGACGATGATGGGCACGGGGTTGGCGCCGACGGCGCCACCGATGGCACGACCGGATCCCGGTCGCCCGATGGCCGCGCCGATCTCGCCGTAGGAGGTGAACTGGCCGAAGTCGAGCTGCTGGAGCTCGGCCCACACGGCCCGCTGGAACTCCGTTCCGTCCAGGCGCACGGGGAGATCGAACTCGGTGCGGTCTCCGGCGAAGTACTCGCCGAGCTGGCGGGCGGCCTCCGCGAGGACGGCGGTGGACTCCGCGTCGTCGAGGTCGTGAGGGAGCCTGCCGTCGCGCTCGATCGAGAGCGAGGTGATCTGCTCGCCGTCGCTCGTGATCTCGATGCGGCCGATGGGGCTCTCGACGCGCTCGATGTAGAGGGTGTCTGTGGTCATGAGACGAATCTACCCGCGGCATCCGTGCCCCTCTCGCGGGAAACAGACATGGCGGGGAGAGTGATCGCGACGACGGCTCCTGGGGAGGAGTGCCGACGACCGCACGCACGATCACACTTACGATCGCCCGACGAGCGCGGAGCCCCGGCTCGAGGTCGGGCCGGGTCCGTAGGATCGAACCATGCCCTCCTGGAACGAGATCGCCGACGGACTGTTCGTCGCCCGCTACGAGCCCCTCGACATCTCGGTGACGCTCGTGCGCGGCAGCGACGGCCTGCTGCTGGTCGACACCCGCTGCAACCCGCGGGAGGCGGCCGAGGTCGCGTCCGACGTCGCAGCCCTCGGCATCGGCGACATCCGCTGGGTGGTCGACACCCATGCCCACTACGACCACAGCTTCGGCAACCAGGTGTTCGCCGGCACCGCGACGATCATCGGGCACCACCGGATCCCCGCTCACTACGCCGAGTTCGAGGCCCCAAGGCTGGCCGCCTGGACGGCGGACCCGTCGGCATCCCCGCAGTACGACTGGACCGGCGTCGAGCTCACCCCTCCGCACGTGCTCGTCACCGACGAGCACACCCTCGACCTCGGGGGACGCTCGGTGCGGATCATCGCTCTCGCCCCCGGCCACACCGACACCGATGTCGTCGTGCACGTTCCGGATGCCGGCACCTGGATCGTCGGCGACGTCGTCGAGGAGTCCGGGCCGCCGATGTACGGTTCCGGGTCGTTCCCGCTCGGCTGGCCGCGCGTGCTCGCCGACCTGGCCGAGCACATGGGGGAGTCCGACCTCGTCGTGCCCGGCCACGGCGCCGTCGTCGACCGCGCCTTCGTGCACGAGCAGGCGCACAGGCTGCAGGCCGTCGCCGACGCCATCAGCGTGGGCTTCGCCCATCGGGAGCCCGTCGAGTACGTGGCCGAGCGTGCCGCCGGTGCCTCGCGGATGCCGCTCGAGATGGTCGAGCCCGCCGTCATCCGCGGCTACACGCAGCTCGCGGCATCCTGACCCCCGCGGCTTCCTGACGCCCGCAGCTTCCCGACGCCTGGCGTCGTCGGCACCCCGCCCGTCCGGCTGCGGCGCCGCCTAGGCTGGGGACATGGCGTCGATCGAACACCGCACACTCGGACCATCCGGCCTCGTCGTCTCGACCGTGGGGCTCGGCTGCAACAATTTCGGGCGCACCGGGACGGCCAGTGAGGACCAGGCCGGAACGGCCGCGGTCATCGATGCCGCCATCGATGCCGGGGTGACGCTCTTCGACACCGCGGACATCTACGGTGCTGAGCGTGGGCTCAGCGAGACCCTGATGGGCCAGGCGCTCCGGGGAGGCAAGCGCGAGAAGATCGTGCTCGCCACCAAGTTCGGCATGGACATGGGCGGCCTGAACGGTCCCGACTGGAATGCGCGCGGATCGCGGCGCTACATCCGCCTCGCGGTCGAGGCGAGCCTGCGCCGCCTGCAGACCGATTGGATCGACCTCTACCAACTGCACCAGCCAGATCCGAGCACTCCCATCGAGGAGACTCTCTCGGCCCTCGACGACCTCGTGACGGCCGGCAAGGTCCGCTACATCGGATCGTCGAACCTCAGCGGATGGCAGATCGCGGAAGCGGAGTTCACGGCGCGGATGGGCTCGCATCCGCGATTCATCTCGACCCAGAACGAGTACAGCCTGCTCGAGCGGGCCGCCGAGGCCGAGGTGATCCCGGCCGCCGAGCACTTCGGCCTGGGCTTCCTGCCCTGGTTCCCGCTCTACAACGGCCTGCTGACGGGCAAGTTCACCCGCGCCGGCGGCCCGGAGGACAGCCGGATCATGCGCATCCGCAAGCACCTCGCAGACTCCGCTCCGTGGGGAACCATGGACAGGTATCAGGAGTTCTGCTCCGAGCGCGGGATCACGATGCTCGAGGCCACCTTCGGCTGGATGCTGGCGCAGCCGGCGCTCACGAGCGTGATCGCCGGAGCGACGCGTCCCGAGCAGATCGTGCAGAACGCCGAGGCGGCGACGTCGTGGAAGCCGACCCCCGACGACCTCGCGCAGATCTCGGCGCTGTTCGATCCGGCGGCGCTGCAGGCCTGAGCGACTCGCAGTCCGGTTCGGCACCTCCCGGTGCCGGGCATCCGACGGCCGGGCCACCTGTTCGCTCAGAGCGAACGGATGTCGGTTCTGAGTGAGCACTCACTCAGTTACGCTCATCTCCATGACCGAGAAGTCGAGCCGCGCGAAACGCCTCTCCCGCGACGAGCGCCGAGCCGCCATCCTCGACGCTGTCGTCCCCCTGCTGCTGCAGCACGGCCGCTCCGTGACGAGCAGACAGATCGCCGAGGCCGCTGGCATCGCCGAGGGAACCGTGTACTCGGTGTTCGACGACAAGGAGGCCATCATCGACGCCGCCGTCGAGCGGCACATGGATACGTCCTCCATCGTCGAGGCCATCTCGACCATCCCGGTCGATCTCTCCCTGGACTCCACGATCGAAGCGATCGTCGAGCTCGTTCAGCACCGGGTGCGCGAGATGTTCTCGCTCATGGCGGCGATCGGCTTCGGCCCGCCCCACAAGCACAAGCCCCGTCGGATGGGCAGCCCGGATGACGATCCGGTCGTGCCCGTCGTCGTCGCGCTCCTGGAGCCGCACCGGGCAGAACTGCGCATCGCTCCACGCCGCGCCGCCAGCCTCATCAGGCTGACGACGCTCTCCATGACCCACCCGATCCTGTCGGAGGGGGAGACCTTCACCGCCCGCGACATCACCGACCTCCTGCTTCACGGCATCACCGTCGGGCATCGTCCCGAGCGGGTCGCCGAGGCGCCGGCACCCGTACCCGTACCCGCACCCGCACCCGCACCGGCCTCCGCCTAGAAAGCACCAGCATGCTCCTCCGTCTTCTCCGGCAGTACCTGAAGCCGTACTGGCTCCTGCTCACCGGTGTCATCGTGTTCCAGTTCCTGCAGTCCATGGCGTCGCTGTACCTGCCCACCCTCAACGCCGACATCATCGACCAAGGCGTGTCGACGGGCGACACCGCCTACATCCTGTCGACGGGTGGCTGGATGCTGCTCATCACGCTCGCGCAGGTGGTCTGCGCCATCGCCGCCGTCTACTTCGGCGCCCGTGCCGCCATGGCGGTCGGACGCGACCTGCGTCGCGGCGTGTTCCGCCAGGTCGGGGCGTTCTCGGAGCGTGAGGTGTCGAAGTTCGGCGCCCCGTCGCTGATCACCCGATCGACGAACGACGTGCAGCAGGTGCAGATGCTGGTGCTCATGACCTGCACCATGCTGGTGTCGGCCCCCATCCTCGCCATCGGCGGGGTGATCATGGCCATGCGCCAGGACCTCGAGCTGTCGTGGCTCATCGCCGTCAGCGTTCCCGTGCTGCTCATCGCCGTCGCCCTCATCGTCAGGCGGATGGTGCCGCTGTTCAGGGTCATGCAGAAGCGCATCGACCGGGTGAACCTCGTCCTGCGGGAGCAGCTCACCGGCATCCGAGTCATCCGGGCCTTCGTGCGCGAGCCCCTCGAGTCCCAGCGCTTCGAGAAGGCCAACGCGGAGATCACCGACACGGCCACCCGGGCCGGACGCCTGATGGTGCTGATGTTCCCGATCGTCATGGCGGTGCTCAACGTCTCCAGCGTCGCCGTGCTCTGGTTTGGCGCCTTCCGCGTCGAGGACGGCTCGATGCAGGTCGGAACGCTGATGGCGTTCCTCCAGTACCTCATGCAGATCCTCATGGCCGTGATGATGGCCACCTTCATGGCGGTGATGATCCCGAGGGCCTCGGTCTCCGCCGATCGCATCGCCGAGGTGCTCGGCACGGAATCGAGCGTGGTCGTGTCGCGGCATCCGGTCACCGAGCTCTCAGCGCACAGCGCCATCGAGCTCGACGGCGTCTCGTTCTCCTACCCGGGAGCGGAGCAGCCCGTGCTGCGCGGCATCACCTTCCGGGTCGAGCCCGGCACGATCACGGCGGTGATCGGCAGCACCGGCGCAGGCAAGACCACGCTGGTGAACCTGCTTCCGCGGCTGTTCGACGCGACGGAGGGCACCGTGCGCATCGACGGAGTCGACGTACGCGAGCTCGAACCCGACCTGCTCTGGAGCCGCATCGGCCTGGTGCCGCAGAAGCCCTACCTGTTCTCCGGCACCGTGGCCTCCAACCTCCGGTACGGGAAGCCCGACGCCACCGACGACGAGTTGTGGCACGCCCTCGAGGTGGCGCAGGCCCGGGGCTTCGTCGAGCGGATGGCCGGCGGACTCGAGGCCGCCATCACCCAAGGCGGTACGAACGTGTCAGGTGGGCAGCGGCAACGCCTCGCCATCGCCCGGGCGCTGGTGAAACGGCCGGAGATCTACATCTTCGACGACTCGTTCTCGGCGCTCGACGTCGCCACCGACGCCCGGGTGCGACGGGCGCTCCGCGACGACATCGGCGACGCCTCGATGTTCGTCGTCGCCCAGCGCGTGACGAGCATCATCGACTCCGACCAGATCCTGGTGCTCGAGGACGGCGTCATCGTCGACCGCGGCACCCATGCCGAACTCCTCGAGACCTCTCCCACCTACGAGGAGATCGTGTCGAGCCAGCTGAGCGCCGCGGAGGCAGCAGCATGACCGAGAACCGAGACGTGACAGCTGCCGGCGAGCCCGAGGTGGAACGCATCCCCGTCGACCTGCAGGTGGAGTTCGCCGAGGAGGAGACGGCTGCGCCCGGCCCGGCCCTGCCGCCCCAGCGCGGCCCCGGCTCCGGCCGGGGGCCGTTCGGAGGCGGAGCCGGGATGCCGGTCGAGAAGGCGATGACCTTCTGGCCGTCGGCCAAGCGCCTGATCGGGCGCCTCAGGCCGGAACGCGTGCCGGTCATCACGGTCACGATCCTCGCCATCATCGGCGTCGTCTTCAGCGTGCTCGGCCCGAAGCTGCTCGGCGAGGGCACGAACATCATCTTCGAGGGGGTCGTGTCGTCGCAGATGCCGGCTGGCGCGACGAAGGCCCAGGTGGTCGACCAGCTCCGGGCATCCGGCGACACCCAGCAGGCCGACATGGTGAACGCCATGACCCTCACGCCGGGTCAGGGCATCGACTTCTCGGCCCTGGGGATGGTGCTGCTGGGGGTGCTCGCGCTCTACCTGCTCTCGAGCGTCTTCATGTGGCTGCAGGGCTACGTGCTGAACGGGGCAATCCAGCGCACGGTCTACAGGCTGCGCGGGGACGTCGAGGACAAGATCAACGCCCTGCCGCTGAAGTACTTCGACGGGATGCAGCGGGGTGAGGTGCTCAGCCGCGTGACGAACGACATGGACAACGTGTCGCAGACCCTGCAGCAGACACTCAGCCAGATGCTCACCAGCATCCTCACCGTGGTCGGCGTCGTCGTCATGATGTTCACGATCTCGCCCCTGCTGGCGCTCGTGGCTCTCGTGACCATCCCGCTGACGGCTCTCATCACCGTCGTCATCGCGAAGCGCTCGCAGAAGCTGTTCGTGGCGCAGTGGAAGCACACGGGCGAGCTCAACGCCCGCATCGAGGAGACCTTCACCGGGCACTCGCTGGTCAAGGTCTTCGGCCGCCAGCGCGAGGTCGACGTGCAGTTCGACGCGAAGAACGACGAGCTCTACACAGCGAGCTTCGGGGCGCAGTTCGTGTCGGGCATCATCATGCCGGCCATGATGTTCGTCGGAAACCTGGTGTACGTCGCCATAGCGGTGGTCGGCGGACTCATGGTCGCCGGCGGCACCCTGCGCCTCGGCGACGTGCAGGCGTTCATCCAGTACTCCCGGCAGTTCACCCAGCCACTCAGCCAGCTCGGGTCGATGGCCAACCTGCTGCAGTCCGGCGTGGCATCGGCAGAGCGCATCTTCACCCTGCTCGACGCCGACGAGCAGGAGCCGGACCCCGTCGACGCTCTGACGACGACGGATGCCGACGACGAGGGCGGCGCCAGGCTCGAGTTCGAGGACGTGTCGTTCCGATACGTGGCCGACAGGCCGCTGATCGAGCACATGAACCTGACCGCGGAGCCGGGATCGACCGTCGCCATCGTCGGGCCGACCGGCGCGGGCAAGACGACCCTCGTGAACCTGATCATGCGCTTCTACGAACTCGACTCCGGACGCATCACCCTGAACGGCGTCGACACCGCGCTCATGACCCGCGACGACCTGCGCGGCCGGGTCGGCATGGTGCTGCAGGACACCTGGCTGTTCGGCGGGACCATCCGGGACAACATCGCCTATGGGCGTCCGGATGCCACGGAGGAGGAGATCCTCGACGCCGCCGTGGCTACCTACGTCGACCGCTTCGTGCACTCGCTGCCCGATGGCTACGACACCGTGCTCGACGACGAGGCCGGCAACATCTCGAGTGGCGAGCGTCAGCTGATCACCATCGCGCGGGCCTTCCTCGCCGCACCGTCGATCCTCATCCTCGACGAGGCCACCAGCTCGGTCGACACCCGCACCGAGGTGCTCGTGCAGAAGGCGATGTCGGCGTTGCGCAGCAATCGCACCAGCTTCGTGATCGCCCACAGGCTCTCGACGATCCGCGATGCCGACGTCATCCTCGTGATGGAGAACGGATCGATCGTCGAGCAGGGCTCTCACGTCGAGCTGCTGAAGGCGCAGGGCGCGTACTACAGGCTGTACAACGCGCAGTTCGAGGCCCCGGTCGAGCAGGAGGCCTGAATCCGTGCGCGGCGGGGTGCCCAGCGGGCTCCCGCCGCGCACTTATGGTTGCATGGTGTCGTCCGGAATCGCCCGGCGTTCGAGATCCAGCCGGAGGATGCGTGCCCAGAAGAAACGGCCAACAGCAGGCCGAGGGATACACGGATTGGAAGGGTTGGTCTGGAGGGTCGTTCGGCCGCATCGGCCCGGCCGACGTCGACTACTTCTCGCGTGAGATGCGGCGCCTGAGACCGACCACGCCGATCAAGGACGTGCTGGAGGTCGGCTTCGGCAACGGCGAGTTCCTGAGCTACTGCCGTTCGCAGGGCTGGAACGCCACGGGCGTCGAGCTTCTGCCCGAACTCGTAGAGCACGCGCGCAGCGCCGGGTTCGCGGCCCATCAGTCCGACGATCTCGACTCGGTCCCCGATGCCGGGTTCGACGTCGTGGCCGCCTTCGACGTGTTCGAGCACGTTCCTCCGGAGCACTCGATCGCCTTCCTCGCCGACCTGCGCCGCAAGGTGCGTCCCGGCGGCACGGTGATCCTGCGCTATCCGAACGCCGACACCTGGCTCGGCAACCCGTTCCAGAACGGCGACCCGACGCACGTGAACGCCATCGGTGCCCTGAAGATGGAGTACTACGCCGGCGAGGTCGGGCTCGGCATCCGTTCACTGCGGGCCCCGATCCGTCGCGGGTTCCGCAGTTCGTTCGTCCACGGGGCTCACGCCATGACGGCCGGTGTCCTCGCCCGAGCCGCCGGGGCCGTCGCCAAGGCGATCTACTTCCCCGACCTGCGGGTCGTGCTCTCCGCCGGAAACGTCGTGTGCGTTCTGGATCCCGTCGAGAGCACGGGCGCGAGCGTCAGCGGTCACTGACCGGTCGCTGATCGGTCGCTGAGCGGTCACCGACCGCCGTTCCTCCCCACGCTCGGAAGCTCTCAGCGCCCCTCCCAGCACGGCGGGCGTTGCGCATGCGCCAGCCGCATCCGACGATGCTCGAGCGCATGCCCACTGTGATCAAGGCCGATGCCGGCCAGGACTTCCTCGCCCTCCTCCCGCGGCTCACCGGCTACCAGCCCCGCAACAGCGTCGTGCTGGTCGCCTTCCGTGGCAAGCGCACCTGCGGGGCCATCCGGTTCGACCTTCCCGATGCTGCTCCGCTGGCGGTGCTGAGGCGATTCGCGACCTCGATGATCGGCATGCTCTGCAAGATCCCCGAGGTCGATGCCGTCGTTCCCGTCGCCTACACCGACGAGTGCTTCGGTGCGACGGATGCGGTTCCGCAGGCCCTCTTCATGGATGTTCTGGTGCACAGGGCCGAGATCAGCGACTTCCACGTGCGCGACTCGCTCTGCGTGGCGGCAGACGGCTGGGCGTCCTTCCTCGATCCCGACGTGCCCGCCGGCGGGCGTCCCCTGGGAGCCATTGCGGCATCGCCTGTGAACGGGCTCGCCGACGCAGAGGGCATGGATGTGCGCTCCGATGTGCGGGGCGACACCGAGCTGCCGACCGTCGACCTCGCACGCTCGGAGCGGGTCGCGACGCGCTTGCGTCGCCTGCGCGACGACCCCGCGGGTGCGGGGGCCGTGGCTGCCGGTGCCTACGAACTCGCCGACCTCGCGCTGTCGGAGTTCCTCGAGTACCTGCTGGCCCACAGCCCGGACTCGCTCTCGCCCGACATCGTCGCCGCCGTGCTCTGGGTGCTCGAGCGACCCGTGTTCCGAGACGTCGCGATCATCCACTGGGCGTTCGGCCGCCTCGCCGGCCTGCAGGCCCTCGAGGACCAACTGCGCAGCACCCTCGATGATCCCGCGGAGGAGGCTGCGACCGGCCTGCTGCTCTGGGGGGAAGGGCCGCGACCCGATCCCGAGCGCGTCGACGCGGCCATCGCCCTGCTGCGGGTTCTCGCCGCGAGCGCCCCCCGCTCGGCGCGAGTGGCTCCGCTCACCATGCTCGCCTGGCTCACCTGGGCGCTCGGGCAGAGCTCCCGGGCCTCGGTCTTCGTGGCTGCAGCCCTCGAGATCGACCGCGAGTACGGACTGGCGTCTCTCATCGGTGCCATGATCGACGGCGGTCGACTTCCCGAGTGGGCCTTCGAGGTGCCCATCGTCGACGAGTCGACCGTGCGCTACGCCACGCGGACCGCAGCACCCTGACCGGCCGACGGCCCGGTGGACCCTAGGCTGTGCGGAGTCCGATCAGGAGGCCCCATGACTTCGCACCCCCAGTCGTCCATCGACCCGGGCTGGTTCGCCGACCCCTACGACCCGTCCGGCTTCGTGCTGCGCTGGTGGGACGGCACCCAGTGGACCGCCGCGACGCACCGGCCGGATGCCGGGACTGCCGCCGAGACGGCGCGGGCCCCGCGAGAGGGAGCCCGTGCGTACACGATCTGGATCTGGGCGATCGTGCTCCTGCCGGTGCTGTCGTCGGCATCGTTCTTCCTGATCGACTTCCGCTCGTACATCGAGGCGGGCATGCAGGCGGGCACGACCGGCGCAGGCACGGGGTCTCCCATGCTGATGATCGCGTCGCCGGCCTACCTGCTGATGACCCTGTTCGGCTGGGTGCTCTACGGGGTCACCGTCGTCTTCGCCTATCTCGATCACCGCTCGCTCGTGGCGGACGGGTACCCGCGTCCGTTCCACTGGGCGTGGGCATTCCTGTCTTCGCTCGTGTACGTGATCGGCCGATCGGTGCTGGTGAAGCGTGCGATCGGCCGGGGGACCGCGCCGATGTGGGCGGCGATCGCCGTGACCGTCGTCTCGTTCGTGGTGATCTTCGGCTACGTGATCTCGGTCGTCGTCGGTGTCATGCAGGACTCCTACTCGACCACGTTCTCCAGCGCTCTGTAGGGCCACGGCGATGCGGTCGGCGGCGGTGCGACCGGCGCCGACCGCACGGTGCACCGTCAGTGGCCGGTGAGCGGAGCGATGAGCCTGGCCGCCAGCGATGGGCGCCTGGTCGTGCGCTGCTCGATGTCGGCGACCTCCATGCCCACGAGGCCGAGGTTCGCTCCCACGAACCGCAGGGGTTCCGGTTCCCAGAGCGGCGAGCGGTGGTTCACCCAGGGCAGGCCGGTGAGGTCGGTCGTCTCCTCGCGGATGAGGTCGCTGAGGGTCCGGCCGGCGAGGTTCGTCGTCGACAGGCCGTCGCCGACGTAGCCGCCGGCGAACGCGACGCCCGTGCGCGGGTTGAAGGACGCCGTGGCGTGCCAGTCTCGGGGCACCCCCAGCGGGCCACCCCAGCGATGGGTCACCTGTGCTTCGGCGGCCTGGGGGAACAGGTCGACGAGGGTGTCGCGCAGGTGCGTGAAGACCCTGTCGACCCTGTCGTAGTCGGGGCTGATCCGACTTCCCCAGTGGTAGCGCGCTCCCCGCCCGCCGAAGGCGAAGCGGTTGTCCGCCGTGCGCTGGCCGTACACGAGCAGGTGCCTGTAGTCGGTGAACGTCTGGCCGTGTTCGATGCCGATCTCGTCCCAGACGGCATCCGGCAGCGGTTCCGTCGCGATCATGAGCGAGTAGAGCGGCAGCACCCGCCGCCCGACGCGCGGCAGCCCGGCGCCGTAGCCCTCGACGGCGATGACGACCGTCGGCGCGATCACGGTTCCGTCGAACGCCTCGCCTGCGGCATCCGTCGATGTGAATCGCACCTTGTGGGCCGCCCAGTCGTCGACCTCGGTGTTCTCGAAGATGTCGACGCCCAGCTCCTCGACGACCTTGGCGAGGCCGCGCACGAGCTTGGCCGGTTGCACCCGGGCGCACGCGGGGTCGAAGGACGCGCCAGACGCCCCGGCGCGCTCCGTTCCCGCCGACGCGGCAGCAGCCGTGGCGCCGAAACGGGAACGCACTGTGGCGGCGTCCCAGTACACGAGCTCGTCGACACCGAACTCGCGGGCCTCGGCGACCTCGGCACGCGCAGCGGAATCCTGCACGGCATCGCGGGCGAAGGCGACGGTGCCGCCCTTCACGTAGTCGCAGTCGATGCCCTCGGATGCCGCGACCCGGCCGACCTCGTCGACGGTGTCGACCATCGCCCGGCGCATCGCGATGGCGGCGTCACGACCGTGCGTGCGCTCGAGCGACGCGGCCGACCGCGGGAACAGGGCCGAGCACCATCCGCCGTTGCGGCCGGAGGCTCCGAAGCCGGCGATGTGCTTCTCGAGCACGGCGATCCGTAGCGACGGATCGGCCTTCGCGAGATAGTAGGCGGTCCACAGTCCGGTCAGCCCGCCGCCGACGATGCAGACGTCGTATCGGGCGTCCCGGCCGAGCCCGGGACGCGGCACCAGGGTGTCGATCCCGGACTCGGCGAGGGAGTCGAACCAGAAGCTCAGCTGCCTGTGGTCGGTCGGCATCGGGCTCAGAGCCGCGTCCAGGCCTCGCTGAGGACCCCGCGCAGGATGCCGGTGATCTCGGCGAACTCGGCCGGCCCCGTGGTGAGCGGGGGAGCGAGCTGAACGACGGGATCGCCGCGGTCGTCGGCGCGACAGTACAGCCCGGCGTCGAACAGTGCCTTGGACAGGAAGCCGCGCAGTAGCCGCTCGGACTCGTCGTCGTCGAAGGTCTCCTTGGTGGCCTTGTCCTTGACGAGCTCGATGCCGAAGAAGTAGCCGTCACCGCGCACGTCGCCGACGATCGGCAGGTCGAGCAGGGTCTCGAGCTCCGCGCGGAACAGCGGCGAGTTCTCGCGCACCCTCTCGTTGAGCTTCTCCTCCTCGAAGATGTCGAGGTTGGCCAGTGCAACGGCCGCCGAGACGGGGTGACCGCCGAAGGTGTAGCCGTGGTAGAACGCCGTGTCGCCATGACGGAAGGGCTCGTAGATGCGGTCGCTGATGATGGTCGCGCCGATCGGGGAGTACCCGCTCGTCATGCCCTTGGCGCAGGTGATCATGTCGGGCACGTAGCCGTACTCGTCGCAGGCGAACATGTGGCCGATGCGTCCGAAGGCGCAGATCACCTCGTCGCTGACCAGCAGGACCTCGTACTTGTCGCAGATCTCGCGCACGCGCTGGAAGTAGCCGGGGGGAGGAGGGAAGCATCCGCCCGAGTTCTGCACGGGCTCGAGGAAGACAGCCGCGACGGTGTCGGGGCCCTCGAACTGGATCATCTCCTCGATGCGGTTCGCCGCCCAGACGCCGAACTGCTCCTGCGGGTCGACACCGGAGTCGACGGCGATGAAGCCGGCCTCCTCGGCACGGTAGGAGTTGGTGTTCGGAACGCGGAACCCACCCGGGGTGAGCGGCTCGAACATCGCCTTCATGGCCGGGATGCCGGTGATGGCCAGCGCACCCTGCGGGGTGCCGTGGTAGGCGACGGCACGGGAGATCACCTTGTGCTTGGTGGGCTTGCCCTGCAGCTTCCAGTAGTACTTCGCCAGCTTGAACGCCGTCTCGACGGCTTCGCCGCCACCGGTGGAGAAGAAGACCCGGTTGAGGTCGCCCGGAGCGTAGTCGGCGAGCCTGTCGGCGAGTTCGATGGCCGACGGATGCGCGTACGACCAGATCGGGAAGAAGGCCAGTTCCTCCGCCTGCTTGGCGGCGACCTCGGCGAGGCGCCGACGACCGTGGCCCGCGTTCACGACGAACAGGCCGGACAGGCCGTCGATGTACTGCTTGCCCTTCGAGTCCCAGATGTGGTGGCCTTCGCCGCGCGTGATGATCGGCACGCCGGACTCCTCGAGGGTCGACTGCCGGGAGAAGTGCATCCAGAGGTGGTCTTTGGCCTTCTGCTGCAGGTCGGCCTCGTCGTAGGAGGTCGGTGCGGAGGTGGAGGTGTTGAGTGTCATCGTGTTCCCCAGTTGTAGAGCTGTTTGTGGAGTTTGAGATAGACGAAGGTCTCGGTGCTGAGCACCCCTTCGAGACTGCGGATCCTCGAGTTCAGAAGGGATATCAGCTCCTCGTCGTTCTCGCACACGACTTCGACCAGGATGTCGAAGCTCCCCGCGGTGAGAACGACGTAGTCGACCTCGGGGAGCGCGGCCAGTCTGTCGGCCAGGTCACGGGTGTCGCCGGAGGCGCGAACGCCCACCATGGCCTGACGGTAGAACCCGAGTTGCATCGGATCCGTCACGGCCACGACCTGCATGACACCGGAATCGGTGAGCTTCTGCACCCGTTGGCGCACGGCGGCCTCGCTGAGGCCCACGGCCTTGCCGATCTCGGCATAGGAGCGGCGCCCGTCGGTCTGCAGCTGCTCGATGATCGCCTTGGAGACGTCGTCGAGATGCATGGGCTTCGGCGGCGTCGCACGGGGCTGGGTGCTCATTGCTCGATTCTGGCAGTGTGGTGGGCCGACGGCAAGGGAATCCGTCGATATGGCCGAGAGTTGCTGCGGATTCCATGCTTCCCGCCGAATCCGGGAAGAACGCGCCCGCTAGCATGGGGACATGAGCGTGTGTGCGCAGAAGAGGGTCGTCGTCGACCACCGGGCGGAGGGCTGAGGTGGGTCGAGCCCATGTCGTGCGCGATGCCGCGCACTCCCGCTGGATCTTCATCGTCGGTGAGCACTTCGTCGCCGCGATTCCCACCGGAACGGACCCCGCCGTCGTCGCGGCCCTGAACGAACGCGCCTCGCGTGCCGTGACCGTGGAGGAGCTCGTCTCCCTGGTTCCGCTGGGGGGCGAGGGCGCCGTCGCAGACTTCGCCCTCGTCGTCGCCGGCGCCCCGTCGGACGGCGACGGCGTTCCCGTCTCGGGGGTCGTCCGGGGCGACGTGGTCGTCGACGTGTACTCCGTCGGCGGTTCGCGCCGCTTCAGCGATCGCGGCATCAGGCCCTGGCTGCTGGCCGACTTCCGCGCTGTGACGGCCATCGTCATCGCCGAGGACGGCTCCGCGGTGCCCCGGCCCGCCGAGATCGGAATCGGGGAGCCGGTCGGGCTCGGCCCGAGCAGCGCGGCCAGACTGGACTGGCAGCCGGGGGAGCCGCCGGCCGTCGAGGCCGGTGGCCGATCGGATGCCGGAGTCGAGGGCCTATTGCAAGACGATTCCGCCGACAATGCCGCTGCCTCCGACAATGCCGCTGCCGCTGCCGCACCGGTCGGTGACACCGTGCTCCGGCCCCGCAGACTCGCCGAGCACGACACCGTGCTGCGCCCCCGTCGTCGTGAGTTGGCGCCGGATGCCGCAACCCGCCCCCCGGTGATCGCCGCGGAGCCGCAGGTCGGTGAGGACATGCCGCCCGCGGCGCACCAGCCTGGCCCCGAGCACCAGCCGGGCGCGCTGCTCGAAGCGCGCGGGATGCAGCCGACTCAGCCGACGCCGCAGCAGCCGCCCCGCCCGCGTCCGCGCTTCGGCCTCCGGATCGGCCAGGGCGATGAACGTGAACTCGACGCCGTCTACCTCATCGGTCGGCGTCCGCGTCTCGGCCGCGTGCCGGCCGTGGGCGAGCATGTACGGCTCGTCGACGTGCCGTCTCCGAGCCGCGAGGTGTCGGCGACTCACGTGGAGATCCGTCGGGAGGGCGACGTCGTCGTGGTGACGGACCAGCGCTCGACCAACGGAACCTTCATCGTTCCGCCCCATGCCGAGCGCATCCGTCTGCGCCCCGGGCAGTCGATGGTGGTGAGCGTCGGAACGATGGTGCACATCGGTGACGGTACAATCGTGACGATATCCGCGCTGGAGGACTCCCGAGAGTGCTCCACCGACCCCCGACGATGAGAAGGCCGAGGACGTGACGCAGATCGGTCAGGGCACGCCCGAGTTCACAGCGCAGATCCCGGGTGCCGTCGATGCCGCGGTGACGCTGGCGTGGGCCGCCATCACGGACACCGGGCACCGCCGCGAGGCGAACGAGGACAGCTACATGGCGCAGGCGCCGGTCTTCGCCGTCGCCGATGGCATGGGCGGGCACACGGCGGGCGACTTCGCCAGCGCGGCCGTCGTCACGCGTCTGGCCGAGCACGGCGGGCGTCCGACGGCCGACACCGCCGGTATCGAGCAGTCGCTGCGGCTCGCCGTCGACGACATGGGCCGCGGAGGCGGCGTCACGGATTCCGGCACGGGGACCACGGTCACCGGTGTCGCCCTCACCCAGACCACGGCCGGTCTCGCCTGGCTGGTGTTCAACATCGGCGACTCTCGCGTGTACCTGCTCTCGCACGGCGTGCTCGAGCAGCTCACCACCGACCACTCGATCGTGCAGGAGCTCGTCGACGCCGGCCACATCTCGCGCGAAGAGGCCGAGACGCATCCGCACTCCAACGTCATCACCCGCGCCGTCGGCTTCCACGAGGCGCCCATCCCCGACTACAGGCTCATCGCCGTCGAGGAGGGCTCGCGCATCCTGGTCTGCTCCGACGGGCTCACCAAGGAGCTCACGCCCTACGGCATGCGCCACTTCCTGATGTCGACGGAGACGCCGGCGGATGCCGCGAAACAGCTGGTCGACGCCGCACTGGCCAACGGCGGCCGCGACAACGTCACCGTCATCGTGGTCGACGTCATCGGAGTGACCGGGGCGGCCCCGAACCCGCACGACCACTGACGATGCGCCCGGGTCTTGCGCCCCGTTCGAGGGGGTCTGCCGCAACGCGCAGGTGCCTACAATTGGGGGGAAGCGGGCGCATGCGCAGTGGGGGTGCGGCGTCCATGGTCTGCCGACGTGGGCACGGAGGAAGGGGGCCACTATGACACGACGCCTTCCGTCAACGCCCCCCACGCTTCCCGGCTTCTCCTACGTGCATGTGCTCGGTTCCGGCGGTTTCGCCGACGTGTTCCTGTACGAGCAGTCGATGCCGCGCAGACAGGTCGCAGTGAAGGTGCTGCTGAGCGAGGTCGTGAACGACCAGGTGCGGCAGATGTTCCAGGCCGAGGCCAACCTCATGGCCCAGCTGAGTTCGCATCCGTCGATCCTCACGGTGTACCAGGCCAGCGTCTCCAGCGACGGCCGTCCCTACCTCGTCATGGAGTACTGCTCGGCCACGCTCACGACGCGCTACCGTGCCGACCCGCTCCCCGTTCCCGAGGTGCTGTCGATCGGGGTGAAGATCGCAAGCGCCGTCGAGACGGCTCACCGCGCCGGCGTGCTCCACCGGGACATCAAGCCGTCGAACATCCTGATGACCGCCTACGGGCATCCCGTGCTGTCCGACTTCGGCATCGCGGCGACGCTCGGCGAGGCCGAGACGACCGAGGCCGTCGGGCTCTCGATCCCGTGGTCCGCCCCGGAGGTCCTGCAGGACGACGTGTCGGGGACCGTCGCGTCCGAGGTGTGGTCGCTGGGCGCGACCCTGTACTCGCTCCTCGCCGGACGGTCGCCGTTCGAGGTTCCCGGCACCGAGAACACCGCCGCCGAGCTGATGGCCCGCATCACGAAGGCCCGCTATGAGCCGATCGGACGAGCCGACGTTCCCGAACGACTCGAACTCACGTTGTCGCGGGCGATGTCGCGGCGCCCGGAGAACCGTCAGCGCAGCGTGCTCGAGTTCATCCGCGAACTGCAGGCCGTCGAGGCCGAACTCGACCTGCCGCAGACCGCCATCGAGGTGGCGATGGACGACTGGGCCATCGCGACGGCGGTCGACATGGAGGAGCGCACCCGCATCAGCGGGGCGAACGTGATCGCCGCCGGAGCCGGCAGGCGCACCCGCAAGCAATCGGTGAGTCGCACCATGACCGCGACGCCGACCTCGATCGGGCGGAGCGGCAGCACCAGCGGCGACACACCGGGCAAGGCCGCCGCCGAGCGCAGGAGCCGCAGGTTGGTCTGGGCGATGCTCGCCATCTCGGTCGTGGTGCTCGGCCTCGCCGTCACGGCCACCATCGCCATCGTGCGCTCGACGTCGTCCGACATCCCGACGGTGAGCAACATCGCCGGTCAGGCATCCGACCGCACCGTCGACTTCTCCTGGGAGGACCCGGGCCTGCGCACGGGCGACAGCTACCTCGTCACCGTCACCGGCGGCGAGTCCAGCGCTCAGAGCGGCACGAGCTTCAGTGCCGATGCCGCAGCCGGAGCAGACCAGGTCTGCATCACCGTCACCGTCAGCCGGGAGGGTCGCACGGGCTCGCCGAGTTCGGAGAAGTGCGTGGCGGTCGAGGCGGTCGATTCGCCATGATCCGATCGTGGCTGGGCGCACACCGTTCCGGGGTGATCGCGGCGACCAGCGGGACCGTCGTCACGGCCCTCATCACGACGGTCGCGATCATGTCCGGCGGGTACTCCGCCCAGCGCATCGACCTGGGTGACGGGTCGGTCTGGGTCAGCAACAGTTCCGATGAGGTCGTCGGGCGGGCCAACACGCAGGTGTTCGAGCTCGACACGGTCATCGGAGCGGCGAACCGCGACATCGACGTCGTGCAGTCGGGCACCACGGTGCTGGTCACCGATCGGCGCACCAGTGCCGTCGACATCATCGACCCGGCCACGAGCACGGTCGCCGAGACGGTCCCGCTCCCGCCGGCCGAGGACTCCGAGGTGCGGATCGCCGGCGACGACGTCGTGATCTCGGCAGGAGGCGATGTCTGGACCGAGCCCGTCCGCGATCTCGACGACTTCGACGCGTCGTCCGAGCCCGAGCTCTCCCTGGGGCCAGGCACCGTGACGAGCGTCGACGACTCCGGTCGCATGACGGCGTTCACTCCGGCCACGGGAACGCTGTCCGTCGTCGACACGGCGAGCGGCACCGTCGTGCAGTCCGAGCTGCTGTCGGGCATCGACGCCGAGGCCGACGTCGCCGTCACGAGTGTCGGCGGCGCGTGGGCCGTTCTCGACCGCTCGTCGCGGTCCATCGTCCTGGCGACGGGGACGATCGATCTGGCGCCCTACATGGCCAGCGGCAGCGAGGCTCAGTTGCAGCAGGCATCGAGCGCGGGAACCTCCATCCTGCTCGCCCACCGGGGTGGCCTGCTGTCCATCCCGATCAGCAGCGGGAATCCGTCGTCGCTCGTCACCGACAGGGCCGGAGCACCGAGTGTTCCGATCGTGGCGGGCGGATGCAGCTACGCGGCCTGGTCCGATGCCATCGCCTGGAACGCCTGCGGCACGACGACGGCGCCGACCCGCGAGCTGGGCGGAGCCTCCGGCGGTCTCACCCTGCGATTCCGCGAGAACGCCGGCGTCGTCGTGCTCAACGACACGGCGTCGGGCGACACCTGGGCCGTGCAGGACGACTACAGGCTGATCGACAACTGGGACGAGCTGATCGACCAGACTCCGAAGCAGGAGACCACTGAGCAGAACGATCCCGAGATCGAGCCGGAGTTCGAGAAGAACCAGCAGAAGCCCGTCGCGGAAGACGACGAGTTCGGAGCCAGGCCGGGACGGTCGACCACCCTTCCCGTTCTGGCGAACGACTACGACCCCAACGGCGATGTCCTGACCGTGAGCGACGTCACCCAACCGTCGGATGACGCCGGACGGGTCGACATCGTGAGCAGCAACCAGCAGCTGCTGCTCACTCTGCCCGCCACGGCATCCGGGACGATGACGTTCGGGTACACGGTGACCGACGGCCGCGGGGGCCGGGCCGAGGCCATCGTCACGGTGACCGTGCGCAGCGACGAGGAGAACTCGCCCCCGCGACAGCTCCACGACACCCGGGCGGCCGTGCCCGACAAGGGGCGCGTCTCGACCCAGGTGCTGACCGACTGGTTCGACCCCGACGGAGACGCCATGTTCCTGTCCGAGGCGATCGCCCCGGCATCCGACCGCGTCGCGTTCAAACCCGACGGCACGGTCATCTTCACCGACCTCACGGGAGGCACGCGCAAGGTGCAGGTCGGCCTGGCGGTCTCCGACGGCCGGGAGACCGGGTCGGGCACCCTCGTCGTCAAGGTCATGCCGGCCGGTACCGTGCCGATCATCGCCGACCCGTTCGTGGCGGCCGGCCACGTCGGCGAGAGCCTGACCGTGCTGCCGCTTCCGCACGTCCACGGCGGTACCGGCACCGTGCGGCTGGCCAGCGTGCCCGCCAAGCCCGGTGTCGACATCGTGCCCGACTTCGATGCAGGCAGCTTCCAGTTCACGTCGGAGACCGCCGGGACGTTCTACGTCGACTACGGGGTCACCGACGGGGTCGAGACGGCATCGGGCATCGTGCGCATCGATGTCACCCTCCGGCCCACGGATTCCCTCGTGCCCATCACCGTTCCGCACACCGCGTTCGTCAGGGCGCAGAGCGAGGCGACGATCGACGTGCTGGCGACCGACATCGATCCGGGAGGCGGTGTGCTCCTGCTCACCGGCGTGCTCGACCTCCCGCGCGAGAGCGGGATGCGGGTCGAGATCCTCGAGCAGCGGCTGTTGCGCATCACGCTGACACGCCCTCTCGAGAACGCGACGGCGTCGTTCGGCTACAGGGTGAGCAACGGCCTGGCCGACGCCGACGGCCGGGTGACCGTGATCGAGGTTCCGCAACCGGAGCGCAGGCAGGTGCCGATCGCGAACCCCGACACGGCATCGGTGCGGGTCGGCGACGCCATCGACATCCCCGTGCTGGCCAACGACGAACAGCCCGACGGCGATCCGCTGACCCTCGACGCCGAGATCCAGAAGCGACCGCGCGGCAGCGGCCTCGCCTTCGCGTCTGGGCAGACTCTGCGTTACCTGGCGCCTGACACCCCGGGCAACTACACGGTGGTCTACAGGGTGAACGCCCCCGACGGGCAGTTCGCGAACGGCGAGGTGACGATCTCGGTCCGCGAGATCGATCGCGCATCGAACCGGGCGCCGGTTCCGCGGGTCGTCACGGCGCGGGTGCTCGCCGGTGACACTGTGCGCATCACCGTCCCCCTCGTCGGCGTCGACCCCGACGGCGACTCCGTGCAGCTTCTGGGCGAGGACTCGAATCCGGAGAAGGGCAGTGTGACGGATGCCGGAGCCGACTGGCTCGAGTACACGTCGGGGGAGTACAGCACCGGCACCGACACCTTCACCTACTCCGTCATCGACTCCCTCGGAGCCAGGGCGACGGGCCCGGTGCGTGTCGGCATCAGCGCCAGGCTCGACGGCTCGCGCAACCCCATCGCGGTTCCCGATGTCGTCGCGGCCAGGCCGGGATCGACGGTCCTGGTCCGGGTCCTCGCCAATGACTCCGATCCCGACGGCGGCGCCCTGGCCGTGACGGCGGTCGAGCCGAACTCGACGAATGCCGCAGCCACGGCGAGCATCGACGACGACATCGTCGAGGTGAACGTCCCAGCCGATCCCGGCAGCTACGGCTTCGTCTACTCGATCGAGAACCCGCGCGGAGGGACGAGCTCGACCTTCCTCACTGTGCAGGCGCGCACGGATGCCCCGCTGTCGCGTCCGATCGCGCGCGACACCGTGCTCACCCTCTCCGACGTGCTCGGTCACGAGACCATCGACGTCGACGTCCTCGCGAACGTGTTCTTCGCAGACGGCCCGGCCACGGACCTCACCCTGCGGGTGCTCCCCGGCTTCGGCTCGTCGGCGGCGGTGACGAGGTCGGAGCGGGTGCGGGTGGAGGTCGGCACCAGGAGCCAGATCATCCCGTTCTCCGTCACGCATCCCGACGACCCGACCATCACCGCCTACGCCTTCATCTGGGTCCCCGGCTACGGCGACGCCCTGCCGCAGCTGAAGCGCACGGCACCGCGGATCGAGGTCGACAGTGGAGCATCCGTCACCATCGACATCGAGGACTACGTCGTGGCCGTCGACGGACGCCAGGTGCGGTTGACCGACTCGGGAACCGTGCGGGCCACCCACGCCGACGGCTCCGAACTGGTCGTCGACGACGACACGATCCGGTTCCGCAGCGCCGAGAAGTACTTCGGACCCGCCTCGGTCTCGTTCGAGGTGACGGATGCCGTCGCCGGCGATGACGACAAGACTCGCGTCGCGACGATCGTGCTGCCGATCACGGTGGTGCCCCGGGAGAACCAGCCGCCCTCGTTCGCCGGGGGCACGATCGAGTTCGAGCCCGGACAGTCCAAGACGATCCGCCTGACCGGCCTCACGAGCTACCCCTACCCCGACGATCTCGACGAGTTGCGCTATTCGGTCGAGGACCCCGCCCCCGTCGGCTTCGCCACCCCCTCCATCGACGGCGACGAGCTGACACTGCGTGCCGACAGGGGCGCCGACACCGGCAGCGAGACCTCGGTCACCATATCCGTCAGGGATGACGTGAACGACGGAAGCTCCGGCCGCATCGTGCTGCGCGTCGTGCCGTCCACCCTTCCGATCGCCGTTCCCGCGGCCGACACCGCCGTCGCTCCGCGCGGCACGACGACGACGGTCGACGTGCTGAAGAACGACGAGGCGACGAACCCGTTCCCCGACACTCCGCTCCGCGTACTCAGGGTCTCCGGTCTCGACTCGTCGACGCTGCCCGACGGCGTCACGATCGTGCCGAGCGCCGACAAGTCCTCCCTGCAGGTGAGCGTCAGCGAGCAGGCGGCGCCCGTGGACACGAACCTGCAGTACCAGATCGCCGACGCGACGGACGATCCGTCACGCTACGCGTGGGGAACCATCCGCATCTCCGTGCAGGATCGGCCCGACCCGGTGACCGGCCTCTCCGTGACGAGCTTCGGCGACGGGGTGCTCACGACGACCTTCACTGCGGCCGGATTCAACAACTCGGCGATCAGCGGCTACGACGTGTCGCTGCTGAGCGCCGCGACCGGCGACGTCGTGTCGTCGACCGCGTGCGCGGCCACGACCTGCACGCTGGCGACACCGGGCAACGGCGAGGCGAACGCCGTGCGGGTGCGGGTGACGGCCCGGAACGGCATCGGCTCCTCCGACGCCGCCGAGACCTCGACGGCCGTCTGGTCGGACGTCGTCCCGCCGGCACCGACGGGCCTGACGGCCGCGCCGCTCGACGGCGGCCTGCGCATCGGCTGGGACGCCGTCGGAGTTCCCGGCGGCGGCACGGCCGTCGGCAGCTATGTCGTCGCCGTAGGCGGAGTGGAACTCGGCGAGCTCGCCGCCGCCGACATCTGCTCGGCAGGGCGCTGCAGCATCGACCAGGGCGGCCTCTCCAACGGCAGCACGGTCGCGTTCACCGTGAGTGCGCGCAACGGCGCCTACCCGGCACTGTCGAGCTGGACCAGCGCATCGGGTGCCGGCGTGCCGTTCGGCGCCCCGATGGCGGTATCCGTCGACGTGGTGTCCGACGCGGGCTCGGGCGCCGTCTCGGTGACCTGGGCGCCGTTCGCGGCGAACGGCGACGCGATCCAGGGCTACTACGTGCAGCGTCTCGCCGACACGGCGCCGGGCGCTGCCCTGCCCGAGGTGCCGACAGGCTCGGCGGGGTGCTCGGTCAGCTCTCCGGCGCCCGGCACGGTCTCTCCGCCGCGTGGGGCCGTCCAGGCGCTGCCGGCCGATGCCGGTTCTGCGCGCTTCGAGGGCCTGACGGCCGACGACACGAGCTACAACTTCGTGGTGTGGGGCTACAACAGGGCCGGCTGCGCCGCGACAGCGGTGGCGGGCTCGGTGGTACGCCCCGGACCGGGAGCCATCTCCTCGATCGACGCGTCGGTCGAGCCGTTCGAGTACACCCAGGATCTGGTCATCCGCGGTGTCGGCGCCGGTTCCAGCACCAGCACGTTCCAGATCCGCCTGGTGGATGCCGCGGGCGAGCCTGTCACGGCGGCGCAGGACTTCTCGGGCCGAGGCGTCCCGCGCAGGCTGTTCGACCGTTCCTATGGAGAGACCCTGCGCTTCCAGGTGCGCGGATGCTCGGCGTGGGGGACCTGCGGCCCGTGGTCGGGCGTCGCCCCCTCCGACGCCCAGCCCTCGTTGACCTGGGAACTCCCCGGACGGGATTACGCGCGGCCCGACGCCGAGAACGGCGGAACCGACGGTACCTGGTCGTGGACGAACGACCCGGCGAACGGCGACGGCCATCCGGCGAGCTACAGGTGCGGCGTCGACGCTGACGGCGCCGAGTGGTTCGCGGCGGATTCCCCGACCACGTGTCGGATTCCCGGCCTGGACCCGGCCGCGGATCCGCCCGTCCCCGTAAGGTTGGAGATCACCATCGACGGCCTGACCAGGACGTATTCCCAGTGACGACGGAGCGAGGACCAGCTGTGACCATGACCCCGGATGCCGCGGCCGCATTCGCCGAGACCTTCGGCCGTCTGGTATCCGGCGTCGAGCAGGTGCTGCTCGGCAAGACCCACGTCATCAGGCTGGCCTTCACGGCGCTGTTCAGCGAGGGCCACCTGCTGCTGGAGGACGTGCCCGGCACCGGCAAGACCTCGCTCGCGCGGGCGATGGCACAGAGCGTCGACGGCACGAGTTCGCGGGTGCAGTTCACCCCCGACCTGCTCCCGGGCGACATCACGGGTGTCAGCGTCTACGACCAGAGGTCGGGTGCGTTCGAGTTCCACCGCGGCCCCGTGTTCGCCAACGTCGTGCTGGCCGACGAGATCAACCGAGCCAGCCCGAAGACCCAGTCGGCTCTCCTCGAGGTGATGGAGGAGGGCCAGATCACCATCGACGGCATCACGCACGTCCTCGACCAGCCGTTCATGGTCATCGCGACGCAGAACCCGGTCGAGCAGGCCGGAACCTATCGCCTGCCCGAGGCGCAACTCGATCGCTTCATCATGCGCGCCTCGATCGGCTATCCGGACCACGCGTCGACACTGCGCATCCTCGAGGGCGCAGACCAGCGGGCGCACGACGTCGTCGTGCCGCCCGTCGTGTCCGCGACGACGATCATCGAGATGGCATCGGCCGTGCGCACGGTCCATGTCGATCCGAGCATCAATGACTACATCTCGCGGATCGCCCAGGCCACCCGGCATGCCCAGGAGGTGCGTCTCGGCGTGAGCGTGCGCGGTGCGCTCGCCCTCCTCCGCAGCGCGAAGACCCTCGCCGCCGCGAACGGCAGGCACTACGTGGTCCCCGACGACGTGAAGTCCCTCGCCGAATCGGTTCTCGCCCACCGCCTCATCCTCGACCCGGAGGCCGAGTTCGACGGTGTCAGCGCCTCGAACGTGATCTCCCAGCTGCTCATCGAGACGCCGCCGCCGAGCGACAGGCTCGCCGTGTGAGCCAGTCCGCCGAACCGCGGGGGACCGCACCACGGGAGGGCAGGCTCGCCGAGACGGTCACAGCCGTCGTCGCAGCACTGGCCGCGATTCGACGCGGAGTCTCAGCGTCCTGGCGTGCCCTCGTCTCGACGATGACCGTCTTCGGCTGGAGTGTCGTGATCGCCGTGATCGTCGGGTTCGTCGGCGGCTACCTGCTCGGCTGGGCCGAGTTCGTCGCGCTGGCCTGGGCCGGGACGGTGCTTCTCGCCCTCTCGGCGCTCTACCTCGTGGGCCGCAACTCCTTCCGCATCGGGCTGGCCCTGCCGCTTCGGCGGGTCGTCGTCGGCGAGAAGGCCCCCGGCGAGGTCCTGGTGTTCAACCCGACCCGCAGGCATCTCGCCGGGGTCGGGGTCGAAGTGCCGATCGGCGACGGTCTGGCCGAGTTCCACATCCCCGGGATCCCGCGGGGAGCAGAGGCCAGCGAGATCTTCCTGGTGGCGGCAGAGCGCCGCGGGGTCATCCCCGTCGGGCCCGTGCGCACCATCCGCGGTGATCCACTCGGCCTGTTCCGGCGGGAGCTCACCTGGGCCGAGCGCACAGAACTCTACGTGCATCCGCGCACCATCGCCATCCCCGCGATCTCGACCGGGTTCGTGCGGGACCTGGAGGGAGCCGCGACCCGCACCATCACCTCGAGCGACGTCTCCTTCCACGCCCTGCGCGAGTACACGCCGGGAGACGACAGACGCTTCATCCACTGGCGCAGTTCGGCGAAGACGGGCGTCTACATGGTGCGCCAGTTCGAGGAGACCCGGCGCAGTCACATCATGGTGGTCCTCGGCCTCGCCGAATCCGACTACGCCGACGACGAGGAGTTCGAGCTGGCCGTGAGCGCGGCCGGCTCCCTCGGGGTGCACGCCATCCGCGACGCGCGTTCGGTCTCGGTCATCGCCAGCGGAGACAGGGCCGCAGCCTCCACGCGGCTCGACCCCGCCTCCAGGGCGCTGCGCACGTCGAGCCGCATCCGCCTGCTCGACGACCTGACCGTCGTGCAGCGATCCCCGGGCGCGACGAACATCGTCGCGCTCACCCGCGTTGCAGGCGAGAGGGCTGCCGACGCGTCGGTCGCCTTCCTCATCACGGGGTCGGCGACCACCGTCGCCCAGCTGAGACAGGCCGCGGCCGGGCTGCCGTCCGGCGTCGACGTCATCGCCGTGATCTGCGAACCCGGTGCTCTGCCTGCGATGCGCCGGGTCGCCGAACTCACCGTGCTGAGCATCGGATACCTCGACGACCTCCAGAAGTCGCTCGCCAGGGCGGCGGTGGTGTGATGGCGGCATCCGCGGGGCCTCGTCCTCCAGTCAAGCTCGTCGTGGTGAACGCGCTCATGCTGCTCGCCGCCACGGGGGTGGCGATGGCGACGCTGTGGCCCGTCTACCAGAGCGCGGCCTTCATCGTCGCCGTCGCGATCTCGGCGCTGGTCGGCTGCCTCGTCGGCACCCTCGGCGCCGTCCTGCGGTGGTCGTCCCTGATCGTGCTCCTGGTCGCGGTCGGCGCCTTCCTGGTGATCGGCGTGCCCCTGGGCGTCCCGTCCCAGGCACTGTTCTGGGTGCTGCCGTCGTGGCAGGGACTGATCGACCTGCTCGCGGGAACAGCACTCAGCTGGAAGCAGCTGCTCACGATCGTGACGCCCGTCGGCTCCTACCAGGCGCTGCTCGTACCCGTGGTGGTGATCGTGCTGGCGACCACGACCGTCGGAATGTCCGTGGCCCTGCGAGCCCGACGGGGAGAGTTCGCCGTGCTCGCCCCTCTCGGCCTCTTCGTCCTGGCGATCCTGCTCGGTCCGACCACGGCGCTCGCACCGGTGGAGACGGCCCTCCTCCTCGGCATCGTGCTGGTGTTCTGGGCGGCGTGGGTGCACCGCCGCCGCCGCGCCGAGGCCATCGCGCGGGTGACCCAGGGCGGATCCGGCGTGCGGGAGAGCGCCGCCCGACGGAGGATCGCGGTGACCCGCACCGTCCTGAGCTCTGCGGTGATCGTCGCCGTCGCCGTCGCCGGTGGCACTCTCGCCGCCGTCGCCTACCCGGCTGCGGCAGCGCGGGAGGTGCCCCGACGTCACACCGAGCAGCCCTTCGACCCTCGCGACTACCCGAGTCCGCTCGCCGCCTTCAGGAGCTTCCTCGAAGCGGATGCCGCCTCCAGCACGATGCTCACCGTCTCGGGGCTGCCGCCGGGCGGCCTCATCCGCATCGCCGCGCTCGACAGCTACGACGGGATCGTCTACTCGGTGGGCAGCGACACCGTGGCCAGTGCTTCAGGCTCCTTCACCCGGCTTCCGTTCCGCATCGACCAGAGTGCCGTGGAGGGGGAGCCCGTCTCCATCGACGTGACCGTCGGCGACTACACGGGCGTCTGGGTGCCGGGCGTCGGCAAGCTCGAGAGCATCAGGTTCACCTCGGACCGGGCGGGCAGGCTCACCGACTCGTTCTACTACAACGACAACGCCGCGACCGGAGCCGTGCTCGGCGGGCTCGAGGACGGCGATGAGTATCGGGCGGACGCCGTGGTCCCCCCAGCCCCGGCCGACCTCACGACGCTCCAGCCCGGCACGGCTGTGCTCCCTCCGCTCCCGGCCGACATCGAGGGCCTCGCGCCCCTGCTCTCGGACTGGGTCGACGAGACCGCCGACCCGGGCACGCAGCTCGCCCAGATGCTCGAGGGCATTCGTCGCGACGGCTACGTGAGCCACGGACTGGAGGGCGAGCCGCCGAGCCGCTCCGGTCACTCGGCCGACAGGCTCACGCAGCTGGCGACCGAGATCCCGATGCTGGGCGACGGGGAGCAGTACGCCGCAGCCGCAGCAGTGATGGCACGCATGCTCGGCTTCCCCGCCAGGGCCGTGATCGGCTTCGCCCCCAGCATCACGTCCACGACCGGGTCCGTCGCCGTCACGGGCGACGACATCGCCGCGTGGATCGAGGTGCAGGACTCGACGGGTTCGTGGGTGAGTCTCGACCCCAATCCGGAGCCCCGCGAGGTGCCGCCCAAGGAGCAGGACGAGCCGATTCCGGTATCTCGCCCGCAGGTCGTGCTGCCGCCGCCGCTCGAACAGCCGCAGGTGTCCGAGCCGGCACCTGATCCGCAGTCGGCCCCCACCGATGTCGATCCGCCGGCCGATCCGACGCTCGCCCTCATTCTGCTGATCGGTCGGATCGCCGCGTGGACCGCTCTGGCGCTCGCCCTGCTGGTGAGTCCGTTCCTCGCCATCGTCGCCGCCAAGGTGCGTCGACGGCGGTACCGGCGCCGCGCGGGCGACCCCGTCGATCGGATCGCCGGCGGTTGGCGAGAGTTCACCGATCTCGCCGTCGACCACGGCTTCGCCCTGTCGCCCGCTGCGACCCGGTCCGAGAACGCCGCCGTGGTGGGAGGCAGCAGGCCGCTGCTGCTCGCCGGCGACGTCGACAGGGCCGTGTTCGCACCCGAGACCCCTCCGTCAGCCGACGCCGATCGCGTCTGGCACGAGGTGGACGAACTGCGCGGTACTCTCGACGCGGGACGTTCGCGCTGGCAGCGGCTGCGCGCGAAGATCTCGCTCAGATCGTTCCGCTTGCCGGGTGAAGGACGGAGACAGCACCAGTGAACTGCCTGATCTGCGGTGCCGTCCTCCCGCCGGGCGCCATGTTCTGCGGTGACTGCGGCAGTTCGACGACGGCGACTCCACGCAGCCGCACCAGGCCGGATCCCCGCCCCGGAGACACGACGATCATCGAGCCGCTGCGGCCACGAGGTGCCGCGCCCGAGGTCGTCGTCGGCCCGCCCGTGGCTCCCGTCCCCCTTCCCGTGTCGGCGGACTCCGCGTTCGCCCCCGGACCCCCCGCCTCTGCTGACAGTGCGGATGCCGGCAGTGCGGCATCCGTTCCTCCGACCCCATCCGCAGGTGCTCACGAACCAGCACCGGTGGACCCGGCACCGGCGGACCCGCCGCCCGCGACCTTCGTGCTCGTCTTCAGCACGGGGGAGCAGTGGGCCGTCTCCGGAACGGGCCTCATCGGGCGACGCCCGCTGCCGCAACCCACGGAGTACCACGACGAGATCATCGCCGTCGCCGATCGCGGACTGTCGGTCTCGAAGACGCACCTCGAGTTCGGCCAACACGACGGCGAGCTCTGGGTCTGCGACAGGTTCTCGGGCAACGGCACGATCATCCGTCGTCCGCGCGAGGCGCCGATGCGCTGCGATCCCGGGCGACGCTACCTCGTGCCGCGGGGCTCTCGCGTCGACATCGGCGAGCAGCACTTCACCGTGGCGTAGCGTCCTCCCCGCACGCCTCGAACACTCCGTCGATGCACTGATGGAGCCCTCCCCGTCCTGGGGCGGTGCCGGGGTGATTCCATCACCGGGTGACCGATTTGCACCCGTCCGACACCCTGCGGCTGCCTCCTCGCCCCACCGAGCGGGAACGAGCCCCGTTCCCCCTGCTCGCGAGCATCGCCCCCGTCGTCGTGGCCCTGGCGCTCTGGGGCGTCACCCGCTCGCCGTTCGCACTGCTGTTCGCCGTGCTCGGGCCCGTCATCGCCCTCGCGAGCCTCGCGGACGCCCTCCGCTCGGGGCGGAGATCGTCTCGACGGGCGCTGGCCGAGCACAACGCCGCCCTCGGCGAGCTGACCGAGCAGATCGCGCGGCGCCAACGGAACATCCGTCGCTCGGCCTGGCAGCGGCATCCGAGCGCCTCCGACACCTTCTTCGCCGGTGACGACGACGCTCGCCGGTGGCGCTCCGCGGCTCCTGGTTCCGTGGTGCTCGGCTGCGGAACGGTGCCCAGCCCCGACGCGATCGCCTGGGACGAGACGAGCGCGCTGCCCGACGATGCGGGTGACGCCGGATCCGACGTCGATCCGGGTGCCCTCGGCACCTCCGGTCGGCGACGCGACGCCAGCGGCTCCAGAGCCTCGGTGAGTCGCGAACGTGCTGTCGCCGTGGCGGCCTCGCGGTCCATCGACGACATGCCTGTCGCCGTCGACGTCGGTGGCGGCATCGGCGTCGTCGGGGCGGAGCCTTTGGTGCGTGCCGTGCTCCGCGGACTCCTGCTCCAGGTCGTCGATGCCGTTCCGCCGAGCAGGCTGGGCGTCGCGACGCCGGCGACGCCCGAGTGGGGCTGGGCGGCCGAGCTTCCTCACTCGCTCGCCGAGAGGGCGGACGGCGCGGCGGCGGCCGGGGTTCCGCTGCTGATCGTCGTGCAGGCATCGGATGCCGGCGTGGGGCGCGGCATCCCTCCGTCCACCGACGACGGCACGCGCGGGACCGCGCGATCCGTCGTGCTCGCCGGAGCACCCAGCATCGCCCTCCTTCCCCCGGGATGCGCCGTCATCGTCGTCGTGCGCAGCGCCGTCGACGCCGAGGTCGTGCGGTCGCCCGCCGAGCGCAGGGTGCGGCTGGTGCCCGAACTCGTCGGAGCGGAGCAGGCCGGCGCTCACGCGCGGCTGCTCGGGCTGACCGCCCGGCGTTCGGCACCGAGGGCGCTGCCGACGATGCTGCCGTTCGTGGCTCCCGAGCATCCGACGGGCCCGGGGCTCGCCGGCGTGATCGGCGTGGGCCCGACGGGTCCGCTGGTGCTCGACCTCGTGGCCGACGGCCCGCACGCCGTCGTCGGGGGAACGACGGGCAGCGGCAAGAGCGAACTGCTGGTCACCTGGATCGCCGCCATGGCCGCGGGACGGACGGCCGCGCAATTCACCTTCCTGCTCGTCGACTTCAAGGGCGGGGCGACGGGAACCATCCTCGGTGCGCTGCCGCACTGCGCCGGAGTCGTGACCGACCTCGACGCTCCGCTCGCCCGACGCGTGCTCGAGAGCCTCCTCGCCGAGATGCGGCGCAGGGAGGCCGTGCTCGCCGACGCGAAGGTGGCCGGCATCGACGGACTCCCGCCGGATCGCGCGCTCCCGCGGCTCGTCATCGTCGTCGACGAGCTCGCCGCTCTGCTCGGCGCCGAACCCGGGATGCACGCGTTGTTCAGCGACATCGCCGCCCGCGGACGCTCGCTCGGCCTGCACCTCATCCTCTGCACCCAGCGACCGGCCGGCGTCGTGCGGGAGTCGGTGCTGGCGAACTGCGCGCTGCGCATCAGCCTGCGCGTCATCGACGGCGCCGACAGTGCAGCGGTGATCGGATCGCCGGCCGCGGCACTGATCCCTGTCGCCGTGCCCGGTCGCTGCCTCATCGCGCGCCATGGCCGCCTCGACGAGGCCCAGGTCGCGACGACGACTCCAGGCGACCTGGCCGTCATCGCGCGCCGAACCGCCCGACGGGGCTCGCCCGAGCCGCAGCGCCCTTGGCTTCCGCCCCTCCCTCCGGTGCTCCAGCCTGATCATCCGGCGTTCGCCGACGCGCTGGCACGAGGCGCGGCGGCATCGCCCGGCGTCGTCATCGGCCTCCTCGACCGCCCGGAGCTCCAGACCCAGCCCGTCGCCCGCTGGTCGGGGCCCGCGCTCCTGGTGCAGGGCGGCGGGGGGTCGGGGCGTACCAGCGTGCTCGCCCGGATCGCGGCCGAGTGCCCGGGGGCGCACGTCGTTCCGGCCGACGTCGAGGGCACGTGGGACGCCCTCGACCTGGCGGAACGCGGAGAGCTGCGGATGCTGCTGCTCGACGACTGGGACGCCGTGTCGGGCCGCTGGCCGGCCGAGTACCGCCAGGCGGCCTCGGACCGCCTCGCCGACCTGCTGCACGGCGGCACCGCCCGCATCGCCGTGGCGGTTCGGCGATCAGGCGCACTCGGATCCGTCGCCGGGTTGTTCGGCAGCACGATCGTGCTGCGCAGCGACGATCGTGCTGAGCATGTGCTCGCCGGAGCCGGCGCCGACCTCTGGGATCCGGCCGCTCCTCCCGGGCGCGGGGTGTGGGAAGGAGCTCGGCTGCAGGTCCTGGCACCCGATCCGGCGGCGGAGACGCCGTCATCGCTGCTGCTGTCACCGCTGTCACCGGCCGAGCCTCCGCTGCTCGCCGTCGGTCCCGGGCCCATGCTGGCTGTGTCGTCCCGACCCGACCGGTTCGCACGGCGACTCGGCAGACTGGTGCCGGATCGGGAGATCAGGCAGCTGGAGGGCGCCTCCCGCCCCGATCTCGCCGTGCATTCGGCGGCCATGGGGCCTGTACTGGTCGGGCGACCAGACGGGTGGCAGGCGCAGCCCGCGCTGTTCGCCGCTCTGGCCGCCCGGGCGACCCTCGTGTTCGACGGCTGCAGCACGAGTGAGGTGAGGCAGCTCACGCGCGTGCGCGAGCTGCCTCCTCCACTTCGTGCCGGAGCGGGGCGCGTGTGGGTGCAGGCACCGGAGGGCGGCATCCGTCGCGCCAGGCTCGACGAGTGACTTCGCAGGCCGGACCCTGGAGCGACGGCCGCGCACAGGACCGGGCCTCGACCCGGGACCCTGTGCCCGGGCGCGTCAGGCCAGGGCGTCCGCCGGAGCGAGGGCCTCGCGGCCGTTCGCCGCAGCGACTCCGGCGTTGTAGACCTCGCCGGCGTGGATGTTGAGTCCGAGCGCCAGCGCCGGGTCGGCGAGCAGGGCGGCCTTCCAGCCGGCGTTCGCCACGGCGCGCACGTAGGGCAGCGTCGCGTTGGTGAGGGCGTAGGTGGAGGTGCGGGGCACGGCTCCCGGCATGTTCGCGACGCAGTAGAACAGCGAGCCATGCACGGTGAAGGTGGGGTCGGCGTGCGTCGTCGGGCGCGAGTCGGCGAAGCATCCGCCCTGGTCGATGGCGATGTCGACGAGCACGCTGCCCGGGCGCATCCGGGACACCAGCTCGTTGCTGACCAGCTTGGGCGCCTTCGCCCCGGGCAGGAGCACCGAGCCGATCACGAGGTCGGCTTCGACGACGGCCTTGTCGATCTCGAAGCTGTTCGACGCGATGGTGCGGATGCGGCCGCCGTAGAGGGCGTCGAGTTCGCGCAGCCGGAACAGGTTGGTGTCGAGGACGGTGACCTCGGCTCCGAGGCCCATCGCGATCTGCAGGGCGTTGGTGCCGGCGACGCCGCCACCGAGGATGGTGACGCGTGCCGGGGCGGTGCCGGGAACGCCGGGCACCAGCAGCCCGGGGCCGCCGTTCGGCTTCAGCATCGCGTTCGCGCCGACGATGGGGGCGAGCCGGCCGGCCACCTCGCTCATCGGGGCGAGCAGCGGGAGCTGACGGCCGGGCAGCTGAACGGTCTCGTAGGCGATCGCCGTGACGCCGCTCGAGAGCAGCGCCTCGGTCAGCTCGGGCTCGGCGGCCAGGTGCAGGTATGTGAAGAGCACGAGTCCGTCGCGGAAGTACTGGTACTCGCTCTCGATCGGCTCCTTCACCTTCAGCAGCAGCTCGGCGATGGCCCACGTGCTCGCGGCGTCGGGGAGGAGCTGGGCTCCGGCGGCGCTGTACTCCTCGTCGGGGACGGAGGAACCTGCGCCGGCACCGCTCTGGATGAACACCTCGTGGCCGTGCGCGACGAGGTCGTGCACACCGGCCGGGGTGATGGCGACCCGGAACTCGTTGTTCTTGATCTCTGTGGGGACTGCGACTCTCATACCGCTCCTTCGTTGACGGGACGCCCTTGTCCCGCCGATCAGCCTACCCAGCGACACGCGCGCCGAACTATCGGAAACATGCTTTTAACCTCCCTGCAGGTGCTGATTTCGTACGGAATCCGCGCCGAATCCAACGATTTGATCACCAAACCGTGCTTACACGCGCGCAGTGTGCGAATATCGACCCACCCGCGAAGAATGCGGGCCGCGAGACGAGTACCACCAGTTCTGTGCCACCCGTGAAGGAGTCCGCCCGTGAAGCCCCGTGAGCTGCCCGCTGATCCGATGATCCAATCCCTCATCGCCCAGGCGAAGAGCTCGCAACTGAACAGGCGAGCGCTGCTCTCCGGCGCCGGTGCGGGAGCGACCGCGCTGGCCCTCGCCGCGTGCTCGACCGGGGGATCCGCGAAGCCGACGGCGGCACCCGACGAGTCGGCCACGGACAAGACGCTCAACTGGGCGAACTGGGCGGCGTACATCGACGAGGACGACGCGGGCAACTACCCCACGCTCGACGCCTTCACCGCCGAGACGGGCATCAAGGTCAATTACGACGTGGCCGTCGACGACAACAACTCGTACTACGGCAAGGTCAAGGACCAGCTCGCCCTCGGCCAGGACATCGGCGCCGACACGGTCTGCCTGACCGACTGGATGGTCGCCCGTTGGATCCGCTTCGGCTACACGCAGAAGCTCGACCAGGCCAACATCCCGAACATGAAGAACCTCACGCCGGCGCTCAAGGACGTCGACTTCGACAAGGGCCGCGAGATGAGCCTGCCGTGGCAGGGCGGCTTCGCCGGTATCTGCTGGAACAAGGAGAAGGTGCCCGGCGGACTGGCCTCGGTCGCCGACCTCTGGGATCCGTCGCTGAAGGGCCGCGTCGGCGTGCTCTCCGAGATGCGCGACACGATGGGCCTCATCATGCTGGAGCAGGGCGTCGACATCAGCGGCGATTGGGGCGACGAGGAGTTCTCGGCCGCCATCGACGAGCTCAAGAAGCAGGTTTCCGACGGCCAGGTGCGCAACATCAAGGGCAACGCCTACCTGGAGGACCTCAAGAGCGAGGACACCCTGGCGGCCATCTGCTGGTCGGGTGACATCACCGTGATCAACGCCGAGGCGGGCGACAAGTGGGAGTTCGCCATCCCGACGGACGGCGGAACGCTCTGGAACGACAACTTCCTCATCCCGATCGGCTCGCCGCGCAAGGCCAACGCCGAGAAGCTCATCAACTACTACTACGAGCCCGAGGTCGCAGCCGAGGTCGCCGCGTGGGTGAACTACATCACGCCGGTCGTCGGTGCGAAGGAAGCCGCCGCCGCCATCGACCCCGAGCTCGCCGACAACCAGCTCATCTTCCCCGACGAGACGACCCTGTCGAAGGCCCACGTGTTCCGCACCCTCACGGGCGCCGAAGAGCAGAAGTACCAGGCCGAGTTCCAGGCCATCCTGCTGGGCGCCTGAGCATGGCGGCATCGCAGTTCGCCGACAGTGGCGCCGATCTCACCCTGGTCGGCATCCAGAAGCGGTTCCCGGGCTTCACGGCCATCGAGGACCTCAACCTCGAGATCCCGGCAGGGTCCTTCTTCGCTCTGCTCGGACCGAGCGGATGCGGCAAGACGACGACGCTCCGGCTCGTGGCGGGCCTCGAGGAGCCGACGGCCGGACGCATCCTCATCGGAGGCAAGGACGTCACGTCGACCAAGCCGCACCAGCGACCCGTGAACACGGTGTTCCAGAGCTACGCGCTGTTCCCGCACATGACCATCCTCGAGAACGTCGCCTTCGGGCTGCGTCGCCGCAAGGTCTCCGACCCCGTCAACCGGGCCCACGAGGCCCTGCGGCTCGTCGAGCTCGACCACCTGGCTGCGCGCAAGCCGCAGCAGCTCTCGGGAGGCCAGCAGCAGCGGGTCGCCCTCGCTCGCGCCATCGTCAACCGTCCGGCGCTCCTGCTCCTCGACGAGCCCCTCGGCGCCCTCGACCTGAAGCTGCGCCGCCAGATGCAGCTCGAATTGAAGACGATCCAGGAGGAGGTCGGCCTGACCTTCCTGCACGTCACGCACGATCAGGAGGAGGCCATGACCATGGCCGACACCGTCGCCGTGATGAACAAGGGTCAGATCGAGCAGATGGGCGCCCCCGAGGCGCTCTACGAGCTGCCGCACACCGCGTTCGTGGCCAACTTCCTCGGGCAGTCGAACCTGTTCACGGGCGAGGTCGTCGAGTCGACCTCGGCCGTCGTCGCCGTCGATGTCGCCGGCATCCGGGTCGCAGTTCCGGTCGCTCGGGCCCAGCGTCACGCCGGCGCCGTCACCGTCGGCGTCCGGCCCGAGAAGCTGGCGATCCACCGCGATGCCCCTCCCGCGGACTCCGGCACCAACGTCCTCGGGCCCGGTCGCGTCATCGACGTGTCGTTCTCCGGAGTGAGCACCCAGTACCTGGTGGCCATCCCCGGCGCCGGAACCATCGTCGTGTTCTCGCAGAACCGCGAGTTCGGCCCGATCAGCCACGTCGGCGACGACGTCTGGATCAGCTGGAACGTCGAGCACTCCTTCGGGCTGGCGGATGTCCCAGACGAGGTGCAGCGGTTCGCCGGCGACACCGACACCAAGTCCATCGCGGCGCAGCGTCGCGAGGCGCTCATCGCCGAACTCGAGGACTAGGGGGCGACCGTGGCCTTCGCCGCCTTCTCGAGCACATCGGTCGTCGCCGAGCCCGCGCCGCGCAAGAAGAGCCGCATCGCGCTGTTCCTGCTGCTGCCCGGCATCCTGTACCTGGTGCTGTTCTTCCTGACGCCCCTGGTGTCGCTGGTGCTCACCTCGCTGCAGGCGCCGCGCGAATTCGGCGACATCGGCCAGTACGACTACGCCTTCAACTGGCAGAACTACGTGCAGGTGGTCGACGCCTACTGGCCGCACATCCTGCGCTCCTTCGGCTACGCCCTCGCAGCGACGGTCTTCGCGCTCGCGTTCAGCTATCCGCTGGCCTACTTCATCGGGGTGAAGGCCCGGCGCTGGCCGCTGCTGCAGAGCCTCATGCTGGTGCTCGTCATCGCCCCGTTCTTCATCAGCTTCCTGCTGCGCACCCTGGCCTGGAAGCAGCTGCTCTCCGATGAGTCGTTCGTGATCACGAGCCTCAAGGCGTTGTCGTTGATGGCCCCGGATGCGCACTTCACCGGCACGCCGGCCGCGGTCATCTTCGGACTGACGTACAACTTCATCCCGTTCATGACACTGCCGCTGTTCACGACGCTCGAGCGACTCGACACCCGCTACCTCGAGGCCGGAAGCGACCTCTACGCCAGTCCCTTCCAGGTGTTCCGCAAGGTGACCATCCCGCTCTCGATGCCCGGCATCGTGGCAGGAACGCTGCTGACGTTCATCCCGGCCGCCGGCGACTACGTCAACGCCAGCCGCGACTTCCTCGGAGGAGCCGACACGCAGATGATCGGAAACGTGATCGAGGCCAACTTCCTGGTGCTGCAGAACTATCCGGCGGCGGCGGCGTTGTCGATCATCCTCATGGCCGTGATCCTCGTGATCGTCGGCGTCTACGTGAAGCGAAGCGGAACGGAGGAACTGCTGTGAGCGGTGAGGGACAGGCGGGCACCGTCGTCGCGGGCCTCTTCGAGACCGAGAACGCCGAGACGGCCAGAGGGTCGCGCGCTCCGCTGCCCCGACCGCGACGCTGGTCGCCGAGCAGCTGGATCCTTCCGGCCTACGCCATTCTGGCGTTCATCTTTCTGCTGATCCCGATCGCGTACACGTTCATCTTCAGCTTCAACGACTCCCTCAAGTCGAACATCTCCTGGCGCGGGTTCACCTTCGACAAGTGGCTCAATGTCTGCGCCGTGCAGAACGGCGCCGTCTGCGAGGCCTTCGCCAACAGCATCGTGATCGGCGTCGTCGCCACTGTCGTCGCGACGATCCTCGGCACCATGATCGCCATCGCGATCGTGCGGTACAGATTCCGCGCACGGTCCGGGATCAGCCTGCTGCTGTTCCTCCCGATGGCGACCCCCGAGGTCGTTCTCGGTGCGGGCCTGGCCGCGCAGTTCCTCGCCTTCGGGGTTCCGAAGGACATGCTCACGATCATCCTGGCCCACACGATGTTCTGCATCAGCTTCGTCGTGGTGACGGTGAAGGCCCGCGTGGCGAGCCTCGACCCGGCGCTCGAGGAGGCCGGCCGCGACCTCTACGGGTCACCGACGCAGGTGTTCCTGCGGGTCACCTTCCCGCTGCTGCTTCCCGGGATCATCGCCGCAGCCCTGCTGTCGTTCGCGCTCAGCTTCGACGACTTCATCATCACGAACTTCAACTCGGGTTCGGTGATGACGTTCCCGAAGTACATCTACATCTCGGCGTCGCGCGGCATCCCGGCGGAGGCGAACGTCATCGCGTCGGCCGTGTTCCTGTTCGCGATCGCGCTCGTGCTCGTCGCCCAGATCTCCCAGGCGGCCAGACGGCGGAAGCTGGCGAAGCAGGGGTAGCCCGCACCGCTCGCTGATCCTCCACCCGCTCGCTGAGAACCCGACGGAGTCGGCGTTCGATGCGCATCCATGGCGGCGCCCCAGGCGCTTCGGCCGCGGACTCCGTCCGGGCCTCGGCGAACGGGTGGAACGGGTAGGGAACTACACCGTCGCGCGGATGCGTCCGACGCGGCCGGCTCCGCCCGTCACCCAGAGATCGAGCTCCTCCAGCACGGGCGCGACGGCCTCGGCGTCGAGAGCACCGGCCTGCACCAGCAGGCGCAGCGCGACGGCGTGCACGGCACGGATGTTCCCGTCGAGCACCTTCGCGGCCACGGTCGTCCCGTCGGGCGCCGTCATCACGATGCTGCCCTCGGCTCCGTACTTGGAGAACACGCCCAGACGCTCGATGGCGATGGAGTCGCCGAGACCCGGTCCGGCGATGACCCACGGATGCTCCCGCACGGCCTCAGTGAGTGCTCCGGCCTCGCGGTAGATCGCGAACGGCGACGACGGGGTCGACGTCGTGACGCGCTGGATGCCGCGGGCGAGGGCGGTGAGGGAGATCGCGTGCACGGGAGCCCCGCATCCGTCGATCCCGGTGGCGGCCGGCCGTTCGCCGGTGAAGCGCTCGACGATGTCGAGGATGCGCTTCTGCAGCGGATGCTCCATGTCGAGGTAGCCCTCGAGCGGCCAGCCGTTGGCGGCGCAGGCCGCGAGCATGGCGGCATGCTTGCCGGAGCAGTTCATGTACAGCGGCGACTTCGCGCCGTTGGCACGCACCACGGCGTCGCGGGCGGCCGTGTCCTGCGGGTAGGCCTCGGGGCAGGCGAGGGCCGACTCCGGCACGCCGGCGCGCGCGAGGACTCCGCGCACGAGGTCGACGTGCCGTGCGGTGCCGGAATGGCTGGCCGTGGCGATGGCGGCATCGGTGCCCCGCAGGGTGACTCCGCTCGACATGACGGCGACGGCCTGGAAGGGCTTCAGCGCCGAACGCGGGAACACGGGCGACGCGATGTCGCCCAGGGTGCGCACGATGTCACCGGCGGGGGAGATCACGACGGCCGAACCGGCGTGACGCGACTCGATGAAACCGCTGCGTTCGACCACGGCCATCTCGACCGAGTCCTCGACGTGGAATGTCTCCGTCACGATCAGGACAGCCGGGCGAGGGCGGCGTCGAGCACGGACAGCCCGTCGGCGATGAGTTCGTCGGTGACGGCCAGGCTGGGCAGGAAGCGGAGCACGTTCCCGTAGGTGCCCGCGCTCAGGAACAGCACGCCCTGCTGGGCGGCCCACGTCGTGATCTCGGTGACGGCCGCGGCGTTCGGCTCCTTGGTCGTGGACCCGGTGCCCGGCTGCACGAGCTCGATCGCGATCATGGCTCCGCGGCCGCGGATCTCGCCGATGATGTCGTAGGTGGCGGCCAGCTTCTCGAGCCCGGCCGTGAGGGTCTTCTCGATGCGCTCGCCCTCGGCGAGGAGACCGTTGTCCTCGATGGCCTCGAACACGGCGACGGCCGCGGCGCAGGCGACGGGGTTGCCGCCGAACGTGCCGCCGAGTCCGCCGGGCTGGGCGGCGTCCATGATCTCGGCACGTCCCGTGACGGCGGCCAGGGGCAGGCCACCGGCGATGCCCTTGGCCGTGAGCACCAGGTCGGGCTCGAGGCCGAAGTGCTCGCTGGCGTAGTAGCGGCCGGTGCGGGCCATGCCCGACTGGATCTCGTCGGCGATGAGCACGACGCCGTTCGCCGTGCACCACTCCTGCAGGGCGGGCAGATAGCCGTCGGCGGGAACCATGAAGCCGCCCTCACCCTGGATGGGCTCGACGACGAGGCAGGCGAGGTCGCTCGCTCCGACGACCTTCTCGAGCCAAGTCGTGGTGCGGGCTGCGGCCTCGGCGCCGTTGAGGCCGTCGTGATAGGGGTAGGAGCTCGGAGCGTGGTAGACGTCGCCGGCGAGCGGGCCGAACCCCGTCGCGTAGGGCATGGCCTTGTAGTTCATCGCCATCGTCAGGTTGGTGCGGCCGTGGTACGCGTGGTCGAGCACGGCGACGGCCCTGCGACCGGTGTACTTGCGGGCGATCTTGACGCCGTTCTCGACGGCCTCCGCACCCGAGTTGACGAGCACGCTCTTCTTCGCCCAGTCGCCGGGCGTGTGCTCGGCGAGCAGTTCGGCGACGCGCACGTACTGCTCGTAGGGCGTGATGGTGAAGAGGGTGTGGATCACGTCCTGCAGCTGGCCGGCTGCAGCGGCGACGACGCTCGCCTCGGTGTGACCGACGGTGGTGACTCCGATGCCTGCACCGAAGTCGATGAACCTGTTGCCGTCGACGTCGACGAGGATGGCGCCATTGGCCTTCTCGATGTACACCGGGAGCGTGGAGGAGACCCCGGAGGAGACCACCGCCAGGCGTCGTTCGTGCAGTTCCCGGGACTTCGGGCCGGGAACGGCCGTGACGATGCTGCGCTCCTGAGGAACTGAGGTGACGGGGGCGTCGAGAGAGGTGAAAGTCATGGTGCCTCCAGCTTATCCTCGACGAGGAGACAGCCAGCAGGCACGCAGAACGGAGCTCACGCCATGGATTTCGACCACCACTACGCCGTTGCGGTGGATTGGCAGGGCGACCGGGGGACCGGCACGAGCGGGTACCGGGAGTACGGTCGCGAGCATCTCGTGACGGCATCCGGCAAGCCGGCCATCGATGGTTCAGCCGACCCGGCCTTCCGCGGTGATCCGGCCCGCTGGAATCCCGAGGAGATGCTGCTCGCCGCTCTCGCCCAGTGCCACATGCTGTCGTACCTGCACGTCGCCGTCACCCATGGCGTCGTCGTGACGGGGTACTCGGATGCCGCCGTCGGCACGATGCGCCAGACGCACGACGGCGGCGGTCATGTCACGGGCGTCACTCTGCGCCCGCGAGTGGAGGTCGCCGACGCCTCGATGATCGAGCTCGCCTCGAGCCTGCATCACGAGGCGTCGGAGAAGTGCTTCATCGCGGCGTCGGTCAACTTCCCGGTGGCTCACGAGCCGGAGACGCGCGCCCGCAGCTGAGAGGAGTGCCGTGCCCGAGTGACCTCGTGGGCGGCATCGGCCTGATCGGCGAGGGCGGCAGCCTCGTCCTGCATGGCCCAGCGGTGGATGGCGGCGGCCCACCGGCCGTCGCGCTCGAGGGGTTCCAGTTCGGCCGCCTCGTTCACCTGCTGGTGACGCAGGTTCTCGTCGTCGCTGCTGTGGTCGAGCACGCGCACGTCGCGAGTGGCCCAAAGGGTGAGGGGATTCATGATCAGTGCTCCATTGCTGTATCCGACCCTGAGTCGGTTCGGTCTGATAACCAGCTATTCCTGATTGGTAGTTACACGGTACCGTAACCACTATTCGATGTACAGTGGTTATATGACGGATGGCGGGAATGTGCTGACGAGTGACGGTTCCGGCGCGACGGCGCACGAGGACCTCCTCGTGGACTTCCTCAACACCCTCGATGTGGAGGAACTGACCGACACCCTCGCGTCCGAGGGGGAGTTGGCGACCTGGGCCACGGCACGCGGGTTCGTCCCCGGCGGACTCGAGCAGGTGCTCGCCGTGCGCAACGCCCTGCGTGCGCTGGCCAGCGGGGAGGAGGCCGAGCTCCCCGACCTGCCCGTACGCGTCGCCATCACGGCTCGGTCGGTGACGCTCACGCCGTCGACGGTGGCTGAAGCGGTGCTGGCCAGCGCGCTCACTCTCGGCATCGAGGGACGGCTGCGGCGCGTGAAGCTCTGCTACGCGCACGATTGCGCCTGGGCGTTCTACGACAGGTCCCGCAACGGCTCGCGCACCTGGTGCGACATGGGAGTGTGCGGGAACCGGGCCAAGGTGCGCACGTACCGGGCCAACAACCCGGGGCCGCCCCGCTGATGAAGACCCGCTGAGGTCACCCTCGGACGACCTATCCGAGCAGCCGCTGATCCTCCACGTCGTCGAGCACCCAGCGCGGCGCGTCGCAGGGCTGCCCGCCGACGAGGTTCGCGCACGGTCCGAAGATCGTCGGATACGGCTCGGTGTCGGGGGAACCGAACCACTTCGAGTACAGCAGCCAGAAGTTCAGGTTGCCGTGGGTCGAGCAGTCGTCGCCCTCGCCCTTCAGGTCCGCCAGGGCGGCCTTGTTCGGCTGGTACGGCGTGTAGTTGTAGAGGTTCGCCGTCGCCTGGTTGGCGACCTTCACCACGGTCGACCCGCATGCGGCATCGGGGTTGAAGCCGACCGGCACGGCCCCGATCCTGTAGGCGCGATCGGGATGCTGCGTGTACTGCCGGAACTGCCAGGCCGCGTTGTAGACCTGGTTGAAGAAGCCGAAGTACTTCTGGTCGCAGTCGGCCGTGTCGGGGCATCCGTACCCCGTCGCCCGCAGATAACCCGAGGCGTTCGGCCGGGTGACCAGCGACTGCTCCTTCTGCAGGAGCACGAGCAGCACGCGCGGGCTGACGCCGCAGGCTGCAGCCACCTTCGTGATGATGCGTGCGGCCGACTCGTCCTTCCCGGGCAGGTAGGCGTCGCAGTGGCCGCGCTCGACGGCGGCCTGGAACGTGGTGTCCTGGCTGAAGTCGCGCAGGCACGGCGACTCGTCGCGCGGCTTGCACGGCGCGGAGTCGAGGAAGTCCTGCACCTGCTCCTCGGTCATGGCGGCACTGTTGAAGAAGTTGTAGTCGCTGATGATCAGCCCGGGATCGAAGTCGTCTCCGTCGGTCTGCTCGGCCCCCACGGCCGCGGCGTAGAACGGATGCGACTGCACAGCCGCGAGCGTCGACGCCCCGAGCCCGGACACGGCGCCGGCGGCGGTGAACCCGCCGGCCCGAGCGTCGGGGGCGGGGGAGCCCGCGATCACGACACCCGCCAGGACGACGGCGGCCACGGCCGCGCAGATGCGGCGCAGGAGGGGGCGGGTCGGGCTGGTCACCGTTCGACCCTAACGGCGACGCCTGACGGATGCCTCAGCGACGCTCGCGGGGGAGCACGCGGTCGACGAGCTTCGCGACGCCGTGCTGCGGCGACTCGTTGTAGGCGTTCGCCAGTTCCTGACCGCTCAGGGAGTGGATGGCCGCCATGATCTCGTCGGTCGCGTGGCGCCGGGCCCGTCCGGAATCGGGATTGCCGTGCACGCTCAGGTCGAGCGGTTCCCCGAAGGCCACGGTGAAGCGGTGCGGACGCGGGAACTTCGTCCCGACGGGCTGGATCTTGTCGGTGCCGAGCAGGCCGACGGGAACGACGGTCGCCCCTGTCGTGAGGGCGAGGAACGCGACGCCGGTGCGCCCCTTGTACAGCCTGCCGTCGAGGGAGCGGGTGCCCTCCGGGTAGAGCGCGAAAGCCCCACCGCTCTCGAGGATGCGGGTGCCGATCTCGAGGGATTCCTGCCCGGCGGCTCCGGCTCCGCGTTCGACGGGCACCACGCCGATGGAGGTGAACCACCAGCGCGTGATCGCGCCGCCGATGCCGGTGCCCTCGAAGTAGGTGGACTTGGCCATGAACTGCAGGCGCCTCGGTGCGACGCTCGGGATGGCGATGCTGTCGATGAACGACAGATGGTTGCTGGCGAAGATAACCGGGCCGGTGCGCGGCACGTTGGCGCGCCCGCTGACCCGCGGACGGAAGTAGAGCCACACGATCGGCCAGAGCAGCGCCTTGCAGAGTGCGTACACGAAGCCCGGCCGACGGATCGGCTGCGGTGTCGTCGTGTCCTCGTCGGCCATCCGTTCACCGTAGTCCGAACTACATGCGCCGGTGAGCATGCACGGAGGGCCGCGTAGAGTGACGCAGGTGAAGCGGATCATCATCCTCGGCTCGACGGGCTCCATCGGCACGCAGGCGCTCGACGTCATCGGCGCCCATCGCGACAGGTTCGAGGTGGTCGGTCTCGCAGCAGGATCGAACCGCGCCCGCGTCGCAGAACAGGCCGCGGCCTTCGGCGTCGAGCACACGGCGTTCGGCGAGATCGAGGCCGAGCAGATGGTGCGCTCTGTCGACGCCGACGTCGTCGTCAACGGCATCACCGGGTCCATCGGCCTCGGTCCGACCCTCGCGGCGCTCGAGACCGGGCGCACCCTCGCCCTCGCCAACAAGGAATCGCTCATCGTCGGCGGCGAACTGGTGAAGGCCATCGCGGCTCCGGGGCAGATCGTGCCCGTCGATTCCGAACACTCCGCCATCGCGCAGGCCCTCCTGGCCGGTGCGCCGAACGAGGTGCGCCGCCTCGTGCTCACGGCGTCCGGCGGCCCGTTCCGCGGTCGCTCTCGTGCCGAGATGACGGATGCCTCTCCTCGCGACGCCCTCGCCCACCCCACGTGGGACATGGGCCTCGTCGTCACCACCAACTCCGCGACCCTCGTGAACAAGGGGCTCGAGGTGATCGAGGCGCACCTCCTGTTCGACGTGCCGTACGACGCCATCGAGGTGACGGTGCATCCGCAGTCGGTCATCCACTCGATGGTCGAGTTCGTCGACGGATCGACCATCGCCCAGGCCTCGCCGCCCGACATGCGGCTGCCCATCTCGCTCGGACTGGACTGGCCGAACCGGGTCGCCGGAGTCGGTGTCCCGCTGGACTGGACCCAGGCTCACACCTGGACGTTCGCCCCGCTCGACGAGGTCGCTTTCCCCGCCGTCGCGCTCGCGAAGAGGGTGGGGCGCGCCGGCGGCACCTATCCCGCGGTCTTCAACGCGGCGAACGAGCAGGCCGTGCACGCCTTCCACTCCGGCCGCATCGGCTTCCTCGACATCGTGGACACCGTGGAGCGGGTGGTCGACGCCCACGCTCCGGAATCGGGCAGCCTCACGCGCGAATCGTTGGCACAGGCCGAGCTCGACGCCCGCGCCGCGGCCGACGCGCTCATCGCAGGCTGACCCGGCAGGCCCGACTCACCCGGCCGTGCGCAGGGACTCCACCGTCGTGCGCAGCGCCTCCGACCACGGCGTCGCCGACACCCCGAGCAGCCGCTCGGTCTCGGTGGAGTCGATGACGAACGGCGTGCGGAACTGGTAGCTCGACGCCACGATCTCCCGGATCTCGCCGTTGACCAGCCCGAGGGCCTTGAGCATCGCCGTCGGATACGGCCGGATGCTGCCGCTCGAGCCCCAGCCGGCGTTCACCTCGGCGACGATGGCCGTGCGCGTGCGGGGCTCTCCGCTGGGCACGTGCCAGACCCGGCCCCACTGCCCGGTGTGGTGCGCTGCCGCGATGAGCGTCGCCACGATGTCGGGCAGGAAGCTCCAGCTGTGCACGGCGTCGGCATCGCCGATGATGCGCGCCGTCTTCGAGGCGAGCACAGGGCCGAGGAAATCGCTTCCGAGGTGGGCGTTGCGCCCGGCACCGGGCCCGAAGTAGTCGCTCGCCCGCACCTCGACCCCGCGGATCTCGCCGCGCTCCGTGGCCTCGCGCACCCGGGCCCAGCCGTCGCGGCGCACCAGCCCCTTCGTCTCCGTCGTGGTCTCAGGGGACGTCTCGGTCATCGGCCCTGACGGCACGCCGTAGGAGTAGAGGTTGCCCATCACCACGAGGGCGGCTCCGGATGCCGCTGCCGCCGTGATCGCGGCCTCGAAGATCGGCGGCCACTGCTCCCTCCAGCGGTCGTAGGGCGGATTCGTCACCAGGAAGATCGTGTCGGCGCCCACGGCTGCGGCACCGAGGGCCGCGGCATCTGAGGCATCGGCCGTGGCCGACGTCGCTCCGGGTACGGCCCGTCCGTCGCGGGTCGCGACGACGACGCTGTCCCCCCTCGCCACGAGTTCCTGCGTGAGGAGAGAGCCGATCAGTCCGTGTCCGACGACGAGGTGACGCATCCGTCGACCGTAGCGAAGGTGTCCAGCCGGCCACCAGCCCCTTCCAAGCTTCGCGCGGCTACTCTGAGCGAGTGGAAACCGTGCTGCCCTTCATCCTCGGCGTCGTCATCGTGGCGCTGGGCCTCGCCGTCTCCATCGCACTGCACGAGGTGGGGCACCTCGTTCCGGCGAAGCTCTTCGGGGTCAAGGTCACGCAGTACATGATCGGCTTCGGGCCCACCATCTTCTCGAAGCGCCGTGGCGAGACCGAGTACGGCCTCAAGGCCATCCCGCTCGGCGGCTACATCTCGATGATCGGCATGTTCCCGCCGCACAAGGGTGAGAAGGTGCGCGAGGGCGGCACCGGCTTCTTCCAGACGCTGGTGCAGGAGGGTCGCACGGACTCCGGGCCTGTCACCTCGGCCCTCGACGACTCGATCGACGCCCGTGAGGCGGAGAAGGGCGGCTACTTCGGACGCATGGCGGCCGATGCCAGGGCCGCCAGCGCCGAGACCATCACCGAGGGCGACGAGCACCGCGCCTTCTACCTGCTCCCCGTGTGGAAGCGCATCATCATCATGTTCGGCGGCCCGTTCATGAACCTCGTGATCGCCGTCGTGCTGTTCGCGGTCCTGCTCATGGGCTTCGGCACGGCGCAGGCGTCGACGACTGTCGGCAGCGTCTCGGCCTGCGTGCTCCCCGCGACCAGCGAGCGGCAGACCTGCGAGTCGACGGATGCTCCCTCTCCCGCCGCAGCCGCCGGCCTCCTGCCCGGCGATCGCCTCGTCTCCATCGACGGCGAGCCTGTCACCAGCTGGGACGCGTCGACGGCCGTCATCCGCGAGTCCTCCGGCCGGGACCTCGTGGTCGTCGTCGAGCGCGACGGCTCCGAGCAGACCCTCACCGTCACGCCGCTGCCGGCCGAGCGCTACGTCTACGACGACGCAGGCAAGAACGTTCTCGATGCGGACGGCAAGCCGGAGACGGCCACCTACGGCTTCGTAGGGATCGGTCCGGCCAGCGAGCTGGTGCCGCAGCCGGCGTCGGCAGTGCTGCCCGCCGTCGGCGAGAACATCGCCGGGGTCGCCCACATCATCATCAACCTGCCCGAGCGCATGGTGGGCATCGCCCAGGCCGCCTTCGGAACGGGGGAGCGCGACCCGAACGGCCCGATCAGCGTGGTCGGCGTCGGCCGGGTGGCCGGCGAGATCGCCAGCATCGACACCATCCCCCTCCAGTCGAAGGCCGCGAGCCTCATCGGGCTCATCGCCTCGCTCAACATCGCCCTCTTCGTGTTCAACCTGGTGCCTCTGCTCCCGCTCGACGGCGGTCACATCGCGGGCGCCCTCTGGGAGGCGATCCGTCGCGGCTTCGCGAAGCTGGCCGGGCGCCGCGATCCGGGTCCTGTCGACATCGCCAAGCTGATGCCGCTCACCTTCGCCGTCGTCATCATCCTCGGCGGCATGAGCCTGCTGCTGGTCTACGCCGACATCGTCAAGCCCATCAACATCTTCGGCTGATCCTCAGGGCTCGCCCCGAGTCCGTGCACCGGAGCGGTGTCGCCACCGGTCCGCGGCACCCGCCGCCGATAGGCTCGCCGGCATGGCCTGGAGCGACGACGCCGCACGATATCTGCTCGACACGACGATCTGCCCGCGATGCGGAGCCTCGGTCGTCGGCGTCGCCGTGTGCCCGTCCTGCGGGGCCGACCTCGGCAGTGCCGCAGCGCAGAACGCCTGGAGCTGGTCGCAGAAGGCCGCCTTCGCCATCGAGCGTCGTGCGGCGTCGATCGCGGAGATCCCGGATGCCGCGCCCGCGCCGGCCGCGGGGCGTGCGCCGGTGCCTGTGGCCATGGGCGCCGTCGCCAGCGCCAGCGCCAGCGCGAGCGCCGTCGCCGCGTCGCCTCCGGTGGCGTCCGGGGCCACGGCCCCCGTCGTTCCAGGAGTCGTCCCTCCTCGAGTCGCCGCATCCGGAGCCCGCTTCGACTCCCAGATCAGCCTGCAGTCGGTTCTCGCCGTCGCCGGCGCCGGCCTTGTCGCCGTCGCGGCGATCGTGTTCACCTTCCTCAACCCCGACCTCGACTTCGGGGCGCGCACCGTCATCATCGCCGTCTGCACTGCGGCCTTCCTCGGGGGAGCCTGGCTGCTGGCCCGGCGCGGCCTCACGTTCTCGTCCGAGGCGATCGGCGGCCTCGGCATGGTGTTCGTCGCGCTCGACGTCTGGTCGTTCTCCGAACTCGCGCCCGAGAACGTGAGCGGCTGGTGGTTCGCTGCCCTCGGCCTGCTCGTCGCGTCGGGAACGATGGTCGTGGTGGCCGCGATCGTGCGACTGCGCACCTGGCTCTGGGCGGGTCTCCTGGGCCTGGCCGTCGTTCCGGCCTTCCTCGGCTATGCGGCAACGGATGTCGGAGACACCGGAGTGAACGCCGTCGTGGACGTCGGCGCCTGGGCCGTCGTCGGCCATCTCGGAGTGGGCTTCGCCGCCGTCGTGCTGCACCGGGTCGTCCGCCGCCTGCGTGCACGATTCACCAGTGCGCTCGCCGCCGATCGGATCGCGCTCCAGGTGCTGCAGGTGCTCGTCGTGTTCCTCGTCGTGGTCCAGGCGCCCTGGGTCGCCTTCGTGAGGAACGCGACGGCGACTGCCGAGGCCGTCGGCATCGCCGCCGCCTATGCCGCTCTCGCCGCACTGGCCCTGCTCAGCGCCCGCTCGGGACTGCCCAGGTTCTGGAGTGCCCTGGCCGGCGTGCTGAGCGCCGGAGCCTTGGCGGTACTGGTGCAGGCGCCCGACCTCGGCGACGGCCGCTGGTGGCCCGCCCTCGTTCCCGTCGCCGCCGGCCTCGTGCTCGTCGCGATCAGTGTCGTGCCGACGGCGGCATCCGTCGACCGCACGGCGCTCCGCACAGGGACGCTGGTCACGACGCTGCTGTTCGCCGTCCCGGCGTTCGCCGTCGCCGTCGGCGGAGCCATCGCGACCGTCATCGGAGGGGCGGCCTCCGATGACGGCGATTACGCGGTCTTCGGGAGGACCTTCTTCGGCGGCTACGCGACCGAGCAGCTCGCCGCGGTGGTCGGCCTCGTCGCCGTCGGCGTGGCGATCTGGGCCGCGGCACGGCTCTCGCCCGCCGAGCCGTGGCGCATCCTGACCGATCCCCTCGTCGCCGCACGCTGGATCGCCGCCGTCGGCGTCGTGACGTTCCCCGCCTGGTCGCAGCTGCAGCCCTGGGCGCGCTCGGCCGAGGCGTTGGCGCTGGCCGCCCTCGCCGGAGTGGTACTCCTGGTCGTGCCGCGCGTGCGCGACTCCAGACTCGCCTTGCGCCTGCCGGGGATCGTCGGCGCCCATGCCGTGCTCGTCCTCGCCGTCGTGCTGTCCTGGCCGGAGCAACGGCTCGCCGTCGTGGCCGGCGCCGCAGCGGTCGCTCTCACGGTGCTGCTCGCCCACACCGTGCCCGTGGTGCTCCGTCCGGCGCACATGGGCGTCGGGTTCGCCTACGCCCTCGTGGTGACCGGGCTGGCCCTCGACCTCGCCGGCCTCGACACTGTCCCGGTGCTCTGCCTCACCACCACCGTCGCCGCCCTCGCGGCGCTCGCGGCCACCCTCACCCGGTGGCTGCGGCCCGGCACCTGGTATGCGGTGCTGATCGTGACCAGCGTGCCGTTCCTCGTCGGCATCGCCGGTGTGCTGCAGGAGCGGAGCGCCTGGACAGCCCTCTCCACCGGAGTGACGGCGCTGCTCGCCTTCGCCCTCACCACGACCCGGCGTCCCGGCCTGACCGTCCTCGTGCGCGCCGTGGCCGCTGCCGTGATCGTTCCGTCGCTCGCCGTCGTGGTCGTGTGCCTCTGCGCCGCGTTCCTCCCGACGAGCGGATCTCCCGTCGCCCTTCCGATCATCGCCGTCATCGTCGCCGCCGTCCTGCCCAGCACCGGCGTCATCCAGTCGGCTCTCGAGAGGGCGGGATCAGCCCCGCGCGAGGCCCGCGCGGTGAGGCTGGCGATCGAGGGGTCGGCGCTGCTCACCGGAGCCCTCGCCGTGCTCATCGCCCTCGTCGGCGTCGCCGGACTCGAGACGGCGTTCGTGGTGCTGCTCGTGATCGGCATCGGCGCCGCGGCCACGGGGATGTGGGTACGTCGCTACGGCTGGTGGATCGCCGCTGCGGCCTGGACCGGCGCCCTCTGGTGCCGCTGGGCCATCGCGGGTGTCGACGTCGTCGAACCCTACGTCCTTCCTCCGGCACTGGTCGCGGCGCTCGTCGGCACGATCCTCGTGGCACGAGGCCGACGCGGGGTCCCTCTGGCCACCACGGGCCTGGCCAGTGCCGTCGTCCCGTCGCTCGTGGCGTTGGCCGTCTCGGGCTCCGGAGTCGATGCTGCAGCCCCGTGGCGCACGCTCGCCCTCTTCGGTGCCGCAGCGGCACTTCTGGTCCTCCTGGCTCTCATCACCCGTCCGTCGGGTGAACCCCGCACGCGACTCGCCGCTCTCGGCCTGCCCGTGGCCGTCATCGCCATCGCGGCCGCGGGCGCTGGCGCCGTTCAGGGCATGCGCTACGGCCTCGAGTTCGACCTGCTTCCCGGCATCTCCGACGCCGCGCTGATGGTGACGGTGCTCGGCTACGCCGTCGCCGCGTGCCTGCTGGCCGCGACGGCGGGAAGGCTTCTGGTGCGTGCCGGCGCCCGATCGCGCTGGGGCTACGCCGCGGCATCCGTCTACCTGGTCGCGGGCCCGATCACGGCCGTGCGCGACGACCCGTTCTCGATCTGGACCCTGTGGACCCTCGCCGTACTCCTGCTGGCCCTCGTCGTGATCACGGCGGTGCGCGCGCAATCGCACGCGACGACGTTGCCGCCGGTCTGGTTCCTCTGGGCCGTGGCGTGGTGCACGTCCGTCGCCGGCTGGAGTGAACGGGAGATCCTCCGGGTGGAGGGCTTCTCGATCCCGCTCGCCCTGGGGCTGCTGCTCGCCGGCATCGTGGCGATGGGGCATGGGGCGACGGATGCTGCGGACCCGGCGTCGGCGCCACCCCGATCGACGTCGGTCCTCGGCCGCCTGAACGCCTGGCCGACGGGCTTCAGCGGATCGTGGCGCCTGCTCGGCCCCGGACTGATCGTCCTGCTGGTCCCGTCGATGATGGCGACGGTGACGGACCCGACGACGTGGCGCGCCATCCTGGTGATCGCGCTCGCGCTGGCGGCGATCCTCGTGGGAGCACGCCGCAGGCTCGCCGCGCCCTTCATCATCGGGCTCGTGGTGCTCCCGGTCGAGAACGTGCTGGTGTTCGCCGTGCAGCTCGGCCGCGACATCCAGTCGCTGCCGTGGTGGATCACGCTGGCCACGGCCGGAGCCGTGCTGCTCGTGATCGCCGTCGGGTCCGAGCGCCGTGAGGGGTCGGACAAGGGTGTGGCAGCGCGGATGCGCGACCTCACCTGAGCCCGGCCCCGCCGGACCCTCAGCGCGAGAGCAGCAGGGCGTCTCCCTGACCGCCGCCGCCGCACAACGCCACGGCTGCACGTCCTGAGCCCCGACGTGCCAGCTCGTGGGCGGCGTGCAGGGCGAGCCGCGCGCCCGAGGCTCCGATCGGGTGGCCGAGGGCGATCGCTCCGCCGTGCACGTTGACGATCTCCGCCTCGAGGCCGAGGTCGCGAGTGGACTGCACGGCGACGGCGGCGAAGGCCTCGTTGATCTCGACGATGTCGAGCTCGGACGCATCCCACCCCTGCCTGGTCAGGGCAGCGGCGATGGCGTTCGACGGCTGCGAGTGCAGGGAGTTGTCGGGTCCGGCGACATGACCGGACGCCTCGATCACGGCGAGCCAGCTGAGGCCGTGCGCCTCGGCGTACTCGCGGCTCGCCACGACCAGCGCACTCGCGCCGTCGGAGAGCGGGGAGGAGTTGCCGGCGGTGATGGTGCCGCTGGAGGAGAAGGCGGGACGCAGGGCCGCGAGCGTCTCGACCGTCGAGGTGGGACGCACCCCCTCGTCCGTCGCGACGACCACGGGGTCGCCCTTCCGCTGCGGAACGCTCACGGCGACGATCTCGTCGGCGAAGACGCCGGCCTCGATGGCGGCGCCGGCACGCTGGTGCGAGGCTGCAGCCACGGTGTCCTGGTCGGTGCGGCTGATCGCGAGTGGGCCGTTGTGCTCCTCGGTCGATGCGCCCATCGACAATCTGTCGAAGGCATCCGTCAGTCCGTCGAACGCGGCGTGATCGATCATGGTGACGTCGCCGTAGGCCCAGCCCCGTCGGGATCCGGGCAGCAGGTGCGGGGCGTTCGTCATGGACTCCTGGCCTCCGGCGACGACGACGGATGCCTCGCCCAGGCGGATCAGCCTGGCGGCGTCGATGACGGCGGCGAGCCCCGAGAGGCAGACCTTGTTGAGCGTCATGGCCGGCACCCGCCACGGGATCCCGGCGGCGACGGCGCTCTGCTTGGCCGGATTCTGGCCGGCGCCGGCTTGCAGCACCTGGCCCATCAGCACCTGGTCGATGTCGTCCACGTCGACGCCCGACTTCTCGATGGCATCGCGGATGGCGATGGTGCCCAGCTGCACCGCAGACAGGGCGGCGAACTGGCCGTTCACCCGGCCCTGCGGGGTACGCGAACCGGACAGGATGACGACCTGGGTCGTGGTCATGAATCGCAACTCCTTCGTTGTGAGACCGGTGTGCGGCCTCCTTCGACGATAGCCCGGATCCGGGGCGACATCGACGCCGGCGATCAGGAGCGTCGGTCGATCGGACGAAGGTCGGTGCCGTCGCCGAATCGTTACTCGTGACTGCTCGAGAATTCACCGCCGACCTGCGAATATTCTCCCAGAAGTCATGCCGACGGGGGAGATCAGGATGCGCACGAGGGGTTCGCTGCACGCGGGCGTGCTGGTCGTGCTGGCGCTCGCCCTGGCCGGATGCGCGGGACTGCCTTCGGGAGGGCAGCCGACGACATCGGCCGCGGCCGGGCAGACCCCGGTCGCGTCCTCGACGCCGACGTCGACGCCAACTCCGGCTGCGATTCCGACTCCGACGGCGACTCCGGATCCTGCACCGGTCGACCCTCTCACCACTGTCACCGCCATCGTGATGCGCCCCGAGGCGCTGGAGCTGAGGTCGCCCGACGGAATCGTGGTGGCTTCCCTCGACTACATGGCCTCGCCCGCCGACGCTGTCGCCGCCCTGACAGCGGTGTTCGGCGCGCCGCCGGTCGTGGAGGACCACGACGGCAACAGCCACTTCCCGCCGTTCACGACGCACGTCTGGGGTGCCCTCGAGGTGCAGGAGCGCCACTACGACGAGGTGGCCCGCGAGGCGAAGAACTTCAACGACATCGTCTGGCCCCGCTTCGCGGTGTACTTCGATTCCCCGGCCACTGGAGACATCGATCTGACGACGGTGCAGGGGAGCCATGTGGGCGACGACTGGTCGACCATCTCGGACCAGGCCGACGTCGGGATCGAGGGCTGCGACGCCGTCTCCGTCGAGGTCGTCAGGTACGACGTCGTGCACGAGGGCTACGAGCGCACGATCACGGCCGGTGTGGGAGCGCGGCTCAGCGAGGATGGCGCGGGCATCCTGTGGCTCGTCTCACCGGAGCTCTTCGGCGGCGACCGAGGATGCCCGTGAGCACCGATCGGCCCGTGCGGCGCATTAAGATCAGGGCTGTGGCGCAGCGGAAGTCTGCGGTCTGTCATCATTCATCGACGGATGCCACACCTGCAGCATCCGCTGACTCAGGGGGACGGCCCATGCCCGCACGGCGGACGCTGCTGATCGGCTCGATCCTGGCGGCGACGCTCGCCCTCGCCGGGTGCGCGGGTGAACCTGGAGCGCCGACGGGTGCGAGCACATCGACGGCTGCCACGACGCCGCCCCCGACGACGATCCCCCCGACCCCGGAGCCCACCGCCGTCGACCCGCTCGAGACCGTCGTCGCTCTCGTGGCGCGCCCGACTGTGCTCGAACTGCGCTCGGCCGATGCCGCGGTCGTCGCCGAGATCGACTACCTGGAGGAGCCGACAGAGGCCATCGCCACGTTGACGTCCCTGTTCGGCTCCGATCCCGTCGACGAGACCTATGCGGCGACGAATCACTCGCCCGGCGGCATCCTGCACACCTGGGGTGCCTTCACCCTCGATGAACGGCACTACGACGAGGCCAAGCGCGCCGAGAACGAGGCCACCGACGGAGAGTTCCTGCCGTATGTCGCCGTCTACTTCGACGCCGCGGACAACGGCGAGATCGCCCTGACGACGGTGCAGGGCTACTCGGCCGGCGATGACTGGGCCACGGTCTCGGCCGCTGCTGACGTCACGGCGAACCCCTCCCTGTGCACGGGCCCGGCTGCCGAGCTCGCCGACGATCCCGGCAGTGAGACGCAGCTCGCGGTGGAGCTCGCCCACGAGGAGGGCGGAGAGTCCGTGCTGTTCATCTCAGCCCCGGTCCCGTTCTACACCGACGGCTGCGTCTGAGACCGGCACCATCGCGCAGCGGGTGTCCAGCGAGCGCCGCGTAGGATTGCATCGTGCCCGCTGTGAATCTCGGAATGCCCAAAGTCCCCGAAGTCCTGGCCCCGCGACGGAAGTCCCGCCAGATCAAGGTCGGCAAGGTGCTCGTCGGGGGTGACGCCCAGGTGAGCGTGCAGTCGATGACCACGACTCCGACGCCCAACATCAACGCCACCCTGCAGCAGATCGCCGAGCTCACCGCATCGGGCTGCGACATCGTGCGCGTCGCCGTGCCGAGTCGTGACGACGCCGAGGCACTGCCGATCATCGCCAAGAAGAGCCAGATCCCGGTGATCGCCGACATCCACTTCCAGCCGAACTACGTCTTCCAGGCCATCGACGCCGGATGCGCGGCGGTCCGTGTGAACCCGGGCAACATCCGCAAGTTCGACGATCAGGTCGGCAAGATCGCCGCAGCGGCCAAGGCGGCCGGCGTCTCGATCCGCATCGGCGTGAACGCCGGTTCGCTCGAGCCGAGCCTGCTGCAGAAGTACGGCAAGGCGACTCCCGAGGCTCTCGTCGAGAGCGCCGTCTGGGAGGCCAGCCTCTTCGAGGAGCACGACTTCCACGACTTCAAGATCTCGGTCAAGCACAACGACCCGATCATCATGGTGAAGGCCTACAGGATGCTCGCCGAGCGCGGCGACTGGCCGCTGCACCTCGGCGTGACCGAGGCCGGCCCGGCGTTCCAGGGCACGATCAAGAGCGCCACGGCGTTCGGCATCCTGCTGAGCGAGGGCATCGGAGACACCATCCGCGTCTCTCTCAGCGCGCCGCCGGTCGAGGAGGTCAAGGTGGGGCTGCAGATCCTGCAGTCGCTCAACCTCCGCGAGCGCAAGCTCGAGATCGTCTCGTGCCCGAGCTGCGGCCGCGCCCAGGTCGACGTCTACAAGCTGGCCAACGACGTGACCGACGGCCTCGAGGGCATGAGCGTTCCGCTGCGCGTCGCGGTCATGGGCTGCGTCGTGAACGGACCGGGCGAGGCCCGCGAGGCCGACCTCGGAGTGGCATCCGGCAACGGCAAGGGTCAGATCTTCGTCAAGGGAGAGGTCATCAAGACCGTTCCCGAGTCGGAGATCGTCGCGACCCTCATCGCCGAGGCCAACCGCCTCGCCGCCGAGATGCCTGCGACGGACACCTCGACGGGTGCTCCCGTCGTCTCCGTGGGCTGACTCCCGATCCTCGGTGTCGCCGGCCATGTCGTCGGCACCGACCCGCGCACAGACGCAGAGCCAGCGCTCAGGGCGTCGGCAGTCCATCCCAGAACGCGAGCAGTTCAGCGGCCAGGGCCTCGGGCTGTTCGAGCGGAACGAGAGTGCGTGCGGCTCTCACCGTGGCCGAGCGGACCATCGGTCCAGCCGCCGCCGCAGAGCGCTCCGCGTCGGCGGGGCTCCAGTCGCCGCGGTCGTCGGAGGCCACGAAGAGACTCGGAACCTGGATGCGGGGCATCAGGTGCGACACGTCGACGCGATCGAGGATGAACGATCGGAGGGCGAAGCTCATGCTGCGCCGTCCCGGGCGCCCGAGGCTCTCGACGACGACCTTCCTGAGGCGCGGATCGGCGGCTGACTGCTCTGTCAGCATCGCGTCGATCACGGCCGAGCGCACCGGACCCACGGGGCCGACGTGGCGCAGCAGCGGGGCGAGCAGTTCGATCCGGCGCCGCAGCTCGGGCGAGATGGCCTCCACGGGAGAGCTGATGGCCGTGAGCGAGCGCAGCACTCCTGGCTCGACCGCGAGCTCGTAGCCGACGTGCCCGCCGAACGCGTTGCCCACCCAGTCGACGGGCCGGCCGGCCGCCAGTTCCTCGAGGGCGTCGTGGGCCGCGGCAGCCGCCTCCGCGATGGTGCTGCGACGGTTCAGCGGCTCGCTCCTGCCCAGTCCGGGCGGGTCGATCAACATGAACGATCGTTCGGGACGAGCGCGTCGCAGGAGGGGCAGCATCCGGTCCCAGGTGGAACTGTCGACGAACATCGACGACCAGAGCACCGTGAGTGCACCGTCATCGGGGCCGGTGCGGCGCACGGAGAGGCGACCGAGTCGGGTCGGGATCTCGAGGAGACGGGAATTCGGGGTTAGTGAGATTGACATGAAAGTTGATGTTAGCCTGAATCACATGAAATCGCGAGAGTCGGCCGGATCCAGGGAGTACCGCATGTCGGCCCGGGCGGATTCGGCGGAACTCACCGGCGAGCGCATCGTCGACGCCATGCTCGCCCGGCTGCGTGGCACGCCCTACGAGCGCATCCGGCTCGACGACGTTGCGGCCGACGCCGGCGTGACGGTTCAGACCGTGATCCGCCGTTTCGGCGGCAAGGCCGGGCTCATGACGTCGGTGGTCGAACGCGAGTTCGGGCGCATCGTGGCTGCTCGGGATGCCGGCGACCAGAGGTCGGTGGCGAGCACCGTGAGCGCGCTCGTCGAGCACTACGAGGTGTACGGCTCGCTCATTCTGAAGACCTACTCCGAGGCGCCCCAGATCCCCGGTCTCGCTGAGCTGGTGGCCCGGGGACGTGCCTACCACGTCGACTGGTGCCGACGCGCGTTCGAGGACCATCTCGACCCCGAGGCCGACGAGGAGACCCGCCGGGTTCGACTGGCTCAGGTCGTGGCGATCTGCGATGCGACGACCTGGCGCATCCTGCGCTTCGATGGGGCTCTCACGCCCGACGAGACCGAGCGCGCCCTTCGTGAACTGCTCGCTCCGCTCGTCGGGTGAGCTCATCGGGCCCATCGCGGCCATGAGAACACTCTCACCGCCGGGGCTTGTCGAGCGGAGAGCTCGCCCTCCAAGCTGGACGCACTGCGTTCTGACGAGGAGGCCACCAGTGTTCAAGCCGGCGATGGGTGTCGCGCTCGCTGCCGGCGCCGTGCTGGTCGTGAGTGGTCTGTCCGCCGGGGTCGTCGCGCTGCAGAACGCCTTCCAGGTGGGGGAGTCTCCGGCCCACACGATCGGCGTCGACGCCGTGTCGGGTGCGGAGCCCGTCGCCGAGCCCACGCCGACGCCCACCCCCGATGCCGTGCAGGACGACTCGCCGGCTGTCGTTCCCGTCGTGGCCGATCCGGTTCCCGTGGATGAGGTCGCCCCCGTCGATGACGGAGTGATCCCGCCGGATGGCAGCGGCGACGTGGTGGCCCCGTCCGCCGGCTCCCTTCCCGACGCCTCGCCCGATACATCGGCCCCCGTCACGGAGCCTCCGGCCCGACCAGCACCGCCGAAGCCCGTCGCCGCCGTGCCGCCGAGCGGTGAGAGCGAGCCCCCCGACAGGACGGCCGACCGCAGCCCGGCACCGGCTCCCGATCCGACGGCCGACGAGGACTCCTCCGGCGTCGACCGTCATCGTGACGGCGATCGACTCGAACGGGGCGATCGCGACGGAGATGGTGACCGGGATCGCGACGGAGATCGTGACCGGGATCGCGACGGAGCCGACAGCAGAGACCGCGATTCCGATCGCGGCGCACGAGACGACCGCGGGGGCCGAGACGGCGGCCATCACCGCGGCGATGATCGCGGCCAGACGGGCCGCGATGGGAGCGGCGACTGAGCCTCGGTCCTGGGAGACCCGCTCGGAGAGCTGCACAGGGTCCGGCATCGCATTCGGGTTGCGGTGTCGGGCCCTCACCCGTGTCGGCGACCGCTCAGCACCGTGCGTTCACTGCCGCCCGCCCGAGGGTGCGAAGCGATAGCCGAGCCCGCGCACGGTCTCGAAGTAGGCGACCCCGATCTTGTTGCGCAGGTACCGCACGTAGACGTCGACGACATTGGTTCCGGGGTCGTGGTCGTAGCCCCAGACCGTGTGCAGCAGTTCGTCGCGGCTCAGGACCCGATTCGGATTGCGCAGGAACTCCTCGGCGAGCGCGAACTCCCGCGCCGACAGCTCGACTCTCATGCCGCCGACGGTGATGCGCCGCGCGCGCACGTCGAGCTCGAGGTCGCCCGCCACGACGAGGGCAGCATCCGTCGTCGGCATCGCATCCCGCAGGCGTGCACGGATGCGGGCGAGCAACTCGTCGAAGCGGAACGGCTTGGCCATGTAGTCATTCGCCCCGCCCTCGAGGCCGGCGACGGTGTCCGAGCCCGAGTCGCGCGCGGTCAGGATGATCACAGCGACGCCGATGCCCTCCGCCCTCAGCATCCGCAGCACCTCGAAGCCGTCGAGGCGGGGCAGCCCGATGTCGAGCAGCACCAGGTCGAAGCCGCCGCTGCGCACCTCGGCGATGGCGGACTCGCCGTCGGCGACGGTCACGACGTCGTAGCCGGCCGCGCGCAGTCCCTTCTCGACGAACGACGAGATGCGCTGCTCGTCCTCGGCCACCAGGATGCGGCTCATCGGCGACGCCCCTTCCCGGATCCCGTGCCCGGCCCGATGATGGCGTCGAAGTCGACGCCGTCATCGTGTTCGTGCGGAACGGGGGCGTGGTCCCGAGGAGCAGTGTCGTGCTCCGATGCGTCTTCGGCGACGGCGACGGCGACGGATGTGGCCTCGGCGGCGCGCGGCGGCACGGGGTCGACCTCCGCGACGGCGGACACCACCTCGTCGTCCTCTGCGTCCTCGTCCCGCCGTGGTGCGTCTACCGAGGCCAGCGGGAGCCTGATGGCGAACCGCGACCCGGAGCCGAGGGTGCTCTCGAGCTGCACGGACCCGTTGTGAGCCTCCGCGATCGCGGCCACGATCGCGAGGCCGAGCCCGGAGCCGTCGATTCCCCGACCCTCCTGCACCCTGGTGAAGCGGTAGAAGATGCGGTCCTGCACGTCGTCGGCGATGCCCTCGCCCTCGTCGAGCACCCAGAGTTCGACGGCCGGGTGGCCCGCGGCATCCGTCACCACCGACGATCCGATCTCGATCGGGGTGAAGGTGGCGGAGTACTTCGCCGCGTTCTCGGCCAGCTGCAGCCAACCCTGCGTGAGGCGGGCTGCGTCGACGGATGCCTCCACCTCGGCCACGTCGCCGAGGAGCCAGGCGTGGTTCCCGCTCAGCATCGACGCCTTCTGGTGCACCATCTCGGTGAGCTCGGCGATGTCGGTGGGGGAGACGCGCACGAAGTCCGGGTTGCGGCTCTTCACGAGCAGCCCGATGTCGACCACGAGGTTGTCCATGCGATCGAGCTCGTCGATGGCGATGTCGCGGGTGGCCCGCACCTCGTCGGGCTCATCGGCGTCCATCAGCTCGAGGTGGCCGCGCACTATGGTGAGCGGCGTGTTGAGCTCGTGGCTCACGTCGTCGAGCAGACGGCGCTGGCTGAGGAAGCTGTTCTCGAGGCGGTCGAGCATGGTGTTGACGGTGCGGGTGAGGTCGGAGACGTCGTCGGTGCCCGAGACCGGGATGCGCTCCGAGAGGTCGGAGACCGAGATGCGGGCGGCGGTCTCGCGCAGGGAACGGATGGGGCGGAGCAGCCGCCCCGACACGAACCATCCCACGAGGCCGATCACGACGAGGGCTCCTGCAGCGACGATGGCGTAGGTGGTGAAGGCGTCGCGCACCTCGGCCAGCTCAGCGCTCACGTTGTAGGCCGAGACGTAGAGGCCGGTCTGCGGGTCGCCCTCGATCGACACCGGCACGACGACGTAACGCAGGGTCCCGGCGTCGGCGTCGATGGTCCCGACGACGACCTCGCCACCCCGGGCATCGGCCAGCACCCGGGCGAGGAATGCAGGGTCGTCGTCGAGTCGGAACGGCAGATCGGCTGCCGGCACCAGGGCGGCGGCCCCGTCGATCACCCCGACGGTGCTCTCGTTGGTGTCGGGGATGACGCGGGCCATCGCCGTGTTCAACAGGTCGCGCACGCTCGACGGCAGCTCGCCGTCGGCATCGCCCGTCGTCGCGGCCAGCCTGATGTCGTCGGCTGTTCCGGCGAGACGGGTGTCGATCTGGGCGAGCACCCGCTCCCGCTGAACGAAGATCGTCACCACGCCGGCGACGGTCATCCCGAGGGCCGTGACGACGAGGATCGACACGACGATGCGCATGCGCACCGAGCGCGCGACATCGCGCAGTCGGATCGACTCCATCCGCCAATTATCGTGACCCGCGGCTCGGCGCGCTGATGAGAGACCTCACATGATCGGGGGGAGTTGACAAAGATCATTCATCGATATATCGTTAACCCATCGTTGAAGTTCAGCGATGACTCTTCACAGAGCCACCCTTTCCCGACAACGGGAGAAAGGATGTCAGCGCTCATGAAACGCGAACATTTCGAACACCCATTCACGACCGGCCGCCAGCTCCACGAGGGCGCTCGGTTCCACCACGATGATCCCCGCGGCCGTGGCCGGGGCGGCTCCGGCTTCGGCCCCGGCGGTTTCGGTCCCGGCGGCTTCGGTCCCTGGGGCGCTGCCGGCGCCTGGGGCGGTCCGGGCGGCGGTCGTCGCCGCCCCAAGGGCGACGTCAGGGCGGCGATCCTCTCGCTCCTCGGCGAGAACGACTCCCTGAACGGCTACGCCATCATGAAGGCGATCGGCGAGAAGACCGACGGAGGCTGGCGTGCCAGCCCGGGCTCGGTCTACCCGACGCTGCAGCAGCTCGTCGACGAGGGACTCATCGTCCCGAAGGGCGAGGGCCGCGGCACCGAGTTCGGCCTGACCGACGAGGGCCGCACCTACGTCACCGAGAACACCGAAGACCTCGAGAAGGCGTGGGCCTCGGTTCCTCGCCCGAGCGAGTCGGCCACCGAGCTCTTCGAGACCGTCGGCCGCCTCATGGGCGTCGTCGGCCAGTTCCGGCACGGCGCGACGGATGCCCAGCGCACCGCCGCCATCGAGAAGCTCGATGAGGCGCGCCGCGCCCTCTACCTGATCCTCGCCGACTGAGTCGGAGGGATCCCGCGACCCGGTCGCCGCCATCAAGGCGGTGGCCGGGTCGTTCTGGCGAACGGATGCGCCTGCGTAAACTGACCGGGTGCCTACACGTCTCACCACCTACTTCCTCCGCACCCTCCGCGAAGACCCCTCCGATGCCGAGGTGACCAGCCACCGCCTGCTCGTGCGGGCGGGCTACATTCGCCGCCAGGCCCCGGGCGTGTTCGCCTGGCTGCCGATCGGCCTGCGGGTCAAGGAGAAGATCGAGCGCATCATCCGCGAGGAGATGACGAATGCCGGTGCTCACGAGGTGCACTTCCCGGCCCTGCTGCCCCGCGAGCCCTACGAGGCGACCGGGCGCTGGACCGAGTACGGCGACGGCCTGTTCCGCCTGCAGGACCGCAAGGGCGCCGACTACCTGCTCGCGCCCACGCACGAGGAGGTCTTCACCCTGCTCGTCAAGGACCTCTACAACTCCTACAAGGACCTGCCGCTGTCGATCTACCAGATCCAGGACAAGTACCGCGACGAGGCGCGCCCCCGCGCCGGCCTCCTCCGCGGTCGCGAGTTCACCATGAAGGACGCCTACTCCTTCGACTACACGGATGCCGGCCTCGACGCGAGCTACCAGGCCCAGCGCGACGCCTACGAGCGCATCTTCACCCGCCTCGGACTCGAGTACGTCATCGTGAAGGCCGACGCCGGAGCCATGGGAGGCTCGAAGAGCGAGGAGTTCCTGCACCCGACGGTCGTCGGAGAGGACACCTTCGTGCGCTCGGCCGGAGGCTACGCGGCCAACGTCGAGGCCTACGTCACCGAGGTTCCGGATGCTCTCCCCATCGACGGCCTGCCCGCCGCCGTCGTGCTCGACTCCCCGAACACACCCACGATCGCGACCCTCGTCGATCTCGCGAACGCCGAGTACCCGCGCCCCGACGGTCGGGCGTGGACTGCGGCGGACACGCTCAAGAACGTCGTGCTGGCGCTCACGCACCTCGACGGCACGCGTGAGCTCGTCGCCATCGGCCTGCCCGGCGACCGCGAGGTCGACATGAAGCGCATCGAGGTGGCCTTCGCTCCGGCCGAGGCCGAGCAGGCCACCGAAGCCGACTTCGCCAAGAACCCCGCCCTGGTCAAGGGGTACATCGGCCCATGGTCGCCCCTCGGCGCCGTGCTCGGCGAGGAGTCGGCTTCAGGCATCCGGTTCCTGCTCGATCCGCGTGTCGTCGACGGCACCGAGTGGATCACCGGAGCCAACCTCGACCAGAAGCACGTCTTCGGTCTCGTGGCCGGCCGCGACTTCACCGCCGATGGCACCATCGAGGCGGCAGAGGTGCGTGCGGGTGACCCGGCCCCCGATGGATCCGGCCCCGTCGAGCTCGCGCGCGGCATGGAGATCGGCCACGTCTTCCAGCTCGGCCGCAAGTACGCCGACGTCCTCGGGCTCAAGGTGCTGGACGAGAACGGCAAGCTGGTCACGGTCACGATGGGCTCCTACGGCATCGGAGTCACCCGCATCCTCGCGATCATCGCCGAGGGCAACAACGACGACAAGGGCCTCGTCTGGCCCGCTGCAGTCTCGCCGTTCGACGTCTACGTGCTCGCGACGGGCAAGGACCCGGCCGCGTTCTCCGCAGCCGAGCAGGTCTGCGCCGCCATCGAGGCCACGGGTCGCTCGGTTCTCTACGACGACCGCCCCAAGGTCTCGCCCGGCGTGAAGTTCGGCGACGCCGAGCTCATCGGCATCCCGAAGATCGTGATCGCCGGCCGCGGCGTCGCCGAGGGCGTCGTCGAGCTGTGGGATCGGGTGACGGGGGAGCGCACTCCCGTCGCCATCACCGAGGTGGCCGACGCCCTGGGCTGAGGCATCCGCTCGTCGACAATGACGAGCGAGACCGGAACGGGACCGTGCGGGCGATCGCATCGGTCCCGTTCCGCGCGCGTGCGGGTCGGAGGAGACGGTGACGAGTGCCCCCGGAATCCGGTAGCGTAGAAGATCGGCTCGACGCATCCACGTCGTGTCCACAAATGAATACGAGATCTGAATAGAGGAGGCCGGAGATGGACATCGACCTCGGCGTACTGCGTCTGATGGAACGTGAGAAGGAGATCCCCTTCGACGAACTGGTCACCATCATCGAGCAGGCGATCCTCACGGCCTATCTCAAGCACGTGAACCCCAACGCGCACGGCCACATCGACCCGGCCGGTGCGCGAGTCGAACTCAACCGCAAGAGCGGTCACGTCTCGATCTTCATCCCCGAGACGGATGACGAGGGCAACATCATCGGCGAGGCCGAGGACACCCCCGACGACTTCGGTCGCATCGGAGCGTTCGCAGCCAAGCAGGTCATCAACCAGCGTCTGCGCGACATCGCCGACGACGCGATCCTGGGCGAGTTCCGCGGACGCGAAGGCGACATCGTCGCCGGAGTGATCCAGCAGGGACCGAACCCGCGCATGATCCACGTCGACCTCGGCACCGTCGAGGCGATCCTGCCGCCCGAGGAGCAGGTTCCGGGTGAGGACTACGCCCACGGCTCCCGCATCCGCGTCTACGTGACGAGCGTGTCGAAGGGCCTCAAGGGTCCGCAGATCACGGTGTCGCGCACGCACCCCTCCCTCGTCCGCAAGCTGTTCGCGCTCGAGGTTCCCGAGATCGCCAGCGGCGTTGTCGAGATCGTCTCCCTGGCCCGCGAGGCCGGGCACCGCTCGAAGATCGCCGTGCGCGCCATGGAGCCCGGCGTGAACGCCAAGGGCGCCTGCATCGGCGAGCTCGGCCAGCGCGTCCGCGCCGTCACGGCGGAGCTCAACAACGAGAAGATCGACATCGTCGACTACTCCGACGACCTGCCCACCTTCGTCGCCAGCGCGCTCTCCCCGGCCAAGGTCACCAGCGCCTACGTCGTGGATGCCTCGCTCAAGGCCGTGCGCGCTCTCGTGCCCGACTACCAGCTGTCGCTCGCGATCGGCAAGGAGGGCCAGAACGCCCGCCTGGCCGCCAAGCTGACGGGCGCGAAGATCGACATCCAGCCCGACTCGATCCTCGAGGACTAGTCCTCCTCGACCGAGCCCGTCGTCCCGGTACGGCGGACCCCCAGCCCATAGGTGTAAAGTGGAACCCGTTAGAACGTGCATCGGATGCCGTTCGCGCGCCCCGAGGTCCTCACTTCTGAGGATCGTCGCCGGGAAATCAGAACTCGTGGTCGATGAGACCGCCGTCCTGCCCGGTCGAGGAGCGTGGCTGCATCCGACGGACTCGTGCTTCCAACTCGCACTCCGCAAGCGGGCTTTCGGGCGTGCACTGCGCGTGAGCGGGAACCTGGATGCATCCCCTTTAGAGAACAGGCTGAACGGCACAGTGATCACTAATGAGTGACAACTAATGAGCGGCTCGAAATGAGACCCGTCCGTCTTTAATGGTCTGCCCCTGTTCGGGCGCAGGCCCAGAACAGGAGAATTGTGGCTGCAAATCCACGCGTCCACGAGATCGCAAGCGAACTCGGAGTGGACAGCAAGATCGCCCTTGACAAGCTCAAGGAAATGGGCGAATACGTCAAGGGACCGTCGTCGAGCATCGCACCGCCGGTCGCTCGCCGACTGAAGGCCGCCCTCGAGGCTGCCGGCGTCGCCAAGCACGACGCCCCCGCCCCGGCAGCCCCCGCTGCCAAGGCCGCCCCCAAGGCTCCGGCTCCGGCCGCCCCGAAGGCTCCGGCTCCCGCTGCCCCGGCTCCCGTCGAGGCTGCGACCGACGCTCCCGCCGGCCCCGTGCCGACGGCGCCGAAGACCGTCGCCGAGCGTCAGGCCGAGGCGGAGCAGAAGGCTGCTGCCGAGAAGGCTGCCGCCGAGGCCGCCGCTGCTGCTGCGAAGACCGAGACTGCTGCTCCGGCTGCAGCCGAGGCTGCACCCGAGGCCGCCGCGTCATCGGCTCCGCGTCCCGGCGCCCCCAAGCCCCCCGCGGCACGTCCGGGCAACAACCCGTTCGCGTCGAACCAGGGCATGGGTCAGCGACCCACCAACATCCCGCGTCCGGGCAACAACCCGTTCGCCAGCGCCCAGGGCATGGGTCAGCGACCCGCGCCCACCCCGGGCAACATCCCGCGTCCCGCGGCTCCCCGTCCCGGCGCACCGCGCCCCGGCGGACCCGGCCAGGGCCCGCGTCCCGGTGGCTTCGGCCAGCGTCCCGGCTTCCAGCAGCGCCCCGGCGGCGCTGGTGCCGGTGCCGGCGCTCGTCCGGCCGGTGGCGGCTTCCAGCGTCCCGGTGGCGGCGGCGCCCCCGGTGCCGGTGGCGGCTTCGGCGGCCCGCGTCCCGCGGGTGGCGGCGGTCGTGGCCGTGGCCCCGGCGGTGGAACCGCTGGTGCGTTCGGTCGCGGTGGCGGCAAGAGCAAGGCTCGCAAGTCGAAGCGTACGAAGAGGGCCGAATTCGAGATGCGGGAAGCCCCGTCGCTCGGCGGCGTGAGCGTTCCCCGCGGAAACGGCACCACGCCGGTTCGTCTGCGTCGCGGAGCATCCATCTCGGACTTCGCCGACAAGATCGACGCAAACCCCGGTGCACTCGTCACCGTGCTGTTCCACCTCGGTGAGATGGCCACGGCGACCGAGTCGCTCGACGAGGCCACCTTCCAGGTGCTCGGCGAGGAGCTGGGCTTCAAGATCCAGATCGTCTCGCCCGAGGAAGAGGACCGTGAGCTGCTCGAGGGCTTCGACATCGACCTCGATGCCGAGCTCGACGGCGAAGGCGACGAGGACCTCGAGATCCGTCCGCCCGTCGTCACCGTCATGGGTCACGTCGACCACGGTAAGACGCGCCTCCTCGACGCCATCCGCAAGGCGAACGTCGTCGAAGGCGAGGCCGGTGGCATCACCCAGCACATCGGTGCCTACCAGGTCTGGACCGAGCACGAGGGCCACGAGCGCGCCATCACCTTCATCGACACCCCGGGTCACGAGGCGTTCACCGCCATGCGTGCTCGTGGTGCGCAGGTCACCGACATCGCGATCCTCGTGGTCGCGGCCGATGACGGCATCATGCCGCAGACGATCGAGGCCCTGAACCACGCCCAGGCGGCCAACGTGCCGATCGTGGTCGCGGTCAACAAGATCGACAAGGCCGACGCCAACCCGCAGAAGGTGCGCCAGCAGCTCACCGAGTTCGGCCTCGTGGCCGAGGAGTACGGCGGAGAGGTCATCTTCGTCGACGTGTCGGCCCGCAACGACATCGGCATCCAGGACCTCCTGGACGCCGTGCTGCTCACAGCGGATGCCGGACTCGACCTGCGCGCGAACCCGAACAAGGACGCCCGCGGTGTGGCCATCGAGGCCAAGCTCGACAAGGGACGCGGCGCCGTGGCGACCGTGCTCATCCAGTCGGGTACGCTCCGCGTCGGTGACTCGATCGTCGCCGGTACCGCTTACGGTCGCGTTCGTGCGATGGCAGACGAGGACGGCAATGCCGTGCTCGAGGCCTTCCCGTCGCGTCCGGTGCAGGTGCAGGGCCTCTCGAGCGTTCCCCGCGCCGGTGACACCTTCCTCGTGACAGAGGAGGACCGCACCGCGCGTCAGATCGCCGAGAAGCGCGAAGCCGCAGAGCGCAACGCCCAGCTGGCCAAGGCCCGCAAGCGCATCTCGCTCGAGGACTTCACCCGTGCACTCGAAGAGGGCAAGGTCGAGTCGCTCAACCTCATCATCAAGGGTGACGTCTCCGGTGCCGTCGAGGCACTCGAGGAGTCGCTGCTCAAGATCGAGGTCGACGACAGCGTTCAGCTCCGTATCATCCACCGCGGTGTCGGTGCGATCACGGAGTCCGACGTCAACCTGGCCACGATCGACAACGCGATCATCGTGGGCTTCAACGTGCGTCCCGACACGAAGGCGCGCGAGCGCGCCGCTCGCGAGGGCGTCGACATCCGCTTCTACTCGGTCATCTACAACGCGATCGACGAGATCGAGAGCTCGCTCAAGGGCATGCTCAAGCCCGAGTACGAAGAGGTCCAGTCCGGTGTGGCCGAGATCCGCGAGGTGTTCCGCTCCTCGAAGTTCGGCAACATCGCCGGTGTCATCGTGCGATCGGGAACGATCACCCGAAACGCCAAGGCCCGCGTCATCCGCGATGGCGTCGTCGTGGGGGACAACCTCGCGATCGAGTCGCTGCGTCGCTTCAAGGACGACGTCACCGAGGTGCGCACGGACTTCGAGGCCGGTATCGGTCTCGGCAAGTTCAACGACATCCAGATCGGCGACGAGATCGAGACGATCGAGCTCAAGGAGAAGCCGCGGGTCTAGTCTCAGTGCGTGGTGGGCCGGACCTCGATCCGGCCCCCACCCTGTGGCTTCCGTGGAGAGGAGTACGACATGGCTGATCCGGCACGCGCCAGGAAGATGGCCGACCGCATCCAGGTGATCATCGCGAAGCGCCTCGAGCGCGGCGTGCGCGATCCCCGCATGGGGTTCGTCACCATCACCGACGTCCAGGTGACGGGCGACCTGCAGCACGCGACGGTGTTCTACACGGTCTACGGCACCGACGAGGAGCGCACCGACACGGCAGCGGCCCTCGCCGCCGCGACCGGAATGCTGCGCAGCGAGGTCGGCCGGAACATCACGGCCAGGCTCACGCCGAGCCTGCAGTTCCAGCTCGACGCGATCCCTGAGAACGCTGCGCTCATCGAAGGCCTCCTCAAGGAGGCCCGCGAGCGCGACACGGCGACGACGGAGCAGGCGAGCACGGCGGAGTACGCCGGCGACGCCGACCCGTACGTCAAGCCGCGCGAGCTCGAGGACGACGAGGATCTCGACGTGGCCGACGCCACCGTCGAGGCCGATGTCGCCGACGAGGCCCGCTAGCCCCAGCGCAGGTACAGAAGCCGCCGACCCATCGGGTCGGCGGCTTCTGTCGTCTCCGGGCGCTACGGCAGCACGTATCCGCTCGCCGTCGAGACCGCGAGGCCGTCTGCCAGCAGGCCGGTGAGGGCGCGGGCGAGCTGCACCTCATCGGTCCAGAGCGTGGCGATCTCGGCATCCGTCACCGCACCGTGGGCGGCTCGCAGCTCGCGCATGATGAGCCCCCGAACCTGGCGGTCCGAACCCGCGAACTTCTTCTGCACGGGCGTGCGCGGGCCGTCGTACTCGGGGTACCCGGCCGCGCGCCAGGCGCAGAGATCGGCGATGGGGCAGGCGTCGCAGCGCGGCGTGCGCGCCACGCAGACGAGGGCGCCGAGCTCCATCATCCCGGCGTTGAAGACGCGCGCCTCGGCGTCGTCCGTCGGGAGGAGCGCCTCCATGTCGGCGAGGTCGCGCTTCGCCGGGGGAGCGGCATCCGCTCGCCCGTGGACAGCCCGTGCGATCACCCGTCTGGTGTTGGTGTCGACCACGGGATGCCGCTCGCCGTAGGCGAAGACGGCCACGGCCCGCGAGGTGTAGTCGCCGATGCCCGAGAGTGCGATGAGGTCGGCGACGTCGGCGGGCACGATCCCGCCGTGCCGCTCCGTGATCTGCTGGGCTGCCTGATGAAGCCAGAGGGCCCGGCGCGGGTACCCGAGGGTCGCCCACGCACGCACGGCCTCGCCGGGCGGGACGGCGGCGAGATCGGCCGGGGTGGGCCAGCGTTCGAGCCAGGCCTCGAGGTGCGGGATGACGCGGTTCACCGGCGTCTGCTGGAGCATGAACTCGCTCACCAGCGTTCCCCACGCTGTGAACTCCGGCCGGCGCCACGGCAGGTCGCGGGCTGTGCTGCGGAACCAGTCGTTGACGGCGGTCGCGAGGGGAGGCATCGCTTTCAGCCTAGGTGAACCCCCGAGCGGAACTAGGCTCGGGTCATGGAGCTCGTCACCACCCCTCGCATCAGGTATCTGCGCTCGCTCGCCGACGAGATCCTGCACAACTACGGGCGCGGTCGCACTGTCGTGGCGATCGACGGGCCGGTGCGCAGCGGCAAGACCGAGTTCGGCGACGACCTGGCCGCCGTCTTCACGGAACGCGGGCACCCGGTGTTCCGGGCGAGCCTCGAGCACTTCCACCGCTCGCGTGAGGAGCAGGCCGCGTTCGGGCCCGAGACGGCCGAGCGCTATTACAGCTACGGCTTCGACTACTCGCTGCTGCGCCGTGTGCTGCTGGAGCCGTTCCGCCTGGCGGGCAGCACCGGCTTCGTCACCCAGGCCTTCGATCCGACGCGCGACGACCGCATCATCCCGAAGTGGATCACGGGGCCTCCGGATGCCACTCTCATCGTCGACGGACGCTTCGCCCTCCGCCCCGAGCTGCGGCCGCTGTGGAACTGGAGCGCCTACCTCGACGTCGAGCCGACGGACGAGGCCGACATCCTGTACTCGGTGAAGGAGCATCCGCGGCGCTTCGCGACCGCCGTGATCGACAACACGGAGCGGTCGAGGCCGCGCCGGTTGTTCCTCGACAGCTGCTGAGGCGGGTCCCGGTCGCTGAGGCCCGGACGGAGTCCGCGGCCGAAGCGCAGTTGGTGTTCGCCCGGCGGTGCGCTTCGGGCGGTCGCTTCGCTCGGCCCTCAGCGAGCGGCCCCGTGACGCGGGTCGTCAGACGGCGATGCGCCGCAGCACCTCGTCGCGACCGATCGAGGCGCCCGACGCCTCGACCTCGTGGACCATCTCCACGATCGCGGCGTTCACCGGCGCCGTCGTGCCGGCGGCATCCGCCTCCCGAACAACCGCCCCGTTGAGGAAGTCGATCTCGGTGCGCTGTCCGCGTCGCAGGCTCTGCAGGGTCGACCCGAGGTTCGGCACCGATCCCATGCGCACGCCCATCGAGCGGGGCAACGCCTGCCCGAGAGCAAGCGGCAGTCGTGAGAAGAAGCGCAGTCTGGAGTCGCTGAGGCCCTGCAGTGATCCGAACCGGATGCCGCGGGCCATGCCCGTGCGCACGGCCTCGCGCATACTGGCCGTGAGCACGCGTCGCAGATGCCTGTCGGCGATGATCTCCTGCACGCTGAGACCCGTGATGGCGGGCAGGCCGTTCAGCATGTTGACGACGAGCTTCGTCCACTGCGATCCGATGAAGTCGTCGACGGCGATGACGGGCACGGCCTCCGAGAGCACGGCGGCCCAGCGCTTCGATGCCGCGTCGGCCGGCCCCGAGCCGCGCCCGAGATAGGTGGCTGCACGGGTCGTGACCCGAACGGCGCCGGGTTCGGTGTAGTTCGCCGCGATGATCGACAGCGCCCCGAAGCAGTCGGAGTCCGGCAGCAGACCGCTCGCCGTGCGCACGCCGTCGAGGCCGTTCTGCACCACGATCACAGGGGAGCCGTTGACGGCGGCGGCATTCGCGGCGATGGCGTCCTCAGCGTCCTGCGCCTTCGTGCTGACGAGCACGAGGTCGAACGCGCCCGAGAGCGTCGGGGCGGCATCCGGATGCCCGTGGCCATCGCCGAAACCACCCGAGAGCCGGATGCCCCCGGCCCGGATGGCGGCGAGCCCCGACCCGCGGGCGGTCACCTGGATCTCGTGGCCGGCCCGTTCGAGCAGCACCGCGAAGGTGCCTCCGAGCGCGCCGGCCCCGATGATCCCGATTCTCATGCCTTCGAGGTTACGGCCTCTCGAACGACGGTCTCGAACGCGGCATCGGTCGGCGTCGCCGGGATTTCGGATGCCGCGTGGGTGGCTCGCCCGGCGGGGAGGAACAGCGCCGCGATGACGGCGAGCAGCAGTACCGCGGCCCCGGTGAACACGGCCGGGACGGCCGCGTCGACGTAGCCGGTCGGGGTGAGCTCGCCGCCGGCACCCACGAAGACCGCCGTCAGGACCGCGACGCCGAGGGCGATGCCGACCTCGCGCAGGGTCGAGTTCGTGCCGGACGCCTTGGCGGTGTCAGCCTCGGGCATCGACGCCAGCACCGCCGTGGCGCTGGGGGCGAAGACGAGTCCCATGCCCACACCGGCGACGATGAACGGCGCCACGAGGGTGGCGTACGACACGTCGGCCGAGAGGGTGAGCCCGAGCCAGGTCAGCGCGATCGCCTCGAAGGCGAGCCCCGTCACGATGAGCGCGCGGGTGCCGACGCGGGCGGAGAACAGGCCGGCGAGAGGCGCGACCACCATGGGAGCGAGGGTCCACGGCATGGTCTTGACCGCGGCAACCAACGGGGAGTCCCCCTGAACGATCTGCAGGAACTGGATCAGGATGAAGATGGTGCCGAACATGCCGAAGCTGAACGCGAAGCCGACGATGTTGGCCACGGAGAAGCTGCGGTCGCGGAACAGGCGCAGCGGCAGCAGGGGAGCTGCGGTTCGCGACTCCCAGAACAGGAAGCCCGCGAACAGGACGGTTCCGAGGCCCAGGGAGCCCAACACCTCGGCGCTGTCCCAGCCGGCGTCGTTTCCGCGCACGATGCCGAAGACGATCCCGAGCACGCCGAGGCCGGCGAGGAGAACGCCGACCACGTCGACGCGCAGGCGCGCACCCAGCGTGTTCGGCAGGGCGAGAAGCGCGAGGGGCACCGCGATGATGCCGATCGGGATGTTCAGCCAGAAGATGGCCTCCCAGTTCCAGCCCTCGATGACGGCGCCGCCGACGAGCGGGCCTGCGGCCACTCCGAGGCCGGCGACGCCGCCCCAGATGCCGATGGCGGCCGGGCGCAGTCTGGCCGGCACGGATCCGGCGAGCAGGGTGAGCGAGAGCGGCATGATGCCGGCGGCCCCGAAGCCCTGCACGGCGCGCGCGGCGATGAGCTGCCACGGTTCGGTGCTGAGGGCCGCCATCACGCTGGCGAGAGTGAAGATCACGATGCCGGCCACGAAGACGGTGCGGCGACCGATGCGATCACCGAGGGCGGCCGCCGCGAGGATGAACGTCGCGAAGGCGAGGGTGAAGGCGTTCACGAACCACTGCAGTTCCTCGATGGAGGCACCGAGGTCGAGGCGGATGGCCGGGAGGGCGTTGGTGATCACGAGGTTGTCGAGGGTCGCCATGAACATGGGCAGGCTCGCGGCGACGATGGCGAGCCACGTCGGCACGCGACGGGCGGTTGCGGAGAGCGAAGACATCGGGAGTCGTCCTTCGAGCGATGATGGATTCGGAAGAGGTAATCGAATGATTACAAGATGGACATTAGTTATCGACTGATAACATGTCAAGCATGATCCGCTCAGCCCCCGTGTCCTCGTCCGTCGATGATCGGCTCCCGGTCAGCCGCATCCCGGCCGCCGAACGTCGTGAGCTCATCCTCGACGCGGCGACGAACGTGTTCGGCGAGCTCGGCTACGCGGGGGCGACGACCGACCAGGTGGCGAAGGCCGCAGGCATCAGCCAGCCCTACGTCGTGCGCATGTTCGGCAGCAAGGAGAACCTCTTCGTCGAGGTGATGGAGCGCACGGGCGACCGCATCCTCGAGGTGTTCCGGGCCGCGATGGCAGACACCGACGACCCGCGCCCCGTCAGTGCCCGCATCGGCGCAGCCTACGTCGACCTCATCGAGGACCGCGGCATCATGCTCTCGCTGATGCAGGGCTTCATGCTCGGCTCCGATCCGCGCATCGGGCCCGTCGCCCGCTCCGGCTTCATGCGCATCTACAAGGCCCTCCGCAACGAGGGCGGTTTCGAACCCCAACAGATCCGCGAGTTCCTCGCCGAGGGCATGCTCATCAACACCCTGCTCGCCACCGGCCTCACCGAGAGTCTCGACGAGGACGCCGACGCGATCGAGCTGTTGGCCTGCACCTTCGGGGACAAGCTCGCCCTCGTGCGCGACGGGCTGGCAGGCACCCCCGCGCTGATACCCTCGAAGGCGTGACTTCCAGCGGCATCCTGCTCCTCGACAAGCCGCAGGGGTGGACCAGCCACGACGCCGTCGCCCGCACGCGGCGCCTCGCCGGCACGCGCAAGGTCGGGCACGCGGGCACCCTCGACCCGATGGCCACCGGGCTGCTGATCCTCGGCATCGAGAGCTCGACGCGACTGCTCACCTACATCGTCGGTGTCGACAAGGAGTACACGGCCACGATCAGGCTGGGTTCATCGACGACGACCGACGACGCGGAGGGCCAGGAGCTCGGCCGGGCCAGACCCTCAGCCGTCGACGCCGTCACGGCCGATGACATCCGTCGGGTGATGGGAATCCTCACCGGCGACATCGAGCAGGTTCCGAGCGCCGTCAGCGCCATCAAGGTCGACGGCAAGCGCGCCTACGCCAGGGTGCGGGCGGGGGAGACCGTCGAGTTGAAGGCGCGTCCTGTCACGGTCTCCGCGTTCGAGCTGCTCTCGACGACGCCCGTCGACGGCTACCTCGACCTCGAGGTGCGGGTCGAGTGCTCGTCGGGCACGTACATCCGCGCTCTCGCGCGCGACCTCGGCATGGGTCTCGGCATCGGCGGTCATCTCACGGCGCTCAGACGCACGCGGGTGGGTCCGTTCCGGGTGACGGATGCCGGGGAGCTCGAGACCGTCGACGTCGCGTCGGCGCTCATCCCGCCGGCCGATGCCGCGCGGCAGCTGTTACCCGTGTTCGACCTCACCGAGCAGCAGGCCATCGACCTCGGCCACGGCAAGCGCATCGCCCCGGAGGGCGACGTGGCACCGGCATCCGGAACCCTCGCCGCCATCGCTCCCGACGGACGCCTCGTCGGTCTCATCGAGTTCCGCGGAGCCTCGTACAAGAGCATCGTGAACTTCCCGACGGATGCCGCGTCCCCGACGGACGCCTCGTGATCGCCTGGTTCGCGGGCGTGCAGATCGCCGTCGCCGTGGTCGGTGCGCTGCTCGCGATCATCCTGGGCCTGCTCGGACGCAAGCCCAGCGACCTCACGATGGGCCCTCTCATCCTCGTCGAGCTCCTGCTCATCGTGCAGGTCGTGATCTCGATCGTGGCGCCGCTCGTCGGCAACGAGCCCAGCGGCAGCCTGCTCGAGTACTGGGTCTACCTCATCTCGGCCGCGCTGCTGCCCATAGCCGGCGGCTTCTGGGCGCTCATCGAGCGCTCGCGGTGGAGCACCGTCGTCATCGGTGTCGTCTGCCTGGCCGTGGCGATCATGGTCTACCGCATGACCCAGATCTGGTTCGTGCAGGGTCTGTAGTCTTCGCTTGCAATAATTGGAGGCGACATGCCTGACACGATCGCCCCGCGCAGCGCGGATGCCGCCACCCCGCCCACGCCGCGTATGAGCGGAGTCGGTCGCGTGCTGGTCGCCGTCTACGGCATCCTGGCGCTCGCCGCCACCGGACGCACCGCCGTGCAGATCATCGAGCGGTACGACGAGGCTCCCGTGGCATTCACCCTGTCGGGGCTGTCCGCGCTCGTGTACATCGTCGCCACGATCTCGCTCGTCGCCCCCGGACGCGTCTGGTACCGGGTCGCGTGGATCGCCATCAGCTTCGAGCTCATCGGCGTGCTCGTCATCGGCACCATCACCCTCGTCGCCCCCGACCTCCTCGGCGCCGGCACCGGGAACCCGTTCGGGCGCACCTCCACGGTCTGGACGCTGTTCGGCGCCGGCTACCTGTTCATCCCGCTGGTGCTCCCGATCCTCGGCCTGTGGTGGCTGGCGAAGCACCGGCCGGCGCCCGAGACGACCGGGGCGTCCGCGACCTCGACGGCAGTGACGCCGGGCGCGTCGGGAGCCGCCGCGTGATCGTCTACGACGGCCTGGGCGCCGTACCGGCCGACAGGCCGGCATCCGTCGTCACCATCGGCAAGTTCGACGGCGTGCACGCGGGCCACCGCGCCGTCATCGATCGACTTCGTGCGACCGCCGACAGCGACGGCCTCGCCGCCGTCGTGGTGACGTTCGACCGCAACCCGCTGGCCCTGCTGAATCCCGAGAAGTGCCCGGCCTCGCTCGTGAGCACCGATCAGAAGCTCGAACTGCTGGGGGAGACCGGCGTCGACGCGACGCTGCTGGTCGCCTTCGACGAGGCCTTCGCCGCGCAGAGCCCCGAGGAGTTCGTCCGCCGGGTGCTGGTCGAGGGACTCGGTGCCCGCCGGGTGCTCGTCGGCAGCGACTTCAGGTTCGGAGCGAAGGGCGCCGGCGATGTCGCTCTGCTGGGCGAGCTGGGAGCGGCCTCGGGATTCACCGTCGACGTGATCGACGACGTGCGTCCGGACGGCGAGCACCGCGTCTCGTCGACCTGGATCCGCAGTCTGCTCGACGAGGGCGATGTCGCGGCTGCCGAAGCCCTGCTCGGCCACGTGCCGTCGGTGCGCGGCGTCGTCGTGCACGGCGCGGCGCGCGGCCGCGAGCTCGGCTTCCCGACGGCCAACCTGTCGCCGGAGTCGGAGGGGCTCATCCCCGCGGACGGCGTCTACGCCGGCCACCTGATCGACGGCGGCGTTCGCTACCCCGCCGCGATCTCGGTGGGGAACAACCCGACCTTCGAGGGCGTACCGCACAAGCAGGTCGAGGCCTACGTGATCGACGAGGACATCGACCTCTACGACCACGTCGTGACGGTGGAGTTCGCCCACCGCATCCGGGGCATGTGGGCCTTCACGGGCATCGACGCGCTGATCGAGAAGATTCAGTCCGACGTCGACGCGGCCCGCGAACTGCTGGCCTGAGCTGAGCTGAGCTGAGCTGAGCCGAGCCGAGCCGAGCCGAGTTGACTGGCGCTGAGTCGGCCGGTCGGACTGGCCGACGGTGACGTCAGGCGCCGGAACCCGGTGCCCTGTCGCTGCGCTCGTAGAGGAACAGCAGGATCGCCTCGGCCGTGTCGCGCATGGCCGGGCCGCGGCCGAAGCTCCACTCGGCATCCGTCGCCGTGAGGGAGCGGTCGCGGATGACGGCCTTGATCTCGGTGGGCCCGTTCAGGGCTCGTCGCAGGGCGACGGCTCCGGATGCCGCAGGGCGGAGCGGCAGCACGGCCCCGAGCGGTCCGCTGATGTCGAGGCCTCCGACGACGGCGATGGCGAGCTCGCGGATGCTCGTGCGTCCGACGTCGGCGCGCTTGTCGACGGCGATGGCGCGGAGGGCCGCGATGAGCTCGTCGGCGGGGAGGTCGGCACCGCGACGGGCGAACGACTCGGACACACGGCGCTGGCTGAAGCCGTTCTCGACGAGGGCCAGCGACGTGGCGCGCACCAGTTCGCCCGTGGGCACCGCGAGACGCCACGACAGGTAGCCTGCGACCTCGCGGACACTCCATCCCGGATGCAGGCTCGGGGTGTCGAGCGCTGCAGGCGAGTGCACGGCGAGAAGGTCGGCGACAGCCTCGAGAACGGCGGCGATGTCGGCGCCCCAGTGGCTCGAGACACCGGTCTCGTCCTGCGGGGGCCTGGCGCTGAGCGGAAGGTATCGTGCGAAGTCCGCCATGACCGCCAGCCTAGACTGGATCGGTGACGACGACCCAGCAGCGACCGCTCTGGGCCGGCCGCACCCTAGCCCTGCTCGGCATCTTCCTCGTCGCCCTCGACCTGCGCACCGCTGTCGCGGCGCTCTCGCCCATCGTCGACGAGATCAGCGCCGAACTGGCGCTCACGCCCACCATCATCGGCGTGCTCGGCATGCTGCCGCCGGTCTGCTTCGCCGTGTTCGGCATCCTCTCGCCCGCGTTCACCAGGCGCTTCGGGCTCGAACCCGTGCTCATCGCCGCCATCATTGCGATGGTGGTCGGCCACCTGGCGCGCGGGTTCGCGCCCAACGCGGTGCTGCTGCTGGTGGGCAGCGCGATCACCTTCGCCGGTCTGGGGGTGGGCAATGTGCTGCTGCCGCCGTTGGTGAAGAAGTATTTCCCCGACAGGGTCGGGCTCGTCACCTCGGTGTACGTGACGCTGCTGAGCTTCAGCACGTTCATCCCGGCGCTCGTCGCCGTGCCCGTCGCGGACTCCGCCGGCTGGCGGGTCTCGCTCGGCATGTGGGCCATCTTCGCGTTCGCGGCCCTCATCCCGTGGGTGGCCCTCGTCATCAGGCACCGCACCGGGTCGGCCGACCCGCAGGCCGAGCACTCCGAGTCGGCGCTCATGGGCCGGGTCTGGCACTCGTCGATCGCCTGGGCGCTCGCTGTCGTGTTCGCGGTGTCGTCGCTCAACGCCTACGCGATGTTCGCCTGGCTGCCGAGCCTGCTGGACGACACAGCGGGCACGACGCCCGCACAGGCCGGCGTCCTGCTCTCGCTGTTCGCCGCGATGGGGTTGCCGGCCGGGCTGCTGATTCCCTGGCTGGCGACACGGATGCGCAACGTCGGCATCCTGGTCTACGCCGGCGTGGTGTTCTTCATCGTCGGGTACCTCGGGCTGCTGCTGGTCCCGGCCACGGCCACGTGGCTCTGGGTGGCGTTCGCCGGCGCCGGCCCGCTCCTGTTCCCACTCGCCCTCGTTCTCATCAACCTGCGCACCCGCACTCACGCGGGATCGGTGGCCCTCAGCGGCTTCGTGCAGGGTGTCGGCTACACGATCGGTGCCGTCGGCCCCCTGGTGGTCGGCATCCTGCATGAGACCAGTGGCGGCTGGACCGTACCGCTGGTGTTCCTCATGGCGACGGCCGTGGCCGGAGCCTTCGCCGGGGTCGTCGTCGCGCGCCCGCACCTGCTGGAGGACGCGCACGAGCGTCGCCAGCGTCGTCGCTCCGCGTAGGGCGCCCGGCCGTCAGCCTCTCCGCCCGACCCGCTCGCTGAGGCCCGGACGAAGTCCGCGGTCGAAGCGCATCGGTGCGCCTCCCGCACGCGCTTCGGGCGGTCGCTGCGCTCTGCCCTCACCGAGCAGGTGGGGGCTGCGCTCGCGGCCTACTCAACCAGCGATCCCTGCTCATATGAGCAAACATGCCTACGAGTGTTGAAACGCGCACCCGCCGTGCCTACGCTGGAGGGGACGGCAACGCAGTGCAGGAGGTGGCCGATGATCGAGTCCGACGAACTGCTCAGCATCCGTGCGGCCGAGCTCTACTACGAAGAGGACAAGACCCAGGACGAGATCGGGTCGATCCTCCGCCTCACCCGCTGGAAGGTGGGTCGGCTCCTCGCGCAGGCGAAGACCAACGGCTTCATCCGAATCGAGATCGTGCATCCGCGCGCCCGCCGGCTCCCCATCGAGCGCCGCCTCCGCGAGGAGCGCGGCCTCAAGGACGCCATCGTGGTCTCCACGGCCGGTATCACCGGCGAGGAGGAGTTGCAGGCGCGCACGGCCCAGGCCGCCGCCGACTACCTCGCCTCCATCCGTCCGATCCCGCGCACACTCGGCATCTCGTGGGGTCGCACCCTGTACGAGGTCTCGGAGCACCTCAAGGACGGCTGGTCGACCGGCGTCAACGTCGTGCAGATCAACGGCGGCGTCAGCCTCAACCGGCGAGCGGGCACGGCGGCCACCACCGCCGTCACCATCGCCCAGAAGGCCGGCGGCCAGGCCACCCTGCTGCCGAGCCCCGCCATTCTCGAGCGGCTCGAGACCAAGCTCGCCATCGAGGGCGACCGCGCCGTCTCGGCCGTGCTCGAGATGGCGGCGACCGCCAACGCCTACCTCTACTCGGCCGGCACGGCCGACGAGCACTCCGTGCTGGTGGACAGCGGCTACCTGACCGTCGACGACGTGCACGAACTCGTCCGCAAGGGCGCTGTCGGCGACGTCGTCGGCCGATACATCGACGCCGACGGCAACATCGTCGATCCCAGCCTCGACGCGCGCACCGTCGGCCTCTCGCACGACAGGCTCCGCGCATCCGACCGCAGCATCGCCGTGATAGCCGGAGCAGGCAAGCACGCCGTCGCCAACGCCGTGGTGCGCAGCGGCCTCTGCACCGTGCTCGTCACCGATGAGGCCACCGCCCTCAGCCTGCTCGACGAGCACTGACCACAGTGAGCATCCCCGTACTCAGAGCATCGACGTACAACAAGCAAGGAACACCATGACCGGAACCCAGATCGTCCAGAGGGAGCAGGCGCTCTCAGTGATCGGCGGCGAAGCCACCGACGCCAACCTGCGCCGCTTCCTGCACGGAATCCCCGGAGTCGACGCCGTCGGCCTCGAGCAGCGGGCCGCCGGCCTCGGCACCCGCTCCATCAAGACCACCTCGAAGAAGTGGGCGCTCGACAGGATCATCGAGCTCATCGACCTCACCACCCTCGAGGGTGCTGACACCCGCGGCAAGGTGCGCTCGCTCGTCGCCAAGGCGCTCACGCCCGACCCCAGCGACCTGAGCACGCCGCGCGTCGCCGCCGTCTGCGTCTACGGCGACATGGTTCCCCACGCCGTCGAGGCTCTCGGCTCGGCACACGGAGACCCGGATGCCGGTGGCATCTCGGTCGCCGCCGTCGCCACGGCGTTCCCCAGCGGCCGGTCCTCCCGCTCGATCAAGCTCGAGGACACGTCCGACGCCGTCTCGGCCGGCGCAGACGAGATCGACATGGTCATCGACCGGGGCGCGTTCCTCATGGGCCGCTACGGCGACGTCTACGACGAGATCGTGGCCGTGAAGGAGGCGTGCCGCCGTACCGACGGCACCTACGCCCACCTCAAGGTCATCCTCGAGACCGGCGAGCTCAACACCTACGACAACGTGCGCCGGGCGTCCTGGCTCGCCATCCTCGCGGGCGGCGACTTCATCAAGACCTCGACGGGCAAGGTGGCTCCGGCCGCGACGCTCCCCGTGACCCTGTCGATGCTCGAGGTGGTGCGCGACTGGCACAAGCTCACCGGGCAGAAGATCGGCGTCAAGCCCGCCGGCGGCATCCGCACGTCCAAAGACGCGATCAAGTACCTCGTGACCGTGGCGGAGACCGTCGGGGAGGAGTGGCTCACGCCGCACCTGTTCCGCTTCGGAGCCTCGAGCCTGCTCAACGACGTGCTGCTCCAGCGCCAGAAGATGACGACAGGCCACTACTCCGGCCCCGACTACGTGACGATCGATTAAGGCAAGCGACATGACATTCCTCGACTACGCCCCGGCGCCCGAATCCCGCGCCGTCCTCAACCTCCGCAGCGACTACGGCCTGTTCATCGACGGCGAGTGGCGAGCCGGAAACGGCACCCCGTTCCAGACCATCTCCCCGGCCACCGAAGAGCACATCGCCACCATCGCGACGGCTTCGGAGACGGATGTCGACGCCGCCGTCGCCGCTGCGCGCCGCGCCCACACCAAGGTGTGGTCGCGCATGTCGGGCAGCGACCGCGGCAAGTACCTGTTCCGCATCGCCCGCCTCGTGCAGGAGCGTGCCCGCGAGCTCGCCGTGGCCGAGTCGCTCGACAACGGCAAGCCGATCAAGGAGAGCCGCGACGTCGACGTGCCCCTCGTGGCCGCGTGGTTCTTCTACTACGCGGGCTGGGCCGACAAGCTCGACCACGCCGGACTCGGCGCGAACCCCGCATCGCTCGGCGTTGCAGCACAGGTCATCCCGTGGAACTTCCCGCTGCTCATGCTCGCGTGGAAGATCGCCCCGGCACTGGCCGCGGGCAACACCGTCGTGCTGAAGCCGGCGGAGACCACACCGCTGACCGCGTTGCTGTTCGCCGAGATCGTGCAGCAGGCCGACCTGCCCCCGGGAGTCGTCAACATCATCACCGGCGCCGGTGACACCGGAGCCGCGCTGGTCGCGCATCCCGATGTCGACAAGGTCGCCTTCACCGGCTCGACCGCCGTGGGCCGCGCCATCGCCAAGCAGGTCGCCGGAACGCCCAAGAAGCTCACCCTCGAGCTCGGCGGCAAGGCCGCGAACATCGTCTTCGACGACGCCCCCATCGACCAGGCCGTCGAGGGCATCGTCAACGGCATCTTCTTCAACCAGGGCCACGTCTGCTGCGCGGGCAGCCGTCTGCTCGTGCAGGAGTCGATCCACGATGAGGTCGTCGACCGCCTCAAGGACCGCCTCTCGACGCTGCGCCTCGGCGATCCGCTCGACAAGAACACCGACATCGGCGCCATCAACTCGCGCGAGCAGCTGGAACGCATCCGCGAGCTCAGCGACATCGGCGTGCAGGAGGGTGCCGAGCGCTGGCAGGCCGACTGCGCCATCCCCGAGAACGGCTTCTGGTACGCGCCGACGATCTTCACGAACGTCTCCACCAGCCACCGCATCGCTCGCGACGAGATCTTCGGACCGGTGCTCTCGGTTCTGACCTTCCGCACTCCGGCCGAGGCCATCGCGAAGGCGAACAACACGCCGTACGGACTCTCAGCCGGCATCTGGAGCGACAAGGGCAGCCGCATCCTCGCTGTCGCCGACAAGCTGCGCGCCGGTGTGGTCTGGGCCAACACCTTCAACCGCTTCGACCCCGCGTCGCCGTTCGGCGGCTACAAGGAGTCGGGCTACGGCCGCGAGGGCGGTCGCCACGGCCTCGCTGCCTACTTGGCCCCGCAGGGGACAAGAAAGGCGGTAGCCCCGCCGGCCGGCAGGCCGACGGACTCCGGAAGCCTCGAAAATGCGACCCGACCCAAGCGTCAGGGATCGCCCGCCGCCATCAAGGGAGCCGCGAAATGACCCGCCTCGCCGTGCCGAAGACCTACAAGCTCTACATCGGCGGCAAGTTCCCGCGCAGCGAGTCCGGTCGCGTCTACGAGATCGTGAGCGCGAAGGGCGCGTTCCTCGCGAATGCGGCGCAGGCCTCGCGCAAAGACGCCCGCGACGCCGTCGTGGCCGCCCGAGCCGCGGTGAGCGGTTGGTCGGGACAGACCTCGTACAACCGTGGCCAGGTGCTCTACCGCATCGCCGAACTGCTCGAGGGCCGTCGCGCCCAGTTCATCGCCGAGATCGTCGACGCCGAGGGCGTCACGACGGCAGTGGCCACCACCCAGGTCGACACGGCGATCGACCGCTGGGTCTGGTACGCGGGCTGGGCCGACAAGTACGCCCAGGTCGCAGGCAACGGCAACCCCGTCGCCGGTCCGTACTTCAACATCTCGGTTCCCGAGCCCACGGGAGTCGTCGCGATCATCGCGCCGCAGGACTCGTCCCTGCTGGGCCTGGTGTCGGCTGTCGCTCCTGCGCTCGTCGCCGGGAACACCGTCGTCGTCGTTGCCAGCGAGAAGCTGCCGCTCTCGGCCATCAGCCTCTCCGAGGTGCTCGCCACGAGCGATGTTCCCGGGGGAGTGGTGAACATCCTCACCGGGTCGCCCGCCGAGATCGCTCCGTGGCTCGCCAGCCACGCCGACGTGAACGCGCTCGACCTCGTCGGCGCCGGTGACCTCGAGTGGATCGACCTGCAGATCTCGGCCGCCGACACTCTGAAGCGCGTGCTCCAGCCCGAGAACGGTCCCGATGCCGCCGCTCCGTCGCTCGGGCGCATCACGGCGTTCACCGAGACGAAGACCGTCTGGCACACGAAGGGCCTGATCTAGCGGCCTGCCTCGCCGCACCCCCGAACGGGGTTCACGTTCGGGGGTTCTGCGCTTAGGCTCGAATCATGTCCAACGGAGGAACTGATGCTCGCGGTCGCCTCGAGAGCGACCCGTTCGACTATCGCGTCACGAGCGGCGGCCGGGTCTTGGTCGCCCGCGGAGGTCGCACCGTCGTCACCGTGAGCGGACCGTCGGCGGCCAGACTCGTCACCTCGTTGGCGTCGGCCGACGAGCTGTCGGCGCAGCTGCTGCTCGCCAAGGCCACCGGAAACTACAAGCGCGGCAACGAGCGCCGGTGACGACCGCCGCGTCACGACTCGCGGTCGTCACGGGGGCGACCGGCTACATCGGCGGACGCCTCGTCCCACGCCTCATCGACGCCGGCTTCAGGGTGCGCGTCGTCGTGCGCAACCCCGACCGACTCTCCGACGTCCCGTGGTCCGAGCAGGTCGAGGTCGTCACGGGCGACCTGACGGATGCAGCGACGGCACGTGCGGCATCCGAGGGCGCCGACGTGCTCTACTACCTCGTCCACTCCATGGGAGGCGGCGGCGGAGACTTCGAGGCGCGGGAACGCGCCATCGCCACGACCCTCGCCGATGCGGCCTTCGCGGCGGGCGTCGGACGCATCGTCTACCTCGGTGGCCTGCATCCCGACGGCGTTCCGCTCTCGAAGCACCTGCGGTCGCGGGTCGAGGTCGGCCGCATCCTCATCGGATCGGGGGTGCCGTCGATCGTGCTGCAGGCGGGAGTCGTGATCGGATCCGGTTCGACCTCCTTCGAGATGATCCGCCACCTCACCGAGGTGCTGCCCTACATGCCGGCGCCGAAGTGGGTGCGCAACTTCATCCAGCCGATCGCCGTGCGCGACGTGCTGCACTACCTGATCGAGGCGGCATCCGTGGATGCCCGCGTCAATCGCACCTTCGACATCGGCGGGCCCGATGTGCTGCGCTACGGACAGATGATGAACGGCTACGCCCTCGAGTCCGGCCTGCACCAGCGGCCCATCGCGGCGCTCCCGGTTCTCACCCCCTGGCTGGCCTCGCAGTGGGTCAACCTCGTCACGCCCATTCCGCGTTCGCTCGCCGTGCCCATCATCGAGTCGCTGCAGGTCGACTGCGTGGTGCGTGAACACGACATCGACGCCGTCATCCCGCCGCCCGCCGAGGGGCTGACCGGCTACCGGCGTGCTGTTCGCCTGGCCCTGCAGCGGGAACGCGACGGAGAGGTCGAGACCAGCTGGCGCGACTCCGCGGTCGAGGGCGCGCCGAGCGACCCGCTGCCGAGTGACCCCGACTGGGCGGGCACCCTCGTCTACACCGACGTGCGCGAGCGGCGCACCGCAGCAGCGCCGGCCGATCTGTGGCGGGTCATCGAGGGGGTCGGCGGCAAGAACGGCTGGTACTCGTTCCCCCTCGCCTGGGCGATCCGCGGCTGGATGGACTGGCTGGTCGGGGGAGTGGGGTTGCGCCGTGGACGCCGGGATGCCGGCACGCTGAACACCGGCGACGCCCTCGACTTCTGGCGGGTCGAGCGGATCGAGCGCGGGCACCTGCTGCGCCTGCGTGCCGAGATGCGCCTGCCGGGCAGGGCCTGGCTCGAGATGTCGGCCGAGCCCGCCGAGGGCGGCGGATCGGTGTACCGCCAGCGCGCCATCTACTTCCCGAAGGGGTTGACCGGTCGTCTGTACTGGTGGGCGGTCTGGCCGTTCCACGGCGTCATCTTCTCGGGTATGACGAACCGCATCACCGAGGCGGCGCTGGGACCGAGGTCCGAGAGGAGACCGACATGAGCGGGCGACACCTGTCGGAGCCTGACGGCGCTGACGACGGAACGGTCGGCTCCCTCGATCCGGTCGGTACCCTGGGCTCCGTCGAGAGGGTCGACGAGGACTGGCGCATCAGCTTCGTGCGTGACTACGGGCATCCGGTCGACGCAGTCTGGTCCATGCTCACTGATCCTGCCCTCACTCGCCTGTGGTGGGCCGACGCGAGGATCGAGCCCGGGGTCGGCGGTCGGTTCGACCTGCGCTGGCTCAACTCTCCCGAGGCCGGCGCCTGGTGGCCGGGGGCCGTGACGGTGTGGCAACCGCCGCATGTTCTCGAGTTCACGAACTCCGAGCACGGACTGCTGCGCTGGGAGCTCCGGGCGACGGATGCCGGCACCCGGCTGAGATTCATCGACCTGATCCGCCCCGCGGAAGAGCGCTTCGTCGCGATGTCACTCGCCGGCTGGCACCTGCACCTCGACCACCTCGCCGAGGCCCTCGATGGCACGGGCCAGGACTGGGATGCCTGGCTCGAGCGCTGGTTGCCCACCTGGCAGGAGCGCCACGCGGAGTACGCCGCCCGCGTCGTCCGCTGAGCTCGGCCCTCTGCGAGCGGATGATGCGCATGCAGTCGCACCCCCGAAATGGGGCGCCGACCGCGGTGAACGACGGGTAACGAAACGGTAACGAATGGGTTAGGGTCGATCCACCTGCATGGCGCAACGAGGCGCTCGGCAGCCGGAAGGACCCGATCCGTTGACCGTGCACCCCCGCCGCGACCCGAACGCGCGTCGCGGAATCCGCTCTGCCGCCCACTGGTTCCGCCTCCTCTCCGTCTCCGCCGTGCTGGGGCTCGCCCTCGTCGTCGCGGTCGTCCCGTCGGTGAGCGGCGTCTATGCGGCCGACGTCTTCGGTGGCCTCAGGGCTCCGGGGCAGGCGGCCTTCATCGCCGGGCATCGTGGCGATCGCTCGGTCGCCCCCGAGAACACCATGCCGGCCTTCGAGGCCGCCTTCGCCAATCCGGCCCTCGCCTTCGTCGAGACCGATGTGCAGCTCACGAGCGACGGCGTGCCCGTTCTCTTCCACGACACCACCCTCGAGCGTGTGACCGGGAAGAAGGACAGCGTGGGCGACCGCACGCTGAAGCAGCTGCAGAGGTTGGATGCCGGATCGTTCTTCGCCCGGGAGTACGCGGGCACCCGCATCCCGACCCTCGAGGCCTTCCTCGACGCGCTCGCGAAGACCGAGAAGTCGGCGCTCATCGAACTCAAGGCGATCTGGAGCGCCGACGAGGTGCGCACCGTGATCGACCTGCTCGAGAGCCGGCCGCTGTCGGGACGCATCATGCTCGAGTCGTTCAGCCTCGAGACCCTCGCCAACATCCAGCTCGTCGCACCGCAGTATCCGCGGCTCATGCTCGCCCGTGAACTCCCGGCCGACCCGGTGCCGATGGCACGCAAGTTCGGCGTGCTCGCCATCGCTACGACGGCGAAGTCGGTCGCGGCGCAGCCCGAGGCCGTGACGCGCATGCACGGAGCCGACCTCGGGGTGCTCTGCTACACGCTCAATTCCGATGACACCTGGGCCGAGGCCAGCGCTCTCGGCGTCGACGGCATCATCACCGACGTGCCGAGTGAGCTCGACGCCTGGTTCGCCTCGACGGCCCGTGGAACCTGAGCGGCCCCGACGTCGGCTCCTCCACAGTCGTGACCAGGGGCGACCGGCGGTGATCAGGCGGTCGCGGTGCCCTCGCCGGTGACGGATGCGGCATCAGCGGCCGCCGATCGCGCCTGCAGCTCGAAGATCGACAGAAGCTCGACGATGGCGGCCTCGCGCTGGTCTCCGCCGGCGTCGAACATGTCGGTGACGTGTGTGCGCAGGTGGTTCTCGACGATCAGCTTGTTGAGCGAGCCGAGCGACTTCTGGATCGACAGCGACAAGGTGAGGATGTCGACGCAGTAGTCCTCGTTCTCGATCATCTTCTCGAGTCCGCGCAACTGGCCCTCGAGGATGCGGGTGCGATGCAGGGCGCGCTTCTTGATGTCGTCGATCACCCGATCAGGCTACTTCCTCGAATCGATCGGGTGATCCCTCTCGACATCCCCGAACGCTCGATCTTCCTGAGGCTGCTTCGCGAGACGGATGCCGTCGCCCTCACCGACGCGTACGTCCGCAATCGCGAGCACCTCGCCCGATGGGAGCCGGCTCGCACCGACGACTTCTTCACCGTCGAGGCGGCGCAGGCGCGCATCCAGACGTCCATCGAGCAGTACAGCACCCGCGCTGCCGTGCCGTGGCTGCTCATCGAGCGTTGCACCGGCGACGAGCACGAGCCCGAACGCGAGCGCATCGTCGGCACCATGACCGTGAACCGCATCACGTGGGGGCCGTTCCTGAGCGGCAGCCTCGGCTACTGGGTCGATCGTGAGCTGACGGGCCGGGGCGTTGCGACGGCGGCTGTCGGGCACGTCTGCGAGGCCGCGAGGGCCAGCGGCCTGCACCGCATCGATGCCAGCACGCTGCTGGACAACGTCGGCTCGCAGACCGTGCTGCGCCGCTCGGGCTTCGAGCAGTTCGGCCTGGCGCCGCGATACTTGAGCATCGCCGGCCGCTGGCAGGACCACCTGCTGTTCCAGCGCATCCTCCACGACGAGGACTGAGCTCGAGGACCGAACTCGAGGGGTGCCTCCGGCGACGCGCGGCATCCGAGATGCCCATGCCTGCGCGGATCGGCGTAGAATAGGCGCGCGTCGACGAACCCCGTCACCGTCTCGACCGCGTATCAGCGCGTTGCTTGAGTCCGGGTTCCTCACGCAGGCGTTCCTCAGCCGGCAGCAGGCTCCTTCGAGCAGGCAGGCCTGATGACGAGAACCTGACACCACGGAAGGACACATGCCCGATCAGCGAACGACGCGCACCCGAACGAGGTCGCGCGACGACGACGCCCCGATCATCCCCATCCTCGCCCGCAAGGTGCGCGAGGTCGAGGCGAAGGCCCAGGGCGGCAAGCTCGGACCGACTAACCGCACCAAGTACCAGGTGATCGCGCTGCTCATGCGCGAGGAGCGCGCCCGAGTCAAGGCCGACAAGGAGCTCAACGAGACCGCCAGGGCCGAGCTGCTCAAGCGCCTCGACGGCATCGCGCAGATCCTCGCGAAGACCGCCGCGCGCGACACCAGTCTGATCACCCTGTTGGAACCGGATGCCGGTGTCTCGACCGTCGCGCAGCGCTTCCGCCGCGACTGGCTCCTCGAATCCGGAGCCGAGCTCAGCCCCGACGAGCTCATCATCACCCGCGAGGCCGAGGTCAAGCCCGTTCCCGCGGCGAACCAGGTCATCCCGCAGTCCGTGAAGGCGCGTCAGCTCGCCAACCCGTTCCTCGCCCCGGACTTCTCGCGCCCGACCGCCCCGGCCGTGCCGGTGCGTCGCCTCGCGAACTGGGAGCTCCTCGGGCCGCTGTTCAAGTCGTTCGAGTACGGCTCGGGAGGCCAGGCCGCCACGATGGCGCTGCCGGAGGCCCCGAAGATCGATCGCCTGTCACCGCGCGGCATGGAGATCATGAAGCACCAGGCACGCTTCGTGGAGAGCGTGCGCCAGGGTCACCGCACCTTCCTGCTCGCCGACGAGCCCGGACTCGGCAAGACGGCGCAGAGCGTGCTGGCGGCATCCGTCGCCGATGCCTATCCGCTGCTCGCCGTCGTTCCCAACGTCGTGAAGATGAACTGGGCCCGAGAGGTGGAGCGCTGGACGCCGCACCGCCGCGCCACGGTCATCCACGGCGACGGTCAGACCCTCGACGCCTTCGCCGACGTCGTCGTGGTCAACTACGACGTGCTCGACCGCCACATGGCGTGGCTCACCACGCTCGGCTTCAAGGGCATGGTCGTCGACGAGGCGCACTTCATCAAGAACCTGCAATCGCAGCGTTCGAAGAACGTGCTGGCGCTCGCGCAGCACATCCGCCAGAAGGCGCCGGGAGGCGAAGCGCTGCTGCTCGCCCTCACGGGTACCCCCCTCATCAACGACGTCGACGACTTCCGGGCCATCTGGCAGTTCCTCGGATGGATCGACGGCGACAAGCCGGCCCCGAAGCTCATGCAGAAGCTCGAGGAGACGGGGCTCACTCCCGCCGACTTCGGCTTCTACGCGGATGCCCGTGCCGCCGTCATCGACATGGGCATCGTGCGTCGTCGCAAGGTGGACGTCGCAGCCGACCTTCCGGCCAAGCGCATCGCCGATCTCCCTGTCGAGCTCGACGACGACCTGGGTCGCAGCATCCGTCAGGCGGAGCGCGAGCTGGGCTACCGACTGCGCGACAGGTTCGACGCCCTCCTCCGCACGCGCGAGCTCACCCGCGGGCAGCTCGACGACGACCAGTACGACTCGTTCGTGCGTGCCGTCGCCACGGCGGAGCTCGAGGAGTCGAAGTCGGCCAAGAGCGGCGAGAACGTCTTCACCATGGTGCGCAAGATCGGTCAGGCGAAGGCCGCGCTGGCGGCGGACTACGCCGCCCAGCTCGCGCGCTCGGTCGGCAAGGTGGTCTTCTTCGCGAAGCACATCGACGTTATGGACACGGCCGAGGAGATCCTCGCGAAGGCCGACCTCAAGACCGTCTCCCTGCGCGGGGACCAGTCGGCGCTCGCCCGCCAGGCTGCCATCGACGCGTTCAACAACGACCCCGAGGTGGCTGTCGCCGTCTGCTCGCTCACGGCGGCCGGCGTCGGCGTCAACCTCCAGGCGGCGTCGAACGTCGTGCTCGCCGAGCTCAGCTGGACGGCCGCCGAGCAGACCCAGGCGATCGACCGGGTGCACCGCATCGGCCAGGACGAGCCCGTCACGGCCTGGCGCATCATCGCGGCACACACCATCGACTCCAAGATCGCCGAACTCATCGATGCGAAGCAGGGCCTCGCCGCCCGAGCGCTCGACGGGTCGGACCAGGAGATCGTGAGTGCGGACTCGGTGCAGCTCGACGCCCTGCAGCACCTGTTGCGCCAGGCGCTCGACGGCACGCTGTAGCCGACCCACGATCACGGTTCAGACACGTCTGCGGCCTCGCCCCCGGCTGATTTCGCGCCGGGTGCGAGGTCACAGATAGACTCCGGAGCGACATCCTCGCCCCGATGAAGCGGCGTCTGCACACGTTTGATTCAAGGAGCCTCAGAGAGCTATGAAGATCGGGATTCTGACGAGCGGGGGCGACTGCCCCGGCTTGAACGCCGTCATCCGCGGCGCCGTCCTGCGGGGAGTCATCTCGCATGAAGCCGAGTTCGTCGGGTTCCGCTGGGGCTGGCGCGGAGTCGTCGAGGGCGACATCGTCCCCCTTCCCCGCCAGGAGGTGCGCGGTCTCTCCCGTCAGGGCGGAACCATCCTGCACTCCTCGCGCACGAACCCCTTCGAGGGTGACGGCGGCGGCCCCGAGAACATCCAGCGGATGCTCGACGCCAACGGCATCGACGCCATCATCGCGATCGGCGGCGAGGGCACTCTCACGGCGGCCCGGCGCCTCGTCGACGAGGGTGGCATCAAGGTGGTCGGCGTTCCCAAGACCATCGACAACGACCTCGCCTCCACCGACTACTCCTTCGGCTTCGACACGGCCGTCGAGATCGCGACCGAGGCCATCGACCGCCTCCGCACCACGGCCGACTCGCACGGTCGCTGCATGATCGTCGAGGTCATGGGACGCCACGTCGGCTGGATCGCCCTGCACTCCGGCATGGCGGGTGGCGCCCACGCCATCCTCGTACCGGAGCAGCCGCAGTCCATCGAGCAGATCTGCGAATGGGTCGAAAGCGTGCGCGACCGCGGACGTGCACCCGTCATCGTCGTCGCCGAGGGCTTCCGTCTCAGCGACATGGAGTCGGAGCACTCGCACAAGGGCCTCGACGCCTTCAACCGTCCGCGTCTCGGCGGCATCGCCGAGATCCTCGCGCCCATGATCGAGGAGCGCACGGGCATCGAGTCGCGCGCCACGGTGCTCGGCCACATCCAGCGCGGCGGTGCTCCGTCGGCCTACGACCGCGTTCTCGCCACCCGCCTCGGCATGGCCGCCGTGGATGCCGTCCACGACGAGGCCTGGGGCGAGATGGTGACCCTGCGCGGCACCGACATCGCTCGCGTCTCGATCCGCGAGGCCACGGGCGCCCTCAACGTCGTCCCGCCGTCGCGGTACGACGAGGCCGCCGTCCTCTTCGGTTGAGCCAGCCGACCCGTCCGACTCCCTGATTCGACTGAGCGTGCTGCCCCAGGTCTGCGTCTGCTATCTCCTGCGCACCGATGCCGACGGCGTCACGCGCGTGCTTCTCGGGCGCAAGAAGATCGGCCTCGGTCAGGGTAAGTACGTCGGCCCCGGCGGCAAGCTCGAGCCGGGGGAGACAGCCGCCGAAGCCATCGTCCGCGAGGTGCTCGAGGAGGTCGGACTGGTCGTCGATCCGGCCTCCCTCGAGGAGCGGGGCCTGCTCAGCTATTCCTTCCCGCACCGCGAGGCCTGGAGCCAGGAGTCGACCGTCTTCGTCTGCCGATCGTGGTCGGGTGAGCCGGCGGCATCCGACGAGCTCGATCCGGAATGGTTCGATCTGGACGCCGTTCCTCTCGATCTGATGTGGGATGACGCACGATTCTGGCTGCCCGGCGTGCTCGCGGGCGGCACGGTGCGACGCAGTTTCACCTTCGGTTCCGATCTGTCTTCCGTGGTCGGGGAGAGCTGACAGTCGCTCAGGTTGACCTCGGCGCGCGAGGGTGCGAGCATCGTCGTGGGTATCGCGCTCATGATCGACAACAACCGCGAAGCGGTGAACGTCCGGTGAAATCTTCATCGGGTCTCCTCCTGAAAGAAAGACGCCGGTGGATCTCACCCTGATCGTCGTGCTGGTCATCGTGCTGGCTCTGTTCTTCGATTTCACCAACGGATTCCACGACACCGCGAATGCGATGGCGACGCCGATCGCCACGGGTGCCATGAAGCCGAAGGTCGCCGTCGGTCTCGCGGCGATCCTCAATCTGGTCGGTGCGTTCCTCTCGACCGCTGTCGCCCTCACGATCTCGGGCGGCATCATCAAGGAGGGTTCCGAGGGCGTGCTCATCACGCCGGAACTCATCTTCGCCGGCCTCATCGGCGCCATCGTCTGGAACATGGCGACCTGGCTGTTCGGGCTGCCGTCGAGTTCGAGCCACGCGCTCTTCGGTGGTCTCATCGGAGCTGCCATCGTCGGTGCGTGGAGCCTCGAGCCCGTGGACTGGATCGTGCTGCTCGACAAGGTGATCATCCCCGCGCTGCTGGCCCCGGTCATCGCCGGACTGGTCGCCTACACGGCCACGAAGCTCGCCTACGCCATCACCCGTCGTTACGACTCCCGGCCAGACGGGCGAGACGGCTTCAGGTATGGCCAGATCTTCTCCAGCTCCCTGGTCGCCCTCGCCCACGGGACGAACGACGCCCAGAAGACCATGGGCATCATCACTCTCACCCTCATCGCCGCCGGGATCCAGACCGACACCGGCGTGATCGAGCCGTGGGTCATCATCACCTGCGGTCTGGCGATCGCTCTCGGAACCTACATGGGCGGCTGGCGCATCATCAAGACCCTCGGCACCGGCCTGACCGACGTGAAGCCGGCCCAGGGATTCGCAGCCGAGACCAGCACGGCGACGACGATCCTCGCCTCCACCAACCTCGGCTTCGCGCTGTCGACGACGCAGGTGGCTTCAGGATCCGTCATCGGATCCGGACTCGGTCGCCGTGGCTCGACCGTGCGCTGGGCGACAGCCGGACGCATCGGCATCGGCTGGGTGCTGACGCTCCCGTCCGCGGCTATCGTCGGCGGGATCGCCGCAGCCATCACCAAGCTCGGCACCGTCGGCATCGTGATCGACACCGTCGTCGGCGTCATCGTCATCCTCGGGATCTTCTGGCAGTCGCGTCGGAACGGTGCCGTCACGGCGAACAACGTCACCAGCGAGGTCGCGGCATCCGGTGAGGCCGTCAAGATCAAACGCAACCCGAAGCCGATCAAGAAGGTGTCCCTGTGATCGACTGGTCGGCATTCCTCCTCGTCGCCGTGGCTTCGCTGCTCGTGACGTCCATCGTCGTGAGCGCGTACTCCTTCGGCCTTCGTCTGCTCGCCGCCTCAGGGCGCGCGCCGCTCGTGGAGCCGGCTTCCTTCACCGATGCCATCACCGTCATCACGCCGGAGGAGTCGAAGGCCGCGGCCAAGCGCCAGAAGAAGGCAGCGAAGAAGAACCCGTTGACCGACGGCCAGAAGCGCCTCGCCCTGTGGGCTGCATACGCGTGCTTCGCCGTCGCCGGTGCCGCTGTGTTGTACGGCATCTACCTGATCATCCCGTACTTCCACCACTAGGCGCCGATCAGCCTGTTCCGCGCACCCGCGAGATGGCCTTCATCACGTGGTAGATCACGATGGCGGCGATCGTTCCGAGTGCGATTCCGTTGAAGGTGAATGCGCCGGCGTGCAGCGTGAAGTCGGCGATGCCGATGATGAGCGCCACACCGGCCGTCATCTGGTTGATCGGGCGGGAGAAGTCGACCTTGTTGTCGACCCAGATCTTCACGCCGATGATGCCGATCAGGCCGTAGAGAGCCGTCGTGACGCCGCCGAGCACTCCCGCCGGGATGGTGTTGATGAGGGCGCCCATCTTGGGGGAGAGTCCGAGCAGGACGGCGAAGGTGCCGGCCACCCAGTAGGCGGCGGTGGAGTAGACACGGGTCGCCGCCATCACGCCGATGTTCTCGCCGTAGGTCGTCGTGCCCGAGCCGCCGCCGAAGCCGGCCAGCATCGTCGACAGTCCGTCGGCGAGCAGTGCGCGTCCGGTGAGGGCGTTGACCTTCGGGTCGCCGGTCATCTGGGCGACTCCGCGGATGTGGCCGACGTTCTCGGCGATGAGCACGAGCACCACAGGAAGGAACGCCGGAAGCACCCCGAAGGTCGCGGCGGCATCGGTGAAGGGATTCGCGGCCCAACGGAAGTCGGGCAGGCCGATCCAGGCCGCCTTCTCGAGTGCTGAGAAGTCGACCTGGCCGAAGGCGACGGCCGCGATGTAGCCGATCACCACGCCGATGAAGATGGACAGGCGGCCGAGCAGTCCGCGGAAGAGCACCGTGCAGAGCACGACTGCCGCCAGCGTGATGAGTGCCGTCACGGGAGCCTCGGTGAAGTTCGCCTTGGCGGCGGGGGCCAGGTTGAACCCGATGAGCGCGACGATCGCACCCGACACGACGGGAGGCATCAGGGCGTCGATCCAGCCTGAGCCCGTGACGATCACGATGCCGCCGATGATCGCCAGAAGGGCGCCGACCACCACGATGCCGAACAGGGCGCTGCCGGTGCCGGCCGTCGCCGTGGCCGCGACGATGGGGGCGATGAACGCGAACGAGGACCCGAGGTAGCTCGGCAGTCGGTTCTGCGTGATCAGCAGGAAGAGGATCGTGCCGATGCCCGAGAAGAACAGCGTCGTCGATGGCGGGAAGTCTGTGAGGATCGGAACCAGGAAGGTGGCGCCGAACATCGCCACGACGTGCTGCATGCCGAGGCCGATTGTGCGGGGCCAGCTCAGGCGTTCACCCGGGAGGACGACATCCGTCGGTCCCATCGTCGTGCCGTCGCCGTGCAGGGTCCAGGGGAGGGCCATCTCGCTCCTTCTTCGTCTTTCCGAGGGCCCCGAGAGGCCTGCTGTGATGCTACTGAAGATCGAGGGGACGGATGCCGCAGCCGCTGCGGCGACCACGTACACCAGCAGTCTGGATTGCCTCTAGGATCGGTCTGTGAATTCGAGCACCCAGACGGCTGAGCCGCAGACTGACAAGGGCGGCCTCAAGGGCCGTCTCGACTCCTACTTCCAGATCTCGGCCCGTGGCTCCAGCTTCGGCGGCGAGGTGCGCGGCGGGGTCGTGACCTTCGTCACGATGGCCTACATCGTGATCCTCAACCCGATCATCCTGTCGGGCAAGCCCGACGTGCTCGGCAACACCCTCGACTTCGGTCAGGTCGGTGCCGTCACGGCGCTCACCGCCGGTGTGATGACGATCCTGTTCGGTCTCATCGCTCGTCTGCCGTTCGCGTTCGCTGCCGGGCTCGGTATCAACTCCTTCCTCGCCTTCAGCGTGGTCGGAGTGGTCACCTGGCCCGAGGCGATGGGCCTCGTGGTCATCAACGGACTCGTCATCGTCCTGCTCGCTGCCACGGGTCTGCGCCGTCTCATCTTCAACGCGGTGCCCTACGAGCTGAAGATCGCCATCACGGTCGGTATCGGTCTGTTCATCGCCTTCATCGGTCTGGTCGACGCCGGCATCGTCACCTCGACCGGAAACGCATCACCGCCCGTCGGCCTCGGCATCGGCGGTTCCATCGCCACGTGGCCCGCGATCGTCTTCGTCGTGACTCTGCTTCTCACGGGTGTTCTCATGGCTCGCAAGGTCAAGGGCGCCATCCTCATCGGTCTCGTGAGCGGAACCGTGCTGGCCGTCATCGTGGAGGCCATCGGGCACCTCGGCAGCGCCGTCACCAACCCGGGGATCGGGTGGGGTCTGTCGGTTCCGGTCATCCCGGGCAACTGGTTCGCCCTTCCCGACCTCAGCCTCGTCGGTGCTGTGAGCTTCGACTTCGGCAAGGTCGGATTCCTCACCGTGCTGATGCTCGTCTTCACTCTCGTCTTCACCAACTTCTTCGACGCCATGGGCACGATGACGGGTCTCTCGAAGGAGGCCGGACTCGCCGACGACAAGGGAAACTTCCCGCGGCTTCGTTCCGCGCTCATCGTCGAGGGTGTCGGCGCTGTCGCCGGTGGCTTCACCTCGAGCTCGTCGAACACCGTGTTCATCGAGTCGGGTTCGGGCATCAGTGAGGGAGCGCGTACCGGCTTCGCCAACATCGTGACGGGTCTGCTCTTCATCGCTGCGATGTTCTTCACCCCGATCGCCGCGATCGTTCCGCAGGAGGTCGCCGCAGCCGCTCTCGTCATCGTGGGTGCGCTCATGATGAGCCAGATCAGGGGCATCGACCTCAGCGAGTTCTCGGTGCTGCTGCCGGTGTTCCTCACCGTCGTGATCATGCCCTTGACCTACTCGATCGCCAATGGAATCGGTGCCGGCTTCCTCGCCTGGGTCGTCGTGCGCTCCTTGTCGGGCAAGGCGAAGCAGGTCAGTCCGCTGCTGTGGGTGGTGGCCATCGGCTTCCTGATCTACTTCGCGCGCGGGCCGATCGAGGCGCTCTTCGCGTAGACGGTCAGCTGGTCGCTGGTCGCTGGTCGCTGGGCCGCTGGGTGCGGCGTTGGTGTCGAGAAGCCCCTGCTCCTTCGGGAGTGGGGTTTCTTGCGTCTCAGGCGCCCGTTCGCAGGGGCGCACGTTCGCCGAGGTGTGGAGGGTTCCGACGCTTGTTGACATGTGGGTCACGTTGGACCGTGCGGCCTGCGTTGGTTGCTGCGTGGGTCCAGAGTGCTGGGGACTGAATCGAGACTTCAGGTTCCGGGGGCAGGGAACGTCGGGAGGGACCCCAGATGGGCTGTGCGGGCTCGGATGTGGTGGCCGTGGCGCGCGCTTCGGGCGGTCGCTTCGCTCGGCTCTCAGCGAGCGGGTAGACGTTGAGTGGTGCGGAGGTTCCGGTCGCTGAGGCCCGGACGGAGTCCGCGGTCGAAGCGCAGACGCAGCTCGGTCGAAGCGCAGACGGAGCGCAGGCGGAGCGCGGTCGGAGCGCGGGCGGAGTTCTACCCCGTGGCGGTGGCAGCGGGTTCGAGCTCGTCGGGGAGGGTGACGGGGTGGGTGATCTGCGTCCGGGTGTTCGGCTTCATCAGGCGCGGAGTCTGGGTGGGGTCGATCTGGGGTGGTGGGATGAGCCAGTACTGGTCGTGCTGGTCGCGGGTGATCTCCCAGCCCTCGTTGTGCACGCGGAGGTGACCTCTGCGGCATAGCAGGATTCCGTCGGCGACGTTCGTGTTCCCGTGGTCGCGTTTCCAGTGCCTGATGTGGTGGATCTCGGTCCAGGAGGGTGGTCGGTCGCAGCCGGGTTCCATGCAGCCGCCGTCGCGGATGCTGATCGCGAGGCGTTGTGCCCGGGTGAAGAGGCGTTCGTCGCGTCCGAGGTTCAACGGTTGCCCGGTCGAGGAGAACAGTACGGGCAGG
>NZ_SPQZ01000004.1 GCF_004570845.1 Orlajensenia leifsoniae | reverse complement strand
TCAAACTGCACGAGGTTTTTGGCATTTGACATTGTGCACGCTGTTGAGTTCTCAAGGATCGGATGCTCCCCGCTTCACACCCAAAGGCGATCAACTCGAAGGCAACTTCTCTATATTACACGATCTTCACGCGGTTGTGACCACTGATTCTCAGCGAGGCTGAGACGTGATGTGTTCTCGCGTTTCGAAGCTGTTCAGCTCCGCGACCGGGACTTGCAATCTTAGGCTTGAAAGCCGTGTTTCGCAACTCGAGGTTGCGGACCTTATGGCTAAGATTCGATCCCCACTTGAGGCCGGCGAGCGAATCCGCTCTGCCGCACCTTTGGGGTGATAAGTAAGAATTTACGTGGGTCTCGAGGACCTCGCAAATCGGCCGCGCACGCCGGGCGTGTCGCTCCCAGCTTGGCGGAATACTGGCGATATGAGGTCTGCTCGAGTGCGCCCGCTGCTCCCCCGCATTCTCGCGGATCTGGGCGATGCCCAGTCACTCTCCGCGGCCGTCTCGGAACCTGAGAACGCCGTTCCCCTGTCGTCGAACCTCCCCGTCAGCTCACTCGCCCAGGACAGTGTCGACGCCGCAGCGCTCCAGGCTGCGGCCACCGTCATGGACAGGACGGGGTCGCTCCCCCCTGTGCGATCCGACCCCCGTCGCATCGCCGCCGCCTACTCGAGCGAGCGCTGGTTCCGCATCGATGACGTGACCCCCTCCGCGTGGGCACCGCTCTCGGGGTTCTGGGCTGCATCCGACGGCTGGGTGCGCACCCACGGCAACTACCCGCATCACGCGGAACGACTTCGGACGGCGCTCGGTCTACAGGTCGATGCCGGCGCCGACGAGCTTCGCGAGCGCGCCGCTCGATCGTCGGCCGCCGAGATCGCCGACACCGTCACGAACGCCGGGGGCATCGCCGTCGTCGTCGCCCGCCCGAACGAGAGAGCTGCCCGAGCCGCGGCGACGCGCGCCCTGGTGGAGAGCGAGCTCGTCGGCGGCGGCGAGCCGCGTTCGTGGCATGACGGCGGTACGGCGCTGGGCGGCATCCGGGTACTGGATCTCACCCGGGTGATCGCCGGACCCGTGGCGACGCGGACCCTCGGGCTGTTCGGCGCCGACGTGCTGCGCATCGACTCCCCTGGACTCCCCGAGATCGGCTGGCAGCACCTCGACACCGGCGCGGGCAAGCGCAGCGCGCTTCTGGACCTGGCGGATTCGTCGGATCGACTCCGGTTCGAGGACATCCTTGCGGACGCCGATGTGGTGGTACTGGGGTATCGGCCGGCCGCGGTGGAGAGGCTGGGACTCTCACCCGCCGCCATCGCGGCGCGGCATCCGGGCATCGTGATCGGACGGCTGACGGCGTGGGGCTTCTCGGGGTCGGATGCGCAGCGGCGGGGGTTCGACAGCATCGTGCAGGCGGCATCCGGGATCTCGTGGATCGAGTCGGCGGACGGGATCACGCCCGGCGCGCTGCCTGCCCAGGCTCTCGACCATTCGGCCGGCTACCTGCTGGCCGCGGGAATCATGTCGCGACTGCGACGGCAACGGGCCGAGGGCGGCAGCCATGCGGTGTCGGTCTCGCTCTCCCGGGTGGCCTCCGAGCTGGTGACCCTGCCGCGCATCCCGCGCGCCGAGGGGGACCCGGGCCTGGCCGATCAGACCCAGGAGTTCGCGACCGAGGCCGGGCTCGTCAGATCGGTTCGACCGGCGCCGCGGTACGACGGATCACCGGACGCGTTCGCCGCGGGGCCGCATCCGTGGGGCACGGACAGGGCGGAGTGGCTGCCGCGCTGACCCCACGTGCTGCGCATCGGGTGTGGCCCCCGGCCGGCCCGGTGCGAACTGTGGCCTAGAGGACGAAGATCCCGGCGAGGGTCTTCTTGCCCCGTCGGAGGACGGCCATGCCCGACGGCAGCGTCGAGCCCTCGATGGACGCCGTGTCATCGGTCACCTTGACGCCGTTCACCGAGACGCCGCCCTGGGCGATCGCCCGGCGAGCCTCGCTGATGCTGCCGCTGAGGCCGGTGTCGAGCAGGAGCTGCACGATGGTCGCCGTCGGGGACGTCGTGGTGTTCGGCAGCTCACGGAGCGCGCTCTCGAGCGTCTCGGCATCGAGCGCGGCCACGTCGCCCTGACCGAAGAGCGCATCGGCGGCGGCGATCGCCTTGTCGGTGGCGTCGGCGCCGTGCACGAGGGTCGTGACGGCGCGCGCGAGCGTGCGCTGGGACTCGCGACGGAACGGCTCGCTCGCCACGAGCGCCTCGAGACGCTCGATCTCTGCGCGATCGAGGAAGGTGAACACCTTGAGCCTGCTGATGACATCGGCGTCGTCGGTGTTGAGCCAGAACTGGTAGAAGGCGTAGGGGCTCACCAGTGCCGAGTCGAGCCAGATGGCGTTGCCCTCGCTCTTGCCGAACTTTGTGCCGTCGCTGTTGGTGATGAGCGGGGTGCCGATGGCGTGCACGCTCACCCCCTCCGTGCGGTGGATGAGGTCGGTGCCGCTCGTGAGGTTGCCCCACTGATCGCTGCCACCCGTCTGCAGCACGCAGCCGTAGCTGCGGTAGAGCTCGAGGTAATCGAGCCCCTGCAGGATCTGGTAGCTGAACTCCGTGTAGCTGATGCCGGCATCGGAGTTGAGCCTGGCCGCGACGGCGTCTTTCTTGATCATCGTTCCGACGCGGTAGTGCTTGCCGATCTCCCGCAGGAAGTCGATCGCCGACAGCGGGGCCGTCCAGTCGAGGTTGTTGACGAGGCGCATGCCGTTGTCGCCCTCGGCGCTGAGGAAGCGGGAGACCTGGCCCTGCAGGTAGCCCACCCACTCGGTCACGGTCTCGCGGGTGTTGAGGGTGCGTTCGGCCGTCGGGCGGGGATCGCCGATGAGGCCGGTCGAGCCGCCGACGAGTCCGAGAGGACGGTGACCGGCCAGTTGGAGGCGACGCATGACGAGCAGCTGCACGAGGTTTCCGAGGTGGAGACTCGGCGCTGTGGGGTCGAACCCGCAGTAGAACGTGATGGGATCGCCGGCGAGGAGTTCCTGGAGCTCGCTCTCATCGGTCGAGACATGCACGAGTCCACGCCAGACGAGCTCCTCCCAGATGTCGGAGAAGGTCGGGTCGTTGGCCTGATCGGCGAGGATGGCTGGGTCGGACACGCTGCAAGGTTATCAGCGGGCCTCGGCGGGCGAATCAAGGCTGAACACTAGATGTCAATGAAATAAGCTTCACAAATTGATTTGACTGGAGTAACCTTACAGACTTCAGATCGGAGAATTCATGTTCGTCATCACAGCGGATCAAGTCGACTCCCGCCACGACGTGGACCGGGCGGATGCGGCGGTGCGTTCGCTCGAGACCACCTTCGGGGACGACCTGGTGCTCCCGGTCGACCAGACGGCCGGCGATGAGATCCAGGCCGTCACCCCCTCTGCCTCGACGGCGCTGGCGATGGTCGGAGCACTCGCCCGCTCCGGACACTGGAGCATCGGGCTGGGGATCGGTTCGGTACGCACTCCGCTGCCCGACGCCGCACGCAAGGCCACAGGGCCGGCGTTCATCGGAGCCCGGGACGCTGTCGAGGCGGCCAAGCGCGCCGAGTCCAGGTTCGCCCTGCGCGCCCCCGACGCCGCGGAGCGCGCCACCATCATCGAGCCTCTCGTCAGCATGCTCCTGCTCACGCGTGCACGACGCTCGGAGCAGGGCTGGGAGGTGACGGATCTGATGCGCGCCGGTCACTCCCAGAAGGATGCGGCTGGCATACTCGGGATATCGGCTGCCGCCGTGAGCCAGCGCCTCCGTGCTGCGCTCTGGAGGGTCGAGGACGACGCCCGGTCTTCGCTGGAGCATCTCCTGGCCGAACTCGATGCAGAGGCGTCGCCAGCGACGCGGAACGGAACGGACCCCACCGAATGATCGCCGTCACCATCGTCATCTGGCTGCTGCTCGTGCTCGTGCTCGGCGCGGGGGCGACCTTCGCCGTCATAGCATTCCTGCGCCCGGACAGGGTGATGACCTGGGCCGCAGCGGGCTCTCTCGCCGCTGCATTCGTGCTCGCCTGGCTGGCTACGGGTCAGATCGAGCCGCTGCTCACCATCGTCGTGGTCATCGGCGCGATGGCCCTCGCGGTGTTCGGCGGCGGCCCGGCCGCGGTGCTGGCGCTCGACCTCGCGACCAAGGGCAGCGTGCGCACCGGCGTGCACGGCGGCATCCTCGTCGAGGGCATCCGCTCCGACGGAGCGACGACGGGACGCGAGATCCTGCGCGGAGGCCAGACGATCGGCGTACTGGAACGTTTCGCCACCGTCGCGACGATCATCGCCGGGTTCCCTGAGGGCTTGGCGATCGTCGTGGCCGTCAAGGGCGTCGGCCGCTTCACCGAGCTCGAGTCGTCCGAGGCTCGCGAGAGGTTCATCATCGGCACCATGGCCAGCCTGATCTGGGCGTGCCTCTGCGGCGCCATCGTGCACCTCGCCCTGAGCTGAGCTCACCGCATCCGCTTCGCGCCTTCACGACACGGTCGATCAGTCGTGCGATCGCGCGTGCCGACGGTAGACCGACACCGTCGGGTCGCCCGGGATCCAGAAGCGCCACGGGTAGGCCGCGCCTCCGCCCGCGCCCGAGACGCCGACACGCGGACCGCGCGCGACGTCGGGTGCAGCATCCGGACCCCGCAGGGCGAACGGATCGGAGAAGAGATCGGCTCCGTTCTCGGCGAGAGGGATGCCGAGAGCGCTCGCGAGGCGCGCCGGACCGCGCGCCAAGTCGCGGTCACTCGCTGCTGACGGCCTGCGACGGCGTGCGAGTTCGACGCCGTCGACGATCTCACCGGCCCGGAGCAGCAGCGCCGACGCGGATCCGGCAGGTGAGCACACGATGTTGACGCAGGTGTGCATGCCGTAGGTGAAGTACGCGTAGAGGTGGCCGGGCTCCCCGAACATGACAGTCGTTCGCGGTGTCATGCCGCGGTGGGCATGCGAGCCGGGATCCTCCCCGGTGCCTCGATAGGCCTCGACCTCGGTGAGCCGCACGGTCACGTCGCCCTCGCTCGTGCGGTGGGTGAGGAGGGCGCCGAGCAGCTCCGGTGCGAGCTCGACCGCGTCGCGGGACAGGGCGGCGCGGTCGAGCACCACGGGGCTAGGCCCGAGCGGGCGTGAGGCCCTCGGCGAGCGACCGCACTCGTGCGGTCAGCGCGGCGAGCTGTTCCGCGACGCGCTCGGGGGCCGTGCCACCGAGACCCGTGCGACTGCCGACGGAGCCCGTGACCGTGAGCACCTCGCGCACGGCTGGGGTGAGATGGGGCGAGATGCCGGCGAGCACATCGTCGGGAACCTCGTGCAGGTCGAGGCCGTTGGCCTCGGCGTAGGCGACGACGGATCCCGAGAACTCGTGGGCGTCTCGGAACGGAACATGCTGCTTGACCAGCCATTCCGCGATGTCCGTGGCGAGCGAGAAGCCCTGTGGTGCCAGCTCGGCCATCCGGTCGGTGTCGAATCGCAGGGTGGCGACCATGCCCGTGAAGGCCGGCAGCAGGACCTCGAGGGTGTCGACGGAGTCGAAGACCGGCTCCTTGTCCTCCTGCAGATCGCGGTTGTAGGCGAGCGGGAGGCCCTTGAGCGTGGTGAGGAGTCCCGTCAGGTTGCCGATGAGGCGCCCCGCCTTGCCCCGAGCGAGCTCGGCGATGTCGGGGTTCTTCTTCTGGGGCATGATCGACGACCCTGTCGAGTAGCCGTCGTCGAGGGTGACGAAGCCGAACTCGCGGGTGTTCCAGATGATGATCTCCTCGGCGATGCGAGAGAGGTCGACCCCGATCTGCGCGGTGATGAACGCGAACTCGGCGACGACGTCGCGGCTCGCCGTACCGTCGATCGAGTTCTCGACGACACGGGAGAAGCCGAGCTCGCGGGCGACGAGCGCGGCGTCGAGGCCGAGGGTGTTCCCGGCGAGCGCACCGGAGCCGTAGGGCGACGCATCCGTTCGGCGTCCCCAGTCGGCGAGGCGTTCGAGGTCGCGCACGAACGGCCAGCAGTGCGCGAGCAGATGGTGGGCGAGGAGCACGGGCTGGGCGTGCTGCAGGTGGGTGCGGCCCGGCATGATCGCGCCGTCGTGCGCGCTGGCCTGGGCGGCGAGAGCGTCGATCAGGTCGATGAGGAGCTCGGCGATCCGCACGGCGTGGTCGCGCAGGTAGAGCCGCACGAGGGTGGCGATCTGATCGTTGCGGCTGCGGCCCGCGCGCAGCTTGCCGCCGAGTTCTGGCCCGACGACGGTGATGAGCGCGCCCTCGAGAGCGCCGTGGACGTCCTCATCGCTCGGAGCTGCGGTCAGCTCGCCGCTCTCGATGCGCTCGAGCAGCGTGTCGAGGCCGGCGAGCATCGCCTTCAGCTCCTCGTCGCCGAGGTAGCCGGCGGCCGCCAGTGCCTTCGCATGAGCGCGCGAGCCCGCGATGTCGTAGTCGGCCAAACGCCAGTCGAAGTGGGTGGAACGGCTGAGCAGCTGGAGTTCGGGCGACGGACCGGAGGCGAAGCGGGCACCCCAGAGCGATCCCTCATTAGTTCCGTTCTTCTCGGCCATCACTTCGTTCCGTTCTGCTCGAGCAGCCAGACCAGGAGCGCCTTCTGCGCGTGCAGGCGGTTCTCCGCCTCGTCCCAGATGATCGACTGCGGTCCGTCGATGACGTCGGCGGTGACCTCGAAGCCCCGATCAGCCGGCAGGCAGTGCAGGAACACGGCATCCGAGGCCGCGCGGGCCAGGAGAGCAGCGTCGACCCGGTAGTCGCCGAAGGCCGCGACGCGCGCCGCCTTCTCGTCCTCCTTGCCCATCGAGACCCACGTGTCGGTGACGACGACGTCGACGCCGTCGACCAGCGCTGCGGCATCCGCCCCCACGGTGATCGAGCCGCCGGTGGCCGCGGCGATGGCCCGCGCGTCGGCCACCACCTGCTCGGACGGCTCGAAGCCCGCCGGGGATGCTACCCGCACGTGCATGCCGGCCGTCGCGCCGGCGAGGAGGTAGGACTGCGCCATGTTGCTGGCGCCGTCGCCGAGGAAGGTGAGGCTGAGGCCGGCCAGTTCGCCCTTGTGCTCGCGCAGCGTGAGCAGATCGGCGAGCAGCTGGCACGGGTGGAAGTCGTCGGAGAGGGCGTTGACGACCGGGACTGTCGTTCCGGCCGCCATCTCCTCGAGCCCTGCCTGGCCGTAGGTGCGCCACACGATGGCCGAGACCATGCGCTCGAGCACACGTGCCGTGTCACTCGGGGTCTCCTTGCCGCCGAGCTGACTGTTCGCGGTGGAGATGATGAGCGGGGAACCGCCGAGGTCGGCGATCCCGACCGCGAACGAGACGCGGGTGCGGGTCGAGGACTTGTCGAAGATGACGGCGACGGTCTGCGGGCCGGCCAGCGGCTTCACGGCGAAGCGGTCGCGCTTCAGTTCCACGGCGAGATCGAGGATGGCGGCCTGCTCGGCCGGGGTGATGTCGTCGTCACGGAGGAAGTGGCGGGTCATGGGGTCTCTTTCGCGGTGGCGGGGCGGACGCTCTCGAGAGCGCGGGTGAAACGTGCGGTGAACTCGGCGATCTCGGTGTCGCCGATGATCAGAGGCGGGGCGAGACGGATGCTCTGGGGATTCGGGGCGTTGATGATGAGGCCCTCGCGGAGCGCTGCGGCTACGACTTCGGACGCGACGGGTTCGGACAGCGCGATGCCGAGCAGGAGGCCGGCCCCACGCACACCCGTCACCAGCGGGGAACCGATGCCCATGACGGCCGCGCGCAGCTCCTGACCGCGGACCGCGGCGTTGGCCACGAGCCCTGCGGACTCGATCTCCTCGAGGACGGCGTTGGACGTCGCAGTGGCGAGGGGATTGCCGCCGAAGGTGCTGCCGTGCTGGCCGGGGCCGAACAACTCGGACGCATCGCCGTAGGTGACCAGGGCGCCGATGGGGAACCCTCCCCCGATGCCCTTCGCCAGCGTGACGGCATCCGGAACGATCCCGGCATGCTGGAACCCGAACCAGCGACCCGTTCGTCCTGCACCGGTCTGGATCTCGTCGATGATGAGCAGTGCGCCGTACTGCGTCGTGAGCTCCCGGGCACGCTCGAGGAAGCCGTCGGGGAGGGGCCGCACGCCGGCCTCGCCGAGGATCGGCTCCACGAAGAGGGCTGCGACGGTTCCGTCCATGGCCTGCTCGAGCGCCTCGAGGGTGGGGGCGATGTGCTCGACTCCGCCGGGCACCGGCTGGAAGTCCTCCCGCATCGCCGGCTTGCCGCTGAGCGCGAGCCCGCCCATGGTGCGCCCGTGGAAGGAGTCGACGAGAGTGATGATGCGCGTGCGCGGCGGAGTGGAGTGCACGGACGAGTGCAGGCGGGCGAGCTTGAAGGCCGCCTCGTTCGCCTCGGCCCCGGAGTTGCCGAAGTAGACCCGGCCGCGCTCCCCTGCTCCCGTGATGCGCTTGAGTCGCTCGGCGAGAGCGACCTGCGGCTCGGTGGCGAAGTAGTTCGAGACATGCGCCAGGCGTGCGGCCTGGGCCGAGACCGCCGCGACGAACACCGGATGCGCGTGGCCCAGCGAGTTGACGGCGATGCCGGCGAGGAAGTCGAGGTAGCTCATGCCGTCCATGTCCCAGACCCAGCAGCCCTCGCCGCGGTCGAGCATGCCGAGCGGGGTCGCCATGCTGCCCATCATCGACTGGTGGAAACGATCGTGCCAGGCGTTCATGCGGGAACTACCTCCGTGCCGATGCCGCTCTGCGTGAAGATCTCGAGCAGGATCGCGTGCGGCTCGCGTCCGTCGATGATGGCCGCCTTGGCCACGCCGCCGTCGACGGCGTCGAGACAGGCGGTCATCTTGGGGATCATGCCCGACTCGAGAGTGGGGAGAAGTGCGCGCAACTCGGGGGCGTCGATGACCGAGACGAGGGACTCGCGGTCCGGCCAGTCTCGGTAGAGTCCGGCGACGTCGGTCAGGATGACGAGCTTGGCGGCGCCCAGAGAGATTGCCAGCGAGGCCGCGGCCGAGTCTGCGTTCACGTTGAGCGACTGGCCCGGCGCATCGACATCGGGCGCGATCGAGGAGACGACGGGGATGCGCCCGGCGTCGAGTTGAGCGAGGACGGCGGCCGGATCGACCTCGATGACGTCTCCGACGAGTCCGAGGTCGATCTCCTCGCCGTCGACGACGGCTCCCCGGCGACGCCCCTTGAACAGTCCCGCATCCTCACCCGAGAGTCCGGCGGCGAGCGGGCCGTGCTCGTTGATCGAGCTCACCAGCTCGCGGTTGACCTGGCCGGAGAGGACCATGCGCACGACGTCCATGGTCTCGGGCGTCGTCACCCTGTAGCCGCCGCGGAACTCGCTCGCGATGCCGAGTCGATCGAGCATCGACGAGATCTGCGGGCCGCCGCCGTGCACGATGACGGGGCGGATGCCTGCATAGCGGAGGTAGACCATGTCCTCGGCGAATGCCCGCTGCAGCTCGGGGCTCACCATGGCGTTGCCGCCGAACTTCACCACCACGATCTGGTCGTGGAAGCGCTTCAGCCAGGGCAGCGAGTCGATGAGGATCTGCGCCTTCGAGGCCGCGGACTGCTGCGCGATCTCCGGGGCTGTGTCTTCGAGCGTCATCCGTCTCCTCCTAGCTCGCGTAGGCGCTGTTCTCATGCACGTAGTCGTGCGTGAGGTCGTTGGTCCAGATGGTGGCCTGCGCCTCGCCGACCTGCAGGTCGACGAGGACGTGCACGGCGCGCGGCTCGAGGTCGACCTCATCGCGCGAACGGTCGGGCCGTCCCTCGGAGCAGACGCGGACGCCGTTCATCGAGACGTCGACGTTGTAGGGGTCGAAGGTGGCGCTCGTGGTTCCGATGGCGGCCAGCACGCGGCCCCAGTTGGGATCGTTGCCGAAGATCGCCGCCTTGAACAGGTTGTTGCGTGCGACGGAACGCCCCACCTCGACGGCGTCGAGTTCACTCACGGCCCCGACGACCTCGATGGCGATGTCGTGGCTCGCGCCCTCGGCATCCGACTGCAACTGCAGGGCGAGATCGCGGCAGACCTCGGTGAGCGCTGCGGTGAACTCCTCGACGTCGGGCGTGATGCCCGAAGCACCCGAGGCGAGCAGCGACACCTGGTCGTTGGTCGACATGCAGCCGTCGGAGTCGAGGCGATCGAACGTCACGCGGGTGGCGGAGCGGAGCGACGCGTCGAGGGCGGATGCCGTGAGGTCGGCATCCGTCGTGATGACGACGAGCATCGTGGCGAGGCCCGGCGCGAGCATGCCGGCACCCTTGGCGATGCCGCCGAGGCTCCAGCCGTCGCGCTGCACGACCGTGGCCTTGGGGTGGGAGTCCGTCGTCATGATGGCCCGCGCCGCGTCGGCTCCCCCGTCGACGCTCAGCGCCGAGGCGGCCGTCATCACGCCGGCCGCCAGGAGCTCGCCGTCGAGCTGGTCGCCGATGAGACCCGTGGAGCAGACGAGCACGTCGCCGGCCGAGACGTCGAGAGCCTCGGCCACGGCCTCGGCCGTGCGGTGCGTGACCTGGAAGCCCTGCGGACCCGTGAAGCAGTTGGCGCCGCCCGAGTTCAGCACGATGGCGCTCGCGACGCCGTCGACGATGACCTGCTGCGACCAGAGGATGGGATTGGCCTTCGCGCGGTTGCTGGTGAACACGACGGCCGCCTGCTGCGACGGCCCGCGGTTGACGATCAGGGCGAGGTCGGGGGCACCGGAGGTCTTGATGCCTGCAGCGATTCCGGATGCCTCGAAGCCGAGGGGGGCTGTGACTGTCACGGTGCGACTCCGTTCACGGGGAGACCAGTGGTCTCCGGAAGGCCGAGGGCGATGTTCGCCGACTGGATGGCGGCACCGGCGGTGCCCTTGACGAGGTTGTCGACGGCGGTCGTGACGACCACGCGGCGCGCGGCCTCGTCGATCTCCAGGCCGATGAGGGCCGTGTTCGCGCCCTGCACGTCGGCCGTGCGCGGCTGCTCGCCCTCGGGCAGGAGCTGCACGAAGGACTCTCCGGCGTAGGCCGTCTCCCAGGCGCGACGGATGCCGGCGGCATCCGTGCCCGGAATGATGCGCGCCGTGCTGACGGCGAGGATTCCCCGGGACATCGGCACCAGGACCGGGGTGAAGGAGATGGTGGGGGCCGTCGCCCCGGCGGCCCGGAGAGCCTGCTGGATCTCGGGGATGTGCCGGTGGCTTCCCCCGACGGCGTAGGGGCTGGCCGACCCGAGGATCTCGCTCGCGAGGAGGTTCACCTTGAGGCTCTTGCCGGCGCCCGACGGGCCGACGGCGAGCACCGAGACCAGGTCCTGCTCCTCGATGACTCCGGCGAGGATGCCCGGGGCCAGCGAGAGCGCGACGGTGCTGGCGTTGCAGCCCGGCGCTGCGATGCGCCGGGAGGAGGCGAGGTCTGCGCGCTGGTCGCCCGTCGCGCGCGGGAGCTCGGGGACGCCGTAGGTCCAAGCGCCGTAGTGGTCGCCGCCGTAGAACGCGGCCCAGTCGGTCGCACTCTCGAGCCTGTGATCGGCGCCGCAGTCGATGACGAGAGTCTGGGGTGAGAGCCGCTCCGTCACCTCGCCGGACTTGCCGTGCGGGAGGGCGAGGAACACGACGTCGTGTCCGGCGAGGACCTCCGCGGTCGTCGGCTGCAGCACCAGATCGCCGTAGCTGCGCAGATGCGGCTGGGCGGAGACCAGCTTCTGGCCGGCGTTCTGGTGCGCGGTGACAGTGCGCACCTCGAGGTCGGGATGCGAGGCGAGCAGGCGCAGCAGTTCGCCACCTGCATAGCCGGATGCGCCGGAGACGGCGACCGAGAACGTCATGATTCCACCTTAGGGTCGAGAGCTGTCGAGGCTGATGCGGCGACGCTCACGACGAACGGCTGAACCGTCGGTGCAAGGTCGCCTAGAGTCGGCGCTCGACCCGGCGTCGGGGCAGCACGGAACCCACGCGCGCGATGCGCGAGACTGTGGGCTGTGCGGTGGGCATGGAGTGACCCTATCGGTCGCCGACACAATCCTGCAAATGACGCAAGATAATGGCGCACATGCCCGACTGAGACGACTGAACGCGCGATGCCTCGTCTTCTCGCCTGCCAGTCCTGCGCTACGGAAACTGCGCCGCGCCTCCAGAATCTCGGGAGCGCGGCGCAGTTCCTACAGCGCGGGAGCAGGATCAGTCGCGGAGGTGCGCTCCGTGCAGTTCGGTCGCGCGAGCCGCACCGGCGAGCTTGGCTTCCGAGGCCTCGGCCGCCGTGAGCGTGCGGTCGGCGGCGCGGAAACGCAGCGCGAACGTGAGGCTCTTCGTGCCGTCGGGCAGCCCGGCTCCGCGGTAGTCGTCGACGAGTCTGACGTCTTCGAGGAGTTCCCCAGCGCCTTCGACGATGGCGGCGCGCACCGCGCCCGCCGCGACGTCGGTCGCCACCACGAGCGAGAGGTCCTGCGTCGCCGCGGGCTTGGTCGGCACGGGGCGGGCGAGGATCTCGGACCTGCCGAGGCGGATGAGCGCGTCGAGGTCGAGCTCGACCGCCGCGACTGTGCGGGGAAGGTCTGCGGATGCCGCGAGGTCGGGCAGCAGTTCACCCGCGAAGCCGACGGTCTCACCGGCCGCGGCGATGCGCGCGGTACGGCCGGGATGGAACGCCGGGTGGGCGCCCTGCTCGACGACGAGCTCGACGTCGAGGGCCGTGCCGAGACGCTGCGCGACGCCGATCGCGTCCTGCCAGTCCCAGGCGACGGGAGCCTGGCCGGGCTGGCGCACGATGGCGTTGCCGAGAAGGAGGGCTGCGACGTTCCGCGGCTGGCGCGGGATGCCCGCATCGAGGTCGGCGAGGACAGCCGCATCGGGCCGGGCGTTGCCGACGGGCAGAGTGGCACTGCCGAAGGTGCCGGATGCCGTCGGCAGGGTGACCAGCCCGGTCTCGAAGATCGCGAGGTCGGTGATGCCGCGCGACAGGTTGCGGTGCGCGATCTCCGCGAGGCCCGGCAGGAGCGAGGTGCGCAGCAGCGGCCGAGCCCCGTCGAGCGGGTTCGCCACACGGACGGGCTGGGCGACCTCGCCCTCGAGGCCCGAGAAGGCGGCCGCATCCGTCGGGCTGACGAACGGGTAGGCCAGGACCTCGGTGAGGCCGCTGCCCGCGAGCACGTTCGTGGTGATGCGACGCAGGCGCTGGGCGCGGGTGAGACCCCGGCCGGGAGGAGCGACGGGAAGCACGGCGGGGATGCGATCGTACCCGTTGATACGGGCGACCTCCTCGGCGAGGTCGGCCTTGCCCACGATGTCGGGGCGCCAGCTCGGCGGCGTGACGGCGAGTCCGCCGTCGGCCTGCTCGACCTGCGCTCCGATCTCGATGAGCACCGAGCGGATCTCGTCGTCGGTGTAGTCGACACCGATGAGGCCGGAGACGAATCCGTCGGGCAGGAACACCGACGGGCGAGGCTCCGCCTGGCCCGTGCTGGTCGCTGCATCCTCGACGGTGCCGCCGGCCAGCTCGGCGAGGAGCTGGGCTGCACGCGCCGCTGCGGCCTCGGCGACCGCCGGGTCGACTCCGCGCTCGAAGCGCTTGGACGCCTCGCTCGGCAGCTTGTGGCGTCGAGCACTGCGGGCGATCGACACGGGGTCGAAGTTCGCGGCCTCGATGAGCACGTTCACCGTGTCGCTGCCGATCTCGGTGCGGGCTCCTCCCATGACGCCGGCCAGGCCGATGGGTCCGGCTCCGTCGGTGATGAGCAGGTCCTCGACGGAGAGCGTGCGCTCCTTCTCGTCGAGGGTCACGATGCTCTCCCCGGCACGGGCGCGGCGCACGACGATGCCGTCGACGAGGGTGTCGAGGTCGTAGCCGTGCAGCGGCTGGCCGAGTTCGAGCATCACGTAGTTGGTGATGTCGACGACGAGGGAGATGGAACGGATGCCGGCGAGCTTCAGCCGCGCGATCATCCACGCCGGAGTGCGGCGGGTCGGGTCGACGCCGCGCACGACGCGGGTGACGAAGATCGACGCACCGATGCGACCGCGCACGGGAGCGTCGTCGGCGATGGTGACGGGGAAGGCGCTCGATCCGCTGCCGGCTCCGGCGAGCGCCGGGTCGCGGAAGGCGGCGCCGGTGGCGTGGGCGTACTCGCGGGCGACGCCGCGGATGGAGAAGGCGTAGCCGCGGTCGGGGGTGACGTTGATCTCCACGGCCGCATCATCCAGGGACAGCAGGCTGATCGCATCCGTTCCCACTGCGGGATCGAGATCGAGTTCGGCCAGTCGCAGGATGCCGTCGTGCTCCTCGCCGAGGCCGAGTTCGCGCGCCGAGGCGATCATGCCGTCGGAGACGTGGCCGTAGGTCTTGCGGGCGGCGATGGGGAACGGTCCGGGCAGCACGGAACCGGGCAGCGTCACGACGACCTTGTCGCCGACGAAGAAGTTGCCCGCACCGCAGACGATGCCGTGCACGGCGTCTCCGCCGTCCGCCGCGGTCTCGCCGTCGGGGGCGACGCGCACCTGGCACCAGCGGATGGTCTTGCCATTGGACTGCGGTTCCTCGACGAACTCGAGCACCTCGCCCACGACGATGGGACCGCTCAGCTCGAAGTCGTGCACGTCCTCCTCTTCGAAGCCGACGCGCACGAGAGCCTCGTGCAACGACCCTGTCGTCGTACCGGGAACGAGGTCGACGTACTCCGCCAACCAGCTCAGGGGAACTCTCACGACTAGACCACCATTCCGAACTGCTGGCTGAACCGCACATCGCCCTCGACGATGTCGCGCATGTCCTCGACGTCGTTGCGGAACATGAGCGCGCGCTCGATGCCCATGCCGAACGCGAAGCCCGAGTAGACCTCGGGGTCGATGCCCGCGGCCTTCAGCACATTGGGGTTGATCATTCCGCAGCCGCCCCACTCGATCCATCGGGCTCCGCCGACGAAGGTGGGGTGCCAGACGTCGAGCTCGGCCGACGGCTCGGTGAACGGGAAGTAGTTCGGACGCAGGCGGATCTTGGCGCCGTCACCGAACAGCGTGCGGGCGAAGTGCTCGAGGGTGCCGCGCAGGTGAGCCATGGTGAGGCCCTTGTCGACGGCGAGGCCCTCGAACTGCGTGAACACCGGGGTGTGCGTCGCGTCGAGCTCGTCGGTGCGGAACACGCGACCCGGGGCGAGCACGTAGATCGGAACCTCGCGCTCGAGCATGGTGCGCACCTGCACGGGACTGGTGTGGGTGCGCAGCACGAGGTGCGCCTCGGGCGGGTCGATGAAGAAGGTGTCCTGCATCGCACGCGCCGGGTGGTCTGCGTCGAAGTTGAGGGCGTCGAAGTTGAACCACTCGCTCTCGAGCTCCGGCCCCTCGGCGATCTCCCAGCCCATCCCGACGAAGACGTCGATGACCTGGTCCTGCAGGAGGGAGAGCGGATGCCGCGCACCTGCGGACTGGCGCACCGCGGCGGCGGTCACGTCGACACGTTCGGCCTCGAGGCGCGCAGCGGCCTCGGCCTCGACGATGGCGGACTCGCGAGCGGCGAAGGCCTGGTTCACGCGGCCGCGGGCCTGACCGACGAGCTTGCCGAGGGCGGCCTTCTGGTCGTTGGGAACGCTCCGCAGCAGGCCGTTCAGGCGCGCGAGCGGGGAGGACTCCCCCGTGTGCTCGGTGCGGACTGTCTTGAGGGCTGCGGAGTCGGATGCTGCCGCGATGGCCGCGAGAGCCGCCTCGACGGCGGCGCCGACGCTCGCCTCGGTGATTTCGGTGGGTTCAGACACGAGGCACAAGTTTACCGGCGCGACGCGGGGTGCGGGGAACGCGGCGGCATCCGCCCGCTATTGAGGTCGTTCGGATGTTCGGGCCAGTGCGCTGGCTTGAGCCATCAGCACGGCCTGATCGAGGTCCGGCGGCGGCCCAGCGCGCTTGCCTCTGCGGGTACCCCCGCTCGCCGTCCGTCGTGACAGCCAGCGGGCGAACCACGACAGGCTCAGGTTCATGATCAGGTAGATCACGAGCGTGACGGCGAAGAGCGAGAACAGGTACCTGTTGCCGTAGAAGCTGGCGAGGTTGTTCATCGTCGTGCGGATGAGCTCGTTGTAGCCGACGATGTAGCCGAGCGAGGTGTCCTTCAGCAGGACGACGAGCTGGGCCACGATGATCGGCAGCATCTGTCGGAAGGCCTGCGGGAACTCGACCAGCATGCGCGATTGAAGCGGCCGCATGCCCAGGCTGAGGCCCGCCTCGCGCTGACCACGCGGCAGGGACGCGAGGCCGGCGCGCAACGCCTCGCCTATGAGCGCGCCGTTGTAGAGGATGAGCGCGATGACGACGGCCCAGAAGGCGCCGGTCGAAGCCACCAACAGGATGAAGAGCATCATCAGCAGCACGGGCATGCCGCGGAAGAACTCCAGCACGATCGTCGTCGGGATGCGTATCCAGGCTGTGGCCGCGCTCCGGAGCAGGGCGAAGACGACGCCGAGGGCGACGGCGCCGACAGCGGCCACCCCTGCAGCCTGCAGGGTGGCGAGCGTGCCACGCCAGATCGCACCCCACAGCTGGGGATCCGAGTAGATGTCCCAGCGACTCGGGTCGAACATGCCGGGAACCGTGATGCCGCCGGACTCCCGGGGAGCGGCGAGGATGCTGACCACCCACGCGACGGCCGCCAGAAGGACGAGGCCGCCGATGATCGACAGGATCAGGGACACCCGGCGCCCTCGGGGACCTTGGGCGTCGAAGAGTACGTTCGATCCGCTCATCGCTGCACCATGACCCTGCGCTCGACGTGGGCGGCGAGGATGCCCAACGGGATGGTGATGATCAGGTAGAAGGTCGCGACGCCCAGGAGCACGGCGATGACCCTGTCGCCGTTGCCGTTGGCCAACTCCTTGCCGACGGTGAAGAGCTCGGCCACGAAGAAGCCGCCGGCCACGGAGGTGTTCTTGGTGAGAGCGATGAAGACGTTGATGAGCGGCGGGATCGTCATGCGGAAAGCCTGAGGGAGGATGACGAGACCGACGCTCTGTCCGAAGTTGAGGCCGAGGCTGCGCGCGGCTTCGGCCTGCCCGATCGGCACACCGTTGATGCCCGACCGCAGCGCCTCCGCGACGAAAGGGGAGGTGTAGACGCTGAGTCCGATCGCCGCGAACACGAGGTAGGAGAAGTCGGCACCGAGGTACGGGAGGATGATCGCGCAGAAGAACAGCACCAGAGTGAGCGGGGTGTTGCGCACGAGCTCGGTGTACACGGTCGCGAAGCCGCGGAGCGTGGTGATGGGCGAGATGCGCATCGCAGCGATGATCGTTCCGATGATCAGGGCCGCGATGCCCGAGACCGCCAGCAACAGGAGGGTGAGTCGGAAGCCGGCGAGGTATCGCGGCAGGTTCTCGATGACGACGTCCATGTCGGGGCCTCCCTCCTTTCGTTCAGTGTCGCGCGGGTGGACCGGTCACCGGCCCACCCGCGCGCGGGATTCACTCAGTAGCGGTCGACTGCAGGCGGGTCGACGAACGGAAGCACCGTCCCGGCGGTGGACTCCCACGCCGCCTCATAGGTGCCGTCCTCATAGGACTCCTCCAACGTGTCGTTGATGAAGTTCCGGAAGTCCGTGTCGTCCTTGGCGAGGCCGATGCCGTACGGCTCCTCGGTGAACGGCTCGCCGACCACCTTGAACTCGCCCTCGTTCTGGGCTGCGAGGCCCGCGAGGATGACGTTGTCGGTGGAGACGGCCACGACCTTGCCGGAGCGGAGCGGCTCGAGGCAGTTGGTGTACGTGTCGGTGAGCACCGGCTCGGCGCCGATCTCGGCGAGCTTCGCCGCCGGGGTCGACCCGGTCACAGAGCAGACGGGCTGGCCCACGAGGTCGTCCTCGCTCTTGATGTCGTCATTGTCGGCGAGAGTCAGGATGGACTGACCGGCCAGGTAGTAGGGCCCGGCGAAGGAGATGACCTCCTTGCGCTTGTCGTTGATCGTGTACGTCGCCACGACGAGGTCGACCTGGCCGTTCTCGATGAACGGCTCGCGGTTGGCCGAGACGGTCTCGGTCCACTTGATCTTGTCCGGCGCGATTCCGAGCTTGGCGGCGATGATCTTGCCGATCTCGACGTCGAAGCCCTCGGGCGTTCCGTCGGGGCCGACGAGGCCGAACAGCGGCTGGTCGAACTTGGTGCCGATGGTGATGGTGCCGGCCTCCGACAGCTTCTCCATGGTGGATCCGGCCGCGAAGGTCGGTGCCGCCTCCGGCGTGACTTCGGCCTCGGATCCGCCGCCTCCGGCGCATCCGGCGAGGGCCAGTGCACTCGCTGCGGCAATCGCGACGAGCGACAGTCGTCTTGTGATTCTCATCTTCATCCTCTTCTCTGTGCTGTGATCTGCGTTCGATCGGGGGGTGTCGGTGGGCATCGTGCCGCTTCAGTGCTCCAGGATCTTCGAGAGGAAGTCCTGGGCCCGCTCCGACGTCGGATTGGTGAAGAACTGCTCGGGCGTCGCCTCTTCGACGATCTCGCCGTCGGCCATGAACAGCACGCGGTCGGCCGCTTTGCGCGCGAAGCCCATCTCGTGGGTGACGACGATCATGGTCATGCCGTCTTTCGCGAGGCCGACCATCACGTCGAGGACCTCGTTGATCATCTCGGGATCGAGCGCGCTCGTCGGCTCGTCGAGCAGGATGAGCTTGGGGTTCATGGCCAGCGACCTGGCGATGGCGACGCGCTGCTGCTGTCCCCCGGAGAGTTGTGCCGGCATCTTCTGTGCCTGGTTGGCCACTCCCACGCGTTCGAGCAGCTCCATCGCCTTCTCGATCGCCTGGCGCTTCGGGACCTTCTTGACCTTGATCGGTGCGAGGGTGACGTTCTCGAGCACGGACTTGTGGGCGAAGAGGTTGAACGACTGGAACACCATGCCGACGTCGGCCCGGAGACGAGCCAGATCCGCTCCCTCTTCCGGCAGCTTCACACCGTCGATCGAGATGGTTCCGCTGTCGATGGTCTCGAGTCGGTTGATGGCTCGGCACAGGGTGGATTTCCCGGACCCGCTGGGGCCGATGACCACGACGACCTCGCCGCGGTTGACCGTCGTGTTGATGTTCTTCAGCACGTGCAGATCGCCGAAGTGCTTGTCGACGTCTGAGACGACGACGAGTGGCTCACCTCGACGCACACTGATGTTCGATGTGGCCGGTGCCGCTTCGTTGTCCGCCATGTACCCCACTTTAGGGGGCGGGCCATGGGGGGCATGAACGAAAGCGCCGGTCGGTTACGTGATCGTAACCGGGGCGTGACGCGTCAGGACCGGTGAGCGAAGGCGGATTCGTAGAGGCAGACGGATGCGGCGGTCGCGAGATTCATCGACTCGGCACTGCCGTAGATGGGAACCGAGACGGCCCGATCGGCCAGGGCCAGCTTGTCGTCGGGCAGTCCCCGCGCCTCGTTGCCGAACAACCAGGCCGTCGGAGCGTCGAGGAGGCCCTCGTTGCGAGCGGCCAGCAGGTCGTCACCCTTGATGTCGGCCGCGAGGATCTGGAGGCCGGCGGCTCGAGCGCGGTCGCGCACGTCCTCGAACTCGACGTCGACGGCGATCGGCAGGTGGAAGATCGACCCTGTCGACGAACGCACGACCTTGGGGTTGTAGAGGTCGACGCTGCGCCCCGTGAAGATGACGGCATCGGCACCCGCGGCATCCGCTGCCCGCACGATCGTTCCGGCGTTGCCCGGATCGCGCACCTCCTCGAGGATGGCGATGAGACGCGGCTCCGACGCGAAGATGTCCTTCACGGAGGTGGGGAACTGGCGGCAGACGGCGATGAAGCCCTGCGGGGTGACGGTGTCGCTCATGGCCTCGAGCACCTGCTCGGTCACGTACTCGACCTCGATGTCGGCGTCTTCAGCGGCCTGCGCGATGTCGTCGTAGCGCTCGAGGGCGGTCGGCGTGGCGAAGAGATCGACCACGAGCTCGGGCTTGAACGTGAGGGCCTCGGCGACGGCCTGCGGACCCTCGAGGAGGAAGAGCCCGCTGTCGACGCGCGCGGGCTTCTTGGCGAGCTTGGCGACAGCGCGGACACGGGGCGAGCGCGGGTTCTCAAGCATGGGACCGAGTCTACCGATGGGATGCGAACGGCCCCGTCACCGGACGAGGTGACGGGGCCGTTCGAGGAAACGCTGAGCTGCTGGCGACTAGCGCGCGACCGGCGCGTTGACGTCGGCGGGGAGAGCCTTGCGGGCGGTCTCGACCAGAGCGGCGAAGGTGGCGGGCTCGTTCACGGCGAGGTCCGCGAGGATGCGACGGTCGACACCGACACCCGCGAGGCCGAGGCCCTGGATGAGACGGTTGTACGTGAGGCCGTTCGCACGCGAAGCCGCGTTGATGCGCTGGATCCACAGGCGACGGAAGTCACCCTTGCGGGCGCGACGGTCGGCGTAGCTGTAGACGAGCGAGTGGGTGACCTGCTCCTTGGCCTTGCGGTACAGGCGCGAACGCTGGCCGCGGTAACCCTGGGCGCGCTCGAGGATGACCCGACGCTTCTTGTGGGCGTTGACCGCCCGCTTTACTCTTGCCATTTCTCTGTCTTCCTAACGTGTTGCGCGGCTCAGCGGCCGAGAAGCTTCTTGATGACCTTGGCGTCGGCCGGGGCCAGCACCTGGTCCTGGTTGAGGCGGCCCTTGCGCTTCGAGGCCTTCACCTCGAGGTTGTGACGCATGCCGGCCTGCTGCTTCATGATCTTGCCGCTGCCGGTCACCTTGAAGCGCTTCTTGGACCCGGAGTGGGTCTTCTGCTTAGGCATTGTTTTCCTCCTGCTTGGATGCCGCCTTGGTGGCGGCCTTGTGTGCGTTGGCCTCGGCCTTTGCCTCTGACTTGTTCTTCAGAGGGCCGATGACCATGACCATGTTGCGACCGTCGATCATCGGGGTCGATTCGACAGAACCGAACTCCGCCACATCTTCGGCGAATCTCTGGAGAAGACGCACGCCCTGGTCGGGACGGGACTGCTCACGGCCGCGGAACAGGATCATGGCTTTGACCTTGTCGCCGGCCTTGAGGAAGCCCACTGCGCGCTTCATCTTGGTTTCGTAGTCGTGCTTGTCGATCTTCAGACGGAAACGAACCTCTTTGAGGATCGTGTTCGCCTGATTGCGTCGGGCCTCTTTGGCCTTCTGCGCCGCTTCGTACTTGAACTTGCCGTAGTCCATGATCTTGGCGACAGGCGGCTTGGAGTTGGGAGCAACCTCCACGAGATCGAGGTCGGCTTCCTGCGCAAGACGCAGTGCTGCCTCGATCTTGACGATGCCGACCTGCTCACCAGCTGGTCCCACGAGGCGGACCTCGGGAACGCGGATGCGGTCGTTTGTACGGGGATCGGTGATGCGAGTCTCCTCTAATCGTGCTTCAACGCTGTCGCGCGACGGGATGCCGCACGGCATCGAGAGGGGAAATCCACATAGTCCTCGCGTGATTTCACAACACGCAGTACTACGGCACCCTGCCTACTTCCCCATCGTGAGACGAGGAAGCGGAGTGCAATCAACCCGGTAACCTAGTGAAGCGGTCAAGCGCGGGTGGGAGAATCTCCACTTTCGTTTCCGACCAGAAATGGCCGGAAGCCTGCATCAGTCTAGCAGAGGATTTCAGTGAGTCACAGTTCAGAGCACGTCAGCCCCTACGACGACGCCGAGGACGCCTCCATCGGCGCCACCCGCGATATCGCGGAGGTGCCGGCCGTCGAGGTCATCACGACAGCCGCGGTGCACCTGATGAGTGCGGCCGCCGTCAAGTGCGGCCTGGCCGACGATCCCGAGTCGCAGATGGACCTCGACGAGGCACGCAAGCTCATCACGGCCCTCGCCGGCCTCATCACGGCGGGCGCCCCCGAGATCAGCGACATGCACGCACGGAGCCTCCGCGACGGACTGCGCTCGCTCCAGCTCGCCTTCCGTGAGGCGTCGAGCATCCCCGACCCCATCGGCAAGGGCCCCGGCGAGAAGTGGACCGGGCCGGTCAACTAGTACGCGACGTCTTCGCCGGGCTCGCGGGTCTCGGTACGCGTCTTCGCTGCGCTCAGGCGCTACTCGACCAGCGGAGTGAAGCCTCAGCGAACGGCTAACTCTGACAGCGGGGGCACCACCAGGTCTCGCGCTGCTCGAGCTCTGTACGACCGAGCTGACCGTGCTGGATGCGGGTCCCGCAGCGCCGGCACGGCTTGCCGCCGCGCCCGTACACCCAGAGGCGCTGGCCGTTGCGGTCGACCCCCGTGGTCGTGCGCGCGGTTCTCTCGGCGTTGGCCGTGATGAGGCGATGGGCGAGCGCGACGATGCCTGCGGCATCCGGAACCTCGTTCATCGGTCGCTGGGGGCGGATGCCGCGCAGGAAGCACAGCTCGTTCACGAACACGTTGCCCAGTCCCGCCAGGTTGCGTTGGTCGGCGAGCGCGACGGCGAGAGGAACGTCGGGCTTCGCCACGAGGTTGGCGACGGCGGCCTCGGCTGCCTCGGCGTTCCAGTCGGGGCCGAGCAGGTCGGGCCCGAGGTGGCCGACCACCGTGTGCTCCTCGACGGTGGGAACGACCTCGAGAACGCCGAGCTCGAATCCCACGGCCACCCACTCGGCTGTCTCGAGGATGATGCGGGCCTGGAACGCCGGACGCTGCCACGGCGTTCCGTGCCGGTAGAGGTGCCAGGCACCCTCCATCTTGAGGTGCGAGTGCACCGTGAGGTCGCCGGCGTGCAGCAGCAGGTGCTTGCCGCGGGCGACGACGTCGTCGACAGTGCGACCGGTGAGGTCGACGGTGGCGAAGGCCGGCACCCGGATGTCGCTCACGGTGATGATCTCGCCGGCGAGCGCCGCGTTCAGGGACCGGGCCGTGCGGAAGACGGTGTCACCCTCGGGCATGCTCGCCGACCGCCGCTCAGACCCGCGCGCTGAGGCGGAGCCCGCGCGGAGTCTCGCTGAAGCCGGCGCCGCGCAGGGCGAGCCCGGCCGGGGCGCCGAGTACGAAGAGGCCGTTGACCGTCTCGACGGCGAGCTTGCGCATCCCTCCGCGTGACACGGCGGCGGCGAGCGAGGCCGCGGCGGCGGCCAGCACGGCCTCGTCGTCGGTGAAGGCCAGCATGGTCTTGCCCCCGCGCTCGACGTAGAGGGCGATGGTGCCGTCGACGAGGACGACGAGGGCACCGGCCTTCCTGGCCGGGCGGTGAGTCGTTCCCTCGGGCAGGGCCGGCCAGGCCAGGGCAGCGCCGAACGGGTTGGCCGGGTCTGTCGCGGCGAGGGTGAAGGCGACGGGAGCCGAAGGTGTCGAGCCGTCATCGCGATCGACATGGCTGCGGAGCCGGTCGACCGCCCCGGGAGCCGCGAACTGCGCGGCCCCCAGCTTGTCGACGAAATAGCCGCGGCGACTGCGCCCGGACTCCTCGAACTCGCGCAGGGTGCGATAGACCAGGGCGAATCCGCCGATGACGCCCTCGGCGACGGCCGCGCCTCGGGTGACGACGCCGTAGCGCTCGAGCAGGGTCTCGCCGAGCGCGTGCGCCCGGCGGGTGGCCGAGCTGTCGGGCAGCGGCAGGATCGACCAGCGCCCGGCGACGGTGGGCGGACCTCCCCGGCTCGGCATCTTCGCGCGCGGCAACGCGCGACCGCGGTGCATCCGAGCGCGGGGGGCCGCCCGTTGCGGCTTGTGGGCGCTGTGACCGCCGGCCACGAGGGCGCGCACGGGGGCGAAGGTGTCGTTGGTCACGAGACCCGACCAGGCGAGGTCCCAGAGTGCGTCGACGAGGGCCGAGTCGTCTTCGGAGCCCACGGCATCGGAGAGCTGGCGGAAGAAGAACGCTCCCCCGGAGCCGAGACTGGCGAGGACCTCCCGCTGCAGGGGCGTCGTCTCGGCCTCGAGCGAGATGGGCAGGGTGAGGGCAGCGGTGTCGGCGAGGTGGAGGCTGATCCAGCCGTCATCGCCGGCGAGCGCGCCGGAGCCGCACCAGACCACCTCGCCCGTCGCCATGAGCTCGTCGAGCATGGCCGGACTGTAGTCGGACACGCGGGCCGGGAGCACGAGCGATTCCCATGCCGAGGCCGGCAGGCGGGCGCCCTCGAGCTGTTCGATGACGGATGCCACTCCGTCGAGTCCGCGGAGCCTTCCGCCGACGTGCTGCCAGACCGGGAGGAACCGGGCGAGAGCACGCTGCTCGACGGGCTCGATCTCGTGCCGGAGGGCGGCGAGCGAGCGACGGCGGAGTCGGCGCAGCACCTCGGCATCGCACCATTCCGCGGACGTTCCGTTGGGGCGGAACTCCCCCTCGACCAGGCGGCGCGCCTCGACCAGCCGGCGGAGCGCAGAGCGCGCGACGGCCGTGCCGATTCCGAGCCGCTCGGCCACCTCCTCGGTGGCGAATGGTCCGTGCGTGCGCGCGTAGCGGCTGATCAGGTCGCCGAGGGGATCGGCGACGGCCTCGAGGTAGGCCTCGGGCACCCCGACCTGGATGGGGACGCCCAGTGCATCGCGCAGCCGGCCGACGTCTTCGATGGCGGCGAGCCGATCGGTGCCGGCCACCGCCGTGCGGATGATGCGCTTGGCGCGGAGCAGCTCGTCGACGTGCTCGGCCACATCGGGCAGGGTCTCCGCCGTGACGCGCGCACTGATCTCCTCGACCGACAGCGCCCCGAGCCCGCGCAGCAGATCGGCGATGCCCTCGAGGCCCTTGGCCCGACGATCGGGAGCGAGGCGCTGGAGCTCACGCTCGGTGTCGTCGATGACGGCCGGATCGAGGAGCTCGCGCAGTTCGACCCGGCCGAGGAGTTCCGCCAGCAGGGTCGAGTCGATGGCGAGCGCCGCCGCCCGCCGCTCGGCGAGCGGGCTGTCGCCCTCGTACATGAACGCGCCGACGTAGCCGAACAGCAGGGTGCTCGCGAACGGGCTCGGGGAATCGGTCGTCGTCTCGACCAGACGGATGCCACGCGAGCCGATCTCGCGCGCGAGCGACAGCAGCGACGGCAGGTCGTACACGTCTTGGAGGCACTCGCGCAGCGTCTCGAGGATGATCGGGAACGTCGGGAAGGTGCGTGCGACGTCGAGCAGCTGCGCTGACTTCTGGCGCTGCTGCCAGAGCGGCGACCGCGTGCCGGGCCTGTAGTGCGGCAGGAGCAGCGCGCGGGCAGCGCACTCGCGGAAGCGGGAGGCGAACAGCGCCGATCCGCCGACCTCGTCGGTGACGAGCTGCTCGAGCTCGTCGGCCTCGAAGACGAAGAGCTCCGCTCCGGGTGGTTCAACCCCGGTGTCGGGAATGCGCACGATGATGCCGTCGTCGCTGGCGATGGAGGCGCCGTCGATGCCGTGACGCTCGCGCACCCGTGCGCTCACGGCGAGAGCCCACGGGGCGTGCACGTTCATGCCGTACGGGGAATGCAGGATGACGCGCCAGTCGCCGAGCTCGTCGCGCACGCGCTCGACGACCAGGGTGCGGTCGGTCGGCACCTGGCCCGTGGCCGCACGCTGGTCGGTGAGGAAAGCGATGAGGTTGGTCGCGGCCCGATCGTCGAGTCCGCCCGCACGGATGCGGCTTCTGGCGTCGGCATCCGTCGCAGAGGAGACGTCGCGCATGAACTCGCCGAGGGCCCGCCCCAGCTCGGCGGGTCGGCCCAGCGAGTCGCCCTTCCAGAACGGGAGCCGCCCCGGCTGACCGAATGCCGGCGTGACGTTCACGCGGTCGTGGGTGATCTCCTGGATGCGCCAGCTGGTGGCGCCGAGCGCGAACACGTCGCCGACGCGCGACTCGTAGACCATCTCCTCGTCGAGTTCGCCGACGCGACGGCCCGTGAGCTCATCGCCGCCGACGAGGAAGACGCCGAACATGCCGCGGTCGGGGATGGTGCCGCCGCTCGTGACGGCGAGGCGCTGGGCGCCGGGACGCCCCGTGAGCACGCCCGCCTCGCGGTCCCAGACGATGCGCGGCCGCAGTTCGGCGAACTGGTCGGACGGGTAGCGCCCGGCGAGGAGGTCGAGGGTGGCCTCGTAGGCGGACCGCGGCAGCGCCGAGAACGGCGCACTGCGGCGCACGATGTCGAACCAGCCGTCGACGCCCAACTGGTCGAGGGCGACGGCGGCCACGGTCTGCTGGGCGAGGATGTCGAGCGGATTGGCCGGGATGTGCAGCGTCTCGATGGCGCCGGCGAGCATGCGCTCGGCCGTGACGGCGGCGTGCACGAGGTCGGCGCGGTGCTTGGGGAAGATGACGCCGCGAGAGACCTCTCCCACCTGGTGTCCGGCGCGACCGACGCGTTGCAGGCCGCTCGCGACCGACGGCGGCGACTCGACCTGCACGACGAGGTCGACGGCGCCCATGTCGATGCCGAGCTCGAGGCTCGAGGTGGCGACGACGCAGCGCAGGCGACCCGACTTCAGGTCGTCCTCGATCTCGGCGCGCTGCTCCTTGCTCACCGAGCCGTGGTGCGCCCGCGCGAGCAGCGGCTCTGCGCCCTGCATCTGTCCGGCCTGGCCCATGAGGGCTGCTGGAGGGGCGGCATCCGTCGACGCGGATTCACCCGTGCGCTCGGCGTAGATCTCATTGAGCCGAGCCGTGAGCCGCTCGGCCAGGCGACGCGAGTTCGCGAAGACGATCGACGAGCGGTTCTCGAGCACACGGTCGACGATCGCCTCTTCGACGTGCGGCCAGATGGACCCCGTCTGCGGAGTGGCGCTCGAGGTCGCGCCCTCGCGCTCGGGGGCCGGCGGCAGGTCGGCCATGTCGTCGACGGGGACGACGACGCGCAGGTCGAAGCGCTTCTCCGATGCCGGAGCGACGATCTCGACGGGCGCGCTCGCACAGAGGAACCGGGCCACCTCCTCGGGCGGCCGCACTGTGGCGGAGAGCCCGATGCGCTGAGCCGGCTTCTCGAGGAGCTCGTCGAGCCTCTCGAGCGAGACCGCCAGGTGAGCGCCGCGCTTGGTTCCGGCGACGGCGTGGATCTCGTCGACGATGACGGTCTCGACGGTGCGCAGGGTGTCGCGCGCGGCCGAGGTGAGCATGAGGAACAGCGATTCCGGCGTGGTGATGAGGATGTCTGGCGGCGACTTCTGCAGGGTGCGGCGATCGGATGCCGGGGTGTCACCCGAGCGCACGCCGACGCTGACGTGCGGTGGCTCGATGCCCAGCCTGTCGGCGACACGGGCGATGCCGACCAGAGGTGCCCGCAGGTTGCGTTCGACGTCGACGCCGAGCGCCTTGAGCGGAGAGATGTAGAGCACGCGCGTGCCCGGCTCGTCGTCGGCCGCCTTCGCGTGCAGGGCGTCGAGCGATGACAGGAAGGCGGCGAGGGTCTTGCCGGAACCCGTCGGCGCGACGACCAGGGCATGGGAGCCGCGACCGATCGCGTCCCAGGCGCCGGACTGAGCGAGGGTGGGCGCACTGAAGGCCTCGTCGAACCACGTACGCGTGGCGGGCGAGAACCTGTCGAGGGCGGAACCCATGGTCCTATCCTGCCGTGACCCACCGACACATCGGATGGCCTCGCCATCGCGGGGCGCTCAGGGTATCGTGCGGCCCGTCAGCGCTGCGGGCCGGCAATACGGGTCAGCGCTGCGGGTCAGCGCGATGCGACCAACCGGACCTTCAGGGAGTCGACGGCCGTCGCGATGTGGTCGTCGGCTGCCCAGCGCTGCGCGAGTCGGCCGAGGATCGTGTCGAGCTCGCCACTGTCGAGCCCGTCGACGAGTTCGAGTTCGACGACGAGCTCCGGCCCGGCCAGGCGGGAGTGCGGGTCGCCCGAGGCGAGCCTGATCCCGAGGACCGCGAGCTCGCTCCCGATCGTGCGCTCGAACGCCGCGGCCACCAGGGGCGACTCGAAGCTCGGCGTCCACGGCTGGCTCTGCGCGACGGCCCAGAGAGCCGGGCGACGGATGGCGAACTCGGTCTCCGACGTCGGGTCGAGAACGACGAGCTCGGTGTCCTCGCTGGCGGCAGCGAGGGCGACGCGCACGCCGTCGGCCGGCACCGGACGCGCCGAGGGGTTCCACGCGGCCATGGCGGTCACCGAGCTGAACACGGGGAGCACGTTGCGGCCGTCGGGCCCCGCAACGGTGACGATGGCCAGCTCCTGGCTCTTGTCGACGGTGTGACCGTGCTCGTTCACCCCGGCCTCCCCGAGCTGGGCGACGAGCGGGATGAGCAGACGGGAGTCCCGCACGGCGTCGATCACCTCGGCCTGCCCGAGCTCGCGGGCCCGGAACCGTCGTAGCGCCTCGATCAGGCGCGGCGGCGCACTGCCGTCATCGGCCGAGCTCGTGTTCGGCTCGAACGAACGACCGGCCCACGGCTGGCCTGCGGAGTCGGCGATGTGGGCGGGAAGCGACGCGGCGGACTCGGGGAGCGACGGATGCCGCTCCTCGGGCCGGTCAGTCGGCTGCGACATCCAGCGCCTCGGCCAGGGTGAACGCGCCGGCGTACAGGGCCTTGCCCACGATGGCTCCCTCGAGTCCGAGCGGCACCAGATCGCGCAGGGCCTGGATGTCGTCGAGGCTGGAGATCCCGCCGGACGCGACGACGGGTCGCTCGGTCTTCTCCATCACGAGCTTGAGCAGTTCGATGTTCGGACCCTGCAGGGTGCCGTCCTTGGTGACGTCGGTCACGACGTACCGCGCGCAGCCGGCCTCCTCGAGGCGGTCCAGCACCTCCCAGAGGTCGCCGCCCTCGCGGGTCCAGCCGCGGGCGGCCAGAGTGGTGCCGCGCACGTCGAGACCCACGGCGATGGCCTCGCCGTACTTCGAGATGACGTTCGCCGCCCACTCGGGGTTCTCGAGGGCGGCCGTGCCGAGATTGATGCGCTTGGCGCCGCTGTCGAGGGCTGCCTCGAGGGAACGATCGTCGCGGATGCCGCCCGAGAGCTCGACGTTGATGCCGTGCATCTGCTTCATCACGCGGCGCAGCACGTCGAGGTTGTCGCCCCGGCCGAAGGCTGCGTCGAGGTCGACGAGGTGGATCCACTCGGCTCCCTGCGACACCCAGTCCTCGGCGGCCTGCACGGGGTCGCCGTAGTTGGTCTCGGTGCCGGCCTCGCCCTGGGTCAGGCGGACGGCCTTGCCATCGGCGACGTCGACGGCGGGAAGCAGCACCAAGCCGGGCGTGGAGTGGAAGTCGCTCATGTGATCCTCGGTTCCTTGCGGCGTACGGCCGCGCGTTGATAGTACGCCCGGGTGGGCGAAGGGGTCGGCGGGCGGAGCTCAGTCGCGAAGCGACCCGATCCAGTTGCGGAGCAGACGGATGCCGGCCTCGCCCGACTTCTCGGGGTGGAACTGGGTGGCGGCTAGCGGGCCGTTCTCGACCGCTGCGAGGAAGCGGCCGCCGTGTTCGGCCCAGGTGACCTGCGGCTGCGGGAACGGGGGGATCACGTCGAGCGTCCAGGCCTGAGCTGCGTAGGAGTGCACGAAGTAGAACCTCTCGTCGCGGATGCCGTCGAACAGCACCGACCCCTCGGCGGCGTCGACCGTGTTCCAACCCATGTGCGGCAGCACGGGGGCGTCGAGCTGGGTGACGACGCCGGGCCACTCCCCCAGCCCCTCGCGATCGACACCGCGCTCGATACCGCGTTCGAACAGCACCTGCATGCCGACGCAGATGCCGAGCACCTTGCGACCGCCGGCGAGCCGGCGATCGATGAGTTCGTCACCGCGCACGGCTTTCAGGGCATCCATCACGGCCGAGTACGCACCGACACCGGGAACGAGGAGGCCGTCGGCATCCATCACGGCCCGGCGATCGTGGGTGATCTCGACCTCGGCCCCGGCGAGCTCCACGGCCTTCGCGGCCGAGTGCACATTGCCCGAGCCGTAGTCGAGGACGACGACCTTCGTCACAGGGCTCCCTTGGTGGATGGGATGCCGACGACACCGGCATCGAAGGCCTTGGCCTGGCGGAAGGCGCGCGCGAACGCCTTGAACTCCGCCTCGGCGATGTGGTGCGGGTCGCGGCCGCGCACCAGTTCGAGGTGGACGGTGAGGCCCGCGGCGAAGGTGATCGCCTCGAAGAAGTGGCGCACCATCGATCCGGTGAAGTGCCCGCCGATGAGGTGGAACTCGAAGCCCGCCGGCTCGCCGACGTGCACGAGGTACGGGCGGCCCGAGATGTCGACGACGGCCTGCGCGAGCGACTCGTCGAGGGGAACGAGGGCGTCGCCGTAGCGGGCGATTCCCCGCTTGTCTCCGAGGGCTTCCCGGATGGCCTGGCCGAGCACGATCCCCGTGTCCTCGACGGTGTGGTGCACGTCGATGTCGGTGTCGCCGCTGGCGCGCACGGTGATGTCGGTGAGCGAGTGCTTGGCGAAGGCCGTGAGCATGTGGTTGAAGAACGGAACCGTCGTCTCGATGTCGCTCGTGCCCGTTCCGTCGAGGTTCACGGACAGGTCGATTCTCGATTCGCTCGTCGCGCGCTCGACACGGGCCGTGCGGGGGGTGGTCTCACTCATGCTCAGATCCTATTCGGCGCGTGGTCGGCGATGGCCTCGAGGAAGGTCGTGGTCTCGGCCTCTGTGCCTGCGCTCACCCGCAGGGTGTGCGGGATGCCGACATCGCGCACGAGGATGCCGCGGGCCAGCAGCGCCTCGAAAACGGCGTTCGGGTCGTCGACCCCGCCGAACAGCACGAAGTTGCTCGAACTGCGGAAGGCCTGGAAGCCGAGTTCGCCGAGCCTGACGACGATGCGGTCGCGTTGGACCCGGATGTCGTCGACCATGGCCAGCAGCTCCGGGGCGTGCGCAACGGCGGCCGACGCCGCTGCCTGCGTGAGCGCGGACAGGTGGTACGGGAGCCGCACCAGGCGGAGTGCATCCGTCACAGCGGGATCGGCGGCGAGATATCCCAACCGCACCCCCGCGTAGGCGAACGCCTTGCTCATGGTGCGCGAGACGAGCAGGCGCGGCCGGCCCTCGAGCAGGGTGAGGGCGCTGTCCTCACCGTCGTGCGCGAATTCGGCGTAGGCCTCGTCGACGAGCACGATGCCGTCGGTGGCGTCGTACACGGCCGCGATGGTCTCGAGCGAGAGCGGGGTGCCCGTCGGGTTGTTGGGCGAGCAGAGGAAGACGATGTCGGGCTCGTACTTCCGTACCGCAGCAGCGGCGCTCTCGGGCGAGAGCTCGAAGTCGGCGTCCCGCGTCGCGCCGATCCAGGCGGTGCCGGTGCCGGAGGCGAGCAACGGGTACATCGAGTAGGTGGGGACGAAGCCGAGCAACGTGCGTCCCGGACCACCGAAGGCCTGCAGGACGTGCTGCAGCACCTCGTTCGAGCCGTTCGCCGCCCAGATCTCGTCGCGGGTCAGCCCGTGGCCGAGGTAGCCGGCGAGAGCGTCGCGAAGAGCGGTGAACTCGCGATCGGGATAGCGGTTGACGCCCGGGATGACCTCGCCGATGGCCGCGAGGATGTCGGTGGCCACGGCATCCGGAATGGGATGCGTGTTCTCGTTGACGTTGAGGGCGACCGGCACGACCTTCTGCGGGGCGCCGTACGGGGTGCGCCCTCTCAGGTCGTCGCGGAGGGGGAGCTCATCGAGAGTCGTCACTCCAACAATCGTACCGGCGGCGTCGGCAGTGTTACGAAGTCGGCGCCCGCGGTCAGGACTGGGCGGGGAATCAGTACTGGGCGATGATGGCGAAGCTGGGCTCGTCTCAACGCCTCTCGATATCGGTGCTTCGCTCAGTACTGGGCGGGGATGGCGAGGCGCTGTCCGGGCTCGATCTCGGTGCTGTCGAGCTGGTTGAGACTGACGATGTCGGCGATGACGTCGCGGGGATCGGCCGTGGGCGCCAGGGTCTCGGCGAGCTGCCAGAGCGACTGCCCGGACTCGACCGTGACGTAGGCGAAGGACTGCCCGGCCTGCTCGCCACCGGCGGCGGCGATGCCGCCATTGAGCGCGAACACGAAGGCGCCGACCACGATCGGCAGGGCCGCGAGAGTGGTGAGAACGGCGCGGCCACGGCGGGTGAGGTGCAACCGGGTGCGGACGACAGGCAGCGCGGCGGGAGCGGCGGTGGTGTAGGCGTACGTGCTCATGGAGTCCTCCAGATGGTTTTCGCATCTGGCCCTCGGCCGGGAGGGCCAGATGCGAAGCTGTGTTCCGAATATATCTTCGAGTCTTCGAATACTCAAGCATTGTCTTCGTATGTGGAGAGAATTTCTTTCTCGACACACTCGAACAGATGTTTGTCGCAGGCCATCCACCCGGATACAGTTCGAATGGCTGGTTGTAAGGCAATCAGCACCCACCGACACTCGTCGGCCGGAGGTTCGATCCGTGAAGAGAAGAAGGTGAGCGCAGTGGCCAACGACACAGAGTCGTCGAAGGACCGCGGGGCATCGGAGCGCGGTGGAACCCGCCGGCGCAAGAGTCTCAGCGCCAAGCAGCTCTCGATCCTCGAGGTCATCCAGCGGTCGGTGAGCCAGCGGGGCTACCCGCCGAGCATGCGCGAGATCGGCGACGCCGTCGGCCTGTCGTCACTGTCGAGCGTCACGCACCAGCTCAACCAGCTCGAGCTCAGCGGATACCTCCGGCGCGACCCGAACCGCCCCCGTGCGCTCGAGGTGCTCATCGAGGTGCCGTCGACGGAGTCGAACCCGGCACCCGACGACGGGTACGCTTCTCCCGCCCCGATGGGCGACGCCGCCATGGTTCCCATGGTCGGGCGCATCGCCGCCGGCATCCCCATCACGGCCGAGCAGCAGATCGAGGAGGTGTTCCCGCTCCCCCGCCAGCTGGTCGGAAAGGGCGAGCTGTTCATCCTCAAGGTCGTCGGAGACTCCATGATCGAGGCCGCCATCTGCGACGGCGACTGGGTGGTCGTGCGTCAGCAGAACACGGCCGAGAACGGTGAGATCGTGGCGGCCATGCTCGACAGCGAGGCGACGGTCAAGGTCTTCCGCCAGCGCGACGGACACACCTGGCTGCTGCCGCGCAACTCCGCCTACGAGCCCATCGTCGGCGATCACGCCGAGGTGCTCGGCAAGGTCGTGGCGGTTCTCCGCTCGGTGTAGGGCGTTTCCGACGCGGACTTCGTCCGTCCCTCAACGAACGGCACAGGCCCACCTCCCGCGGGAGGTGGGCCTGTCGCATCCGTTCGCTAGACGGGACTGACGACGGATGCCCGCACGCCGCGAGTGGCCTCGAGCATGTTGCGGAGCGACGCCACGGTCTCGTCGTAGCCGCGCGTCTTGAGCCCGCAGTCGGGGTTGATCCAGAGCTGGCGCTCCGGGATGCCGTCGAGTGCGCGCTCGATGAGCTCCGTCAGCTCGGTGACGCTCGGAACCCGGGGAGAGTGGATGTCGTACACCCCCGGTCCAATGCCGTGGTCGAAGCCGCTCGCCTCGAGGTCGACGACCACCTCCATGCGGCTGCGCGCGGCTTCGATGCTGGTCACGTCGGCGTCGAGACCGCGGATGGCGTCGATGATCGCCCCGAACTCCGAGTAGCAGAGGTGGGTGTGGATCTGCGTGGCGGCGCCGACGCCGGCGGTCGCGAGCCTGAACGACCCGACGGACCAGTCGAGGTAGTCGGCCTGGCGGTCCCGCTCGAGCGGCAGCAGTTCGCGCAGGGCAGGTTCGTCGACCTGGACGATGGCGATGCCCGCTGCCTCGAGATCGGCGATCTCGTCGCGGAGGGCGAGGGCCACCTGGCGGGCTGTGTCGCCCAGCGGCTGGTCGTCTCGAACGAACGACCACGCCAGGATCGTGACGGGGCCGGTGAGCATCCCCTTCACCGGCTTCGGCGTGAGCGACTGCGTGTAGGCCGACCACTCGACCGTGATGGGCTTCGGCCGGGAGACGTCGCCCCAGAGGATCGACGGGCGGGTGCAGCGCGAACCGTAGGACTGCACCCAGCCGTGCTCGGTGACGTCGAAGCCGTCGAGGTTCTCGGCGAAGTACTGCACCATGTCGTTGCGCTCCGGCTCGCCGTGCACGAGCACGTCGAGCCCGATCTCCTCCTGCACCGCGACGACGCGGGCGATCTCGCCGCGCATCTCGGCCACGTAGTCGGCCTCGCTCAGCTCGCCGCGGCCGAGCGCGGCCCGGGCTCGGCGGATCTCGCCGGTCTGCGGGAACGAACCGATCGTCGTCGTCGGCAGCGGGGGCAGGTCGAGGGCCTCCTGCTGCGCGGCGACCCGCACCTCGTAGTCGTCACGTGCGAAGTCGGCGTCGGACAGCACTGCGGCGCGAGCGCGCACGGCGCCATCACGCACCCCGGGAGCGGAGAGGCGTTGGGCGAGGGCGACGGATGCCGCATCCAGCGCGTCCGCTATGGCGGGGCGGCCGTCGACCAGGCCGGCGGCCAGCGTGGCGACCTGCTCGACCTTCTGGTCGGCGAAGGCGAGCCACCCGCGGAGGTGGCCGAGCTTCGTCTCGTCGTCGACGTCGTGGGGAACGTGCTGCAGCGAGGTGGACGTCGACACCGCCACGGACGGCGAGAGTTCGAGGGCCGCCGCAGCACTCTCGAAAGCGCCGGCGAGGTCGCCGCGCCAGATGTTGTGGCCGTCGACCACGCCCGCGACGATGGTCTTGCCCGCGAGCCCGGTGCGAGTGGCATCCGTCAGTCCGGTCGGCAGCGACCCGCGCACGAGGTCGAATCCGATCGCCTCGACGGCGGATGTCGCCAGCACGTCGACGGCGTCACCGAGGCTGCCGTACGGTGCTGCGACGAAGATGGCCGGCCGCGACGTCTGTGCTCCGAGCACCTCGTAGGCCCGCGCGAGAGCGTCGAGCTGTGTCGCGCGCGCCACGGGAATGGACTCGTTGACCAGCCCAGGCTCATCGAGCTGCACCCAGTCCGCTCCGGCGGCCGCCAGCCGCTGCAGGAGTTCGCCATAGACGGGGAGCAGGTCGGCCAGCCGGCTGATCGGCTGGAAGCCGGCCGGAGCTTCCGTGGCCGCCTTCGACAGCAGCAGGAAGGTGACGGGGCCGACGAGGACGGGGCGGGTGATGAAACCGGCGTCCCTCGCCTCGATGAACTGGCGCACGATGCTCTCGCTCGCGAGCGAGAAGGCCGTATCGGGGCCGATCTCGGGCACGAGGTAGTGGTAGTTGGTGTCGAACCACTTCGTCATCTCGAGCGGGGCGCGGTCTCCCTCGCCCCGGGCGAGCGTGAAGTAGCCGGCGAGGTCGATGGCACCGTCGGCATCGACGAGGTCGGAGAAGCGCGTGGGGATGGCGCCGACGGCCACGGCGGCATCCAGAACCTGGTCGTAGAACGAGAACGACTCGGGGATGGCCGAGTCGGCGCGTCCGAGCCCGAGCTGAGCGAGTCGCTCACGCGTGGCCGAGCGCAGGGCTGCTGCGGCGGCCTCGAGCTCAACGGCGTCGATGCGCCCGGCCCAGAACGCCTCGACGGCCTTCTTGAGCTCGCGACGGCGACCGATGCGCGGGTAGCCGAGGATGGTGCCGGTCGGGAAGGCTGGCGTCGTCATGCGTTCTCCTTGATGGGTCCGTGTGCTGCGCGCGGAAGGCGGTCGAGGCGCTCGAGGACGTCGAGCACCGGGGTGTGCTTGTTGTGGGTGTACAGGTGAAGACCGGGCGCACCCTCCGCGATGACCTCCGCCGCGAGCTCCGAGAAGAAGGTGGTCGCGATCTCGCTGCGCCCCTCCTCGGTCGGCTCGATCTCGAGGGCGATGAGCAGCTCGTCGGGCGCGTCCTCCTCGGTGAGCTGGGCGATGCGCCGCAGGCGCGGAGCGCTCGACGCCGGCATGATCCCGGGAAGGATGTCGATGCTCACGCCGCCCGCCCTGGCGCGCTCGACGAAGGCGAGGTAGTCGTCCGCCCGGTAGAACAACTGCGTGATGGCGAGGTTCGCCCCCGACGCCTGCTTGGCCAGCAGCGCGTCGATCTCCTGCTGCGGACCGCGTGAGGTCGCGTGACCGTTGGGGAAGGCTGCGACGGCGACCCGCTCGGGGCGGGGGCGGGCGCGCAGCCGGGTGCCGCCCGGGGTCCCGCGCACGGCCTCCTGGGCGAAGGGTTCGCGTTCCTGCTGCACCCGGTGGATGAGCTGCACGAGCTCGGCGGCGCTCTGCAGATCGCCGACGGAGAGCGGGGTGCCGTCGAGAGGAGGATCGCCGCGGAGGGCCAGGAAGCTCGTGATGCCGGCGTCGAGGAACTGCCGCACCAGCCTGTTGGCCTCGGCGGCCGAGGATCCGACGCAGGTGAGGTGTGCCATCGGCTGCACGCTCGTGTTCTCGAGGATGTAGCTGAGCACTGTGAGCGAGCGGTCGCGGGTCGACCCACCGGCGCCGAAGGTCACCGAGATGAACGCCGGGTCGACCTCGGTGAGCCTGTCGATCGTACGGCCGAGGGCGATGGCCGCGGCATCCGTTCGCGGCGGATACAGCTCGAACGAGACCGGCAGACGCGTCGCGCCGTCGGTGGGGGGAAGTTCGATAGCCATGCTGCCTCACGAAGGGATCTTCCTTCGGCGAGCGGATGCGCATCGAAGGTGAATCGGATCTGTCGCGGGCGGGTGCCGGGCTCGGCTGTCGCTCCTCGCAGCGCTCTCCTAGGCGAGCGTCACGTTTGCAGCGAGCCTAGCCGCGGCTGTTGCAGCTGGGAAGAGTGTGACGTGCGGTGACGTCAGACGGCGGGCAGGGCCTCGGAGGTGAGTGCCTCGGACGTGAGAGCTCCGGCCGGCACGCGGAACTCCTCCAGCTGGGCGGCGAACTCGGGGTGCACGAGGGCGCGCACGGCCGTTCCGTGCTCGGTGTGCTCTGTGGCGAGGACCCGACCACGCACGTGCAGGCTGGACACCAGCTCGCCGCGCGCATAGGGGATGAGCAGCTCCACCTCGACACTCGGGTCGGGCAGCAGCTCGGCGATCTTCACGAGGAGTTCGTCGATGCCCTCGCCCGATCGCGCCGACACGAAGACGGCGTTGGGCTCGAGGCCGCGCAGGACGAGGCGGTCGTCGTCGCTCACCAGGTCGGACTTGTTGAAGACCACGAGCTCGGGGATGTGGCGCGCGTCCACCTCGCCGATGACGTCGCGCACGGTCTGGATCTGGCCGGCCGGGTCGGGGTGGGAGGCGTCGACCACGTGCAGGATGAGGTCGGAGTCCGCGACCTCCTCGAGCGTGGACCGGAACGCCTCGACGAGCTGATGCGGCAGGTTGCGCACGAACCCGACGGTGTCGGCGATCGTGTAGAGCCGACCGTCCTCCGTGGTGTTCCTGCGCACGGTGGCGTCGAGGGTCGCGAACAGCGCGTTCTCGACCAGGAGCCCGGCCTTGGTGACGCGGTTGACGAGGCTGGACTTGCCGGCGTTCGTGTAGCCCGCGATGGCGACGGATGGCACCGTGTTGCGCTTGCGGTTCGCCCGCTTGGCCTCGCGTGCGGGCTTCATCGCGATGATCGACTTGCGGAGCTTCGCCATGCGGGTGTGGATGCGGCGACGATCGAGCTCGATCTTCGTCTCACCGGGACCACGCGAGCCCATGCCGGCTCCGGCGCCACCGACCTGGCCACCAGCCTGGCGGGACATCGACTCACCCCAGCCGCGCAGGCGCGGGAGGAGGTACTCGAGCTGCGCGAGCTCGACCTGGGCCTTGCCCTCACGGCTGGTGGCGTGCTGGCTGAAGATGTCGAGGATGACGGCCGTGCGGTCGATGACCTTGACCTTCACCACGTCTTCGAGCGCACGACGCTGGCTGGGCGCGAGCTCGGTGTCGGCGATGACGGTGTCTGCGCCGAGCGATGCGACGATGCCGGCTAGCTCGCGGGCCTTGCCGCTGCCGAGGTAGGTGCTGGGGTCGGGGTGCGGCCGACGCTGGAGCAGGCCGTCGAGCACTGTCGCGCCGGCGGTCTCGGCGAGCGCCGCGAGTTCGCGGATGGAGTTCTCGGCGTCGGTCTGCGAGCCCTGCGAGTAGACGCCGATGAGCACGACGTTCTCGAGGCGCAGCTGGCGGTACTCGACCTCGGTGACGTCTTCGAGTTCCGTCGAGAGACCGGCCACACGACGCAGCGCCTGGCGGTCTTCACGGTCGAACTGGTCGCCGTCTGAGTCGACGCGGTGGGCGCGACCCTCGTCGTCCTGCAGCGCCTGTGCGGAGCCGCCGAAGATGGTGTAGCCGGCGCGCTGCTCGGCGCTGGCGAGGACGCGGGCGACGACATCGTCGTCCGGCGTCGTGGTATCGGGTTCAGTCATTGCGTCAATCCTATCGTTGCCCCATTGGTCTCACTCAGCCCGGTCGGGTAGTTTCCCTCTCATGGCTTCAGAGCATTACTTCACGAATGACCCGTCGACCGAACTGAAGCCGAGGCAGATCACGGTGCAGCTGAGCGGGCGGGAGTTCACTCTCACGACGGCTGGCGGAGTGTTCAGCCCCGATCACATCGACGATGGCACTTCCGTGCTTCTCGACAACGTTCCGACTCCCCCGCAGAACGGTGATCTGCTCGACATCGGCTCGGGCTGGGGACCCATCGCGCTGACGATGGCCCTCGAGGCTCCGGATGCCACGGTCTGGGCTGTCGACGTGAACGATCGTGCCCTGGAACTGGTGCGTCGGAACGCCGCTGCCGTCGGCGTCACCAACATCAACGCCGTGCGGCCCGAGGATGTTCCCGCCGGGCTGACGTTCTCGACCATCTGGTCAAACCCGCCCATCCGCATCGGCAAGGCCGAGCTTCATGCCCTGCTCCAGACCTGGATGCCGCGACTCGCTGCGGACTCCGAGGCCTGGCTCGTGGTGCAGAAGAACCTCGGAGCCGACTCGCTGCACCGGTGGATGACCGAGGAGTTCCCCGACCTGGACATCGCCCGCGAGGCCGTCGGCATGGGATACAGGGTGCTGAAGGCGACGCACAACCGCTGAACGATTCGCCCCGCGCGCGCTTCGGGCGGTCGCCTCGCTCGGTCCTCAGCGAGCGGGCGTGAGGTCAGTCGAGGAATGCCAGCGCGGCGTCCTTGAAGGCCCGGGCGGTGAGGACGTTGATGTGATCCCGGCCCGGGATCGATGCGAACGATGCACCCCACTCGGCCGCGAGCTCCGCGGCTCCGGCTCCGACGGGGTCGAGCTCGCCCACGACGATCATCACGGGGATCTCCCCGGGTCGCAGGAGCGGGGCACCGGTCATGCCCCGGATGCAGGCCAGCAGCACGGCGGGGTCGGCTCCCGCCGCCAGCGCGGGCCCGACGACGGCCTGCGCGATCGGGTTGCCGGCGAAGTCGGCCGTGCGCAGCATCCGTTCGACGTCGTCACCCCGCCAGGTCGCGAAGACCTCGAGGGGGCCCGTACCGCCGAGCACGAGGCGACGGATGCCGGACGGCTCGAGCTGGGCGAACGCCGAGGCGATCCTGGTGCCCATCGAGTAGGCGACGACGTCCACCAGGTCGACGTGAGCCGCGTCGAGCACGGCGCGCAGGTCGGCGGCCTGCGCGTTCGGGGTGTAGCGGGCGGCGTCGGCAGGGCTGTCGCTGCGTCCGTGACCGCGCAGGTCGACGGTGATGACCTCGCGGCCGGCGCGCTGAAGGAAGCGCACCCACCCTGTGGCCTCCCAGGTGACGCGTGGGTCGGAGGCGAAGCCGTGCACCAGGAGGATCGGCGGCTGCCCGGAGCCGGCGACCGCGGCGATCCCGGTGCCACCGCTCGCACCATGAACGTCGTAGGCGATGCGGGTGCCGTCAGCCGACACGGAGAAGCGTGTCACTCCTCGGGTGCGTCCTGTGCGCCCGTCTCCCCCACCGCGGCCTCCGACGCCGTGATCTCGACGCCGGCGTGCGCCAGCTCGGCGAGGGCCGCCGCACTGGAGTCGGGAGCGACACCGGCCACGAGGTCTGTGAGCACGCGCACGTGCTGGCCGTGCTCGACGGCGTCGAGCGCACTGGCCCGCACGCAGTAGTCCGTGGCGATTCCGACGACGTCGACGGCGGTCACACCGCGTGCCGTCAGCAGTTCCGAGACCGTCTCCCCCTGCTCCGTCGTGCCCTCGAAGATCGAATACGCGGGAACGCCCTGCCCCTTGCGCACGTGAACGTCGATTCCGTCGGTGGCGAGGTCGGGGTGGTACTCGGCTCCGGCCGTTCCCGAGACGCAGTGCGACGGCCAGGTGTCGACGAAATCCGGAGCGGCATCCGTCGCGAAATGTCCGCCGTTGTCGTTTCCGCCGTCGTGCCAGTCGCGTGAGGCGAACACGACGTCGTAGGCGTCGGGATGCCGCTCCAGCAGCGCACTCACTCCGGCCGCGACGGCAGCACCCCCCTCGACGCCCAGGGCGCCACCCTCGGTGAAGTCGTTCTGCACGTCGATGATGAACAGTGCCCGTGTCACGTCAGCCTCCCGATGTTCGTCCCTCGATTATCGCGCGACAGCCGACGAGAGGCACCGTCGGGCGGTCGACTCAGGAGCAGAAGTCGGCGATCGAGCGCTCCAGCACTGCAGCGAGCCGCTGCACGGAGGCCAGGTCGACCCATTCATCGGGCGCGTGGGCTCCGCTGCCGTCGACGCCGAACAGCACCGTGGGGATGCCCGCTTCGGCGAGGAGCCCGGCATCAGTCCACCACGGATCGCCCTGCAGCTCGACGGGCGACCCCGTCACGTGCGCCACGGCATCGCTCACGACCCGCTGGATCGCGGCATCCGTGGGCGTCTCGAACGCCGCCCGAGACACCAGCTCGGTCAGTTCCCACCGGATGCCGTCGGCCGCGGCGACGGACGCGATCGCGGCCTCGAGCTCGCGGCGCACCTCGGCCGGGGTCTCGCCGGGAAGGGTGCGACGTTCGATGGTCAGGCTCGCCCGGGCGGCGACAGTCGCGGCGTCGGTTCCGGCGTCGATCCTCGCGACGCGCACTGTGGATCGGGGAAGCATCGGATGCGCCGGTCGAGCGTCGAGCTCGACGTCGAGGGCACGCAGCGCGAGGAGCACGTCGGTGGCGTAGTCGATGGCGTCGACGCCCAGTTCGGGCTGGGAGCCATGGGCGGGAACGCCGGTGATCGCCAGCGTGAACCACGCGAAGCCGCGGTGCGCCACGGTGAGTCGGGAGCCCGTCGGCTCCCCGACGATGGCCCCGTCGGCACGGATGCCGCGCTCGGCGAGGGCGAGGAGGGAGTCCTCGGTGCCCGCCGACGCGAACTCCTCGTCGGCCACGAGGGTGAGCACGACGTCGCCTCGCAGCCCCGACGCAGTGGCTCGGCTCGCGGCGATCATCGCCGCCGCTGCGCCGCTCTTCATGTCGTACACGCCGCGGCCGAACATCCGTCCCCCGGATATCCGCGCGTCGAAGGGGTCGCCCGTGAAGGCGTCGACGCCGACGGTGTCGAGATGTCCGTTGATGAGCAGGGTGCGCCCGTCGCCGCTGCCCGGTGCAACGGCCAGGACGCTCGGACGATTCGCGTCACGGCCGGCCAGCCACACCTCGAATCCGCGGGCGGCCAGCCAGCCGGCGGCGAACCGGGCGACGGCGGCCTCTCCGGTGCCACCGCCGCTGCCTTCGCCTTCGCCTCCGTCGCCGAGCGAGGGGTTGACCGACGGGATCGCGACGAGCTCCCGCACGAGGTCGATCAGTTCGTCATCGCCCACGGATCAGCCCCGATCGTTCGACGCGGTCAGTTGTTGGAGAGGTTGTCGCCGCAGCTGTAGAAGCCCGCCGTGAGCAGGTCGATGGCGGTCTTGGCGTCTTCGCTCACGTCGCCGAGGGCGTAGACGGCGAACGTCAGCGGGGTCCCGTCCGAGGCGGCGATGATGCCGGAGAGGGTGTACCCGGTGTCGATCCACCCGGTCTTGGCGAACACCGAGCCGTCGGCGACCGATGCGTCGCCGGTGAACCTGTCGGTGTACGACAGCGAACCGGAGCGTCCGGCGACGGGAAGTCCGTCGGCGATGACGCCCAGGTTCGCTTCCCGCGCATTGATCTTTACGAACAGCCGGGTGAGGTACGACGGCGAGATGGCGTTGTCGTCGGACAGGCCCGAGCCGTCGACGACGACGATTCCGGCGGTGTCGACGCCATAGCTGTCGAGGGCCGCGATGACGGCCGGCTGAATGGCCGAGAAGTCGCTTCCGGTTCCCGCGGTGACGGCCGTGAGACGGGCGAGCATCTCGGCGATGGTGTTGTCGGAGACGATGAGCGACTGCTGCACCAGCGTCGACACCGGGGCCGACTGCACGCTGCCGAGCGCAGCAGCGCCGGCCGGCGCCGTTCCGAGTTCGATGGCCTGGATGCCGCCGAGCTGGTCGGCGAACGCCTGTCCGGCGCGTCCGACGGGGTCGTCGCTGCGAGCCGAGGTGTTGCTGTACGGGTCATCGCGGTCGCCGTCGACCTGCAGGGCGGTCACGCGCGACATGTAGCCGTCGTACTGCTCCTTGGAGTTCCAGCTCGGCTGCCAGTCGGGGCCGGTGAACAGAGAGGAGTCGAGGATGAGCTTCGTCAGGGGCGGGTTCGACGGATCGGCGGCCCATGCGGTGCGCACCTGGTTCGCGAGGTCGTCGAGGTGCGCGGCACCCTCGTACGCCGACGTCTCCCCCGAGGGCAGGCGCGAGAGGGTGAGGTCACCGCCGCCGACCAGCACGGCGGAGCCCGGCTCCGAGCCCTTCACCACTGTCGTCGTCGCCCGGTAGTCGGGGCCGAGCACCTTGAGCGCAGCAGCGGTGGTGAGCACCTTCATGACGCTCGCGGCGCGCGAGGGCGTGGTGCCGCCGCGGTCGAAGAGCACCTCGCCCGTCGCGGCGTTCAGCACCTGGGCCTGCATCGAGGCGAGGCGGCCGTCGGAGGCCAGATCGGTCACGGAGCAGGTGCGCAGCCGGCTCGCGGGTACCGCAGCCGCCGGAGTGGCCCGCGGGTCGGGAGTCGGGGTCGGCGTGGCCGTCGGGGTCGCGGATGCCGCTGCCTTCTGGGTGGCCGCTGGCGCCGGGCTGCCGGCTGCAGCGCCGGAGGCGAGGGCGGCACCGGCGAGCAGCGCCACGGCGACGGCGCCGCCGGCGATGGTCCAGCCGCGGCGGTGCGCTCGGAAGAGCCCACCCCTGGCCGGAGCGGCCGGCGTGCTCGGGGCATCCGTTTCAGTCATTCGCGGCAGCCTACGCGGTCGCGCCTGAGAGAATCCGCAAGACGGCGCCGATCACTCGCCCGGGTAGCGAAGGCCGATCTGGGCCCGGATCGCGTCGAGGGTCTCGAGCACCGCCACGGTCTCCTCGGTCGACAGGATGTCGCCGGAGGTCGCTCCCGCGGCGACGAGACGCTCGAGCTCGGCGGCCTGGAACTGCATGCCGCGGCCGGTCACATCGGACGAGAACGACTCGATCTCGGCGCCGTCGGCGTCGTAGGCGCGGAACGAGGTCGGCGAGTACCAGACGGAGTCGATGTCGATGCGGCCGTCGGTTCCGAGGATCGTGGCGATGTTGCGCCCCCGGGTGTCACTGGCCGAGAGGGTCGTGGCGATCTGGCCGCCGGCGTAGCGGAAGATCGTGGCGACCTGGGCATCGGCCCCCGTGTCCTTGAACGTGGCTGACGCCTGGATCGTCTCGGGGGTGCCGAACAGGTCGGACGCGAAGGAGATCGGGTAGATGCCGAGGTCGAGCAGGGCGCCGCCGCCGAGCTCGAGGGCGTTGAGGCGGTGGCCGGGGTCGTCGGGGAGGTCCTGGGTGTGGTCGGCGATGAGGGTGTGCACCTCTCCGAGGGTGCCCGCTGCGATGATCTCGCGCACGCGGACCATGTGCGGCAGCCAGCGGGTCCACATGGCCTCGAGTACGACGAGACCCTTCTCGGTGGCGAGGTCGACGACCTGGCGCGCCTCGGCGGCGTTCAGCGTGAACGGCTTCTCCACGAGCACGTGCTTGCCGGCCTCGAGGGCGAGCGTTGCATGCTCGGCGTGGAACGGATGCGGCGTCGACACGTAGATGACGTCGACCTCGGGGTCGGCCACCAGAGCTGCGTAGCTGGGGTGGGCGTTGGGAATGCCGAACTCGGCGGCGAAGGCATCCGCCGACTCCTGCGAGCGTGACCCGACGGCCTGCACGGTGAAGCCGTTCAGGACGAGGTCGTTGGCCATGGCGTGGGCGATTCCGCCCGTGGCGAGGATTCCCCAGCGCAGTGCATCAGTCATGCTTCGAGGCTAGGGCATGACGACGCGTCGGCGAATCCGAGGGATGCGATGCGAGGGCTGTGATGGGGCCGCCTGTGGGAATCGAACCCACGACCTTCTCATTACGAGTGAGACGCTCTGCCGACTGAGCTAAGGCGGCGTGGCACTCGGCGATCATCCTCTGGGGACGATGCCGCTTGGCACAGTAGGAAAGCATACCGTCTCCGGCGGGCGTTCACGAACACGACGGCGGCCCCACCGGCGCCGATGACTCAGCAGTCGGGGTCGCTGGTGGGGGCGGTTCCCTCGATGAGGAAGGTGTCGACTGCGTCGTTCACGCAGGAGTTCGACTTGTTGTACGCCGTGTGGCCCTCGCCGTTGAAGGTGATGAGGCGACCATCGTCGAGTTGAGAGGCCAGCGACTGCGCCCAGACGTAGGGCGTCGCCGGGTCGTTCGTCGTGCCGATGACGACGATGGGCGGCGAGCCCTCGGCGCTAATCGTCGCTCGTTCCGCACGCGAGGTGTACGGCCAGGTCGTGCACGTGATGTCGCCGAACCCGAAGTAGGCGCCGATGACCGGGGCTGCGGCATCCAGTTCCTGCTCCTGTTCGCGCATGGTGGCGGCATCCGTCACGTACTCGTAATCCATGCAGTTGACGGCATAGAAGGCCTCGGAGGAGTTGTCGCTGTAGGTTCCTGATGCGTCACGCCCGTTGTACTGGTCGGCGAACGACATGGCCTGATCGGCGGATCCGCTCAGAACGGAGTCGAACATGGTGCTGAGCGCCGGCCAACCCTGCTGCGAGTAGAGCGGGTAGATGATCGCGGTGACGAGGGTGTCGCCGCCGAGCATGCGGCCATCGGATGCCCGGATGGGAGTTGCGTCCACCGAGTCGAGCAACGCCTTGACCGTGCCCATGGCGTCGTCGACGGTGCCCTCGAACGGGCAGTCGGCTCCGCCGAGGCAGTCGGTGAGGTAGGCCCGCAGGGCGCTCTCGAATCCCTTCGCCTGCTCGATGTTCACGTCGAGGTTGGTGGCAGCCGGATCGATGGCGCCGTCGAGCACGAGGCGGCCGGCCTTCGTCGGGAACAGGCCGGCGTAGACGGCGCCGAGATAGGTGCCGTAGGAGTAACCGAGGTAGTTCAGGGTGGTGTCGCCGAGTGCCGCGCGCAGCACGTCGAGGTCGCGGGCAGCGCTCTCGGTGTCGACGTTGTCGAGGAGGGCTCCCGTGTTCGAGTCGCAGGCCTCGGCGAAGGCCGTCCCCCGGGCGGTCCTCCCGGCGAGCCAGTCATCGCTGCCCCGTTCGCCGGGGGTGATGTCGTAGAGGTACGCGTCCATCTGCTCGGGTCCGTAGCAGGTCACCGGCGTCGAGCGGCTCACCCCTCGGGGGTCGAAGCCGATGATGTCGTAGTGCTTCTGGAGGTCGGCGCTGACGGCGAAGTCGAGGGAGTCCTTCACGAGGTCGTAGCCGGATCCCCCGGGGCCTCCCGGGTTCACTAGCAGCGAGCCGAGGCGGTCTCCGGTCGCCGGGTGCCGCACCAGGGCCAGGTCGATGCTGTCATCGCCCGGCGCCCGGTAGTCGAGCGGCGCCGCGGCCGTCGTGCACTGGAATCCGTCGCCGCAGTCCTCCCACTCCAGCTGCTGGCCGTAGAACGACTCGAGACCGGCGGGCGCCGTCTCCCCGGTCGGCGTGGAGGTGTGCGTTCCGGCTCCGCCTCCGGCCCAGGGCACGCAGCCGGTCAGAACGAGCGCGAGGACCGCGGCGCCGACGACGGCGGCCCTGCCGCGGCCGCTGCGCCCCTCTCGCAGTGTTCGCGCTGGTCGTGCTGTCGTGGTCATCGGTCGTCGGATCACGCGGCGGCTCTCTCGGATCGGCGGAAGGTCATGAGCATGGCTTCGAGGGCCAGGAGCGGGGCGACGTTGGCCTCGATGCGCTTGCGGGCGACGGCGATGGCATCGAGCGAACGCAGGGTCTCGGCAGCACTGCCCACGGATGCCGCGCGTTCGATCCTGGACAGCAGCTCGCGATTGATGATGGCGGAGTCGCCGTTCAGCTGCAGCATCAGCACGTCGCGGTGCAGGGAGGAGAAGTCGACGAGAATGCGGTCGATGCCGTCTCGGAGGCTGCGGGTGGCGCGGCGCTTCTGGTCGTCTTCGAGCGCCTTGATCTGGCCGCGCAGCGCAGGAGGCAGCGTCTGGCCCGGGGCGACGCCGAGAGAGCGGAGGGCTTTCTCGCGTTCATCGGCATCGCGCTCGAGCGTGATCGCCTTGGCGTCGTCGCCGGCGATCTCGATCATGCGGGCGGCCGCAGCGACGGCATCCGAGACCGTGCGGATGCCGAGGGCTGACACCAGCGTGGCCTCCCGACGTTCGCGGGCCTCACTCGACGTGGCGAGCCGCCGCGCCATGCCGATGTGGCTCTGGGCCTCACGGGCGGCCCGCTCGGCGACCTCGGGGCTGACGCCATCGCGTGCGACGAGCAGCGCGGCCACGTCGTCGATGCTCGGAACCCGGAGGCGCACGGAGCGGACGCGGGAGCGGATGGTGGGGATGAGGTCGGCCTCGCTGGGGGCGCAGAGGATCCACACTGTGCGCTCGGGCGGTTCCTCCAGCGCCTTGAGCAGCACGTTCGAGGTGCGCTCGGGCATGCGGTCGGCATCCTCGATCACGAGCACGCGATGCCGCCCGACCGACGGAGAGTACGACGACGACCGCACGATGGCGCGCACGTCGTCGACCTTGATCGACACCCCCTCGGTGCTGAGGACGGTGAGGTCGGGGTGACTGCGCGCCGCGACCTGAGCGACCGTCGCGTCGTCGCCGTCGGGGTGACCCGAGATGAGCGCCGTCGCGAAGGCGTAGGCGAGGTTCGACCGGCCCGATCCGGGCGGACCCGTGATCAGCCAGGCGTGCGACATGGCCTGCTCTGCTGCACCCTCGGTGGGTGTGGCGGATGCCGCTGCCGCTGCAGCTCGGAACACCGCGATGGCGTCGGCCTGGCCCGTCAGCTCGTCCCACACCGTCATGCTCCAACAGTAGGCGATGCCGCCGACGCGCTAGCCCAGCAGGGCCTCGACCCGTTCGCGCACCGAGGCCGCGATCTCGTCGACCGAGCCTGTCGCGTCGACGACGAGGAACCGCTCGGGCTCCGCCGCGGCGAGCTCGAGGAAGGCGTGGCGCACGCGGGCGTGGAACTCCCCGGCCTCGGCCTCCAGCCTGTCGAAGCGCTTCTGCGCCGCGTCGAGCCGACCGCGCGCAACGGTCTCGTCGAGGTCGAGCAGGATGGTGAGATCGGGAAGCAGTCCCTGCGCGGCCCACAGCGAGAGGTCGCGCACCTCTGTTCCTCCGAGCACCCGACCGGCGCCCTGGTAGGCGACGGACGAGTCGAGATAGCGATCCTGGATGACGACGTCGCCACGCTCGAGTGCGGGGCGCACCTTCGTCGCGATGTGGTGGGCGCGATCCGCGGCATAGAGCAGGGCCTCGGCCCGAGGCGCGATGTCTCCGCGGTGGTGCAGCACGATCTCGCGGATCTCGACGCCGACCTCGGTGCCGCCGGGCTCTCGCGTGCGCAGGACGGAGCGCCCGTGTTCGACGAGCCACTCCTCGAGCAGTCGCGCCTGTGTCGACTTGCCCGATCCGTCGCCGCCCTCGAGCGTGATGAAGAGGCCGCGCCCCGCACTCGGCGGGGCGACGGCGGCGCTGCCCGCGCTCACTTCTTCTTCGGCGCGGCCTTGCGCGCTGCGGGCTTCTTGGCGGTGGAGCGTGCAGTGGTGCGCGGCTTCGCCGGCCCCTTGGCACGCTTCTCGGCGAGCAGCTCGACGGCACGGGCGAACTCGATGTCGTCGACCGACTCGCTCTTGGGGATGGTCGCGTTCGTCTCGCCGTCGGTCACGTAGGGCCCGAACCGGCCGTCCTTCAGCTTGATCGGCTTGCCGCTGACGGGGTCGGCCTCGAACTCCTTGAGGGCGCTCGGCGCGCGACGGGCTCCGTACTTCGGCTGGGCGAACAGCTCCAGCGCCGCGGGAAGGTCGACCTCGAAGATCTGGTCCTCGCTCGTGAGCGAGCGGGAATCCGTCCCCTTCTTGAGGTAGGGGCCGAACTTGCCGTTCTGCGCGGTGATCTCGACGCCGGCCTCGGGGTCGAGCCCGACCACGCGCGGAAGCGAGAGCAGCTTGAGCGCGGTGTCGAGGTCGACGGTCGCGAGGTCCATCGTCTTGAAGATGGAAGCGGTGCGCGGCTTCTCGACCACGGGCTTCCTGGCTGCCCGCTTCTTCTTCGGCTCGACGACCTCGCCGGTCGCGGCGTCGACGATGGGCTCTGGCGCCGGAGCCTCGGGTGCCGGCGGGTCGAGCTCGGTCACGTAGGGGCCGAACCGGCCGTCCTTCGCGACGATCTGCTTGCCGTTGTCGGGGTTGATGCCGATGACGCGGTCGGTGACGATGGGCGCGTCGATGAGCTCGCGAGCCTTCTCGGGCGTCAACTCGTCGGGGGCCAGCTGCGGCGGGATGTTGATGCGTCGCGGGGTGGCGTCAGGACCGGCATCCGGATCGGGAACCTCGAGGTAGGGCCCGAACTTGCCGATCCGCAGCGTGATGCCGTCGGCGATGCGGATGGAGTTGATCTCCTTGGCATCGATGTCGCCGAGGTTGTCGATGACCTGGCGGAGCCCGCGCTGGCGCTCGTCGCCGAAGTAGAACTGGGTGAGCCAGCCCACGCGATCGGCGTCGCCGTTGGCGATCTCGTCGAGGTCGTTCTCCATCTCCGCCGTGAAGTCGTACTCCACGAGTTCGGCGAAGTGCTCCTCGAGCAGGCGCACCACCGAGAAGGCGATCCAGCTGGGCACCAGGGACTGCCCGCGGTGCTCGACGTAGCCGCGGTTGGAGATGGTGTCGATGATCGACGCGAAGGTCGACGGACGCCCGATCCCCTTGGCCTCGAGCTCCTTCACGAGGCTCGCCTCGGTGTAGCGCGGAGGCGGCGTGGTCTCGTGGCCGCTGGCCTCGATCTCGACGAAGGCGAGCTTCTGCCCCTCGGTCAGCGGGGGGAGCTTCGACTCGGCAGGCTCGGCCGAGGCGTTGCGCTCCTCGTCACGACTCTCCTCGTAGGCGTTCAGGAAGCCGCGGAAGGTGATCACGGTGCCACTGGCCGAGAACTCGGCGATGGTCTTCGTGGCCTGCGGGTGAGCTGCCTCGCCCGTGGGTCCGGCTGCGATGGTGACGGATGCCGTGACACCCTTCGCATCCGCCATCTGCGAGGCGACGGTGCGCTTCCAGATGAGGTCGTAGAGCTTGAAGTCGTTGCCGTGCAGGCTCGAGGCCAGCGACGACGGAGTGCGGAAGTTCTCGCCGGACGGGCGGATGGCCTCGTGGGCCTCCTGCGCGTTCTTGGACTTGCCGGTGTAGACGCGCGGCTTCTCGGGGATGCTGTCTGCGCCGTAGAGGTCGGTGGCCTGACGACGGGCCGCCGTGATCGCCTGCTGCGAGAGCGACACGGAGTCGGTTCGCATATAGGTGATGTAGCCGTTCTCGTAGAGCGACTGGGCGACGCTCATGGTCTGGCGGGCGGAGAAGCGGAGCTTCCGCGCGGCCTCCTGCTGCAGGGTCGACGTCGTGAACGGCGCCGCCGGCTTGCGGGAGTACGGGCGGGACTCCACCTTGGTGACGGTGACGTCGACGCCGGCCTCGAGGGCGGCGGCCAGGGCACGAGCCGAATCCTCGGACAGCACTGTCGCCTTGGAGGTCAGCGAGCCCGTGTCGTCGAAGTCGCGGCCCGAGGCGATGCGCTCACCGCCGACTCGCACGAGGCGGGCACTGAACGCGTCGGCGGCTGCGGCATCCGTTCCCAGAGTCGGGCTCAGACGAGCGGCGAGGTCCCAGTAGGACGCCGCCGTGAAGGCGAGGCGCTCGCGCTCGCGGTCGACCACGAGCCTGGTCGCCGCGGACTGCACACGTCCTGCCGAGAGACCGGGGCCGACCTTGCGCCACAGCACCGGCGACACCTCGTAGCCGTAGAGGCGGTCGAGGATGCGGCGGGTCTCCTGGGCGTCGACGAGAGCGGTGTCGAGATCGCGGGTCTTCTTGGTGGCCTCGAGGATGGCGTCTTTGGTGATCTCGTGGAAGACCATGCGCTTGACGGGGACCTTGGGCTTGAGTTCCTGCAGGAGGTGCCACGCGATGGCCTCACCCTCGCGGTCCTCATCAGTGGCGAGCAGGAGTTCGTCGGCGTCTTTGAGAGCACGCTTGAGCTCGGCGACGGTCTTCTTCTTCGCGGTCGAGACGACGTAGTAGGGCTCGAATCCGTTGTCGACGTCGACGGAGAACTTGCCGAGAGAGCCCTTCTTCAGCTCGGCGGGAAGGTACTTGGGCTCGATGAGGTCACGGATGTGACCGACGCTCGAGAGGACTTCGTATCCATCGCCGAGATAGGCGGCGATCGACTTCATCTTCGTGGGCGACTCGACGATGACCAGCTTCTTGCCTGGCACCAGACTCCTTTATATAGAGGTGAATACGGCGCTGCTCGATCACTCGTGTGAGAGCGGCACCCTCAACGGCACACCATACACACTTCGAACGAGTGATCGCTCGACGCGCCCGAAACTGAGCATTCATCGACATCACCCCTTCGGGAGCTTGAAACTCGTCGGAGGCGGAGGAAAATGAGAGGCATGGATACAACGACGTACACCGCGAAACTCACCGACGGTCCTCTCGAGGGCCGCACGATCACGACCGAATTCCTCGAGGGCGGCGACCCACGTCCCCGGCTCGAGATCCCCGGTGCCGGCAAGCACTACCTGTACGTGCGCGGCAGCGGTCTGGAGTTCGACGGTGACGGGACGCAGCGCCCCACCGCCGTGGAGTACCGCTACCTCGAGGCCGTCTTCGCCTGAGCCCGCTGGGGCGCCGCGGCTCATCCCGGCGCCGGCCCCGCCCTCGAGCGAGCCCGCACGGGCATGCCCATCCACATCGATGACACCTCGACGGTGACGGTCTCGCCATCGACGGAGCAGCCGTTCATGGCAGCGGCGTTGGCCTCGGCCGCTCGCGCCGCGGCGTCGCAGACGACGCCGGCGACGGCGCCCATGGCCACGTCCGCCCCGGCGAGGGCGGCAGCATCCGCCGCCGCCGAGACCTGCTGGCGCACCACGAGGCCGCCGAGCACCGATGCCGCCACCAGGGCGAGCGCGACGACGGCGCCGATGAGCGCGATCGCCAGGACGGTGCCGGAGCCTCGGGCATCGCCGAGCGAGCGAGCCGCCGTACTCCCACTCGTCGTCACAGGCCACCGCCGAGAGCGCACGATCGAGCGGAGACCGTGAGGGCAGCCAGCACGGTGTGGGCGCCTGCCGGTGCGCTCGCGGTGACGCAGACCAGATCTCCTGCTCCGTCGACCGAGAGGCCCGCCCCGGGGACCGCGGCCGACAGTCGCGCCGACGCCAGATCGACCCCGTCGCCGCGGGCGAGCGTGCGCGCGGCGTCGGCTGCGGCATCCGTCAACCGGACCTGGACCGAGACGGCCTGCACCCCGCCGAGGCAGACGGCGAGCACGAGGGCGACCGCGGGAAGAGCGACGGCGAACTCGGCCGTCACGCTCCCCCGCTCGCCCCCGGTCGCCGCACGAGTGCCCCTGATCTGCGCTCGCTCAGAGCGTGAGCGCATCGCGGACGAGGTCGGTGAGGATCCCGCGCACCTCGTTGCCTCGCAGGATGACGACGAGGAGGCCCGCGAAGCCGACGGCGGCCATCGTGGCCACGGCGTATTCCGCGGTGGCCGAACCACGTTCGGCGCGGAGCCCGGCCGCGCGCGAGTGCAGGAATCGTCGAAGAGTGCTCATGGTGATCTCCTTCTGGCGTCGAGTGGACGCGATCGCGGCACGGGCAGGTCCAGCATGCGGCCCGGCATCGCGGAGCGACCGGTCGCGTGCGGGATCGGGTTCTCGTCACCCGAGCACGTCGAATGTGGAGGAGACCACCGAGAGGATCATCGGGGCCACGCCGAGCAGCATGAAGGCGGGAAGCACGCACAGCGCGAGCGGGATCATGAGGCTGACGCCCAGCCGCGCCGCGCGCTCCTGACCGTCGGTCTGGGCTGCGAGCCTGAGGTCGGAGGCTTCGGCTCGCAGGAGCTCCGCCGCCGGCACCCCCGCATCGCGGGCGAGGGCGATGACGGAGTCGGCACGACGTGCCTGCTCGGCCGCCGTGGCCGCATCCACGACCTCCAACCTCACCACGACGGCGGCAGCGGCGCCGCGAGCCTTGTCGAGCGAAGCTCCTCCGGCGAGGGCCAGGGCGATCAGGTCGATCACCAGTCCGGGGAAGGGATCGCCGACTCCGGCGCGACGCACGAGTCGGGCACTCCAGCGCGATCCGCCGAGCATCAGCAGGCTGCCGGCGGCCAGACAGACCCACCCCGGAACCGTCGTGAACAGAACACCGAGAGTGTCGAGGCCGAGGACGGCCCCGAAGGCCACGGCCACCGCAGGAAGCAGCGCCACGAGTCTCGACGTCGCGCGGGGTCCGGCGAGTGCGATGCGCGCCTCGCGCTGGAGCCTGCCTGTGGCGCGGAACGACTCCGCCATCTCGCGCAGTGCGCCCGCCAACGGGGAGCCGGTCTCGATCGCCAACGACCACACGGCGGCCAGGGCACGCCAGGCTCGTGCCGCCTCGGCGGAGGCTGCGGTTCCCCCGGCCTCGGCGACGGCGTGGGCGATGTCGGCACCGTCGTCGCCCGAGCGGGCGGCGGCGTCGACGACGCGGCCGGCGACCCCGGAGCGCCCCACGGAGGCCAGATAGCGCCAGGACGCGTTCGGCGGCACCCCGGCCGCGAGCAGCACGGCCAGCCGCTGGGCCGTGGTGGCCACAGCCTCGATCGCGGGTCGGGGCGCGCTCATCCGACCGCGGCTATCGTGAGACGGCCGTCGGCGGCGATGGCGAAGCGACCGAGCTGGGCCAGGCGGCGGACGCCATCGGAGCGCTCGAGATGCAGCACGAGGCCGATCGCGCTCACGGTCTGCCGGGCGACGGCGCGATCGTCCATGCCGGCGAGCGCTCCGAGAGCCTCGATGCGGGCGGGAACGTCGGCGAGCGAGTTGGCGTGCAGCGTGCCCGCCCCACCATCGTGGCCGGTGTTGAGAGCGGTCAGGAGCTCGCGGAGTTCGGCTCCGCGGCACTCGCCGAGGATCAACCTGTCCGGCCGCATCCGCAGGGCTTCGCGGACGAGCGAGTCGAGGCCGACGTGACCGGCACCCTCGACGTTGGCCTGGCGTGCCTCGAGACCGACGACGTGCTGATGCCGCACCCGCAGTTCGGCCACGTCCTCGACGACCACGATGCGCTCGTGGGGCGGTGCCGACGACAGCAGCGCCGCCAGCAGCGTGGTCTTTCCGACTCCGGCAGCACCCGTGATGAGCACGTTCTCGCGCCGCCGCACCACGGCCACCAACTCGCGTTCCTGGACGGCGTCGATCATGCCCGTGCGGCGGAGGGAGGCGAGATCGACGTGGTCGCCGCGCGGGATGCGCACCGAGATCAGGGTGCCCGTCGTCGAGATGGGTGGGAGCGCCACGTGCACCCTGATGCCGCCTCCGAGCCTCACATCGACGCACGGATGCGCCTCGTCGACGTGCCGTCCGCCGCTCGCGACGAGACGAACGGCGAGATCACGCACCTCGCGTTCACCCAGTTCCCACTCATCGTCGCGTCGCAGGCCCCGGCCTGCGTCGATCCAGAGACCCGCCGCTCCGTTCACGAGGAGGTCGCTCACCTCGTCGGTCGCGAACGGTGCAAGCGGCCCGAGGGCCCCTCGGTCGACGGGCACGAGTGGGGGACCATGCTCTCCCTCGACGAATCGGTGGCGTCCGTGCCCGGGCTCGCCGTCGTCGACGACATCGCCCCCAGCTTCCGCGTCTGTGCGCGCCGCCTGCAGCACCGGCACTGCGACGAACGGCTCATCCATCCGAGCGAATCTAGGCGACTCATCGCCGCGAATCGGGGTACAGATCGCGACGGAGGAATGATCGGGGTACACGTGTGGTCGGGGAGGAGACCGGACACGTCCGCGACTTAAAAAGAAGGGGCGGCACCTATTGGGGGGAACAGGTGCCGCCTCAGTGATCCGGGGATTGGGGGGAATCACTCCGAACCACGAACCCGAAAAAGCTTTCAGGCGCATGGAAAGTGTACGGCACAGAATCCATTGCGCAAAGCCTGCGTGTCCTCATTTCTGTGGACATGGTGGAAAACTCTCATCCGGAGCTCATCCCATGCTCATCCGAGCAGCCTCTTGCGGCGCCGCCCAACCGTTCGACGCGCGCGCGGCTGGGCATCCGTCGAACGCGGTATCGTTGCGAATCCGCAGCCGGTGCAGCACCGGCGGGTTCCCCCAGGCCACTCGCAAAGGAGCGACAGAGAAGTAATGAACGCGCAGATCGATCACAACCTCGAAGAGATCCGCCGGTTCCGCCCGAGCCCCGAGTTCGCAGCTCAGTCCGTGGCACGGCAGAGCCTCTACACGGATGCCGCCGAGGATCGACTCGGATTCTGGGCCGACCGCGCCCGCGAGCTGCACTGGCACAAGCCGTTCACCAAGACGCTGGACTGGACCAACCCGCCGTTCGCGACCTGGTTCGAGGACGGCGAACTCAACGTCGCCTACAACTGCCTGGATCGTCACGTGCTGGCCGGCCACGGCGATCGCATCGCCATCCACTGGGAGGGCGAGCCCGGCGACTCCCGCGACATCAGCTATGCGGAGCTCACCGCCGAGGTGAAGCGGGCGGCGAACCTGCTCACGAGCCTCGGCATCGAGGCCGGCGACCGTGTCGCCATCTACCTGCCGATGATCCCCGAGGCCGTCGTCGCCATGCTCGCGATCGCGCGCATCGGCGCCGTGCACTCCGTCGTCTTCGGCGGGTTCAGCCCCGACAGCCTGCACTCGCGCATCCTCGATGCCGAGGCGAAGCTCGTCATCACCGCGGACGGCGGCTACCGCAAGGGCCGCGTGTTCGGCTTGAAGGACACCGTCGACGCCGCTCTGGGCAAGGGCGCGCCAAGCGTCGCTCACGTGCTCGTCGTCAAGCGCACGGGCAACGACGTCGCCTGGGAGGACGGCCGCGACCTGTGGTGGGGCGATGAGATCGCGCAGGTCGACGCCGACCACGAGGCGAAGGCCTTCCCGGCCGAGCAGCCGCTGTTCATCCTCTACACCTCGGGCACGACGGGCAAGCCCAAGGGCATCCTGCACACCTCGGGCGGCTACCTGACCCAGGCCGCCTTCACCCACCGCAACGTCTTCGACCTGCATCCGGAGTCCGATGTCTACTGGTGCACGGCCGATGTCGGCTGGATCACCGGGCACTCCTACGTCGTCTACGGCCCACTCGCCAACGGCGCGACCCAGGTGCTCTACGAGGGAACTCCCGACACCCCTCACCCCGGGCGCTGGTGGGAGATCATCGAGAAGTACAAGGTGTCGATCCTCTACACGGCGCCGACGGCGATCCGGTCGTTCATGAAGGTGGGACGCCAGATCCCGCAGAAGTACAACCTGCGTTCCCTGCGGGTGCTCGGTTCGGTGGGCGAGCCCATCAACCCCGAGGCCTGGATCTGGTACCGGCACGTGATCGGCGGCGGCTCCATCCCCGTGGTCGACACGTGGTGGCAGACCGAGACCGGCGGCATCATGATCTCGGCGCTCCCCGGCATCACGGACCTCAAGCCCGGATCGGCGCAGATCCCGATTCCCGGCATCTCGCTCGACATCGTGACGGATGAGGGCGAGCCGGTCTCGGGAACGGATGGCGGCCTGCTCGTGATCACCGAGCCGTGGCCCGCGATGCTGCGCGGCATCTGGGGCGACCCCGAACGTTTCAAGGAGACGTACTGGGACAAGTTCGGCGACAAGTACTTCGCCGGCGACGGCGCCCGCCGCGACGAGGACGGCGACATCTGGCTGCTCGGCCGTGTCGACGACGTGATGAACGTCTCCGGCCACCGCCTATCGACGGCCGAGATCGAATCGTCGCTGGTCGCCCACGACATGACGGCCGAGGCCGCCGTGGTGGGAGCCGCCGACGAGACCACGGGGCAGGCCGTCGTCGCGTTCGTGATCCTCAAGGAGCGCCAGACCGTCACGTTGACGAACGAGGAGGCGAGCGAGCAGTTGCGCGCCCACGTCGCCCGGCAGATCGGCGCGATCGCGCGCCCCCGCCAGGTGTTCATCGTCAACGAGCTGCCGAAGACCCGCTCGGGCAAGATCATGCGGCGCCTGCTGCGCGACCTCGCCGAGGGACGCGAGATCGGCGACACGACGACACTGGCGGACACCGCCGTGATGCAGTCGATCACCGACCAGGTGCGCTGACCTCACGCACGACGCAGTTCGGCCCACCCCCTCCAGACGGAGAGGGTGGGCCGAATCGCGTGGTGGCTGCTACGCGAAGGAGAGGACGAGCTCCACCTCGACGGGGGCATCGAGCGGGAGCACGGCGACGCCGACGGCCGACCGCGCGTGCTTCCCGGCGTCGCCGAAGATCTCGCCGAGCAGCTCCGATGCCCCATTGATGACTCCGGGCTGACCGGTGAACGAGGGGTCGGAGGCGACGAAGCCCGTGACCTTCACGACCTGGGTGACGCGGTCGAGGGAGCCGATGACGGACTCGGCGGCCGCGAGAGCGTTCAGGATGCAGGTGGCTGCGTAGGCCTTCGCATCCGTCGCCGACACCAGGCCCTCTCCCTCGCCCACCTTGCCGGTGGCCGGGAGGACGCCGTCGGTGAAGGGCAGCTGGCCCGACGTGAAGACCAGGTTGCCGCTGATCATCGCGGGGACGTAGGCGGCGACGGGCGCCGCGACGGCCGGCAGGGTGATTCCGAGCTCGGTCAGGCGGTCGGCGACCTGCGACATCAGTTGCCGCCCTCGAACGCCGAGGCGGCGGACGCCGATGCCGAGGCGCCGGCAGCGGCAGCACTGGAGGCCTCCCCGCCGACGGGACGCTTGAGGTAGGCGACGAGGCCGCCCTCGGGTCCGGTGACGACCTGCACGAGTTCCCAGCCCTCCGAGCCCCAGTTGTTGAGGATCGCAGCGGTGCTGTGGATCATGAGCGGAGTGGTGATGTATTCCCAGGTGGGCATGGTGCTCCTTCGTCGACGCGGGAGAATGGGGGTGGAGACCAGCCGCTGGAGCCGCGTGGTCTCGGGGGCGGCGCTCAGCGCCGGCTGAGCACTTTGTCAGCTTGCTCCCTTAAGCTCAACTATATGTCTGCCCAAAAACGAACGACCAGCGGCGTGCTCGGAGGCTTTCTGGCCTTCGTCGGCATGAGCGTCGCGGCCGGCGTCCTCGTGACAGCCGCAGTGACCCCCGCCATCGCCGTGAGCGGTATGGCCGCCACCAGCGGTATCAACATGTTCGAGAACCTGCCGAGCTACCTCGAGATCGACGAGCTCGCCCAGAAGACGAACGTGTACGCCACGAACAGCGACGGCACCCCCAAGCTTCTGGCCTCGTTCTTCGACCAGGACCGGGAAGAGGTCACCTGGGAGAACATCTCGCAGTTCGCGAAGGATGCCGCCGTCGCCGGTGAGGACCCCCGGTTCTACGAGCACGGCGGGATCGACGTGCAGGGCACGGCCCGCGCGATGCTGACCACCTACGTGCTCAAGGGCAACACCCAGGGTGGATCGAGCATCACCCAGCAGTACGTGAAGAACGTTCTGGTGCAGAAGGCCGAGCTCGAGGCGAAGACCGAGGAGGAGAAGGAGGCCGCCTATGCCGAGGCGACCGATCCCACTCCCGACCGCAAGCTCAAGGAGATGCGGCTCGCGATCGGCCTGGAGAAGAAGTACTCGAAGGACGACATCCTCAAGGGCTACCTCAACATCGCCGGTTACGGCGGTCGGGTCTACGGCATCCAGACGGCTGCGCAGTACTACTTCGGCGGCGTGAGCGCGAAGGACCTGAAGCTCGAGCAGGCGGCAGCGCTGCTGGCCATCGTGAACAACCCCGAGAAGTTCCGCCTCGACCGGCCCGACAGCGAGACCAACGGAGCCAACACCGAGGTCGACGGCAAGGTCGTCCCGTACGCCGCGACCAAGGAGCGTCGCGACTACATCCTCGACAGCATGCTGAAGTACAAGAAGATCACCCAGGAGCAGCACGACGCGGCCATCAAGGCGCCGATCGCTCCGGTGATCACTGAGCCGAGCACCGGGTGCTCCACCGCCAAGGATGCCGCCTTCTTCTGCGACTACGTCTACTGGACGATCCTCAACAACGAGGCCTTCGGCAAGACCCAGGACGAGCGCAAGAAGCTGCTCAGCCAGGGCGGCCTCGACGTCTACACGACCCTCGACGTCGACCTGCAGTACGCGGCAGCGGATGCGATGTTCCGGTTCGTCCCTCAGTCCGACCCGAACATCGATGTCGGCGCCACCGCCGTGTCGGTTCAGCCGGGCACCGGCCGTGTTCTCGCGATGTCCCAGAACAAGTCGTTCTCCAACGACGCCGACGAACTGGCCAAGGGCAACAACTACACCGCGGTGAACTACAACACCGACCTCGACTACGGCGGATCCAGCGGCTTCCAGCCCGGCTCCACGTACAAGATCTTCACTCTGGCCGAGTGGATCAAGGAGGGGCACTCCCTCAACGAGTACGTGAACGCCTACAAGCGCTCCGACTGGGGAACCTTCAACGACAGCTGCGACGGACCGCAGTCCTACGGTGGCGGGTTCGCACCCAACAACGACGAGGGCGGCAACGGCGGCTCGTGGTCGGCCCTGTTCAACACGGTCAACTCGGAGAACACGGGCTTCGTGGCCATGGCCAAGCAGCTCGACCTGTGCGGGATCCGGAAGACCGCCGAGTCCTTCGGGGTGCACCGCGCGAACAACGACCCTCTGCAGCAGGGAGCCAGCTCGATCCTCGGCACCAACGAGATCGCACCGGTCACCATGGCCGAGGCCTTCGCCGGAGTCGCCGCCAACGGCGTCGTCTGCAAGCCGATCGTGATCGACAAGATCGTGAAGCAGGACGGCACCGAACTGACGCCGCCCTCGGCCGAGTGCGCGCAGAGCGTCGACCCCAAGGTCACCGCCGCCATGGCCTACGCCATGCAGCGCGTGATGAGCCAGGGCACCGGTTCGACCTCCAACGGTCGCACCGACCCGCAGGTTCCCATGATCGGCAAGACCGGAACCACCGACAACAACGAGGCCACCTGGATGAGCGGCGCCAGCACGAAGGTCGCCACGACCGTCGGCGTCTTCAACGTCACCGGCCACGTGAACCTGCGCGACACCTACTTCAACGGCACGCAGGCCGCGGTCATCCGTCACCAGATCTGGCCGGCGATCATGTCCGCCGCCAACGCGAAGTACGGCGGAGACGGATTCCCGGATGCCGACCCGTCGTCGCTGAAGACCGTCTACGCCACGGTTCCCGACGTGCGCGGCAAGTCGATCCAGGAGGCCCAGCAGCTCATCGAGGCTGCCGGATTCGGGTTCGCCGACGGCGGCGCCCAGGACTCCGAGCTGCCCGCAGGCCAGGTCAGCGGCACGGACCCCTCGGGCGATGCCCCGCGTGGGTCGCTGGTGACCGCCTACACCTCGAACGGTGCGATGGTGCTGATGCCCAACGTCGTCGGGCTCTCCGAGGGCGACGCCAAGAACCAGCTCAAGGGCCAGTTCTCGGTGAAGACCACCGAAGTCGAGGTGACGGACCCGGGCAAGGTCGGGATCGTGCAGTCCAGCGATCCCGGTGCCGGAGCCGGAGTCAAGCCCGGATCGCAGGTCACCATCAGCATCGGCAAGCTCAAGGCCGACAAGCCTGACAAGCCCGGTAAGGGTTAGCGGTGGCATCGTCCTCCGCTCGCTCGGGAGCCGCCGCAGCCGTCACTCTGACGGCAGCGGCGGCTCTTGCCGCACTGGCATGGGGCACGCTCATCGAGCGCACCATGTGGACCCTGCGCGAGGTGCGCGTTCCGGTGCTCCCCGTCGGGTCAGCACCGATCCGCGTGCTGCACCTCTCCGATCTCCACATGGCACCGTGGCAGCGTGACAAGCAGGAGTGGGTGCGATCGCTCGCCGACCTGCAGCCCGACCTGATCGTCGACACCGGCGACAACCTCGGGCATCGCGACGGCATCGACGGGATCCGGCACGCCTTCGAACGGTTCGCCGGCATCCCCGGCGTCTTCGTCAACGGCTCGAACGACTACTACGGGCCCGTCGTCAAGAACCCGCTGCGCTACTTTGCCGGCCCGTCGAAGCACACCGGCCGTGCCGAGAAGCTCGACACGGCGGCCCTGCTCGAGTTCTTCGACAGCCTGGGCTGGGTCGATCTCAACAACGCTGCGGGGTCGGCCGACATCGCCGGCACCCATTTCGAGTTCTTCGGGGTCGACGACCCGCACAAGAAGCTCGACCGGCCGGAGCTCATCGCCCGCGCCATCGACGAACTGCGCGCCGACGACCCCCTCGGCGACGAGACCTGGCCCGACCGCGGCGATGCCCCGGCCAGCCGGGCGACGGTCTCGGTCGGCGTCACGCACGCGCCGTACCAGCGGGTGCTCAACTCCTTCGTGAACCACGGGGCCCAGCTCATCCTGGCCGGGCACACCCACGGCGGCCAGGTCTGCGTGCCCGGATTCGGCGCACTGGTGACCAACTGCGACGTCCCGCGCAAGCAGGTCAAGGGGCTGAGCCTCTGGTGGCACGGCATGCGCAACGCCTACCTCAACGTCTCGGCCGGCCTCGGCACCTCCATCTACGCCCCCGTGCGTTTCGCCTGCCCGCCCGAGGCGACCCTGCTGACGCTGGTGCCTGAGAACGAGCGCTGAGTCGCAGCCCGGCGGCATCCGCTGGTCAACCCGAAGCTTTTTATCGGCTATTCTTAGTGAGGCCTTCGGGCCATCGGGGTGTGGCGCAGCTTGGTAGCGCGCCTCGTTCGGGACGAGGAGGTCGTGGGTTCGAATCCCGCCACCCCGACAGATGAGCCCCCTTCCACTGGAAGGGGGCTTTGCTGTGTCCGGAGTCGTTCGCGGATGCCGCTCAGTGCACGCGCGGTGCAGGACTGCGCCCGGCGCCGACGAGGGTCGAGCCGTCGGGTTCCACCACGATGCGGCGGTCTCGATCGGCGCGCCGGATCACTGCGCCGAGGAGCAAGGCCACGGCCGACGCCACGAGCGTCCACACGACGATGATCCCCACCACGATTGTTGCCGACATCTCGACTCCTCCTCGAGTCGTATCCCTCGAGCACTCCCCCGGTCTCGCCGGGACATCCGCTACGATACGGCGCTGCTCTGAGCAGACACTGTACACGGGATACCCCTCATTCGGGGGACAGACTCGGATGCGATGTGCAGCCGGCTGTCAGAGTCAGTACGCCCCGTCGCTCCCGAGAACGGCCCGCGCGGTCTTCCAGAGGATGAGCAGGTCGCCCGTGAGGTTCCAGTTCTCGACGTAGTACAGGTCGAGCCGCACGGTCTCGTCCCAGTTGAGGTTCGAGCGGCCACTGACCTGCCACAGTCCGGTGATGCCCGGCTTCACGAGGAAGCGACGGTGCACGTGCTGCGCGTACTGCTCGACCTCACGCTCGAGCGGCGGCCTCGGCCCGACGATCGACATCGTGCCGCGGAACACGTTGAACAGCTGGGGAAGCTCGTCGAGGCTGAAGCGCCGCAGGAATCCGCCGATCGGCGTGACGCGCGGGTCGTTCTTCATCTTGAACATGACCGAGTTGCCCTCGCTCCGTGCCACGTTCTCGAGTTCGGCGAGGCGCTCCTCCGCGTCCATGTACATCGATCGGAACTTGAGCATGTCGAATCTCTCGCCCCGCAGCCCGATGCGCTCCTGCCGGAAGATCACCGAGCCGGGGGTGCTGAGGCGCACGGCGACGGTCACGGCGAGGAGGAAGGGCGCCAGCAGCACGATGAGCGCGCCTGACGCCAGGATGTCGAAGAGGCGCTTGATGTACAGCTTGCCGCCGTAGTACCGCGGGGTCTCCACGTGGATCAGCGGAAGGCCGGCGACCGGCCGCGTGTGCAGGCGCGGGCCGCCGATGTCGGTCAGGCTCGGTGCGACGACGAGGTGCTGGCGCCCCGGCTCGAGCTGCCAGCTGAGCTCCCGCACCAGGGACGGCGACATCTCGTTCGCGCTGGTGATGACGACGGTGTCGGCCTCGACGGCGTCGAGGGACTCGAGCAGGTTGGAGAGCGATCCGGACACGGGGATCTCGGTGCCCTCGATCACACCGGCCACGGCGCCGCTCGGAGTGCAGGCGCCGACGACCTTGAGGCCGGACTCCGGAGCTCGTGCCAAGTCACGTGCCATGGCGGTGACGGATGCCTCCGACCCGACGAGCAGCACGCGGTGCGACATCCGCCCCTCGCGCCGGCGAGCGGCCAACCAGTTCCGCCACAGGTAGCGCTCCAGGATGATGCCCGGCAGCCCGAGGAGGAAGGCGAACGCGAAGTAGCGCTGCAGCCCGTCGATGTCGAGGAAGTAGGCGGCCATGCCACCGGCACCGAAGACGATCAGCGTCGAATTGATGACCCGGCGGTACTCGATGGAACCGGCACCGATGTGCCGGGTCGACCGGGAGCCCGCCGCTGTCAGGGCGAACATCCAGACCAGCACGACGACCACCGAGACCAGTGTCGGCGCTGTCAGCGTCATCATCTCGCCGATGCCGGCGACCTTCGCCGGCAGTCCGCCGACGTACTGCGCCACGGCGACGCAGAGTGCGATGACGACGAGGTCCGAGAAGAAGAGAAGCTGACCGTATTTCTGATTCCAGTCGGTCTGCTTCATCACCCTCGAGCTCGTCGCCATGGTGTTTTCAATGGCTTGAGTCAAAAGTCCGTCCCCGTCGAGTTGGTTACACCTAAGCATCGAGCCGCCACGACGTGCCATCTACGGGGGTCAGATTTAACACACCCGACATATCCTCGACACCGCTGAGTCCACAGAGCGCTATGGAATGGAAATCACGACGCGAGGGTGCGAACCACCGGTCCCCGACGAGAGCACACTCTCGACGGGTCCGACCAGACAAGGACAGTGAGCCCCGATGACAGAAGCGTCGATCAGCCGTACCGGCAGAGCGTCGCGCCGTGCCGGCCGCGGTCTGGCCCTCGTCGTCTGCGCCGTCCTCACGCTCCCGCTGGTCTCCTGCGCGAGCGAGCCGTCAGCCGCAGACCCCGAGCCCACCACCTCGGCCGTCGAGGTCACGCCCGGCCTGGTGTACTCCTCTCCGGAGGGCGGCGACCTCAAGCTCGATGCCTGCATCCCGACGGATGCCGCGGAGCCCACCGCCGCCGTCGTCCTGCTGCACGGAGGCGGCTTCACCGAGGGCGACCGCACCGGCGGGGGCATGCGGGCGGTGTGCGAGCTGTTCGCGGCCCACGGCTTCGCGGGCTTCTCGATCGACTACAGGCTCGCTCCCGAATTCGTCTATCCGAGCCAGGTCGACGACGTCGAAGCGGCGATCACCTGGATCCGCGAGCCCGAGCAGGTCGAGCGCTTCGGCATCGACCCCGCCCGGGTCGGTCTGTTCGGCAGTTCGGCCGGCGCCATCCTCACGCAGAGCGTCGCCACCCGAGGCACGGGCTCGCTGCAGGAGGGCGGACGTGTCGCGGCCGCCGTCTCCCTGTCGGGCGTCTCGCTGATGACCGAGGAGGCCCTCACCCTCGGCACCCCGTCCGACGAGGCCGCGGCGATGATCCTCAACTACCTGGGCTGCCCGACGGTGGTGGCCGCCGACTGCCCGCAGGCGGCCGAGGCATCGGCCCAGCTCTCCGTCGACTCCTCCGATCCCCCGATGATCCTGGTGAACGGTTCGGACGAGCTCGTCCCCGTCGAGCAGGCCGAGTCGATGGCGGCAGCGCTCCAGGCTGCGAACGTCCCGGTGCAGCTGAGCGTGCAGGACGGCTCGAAGCACGGCATCCAGCTGCTCGGCCCCCGCGTCCGTGCCCGCGTGCTCGAGTTCTTCACCGAGCGGCTCTCATGACCCTCACCCCATCCGTGGGCTCACGCCCGATCGACCGTCAACCCCGGAGGTAAGTCAGTGGACTTCAAGCAGACAATCCGCGTCATCCGACGCCAATGGATTCCCGTCGTCGTCACGATCCTGGCCGGAATCCTGGCCGCGATCGCCTACGTCGCGGTGGCCCCGGCGCAGTACACGACGCAGACGAAGCTGCTCCTCGAGCCCACGGGGGGAACGGGCACAGCACAGGAACTCGTCGCGGGCAACAACCTGCTCGTGCAGCAGGTGGGCACGTTCACCCAGCTCGCCTCGACCCCGGTGGTGCTGCAGCCCGTCATCGACGAGCTCGGCCTCGACACCACGGCGGACAAGCTCGCCGACAAGGTGAGCGTCGCCTCCGTCGGGCTGTCGGCCCTGATCGCGATCGAGGCGACGGCCGACACTCCCGAGGGCGCTGTCGACCTGGGCAATGCCGTCGCGGCGAGCTTGAGCGACCAGATCGAGAGTTCGGGATCGTCGACCTCACCGGCGGCGATCAGCGTCTCCGTCGTGCAGGAGCCCGTTGCTCCGGCCTCGCCGTCGTCGCCCAATACGATCCTCGCGATCCTGATCGGCCTCTTCGGTGGTCTCGCCGTCGCGTTCATCATCGTCGTGCTGGCCGAGCTGTTGAACACCCGCGTGCGCAACGGGCGGGACATCGCGAAGGCGACGGATGCCGCCTACCTCGGCCGTGTACCGGCGGAGCGCTCGCTCTCCCGCAAGCCCGTACCCTCGTTGACCGCGCCCTCCGGGCGCTTCGCCGAGGCCGTCCGCATCATCCGCACGAAGGTCGTCGCCTCGATCTCGGCGTCCACGGCTCCCGTCGTCGTCATCAGCTCGCCCGGTCTCGGTGACGGCAAGAGCACCATCGCCGCGAACCTCGCTGTCGCCCTCGCGGAAGGCGGCCTGCAGGTCGCCCTCATCGACGGCGACCTGCGCTCTCCGTCGACGGCCAGGCTGTTCGGCATCAGGTCCAAGGCCGGGCTGTCGAACGCCCTGCTCGCCGGCGTTGCTCCCGAGTCGATCACCCGCTCCGAGGTGGCCACGGGCCTCACCGTCATCACGACCGACGCCGTCGAGGCTGGAACCAGCGACGTCCTCTCCTCCGAGCGCACGAACGCCGTCATCACGGCGCTGGCCGCCGATGTCGACATCGTGATCCTCGACGCCGGTCCCCTGCTGGCGAACTCCGACGGACTGGCACTCTCCGAGGTCGCCGACGGCTACGTCGTGGTCGCCCGCGCCGGACGCACGCGCGCCGACGAACTGCGTCAGGCTGTCGATTCCCTCGAGGACGTCGGCGCCGAGGTCTACGGAGTCGTCCTGACAGCGGCGCCGGTGCGCGGCGCGGACGCCAGGGACTGATCGGCGGGTCGGCGACATGACACTGCAGGCCACGCCGGGACGGCAGAGCACGCCGGACGCTCGGAGAGCGCCGGCGAGGCGGCCGTCTCGCGTGAGCCCGCGCCTGCGAGCCGACGTGCTGCTCTCGGTGTCGGGGGCCGTCATCGCGATCGTGCTCGTCGTGGCGTCTCTCCTCGTTCAGCCGGCGCTGTTCATCATCGTGGTCGCCGGTGCCGTACTCGTGTACCTCGCGGCCTTCCACCCCAAGGCCTTCGCTCTCACCGGTGTCTCGGCGATCATCCTGTCGAACGTGCTGCAGCAGGTCGTCGGGCCCCTGGCGTCGAACATCGACGAAGCCGTCATCGCCCTGGCGGTGATCGCCTTCACGACCCGCAGGCTGGTGACCGAGCGACGCATCGTGATCCTGCCCGGAACGATCTGGTTCCTGCTGTTCTTCGTGTTCGGGGTGCTCAGCGGGGTGGCACTGCACGTGCCGTACTCGCTGATGCTGCAGTCGCTCATCCTCATCGCCAAGGGACTGCTGTTCGCCTTCGCGCTCGCGCAGCTGCGCTGGACCGACCGCGACTTCAGGGTGCTGCTCTGGGCCGGCGTGGTCGCCATCGGCGTGATCGCGGTCACCGGTCTCGCCAACCTGGCCTTCCCCGACGTGTGGCGCGGCATCGTCGGCGGCACCATCACCCACCTCGGCGGCGTCACGGCGCTGCAGGGTCTGTTCCAGCATCCGGCAGCCTTCGGCCGCTTCACTGCGGTGCTCGCCGTGGCCGCCCTCGCCTATGCCTGCGTGGTGCGCACCTCGCTCGGCAACGCCATCCTCCTCGGCGTCACAGTGGTGCTCACCACGCTGACGCTCGAGGTGAAGTCGATCGTCGGCCTCCTCGCCGCGCTCGGCATCCTCACGCTCCGCTACGGTCGTCCGATCCTCATCGTCGTCGCTCTGTGCTTCGGCCCGTTCGCCATCGCGCTGATCGTGCCGCCGCTCATCGCCCTGGTCGGCGATGCCGTCCAGATGTACATCATCGAGGACTCGGCGCGCTCGACGATGACCTGGGGATCACTGGCCGTCGCCACGGCGTACTTCCCGTTCGGCGCCGGCTTCGGCCGCTTCGGCAGCTTCCCGGCCGGCGTGAACTACAGCCCCGAGTACTACAACCTCGGCTTCGACCACGTGTACGGCCTGGGGCCCGGCGAGAAGGGCATGTTCCTGAACGACACGCAGTGGCCGGCCATCATCGGCGAGAGCGGATGGCTCGGAGCCGCCGCCTTCGCCGTCGGCATCCTCTGCGTTCTCGTCAGCCTGCTACGTCGCAGCTCGCCGACCGAGTCGGTGCTCGCGCACTGGGTGCGCATCACCGGCGTCGGATGGCTGGTGCTCCTCGTGATCGAGTCGGCGGCCGCCCCGGTGTTCGTCTCGGCGCCGTCGTTCCCGTTCGTGTTCGCCGTGGCGGGCATCGTCGCGTCGCTGCGATCCGCAGCCCGCGACGAGCAGCTCGCGACGGGGCTGGTGCCCCCTCGGGTTCTCGCTCCTCAGCGGCTCCCGCGGAGCACGGCCCGCCAGCGGGCCGCCACCATCGGATAGACGGCGGCGGCTGAGTAGTCGCGCTGGAACCTGGCGGTTCCGGCGGCGCGCAGCTCGTCGCGGGCGGCATCCGAGACCATCAACCGCTCGAGAGCCTCGGCCAGACCGTCCGCATCGCCGGCGTCGACGAGCGACCCTGCGCCGTCGGCGAGCACGGCGGGGATGCCACCGACACGGGTCGCGACGACGCAGTCCTGCCGGGCGAGGGCCTCGAGGATGAACATCGGCATGGCCTCGTCGCGCGACGGGAGGACGGCGATCTCGGCCGACTCGAGCAGCTCCATGAGCTCGGCGTGCGGGAGCCCGCCGTGGAAGACGGCGTCGGGCAGCTCGGATGGCACGACCTCGGGGTCTGCGACGGGTCCCACGATGTGCAGGGTCCACCCGTCGTGGTCGGCGATCCTGCGCCAGGCGTCGACGAGGACGTCGACTCCCTTGCGGAGCGACACGCTGCCCCCGAACACGATGCTCTTGCCCTTGGCCCGCGGCGTCCCCTCCGGAACGGCGTTCGGGATGAGCTCCGTCGGTGCCGTCGGCAGGACCGCGAGGACGGCCGCCCTGGTCTCGGCGCTCAGCACGAAGACGCTGTCGGCGGCGCGCAGCACCGTCGCGACCCTCGCCGGCTCGCGCGCGGCGTAGTCGGGGAAGCTGCTGCCGTGCAGGTGAGCGACGGTGCCGAATCCTCGCGCGTGGGCGAGGCGCAGCAGGAGTCCCTCCCGCACGAACGATCCGCCCTGCGAGAGATGCACCACGACGACCCGCTCGTCTCGGCCGCGCAGGGTGGCGAGCCGCCAGGCGGCTCCGAGGAAGATCGCCATCGCCCGAGGACCCGTGGAGCCGTCGCGCGACACGATGACCCGCAGGTCGCAGTCGTCGAACGGATAAGAGAGGTATCCGTTCACGACCTGGGTCATGCCGCCGGCGACCTCGCCGCGTCGACCGACGTGAAGCACCTCGATGCGGCGGAGTTTCGTGGGGGCGACGTCGACGGCCACGCTCATGCGTCGACCAGCTCCGTGCGCGCCGGAACCCCCGCGATGAGGACCTCGACCCGTCCGCGCATGAGCTCGAGCTCGTCTCGGGCGTTCGCGAGGGAGGCGCGCACGGCGGGCCCACGTTGCAGAGCCGTCGCCATGGCCGCGACGATCTCGTCTTCGGTCAGCCCGCTCGACGGGACGCCGACGCCTGAGACGCCGGCGGCCTCGAAGTGCCTGTCGATCTTGCCGGACTCGTCGACGAGCAGGGCGATCGGGGCTGCACCCTCGGTCGAGGCCGCGATGAGCACGTGCAGCCTGTCGCTGACGGCGAGGGCCGTCCTGTCGTAGACGGCACGCAGGGTGTCCTCCTGGCCGGCGTGGTCGGAGCCGTCCCAGTCGGCGAGGTCGGCGCCGAGGGCGGCGGCCAGGTCGCGGGAGCGCTGGCGGTCGCGCAGCACCTGGGTGACCACCTCGATCCGCAGACCCTGTTCCGCTGCGAAGCGACGGATGCCGAGGACCCAGGCTGCGCCCGGTTCGGGGCGGTCGCTGCGCATCGACACCACGATGGTGTCGCGGCTCTCGGCTGCGGCATCCGTCGACGGCCCTGCCCCTTCACCGAAGGCGAGATCGGGCATGACCTCGCCGCCGAGATAGGCCGCCGTCGTCCCGTCGCGCCAGGCCGTGAGCTGCGACAGGGCGATGGACGGACGCATGAGCAGGCGCGGCAGCGGCGCGAAGTCGCGCGACCCTGAGCCCACGCGGACCACCGAGCCCCCGCGCAGGCGCAGCAGGGCGAGCAGCGGCAGGACGACCACGTGCTCCTTCATGCCGATGATGGTCAGCTGGATCTCGCCGGGCTTGAACACGTAGTGCGCCGTCCCGCCCCAGGCCCGCGACAGACCGGCGCGGTACCAGGAGGAGAAGGAGCGGTAGACGACGTCGTCGGTGCCGACACCCAGGGACTCGGCGTAGCCCTCGGGCGATGCGCCGACGTAGACGTGCAGTCGCCCGAGGGGCTTGAGCCAGGCGATGAGCTGGCGGCGCAGGATGATGTCGCCGATGTTGTCGTACTGGCCGACGCCCGGCACGAAGATGTCGACGGCGTCAGCGCCCGGATTCGGAGCCGCCGCGGCGGCCCGGTCGCTCACGCGGCCGCCAGATCGCCGCGGATGCCGGTCATGGCCGCCGCGTGGATCATGTCGGAGGTGAGGTCCTCGACCTCGGTGGAGGTGCCGATGCCGAGCTCGGACATGAGCCTGGCGATCTGCTCCTGGTGGTTGTCGACGTGCTCTCCCCGGTCTTTGCGGCGCACCACGGCGATGGGCGAGATGCCCATCTCGAGAAGACCGAGCACGGTGCCGACTCCGGCATGGGTGATGACGACGTCGGCCTCGCGGGCGTAGCGCTCGAAGTCCTCCGCGCTCACCTGGGCGTGGGCGGTGCCGGGCAGTTCGCGCTTCGCCTCGGTGTAGCCCAACTGCCAGGTGGTGTCGTCACCGGCGATGCCGAGATCGACGATGCGGTCGACGAGCGAGTCGAAGCCGTAGCCCTCGATGGTTCCGAGAGTCACGAACAGCTTGAGCCGGCCGTCGGCGGGCTTGGGCTTCTGCACGTTGTGGAAGGTGGAGAGCACGCTCGGGTGCACGCCCCAGCGGCCCGACGACCAGTGCGGGTGCTGGGTGCGGAGCTCCGCCAGGCGGAATTTATCGAGGATGCGTCCGGAGAGCGAGGGACCGTCGACACGCGAGACGCTTTCGATGTAGAGCGTCGGCAATCCGCCGAGCTTCGCGGCCGGTAGGGCGGCCAGGGCGAGCGCTGAGCCGGTGCTCACAGCGCCGTCGAAATGCGTGTTCTTGATGGCGGCTCGGATCGACTGGTAGGCGCGCACGACGTTCGCCGCGTCGCGCGGCCGGATGTAGGGCACATAGAGAACGTTGCGCCCCTTCAGGAGCGACTCGCTCTGCGGCGTGCGGAAGGTGACCCACAGCGAGTCGTCCGTGGCACCCAGCCCCGGAGCGAGACGCACCAGCTGCGCGAGGTGACCGCCGGTGGAGGCTGCGAGCAGCAGCTTCCCTCCGGTCTCGGGGGTGCTCGCGGTGGTCGGCGTGGTGTCGAAGTCGGTCGTCATGTCGATATCTCCTTGTCGCGTGTGTTCGGAGGCGAAGTCACGGCCGTGAGGGGACCGTCGGGAATCGTGGGGGCATCCGTGGTGCTGACGGATGCCGGTGCTCCGGCCGGAGCCGAGGCGCGCCGGCGTCTGATGACGGGCGGAACGTAGAGCCAGCGCACGCGCGTGGTGAGCTTCGAGAGCAGCAGCGAGACGACGATGGCCACCACGACGAGCCCGAACTGGATCGCGATGCCGACGCCGCGATTGACCCCGCCGAGCAGCAGTCCCAGCAGGCCGGCGATCGGCACGATCACGAACAGGTGCAGCAGGTAGATCTGCAGACTCTCCGCGCCCATCGTCGACACGAAGGACAGCATCCGGAGCCTCGCGAGATAGGCGGAGAGCAACACGCCGAGGGCGACGGCCGACGCCTGGCCGAGCAGCACGAGGAACGGCACCCAGCGTGCGGGCAGGAGGAACAGGATGGCTGCAGAGGCCACGAGAGCCGCGGCGGCGAGCAGGGTGCGCTGCACCGACACCTTCGCGACGGCGGCGAACACCCGCGGTGCGTACAGCGCTCCGAAGGCGTAGAACACGTAGAGGGCGCCGACGCGGTTCCAGCCGATGTTGCCGCTGTTGATGAGGCCGGCGGTCACGGCGCTCGAGAGCAGGGCGGCGAGGATGACGTGCACGACCGGCGGGAGCTTCCGCAGCGCCCACGCGGCGAACGCGAAGACGGCGAGGGCGTAGATGAACCAGTAGCTGCTGCTCGGCCACACGAGGATGAGCGCCAGGCTGATCGGGTTGCTCGCCGGCAGCTCGCCGAGCTCGCCGCTGAGGCCCGGGATGATCAGGTAGAACGCGAAGCGCACGATCGACCAGACGATATAGAGGTAGAGCACGGGCAGCAGGCGCCGTCTCCACAGGTTGCCGAAGGTCCACGTGACGGCTCGTGCACCGAAGAGCCCGGCGATGAGGAAGAACACCGGCATGGGGAACAGCTCGAGGATGAGCTTCATGCGGTTCGGCAGCCCCATGATGCCGGCATGCTGCAGGTAGAGGGTGACGTGGTAGAGCACGACCATCGCGATGGCGACGCCCTTGGCGAAGTTCATCCAGGCACGCGGGCGCGGCTCGGAGACGGTCCAGCGAAATGCGGTGGCGGTCACGGCTGTCCAATCTCTCGGTCGGCCGTGCACCCGACTTGACTCGGGTGGGTGCACGCCCACCGTCGGGTCGCAGCTCCGTTCTCGCGATCGGTCCTGCACTGAAAACGTTAGTGAGAGCTCGTCACCTGCAGGAGTCGCCGAGGTTAACGCTCGGCGCTGGAGATTACAGTTGTGTGACGCGAACGGGGGTCGCCTGCCCTCGCGGCACCTCCGCCTCGCGGCATCCGTCGCCTGATCGCTCCCAGGTCACTCGCGGGCGCCGCGACTGCTCATGATGCGGCGGTAGAGCGGCATGCTCGTGCGGGCGGCGACCAGCAGGGCGAAGCGCTGCGGTTCGCGGGCGCGGGCGAGCGAGAGCACGACCGCCGGCGTCATCTCGCCGCGGGCCGTGCGCACCAGGGCGCGCGACTCCTGCTCGGTGTAGGCACCGCTGGTGGCGTCCTTCATGCGGGACAGCAGCGAGAATCGCGCCGTGTAGTACTCGAGTTCGCGGCCGTCGCCTGCACCGACGCGGCGAGCGCAGTCGCGCACGACGGCGCCGACCTGCTCGAGTGACTGCGCCCGCTGGGTGTTCGACCTGATGATCGACCCGCTGCGCAACCGGTAGGTGTAGACGGTGTCGCGGATGCCGGCCACGGTCTCGGCCGCCACCAGGAGTTGGGCGACCATGGCCTGGTCGGAGTGCACCCGCGAGCGGGTGAAGGTGATGGCCGGGAAGAGTCTGCGGGCGAACAGCTTGTTCCAGAGGTGCCCGCTCACCCGACCGAGCAGCATGGCCCTGAAGGCCGTCGCGCCGTCGACGGTGCCCGGCGGCAGGGAGGGAACCGGGCGCCGCGATCCGTCGACCGAGAGGTACTCGGCGCCGGCGCACACCACATCGGCCGCGAACCCGTCTGCGGCGGCCAGCAGCGTCTCGGCTGCATCCGTCGTCCACTCGTCGTCGGCATCCACGAACCAGATGAACCGCCCCGACGACGCCGCGACCCCGGCCTCACGGGCCGCTGCCACTCCCCCGTTCTCGGCGAGGGGAACGAAGACGACCGACGGATGCCTCTCGGCGAGCGCAGCGCCCACCCGGGCCGTCGAGTCGCGCGAGCCGTCGTCGACCACCACGATCTCGACGGCGATGGTCTGGCGCAGCAGTCGCTCTACGGCGTCGCCCAGGAACTCGGCGGCGTTGTAGGCGGGGATGACGACGCTGACGTCGACGCTCGTCATCGCGGGCCGTCCGCTGCGACCATCTGCAGCACGGTCTCGAGATCCCTTCCGCTGGATCCCACGGAGAAACGGTCGAGCCAGGCGTCGATGCCGGTGACGTCGATGGCGCTCGCACGCTCGACGGCGTCGGCGAGTTGCTCCGCCGTCGGGCCGAGCGCGAGTTCGCCGGTGATGCCGGGCACGATGGCGTCGGCGACGCCGAGGGCGCCCGAGACGGCGACGGACGGTACTCCGGCGGCCGCGGCCTCCACGAGCACGTTGCCGAAGCCTTCACGCAGCGACGGCAGCAGCACGACGGAGTTCGGCTTGAAGTGCGAGAACCAGTCCTCGACCCAGCCCTTGTCGTCGAAGGAGACCCCGAGCCGCTCGGCCTCCGCGGTCACCGAGTCGAGCAGCGGACCACCGCCGAAGGAGATCACCTCCGTCGGGATGCCGCGGCGATTGAGCTCGGCCGCGGCGTGGATCGCCAACTCCGGTCGCTTCTGGGCGACGAGGCGGGCGGCCAGCACGAGCTGCAGGCCACCGACCGTTCCCGGCACGCGCACGACGCGGTCCATGCCGGCCACCTTCGCCGTGGCGGGGTTCGCGACCACCGTGCAGCGCTCCCCCGAGACGCCGAAGCCGCTGACCAGTTCGCCGGCGACGGGATGCGAGATCGCGATCACGTGGTCGGCCCGGCCGTACATACGTCGGGCGAAGCCGATCTTCACTTTGTGCGGCAGGTCGGAGTCGGCCAGACCCAGCGAGACCAGGTTGCGCTCGCTGATGATCACCGGTGGACGACGCGACTTGGGGCTGAGAGCGGCGGCCGTCAGCAGCACGAGGTTGGCGTGCGCCTGCAGGCTCACGGCGACATCCGGCTTGAAGCCGCCGAAGATGGCGATGAGGGCTCGCGACTTGCCCACGTGACCCCCGGCGGTGGCGATCTGGTAGTGCACGACCCCCTCGGGCAGGTAGGTGTCGGTGGCCTTGGCCGAGGTCGTCACGACGGCGACGGAGTGGCCGCGTTCGACCAGCCAGCCCATCCAGGTGCGCGCCACGAACTCGGCCCCGCCGCCGTGCAGCGAGGGAACGACGAACAGGATGCGCAGTGGTGCGTCGGGCTGGCTCATCTGACTCCTTGGGTGCTGCTGGCTTCTGGGGCGACGTCGAGGGCGCGGATGCGGCGCGCAGGGGTGCCGCCGTAGAGCGAATCGGGCTCGCAGTCGGCCGTGACCACGGATCCCGCGGCGACGATGCACCCCGACCCGATGGTGACGCCGCCGAGCACGATGGTGCCGGCGCCGATCCAGGTTCCATCGCCGATCGTGATGGGGGCGCTGACCGAGGCTCCGGCCCGGGCGGAGGCCGGACCGATCTCGTGGGTCGTCGGAACGAGCTGGACCCGCGGGCCGAGCGACACCCTGTCGCCGAGCACGACGGGCGAGTTCGATCCGACGAGGAGTTCGACGTTGATGAAGCATCCGTCCCCGATGCTCAGCAGGTCGACCCTCTCGATGAAACGGATGCCGGGACGGATGCGGGTGCCGGTACCGACGGTGACGCCGCAGAAGCGCAGCAGGCGCACCCGCACCCGCGGCGACCAGAGGGAGCTCGGCGCGATGGTCGTGGCGATGAGCTGCTTGAGGCCGCCCATCAGCTCGACGTCCCAGCCGCGCTCAGGACGGGCTCGTCGAGGCCGGCGGTGTTCGCCCTGGCCAGCTCGATCACCCGGGGCAGCCCGGCCGTGATCGCCGCTCGGGTCGCCGACGACGGGGGCATCACGTGGGCGAGCGATGCGATGACGGGCCCGGCGAAGTCGCCGGCCGGAGACACGCACAGCTCGGGGGCTCCGATGAGCTCCATCAGTCCCTCGACCTTGCCCTGCGTGGCCATCGTCACGGCTGGGGTGCCGCCCATCAGCGACATGATCGACAGGTGCATCCGGCCCGTCACCGTGACCGTCGCCTGGGCGGCGAGAGCCCGGATCTGGGCCGGCGGCAACAGCTCCTCGACGAAGGTGACGTCGGGGCCCGCGACCACCTCGGCCACGGCGCGGCAGGCGACGAGGTCGTCGCTGAGGTCCTTGATCACGTGCGGCAGGATCACCACGTGGAGCCCGGCCGAGCGCAGGTGGTCGATGATGCGCCGGTACTGGGCGGTCTGGTCGGTCGTGCGCGCGATCAGGCCGCTGACGTTGACGATGGCGAACGGCACGGCCGGGGTCGCGACGCTCGCATCCGTCGTCGTCGCGGCGAACACGATGTCGGCGACGAGCTCGACGCTGCTGATCCCGTGCTCGATCGCCCGCTCGGCCGAGCGGGGATCGCGGAGCAGCGGCACGACACCCGCACGACTGGCCCTGACCAGGGCTCGGCGGGCACCGAAGCTGGGCGACCCGTTCCAGCTGAAGCCGACGATGCGGGTGGGGACGCCCTCGATCGCGCCGATCTCGGCCAGCATGGCGCGGCGCACCGAGCCGCGGAGGCTGTAGCGGCCGTCCATGATGTCCGCGCCGATGATGGAGAGGCTGCGTGCCCTCCGCAGCAGTTCGACGAAGGTGCGGATGGCCTGCTCGTGCGCCGGCCCCTCTCCGTAGACGAGGCTCGGGAGGGGGAACACCTCCACCTTCGAGCTCACGGCATCGGGGACGACGAAGTCGTCGGTCTCGCGCACGATGGCGATGATCGGGCCGGGCGCGTTCTCGAGGAAGGCCTCGAACAGCGCCTGGTCGCCGATGTTGCCCCGCCCGGGGGCGGCGATGAGCAGGTGCACGTTCCGCGCTGCGGATGCCGGGAGTGCTGCGGACGCCCGGCGGGCCGTCGCGCGATCCTGTCGGGGCGGCAGCCCGGAACTGTAGCGCAGGTCTCTCCACGTGCGGAGGAGTCTGGATTGGATGCGGCGTCTCATTCCTTCTCCGTTCGGGTCGTCGGTTCTGGGGTGTCGGTCGAGGTGGCGGATGCCGATGCCGATGGAGCGTCGGGGTCTGAAGCCTGGCTGGCCGGAGCAGTCCGAGCACGGCTGAGGTAGCGACGGGCGCCGATGACCTGCAGCACGTCGGCGCGGAAGCGCGGCCAGATGGCCGCCTCCAGCGCGAGCATGCCGAGCAGGGCGACGGATCCGATGGCGAGGTGGAGCAGCGGCTGGTCGGCCGGCACGGCGAGGGTCGACGCGTAGGAGGCGCCCGTGGCGATGCCGAAGACGATGATCATGCGCAGGCCGTTGAGGAACAGGCGCTTGGCGTCGACGTCGGAGACCTTGCTGATCCAGAAGAGGGCGATCGGCCAGGTGATGCCGAGGCCGAGGGCGAAGCCGGCCGCGACTCCGTAGACGCCCCACAGCGACCCGAGCAGGATGAGCCCGATCGTGAGAGGACGCGTGACGAGGGCCGACCAGAGGTTCTCCTTCGTGAGGCCCTTGGAGAGGAACACCCAATAGCTCACGTAGGCGGCGGCCTGGAACCAGCCGGCGATGAGCAGGATCTGGAAGACCGGAACGGCCTCCAGCCACTGCTCGCCCAGCATGATCGAGACGACGGCCGTCGCCTGGGCTCCGAGGAACGCGAACATGAGGCCGACGATGGCCAACAGCGTGGTCTGGCCGAAGCTGATGAAGGCGTTGAACCTGTCGCGCTGGTCCTGCAGGCGCGACAGCACGGGCAGCGCGACGCGGGTGGCCGGGGCCTGCAGTTGCAGCAGCGGCAGCATCACCAGCTGGAACGAGCGGTTGTAGAGGCCGAGGGATGCCGGTCCGAACCGGGCGCCGATGATGACGGAGTCGACGTTGCGGCTGACGTAGTTGAGCATCTGCGCCAGGAAGACCGTGACGCCGTAGGACAGCAACGGCTTCATTCCGGCATGGCGATGGATGCCGCGTGGATACCAGTCGGTCACGATCACCAGCACGATGAGCACGAGGGCCGCCTGCCCGACCTGCTGCACGGCGAGCGCCCAGTAGCCGCCGCCCATCACGCCGACGACGATGGCGGCGACGAGCGCGATGGCCTGGCCGACGGCATCCGCCACCACGAGACGACCGAATCCGAGGTGACGCCCGAGGTCGGCGCGGAACTGGGTGGAGAGGCCGTTCAGCAGGAAGGTGATGGAGAGCACCTCGGTGAGCAGGCGCAGCCTGTCGTCGCCGTAGAGCGAGGCGATGGGGCTGGCGAGCAGGAACGTCACGACGGTCAGCACGGCGCCGATGCCCGTGTTGATCCAGAACAGGTTGTCCTTCTGGTGCGGCGAGAGCGTCTTGGCCTGCACAGCTGCCGATGAGAGGCCGAAGTCGCGGAACACCTCGCCGATGCCGATCACGGCCGTCACCATGGCCACGAGGCCGAAGTCCGTCGGTCCGAGCAGGCGAGCGAGGATGACCACTCCGGCGAGCTGCACGATCACGCGCACGGCCTGCCCGCCGATCATCACGACGGCGCCGCGCGAGGCCGAGGTGGCGAGCGACTGCTCGACGCCGTCGGCCGGTCGGCGCTCGGTACGCGTCATCGGACGGCCCGCGCGATCTCGATGGCGCGGCGGTAGGCAGCTGCGTGCTCCTCGCCGAGGACCTTCCAGTCACGACGTGACAGGTCGGGGGCATCATCGGCGGCCACGGTGCGCACGGTCTGGAGCGCCTCGGCGATCACCTCGGGGGTGAGCTCACCGTCGTACTCGATGACCCAGCCGGGCCCGACCTCCTCGCGGAGCGCCGTGTTCGCCGGTGACCGCGGCACGAGGGCCGGGCGCGACAGCGAGAGTGCCACCAGGATGGCGCCCGAGTTGTGCATCTCGCGGTAGGGCAGCACGACGAGTTCGGCCTGGCCGATCTCGGAGACCAGCACGTCGTCGTCGACGTAGGCGAGCAGCGCCGAGGTGCGCGGGTCGCGGGCGACGCGCTCCTCCACCAGTTCGCGCTGGCCCACGCTCGGGCTGCCGACCACCCGCAGGGTGAGGTCGTCGCCCGGCAGCTCCCGGAAGGCGTCGAGCAGCAGGTCGACGCCCTTGTACGGGCGGATGATGCCGAAGTACAGGATGCGGCCGGGTTCGCGCGGCGGCAGCGAGTGCTGGGCGAACTTCTCGATGTAGTGACCGTGCAGGATGGTGACGGCCTCAGCGTCCGTGGGGAGCTCGGTCGTGGGGTTCAGCCGCAGGTAGAGCGAGGTGGACCTGTCGATGAGGTCGAGCGATCGGTTCTCGGCCGCCGAACCCTCCTCGTGCGGGGTGACGTTGTGCAGGGTGCGCACGATGGGGATGCGCTTGCGCTTCAGCCTGAAGACGAGCACCTGCAGCGCGCGGCGCCGGGCGAAACGCTTCCACGACTTCTTCCCCCGGATCATGAGCTCGGGCCAGTGCACGTGGAGCACGTCGTAGTCGGCCGAGAGCGCACCCTTCCAGGTGAAGTACCGGATGCTGACGTCGGGCGATGCGCCGTCGACGATGATGTCGACGTACTTGGTGCGGCCGTCCGGCGGAGCGAGGGTGTGCTGCACCACGAGCGGCCGGGATGGCACGGGTGACAGCGGGAGGGTGCTGCTGGAAGTGCTGGAAGTCATGGGCGCCTTGTCGTCTCTGCACGATCTGAAAGGGGTGGAACGACACTGAACCTCCTGCCGACAGTACCGCCGGATTTTCGCCGGTACGCTGGGTGTCGCGAGATGTACACCCGGTCGTAACGTGTGAGCAACACTCACGGATGGGCGTTTGGTACAACTTGGAAGACCAGACGCGTGCGCCGTGGCTCGCAAGTGAAATCAACGAAAGGCCAAGCGTGAAGATCTCAGTCATCGGATGCGGTTACCTCGGAGCAGTGCACGCGGCCAGCATGGCCGAACTCGGGCACGACGTCATCGGAATCGATGTCGACGAAACGAAGATCGCCGCACTGGCTGAGGGGCGTGCCCCGTTCTTCGAGCCCGGACTTCCCGAGATCCTGATCTCGGGCGTGAACTCGGGTCGGCTGCGATTCAGCACCGACATCGCGGATGCCGCCGGTGCCGTGGTGCACTTCGTCGCCGTGGGAACCCCTCAGAAGAAGGGCTCCTACGCCGCCGACCTCACCTACGTCGACGCGGCCATCGATGCGCTCATCCCGCACCTCTCCGCGGGCGACCTGGTCGCCGGCAAGTCGACCGTGCCTGTCGGCACGGCAGCCCGTCTCGCCGAGAAGCTCGCGGCATCCGGAACCGACGCGATCCTGGCGTGGAACCCCGAGTTCCTGCGCGAGGGATTCGCCGTGCAGGACACGATCACGCCCGACCGTCTCGTCTACGGCCTCCCGCCCGAGCCCGAGGCCGCCGTGCGGGCCGAGTCGCTCCTGAGCGAGTGCTACGCGACGGCGATCGCGGCTGACACTCCCCTGGTGACCACCGACTACGCCACGGCCGAGCTCGTCAAGGTGTCGGCCAACGCGTTCCTCGCCACCAAGATCTCGTTCATCAACGCGATGGCCGAGATCGCGGAGGTCACAGGCGCCGACGTGACGCAGCTGGCCGACGCCATCGGCTACGACGCCCGCATCGGCCGGCGCTTCCTCGGAGCCGGAGCCGGCTTCGGCGGCGGATGCCTCCCCAAGGACATCCGCGCCTTCACCGCACGTGCCGAGGAGCTGGGCCGTGGTGAGTCCGTCGCCTTCCTCAAGGAGGTCGACGCCATCAACCTGCGCCGCCGTCAGCGGGTCGTCGACCTCGCTGTCGACGCCCTCGACGGCGAGGTGAACGGCAAGCGTGTCGCCGTGCTCGGACTCGCCTTCAAGCCGTTCTCCGACGACATCCGCGACTCGCCGGCCCTCGACGTGGCCGTGCGCCTCAAGGGTCTCGGCGCCGACGTGATCGCCACCGACCCCGAGGCCATCGAGAACTCGCGTCGACTGCACCCGCAGCTCGACTACGTGACCGACACCGCCGAGGCGCTCACCGGAGCCGACCTCGTCGTGATCGTCACGGAGTGGAACGAGTACCGCCAGATGGAGCCGGCGTACGCCAGCGCCCTCGTCGGAGCGAAGATCGTGATCGACGGACGCAACTGCCTCGACGCGGCAGCCTGGCGCGCCGACGGCTGGACCTACAAGGGCCTCGGCCGCCCCTGACGCTCCTCTCGCGGGGGTCCCGGACGCAGTCCGCGGCCCCCGCCCGCTGAGGCCCGGACGCAGTCCGCAGCCGAAGCGCAGCACGAACGCCCCGCCCCAGCCTCACGGCAGGGCGGGGCGTTCCTGCACTCAGTGCCGGGTGAGCACCTGCGACAACGGACGCTTCGGCGAACGCGCCACCCTGTAGCCGTCTGCCGGCGCATGACCGACCGCGATGAGGCAGATGACGTCTTCGGATGCCGGGATGCCGGCCTCCTGCCTCAGCGCGTCGGTGCGGGCGTTGGTCATCGACCAGTTGAGCATGCAGCTCGAGAGCCCCAGGCCGTGCAGCGCCCAGACCAGGGTCATGGCGAACAGCCCGCCGTCGACCCAGCGCTGGTTGCGCTCCCCGGCACCGGCGAACAGACCGCGCTCCACCGTGACGATCATCACGGTGCGCACGTGGTGTCGGAAGCCCGCATTGCCGTTCTGGTGGGCGAGGATGCGGGCGCTGTCCTCAGCGCCCTCGAAGACGTGCACCCGGGCGGCCTGGCGATTGCAGACCGATGGCGTGCTCCCGGCGAGGCGCACGGCCTCGTCGATGAGGCGAGGGTCGACGGGGCGATGCTCGTCGAAGTCACGCACGCTGTGGCGCGAGGCGAAGAACTGCTCCAGCAGCTCGGGATCGATGGCATCGCTCGGCGCCGCCATCGGGCTCACGATGTCGCTCAGTGAGCCGGCGGTGTTCCAGCCGGCCAGCGCTTCGCGCGCATCGACGGCGAAGGCCTGGTAGCCCTCATCGATGGCCGCTCCCGCCGGAACCAGCATCGCGAGTCGCCGATCGACCGCGTCACCGAACGGGTGCTTCGGCGAGCGCAGGCTCAGGCCCTTCTCGACGCGGTGATAGTCCTTCGTCACCTGGGTCTCGAGATGGATGCCCGACAGCTCCGTGCTGGCGGCGTCATCCGTCGGCGCCGCCGTCGTCCTGTAGGCGCGGTAGTCGCGGGCGAACTCCGCTCCCATCGCGAACCGTCTGCGCACCATGCGCACCGGCTTTCGAACCAGTTCCCGTACACCTGCCATGATCTGTCCTCCCCCGAGAGACGGGGCAGATACCCCTCATTCAGGGTACAGACGTGGTGTTAAGGGCGGATTACGGGACGCTGCACATTCGATTTCCCACCGACGCCCCGCCCGCAGAGGCACGGGAGCGAAGCGAGCGCGCCGAAGCGCCATCAACGCGACGTTCCCTCCACCTTCTACATCCAGGACTGGAACGTCTTGATCATGTCCGTCTGCGTCCATCCGGGAACCACGTGACCCTGATCGTGGTACTGAACGATCACCTCGGTCGCGACGGGCCTGGCCTTGTCGGCCAGGGCGAGTCCGTGCTTCGACGGCGTGACGAGCGGGTCGAGCAACGACACCACGGTCTTGACGCGCGTGCCCTTCCACGCCGACTGGTCGAAGCGCGCAGGGTTGGTGGCGATGGCCAGCGCGCGGTTGTTGCCGTACACCGGAGCGATGCGCACGGGGTCGCGGTCGAAGAGGTCCTCCATGTCGTACGTCGCGTTGGCCATGTACATGCCGCGCGCCGCCGGCACGAGCTTCTTGCCGTAGGAGTAGCACATGAGGGAACCGCCACCGGAGTTGCCCCGCATGAAGCTCAGCCCGACCTTCCAGACCGTGCTCACGTACTTCGACACGTTCACCTGAGCCTGGATGGCCGGCTGCGTCGTCCAGAGACTGCCGCCGTAGTTGGCGCAGACGCACACGGCACCCTGGTCGACGGCCATCTCGGCGCCGTACTTGTACGCGCCGTCGATGGACGTGTAGTCCGATCCGTTGGCGTGGAAGAACCACAGCACACCGATGGCCTTCTTCGTCCCGGGAAGCGATGCGTACGGCACGAAGATGCGCACCCTGTCGGTGCCGAGCACCACGTCGATGGCCTCGTACTGCTTCTTGCCGAGCTTCGTCACCCGCACGGCACTGCGGCTCACCTCATAGGGCAGCTTGGGGATGGGCGAGGTCGCGGCCTGCGCGACGCCTCCCGTCGAGAGCGCGCCGAGCAGGAGTCCACCTGCGGCACCGCCCAGCACCGTGCGTCGGTTGAGAAGCGTCGGAAGTGGGGCATCGATCGACGTTGGGCGCGTTCCGGGCATGCTGCCTCCTGGCTCACCGACGGCCCGACCCGCACGTGCGGGCGGCCGATTCGGCATGACTCTAACAACGCGGTGAGGCCGAAAACACGGATGCCTCATGTTGTTAACAGGATCGACACGCAACCGTTTCTCGGGGCGGCGAGGCGTCCTTGCGCTTTGCGGATGCCCCCTATAACTTGTGAGAACCGTGACATGGCCCTCGTCGAGATGGCCACGTTCGGCGCGAGGGAACGGGCAATGATGCTGGACCGATGATGCGGCTCTGGCTACCGACACTCGCTTCCCTGAAGTCCACCCCTCGCGATGTGAACTGAGTTGCAGCATCCGCGCGAGGGAGGAGAACCGATGGCCACCATCGCGATCATCTCGCCTGCCACGGAGTCGAGGGTCTCCGGCACGGTCAATGTCGTCGCCAAGATCACCGGAGGCACGAAGGTCTCCAAGGTGACCATCATCGTCGGCGTTCCGGAGTTCGGCACCCGCGAGGCGAAGGGCGTAGGCGGCGGCAAGTACTACATCGCCTGGAACACCACCAGGAAGCTCGTCGACAACGTCACGCCGACGCCGTCGGACGGGGTCTTCTGGATCCGCGCCCGCGCTGTGGTCGACGGCGTCACCATCACCTCGCCATTCATCGGGGTCGCCACGGCGAACCGATTCCAGAAGGACTCCCTGCCGACGGGCGGATGGCGGTCCGAGTTGGCCTGGGCCGCGAAGTACGACGGCACCCTCGAGCAGTGGAAAGCCGGCCACGGTGCCGTCGTCGGAGCGAAGTACGTGCAGCTCGTCAACGACCCGATCCTGGGGTCGGCGCGCAAGGTCGCCAAGATCTCGGTTCCCGAGAGCGCCCGCTACGACGCCGAACAGCCGACCAAGACCACGGTGCGCTTCCAGTCGTCGAGCCGGCGCAACATCGTCGAGGGCGACGAGTTCTGCGTGGGCTTCGCCTTCATGCCCCCGGCGGACTTCCCCACGGTCTATCCCAAGAACGATCCGGCGAATCCGAAGGGCCCCGACGCCACGGGCTACATAGCGCTGTTCCAGTTCTACGGCCCGCCCTACGTGCAGGGATCTCCGCTGGTGCTGCACGCCGACAGGCGCCTGGCCAGCGACCCGCTCGACGAGTTCGTCATCCGGGGCAACGAGCTGAACGCCGGCGACCCGTGGCCCTACCTGTCCCTTCCCTATCGGCGGGGCCGCTGGACCGACGTGGTGCTGCGCATCCACGTCTCGCGTTCCATCTCGAAGGGATGGATCGAGACCTACGTCAACCAGGGGGCTGCCACGACAGTGCAGCCCGTTCCCTTCGTCAACGGCGCGCACCGCGTGCCCCGCGTGCTCGCCCGCCCTGACTCCGAGGCCTTCCGAACCGACATGCAGATCTACCGCGTCGCGAACAGGTTCCCGGTGGTGTCGATGTACCAGACCGGCCACAGGATCGCCCGCACGGTGGCCGAGGCCGACCCGCGCTCGTACCGCAACGGAGCGAAGCCATGAGCGGCGGCATCCGTCGTCGAACGGTGATCGTGGCCGCCCTCGGTACGGTGGCAGCCGGAGCTACGGCGGTTGCGTTGCTGCCGCGGGATGCCGCACCCGCCGTCCCCGGAGCGGGTGGGGCGTCCAGCCCCACGCCCACGAGCGCCCCGATTCCGACTCGCACGCTCGACGAGGTGCGGACGGAGGCGCTCGGCAGTGCCGGCATGAGACTCGCGGCGAGCCCGTGGAGCGCGGATGCCGCAGCGACGACGACGTGGAGCACGTTGTACGTGTCGTGGCTGCTGCGCGAGAACGCCGTGCCGCAGACGCGCGACGCGCGTGAGCTGTACGAGCACTTCAGCGCTCTCGGCCAGGTCGGAACCGAGCCGCGCGACGGCGCCGTGATCTTCTACAGCGATGGGCCCGTCGAGAGCATCTTCCACGCCGGGTACGTCGAGCGGACGAGTGCGGGTGCCATCGCGACGGTGGAGGGCGATGTGCCGGACTTCCTGCCGCATGACCAGACCTTCGTGCGCCGGTACGGTCAGCCCTGGGACGCCAACATCGTCTACGGCTACCCCGAGTACGTGGTGGCATGAGCCCGTCTCGGCGGAGACTTCTGGCCGGCGTGCTGTTGGCGGTCTACCTGATCGTGCTCGCGCTCGTCGTCCTCTGGCCGGAGCCCGTCGACAAGCCGGCCAACCACGAGGTGTACGCCTCGATCATCTGGTTCCACGAGCACGGCCTTCCGTGGGTCACCTACGACATCATCGAGTTCACGTCGAACGTGGTGATGTTCCTCCCGTTCGGAATCATCCTGACCGTTCTGCTCGGTCGGCGCCTGTGGTGGCTCTCGACTCTGGCGGCCGTGGTCCTCTCGACGGGGATCGAGCTCATCCAACTCGTCGCGCTGCCCGACCGCTACCCCAGTGTGCGCGACGTGATCGCGAACACCGTGGGGGCGCTCATCGGCAGCCTCCTCGTGCTGCTGATCGGCACGCTCATCGCCCGCCGGACATCGACGCCGCGCCGGGCTCAGGGCCACGTGCCCGCGTCAGCTTCTCCTCGCTGAGCACGCGCCCGGCGGAGAAGGTCAGCGGCGGTTCTCGCCGGAGATCGCGCCGAAGAGCCGGGCGACGAGCGCTACCACGATGAGAAGCGGTGCGACCAGGAGCAGGATGCCGGCGGACGCGGCACGGCCGGCGAGCCCATTCAGACCCGAGATCGGCGCTTCGAGCACGACGGCGTCGAAGGTGTCCCCTGTGGATCGCTGCGAAGCGGTCACGTGTGCGGAGCTCATGATTCTCCCGGCCTGCCCGCACTACCCGAAAGCGCGGGACTCCTGAATGCTACCGAGCGATGGTGAACAGTGGCTGGACGGGAACACCCCAGTCCGCGGGGGAATTCCGGGGCATTTCGTGGCCGGAACACCCTCACGGGGTCGTCGTTCGGGAAGATCCCAGATGGCTCATGGTTGAATGCTCGGATGCCTGACCTTCCGGACACTCGTCGCGCCTCACGACGAGGCAAGCGACGTACGCGCCGCGTCTGGATCTGGGCGCTCGCCGGGCTCGGGGTTCTCCTCATCGCCGCCGTGGCCTGGGTCGGCATCCGAGGCTGGATGGCCAAGACCGAGCTGGAGTCCGCCCAGGCGAAGATCTCGACCCTGAAGACGCAGGCTCTGGCATTCGATGTCGAGAAGGCCCAGCGAACCGTGAGCGAGATCTCGGACTCGACCGCATCAGCCGCCTCGCTCACGAGCGATCCCGTCTGGCGCGCCATGGAGCTGGTTCCTGTAGCCGGAGCGAACCTGCACGCGGTGCGCCAGCTGGCGAGCGTCACGAATCTCGTGATGACGGATGTCGCCAGCCCTCTCGTCGGCGTGCTCGGCACGATCAACCCCGCGTCGATCGTTCCCAAGGATTCCGCGCTCGACCCACAGCCTTTCGTGAAGGCAACGCCCGAGGTCGAGCGCGCTGCGACGTCAATGGCGCGTGCACAGAAAGAGATGAAGCAACTCGACACGTCGGGCACCATCCCGCAGATCACCGCCGTTGCGAAGTCCCTCCGGACGCAACTCTCCGAGCTGGCGACGCCGATCGAGACGATGGGTACCGTCATCCCGCTGGTCCCCCAGTTGCTCGGTGCCGACGGACCTCGCACCTACGCCGTCGTCTTCCAGAACAACGCTGAGTCGCGCGCGCTCGGTGGCACTGCCCTCTCGTTCGCCGTTCTCAAGGTCGACGCCGGTCGCATCGCGATCGACTCCATCGTGCCGGCTGGCTTCGATAGTTTCCCGAAGACCGACGGCTCGATCGTTCCCATCCCCGCTGGTGCCGAGGCGGTCTACCCCGATGGCATCTACGGAACCTTCATCGCCAACGCGACGCTCCGCCCTGACTTCGCATCAGCGGCCGAGATCATCCAGGCGAACTTCACCCAATTCCGCGGAACACCTCTCGACGGCGTCATATCGATCGACCCGGTCGCGCTGAGCTACATCCTCCGGGCATCCGCTCCCATGACCATCTCGACCGGCGACGTGATCGACAGCAAGTCGCTGGTGCCTTTCCTGCTCAACACTGTGTACACGCGGTTCGACAGCGGCGCAGTTGGCGAGGACAATCTCGCGCAGGATGCGATCTACGGTGAAGTCGTGCAGGCGACATTTTCTCAGCTCATGGGCGGCTCGCTGGAGCCCAACGCGACTATCGCCGGACTAGGGCAGGGATTGTCCGAGCGCCGCGTGATGCTGTGGAGCGCTCATGAGGACGAGCAGAGGGCGTTCGCTGAAATGAAGGTTAACGGGCCTCTGCCGAAGAGCGATGTCGACACCGAAAGAGTCGGCATCTACCTTCAAGACGCGGTCGGATCGAAATTGAACTACTACCTACGCCAAGCCGTGACGCTCGAGGCCGGTATCTGCGGCGATGGATTACCGAGCTATGGCGTCCAAATCGATCTATCGAGTACCGTGCCTACCGATGCCGAAGATCTGTCGGTGTCGATCACGGGCCAATGGGAGAGGGAGAAGCTCCAGCCCGGCGAGCAACGGGTCATCCTTATGCTCTACGCGCCCCCCGGATCGACGATCACCGGATTGACCGTCGACGGAGTAGATCAGGACGTTCCGGCGCTCCACGACACTCAGTATCCCGTTGGCAAGGTACCCGTTGTCATCGCCCCGGGCGGCGCAACTTCTGTGCATTTCTCCTTCACGACGCCCGGCACTGAAGAAAGAGAACTTGCCGCGGCTGTGACCCCGATGGTGACACCGACCCCCATTACTTCGAAGGGTTTCAATTGTGGCCCGACCCCGTAAGCCAGCGCTCCGGACCCACACGGCTCGACTGGATTTGGCGATCCAATCAGGCACCTCGACGCCCGTCGCCTCGCCCCAAGCCCCGTAACGTTTAAGAAATCCCTGTCGTCGTGAAAGAGCCTGACATTCTCAAGCCGCTCGCCTCAACGTCGGTAAAGGCCATAGTGCCTGTACGTCGGATCACAAATGGGTTGCTCGCAACCGGCGCTGGGCCCCACATCAGGTGGTCAGACAGCCGGATGGCGCCCATCCTCGTCCCGAATCGCTGCCCTGATCGCGATCCAAAGTGCGATCGCCAGAAATGCATTCGTGAAGAAAACGGACGCAGCCGCTCCCGTTGGCCCCGCGACTATCGCACCCGGAACTAGGCCCACCATGCATAGGGCGACCTGACCTGCAACCAATAGGCCGGCGGAACGTTCGAAGCCCCAGGCCTGCAGGACAGAGACTCCGGTTCGCGTCAGTAAAACGATACCGGCATTAAGTATGAAGAACCGCACTGCCCCGGCGGCATCTCGATACTCCGACCCCAGAACTGCCTCAAGGAGCAGCGGTGCCACCCATACCCCGGCAAGGAAAAGAGCCGCCAGCGCGCCAAGCACCACCGACGACTTCGCGCCCATTCTGAAATGGAATCGAGCTGGTTTGCGTGTCGAGAGATGAGGGAGAACGACGGCTGTAATGGTGGTGGCGGCGACACTGAGGGGAGCCACTAGGCGGGAACCCACGGCATACTGCCCCGCAACGATGCCACCCGCAACGGACCCCACGACTGCCACATCCATAAGCAGGACGGACGGCGACACACTCGCGAGTCCGAAGTACGAGGAGCCTCTCCATTGACTAGCGATATTGGAAAGCTTCGCACCGTCTCTGAGTGCTCTGCCCCGAGCGCCGAGCATGGCCTGCGAGAGAACACCTGCCGAGATGCCGGCGATGGCAACACTGAGCGGAAGCGTCGCACTTACGATCCCACCATTCAAAGCAAGCAGGGAGACGATCGTGAGGCTAAGCGTTTTTTCCATCGTCAGCAGTATGCCGGCGGCGACATATCTTCGTTGCGCTATCAGGACGTTCGTAGCCCCGAGGCTCACGAACACCCCGCCAGCCAGGATCACCACCACTCCGACCAATGGAAGAGGGACCGCCAGCCCGCTGCCGATTGCGACGACTCCGACCCCGACTATCAGTCGCGAATAGCCCTCGCCACCTCCGCGCACGGCAGCTTCGGGAGGGGAAAGCCGACTGTAGTCTCTGATACGCATGGTCGGTGTCCCGAAGCTCATCAAACTTCCCAGAAATTGACCGACTCCGAGAAGCGCTGCCGACGTGCCCCAATCCACCACTTCGAGCGAACGGATGGTGACCACAATCGACAGCGCGCTTAGCAGCGCACCAAGTAGGTTCGCTGCAAGATTTGTGGTCGCCCCCGCGGCAAACGCTCTTCGCTCACTCATTCAATTCCTAAGACTGAACGCGCAAACTTTGCTTCGGAGACTGCGTCAAAGCGAACTTCGGGGGTGAACTTAACGGTCGCAAGTATCGCCTCGGCCAGCCCCCTCGCGTCGAGAGTTGAAGTAGCCCCGTTGCCTACTTTCGCGGCGAACCCGACCACAGACGGTGGCCCAGCGACAGCGATACGAACTCCGAGAGCGAACGCCTTCCCCAGCGTCGAGTTCGGTGAATGGGTCGAGTACGCCATGACACTGATGTCGCTCGCAAGCATTACGGCGTTCATCTCACGGTTTGAAATCAACGAGTCTTCGATCCGAATCAACAGGTTGTGCGTGTCAGCGTAGGCAATCCAACCGGCTTTATCGGAGGCCGTCGTGCGCACCGGCCCAAACAGCAACAGTCCGAATTGGTCCCGCCCCACTCGCTCGGCCAAGATTCTGAGCGCTTCCAGGACGAGGGGGACGTTCTTTCTGTCGGTGATCGCCCCCGTGATGCAGAGCCACAACCTGTCGGGCCTGAGATCCAGCTTCTTCTTGAGCCGCTGAGAATCCGCAACCAGCTCGGCGAAAGTCGCGTCGGCTATGAAGGGGTCGACGGCGAAAAGCTCTGTTCCGGACGAAGCAAAGGCGGGTTCGCGTAACCACACCACGGTGACATTCCGCTTCCGGCTCGCGCGCTCGAGGAGTTTCAGTTTTGCAAGATTCTTGATTCTCCGCCGTAGCGGCGCAGGAACTTCCCATCGTGGATCGCGCATTACCAGAAGCCTTATTGGCGGACTCGCCCTCCAACCGAGGCGCAATCCCATCCGTGGCCCGAGAATATCTCCGTGCGGGATGACGATAAGGCTCGCCCTGTGAGCCTTGGCCCTTTCAGACACCACACGAAGGGTTAAACGGGACCTGAACTCCACGCGCACGCCCTCACCGAGGAGTGGCAATAGATTCTGGGCGTACTCCGGTGAGCGGTCGGCACCTTCTGACAGAAGGACGACCGCCTTGCGCCCACTCGCCAATGCTTGATCGCAAAGGATCCGCACGTAAACAAGGAGATGCCCGCTCGTCCCAGACTCAACGATGAGTAGAGTATCCGCGGATAGGGTCACCACCGTTTTGGCCTCTCCTTCAACCGAACATGGCCGGCAAACGCGAGACCAAGCGCGAGCCACAGAAAACGATTCCCAACGATGTCACTCGAAAATTGAGCGTTCGCAACCGTGAACACAATTAGGGCGAAGACGATGAGTTGGAGTGCAGTCCCCCCCTCACGGTAGGAGCGGAAACTGCACACCGATGCCGTACCGACGAGCATCAATAGTCCGATGAGGGCGACGATGCCGCCTTCCAACCAGAATTCCAATTCGATGTTGTGCGGGTAAAGCGTGACACTTCCAGGTTCCACCCAAGACGGCGCGTAGAACGCGAAATTTCCCCAGCCTATTCCTCCGGGTCTCTGCCAAGCTAATTCGGTTGCGAGCTGATAAAGCGGCCCTCGACCGGAGTCATCGCCGACGAGGACGCGTTGGAATCCGATATTTGCTGAGGCTTGGAGCCAGTAGTATCCAAGGCCCAAGGCGACTGCCAGCACAACCAAAGCAAACGGCCGAAGCCGCCGCCTCGAAGCGACAGCCATTAGGGACAATACGGCCGCGATTACGACGCCGAGCAGCGGCCCGCGGCTACCAGTCGTGATGGTTGCGACCAACGATGCAACGATACCGAGCACGATGAGGATGCGATGAACCGGACGCGCCCCGACGACGAGAAGGACAACGCCAACGATGGCGAAAAGGGCGGTCACCCTTGCGATGCCGATGGGGTTCATCCCCAACACTGACAGCCTGCCTGAGCTCGACGCTACGCTCCCGAATAACACGAGTAAGGAGAAGCCAACGCTGAGAACGCTCACGCACGCAACCATGAAACGTACACACTTCTGGTAGTCCGCGAACGCGGCGGGAGCGATAAGTAAAACGAATGCGATGCCGAACCCGAGCATCTTCTGAGTGCCATATGCATTCGGCTCGGTGGCTACCAGACCTGGTACGAGTGTCGCCGCAAACAGCAGCATTAGGGCAGGGTGGCGGATCTGTTTCAGAATCAGCCGAAGTCGGAAGAGTAGCAAGACCGCGACGAGCATTAGAGAGCCGAGCAAATAATCGATGCCACCGACAGATTGCAGTTCGACTGGAAGAACGAGATTTCCGAGCCCGATGGTGACGAGAAGTATCGACAGGACAGCATCTACCGTCCCGATTCGCCCGCTGACACCGCTACTCGCAGGGCCCGGCTCAGCGACGACTGGGGTTGGGTTCATTCTGGCTTCAGACATCGCATGCAATCGTTGCTTGAACGGCCGAAACAATCAGCTCGAGCTGTCGACTCACCGACCAATTCAATGCCACTTCGTGTAGACAATTCTCGGAGATTTCGTCAGCGGCGAGGTTGGTATTGTCGACCCACCGCGCGATCGCTGAAGCGAGATCGGCGACGTCGCCCTTCCGATAATGGTCGCCGGTTACCCCCGGCCGAATGCTCTCCCACTCTGGCATTTGCCCGTAGGCATCGTCGTCGCTAATCACAGGCGTGCCGTGTTGCAAGCTCTGTATCGCAGTAAGCCCGATTGCTGCAGGTACGACACAGACTTTCATTGCCGAATAGATCCGCGCGATATCGACCGCGTCATACATCGACGGCAGAATCCTTAGATCGACGCCAAGTTTGCGCGCTAGGGCGGCAAGCGGTTCGCGCTCGGGGCCCTCACCCACGAGGACGATCGTTACCGGCGAACCTGTTTGCTGAAGCAAGTGGGCAGCTTCTACGAGTAGATGCAATTTTTTCACATCGGTCAACCTGATGATCGCGCCGACGATGGGGCGACTGCCCTCCAATTCCGGACAGATTGACAGTGACTCGGAGCCTCGCTCGTCGAGAGCCTCAAGGCTATTCCCAATGACGACCATCCGTCGGGGGGGGATACCCCATGTTGATGCCAATGGAACGAGCCATCTCGCCGTAGAGAAGAAGAACGTTGGCAAATCGATAGAAGATGAGGCGCAATGCGCGCTTCAATCCGCGTTCCGGACGATGCCACCCGATTGTCCAGAACAACACCGCCTGAGATCGTGCGCGAGCAACGCAGGCAGATAGCCAGGTTGTGACGTATGAGGCGTCGCCGAGGAATACCACGGCATCGTACCGCCGGCGGCCGACGAGACCGAGGACCCGCGACTGCCATTTCAGCGACCCAATCGACCGCACTGGAGCGGCATGGTGGATGCCGAACTCGGCGCTCGGGATGACTGCAATCCCACCTCGCCCTATCGGATCCGACGCGAACTCCACATCCAACCGTTCGTCGGCTTGCAGGGCATCGAAGATCCCTCGTCGATAGTGCGGGGCAAACGGATACACAATCAACACGCGAATGCGTTCGACGGTCATCTTCTCGCCCGAACTGGCTTCGCCGGTCGACCGACGCAGACCGTATCGGCGGGCAAATCGCTCGTTACAAGGGACCCGGCACCGACGATAACTCCCCGCCCTATTGTGACGTTTCCGAGGATTGTCGTACCGAATCCGATGAGATTGTCCCCACCGAGCAGGATGCGACTGCGCTCAAGAAGCGGCTGCTGCTGTATAGACAACGCGGGGTCGGAGAAATCGTGATCGTTCCCGATGAACGCAACCGATGACGACACCATGACATCGTCGCCGATTTCTAAGTGGGTCTGAACGACGACGTCAGCTCCGATATTCACGCGATCACCGACGGCGATATCGACGCCACGCGCAACTCTCGCCCGAGGCCCGACGACGAACTTCTCGCCCCACTCAATGTGGCCGTGACTTTTACCCCAGAGCACCCACCTTCGCGATGTTCGCACCGTGCCGACTGAAACGCGCGCCAGCCACGTCTTCACGACAATGCCCGACTTCGAATTCGCGAACGCTGATAGTGGTTTCGAACCTTCGACAGCATGTACGTAACAACGCGTCGGGAGGTGTCGTCGATCAGGTACTCAACCGGCGTGGAGGCATTGCCGTCGCGCTCATACAGCGACAGCATCACTCGAGCAGCGTCGAGGATCCCTGCCGTGTCGACACCCGTTGTGACAATGACGCCCGTATCAAGTGACTCGGGACGTTCGATATCGTCGCGCAGAGTGACGGCAGGGAAGCCCAGAAGGCTCGATTCCTCGCTAATTGTGCCACTGTCCGATAAGACCAGCTTCGCCTTCAACTGAAGTTGGTTGTAGTCGTTGAACCCGAACGGCGGATGGAATTGCAAACCGCGCGTGAGTTCGGCTGGCTGCCCGTCGAGTCGTTGTCGAGTGCGCGGATGAGTGGAGATTAGGACGGGAAGTTCGTAGTCGCTCGACAACGTGTTCAGCGCCTCAAGCACGGAGGTTAGCCGCGTCGGGTCATCGACGTTCTCTTCGCGGTGTAGAGACACCAAGAAATAGCCCTGCGGCTCCAAGCCGAGGCTATGGAGGACGTCGCTGTCATTGATAGCGTCTGCACTAGCGGCGAGCACCTCCCTCATCGGTGAACCAGTCAGCTGTATCCGCGAGGGATGGATTCCTTCCGCAAGCAGGTTTCGTCGAGCGTGCTCCGTGTAGACGAGGTTGTAGTCAGCGACGTGATCGACGAGTCGGCGGTTTGTCTCCTCGGGTACGTTCTCGTCGAAGCACCGGTTCCCTGCCTCCATATGGAACACGGGAACCTTCATCCGCTTGGCGATCACGGCCGAGATGCAACTGTTCGTGTCACCGAGCACCAGGAAGGCATCCGGGCGCTCACTCTTGATTGCTGCTTCAACCCCAGTTAGCACCGAGCCGAGTACGGCGCCCAGGGAACTCGTGTCCGCACCGAGGAAGATATCGGGCCGCCGCAGCCCTAAGTCCTCGAAGAATACCTCGTTGAGCTCATAGTCATAGTTCTGGCCGGTGTGCACGAGCACGTGATCGGTGTATTCGTCGAGACGCTTGATGGTCTCGGAGAGGCGGATGATTTCCGGCCGCGTTCCGACGACCGTCATCACTTTGAGCTTGCCTGAGCCGGTCATACTGCCTCCGCGAAGGTGTCTGGATTGAGTGGGTCGAAGAGGTCGTTGGTCCAGAAGGCGGTGTAAAGGTCGCCGGATCCCGTGTTCGTGATGTTATGGCTCCACATGGTGGGCATGTCGACCGCCACCGGGTCATTTCCATCGATCTCAATGGAGATGATTTCGTCACTGAACAAGCGCCGCAGGGAGATGACCGCGTTGCCGGAGAGCACCACGAACCGTTCCACCTTACGTCGGTGGAAATGCTGGCCCCGCGTCACCCCCGAAACTGTGGTGGAGAAGGATGTCTGACCAGTGCCGCCGTGCGACTTGAGGATCTCGAAGAACGAGCCGCGCGCATCCGCGTTTCGATGAAGGCGAATCGGAATGCTGCCGGGGACGGAGTACGACCGGTATGAGTTGAAGACGTCGCGGAGGAACGGCGTGGAAATGTCCGGGATCTCCCCCCGCGCGTAGGTCGATCCCATCTCTTCGAGCATCGCAGCCAGGGCGCTCACCGAAATCGTCCGGCTCCGCTCCTCGAGGGCGGCAACGGTCGCGGATCCGATCAGTACGTCAACGACGTCCTGCGCGTGAAGCATCGTTAGTTCGCGATCTACATCGACTACCGGCGTTTCGCCGCGTGCGACCAGGGTTGCGAACGTGGCGAACACCGAGTTGTAGAAAGGGCGACCGTGTTCGCCGAAGATGTTCGGCAACTCGACGTCCTCGAACGCGATACCGAGCGCCGCGCAGCCCTTACGGAGGATCGCGGCCGCACTCTGCTTGGCGTCGCCGTACACAGATCCATTGCCCGACTGCACCGAGTTGGCGAACGTCACGATGGCGGGCCGGTTATCTGCTCGCTCCAGAGCCGTCAAGACTTGGCGAGCGAACTGAACGTTGCCCTCGAGCACTTCTGCGTCGGCACCCCGATTCACCCCAGCGAGATGGACGAGCCGCTCACAACCGTTGAGGAGTCCTACAGCCGTGTTTACATCGAATTCTTCGCCGAGGGAGAGGGAGACTGACTCCACGTTGGACGATGCCAGCGCACCGCGGGTGTGCCAGCCGAGGAATCCGCTGGCGCCGGTGACCACTGTTCGCGCCGCGGTCATCCGATCGCCTCAATCGGCCGCCCAGCGCCCTGAAGCTCGCGCCGAACCTCGGGGATGCTCAAGAGCAGGCGCTCGACTGCAGACACGTCCATCCGGTCGACAGTGTGCGAGTCGTAGTCGGCAAATTGCGTCTGCCGAACGTCGCCTTCATCCACGTAGAGGCTGTAGTTGAGATCACGGGCGTCCGCAGCGATGCGGAAATAGTCGCCCATGTCGGCGGCCCGAGCGAGTTCTTCCCTGCTCGCCAACGCCTCGGAAAGTTTCTCGGCGTGACGGGTACCGATCACGTCGATGTCTGGGGTGACACCAAAGAGATTCGAAACCGCGACTGCGAGGTCCCGCACCGTGCACGACGGCGCCTTCCGGATGAACAGGTCACCCTGCTTGGCGTTTGTGAACGCAAATTCGACGAGCCCGACGGAGTCGTCGAGCGACATCATGAACCGCGTCATGTCGGGGTTGGTTATCGTCAGCCGCTTCCCCTCCTTTAGCTGCCGAATGAACAGTGGGATGACGCTGCCACGTGAATACATGACGTTGCCATAACGCACGCACGAAACCGTGGTCGTCGCATTTGGGTTGTTCAGCCCGTGAGACTGGGCGACCTTTTCCATCATCGCCTTCGACATGCCCATGGCGTTGACGGGGTAGACAGCCTTATCGGTGCTGAGGCAAACCAGCGACCTCACACCATTCGCTTCCGATGCGCGGACGACATTCTCGCTACCGATGACATTCGTCCGCACTGCTTCCATGGGGAAAAACTCGCACGAGGGGACCTGCTTGAGGGCAGCTGCGTGGAACACATAGTCGACATCCTTTGACGCCCGTTCCACGCTGAGGTAGTCACGCACGTCGCCCACGTAGAAGCGCACACGATCATCAGAGATCTCGTGTCGCATGAGGTCCTGTTTGGCCTCGTCGCGGCTCAATATCCGCACCTCGCCTACGCCCTCGGTGAGCAGCTTCTGCGCAACCGTGTGGCCGAAGGAACCGGTGCCGCCGGTGACCAGCACCTTTTTGCCGGAGTAGTGATCTGATTCAGCGTGGTTCACAGCTTTATCTTCCTTTTTTCTTAGTTTCGGACGGATGCGTCTACAAGGATTCTTGCGATTTCACCCACACCGTAAGTTTTCTGCATCGTCTGCTCATACACGCGCGTACAATTGGCGCTCATCCTCCGACGTTGCGTAGCACTCAATTTCCCAGCCTGCTCAAAAATCATCGCCAGATCCCTGGCGGAGCCGGGTTCGGCCACCAAACCGAGCCCATTCGCGCCGACCAGGGTGGCGACGTCGCCCGCAATATTTGTGAGGATGGGGATCCCCCACGCCATGCTCGACTGGAATTTCGACGGAATGGTGCCGCGGGCAATGTCGACATCCCTCAACGTGACCAACTGGAAGTCGGCGCGTTCGTAGAAAGGGCGGACCTGGGACTTGGGAATTCTGCCGTGGAATCGGATGGTTTCGACACCCAACTTCTCGACCAACAAGCGAAGGCTCGAGAGCGCGGGCCCGTCGCCTACGACATCGATGCGGATGTTCGACCGCTCTTCAAGGAGGGCTGCAGCCTCAATTACGGTATCCAGCCCCTGCATACCTCCGACTGTGCCTGCGTACAAGATGTTGAGCGTCTCTGTCGTGCCGGCTATCCGGCGCGGACCCTCCTCCGACTCCGGCGCATCAAGTGCCCAATTGAGCACCGTATGCGCTGACCTCTGGGCAGTTCCTCGAGCCACGAGGATGTCCTTCATGGTCGGTGAGATCGCAACCACAGCGGCGGCTCGACGGTATGCGCGCGTCAGCCAAGGTCCAAGCACCGCCTCGACAGCTCGGGAGACGAACGAACCGCCAGGAATCATCGATGAGCCGGTGATGGACTCGGGCCACAAGTCCTGAATGTGAAGGACGTAAGGAATCCCTCGCCGTGACCACCAGTACATCGGTGCGATCGCGGCCGTCATCTGCGTGGCGTAGACATAGACGACGTCGGCACGATAGGCCTGAGAGCTACCGGCCAGCGTCGACAATCCGAATGACACGTAGCTGGCGATTCGGCCGATCGGGTTCCTCGAATGACTAACCACGTGTGGGACACGCCGCACTCTGATTCCATCGGCCCACTCCTCGTGGCGGAAGCGACGGCGATAACCCTCGAAGATCCTGCCGTGCGGGTAGTTGGGGAAGCCCGTGATGACTGATACCGAGTGGCCGAGCGCCGAGAGGCCTACGGCGATGTCGTAGGGGACCAAGGCGTTCTCTGGCGGATAGTACTGCGTCACGATCAAGATCCGAATGCCTTCGTTGGAGGGCGGGACCGGCCGGGATTGCGAAAACCTTCCCCGAACTCCTCGTCGTATTTTCATGAGGTTCGACGGCGCGCTTCGTATTCGGAGCGCAGTATTCCGACCTGAATGAGGTCGTGATAGCCGCCGGAACGCCACACGTGCGAGCGCAACCGACCCTCAACCGACCAACCGGCCTTGCGAACAAAGAGCGCCAGCGAGGCGTCGTTGTCGTCCAGAATCGTGCTGTGCAGTCGGTTCAATCCCACGTCGTTGAATGCGAAGTCCATGATCGCGTCGACGACGGCGATTCCCAGACCTCGTCCCCTGACATCAGGTCTTCCACCCAACTTGACGGCGACGAGTGCGGTGCGGTTGTGCCAGTCGACTTCCCATAGACCCGCCATACCCGCTGGGCCGTTCTCGTCCTCGGCGATAAAGCGATGCACCGATGAGTCCGTGCCAGCTCGATCGAACCATTTTTCTTGCCCCGAGAGCGACAGCGGCCAGTCCCATCCCACGACTTTCGCACGCACAACCGGGTCGTTTGCGAGGTCTCGGAGAAATTCCAGATCCTCGCGCTCGACAGGACGCAGCCGCATCTTACTGTTCGTCATTTCTCTCCTCCGGTTGAGCATGACCGAGGTCGTCCACGTCCGCTACGGTCTGATCGTGCCGGATTCCTCGGCCGCCGAAAACAGTCGCTATCGTCGCGAACAATATCTTCAGGTCCAAAATCGGGCTGATGTTCTCCACGTACTCGACGTCGGCAACGATCCTTGCGCTCCACGGCGCATCGTTCCTATACCTCACCTGGGCCAGTCCCGTCACTCCTGGAGGGACATCCACGCGGTGCTTTTGAAATTCCGTGTACCGGGCGTATTGCGACGGCAGAGCGGGCCGTGGCCCTACGAATGACATCTCCCCGCGGATGATGTTCAACAGTTGTGGGATCTCGTCAATGCTTGTCCGACGCAGGAACTTACCCAGCGGCGGAATGAGGTCGAGTTCAGGCGGCATGTAGCCACCACCGGCCTGCTCAGCGCCGTGGACCATCGTCCGGAACTTGAATAGACGGAAATGGCGACCATTACGCCCGACACGAGCTTGCGTGAAGAGGACGGGACTACCCATGGAGCTCTTTACGATGATCGACGTCGCAGCGAGAAGGGGCAGCGCCAAAATGAGCAGTATCACAGCCGAAAGCCGTTCGATCGGCACCCTCACCGCAACATATCGGTCGCCTCTCACGATGGTTGAATCGCAAACGCTGGGAAAAAGCCCTGGGCCAGGAGCGCGGATGGAGACGTACTCAGTTCCTTCGCCCGTTTGTCGATGAGACTCAGGTATCGGTCTTCGTCGACGACAAGGCGGCCGATCCTGAAATCCATGTCTTCGCTCCCGAAGCTCGACTTGAACTTATGCAACGAGTCGCGATCGGAGCGCCCTCCGCCTAGATGCACAGCCGTCCTCCCCACTCGTTGTGCGTGTTCCATGATTCCCCAGACCAGAAGGTTGTTGGCGCCAGATCGGGCTGCCTCAGGATCGGAACCTGCAAGGTGATAATGGGCGACTGTCGGATCGAGCAAGACGAGTGCCGCAGCCACCGTCTCCCCGCGCGAGTCGACCACGGAGGCGACGTGGAGACGGGACCCAAGCTCTGCGAGCCTCGAGAAGTACGAGTCATCGAAGCGGTATCTTTCGGCCGCACCAATCCGGTTCATCGTTGAGTCATATAGTCGGCGGAATCGCCGCATGGAATCGGACTGAGCCCCCTCCATAGGAGCAACCGCGACCCGCATTCCCGTGTTGGAAGCCTTCCTGATTGCCGTACGCGCTCGCCCGGCCATTCGGCCCCACATCGCGTCGCTGGCGTCCACGTGCACCAAACAGGTGGCCGATATCCTCTGCGCGTCGAGACCAGGCAGTCCATCGAAACGCGCGTCCGGAGCGAAGGGCGCGAATCTGAGAAAGACGGTTACGATTCCCGCGGAACCGAGCGCGGCGAGGGATGCCTGCCAAGACGCGTCGATCTCAGAGCGACTCAAGTCCGGATCTGCCCATATGCCTGCGTAGCCATTGGGAGTGCTAGCGAATTTCACGCCCTCGGCTGCCTTCGTCACTACGAGAGGGATTTGCCAACGGCCGTCCGCAGAGCTCAGGCTGATCCAATCCGCGCTCGCCGAACCGGTGGCATCCGCCTGGCCGTAGGCCGTCGTGAAGTACACGCTTGGCGGCGCGATCGCCGCATGCCTCATCGCGATAGCGGTCATGCGATGGCCACTCGGATGGCATCCGACAATCGCCTCATGTCCGCCGGGCCGTAGCGGTGGTCCACCGGCAAAGAGATGAGATCTTCCCTCCACGGCTCGGCATCGTCGATGAAGGAGGGTCGCGGCCAGTGAATGGGGCAGTATATTCGATGATCGGAGAGTCTTCGCTGAAGTTCCCCGGGATTAGGGACGCTCACAACCAAGTGAGACGGAACGCTAGGGGAGGCCTCGCTCACCACCTGAAGATCGCCCCAGGACCTCAATCCCGTCAACAACTCGGCCTGGTTCTCAATGCGTCGGGCGACCATCCACTCGAAGTCCATCCGTTGAATGGTGTTAAGAGTCCGCACGGATGCAGTCCGAGGCTCAATTGAAGACTCCAGTTCCGCGTTCGCGGACCGGAACAGGCCTGCAGTGGACGGCCTGTCGGCTTCTAAATCGCCGAGCTTCTCGTCCATCGGTGACCATCGTGCACCCGCGCCTATCCCTCGTGCGATTGAGTCACGAATGGTGCCCTCAAGACCTCGCAAGTACGCACCATCCGCGACGGGCAGCAATTTGCGCATACTCCCGAAGTAGTAGTCGGCGTCGACAGCACCGCCTGGGCGAAATACCCGATGGGTCTCGTCCTCCACGACGACGACGGACTGCTCGCGGAGTTCTTTGGCCAATCGGCGATGTGCGACATCGGGCTGGCTGCCGAAGAAGCTCATGATCACGGCGAGGGCCGGCCCGTTCAGCGCTGCAAGCACCTCACGGCAGGCGGCCAGATCGAATCTGAGATCCGGCTTCAATGGGAGAAGGAGGATTCTCCATCCGCGCTCGGCAAACGGCTGCGCCATACTTTCGCAGAAATGGGCCGGCAGGAGAACAGTGCGAATCCCTGATGAACCTTCCCGATCCGCTATCAGACCAAGGACCTGTCGCCCAGTCTCAAGATAAAGCGTCGGGCCGCCCGGCTGAGTCTCCCACGGCACGGCCGTAGGTCTAGAAGCTGGATTCTCGGACGCGAAATCCGATCCGATCGCGACCTCGCCACCTGTTTCAGACATTTGAAGGGTGCCCTCCAACAAATCTGTCCAAAGAGTCGATGACGCGTGCCTTCTCGCCCGCGGTCAGCGCGGACCCGCTCGGAAGGGTCAAACCCCGCCGGAAGAGCCGCTCGGACGATCCATTGATCAACCCGCGACTCCCCGCGAAGACCGGCTGCAGGTGCATAGGCTTCCAGAGTGGGCGGCTCTCAATACCGTCAGCGGCGAAGTGAGCACGCAAGGCATCCGGGCTTCCCTGAGCGGTCTCGTCGAAAAGTATCGACGTAAGCCAGACGTTGTCTGCCTCATCGCCGGCAGCGCCGAAAACCTCGACGCCGGCTACATTTTCGAAGACCTGCTTATAGACGTCGCGCATAGCCCGCCGGCGGCCAATCATCTCATCAAGACGAGAGAGCTGGGCACGGCCGAGGGCAGCCAGGAGGTTGCTCAAGCGGTAGTTGTAGCCGATGTCGACGTGCTCGTAGTGCGCGACGGGCTGCCGAGCCTGGGTGGCGAGATAGCGCGCGTGCTGGGCGAACTCGCCGTCATCGGTCAGCAGCATGCCGCCGCCCGACGTGGTCATGATCTTGTTGCCGTTGAACGACACGATCGATGCGCGCCCGAAGCTTCCGGCGGCACGACCCTGGTGAGTCGCTCCGAGCGACTCTGCGGCATCCGCCAGCACAGGAACGCCGTATCGTGCTGCGATCGACTCGATGGCCGTGTAGTCGACGGCCTTGCCGAGGAGGTCGACGGGAACGATGGCCGCGACCTTCTCGCCCGCGGCTGTCAGCTTCTGGAGAGCTTCTTCGAGGAGGGCCGGATCCATGTTGCCCGTCTCGGGCAGGCAGTCGATGAAGTACGGCTTCGCCCCCGTGTAGACAATGGCATTCGCCGTGGCCGCGAACGTCATGGTCGAGGTGAGCACGATGTCGTCGCGTTTGACACCGAGGCCCAACAGGCCGAGGTGCAGGGCAGCGGTACCCGAGCTCAGCGCGACGGCGTGAACTACGCCCACCCGCTCGGCGAGCTCGCGTTCGAAGGCATCGACATCGGGCCCGAGGGGTGCCACCCATCCGGACCGGAGCGCTGAGACGAGGTACTGCTCCTCGAGATCGCTCATGTCGGGAGAGGACATGTAGATGCGCTCGGCCGTCATGATGCGTGTCCCCCGGTCGAGATCCGAGGCATGTGCGACGTGTCGTTGTTGCGCGGCTGCGAGCGCATCCGCTCCTCCCAGCCTGTCTTGTCCAGACGCTCGGGTGAAATTCCCCCGACCTTGGCATGGGAGATCTTCGGATGCAGCGGCCGGGCGTCGGTCTCGCCGGTTCCGACCAGGATCTCGTGCAGCTTCTCCCCCTCGCGCAGACCAGTGAAGACGATGGTGATGTCCTTGCCCGACATATCGATCATGCGCTCGGCGATGTCGAGGATGCGCACGGGCTCGCCCATGTCGAGGATGAGAACCTCGCCGGGCTTGCCGATGCCGCCGGCCTGCACCACGAGCTGGCAGGCCTCGGGAATGGTCATGAAGTAGCGCGTGACGTCGGGGTGCGTGACTGTGAGCGGGCCGCCGGCCTCGATCATCGACGCGAAGGTCGGGAGCATCGAGCCACGGCTGCCGATCACGTTGCCGAAGCGCACGGAGAGGTAGCGCAGACCGGTCTCGTCGGCCATCCAGGCGGTGAGCTTCTCGGCCACGCGCTTGGAGTGTCCGAGAACGCTCGTCGGGTTCGCCGCCTTGTCGGTGGAGATGTTGATGAAGGTGAGCACCCCGGCATCGCGCGCGGCGTTCAGCACGTTGAGGGTCCCGAGAACGTTCGTCTTCCACGCCTCGTCTGGGTACTGCTCGAGCATCGGGAGGTGCTTGAGGGCCGCCGCGTGGAACACCACTTCAGGGCGACGCGCCTCGAAGATGCGGTGGATGACGTCGGCCTCGCGGATGTCGGCCAGCACGACCTCGTCGGAGTCGAGAAGGCCGTGGCCCTTGGTGCCGAGTTGAGCGGTCTGCAGGCCTGTCTCGTCTCGATCGAGCATGATGAGCTCGGACGGCTTGAACTTGGAGATCTGACGGCACAGCTCCGAGCCGATCGATCCGCCGGCGCCCGTGACCAGCACGCGCTTGCCGGCGAGGTAGCCGGCGATGCTCTCCATCTCCGTGTCGACAGGATGCCGCCCGATGATGTCCTCGATGGCGATGTCGCGCAGATCGGACACGCGTGACTTGCCCGCGAGGATGTCCTCGAGCAGCGGCATGACCTTGACCGCCAGGTTGTAGCGCGCGCCGATGTCGGAGATGCGACGCAGGAAGTCGGAATCGGCACGGGCTACGGCGATCACGAGCACCCGCGCATTCGTGTCGCCCACGATGCGCTCGATCTGGTCGATCGATCCGCGTACCGGAACGCCGGCGATGTGACGATTGCGCTTGGCGGGATCATCGTCGATGATCCCGACAGGAAGATACGTCGAATGCGGGTCGGTCGTCATACGACGGATGAGCGACGTGCCGATGTAACCGGCGCCGTAGATCAGTGTGCGTTCCGCATCCTCGCCCGGGCGGGCATGACGCTCTACGTAGAGACGCTTGAGGTAGCGCACCGAGAACATGAACAGCAGCGCGATGGGGAGGGCGATGAACATCGTGCTGCGCGGCGTGTGGAGCAGGCTGCCGAAGATCGCCACGGGGATGCCGAGAAGGAACGCCACGACGAGTGCGGCCAGGCTCAGCGCGCGCACCTCCTCGAAGGTGCCGTAGGGGAACCGGCCCTGATAGAGGTGGAACATGAACCCGATGCCGTACTGGAGAGCAGCGGCAGCGAGCGACAGAAGGAGCAGGGGCACGACGGCGATCTGCATCGCGTTGAACTCGTAGCGGAACAGTTCGGCGAGGGCGATCGCGAGGAACCAGGCCAGCGCGTCGAGTATGTACTGGGAGCCGAACCGGATGGGCCGCCTCTTGTAGCCCGCCTCCACGATGTCGTGGACGCGGCTGCGCCTCACCATGTCAGCCCCCCGTCGGTCGAGCGCGCGAACGCATCGCCCGACCACAACCAGATCGCGTCGCCGCCCTGGGCCACGGCGTTGTCCTGCGGAGCCGCGCCCGACTCCACGCACGTGGATGGATCCGTCGCGGCGCCGGCGTCCACCGGGATGGTGGCGACCTGGGCACCGTTGCAGTCGTTCTGACCGGAGATCACGACCAGGTAGCCGTCACCGCCGGGCGCGACGGCCGCGGCGCCGGTGACCGACAGCGGCTCGCTCCACGAGCCTCCGGCATCCGTCGTCGTCATGATCGACGAGCTGGCGCAGAGCACGGCGGCCGCGGTCTCGCTGGACGCGGCGACCTGCACGGGCTGGTCGCACGGCTGCGATGCACCGCCGCCGGGAGCGATGACCGACGCGGAATCCTGGCTGAGATGCCAGGTCGTGTCGACCTCGTCGGCAGCCTCCCATTCCTCGCCGGCCACGTAGGAGCGGGCGAACAGCGGGGCACAGCTCGCGGCGTCCGCCGTCACGAGTGCGACGTAGTCTCCGCTCCCGGGAAGGATCGACCTGACGGATGCCGCCGCAGGCTCGACCGCCACGGTGAAGTCGGACCAGGATGATCCGCCGTCGTCCGTCGACTGGACGACGGGCTCGTCGCCCGGGCACGAGCCCACGCCGGCTCGGTAGGCGCGCTCGCCGTCGACGGCAGCGAGGGTGCGCGAAGGCGGGCCGACGACCGCCACCGGCTCGGCGGACGGTTCGACCGTCGGCGTCGCACGGTCGACCGGGGCCGAACTCGCCGGTGTGGACACCGCGGCGCCGTCAGGGGCATTGCGATTCTGCGTGAGCGCGACGTAGACCAGCACCAGCACGACGAGCGCGAGGGCGGCGATGCCGACGATCCACAGGGTGCGGAAGCGCTCTCCTGAGGAGCGATCGGTTCTGCCGGGGATTCGTCTCGCCATGGAAGGACCGACTAACCGACGGATGCGGCGCGCTCGATGAACGACACTGTGGTGCGGACTGCGGGAACGAGCTGATCGGCCGAGGTCTGGTAGACCGCCTTGGACTGACGGTAGGGGTCGACGACGTCGTCGTCGTCGGGAGAGTCGGCGGGCGCCACGATCCCCCGGAACGACGAGGCGACCGCGACCGCCGATGAGAACGGCTTCGAGCCGGGGATGAACCCGTCAGCCAGGTCCTCGTCGGTCACTTCGGCGACGAGGCGCGCGAACTCCCGGAGGGTGAAGGTCTTCCTGACGGCACTCGGCACCATCTCGACGATCGCTCGCCGGTGGTCACGCGACATGGCCAGCACGAGGTCGGCTTCGACGATCTGATCCGCGGTCAACTGACGCGCGACGTGCGCAGCCGCATCCGTGGCCCCGTAGCGAGCGGAGAGGACCTGCGACGGGGGTGCCATCGACGACCCCACCATCGCGATGGTGCCGGCGCTCGTGACCGTCGCATCCGCGACCCCGCTCAGCCCCTGACGCAGGAGCTGCTCGGCGAGGGGCGACCGGCAGATGTTCCCCGAGCAGACCGTGAGGATGGAGATCGCCATGTCAGCGCTTCCGTCGACTGCGGGTCTTGGCCGGTGCGGCCGACTCCGAGGCGTCGTCCTCCTCGTGGATGACGCCGTAGGTGTAGGCGCCGTAGCCGTAGCTGTCGGGACCCTTGGTCGGAAGCATGGTCACGACGACACCGGCGAGGTGGCCGCCGGATGCCGTCAGCGCACGTACCGCACCGGCGAGCTCCTGCTTCTTCGTGCTTCCGGATGCGGCGACGAGGATGGTGCCGCCGGTGAACTTCGAGACGACGGCGGCGTCGGTCACCAGCAGGAGGGGCGGCGCGTCGATGAGGATGTAGTCGAACTGCTCGGAGAGAGTCTCGAGGAGCTCGACCATGGGCCGCGACCCAAGCAGCTCGCTCGGGTTCGGCGGGATGCGCCCCGCCGGGAGCACGAAGAGCTTGCCCCGACCCCACTTCTGCAGCACGTCGGCGAGGGTTGCTCGCCCGATGAGGAGGTCGGTCAGGCCGACTCCACCCTCGATGCCCATGTACTCGGCGATCTTGGGGAGACGGAGGTCGCCGTCGATCAGCGCGACGCGAGCACCGGTCTCCGCCAGCGAGATGGCCAGGTTGGCTGTCGTGGTCGACTTGCCTTCACCGGGACCGGCGCTGGAGATGACGAAGCTGCGCGGGCCACCCTCGACGTTCACGAACTGGAGGTTCGTGCGGAGGCTGCGGAAGGACTCGGCGCGCGGGTTGCGCGGATCGGCGTGCACGATGAGCGGACGCTTCTTCGCGTCGGGGTCGAGGGCGATGCCGCCGAGGAGGGGCTTGTCGGTGATCTGCTCGATGTCGTGCAGCGAGTGGATGCGGGTGTCGAGCACGCTGCGCAGGATCGCCAGGCCGATGCCGGCGGCGAGTCCGATGAGCGCGCCGAGGATGAGGTTCAGCGGAACGTTCGGGCTCGACGGTCGGGACGGCGCCGTGGCGGGCTGGATCGTCTCGATCTTCACCAGGCTCGGAGCCTCGCCCGACGGCTTCTCGAGGTTGTTGACGACGACGTCGGAGAAGTTCGATCCGATGGAGTTGGCGATGAGAGCCGCCTGCTCCGGATCACCATCGGTGACGGTGATGGCGATGAGAACGGTGTTGAGGGGCGACGATGCAGTCACCTGCGCCGCGAGCTGAGCGCTCGACTCGGACAGGTCGAGTTCCTTGACGACCCGGTCGAGCACTACTGCGCTGGCGACGACGTCGACATAGGAGGTGACGGCCTGGCGAGCGAAGCTTGTACCCTGAACGAGGTCGCCGGTGGCCGCGGCCTCACCGGCGCGAACCGAGACGTAGAGCTTCGTCGTCGCCTCGTACTTGGGGGCCACGAGGATGGAATACGCGGCGGCCAGCCCGATTCCGAGGAGCGCGAAGACCACGATGAGGATCCAGCTCTTGTGCAGGATCCGGACGTAGTCGCGTATCTCCATAGGTTCTGCTGTCCCCCGGTTTGTGGTTGTCGCAGACGTAGTACTGCGTCGTACATTTTGGCACACGGCTCGAAAGGGCTCGACCGTCGGTCGCCAAGTTTCGGGCGGATTTCGCCCCTCACCGGCAAACCTAGCCCTTCTATTGGGGTGGCGTGCCGACTAACGGTTGGCGAGCCGCCCGCCGGACTCCTGCAGATAGCACGATCCGCACAGCGACTCGTAGCCGACGTGAACCCCGTCGATCGCCACCTGGTCGCCGTCGAAGACGAAGGCGCCGTCGACGAGGCGGGCGTTGAAGACCGCCTTGCGACCGCACCGACAGATCGTCTTCAGCTCCTCGAGGCTGTGCGCGATCTCGAGCAGACGTCGGCTGCCGGGGAAGGCCACGGTGAGGAAATCGGTCCGGATGCCGTAGGCCAGCACCGGGACGTTCTCGAGGATCGCGATGCGCAGCAGGTCGTCGGCCTGCTCGGCGGTGAGGAACTGCGCCTCGTCGACGAGGAGGCAGCTCACGTCGCGGCCGGTCACCGCGACCTGGGCGGCACGGTGGCGCTGGAACTCGGCGTAGGCGTCTGTGTCCGGAGCGAGGATGAAGTCGACCTCGCGCACCACGCCCAGGCGCGACAGGATGCCGAGGTCGCCCTTCGTGTCGATCGACGGCTTGGCGAGCAGCACGCCGTGACCGCGCTCCTCGTAGTTGTGTGCCGCCTGCAGCAGGGCAGTGCTCTTACCGGAGTTCATCGCTCCGTAGCGGAAGTACAGCTTGGCCATTACTCGAGGAAACCGTCTTCGGCCGCGCGACGGATGAGGTCGGTCTTGCGGCTGGCCGGCCGGCCCACCTTCTGGTACTTCTCGCGCACGCGGCGGAGGTAGGTCTTGGCGGTCTCGTACTTGACGTCCATCGCCTCGCCGACCTCGATGGTGCTTCGACCGGTGACGTAGAGCAGGAGGGCCTGGCGCTCGCCGGGGCTCAACTGCGGCTTGACCAGGGTGACGCCCGGGGTGCTGGCCACGCGATCGGCGACGCCCGACGTCGGCTCCGGCATCCGCAGGGCTGATCGGACGGCTGCCATGACCTCGGCCATCGGGAGTGCCTTGGACAGGAAGGCGAGGGCCCCGGCCGAACTCGCCCGCGCCCGGGCGTCGGCGCTGTCGAGGGCGCTGATGACGATGACCTTGGCTCCGGCGGCCCGGCAGGTGCGTATGCGGGCCTCGATGGAGACGGGCTCGACGAGCTGGAAGTCCATGAGCACGACGTCGACCGGGAAGTCCTCGCTGCGCACGAAGTCGAGCCAGCGGTTGGCGGCCACGGCCAGAGTGAAGTCGGGAGCGTTGCTGCCGATCCAGCTGGCGACGGAGTCGAGGATGACCTCGTGGTCGTCGAGCAGCCCGACTCGAACGGGCCGTGCCGCGACGGCGTTCTCAGTGCTGGGCATAGTCGAATCCTACTGTCACGGCCCCCGGTGCCACGCGCACGACGACCCCCTCGAACAGGACACGCACGACGGCGAGATACTGCACGAGGAGCGCCTCGGCCCGGCGCGCGCTGAGCGGCCGGGGGGCGGCATCCGTCGTCGCGGAGATCTGCACGGAGACGGATGCCGCAGCCGGCCCGCCGGCGACACGCGGCCCGGGGTGCGTGCCCGCCCTCTGCCGCAGCACCACGGTGACCGACCGCGCCGAGATCTCGTCGTCGGCGCTGATGGCCGCCACCAGAGCCGCACAGGCGACGCGCTGCTCGCCGCTCATCCGGATCGCGAGCATGTCGGGGTCGTCGACGGCAGGAGAGCCGCCGCCGGGCACCGCGATGCCGTCGGCCACGTCGTCCAGCCAAGTGCGACCGATCTCGGCGACGAGGGTGCCGCGCAGGGCGTCGGCCAGGGCGCGGGCGCGCTCCACGTCTTCCAGCTCGACGGTCGTGGCGTTGATGCCGCGGGTGAGGAACGGCAGCACCTCGCGCGCCAGCACGCTCACCTGCTGCTGCTGAACGGAGCGCGCGAGACCGATGCGCGCCTCCTCCTCGATCTCGAGAGCCGCTCGCGACACCAGTCGCTGCCAGTTGCGCACGGCGCGCACGAAACCGTTCGAGAACGCCGCGGCCGCGAGCCCGAGGGCGAGCGGAGGCACAACGAGCACCACGATGTACTCGGCCAGCGGGGCGTTCACGGCGAAGTAGGGCGCCTGGGCGACGGGGAACAGCGCGAGCGCGATCGACGATGCGACGGCGCCGATGACGAGCGAGAGCGCCGGCCTGTACGGCGCCATCATGGCCAGCAGGATGGCCACGGTGACCTGCCCGAAGTCGTCCTGCAGCAGTCGGTTGGCCCCAAATCGCGAGATCGTCTCGAGTGCCGCCGCGACGACCGCCAGCGTCACGACGACGAACGCCGCCTGCGGCCCGAACGGCGACGACGTGGGGTGGGCTGCCACCAGGAAGACGGCGCAGGCCACGACGAGCACGACCACCGCGGCGATGCCGACGGCCGGCTGCTGCACGGCCTCCCACTGGCGCGCGGTCTGGAAGCCCGCATAGCTGACGGCCATGATCGACCCGATCCAGGAGAGCGGATGAGCGCTCAGCGTTCCGAGCGGATCGACGACCTGCGGGCTCTTCCTCCACGACGCCGTGCGCGTCGCTTCGATGCGCGAACGGATGCCGCCCCAACTCCGGCCGGTCGTGACCGCCGCGCTCATGAGGCTGTTCCGTCAGCGGCGGGCAGGTCCGCGGTGGAGTGAGATGCCGCGGGCACCGACTCGGCCCGACCGGATCCGGTCTGGGCCGGGAGCGCGATCACGACGCTGGTTCCCGAGCCCGGAGTCGACCACAACCGCACCGAGCCGCCGACGGCCTCGACCCGCGCGAGCACGGAGTGGCGCAGTCCGAGGCGGGGCGCCTCGGTCTCCGACGGCACGAAGCCGATCCCGGCATCCGTCACGGCCACCACCACCTCGTCTTCGTCGGCGCTGACCGAGAGGTCGGCATCCGTCACCTCGGAGTGCCGCAGCACGTTGATGAGGCACTGGGTGACCGCGAGTCCGAGGGCCTCGGCCCTCTCCGCGTCGAGCCTGAAGACGACGGAACGGTCTCCGGAGACATCGATGGAGAGTCCTTGGGCGCGGGCCGCCGAGATCGCCTGGGCGAGCGGGGTGGCGAGCCAGTCGGCGGAGCCCGTGCTGATGGCGTCGCGGGAGAGCAGCCAGTCCTGCCCGATGATGCGCTCGAGGTCGCTGGCGATCATCGAGCGCAGGCGTGGATCGATGGGGCCGGGCTCGGCTGCCGCGACGGCCATGAGATGGCTGAGCGCGGTGTCGTGCAGCAGTGCCGTGGCGCGCGCGCCGAGTTCTCGGCGGGCCGTCAGCGCGCTGTCACGGCGGGATGCCTGGTGGATGAACTGCTGCGCCGACTTCGCCCGTCCCGTGTCGAACGTCGTGGCGAGTAGCACGATGGCGATCAGCAGATACGTCGCGGGGGCGAAGGGATCGATGCGGAACTCGACGCCTGTCGCCATGGCGGCCAACAGCACTGCGGTCTCGCCGAGCACGAGGCCGAGCGTGCTCCAGACCAGTCCGATCAGGGGGGTGTCGCCTGCACCGCCCACCATCACCAGAGCCATGACCGGCAGGGCGACGATGAACAGGTCGGTCGTGGGGAAGAGCAGGTTGTCGCTCAGGATCGTGACGGCGTAGATGAATGTGCTGGCAGACCCGACCACCAGGTATCCGACGGTGGCGAGAACCGTGTGGTGCCTCGTGAGCGTGATGAGCAGGATCGCCATCGGAACGAGGGCGACGATCGTGGGCCAGAGTCCGTCATGCGGATGCGCAAGGCTGAGCGAGACGATCGCCGTCAGGGCGCCGGCGAGGCAGACGAGGCCGAACCAGTGCGCGGCGCGCGCGATGACGCGACTCATCGTCGGTGCGATGAGGTGGTTCGGCAGTCCGAGCGTCACAGTGAGCACCCCCTCGAGGTTCATTCCAGCGCATGAGAAGCGGTCGTACCCCGCATTCTCTGGAAATGTACCCCGCTCTGGGACGGTGCGCGAGCATTCGGGGGACAGATTCAGGCTCCGAATGGTGCTCGAGACACTCGTGGCCCCGGTTCTCGCCGGCTCGGAGCCCTCAGAACAGCGTCGGCTCCGGGTCGGATCGCGAGAGCACTCCCCCGGTGTTCGGCGACAGTCTGGTGCGATTCAGCCCGTGCTTGCGCACCAGCGGCGCGACCCTCTCGGCGAGCCAGGTGCGGTACTCCTTCGGGGCGTACGTTCCCCGGTACATCGCCCGATATCTGGGCAGGAGCGCCGGATACTCCCGCCCGAGCCACAGGAAGTACCACTCCTTCACGCCGGGCTTCAGGTGCAGCGCCGAGTGCACGACCCCCGTGGCCCCGGCCTCCTTCGCCTGCCGCATCGCCTCGTCGAGGTGGTCGACGGTGTCGGTGAGGAACGGGAGGATCGGCATCATGAAGACGCCGCAGTCGAGCCCGGCCTCCCGCACGGCGGTGACCGTGGCCAGCCGCGCCTTGGTGGTCGGTGTCCCCGGTTCGACGGACTGCTGCAGCTCGTCGTCGTAGACCGCGATCGACATGGCGATGTCGACGGGCACGCGCCGGGCGGCATCCGCCAGCAGGGGAAGATCGCGACGCAGGAGCGTTCCCTTGGTCAGGATGCTGAACGGGGTTCCGGTGTCGGCGAGCGCCCCGATGATGCCCGGCATGAGGGCATAGCGCCCCTCGGCGCGCTGGTAGGGGTCGGTGTTCGTGCCGAGGGCGACGGCGTCGCGCTTCCAGCTCGGGCGGCTGAGCTCCTTGCGCAGCACCTCGGCCACGTTCACCTTCACGATGATCTGCCGATCGAAGTCGTCGCCGCCGTCGAGGTCGAGGTAGGTGTGGGTGGGGCGGGCGAAGCAATTGTGGCTGATCACGCCATTCGCGACGAAGTCGCCGGTGCCCGTAGTGATGTCCAGCATGTCGATGGTCTCACCGAGCGGCTCGATCGACACCACCTCGAGCTTCGCGCCGGACTTCACGGCCGCGCCGACGAGTGCGAGCTTGCGTGTAATGGCGGGCTGTGCGGTCCTGAAGAACCGGTCTCGGGCGGGAAGCCCGCCCGTCACTCGAACGTTCGATACACCGATCGCATTCGGTCCTTCCCTCACGACGGTCAGCCCGTGCGTCGAGCAGGCCCGCTCGACTTCACTCAGGATCCGCTCGTCGGAATTGCTGATACGCAGGACGCCCCCGGAGCAACTGCCTTCTGCATCGAAGATCCCACCGAGATACCCGGCCTGCCATTCGGCCGACGGATCAGCCCGCCATCTGATGAGATCTCCGATCTGGTCGTAGTGCACGCTCTTGCTGGTGAAGATGGCGTTCATCCGGCGCCGCGTGTCCGTCGCCGGTGAGAACTCCTTCATGATTGTCGGCACGCCCTCCGTCGCCATGAACCCGCGCGTACGGGTGAGGGCTTCGTCGTCCGCCAGAGCCAGGCGGAAGCGGCTCGCGACATACGGATTGCCAACGCGTCTCGGATACTCCCGGCGCAGCATCATGCCGTCACCCCGGATCATTCCCGTGAGATACCCATGGCGATAGTCAGCGCTGTCGATGTCGGTTGTCTCGGTGGCGGCACCCCTACCGAATCCCATGAGCTTGTTGTTCGGCGTCAGATAGGACCGCTGCCCGGGGCCGGCCATCGACCCAGTCACATGCTTCCACCCGCGCTCGGTAAGGAAGCGGTGATCACCGCTGGCGATGATCTCAGTGCCGTCTGCGAGAACCACGCGGAATGCCGGCTTCCGCGTTGCCCACTTCGCAGCGACGCGCGTCTCCACGTAGCGTCGGTATCGTCCTCGGGCCTCGGTGCCGACGATGGCGTCGCCGACCTCGATGTCTCGAAGCGCGCGCTGACGGCCATCGGCCATGAGAACCAACGTGTCGGGGTGCAGGCAATAGGCACACGCATGGCTGCAGCCCCTATACGGGTTGATCGTCCACTCCATGGGAACCTGACTCTGCACCGGAAGCTTGTTCAGCGCCGACTTCGCCAGCACCTCGTGGAAGGTCATCCCGGCGAATTCGGGCGTCTTCACCGAGCGCACGAGGTTGTTGAGCTTGGCCAGCCCGGGCAGGGCATCGACATTCTCGACACCCAACTCCTGATTGCTCCACCGCACGGATTCATTCGAACACGTCTTCGAATGGATGGCAAGGCGAGACGTCGGAATGTCGGATGCCGAGAGTCGGAATGACGGGTGGGGAGGAGCTCCGCTCGCTCAGCCAGCGACCGGAGCCAGGGCGGCATCCGTCACCGGATGCAGGTGCAGCTCGGCGGCAGTCCAGCGCAGCCGCAGCCAGCGATCGTGGCTCGCGATCACGACGGCACCGGGGTAGGTGCCCAGGGCCTCTTCGAGGTCGGTCGCGAGGCCCAACGACAGGTGGTTGGTCGGCTCGTCGAGCAGGAACAGGTGCGGCGGCTTCGCGATCACGAGGGCCAGCGCGAGCCGACGCTGCTGCCCGACCGAGAGGGCGCCGACGGGTCGGTTCTCGTCGCGCGGCGCGATGAGGCCGAGGCCCGAGAGCGGCACCTGCTCCGCGCGCCGCTCCCCCAGCACCGACTCGTAGACGGCGCGCGCGGGGAGGGCTGCATCCGGGAACCTGACGTCCTGCTCGAGCAGGCCGACGCGCAGGCCCCGGCGCCGCTGAAGCACACCGTCGCCCGCACCGATGCGGCCGGCGAGCAGCGCCAGCAGCGTCGACTTGCCGGCTCCGTTCGCGCCGGTCACCAGCAGTCGCGTCTGCGGCTCGACCCGCAGGTCGAGCGGAGCGAGGCGGCCCGCAACCGCGAGGCCGGCCGCCTGCACGAGCAACCCGGACTCGTCGCCGAGCGCCTGCGATCCGCGCGGGATGCCTGCGAAGGCGAGCGGCGCCGGAGGCTTGCGCACCTGCTCGCGCTCGAGAACACTCAGCCGCCCCTCGGCGTTGTGCACGCGCCGCGCGATGGCCTGGTCGTTGCGAGCGCCCTTGAAGCCGTGGATGAACTTGTCGTTGTCGCGCGGTCCACGACCATGAGCGACAGAACGCGTCGTGACCGCCACGGCGTGCCGCAGGCGGCCGAGCTCCTCCTGTTCGTCGGCGTACTGACGCTCCCAGCGGTCGCGTTCCGACGCTTTGTGCTCGAGGTACTCGCTGAAGCGGCCTCCGAACACTGTGACGGATGCCGTTGATGCGTGCGAGTCGGCGTGGGGGGCGCGCGCGGCGTCGAGATCCACCAGCCCTGTGGCGACGGCGTCGAGGAAGGCGCGGTCGTGGCTGGCGAACAGCACCGGCCCGGCCCAGTCGCGCAGCTGTCGCTCGAGGAACTCGGCGGCGGAGTCGTCGAGGTGGTTGGTCGGCTCATCGAGGAGCAGGGCGTCGGGCCGCCTCAGCAGGAGGGCGGCGAGGGCCACGCGACTGCGCTGGCCTCCGGAGACCTCGTCGAGGCGGCGGTCGAGCTGAAGGGCGGAGACGCCGAGGCCATCGCGCAGGACGTCACGACGGGCATCCGCTCCCCAGATGTCGGCCCGTTCGGCGGCGGCGAGGGCGGCGGCGTAACGCTCGGGCGCAGCCGGCGACTCAGGGTCGTGGGCGAGGGCGGATGCCGCATCGTCGAGTTCGCGCTCGATCGCGCGGACCTCGGCGAGGGCATCCTCGAACACGTCCTCGACGGTGTCGCTCGGACGGAACGGAACCTCCTGCCACAGGATTCCCGTGCGCAGTGGCCGCGTGATGACGCCATGGTCGGGGGCTTCGACTCCGGCGATGATGCGGAGCAGCGTCGACTTGCCGGCACCGTTCTCGCCGATGAGGCCGACACGTTGCCCGCGCCCGACGCTGAAGCCGACGTCGCTGAGCACGCGACGCTCGCCGTAGCTGCGGGAGACCCCGTCGAGACGGAGGTGATCGGAGTGGATGAGGGGAGATCGCAAGAGGGAACCGCCTGTCGGGGTGGCCCGCCGCGTGCCGTTCGATCGGGGCACGGATGCGCTTCGCTGAGCGGCACGCGGCGGGCGAGGGGGATCCCGCCGGGCATCTGCCGCCGACTGCCGGAAGCCCTCCCTGACGGTTCATCGCAGTGCGCCGGAACCGTGCTGCGGATGTCGATGCCCGGGTTCGACGAATCGAGGACCGGACCGGCTGCATCCGCCGGGAAGAATGCCGAACGTCAACGGCGCCTCAGGCGCGGGACGGATCGGCAGTTCTACTTCATAGCGGGGTCGACGATAGCAGGCGGTGCTGGGAGGTGTCCAGACCCGATGCAGCGAATGCGCTTCGGCCGCGGATTTCGTCCGGGCCTCAGCGAACGGTCATTGGAGCACCCGCTAGACGAGCGCCTTCTGCGGCGTCGGCAGCCCCAGCGTGGCGGCCGTCGACGCCAGCGACGCCGCTGCGAGCTCGGGCTTGTCGTTGAGCGTGGTGCCGAAGCTCGGGATCATCTCGCGCAGCTTGGGCTCCCACGACGGGAACTCCGTCGGGAAGCAGCGCTTCAGCACGTCGAGCATGATGGGCGCTGCGGTCGAGGCTCCGGGCGACGCGCCGAGGAGTCCGGCGATGGTCCCGTCGGCCCCGGTGATGACCTCCGTGCCGAACTGCAGCACGCCGCCGACCTTCTCGTCCTTCTTCATGACCTGCACGCGCTGGCCGGCCGTGATGAGCTCCCAATCCTCGTCCTTCGCCGTGGGCATGAACTCGCGCAGCGCGTTCATCTTCTTGCGACGGTCGGCAGCGAGCTCGCCGATCAGGTACTTCATGAGGTCGAAGTTGTGGAAGGCCACCGCGAGCATCGGCCAGATGTTGTGCCAGCGGATGCTGAACGGCAGGTCGAACCACGTCGAGGTCTTCAGGAACTTGGGCGTGAAGCCTGCGTACGGCCCGAACAGCAGCGAGGTCTCACCGTCGACCACGCGGGTGTCGAGGTGAGGCACGGACATGGGCGGGGCGCCGACGCCGGCCTTGCCGTAGACCTTGGCCTTGTGCTGGGCGACGACGGCCGGGTTCGAGGTCTTGAGGAACTGCCCGCTGATCGGGAAGCCGCCGAAGCCCTGCACCTCGGGGATGCCGGAGTGCTGCAGCAACGCGAGAGCGCCACCGCCGGCGCCGACGAAGACGAACCTGGCGTGCACCTCGCTGCGGGTGCGGCCGACGCCGTTCAGCACCTTGACTCGCCAGGTGCCGTCCTTCGTGCGCTTCAGCCCGGTGACCTGGTGGTTGAGGTAGAGCTCGCCGCCGTTCTTGGTGAGGTCGGCGAACATCGAGTGCGTGAGCGAGCCGAAGTCGACATCCGTTCCCGACTCGATGCGGGTGGCGGCGATGCGCTGGCGCTTGTTGCGCCTGCGGGTGATGAGGGGCGTCCACTCCGCGATCTTCGCGGGGTCGTCGCTGAACTCCATGCCCTCGAACAATGGCTGGTCCTTGAGCGCGTCGTGACGACGGCGCAGGTACTCGATGTTCTTCTTGCCGTGCACGAAGGTCATGTGCGGCGTCGTGTTGATGAACGACGACGGCTCGGGCAGCGCGCCCGTCGACACGAGGTGCGACCAGAGCTGGCGGCTCACCTGGAACTGCTCGTTGATGCTGATGGCCTTCGCGGGGTCGACGGCGCCGTCCTTGCCCTCGGGCATGTAGTTCAGCTCGCAGAGGGCGGCGTGGCCCGTTCCCGCGTTGTTCCACGGGTTCGAGCTCTCCTGGGCCACGTCGCCCAGGCGCTCGTAGGCGCGGATCGTCCAGTCGGGCTGGAGCTGCTTGATGAGGGTACCGAGCGTCGCGCTCATGATGCCGCCGCCGATGAGGACGACGTCGATGGGGGCCGGAGAATTCACGAATACCAGTCTATCCGCGCGCGAGCGGGCACTCTCGCCTGCGGGCTACTCGCTGCCGAGCACGGGCAGGCCTCGCTCGTCGAGCGGCCAGAACGGGTTGTGCGCGATCTCCCAGAGGTTGCCGTCGGGATCGGCGACGTAGCCGCTGTAGCCGCCCCACTCGGTCTCGGTGGGAACCTTCGACACCGAGCCGCCGAGCGCCATCCACTCGCCGACGGCGTCATCGACCTCGTCGCGGGTGGCCACGTTGATGGCGAGGGTGACCGCGCGGAACGCCGGCGCGTTGGCGTGCATCGTCGAGGTTCCGGCATCCTTCGCCAGCTCGGCCGTCGACCAGAGTGCGATCACTCCCCCGGGCGTCGCGAAGAAGGTGATCTCACCCTCGACTGAGGACGGCGCCGGCTCCCAGCCGAGGGAGCGGTAGAACGCCGTGGCGGCGATGACGTCGGCGACGCCGAGCGTGACGAGTGAGTAGCGCTGCGGAATGGCCATCCTTCGACGCTAGCGGGGCCGCATCCGTTCTGCCTACCCCCGATGCCACCTCGGATGCCACTCGCATGCACAGACGGCGTGTCCCCCATTCGAGGGTGTTCACCAGAATGGCCCACTGCGTTCACGCGGATGTCGGATGCGACTGCTGACCTGTGTATCGCCTGAAGCAGGCATCATGCCCGCCCCGGCGGACACCCCTCGCAGGCCAGACACGCAGACCATCATCAGGAGACACCATGCCCTTCCGCCCCACCTCTCGAGCCATCGGCCGCGCCGGCGCCGCCGTCGGCGTCCTCGGCCTCGCCGCAGCCCTCGTCGTGGGCGGGAGCCTCGCCGCCACGGCGACCTCGCAGCCGACTCCCGACCAGACCGGCGGCGCCGCCCGCAACCACGGCCTGGACCAGACCCTCACCATCGCCGGCGCCCTCGCCAGCGGCACCAAGGCGCGTAACGTCATCCTGCTCATCGGGGACGGGATGGGCGACAGCGAGATCACGATCGCCCGCGACTACCTCTACGGTGCCGGCGGACGCCTCCCCGGCATCGATGCCCTGCCGCTCACCGGCCAGTACACGACGTACTCGCTCTACAAGGACGGCGACCCGCTGGCCGGCAAGCCCGACTACACGCCCGACTCGGCCGCGACGGGCACGGCCTGGGCCACGGGCACCAAGACCTACGACAACGCCATCAGCGTCGACATCCACAACAAGGCCCAGAAGACCCTGCTCGAGCTCGCCAAGACGCAGGGCCTGCGCACCGGCAACGTCTCGACCGCCGAGATCCAGGATGCGACCCCGGCCGTGCAGGTCGCCCACGTGGCGGCCCGCAGCTGCTACGGACCCGACAGCCCCACCTGCGGCGCAGACGCACTGGTGGCCGGGGGCGCCGGCTCCATCTCGGAGCAGCTGCTCGACACCCGTCCCGACCTCACCCTCGGCGGTGGCGCGGCCACGTTCACCCAGACCGCGAAGGCCGGCGAGTGGAACGGCCAGACGCTGTTCGCCCAGGCTGCAGACCGTGGCTACCAGGTCGTGAAGGACGCGGCGTCGCTCGCGGCTGTGAAGAAGGCCAGCCAGGAATCGCCCGTGCTCGGCCTGTTCGCCGACGGCAACTTCCCGACCCGGTTCGCCGCGTCGACCGCGACCGTCGGCGGTTCGGGTGGCCCTGCCACGACCTGCACGCCGAACCCCGCATACCTCGGGTCCGGACTCACGCTGAGCGACCTGACCAAGAAGTCGATCTCGCTGCTCAACGACAAGAAGGCGAAGAAGGGCTTCTTCCTGCAGGTCGAGGGAGCCTCGATCGACAAGCGCGACCACGCTGCAGACGCCTGCGGCCAGATCGGTGAGACCCAGGACCTCGACGAGGCCGTGCAGGCCGCCCTGGCCTTCGCCAAGACCGACCGCAACACGCTGGTGATCGTCACCGCCGACCACGCGCACTCCAGCCAGATCGTCGACGGCGCGACCCCCGGGCTCGGCTCCGCGCTCACCACCGTCGAGGGTTCGCCGCTCCGCATCTCCTACGGCACCGCGGCGGCCGGCGGCTCGCAGCAGCACACCGGATCGCAGCTGCGCATCGCGGCCTACGGTCCCGGTGCGGCCAACGTGGTGGGCCTGACCGACCAGACCGACACCTTCTTCACCATCTCGAACGCTCTGCGTCTCAACGGCTCCCTGGCCGTCGAGTGGCCCGTGAAGCACGGGCACGGCTCGAAGAACTGGTGGAACTCGAAGGGCGGCAAGGGCGGCCACTGATCGCCTGAGTCACTCACGAGCGGGGCGGATGCTGCGGCATCCGCCCCGCTTCTCGTTCGTCGAGTCGCCCGCATCCGTCGCATCCGCGGGCTGAGACGGATGCGATGGCGACGAATCCGGGCGACTCGGCGGGGGCTGTCAGCCGGCGAGTCCGGCGGCGAGCAGCCCGACCCCGGCCGTGATGAGTCCGGCCGTGAGCGAGAGCACGCCCAGCCAGAGCAGCCAGATCAGGCGACTGGGCTTCTCCGGGTCGCGACCGAGCACGGACAGGAAGAACCCGGCAGGCATGAGGATCGCCGCGATGGGCACGCCGGTGCTGGCGAGCCAGAACCAGAAGCCGGTCAACGAGGCCTGGTCGATGACCGCGAGAATCGCCATGCTCAGTACCAGGAGCACGGCGGCGTGAGCGTGGCCCGCCCGGAAGAAGCTGGTCTGCAGGGCGTTCGCGGGAACGTGACCGCGCACGACCTTCGTCAGGAAGTAGCCGCCGGACTCCACCGTCACGAGAGCGAGGAGCAGGATTCCGAAGACGGTGAGGCTGGATGGACTGAGCATCGGGTTCCTCTCGGCACTGGCGGAGTGGCATCCGTCGTGATTGGATAGTTAAACTATCCAAAGAGTAGATAGTTCCACTATCTGATGTCAAGGAGTCGGATGCGCATCTCCCAACTGGTCGAGGAATCCGGCGTCCCTCTCGCCACCGTCAAGTACTACCTGCGCGAAGGACTCCTGCCGCCCGGGACAGCGACGACGGCGACGCAGGCCGACTACAGCGAGCAGCACCTGCATCGGCTCCGGGTGATCCGTGCTCTGACCGGTGCCGCGGGCCTGCCGGTCCAGCGAGCGCGCGCGGTGCTCGCACTGATCGATGCTCCAGACGGCGACCTCTTCGAATCGCTGGGCCGAGCCGTCGCAGCGCTTCCTCCCTACGCGGGAGTCGATCCCGACGGCGACTACCCCCGCGCTCGCGCGGTGATCGAGCGTCTGGGCCAGCTCTTCGATCCCCAGTACGCCGCTGTCGCCCAGCTCGAGCACGCTCTGAAGGCGGCCGAGGATGCCGGACTGCCGATCAGCGACGAGCGCATCGAGGCCTACGGCCGCCACCTGCACGCCATCGCCGAGTTCGACCTCGGTCAGATGCCGAGCGCGGCCGCGGCTTCGGATGCCGCGGCGGGGTCGGCCGCCATCGAGTACGCGGTGCTCGGCACCGCGCTCTACGAGCCCGTCATCCTGGCCATGCGCCGCCTCGCCCATCAGGACGTGGCGGCGGGGATCCTCGAGGGCGGCCACGACTGACTCGAGCCCGCGCGACGAGCCAGATCAGAGCCCGATCGACGCGAGCGCGGAGTCCATCCTCTCGGCGATGGCCGCGTAGCCGTCGTCATTCGGATGCAGGCCGTCCGAGGCCATCCACTCGGGATGCCCCTCGATCCAGTGCGAGGCGTCGGGGAGGTAGTCGGCTCCGATGCGCTCGGCGCCGGCCTCGACCCAGTCGATGATCTGCTCCACCGAGTCCGGTCGATCGTCGGTGTACCAGAACGGCTCGACCACCACGATGCGCGCGTCGGGCAGGTCCGTCGACAGCCTGGTGAAGTCGCTCTCGATGGCGGCCTCGATGTCATCGGCCCGATCGGGCATCGAGAAGTTGTCGTTCAGCCCCATCGTCACGATCACGATGTCGGGGTCGGCGTCGATCACGGCGTCGAGCTCGTCGACGCTCTGGTACTCGCGGTTGTTCACGAATCCGAGGCCGTCTGTCGACGGGTTGACCTCGGTCCAGCCTCGATCGGCGCTGATGATGCTCGACCAGCGCTTCTCGGTCGACGACGCGCCCGTGCCGCGCGTGTAGGAGTCGCCGTAGAAGGCGACGACGGGGGCATCGGGATCGATGTCGACGGATGCCGCGGGTCCGCCGCCGGGCTCCGCGGCGCCGCAGCCCGTCAGTGCGATCGCCGTCGCCGCGAGAACGGCCGCGATCCGCGCGGGCAGGAAACGGCGCTGGGTCATGCCTGGTGTTCGCTGCGGCTGGCCGTGCGGATTGCGCATGCCGACTCCCCCAATCCACGGGTCAGGATACGCCGGCAGGCCGGTGATCAGGCGGGTCGGTGTCCCGTGCCCGTGGGTGGCCGACAGTCCTGAGGAGATCTTGAGGGTGGCTTGAGGCTGTCTCACTAGCGTCGTCCGTGGTGGGAGACGACACGCATCGCCCCTACGCGAGCCGAGCCGCCATCGCCCACCTGTCCGCCGCCTTCCAGCCGCCACCCTGTCCGCCGCCGCACCCCGAACGGAGCACCGCCGTGCCGAGCCGTATCAGCGTCCTCCCGATCATCGCCGTGATGCTCGTGGTCGCCGGTGTGGCCGGAGTCGGCGGAGCAGCCAGTGCGGCGCGCGCGACGCCGGCGACGCCGCGCACGGTGCAGGCGAGCTTCGAATTCACCGGCCTCACCCCCGGCGTCGAGAAGTCCGCCCTCGAGCCGTTCACGACGGCGACGGTCGCCACGATCGCCGCCGTCGCCCCCATCGCTCCGAGCAACGCGCAGAGCACGTCCGACGCCGTCTGGACCGGCGAGCTGTGCGATGCGAACGGCGACGGATGCCGCCCGTTCGACGACTCCCTGACCGGCACGACCCTCGCCTCCGGCGAGCACACCGTGCGGGTGCGGGTCACGACGCCAGCGGGGAGCGCTGCGACGTCGAGCGCCGCCGTCGCCGGCCTCGGCTTCGCCGGCTCCGAGAGCTCCCCCGCACCGCAGGGCCCGGCTTCGCCCGGCTTCCCGCTGCTGTGGTGGGGCGCCATCGCCGCCGTGGCGCTGAGCGCCGGGATGGTGCTCAGTGCGGCTCAACGTCGCCGGGCCCGTGATGAGGCAGCGGCATCCGTCGCCGTATCGGTGTCGGGCGAGCGCCCGTGATGACGACCGCCGCAGCGCTGCCGTTCGTCATCGCCTGACCCTCTCGCCGTCCGGCTGCACACGACCTCCACGGGCGTCGGCTAGCATTCAGCACGAATGCGTCGTCGTGGTTCGAGACGTGCATCGGTCGATCGAGGGGTGATCTGCGCTTGGGTTCGGAGAGACGCGTGGCCGTCATCATCGAGGACGACGCCGACATCCGCAGTCTCCTCGAGTCCGTGTTCGCGCAGGCTGGTTTCGAGACCATCACCGCCGCGACCGGGCTCGACGGCATCGAGGCCGTGCGCGCCCACGAACCCGTCGTGACGACGCTCGACATCGGCCTGCCGGGTATCGACGGCTTCGAGACCGCCAGGCGCATCAGGGCGGTCAGCGACACCTACCTGGTCATGCTCACGGCCCGCAGCGACGAGATCGACACCCTCCAGGGGCTCGAGGCCGGCGCAGACGACTACGTCACCAAGCCGTTCCGCCCGCGCGAGCTGCGAGCCCGCGTCGAGGCGATGCTGCGTCGCCCTCGCGTGACGCACGCAGGCTCGAGCGACACCGCCGCGACGGCCGCCGCGCCATCTGGGGCGATGCACACTCCGGATGCAGCTCACGCTGCTCCCGCCGCTCCAGCCGCTGTCGCCGATGCTGCGCCCGGCTGGATCGAGCATCGCGGCCTCCGGCTGAGCAGCGCAGAGCGCCGCGTGCAGCAGGGCGACGTCGACCTCGAGCTCACCCGCAGCGAGTTCGACCTCTTGGGCGCCCTGCTCGACGCCCGGAGACGGGTGCTGAGCAAGGCCGACCTCGCCGCGGCCCTGCACGACGACTCCGTCACCCATTTCGTGACCGAGGGCGACAAGCGCGCCGTCGAGGTGCACATGGCGAACCTGCGCAAGAAGCTCGGCGACGACCCGTCGGCTCCGCGCTGGATCGAGACGGTGCGCGGAGTGGGCTACAGGCTCACGGCCTGATCGGCGCCGGTAAGGCAGGCCCGCGGCATCCGCTCTTCGGTTGATCGATCGGCCGTGCGCCGCCCTCAGCCGGCGGACGTATCGGCCCGCTCGTCCCGCGCGATCACGACGGACTCCCCCAGGACGATCGCGTACTGAACCGTCGATTCGGCCCGGTCGATCAGGGTGCGTGCGCCTTCAGCCGGGTTCGCGGGATCGCTCAGCGCCACGCCGATGGTTGCCGTCGGGCGGATGCCACCCAGATCGGCCATGCCGGGATCGAGCAGGCCGTCGACGATCCGATCGGCGATGGTACGCGCATCAGTTCCCTGGTCGATCGACGTGACGACGATCAGGGATCCGGGAACGTCTTCGAACACGGCTGAGAACGGCGGACAGTGAGCGCGGACGGATTCGGTCCAGGCCGTGCACATCTCGTCGGCGGCGTGGCGGCCGAACGCCGTGGCGACGGCGCTGAGCGTGTCGAATCGAACCGCCAGCACGGCGATGCCGCGACCGTAGCCGGACCCGCGCTTCATCCACCCGTCGGCCAGCGCCTCCAGCCCGCCGATGGCGAGGCCGCTGATCTCCTCGGGGCGCCGCTGCCGACGGACGCCGCGGAGACGCGCGCGGTCGGCGCGCAGCACCGACATGGAGATGGCGCCGACGATAGTGACGGTGACGACGATGAAGCTCGTGGTGATGGTTCCGAAGCCGGTCTGGAACAGCTGGGTATCCGGGCCGCCGGTGAAGAACAGCACCGTGCGCACGGAGTAGTAGGCGCTCTGCAGGAGGAGCACGATGGCGAGCGCGCGGGCGTTGGGGTTCGCGCCCATGCTGCCGGTCAGCGATTCCACCCCGGCGCCCCCGGCGAAGGCGGCGATGGCGATGAACATGAGCCCGGCGCCAGCCCAGTCGCCACCCGATGGCCCCTCGATGATGACGGCGATGGCGCTCGCCACTGTGATCAGCACCACGAAGACCCAGACGAAGCCCGGCCGGTTGTTGTAGGCGCGGGCGCCGACCCACATGCATCCCGCCGTGGCGACGTAGCCGGCGTTGCCCACGGCGACAGCCCACCAGGCGTCGCCGTTGGCGGCCCAGAACAGGTAACTCACGACGGTGAGCATGCCGCTCAGGTAGGCCAGGGCCCAGATGCGCCCCGCGACCTCGTCGCGGCGCACGAGGGTGTCGGCGATGAACGTGACTCCGGCGACGACCACGACCAACGCCGTGACGAAGACCACTGATTGCAGGTCGAACTCGATGTTCATGTCTTCTCCCAGGGGATTCGCACGGTAGCGACGGTGCCCACGCCGAGAGCGCTCTCGATGGTGAGCTCCCCGCCGTGCCGACGCACGATGTCGCGACTGATGCCGAGACCGAGCCCGCTGCCGTGCACGCTCGACCCGCGCACGGACTCGCTGCGGAAGAACCGCTCGAACAGCCGCGGCACCTCCTCGGGCGCGATGCCGGTTCCGGTGTCGCGCACCGTGATGACGGCGGCGCCGGATTCATCCGGACCAGCCTCGACGGTCACCGTGCCGCCCTCGCGGTTGTACTTGATGGCGTTGGTGACCAGGTTGTCGACCACCTGCCGGATCCTGAAGGCATCGACGACGGCGTGCAGCTCCCGGATGCCCGAGGCATCGATCGTCACGAGGTTCTCCCGCGCCCGCGGCGCGAGGCTCTCGACCGAGGCGGCGACGACCGAGGCGAGGTCGGTGGAACGACGGTCGATGGTGAGCTCGACGGGCCCGTCGCCCGCCGTCGATGCGGCCAGGATGTCGGTGATGAGACCGAGCATGCGATCGGCATTGCGATCGGCCACCTGCAGGTAGCGCTCGGCTCCCTCCGAGAGCTCCTCGTCGCGGGCGAGGTCGAGGTATCCGACGATGCTGGTCAGGGGCGTGCGCAGTTCGTGGGAGACGGATGCCACCAGGTCGTCGCGCGCGCGCACGGCGGCGAGCTCGGTCGTCACGTCGCGCGTCACGACCACGAGGCCCTCGTTCATGGCTCCGGGCCCGCTGCGCAGCCGGCGGGCGGTGATGCTGAGTGCGATGCCACGGCCGGGGGTGCCGACCCACACGATCATTCCGGCGAACTCCTCGCCGCGCTGCAGGCGGGCCAGAGGGGCGTCGTGCGCGTCGATGGGGGTGAGCCCGTTCGCGGCGAAGAGCGGCGCACCGCCGGCGGCATCCGGAGCGAGGATGTCGCCCCCGGCCGCCGCCATGATGCGACCGTGGCTCTCGTTCATGACGGCGACCTCGCCGTCGGTGCCGACACGGGCCACCCCGAACTCCACGGCGTCGAGCACGTCGGCCAGCAGGTTCTCCTGGCGCCGGGCGCGGATCATCGCCGACTCGAGCACCCGCGACTGGCTGCGCAGCAGCTGCCGACGAGCGGCGGAGCGGCGGGCGGCGGTGACGGTCGATGCCGCAACGGCTGCGAGGACGAGCGGCAGGATGACGACGGACGGAACCGTGAGGGTGCCGACGGGGTCACCGGTGAGGAATGCCCCGGTGATGATCATCGCGCAGACCGAGAGCACACTGCCGATCGCGCCGATGATGCCGAAATAGCTGCTCAGCCAGATGACGGGGAAGATCCAGAGCAGGCCGGCGCCGAGAGACGGGTCGGCGAAGCGCAGACAGACGATGGCGATGATGTCAAGGGCGGGCAGCGTCGCGGCCCAGCCCCGCGGGAACAGGTGCCATGGCACGGCGACGGCGAGGCCGCATCCGAGGAACGCCAGGAAGACCCCGAGGAAGAACGCGCCCGGCCTGTCGGTGTCGTCCGAAGCGACCTGCTGCACCACCACGACGAACAGGATGACCACCCCGAAGAGCAGCTGGCTGAGCGTGACGGCGCGATCGAGCGAGCGATCGGGAGCCGCAGGGAGCTCGGTACCGGACATGGTCTCGACACTAACGGGTGGGCGGGCCTCCGACGGCTCGCGCCACCGTGGCGGTCGGGCTAGAGTCCGAGCTTCGCCAGGGCCGCGTCCATCCGCCGCGCGATCATCGCGTGCCCGGCGTCGTTCGGATGCCCGCCACCGGCTTCGTGCAGCTCGGGGTGGCCATCCATCCAATGGGAGGCGCCGGGGATGTAGTCGGCGCCGACCTCCGACGCGGCCGCCTTGACCCACGCGATGATCCGGTCGACGGAGGCCGGGCGATCCTGGTTCGACCAGAACGGCTCGACCACGATGAAGCGGGCGTCGGGGATCTCGGTGGCGAAGCGGTGGAAGTCCGCCTCGATCGCAGCGTGCACGTCCGCCGCCGAGCCCGGCATGACGGAATTGTCGTTGAGGCCCATGGTGCTGATGACGATGTCGGGGTGGGCCGCGACGATGGTGTCGACGATGTCGATGGCGTCGCGGGTGCGATTCTTGACGAACCCGAGGCCGCTGATGCTCGGATTGACCTCGATCCAGTCGTGGTCATCGCTGACGAGGGTCGACCAGCGCTTGCCCGAGACGGATGCTCCCTGGCCGTGGGTGAAGGAGTCCCCGTAGAACGCCACGACCTGGCGCTGCCCGGTGGCGTCGGCGGTCGGTGCCGGTGTGGGCACAGGCGTCGGCACGGCACCTTCGCTCAGCGGCGCCGGCGATCCGGCCGAGGGCGTCGCCGCGGGGTCGATCATGGACTGGGCGGCGCTCGGAGCACAGCCCGAGAGCATGGCGGCAGCGAGCAGCAGCCCGACGGCGCCCGCGACGGAGCGCGTGAGGTGCTTCATGTGGTGTGGTGCAGCTCCGGTCGGGCGGTCGGTGAGCGAGAGTTCGGCGCGCGTTCGGTGAGCCGGCTCAGACGGCGGCGGGAACGAGCTTGGCGGCGACGAGCTCTGCGATCTGCACGGCGTTGAGGGCAGCGCCCTTGCGCAGGTTGTCGTTCGAGATGAACAGGGCGAGGCCGCGTCCGTCGGGGACACCCTCGTCCTGACGGATGCGTCCGACGTAGCTGGGATCGGTTCCGGCGGCCTCGAGAGGGGTCGGAACATCGGTCAGCACGACACCGGGAGCCGTGGCGAGGAGTTCCTCGGCGCGGGCCACGGAGAGCGGGTTGGCGAACTCGGCGTTGATCGAGAGCGAGTGACCGGTGAAGACGGGAACGCGCACGCAGGTGCCGCTCACGAGCAGGCCGGGCAGGTCGAGGATCTTGCGGCTCTCGTTGCGGAGCTTCTTCTCCTCGTCGGTCTCGAAGTCACCGTCATCGACGATGGAGCCGGCGAGCGGGATGACGTCGAAGGCGATGGGACGCACGTACTTGTTCGGGGCGGGCAGCTCGACGGCGCGGCCGTCGTGGACGAGTCCGAGCACGTCGCCCTCGAGAGCTGCACGCACCTGACCCTCGAGCTCCTCGGCACCGGCGAGGCCGGATCCGGAGACGGCCTGGTACGTGCTCACGATGAGTCGCTCGAGGCCGGCCTCCTCGTGCAGCACCTTGAGCGCGGGCATGGCCGCCATCGTGGTGCAGTTCGGGTTCGCGATGATGCCCTTGCGGGCGTCGGCGATGGTCTCGGGGTTGACCTCGCTGACGACGAGCGGAACGTCAGGGTCCATACGCCACCCGGAGGAGTTGTCGATGACGGTCGCACCGGCAGCGGCGAAACGCGGAGCCTGTGCCTTCGACAGCGTGGCTCCGGCAGAGAAGATGGCGATGTCGAGGCCGGCGGGGTCGGCCGTCGCGGCGTCCTCCACCACGATGTCCTCACCGCGCCACGGCAACGTGGTTCCGGCCGAGCGCGCCGAGGCGAAGTAGCGGATGCTGGCCACCGGGAAGTCGCGCTCGTCGAGCAGGCGGCGCACGACCGCCCCGACCTGTCCTGTCGCTCCGACCACGCCGATGTTGATTCCCACGCTGTTGCTCACGTCTCTTGCCTCTCGTTCACGTCAAGTCTGACAGGGGTGGGCCGCCCGACGGGTTCGGATCGATCGGATCTCACCGTTTTGGCGGCTTCGCCCTGTGGAACGGCAGTCGATCGACTGCCGGTGGGCTGCTGTGCCCGACGGATGCCACGACGCGGCTCCGGTGCATCCGGACCCTAGCGGCCGGTTCCTCCGTGCACGACGGCCTCGTCCTCGGCGTCGAGGCCGAAGGCCGTGTGCACCGCGCGCACGGCGTCGTTGATGGAGTCGGCGCGGGTGACGATGGAGATGCGGATCTCGGAGGTCGAGATCATCTCGATGTTGATGCCGGCCTCGTAGAGGGCCTCGAACAGGGTTGCCGAGACGCCCGAGTTGGTGCGCATGGCGTTGCCCACCACGGCCAGCTTGCCGATCTGGTCGTCGTACTGCAGGCTCTCGAAGCCGATGCCGTCCTGCGCGTTGCTGAGGGCGGTGATGGCCTTCTGCCCGTCGTCCTTCGGCAGGGTGAACGAGATGTCGGTGCGTCCGGTCGACGCTGCAGACACGTTCTGCACGATCATGTCGACGTTGGCGTTGGTGTTCGCCACGATCTTGAACAGCTTCGCGGCGACGCCCGGAACGTCGGGAACCCCGACGACGGTGATCTTGGCCTGGCTGAGGTCGGTCGCGACTCCGGCGATGATCGACTCTTCCATGGTGGACTCTTCTCCCTCTGGCAGCTTCTGGGGGTCGTAGACGATGGTGCCCACGTTGTAGTTGAACGAGGAGCGGACGTGCAGGGTGACGTTGTGACGCCGGGCGTACTCGACGGCGCGGATGTGCAGCACCTTGGCACCGGATCCGGCGAGCTCAAGCATCTCCTCGCTCGTGATGCGGTCGATCTTGCGGGCCCGCTTCACGATGCGCGGGTCCGAGGTGAAGATGCCGTCGACGTCGGTGTAGATCTCGCAGATGTCGGCGCCGAGGGCTGCGGCGAGGGCGACGGCCGTCGTGTCGGATCCGCCGCGGCCGAGCGTGGTGATGTCGCGCGACTCGCGGCTGAAGCCCTGGAAGCCGGCGACGATGGCGATGGCGCCCTCGTCGAGGGCCTCGCGGAGTCGGCCGGGGGTGACATCGACGATGCGCGCTGCACCGTGCTGGGCATCCGTGATCATGCCGGCCTGACTGCCGGTGAAGGATCGGGCGTCGTAGCCGAGGCTGCGGATGGCCATGGCGAGAAGCGCCATCGAGATGCGCTCGCCTGCTGTGAGGAGCATGTCGAGCTCACGGGGCGCCGGGATCGGCGTGACCTCGTGCGCGAGATCGAGCAGGTCGTCGGTGGTGTCGCCCATGGCGCTGACGGCCACGACGACCTCATTGCCCTCGCGATGCGTCTCGACGATGCGCTTGGCGACCCGCTTGATGCTCTCGGCATCGGCCACGGAGGAACCGCCGAACTTCTGCACGATCAAGCTCACGAACAACTCCTGGGGTGGGACGAGGCGGAACCCCCATCATAAACGGCGCGCATATGCCCTCTGCGCTATGTGACGGTGGGGGCTGCGGATGCCGCGCGGCGACGTGCAGCGGTAGAGTGCCGCGCATGGACACCATGCTCGAGGGCTGGACCGAGTTCAACCTGGCGATCGCGGGGGCCGGCGCGGCGCTGGCGGGCCTCATCATCGTGGCGATGTCGGTGAACATCCGCGAGATCCTGCAGACCGCGACCATCCCGGCGCGGGCGGCAGCGTCCATCGGAGCGCTCATGCTCGGCGTGACGGCATCCTGCCTCGCGTTGATCCCCCGTCAACCGCTCTGGGCACTCGGACTGGAGATCCTGGTGGGAACCGTTGTGGCGACATGGCTGGAGTTCGCCGCGGCACGGGCGATCGTGCGCGAGAACCGCGCAAACGGGAGCCCGCTGCTCAAGAACGCCGCCGGGATCGCGCCACTGGTCGCCTTCGGCGTCGGCTCCGTCCTTCTTCTCCTCGGAGACGCCGGCGGCTACTACGGCGTGGCCATCGGCAGCATCCTCGCCATCCTCTCGGCAGTGCTGCTGTCGTGGATCGCCCTGGTGGAGATCCTGCGGTAGCTCAGCTGACCGAGCGCCGGCCCTCGAAGGCACGACCGAGGGTGACCTCGTCGGCGTACTCGAGGTCGCCACCGACGGGCAGCCCCGACGCCAACCGTGTGACGCGGATCTCGAGCGTCGTGAGCAGACGCGACAGGTAGGTGGCCGTGGCCTCGCCCTCGAGGTTCGGGTCGGTGGCGATGATGACCTCCTGCACGGTGCCGTCGGCGAGCCGCTGCATGAGCTGGCGGATGCTGAGGTCGTCGGGGCCGATGCCGTCGATCGGGCTGATGGCACCGCCGAGCACGTGGTAGAGCCCGCGGAACTCGCGGGTGCGCTCGATGGCGACGACGTCCTTCGCCTCCTCGACCACGCAGATGAGAGCCGGGTCGCGCCGGGGGTCACGGCAGATCGTGCAGGTGTCCTGTTCGGAGATGTTGCCGCAGATGCTGCAGAACTTGACCCGCTCGCGCACCGTCGTGAGGATCTCGGCGAGGCGCGCGACATCGAAACTCTGCGTCTGCAGGATGTGGAACGCGATGCGCTGTGCCGACTTCGGACCGATGCCCGGCAGTCGGCCGAGCTCGTCGATCAGGTCTTGGACGATTCCCTCGTACATGTCTCTTCTCGCCCCTATGCCCGCTCGCGGAAGCCGGTCTTGGGGGTGTGCGGCTGCTCCTCGAGGAAGGTGGCGCCGAGCACCTCGCGCACGACGGACTCGCCGTAGCGCTGACCGGGGGCCGCCGGGCGCTGACCGCGCGCAGACTGCTGTGCGCCCTGCTTCTGGCGCGGGCCAGCGGGTGCCGGGCGCTGAGGAGCGGTGTCGTAGCGGGGGCCGGGGTCTTCGGGGAGGCCGGGGTCATAGGGCGGCTCGTCGTCGAAGGGCGGGGGCACATCGTCGAACGGCGGCTCGTCATCGGACGGGGCCGACGCTGCCGGAACGGCCGCCGCCGTGGGGGCCTGAATCGGCGCGGCGGCTCCTGCTGCGGCCTTCGGCTGCGTCGGCTGCTGGGGAGCTGGAGCGGGCGCGTCAGCCGCCGCCGGTGCGGGTGCTCCGGCACCGGGGATCGCGATGGTCGCCCAGCCGTCTGCGGAGTCGACGGGGGCGGATGCCGCGGATGTCGATGGAGCAGACGCCGATGGCGCGCCGGTCGCGGGGATCTGCGTGCGCGCCGACGGGGATGCGGCCGGCGCGGCAGGAGCGCCGCTCGACGGGGCAGCCGTGGCTGCGGCACCGCCCGGATCACCGGCGGGAGGCGTCGTGACATCGGGCGTTCCCGAGCCGCCGGGGCCGCCGGGGCCGCCGGGGCCGCCGGGAGTCTCGACGCGGGCGATGAGCTTCGGGGTGAAGCCGAGGATGTCGGACACGGCGCGCTTGAGGTGATCGCCGACGCCCTGGCCGGGGGCGGCCTGCTGCTTGAGCGCCGCGACGTCTTTCTGGCTCGGGAAACCGAGAACGAGCACGTCGTCGTCGCGGAGTTCGCGCACCTGGGCCGTGAAGACGACCATCCAGGCATTGAGGCTGGCGACCTTGACGGCCTCGAGCACCTCGGGCCAGGCGTCTTTGACCTGGGCGAACGTGACGGGACCGACGGGGGTGGTGCGCACGGCGGCGGCGGTCGCGGCGGGTTCGGATGCGGCCGGCACAGCCTTCTCGGCTTCGGCGACGACAGTGTCGCTGCCTCGGTCAGCGGAGTCGGGTGCGGGGGTGGGCGCCGGGGATGGGGCTCCGGCGGCGACAGTGTCGCCGCCTCTGGCGGCGGAAGGTGCTGCAGGTGCAACGGCGGCAGCCGGCGCTGCAGGCGCGACAGGGGCGGGGGCGGGAGCCGGCACCTGAGCCTCGGCGGCGACTGCGCCGCTGCCCCTGCCTGCGGACGCTGCGGCGGGGGCGGCATCCGTCACCCCGACACGACGCTCCAGGCGCTCGACCCGGGCGAGGGCGCCGCGCTCGGTGTCGTCGGCCGCCGGCACGAGGGCACGGGCGACGAGCAGCTCGAGGTGCAGGCGCGGCGACGTGGCGCCGGTCATCTCGGTGAGGGCGGCGTTCACGATGTCTGCGGTGCGCGAGAGCTCGGCCTGGCCGAAGGCCGTGGCCTGCACGCCCATGCGGTCGAGTTCGTCCTGCGGGACACCGCGCAGCACGGCCGCGGCACCCTTGGCCGTGGTCGCGCCGACGACGATGAGGTCGCGCAGGCGCTCGAGCAGGTCTTCGACGAACCGTCGCGGGTCTTGGCCGGTCTGGATGACGCGGTCGATGCCGGCGAAGGCTCCCGCTGCGTCACGGGCCGCGATGGCGTCGATGATCTCGTCGAGCAGGGCACCGTGGGTGAAGCCGAGCAGGGCGACGGCGCGCTCGTAGTCGACCGTGGAGTCTTCGGACCCGGCCATGAGCTGGTCGAGCAGCGAGAGGGTGTCGCGCGGGGAACCGCCCCCGGCACGGACGACGAGCGGGAGCACGCCCGGAGCGACCTTCACGCCCTCCTCGTCGCAGAGCTTCTGCACGTACTCGAGCATCTGGGCCGGCGGCACCAGCCGGAACGGGTAGTGGTGCGTGCGCGAGCGGATGGTGCCGAGCACCTTCTCGGGCTCGGTCGTCGCGAAGATGAACTTGACGTGCTCGGGCGGCTCTTCGACCAGCTTGAGCAGGGCGTTGAAGCCCTGCGGCGTGACCATGTGGGCCTCGTCGAGGATGAAGATCTTGTAGCGGTCGCGGGCCGGAGCGAAGATGGCCCGCTCCCGCAGGTCGCGGGCATCGTCGACGCCGTTGTGGCTCGCCGCGTCGATCTCGACGACGTCGAGCGATCCGCCGCCGGCGCGCGAGAGCTCGATGCAGCTGTCGCACTTTCCACAGGGAGTGTCGGTGGGACCCTCGGCGCAGTTGAGGCAGCGCGCCAGGATGCGGGCCGATGTCGTCTTGCCGCATCCGCGGGGCCCGCTGAAGAGATAGGCGTGATTCACCCGGTCTGCGCGCAGGGCTGTCATGAGCGGATCGGTCACCTGGGACTGCCCGATCATCTCGGAGAACGTCTCGGGCCGATAGCGGCGATACAGGGCGGTGACCACGGTTCAAGAGTAGTCGGCGCCGCCGACATTCCCGCCCGCGCCCGCGAGGCCCTGTGGACTCCCCCAGTGGTGGGCACAAACGCCCCTTTCACGGCGAGATCGGGTCGTTTTCCCAGTGATCTCGAGGATTCTGGTGTTGCCATCGAGATACCCCATCTCTCGCGCACCCCGCGCGACACCGCTACCCGAAAGCCGGTGATCGTCATGCTGTACCACGCTGCGTCGACGCTGCACACGAGCACCTCTCTGTTGGCGACCTCCGGCATGAATCCGGGCCTCTCCGTCGTCGTTGCGGCGGGCGCGCTGTTGACCGGAGTCGCGCTCTACCTCGGCCTGCGCCGACGCAACCAGGGCTGAGCTCCCCCGAGCTGCCGCATCCGGAATCGACTCCGGATGCAGGGAGTCAGGCGTGCGGTGAGGTCTCCATGCGCGCCGCCGCCAATCCGTGGAACGAGCGGTCGAACAGCGGCGTGAGGGTGAGGCATCCGTAGAGCACGGCAGCAGCCACGAGAGTCGCCTGCAGGCCGACGACCTCGACGGCCACGCCGGCGGCGAACGCACCGAGCGGCATCGTCGCGGCGACCCCGGCCGATGTCGCCCCGAAGACCCGCGCCCGCATCGTCGCCGGGATCGTTCCGTACATCACCGTCGAGATCATCGGGTTGATCGCGCCCGCCGCGAAGCCCGAGACGAGCATCACGGCCAGCAGCGCGAGGAAGGGGATCTCGAGCGCCATCGCGGAGTACGGCAATACGCCGGCCACAGCGAAGCAGGCGACGAACAGCGCCCGGCCGGCCAGCCGATGACCGACGCTCGCGAACACCACCGACCCGACGAGCGCTCCGCCGGCGAAGCAGGCGATCATGGCGCCGAGCGTCGCAGGATCCCCGAGCACCGTCGTGGCGTAGACGGGCTTCAGCACCGTCATGCCCGCCACGTCGATCGCGTTGGTCGCGGTGACGAGCAGCACCACGGCGCGGATCAGGCGGTTCTCCCACAGGAAGCGGAACCCGGCTGTCAGTCCGGAGAGATAGGACTCCGGATGCCGTTCGGCCGTGCTGCCGCCGTCGCCGGCGCGGCCCGCGCGCGGCACCAGCACCGCCACGATCAGCGCCGAGACGAGAAAGGTGCCGGCATCGATGAAGAGCGCGCCGAGCGGGCCGACCAGCACGACCAGGCCACCGGCCACCGCCGCGCCGAGCAGGCGCGCCGACCGCTCGATGGCGCTCTGCGCCCCGGCGGCACGCGTGATCGGCACCCTGCCGAGGCGCGCGAGGTCGGGCACGAGCGATGCCCGCGCCGAGTCGCCCGGGGTGTCGAGGAGCCCGCTGAGGAAGACGAGGAACAGCAGCGCCCAGAACGGCAACCCGACGGTCGCGGCGAGTACCGGGATGGCGAGCACCGTGAGCCCGCTGGCCAAGTCGGCCACGATGCTCGAGAGGCGGAATCCGAACCTGTCGACGATCACCCCTCCGAGCGCGCCCCCGACCACGATGGGCACCGTCGCGAACACTCCGGCCACGCCTGTGGCGACGGGCGAGCCCGTGGTCTGCAGCACGTAGAGCGGCACGGCGATCACCGTGACGGCGTTGCCGGCGAGCGACACGAGCTGCGCGGTCAGCAGCGCGACGAGCGGCAGCCGGCGGCGCGGAGCGAGCGCGGCATCCGTCGTCATCTCCTCGGTCATGGTCGCGGGAACGCGTTGTAGAGGTAGCGCACGGTGCGGGTGCCCTCGCGGGTGGCGCGTCCCCGGTCCGACCATTTCGACACGAGCGCGTCGAACTCGCCGGTCATCTCGGCGAACTCGTCGAGGGTGAGGTGGGCGAGGAAGTCGCCGCTGCTCGATGCCGCGAGCCACTCGCTCTCGAGAGTCGCCTCGGCCTCGAGAGCCTGCAGCTGTTCGGAGAGGTTGTGCTGCAGGAACATCTGCCGCATGGCGACGGATGCCGCGAGCTGGGCGGGATCGTCACGGAGTTCGAGCGGCTCGAAGTGGGTGGTCTCGTGCGCAGCGCGCCACCAGCGCTCTCGTCCGTCGCTCGCCAGCTCGGGCGCCTCGACGACGTAGCCCCACTTGGCCAGGGTTCCGAGGTGGTAGCTGACGGTGCCGGGGGCCTCGTCGACGGCGTCGGCCAGGCGACCGACCGGAGCGGGCCCGTCGGAGCGCAGCAGGCCGAGCAGCTTCAGCCGCAGAGGGTGCGCGAGGGCGCGCATCGACTTGGGGTCGGTGACCGTGACGGATGCCGCCGGCGCGGGTGCTGGCTGCTCGATGTCGCTGCTCATGAGGCCACTCTAGTTCCACAAGAACTGTTGTGCAATGGTTCTTGTGGAATAGGTCCCCGCGCGCTGAGGTCCGGACGAAGTCCGCGGTCGAAGCGCTTCCGAGCAGCGGCTGCGCGTCGGCGACGCTTCGGGCGGTCGCTCCGCTCGGCCCTCAGCGAGCGGAGCGGGGGCGCTTCGGGCGGTCGCTTCGCTCGGCCCTCAGCGAGCTCAGGCGCGCGTGACTGCCAGCGTCTGCCGGGCGATCTCGAGCTCCTCGTTCGTGGGAACCACGAGCACGGCCACGGTCGAGTCGTCCGTCGAGATCACCCGTGCGGCACGCGAACGCGCCTCGTTCCGCTCCGCGTCGATCCGGATGCCGAACGACTCGAGACCCTCGAGCGCTCGGGCGCGGATGACCGGCGAGTTCTCCCCCACTCCGGCCGTGAACACCACGGCATCGACGCGACCGAGCTGGGCGAAGTAGTTGCCGACGTAGCCGCGCAGCCGATGCACGTAGACGTCGAGGGCGAGGGCGGCATCCGCGTCGCCGTCCAGTGAGGCGTCGACGACGTCCCGCATGTCGCCGCGTCCGCTCAGCCCGAGCAGGCCACTGCGCTTGTTGAGCAGGTCGTCGACCTCGTCGATGCTGAGCTTGGCCCGGCGCTGCAGGTGCAGCAGCACGGCGGGGTCGATGTCGCCGGAACGCGTGCCCATGACGAGTCCCTCGAGCGGCGTCATGCCCATGCTCGTCTCGACCGAGCGGCCACCGGCGACGGCGCAGGCCGACGCCCCGTTGCCGAGATGCAGCACGATCTGGTTGATGTCGCCGACGTCGCGTCCGAGGAACTCGGCGGCGGCGTGCGACACGAAGCGGTGGGAGGTGCCGTGGAAGCCGTAGCGGCGCACCCGGTGCTTGGCCGCCAGCTCGGCGTCGATCGCGTAGGTGTAGGCGGCGGGCGGCAGGGTCTGGTGGAACGCCGTGTCGAAGACGGCGACGTGCGGCACGCCGGGGAAGGCCTTCTGCGCCGCGACGATGCCCTCGAGGTTGGCCGGGTTGTGCAGGGGCGCGAGGCTCGACAGCTCGTCGATGTTGATGCGCACCAGGTCGGTGATGACGGTCGGCTCGAAGAAGCGTGCGCCGCCCTGCACCACGCGGTGGCCGACTGCGATGACCGGATGCGTCTCCAGCGACGGCCCCAGGTCGGCGATGGCGTCGAGCATCACCGCGAAGCCCGCCGTGTGGTCGGCGATCGGCAGCTCGCGCTCCGACTTCTCCTCGGCGCCGTCACTGGCCACCACTGTGTGCACGGCGCGGCCCTGCGCCTCGCCGATGCGCTCGACGAGGCCGGTGGCCAGCATCCGCTCGCTCTCGGAATCGATGAGCTGGTACTTGAACGACGACGACCCGGAATTGACGACGAGAACGGATGCCACGACTCAGCCCGCTGCCTGGATCGCGGTGATGGCCACGGTGTTCACGATGTCCTGCACTGTCGCTCCTCGGGAGAGGTCGTTGATCGGCTTGTTGAGGCCCTGGAGCACCGGCCCGATGGCGACGGCGCCGGCACTGCGCTGCACGGCCTTGTAGGTGTTGTTGCCGGTGTTGAGGTCGGGGAAGATGAACACCGTCGCGCGACCGGCGACGGCCGAGTGGGGCGCCTTCGCGGCGGCGACGGCGGCATCGGCCGCTGCGTCGTACTGGATGGGTCCCTCGACGAGGAGGTCGGGCATCCGTTCCCGAACTATGGCCGTGGCATCGCGCACCTTCTCGACGTCGGCACCCGATCCCGACTCGCCGGTGGAGTACGAGAGCATCGCCACGCGCGGCTCGATGCCGAACTGCTCGGCGGTGCCCGCGGACGAGACGGCGATGTCGGCGAGCTGCTCGGAGGTGGGGTCGGGGATGACGGCGCAGTCGCCGTAGACCAGCACCCGATCGGCTAGGGCCATGAGGAACACGCTCGACACCACTCCGACGCCCGGCCGGGTCTTGATGATCTCGAAGGCGGGACGGATGGTGTGCGCCGTGGTGTGCGCCGCACCGGAGACCATGCCGTCGGCGAGGCCCAGGTGCACCATCATGGTGCCGAAGTAGGAGACATCGGTGACGGTGTCCCGCGCCTGCTCGACCGTGGGAGCGGCCTTGCCCTTGTAGGCGCGCAGCTCGGCGTAGCTGTTGGCGAACTTGAAGCGCAGCACGTCGTCGAAGGGACTCACGACGTCGGCCGCGGCGATGTCGAGTCCGAGCTCGATGGCCCGCGAGCGCACCTCGAACGGCTCGCCCAGGATCGTGATGTCGGCGATGCCGCGCGCCAGTACCGTGGCCGCCGCACGCAGGATGCGGTCGTCGTTGCCCTCGGGCAGCACTATGCGGCGGCGCTCGGAGCGCGCGCGCTCGATGAGGCCGTACTCGAACATGAGCGGCGTGATGACGCTGGAGCGGTTGAGGTCGAGCAGCTCGATGAGGGCGTCGCCGTCGATGTTCTGCTCGAACAGGGCGAGGGCGGTGTCGAACTTGTTGCGCGACTCCGCGGCGAGCCGGCCACGCGTGTGCGTGATGCGCACCGCGGTCTCGTAGGTGGTGAGCGGCGTGCTGATCACGGGCAGCGGCGAGCGCACGCCCTCGATGAGGCGCTCGATGGGCTCGGGCAGCTCGAAGCCGCCGTTCAGCACGATGCCGGCGAGCGACGGGAACGTTCCCGACGCGTTGGCCAGCAGCACGGCGAGGAGCACATCGGTGCGGTCGCCCGGGACGACGACGACAGCACCGTCGACGAGGCGGGGCAGCACGTTGTCCATCGACATCGCGGCGACGACCACGCCGAGGGCCTCGCGTGACAGCAGCTCCTTGTCGCCCTTGATGAGGGTGCCGTCGGTGGCCTCGAGGATGGCGCCCATGGTCGGTGCCACGAGCACGGGGTCTTCGGGAATGGCCCAGACGGGAACATCCGTCGTTCCGGGGATCGCGGATGCCACAGCCGAGACGATCTCCTCGAGGTTCTCGGGATCGGCACGGTTGACGATGACGGCGAGCAGCGAGGCGTGCTCGACGCGGAGCTCGGCGAGCGACAGCTCGGCGAACTGGCGCATGTCGTCGGCCGTGCGGGCTTCGGCGCGGCCGAGGGCCTCGCCCACGCCGCTCTGGGTGTGGCGGCCGCCGAGGGCGAGCAGCACGGGGGCGCCGAGGTTGGCGGCGATGCGGGCGTTGTAGCCGAGCTCGGTGGGGCTTCCGACGTCGGTGTAGTCGCTGCCGACGATGACGACGGCGTCGCACGCGGCCTCGACGGCCTTGTAGCGCTCGACGATGCGGGAGAGGGCGGCATCCGGATCCGTGTGCACATCGTCGTACGTGACTCCGACGCAGGTGTCGTAGTCGAGGCCGGCCGTCGACTGCTCGAGCAGCAGGTCGAGAACGTAGTCCCGCTCGGCGGTGGAGCGTGCGATGGGCCGGAAGACCCCGACCTTCGCCGTCGTGCGGGTCAGCGTCGCCAGGATTCCGAGCGCGATCGTCGACTTGCCGGTATGCCCTTCGGCAGAGCTCAGGTAGATGCTTCGCGCCACCCTCCCAGCCTACGGGCGCGCTCGCTGCCGACGCTCAGCGAATGTGCAGCTTGCGGTGACCTTTCAGGCGGAGTTCACCCTCACCGGCAACCCTCGCCCCGCAGATGCAGGATGGGCGGCGTTTCGAGCCTCCGGGGAGCTCGAAACGGCTGTGGTCCTGCATCTGCCGCCGCCAGGTATGCAGGATGAGGCCGAGGATGTGCCCGCCTGAGCACTCAACGGCGCCCTGATCCTGTAAACGCGGTGGCCGGCCAGCCCGCGCGGGCCCCGTGGCCCGTTAAAGAGAGGTGACCCCTCGCGCACCTCGGTACATCAGCACAGTCCCGGTTACCCGCGCGGCCCGTTAGAGAGAGGTGACCCCTCGCGCACCTCGGCACATCAGCAGCGTCCCGGTTACCCGCGCGGGCCGTTAAAGAGAGGTGACCCCTCGCGCACCCGTCAGAGCCCGGTTACCCTTGCTGCGTTTCCGCCCTGGGGGAGTTGGCCTGGATGGCGCCACGCGAGGAGCCGAGGAACAGTTTACGGGATGAATGGCGTGCTCGGCGCACAGGATGGCTCGCGGCATCCGGAGCCCTCAGCGTCGGGTAAGATTCTCTGAGGTCGTTTCCTTCGGGAACGCGATCGACCAGGAGAATTCGCCTAGTGGCCTATGGCGCACGCTTGGAAAGCGTGTTGGGTGAAAGCCCTCGGGGGTTCGAATCCCCCATTCTCCGCCATTGAAAAGGCCCGCTCACACGAGCGGGCCTTTTCTGGTTCCGGATGCCGCACGGGTGACGCGCAGCGCCCACAGCCGGGGTTCGAATCCCCCATTCTCCGCATAAGGAAAGGCCCGCTCACACGAGCGGGCCTTTTCTGGTTCCGGATGCCGACCCGATCAGCCCACGGCCCTCCGGACCATCCGCCCGATGAGCTCTGCACTCTCATCGGTCAGGTGATCGAGGGCATAGGAGCTCGGCCAGAGACCGGCATCGTCGTCGAGCTTCGCGTTGACGCTGAAGCCGAGAGTCGAATAGCGCGCCTTGTCGTCCAGCCCGCTCCGGAAGAAGACGATGACCTTCCCGTTCTGCGCCCACCCCGGCTGGCCGTAGTAGAGCTTCGGCGAGAGTTCGGGGGCGGCATCCGTCACGATCGCATGGAGGCGTTCCGCTAGGTCGCGATCGGGCTGCTGCATGGCGGCGATCTTCGCCATCACAGCGGCCTCCTCGGCCGCCGCCTTCTCGGCGGCACTCCCCCGTCGCGCCTCGGCCTTGAGCTCGGCGGCCCGCTGCTTCATCGCGACGCGTTCCTCGGCGGAGAACCCTCCCGATGCGCTCGCTCCGTCATCGGGCTTCCTGCTCGTCTGGGATGGGGTGCTCATGTCTTGGTGTCCTCACGTCGCTCATCGTCGGTGTCCGATCACGGTAGCGGCACGCCATCGGCCCCCGCTTCTCGATTCCTGATCGTTCAGGCCCCGGTCGGGCCGGGCCGTGCACGCCGCTCCGCCCAGCGCGGATCGTGGCAGAGTGAGTGCACCCGGAAACGGCATCCGGGCCCCCGAAGGCGACCGCGGAGGAAGCAATGCCCAGGACGACGCCCGAGAACCGGCGGAACGATCTCGTGCTGCTGCGTCGAGTGCGCGACCGGATCGATCGGGAGTACGCGTCGCCACTCGACATCGAAGCGCTCGCACGCGGCGTGAACCTGTCGAGCGGACACCTCAGCCGAGCGTTCAAGCTCGCCTACGGTGAGGCGCCCTACCGCTACCTGATGACCAGACGCATCGAGCGCGCCATGACCCTCCTCCGCCGCGACGACCTCAGCGTCACGGAGATCTGCTTCGCCGTCGGGTTCTCGTCGCTCGGCACCTTCAGCACGCGATTCAGCGAACTCGTCGGGGTCTCCCCCAGCGTCTACCGTCGCGGGGCCGACACCACGGCCGGAATGCCCGCCTGCGTCACGCGCGTCGTGACCCGACCGATCAGGAATCGAGAAGAGCGCGGAGCAGCCCTCCCCGTAGCGTGAGCGCCATGAAGATCACCATTCACGCGAGCTACCTTCCCCACACCGACCCGGATGCCTCCCTGGCGTTCTACCGTGATGTGCTCGGCTTCGAGGTGCTGAACGACGTCGGTTACGCGGGGATGCGGTGGATCACGGTCAGTGCTCCGGGTCAGCCGGGCACCTCCATCGTGCTCCAGCCGCCCACGGCCGACCCGGGCATCACCGACGCTGAAGCCGACGCCATCGCCGAGATGATGGCCAAGGGCACCTTCGCCGGCGTCCTCCTGGCGACGGACGACCTCGATGCCGTGTTCGAGCGGATCGAGGCGAGCGATGCCGAGGTCGTGCAGGAGCCGATGGACCAGGACTACGGCCTGCGCGATTGCGCCTTCCGCGACCCGGCGGGCAACCTCATCCGCATCCAGCAACTGCACTGAGCACAGGGAGCACCCTGTCTCCGGCATCGATCTGACGGCCGGCACCCACTCGACGGCCGATCGGTCGGCTCAGCGCCGCTTGCGCGTCCCGAAGATGCCCGCCAGCACCCCCGTGAGGATGGTGCGGGTGGCCGGCGACCCGAGCACGTCCTTGATGACCCTGCCCTGCGCCTTCGCCCTCGCCGCCTGCTCCTTCGCGGCTCGAGCTGCCTCGGCATCCGCCGTGCGCCTGGCCTTGGCACGCGCTGCGGCCTCGGCGTCGGTCTGCTTCTTGATCGCCGCCGCCTGCTTGGCGTACTCTGCCTCGGCCTTCTTCGCGGCCTCGGCATCGGCGACGGCCTGGGCAGCTGCAGCCGCCGCATTCATCTTGGTCGTGAGGATCTCGGATGCCGACTCCCGGTCGACCGCGGTTCCGTACACGGCCTGCAGCGGCGATGCCGCGACGGCAGCCGCGATCTCGGGCTCGGGCGTCGGCGACATCAGACCCTGCGGTGCACGCAGACGCGTCCAGGCGACGGGGCTCGGTGCGCCCTTCTCGTTCATGACGGTGACGATGGCCTCGCCGGTGCCGAGGGTGGTGAGCACCTCACCGAGGTCGTAGCCCGACTTCGGGTAGGTCGTCACCGTGGCTCGCAGGGCCTTGGCGTCGTCGGGCGTGAACGCACGCAGCTGGTGCTGCACCCTGGAGCCGAGCTGGGCGAGCACGTCGGCCGGTACGTCCTTCGGGGTCTGGGTCACGAAGAAGATGCCGACGCCCTTCGACCGGATGAGACGCACCGTCTGCACGACCTGGGCGAGGAAGTCCTTCGACGCATCGGTGAAGAGCAGGTGGGCCTCGTCGAAGAAGAACACCAGCTTGGGCTTGTCGAGGTCGCCCACCTCGGGCAGGTCGTTGAACAGGTCGGCGAGCAGCCACATCAGGAAGGTCGAGTACAGCGCCGGCTTGTCGGCGACGCCGGGAACCTCCAGCAGGCTGATGATGCCGCGTCCGTCCGACGCCAGGCGCAGGAACTCGGCGGTGTCGATCTCGGGTTCGCCGAAGAACACATCCGCTCCCCCGTCCGCGAAGACGATGAGTTCGCGCAGGATCACGCCGACGGTGGCACTGGAGAGACCGCCGAGGCCCACGAGCTCGGCCTTGCCCTCGTCGCCGACGAGGTAGGTGAGAACGGCGCGCAGGTCGGCGAGGTCGAGCAGCGCCAGCCCCTTCTCCTCGGCGTAGTGGAACACGAGCCCGAGGCTCGACTCCTGGGTGGCATTGAGGCCGAGAGCCTTGCTGAGCAGCAGCGGACCGAATCCGGCGAGGGTGGCGCGGATCGGAACGCCGTTGCCCACGCCGCCGAGCGAGAAGTACTCCACCGGGAAGCTCGCCGGCGTCCAGTCCTGGCCGATGCCCTGGGTGCGGGCGAGGAGCTTCTCGCTCGACACCCCGGGTGTCGCGACGCCGGACAGGTCGCCCTTGATGTCGGCGGCGAACACGGCGACGCCGTGGGCCGACAACTGCTCGGCGAGGCCCTGCAGAGTGCGCGTCTTGCCGGTTCCGGTGGCGCCGGCCACCAGCCCGTGGCGATTCATCATGGCGAGCGGGATGCGCACCTGCACGTCGGCGAGAGGATCTCCGTTGACGAGGGAACCCATCTCGAGCGCGGCGCCGCTGATCTCGTACCCCGCACGGATCGCCTCGACCTGCTCGGGGTCGAGCGGACCCGAGGCGCTCGGGGGAACGGATGCCGCGGCCGCCGCGCCTGCACCCTCGGCCGCGCCCGCAGTCGCCTGCCCCTCGACCGCGCCCGCAGCCACCTGCGCCTCGGCCGCTGCCCGGGCGAGCTCGGCCGCCTGCTGCGCCTTCAGGATGGCCTCATGGGCCGCAGCCTGCAGCCGCTCCGCTTCCTCGGCGGCCGCGATGGCGGCAGCCTGGGCATTCTGAACCTCGTCGCTCATGGCTCGATCCTAGCCACGGGCCGCACCCTGTTCGGGGGTAGCCCGTGGCGGGGAGCGGGTCAGTCGAGCGAGGCGAGTGCCTCGGCGATCGGGGTGTCGCCGTCGATGACGTTCAGCACTCCGCCGAGCGCCACGGGCCCCTCGAGCAGTGCCGCGATGACGGCGGCGGTGTTGGCACGGCTCGTCGAGCCCGAGGTGACGTCATCGCCGATCCGCACGCGACCCGTGGCCGCGTCGTCGTTCAGGTGTCCCGGCCGCACGATCGTCCAGTCGAGATCGCTCGCCCGCAGGGCGTCATCCGCCGCCTTCTTGGCCTTCTGGTAGGCGCCGAACGACTCGTCGCCCGAGGTGTCGGCCTGATCCGCACCGATGTACGAGATCTGCACGAAGCGACGGATGCCGCTCTGCCGCGCAGCCGCGATCGACTTCACCGAGCCCTGGTGGTCGACGGTCTCCTTGCGGGCGGCGCCCGATCCGCCGCCGGCTCCAGCGGCGAAGACCACGGCGTCGACGGCCCCGTCACCGTCCGACGAGACGGCGGCGAGCGCCGACGCCAGCTCCTCGGCGGAGGCGGTCTCGATGTCGAGCACGACGGGAACAGCGCCTGCGGCGCGCACCTCGTCGGCGTGCGCGGGATTGCGGATGACGCCGACGGCCAGGTGGCCGGCATCTGTCAGCGATCGTGCCAGCAGCAGGGCGATCTTGCCGTGTCCGCCGATGATGGCCGTTCGGGTCATGAGAGCTCCTCGAGGTCGCGTGGGAGCGACCCGGACGGATCGGCCCAGCTCCCATTCTGCGCCCCGGTCCGCGCGCATCGCTGTGGGCTCCACCCTGGACGGTGACGGCTCCTGCACCCCGTGCCCCCCGATGTCCTCGTTAATGCGGCTTCCGATCCTTGTTCGCTGTGCCCCACAATGATCGAGGGGGTTTCTTTGATGACCGAAGTACGTGGCACCGACGTTCGTACACAGACGTTCCGTCCTCGCAGCCCCCTTTTCGGACAACTCGCAGTCGCCACCGGAGTGCTCACGGTGCCGGTGTTCGCCGTGCTGTACTGGGTCAGCGTGCCGGTGGACAGTTGGCCGATCGTGACCGCACTCCAGGCTCTCGTGATGCTCATCGTCGGCGTGGGCGTCATCGCCTCCCGCAGCGTCTACGTACAGCTGCACGACTGGGGTGTCGAAGACCACTGGCCGTTCGGCTTCACCAACCGGGTGCGCTCGAGCGACGTCGACACCATCCTGCTCATCGACCTGTACACGGGCAATGGCATGGAGACCGTCCCCCAGCTGTTCGCCCTCGACGGCCGCGACAGACTGGTGCTGCGCATGCGCGGACAGATCTGGACTCGCTCAGCCATCCAGCAGGTGGCTGCCCGTCTCGGAGCACCGGTCGTGCACGCGCCGGTTCCGATGACGCTCACCGACTTCACCCGCATCGAGCCGCAACTGCTCACCTGGTTCGAGCGGCGTCCGCTCTGGGCGGTGCGTGCGCCGCGCACCCTCGCCACGAGCGCGGATCGCCGGGTCTTCGACCAGTAGCGCGCCGACAGCCGGCTTCCCGGCCTCGGATCGCACCAGCGCGACGGATGCCGCGACTCAGCCCGTCTGCCCGCTGAGTCCCGCCCGCCCGATGACCACGGTGCCCTCGAGCTCGTCGTCGTGCACGATGCGCGCCACGAGGCCGGCATCGGCGATGATCGCCGCGGTGAGCGGCGCCTGCCGAACGCTGGTCTCGATGAGCAGATGGCCGCCCGGTCTCAGCCAGGCGGATGCCCCTGCGGCGACCCTGCGCTGGATGTCGAGGCCGTCCGCCCCTCCGTCGAGTGCGACCGTCGGTTCGTGCACGCGGGCCTCGGGCGGCATGAGCGCGATCGACTCCGTCGGAACGTAGGGGGCGTTGACGACGAGGACGTCGACCCGGCCGCGCGCGGCATCCGGCAGCGCGTCGTAGAGGTCGCCGAGGAAGACCGTTCCCCCGGCGGGCTCGATGTTGCGTCGGGCGCAGGCGACCTCGACGGGATCGATGTCGGCGGCGAGGAGTTCGACATCCGGCACTCGGGCGGCGATGGCCGTGCCGATGGCGCCCGTTCCGCAGCAGAGGTCGACGACCACGGCACCTGCCGACGAACCCGACGCCACGAGTGCCACGGCCTCGTTCACCAGCACCTCCGATCGCCGCCGGGGAACGAAGACGCCGGGGTCGACCGCGATGCGGAGGCCGGCGAAGTCGGCCCAGCCCACGATGCCCTCGAGCGGCTCCCCGTGCACGCGGCGGCCCGCCATGAGCTCGAGCTCCTCTGCTGTGCGCGCAGCCTCGATGAGTAGGGCGGCCTCGTCCTCGGCGAAGACGCAGCCGGCGGCGCGCAGGCGGACGACGAGAGCGGCCTCGGCGGCGGGCGTCACGAGAGCGGGCATCGCGCTGTCTGGCGTCACGGCAGCAGGATGACCTTTCCGCCGGGGTGGCCCTCCCCCACGAGCGCGAGAGCCTCCGCGGCCTCGGCGAGGGGATAGGTGCGCGCGACGCGCACTGTGAGCTCGCCGCGGCCGGCGAGCTCGATGAGCGGGAGACGAGCGGCCATCCGCAGCTCGGTGCCCGGGTCGGCCCCAGCACCCCCACCGAGACGCTTCGCACCGATCTCGGCGGCGCGCTCGAAGCCGGCGACCGTCGCGATGCGGTCGACGTCGGCCACGAGGGCGGCCGAGGCGTCGAGCGCCTCGTCGGTGCCGACGGTGTCGAGTGCGACGTCGGCTCCGTCGGGCAGCAGTGCGCGCAGCCGGTCGACGAGGCCGTCGCCGTAGACGATGGGTTCGGCTCCGAAGGCCTCGAGCAGCCCGTGGTTGCGCTCACTGGCCGTGGCGATGACCCTGGCGCCGCGCAGCTTCGCGAGCTGCACCGCGGCGAAGCCCACGGACCCCGCCCCGCCGTGGATGATCACGACGTCCCCATCGCCGACACCCGTGGCCTCGAGCAGGTGGAAGGCCGTCACGCCGGTCAGCAGCAGGCCGGCGGCCTCCTCCCAGCCGAGGCCCGCCGGCTTCGGGAGCACTGACGTCGCAGCCACGGTGATCTCCTCGGCGTAGCCGCCGGAGACCCTGTAGCCGATCACCTCGTCGCCGACGGTGATCGGGCCGGCCGGGCCCACGGCATCCGGACCCACGGCCGTGACGACGCCGGAGACCTCGCTGCCCGGATGCAGCGGCAGGCGCGAGGGATTGCGGCCCCAGACGCCGTTCAGCAGTTTGGCGTCGGCGGGATTGACACCGCTCGCGAGCACGCTGATGGTGACCTCGCCGTCACCGGGTGCTCGGGTGGGCTCGTCGGCCGACTCCAACGCCTCGGGGCCGTCGAAGCTGCGGGCGATCATGACACGGGGCATGCGGTTCCTTCTCTCGTGGCTCACGTCCATTCTGCCGCGCCGGGCGCTCGGCAGGGCTGTGTCGGAACAGGCCGGATGGCGCCGTGCGCACGAGAGCAGGCCCGACCGAGCTGAATCCGCGCCTCCGGCCTGTTCTCGTACTCGAGGCCGCGCACAGCGGAATACTGGAGGCATGAGCGACCTCGGACCCGTCGACCCCGGTCGCGGCGGCGAGACGGAATGGCTGCGTCGCTGGCGGTTGCAAGCCGACGGCGACGCCTTCGCGACGGCGACGAGCGTGCTCACCCCCGTGCTGTTGGCCGATGGAACGCCCGGGATGCTCAAGGTGGCGCGGGTCGACGAGGAGATCCGCGGCGGGGCCGTGCTCGCCGCCTGGCACGGGCACGGCGCGGCGCGGGTGCTGGAGGCCCAGGATGCCGCCGTGCTGCTGGAGCGCGCGACGGGCACGCGCTCGCTCGTGCACTGGGTGGAGAACGGATGCGACGACGAGGCGACGCGGGTGCTCTGCGATGCGGCCGGCGCCCTGCATGCGGCATCCGGCGACCTGCTCACCGCCGGTGTCGGCGAGCGCCACGACACCCCGGAACTCGTGCCGCTCGAGCTGTGGTTCCGCGAGCTGCTGACCCGCGCGGACGGCAACCGGCCGACGGTCGCCGGCAGCGATCCGGGATTCGTGCGGCGGGCGGCCGCCATCGCCCGGGAGCTGCTCGATGGCCAGGACACGAGCCCTCAGGAGGTCGTGGCCCTGCACGGAGACATCCACCACGGCAACGTGCTCGACTTCGGCGACCCGATGGCGGGCGGCCGCGGCTGGCTGGCCATCGACCCCAAGGGACTCGTGGGCGACCGCGCCTTCGACTACTGCAACCTGCTCTGCAACCCGTCGCACGAGCGCGCACTCGAGCCGGGGCGCCTCGAGCGTCAGTTCGCCGTGGTGACGGATGCCGCGGGCCTGGCTCCCGATCGCCTCGCGCGCTGGCTCGCAGCGTGGTGCGGGCTCTCCTCCGTGTGGTTCGCGCTCGACGGCGATGCCGGGCACACGGCATCCGCCACCGCGATCGGCAGGAAGGCGCTCGCGCTGATCGGCTGAGGGCGCCCAGGTGCGCCGGGCCGCTCGGTCGCTCGGTCCCTCAGGAGCTCACGGTCTCAGCCGCGCAGGGTGCGGTGCGGGCTCAGAGCCCGGTCGGCCACGAAGGCCTCGTCCACCTCGACGCCGGTGCCCGGCCCGGTCGGAACCCGCAGCTGTCCGGCGTGCTCCCCCGTTCCGAGCACGAAGGGCTCGGTGAGGTCGTCGGCGAAGTACCGCGCTGAGGCGGAGGTGTCGCCGGGCAGGGTGAAGCCGGGTAGGGCAGCGAGCGCGACGTTGGCCGCCCGCCCGATGCCCGTCTCGAGCATGCCGCCGCACCAGACCGGCACCGAGAGCTCGCGGCAGATGTCGTGCACCCGCAGCGCCTCGAGGTAGCCGCCGACCCTGCCGGCCTTGATGTTGACGATCGACGTCGCCCCGCGCTCGATCGCGTCGACGGCGATCGCGGCGCTGAGGATCGACTCGTCGAGGCACACCGGAGTCTCGATGACCTGCGCCAGGGCTGCGTGCGAGGCGATGTCCTCCTCGTCGAACGGCTGCTCGATGAGGAGGAGATCGAAGGGGTCGAGGCGCTTCAGGTGTTCGGCATCCGCCAGCGTGTATGCGGTGTTCGCGTCGACCTGCAGCAGGCCGTCGGGTCCGAGGAGCTCGCGCACGCGGGCGACGGGCTCCAGGTCCCAGCCGGGCTTGATCTTGAGCTTGATGCGCTTGTAGCCCTCGGCGACGTAGCCGGAGACCTCGGCGAGCAGCTCATCGATCGAGGGGGCGATGCCGACCGAGACACCGCAGCCCACCCACTCGACGGTCGCGCCGAAGTACTCGCCGAAGGAGCGCCCGGCCGCGCGCAGCTCGGCGTCGAGCACCGCGGCCTCGAGGGCCGCCTTGGCCATGCGGTGCCCGGCCACGAAGCCGAGTTGGCGGGCGACGGATGCCGCTGTCACATCGGGCGCATGCAGCAGAGTCGGCGCCAGGTAGTGCTCGATCACGTGAGCGGCACCGTCGACGTACTCAGAGCTGTAGAACGGCTCGCTGCCGGCGACGCACTCGCCCCAGCCGTCTCCGGCATCGCTTCGCACCCGGATCAACAGCACCTCGCGTGCGGTCTGCACGCCGAACGAGGTCTCGAACGGCCGCACCAGCGGCATGCCGACGCGGTGCAGCTCGATCGCGTCGATCCTCATGAGCGGTCTGCGCTGTCGTCGCGGTCGGCGCTGTCGGCCGTGAAGATGTAGTCGTTCTCCGAGGTGAGCTCAGGACGGAGGCCGGCGGAGAACGCCTCGCGGAACGCCTGCCGCGATGCGGTGCGACGCTCGGCCGCCCAGGCGGGATCATCCGCCCTCAGCGACTCGAAGTCGTCGGCCAGGGCGAAGGTGTCCTCGCCCGTCCAGGTCGGCTGCTTCCCGCGTGCCAGCGCGCGCAGCACGCGGGGCGAGTCGAGGCGCCAGCGCACCTCGAAGCGGTCGCTGCGGTCGGTGCCGGTGATGGCGTCGTCGAGGCGCCCGTAGAAGTCGGGGTGGAAGGCCGTGACCTCGGCGCCCAGCTTCACGAGGTTGACGTGGGCGTTGCGGCGGATGAGCGGATCGAAGGTCCAGCGCACCTCCGTCACGCCGTGGTCGAGGCTCACTGCACGCTGGAACAGCTTGAGGGCGTGGCCGACTCCCCCGCTGCGGCGCCAGGGGGCGACGGCGTTCATGTGCGAGTGCAGGTGCAACCCGCCCTCCCAGCCGAGGAATCCCAGGGTGGCACCGACCGCAGCGCTGGTCACTCCCGGCCCCGACTCGGTGGCGATCAGCACGGTGTTCCCCGCGTGGTCCATGGCCTGAAGCATGGCGCGGTCGGGGCTGCGACCCTGGCCCCAGGTGCGCTCGAACAGGCCGACGACCGCATCGAGGTCGCGCGGGTCGGCGTCGCGCACCCGCACGCCGGCGGCATCCGCCGCAGACTCCGCGAGGGCGTAGGCCGCCCGGACGACGTCGCTCGGCGCCGGTTCGTCTGGAAAGCGAGGAGTTTCGGGCGCTCGGGGCGGCTCGAAATCGCTTTCGGCGGGTGTCTCGGTCATGAGTTCCTCGCTTTCCAGATCATGCTGCGGCGAGCCTGTCGTCGAGGCCCCAGGGTTGGCCGTAGCCGCCGTCGCTCTCGGACGCGGCCATGAGGGCGAGGAAGGGCTCGGCGTCGAAGGCCTCGGGTCCGAGCACGCCGACTCCCGACCAGGCTCCGGATGCCAGCAGTTCGAGGGCGATCACCGGGTTGAGGGCCGTCTGCCAGACGACGCACTGGCTGTCGTACTCCTTCATCGTCCACTCGTTGTCGGCCACGTGGTACAGGTACACCTCACGCGGGGTGCCGTCGATTCCCGTGCCGGTGACCCAGACTCCGGCGCAGGTCTTGCCCGTCATGAGCGGGCCGATGGTCGCGGGGTCGGGCAGGGACGCGGCGACGACGTCCCGCGCGGCGACCTCCACGGGGCCGTTGGCGCTCCGCACCCGCACCGGGGTGGTGGAGTCCAGACCGAGGAGGTGCAGGGTCTGGAGCACGTTGATGAACTCGGCGCCGAGCCCGTACTTGAAGGTGACGCGCTTCGCGTCGAGCCAGCGCGGCATGAGGAGCACCTCCTCGTGCTCCACATTGACGCACTCGACCGGGCCGATCCCGCCCGGGAAGTCGAACACCTCGGGCTCCGAGAACGGCGCCGTGGTGAACCATCCGGCATCCTTCTCCCAGATCACCGGCGGGTTCAGGCACTCCTCGATCGTGGTCCAGATGGAGAACGACGGGGCGAAGATCTCGGTGCCGTCCGAGTCGCGCACCACGAGGTTGGCGCCGTCGCGGGTGCCGAGCTCGTCGATCTCGCTGAACAGGTGGTCGCTGGCGTAGCGGGCGAACACGTCGGACAGGCCGGGCTCGACGCCCATGCCCACGAGGGCGAGGCGACCCGACGCCTCCCAGTCGCCGGCCTGCGCGAACTGGTCGTCACCGAGCTTCACTCCGGTGAGGTTGTGCGGATCGGTGCCGTGCGGCTCGGAGAGGCTCATCGCCATGTCGAGGTAGTCGGCGCCCGCAGCGAGCGCTCCGGCGAAGATCGACTGCACGAACTTGGGCTCGACGGCGTTCATGACGTGCGTCACGGAGTGCTCTCGGGCGACGGATGCCACGGCTTCAGGGTCGGAAGCATCGATCTGCGCGGCCGTGAACCGGGCGGCCACGTCGGCTCCATGACGGTCGGTGATCCACGCGATGGCGCTCTCGGCGCGCCCCAGGTCGTAGTCGCTCACGACGATGAGTTCGTAGAACGAGCGGCGGGCGGCGATCTTGGTGATCGCGCCGCCGACTCCGCCGGCTCCGATCAGAAGGATTCTCATGACTCGACGCTATCGTGAGCGCCGGTCGCTTCGCCCTCTTCTGGTCCGGCCGCGGTGCGCTTCGACCGCGGACTTCGCCCGGGCCTCAGCGAGCGGGTACACGCGCGGCGCTCGCAGAGGGCCGAGCGAAGCCACCGCCCGAAGCGCCCCCGCGCGTTACAGTCCCAACGACTCCGTGAAGGGGTTGCGGAACACACCGCGCGGGTCGAGGCGATGGCGCAGGACGGCGAAGTCGGCGAAGCGCGGATACAGGGCCGCGACCTCGGCGCCCGGCAGGGTGAAGAGCTTGCCCCAGTGCGGCCTGGCCGCGAAGGGTGCCAGTGCGGCCTCGAGCAGTGGCAGGAACGCCTCGACCGCCTGCTGGTCGGGCAGCCAGGTGAAGTGGATTCCGATCACGTCGGTGCCGAACGCCGGGCTCAGCCACAGCTCGTCGGCCGCGACGGTGCGCACCTCGCACACCTGCAGCAGCGGCGCGATGCGCGGGGCGAGCAGCCTCACGGCCTCCAGGGCCTCGGCCGCGTGAGCCCGGGGCACCAAGTACTCCGACTGGAGTTCGGCACCGTTCGACGGCGTGAACCCGAGCTTGAAGTGCGGCAGCCTGTCGAGCCACGCTCCGGGCGCACCGAGCTGGTCGGTGCAGTTCTCGGGCGAGACTCCGGGCAGCGGATGCCGCGGCCCGTCGGCCGGCGTCAGGGCGAGAGCGGCCGGGTCGGCGGCATCCGTCGCCACCCGTCGCTTCACCCAGAGCTGGTCGATGACGTCGGGGTCCCGCCAGGTCGTGAACATGCTCGTGCTGTAGCCGAGCGAGGTGACGGCCGAGAGGTCGGCGAGCACGTCGTCCCACTCGAGCTTCTCGTAGACGGTCTGGGCCACCGCGTAGCTCGGCTCGATGTCGAGGGTGAGGGTCGTGACGGCCCCGAGGGCGCCGAGGCCGACGACCACGCCGTCGAAGTCCGCGTCGCCGCGCGTGTAGGTGCGCACGTCGCCGCTGGCCGTCATGAGCTCGACGCCGGTGACGGAGCCGGCCAGGGAGCGCACGCCGTCGCCCGACCCGTGGGTGCCCGTGGCGACGGAGCCCGCCACCGAGATGTGCGGCAGCGAGGCGAGGTTGGCGAGCGCCCAGCCCTCCTTCTCGAGCGCTATGGCGAGGTCGCCGTAGCGCAGCCCGCCCGACACCCGCACCGTGCGCGCGGCGGAGTCGATCTCGAGCACGGGATGCAACGCCGCGAGCGAGATGAGCACCCCCGTCGTGTCGGCGATCCCGTTGAAGGAGTGCCGGGTGCCGAGCATGCGCACGTGGGTCTCGGAGCGCAGCAGCCCCGCGAGCTCGCCGTAGGTGTGCGGCGTCATCACCTGTCGTGCTCCGTAGGCGAGGTTGCCCGCCCAGTTCGTTCCGACATCCAGCTGAGTCATGCGTCAATCCTCTCGCGCCCCGGTACCGGCGGCGTGCACGTCCGGGTGGTGCGGGCAGCGGGTCTGGCCGTCACCACTGCACGGACGGCCAGCCGTCGGCGTCCCACCGCAGCGGCAGCAGCGCCAGTTCGAAGGCGCCGCCGGCGTCGCCGTTGTAGAAGTGCAGCGCCATCATGCCGTCCGCCACGGACTGGCCGCCGGGCCCGATGCGCTCGCCGTCGGTGGCGATCACCAATGTTCCGCCGTCCTGCAGGAGCGGGGTCCCGTCACGGTCGACGTACGGTCCTGTGGGTTCGTCGGCACGACCGACGACCACGTTGTACGTGCTCTTCACGCCCTGGCAGCAGGAGTCCCGCGACACGAAGAGGAAGTAGTCGCCCTCGTGCTCCACTATGTACGGCGCTTCGATCGCGTTCGGCGGACTCTGCCGGTCGGCGAGCCGCAGCGGATCGGCGTCGTCGGCTCGCAGGCCGTCTGGCCACGCCAGCTCGACCATGCGGATGCCGCTCCAGAACGATCCGAAGGCCATCCACGGCGTGCCGTCGGAGTCCTCGACGATTCCGGGGTCGATGGCGTTGAAGTCGTCGCGCGTGGTCGACGTGACGACGGCGCCCCGGTCGACCCAGTCGTAGTCGGGATCATCAGGATCGAGCGTGCTGTTGGTGGCGAGCCCGATGACCGACGCGTTCGTGCCGAAGGTCGACGCCGAGTAGTACAGGTACCAGGTGCCGTCGTGCTCGATGAGCTCGGGCGCCCAGAGGTTCGACACCCCGGGAACGGCATCCGTTACCCAGTCGGGCTTCTCCTCCCACACCTCGCCGGCGTACTGCCAGCTGGTGCCGTCGGCAGAGGTGCGCACCTGGATGTTGCCGTCGGCCACCGACTGGTTGCCCGTGGAGTAGACGAACCAGGTGTCGCCGTCGTGGGCGAGCGCCGGGTCGTGGGTCGACAGGTCGCCGGAGAGATCGCGGGCTCCGGATGCCGCACAGCCGGCGAGCCCGATGCTCGCCGCCAGGGCCACGGCGGCCAGCGCCGCGACAGAGCGCAGGCGCCCCGCGCGGCCGCCGCTGCCGGCCCGGGCGGCGGGAGAAGGCCCCGCATGGCGCACCGTCATGGACGATCGGTGCGGCATGCGGGGAGTCATTCGTGCGCCGCGATCAGCCGAGCGAGATCGCGGTCCACGACACCGGCGGCAGCGTGATCACGAGCTCGCGCCCGTCGATCGCCGCGCTGTCGTTGGCGTGCACGCCGACGCGCTCGGGATCCTGCAGCGTGTTGACGGCCGTGAGGTCGTCGTCGGCGAGGGTGTGGGTCTCGAGGATGGCGACTCCGCCGAGCCCGCCGATGTCGACGGTCACGGTGATGGCCTCGGTCTGCGAGCGGTTGACGAGGAACACGGCCGAGCGGCCGGTCTCGTCGTCGTGCGTCGCGACGGCGTCGACCAGCGGAACCTCGCCGTAGACCTCGGTGGAGTAGGTGGGGGCGTCTAGCTTGAGCTCGAGCGCCCGGCCCTGCGCGAGACGGGAGGTGATGGCGAACGGGAAGTAGGTGGTCTGCTTCCACGCGATGCCGCCGGGCTCGGTCATGATCGGCGCGATCACGTTCACGAGCTGGGCGAGGGAGGCGCTGGTCACGCGGTCGGCGTGCTTCAACAGCGAGATCATCAGGTTGCCGAAGACGACGGCATCCGCCACCGAATAGGCGTCCTCGAGCAGGCGCGGGGCGACGGGCCAGTTGTCGACGCCCTCGATCTTGTCGACGCCGTGGTACCGGTCGATGTACCAGACGTTCCACTCGTCGAAGGAGATGTCGATGGTCTTCGAGCTGCCCTTGACGGCCTTCACGTGGTCGGCCGTCGCGACGACGGACTCGATGAAGTGGTCCATGTCGACCGCGGAGGCGAGGAACGAGTCGAGGTCGCCGTTCTTCTCCTCGTAGTAGGCGTGGCAGGAGATGTAGTCGACGTCGTCGTAGGTGTGGGTGAGCACGACGCGCTCCCACTCCCCGAAGGTGGGCATGTGGGCGCTCGACGATCCGCACACCACGAGCTCGAGGGACGGGTCGACCTGGCGCAGGGCTTTCGCCGTCTGCGAGGCGATCTTGCCGTAGTCGTCCGCCGAGCGGTGGCCCAGCTGCCACGGGCCGTCCATCTCGTTGCCGAGGCACCACATCTTGACACCGAACGCGTCGGTGGCGCCGTTGGCGATGCGCTGGTCGGAGAGCGCTGTGCCGCCCGAGATGTTGGAGTACTCGAGCAGGTCGAGGGCCTCCAGCGTGCCGCGGGTGCCGAGGTTGACGGCCAGCATCAGCTCGCTGCCGACCTTGTCGAGCCACGAGGCGAACTCGTGCAGGCCCACCTCGTTGGTCTCGGTGGAGTGCCAGGCCAGGTCGAGCCGGCGCGGCCGGTCCTCCTTCGGCCCCACCGAGTCCTCCCAGCGGAAGCCGGAGACGAAGTTGCCGCCGGGGTAGCGGATGGCCGAGACGCCGAGCTCCTTCACCAGGTCGATGACGTCCTGGCGGAAGCCCTCGGCGTCGGCGGTCGGGTGGCCGGGCTCGTAGAGGCCGTCGTAGACGCAGCGGCCGAGGTGCTCCACGAAGGAGCCGAAGAGGCGGCGGTTGATGGGACCGATCGCGAAGTGCGGATCGATGGTGAGGCGTGCGGTGGGCATGGCGGTCTTTCTGGGTCGAGGTCGAGACGAGATCGAGGGTTCTGGTTCTGGGCCGGCCGGCCGGCCGGCTGCTCGGAGGATGTGCGCTACTTGATGCTTCCGAGGGAGAGTCCGCCCTGCCAGTAGCGCTGGAGGAAGAGGAACGACAGGATCAGCGGGAGCACCGAGATGAACGATCCGGAGGTGATGAGGTTCCACACCTGCTCCCCGCCGGCACCCGCGTTGGAGAGGGCGGTCCAGCGGTTGAGGCCGACGGTGACGGGCAGCAGTCCGGGGTCGGTGAGCACGGCGAGCGGGAGGAAGAAGTTGTTCCACGTTCCGACGACACTCAGCAGCAGCACGGTGACGATCGCCGGCTTCAGCAGCGGCAGCGCCACGGTGAAGAAGGTGCGGATCTCGCCTGCACCGTCGATGCGTGCGGCCTCCAGCATCTCGTCGGGCACGGCATCCTGCGTGTAGACCCGCATGAGGTAGACGCCGAACGGGCTCAGCAGCGACGGCAGGATGACAGCCCAGGCCGTGTTGATCAGCCCGTACTGGCTGAGCAGCATGAACGTGGGGATGACGAGAGCCGTCAGCGGCACCATGACGGAGCCGAGGATGATGGTGAAGACGGCACCCCGCCCGCGGAAGCGGTACTTCGCGAAGCCGTAGCCGGCCAGGATCGACAGGATCGTCGCCCCGATTCCGCCGGAGAAGGCGTACAGGAACGAGTTGCCGAGCCACGTCCAGTAGATGCCGCCCTCGTGGGTGAACAGTCCGGCGATGTTCTGGAACAGGGCGAAGTCGCCGTCGAACCAGAACGCCGGGCTGGTGAACAGGCCGGAATTGGACTTCGTGGCGGCGACGAACAGCCACCAGATGGGGATGATGAAGTAGATCCCGAGGATGACGAGGAAGACGTGCGAGCCGATGCGGCGCCTGCCGGTCCTCCGACCGGGCCGCTGCGGTCCGCGGACCTCGTGCACCGGGATGCCGGTGGTGTGGTGGTCGCTCAGGTCGACGTCGCGCTGGGAGAAGACGGTCATCACTTCAGTCCGCTCTGCTTGCGTGTGAGGAAGAGGAAGATGAACGAACCGCCGAACACCAGGATGCCGAGCGAGAACGCTATCGCCGAGGCGTAGTTGAACTGGCTGTAGGAGAAGGCGAGCGAGAAGGCGTACATGTTGGGCGTGTACGCCGCGTCGATCGCCCCCTGCGCGATGTTGCGGAGCACGACGGGTTCAGTGAAGAACTGCAGCGTCCCGATGAGCGCGAAGGTGATCACCATGACCATCGACGAGGAGATCATCGGCACCTTGATGCGCGTCGCGGTCTGCCATCCGTTGGCGCCGTCGATGCGGGCGGCCTCGTAGATGGACGGATCGATGGACCGCAGCGCCGCGTAGATGACGACCATGTAGTAGCCGGCCCACTGCCACGTGACGATGTTGACGAGGGCGCCGAAGATCGTGTCCGAGGCGAGGAAGTTGGGGGTGTCGAGGCCGAAGAGACCGAACACCGACGACGCCGGGCCGAACCGGGGGCTGTAGAGGAAGCTCCACATGAGGGCGCCGATGACGACCGGGATGGCGTAGGGGGCGAAGATGAACAGCCGGCTGAGCTTGGACAGCCAGCTCGTCAGCGTGTCGAGCACGAGGGCGGCGGCGAGCGCCACGATCAACTGCAACGGGATCATGACCACGGCGAACCCGGCGACGCGCAGGAGTCCCTCGAGGAAGAGCGGATCGGTGAACGCCTTCACGTAGTTGCCTGCTCCGGTGAACTGCGTGCCGGTGGCGAGCGTCGAGGTGAACAGGCTCATCCCGAAGGCGTAGAACAGCGGGAAGACCAGGAACAGCAGGAAGACCACGATGAACGGGGTGACGAAGAGCCAACCCCAGCGCTGGCGTTTGACTTCGAGGCCAGCGCCTCGTCTCTGGGGGCGAGGCGCGGAGGTTCGGGCCGAGCCCGGGGCCGCGACGGCCGTTGGTGTTGTCATGATGACTCTCTCGTCGGTGAAAGGTGGGTGGCGGGTGGCCGACCGTCTGGCCGGCCACCCGGGTCAACCGCTACTGGAGCACGAAGCCCTGGTCGGTGGCGTACTTCTCGAGCGACGCCTGCAGGTCGTCGAGCGCCTGGTCGGAGCTCTTCTCGCCCTGCACCATGGCGTACTGCTGTTCGGTCAGCTGGTCGTAGGCGTAGTTCTGGAACGGGCTGAACGTGAAGCCGGTGTATCCGGATGCCGCCGCGAGGAAGACGTCCTTGTTGATCTGCTGCCCGCCGAAGAACGGGTACTCGAGATCACGGAAGTAGTCGGAGTCGAGGATGGGCTTCCAGAGCGGGAACAGGGCCGCCTTCTCGATGCCGATCTTCCATGCCTCCTCGGTACCGAAGACCTCCTTGGCGACGGTGGCCGCAGCCTCCTGGTTCTTGGACTGGCTCGTCACGGCGAAGGTCGATCCACCCCAGTTGATCTGAACGGGGTTCGCGGCATCCCACTGCGGAACCGGTGCTGCCTGCCAGACGGCGTCGGAGTCAGCATCCGAGAGACCGCCGAGGTAGCCGGGGCCCCAGGCGGCTGCGACGTAGATGGCGTAGCTGCCGTCGACGAGCTTGGTGTTGTAGTCGGCAGTGAAGGCGTCATCGGTGGCGACGAGGTTCTTCTTCACCAGGTCGTCCCAGTAGGAGAGCACCTTCTTCGAACCGGCGTCGTTCACGTCGATGCCGATCTCGGTGGGCTTGGCGTTGTCGTAGGCGAAGGGCACCGATCCGGCCTGGGCGTAGAGCGCCTGGTTGTAGGCGCGGCCGTTGGTCGGGAAGTCCGCGAGCACTCCGGGAGCGCCGGCGTCCTTCAGAGCCTGCGCTGCAGCGGCGAACTCGTCCCACGTGGTGGGCACCGGGATCTTGTACTGGTCGAGGATGTCCTTGCGGTAGAGCATGCCCATGGGGCCGCCGTCGACCGGGATGGCGTAGACGGCTTCTCCGCTCGACACGTCCTTCCAGGCGCCTTCGGTGTAGTCGGCCTTCACGTCGTCGGCGCCGAACTCGGTGAGGTCGACGAGTGCGTTGCGGATGGAGAAGCTCGAGAGCACCTCGGACTCGAGCATGATGACGTCGGGGGCGCCGGATCCGGCCTCGATGGCCGTCGAGAACTTCGTGTACTCGTCGTTGCCCTGGCCGGCGTTGGTCCAGCAGATCTGCACGTCGTCGTGGTTCTTGTTGAACAGGTCGACGACGTCTTCGAAGGCCGGGTACCAGGCCCAGACGCTCACCTGGGTGGCGTCCTTGTTGACGATCGTGTTGGTGCAGTCGGCCTTCTTGGCGGATTCGGCGGCCGGGCTGCATCCGGTCAGCGCCGCAGCGGTGACGGCGACGAGGCCGATCGCTGCCAGGAGCTTGCTCTTCATTGTGCTGTGCTCTTTCTCTCGCGGTGTTGGACACCAGTGTCAGCAGTGCGATGGGAGGGCCCGACCTCTCGGACACCAGCTCTCCGCGACGAGATCGAACGTTTTACAACGTTGTAAGTAAACGTTGTAAAAGACATGGTGCAACGCGGGCGAGGCATCTGTCAAGCATCCGTTCATCACGGATGCGTCACGCCCATGACCCTCAGAGAGGGGGTGTGGATTCGCGCTCGACGATCTCGTAGCGCGCCAGGATCTGACGCGCGTCGCCGATGGCGCCGTCCCGATCGCCGATGCGCTGCAGCAGCGTCGCCACGGCGGTCTCGGCGATCTCGTCGCGACCCGGATTGACAGTACTGAGGCTGGGCAGCGAGTACTGCGCCTCGTCGAGGTCGTCGAAACCGATCACAGCGACGTCGTCCGGCACGCGGAGCCCTGCCTCCTGGATGGCGCGCATGGCGCCGAGGGCGAGGGTGTCGTTGAGTCCGAAGACGGCGTCGAACTCGACGCCCGTCGCGAGCAGTGCCCGCATGGAGGTGGCGCCGTTCGAGCGATGCCAGAGCGTCGTGTAGCCGATGAGGGCCGGATCGAAATCGAGCCCGGCTGCGTCGAGGGCCTCCCTGTAGCCGCGCAGGCGGAGACCGGCCGAGCCGATCACCTCGTCCTCGTGGGCCCCGATCACCACGATGCGCTTGCGGCCCCGCTCGAGCAGGAACTCGGTCGCCGCCCGCGCGGCCTCGACGTTGCGCATGGTCACGTGGTCGGCCGGACCGTCGAAGATGCGCTCGCCGAGCAGCACCAGCGGATAGGGCACCTCGAGGCGGTCCACGTCGTCCATGCCCATGCCCAGCGGAGAGAAGATGAGGCCGTCGGTCATCTTGAGGCGCGGACTGGTGAGCACCTCGAGCTCGCGGGTCCTGTCGCCATTGGTCTGCTCGATCAGCACGACCTTGCCCGCCCGTTCGGCCGCCCTGATGACGGCATCCGCGAGCTCGGCGAAATAACTGAGACTCAGCTCGGGCAGGGCCAGCGTGATCGCGCCGGTGAGACCGGAGCGCAGACTGCGCGCCGAGAGATTGGGCTGGTAGCCGAGCTCCTCGATGGCGGTCTGCACCCGGGCGCGGGTGTCGGGCTTGACGTGAGGGTAATCGTTGATCACGTTCGAGACGGTCTTGATCGAGACACCGGCGATGCGGGCGACGTCGTGCAGCGTGGCCGCCATGGCTCCCCCATTTCCGCCGGACCGCCCGGATGCCGTCACTCTACAACGTTGTACGGGTTCGATCGGGGTGTGTACCCGACGATCCGGTGAGCTACGCGGCCGGATGCCGCCGCTCGTGCAGCGCCAGGCGCTCCTGCTCGAGCTTCTGGGCGAACGGGCCCCAGATGACGAGCGCCATGCCCGCGCCGACGAGGAAGCCTCCGACGGTGTCGGTGAACCAGTGCACACCCAGGTAGGTGCGGCTGATCGCCATGAGGATGGTCCACACCGCACCGGCGATCCACACCCAGACCACAGGGAAGATGACCCCGAAGGCGACCGCGATCGTGGCGGCGTTCGCTACATGCCCCGAGGGGAATGAGCCGAAGTCCGAGGCCACGAGCATGTCCTCCGGGCGGGCTCGGCCGAAGAGCTGCTTGAGGATCTGCACGGCGATGGCACTCGCCGACGAGGCCAGGGCGAAGTACAGGGCGGCCCAGCGCCTGCGGGCGGCGAGCAGCGCGATCACCGTGGCCAGCGGGATGATCAGTGCTCCGATGAGGGTGCCGCCGGCGTAGTTGAAGAACAGCGCGAGCGCATCTCCGACCGGCCCGCGGACCTCCGTGATCTCCTCGGCCCACTCCTCGTCGAGGCCGAGCAGCAGGGTCTGCTCACGCACGACGATCAGAACGCCGAGCAGCACCGCCATGATCAGGAAGGAGAGTCCGGAGACCAAGGGGATGTGGCGGCCGAACCACGACGCGCGTCGCTCGGGTTCGGCATCCGTGGGCACGGGGTCGGGGTCGGCGATGTGCGGCTCCATCCGCCTACGCTACCCCGCCGGGCGCACCGCTCAGTGCGAGAGGGCGGGAACACTCCGTGGGCGCACGACGAACCAGAGGAGGAGGATCGAGATGACTGCCGTCGTGCCCATCACAGCACCCATGGGCAGGGCGCTCGAGACACCGAGCACACCGACGATCGGAGAGAGCACTCCGGCCAACCCGAAGTTCAGGGCTCCGAGCACCGAGGCCGCTGTTCCCGCCTCCTTGCCGTGGTTCGCGAGTGCGAGCACCTGGATGCAGGGGAACGTGAAGCCGCAGGCGGTGATGAACAGGAACAGCGGCAGCACGGTTCCCCAGAGGCCGGCCCCCGCGATGTCGAGCACCATGATGGCGATGGCCATGGCGAGCAGCGCGATCGTGGTGCACGCGATGATCCACTGCGGTCCCACTCCGCGACGCATGAGCAGCGAGCTGGTCTGCACTCCGAGCACGACGCCGATGGAGTTGACGGCGAACAGCAGCCCGTACTGCTGGGCATCGAAGCCGTAGACGCCCTGGAACAGGAACGACGAGCTCGAGAGGTAGGCGAACAGCCCTGTGAAGGTCATGCCGCCGATGATGGCGACGCCCACGAAGGTGCGGTCGGAGAACAGCGCCCTGTAGCGCTGGCCCACGGTGGAGTGCCCGTCGCCGTGGCGCTCGCCCCTCGGCAGCGTCTCGACGATGAGGAGTGCGACGCAGACGATCACGACGGCGCCGTAGAGGGCGAGAACCCAGAAGATGCCTCGCCAGTCCATGAAGAGCAGCAGCTGCGAGCCGATGACGGGTGCGAGTACGGGGGCGAGGCCGCTCACGAGCGCAAGACGCGAGAGCATCTTGACGAGCGGACGACCGCCGAAGAGGTCGCGCACCATGGCCATCGCGACGACTCCACCTGCGGCGGCACCGAATCCCATGATCAGCCGGAACGCGCCGAGCCAGTAGATGTCGGGCGACAGCGCCGCGCCGACGCAGGCGACGAGGTGCACGCTGGTGGCGGCGAGGAGGGGCAGGCGGCGCCCGACCTTGTCGCTCCAGGGGCCGACGATCAGCTGGCCGAGCCCGAAGCCGATCATGGTGCCGGTGAGGGTGAGCTGGATGATCGCGGGCGAGACGTTGAACTCGTCCTGCAGCACGGGGAACGCGGGCAGGTAGAGGTCGATGGTGAACGGGCCGAGGGCCGTGAGCGCACCGAGCACGAGGATGTAGACCAGGCGCTGCCTGGCGCTGAGGCGATCGCCCGGGTGGGCGTGGTTCACCGCGCTATCGGGAGTGATGGCGGGGATGGAGCCGGTGTACGTCAAAGCGAAGGTCCTCGAGAGATGGGGGGTGTGCGGCGGCGCGCAGCGATCGAGGACGACGGGACGTGCCATGCCGATGGCAGGGGATGCCCGAGAGTCACGGATGCGGCGGGCCACGCGAGGCGGCTGCATCGCCGCGGATCGAATCGATTCGATCGTTGCTGGTCAAGCCTAACGCAGAGGACGGCACGTCAGCCAGTGAAAACCTGAGAGTGGTCGGGTTTCGGGGTACACCAGACCCGTCCACGCTGCAGTTGTGGCTGCTATCGGCGGCGCGGAGCGACCACAACTGCAGCGCGAGTGGGCGAGTGGAGAAGTCAGCGGAAGGTCGCCGGCGCCGAGGACTCCGGGTCGGCGAGCACCGCCGTGAAGGCGGCCTCGGCGGCTCCGATCAGCAGGCGGTCCTCGCCGAGGCCGGCCACCCTGATCTCGAGCTCCTCGCCCGCGACAGGCAGGGCCTGGGCGAGCACCGCAGCCTCCAGCGCCGCCAGATCGCTCTGCGCCACCGTCGCGAGGAAGCCGCCGAGGATCACGAGCGACGGGTTCAACACGTTGATGGCGTTGCAGAGCGCTGTCGCGAGGATGCGCCGCTGGCGTTCGAGCTCGCGCTGCACGGCGTCATCCGTCGACTGCATCAAGGCGGCGGCGAGAGTCGGCTCGTCGGCCGTGTCGAGACCGACGACCTCGAGCAGCCTGGCGCGGCTCACCTCGTCCTCGAGAACGCCGTCGGGCGCGCGCCTGTCGTCGGTCGTGGCGATGCCCGGCCGGTTCTGGCCGAACTCGCCGGCATAGCCCGCGGATCCGCCGACGAGGCGGCCGTGCACGATGAGCCCGCCGCCGATGCCGCTGGCGCCGCCGTTGAGGTAGACGATGTCGTCGACGCCGCGGGCTGCGCCGAAGAGATGCTCGGCCACGGCTCCGAGGCTGGCGTCGTTGTCGACCACCGTCGGCAGGCCGATCGAGGTCTCGAGAAGGTCGCGGATGCCGGCATCCGACCACCCGAGGTGCGGAGCCCAGCGCACCAGGCCGTCGGCCCGGCGCACCTGGCCCGGCACGGCGACACCGCACGCGATGAAGCGCAGAACGGCCAGCTCGCCGGTCGACGCCCATCCCGCGACGGTGCGCGCGACGATCTCGACGGCTTCCTCAGGACTGACGATGTGGTCGACCTCGATGCGCTCGCTGTGCAGCACGCGGCCGCCGAGGCCCACGGCCGCGATGGTGATGGCATCGACCTCGGGGTTCACGGCTATGACGGCGGTGAGCGGATGCGGCGCCACGACGGGAGAGGGCCGGCCCACGCGATTCGTGGGATCGGGCGCGCTCTCGACGACGAGGTCGAGCGCAGCGAGCTCGGAGACCAGGGTGGCGACGGTCGAGCGGTTGAGCCCCGTGGCGGCGGTGACCTGCGCGCGGGACAACGGTCCGTCGTAGTGGACGAGCGACAGCACTTTCGACAGATTTCGGCGATGGACGCCGTCGAAGGTCCCCAGGGTGCTCACGGCTAACACTCTAGGGGCGACTGGCCATGAGGCATCCGACCCACGCCGAATATGTTGCGCTTGACGGCATATCAGCGCGGCCGTAGGATCAGATCGTCCAGATCACTTTCGACGCAGACGTCGAAACTTTCGAGAGGTTCAATGATGAACAGACGCAGCACCAAGCGACTGCTCGCAGGCGCAGCGGCCGTCGGGCTCGCGGTCGCAGCACTCAGCGGCTGTAGTGCGAGTTCCGGCGACAGCGGAGACGGGAAGGTCACGCTCACGTGGTGGCACAACGGCAACCAGGATCCCCTGAAGGGGCTGTGGGAGGACGTGGCCGCAGAGTTCGAGGAGGCGAATCCGAACGTCACGGTCGAGGTCACCGGCTACCAGAACGAGGATCTGCAGAAGACCCTCATCCCGAACGCCCTGCGCTCGAACGACCCGCCCGACCTGTTCCAGGCCTGGGGCGGCGGCGAGCTGAAGGATCAGGTCGCTGCCGGATACGTCAAGGACATCTCCGACGACGTGACGGATGAGCTCGACGCGATCGGCCCGACCGTCAGCGGCTGGCAGATCGACGGCGCCACCTACGCCCTCCCCTTCAGCTACGGCATCGAGGGCTTCTGGTACAACAAGGACCTGTTCGCGCAGGCCGGGATCACGGCACCTCCGACGACCCTCGACGAGCTGAACGACGACGTGGCGAAGCTCAAGTCGGCCGGCATCGTTCCCATCTCCGTGGGCGCCGGCGACAAGTGGCCCGCCGCCCACTGGTGGTACAACTTCGCCCTGAAGGACTGCTCCCCCGAGACGCTCACGAAGGCGCAGTCCACCCACGACTTCAGCGACTCCTGCTTCACCACCGCCGGCGAGGACCTCGAGACGTTCCTCGAGACGGAGCCGTTCAACGAGGGCTTCCTGGCCACCCCCGCCCAGCAGGGCGCGGGCAGCTCGGCCGGTCTCCTCGCCAGCGGCAAGGTCGCCATGGAGCTCATGGGTCACTGGGAGCCCGGCGTGATCGGCGGACTCACCGACGACAAGAAGGTGCCGGAGTTCCTCGGCTGGTTCAACTTCCCGGGCATCGAGGGCGCCGCAGGCGACCCGACGGCAGCCCTCGGAGGCGGCGACGGCTTCGCGTGCTCCCAGCAGGCGCCGCCCGAGTGCGTCGAGCTGTTGAAGTACATCATGAGCCCCGACGTGCAGAAGCGCTTCGGCGAGTCCGGAGCCGGCATCCCGACGGTCGCGGATGCAGCTGACAGCGTGGTCGACCCCAACCTGCAGATGGTGCTGGAGGGCAAGCAGAACGCGTCGTACGTTCAGCTGTGGCTCGACACCGCCTACGGAGCGACCGTCGGAGGCGCCATGAACGACGGCATCGTGAACCTGTTCGCAGGCAAGGGAAGCCCGAAGGACATCGTCACCGGCATGCAGGACGCCGCAGCGACGGAGTAGTCGACACCACATGACACTCACACGCACCGAAACGGTCGGGTCCGCGGTCTCCGCGGGCCCGACCCCGGCGGGACGGTCGGCTCGACCGTCCCGCGCCCGCCGCCGCAAGCACCTCGAGATCGCCCTCTTCGTCGGTCCGGCCACCATCGTCTACGTCGGCTTCGTCCTCGTTCCCGTGGTCCTCGCCGCCGTCTACAGCCTCTACAAGTGGAACGGCTTCGGGCCGCTCACCGACTTCAACTTCCCCGACAACTACATCCGGGCCCTCACCGACCCGGTCTTCGTCGGCGCCATCGGCCACAACCTGTTCATCGTCGTGCTGTCCCTGGTGATCCAGGGGCCCGTGGCCATCGGACTCGCCCTGCTCCTCAATCGGCGGATGCGCGGCCGCACGCTGCTGCGCGTCGTCATCTTCATCCCCTACGTGCTCAGCGAGGTCATCGCCGGACTGTCGTGGAAGCTGCTCCTGCAGCCCGACGGCCCGTTCGACGCCTTCCTGTCCGCGATCGGCCTGGGCGGCATGTCCAAGCTCTGGCTGGCCGACTCCGACGTCGTGCTCTGGACCATGTTCTGGATCCTGACGTGGAAGTACATCGGCTTCGCCATCATCCTCTTCCTCGCCGGCCTCCAGGGCGTGCCCGAGGAGCTCAGCGAGGCCGCGGCCATCGACGGCGCGAGCTGGTGGCAGATTCAGCGCCACATCACCATTCCGCTGCTCGGGCCCACCATCCGGATCTGGGCGTTCCTGTCGATCATCGGCTCCCTCCAGCTCTTCGACATGATCTGGGTCGTCACCGGCGGCGGTCCAGCCGGAGCCACGGCGACCATGGCCACCTACATGGTGCAGTTCGGATTCCAGCGCAACCAGCTCGGCTTCGGCAGCGCCGTCGCGGTGATCCTCTTCATCGTGTCCCTCATCTTCGCCCTCGTGTACCAGCGGTTCGTGCTCAGACGCGACCTCGCCGGTTCCCTCACCCAAGGAGTGGGTTGATCATGACCACGCCCACCATCGCGGCGCCGACCACAGCCGGCCAGCCCGAACCATCCGCCGGTCCCGTCCCCGGAGTCCGTCGCGGCTTCGACTGGGGCCAGCCCTTCGTCTACCTCATCGCACTGATCATCGTCGGCATCACGATCGCGCCCGTCGCCTACATCTGGATCGGCGGCTTCCGGACCACGCCGCAGATCAACGCGGATCCGTCTGCCTGGCCCGACCCGTGGGTGCTCACCAGCTACGCCTCCGTCATCACGTCTCCGACGTTCTGGCTCCAGGTGGGCAACAGCACCATCACGGCGCTGGCGACCACCATCGGCGTGGTCATCCTCGGCGTCATGGCGGCCTTCGTCATCGCGCGGTACGAGTTCAAGGGCCGCGACGCCATCTACTCGATGTTCACGGCCGGCCTGCTGTTCCCCATCACCGTGGCGATCCTGCCGCTCTACCTGATGCTCAAGAACATCGGCCTGCTCGGCACTCTCGCCGGCGTTTTCGTGCCGCAGATCGCCTTCGCGCTGCCGACGACGATCATCATCCTGGTGCCGTTCCTCCGGGCCATCCCAGCCGAGCTGGAGGATGCCGCCGCCATCGACGGCACCAGCCGCTTCGGCTTCTTCTGGCGCATCCTGCTGCCGCTGTCGGGCCCCGGCCTCGTCACCGTCGGCGTGCTCGCCTTCGTCGGCAGCTGGAACGCCTACCTGTTGCCTCTGCTCATGCTGAGCGATGCCTCGACCTACACGCTGCCTCTCGGAGTGCAGCAGTTCTCGACGCAGTACTCGCAGGACACGGCGGCGGTGCTGGCGTTCACCTCGCTCGCGATGCTGCCCGCCATCCTGTTCTTCACCCTCGCCCAACGCCGCATCGTCGGCGGCCTCACCGGGGCGGTGAAGGGATGACCGCGCCCGAGAGAGTGCATCTGGTGACGGATGCGGCTCCGACTGATGCCGCCTGGCAGGACACAGCCCGCCCGATCGGCGAGCGCGTCGACGCGCTCATCGACGCCATGACGGTGTCGGAGAAGGTGGCCCAGCTCTACGGGATCTGGGTCGGCGCCTCGGCCGAGGGCGGCGATGTCGCCCCGCACCAGCACGACATGGAGGAACTCGTCGACCTCGACGCCCTCCTCCCGTCGGGCCTCGGCCAGCTGACCCGTCCGTTCGGCACGGCACCGGTGGATCCGGCGCTCGGCGCCCTGTCGCTGCTGCGCACCCAGGAACGCATCATCCGCGAGAGCCGCTTCGGCATCCCGGCGATGGCGCACGAGGAGTGCCTCGCCGGGTTCGCCGCCTGGGGAGCCACGGCCTATCCGGTTCCCCTGAGCTGGGGTGCCGCCTTCGATCCCGATCTGGTCGAGCGGATGGCGGCACGCATCGGAGCCGACATGAGCGGCCTCGGCGTGCACCAGGGACTCGCCCCGGTACTCGACGTCGTGCGCGACGCCCGCTGGGGCCGCGTCGAGGAGACCATCGGCGAGGATCCGTACCTCATCGGTACCGTGGCCTCCGCCTACATCCGCGGCCTCGAGTCCGAGGGTGTCGTGGCCACCCTCAAGCACTTCGTCGGCTACTCGGCGTCGAAGGCCGGACGCAACCTCGCCCCGGTCTCCGTCGGTCGACGCGAGCTCGCCGACGTGCTGCTGCCGCCCTTCGAGATGGCCGTGCGGGAGTCGGGGGTTCGCAGCGTGATGAACGCGTACACCGACATCGACGGGGTGCCGACCGCGGCCGACGGGTCGCTGCTGACCGAGCTGCTCCGCGACACGTGGGGGTTCGACGGGACTGTCGTGGCCGACTACTTCGCCATCGGCTTCCTGCACCTGCTGCACGGAGTCGCCGGGGACTGGACGGATGCCGCCGCCCAGGCTCTCGAGGCCGGCATCGACGTCGAGCTGCCGACGGTCAAGGCGTTCTCGGGGCGGTTCGTCGCGGCGATCGAGGACGGCCGCGTCGACGAGTCGCTCGTCGACAGGGCTCTGCGCCGGGTGCTCCGTCAGAAGGCGGAGTTCGGCATGCTCGATGCCGACTACTCCCCCGTGCCTGCTGCCCTGCTCGGTCGTGACCTCGACTCGGGCTCCGAGCTGCGCGGCAGCGTCGACCTCGACTCGGCGGAGAACCGCGAGATCGCGCGTGCTCTCGCCGAGCAGGCCGTCGTGCTGCTGCGCAATGACGGGCTGCTCCCCCTGGGGGCGGCATCCGACGCTCCGAAGCACATCGCCGTGATTGGCCCGAATGCCGACGATCCCTACGCCGTGCTCGGGTGCTACTCGTTCCCGGCCCATGTGGGCGTGAAGCACCCCGAGGTGCCGATCGGCATCGAGCTGCCCACGCTGCTCGAGTCGATCCGGGCCGAGTTCCCGGCGTCGACGGTGCACTTCGTTCGCGGCACCACGGTCGACGGCGGCGAGACGGAAGCGATTCCCGATGCCGTCGCCGCCGCTCGGGCTGCCGATGTCGTCGTGCTCGCGCTCGGCGACCGCGCCGGCCTCTTCGGCCGGGGCACCAGCGGCGAGGGCTGCGACGCCGAGAGCCTCGCGCTTCCCGGGGCGCAGCAGGCGCTGCTCGACGCCGTACTCGAGGTCGGCACCCCGACTGTCGTGACGCTGCTGGCCGGGCGGCCCTACGCCCTCGGATCGGCGACGGATGCGGCATCCGCGATCGTGCAGACGTTCTTCCTCGGCGAGGAGGGCACCCCCGCGATCGCCGGAGTGCTGAGCGGGCGGGTGAACCCCAGCGGCCGCCTGCCGGTCTCGGTGCCCGCGCATCCCGGAGCACAGCCGTCGACGTACCTGGCGTCTCCGCTCGCCGGTGCGAGCGAGGTGTCGAACATCGACCCCGCCTCCGCATTCCCGTTCGGGCATGGACTCGGATACACCGCGTTCGCGTGGGGTGATGCCTCCGCGAGCGCCTCATCACTCGGCACCGACGGCCACGTCGAGGTCTCCGTGACAGTCGAGAACGTCGGGTTGCGCTCGGGTGTCGAGGTCGTGCAGCTCTATCTGCACGATCCGGTGGCCAGCGTCGTACGCCCGGTTCAGCGGCTGGTCGGATACGCGCGGCTGCCGCTCGAGCCCGGGGCATCCGTTCGCGTCGTCTTCGACGTGCCGGCCGACCTGGCGAGCTTCACCGGCCGGGACGGCCGGCGCATCGTCGAGCCCGGCGAGATCGTGCTCGGGTTGGCCCGATCCAGCGGCGACATCGTCGTCGCACAGTCGGTGCAGCTCACGGGCGCGACGCGCGTCGTCGACCACACCCGGGAACTGCACGCGCGCGTGCGTCTCGAGCCGGTCGACTGATGGATCTCGTCTCCCCGGGTCGCGGCGACCTTCCGCACCGACTCGGGGAGGTCGTGGTCACAGTGCATGACCAGTCCGGCCGGCCGCTGCCGGATGCCGACGTGGTCGTGCAGCAGAGGGACCATGCCTTCGCCTTCGGCAACATCGGCTTCGACTTCGTCGATCACGCGAACGGTTCCGGGTCGGCGGGCGACGCCGAGCTCGCCGCCCTCTGGCTCGACCTCTTCAACACCGCCACGCTCCCCTTCTACTGGGGAGGCTTCGAGCCCGAGCCCGGCAGCCCGGACACCCGGCGCCTCGCCGCGACGGCGCAGTGGTTCGCCGACCGCGGTGTGGCGCTGAAGGGGCATCCGCTGGTCTGGCACACAGTGCAGCCGCGCTGGCTCCTCGACCACGACGTCGACGCCATCGAGCGGCTGCAGCGGCAACGCATCCGCCGGGAGGTGGGCGACTTCGCCGGCCTGATCGACACCTGGGACGCGATCAACGAGGTCGTCATCATGCCGGTGTTCGACAAGGAGGACAACGGCATCACCAGGCTGGCACGCGAGCGCGGACGCATCGCGATGGTGCGGCTGGCCTTCGAGGAGGCGCTGGCGACGAACCCGACAGCCACCCTGCTGATCAACGACTTCGACCTGTCGAGCGCCTACGAGTGCCTGCTCGAGGGGCTGCTCGAAGCGGGCATCCCGATCTCGGCGATCGGGCTGCAGACGCACATGCACCAGGGCTACTGGGGCGAGGACGCGATGCTCGCGATGGTCGATCGCTTCGCCCGCTACGGCCTGCCCCTGCACCTGACCGAGACGTCGCTGGTGTCCGGCGAACTCATGCCGGGCCACATCGTCGATCTGAACGACTACCAGGTGCCCAGCTGGCCATCGACGCCCGACGGCGAGGCCCGACAGGCCGACGAACTCGCTCGGCACTACCGCTCGCTCGTCGCGCACCCGTCGGTCGAGGCGATCACCTACTGGGGCATCACCGACCGCGACGCCTGGTTGGGCGCGCCGATCGGGTTGGTGCGGGCCGACGGCTCCCGGAAGCCCGCCTACGACGCCCTGCACGCCCTGGTGAAGGGCGAGTGGTGGGTGCCGCCGACGACGGTGCGAACGGATGCCGTGGGTCGCTTCAGGCTGCGCGGCTTCGTCGGCGACTACGACGTCTCGGCTTCACCTACCTCCAGGAGGCCGGACCCCGTCCGTCTGGTGGCCGGGCTCGCGTCATCGGTGACCGTCACCCTGTGATGGCCGGGAAGCCGGCCCGCCGCCGCATCACTGCCGCAGCGAGACCGGGCCGATGACGATGCTCAGCGGGGTGCGCACCCAGCGCTCCCCGGTCTCGCGGAGCTCGGCCCGCGTCGAGAACCTGTACAGGTACGTTCGTGCCCGCACGTGGCGCGGGGCATCCGACCCGAACGGCGCCCGGCGCAGCAGCCTCAGGGTGGGTCGATCGGCGAGCAGCAGCTTCTCGAGCAGGCGGTGGAACCAGTCCTCGTGCACACTGCCGAGGGGCAGGAACCACATCAGCCAGTCCAGGCGCAGGTGGTACGGAGCCCACTGGCGTGGGATGCGCCGCACGTCGCCCGGCTTGCCCTTGAATTCGTACTCCCTCCATTCGGCCGTGCGCGGGTCGTCGTCCAGGGTGGCCTCGATCACCACCTCGACCCGCTGGCGCGTGACCGTGCCGAAGGCCCCGTAGGCGTTGGCCAGCTGCCAGCGATTGAAGCTCGCGTTCATCAGCTGCCTCCGAGCGAACAGGTTCCTCAGCGGCCACCAGCTCAGCACGACCAGAACGGCGGTCGCCAGCCCGACGATGCTTATCCACCAGGGTGGCGAAGCGGCGGCATCCGCACCCAGGTCCACCGGAACGAACGGCAGGACGGCATGCACGACCGGATCGCTGATGCGCGCGCAGGCCAGCACGATCGTGATCCAGTTCAGCCACGCGAAATTGCCCGTGATGACGAGCCAGAGCTGCGTGAGGATGACGATGACCGCGGCGACGGATGCGATCGGCTGCGGCGCGAAGAGGAGGAACGGCACGACGAGCTGCCCGACATGATTGCCCACGACCTCCGCCCTGTGCACCCACTTCGGCAGCAGGTGCGCCTGCCGGCTGAGCGGCCCGGGCATCGGCTGGGTCTCGTGGTGGTAGTACAGCGCGGTGAGGTCACGCCACTCGCTGCCCCCACGGATCTTGATCATGCCCGCCCCGAACTCGAGCCTGAACACCAGCCAGGCGATGAGCAGGATGATCCAGGTCGGCGGCGGCACCTCGTTCGAGCCGAGGAACCCGACGGTGAATCCGGCCTCGAGCAGCAGCATCTCCCAGCCGAAGCCGTAGAAGGTCTGCCCCACGGTCACGATCGACATGTACGACAGCCAGAGCACCAGGAACACGAGGAGCGGAACCCAGGCCGGGCCCGATTGGGGGAGCCCCAGCACCACGGATGCCGCCAGCAGCATCCCGAGCCAGCAGACGACGGCCAACAACCGATCGGAGTAGCGCCAGCGGAACAGCGAGAAGCCCCGATGTCTGGCCGGTACGCGCCTCAGGACCTCGACGAAGTCGGGAACCGGGAGCAGGCCGTGCTCGCCGAGCAGCACCCGGAACTGGTTCAGGCTCGACAGGAACGCGACGAGATAGAGCGCCGCGACACCACGCTGCAGCACCTCTCGAGCGAACTCGTAATCCGGAGCGTCGAACCAGCCCACGCCGCCACGCTACCGCCGCAGCGACGCTCGCGCAGGGGGCTTGCGCACCCTGCGCGAGCGACCGATCAGAACAGGAGCAGCAGCGGGAACGGGTTGCTGACCGAACTCGCAGCCGAGCCCACCCCGCTGAACTCAGCCCGCACGATGTGGATTCCCGAGCGGAGCGGCGGCAGAGTGATCGTGGCTGAGCCGTTCGCCTTCAGGGCGACGGGCGCTCCCGCCGTCTTCCCGTTGATGCTCAGCTGCACTGTGCCCCCGGCCACGGACTCGCTGGAGGAGACCTTCACCGTCGCCTTCGTGGTCTGCCAGGAGAAGGCGAGCAGACGCGACAACGACAGGGTCGTGGCCGACGGCGCCTTCGGAGTCACGGCGGCCGAGGTCGCCGTGGCCGAGGTCATGCCCTCCTTCGCGGCTGTGACCACGACGGTCAGAGCGGAACCGGCATCTGTCTTCCGCACGGTGTAGACGGCCTTCGTCGCGCCGACGACGTCGACGCCGTCGACCTGCCACTGGTAGCTGAAGCTCAGCCCCTCGGTGTCCCAGGTTCCCGGTGTCGCGGTGAGCCTGCTCCCCACGAGCGCGGTGCCGCTGATCGCCGGAGCGACGGTGTTCACCGGCGAGACCGGAGGCGCCACAGCGCCGGCCACCAGCTGTCCGACGCCCCACCGCGCCGTGGACTGGTAGCCGACGCCCGACGGGTCCGCCCAGTTGCGGATGGAGGTGCGTGCCCCGGCCGCCGCATCGTTCACCTGGAAGTCCAGGCCGTGCACGGTGTCGATGCCGCCGTACTCGAGCAGGCTCACCGCGGCCTCGACGACGTAGCCGCCGTCGGCGAGCGCCGTGGCACTCTGCACCCGGTTCGCCTGGAAGGCCTCGTCGCCGGTGCCGAACGACACGGCGTTGGCCGCGCTGATGCGGATCTGCGTGTCGTCGTAGCGGTAGGTGCCGTTCTTAGCGTTGCCGGGATCGACGTAGATCTCGACCGAGTCCTGGATCCACGGGTCGGATCCCGACACGTCGACGACGGGGTCGGCCACCTCGGCCAGAACGTACAGCGTCTGGTCGCGCCAGAGCGTTCGCACCGTCGCGGTGGCACCCGAGGTTCCCACCACCTGCTTGTCCGTGGTCACCGCGTTCGCGTCGGTCCAGGCATCGTCGATCTCGCCATCGATGGTCGGTGCGGATGCCGCCTGCACGACCTCGAGGAACGACAGCGGCTCCAGCAGGGTGATGGTGCCGACGGCGCCCGGCGAGTTCCAGCCGGCGGCGGCGTTCCCCTCGTCGAGGATGCGCACGTCGAAGCTGTGGGTCTCCCCCTGTGCGGCGGTGATCGGAATCTGGACCACCGCCTCGTAACCGCCGGAGCGGGGCGTGAAGACGCCGTCCATGTCGCCGATCCCATCGGTGAAGATGCGCCGGACACCGCCATCGACCTCGAACTCGAGTCCGTCGTTCTCAGCCGGTGTGGCGTCGTCGACGTTCACGTAGACCGTGAGGTGGTCGGCCGCCCAACGGAGCTGGAACGAGCCTCGGTCCTCGATCGGGAGCAGCGGCAGGCGGTCCCACTCGGGAGACGACGTCGCCTCGCCGGTGAGCGGAACGTCGCCCTGGAACACGTTCGCCGTGCGCACGCGCGGCGCCAGGTCGCCGTCGACGATGCCGTCGTAGGCCGGCTTGGCCTGCAGCCCGTCGTCGAACACCAACGGTGCGCCGGAGCTCGCTCGCCAGCTGCGGCCGTCAGTCAGTCCCCACACGGTCACGGAGAAGAGGTCGTCGGCGTGCTCCCTGAAGGAGCGGAAGGCGTCGCGATAGTAGTAGCCCTGCTCGATGAGGTTCGCCTGGGTCACCGGCGTGCCCGTCGTGACGTCGAGCTCCGTCACGGCCTGCGTGACGGGGAGGTCCTCGAAGGCGACGAGAGCCTCACCGAGGGTGCTCGCCGGGAGCGACAGGCTCACGTGGAACTGGTGGCCGACACCGTCGACGGGCACACCGCGCTCGAGGAGGCGCTGCACGAGAGCGTGGTAGCGGGCCTGCTTTCCCGCCTGCTCCGAGTTGTAGTCGTTGATGAACAGCGTCACCGGATGCTCGACGCCCTCCGCCGCATACTCGCCGTTGAAGGCCTCGTTCGCGTACTGGAAGGCCAGGTCGATGAACTGCTCGCCGAGGATGCGGTACCACTCGCTGCGTCGCAGTCCGTCGGCCGAGTCCGCGGCATCCGACACCACCTCGTTCACGACGTCGAACGCGTACAGCGGGTTGGTATCGCTGCCGAAGGCCCCGTAGGTGTCGCTGAGGTGCTGCGCGACGCTGAAGATGTGCGTGCGCATCCTGTCCTTCAACACCTGCTGGTCGGCGGCGCCGGTGGTGAGCGGTGCGCCCCCGTCGCCCTGGAAGAACCAGGCCGGTGTCTGGCTGTGCCACACGAGCGTGTGCCCGTAGACGTTCAGGTCGTTGTCGCGGGCGAACGACATGAGGGTGTCGGCCTCGGCGTTGGAGGTGAAGACGCCGTTCGCGTCGTACCAGGCCTCCGGCTTCATGTAGTTCTCGCTGGTGACCTGGTCGAAGTGCTTGAGCAGGAGCTCGGATGCCGCCCCGGTGGTCTCGCGACTGTCGATGGCGACGCCGACCGGGAAGTCGACGGTGTCCTTGATCGGCAGCAGGTCCTGCACCTGAGACGGTTCGGGAACGCTCACGACGATGTCGTCGACGTACAGGTCGGAGATGTTGGTGCCGTTGTAGTCGGTCTCGAAGTACAGCAGCGCCGAGTCGGCCGCGCCCATCTGGAAGGTGGCCGTCACCTCGGTCCAGCCGTCGTTCGCGACCGAGGCGAACTGCGCGAGGGTCGAGTAGCTGGTGGAGCCGTCGACCGTGCGCGCCATGCTCAGCCAGACGTCATCGGTCGGCTGCCCGTCTCCGAAGCGCACCCAGGCCGTGAGGTCGTAGGTGGTTCCGGTCTGCAGGATCCCGCTGATGTCACGGCCGATCCCGCTTCCCTGCGAGGTGCGTTCAGTGACGGATGCCGAGAACTCGCCCTCGTGTGCGGCGGCATCCGTCGTCTCCACGATCGGAGCTCCGGAACCGCTGTCGCGCGGCCCCCAGCCGTCGAGGCCGTCCTCGAAGTCGGTGTCGATGACGTTCTCGCCGCCGGATGCCGCAGGGGCGCCGACGGGGAGGCTGAAGGTCCAGCCATCGGCGAGGCGCTCGGAGACCACGGTCTTCACGGCCGCGAGAGTGCCGGCGCGGTCGCCGCCGCCGTCGTGCGCGAGCACGACCTGTCCGGGCTTCATCGCGGCCCGCAGGTTCGTGGTGAGGGTGTCGACGTCCTGCGTCTCCCAGTCGTTGATCGTGTTGACGACGCCGAGCGGTTGCATGCCGAGAGCGACCGCCACCGCGGCGGTCTGGCCCCAGGAGCCGTTCGGGGCCCGGAAGAACGGCACCTTCGCGTCGGGGTCGCCGAGTGCGGTGCGGATGGTGGCGAGGTTCGCCTTCATCCGCTCCTCCGCGGCCGCTGCGGACAGGCCGCCCATGTCGTCGTAGCTCGTGGAGTGGTTGCAGAGGGTGTGTCCTTCGGCGACGATCCGCTTCAGCAGCTCGGCTCCGCCCGGAGCGGTGATGTTCTGGCCGATCACGCAGAACGTCGCGTGCAGCTCGTTGGCCTTCAGGTAGTCGAGCAACGCCGGCGTCGTGCCCGGGTTCGGGCCGTCGTCGAAGGTGAGCGCGGCCACGTCGCCGCTGCCCTGGGCGAGCGTCACCGGGGTGGCGACGGGGTTCGGGGCACCGCCGGGGATGAAGTCGGGATCGGGGTCTGGGCCGGGGTCGGCATCCGTCGTCGTCACGAGGATGTCGTCCACGAGGTAGCTGTACGGCGCCGCCGGAGCGAGGTCTGCCGTGCCGATGTAGACCTGGAGCGCTGCGGGGTCGGCGTCGGCCGGCACGGTGTACTCGCCGCTGACGGTGGTCCAGGCATCCGCCGTCATGGTGGTGTTGCCGATCCAGGTGTAGGCGGGCTTCATGACGAGGCGCACTCCGACGCTTCCGGGAACGCCGGGTGCGAGGCGCGCCCTCATGCTGAACGCGTAGGTGGCTCCCGGCTCGAAGATGCCCGTGGGGCTCTGCAGGCCCACGTAGTCGGCAGCCCGGTCGGTGATCTGGGCGACCTTGCCGGCAGCGTCGTCGACGACGCTCACGGTTCCGGCGCCTCCCCCGCTCTGCGTCCAGCTGCCCGTGGTGCCGTCTTCGAAATCGACGGAACTCACGGTGACGGGTGCGGCGGATGCCGGTGAGATCGGCCCGACCACCATCCCGGCCGTGGCCAGTGCGATGACGATGGCTCCGAATGTGCGACGTTGCATCAGAAGCGCCCCTTTGCGCTGGGAGATATGTGGAGATTGCCAACATATGCGCCAGCCCTGAAAGGGGGTCAGGTCGTTATCGAAACGTTACGAAATTATGCCGATAGTTTCGAGACGCCACGGGTGTGCGCGAGCGGGTAGCTCAGCGAGCGGGTTGGGCGGGCGGCGCGGTGCTCTCGCGCACCACGAGGTTGGTCGCCAGGTCGATGCGCGGAGTCCCCGTGAACGTCTCGGTGCTCATCCGGATGGCGATGCGCGTCGCCTCTTCGGCCATGCGCCGCAGCGGCTGGTGGATGGTCGTGAGCCTCGGACTCACCCACTGCACCAGCGGGATGTCGTCGTAACCGACGATCGACAGGTCCTCGGGAACGCGCAGGCCGCGCGATCGAGCAACCTCGAGCACGCCGAGCGCCTGCAGGTCGCTGCCGGCGAAGATGGCCGTGGGCGGGTTCTCCAGCGAGAGCAGCTCGGCGGCGTGGGAGCGTCCGCCCGTCACGTGGAAGTCGCCGAAGCGCACCCAGTCGGGGTCGACGTCGAGCCCGGCGGAATTCATGGCCGAGCGGTAGCCGTCGACCCGGGCCAGGGAGCACATCATGTCCTCGGGTCCGGTGATGGTGGCGATGCGCGTGTGCCCGAGCTCGATGAGGTGGCGGGTGGCGAGGAGCCCTCCCGACCAGTTCGCCGATCCGACGGACGGCACGTCGGGCGACGGGTCTCCGGCCGGGTCGATGATGACGAAGGGGATGGCGCGCGACTGCAGCCGCTCGCGGTACTCGGGTGCGAGGCCGGAGAAAACGAGCACGACGGCGACGGGTCGGCGACGCATGACGCCCTCGACCCAGGCCGGGTCGGGCGCGTGCCTGCTGCCGCTCTCGGTGAGCACCACCGACAGGCCGTGCTCCTTGGCGACGGCTTCGACGCCGGTGATGATCTCCATCGACCAGACGCTCTCGAGTTCATGGAAGACCAACTCGATGAGGTCGGCCTTCGCGGCCGTTCCGGCGCCGCGGCGGGCATAGCCGCGCTGCGCCAGCAACTCCTCCACGCGCAACCGGGTGGCAGCAGCGACATCGGCCCGCCCGTTGAGCACCTTCGAGATCGTCGACAGCGAGACACCGGCCTCCTCGGCGACGGAGGCGAGGGTGACGCGATCATCGGTGTGGGCTGTCGTCATGTTTCGATCATAGTTTTCGAAACTATCGGCGTGGTTGCATTGCGGCATCCGTCGCTATACGTTGTTCTTAACAACAATTCCGTTCATCGAGGAGCAGGAACATGACCACCCCCACTCGCGCCGACAAGTTCTCCTTCGGCCTCTGGACCATCGGCTACAACGGCACCGATCCCTTCGGCGGCCCAACCCGCAACCCGCTCGACGTGGTGCATGCCGTCGAGAAGCTCTCGGAGCTCGGCGCCTACGGCCTCACCTTCCACGATGACGACCTGTTCGCCTTCGGGTCGACGGATGCCGAGCGCCAGACCCAGATCGACCGTCTCAAGCAGGTGCTCGCCGACACCGGCCTGATCGTGCCGATGGTCACCACGAACCTGTTCAGCGCTCCGGTCTTCAAGGACGGCGGCTTCACCTCGAACGACCGCGCCGTGCGTCGCTTCGCGCTCCGCAAGGTGCTGCGCAACCTCGACCTGGCCGCGGAGCTGGGTGCCAAGACCTTCGTCATGTGGGGCGGCCGCGAGGGCGCCGAGTACGACTCGGCCAAGGACATCCGCTCGGCCCTCGAGCGCTACCGCGAGGCCGTGAACCTGCTCGGCGACTATGTCACCGACAAGGGCTACGACATCCGTTTCGCCATCGAGCCCAAGCCGAACGAGCCGCGCGGCGACATCCTGCTGCCGACCCTGGGTCACGCCCTCGCCTTCATCAGCTCCCTCGAGCGCCCCGAGCTCGTGGGCCTCAACCCCGAGGTCGGGCACGAGCAGATGGCCGGCCTCAACTTCGCCGCCGGCATCGCCCAGGCGCTGTACCACGACAAGCTGTTCCACATCGACCTGAACGGCCAGCGCGGCATCAAGTACGACCAGGACCTCGTGTTCGGCCACGGCGACCTGCACAACGCCTTCGCGCTCGTGGACCTGCTCGAGAACGGCGGCCCCAACGGCGGCCCGTCCTACGAGGGCCCGCGCCACTTCGACTACAAGCCGAGTCGCACCGAGGACGAGAACGGCGTCTGGGACTCGGCCGCAGCCAACATGCGCACCTACCTGCTGCTGAAGGAGCGTGCCGCGGCCTTCCGCGCCGACCCCGAGGTGCAGGAGGCGCTGGCCGCCGCCCGCGTTCCCGAGCTCGCCCAGCCCACCCTCGGCGCCGGCGAGAGCTACGACGACCTGCTGGCCGACCGCGCCTCCTACGAGGACTTCGACGCCGACGCCTACCTCGGCGGCAAGGGCTTCGGCTTCGTGCGGCTGCAGCAGCTGGCAACCGAGCACCTGCTGGGCGCCCGCTAGCGCCCGCTAGCGTCCGCTGGCGTTCGCTGGCGTTCGCTGGCGTTCGCTGCCGTTCGCTGCCGTCCGCACGATTCAGGCTGGTCTCTGCCCGGCAGGCTCGATTCGCCGAATCGAGCCTGCTCGAGGCGGTCCGGCCTGAATCGTGCACACCGTCCCTGAAAGAGTGAACCCATGACTCTCGTCGCCGGCGTCGACTCCTCGACGCAGTCCTGCAAGGTCGTCATCCGCGACGCCACCACCGGAGCGCTCGTGCGCTCGGGCAGGGCGCCGCATCCCGATGGCACCGAGGTCGACCCCACCGCCTGGTGGGGCGCCCTCTTGTCGGCGTTCAGCGATGCCGGCGGGTTCGACGGGGTCGAGGCCATCTCGATCGGAGGCCAGCAGCACGGGATGGTCGTGCTCGACGCCGACGGGCGGGTCATCCGCGACGCTCTGCTCTGGAACGACACCCGCTCGGCGCAGGCCGCCCTCGACCTCATCGCCGAGGTCGGCGCCGAGGAGTACGCCCGACGCACCGGCGTCGTCCCCGTCGCCTCGTTCACGGCCACCAAGCTGCGCTGGCTGCGGGATGCCGAACCGGAGGCCGCCGCTCGCGTCGCGGCGGTCGCGCTCCCCCACGACTGGCTCACCTGGCGGCTACGCGGCTTCGGGCCCGTCGGCGAGTCGCCGCTCGGGCCCGTGCTCGAGGAACTGACGACGGACAGGTCGGATGCCAGCGGCACCGCATACTGGAGCGCCACGACGGGCGACTACGACCGCGAGCTGTTCGTGCGTGCGCTCGGCCACGACGCCGTGCTCCCCCGGGTTCTCGGCCCTTCCGACCGCGCAGGCCAGACACCCGACGGCATCGTCGTGGGCGCCGGCGCCGGCGACAACGCCGCTGCCGCCCTCGGCCTCGACGCCCAGCCCGGCGATGTCGTCGTCTCGATCGGCACGTCGGGCACGGTGTTCGCTGTGACGGATGCCCCGACCGCAGACGCCTCGGGCACCGTCGCGGGCTTCGCCGACGCGAGCGGCAACGCCCTCCCCCTGATCGCCACGCTGAACGCTGCGCGCGTGCTCGATGCCGTCGCGGGAGTGCTGGGCGTCTCTCACGCCGAACTCGGCCGCCTGGCGCTCGAGGCCGAGCCTGCGGCATCCGGGGCCGTGCTCGTTCCCTATTTCGAGGGCGAGCGCACCCCCAACCTGCCCGACGCCACGGCGACCTTCTCGGGACTCACCCTGGCCAGCACGACGCGGCCGACTCTCGCGCGCGCGGCCATCGAGGGCATGCTGTGCGGACTCGCCGACGGGCTGGATGCCGTTCGGGGCCAGGGCGTGACGGCGACCCGGCTGCTGCTCATCGGCGGCGCCGCCCAGAACCCTGCGGTGCGCGCCGTCGCGGCCCAGGTGTTCGACGTGCCCGTCGTGGTGCCGGCCGCCGGCGAATACGTGGCGGATGGCGCCGCCCGCCAGGCCGCGTGGGCTCTGACGGGGTCGCGCCCGACGTGGGCGCTGGCGATCGAGGCGGAGGTGCCGCTCGACACGCGCCCGGTCATCCGGGAGCAGTACGCCGCAGCTGCTGCTCGCTAGACCCGGACGCAGTCCGCGGCCGAAGCGCCGCGACCCCTCAGCGAGCGCGTGCCACGAGACCGTTGAGCAGCGCGGCGGCCGTGGCGGCGTCGTCCACGGTGACCACGATGGGGCCGCCGGAGGACCGCTCCACCTGGATCGCCGGGCCCGACGCGAGCACCACCCCGCGGCGCCCTCGAGAGTCGAACCGCATGCCCCACCCGCCGAACTCGGCGACCGGGTCGACCTCGACCGACGCTGCGGAGACGACGTCGGCGAGCCTCACGCGCAGCATCCGGAATCCGAGCAGCGATCGCACGACCAGTCCCGATGAGTCGACGGTGACTCGGGCGACCAGCACCAGCGCGATCAGCGCGGCGAGGAGGATCAGCAGCGCGCTGGACCACCACATCTCCGGGTCGAGGAAGACCGGCACGAGTCCCAGCGCGCCGACCGCCACGGGTACGGCGAGGACCTGGCGCGGCGCCGAGACCGTCCGCGTCCAGACCGCTCGCTCGCCGGGCTCGAGAGTGACCGCGGGTTCCGGGGTCGGGGTCGGCGGGTTAGATCCACGAGAGGGGAGAGCGAGCCAGGTCAGAACGCCCGTGACGGCGGCGGCAGCTGCAGCGGCGAGGAAGACCCAGAAGACATCGCCCGCCTCGGTGGCGTCATCGAGGTCGACCTGCAATCCGAGTGATCCGGCGATGATCACGCTCAGCAGCACGGCGAACACGGGCGAGAACACCACGGTCAGGCGCACCGATGCCGGCTCAGCTCCGCGAGCGACGGCGCGCACGGCCGTGTAGGTCATGAGCCCCGAGAACACCACGCCGATGGCGGCGAGCAGGCCGATGGCCGCCCACGGACTGCCGAAGCCGTCGGGCTCGCCGCTCGGACCCCAGTGCGTGGCCACCGGATCGGGCAGGCGCGGCAGCCAGGCGATCATCAGGGCGACGGATGCCGCGATCACGACGAGCGGAAGCACGAGACCCACGAGCACGATGACGCGGCGCTCGGAGCGCTTCTCCCTGTCGACGGCGGCCGCCGACGCGGAGGCGAGGTTGCGGGGGCTGGGGTTGCCGGGGTTGCCGGGGTTGCTGGGGTTGCCGGGGTTGCTCATCGACTGAGCTCCTCTCTGACCAGGGCGATCACAGTGTCCGAGGCGAGGCCGCGCGAACGAGCCTCGCTGCCGAGTTCGGCGATGATCCGCTGCACGACCCCGAGGTCGGGGCCGCCGATGACGACGGCGCCGCGACCTCGACGCAGCTCGATGAGCCCCTCCTCGCGCAGCTCCTGATAGGCGCGCAGCACCGTATGGAGGTTGATGTCGAGTGAGGTCGCGAGCTCCCGCGCCGACGGCAGGCGGTCGCCGGCGGCCAGCCGTGCTCCGAGGATCTCGGAGCGCACCGCACGCACGATCTGCTCGAAGAGCGGAACGGCCGAGGCCGGATCGATGCGGATGATCATGAGTCCAGCTTATTCTATTTTCAATAGAACAACTAGCGCCCAACTAGTCCGCGGCCGAAGCGCCCTCAGTGAGGCGCTCGCCCCGAGGTGGGGTCGGCGCCGAGGGCCGCTCCCACGCGCCATACGCGGCAGCCGAGCACGACGATCACGATCGCGGGCACGATGATCCAGACCGCGTTCGGTGCGATCACGATGGCGAGGAAGCCCTTCGCGTCTCCGGAGTCGAGCACGTGCCTGGTGTACTCGAGGTTGCTGCAGATCTCGACGCCGAAGTAGAGCACGGTCTTCCAGAAGGTGGCGACACTCACGATGAGGCCGATCACCACCCCGCTCCACCGACGCCGATACACGAGCGCGATGATGAGCACCGCCGCCTCGACGATGTTCAGCCAGCTCTGCGCGCTGCCGAAGGCGTCGAAGGCCGCGTAGCGATGGTCGTACTCGGCGTAGAGGTGGTGCCCCGGCCAGAACCAGCCGAGGGTGTTGCCGGCATCCGACAGCGGCTCCGTCAAGACGAACAGCGCGTCGTAGATCTGGATGACGCAGGAGATGAGGAACCACACGGCGATCCAGCGTGGCAGCCCACCGGCGAGTTGCACCGCGGACGGGGTGCCGCTGGCGGATGGCGCTGATGTCGGGGCTGCAGACGTCTCGGTCATGCCGAGATTATGGCGCTGCGAGCCATCCGAGCAACAGACCGCGCGTGGAATCGGCTCTCACACCGTGAGCTGCCGCGCCAGCCTCGCACCGGCATCCCGCAGCCACCGGGACGGATGAGCGCGCGCCGCTGCGCTGTCGCCGGCGAGGTCGGTGAGCGAGACGGCTGCCGAGAACACGGCGGCGTCTCCCTCGATCGCTCCGGCCACCAGGGCGACGGCGATCGGCGGCCGGTCACCGAGCGAGCTCGAGGCCGAGCCGGCGGCATCCAGCACGTACGACGGCACCTTGCCCGCCAGCGATTGGGAGTCGAACCGGCCTTCGCCCGTGATGACGACGGATGCCCCCGCCAGCGCGGCGGGCAACCCCAGTGCCGCCCCCACCGCCGCAGCGCCTGGGGCGATGGTCGCGCCCCAGGCGAGCAGGCCGAATCCGGTGCCGCCTGCGGCACCGGCGCCCGGAGTCGCGGCATCCGCTCGCACGGGCAGGTCGGAGACCGCCACCTCGGAGGCCCAGCGAGCCAGACCCAGCTCGAGCCCCTCGACCTGCGACGGGGTCGCCCCCTTCTGCGGACCGAACACGGCGGCAGCGCCGCGCTCCCCCAGCAGCGGATTGTCGACGTCGCTGAGAATGACGGCGCCGCCAGCGGGCAGCGGGCGCAGACCGGAGGCCTCGATCGCCGCCAGGTGAGCGAGGCCGCGGTTGCCGACGCGGATCGGGCGCCCGGCCGCGTCGCTCAGGTCGAGGCCGAGCGCGGCGAGGGCGCCGGCTCCGCCATCCGTCGACGAACTGCCGCCGAGGGCGAGGAGCAGGCGATCGACGCCGGCATCGAGGGCAGCGGCGATGGCCTGGCCGAAGCCGAAGCTGTGGGCATCGAACGGCAGCAGGGGATCGAGGAGCGTGATGCCCGAGGTGCTCGCGAGCTCGACGACTCCTGTGGGCCCGTGCCCGCCTGCCGCGGGCAGCCACAACCACGAGGCCTCGACGGCGCGCCCATCGGGTCCGTCGACGACCACCGGCATGCGGCGGGACCCGGCCACGGCGAGCTCGAAGGCGTCGAGCGTGCCCTCGCCGCCATCGGCCATCGGCACGAGCCGCAGTTCGTCGGCCGGGCGCACGGTGGCCCAGCCGTCGGAGAGGGCGCGGGCGGCATCCGCGGCACCGAGTGTGCCCTTGAAGGAGTCGGGGGCGATGACGATGACGGCCACGAGGTCAATCCTCCCGGCCGTCGGCGCCGGCCTGAGCCGGCATGCGTAGCAGCACGTATCCGAACGGCTCGAGCGTGACCTGATCGACGGATGCCCCCGTCAGCAGGTCCACACCCGACACCGCGGCGCGCGCGGTCTGGCTGCCGTGGTTGATGAGCGTCAGCACGTCGCCGCGGCGAGCGACCTCGACGGTCTCGGGCAGGCCGGACAGCAGCGGCTCGACGCCGGCGCCGGCGAACACCTCGCCGAGCACCGTGGCTGCTCCTGTGGCATCCGTCACCGTCGCCAGATAGTAGGCACGACCTGCGGCGTCGCCACCGGCGCCATGAGCCTTGACCGTGAGCGCCGGCCGTCCATCCGACCGTCCGCCGATGAACCGGCCGAGCACCTCGGCATCCGTCACCCCGATCTCCTCGGCGAGCAGGGTGCCGGTGAACACTCCGGCAGCGGTCTCGACCTCGACGAAGCGCTCCCCGGGCTCCGACTCGGGCGCACCGGGGGCGACGAGAGCGCCGAAGTCCTCGACGCGCACGCCCAGCACCGGGCCGAGTTGGGTGAGGTAGCCGCCGTCACGGAAGCGATCGCACTCGTCGACCACGTCGGAGAACGCCGTGACGAGCAGGTGTCCGCCACGGGCGACGAAGTCGGTGAGGTTGGCAGCTCCGGATGCCGCCAGCAGGTAGAGCTGCGGGGCGATGACCACGCGATACCCGGTCAGATCGCTGGTGGGCTGCACGATGTCCACCTGGACGTGCTGCCGGTGCGCGGCCGCATACCAGGTCTGCACGTGCGCGAGGTGGTCGAGCACGACGGGGTGGTCGGGATTCTCGATCGCCCACCAGTTCTCCCAGTCGAGAACGAGGGCGACGCGGGCGTCGCGCGAGCCCGCCGGAAGCCCGCCACCCGCCGCCGGCTGCGCCGCGAGTCTCGCCAAGGCCGCCAGCTCCGCCCCGAGCGCCACCACCTCGCGCCAGGTGCGGGTGTCGGTTCCGGCCTGCGGCAGCATCGCCGAGTGGAACTTCTCGGCACCGGCCCTCGACTGCCGCCACTGGAAGAACATGATGCCGTCGGCACCGCGCGCCACGGCCTGCATACTGAGCGCGGCCATCTGACCCGGTGCCTTGGGCGCGTTGCTCGGCCGCCAGTTGAGCGCGCTGGTCGCCTGCTCCATCAGCAGCCACGGCACCTCGGGCTTCAACGAGCGCATGAGGTCGCGCGCGAACGCCGCTGCTCGGAAGCTCTCCTGGTCGTTCGGATCGGGGTAGCAGTCGTCGGTGATCACGTCGAGGTGCTGCGCCCACTGCGGATAGTTCACGGGCTTGAACGGCCCCATGAAGTTGGTGGTGATCGGCTGCGTCGCCCCGGCGGCGCGGATGATGTCGCGCTCCATCAGGTAGCACTCCAGCAGCATGTCGCTGGTGAAGCGATGGAAGTCGAGGAGCTGCCCGGGGTTCAACGAGTAGGGCGCGGTCCGTGGCGGCAGGATCTGGTCGAACGATCCGTAGCGCTGCGACCAGAAGTCGGTGCCCCAGGCCGCGTTGAGCTGCCCGACGTCTCCGTACCGCTCGGCGAGCCAGCGGCGGAAGGCATCGCGGGCGGCATCCGAGTAGTCCGCGTGGACGTGGCAGCCGTACTCGTTGTTGACATGCCAGAGCACGACGGCCGGATGCCGCCCGTAGCGCTCGGCGAGACGGGTGACGAGCTCCGCGGCCAGCCGGCGGTACACGGGTGAGGACGGAGCGTAGGCCTGCCGCGATCCCGGCCCGAGCACGACGCCGTCGGCCGTGCGCGGCAGCATCTCGGGATAGGCGGCCATGGCCCAGGGCGGCGGGGACGCCGTGGCGGTGGCGAGGTCCACGGCGATGCCCCCGGCGTGCAGGAGCTCGATCACCCGGTCGAGCCACCCGAAGTCGAACTCGCCCTCGGCCGGCTGGAGGCGGGACCACGAGAAGATGCCCAGGCTCACCATCGTGACGCCGGCCTCGCTCATCCGTGCGACGTCGTCGGGCCAGATCTCCTCGGGCCACTGCTCGGGGTTGTAGTCGCCGCCGTAGTGCATCGAAAGCCTCTCGTCTGCCTGAACTGGGTTCCTCCGCGGCATTCAGCTCCGTGCGGGAAAACGCATTCCGTTCATCCTATTCGCGGAGGCCACCCTCGAGAAAACGCCAGGCCTCGTGCTGCATCGCGGCGTCGAACACGTGCCCCTTCTGGTGGAAGGAGCCGGTGTAGAGCGGCATCCGTTCGGTCAGCATGGCATGGGCCGCACGCATTCCGGCGACGTCGAAGAGGTGATCCTGCAGGCAGTACTGCGTCAGCATCCGCTGACCGTCGACGGCACCGGCGATGTCCGGCCAGTCGGTCACCGTCGACAGCCCCGGCGTGAGCAGCAGCCAGGAGTGCTGGTCGATGCGGTCGGGCACGAGGGCGGTGAAGGTCGTCATCATGCAGCTGACCACCACGGCGCTCACCTCGGGAGCCTCCGCCGCGAGCAGGTGGGCCCGGGCGCCGCCGCCCGAGAAGCCGAACACCCCGAGCCGGGTGGAATCGACACGATCGGATGCCGCCAGCACGGCGAGCGCCTGCAGGTCGTCGTGCAGCACGGTGCCGGCGATGCTGGTGCCGAGCAGCCCGGCCGCCTTGGCGACGCGGTGCTCGACCTGCACGGAGCGCCGGTCGGCGGCGGCGGACTCGGCCGAGGAGTCGGCCGCGCTCTCGGTTCCGGATGCAGCCCGCGGTCGATCCGCCGCGAACCGCCGACTCCCCCAGAGGAACGCGTCATGCACGAGCACGGCGAACCCGCGACGAGCCAGCTCTCCCGCCGGCGCGAGGCCCTCGTGATACTGCGCCCGGAAGGCGCGGCTCCCCTCCGGATCGACGGATGCCGCCCCGAGGTCGAGCAGCTGCTCGGCGCCGACGACCTTCTGCCCGCCGTGAGCGTGCAGCGCGAGTACGCCGGGCAGCCTCTCGGAGGCGATCGCACTGGCTTCGGCGCCCTCGGCCGCGACCGGTGCCACCAGCCATCCCGTCGCCTCCGGGCCGAAGCTCGAGTCCCAGCGCAGCTCGGTGTACTCGAGCCCGTCGCGCTCGAAGCGACCGACGATACGCACCTCCGGAGGAGCCGACGGGCGCACCAGCCCGAGCGCCGCCGCCAGCCGCGACTCCCCCGTCGATCGCTCGGCCCGGGCGTCGGCGACATACGCCGGCCAGTCCTCGTAGCCGTCGAGCACGCCGCTCATGATCGCCCAGCTCCAGTCTCGGCTCCAGCTCCGGCTCCGGCTCCGGCAGCGGGCGAGATGACGGTCCGCACCGGCCCCGAACTCGCCCGCACCCGCAGCTCCGGGCGCAGCATCACGTCACCCTCCGGCTCCTCCCCCGCGAAGCGCGCGGCCAGCCTCCTCCACGCCAGCTCCCCGAGCTCACCCACGGGAACCGCCGCCGTCGTGAGGGCCGGCGTCGTGAAGGCCGCGAACGGGATGTCGTCGAAGCCCACGACAGACACCTCGGCGGGCACGGCGATGCCCTGCGCGGCGAGCGAAGCCAGCACTCCCATGGCCACGAGGTCGTTGAAGGCCACCACGCCGGTCGCCCCGCTCTCGACGACGACGGATGCCGCGGCCGCGCCGTCGCCGAAGGTGGCGCCGGCCTCCACCGTGAGCACCTCGACATCGGGTCTCGCCAGCGCGAAGTCGGCGAGGCCGGCTCGGCGAGCGGCATCCGAGGCACTCGACGGCGACCCGGCCGCGTAGACCAGGCGCCGATGCCCGAGCGTTGCGAGGTGCTCGAGCAGCTCGACGATGCCGACGCGGTAGTCGGCCGAGACGCCGGGGATACCCGGAACCTCGCGGTTGATCACGACGACGGGATCGAGCGCGGCGACCGCGGCGATCAACACGTCGGACGCCATGCGCGGCGAGCACAGCACGACGGCGTCGCAGCGCTGCCGGGTCTCGCGCACGATGGCCTCCTCGGCGGCGGCGTCTTCGGACGTGTCGGCCACCAGCACCCTGTAGCCATCGCGCGCCGCCGCGAGAGTGACCCCGCGCAGCATGCCCTGGAAGGTGGGGTTGGCGAGGTCGGGAACGACCACGGCGATGGTCTGGGTGCGCCCGAGAACGAGGCTGCGGGCGAGGGGGTTGGGCCGATAGCCGAGGCTCGAGGCCGCGGTGCGCACCCTCTCGGCCAGGGCGGCGTCGACGCCGGCGCGGCCGTTCATCACGCGCGACACCGTCGACGCCGAGACCCCGGCCGCACGCGCGACGTCGTCGATGCCGGTGGTGCCTGTCGTGCGTCCCACGCTTCTCCCGTCGAGCGTCACATCGGTCGATCGAGATCCAACCTAGCCCTAGAAATCGTTTTCTCTCGGGTGTTAGCCTATGGGAAAGCGTTTTCTGGAACGGCACGCCATACGCGAGCCCTTCGTCCGGGACCGATCAGCGAAATGAGTGATGACACCGATGTCGACCCTCCGATACGCCCTCGTGGGCAGCGGACACCGCGCCCAGATGTACGTCGACGCCATCCTGGGCGCGCACAGCGACGTCGCTGAACTGGTGGCGCTCAGCGACCCGAACCCGACGCGCATCGAGTACTACGCGTCGCGCGTGCGCGACGCCGGCGCCGCGGAGCCGAGCCGCTGGCACCCCGACGACCTCGAGCGCATGGTGGCCGAGGCATCCGTCGACCGTGTCATCGTCACGAGCCCCGACGTCACCCACGCCGCCCTCATCGTGCGCGCCCTCGAGGCCGGAGCCGACGTCGTCGTCGAGAAGCCGCTCACGATCGATGCCGACGGATGCCGCGCCATCGTCGACGCGGCCGAGCGCACGGGCCGCAGCGTCGTCGTCACCTTCAACTACCGGTACTCGCCGCGCAACTCGGCCCTCAAGCAGCTGATCAGCTCGGGCGAGATCGGCCGGGTGACCTCGGTGACCTTCGAGTGGGTGCTCGACACGGCGCACGGTGCCGACTACTTCCGGCGCTGGCACCGGGAGAAGGCCAACTCGGGCGGCCTGCTCGTGCACAAGGCCTCGCACCACTTCGACCTGGTGAACTGGTGGATCGACGCCACTCCCACCCGCGTCTTCGCTTCGGGGGGACTGCGCTTCTACGGGGCCGAGAACACGGCCGGGCGCGACCTGCCCGCTCGCAATCCGCGGGGCACCCACGACGGCGCGCACGACCCGTTCGAGCTCGATCTGCGCGATGACGAGCGGCTCCGCGCCCTCTACCTCGACGCGGAGAAGCACGACGGCTACCTGCGCGATCGCGACGTCTTCGACGCCGGCATCACGATCGAGGACAACATCGCCGTGATCGCCGACTACGACTCCGGCGCGACCCTCAGCTACGCCCTCAACGCGCACGCCCCCTGGGAGGGCTACCGCGTGGCCGTGAACGGAACCCGGGGCCGGGCCGAGCTCGAGGTGGTCGAGCGCGGCGCCGTCACGGTGGGCGACGACGGCGCACTCGTGCTCGATCCGAGTGCGCAGAAGGATCCCCGGGCGGATGCCGCAGCCGGTGCCGCGGATGCCGCCCCGCTGCGCCCGAGCGGCGAGCGCCTCATCGTGCAGAACCACTGGGGCCTCGCCCGCGAGGTGCCGATCGAGAACGGCGACGGCGCTCACGGTGGTGGCGACGCGCTTCTGCTCGCCGACGTGTTCCGCGGGCCGTCGGCCGATCCGCTCGGTCGCCCCTCCGATTACACCGACGGCCTGCGCTCGGTGTCCGTCGGCATCGCGGCGAACCTCTCGCTCGAGACCGGCCTTCCCGTGCAGATCGCCGAGCTGGCGATCGGCCACCCGGCGCTCGATTCCGCGGCGGCGACTGCGGCCGGATCTGCCGCCGGCGCGGTGGCGAGCACCCGATGACCACCATCGTCACCGGCGGCTCCGGCCGCCTCGGGCGCAGCGTCATCTCCGGGCTGGCGGATGCCGGTCACGACGTCGTCTCCCTCGATCGGGCTGCGGCATCCGGCCTCGACGTCGACCAGGTCGCGGTCGACCTCACCGATCCCGCAGCCACCGCCGCGGTGTTCGAGCGCCTGCGCCCCGACGCCGTGGTGCACCTCGCCGCCATAGCGGTGCCGTTCAGCGCTCCGGAGCGCACGATCCTGAGCACCAACACCGCTCTCGCCTTCGGCGTGATGGAGGCGGCGATCGCCGCGGGCGTCGAGCGCATCGCCGTGGCGAGCAGTCCCACGGTGCTCGGCTACGGAGCCCCGAACGGCTGGCTGCCGCCGGCGTTCCCGCTCGACGAGCGCACACCCCTGCGGCCCTGGCACGCCTACGGCGTCTCGAAGCTCGTGGCCGAGGAGTCGATGCGCATGCTCGCACGCACCACCGGCGACAGCGTGAGGTTCGCCGCCTTCCGACCGTGTTTCGTGATCGCCCCCGAGGAATGGGAGGGTGCGCCGACCCAGCAGGGGCACACCGTGCGGGAGCGCCTCGACGACCCGGCACTCTCGGCACCGGCGCTGTTCAACTACGTCGACGCCCGCGATGCGTCGCGCTTCGTCGCCCTGCTTCTCGAGCGCCTCGGCGACATCCCGAACGCCGAGTCCTTCTTCGTCGGCGCAGACGACGCGCTCGCCCGTCTCCCGCTCGCCGACCTGCTGCCGCGATTCGTGCCGGGCAGTGACGAGCTGGCGGCCGGCCTCACCGGAACGAGCCCGGCGTTCTCGAGCGCGAAGGCGCGCGAGCTGCTCGGCTGGCAGCCGCAGTACTCCTGGCGCAGCGAACTCGCCGACACCACCACCCCGACCGACACCCTCTCGAGGAGCCACCCATGAACTTCGACGGAATCCTGTTCTTCCCCGTCACCCCCTTCGACGGCCAGGGCCGCATCGACACCGGCGTTCTCGCCGACCACGTCGCCACGGGCGTGCGCCACGGCGCCGGCGGGGTCTTCCCGGCCTGCGGCACCGGCGAGTACCACGCCCTCTCTCTGAGCGAGGTCGCGACCGTCGTCGGGGCTGCTGTCGACCAGGTCGCCGGAGCCGTGCCCGTCGTCGCGGGCAGCGGCGGCGCTCTCGGGCACGCTGTCGAAGCGGGTCGCGCTGCGGCGGATGCCGGAGCCGACGCCCTGCTCCTGCTGCCGCCCTATCTCGTCTCGGGCACCCAGAACGGACTCGTCGCCTACGTCGAGGCCATCGTCGAGGCATCCGATCTCCCCGTGGTCATCTACCATCGCGGCTCGGCCCAGTACACGCCGGCCACGGTCGCGCGCCTCGCCGCAGACAGCCGCGTGATCGGGTTCAAGGACGGGACCGGCGACATCGGGGTCGCCCAGCAGATCGTTCGGGCCGTCGCCGCGACGGGCCGCGCCGACTTCCAGTTCTTCAACGGCCTGCTCACCGCAGAGCTCTCGCAGGGCGCCTACCGAGGCATCGGCATCCCCCTCTACTCCTCGGCGGCCTTCGCCTTCGTGCCCGAGATCGCGAACGCCTACTACCGGGCGTACGTCGACGGCGACGAGCAGCGCCGACTCGCGATCCTCGACGGCTTCTACAGCCCGCTGGTGAACCTGCGCGATGAGACTCCGGGCTTCGGCGTCTCACTCGTGAAGGCGGGCCTCCGTCTCGGCGGTCTGCCCGTCGGATCCGTGCGAGCGCCACTCGTCGACCCGAGCACCGAGCAGGAGCAGCGACTCACGGCCATCATCGAAGCCGGGCGCGCACTGCTGTGAACGGCATCCGTTCCTTCGACTCCCGTCTCGTGCGCATCCCCCTGCACCGGCCGTGGGGTCCCGACGTGACGAGCGTGGTGGTGCTGCCCACGCGCGTCGAGCTCGACGACGGCGCCGTCGGCTTCGGTTTCAGCTGGACGCCGACGATCGGCGCCGAGGCCGTGCTCGCACTTCTGCAGCACGACATCTGGCGCACCGCCATCGGTCGCGACGGCGATCCGGAGGCCATCTGGCAGAGCGTCTGGGAACACCTGCACGAGGCGGGCGGCGGCGGGCTCACCACCATCGCGCTGGCCGGGCTCGACCTCGCCCTCTGGGATGCGCGGGCACGGGCGAACGGATGCTCGATCGCCGACGAGATCGGCATCCGCCACCGGAGTGTGGAGGTCTACGGCAGCGGGGTGAACCTGCACTACACGACCGATGAACTGCTGGCACAGGTGCAGCGCTGGATCGACGCCGGGCACGATGCCGTGAAGATCAAGGTGGGTCGACCGTCACTGGCCGAGGACGTGGACCGCGTGCGAGCCGTCCGCGAGCTCCTCGGCGATGACCGCCGCCTGATGATCGACGCGAACCAGCGCTGGGATCTCGAGCGCGCCACCACGGCCATGCAGGCGCTCGAGGCCTTCGATCCCGCCTGGATCGAGGAGCCGCTGCGGGCCGAAGACCTGCCTGGGCACATCGTCCTGGCCGGCCGCACCTCCGTGCCCATCGCCGTCGGCGAGAACCTGCACACCCGCCAGCGCTTCGACGAGTTCCTGCAGAGCGGGGCCGCGGGCGTCGTGCAGCCCAACATCGTGCGGGTCGGCGGCATCACGCCGTTCCGCCGCATCGCCGCAGCAGCGCTCGAGCACGGCGTGCCGCTGTATCCGCACCTGTTGCCCGAGCTCTCGGGGCAGCTCGCCCTGACGCTCGACGGCGCCGGGGCCGCCGGCATTGGCCCGGCCGGCTCGGTGCTGGTCGAAGACGTGGAGGATGCCGGCTTCGGCGAACTCGGCGCTCTCAGGGGCCCGAGCCCGGTGCGCATCGCGGACTCCCGTCTCACCCAGACCGGTTCGCCGGGCCTCGGACTCCTCTTCACGGAAGGCTTCACCTCATGACCGACACCGCTCTCCTCGCGCAGACCTCCCCGACCGACGACGCCCGGCTCGCCGCTGTCACTGCAGCCGCCGCCGGCGCTGCTCCCCTCGTGCGGGCCTCCGACGACGCCGCGCGCGCCGGCTGGCTGCGCGCCGTCGCCGATGCCCTCGACGCCAACACCGCAGAACTCGTGGCTCTCGCCGACGAGGAGACCCACCTCGGAACCGTGCGCCTCACCGGCGAGGTCGGCCGCACCACCGGGCAGCTGCGGCTGTTCGCGGCGGTCATCGACGACGGCGCCTGGCGTGAGATCACGATCGACCACGCGGATGCGGCTGCGACCCCGCCGCGTCCCGAGATCCGCCGCATGCTCACCGCCGTCGGACCTGTCGCGGTGTACTCCGCGTCGAACTTCCCGTTCGCCTTCTCGGTGGCGGGCGGCGACACCGCGTCGGCTCTCGCGGCCGGCTGCCCCGTCATCGTGAAGGCTCACTCGGGGCATCCGCGCCTGTCCGTGCGCACGGCCGAGATCGTGACGGATGGCCTCGCCGCGGCCGGTGCTCCCGACGGCATCTTCGCGCTCGTCTCCGGACGCGAGGCCGGCAACGCCCTCGTGCAGCACCCGGCCGTCGCCGCCGCCGGCTTCACCGGATCGCTCTCGGGCGGCCGCGCCCTCTTCGACCTGGCCTCGAGCCGGCCCGACCCCATCCCCTTCTACGGCGAGCTGGGCTCGATCAACCCCGTCGTCATCACGGCCGCCGCCGTCGAGGCCCGCGGCGCCGCCCTCGCGACCGGACTCGCCGGGTCGTTCACGCTCGGCTCCGGCCAGTTCTGCACCAAGCCCGGCGTGGTGTTCGTGCCCGCCGGAACGCGCTTCGCCGACGACCTCGCCGCTGCCGTGGCTCCGACGACGACCGGCCGCCTGCTGACGGACCGCATCGCCGACGCGTTCCCGGCTGGTCTCGGCGCCCTCGTCGGAGACCCCTCGGTCTCCATCGTCGTCGGAGCCATCGACGATGACACCGACGCCCCGCAGCCCATCGTGCTCCGCACCGACGCCGGCGCCGTAGCGGCCCGCCCCGAGACGCTGCTCGAGGAGTGCTTCGGCCCGGTCACCCTGCTCGTGGAGTACGCCGACGAGGCCGAGCTGTTCGCAGCCCTCGCCGTGCTCGGCGGATCCCTGACCGCGACGATGCACTCCGAGCCGAGTGACGATGCGGCATCCGTCGTCGAACGCCTCTCAGAGATCGCCGGACGCGTGCTGTTCGCGGGCTGGCCCACGGGCGTCGCCGTCACCTGGTCGCAGCATCACGGCGGACCGTGGCCGGCGACCACCTCGCTGCACACCTCGGTCGGCGCGAGCGCGATCCGTCGGTTCCTGCGTCCGATCGCCTTCCAGGACGCCCCGGATGCGCTCCTCCCGGCACCGCTGCGCGACGCGAACGTCGCCCGTGCGCCCCGCCGCGTCGATGGTGAGCTGCAGCTGGCCGCGCGCTGACCCTGCCGTCTCCCGCGCGCTGAAGCCCGGACGCAGTCCGCGGCCGAAGCGTCCCGCACCCGCAACAGGCCGGATCTGACCTTTCGCACGAGCACAGGCAAATCCGGCCTGTCCCCGCAGTTCAGGCCTGTTCTCGATTACGTCTTCTGTCCCCGCTGGCAGAGGCACGGGAGCGCAGCGAGCGGATCGGGAAGCGCTTCGACCGCGACTCCGTCGGGCCTCAGCGAGCGGGTCATCACCGTCCCCGCTGGCAGAGGCACGGGAGCGCAGCGAGCGCGCCGAAGCCCGCCACCGTCGAACCGCGCAATGCACCGCGCTTCGACGGCGACTCCGTCGCTGTCTCTGCGGGCGCATCGGGACGCCCTCAGCGCTCCAACGTCACCGGACGCTCGACTCCGCGCACCGCGATCGTCGGCCACGCCGGATCGCGGGTGAGCACCTCCAGTGCCGCCTCGCCAGCTGCGTCGCCGGCGGCATCCGGCACCAGCAGCACGGTGTCCTCCACCTTCACGCCCGGGGCGCTCGGGTTGAGCGCGAACGCCTGCCCGAACTCGATCGGCTCGTCGACCCCGGGCGCGAGGCGCGGATCGCGGCCGTTGTAGCCGGCCGCGCCGCCCTGATGGTGCCGCTCCCACTCGTCGTCGGCGAAGTCGTGCGCGGGATACGCCGCGGTGATGGTGCCCAGCACATCCGCGAGGCCTGCTCGGCGTCGCAGCGCGTCGAAGCCGTCGGCCTCCACCTCGAGGATCCGCCTCTCGGCATCGAGCTCCGACGCTGACGCTCCTCCGAACCTCACCCACCGGGTGACGTTCGCGATCAGACCGTGGCGGCGCGCGCAGACGACGGCCATGGCGCGGCGGCCGAGGGCGGCATCCGTCGGCAACGGATGCCGCTCCGCCAGCCGCGACTCCCCCGCGACCAGCAGCACCACCGGATCAGCGCCGAGTTCGATGAGTCGCGAGGCGAGCCTGGCTGCGATCGCGCGCTCGGTGTCATCGGGGCCGGCGGCACGCAGCACATCGCCGAGGGCCGCGGCCGCATCGGCGCCGAGTTCCCGGTAGCGGTCCTGCTCGACCGGAAGCAGCACCCGTCGAGCAGCGCGCAGCTCGGCGTCGACCGCTGACTCCCGCAGGGCCGCATCCGTCGGCACCGCCTCGAACCACGCCCGCTCGACCAGCTCGACACCCGCAGGCAGCTCCTCGGCGCGCAGGCGATGACCCTCGTTGCTGGTCGCGAACACCGTGACGGATGCCGCATCGACGCGCACCGCCACGATCGGCGGAGCCGCCAGGCTCACGTGCACCCGCGCGCCGCCGAGCATCCAGGCGACGGCGGCCTGCGACTCGAGCAGCACGCTGTCGGCGCCGCGCTGCCGCAGGATGGCGCGCACCCGATCGTGCTTGGCGCCGAGCTCGTCGCCCTCCTCGGGTTCGGCATCCGTCGCAGCAGCCACACTCATGCCTGTCGCAGCAGCTCGGCGACGCGCTCGTCAGCGAGCTCCCCGTCGGCGACCAGCCCGGTGAAGCTCCGCACGACGGACTCGCCGGGCCGCATGAGCACCTCGGACTCCCACGCCAGCGACGATCCGATGCCCGGATAGTCGGCCACGCGGACGAACCACGGGTCGGCCCTGGTGACGTCATCCGCCCCGGCCAGCGCGACCGTGGCCGTGCCGCCGTCGAACTCGGCGGTCCAGGCGATCCACGGCGCGATCGCTCCGTGACAGGACGCCTCCCCTGCTGCCTCCGCCGTGCGTACCCGCACCTCGGTGCCGCGAGCGAGCCGCCAACTCAGTCCGCCGTAGCCGCCGCCCGCACGCCCGTTGCTGCCGGGACTCCCCAGGCTGATCGCATGATCGGTGGCATTCGCGAGCTCGAAGGTCAGCCGGAAGGTGACGACGCCGGGGGCGACCTGCTCGAACCGGAGTTCCTGATTCTCATGCAGCCGGACCACAGCATCCGGCCCGATCCAGTCGCTCCGGGAGCTCAGCGAGCCATCGCCGACGACGGCCTCCTGCACTTCGACGCGCCCATGGTCATCGAGCCACTGGTAGCCGGAGCCGTGCACGTAGGTGCGTCCGCCCCAGAAGTTCACGCCGTCGACGTGCTGCACCCCGACCGACAGACCGATGTGCCAGTCGTGGTCGCGCGGATGCGCGTCGCTCACCACGACGCCCGCCGGCGTACGGAGCGGATGCAGGAACGGACGCGGTGACGACGTGGGGGTGACCGTCGAGCCGTCGCCCCAGACGGCGACGGGGGCATCGGATGCCGCGACACCCGCAGCACCGCACGCCGCTCCGGACGCCGCTCCGGACGCCGCGGCGATCGTCTCCTGCCGTCCGCTCGGCGCCGCCACGGCCCAGGGCACCCGCATCTCGCTGAACAGCGCGCCCGCGGCCGCGGTGCGCTGCACCCACCAGTCGACGTCGTCGACCACCGGATGCGCCGCATCGCCCTCGCCCTGCCAGGTCACGAAGGCGGCGTCGATCGCGAGGGGTTCGTCGTGCGTGCGGATCGCCTCGAGCACCTCCATGTAGGCGCCCGAGTCGACGAGCGACGACAGCAGGGGCTCGCCCGTGGCCCGGTGCGCGAGCAGGTTCTCGAACAGGTCGGTGCGTCCGTGGGTGACGGATGCGGCCGTGCCCGTCTCGGCGACGCCGCGCACGGCATCCGGTGCTGCATCCGGAGCCGCCTCCGCCCCCGCGAGCTCGTCGCGGGTGTACCAGAACGTGAGTTCGCCGGCATCAGTGCGCACCGAGAGTTCGGGATCGTGCTGCTCGGCGGCGCACAGCGTGAGCGCCGCGCTCACCACCTCGCCACTCTCCAGCCGCACTCGCAGGCTCGTGGTGTCGTCGCTCTCGATGTCGTTCGCCCGGTAGAGCTCGACCTCGACGCTCGCGACATCGTCACGCCGGCGGGCGCCGGCGATGCGCAGCGCCGTCGCCACGGCGTGCGCCAGGGGGTTCGTGGCGACACCGTCGATCATGGGCTTTCCGTCGACCACGCGTTTGCCCGCCCAGGGCGAACGCGACCAGTAGGCGCGATCGCGCAGCCAGGTCGCGTGCGCGGCCACCGACCACACGGTTCCGTGCGCGGCAATCGCATCGAGGGCGTGCGAGCCGAGGCTCTGGAACCCCACCTGCACTGCCCGCCCGGTCTCATCCTGCACCCGCAGCAGGCGCTCGAAATCGGCCATGCTCGCCACGGGAGGTTTCTCGACGTAAACGTCAGCGCCGGCTCTCATGGCGGTCTCGGCCAGGTCGGCGTGCGTGCCGATCGGAGTCGCGACGATGACGATGTCGACCCGGATGCCTGCGGCATCCGTCGACCGCAATGCGTCACCGAGCGACGGATGCAGCGGCACGTCGGCCCCGTATCCGTCGGCAGGACCTCGGTGGGGGTCGGCGAGGGCGACGAGCTCGACGCTGTCGCGCAGACGCTCAAGATTGCGCAGATGTACGGCACCGAAGCCGTTGGCGCCGACGAGGATGACGCGCGGCTTCGCGAGCGATGCGGCGCTCGTGTCGGTCGCCTGTGTCGTCGAGGTCTGGCTCATCGAACTCCCTGGGTCACCGTTGACTGATCCGTTGCTTCCACGTTACCTCAGGCGGAAAACGTTTTCCATTCCCGTTGCCTCCCACATCGCTGCTCGAGAACAGGCTCGATCAGCCCGCACAGGCCAGAACGCACCATTCCCAGCCTGCCCAAGCCGATCGGGCCTGTTTTCAGCAGGTCGCTGAGGTCAGACGCTGATGTCGTAGGTGCGCAGCAGTCCGCACATGCCGAACTTCGGCTCTCCGTCGTGGGGCGAGGCTGACGTCGCACCGCTGACCCCGAGCCGCGCGCTACGGCCGGCGGCGAGATCGTCGAGCAGACCACGCGTCCGCGACACGTCACCGAGCACCCGCTCCTCCCAGATCCCGCGCCACTCGGCAGCGCGCCCCGAGACCAGCTTCACTGCCGCGGCGTAGAACTCCTCGAGCGGCTCCGGGCGTCCGGCGAGAGCGGCCTCCCGCAGCAGCCCGAACCCCTCGACCGCCAGGTCTCGCCGGCGCGCAGCCGCGGCTGAGGCGGCCGCACGGTCGATAGAGGCATCCGGCAGCGTGGCGGCGTCGGCGTAGCGAGCGGCATCCGCCACCACCGCAGCGGGGAACGTCATGACCGCGTCCCCGGCTTCGGGCAACCCGGCGTTCGACATGATCACGGCCACCTCGAGTCCCCCGTGGTTGACGGCACGATGAATCGTGCCGGCGCCGAACCAGATGACGCTCCCCGCTGCCAGCTCTGCCGTGTGGAAGCCGGCGCGGTCGATGGTCTGCAGCTCCCCCGAGCCAGCCGTCACGATGTAGGCCTCGGTCGACACTGTGTGCAGGTGCGGGGTGCCGCCGTGCAGCGCGTCGGGTGCTGCATCCGTATAGACGTTCAGCCTGGTGACGCTCGTCCCCCCGGGGAACGCTGCACCGGTCATGAGCGGCTGTCCTCCAGGAGTCGATTCGAGACACGCCCCGCGTCCAGCAGCCCGCGCCCGAGATCGGCGAGCCGAGCGGCCCCGCCCTCCTCGCCGTGACCGTCGGCGATGACCACGGCATACCTGAAGCGGATGCTCTCCCCCGCCTCGAATGCGAGCTCCTCGCTGAAGAACGGGGCCGGGCACAGGCAGGCGAACTCCTCGCTGCGGGCGAACCACTGGGGCGGATGCCGCGGATTCTCGACGTCGTCCACGATCACGAGGGTCGAGGTGCCGCCCGAGCCGTCCTGCCGGCCGGTGAAGCCCATCCACTCCAGCCGGGATCCGCGCAGCTCGTCGCCGCCGTCGCCCAAGGGTGTGCGCACGGTACCGCCGGTGAACGACCGCGGGCCGCGCCAGAACAGCCCGCCGTAGCCGGCGTTCTCGCGCCCCTTGGTGGTGGGGGATCCGATGGAGATCGTGGCGTCGGAGGCGTTGCGCATCGCGGTCTCGAACACGAGCACCCAGGCGTCATCGACCAGGTGGACGCCGATGCGGCGGTCCTCCTCGATGATCGGCCGACCGTCCTGGGTCATCCAGCGGAGCCTGTGCGCGATGGTCGCGGCATCCGCCGTCGCCTCGAGCTCCGTCATGCGTTCGTGCTCTGCCCGACCGTTGTTCTCGAGCTGCACGTAGAACTGCCCGTGCACGTACGTCGGCCCGCCCCAGAAGTTCTCGTCTCCGACGTGCGGCAGCGACCAGGCGATGCCCTTGTGCCAGACGTGGTCGTGCGGACGGAACAGGGTGACCGGGTCTCCGCCCCGGGTGCGCAACGGATGCAGGTAGGGCTTGGGCGACTCCAGTTGGACCGTGTCGGGCCTGTAGGTGTAGCGCGCGAGTTCCACGTCGCCGTCGCGGACGATCACATGACTGTCGAGCTCGTGGGTGACGGTGATGCTCATGCGCGTGCTCCGCTCAGCCAGGGTGCGCCGGTGCCCAGCATCGACGTGTAGAAGGGATCGTCGCCGTCGATCGACCCGCGGACGACGGTGCGGTCCTCGAAGGCCGAGGCGTAGATCGAGGCGACCAGGTCCATGGTCTGGCGAGCGTCGTCGAAGCCGACGGGCGCGGGAAGCCCGGCATCCAGCGCGTCGAAGATGGCCGTGAACTGGGCGGCGTGGCCGCTGCGCACCTCGGCGGCGGACGACCCGGCCCACGTGTCCGCCAGCCCTTCACGACCGGGCGCCGCGGCGAACCGCCAGTCGGCATCTCCGTAACCGTAGAGGTGCTCCAGCTCCACCGTCGCGTGCTCGAAGTCGAAGCGCAGCGAGCTGGTCTCGCGCGGCGACACGAGGGAGTTCAGCACCGTGGCCACCGCACCGTTCTCGAAGGTGACGATGGCCGCCGACACGTCCTCGGTGTCGGTCGGGCGGTCCTGGCGAGCGGCGACGGCCCGCACCGACTGCCAGGGCCCGAGGATCGACAGCAGCAGGTCGAACTGGTGGATGCCATGCCCCATCGTCGGCCCGCCGCCCTCGATGTCCCAGTTTCCGCGCCACGGAACGGCGAAGTAGTCGGCATCCCGGTACCAGAGCGTGCTGCACACGGCCACCAGCGGCCGACCGAAGCTGCCGTCGGCCACGGCCTGACGCAGACGAACCGCACCGGACCCGAAGCGCTGCTGGAACACGGCGACGGCCTGCGCTCCGGTCTCCCGTTCCACGGCGATGGCTTCGTCGATCTCGGCCAGCGTCATGGCCGGCGGCTTCTCGACGAGGGGAATCGACCCCCCGCGCAGCACCGCGGCAGCGAGCGGCAGGTGGGAGCCGGGTGGGGTGCAGATGTGTACGAGGTCGGGCTTCTCGGCGGCGAGCATCTCGTCGACGGATGCGTGCACTCGCGGAATCCCCCACGTCTCGGCGAAGGCGCGGGCACGGTCGAGGTCGATGTCGACGACGGCGGTCACCTCGGCGCGCCCTCCCAGAGCGCGGATGCCTTCGATGTGGGCGACGGCGATTCCGCCGGTTCCGACGATCGCGGTGCGATAGGCCATGGTTCTCGTGACGTCCAATCAGGTCCAGAAGCGGCGGAGGTGGAGAGGTGATCGTGGTGCCGAAGCACGAGCTGCGGTGGAGAGGAGTGCGGGTGGAACGATGAAGGGGAGGCGATTCCTCGCCTCCCCTTCATCCGATCATCAGGCGTTGGCGATCGCGTCCTTGAGGTCCTTGATGAACCCCTCGGCGGCCTGGTCGGGAGTGAGCTGCTTGAACAGCACCTGCTCGGTGTACTGCTTGAGCAGGGCCTCGATGGCGCTTCCGCCGGGAGGCGTCACCGCGGGAGCGTCTCCGACGTCCTCCGACAGGCCGTCGAGGAAGGCCACGACCTCCTTGTCGGTCTCCGACAGCTTCGGCTCGATGTAGGCGCGGATCTTCTCGTTGGCGGGAACGCCGCGCTCGGTCAGCAGGATGTCGGCGGCCTCCTCGGTGTTGGCGAGGAAGTTCACGAACGCCGCCGCCTCGGCGGGGTGCTCGCTCCGCGAGGAGATCGACCAGTACATCGACGGCTTGTAGTACGCCGAGCCGTCGGCCTCGCCGTCAGTGGTCGGAACCCGCAGCGACTGCAGCGGCGAACCGCTGGCGTCGGACAGAGCGGTCAGCTGGCTGTTCCACCACGGTCCGAATGCGGCGGTGTTGGTCGCCGTGAACGATTCGGCGAGTCCACCGCTCTGCTTCTCGATGATGTTCGAGGCCGGAGGCGTCGTTCCGTCATCGACCATGTCGAGCAGCTGCTGGTACCAGCTGGAGACGGTCTCGGGCTTGATCGTGACCTCGCCGTCGGTGTACAGCGCGTCTCCGTGCTGGCGGGCCCAGTTGTTCAGGCCGCCGTCCTCGAAGCCCCAGGGTGCGACACCCCACTCGGCACCTCCGCCGGCTGCGGAGACCTGGGCGCCGATCTCGGCGAGGTCGTCCCAGGTCCAGGTCTTGTCGTCGGGGACCTCGATGCCGGCCTTCTCGAGGAGGGTCGGGTTCGCCATGATCGAGTAGCTCGTGAGGCCGACGGGGATGCCGTACAGGGCGTCGTCGAGCGTGCCCGTCGCGAGCGCCGTCTCGGGGAAGTCCGAGGTGTCGACGGCATCACCGAGGGACTTGATGTCGAGGAGGGCACCGCGGTCACCGTAGGTGGCGATGTACTTCTCGTCCATCTGGATGATGTCGGGGGCATCATTCGCAGCGGTCTCCGTCGCGAGCTTGTCCCAGTACCCGGCCCAGTCCGTGAACTGCGGCTCGATGGTGATGTTCGGGTACTCCTTCTCGAAGGCCGCGATGACCTCCTCGCTGGCAGCCGTGCGGGCATCGTTGCCCCACCAGGTGAAGCGCAGGGTGACCGGCTTGTCCGACAGCTCGGGGGCCTCGTCTCCGCCTCCTCCGGCTGAACATCCGCTCAGAACCAGGGCCGTGGCCATCCCTGTGGCGATCACGGCGGCGACGCTGCGCGCGCGAGTCTTGCCTCTCATAGTGTGCGTCCTTTCGTATGTGTGCAGTGTGGATGGTGCTTGTCGGTACTACTTGCCGCCCGTGGTCGCGATACCGCTGATGAGGTAGCGCTGACCGAACAGGAAGACGAGGAAGATCGGGATGAGCGAGACGACGCTCATCGCGAACATGGGGCCCCACGACGTCGACGACTGCGCATCCATGAAGGCGCGGAGTGCGAGCGGGATCGTGTACATGTTGGGCTTGGTGAGGTAGATCAACTGGGAGAAGAAGTCGTTCCAGGTCCAGATGAAGGTGAAGATGGCGGTGGTCGCCAGCGCCGGAACCATGAGCGGCAGGATGATGCGGAGGAAGATCCGCGGATGCCCGCAGCCGTCGAGGCGCGCAGCCTCGTCGAGCTCCGTCGGGATGCCGCGGATGAACTGCACCATCAGGAAGATGAAGAAGGCGTCGGTGGCGAGGATCTTCGGCAGGATCAGCGGCAGGAACGTGTTCACCCAGCCGAGCTGACTGAACAGGATGTACTGCGGAACGATGATCACGTGCACCGGGAGCATGATCGTGGTGAGCATCACCACGAACCACCAGCGCTTGCCGCTGAACCTGAGTCTCGCGAAGGCGTAGGCGGCCATCGAACACGACACCAGGTTGCCGACGATGCAGCCCAGAACGACGAGGACCGAGTTGATCAGGAAGACACTGAACGGCTCGGAGAGGGTGTTCCAGCCGACCGTGTAGTTCTCGACCTCGAAGCTGTCGAAGATGATGCCCGGGTTCCGGAAGATCTCGTCGGTGGGGCGGAGCGAGCTGACGACCAGCCAGATGACCGGGTAGAGCATGAGCAGTCCGACGAGGATCAGCACGATGTGCTTGATCACACGCTTCCAGCCCGGCTTGCCCGACGCCTTGGCCAGCCTGCGGCGTTCCCGCGGATCCATCGTGGCGTTCGCCCCGGCGACGGCGACGAAGGACGACGTCGGAGCTTCGATTGTTTCAGTCATCGTAGAAAACCCAATACTTGGAGGCCCAGAAGTTGATGGCGGTGAACGCCCCGATGATGAGCAGCAGCACCCAGGCGAGAGCCGAGGCGTAGCCCATGTCGAAGTTCGCGAAACCTCGGTTGTAGAGGTACAGCGTGTAGAACAAGGTGCTGTCCGCCGGCCCTCCTGTTCCGCCCGAGATGATGAACGCCTGCGTGAACGACTGGAACGCGTGGATGATCTGCAGCACGAGGTTGAAGAAGATGATCGGCGTGAGCAGGGGAAGCGTGATGCGGAGGAACCGCTGCCACTTCGTCGCTCCGTCGACCTCCGCGGCCTCGTAGTACATCGTGGGGATCTGGCGGAGCCCGGCGAGGAAGATCACCATCGGAGCTCCGAAGGTCCAGACGTTCAGGGTGATCAGCGTGCTGAGGGCGGTGGATGGATTCGCGATCCAGCTCTGCCCCTCCACGCCGAAGAAGCCGAGGAACACGTTGACGAGCCCCTCGGAGCCGAAGACCTGCTTCCACAGCACCGCGATCGCGACGGACGAACCGAGCAGCGACGGCAGGTAGAAGACCGAGCGGTAGAAGGCGAGACCGCGCAGGCCCCTGTCGAGCAGCACCGCGAGCGCCAGGGCGGCAGCGAGCTGCAGCGGAACCGACACGAACACGTAGACGAAGGTGACGCCGAGGGCGTTGTGCAGCCGCTCGTCGCCGAGCATGCGGGTGAAGTTCTCGAGGCCCGTGAACTTGGGCGCCTGCAGCAGGTTGTACTTCGTGAACGAGAGGTACAGCGAGACCAGCATCGGGCCGACGGTGATGAGCGAGAGACCGAGGAACCAGGGAGCCAGGAAGAGGTAGGCGGCCTTGTTGTCGCGCCGATCGGCCTTCTTCTCGGCCTTGGTCTTCTTGTCGGTGCTGATCTTGCGGAGTTCGCCGATGGCGCTCATCGAAGAGCCTCCACAGCGGGGTGTCCATTGATGGTGACCACGATCACACTCCTGTTCAATCACCGTTGATTCACGATTTGGGAAAGCGTATTCCGAACCGTTCTGACAGTTCTAGCATGTCGTCATGCGAGACGCAAACACCAATCGGGCGAGGGTCTCCGGATGCCACGGGCCGGTGTGCGGCGCCAGTGGCCGCGCCGTGGAATATGCTTTCCCGCACACCGGGACGCGACGAGGATCCCCCTCTTCACGCCGGACGAGGAGCCCCCATGACGTCGCCAGACCTGCCGGCGAATCCCCCGACTCTGCACGACGTCGCCCGCGAGGCCGGCGTCTCGTTGGCGACAGCATCCCGCAGCCTGAACGGCAGCGCCCGCACCGTGCGCGAGCCCTACCGCGAGAAGGTGCTGGCCGCGGCCGCCCGCCTCGGCTACACCCCCAATCTCTCGGCCCAGGCCGTGGCCAAGGGCTCGACCATGACGGTCGCCCTGCTCGTCGCCGACATCGCGGACCCGTACTTCTCGTCGATCGCCGCCGGAGTCATCAGGGCGGCGGATGACGTGGGCCTGGTCGTGACGATGGCCGCGACCGAGCGCGACACCCGTCGCGAGCTCGAGTTGGTGCGGGCCATGCGCGGCCAGCGACCACGAGTGCTGATCCTGGCCGGATCACGAGTGGAGGGCGACGAGAACGAGCTGGCCCTCCGCGCCGAACTGGAGGCGTTCCAGTCCACCGGCGGGCGGGTCACCCTCATCAGCCAGAACACGCTGCCGTTCGAGACGGTACTGCTCGACAACTTCGAGGGCGCCAGGGCCCTGGCCGCCTCGCTCGTCGAGCTGGGTTACCGGCGGTTCGCCGCCATCTCGGGAGTCGCATCCCTGCGCACGGCCCGCGATCGCCTCACCGGCTTCCGCGCCGGCCTGGCCGACCATGGCATCGACCTCTCCGACGACGATGTCGCCGTCACAGCGTTCACGCGCGACGGCGGCTACGCCGGGGCCGAACAACTCATCCCTCGCATCACCGATTTCGACCTCGTCTTCGCCGTCAACGACGTCATGGCCGTCGGCGCCATGTCGGCGCTGCGGGATGCCGGCATCGCCCCGGGCGTCGAGGTCGGGGTCGCCGGCTACGACGACATCCCGACCGTGCGCGACGTGACGCCCGCGCTGACGACCGTGCGCATCCCCCTCGAGGAGGTGGGCGCCCGCGCCCTCGCCCTCGCGATGGGCACCGGGGAGCAATCGGCACCCATCGCCACCGAGGTCATCCTGCGAGCCAGCACCCCGCGCAGGGGCTGAGCCTCCCGCCACGAGCCGCACCCTCGCCCACCCTCGCCGATCGCCCGGTTGCGGACCGGCCGATTTCTGATCTACACTCCGGTAAACGCTTTCCCGCACACCCAGCTCGTGCGGCGAACCGGTTCCAGGACAGAAGGAAGCAGAACGTGTCAGAGCAGACAATCGGCATCATCATGAACGGCGTCTCCGGGCGCATGGGCTACCGGCAGCACCTCGTGCGCTCGATCCTCGCCATCCGGGAGCAGGGCGGTGTGCTCTTGAGCGACGGAACCCGCGTGCAGGTGGAGCCGATCCTCGTGGGTCGCAGCGAGGCGAAGCTCGCCGAGCTGGCCGCCAGGCACGACATCGAGCACTACACGACGAACCTCGATGAGGCCCTCGCCGATCCGCGCTGGGAGATCTACTCCGACTTCCTCGTGACCAGCGCGCGTTCTGCAGCCATCCGCAAGGCGATCGCGGCCGGCAAGGCCATCTACACCGAGAAGCCGACCGCCGAGAGCTTCGAGGAGTCGCTCGAACTGGCCCGTCTCGCATCGGAGGCCGGCATCAAGAACGGTGTCGTGCACGACAAGCTCTACCTGCCGGGCCTGCAGAAGCTGAAGCGCCTGATCGACTCCGGCTTCTTCGGCGAGATCCTCTCCGTGCGCGGCGAGTTCGGCTACTGGGTGTTCGAGGGCGACTGGCAGCCCGCCCAGCGCCCCAGCTGGAACTACCGCTCGGAGGACGGCGGCGGCATCGTCGTCGACATGTTCCCGCACTGGAGCTACGTGCTCGAGAACCTGTTCGGCCGTGTCGAGTCGGTCTACGCCCGCACGGCGACGCACATCCCCACGCGCGTCGACGAGAACGGGGACGCCTACGCGGCCACGGCCGACGACTCGGCCTACGCGGTCTTCGAACTCGAGGGCGGCATCGTCGCCCAGCTCAACTCGAGCTGGGTCGTGCGTGTCAACCGCGACGAGCTCGTCGAGTTCCAGGTCGACGGCACCCTCGGCTCGGCCGTGGTCGGCCTGTTCGGCGCCAAGGTGCAGCCGCGCGTCGCCACCCCCAAGCCGGTCTGGAACCCCGACCTCGCCGACAGCCACGACTACTCCTCCGACTGGATGGAGCTGCCCACGAACGACGTGTTCGAGAACGGCTTCAAGACGCAGTGGGAGCAGTTCATCCGTCACGTCGTCGAAGACGCTCCGCACGAGTACGATTTCCTCGCCGGAGCCCGCGGCATGCTGCTCGCCGAGGCGGGTCTCGAGAGCTCGCGCACCGGACGCCGCATCGACCTCGCGCCGCTCGACGAGTCGGCGCTGATGTCGCCGGAGCCCGAGGGGGCCGAGGTGACAGATGCCGCTCCGGATGCCGCATCCGACCACTCCTCGTCGGTGCTGAGCCCGGCCGGGGTGTGATCGTGACCCGCATCACCCTGCTGGCGGCCGACGGCACCACGAGCTCGACCGAACTCGCCGCGGCACCCGCGCTGGCGAAGCCGCGCCGCCCGCTGGAAAGCCGCGTGGCCTATGCCGCCGCCCACGTCGTTCCCCTGCCGTGGGCGGACAACACCCCCGGCCAACCGGCCGCCATCGACTGGGACGCCACCCTCGCCTTCCGCCACCACGTGTGGTCGTGGGGCCTCGGCGTGGCCGACGCGATGGACACGGCTCAGCGCAACATGGGCCTCGACGCCGCGGCGACCCGCGAGCTCATCAGCCGCAGCGCCCTCGAGGCCTCCGGTGTCGGCGGCAGCCTGGTGGTGGGCGTCAACACCGACCACCTCGACGACGAGAACCTCACGCTGAACCAGGTCATCGACGCCTACAAGGAGCAGCTGCACTTCGCCGAGGACGCCGGCGCGGGCGCCGTGCTCATGGCCAGCCGCCACCTCGCGCGCGCCGCGCGCACCGCCGACGACTATCGCCGTGTCTACCGCGAGGTGCTCTCCGCCGCCGGGGCACCCGTCGTGCTGCACTGGCTCGGGACCGCCTTCGATCCGAGCCTCGCCGGGTACTTCGGCAGCACCGACACCGACGCGGCATCCGAGACCCTGCTCGAGATCATCGGATACAACCGCGACCGCGTCGCGGGCGTCAAGATGAGCCTGCTGGATCCAGACGCCGAGATCGCCGTGCGCGCGAAGCTCCCGACGGGTACCCGCATGTTCACGGGCGATGACTTCAACTACGTCGGCCTGATCGAGGGCGACGATGTCCGGCACTCGGATGCCCTGCTCGGGGCCTTCGCCACCCTCGCCCCGCAGGCCTCGGCCGGCATCCAGGCACTCGACCGCGGCGACACCGACGGGTACCGCCGCATCCTCGGTCCCACCGAGGCCCTCTCCCGCCAGGTCTTCGCCGCGCCCACCTACTACTACAAGACCGGCGTCGCGTTCCTCAGCTGGCTGAACGGCCACCAGGCCGCCTTCAGCATGGTCGCCGGCCTGCACGCGGCCCGCAGCCTGCCGCACCTCTCCGAGATCGTGCGGCTCGCGAACGCCGCCGGATCCCTCGAGCGCCCGGAACTCGCCGCAGCCCGATGGCACGGTCTGCTGGCGTTGAACGGCATCGACGTGTCTGCGCCTCCAGCCCGGCCCAGCGAACCGGCCACGCACGCCGAGGCCGCCGCAGCCGAGGCCCTCGCATGAGCGCGCACCCCCGACTCAGCATCAACCAGGCCACGATCAAGCACGCGCCGTTCGACGACGCTCTCCGGGTCGTTCGCGACGCCGGAATCGAGAGCATCGGCCTGTGGCGTGAACCCGTCGCCGAGGTCGGACTCGTCGAGGCGGCTCGCCGCCTCGAGGACTCGGGGCTCCGGATGTCGACCTACTGCCGCGCCGGCTTCTTCACCTCCCCCGAAGGCCCCGAACGTCGAGCATCGCTCGATGACAACCGGCGCGCCATCGAGGAGACGGCCACCCTAGCCGCTGCCGGAGCACCCGGATCCGAGGCCGTGCTCGTGCTCGTGGCCGGAGGCATCCCCGCCGGAAGCACCGACCTCGCGGGCTCCCGCGAGCGGGTGCGCGACGCCATCGCCGAGCTGGCCCCGGATGCCGCAGCCGCCGGCGTGACACTCGCGATCGAGCCGCTGCACCCGATGTACGTCTCCGACCGCGCCGTCATCTCCATGCTCGGCCAGGCTCTCGACATCGCCGAGCAGTTCGACCCCGCCACCGTCGGCGTCGTCGTCGACACCTTCCACGTCTGGTGGGATCCTCAGCTGTTCGAGCAGATCGCCCGCGCGGGCGGTCATGGCGGAGACGGCGGCCGCATCGCCACGTACCAGGTCTGCGACTGGGCGACTCCACTCCCAGCCGATGTGCTTCTGGGGCGCCACTATCCGGGAGACGGCGTGATCGACTTCGGCGCCATCACGCGCGCGGTCCTCGCGACGGGCTACAGCGCCGACATCGAGGTCGAGATCTTCAACCAGCAGATCTGGGACTCACTCTGGACCGACGTCGTCGAGCGCACCTCGGAGGCCTTCTCGGCGGCCGTGGGCGTGCACCTCGATGCGGCAGCACCCGTCAGACGCTGAGCGACCCGGACAGGCTCATCCCCGCGGCGGTGCCCCGATCGCGCGCACTTGACGGCGCGCCTCGTCGATGGTCTCGAGCACGGCGATCGAGCGGCGCAGCGGATGCAGCGCGGACTGCGTGCGTCCCTCGCTGATCTCACGGGCGACGGATGCCGCCTGCCAGGCCAGCCCGTCGCGGCCCTCGAGCCCCGACTCATCGCGCCAGAGCAGCTCGGCACCGTCGGGGCCGACGAGGGCGAAGCTGCCGGGCATGAGGAACAGCGGATCGATCTCGATGCGCGCTCGCGTTCCGAAGATGCGCGCCTCGGCCGTGGTCTGCACGAAGAGCGAGGTGCTGAGCAGCGCCTGCGCACCCTCATCCCCGTCGAGCACGAGCGACGTCTGACCATCGACGCCCGTGGCCGCGAGGGTTCCGGTCGCCGTGACGTCGGTGGGAGTGCCGAGCACGAAGTGCGCGAACCAGACGGGATAGATGCCGAGGTCGAGCAGGGCACCGCCACCCAGGGCGGGGTCGAAGATGCGGCTGCTCGGGTCGAACGCCGGCTTTCCGCCGAAGTCCGCCGTCACGAGCTGCACGTCGCCCAGCACCCCATCGGCCAGCAGCGAGTTGATCACCGTCGTCTGCGGCAGGAAGCGCGACCACATCGCCTCCATGGCGAAGACTCCGGCGGCCTCGGCCGCAGCAGCAACCTCGCGCGCCTCGGCCGCGGTGGTGCCGATCGGCTTCTCCACCAGGACGTTCTTTCCGGCGGCGATGGCCAACAGCGCCAACGTGCGGTGCTCGCTGTGCGGCGAGGCGATGTAGACGATGTCGACGGCGGGATCCGTCACCAGCGCCTCGTAGGAGTCGTACCAGTTCGCGACGCCGTGTGCCGCCGCGAAGCGCGACGCGCGCTCGGAGCTGCGTGACGCGACGGCCACGACGCGCTGATCGGTGTTCGCGTGCAGGGTTCCGACGAACGCGTTCGCGATCATCCCCGGTGCGAGCACGCCCCAGGCCAGTGTCGGCCCGCCGCGCAGCGGCGCGGCCGTGGAGACCGGGAGCGCCCGGGGAAGAGAGGTCATGAACGCGATTGTAGAGGTGCCGCCCCCTACGGGGTGGGCGGGCGCCATCGAAGAAAGTGACGTTTTGTCGCCATGATCGCGCTTCTATAGCAAGAAATGCGGCGCGTTGCCACCCCTTCGGAAGATTCCGCAGGCCATGCCAGAATTGGCGAGGCCCAAACGGGAACCCCCTCAACAGGGGTGATCGTGAAGCGGCCCACACGGAGGGTGTCGGTCACAAGTCGGCTCCCACAACAGAAAACGGGAACAACAGAATATGAATCTTCTTCTCATCATCGTGGCCGTCGTCGCCGTCATCCTGCTCTTCACGGGTGGATTCGTCTCGGCACTCAACTGGCTGATCTGGGTCGGAATCATCCTGCTCGTCATCGCGGTCATCGCGTGGCTGCTGCGTGTCATCGGCGGACGCAAGTCCGTCTGATCCAAAGAACTGAGGAAGGGCCCGTGCGCATCGCGCACGGGCCCTTTTCTTGTCCAGCGGCCGTCCTGCTCGGGCGGCCCTCAGGCAGTGCGGAGTCTCAGCGCCGCACCTCGACGGCGGTGATCCCCGAGAAGTTGAGCCAGAGCTTGTCATCCGACTCCACGATCGTGGCCAGCACGTTGTCGCAGCTCGCGCAGCGCACCACTGTTCCCGGCGTCCCCTCCCAGACCATCGCCCGGGCGAGCACGTCGATCGCGCCGCAGCCGGCGCACCGAGCCGACGCCGTCGTCGGGTCGAAACGGAACAGCTCCGAGAGCACGCCGGCGAGCGAGTTTCCGTCGAGATGCGTCATGACGTTCCTCCGAAGCGTTCCGTGCGGATGGACCGCGGATCGTGGCCCAGGTCGACGAGCCACTCAGCAACGGTCTCGACGAACGTCGTCGACCCGCAGAGGTACACGCGGGGGTTGTCGGATGCCGGGAAGACGGACGACTCCACCACCTCGCGCGTGATGCGGGCAGGGGTGACGGGCCAGCCGTCGGGTGCGCGCCGCGTGTAGATGAGGTCGACGCGCAGTGCGGGCATCCCGCCGTCGTCGGCGAGGACATCGGAGAAGAACACGTCGTCGGGCGTGCGCACCGAGTACAGCAGGCGGAACGGCGTCGAGTCGTCGGCGGCCACGTGCGACCGGATCATGGCGACGAGGGGGACGACACCCGACCCGCCGCCGATCAGCTGCACGGGGCGGGCGGATGCCGCCACACTGCCGCCCCCGTCACGCTCGGCTGCAGCATCCGGAGCCGCATCCGGCTCCCAGACGAACCAGCCGCCGAGGGGTCCGTGGATCTCGAGCATGTCGCCCACCATGAGGTCGTCGACGAGGAACGGCGACACCTCACCGTCGGGCAACTTGTCGACGGCGAGGTCGACGCGGCTGCCGGGCCCCGCCGAGGCGATCGAGTAGGAACGCGTCGCCGAATAGCCGTCGGGGGCGGTCAGACGCACGTCGAGGTGCTGCCCGGCGATGTTGCCCGGCCAGCCATCGACGTCGATGATGATGCGCCGGGCGCTCGGTGTCTCCGGGTGGGCCTCCACCACCGTGCCGACGCGCCAGGCTGTGTCGGATGCGCCACTCACCAGTAGCGTTCCTCTTTCCAGGGGTCGCCGTGGATGTGGTAGCCGGACTGCTCCCAGAACCCGGGCTCGTCATCGGCCATCATCACGAGGCTGCGCACCCACTTGGCGCTCTTCCAGAAGTAGAGATGCGGCACGATGAGGCGTGCCGGCCCTCCGTGCTCAGGGTCCAGGGGTTCGCCGTCGAACTCGAAGGCGATCCAGGCCTGGCCGTTCAGCAACTCGTCGAGCGGCACGTTGGTCGTGTAGCCGCCGTAGCTGTGAGCCATCACGTAGTCCTGGCTGGTCTCGACGTCGGCGAAGAGGGTGTCGAGCGACACTCCACGCCAGGTGGTGCCGAGCTTCGTCCAGTGCGTGACGCAGTGGATGTCGGTCGTCACCTCCTCGATCTTCTCCGCCATGAGCTGCTCCCACGACCACGTGCGCGGTTCTCCGCTCTCGGGCACGATGGAGAACTCCCACTCGGCCGTGTCGATGTGCGGCGTCGGTCCGGCCGAGAGCACAGGGAAGTCTCCGACCTCCGTCTGCCCCGGTGGAATCCGAGGGTCGCGGTCACGCGAACGTCCGGAGAATCCTCGGGTGATGAACGACATCGGATCCCCTTTCGACTGCAGCACGGAAAAGGCGGCAGTTCCCTCACGATAGTGACGCCGAGGGAGCCCTGTCACGCAATGCGTCCGAGATTGATCGTAGGGTTGACGAATGACGCCGATCACGCTCGGAATCCCCGCCCTGCGGCGAGACCCGTCTGCGGCGCCGTCCACTCTCGGGCGACCGGATGTCACAGGCCTGGTCGATCGTTTCGGTCGCGTCGCCGAGGACCTCCGCATCTCCATCACGGAGAAGTGCTCGCTGCGCTGCACGTACTGCATGCCGGCGGAGGGTCTGCCCTCGATTCCGCGTAACGACCTGCTGACGGCATCCGAGATCGCCAGGCTCGTCGGGATCGCGCACCACGACCTGGGCGTCAAGGAGGTGCGCTTCACCGGCGGTGAGCCGCTCACCCGCGCCGACATGGTCGAGATCATCGCCCGCTCGCACGAGGTGGCCCCGGCCATCCAGATCGCCATGACCACCAACGGCATCGGCCTCGACCGCAAGGCCCAGGCGCTCGTCGATGCCGGCCTCACGCGCATCAACGTGTCGCTCGACACTCTCGACCGCGAGCACTTCATCCGCCTCACCCGCCGCGACAGGCTCGACGCCGTGCTCGCCGGCATCGCCGCCGCACACGCGGCAGGGATGACCCCGCTCAAGATCAATGCCGTGCTCATGCGCGAGACCCTGCACGATGCTCCCGAGCTGCTGGCCTGGGCCGTGGCGCACGACTGCAGGCTGCGCTTCATCGAGCAGATGCCGCTCGATGCCGACGAGACCTGGCGTCGCGACAACATGGTCGACGCGGCCGAACTGCTGGCCGTTCTCGGCGAGCGCTTCGTACTGACCCCGGTCGCCCGCGAGGACCCCTCGGCGCCGGCCGAGCAGTGGACCGTCGACGGCGGGGCCGCGACGGTCGGCATCATCGCCTCGGTCACGCGCTCGTTCTGCGGCGCCTGCGACCGCACCCGCGTCACCGCCGAGGGAACGGTGCGCTCCTGCCTCTTCGGCGATGACGAGACCGACCTGCGTGGTCTGCTGCGCTCCGGTGCGACGGATGCCGACATCGCCGACCGCTGGCGCGCCGCCATGTGGAACAAGCAGGCCGGCCACGGCATCGACGCAGCCGACTTCCATCGACCCGCGCGGTCGATGGGCGGGATCGGCGGTTAGGCGTGGCCGACGTGCACGTGCGCTACTTCGCTGCGGCCGCTGAGGCCGCCGGGCGCGAGGAGGAGGTGCTCGACGTCGACTCGGACGCCACTGTGAGCGACCTCGGATCCGCCCTCGTCGCGCGCTACGGCCCGGTGATGGCACGCGTCGTGACGTCGGGCTCGTTCCTGGTCGACGGCCTCGCGACCCGCGACCCGGCGCGTCGCCTTGGCGCCCGCGTCGACGTGTTGCCGCCGTTCTCCGGCGGGTAGCCCCCCCCCCCCCGCTGGCAGAGGCACAGACGCGCGGCTGCGCCGAAGCCGAGGTGAGCGGTGCCCTCCGCTTCGGCGGCGACTTCGTCGCTGCCTCTGCGAGCGGGTGCGGCGACTTCGTCGCTGCCTCTGCGAGCGGGAGCGGCTAGAGGTTCACCCACTCCGTCGTGCCCGTCGCCAGGTGCTGGCGCTTCCAGATGGGAGTGCGCTCCTTGATGCGGTCGACCAGGGCCGAGCATGCGGCGAAGGCGTCGGCCCGATGCGCCGACGCCACGCTGGCGACGAGGGCGACGTCGCCGACGCCCAGCCGTCCGATGCGATGCGCCGCGGCCACGCGCACGCCGAACTCCTCCGCGATCTCCACGCACACCGTGCGCAGGAACTCCTCGGCATCGGGATGCGCCTCGTAGTCGAGCAGCTCGACGCTCTCGCCGTGGTCGTGATCGCGGATGACGCCCTCGAAGGTCACCATCGCGCCGTCCTGAGGCGTGAGCACAAAGGCCTCGATGGCGGCGCGGTCGAGCCGATCGGCCGAGACCCTGGCGAAGACCTCAGGCATGGTGGTGGCCCCGTTCGCGCTGCCCGCCATGCCCGCCGCCGGCGAGCTGGTCGACGAGATGCGGCAGCACCTCGCCCAGCACGCCGAGGCCGTCGCGCACGCCGCCGGGCGATCCCGGCAGGTTCACGATGATGGTGTCGCCGGCGAGTCCGGCCACGGCGCGGCTGAGCGCGGCCGTGGGTGTGACGGCCCGACCGGCGGCACGGATCGCCTCGGCGATCCCGGGCAACTCGCGGTCGAGCAGGGCGCTCGTGGCCTCGGGTGTTCGGTCCTGCGGGTGCAGCCCGGTGCCTCCGGTCGTGATGATGATGCGCGGCGAGCCGGCGAGGGCTTCGGCCAGCGCCGCCGCGACGTCGGCGTCGGCCACGACGACGGGAGCGTCGACCGCGTAGCCCGCGGCCTGCAGCCAGTCGACGATCACCGGACCCGTCGCATCCGTCGACGTGCCGGCGGCGGCGCTCGTCGAAGCCACGACGACGACGGCCGAGCCGGGCGACGGGACGGTGGCATCGGGCACAGCGGCGGCCTCAGGCACGGCGGCGGCATCTGCAGCAGCATCCGTCACCGGCGAATCGACGAGCAGGTCACCGGTGGCACCCTCGGCCACCCAGTGTCCGCGCTTCCCCCCGGTCTTCTCGAGCAGGCGGATGCCGCCGAGCTCGGCGCCGGGGTCGACGGCCTTGACCATGTCGTGCAGGGTGAGCCCGGCGATGGCCACGGCGGTGAGGGCCTCCATCTCGACGCCCGTGCGACCCGTCACCGAGACCCGCGCCCGGATGGAGATGCTGTCGCCGTCGAAGCCGAACTCGAGCTTCACGGAGTCGAGCGGCAGGAGGTGGCAGAGCGGGATGAGCTCGCTCGTGCGCTTGGCACCCTGGATGCCGGCGATGCGCGCCGTCGCGAGCACGTCCGCCTTCGGCATGCCGTCGGCGATCACGAGCGCCACCACCTCGGGCGTGGTCGTGAGGCGGCCGGTGGCCACGGCGACGCGACGCGTGACGTCCTTGCCGCCGACGTCGATCATGCGGGCGCGGCCCTGGTCGTCGACGTGGCTCAATGCCGTGACGTCGTGGTGCTCGTGCTTCTCGGTCATAGCTCCAACACTTCCACGAGATCACCGGCGGCGAGAGCAGCGACGGCTTCGGGAACGATGACGAGCACGTCCGCGGTCGCGAGCGCTGCTACGAGGTGCGAGCCGGGTCCACCGACGACCTCGACCGCGCCGTCCGGCATCCGACGCCCGCGGAGATACTGCCGACGACCGACGATGGAGGTGACGGATGCCGCCACAGCGCGCTCCTCGCGCCTGGCGACGGGCAGCCCGGCGATCTCGCGCAGCACCGGCGCCACGAACAGGGCGAACGACAGCTGGCTGCTCACGGGGTTGCCCGGGAAGCAGATCACGGGCAGGCCGCGATACGTCGCCGTGGCCTGCGGTCCCCCGGGCTGCATGGCGACGGCACCGACCCAGGCTCCGAGCGGCTCGAGCAGGTCGCGCACCACCTCGTGATCGCCCATCGAGACTCCGCCGCTGGTGAGCATCAGCTCGGCGCCGGCATCGATGGCGGCGTCGAACCGAGCGCGCAGCTCCTCGGCGTCATCGCGCACGCGAGCGGCCGAGACGACGACGGCGCCTGCGGCCGCGACAGCAGCCTGCAGTGCGATCCCGTTGGAGTCAGGGATCTCGCCCGCCCCCAAGGGCTGGCCCGGGGCGACCAACTCGGATCCCGTGCTCACGACGGCGACCCGCACGCGCGACAGCACGGCCACCTCGGTGAGGCCCGACGCGGCCAGGGCCGCGAGCTGGCGCGACTCGAGCAGCACTCCGGCGCCGAGCAGCTCGGCTCCGGCGGCGAGGTCGGAGCCGGCCTCGCGCACGTACTCCCCCACCTCACGGGCGCGCCGGATCGTGACGGAATCGCCGTCGACCGTCGTGTCCTCCACCGGGACCACGGCATCCGCCCCCGGGGGAATCGGAGCGCCCGTCATGATCCGGGTCGCGGTGCCGGGCTCCAGCGCCGGCGGCTCGCCGGGGGCAGCAGCCACCTCGCCGACGATCGGCAGGGCGACGGGTGCTGCGGCGACCTCCGCGGCGCGCACAGCGAAGCCGTCCATCTGGGAATTGCGGAACGGGGGCAGGTCGATGGCGCTGCGGATGGCGTCGGCCGTCGTCCTGCCCCGGGCGTCGAGCAGCGGCACGGTCTCGGCCGCCCCGCGGTCCCGAAGCGGGGCGAGCAACGCCGCGACGTGCTCGGCGTGCTCCTCGACCGTGATGCGATCGCCCATCAGTTCCCGCCCGCCATCAGTGCCGCCTCGTCATCAGTACCGCTTCATTCCCGGGTCGACGGATGCCGCCCACCCCTCGATACCACCGGCGAGGTGCGACGCCTGTGAGAACCCGCTCTGCTCGAGGAACACCAGCGCATGCGCCGACCGCACACCGAGATGGCAGTAGACGACGACGGGCGCGGACGGATCGAGCTCGCCGATCCGCGCGCCGAGCTCGCCGAACGGTATGCGCGTCGACCCCGGAAGCTCGGCGATCGCCGCCTCCCAGTCCTCGCGGACGTCGAGCAGGGCGGGCGGATTCGCGCCGTCGAGCGCCACGGCGAGCTCGGGCGCCGAGTAGGTGCGAGGGCGCGAGGGCTTCGAGCCGGGCTCCGAGTCTGGCTCCGAGGCACCGGATGCCGCAGAGTCGACGCCGACCGCGACATCCATCGCGCCACGAGCCGGATCCCGGGCGTACGGCACCTCGCGGGTGCGGCCGGTGAGCGCGTCGTACACGGCGACGCGGCCGAGGAGAGGCTCCCCGATGCCCGTCAGGAGCTTCACGGCCTCGGCCGCCATGAGTGCACCGGCCACACCGCACACCATCGGCAGAACGCCGGTCAGCTCGCAGCTGTCGCCGTCATCGCTCGGCTGCTCGGGGAAGAGGTCGCGGTAGTCGATACCGTGCGCGTCCCAGGCGACGCCGACCTGCGCACCGTAGCCCACGGCAGACCCCCAGACCAGCGGGATGCCGAGTGCGGCCGCAGCGTCGTTGGCGGCGTAACGGGCGTCGATGCTGTCGCTGCCGTCGATGACGAGGTCGACACCGTCGAGCAGCGCGGTCGCGTTCTCGGTACTGAAGAGCACGGGGTGACGGATGACCTGGAGCTCGGGGGCGAGGCGTGCGGCGGCATCCGCCGCCGAATCGACCTTGAGCCGACCGACATCGGCCACGCCGTGGGAGGTCTGGCGCGGCAGGTTGGTCTCGTCGACGGTGTCGGGGTCGACGAGGGAGAGGGTGCCGAGGCCGACGGCGGCGAGCGCCGGGATCACAGCGCTGCCGAGACCACCGGCGCCGATGACGAGCACGTGGGCGTCGGCGAGGGAGCGCTGACCGGCGAGCCCGAAGCCCGCGAGCACATGCTGGCGCGCGAAGCGGCGGGACGACGGATCGACGCTCGGAGCCATACGCCGATTCTGACACGGGCTGTAGCACGCATCGGGTCGCCGCCCGCTCACCCCGCTCGCTGACGCCCACTCCCCCGCCCGCTGAGGCCCGGACGAAGTCCGCGGCCGAAGCGCCCGTGCCCTACGCTGCTGCCATGAGCCCCATCGTGCGTCGCGTGCTCGCCCCGAACGCCGGGCCGATGACCCTCGACGGCACGAACTCCTACGTGGTCGCAGCCCCGGGCTCGGCATCCGTCATCGTGATCGACCCCGGACCGCACGACGACGCCCACCTCGCCGCCCTCGCATCCTCAGGCCAGGTCGAGCTCATCCTGCTGACCCATCACCATGCCGACCACGCCGACGGCATCGACGCCCTCGTCGCGCTCACCGAAGCCCCCGTCCGCGCCATCGATTCGGATTTCTGCCGCGACGCCTCGCCGGTGGTCGACGGTGAGCTCATCGACACGGCCGGAGTGCGCCTGCGTGTGCTCGCCACCCCCGGTCACACGGCCGACTCCGCCTGCTTCCAGCTGCTGGGCGATACCGACGCCGCCGTCTTCACCGGCGACACGGTGCTCGGTCGCGGCACGAGCATCATCGCCGACCCCGACGGATCCCTCGGCCCCTACCTGCGCACGCTCGAGCGGCTGCAGGCGTTGGGGCCAGTACGCGTACTGCCCGGCCACGGCCCCGAGCTCGACGACCTGGCCGCCGTCGCCACCGCCTACCTCGCCCACCGGGCGGGCAGGCTCGCCGAGGTGCGGCAAGCGCTCGAGCTGCTGGGCGCCGAGGCCTCGGCCGCTGCCGTCACCGATCTGGTCTATGCCGGAACGGATGCCGCTGTGCGGCCGGCGGCCGAGGCGTCGGTGCGCGCCCAACTCGCCTATCTGCGCGCCGCGGGCGACTGAGCCGAGCCGCGGCGCGCATCACGATCGCGCATCCAATGCCGCTGTTTCGGGCACCATCTGTCAGAGTCGGAATGAGCACTGCGTCCATGGGGGTCGGTGGGTGCCCGCTGCAGATCCGAGCCCATCGGCGCAGTCTGCGAAGGAGAAGGGGTGGAGTGTGGCTGACGATCGCTCCGGCGGATCACGCGGCCGCGCCCTTCTGGCCTTCGTCGGCCTGAGCGTCGCGGTCGGCGTTCTCGCCGCCGTCGCCGTCACTCCGGCACTGGCCGTGGGCGGGCTGGCGGCATCCAGCAGCATCTCGATGTTCGAGAAGCTGCCCGGCTTCCTTCAGATCGGCGATCTCGCCGAGAAGACCAACATCTACGCGACGATGCCCGACGGCTCGCCCAAGCTGCTCGCCTCGTTCTTCGACCAGGATCGCGAGGAAGTCGACTGGGAGAACGTGTCGTCGTACGCGAAGGATGCCGCCGTCGCAGGCGAGGATCCCCGGTTCTACGAACACGGCGGCATCGACATCCAGGGAACCCTGCGCGCCGCTGCCGTGAGCCTCGGCGGCGGCAGCATCCAGGGCGGATCCTCGATCACCCAGCAGTACGTCAAGAACGTTCTCGTGCAGGAGGCCGTGGCCACGGCGAAGACCCAGGAGGAGGAGGAGGCCGCCGTCGAAGCGGCCATCAGGCAGACCCCTGATCGCAAGATCAAGGAGATGCGCCTCGCCATCGGCGTCGAGAAGAAGTACACGAAGAACGAGATCCTGATGGGGTATCTCAACATCGCCTTCTTCGGCGGTCGCGTCTACGGAATCGAGTCGGCGGCGCACTACTACTTCGGCACCACGGCGAAGGACCTGACGCTCGACCAGGCGGCCTCGCTGCTGGCCATCGTGAACAACCCCGAGAAGTTCCGCCTCGACAAGCCGGACAACCCGAAGAACGGTGCCGAGAACGGCTACGCGAACACCCTGTCACGCCGGGACTACATCCTCGACAAGATGCTCGAGCATTCCAAGATCACCGAGGCCGAGCACGACGCAGCGAAGGCGCTGCCCATCACGCCGACGATCACCCTCCCGAGCACAGGTTGCGCCACGGCGGAGGGGTCGGCCTACTTCTGCGACTACGTCTACTGGACCATCCGCAACGACGAGGCGTTCGGCGCCACCGAGGCCGAGCGCCTCACCCTGCTGAAGCGAGGCGGCCTCGACGTCTACACGACCATCGATCCCCTCATGCAGGGCACCGCCGAGGTCGCCATGCGCGAACTCGTCCCTCCCACGGCCGACGGCATCGACCTGGGCGCCTCGAGCGTCTCGGTCGAGGTGGGCACCGGCCGCGTACTCCAGATGACCCAGAACAAGGTGTTCTCCGACGACCCCGAGGTGCTGACAGACCCCGTCTACAGCGCCGTCAATTACAACACCGACGGCGAGTACGGCGGGTCGGCGGGTTTCCAGCCCGGGTCGACCTACAAGATCTTCACCTTGGCCGAGTGGATCAAGGAGGGGCACTCCCTCAATGAGTACGTCAACGCCTACAGGCGTTCCGACTGGGGCGACTTCAACGACAGCTGCCTCGGCGTGCAATCCGACCCGTCCTGGAACCCCCGCAACGACGAGGGCGGCGGCGGCGGAACGTGGAGCGCACTGACCAACACCCAGCAGTCCTACAACACGGGCTTCGTCGCCATGGCCAAGCAGCTCGACCTCTGCGGCATCCGCACCATGGCGGAGTCCTTCGGGGTGCACCGTGCCGACGGCGACCCGCTGCAGCAGGGACCGGCGTCGATCCTCGGCACGAACGAGGTCGCGCCCGTCACCATGGCGGCGGCCTTCGCCGGCGTCGCCGGCAACGGCATGGTCTGCAAGCCGATCGTGATCGACAGGGTGCTGCGTCACGGCACCGAGATCCCGGTGCCCTCGGCCGACTGCGCGCAGAAGGTCGACCCGCAGATCACCGCGGCGATGGCCTACGCCATGCAGCGGGTCATGAGCGGCGGAACGGGCTCGACCTCAGACGACCGCACCGAGCCGCACTCGCCGATGATCGGCAAGACGGGAACCACCGACAACGCCGAGGCCACGTGGATGAGCGGCGCCAGCACGCGGGTCGCGACCACCGTGGGAGTCTTCAACGCCAGCGGCCACGTCAACCTCCGCGAGACGTACATCAACGGCGAGGAAGCTGCCCTCATCCGTCACATGATCTGGCCGCGCATCATGTCGACCGCCAACGCGCAGTACCCGGGCGGGGAGTTCCCCGAGCCCGACGACAGCGCCCTCGTCACGGTGATGAGGGACGTTCCCGACGTGCGCGGCAAGTCCATCGGCGAGGCCGAGCAGATCATCGAGGACGCGGGCTTCAGCTTCTCCGACGGCGGTGCACGCGATTCGGAACTGCCGGCAGGTCAGGTCGTCGGAACCGAACCGTCGGGCACGGCTCCACGCGGCTCGCTCATCACGGCGTTCACATCGAACGGCGCGCTCGTGATCGTGCCGCAGGTGGACTCCGACCCTCAGAGCGCCGCGAAGACGCTCCGCAACGCGGGCTTCACGGTGAAGACCAGCGAGCAGGAGACGACGGACCCCAAAGCCGTCGGGAGGGTGATCTCGATCGACCCGGCACCCGGCACCGCTGTGGCCCCGGGCTCCACCATCACGATCGTGGTGGGGAAGGCGGCGCCGGAACCCGTCCCGACGCCGGAGCCGACGCCGAGCGACGGCTGAGCCCCCAGCGGGTGACCTGGCCGATGGCCTCCAGCGCGATGCCCGTCGTCATCTTCGAGGTGCCGTCGTGGCGTTCGACGAAGGTGATCGGCACCTCACGGATGTCGGCGCCGGCCCGCTCCGCACGCCAGGCGACCTCGATCTGGAACGCGTAGCCGGCGCTCTGCAGCCCGTCGAGATCAAGGGAGGCGAGGAACGGCACCCGGAATGCCCGATACCCCGAGGTGATGTCGTGCAGGTGCGAGCGCAACATCACCCGGGCGTAGGCCGTCGCGCTCCGTGAGATGAGCTTGCGGTACCACGGCCAGTGCACGGTGCGGCCGCCCGGTATCCACCGGGCACCGATCGCCAGGTCGGCGCCATCGGTGATCGCAGCGATGAGCAGCGCGAGTTCCTCGGGCTGATGCGATCCGTCGGCATCCATCTCGACGATGATGTCGAAGTCGCCGGAGTCGAGGGCCTGGTGGAAGCCGGCGATGTAGGCCGGGCCGAGGCCTTCCTTCCCCGCACGATGGAGCACCTGCATCCGCGGCTCTGCTGCCGCCATCTCGTCGGCCAGCGCCCCGGTGCCGTCCGGCGAGTTGTCGTCGACGACGAGCACCGACGGCTTCGGCTCCGACGCCAGCACCCTCTGAACGAGCGGGCGCAGGGAGTCGACCTCGCAGTAGGTGGGCACGACCACCAGCACACGAGGTGCGTTCGCGCTCACAGCGTTCGTCGTTCCGGCTGGACTGCGCCCATGTCGTTCATCAGTCCCATTATCGACGCAGATGGCGGTCGACCATGTCGAGCGCCCAGTCGAGACGCTCCGGGGTGACCGTGGCGCGGAAGACGATGCCCCACATCTCGGCCAGCCTCTCCGACAGGTCGGCCCGGGCGGTGAACACCTCGGAGATGATCTGGATGCCCGTGAACGACGGGATGATGAAGCGTGCGAGCATCGCCGGGTCGGTGTCCGGCCGCAGGTCGCCGGCCGCGAGGGCCGCGCTCAGGATGGTCTCGAAGGTCGCCAGCCAGTCCTCGTACGGCCCCCGGATCGGCGCATCGAAAGAAGACGACTCGGTGGTCAGACGGATGCCGGCCCGGGTGAGCGGATCGGTCTGCAACCGCAGCGCCAGCCCGGAGGAGATCACGACGGCGGTCTCGAGGGCCGCCGCGTTCGTGAGCACCATGGTCGCCGCGGACCTGGAGGCAGCCTCGTGCTGCGCCTCGATCACGGCGCCGGCGAGCTCGTCCTTGGACTTGAAGTGGAAGTACAGGGCCCCCTTGGTCACTCCGGCCGCGGCAGCGATGTCGGTCAGGGAGGCTGTGGCGAAACCGTTCCGGTCGAAGGTCTCAGCGGCGCCGACGATGATCCGCTCGCGCGTCGCACGAGCACGTTCCTGCGTGGCCATCGATCTCCTGTCAGCGGGCTGCCGACATGCTAGCCGGGGAAGCTATGGACGCAACCCAGCCTGCGAGGAGCTGTCGGGATGCCGGCGAGCGCCGCAGAGCGTCCGGCGCATAGGAACGTCCGGCGCATAAGGAAAGGGAAGCCCATGTCCCCCCGGGCTTCCCTTCCGCATCCGCGTGGCGGATGCGCGGCGCAGACCCCCGTACGCGCCACCTCTGGCAACAGCATAATCGAAACAAAACCAGTCGTTCGGATTGTTCACCTCCGTGGCATCTCTGTTACGGGATCGGGATGGATGGTGCCCGATACCGGCGCGGTCGAGCAGACTCGTGCGCGATGTACGTGCTTTTCGCTGGTTCTCAGCGGTAGTTTGTGGTCAGACGCGCGGGCGGACCGGGCGGAACGGGAGACAACCACCATGTTCAACGACTTCTGGGGCTTCGTCTGGGTCTTCTTCTGGGCGTTCGCCTACATCGCCTACCTGTTCGTGCTCATCTACATCCTCGCCGACATCTTCCGCGACAAGGGCCTCAACGGCGGACTGAAGGCGCTCTGGATCATCGCGATGGTGTTCCTGCCGTTCCTCACGGCCCTGGTCTACCTGATCGCCCGCGGCACCGGCATGAACGAGCGAGCCGCCGCCCGCGCGAACACCGAGATCCTCTCCGAGGACCGCGCGTCGATCCAGGCCCAGTCCTACGCAGACCCGCAGGCCGAGATCGCCAAGGCCGCGGCGCTGCGCGACCAGGGCGTCATCACCCCGGGCGAGTTCGACGCCATCAAGGCCAAGGCCGAGGGCAAGAAGTTCTGACGCCGCCGGGTCAGAGCTCGTTCTGACGCGGCACCACGACCTGCTTGATGATCAGCAGGATCGACGCTGCGACGGGGATGGCCACGAGGGCGCCCAGGATGCCGAGCAGCGATCCGCCGGCGAGGGCCGCGATCACGACGACGGCGCCGGGCACCGACACCGCGCGATTCATGATGCGCGGGCTCAGGATGTAGGCCTCCACCTGCATGTAGATGATGTAGTAGATGGCCGCGGCGATCGCCGTCTGCGGTCCGGAGATCAGGCAGGCCAGCACGATGATGACCGAACCCGTGATGGTTCCGACCAGCGGGATGAGCGAGAACGTGAAGGCGATGACGGCCAGCAGGATCGCGAACCTGGCGCCGATGATGGTCAGGAAGATCGCGCTCAGGATTCCGTTGCAGAGTGCCAGAGCGACCTGACCCATGACGTACTTGCCGACGGAGTCGGTGATCTGGTCGGCGAGTTCGCTGAAGCGCGAGCGCTTCGTCGCAGGCACCAGCTGGTAGGTGCTCCGCTTGATCGCGGGGAGTGACGACGTGAAGTAGATCGTCAGGATGATCACGATGATCGTGGCGAAGAAGCCGCTGATGATGCCGAGTCCCACCTGCAGCACGCCGCCCCCGATCTTCCCGGCGTTGTCCTGGGAGTACTTCACCACGGAGTCGAGGTTCTCCTGGTTGACGATCGTCGGGAACTGCTGCTGCAGTTGGTGCACCAGGTCGAGCGCGTCACCACTCTGCACCCACTGCGTGATTCCCTCGATGGCCTGCGTCGACTGATCGACGATCACCGGCACGATGGCCCAGACGAGACCCGCGATGGCCGCCAGCAGCACCACCATCGTGGTGAGCAGGGCGAGCCAGCGCTTGAATCCGCGACGCTCGAGGAACGAGATGAGGGGCTCGATGCCGAGCGCCAGGAACAGCGCGGCGCCGATGTACGTGAGGATCGTCGCCAGCGACACGATCGACATCAGGATCATGATGCCGAGGCCGACTCCGAGGGTGCCGATGAGCCCGAGACGGAAGGCGTTCTGGATCTTCATGGCAACTCCTGCGGTAGGGAATCCCAGTATGGGCGCCTGACCGGCGGAATTCAGCACCTTGACACGGCGCTTCCGAAGGCCCACTCGGTGACGGATGCCGCTGCGGATGCCGCGTGTCAAGGTCTCGGCATCCGCATTGCACCGGGCGTACGCTCGCACGGAGCGCACGGTCACCCGATCGTGGCGGATGAGACGAGGAGCACCACGATGACCGACTCGACACCGACCGGCGACAACTACCCCGACGAGCAGCCCGGACGCGAGGCCGACGCCGCCGACCAGGTCGACGAGCAGTCGTTCAACCCCGACGACACCGCCGACGAGCTCGAGGGCGGACGCGACGAGCAGCCGACGGCCGAGTAGGTAGCAGGTCGGGCGTCCGTCGCGCGCCCCCACGAAGGCCTGGTGCGCTACGCCTCGTTCGCTCCGATCAGCACGACCAGCCGGTCGAGCGCATCCGGGATCACCGAGAGCACCGAGACGTGGCCGTCCTCGGGTCGCGCCCAGAGTTGGGCGTTCGGCAGGCGGCTGAGCATCCATGACGCGTGGAGCCGCGGCACGACGCGATCGAGGTCGCCCTGCACGAGCAGCACCGGCGCAGCGACCTGCTCGAGGTCGAACCCCCACGGGGAGGCGAACGCCACGTCGTCGTCTATGAGTCCGTCGTCGCCCCACTGCGCTGATCGGCCGACGTCCTCGCCGACCGAGGACCACGCTCCGTCGAGGGCGGCGAAGTCCGCGGGGATGAACTGCTCGGGATCGAACTCGTCGGTGTCGGCGTACGCGGCACGACCCGCACGCCCTCCCTCGAGTGCAGACCGCAGTCCTTCGGGGGCGACCATGCCCCCGAACCAGTCGAAGCGCTCCGTGAACGGCGCGATTCCCGCGATGGTCACGACGCCGCGCACCCGCTCGGGCAGCAGCGCCGCGCAGGCGAGGGCGTGCGGCCCGCCGCCTGACGCTCCCATGACGGCGAAGAGGTCGATGCCGAGAGCATCCGCCACCGCAGCAACGTCCCCCGCGGCCGAGGCGACGTCACGCCCCGGGTTCGGCGTCGATCCGCCGTAGCTCGGACGCCCGTAGGAGACCAGCCGGATGCCGCGCTCGCGCGTGGCCGCGAGCACGGGCTCGAGCGGCGCACCAGTCTGGGGAGAGCCGTGGTGCCACATGAGGGTGAGGCCCGACGCGGCGTCCGCTCCGGTGTCGTAGGCGTGCAGGATGCGCCCGTCCGGCGCGCTGACGTCGAGCTCGGTGACCATGAAGCGAGTGTGCCACGTCGCTCCCGCCGCTGCGCGCCCCTCCACACGCACGCCGGTGTCTGCGATCATGAGACCCGATGAGCACCGAGAGAGTGATCGCGTGGGGCGACGAGATGCGGGCCGTGCACCAGCGGCTGCGGCAGGCTCTCGCGGCGGCGCGCGAGACGGTGCAGTCGGGCGGGGATTCGGCATCCGTCGCCCGCGACATCCGCCTCTTCTGCTGGGGATTCTGCGTGGCGCTCGACGGCCACCACGTCAGCGAGGACACGGCGCTGTTCCCCGAGATCGCGCGGCAGCATCCGGAACTGCAGCCCGTCATCGCCAAGCTCATGCAGGACCACAGCATGATCGCCCACCTCATCCGCGGCGTCGAGCAGGCCCTGCAGTCGGGCGATGAACCCTCCGTGCTGCTCGGTCACCTCGACGGGATCGGCGCCATCATGACGTCGCACTTCGGCTACGAGGAGCGCCAACTGCTCGGCGTGCTCGACACCATCGAGGTCTCGTCGACGGATGCGACCCCGCGCGCGTACTTCGGTCCGCTCGCGGAGTGAGTCAGCGCTTCTGCGGCGGCCGCACTCCCTGCACGCGCCCGAAGCGGGCCGCGAGGGGAACGAGCACGAGGGGCTTGGCCAGCAGCCACGCTCCGATCATCGCCACCACCGAGATCACGAAGATGATGAATCCCACCCAGTCCTCGGAGTCGCGGGCGGCGTACATGATGTTGAGGTTGCGCAGGGCCCCGGTGGTGAGCACGAGGAAGACGTGCACGGCCGTGAACGCGAGGAAGAACAGCATCACGGGGTAGTGCAGGGCGCGCGCCAGCCTCTCGGGGACCACGCGCGACCAGGCGCCCTCGAGCGGCCAGATCGGTGAGAGGCGCAGGCCGGTGATGATGGCGAGCGGCGCCGCGATGAACACCACGGCGAAGTAGCTGAGCAGCTGGGCCGCGTTGTAAGAGACCCACGAGTCCTCGACCGGCCAGTCCAGCGAGGCGTACTGCAGCAGCGCCGAGATGGTGTTCGGCACGATGCCCCAGTCCGTCGGTACGATCCGCACCCATTGGCCGGTCGCGAACAGCAGCACGATGTACGACAGGCCGCAGAGCACCCAGAGCGCATCGACGACGAGGTGCAGCCAGAGGGGGATGCCGAGCCGGCGCGGCGGGCGCTTCGTGCGGGGCCAGCGCGTGTTGTCGCGCGTCCAGAACGCCGGCGGGCGCACCCCCGACTTCAGCAGCATGCCCGTGCGCACCAGCATCACGAGAAGGAACGCGCTCAGGAAGTGCTGCCAGGCCAGCCACGCCGGGATGCCGACGGGCGATCCCTCGGGCGGGGTGGTGCCGCCGGGGTACTCGGCGATGAAGGCGGCGACCTCCGGAAGCTCCCGCAGCCAGCGCGCGACGAGCACGACGACGGCGAAGGCCACGATCGCGGCGGGGATCAGCCACGCCAGCCGACGCAACGGCACGCCCGCGAACGTGGGGCGGGCGGGTTTCGGCACGTCTCTCACCTTCGCAAAGCAGCGGCACGGATGCAAGCCGGCTCTCACCCTACGACCGCCGCCACGCTCAGTGTGCCAGCCTGAGCACATGGATCCCGCCGACCTGGCCCGTTTCGCTGCAGCGAGCGCCGGCATCCGCTCGCTCAGACGCGTGGTGTTCGTCGAGGGCGACAGCGACCGGGAGGCAGTGCTGCAGTTCGCGCTGACCGTCGGGCGCGACTTGGGCGCGGAGGGCACGGCCGTGGTCGGCATGGGCGGGGCCAACAGTCTGCCGCGCTTCCTCGAGATCGCCGACGCCAGCGGCCGCGACCTCGCTCTGACCGGCCTCTGCGACGAGCAGGAGGTTCCGGTGTACCGCCGAGCTCTCGAGAGAGTCGGGTTCGCGGATGCCGCACATCCCGTGCCGCTCGAGAGCCTGGGCTTCTTCGCCTGCCGCCACGACCTGGAGGACGAACTCATCCGCGCCCTGGGCATCGAGGTGGCGGTCTCCATCGTGGCTGAACAGGGCGAGGGCGCCAGGTTCGAGCGGATGCGCCGGCAGCCCGCCCAGCGCGAGCGGTCGCTGAGCGCCCAGCTGCACCGCTTCATCGGCGCCGGTGCCGGTCGCAAGGCACGGGTGGCGCGCGCCTTCGCCGAGCGCATCCCGCCCGAGAGCATCCCCGCGCCGATCCTCGGGTTGCTCGCGGCCACACGTCCACCGACGTAACGCGGTCTGCCGATCCCCGATACTGGGACGGGCGCACGAGTCGCGCCCCCAGTCACATCGGAGGTCCCGTGCACGAGCAGAATCCCGCCTTCCACCCCGAGACCCTCGCCATCATCGCCGGTCGCCCGGCACGGGACGTCGACGAGCCGCTCAACGTGCCCCTCACCCTCGCCTCCACCTACGTCGCCGGCGGCGAGCGCGAGTACGGCCGCTACGCGAACCCGTCGTGGACAGCCTTCGAAGACGCCCTCGGCGCCCTGGAGGGCGGGCGCTGCCTGTCCTTCGCCTCCGGCCTCGCCGCCATCTCGGCCGTGCTCGACCTGGTCGAGCCCGGCGGTGTGGTCGTGGCTCCCCGCCGCTCCTACACGGGCACGGTGCTGCAGCTCGACGACCGCGCACGCGAGGGGCGCCTGAGCGTCGTGTACGTCGACATCGCCGATACCGCCGCTGTGGCCGAGGCATCCGTCGGCGCCGCCATGGTCTGGATCGAATCGCCGACCAACCCCGCCCTCGAGCTCGCCGACATCCCCGCCATCTCCGAGGCCGCCCACGCCGCCGGGGCCATCGTCGTCGTCGACAACACCTTCGCGACGCCGGTGCTGCAGCGCCCGCTCGAACTCGGAGCCGACATCTCGGTGCACTCGGCGACGAAGTACATCGCCGGCCACAGCGACGTGCTCCTCGGTGCCGTCATCACGGCGACGGATGCGCACCACGACGCCGTGCTCGGCCGACGCTCGCTCTACGGGGCGATCCCGTCTCCGCTCGAGGCCTTCCTCGCTCTGCGCGGCCTCCGCACCCTGTCGGTCCGCCTCGAACGCGCGCAGGCCTCGGCGCAGGAGCTCGTGCGCCGCCTCGCCGATCACCCCCAGCTCGACGAGGTGCGCTATCCCGGGTTCGGCGCCATCATCTCGATCGTCGTGAAGGGTGGGGCGGATGCCGCAGACGCCCTCGTTCCGCGCACGTCGCTCTGGCTGCACGCCACCAGCCTCGGCGGCGTGGAGTCGACCTTCGAACGTCGTCGTCGGTGGGCCGCAGAGCACGAGACCATCCCCGAGGGCCTCGTGCGCCTGTCGGTCGGGCTCGAGCACGTCGACGACCTCTACGACGACCTCGCCGCCGCACTGGGGTAGGGCATTCGGGCCGAGGCTCAGGGTCGAACCGGGGATGTGACGGATGCGGTGGCCCGGCGCCGCTGCCTAGCGTTGACCCATGCCCCCGATCGTCGCCTCCTCCCTGCGCATCGCTGGAATCACCGCAGCAGCCCTCGTGCTCGGCGGGCTCACGCCACTCGGGCAGGGCGCCCTCCCCCCGGAGTTCTCCTCGCTGGCCAACTCCGCGTCGGGCTGGACCATCCCCACGGCGCTGCTCGTCTGGCTCCTCGCCCGTGGCTACCCCGAGGCGGCGATCGGCGGAGCCCTCGGCTTCATCGCCCTCACGATCGGCTACACGGTCGCCTCGGCCTGGCGCGGAGTCGACTTCGATCCGCTGTTCTGGGTGATCGTCGGAGTCGTGGTCGGTCCGTTCATCGGCCTCGCCGCCCATGCCCTGCGCCGCACTCCGCTCCACGCCGCCCTCGGCACGGGCCTGCTCTCCGGCGTGCTCGTGGGCGAGGCCATCTACGGCCTCATCGTCGTCGGCGACACCACGAGCCCGGTCTACTGGTGGATCGCCGCGGCGCTCGGCGTCGCATTGCTGCTGGCCACGGCTGTCCGCATCCGTCGTCCCCGACTCATCGTGTCGGCCACGGCGCTGACGGCCACGATCGCCGCTGCCTTCGTCATCGCCTATCAGCTCCTCGGGTCCATCTCGCGGTAGCCGGCGAGGCGACGGCGACCAACCCGGCGCTGTGACGCCGTGTTGCGGCACCCCTCGATCACGAGGAGTCGACGGGAGAGGATGGCCGCCATGTCCTCAGAGTCGACAACACCGAGCGCCCAGAGTCCCCAGCGCCAGATCCGCTTCAACGCCTTCGACATGAACTGCGTCGCCCACCAGAGCTCGGGCATGTGGCGGCATCCGCAGGACCAGTCCTATCGCTACAAGGAGATCGGCTACTGGACCGAACTCGCGAAACTGCTCGAGCGCGGAACCTTCGACGGCATCTTCATCGCCGACGTGCTCGGGACCTACGACGTCTACGCCGGCAGCAACGAGGCCGCCATCCGCCATGGCGCCCAGGTTCCGGTGGCGGACCCGCTGCTGCTGGTCTCGGCGATGGCCGCGGCCACGGAGCACCTCGGCTTCGGGGTGACAGCCGGCACCGCCTACGAGCATCCGTACCCCTTCGCCCGGCGGATGTCGACGCTCGACCACCTCACGAACGGCCGTGTGGGCTGGAACGTCGTGACCGGATACCTGCCGAGCGCCGCCCGCAACATGGGGCATGACGACCAGCTCGAGCACGACGACCGCTACGACCACGCCGACGAGTACCTCGAGGTGCTCTACAAGCTCTGGGAGGGCTCGTGGGAGGACGACGCCGTCGTGCGCGACCGTGAGACCGGCGTGTTCACCGATCCGTCGAAGGTGCACGAGATCGGCCACAGGGGCAAGCACTTCACCGTGCCCGGCATCCACATCTCGGAGCCGTCGCCCCAGCGGTCCCCCGTCATCTACCAGGCGGGTGCCTCACCGCGCGGCATCGGGTTCGCCGCGGCGAACGCCGAGGCCATCTTCGTGGCCGCGCCCACGAAGGAGGTGCTGAAGTCGACCGTGGAGCGCATCCGCGACGCCCTCGAGGCGGCGGGGCGCGACCGCTACTCCGCTCGCATCTACACCCTGCTCACGATCATCACGGATGCCACTCCCGAGGCCGCGCAGGCGAAGTACGAGGACTACCTCTCCTACGCCAGCGAGGAGGGAGCCCTCGTGTTCATGTCGGGCTGGATGGGCATCGACCTGTCGCAGTACGACCTCGACGAGCCCGTCGGCAACGTGCAGTCGAACGCGATCCGCTCCGTCATCGCCAACTACGAGGAGTCGGCGAAGAACGGCGAGGTGTTCACAGTGCGCGATATCGCCCGCGGCGGTGCCATCGGCGGCCTCGGCCCCACCATCGTCGGGTCGGGCGAGGAGATCGCCGACACGCTGCAGGAGTGGGTGGACTACACCGACGTCGACGGCTTCAACCTCGCCTACGCCATCACGCCGGGCACCTTCGAGGACGTCATCGAGTTCGTCGTGCCCGTACTCCGCGAACGCGGCGCCTACCCGACCGAGTACGTCGAGGGCACCCTGCGGCAGAAGCTGCACGGCCGCGGCGATCGCCTCCCTGCGGAGCACCGCGGTGCCGGGTACCGGGTGGGAGTCGGGGCCGCGGTCTCGTAGCGCCAGGCCGAGCCGTCACGCATCCAGCCCACGTTCCGTTCTGGTTCAGCCCGCGGACGCCGCCCGCGCCTGGGCGTAATGCTTCCGGACCCTGTTGCGATTGCCGCAGTCCGCGGCCACGCACCATCGACGGTTGTGGCGCGGCGACGAATCCACGTAGACCCAGCCGCAGTCGATGTCGGCGCACTGCCTCAGGTGGCTCACATCGCCATGCACCAGCAGGTCGACCGCCGCCTCGGCAATGCGTCTGCGGGGAGCAGCGAGATCGAGCGGAAACTCCCACGTCCAGTTCTCTGCCGGCTGCCGGGCGTCACCCGCCAGGCGACCGGATGCCACAGCCTCGGCGTACTCTCGCACGATGGCCTCGGTCTCCCCACCGTGATAGGCCACCTCGTAGATCGCCTCGCGGAGGGCGATGATCCGACCGAGCTCGCGGTGCGCATCAGGCTGAGCGTCCACGGCGAGCGCGCCGATCGCTGATCCCGCGGCAGCGTCCAGCACTCCGGCCTGCTGTGTCCAGCGGATGACATCGCCGTAGTCCAGGAGATGTTCGACGGTGCGAAGCGGGTTCAGTCGCCACGACACCGTGTTCACGAGATCGAGGGCGACGTGGCCTGCAATCCGCGGGAAATCCTCACGGGGGGCGGCGATCGACGGAGGGGCCATGAGCCGATTCTAATGCCAATTTGGCTCTTTACCCATTCGGAAGTTCGTGAGATCGTGAATGGGTGTTCAGGCAGACAGGCATTAGAGACCGCGCGTGGATGCGAGACTTCAGGTGGCTCTGGACGTCGCAGGCCGCATCCGTCCTCGGCGAGCAGATCAGCGAGCTCGCCATCCCGCTGCTGGCAGTGCTCGTACTCGACGCATCGGCCGCCGAGCTCGGTCTTCTGGGGGTGGCGCGTTGGCTTCCGTTCCTTCTCCTCGCGCTGCCCTTGGGCGTGCTTGTCGACCGCAGCCGACGACGGCGACTCATCGTGACCGCCGATTGGTCGCGGGCGGCGCTCACATTCGGCGTGGTAGCCGCCGCCCTGCTGGGCGTCCTGTCGTTGCCCCTGCTCGCCATCGCCGTCCTGCTGGTCGGATGCTTCACGGTGCTGTTCGAGGTCTCCTATCAGTCGACGCTTCCCGGCGTCGTTCCGGTCGACGGGCTCGCCACGGCGAACGCCCGGTTGCAGGCGACCGTGTCGGCGGCGCAGATCGGCGGACCCGGTTTCGGTGGGGTGCTCGTGCACCTGCTGTCCGCGCCGTTCGCGGTGCTCGCGCACGGAACGATGTACGTCGTGTCGGCGCTCGCGATCGGGCGCATCCGCGTCGTCGAGGCGAAGCCGGCCGGTGACAAGGCCGGCTTCGCCACCGAACTGCGCGAGGGTTTGCGGCATGTCTTCCGCGATCGCTACCTCGTCGCCAACCTCGGCTTCTCGGCTCTGTACAACCCGGTCGAGCAGTGGATCATGGTGCTGTTCGCGCTGCACGCAGTGAAGGTGCTGCATCTGGATCCGGTGCAGATCGGGCTGGTGCTTTCGATGGGCGCCGTTGGGGCACTGCTGGCCGCCCTCGCGGCGGGGGGCGCCGTACGCCGATTCGGAGCGGGGCGCCCACTGATGTGGTGCGCCGCCGTCGAGTCACTGGTGCTTCTGCTCCTCCCGGTCGTGGATGTGTCATGGGGATCAGGCCTGATCATCCTCGCGCTCGGAGGCATCTTCGCCATCAACGGGGCAGGCACCGCGATGTCGAGCGTCATCCTGGTGACCATCCGCCAGCTCCGCACCCCCGACCGCATCCTCGGGCGGGTGAATGCGAGCATGCGCTGGATCACCTACGGAACAATCGCGCTCGGCGCAGCGGCGGGCGGGATCGTCGGCGAGCTGCTCGGCACCCGCGCTGGGATCGCCATCGGCGCTGCGGCGGCCTTGCTCACTGTGGTGTGGGTCGCTCTCTCCCCGCTGCCCCACATCGGGGATCCCGGGGAGCTCGCCATCGCGGAGCGGATCAGCCCTAACGGGACTGCGGGCATCACGAGCATCCGCGAGGGCTGACGGATGCCGCAGCCACGGCCTACCGTTGACCCATGGAGCCGCACCGCCTCAGCCGCACCGACGCGCGCCGCATCGCCGTGCGGGCGCAGCTGCTCGACGCCGATCGCCCGACCGAGCTGCTCGCACTCGTGCGCCACCTCACGCTGCTGCAGATCGACCCGACGGCGGCCGTCGCCCCGAACGCCGACCTCGTCGCGTGGAGTCGCCTCGGCAACGCGTATCGGCCAGAGCACCTGACGCGGGCGCTCGAGCAGGTTCGCACCCTCGTCGAGTTCGAGGTGCTCATCCGGCCGGTCGAAGACCTGCCGTTGTTCCGGGCGGGCATGGCGTCGTATCCGAGCTACGAGCGCAGCCGGCTGTGGTTCGAGCAGAACGCGCAGTTCCAGCGCGACGTGATCGACCGGCTGCGCGCGGCCGGCCCTCTGACCTCTCGGGAAATACAAGACACCTCGGTGGTTCCGTGGCCGTCGTCGGGGTGGAAGAACGATCGCAACGTCACGCAGATGCTCGAGTTCCTGGTGTCCCGTGGCGAGGTCGCCATCTCCGCCCGCCGCGGGCGCGAGCGCATCTTCGACCTCGCCGAGCGCGTCTACCCGCCCGGCGACGAGACGATCCCGGCCGACGAGGCGATCCGCATCCGCAACGAACGCCGTCTCGCCTCCCTGGGAGTCGCTCGCGCGAAGACGACGGCATTCCCGATGGAGCCCGGCGATGTGGGCGCCGCCGGCGAACCCGCGGTCATCGACGGAGTGCCGGGCGAGTGGCGCGTCGACCCCGGCCAGCTCGCCCGGCTGAGTGAGCCGTTCGCCGGCCGCACCGCCCTGCTCTCGCCGTTCGACAGGCTCGTGCACAACCGCCAGCGCACGCTCGAGCTGTTCGAGTACGAGTACACCCTCGAGATGTACAAGCCCGCCGATGCGAGGCGCTGGGGATTCTTCGCGCTGCCGATCCTGCACGACGACAGGCTCGTGGGAAAGCTCGACGCGAAGGCCGACCGCAAGGCCGGAGTCCTCACCGTCAACGCCGTGCACCAGGACGCGCCGTTCACGACACGGATGCGGGCAGCCGTCGACGCCGAGATCGCGAGCCTCGCCTCGTGGCTGGGGCTCGAGCTGCGCACCTGAGCGCCTACTCGCGCAGCATCGCCCGCAGCGTCTGGATGGTGTCGGCATCCGTCGCCGGCTTGTCGTCTCGATAGCTCTTGACGCGGGCGAACCGCAACGCGATGCCGCCGGGGTACCGGCTCGAGCGCTGCACGCCGTCGATCGCGATCTCGACGACGGTGATCGGCTCGACCCAGACCGTACCGGCCGTGCGGCGCACCTCGATCTCCTGGAAGCGCTCGGTCTGCCAGCGCAGCAACGCATCGGTCAGCCCCTTGAAGGTCTTGCCGACCATCACGTAACCGCCGGGCTCCCCGAACTCACCGGTGGGATCCAGCGCTCCGAGATGCAGGTTCGACAGCAGTCCGGTGCGCCGCCCCGAGCCCCACTCGCACGCCAGAACGACGAGGTCGTAAGTGTGCACGGGCTTCACCTTGATCCAGCTCGACCCGCGCCGGCCTGCGGCGTACGTCGACCCGATCGCCTTCACGACGACGCCCTCGTGCCCGGCGGCCAGGGCGTCACGCGACACCCTCTCGGCAACCTCGGGATCGCTCGTGACCTCGCCCTGGATGCGGTTGGCCGGCGCGATGCGCTCGAGTTCGGCGATGCGGATCGCCAGCGGTTCGTCGAGCAGGTCGCGCCCGTCGAGATGGAGCACGTCGAAGAACCAGGGATGCAGCACCGTCGTGCGGGCGGCGTCGGCGCCGAACGTCGACATGGTCTCCTGGAACGGTCGCGGCGCTCCGTCCTCGTCGAGAGCGAGGGTCTCGCCGTCGAGGATGACGTCGTGGACGGGCATGCGGCGCACGACGTCGACCACCTCGGGCAGGCGGTGCGTGATGTCGGCGAGGTTACGGGTGAAGACACGGATGTCGTCGCCCGAGCGGTGCACCTGGATTCGGGCACCATCGAGTTTGAACTCGACGGATGCCTCCCCGGTGGCCTCGAGCGCTGCCGCGGCGCTGGCGGCGGTTCCGGCGAGCATGGGGAGGACGGGCCGCCCCACGACGAGGCCGACCGAGTCGAGCTCCTCGGCCGTGCCCGTGAGCGCCAGTCGCGTGGTCTCGCCGAGGTCGCCCGAGAGCATCGCGGCCCGGCGCACGCTCGCGATCGGCCGGTCGGAGGCCCGGGCCACGGCATCGGTGAGTACGCCCTCGAGGGCGCCGGTGCGCACCTCGCCGAGGAGCACCCGACCGATGAGATCCTGTTCGGTCGCCGTCGCCCGGGCCGTCAGGGAACGGAGCACCTCGGCGCGGGCGGCAGAGGAGCCCGTGCCGCCTCCGGCCATCGCGAGGAGCTGATCGAGCACGGCATCGAGATCGGCGACCGAGAGCGACGCCTGCTCGGCGGGCGATCCCATGGCCGCCTCCATGCCGCGCCAGCCGACGCCGACGCGACCCTGGCGGGGCTTGCCCACCAGGAAGCCGACAGCCGGGGCTATCTCGTCGGGCTCGAGGCGGCGCAGCAGTTCGGCCAGGGCCTCGACCTTGGCGAGGCGCGAGCGCGTCGCAGTCACGGCATCCGTCGTCGTCACAAGCTCGTGGAGCAGCACCGGCTCAGTCTGACACCGCCCGCCGACATCGGCTGGGGCATTGACACGGGCACGCGCCGGCACCACGTGCCGCCACCACGTGCCGACACCCCTTGCCCAGCGGCGGCACCCGGTCCTACCGTCGAGGCATGACCGAGAAACCGGCAGGACCCCGGCCCGAGCGACTGGCCGGCCGCGAACTCCTCGACACGGTGACGGCCGAGTTGCAGAAGCAGCCCGACGTCGCCGTCGGTCGCATGTTCGGCTCCGAGGGCTACTCGGTGCGCGGCAAGCTGTTCGCCTTCGTCTCGACCGATGGCAGCCTAGTCGCGAAGCTGCCGGCCGAGCGCATCGAGGCGCTCGGCTTCGACAACATGGTGATGCACGGTGGCCCGGCGAAGGAGTGGGCCACCGTGCCGCTCACGGATGGTGCCGATCGATGGCGTGCCGTCTGCGACGAGGCGCACGCCTTCGTCGACGAGATCACGCCGCGCTAGCCCGCTGCTTCGCGCCGCGGTTCGCCTCTTTCCGTCGCTACTCAGGCTGGAAGCGACCGAATGCGGCGAACGGGGCGAGTCGCGGATGCCGCTAGGCGGTCAGCGGTATCCGTCGAGGCGCATTCGCCACCACGAGCGAGGCGACACCGATCAGCAGGATGACCGGGGCCCCGATCTCGAGCGCGAGCTGCAGGCCGACCGCGGTGGCGAGCACGCCGAGGCCGAGGGCGGCGACGGCCTGCACGAGGTAGCCGATCACGTAGGCCGCTGAGATGACGCCGGCCCGGTGGTGAGCCGGAGCGCTGGCCGTCACGAGGCCGAGTCCGCCCGAGAACATCAGGCTGTAGCCGGCGCCGGCCACGAGCGAGGCGACGATGAAGGCGGGAAGAGAGTGCGCGAGGCCGGCCACGATGAGCAGCCCGAGTCCGGCCGTGGCGAGGACGGGGCCGAGGGTGACGGCCAGGCGCGGACGCATCGGACGCGCCAGCACGGCGACCACGCCGATGGCCACGGCCGACAGTGAGATGATCGCTCCGTCGATGAAGGCGTTGTCGCTGCGCACGAGGTCGCGGGCGATCTGCGCCCCGAGCGCGAGGAAGATGGCGCCCATCGCGTACGCCGCCGAGATCCCGAGCGCTCCGGCGAGAAAGGCGGGGCGCTCGCCGAGCGGCATCCGGGGCAGGCGAGGCTGCCAGCGTTCGCTGCCGTCACGCACGTGTCGCGGCAGCAGGAACGCGGCGACGCCGACAACGACGATGACGGCCGTGAGCACCCAGAAGCTCAGGTGCAGCGGCGCCGGCGCGTACTGCACCAGCGCTCCCCCGACGAGGGTGGCGAGCGCGAGGCCCGTCGCCGTGGAGGCCGTCGTCGCCGAGCTCGCCCGGCGAGCGCCGTCCGGCCCGCCGAATTCCACCATCGCGGCGGTGGCCGGGCTCAACGAGAGCCCGACGCCGATGCCCATGAGCGCGCGGCCGACGAAGACCCAGGTGAGGTCGGGGGCGAGCCCGAAGACGATCGACCCGGCACCGAGGGCACCCAGGCCCATGAGGATGACGGCCCGCCGCCCGATCACGTCGGACAGGTTGCCGAAGACGATGAGCACGGGCACCAGCACGATCGGGTACACGGCGAAGATCGCCGTGCTGACGGCCGGCGGCAGTCCCCATTCCTGCGCGTAGAGCGGGTAGACGACGGTCGGCGCTCCACTCGCCCAGAGGGCCAGACCGGCGACGGATGCCGCAGTCCAGAAACTTCCACGCTGTGACAGGGTCACGGGTCCGCCTTTCGGGCTCACACGAGCTCCACCTGAATTGGTTTCACCAAGTTAGCATGCTGACTACGTTTCTCATAGTCAGTTGCTATGATCGACGCATGACGAGTACGCCGACCCCCAGCGGTGAGCGCTGTTCCATCGCGCGCAGCCTCGAGGTGCTCGGCCAGAAGTGGTCGATGCTCATCGTGCGCGAGGCCTTCTGGGGTCGCACCCGCTTCGCCGAGTTCCGTGCACGGCTGGGCGTCGCCCCCGACGTGCTCACCGATCGCCTCGGCCGGCTCGTCGATGCCGGCATCCTCGAACGTCGCCCCTACCGTGCTGACGGCGAGCGTGAGCGCGAGGAGTACGTGCTCACCGATGCCGGCACCGCCCTGCTCCCGGTGCTCGCGGCGATGAACGCCTGGGGCGACGAATTCCGCCCGACGGGCTTCGGCTCGGCCGCCGTCTACACCGACCGGGCCTCCGGGTCACCGGTGCGTCTGGCCTTCCTCGACGCCGACGGAGTCGAGCACGATGCCGCCGATGTGACCGTGGTGCGCGGACCGGGAGCGGCATCCGTCGCCTGACAAGCCCCTTGTCCCTGTCGGTGCGCGGGCCTACGGTCGAGCCATGGACGTCACAGACTGGCTGCTCGACTCCGATCCCGCGATCCGCTGGCAGGTTCTGCGAGATCTCACCGATGAACCCCCAGAGGCCGCGGAGGCCGAACGCGCCCGGGTGACGACTGAGGGCTGGGGTGCCGCGCTCCTCGCCCTGCAGGACGAGAAGGGCTACTGGGGCGGCGACGAGTACGGCGAGGATCGCAAGAGCGTGCATTGGACTCTGCAGTCCCTTCGTCGCTTCGGCATCGATCCGGATGCCGCATCCGTCGCCTCGGCCGTGAAGCTCGTGCACGACAACGTCGTCTGGCACTACTGGGACGACCTGCCCTACTTCTCGGGCGAGGTGGAACCGTGCATCAACGGTGGCGTGCTCGCCTCGGCCGCCTACTTCGGTGCGCTGGGCGAGGGCAGCGACCGCATCATCGCGCGACTGCTGTCGGAGCAACTGGAGGACGGCGGCTGGAACTGCGAGACGGAGTCGTCGAAGGCCTCCTTCGACACCACGCTCTGCGTGCTGGAGGGACTCGCCGAGTACGAGCGGGCCGCCAGCCAGGTGAACACCTCGGAGGAGACGGATGCCGACCGCGTCGTGCTGACGGCGGTGACGACGGCCCGCCACCGCGGCGAGGAGTACCTGCTGGAGCACAACCTGTTCCGCCGTCTCTCGACCGGCGAGGTCGTGCTTCCGCGCTACGGCAACCTCTCGTTCCCGCCGTACTGGTTCTACGACATCCTGCGGGCGCTCGACTACTTCCGCAGCACCGGCCAGGTGGCCGACCCGCGAGTCGAAGACGCCATCGACAAGCTCGTCGGCCAGCGCCAGGACGACGGCCGCTGGCTCGCCGGGCAGCCGTGGCCCGGCGAGGTGTTCTTCGCGCTCGACGCGCCTGAAGACGAGCCGAGCCGCTGGAACACCCTGCGCGCCCTCCGGGTGCTGCGCTGGTGGGACGGCGAGCTCGGGTAGCGCGCGCTGACGCGTCTAGACCTCCGTGTGCCCGAGTTCGGGCCCGGCGAGGAAGGCCGCCCGCGCTTCGGCGAGCACCTCGAGTTCGAGCACGACGATCTCGTTGACGCCGGAGTGCACCACGGGCCCGGGCACGAAGAGCGTGCGCTGCGGACCGCGGCGCCAGTAGCGCCCGAGCAGGAAGCCGTTCACCCACACGAGACCCTTGCCCCAGCCGGCGGTGTCGAGGAAGAGGCCGTCGGTCTCGGCGTCGAGCGTGAACTCACCCCGCGCGATCACGGGCCCGGCTGCGTCGGTTCCGGGCGCAGCGCCGCTCGCATCAGCAGCCACTCCGGGCACGGCATCCAGCTCGATCGCCGTCACGGACCAGTCGAGCACCGGCGCACCGTCGAGCCGAGCCCCGCCGATGAGCCCCTTGGGCTCGCCGATGCGTTGGCCGTAGTTCACCCGGCCCTGGTCCTCGACGAGGATGCTCAGCTGGCCACCGGTGCGCGGCAGGGCGATGGCGTTCTCGTGCGAGTCCCGGGCGAGCACGCCGACGGGCGAGCCGTCGAGGAACACCCAGGCGCGGTCGCGCACCTCCTCGAAACCGAGGATTCCGGCGCCGGCGGCGCCGTCAGGCAGAGTCGTGGTGAACAACGCCAGCCCACTGTCGTGCTGAAGGTCGTCGAAGGTCGGCAGGTCGCCGTGGGCACTCGTCGTTCCGAGCGGTGAGCCGGATGCCGCGACGACATCGAACAGCGCAGCGACCCTCTGCAGCGGCACCTCGAACGCCGGGGCGTCGGCCGCGGCATCCGGAACCTCCGCGGGAACCGGAGCGTACTTCGCGATGACGTCGCGGAAGGCGAAGTACTTGGCGGTCGGATGCCCGGCCTCGTCGAGCGGGGCGTCGTAGTCGTAACTGGTGACGATCGGCTGGTACATGCCCTTGTCGTTGGCGCCGCTGGTGAGGCCGAAGTTCGTGCCGCCGTGGAACATGTAGAAGTTGACCGATCCGCCGACCGAGAGGATCGCGTCGAGATCGGCTGCGGTCTGCTCCACCGTGTTGGTGTGGTGGTGCGTGCCCCAGCTGTCGAACCAGCCGTTCCAGAACTCGGCGCACATGAGGGGCCCCGTCGGCTGGTGCTCGCGCAGGGTCGCGAAGCGTTCCGCAGTGCGCGACCCGAACGAGGCCGTGAGGTGCAGGCCCGGCAGGCTCCCGTCGGAGAGCATCTCGGGGGTCGGCTGGTCGATGGTGGTGAGCGGCACGGTGATTCCGGCGTCGCGCGTGACCTGCACGAGGTGAGCCAGGTAGTCCTTGTCGGAGCCGTAAGCGCCGTACTCGTTCTCGATCTGCACGAGTACGACGGGTCCGCCGCGGTCGATCTGCAGAGGCGCGACGATCGCGTAGACCTGCTGCAGGTACTCGGTCACGGCCTCGAGGTAGCGCGGCTCCGAACTGCGCGGGCGCACCTCGGGGTCGCGCAGCAGCCACGCCGGCAGCCCGCCGTTGTCCCACTCGGCGCAGATGTAGGGCCCGGGGCGCACGATCGCGTGCATCCCCTCTGCTGCCACGAGTTCGAGGAACCGCGCCAGGTCGAGCCCGCCCTCAGTCGAGAACTCCCCGCGTCGAGGCGAGTGCGCGTTCCAGGCGACGTAGGTCTCGATGGTGTTGAGACCCATGAGGCGCGCCTTGCGGATGCGGTCGGCCCACTGCTCGGGGTGGACGCGGAAGTAGTGCATGGCACCGGAGATGACCTGGTGCGCGCGCCCGTCGAGGAGGAAGTCGGTCTCGCCGATGGTGAATTCAGACATGGAAGGCCCTCAGTCGGTGGGGGTGGAGATGGGGAACGGATGCGGATCCGGCGGTCGTCCGCCGGACCCGCATCCGTTCTCCAGGAACTACTTGTTGACGGTGAAGCCCTGGCCGTTGCCGTAGTCGACGAGCTGCTTCTGCCACTCGGCGAGGCCGTCGTTCAGGTTGCCCTTGTTGGCGTAGGACTGCCCGACGGTGTCACCGAAGATGCTGTTCGCGTACACCTGGAACGGCAGGTACTGCCAGCCGCTCGGGACGTCCTTGGCTGCTGCGGTGAGCACCTCGTTGATCTTCTGGCCGCCGAAGTACTCGGGGGCCTGGGCGAGGAACTCGTCCGACTCGAGGTCGGCCGTGGTGGCCGGGAAGCCGCCCTTCTCGAGGAAGACCTTGATCGACTCCGGGTCGTTGTTCAGCCACTTGAGGAACGCTGCGGCGAGGGCCGGGTTCTTCGACTGCTTGATCACGGCCTGTCCACCGCCGCCGTTCTCGGCCGAGACGGGGGTGCCGTCGTAGGTCGGGATCGGAGCGACTCGCCAGTCACCCGAGGCGTCGGGAACACTGCCCTCGAGAACGCCGGGCATCCACGCGCCGGTGATGAGCGTGGCGATGGTGCCGTCGCCGAGGCCCTTGTACCACTCGTCGCTCCAGCCGGGGATGTCGGAGAGCAGTCCGCCGTCGATGAGACGGTTCCAGTTGTCGGCCCACTTCTTGCTGCCCGCGTCGGCGAGGTCGATGGTCACGTTCGTGCCGTCGGCCTGGAACGGCTGGCCGCCGGCCTGCCAGATCATGCTCGTGGCGAAGCCGGAGTCACCGGTGTCGGAGGTGATGTACTTCGTCGGGTCGGCCGCGTGCAGCTTCTCAGCGGCAGCGACGTACTCGTCCCACGTGGTCGGCACCTCGATGCCGTACTGGTCGAAGACGGTCTTGTTGTAGAACATCGACATGGGGCCGGAGTCCTGCGGCAGGCCGAAGACCTTGTCGCCCGAGGTCACGGATCCCCAGGTGGACGCCGAGTAGTCGTCCTTCAGGTCGCCGAACCCGTACTGCGAGAGGTCGACGAGCGACTCGGACAGCGAGAACTGCGGGATGGCGTAGTACTCGATCTGTGCGACGTCGGGGGCACCGGAGCCGGCCTTGATCGCGTTCTGGAGCTTCGTGTACTCGTCGGTGTTGGTTCCGGCGTTGACGAGCTTCACGTCGACCTTGGGGTAGGCCTTCTCGAACGCCGCGACCTGGGCCTCGGCCGAGGGGGTCCAGCTCCAGTACGTGATGGTGCCGCCCTTCTCGAGGGCTGCGTCGAGGTCGGATGCCGAGCCGGAGCCTCCGGACGAACCGGCGTCGGCCGAGCAGCCGACGAGGGCGGCACTGATGGCGGCGACGGCGACGATCGCTGCTGCGCTCCGACGGATGCCGGAGCTGCTGCGCTTGATGGTCATGATGTTCCTTTCACTTCCTTGTAAACGGTTCCGGCGCAGGACGCCCCGGGTGAGAGTGGTGCTGTTTCTCGCAAGCGCGTGCCTCTCGAACACTCACTTGACGCTTCCGGCGCTCAACCCCGACTGCCAGAAACGCTGCAGGACGAGGAAGGCGGCGACGATGGGGAGGATCGTGAGCAGCGAGCCCGTGATCACCAGGTTGTAGATCGGCTGCGCCGCGACTCCGGTCGCCTGCGCGTTCCACTGGTTCAGGCCGACCGTGAGGGGGAACCAGGCCGGGTCGCTCAGCATGATCAGCGGGAGGAAGTAGTTGTTCCAGGTCGCTACCACGGCGAACAGCAGCACGGTGACGATTCCCGGCGCGAGCAGCCGGATGGAGATGGTGAAGAAGGTGCGGAACTCTCCGGCGCCGTCGATGCGAGCAGCCTCGAGCAGTTCCGTCGGAATCGACTCCGCCGCGTAGACCCAGATCAGGTACAGGCCGAAGGGGCTGATGAGCGACGGGATGATGATCGCCCACGGGGTGTTGGTGAGGCCCAGCTGGCTGAACATGAGGAACGTCGGCACTGCGAGTGCGGTTCCGGGGATCGCGATGGCACCGAGCACCACGGCGAACACGGCACGCCGACCCGGGAAGCGGAACTTCGCGAGGCCGTAGCCGGCGACGGTGGCGAGGAGCGTCGCTCCGCCGGCGCCGACGACGACGTAGAGCAGGGTGTTCCCGAACCAGCGCACGAAGATGCCGTTGTTGTACGTCAGGGTCTGGGCGATGTTGTCGAAGAGGGCGAAGTCGCTGCCGAACCAGAGTCCGAAACTGGAGAACAGCTCGGGCTGGGTCTTGGTCGCGTTGATCACGAGCCACAGCAGGGGAACGAGCGTGTAGACCACGAACAGGAGCATCAGGAGGGTGAGCGCGATGGACTTGCGCGACCGCGGACGCGAGTTGTCGCGACTGCGCACGTAGGCGGGGGCGCTCATCGGTCTTCCTTCCGCGAGCCGCGGAGTTGCACGACGTAGGCGATCACCGCGGTGATCACGCCCATGACGATCGCCACCGTGGCCGAGTAGTTGAACTGCTGACCGGCGAAGGAGAGGTTGTACGCGTACATGTTCGGGGTGAAGTAGCTCGTGATGATGTTCGGCGCCAATGGCTTGAGGATGTTCGGCTCGTTGAAGAGCTGGAAGCTTCCGATGATGGAGAAGATGGCGGCGATCACGATCGCGCCGCGGAGGGCGGGGATCTTGATGCCGGTGATCACGCGGAACGGTCCGGCACCGTCGAGTTCGGCCGCCTCGTAGAGCTCGGTGGGGATGGTGCGGAGGGCGGCGTAGAAGATGAGCATGTTGTAGCCCACGAACTCCCACGTCACGATGTTGCCGATGGCCGGCAGGATCCATTCCCGGGTGAACGGGGTGATGACCTCGGAGCCGAGGAAGTCGTTGATGTTGGCGGCGAGGCCGAAGTTGCCGCCGTAGATGAAGCCCCACATCAGCACCGCCACCACGGCCGGAACGGCGTAGGGCAGGAAGATCACGATGCGGAAGAACCCGGTGGCGTGCAGGCGCGCGCTGTCGATGGCCATCGCGGCGGCCAGCGCGAGCACCAGCATGATCGGCACCTGGATGACGAGGAAGAGCAGCACCCGGAGGAACGCCTCCCAGAACTTGCCGTCCGAGAGCACGAGGAGGTAGTTCTCGAAGCCCACGAAGGCATTACCGCCCACGAGCTGCTCGCGGAACAGGCTGAGGTAGACCGCGTAGATCACCGGGGCGATGAACACGAGAAGGAACACGGCCATGAACGGACCCACGAAGGCCCAACCGCGCCAATCGCGCCGCGCCTTCCGGCTCGGCTTGGGGATCGGCAGTCCCTGCTGTCGTGACAACGTCGTCATTTCACTCTTTCGTGGAGAACCTATGTTTACGTCAACATGTGGTGTTGGAACAGTAGCATGTTGACGTAACCATGACAAAGGAGACCGATGACGGCCACCGATGAAACCGGCGCGGTCGACGCGTCCCGCCGCCGCGGTCCGTCGATGGCGGATGTCGCACGCGAGGCCGGGGTGTCCGGCCAGACCGTCTCGCGGGTGTCCACCGGACGCCCGAACGTCGACGAGGAGACCAGGCGCCGCGTGCTCGAGGCCATGCGGAAGCTCGGCTACAGGCCCAACAGCGCCGCCCGCGCCCTGCGCTCGGGGCGCTTCCGCACCATCGGCGTCATCATGTTCACCCTGTCGTCGTACGGCAACATGCGCACCCTCGACGCGATCGCCGTCACCGCGGCATCCGCCGGCTACTCGATCACCCTCCTCCCCGTGCAGCACCTGACCCAGGGCGAGGTCTCCGTGGCGTTCGGCCGCCTGAGCGAGCAGGCCGTCGACGGGATCATCATCATCATCGAGGCGCATCTGCTCGACGACGCCGACATCACCCTGCCACCCGGCCTGCCCGTCGTCGTGGTCGACTCCAGCGCCCGCTATCCGTATCCGGTGGTCGACACCGATCAGGCGCAGGGCGCCCGCATCGCCACGGAGCACCTGCTCGACCTGGGGCACCGCACCGTCCAGCACATCTCCGGACCGCTGGGCTCCTTCTCCGCCGGTCGGCGTCGGGACTCGTGGGCCGAGACCCTGCGCTCGCGGGGAGCATCCGTTCCCGAGGTGATCGTCGGCGACTGGTCGACGGATGCCGGCTACAGGGCCGGCCTCGAGCTCGCCGACGATCCGGATGTGACCGCCATCTTCGCCGCCAACGACCAGATGGCCCTCGGCGTGATCCGCGCCCTGCACGAGCGCGGGGTCGCGGTGCCGGAGGACGTGAGCGTCGTGGGCTTCGACGACATGGAGGAGGCCGGAAGCTTCTGGCCGCCACTCACCACGGTGCACCAGCACTTCGACGAGGTCGGCCGGTTGAGCGTGAGCCAGCTCCTCGACGAGATCGACGGCGACCTCCCCGAGGAGCTCACCGTGCGGGTGCCGACGGAGCTCGTCGTGCGCGCCAGCACCGGCCCGGTCGGCGCCCCGCGCACGACGCGCCGCTGAGGACCGAGAAGGAGGGACGACGACCCGATCGGTCGCCGTCCCTCCCACCAGCCCGAGCTACTTGCTGACGGTCACCGAGACCGGCAGGCTCGTGGTCGTGCCCGCCGCGTTCGTGAAGGCCACCGTGTAGCTGTACGTCCCCTTCGCCTTGCCCGTGACCGCCAGGGTCGCCTTCTGTGCGGCCGGTGTCCCGGCCTTCAGGTCACCCGATCCGATCGCCGTGCCGTTCTCGTAGAACGTGTACGACGTCGCATTCGTGCCCCACCACAGGTTGGCGGTCAGCGTGTACGTCCCATCCCTGTCGTGATTGTCGTGGCTGAGCACCGGGGTGCTCGGGTTGGCGTCCTTCACCACGACCGCGACCGACTGGGTCTTCGTCGTACCGGAACCGTTCACGAGGGCTCCCGTGTAGACGTAGGTGCCGTTCTTCCGATCCGCCACATCGACGACAGCCTGCTGAGCGGCCGGCGTGGCCGAGCTCAGGCGCACGGTCTTGATCAGCGAGCCGTTCTCGTAGAGCTTGAACAGCGTGGCGTTGGTGCCCCACCACAGGTTCATGGTGATGCGGTAACTGCCATCGAGGAGTCCCGTGTCCCAGCCGTTGTCGGACGCGAGCACGCCCACGGCCGGCTTGGCCGTCGATCCGTCGCCCGCGGGCACCTCGGCAGGCACGACAGGTTCCGAGACGGCGACGCCGTCCTCGAATCCGGGGGCGGATGCCGTCACGGTGACGGTGATCGCCGCGTCGATGTCCGCCTCGCCGACCCGGTAGTCGGCGCCGGTCGCACCGCCGATCGCGCTTCCGTTGCGGTTCCAGCTGTAGGCCAGCGTCGCACCGGCCGGATCCGCCGTCGCACCGACGGCGGTCAGGGTCTCGCCGAGCAGCGCGTCGCCCTCGATGTGCGGAGCCGTCACCGCCACCGACCGCGTCACCACGACGGAGTACGTGCGACTCTGTCCGTCGGGAGCCGTCACCACGAGAGTCGCGGTCCCGGCGTTCTGATCGGCCTGGGTGATGGCGATCGTGGCGTTGGAGTCGACGGCCACTCCACTCACGCGCGGCCAGCGGTCACCCTCGACCCCGAGGGAGTACTCGGTCGTGCTGCCACTGAACCCCGGCAGCGCCGCACCGTCGACGCTGAGACGCGCCAGGTCGGTGACCCCGGCCGCCGAGGCGGTGCGGGCGTAGATCTCCACCTCCGACACGATCATGTGCGTGTTGGCGTAGGCATCCATGACCACCCTCACCTGCTTCGCCTGCACGCCCCCGAGGGACACGTCGACGACGGGCGCGGTGCCATCCGCCGGGATCGGCACATCGACGGTTCCGGCCGAAATCCAAGCGCTCGATCCGGGCGCCTGGTACTCCACCCGCATGGTCTTCGCCCAGCTCGTCGTGCCGTCCTTGTAGAACCGCACGGTCACGTGGTTGACGGTCGAGGCCCCGGCGAGGTTGTACGTCAGGGTGTCCTGGGCGTTCTTGTTCGCGCTCCTCCAGTTCGACCAGCCCTTGTCGTTGGTCACGCCGTTCTTGGTGCGATCGACGCTGTAGGAGGCGCTCTCGGTGAAGGTGGCGGTGGCCGCGCTGGCTGGAGCGATGTTCTTCTCCCCGGGTGCCGTGACGATGACGGACAGCGTCGCGGGCAGGGCCGGGGCCGACGCGTCGTTCGACGCCGCGGATCCGGGAACCGTCAGCATCCCGGGTGCCGCCAGGGCGGCATCCGTCAGTCCCGACCAGTCCCAGGTGACTGCCGCGGCGTAGCGGTTGTCGCTGGCGCCGATCTGCGCCGGCACGGAGGTCGGCGCGGCAGCGCGGACGGAGGCAGCGGATGCCCCGGCGTAGGTGGTTACCGACACGGGGTCGGTCGATGCGAACCCGCCGATGTCGACGACGACCTCGGCCGAATCGAATGCGGCACCGAACAGGTCGGTTCCGCTTCCGCTCAGGGTCACCGAGCCCGGCTTCGACCAGTCGGCGTCGCCGACGTCCCAGGTCACGGCCGCGCTGCGCTGCACGCCGCCGCGGTAGGTGACGGTGACGGTCGACGGCAGGGTTGGCGCGACACCGGCGATCGTGCTCGCCGTCGTCGGGTTCACCGACACGATCTGCGTGTCCTTGAGCGACCACAGCTGGTTGGACCCGTTGTTCGACGGCCAGGTGCCGACGACGGTTCCATCCGCTGTCGCCTGCCCGTTCACGTCGAGGGCGCGCGCGTACGCCGCGCTGACCAGCCCGAAGGTGGTGCCGTTCGTCGTGCTCGGGATCCATTGCAGCGCCTTGTCCGCTGCCGCCTGTTCCGGCGTTGCGGTGACGAGCACGGTTCCGGATGCGGTGGACCCGAGCACCCGCCCGGCCCCGTTGCTCAGCACGACGTGTTCGCGATTGGTGCCGGCGCCCGAGACGACCTTCGCCGTCCAGAGCTGCGTGGCCGCCTGCTGCGCCGTGGTCGCCGTCGTCGTGATCGTCGCGCCACCGGCACCGGTCTGCGCCGGGGCGGTGAGGGCCTTGCCGCTCTGCGTTCCGATGAGCTGGTAGCCGTGACCGTCTTCGACGCGGTTCGCCGTCTCGGCGACGCCCGACGCTCCGGTCACGACGAGTGTGGTGACGGACTTGGCCGGAACCGTGATGTGCGCCGTCTTGCTCGCCGCATCGATGGCCACCGGCGTTCCGGTGACCAAGGCGTTCTTCTCCACGTCGTTCGCGGGCGAGGCCGTGGTGACGACGGGCGTCACCGTGGCGCCGGCTGCGATCGTCTCGAATCCCGACAGGTCGAGCGTGATGTCGCGGGCGCTGGCGTCGGAGTTGACGTGCACGAGGTTCAGGCCCGCGCCGTCGGCGGTCAGCGCCGCCGTCGTCTGCGTGCTGTTCGTGGGGATGAAGCTGTCACCGGGACGGATGTAGTGGGTGAAGTTGCGCACGGTGTTGTACTTGGAGTTGGTGAGCACCTTGCACGACGTGTCCGCGCTGCCGTCGGCGATGCGGCGCAGCGACTGACCCTGGGCGTTGCAGTCGAAGTCGACGAAGACGCTTCCCCAGTTCAGCTTCTCGACCTTCTGCATGTTGTAGAGGTCCTCGACCGGCTGCCAGAACACCCAGGCGCTCGGCTCGAGCTCGCGCATGTCGTCGATCATGCGGGTGGCGACGCCGATGCCGTTCTCGATGTTGGTCTGGTTGAAGCCGGTGCCGTCCCAGTCGCCCTCGACCTCGCTCATCCAGAGCGGCTTGTCGGAGGCCTTGGCGATGTCACGCGCGACGAGGCGGTCGGAGGTGCCGTAGGTGTGCACGTTGAGCTGCGACACGAGGTCCTTCGACTGCTGGCTCCAGGCGTTCCAGTTGGTCGCGAAGATGGACGGGTTGGTCTCGTCCATGGCCGAGATCTTCACGTCGGTCGAGGTGCCTGCCGCTGCGAGCTTCGCGGCGAGCGCCTTGATCATCTGGTCCTGGGCTGCCGGGCCGATGTGCGCACCCTCCTGGCGGCTGGCCGACGTCGGCCAGCCGTTCGATCCGAGGGTCGTCGACCAGTAGTTGGTGTTCGGCTCGTTGAACGGGTCGAGGGTGTCGAAGTCGATGCCGTAGGTGCTCTCGATGTGCTCGACGACCGTCGTGAGGTAGGTGGCGAACTTGTCCATGTTCGCGGGGGCCAGCTGTTCCGTGTTGCCGTTGCCGATACCGCCGGAGGCGAAGCCGCTCTGGGTGAGGAAGTAGGGCGGCGAGTTGCTGAACGCCTCCCACTTGGTGACCTTGTCCTTCAGGGCGTTCACCCACCACAGCTGGGTGGCATCTGCTGTGAAGTCGTAGTCGGATGCGTCCTCGCCGTCCCACGCCGCGGCATACCGCGCCCGATCGGCGTACGTCGACGTGATCGGGCCCTGCGCGTCGGACGCATCGAGGTCGGGGTTCCACCAGCCATCGACGGCGCCGCCCGGACGGAGGTACGAGGGAACGTCTGTCGCGTTGCCGCCGCCGATGTTGTAGCGGGCGATGTTGAGGTTGAGTCCGTCCTCGCCGAACACCTTGTCGAACAGCTCCTGGCGCACCGAGTCGGGGTACCCGCCGGTGGCGTTCGCGAACCAGACGAGGCTCGTGCCCCATCCCTCGAACGCCGCACTCGGCGACGCCGGATTCGGAGTGATGGTGACGGGGATGCTCGCCGCCACCGATGGTGTCCCTCCCACCGCTGCGGCGGTGACGCTCGTGGCCAGCACGGCCGCAGTGGTCAGTGCTACGGCCCAGCCGGTGCGTATCGACTTCATTGTCATCGTGTCCTTGATCTCTGCTCTGAGGTCCGGTGTCGTACTCGATGCGCACGTGTTGACGTAGCCATGTCTATGTTGACGTAAACATTTGCGCGTTGTGGCCGAGTATAGGCAAGCCGTGTCGACCGAGACAAGGACGGATCGAGAAAAGGTCACGGCAGGCGGCATCCGGTCGATGGAGCCGAGGCACCCGTCAGTCGACGATCATCCCGGCCGTCAGGTTGGCCACGACGCCGGTCATGGACCGGGCGCGATCCGAGGCGGCGAACGCCAGGTACTCGGCGACCTCGTCCAGCAGCGGCAGCCTGTCGAGCAGGGTGTTCCCCGCCAATCCGGCCAGCCAGTCCGCGCGGGGCGTGCCGGTGAGCGCGGCGATGCGGCCGAACATCTCCCCCGTGTACGATGTGTCGACGGCATCCTGCAGAGCATTCGGACGCACGCACACCACGCGCACTCCCGCCGGCCCGAGCTCTCCGGCCAGCGCCCTCGAGAACCCCTCGAGTCCGGCGCTCTGGGCGGCGTTCCCGATCAGCCCGCGGCCGGTCAGGCGCGCTCCGGGGGTCGAGATCGTGAGGATCACGCCGCTCCCCTGCTGCGTCATGTGCCTCGCGGCCGCCTTCGCCGTGATGAAGTTGGTCCGCAGGTAGCCCGTGACCGGATGCAGGTAGTCGGCGAGGGACGTGTCGCCGATGGCGAGACCCTGCACGTGGTCGAAGCCGACGGCGTTGAACGCCACGTCGATGCCGCCGTGCGCCCGTGCGACCGCATCGACATGACCGTCGACGGCATCCTGGTCCATGGCGTCCACCACGGCGATCTGGATCGTACCCCCGTCGGCTCGGATCGAGGATGCCGCAGCCTCGAGACGCCGCAGGCTGCGCCCCGCGAGGAACAGCCGCGCACCCTCCCGCGCGAACACCCGCGCCGCAGCGGCACCGACCGATCCCCCACCGCCGTGGATCACAGCGACCTTGTCCTGCAGCAGCATGCTCGACTCCTTCACTCATTCACCCTTTTGGTTGAATGTACGCCGATGAGACGCCGGCGTCAACGGCCGAGGCTGGACAGCCGCGGCGCTCCTGTTCGAGGATGGAACGGTGCGCCGGCGCACGAGGTTCCGGCGACGACGGAAGGACGCATCCGTGGGCAGAATCATCTCGAACATGTTCATCACGCTCGACGGGGTCTACCAGGGTCCGGGCGGCCGCGACGAGGACACCTCGGACGGCTTCGCGTTCGGCGGCTGGCAGGCTCCGGTCTCCGACGACGAGGCCGGCGCAGCCATCGGCGCCGAGATCGAGCGCATCGATGCCCTGCTGCTCGGCCGGAAGACGTACGACATCTTCGCCGCGTACTGGCCGCACCAGAGCGACGACATCGGCGGCGTCCTGAACCGCGTCCCCAAGTACGTGGTCTCGAGCACCCTGACCGATCCCACCTGGGAGGGCACGACCGTGCTGCCGGATGCCGCAGCCGCCGGTCGACTTCGAGACGAGTACGACGAGGTGCACATGTTCGGAAGTGGCGCCCTCATCCGGTCGCTGCTCGCCGAGGACGTGCTCGATCGCCTGCACCTCTACCTGTATCCGCTCACCCTCGGGCAGGGCAAGCGCCTCTTCGATGACGGGACCATCCCGACGACCTTCCGTCTGGCCGAGCCGGCGCGCACGTTCCCGAAGGGCGGCGTCTCCCTCGTCTACGAACGCGCGGGCGAGGTCGAACTCGAGGACATGTAGGCCGGTCCGGTGGCGATCGAGGTGCGACCCGCCACGCGGTTCGCCGATGTGCAGACCATGGTCGGCCCCAAGCGGCCCGACGCGAACGTGTGCTGGTGCCTGAGCTACCGCATCCCCTCGAAGGAGAATCTCGCGCTCTCGGGCACGGCCCGCGGTGAGCGCGTGAAGGAGCTCTGCCGTGAGGACCCGCCGCCCGGTGTCATCGCCTACGACGGCGACGAGGTCGTCGGGTGGGCCGGCGTGCACCCCCGCGCGGACACGGGCTTCGCCACCAACCGCAGGATCCCGCATGTCGACGACCTCGACGTCTGGTCGGTGTGGTGCATCCGGGTACGCCCAGGGCACCGGGGGCAGGGCATCTCGCACACGCTGCTCGAGGGCGCCGTCGCGTTCGCGCGTGAGAACGGCGCCCCGGCCATCGAGGGCTACCCCGTCGACAACAAGGGCGAGAAGGTCGACCTCACGATGGCGTACGTCGGCACCCGGGCCCTCTTCCTGAAGGCCGGCTTCCGTAAGGCCGCAGACACCACGAGCGTGTTGAACGGCTTCCCGCGCATCCTCATGCGCCTCGACCTCAGGTGAGGTCGGGTGCCTCGACGGCCAGGCCCTCGAGCACCGGCAGGCTCGGCACGAAGTACGTCGACCCGGTGAGAGGAGTCGAGAAGTCGAGCAGGCGGTCGTAGGCGCCGGCCGGGAAGCCGACGAACATGCGCAGCAGCATCCGGTCGATCGTCTGCGGAGATCGGGCATAGCCCGTGAAGTAGGTGCCGAACTCGCCCGCTCCGGGCTGGCCGAACGGCATGTTGTCGCGGAGGATGCCGTGCTCGGTGCCGTCGGGATCGGTGATGGTCGCGAGGGTCTTGTGGGCGGACTGGGTGCCAGCCGGAGCGTCGTCGAGCTCGACGTTGTCGGCCTTGGTGCGGCCCATGATGGCCTCCTGCTGCTCGGACGAGAGAGCTCGCCAGGCGGCCATGTCGTGCACGTACCGCTGCACGGTGACGTAGCTGCCGCCGCGGTAGGGCGCGTCCTCATCCCCGACGATCACGTCGCCGACCAGCTCGGAGCCGACCGGGTTCGCCGTGCCGTCGACGAAACCGAGCAGGTCGCGCGCGTCGAAGTAGCGGAAGCCCGTCACCTCGTCGGCGACGTCGACGGCTCCGTCTAGGGCACTCAGCAGCAGCCGCTCGAACTCGAAGCAGAGATCGAAGCGATCGGCACGGATGTGGAAGAACAGGTCGCCGGGGGTGGAGACCGCGGTGTGCACCGGGCCGCCGATCGGGGTGAACGGACGCAGCTGGGCCGGCATCGGCTGCGAGGTCAGCAGGGGCCAGGCCGCTGCGCCGATGCCGACGACGCAGCTGAGGCGGGCGTCGAGGTCGCGGAAGCCCACGCTCTTCACGAGGTCCGAGACGCCGGTGACCGCGTCCCGCGCGATGTCGGCCGCTGCAGTCCCCTCTCGGATGGTGACGACGAGGAAGATCGCCGACCGGGTGAGCGGAGCCAGCACGCTCTGCGCCTCGATCGGAACGCGGTCGCCGGATGCGTCGGTCATGTCGCTCGGCTCAGTAGTCTTCTCGTCCTTCCCTGAGCAGGCGGAGTTCGTCCTCGGTGCCCTGCCAGGCGTAGAGCGCAGCCGTGAGCTGGGTGCCGAGCCAGGCGGCATCGAGGTCGCTCGCGTCGATCAGGGCCAACTGCTGCAGCCGTTCGGTCGCCGATCCGCTCAAGTCGTCCATCGCGTCGCCTTTCATCCAGGGGTCTGCGCGCGGCCGGATGCCGCCCTCGCGACCATCATGCTCATCCAAGCAGGTTCCGGTGGTGCGGGGAACGCCGACGGCGCTCCCTGTCGGGGATTTCACGCGGTCGTAACCGCACCGTCCAACGCGGCGGCATCGGCCGATCGGACGAGGTGATCGGGCCAGCCGGCCGATGCGCACGGCGACCGCCCGGCGGGAGCATCGAGCCATGACCGACACCATCGACCCCCTGGCCACCCGCCGACGACTGCGCCGACGCCCGGAGTGGCTCGTCCCTGCCGGTCTCATCGCCGTCAGCCTCGTCCCGATGCTGGCCGGTTCGATGAGGCTCACGCAACTCGCCACCGGGGCCGCCGTGACAGCCGAGAACGCCCGTTTCTTCGACTCGCCGGTTCCGGTGATCGTGCACATCGTGAGCTCGAGCGTGTTCCTCGTGCTCGGAGCACTGCAGTTCGCACCCTCGCTGCGACGACGCCCTTGGCATCGCCGAGCGGGTCGCATCGTCGCACCAGCCGGAGTGCTCTCGGCGCTGTCCGCACTCTGGATGACGCTCTTCTACTCGATGCCGGCCACGTACGGTCCGATCCTGTTCGTGATGCGCGTGGTGCTCGCCGTCGCGATGGCCGCGGCGATCGTCGCCGCGTTCCTCGCCATCCGCCGCGGGGATGTGCGCACGCACAGCGCCTGGATGACCCGCGCCTATGCCATCGGCCTCGGAGCCGGCACCCAGGTGTTCGTCTTCCTGCCGTGGACCCTGCTGCTCGGCGCTCCGGACCAGCTGACGTACTCGCTGCTGATGGGCGCCGGCTGGGCCGTCAATCTCATCGTGGCCGAGATCGTCATCCGTCGCCGCGCGAGGACGTCCCTCCCGCGAACCCGTACCTTCGGCCGATCCGCTGCCGCCGCGGCCCCTCTATCCTGAGGGCATGACGAGCCCCATCCGCGCGCTCTGGGAGGCGCCGGCGGCGTCCCCGGCCCCACCGCGGCGCGTCTGGCGCGACTGGGTTCTCGTCGCAGTGCTTCCGCCTCTCGCGTTCGTCGAGGCCGCCCTCCGTCCCGAGGTGCCGGGGCGCTGGCTCTGGGCTGCGCTGCTCGTCGTCCTCGTTCCGACGCTGCTGTGGCGTCGCACCCATCCGCTCGGGATACTGGTGACGGCCTTCGCGGCCGGAACGGCGATGAGCCTGGTGATGGGAGGCGAGCCCGAGCTCTTCACGACCGCCTACTTCCTCATCCTCGTCTACGCCGTGATGCGCTGGGGCACCGGCCGTGCTGCGCTCGCAGCCTCGGTGATCCTCGCGATCGGCATCCTGTCGCCCCTGCTGTTCGGCCCTCCGACGGTCGCCGACGTCATCGGTTCCCTCGCGGTGGTGGTCACGACGAGCACGCTCGGGGTGGCCTTCCGCCTGCGCGCGTCGGCACGCGACCGAGATCTGGAACGGATGCGATCGTTCGAGCGCGAGCAGCTCGCACGCGACCTGCACGACACCGTGGCGCACCACGTGTCGGCGATCGCGATCCAGGCGCAGGCCGGCATGGCCGTCGCCGCGAGTGATCCGGAGGCTGCGACAGCGGTTCTGCGGGTGATCGAGAGCGAGGCATCCCGCACCCTCGACGAGATGCGCTCGATGGTGCGCATCCTCCGCCGAGACGACGCGGTCGAGCTCGCACCCGTCGCCGGGTTGGGCGACCTGCCACGCCTGGCGCAGCTCGGTGGCGAGGGTCCGGATGTCGTCGTGACCCTCACCGGCTCCGTCGACGCCGTACCGCCGGCGATCAGCGCCGCCGGCTTCCGCATCGCCCAGGAGGCGGTGACGAACGCGCGGCGGCACGCCGTCGGAGCCACGCGCGTCGAGGTGAGCGTGCTGGTCGATGCCGCCGGCGTTCGACTCGACGTCCACGACGACGGCGAATCAACCGGCTCGCCCGTGCCGGGATACGGGATGGCCGGGATGGCCGAGCGCGCAGCCCTGGTCGGCGGATCCTGCCAGGCCGGCGCAGTCGCGGGCGGCGGCTGGACCGTGAGCGCCGTGCTCCCGCGGTCAGGCTGGTCGGCATGAGCGTGCGCGTTCTCATCGCCGACGACCAGGAGCTGGTGCGCACGGGGCTGCGCATGATCCTCGATGCGCAGCCCGGCATCGAGGTGATCGCCGAGGCATCCGACGGAGCAGAGGCCGTGGCACTTACTCACGAACTCGGACCCGACGTGTGTCTGATGGACATCCGGATGCCGGTTCTCGACGGAATCGCAGCGACCACCCTGCTCGCCGGACCGGGGGTGCCCGACCCGATCCCGGTCGTCGTGATCACGACCTTCGATCTCGACGAGTACGTCTACGCCGCGCTCCGGGCCGGCGCGCGCGGGTTCCTCCTCAAGAACGCCGGGGCCGCGCTCCTCGCCGAGGCCGTGCATGCCGCCGCCCGCGGAGACGCCCTCATCGACCCGAACGTCACGGTGCGCCTCATCGAGGCCTTCGCCCCGGCGGCACGGGCTGCGGCGGCTCAGCCGGCGAGCCCTCTCACCGACCGCGAACAGGACGTGCTCGCGGCAGTCGCTCGCGGACTCGGCAACACGGAGATCGGCAGCGAGCTCCACATCTCGCTCAGCACGGTCAAGACGCACATCGCGAGCCTCATGCTGAAGCTCGGCGTGCGCAATCGCGTCGAACTCGCGATCTGGGAGCACGAGCGCCGTCGGCGCTGACCCGTGAATCGCGGCCGCGTCAAGCCCACGGCCCGCCCGGCCTGCTGCACCTAGGCTGATCGGCGTGCTGAGCGGATTCCTGTCGGGCGTTGCCCTGTTGCTGCGCGGTTTCGGTGTCTGGCGCCGCAACCCGGGCGTGATGCTGCTCGGCCTCGTGCCGGCGTTCATCGTCTTCGTGCTCATCGTGGGCGCCCTCGTGGCGCTCGGATTCAGCCTGGCGCCGTTCATCGAGTGGGCGACCCCGTTCGCCGACTCGTGGACGGAGTCGTGGGCGGCGGCGCTGCGCCTCACGCTCGGCGCGATCACCCTCGGCGCCGCCGGGCTGCTGGCCGCCGTCACCTTCACCGCCCTCACACTCGCGATCGGCGACCCGTTCTACGAGCGCATCTGGCGTGCGGTCGAGCTCGACCTCGGCGGCGAGATCCCCGACCGCGGCGCCGGAGTCTGGCAGGCCGTACGCGACTCGAGCGCCCTCATCGCGCTCGGCGTCGTCTCCTCGCTCGTCGTCCTCGCCGTCGGGTTCATCCCCGTCGTCGGCGCCGTGGCAGCGCCCGTGCTCGGCGTCGTGCTCTCGGGTCGCCTGCTCGCCCGCGAGCTCACCTCGCGCGCCTTCGAGGCCCGCGGTCTCACTCCAGCCGAGCGCCGCGCCGTGCTCCGCCCGCACCGCGCCCGGATGCTCGGCTTCGGCGTCGCGACCCAGCTGCTGTTCCTCATCCCGCTCGGGGCCGTGTTCACCATGCCGGCGGCAGTGGCGGGGTCGACGATGCTGGCGCGCGCGGCGCTCGACGGTGCGCCGGCCCCTCAGCCCGCGCAGGCGGTGCTTCCACCGTCGCTGGCTTCCTGAATCCACCCGGAATAGGCCAGTCGATGGTGGTTGGCGTCCTGAGCGGTCTCTCGTGCCAAGCTGGCGTGGTGCATCGCTCCTCTGGCCCAGGCCCCCTCGGACGGATCGCTTCAGTGGTCGTCGCTGTCCTCTTCGGAGTGCTCGCCCCCATCGCACTGACGAGCTGCGCAGCATCAGCAGGCGCTGGAGCATCTGCTCTCGAGGGTGATGCCCAAGCCCGTCTGGTCGACGAGATCCGCACCCTGCCCGGGGTCTCCGGCGTTGAGGTCGAGGGCGGCCTCGACGGCGGCGCAGGCGATGATGCGACGACCGACGATGAGCCACGGTCGACAACAGTCATCGTCGCCTCAGACGCCGACCGCGATGACGTGCTGGATGCCGCAGAGCGCATCCCCGAGATCGCGATGGAAGTCGGATGGGGAGATCGCATCACCCTCGTCTCGGCGTCGGTCTCCAGCGTCGTCGACGACTACAGTCCGACGCGGCTCTGGTCGCTCGTCCTCTCCCCCATGGATGCCGAAGCACCGCCGGCACGCACCGCAGTCGACGGTCTCCTCGCGGCATCCGTCATCGAAGGCGTGACCGGGCTCACCGTGGTCGACGGATGGCCGTCGGCATCGTTCGCGAGCCTCGACGACATCGGCCCGGGCTACGACGCCCTGCGCCAGCTCCCCCTCTTCGAGGACGGTGGGTCGTACAGGGTGCTCAGCGAGCAGCCGTCGCTGCGGGTCACGGAGGTTCCGGGCCTCACATCTACGCTCCTCGTGCACGAGCTCATCGCGCTCGCTCTCGAGTATCCGGGCTCGGAGATCCTTCTCGAGGGTCCCGAATGGCCCAAGCTCTACATCGCCCATGTTCCCGGTGAGGATGCCGCAGCGATCCAGGCTCGACTCAGCCTCCCCGCCCTCGCGGACGGCTCGGATCCGGGCCTCGGAACTCTCTCGTTCCAGGTGACGTCGGTCGGCCCCGACGGATCGGGTTACCTCGACGGCGAGGTGGGTTCGGGAGTGTGAGCGCGTCCAGTTGCCACGAAGCGGGGGTGCTCCGACTGGAACACCCCCGCTTCGTGGCAACTCGATCCGGCCGGGCCGGCTGGAGCGGCTAGGCCGCCTGCGTCAGGCGAGCGGATGCCGTCACGACGATCGCGCCGTCGTGGGCGTCCACCTGCACGGCGCCGCCGTCGCCCACCGACCCCTCCACGAACAGGTCGGCGATGCGGTCGTCGACCTCCCGCTGGATGAGGCGGCGGAGCGGGCGCGCTCCGTACTCGGGCTCGTAGCCGTGCTCCGCGAGCCAGTCGATGGCGGCATCCGTCACCTCGATGGTCACCTCACGGGCGGCCAGTCGAGCTGATGTCGCACCCAGCAGAAGCGAGACGATCTCGCGCAGCTGCGGCTGGTCGAGCTTGCGGAACAGCACGATCTCGTCGATGCGGTTGAGGAACTCGGGCCGCATGGCCTCGCGCAGCTTGCCCATGACGCGGTTCTTCAGGTCCTGCTCGGAGCTGAAGCCCGACGCATCCGTTCCCCCGACGAAGCCGAGGGCGCCGGAGCGCGAGGCGAGGAACTCGCTTCCGATGTTCGAGGTCATGATGACCACGGTGTTGCGGAAGTCGATGCGCCTGCCCTGCCCGTCGGTGAGGTGACCGTCGTCGAGCACCTGCAGCAGCAGGTTGAACACGTCGGGGTGCGCCTTCTCGATCTCGTCGAACAGCACGATCGAGTACGGGTTGCGCCGCACGCGCTCGGTGAGCTGTCCGGCCTCGTCGTAGCCGACGTATCCGGGAGGGGCACCGACGAGACGCGACACCGTGTGGCGCTCGCCGAACTCGCTCATGTCGAAACGGATGACGGCACTCTCGTCGGCGAACAACGAGGTCGCCAGCGTCTTGGCCAGCTCGGTCTTGCCGACACCGGTCGGGCCGAGGAACAGGAAGCTGCCCACAGGACGGTTGGCGTCGCCCATGCCCGTGCGGTTGCGACGCACGGCCTTGGCGACGGCGGTCACGGCGTCGTCCTGGCCGATGACACGCGAGTGCAGCTCGGTCTCGAGCACGGCCAGGCGGTCGCGCTCCCCCTCGGTGAGGCGGTTCACCGGGATGCCGGTGGCCCGCGAGATGACGGCGGCGATCTCGGCCTCGTCGATGACGGTGTCAGCGGCGGTCGCCGACGCGCGGGCACCGGCGGTGACCTCGTCCAGCTTGCCCTGCACGCCTGAGATCTCGTCGCGGATCCGCGACGCCTCCTCGTAGTGCTCGGCACTCACGGCGGCGTTCTTCGACGCCTCGAGCTCGGCGAGCCGAGCCTGGAGGGCCGACACGTCGACCTTCACGCCGAGGCGCAGGCGCAGGCGCGCTCCGGCCTGGTCGATGAGGTCGATCGCCTTGTCGGGCAGAACCCGGTCGGTGAGGTAGCGCGCCGAGAGCTCGACGGACGCGCGCAGGGCGGCATCCGTGTAGCTCACAGCGTGGTGCTCCTCGTAGGCGGGCTTGAGTCCGTGCAGGATCAGCACGGCGTCCTCGATGGAGGGCTCGCCCACCCGCACGGGCTGGAAGCGGCGCTCGAGGGCCGGGTCCTTCTCGATGGTGCGGTACTCCTTGAGCGTGGTCGCACCGATGAGGTGCAGCTCGCCGCGGGCGAGGCGGGGCTTCAGGATGTTGCCCGCGTCCATGCCCTCGCCGGCTCCCCCGGCTCCGACCACGCTGTGCACCTCGTCGATGAACACGATGATCTCGGTCTTGTGGGCCGCGATCTCGTCCATCGTCTTGGTGAGGCGCTCCTCGAAGTCGCCGCGGTAGCGGGTGCCTGCGAGCATCGCGGGCAGGTCGAGCGAGATGACGCGCTTGTCGCGCAGCTGCTCGGGCACGCTGCCGTCGACGATCGCGCTGGCGAGACCCTCGACGATGGCGGTCTTGCCGACGCCGGCCTCGCCCACCAGCACCGGGTTGTTCTTGGTGCGGCGGCTGAGGATCTCGATGGCCTGCTCGATCTCGTCGGCGCGGCCGATCACGGGGTCGAGCTCGCCACCCTCGGCGAGCGCCGTGAGGTCGGTGCCGAACCTGTCGAGCATCGGGGTGTCGGATGCCGGTGACTCATCGTCTGCGGCATCCGTGCCCTCGAACCCGGTGTCGTCGCCGACGGTCTCGCGCATGCCCTGGGTGAGGGCTTCGGCCGTGACGCCGGCGTTAGCCAGCACCTGACCGGCCGGGGTGTCCTGGTTGAGCACGAGCGCGAAGAAGAGGTGCTCGGGCTCGATGTACGTCGACCCGGAGGCACGGGCCACCTGGTAGGCGTGGAACAGCGCGCGCTGGGCCGAGTTGGTGATGGTCGCAGCGTTGACGGATGCCTCTCCCGATGCACCCGGCAGCCGCTTCTCAGCGGCCGTGGCGATGGCGGCGGGGTCGACGCCGAGGCGCCTCACGGCGTCCTTCGCCGCGTCCTCCGCGATGATGATGCGCAGGATGTGCAGCGCATCGAGCTCGTTCTGGCCGCGCTCGAGCGCGAACCGGCCGGCCTGCTGCAGGATCTCCTGGGTACGCGCGGTCAGGAACCGGCTCAGGTCGATCGACCGGGGCGTGTTCGCGCGGGCGCGCTCGCCATCGAGATAGCGGGCCAGGAACTCGTCGAACGAGTTGCCGGCATCGCCGTTCTGGGGTGTGAAATCGTCGGGCACGGGACCTCCTGGATGAAACTTGAGTGCCTTGCACTCAACTTCAACGCGGAGGGGGCGCGGGTATTCCCGGTGTGCTCGATTCCATCGCAACACCCCGAACTCGCGTCGCGGACGCCGCGCCGCCACCTCCACCCCTAGGCTCACCCCATGCCCGCCGCCGCCATCGCCCTCTGCGTGATCCTCGCGGCTCTCGCGATCTTCCAGCTCGCCCTGATCCTCGGCGCCCCTCTCGGGCGCTTCGCCTGGGGCGGGCAACACCGGGTGCTCCCCGCGAAGCTGCGCATCGGCAGCGCCGTGGCCATCGTGATCTACGCGCTGATCGGGGCGCTCGCCCTCGATCGCGCATCCGTCATCGACGTCGTTCCCGACGTCGTGTCGACCGTCGGCATGTGGGTGGCGTTCGGGTACTTCGTGCTCGGCATCCCGCTCAACGCGATCTCGCGCAGCAGGCCCGAGCGCTTCACGATGACGCCGGTGGTGGTCGTGCTCGCCGTGCTCAGCCTTCTCGTCGCCCTGGGCTGACACCACGACGCCCGCCTTCCGCGAGGGGAGACGGGCGTCTAGATGACGGATGCCGCAGACGCGGGCACCCGGTCAGCTGAACTTGCGCTTGTAGATCGAGTTGGCCCACACGTAGGCGACGATGAGGATGCCGACGAGCCAGGCGAGGGCGATCCAGATGTCGCTGCCGACGGGCTGCCCGGCGAACAGGGCGCGCGTGGTGTCGACGATGCTGGTCACGGGCTGGTTCTCGGCGAACCAGGCGACGGGGCCGGGCATCGACTCCGTCGGCACGAACGCCGAACTGATGAACGGCAGGAAGATCAGCGGATAGCTGAACGCGCTCGCGCCGTCGACGGTCTTCGCCGAGAGCCCGGCGACCACGGCCAGCCAGGTCAGGGCGAGGGTGAACAACACCATGATGCCGGCGACGGCGAGCCAGGCGCCGAGATCGGCTCCGGTGCGGAATCCGAGGATCAACCCGACGCCGATCACGATCGCGATCGACACGAGGTTCGCGACCACCGAGGTGAGCACGTGCGCCCAGAGCACGCTCGACCGGGCGATCGGCATGGACTGGAAGCGCTCGAAGATCCCGCCCTGCAGGTCGAGGAAGAGTCTGTACGAGGTGTACGCGATTCCCGATGCGATGGTGATGAGCAGGATGCCGGGGAGCATGTAGTCGATGTACGACTCGTCGGACCCCGTGTCGATGGCACCGCCGAGCACGTACACGAACAGCAGCATCAGCGCGATCGGGGTGACCGCGGTGGTGATGATCGTGTCGGGGCTGCGGAGGATGTGCCGCAGCGAGCGCCCGGTGAGCACACCGGTGTCGCCGAGAACGTGGGTGGTCATCGCTTCTCTCCTTCTGTCTGTGCCGCCGCAGCGGCATCCGTGGGGCCGGTCACGCCGGTCAGGGCGAGGAAGACGTCCTCGAGGGAGGGCTGCTTCTCGACGTATTCGACCGTCGCTGCCGGGAGGAGGCGCTTGAGCTCGGCGAGGGTGCCGTTCTGGATGATGGTGCCCTCGTGCAGGATCGCGATGCGGTCGGCGAGGTGTTCGGCCTCGTCGAGGTACTGCGTGGTCAGCAGCACCGTGGTGCCCTGACCCGCGAGGGTCTTGACGGTCTGCCACACCTCCTTGCGCGCCTGGGGGTCGAGCCCCGTGGTCGGCTCGTCGAGGAAGATGATCGGCGGGTTGCCGATCAGGCTCATCGCGATGTCGAGCCTGCGCCGCATGCCGCCCGAGTAGGTGCCGGCGCGTCGGCTGCCGGCATCCGTCAGCGCGAAACGCGTGAGCAGCTCGTCGGCGATGCCTCCCGGATTCTTCAGGTGGCGGAGCCTCGCGACCAGCACGAGGTTCTCACGCCCGGTGAGCACCTCGTCGACGGCGGCGAACTGGCCGGTCAGGCTGATCGACTCGCGCACGTCACCGGCAGAGGCGACGACATCGAATCCGTGAACGGATGCCGCACCGGCGTCGGCCTTCAGCAGCGTCGACAGGATGCGCACCAGCGTTGTCTTGCCGGCACCGTTCGAGCCGAGCAGGGCGAAGATGCTGCCGGCGGCCACGTCGAAGTCGACGCCGCGCAGCACCTGCAGGTCCTTGAAGGACTTCTCGATGCCCTGCACCCTGATGGCGGGTGCAGTGGCTGTTGGTGTACTCACTTCCGGCCTCCTTCTGCGTCCTCGACCGCCTTGTTGAAGCGAGCACGCTCCTTGTCGATCCACTGCTTGCCGCTGTACGCCTGGGCGAAGGTCTCGGCGAACTCGGCCGGGTCATCGCCCACGATGTCGCGAACGGGGGTTCCGTCGACCGCAGCGCGCTCCCAGAGGTCGGCCAGGTCGGTGAACATCGTGATGAGGGTGTCGCCGTCGACGACGCCGCCTGCGTACATGAGGTAGCGATGCATCGCCTTGGCGGCGGTTCCGTACGGCTCGGGGAGGCCGTCGATGCGGGCCTTGTCCTGCTTGTACTGCTTCTTCTGCTCGAGCGAACCCGTGAGGGTCTCGATCCACTTCGCGGCCATGGTCATTCTCCTTCGTGCTGCGGGTTGTCTGTGTGGTGGTGGTGGTGGAGCTGTTCGATCCGTTCTGCAAGGAAGCTCCAGCTCTTCCAGAACTCCTCGAGGTACTCGCCGCCCTGTGCGTTCAGCGAGTACACCTTGCGTGGTGGACCCTTCTCCGACGGGACCTTCGTCACGTCGACGAGTCCTCGCTGCTCGATCCTGACCAGCAGCGCGTAGACGGTGCCCTCGACGATGTCGGAGAAGCCCTCGTCCCGCAGCTTCGCCGTGATCTCGTAGCCGTATGCGGGCTCGGAGGCGACGATCGCGAGCACGATGCCCTCGAGCGTGCCCTTGAGCATCTCGGTCATCTGTTGCTTGCCCATGGGACCCTCCTTCCAACTACTCTGCGGTGATGAGTACTAGTACTCAGTGATGTTGACTACCAGTACATAGTGACACCGAATACCGCCGAGTGCAAGAGGAAGTCTCCTCCGCGTTCGACGGCGCTCGAGAGGTCGGAAACAGACGAGTCCCGTGCGCGATCACGCGCACGGGACTCGAAGAAGAAGGCGTCAGGACGGTCCGGCGCCTCTCAGGCGTTGCGGCGCTTCACCCAGAACACCGCGAAGACCACCCAGGCCGCCGTCCAGATGACGGCCGCGATCACGCCGGAGACCGGATCGAGGTGGCCCGGATCCACGGTGACGCCGAAGAAGTTGGTGGATGCGTTGCCCGGGAAGGTCTGACTGAACAAGCCGAACGCATCGAGGGGTACGAGGCCGATGATGATCGGCACGATGAACAGGTAGCCGATGGCCGCACCGACGCTCGCGATGGTCGATCGGAAGACGAGGCCCACCGTCGCGCCGGTCACGCAGAGCACGGCGCCGTAGAAGGCGACGTCGCCGAGGACACGGAGCACTCCGGGATCACCGAACGACGCACCGCCTCCGTGCAGAGCGATCGACACAGCGAGCGCCAGGGCACCCGCCACCCCTCCGACGACGACACCGACGATCGCGGCCAGGAGCACCTTGGCCAGCACGAGAGGAGTGCGGCTCGGCACGGCGGCGAGGAAGACCGTGATCGCGTGGTTCTCGTAGTCCGCGGTCGAGATCATCGCTCCGATGACGATGAGCAGCAGACCGCAGACGACGTAGCCGTTCGCCATGGCAGCCAGCACGTTGGCCAGGGATGCGCCGGGGACGGCCGTGCTCCAGAACGCCACGAGGAGCAGGGTGCCGACGACGGCGGAGCCCGCCAGCCACCAGCTCGATCGCAGGGAGCGGAACTTGAGCCACTCCGAGGTGAAGACGCCGCCGAAGCTCACTCGGGTGCCGGATGCGGGAAGGGTGGTCGTGGTCATCGCTGGGCTCCGTTCCGGGTGGCATCGGAGGGCATGCCGCCCGCCACGTACTCCTGATCGTCCTTCGTGAGGGCGAGGAACGCGTCCTCGAGCGAGCCCTGCTGCGGCGTCAACTCGTGCAGTGGGATCGAGAGGGATGCCGCGAGCTCGCCGACCTGCGCTGCCGTGACGTTCGTGACGAGCAGCGCGCCGTCCGGTGCTGTCCGCGATGTCGCCCCGATGCCGGAGAGCGCTGCGGCGAGTCGGTCGGACTCCGGCGAGTGCACGAGCACGTCGGACTGGGTCGCCTGGGCGATGACCTCGGCCACCGGCCCCTGCGTGATGAGCCGGCCCCGGCCCATCACCACGAGATGGTCTGCGGTGAGCGCCATCTCGCTCATGAGGTGACTCGAGACGAGCACCGTTCGACCCTCGGCCGCGAGGTGCTTCATCAGTTCGCGCACCCAGTGCACGCCGTCGGGGTCGAGGCCGTTGACGGGCTCATCGAGCACCAGCGTCTGCGGGTCGCCGAGGAGGGCCGCGGCGATCCCGAGGCGCTGGCGCATGCCGAGCGAGTACGTCCCCACCCGTCGGCTCGCGGCCTCCGCCATTCCGGTCAGATCCAGCACTTCGTCGACGCGGGAACGACTGATTCCGTTCGTGGCAGCGAGCGCCTGCAGGTGCACGCGTCCCGCACGCCCGGGATGAAGCGCAGTCGGGTCGAGCAGGGCGCCGAGGTCCCGAAGGGGCGTGGTCGACAGCCTGAAGTCGCGGCCGTTCACCCGCACGGATCCCCGAACCGGTCGGTCGAGTCCGACGATCATCCGCATCGTGGTGGACTTTCCGGCGCCGTTCGGACCGAGCATTCCGGTGACTCCGCCGGGTTGGACCGTGAAGCTGAAATCGTCGACGACGGTCTTGTCGCCGAACACCTGGGTGAGTCCCTCGACTTCGATCATGCGATCCGCCCCACGTTCCGTACCTCCCCTTGGCGCGCGCCGGGCGACGGGAGCGCGGCGTCTCCATCGACGCTACAGCGTGGTTGCAGCAGCAGGCGCCCCCTCGTCATCGGCGCGGCATCCGCGTACCGTTGACACCGGCATCAGGGCCGAACGAGGAGGTTCACCATGGCCGAGCTTTCACCCATCACGCCGTGCCTGTGGTTCGACGACAGGGCACGGGAGGCGATGGAATACTACGTCGACGTGTTCCCCGACTCGCGCATCCGTTCGATCGAGGAGTATCCCGACGAGTCGCTCGACGAGCACTTCGCCGGCATGAAGGGCAAGGTGCTGAACGGCCAGTTCACCCTGAACGGCATGGACTTCGTCTGCCTCGACGGCGGCCCGGTCTTCTCCTTCACCGAGTCGATCTCCCTGGTGGTGCGCTGTGCCGATCAGGCCGAGATCGATCGCTTCTGGGCGAAGCTCTCCCACGTGCCGGAGTCGGAGCAGTGCGGCTGGTGCAAGGACCAGTTCGGCCTCAGCTGGCAGATCCTCCCGGCGAACATGGACGAACTCACCCGAACGCCGGCGCAGATCCAGGTGATGATGGGCCAGAAGAAGATCGTGATCGCCGAGCTCGAGAACGCCTGAGGCGACGGATGCGCACACCGCCGGGCGGCGTGACAGTGCGCATCCGTCCCTCGGCGTCCGTCTTCCGTGTCAGTCCGCCGTGTCGCTGGAGCCGAAGAACGCCCGGATGTCTCCCACGAGCTCGGCGGGCACCTCGAGTGCGGCGTAGTGACCGCCCTTCTCGAAGCGGCTCCAGTGCACGATGTTCGCGTTGTCGCGCTCGGCGAACACCCGGATGGTCTGGAAGTCGTCGGCGAAGACGGCGACTCCGGTGCGGGCTGTGTTGATCACGGTCTCCCCCGCCGCCCGGGCCTCCTCGAGGTGATAGCGCCCCTGCGTCGCCGACGTGTTCGTGAACCACTCCAGCGACACCTCGGTGAGGATCGCATCGAGCGGAACCAGCGAGGTGCCGTTGCCGAAGGAGTTGAACAATTCGCTCCAGGCGAGCTGACCCGCGGGTGAGTCCGAGAGCCCGACGGCGACGGTCTGCGGTCGCGAGGCGTTGATGGCGTTGTAGCCGCCGACGGACTGGAACCACTTCATGTGCTCGAGGCCCGCGTAGTCGCGCGGCTCCAGGCGCTCGAACTCGGTCGGGTCGCCCGAGGGGAAGGAGAACAGCTGCAGCACGTGCAGCCCCAGGAAGCCGTCAGGGTCGAGCAGTCCGAGTTCACGCCCGACGAGGGCACCGCCGTCGCTGCCGTGGATGCCGTAGGAGTCGTAGCCGAGACGCCGCATGAGGGTGTCCCAGGTGCGCGCCACGCGGGCCATGGTCCAGCCCCGGTCGACCACCGGCATGCTGAATCCGAAGCCCGGCATCGACGGCACGACGATGTCGAAGGCATCCGCGGCGTCACCTCCGAAGGCCACGGGGTCGACGAGCGGTTCGATCATGTCGAGGAAGTCGACGAATGAGCCCGGGTAGCTGTGGGCGAGGATGAGCGGCGTGGCTCCCGGATGCGGCGACGTGACGTGGAGGAAGTGGATCGTCTGCCCGTCGATGTCGGTCAGGAAGTGCGGGAACGCGTTCATGCGGTCCTCGACGGCGCGCCAGTCGAAGCCGGTGCGCCACCGCTCGATGGCGTCGCGCAGGTATGAGTTCGGCGTGCCGTAGTCCCAGTCGTCGCCGGGTACGGGCTCGGGAAGGCGGGTGCGCGCGAGGCGTTCCTGCAGGTCGTCGAGCTGCTCCTGGGAGATCTCGACTCGGAAGGGACGGATGTCGGTGGCGGTTTCGCTGTTCATGACCTCACGGTAGATTCCATATAGGAACGTTTGATTCCCAATGGATCGAGAGAATCACCTCATGCTCGACACCTCAGCCCGCCTGCTGGCCCTGCTCTCCCTGCTCCAGTCGCGCCCCGACTGGAGCGGCACCGAACTGGCCGCTCGCCTCGGCGTCTCGACCCGCACCATCCGCAACGACATCGAGCGACTGCGAGCACTCGACTACCCGGTCGACGCCACGCGCGGTGCTGCCGGCGGCTACCGCCTGGGCGCGGGAGGCAAGCTTCCGCCCCTGCTCCTCGACGACCAGGAGGCCATCGCCGTGGCCGTCGGGCTCCGCGCGGCTGTAGGGCTCGCCGGCGTCGAGGAATCGGGGGGACGCGCGCTCGCGAAGCTCGAGCAGGTGCTGCCGTCGCGGCTGCGCGCCACGGTCACAGCTCTCACCACGGTCATCGATCGGGCGCCGGAGAACAACGGGACCGACGCCCCCGACCCCGAGGTGGAGCCGACCGTCATCGCGGCCATCGCCGCCTCCGTGCGCGCCGTCGAGTGGTTCCGGTTCGACTATCGGGGAGACCCGGCGCTGGTCGAGCCCTACCGCCTGCTGTCGTGGGAGCGTCGCTGGTATCTCGTCGGGCGCGACCCCGACTCCGGTGAGTGGGGAACGTACCGAGCCGACTGGATCGCCCCGCGGATGCCGACCCGCAGACGGTTCGTTCCCGTCGGCGTTCCCGGGGGCGACCACACGCGATTCGCCATGCGCTCGATCGCGGCGAGCGGCTGGAAGGTGCACGCACGCCTGCGCATCGAGGCGTCGGCAGAGACCGTGCTCGCCCGCATCAACGCGGCGGTCGGGGTGGTCGAAGCGATCGATGAGACCCACTCCGTGCTGGTCACCGGCGCCGACAGCCTCGACACCATCGCCGCATACATCGGGATGCTCGGGATGGACTTCACCGTGGAGTCGCCGACGGAGCTCCTGCCGTACCTGGAGCGCACGGCCCAGCGCTATCTGCGGGCGATCGCCGGCTCGGCGGCGTCCTCGGCGGGCTGAGCACCGATCACGGCGTCGCGCTCCTCTCGCCTTCCCACTCGGGTCGCGGCACCGAGTCGATGAGCAGGCGCGTGTACGGATGCTGCGGAGCGTCGAGGATCTCCTCGGTGCGACCGCGCTCGACGATCGCACCCGTCTTCATGACGACGGTCTGCTCGCACACCCGGCGCACAACGGCGAGGTCGTGACTGATGAAGAGGACGGTGAGGCCGCGCTCGCGGCGGATGCGTTCGACGACCGCGAGCACCTGCGCCTGCACCGACACATCGAGGGCGCTCGTCGCCTCGTCCATCACGAGCACGTCGGGTTCGATCGCCAGCGCCCGCGCTATGGCCACCCGCTGGCGCTGTCCTCCCGACAGGGTGCGCGGCTGCGCCTGCGCATGCCTCTCCCCCAGCCCCACCTGGTCGAGGAGGGCGAGCACCCGGGCGCGGGCATCCGCCGTTCCTCGCGAGTCGTGCAGACGGAGGGCGTCCTCGATCGCGTGGCCGGCTGTGATCCGTGGGTCGAGCGACAGGTAGGGATCCTGGAAGACCATCTGGACGGACCGAGCATGGGCGAGCCGCTCAGCTCGAGTTCGGGCGGCCGTGCGCTCTCGATCGGCGATCCGGATGTCGCCGGCATCCGCTCGCTCGAGGCCCACGATCATGCGTGCGAGCGTCGACTTGCCCGATCCGGACTCTCCGACGACGCCGAGCGCCCCGCCGCGCGGGATCTCGAACGACGCCTCGACCACGGCCGCGACCGGCTCCTTGCCACGACGGTGGTACTCCTTCGAGAGCGAGCGCACCGAGAGCATGGCGTCGGCGGCAGGTGGGGCGAGCACGGCGGGTGGGGCGAGCGTGGCGGGTGCATCGCTGGGAGCGGCGACGACCCGCTCGCGCGGGCGCGACAGTGTGGGGGTCGCCGCCAGCAGGCGCTGGGTGTATTCGGCGTGCGGATGCAGGAACACCTCGCGCGCGTCACCCTGCTCGACGACCCTGCCGGCGCTGAGCACGACGACCCGATCGCAGATCGACGCGGCCAGGTTGAGGTCGTGGGTGATGAACAGCATGCCCATGCCGCGGGCGGCGCGCTGCTCGGCCAGCACAGCGATGATCCCGGCCTGGGTGGTCACGTCGAGCGCCGTCGTCGGTTCGTCGCAGATGAGCAGGTGCGGCGAGCTGGTCAGCGCGCCGGCGATCATGACGCGCTGCAGCATTCCGCCCGAGAGCTCGTGCGGGTACTGCCGCAGGTGCTCGGCGGGGCGCGGCAGCCCGACGGACTCGAGAAGGGAGAGCGCGGCGGCCTGTGCCTCGCCGTTCGGCATCCGCTGGCACAAGCGCAGCCCCTCGGTGAGGTGATCGCCGATGGTCCGCATCGGGTTGATGCCCGCTCGCGGGTCCTGGAAGATCATCGATGCCCTCGAGCGCCGCAGCTCGAGGACCTGGCCGGCAGTCGCGTCGAGCACCGAGAGGCCGTCGAGTCGCAGCGACCCTGTGGTGACGGCGCCGGACGGAAGGAGCCCGAGAACCGATCGAGCCGTCAGCGACTTGCCGGAGCCCGATTCGCCGACGAGGCCGACGGTCTCACCCGCCGCGACGGTGAGGCTCACGCCGTCGAGCAGGCGGGTGCCGTCGGGGAGATCGAGAGTGAGCTGGGAGATGTCGAGGAGTGTCATGCGCTGATCCCGCCTCCGATGCGGTCCGAGAGCTCTTCACCGATCACGTTGACCGCGACCACGACGAGCACGACGGCGACGGCGGGCACGATCGCCGGCAGCACGTAGCCGCCGATGAGTCCTGCCTGCGCCTCGTTGATCATTGCGCCCCAGTCGGCCGTGGGGGCCTGCACTCCCAGTCCGAGGAAGGACAGGGCTGCGAGCTCGGCGAGCACGTAGCCGAAGTTGAGGGTGGACTGCGCCCCGATGATCGGGGTCACGTTCGGCAGCACGCGACGCGACGCGATCCACGCGCCGCTGAAACCCTGCACCCTGTACGCGGCGACATACGGACGGGTGCGCTCAGCCGTGACGAGCGACCGGGTGAGCCGGGCGACGAAGGGCGCATAGGCGATGCTCATCGCGATGACAGGGGCGACCAGCCCCTTTCCGAACAGGGCCACGGCCATGATCGCGATGAGGAGCGATGGGAAGGCGAATACGACGTCGAAGATGCGTCCCAGCACGGCGTCCAGCCACCCGCCACGCCATCCGGCGACGAGTCCGAGGAGCACGCCGAGGATCGTCGAGGACACGACGACGAGCAGCGGGGCCAGGAGTGCGGTGCGCGCCCCGTACAGCATCCTGCTCAGCGTGTCGCGGCCGACGGAGTCGGTGCCGAGCCAGTGCAGCGTGCTCGGGCCGGCCTGGATGTTGAGCAGGTCGACCTGATCGGGGTCGTAGGGGGCGAGGAAGGGGGCGAACACCGCCCCGACGGTGAAGACCGCGAGCACGACGGCGCTCGCCAGGAACCAGGTGCTCGAGCGTGGCACCCGCGGCGCACGGAGGACGCGGATGGCGACGGTGGGGGTCATCGGGCACCAGCTCCTGCTGCGGATCGAGGGTCGACCCAGGGTTCGAGGACGTCGATGACGGCGTTCACCACGACGAAGGCCGTCACGACGAGCAACACGATCGCCTGCACCACGGGGAAGTCGAGGCGGTCCACCGACTGCACGAGCAGGGAGCCGATGCCGGACAACCCGAAGGCCGCCTCCACGATGGCGCTCGCCACGAGCAGCCCCGCGACGAGGACGCCGCTCACGGTCAGGATCGGGCCGATGGAGTTGCGGAGGACGTGACGCCGGATCACGGCGCTGCGCGTCAGGCCACGACTCGTCGCCACCTCGACGTGCTCCCGGCCGAGTTGGTCGACCATCGACGATCGGGTCACCTTGCTGACGAGCACGACGAACACGATCGCGAGGGCGATCGAGGGCAGCACGAGGTGGTACAGCGTGTCGACGAACCCGCCGTCGCCGGATCCGAAGGACGGGAACCACCCGAGCTGCACGGCGAAGACGGCGATGAGCACGATGGAGCCGACGAACGACGGAATCGCCCCGAGCACCGTGAGACCGATCAGCACGGCTCTGTCCATCAGCCGCCCGCGATTGACGGCGGCGACGATACCGGCGGCCAGGCCGATCACGGCGATCATCGTGCCCGCCATCACCACCAGGCCGAGCGTGATCGGCAGACGCTCGCCGATGACGACCGAGACGTCCTGTCGATACTGCAGCGAGCGCCCGAAGTCACCGTGGAGCACGCCGACGAGCCAGTTCAGGTACTGCTGCCACGGCGGGAGATCGAGCCCGTACTGGGCCGAGACCTGGGCGACGGCCTCGGCACTCGGCTTGCGCCCTCGCAACAGGAAGCTGACGGGATCGCCGGGTACCAGGAACCGCGAGAAGAACACCAGCATGGAGGCGAGCAGAAGGGTGAGCAGCAGTGCACCGAGTTTCCCCGCGACCCGACGAGCGGCGGTCATCCGGTGACCGCCCCTCCGCCGAAGGGGAGGCAGCGGCGCCGGCCGCTAGCGTGCGCCAATGGAGGCCGCCCAGGGAGCGTAGAGGAACGCGACCGAGGGCGCGACGCCGGTGATGCGCTTGCCGAGGAAGAGGGTCGTCGGCGCCTCGTAGAGCGGGAGCCACGGCAGTTGCTCGTTCGCGATCCTCTGCGCCTCCGCGGTCTTCTCGGAGCGAGCAGCCGGATCGTCGATCGCGATGGCCTCGGTGACCACGGCATCGAAGGCGGCGTCGCTCCACTCGCCGTAGTTGCTGAACTCACCGGTGCGCAGCACGGAGAACATCTCGAGTGGATCGGGGCTCGACAGGTACCACGACGTATAGAAGAGATCGACTCCCTCTCGAGCGCTCGGGTCCGAGAAGAGGGCCGTGTAGGCACTGGGGGTGACGGTCTCGATCGTCGCCTTCAGCCCGATCGACTTCGCCGCGGCTGCAGTCGCCTGGGCGTAGACGGCGAAATCGCTGCTGATGGGGGCGGTCACATAGGTGATCTCCTCACCCGTGGCCCCGGCCTCCTCGACCAGTTTCCTGGCCGCGTCGAGGTCGTACGGATACTCCTCGAGGCCGTCGAACGCCGCAGCGACGCTCTGATCGCTGGCACCCACCCAGACCGAAGACGTCGTCAACGCGTTCGTCGGCGTGCCGTAGCCCTTCAGGGCGGCGTCCACGATGCCCTGTCGGTCGAGCGCCATCAGCAGCGCCTGCCGCACCCGCAGGTCGCCGAGCGGCCCGTCGAGGTTCGACACGATCAGGCTCGAGACCGCGGTGTTGAGGCCGAACAGCATGTCGCCCTGGTCGGAGGACCGGAGCTGCGGCACGGCATCAGCGGGGATCATCCAGCCGCCGTCGACCTCACCCGACTTCAGCGCATTGCTGCGCGCATTCGGGTCGGCCATGAAGAGGAACGTGACCTCGCCTGATCTGGCCGCATTCTCGGCGTCCCAGTATCCGTCGTAGCGCTCCAGCGTGATGCTCTCACCCGACTTCCAGCCACCGAAGCTGAACGGGCCCGTGCAGTTCACGCCGCCCGTCGAGTTGCCGTAGTCGGCCCCCTTCTCGGCCAGGGTGGCGGCCGACTCGACGACACCCGCCGAACCGCCCATCGCGAGGTTGAACTGGGAGTCGGGAGTCGCCTCCGTCACGGTGACCTCGCTGTCGCCGGTCTGCTCGATCGACGTGACGTTCTGGTAGACCGAGAACCACGACGAGCCGACGGCCGGGTCGAGGTGACGACTCATCGACGCCACGACGTCGGCAGCGGTCATGGTCGTTCCATCGTGGAACGTCACGCCGTCGCGGATCTCGTAGACCCACGTCGTCGGCGTCGGATGCGAGAACGATTCCGCGAGCCCGGGCGACAACGTGTAATCCGGGTTCAATCGGAGAAGCGATTCGCACACATTGGCCAGCACCTGGTTGTCGGCGTAGTCGAAGGCGTAGGCGTAGTCGAGGGAGTACGGCTCGGCGTAGCTCGCCCAGGTGAACGAGTCGATGTCGCCCGATGGTGCATCCGTCTGCGCCGTGAGTTCCCACTCGGCGGGGTCGGTGCTCTGGGGCGACGGGGGCGTGCACCCACTGAGGGCGACGGCGGCGCTCAGGCCGACGGCTACTGCGACGGTCGCGGACGCGCGACTGCGTCGTCGCACGGCAGGGGTGGTCGATCGTGACATGGACATGCTCCTCGGTTCAGGCGGTGCGGGAGTAGGCTGGCGCGCCCTCGATCCAGGTGGAGGCCACGGTCGAGCGGTGGATCTCCTCCCGGGGAAGGCCGAACGGATCGGGGTCGAGCACGACGAGATTCGCGAGATATCCGGGGCGGATGTAGCCGGTGTCGTGGTCTCGATGGTTCACGTAGGCGGTGCCCGATGTGTATGCGGCCATCGCCGTGACGAGGTCGAGGCGCTGATGGTCACCGCCGAGGGGCTCGTAGTCCTCGCCGGGTGCGATCCGGTTGACGGCGATGTGGATGGCGTCCATGGGGTCGGCACTCGAGACCGGCCAGTCGCTTCCCGCCGCGAGCCTGACCCCGTGGCGCACGAGGTCGCCGAACGGGTACTGCCTGGCCTCGGCACCGTCCTGCAGGAACGGCAGCGTGAGCTCGTCGATCTGGTCCTCGTGGGTCGCCCACAACGCCTGGATGTTGGCCACGGCGCCGAGCTCCGCGAAACGGGCGGTCTCGACCTCTTCGACGATCTGCAGGTGAGCGAGGTGGTGCCGGCCGTCGGTTGCACCGTGCTGGTCGCGCGCCGCCTCGAGCGCGTCGAGGGCTTCGCGCACCGCCCTGTCGCCGAGGGCGTGGAAGTGCACCTGCATGCCTGCGGCATCCAGCCGCGTGACGACCTGCTTCAGGAATCCGGGGTCGATGAAGGAGAGTCCGCTGTTCCCGGTGTCGTGCCCGTGGCCGTCGCGGTAGGGCGCGAGCATCGCAGCCGTCTGGTTCTCGGCGACGCCGTCGACCATGATCTTCGTCGTGCCGAGCGCGTACTGCTCGGGTGCGCCGTGGGCGGCAAGTTCGTCCCGCCGCTCGATCATCTCCTCGACCTGCTCGATGCCGCGGTCTCGTTCCCACCACTGCGCACCCACCACGTGCACGCGCAGGGTGCCCTCGGCGACCGCTCGCCTGTAGACGGCGTCGATGTCCTCGACTCCGGAGAGGCTGCCGATCATCGCGTCCTGCCAGCCTGTGATGCCGAGCGCGACGAGCTCGTCCTGGGCCCGCAGCAGGCCGGCGTAGGCCAGCTCGGCACCGATCGCGGGCCGCACGGCGTCGAAGAGGCGCTCGGCGCCCTCGTGGAACGTTCCGGCCGGGAATCCGTCGCCGTCACGCTCGATGCGCCCGTCGACGGGGTCGGGCGTCGAGGCGTCGAGGCCCGCCGCCTCGATCGCGGCCGTGTTGGCCCAGGCGCTGTGGTGATCCCGGCTCGACACGAGCACCGGGCGGTCGGGCACCACGGCATCCAGCAGGGCACGCGTCGGCGCTCCGCCCGGGAAGTGGTCCATCGACCAGCCGCCGCCGAGGATCCACGACTCATCCGGGTTCGCGTCGGCGTAGGCCCGCACGATCTCGATGGCCTGCCCGGCGTCGCCCGCTGCCGTGAGGTCGCAGAGGAGCATCTCGACCCCGGCCCCGACCGGATGCACGTGCGCATCCTGGAAGCCCGGACTCAGCAGCGCGCCGTCGAGGCGCACGATGCGGGTGCGCTCGTCGGTGATGGACTCGGACTCGGAATCGGGGACGATCGCGGTGATCCGATCGCCGGTCACGCCGACGGCGTGGCCGGACAACGGCGCACCGACGCCCGTGAAGATGGCTCCTCCGGTGAACAACAGGTCGACAGCTGGCACAGCACCCCTCGCTTCCTCGTGATCGGGTCGGTCAGGCGAGACAACCACGGCGGTTCACCGATGTCAACAGCGTTGACAGCGGTGTTTACACAAGCGTTACACTGGCCATCCGGCCCCAGACGCGGCTGCGCCGTGGGAACGGCATCGCGCCGTGGCGCCGTGGCACGATGGACGCAACGATCGAGGAAGAGGAGCGATGGCGACTGCGACAGGAGCTGCCCGCCGGCGCGAAGACGGTTCGACCAGTGCTCGAGCGCGGCTCGACCGGGACTCGATCATCGCCGCCGGTCTGGAACTCGCTGCCGGTTCGGGCACGGCATCCATCTCGGTGCGCGAACTCGGCGCCCATCTCGGCGCGGATCCGACCGCCATCTACCGGCACTTCCGCAGCAAGGATCACCTCATGCAGGCCCTGCTCGACGAGCTCACCGCCCGCAGCCTGGCCGAGGTGACAGCAGCTCCCTCCGAGTGGCGGGAGCGGCTCCGTCAACTCGCCGCGTCGACGCTGGCCCAGTACGTCGCCTACCCGGCGGTCGGCGCCGAGGCCATCATCCTGACGACCCACGGGCCCGCAGAACTCGACGCCATCGAGTTCATGCTCCAGGCGTTCGCCGAGGCCGGGCTGTCAGGCGAGGACCTCGTGCGCCACTACGCCCTGATGGCCACTCACGTGCTCTCGAGCGCCGCCGGTATCGCGCGCGGCCGCGGCGAGCGCGATCCCGTGAGCGGCGCAGGGCCCTGGTTCGAAGGGCCGATCCTGGCGGATCCGCGCAAGTATCCGCTCATCACGGCGTACAGCACGCAACTCACCGACCTCGAGGACGTCGCCCTGTTCACGCTCGGAGTCGAGGCGGTCATCCAGTCCGCCGAGCGGACCGCGGCTCGTTCCGGTTAGCTCACGTCGACGGTGTACGAGATGATCTCGGTCACCGTGCCGTCGACGAAGTCGTAGATGTCGCACGACGCCACGACGGAGACCTCTCCACCGGCCTCGGTGTAGCGGGCCAGGCTGTCGACCACCACGCCGTCGTCACCCACCACGGTGCGGAAGCGCTGGAACTCGGTGGTGACGTCGGCGAGGTCGGCCGCGGTGCCGCGGCAGAGCTTCTCGACGGCGTCGCGCCCGAGCACGGGGTCTGCGCCGACGAGGCTCCAGACGACATCATCAGCGAGATGCGGCAGCGCGTCCTCGAAGCGGTGACTGGAGAAGGCTCGAGCGATCTCCTCGGGGGTGGCATCCATGGTCCGTCCTTTCCCTCGCGGCACGCATGGTTGCGGGCTTGGGCCTCACGGTAGTCGCGCCTGCCCCGGGGCGATAGCGTCTGGGGCCCTCCGACGCCGGTTCGCGCCTGCCCGCGCAGCGGGCGACGTTTCGGGATGTTAGGGTCGCAGCGCGAGGTCGCCAGCGCCCTCGGACATCGTCCAGTACCGCCCGGGGGAACTTCCACATGCGTTCACGCGCTGCCAGCACCATCGTCATCGCGTTCGCCCTGGCACTGGTGGCGCAGGTCGCCGTCGTCGGGAGTGGCCCCGCGCAGGCATCGCCGGGTGCGTCAGTGACGTCGGCGGCATCCGCTGCATCCGCCGCACCGGCACCGTTCCCCGCAGGCATCACCCGACTCAGCGGTGCGTCGCGCTACGAAACCGCCGTGGCGGTGTCGAAGCGGTACGCGCCGCGGGTGCCCGTCGTCTATGTGGCATCCGGAGCCGACTTCCCCGATGCGTTGTCTGCGGCATCCGCGGCGGCACTCGCCGGTGGCCCGCTCCTCCTGACGGCGCCCGGCGGCCTGCCGAGTGCCGTGGGCGCCGAGCTGAAGCGGCTGCGGCCCGCCGCCATCCGTGTCGTCGGCGGCAGCGGCGCGGTCTCGCAGAGCGTGGCCACGGCGCTGGCCCGCATCGCACCCACGAAGCGGCTCGCCGGCCGCGACCGCTACGCGACCGGCCTCGCGATCCTGAAGGCGGCGTTCACGAGCTCCGACCACGCGATCATCGCGACGGGCCGCACCTTCCCCGACGCCCTCGCCGCCTCGGGTGCCGCTGGTGCTCGGCGCTCGCCCGTCGTCCTCGTGGACGGCGCCGTGTCCTCTGTTCCCCCCGCCACGATGGCCGCACTGGCGAAGCTCGGCATCACCTCGGTCGCCATCGCCGGCGGAACCGGTGCTGTGAACGACGGCATCCGTCGGCAACTGCAGAACACGGGCTACACGGTGAAGCGCTACGGCGGCGCCACCCGCTACGACACCGCCGCGCTGATCAACCGGGCGTACTTCCCGGCCGGCTCGTCGTCGACGACGTTCCTCGCCACGGGGCTCGACTTCCCCGATGCCCTCGCGGCGGCCGCTCTGGCCGGCCGTCTCGCGGCGCCCCTCAATGTGACTCCCCGCGATTGCGTGCACCCGGCCGTCGGCGATGCCATCGACGCCGTCGGCGCCCAGAGCGCCGTGGTGCTGGGCGGGACCGCCGTCGTGTCGAACACGGCCGCAGCCAACACGCGCTGCGTCTACCCCGTCACCGACCAGCCCCTCACGAGCTGGGCGCTCACCCCCTGGACGCTGAACGCCCAGGCCGCGGCTCCCTACTCGGACCGCCCGCCGGTGAACGTGGCCGACCCGTCGATCAAGCTCGACTCCACCGGACTGCGCATCTATCTGCGCCGCGACACCGGGGCACGGGCCGATCACCCGGTCGCCTATGCCCAGTACGGCATCTCGGCGCTCATGGAGTACGAGCGCACGGGCAAGAAGGTCTGGCTCGATCGCGCCGTGCGCCAGGGAAAGCGACTCATCGACCTGCACACCGAGCGCAACGGGGCCTGGTGGTACCCGTACTCGTTCCCGTGGACCTACTACGAGCGCACCATCTCAGCACCCTGGTACTCGGGTATGGCGCAGGGTCAGGCCCTGTCGCTGTTCGTGCGGCTCGCCGAGGAGACCGGCGAGAAGCGCTGGAACACCGCGGCCGATCGCACCTGGACGAGCTTCTCGCAGGCGAAGGCCGGCAAGGCCCCGTCATCGACCCTCGTCATCGACAACCACCTCTACTTCGAGGAGTACGCGGGCGACCAGCCGCCCCTGCTCGTGCTGAACGGCCAGATCTTCGCGATGTTCGGGCTGTACGACTACTGGCGCCACACCGGCAACCCCGAGGCGGCGCGCTACTTCACCGGTGGCGCGACCACGGTGCTCGAGCGCATGATGCCGCTCGTGCGGGTGAAGGGCGGGGTCTCGTACTACTGCGTACAGGCCACGTACTGTCACAGCCCCCTCTGGCAGAACCAGACCTATCACGTGATCCACTCCTGGCAGCTCGACACCCTCGCCAGGCTCACCGGCGACGCCGACTTCACCGTGTGGGCCGATCGCCTGCGTGCTGACTGGCAGGCACCGGATGCCTCCACCAGGCGTGTAGCGCCGGAGGATGGCGTCGACGGCGACTCGGGCGACATCGTGCCGGTTCCCGAGTTGACGCCGGAGCCGGGCCCGCGGGCCGGAACAGGCGGCGACCTCAACTGGATCGAGCCGTAGGGACGGGCAGCCGCTCGTTGAGGCCCGGGCGAAGCCCGCGGCTGAAACGCACCCGCTCTCAGCCCTCGAATCGCAGCGGCGTCCACCCCACAGGGCGGGGCCCGCGCACATCGGAGCGCTCTCGATCGGCGCGGGCCGACCACCCCTGCGCCTCAGCCGCGCCGGGCGCTCCGACGACCCCGCGCGCCACTCGGAACCCCACATCCTCGAGCACCGCGTCCGGAGCGCTCCCCCGGCGCACGGATGCCCGCAGACTCCACTCCCGATCAGCCCACCCGCCGCCGCGCAGACTGCGATAGTCGCCATAGCGTGCGGTGTCGGCGTAGTCCCAGCACCACTCCCAGACGTTGCCGAGGGTGTCGAACAGTCCGAACGCATTCGGAGCCTTGCCGGCCACGGGCTGCGGGCCGACGATGTCGTCGGCCGCCGACCACGCGATCTGGTCGAGCGCGCCGTACCTCGGCTGGGTGGAGCCGGCACGGGCAGCGAACTCCCACTCGGCCTCGGCCGGCAGGCGGTAGCCGTCGGCGCTCACCTCCCAGCTCACCGAGCGCCCATCGATGACATAGGCACGACGCAGGCCGGCGGCATCCGTCGCCGCATTGCACCAGGTCACGGCGTCGAACCAGGTGACCGGATGCCGCGGAGCCGAGTCGCCGCTGCCATCGGGCGACCCCACCACCGCCGCCCACTCCGCCGCGGTCACCGCCGTGCGTCCGATCTCGAACGCCTGCAGCTCGACGGTTCGCATCGACTCCGAGCGCGCATCGCGCAGCTCGATCACGCTGGCAGGCACCTCGACCAGGGCGGGCAACGCGGCCAGCGCGGGAGGCGCGGGCAGCGCGGGTCGACCAGACTGCTCAGGCTGGGTCGCGGGCACGCCCCCACGCTACCCGCGAGTTCTGCACCGGGCTTCGAGCACGCCCTCTGGTCGAGTAGGCCGCGAGCGCAGCGAGCAGCCGTATCGAGGCCACGTTCCGGCCGCTGTGATCTCGATACGCGTCCTCGCTGCGCTCGGTCGCTACTCGATCAACGGAAGAGGTTCGGTCACTACTCGATCAATGGCACGGCCCGATCGCTACTCGCTCAGCGACCGGCCTCCGCCACCTCGATCAGCACCTTGCCGACCACACCGCCCTCGACGGCGTCGTGCGCCTCCGCCGTGCGCTCCAGCGGGTAGCGGTGCACGGGAAGTCCCGTCTCGTCGCCGATACCCAGCGCTCCATCGGCGGCCGCCGCTGTGACGGCCGCACCTGCCGCGACCCACGCCTCCGGGCCCATCGTGTAGATCAGCACGAACTGGTAGCGCAGGTTGAGCGAGATCGCCCGCCCGAACTCGATCGTGAGGGGCACACCGCCGTCGTTGCCGTAGCTCGCGATGGTGGAGCGCGGATGCGTCACCGCCTGGTCGAGCGCGGCATTGGCACCGGCCGCCACCTCCACCACGATGTCGACGCCGTCGGGAGCGAGACCACGGATCTGCTGCTCGGCATCGGGGTCCCGATAACTGACGACGTGGTGCGCACCGGCGGCTTCGGCGAGCGCCGCCTTGTCGGACCCGCTCACCGTGGTGATCACCGTGGCACCGGCCCAGCGCGCAAGCTGGATCGCAGCGTGGCCGACGGCGCCTGCGCCCCCGGCGACGAGCACGACGCGTCCGTCGAGGGCACCCGGCGCAAGCTGCGCCGGGCCATCCTCGGCCACGGTCAGGGCGCGGTGGGCCGTCACCGCGGGCACGCCGAACGCGGCGCCCTCCTCGAAGCTCACGGCATCCGGCAGCGGGAATGCCCGCGAAGCCAGTGTGATCGTGTACTCCTGCGCGGTTCCGGATGCCGGTCGCTGCCACGCGGAGATCCCGAGCCAGACGCGATCCCCGACCGCGAACTGCGAGACGCCGGGCCCGACCGCATCGACGATGCCCGCGCCGTCCTGGTTCGGAACGCTCTCGACCCCTGTCGGCGCCGCGTTCGACCCGCGCCGCGTCTTCCAATCGGTGGGGTTCACGCCCGAGACGATCACCCGCACCCGGATCTCTCCCGACCCCGGTTCCGCGATCTCGCGCTCGGACGATTCGAGCACCGACGAGTCGCCGGTCTGGGTGTACACGATTGCTCTCATGACGGATGCAACCAGCCGGCCACGCCGAGGATTCCTCGCACGACGATCCACCCGCGCGTAGCATCACCAGCATGAACGCGGCCAAGGACGACGCGACAACCCTCGAGATCGATGGCCGCGAGGTGCGCATCAGCCACCCCGACAAGGTCGTCTTCCCCGAGCCCGGCCTCACCAAGCTCGACCTCGTGGAGTACTACCTCGCTGTCGCCGACGGCGCCCTCCGGGGTGCAGCCGACCGCCCCATGGTGCTGAAACGCTTCGTGAAGGGCATCGACAAGGAGGCGTTCTTCCAGAAGCGCGCCCCCGAGTCAAGACCACCGTGGATCGAGACCACCACCCTGCACTACGCCTCCGGAACGTCGGCCGAGGAGGTCGTGGTGACGGATGCCGCCTCCCTGGCGTGGGTGATCAACCTGGGCTGCATCGATCTCAACCCGCATCCGGTGCGCGCGTGGGATCTCGACCACCCCGACGAGCTGCGCGTCGACCTCGACCCGATGCCCGGAGTCGACTGGGCGCAGATCGTCGACGTCGCCTTCGTCGCCCGCGACGTGCTGGAGGACTGCGGACTCGTCGGCTGGCCGAAGACCAGCGGGTCGCGCGGCCTGCACATCAATGTGCGGATCGAGCCGAACTGGAGCTACCGCGAGGTGCGCCTCGCGGCCGAGACCCTGGCCCGTGAGGTGGAGAACCGCGCCCCCGGGCTGGCGTCGGCGCACTGGTGGAAGGAGGAGCGGGGAGCGAGCGTCTTCGTCGACTTCAACCAGAACGCGAAGGACCGCACGGTCGCGTCCGCGTACTCGATCCGCGCCCTGCCCGACGCTCGCGTCTCGACACCGCTCACCTGGGACGAGGTGCGCGATCGACGGCCCGAGGAGTTCACCGTCGCCACGATGCTCACCCGGTTCGCCGAACGCGGCGACGTCGCGGCCGGCATCGACGATGCCGTCGGCAGTCTCGACGGCCTGCTCGCACTGGCCGAGAAGCTCGGCCCGGCCGAGAAGGCTCCTGCCGCCGCGAAGGCAGGCCCCGGTGGCGCCGGCGGCCCCGGCAGCTCCGACTCCTCGGGCCGCCGACAGTCGTCGATGCCGCTCATCGAGATCGCCCGGGCGAAGACCAAGGAGGAGGCCATCGCCGGTCTCGAGGCCTGGAAGGCGCGGCATCCCGAGGTCGTCTCCCATCTCGAGCCGGCGGACGAACTCGTCGACGGCATGCGCGGATCGAGCTCGCTCTGGTACCGCATCCGCGTGAACCTCCAGCACGTGCCCGAGGCGATGCGCCCCGAGCAGGCGCCGCTCGAGGTCGACTACGACCCGTGGGCGGGGCGCGGCTGAGCCTGGCGCTCACGCTTCGAGAAGATCCTGGCGAAGGCGGCGGGAACAGCCGAACCGGCCTGACTCCGGTCACCTCGGGTTCTTCCCCTCGTCACCTGAGACCCCTAGTTTGGGGGACAGGGGTGATTCGCACGCGTCGCTCCGTCCGCATCGCCCACGAAGGAGTCAGCATGCCCGCCAGACGTTCGATCCCGATCGCCCTCACCGCCACCGTGATCGGAGGCCTGCTCACCGCCACCGTCGGCATCGGCGCGGCGACCGCGGCCGTGCCGTCGACCGCGAACCAGAGCGCAGCATCGGCAGCCGCATCCGGTCTCCCCGCAGCCACGAAGCTGCGCATCGCCACCTTCAACCTCTCGCTCAACCGTGGTGCCCCGGGCCAGCTCGAGGCCGACCTCGCCACGGGAACCAACGCGCAGGCACGAACGGTCGCCGAGATCATCCAGCGCGCGAACCCCGACATCGTGCTGCTGAACGAGTTCGACTACGTTCCGGATGGCCGGGCCACCGACGCCTTCCGCAGCAACTACCTGGCCGTCGGGCAGGGCGGGGCGAACCCCGTCGACTACCCCTACGCCTACACGGCTCCGTCGAACACCGGCATCCCGAGCGGCTTCGACCTCAACAACGACGGCACCGTCGGCGGCGGAGACGACGCTTTCGGCTTCGGCGTCTTCGAGGGGCAGTACGGCATGGCCATCCTGTCGAAGTTCCCGATCGTCACCGACAAGGTGCGCACCTTCCAGAAGTTCCTCTGGAAGGACATGCCCGGCGCCCTCCTCCCCGACGACCCGGCCACCCCGGCGGCGAACGACTGGTACTCCCCCGACGAGCTGAAGGTGGTGCGCCTCTCGAGCAAGTCGCACTGGGACGTGCCTGTGAAGGTCGGCAAGTCGACGGTGCACGTGCTCGCCGCCCACCCGACCCCGCCCACCTTCGACGGACCCGAAGACCGCAACGGCCGTCGCAACCACGACGAGATCAGGTTCTGGGCCGACTACATCTCGCCGCTCAAGAGCCGCTACATCACCGATGACGCCGGCAAGCGCGGCGGACTCAGGCCGCTCTCGCCCTTCGTCATCCTCGGCGACCAGAACGCCGACCCGCTCGACGGCGACTCGGTCGACAGTGCGATCCAGCAGCTGCTCGACAACTGGCGCATCACCGACCCGCAGGCCACATCGGCCGGCGCTCCTGAGGCTGCAGCGCTGCAGGGCGGCGCGAACGCCACCCACCAGGGCGACCCGAAGTACGACACCGCCGACTTCGCCGACACGGCCCCGGGCAACCTGCGTGCCGACTACGTGCTGCCGTCGCGCGGCCTGCTGCAGGTCCGTGATGCTGGCGTCTTCTGGCCGACGCAGTCCGATCCACTGTCGGCGCTCACCGGGGTATTCCCCTTCCCGAGCAGCGATCACCGCCTCGTCTGGGTCGACCTGCGGGTTCCGCGCCTCGTGGGCCTTCTGGGCTGACGGATGCCGCGAGCCCGAGCCGCCGGAGCCTGAACCGCCCGTGCCAGAACCGCCCGTGAGCTACTCCCTCGAGCACCCCGTCGTCGTGGAATTCCCGCTCCGCGGCGAGGGGTGGCTCGCCGTGACGACGCCTGCCACCCGCGTGCCGAGCCACGGCGTCGACGTGCTGGGGCAGACCTACGCCTACGACTTCGTCAAGGTCGACGAGCGTCCCGGCGGCCACGTCAGCCCGGCGAGTGGGCTGCGCGGCAATCTCGTCGGTGTGCGGGCACGCGACTGCTACGCATGGGGAGCGTCGATTCACGCCCCCTGCGACGGCGTCGTCGTGCGAGCGAGCGATGGCATGACCGAGCGCGAGTGGATCCACCCCGTGCGCGAGGTCACCCGTATGACCTGGAACGGACTCACCTTCACCCCGGCGAAACTCGGCGCCATCATGGGCAACCACGTGCTGCTGAAGCTCGATCCCGGTGCGTTCACGGCGGGCGCGACGGATGCCGCCCGCGACGTCTTCGCCGGGTTCGCCCACCTGCAACCGGGCAGCGTGAGCGTCGCTGCAGGCCAGCGCGTTCGCGCGGGCGAGCTGCTCGGCCGGGTCGGTCACACCGGGAACTCCACCTCGCCGCACCTGCACTTCCAGGTGATGGACTCGGCCGACCTGCTGCAGGCGCACGGCATCGCCTGCGCCTTCAGCGCCTACGAGGTGGAGCGCGACGGAGCGTGGAAGCGGGTGACGGATGCGATCCCGGCCAGTACGGACCGCATCCGTTCGATCCCCGCTCGCTGAATCCCCGCTCGCTGAATCCCCGCTCGCTGAGGGCCGAGCGAAGCGACCGCCCGAAGCGCCCTCAGCAGCGGCCAATTGCGGCGCGCTTCGACCGCAGGCTTCGTCCGGGCCTCAGCGACCGGACGTGACCGACACCGAGCCCGTCGGGGCCTCGTCGTCGACGGGAGAGGCCGCCGAGGCGCCAGCAGCGCCCGCAGCAGGCTCGACAGCATCCGTCTCCACCTGCCCCTTCGGCCGACGGATGAACGCGATCGCGATCACCGTGCCCACGAGCATCGCGATCGCCGAGCTCAGGAACGCGGCCGAATATCCGTCGACCAGAGCGCCCATCGAGTCGGGCACCGACGCGTCGCGCATCGCCGAGGCGTAGGCCGTCGCGAAGATCGAGAGGCCGATCGATCCGCCGATCTGCATCGCGGCGTTCGCGGTGGCACTCGCGGCTCCGGCATCGTGTGGGGCGACGCCGGCGAGAGCCAGGTTCTGCATCGGGATGAACAGCATCGCCATGCCGATCCCGAGCAGCACGAGAGCGGGCAGCACCTGCACGACGTAGCTGCCGTCGACCGTGATGAGGCTGAGGTAGCCGAGCCCGGCGGCGGCGATCAGGGTGCCGCCGATCATCAGCGGACGCGGACCCCAGGTCGAGAGCACCTTGGTCGCGAGCGGCGCGCAGAGCGAGATGACCGCGGGCAGCGGCAGGGTGGCGAACCCGGCGACGAGGGGCGAGAGGCCGAGCACGATCTGCAGGTGGAAGGTGAGGAACACCATCGCACCGATCATCACGCTGCCCGCGATGGCCTGCAGCAGGAAGGCACCGCCGCGCACCTTGTCGAGCACGATGCGGAGCGGCAGCAGGGGCTGGCCGACGCGCGACTCGATCCAGACGAAGGCGACGAGCAGCACGACTCCGGCCGCGATGAAGCCGATCGTGCCGACCGACGTCCAGCTCTCCTCGGCGAGGGTGAAGCCGTAGACGAGCGAGCCCAGGCCGAGCGTCACCGTGACCACGCCGGGGATGTCGTAGCGGTTCTCGCCCTCGGCACGACTCTCGGTCACGAGGATGGCGCCGGCGATGAAGGCGATGATGACGACGGGCACGTTCACGAGCAGGCACCAGCGCCAGTCGGCCGCCTCCGTCAGCAGTCCGCCGAGCAGCATGCCGACGCCCGCACCGGCACCGGCGACGGCACCGAAGACGGCGAAGGCCTTGTTGCGGTCACGTCCGCTCGGGAAGGTCACGGTGAGCAGCGCGAGCGCGGCCGGGGCCATGAGTGCGGCGAACACGCCCTGCAGACCGCGAGCCAGGATGAGCTCCGTGCCGTTCTGGGCGATGCCGCCGATGACCGAGGCGATGCCGAAGCCGACCATGCCCACGAGGTAGGTGCGCTTGCGGCCCCAGTAGTCGGCGATGCGGCCGCCGAGCAGCAGCAGAGCGCCGAAGGCCAGGGCGTAGCCGGTGACGACCCACTGGCGTTCGGAGTCGGTCAGCCCGAGCTCCTGCTGCGCCTGCGGCAGCGCCATGTTCACGATGGTGCCGTCGAGGACGACGATGAGTTGGGTGAGCGCGAGGGTGACGAGCACCCACCAGCGACGAGAGGTTGACGAAGACATGGGGCGTGGCCCGCTTTCCGATCGAGAATGTGTGATCACGGGGTTTCCAGCCCGGATCACGCCCCTGAATCGGTGACGCGACCACACCGACGAAGAATGTCGGTCGAACGTTCAGTTTACCAGCTTCCGCTCCAGCGCCGCCCGCTCCGCCGCGTTCCTGCACAGCCCGAGCGCCTCGCGCAGCGCGGCGTTCGCCTCCTCGCGGCGCCCCAGGCGCAGCAACAGTTCGCCCCGCACCGCCGGTAGCAGGTACGACCCGGCCAGCTCGCCGCGCTCGGCGATGGAGGCGACGACGGCCAGGCCATCCGCGGGTCCGGAGTCCATCGCGACGGCGACGGCACGGTTCAGCTCGATGATCGGCGACGGTGCGAGACGTCCGAGCGCCTCGTAGAGGATGACGATGCGCGACCAGTCCGTCTCGCCGACGGATGCCGCCACGGCATGGCATTCCGCGATCGACGCCTGCAGCCCGTAGGCGCGCAGCCCGCCGGCCGGGCTCACCGCACGGGTCAGCGCTGCGCGCCCCCGCCTGATCGCGGCCTGGTCCCAGAGGGCGCGATCCTGATCCTCGAGCAGCACCGGGCTGCCGGATGCATCGAGCCTGGCCGGGAAGCGTGCGGCGGTGAGCTCCATCAGCGCGAGCAGGCCGAAGACCTCGGGATCGGATCGCAGCTGCACCAGGACGCGAGCGAGTCGAAGGGCCTCGCTCGCGAGTTCGGAGCGCATCCAGGCATCGCCGGCCGACGCGTAGGAGCCCTCGGTGAAGGTCAGGTAGATGACCTGCAGCACGGAGCTCAGGCGCTCGGGAATCTCGGCGGCATCCGGAACACCGAAGGGGATCTGCCCTGCGGCCAGGGTCTTCTTGGCGCGAGTGATGCGCGCCTGCACCGTGGGCACCGGCACGAGAAGCGCCTGAGCGATCTCGTCGGCGGTGAGACCGCCGACGACGCGCAGGGTGAGGGCGAGCCGCGACTCCTTCGAGAGCACGGGGTGACAGGCGATGAACATGAGCGCGAGCACGTCGTCGTCGATCACGTCGGGGTCGAAGAGGGCGTCGGCACCCGGCGTCGACTCGTCGAGGTCGCGGGCGAGCACGGCGTAGCGCTCGTCGCGACCCGAGCGCCGACGGAACGCATCGATGGCCCGCCGGCGACCGACGGTGAGCAGCCAGCTCGTCGGCTGATTCGGCACGCCGTCGACGGACCACGACACCAGCGCCTCGGCGAGCGCCTCCTGCGCGAGGTCCTCCGCGAGGGAGAAGTCGCCGGTGTACCGGGCGAGGGCGCCGACGATGCGTGCGGACTCGATGCGCCACACGGCTTCGACGGCGCTCCGCGCCTCGGTCGCACTCACCACGCGATCAGCACCAGGCGCTCAGAGCTGCCCGGTCTGGTCGCGCCAGGCGCGCTCCTTCTGGATCCACACGTTGTCCTGCGGGAACTCGTCGATCGAGGGAACCCGACGGATCTCGGTCTTGGTGCCCTCGGTGTACGGCGCGCGCTTGGCCCACTCCACGGCCTCCTGCTGCGAGGCGACGTCGAGGATGTAGAAGCCGTTGAACAGCTCCTTCGTCTCGCCGTAGGGGCCGTCGCTCACCACGGGGCTCTCGCCGGTGAAGTCGACGACGACGCCGGTGCTCGGGTCGTCGAGGCCCTCGGCAGCGAGCAGCACTCCCGCGCGGATGAGTTCGTCGTTGAACTTGCCCATCGCATCCAAGAGGTCGGCGAAGTCGGCTTCGGCGAACTTCGACGCCACCTCGTCGCTCGAGCGCATGATCAGCATGTACTTGGCCATTGTGATTTCTCCCTGTTCGAAAGGTCGCTGTTCGACCTTCTCACCCCAAGGTCGAACGGCGCGATGGGAAATCGACACGGGCGCTGAGAAACGTCCCCCGCCGCTCGCCGAGGGCCGAGCGGAGCGACCGCCCGATGCGCACTGGAGAGCGGATGCCGCTGACCGTCCGTTCAGATGATCGGATCGGGCTCCTCCTCCGAGTCCACGTACTCGAGCAGGTCTCCGGGCTGACACTCCAGCACGCGGCACATGGCGTCGAGGGTGCTGAACCGCACGGCCTTCGCGCGACCGTTCTTCAGCACGGCGACATTCGCCGGCGTGAGTCCGACCTTCTCGGCGAACTCGCCGACGCTCATCTTGCGCCGGGCGAGTTCGACGTCGATGCGAACGACGATCATCAGATGACGTCCTCCATGTCGGCCCGCAACACAGCGGCCTGCCTCAGCAATGCCCGCAGCACGACCACGGTGAGCACCACGACACCGCCGATCAGCACCAGCCCGAACAGCAGCATCGGTGTGCCCGGATCACGAAGCTCCGGCGTGAAGTAGATGACGCCCACGATGAAGGCCGAGACACCGGCGAGCAGGACCCAGCCGACGACGAGGGCCCACACGATCCCATCGACCCAGCCGAACGACTCGTCGCTGAAGATGCGATCGGCCCGAACGAGGGTGAGCAGCCTCCAGGTGCACACGATCACGACCTGGATGCAGAGCACCTCGAGCACGGCGAACGCGAGGAGCAACCACGGAACCGGCCCGAGATCCGGGTTCTGCTCGGCCATGTACCGGAACTGGCCCGGCAGGCTGAACGTCTGGGCGACGACCAGTCCCGCGAAGCCGAGTACCAGGAGCACTCTGAGCGGGACGACAACTCGTTCGATGCGTGTCATGCATTGATTAACACGCGATTTCTATTGTTTGTCAATCGATTAATGCATTCGGAGCACGACCTCAGCCTTGGAAGTCCTCGGGGTCGACGTGCTCGAGGAACTCCTTGAACTCCTCGAGCTTCTCCTCGTCCTCGGCGACGTCGACCAGTTCGGCGGGGATCCCCGCCTCCTCGACGACGGCATCCGCGACCCAGATCGGCGCATGGAACCGGGCGGCGAGCCCGAGCGAGTCGGATGGCCGCGCATCGATCACGCGGCGACCGGATGGCGTCATCAGGGTGATCTCGGCGTAGAACGTGCCGTCCTCGATGCGGGTCACATCCACCCGCTCGACCTCGGCGCCGAGGGTCTGGAGTACCGTCTTCATGAGGTCGTGCGTGAGCGGCCGCGGCGCCTCCTCACCCTGCGTGGCGATGAGGATCGAGGTCGCCTCCAGCTCGCCCACCCAGATTGGCACGACCCGGCCTTCGCCGGGCTCATCGAGCACAGGCTTCAGCAGGATGATGTGCTGCAACGCCGAATCGAGCGCCACCCCGAGGATGCGCACCTGAACCATGACGCCTCCCGTCAGAGCCTGCGGCCTGATCGCATCGGCCGTGACTGCCATGGTAGATCCGGATGCCGTGAGTCGGCCCGGCGTTCCGTGCGCCGCATTCAGGGCAGTAGATCGTCGGGCACGACCACGCGCTCCTCGTCCCAGGGCTCGGCCCAGCCGAGCTCGTCGAACATGCGCGACAGCACCATGGCCGTGAAGCCCCAGATGAGCCGCCCATCCACCGTGAACGCCGGCGATCGATAGGTGCGCCCTCCCAGCGTGTGCGACGTGATGGCGCGGTTCGCGGGCAGCAGCAGGTCGGCGACAGGCACCCGGAACACGTCGACGGACTCGTCGTGGTCGACCGCTGCGACCTCCGACGGATGCGTCCACCACGCCGGCACCGGGGTGACGAGGTGTCGGCTCACCGGCACGGGGAACGGCGGCAGCGTGCCGAGGGGCTCGATGCCGTCGGGGTCGAGCCCGGTCTCCTCGACCGCCTCGCGAAGCGCTCCGGCGATGGGTCCGTCATCGGATGCCTCGAGTCGTCCGCCCGGAAACGCGATCTGCCCGGCATGCGTGCGCAGCGTCGACGCGCGACGCAGCAGCAGAACGTCGAGGTCGCCTCGCACCGGTCCATCCGCCCGCGCCGGCTGGTCGTCGAGCACGCCGAACAGCACGAGCACCGCCGCCGGACGCAAGGTCGCCGATCCGAGCATCGCCCGTTGCATGTCGGCGTGCCAGTCGAGTGGACGCCCGCACAGCGCCTCGAGTTGGGAGCGCGGGCCGTCGTCGGCTGGGGTCATGGGTCCAGCCTAGGCAGGTCAGTACGGCTGATGCCCCAGGGCTGACGCAACACCGAGAGAGGGAACCACTCCGACGCGCACGTGCCCACCCGTCGCCGCATCGTCGATCGCGCGGTCCAGCTGGTCGAGTGGGTAGCTCGTTCCGACGAGGTCCCCGAGGGGAACCGTGCGCCACGAGCGCTCGAGGAAGGCGACTGCCCGCGCCAACTGGGCGGGCGTGTAGTTGTGCACGCCCTTCAGCGTGACGAGGCGGCGCACGACCGACTCGGCGTCGAGAGCCACGGCCGGGCCTGGTGAGACGCTGCCGACGAGAACGACGGCACCGCCGACCCCGATCCGGGAGATGACGGTGTCGACGGCGGCCGTCGCACCGGACGCCTCGATGGCCACGGTCACCTCGAGCAGGCCGCGCCGGGCACGAGCGGCCAGGACGGTGTCGAGGTGCTCCGGATTTCCCATCTCCGTCCGAGGGTCCGCGGGGATCGCGCCGATGCCGCGTGCGAACGATCGGCGGGCGGCATCCGGATCCGACACGATCACCTCGGCACCGGCCTCCACCGCCAGGGCTGCAGCGGAGAGGCCCACCATTCCCCCACCCGTGATCAGGACCAGGGCACCGTCGAGATCGATCGACGCGGATGCGGCATCGAGGGCGGCGACCGCAGTCGCCGTGGCGCAGGAGGCCGCTGCGGCGACCGGAGCGGGCACGGCGTCACTGATGGTGACGATCGCCGTACCGGCACGCACATGGACGTGGGTGGCGAAGCCGCCGGTGAGCTCCCACCCCCGGGTGATGCGCTCGTGTCCGTACTTCGCCAGGCTGCGGCACTTCTGCGGGAGGCCGCGCACACAGCGGTCGCATGCACCGCAGCTCACGGCCAACGACCACACCACCCGATCTCCCAGCTCGAGCGGGGAGCCGTCTGAGCGCACGGCGCCGTCGCCGAGGGCCACGACTCGACCGACCTGCTCATGGCCGAGTACGAGCGGAGTGGGAGCCGAGCGATCGCCCCGCACAGTGTGAACGTCCGATCCGCAGATCGTCGCGAACTCGATCTGCACAAGGGCGTCGCCCGGGGCGAGGTGCACCCCCGGCGACGCGATCATCTGGTGCGGTCGCCCGGGCTCGCTCCACACCATCGCGAGAGGAGACGGCGACATCGTCAGGTCCAGCCCGGCATCGGGCAGCACGGTGGTCATCGAGGACTACTCGCCCCGCAGGCCGAGAAGGGCGGGCAGCTCCCGGATGCTGGAGATCACGGCGTCGGCACCGGCTTCAGTCAGCGCGGCCCGGTCGTGCGCGCCGGTGAGCACACCCACGACGAGACCCGCGCCGGCGCGGGTGCCCGCTTCGACGTCGCTCCGCGTGTCGCCGACGACGACCATCGAGGCCACACTCGGCGCGCCAGTGCGGAGCAGGGCGGTCAACGGGAGGTCGGGGTGCGGGCGACCGCGGCCGGCGTCGACGGGCGAGAGGGCGAATTCGGCGAGATCCTGCCAGCCGAGGGCGTCGAGCACGGCGTCGCGCGTCGCGGGTGCGAAGCCCGTGGTGAAGACGACGGATGCTCCGGCGGCGCTCAGCTCACGGATGACGTCAGCGGCTCCGTCCACCCCGGCCACGCCGTCGCGGGCGACGATCTCGGCGTAGGCCCCCTCGAAGGCGGCGTTCCCGCGTTCCGCAGCGGCCTCATCGCCGTCGGCGAGCACCCGGAAGACGTCGATCTTCGACTGTCCCATGGTGTCGCGCACGTATTGCAGCGAGGCCTCGAAGTCGGAACCGGCACCGATGCCGCTGCGCTCGGCCGCGAGGGCGAAGGCCTGCTCGACGGCGCCGTCGTCGCTGACGGTGGTTCCGGCCATGTCGAGCACGATGAGCTCGACGTCTGCCCAGGATCGCAGCGGCGTCACTGCCCGGGTCTCGGGGGTGGTGGTTGCGGTTGTCATGCTGTTCCTTTCAGGGTGGATGAGATGGCGCCCCCGCCGAGGAGGCCGGCGACCAGGTGTTCGGCGAGTCCGAGTCCGGTGGTCATGCCGATGCCCGTCGTCGCCGCGAGCACGCTCACTCCGGGTTCGGGCTGGTCGATCAGGAAGTCGTTCGGCCCGCTCGCGTACACGCCCTGCCAACGCTCCAGCACGCGGAGGTCGGTGACGCCGAAGAGCTCGCGCGTGATGGCGAGCAATGCGTCGAAGGAGGCCTCACTCTGGAACGGAGCGATCGCGGTGCCGCGGTAGTGCGTGTCTCCGACGATGAGCGAGCCATCGGGCAGTTGCGTGTACATCTGGTTGAGGTCGAGTGCCGCCAGCGTCGGATCCTCTGAGTGCAGGCGGTCGCGCAGAGCCGTCGCCGCCGCGGTCGCCGTGAACCCGCCGTAACGAACGAGAGACCAGCCGGTGAGAAGGGGCGCCGTCAGGGGCGCGCGCAGGTTCGTCGAGACGCGCAGCATGTCGAGGCCGCACCTCTGGATGCCCTGCTGCTCGGCGAGGTCGGGGAAGAGCAGGTCGAGGTCGTGGTTCGCAGCGACGATGATCTCGCGTGCCTCGACGGCTCCGCGACTCGTCTCGACCCGTCCGTCTCGCACGGAGCCGACGGAGGTGCGGTAGCGGAACTCGACGCCCTGGCGGGCCAGATGCGCGGCGATCGCTGCGACGGCCTGTCGTGGGTTCACCTGCAGGTCGAGCGGCAGGAACGCTCCGCCCACGGCCGTGCCCGGGGCGAGCGGCATCCGTTCGGCGGCCTGCGCAGCGGTCAACAACTCCACCTCGTCGTCGCGCATTGCAGCGAACTCAGCGAGCACGGCGAGTTCATCGTCATGGCGAGCGGCGACGAGGGTTCCCGACTGCCGCAGCCAGACGCCGGCTTCGGCCGCGAGGGTCAACCACAGCGCACGCGAGGCGAAGGCGAAGTCCCGAGCGATGCCGTGCTGGGGCGTGAAGCAGAGGTGGCCGAAGTTGCGCACCGACGCGCCGGTCGGCTCGCTCCCCCGGTCGAAGACGATCACGCGCTGCCCGCGGGCGCGCGCGGCGAGGGCGATTCCCAGCCCGATGATGCCCGAGCCGACCACGGCGACGTCGTAGCCGCGCTCCGCCGTGGCGCTCATCGGAACACCCGCCGCATCCACACGGCCAGGCCTTCGACGATGAGCACGGTGGCGAGGATCATCAGCACGATCGTCGTGACCACGGCGTAGTTCGAGCCCTGGCCGGCGTTCAGCAGGTAGTAGCCGACCCCGCCGCCGCCGACGATCCCGAGAATCGTCGCGCAGCGGATGTTCGAGTCGAGCAGGTAGAAGCTGTGGCCGAGAAGGGCCCGTCTGCCCTGTGGCAGGGTCGCGGATGCGTACACCTGGCCACGCGTCGCCCCGGCGGCCCGGAGCGCCCGCTCGGGGCCGGACGCGACCTCCTCGAAGGAGTCGGCGATCAGCTTGCCGAGCAGCCCGATGCCGCCGAACGCCAGCGCGATGGTTCCGGCCTGACTGCCGAGTCCGGTGATGACGATCAGGACGATCGCCAGGATGATCTCGGGCACGCCGCGGATGATCACGAGCACCAGCCGCATCGATGAGCGCACGGCGCCGTTGGGCGCCACGTTCCGCGCGGCCAGGGAGCCGATGAGAACTGAGAACGCGAACGAGAGCAGGGTGGCGGCCAGCGCGATGCCGATGGTCGCCCCCATTGCGGCGACGAGGGTCGAGGCCTCGTAGTTCCCGAAGCTCGGCGGCCAGAACTGGGCGGCGATGGCCGGGACCTTCGCCCAGAACGTCACGAGGTCTCCCCAGTGGATGTCGCAGATCAGTACACTGCCGACCACAACGGCGACCGCCGTCCAGCCCCAGACGGTGTTGCGAACGCGCGACCCGGTCCAGGGGCGGCGGAGGGCCGCCTCGAGGTCTCCGGATGCCGCCGTCGAGGCGAGCCCCGGACCGGACGTTGGAGCGCCTGAGCGAGCCGCATCCGTTCGCCGAGACGAGCGTGCTGCCCGCGCATCCGTCACTCCGCGCACGACCCTGTCGCCGAGACCACGACCGCTCGGCTGGATGCCGAGCATCGCGCGGCGCACCACGCTGGAGACGATCTCCATCGCGACGCAGAGAGCGAAGATGACGAGGGCGATCCCGAGTCCGAGCGAGTAGTTCAGCGACTTGAAGGCGTACGACATCTCCAGGCCGAGGCCTGCGACGCCGACGTAGCCGAGCACGACGGAGCCGCGCAGGTTGATGTCGTTGCGATGCAGCACCGTCGCGACCCAGGACGGAAGAACCTGCGGAAGGATGCCGCTCGTGAACTGCTGGAACTTCGATCCGCCGGCCGCCCGGATCGCCATCCGCGGGCCCTCGTCGATCTGTTCGATGGCGTCGGCGAACAGCTTCGAGATCATTCCGATGGAGTGGATGCCGATGGCGAGGATGCCGGGCAGCGAACCGATCGAGAACATGAGCACGAAGACCATGGCGAGAACGACGTCGGGCACCGCCCGCGTGATCACGGTGATGAACCGGCCGGCGGCGCGCCAGGCCGGCCCGGGCGTGGTGTTCGAGGCGGCGATGTACGCGACGGGCACGGAGATCACGGCGGCGAGCAGGGTGCCGCAGAGCACGAGGCCGACGGTGAGCGCGGTGAGGTAGAGGAGTTCAGCCGGTTCGGGGAAGGTGATGCTCCCGACGCGGGCGAAGAAGCGCTCGGCGTGGCTCCAACTCTCGATCATCCCCGGAAGGGAGATGCCCGATTCGGCGACGGCGACGACGGCGAGACCGACGATCACCAGGAGAGTGGATGCGGCAGCGACACGCTCGGGCGAGATGACGCGCTTGGGCGCCCGCTCGGCGATCGATGGGCCGGGGCTCGGCGCGAGCGGCGGCGGGGCCGGAGCCGTGATGGTCGACATCAGCCGACGACCGTTCGATGCTGGGTGGATTCCGCGAGTTCCACGGTGATCGCCTCGAGCTCGCTGGTCGACGTGGCGACACGGCCGTAGACCTCCATCACCTGCGCCTTCGAGAGGCCCTCGACGGACGTGTCGAGCACGACCTCTCCGTGACGGAGCCCGACGATGCGATCGGCCCAGGAGAGGGCGAGGTCGACCTGGTGCAGGCTGCACACCACGGTGAGTCCGGCTTCCATCGCGATCTCGCGGATGAGGTTCATGACCTGGTCGCTCGACTCGGGGTCGAGAGAGGCGACGGGCTCGTCGGCGAGCAGGATCTCGGGGTTCTGCATCAGCGCACGGGCGATGGCCACGCGCTGCTGCTGACCTCCCGACAGGGTGTCTGCGCGCTGGTAGGCACGATCGAGCAGCCCCACCCTGTCGAGGTGTCCGAGCGCCACGAGCTTCAGGCGCCGCGGATAGGCCCAGAGCCCGAGTCGCGGCCCCCTGAGCCCGGCGAGCGCACCCGTGAGCACGTTCTCCAGCACGGTGAGCGACCCGACGAGTTCGAACTGCTGGAAGACGAAGCCGATGCGGCTGCGCAGAGCGCGGAGGCGCCGTCCGCCGAGAGACGGCACCTCCTCGCCGAGGACGCGCACTGACCCGGAGGTGGTGGTCTCGAGTCCGACGAGTTGCCGAAGCAGCGTCGATTTCCCCGACCCCGAGAGGCCGAGCAGAACGACGATCTCGCCGGGTTGGACCCCGAGCGCGACATCGTGCAGAGCGACTGTGCGCCCGAACTCCTTCGTGAGTCCCGCGACCTCGATGACTGATGCCTTGCTCATGACCTTCTCCGGTTCCGTGCTCGTGCGCTACTGCTCAGTGATCGGGCGTCAGCCCTGGCACTGGTCCGCGTTCGTCTTCTCGCAGATGTCGCGGATCGTGTCGTAGTACGCGTCGTCGACAGGCGACGTGGCGTAGAACACGCTGCGGAACCCGTCGCTGTCGGCGCCCTTCACGCCCGAGGCGATGATGTCGTCGATGGTGACCTCGCTGAGCACGTCGGTCAGCGTCGTCTTGAGGTCCTCGGGCAGGGTGTCGGACACCACGATCGGCGCACCGGGAACCATCGTCTCGGCGACGACCGTCACCTTGTCGCTCTTGGCGACCTCGCTGTCCTCGGCGAAGCCCGCCTCGCACTCGACGCCCTCGCCGACCTTGGTGACACTGACATCGTGCTTGCCCGCGAAGACGGGGGTGACGTCGGTCTCGGGGTCGATACCTTCGTTCAGCAGGTTGTAGCTGGGGAACAGGTAGCCCGAGGTCGACGACGGGTCGACGAAGCAGACCTTCTTGCCCTTGAAGCCGGCCAGGTCTGTGATGTCGCTCCCCGTGGGGACGATGGCCTGCGAGTAGTACCCGGGCTCCTGTCCCTCCGCGGTGATGATCGACGAGATCGGGGTGATGGCGGCGCCGTTGTTCTTGGCGGTGACGTAGGTGAAGCCGGAGAAGGAGGCGACGTCGATCTTGCCCGCGACCGCGGCCTCGATGAGCGCTGCGTAGTCGGTCGACTCGTGGTAGTCGACCTTCTTGCCGGTCTCCTGCGCGATGTAGTCCATGAGCGGCTGGTAGTTGGTCTCGGTGTCGACGGAGTCGGGCACGACGCCGAACACGATGGTGTTCTCGTCGACGGCGTAGGAGACGGTGTCTGCGGTGTCATTGGACGCACTGTCGCCGGCTGCGGCGGTGCCGGAGCATCCGGCGAGGGTGGCGGCGAGCGCCCCGACGCCGAGGAGGGCGACGATGGAGCGGGAGAATCGCGTGGACATGATGGCCTTTCAGGCAGGAGTTCCGGTGTGGTGGACGCTCAACATGCTGCCATCGGCCAGCGTAGTTATATACCCATCTCGGTCTGCATTCACCGATTGTTCACGAGAAGTAGACATAAGTGAACGGTGAGTTCCGCCTGCTCCCACCAACACTGCCCATGTAATATGCCTATGTGACCTTCGGTGTATATAAACAGATCGCGGACGACCTTCGCCAACGCATCTCGACAGGGCAGCTCGCGCCCGGAGACGACGTTCCGACCGAAGGCGAGCTCGCCCAGCAGTGGAACACCTCGCGTGGCCCCATCCGCAATGCGCTGGCCGAACTCCGCCGCGAGGGACTGATCGAGACGACCCGTGGTCGCCCGAGCAGGGTCGTCAAGCGCAAGGCGCACCAGGCCGTCGACGTGTCGATCCCCTTCACGAAGTGGGCACGCGAGATGGGTGCGGAGCCGGGCGCCGTCACCCAGCAGGTCTCGCTCCGCCGCGCGGACGAGGACCACGCCCAGATGCTCGGCATCGAGCCCGGCGACATCGTCGTCGAGGTCATCCGTCTCCGACTCCTCGATGGCCGCCCGACGATGCTGGAGCGGCTGATGTTCATCGAGGAGGTGGGCCGGGTGCTCTTCGACATCGACCTCGACACCGTCTCCATCACCGAGTACCTCGCGGAGCGCGGCCACCCGTACACGGAGGTCGATCACGAGATCGACGCCGTCGCAGCGGATGAGCTCGACAGCAGGCTCCTCGAGGTCGAGCCCGGCTCGCCCATCCTGCGCCTGCGCCGCGTGACCCGACGGGCCGACGGCCGCGTGTTCGAGGCGTCGGACGACAGGTACCGCAGCGACATCGTGCGCTTCACGGTGTCGGCCTCGGGTCGCGCCATCTCGGGCGAGCACTTCATCCGTCCCGTCGGCGAGTAGGCGCTCAGGCCCCGATCAGCACGACTCCGGCGACGACGATGACGGATGCCGCGACCCGCCACCCTCCCCGACCCTCCCGCAGCACGAGCGCACCGAAGGCGCTGACGATCACGACGCTGACCTCGCGCATCGGCGCGACGAGAGCGACGGGCGCGAGCGTCACGGCGAACAGCACGAGGATGTACGACAGCGGAGACAGCAGGCCGAAGGTCAGGATGCGCACCCAGTGCGCCCGCCAGATCGGGCCGAGCTCGCGTGCCCGTCGCCCGAGCAGCGCCGAGAACAGCACGATTTCTCCGGCCGTGCATCCAACCATGAACGCGACAGGAGAGACCTCCCACACCCGCACCACGTTCGCGTCCCAGAGCGTGTAGGCCGCGATCGCGACGCCGGTCGCGATGCCCCAGGCGATCGCGGGGTCGATCCGGTGCCGGCGCACCGGCGTTCGCGCGGCGACTCGCGGACCAGCCGCCGGTCGGTCGAGGAGACCGATCGCCACGACCCCGCCCAGGATCGCCGCGATGCCGAGAAGGGCCCACCCGGACGGCCGCTCCCCCAGCACGAGCACGGCCACGACCACGGTGACGAGGGGGCCGGTTCCTCGCGCTGTCGCGTAGACCGTCGAGAGCATGCCGGTGGAGTAGCCGCGCTGCAGCACGAGCATGTAGGCGCAGTGCAGCACGGCAGACACGACCACGCCGAGCACGAAGCCGCCGACGTCGCCGGTGCCGAGTCCGCCGGTGAACGGGACCACCGGCAGCCAGATCAGCGCGCTGGCGAGTGCACCCCACCAGAGGAACGGCAGGCCGATGCGACTGACGCCGTGGGCGAGGATGTTCCACGCCGCGTGGCAGACGGCTGCAGCGAGAACGAGGACGAGAGCGAGCGACGACACGGGACCCTTCGGTGCGTCGCGGGCGCGACGAACGGGGTCCTCCGGGCTTTTGTCCTGTCAGATGACGGCCCCTGCTGGCAGCGGCCGTGGCGCCGCTCGGACCAGTCGGACCTCTCGATCCCGGAACCCTAGGCGCTATCGCCGATCACGCTAGCAGACCCGAGCGTCAGCTCTTCTTCAGCTCCTGCGCCAGCATCACGATGATGCCGCTCGGGCCGCGCACGTAGGTGAGCTTGTAGACGTCCTCGTAGGTCGCCACTCCGCGCAACGGGTGGCAGCCGTGCTTCGCCGCGATCGCCAGGGCTTCGTCGATGTCGTCGACGGAGAAGGCGACGCGGTGCATGCCGATCTCGTTGGGAAGGGTGGGTTCCGTCTCGATCGCGTCGGGGTGGATGTACTCGAAGAGCTCGAGGGAGCCCTGGCCGCCCGGCGTCTGGAGCAGGGCGATCCTGGCGTGGTTGCCGTCGAGGCCGACGGCGGTCTCGGCCCACTCGCCGCTCACGGTGTCCCTGCCGACGAGGGTGAGTCCGAGGTCGGTGAAGAAGGAGATCGCGGCTTCGATGTCGCGAACGGCGATGCCGACGTTCTCCAGCTTGATGACCATGCGTTGCATGCTACTCACCAGCTGCGCGGCGGGCACTAGCCTCAGCCGCGCCTCGGGTGGGAGGCTGGCACCAGTGCGAGCGGCATCCGGCCCCGCCGAACGACCTGGAATCGAGGCCGCCCATGCCCGTCTCCACCAGCCCCGCCGAGATCACGATGGAGCCCAGCGAGGCCGCATCCGTCACCCCCGAGGTCATCCCGGCCGCAGCACTGCTGATCGGCACCAAGGGAACCCGCCGCTTCGTCGGCCGTGAGCACGGAGCCGGCATCTCCTACTTCTTCGTCGATGCCGACCCCGGCCAGGGGCCCGACCTGCACTGGCATCCGTACACCGAGACCTGGTTCGTGATCGAGGGAACCGCCCGCATCACCGTCGGAACAGCGACTCTCGTGGCTAACGCCGAAGACACGGCCACGGTGCCAGCCGGGGTATGGCATGGTTTCAAGAACGCCGGAACCGGGCGCCTGCGCATCCTCTGCATCCACGCCTCGGACACGATCATCCAGACCTGGGCCGACTGAGCCCCGACCCCGAAGGAGCACCGCATGACGTTCCAGGCCTACCTCGACAACATCGAGGCCAAGACCGGACTCACCCCGCGTCAGTTCATCGAGATCGCGCACGACAAGGGCTTCGACGAGACGACCAAGGCGGCGCCGATCCTGGCCTGGCTCGCCGAGGACTACCAGCTGGGCAAGGGCCATGGCATGGCGCTCGTGCACGTGATTACGAAGGGGCCGCAGATCAGTCAGAAGCACGTGAACACCGGCACCGCGCACAGCGACCCGAGTGACACGCTCTGGCTCGACGGAGCGGCCTCGAACCCGGCCACGAACTAAGGCCTAGGCCGCGGCTGGGCAGTACAGCTGCGTCGGCACCCGCTGGTCGCTCGACCGCTCGATGCGGTGCTCCGACATCGGCTGGTGGCACAGCGGACACGACGGATCGGCTGGACGCACGTCGGGACCCTCGGGGCGCCCGATGCCAACCTGGGCGGGGCCGGTGAAGGTGCGCACCACGTCGTTGGCCTTCTCGTAGAAGCGCCAGAACCTGTTGCCCATCTCGCCAGCTCCATTTCGTTCGTGTACTAATTATTAGGGTAGCAGGTAGTCTGGGCACATGATCAGTTCAGCCCAGATCGTCACCACAGAGACCACCGTCTCCGAAGCCGACGGCGCCGTCCTCGACGTCCTCGCCCTGGAGAACCAGGTCTGCTTCGCCCTCGCGGTGGCCGCCCGCGGAGTCATCGGCCTCTACCGTCCGGTGCTCGAGCCGCTCGGGCTGACGCATCCGCAGTACCTCGTCATGCTCGCCCTCTGGGAGCGCAGCCCGCGCACGGTGCGCGACCTCGGCGACGCCCTCCAGCTCGAGCCGGCAACGCTGTCGCCGCTGCTGAAGCGCCTCGAAGCGCAGGGCTACGTCGCCCGCGATCGGAATCCCGCCGACGAGAGGGCCCTGAACATCACGCTGACGGATGCCGGGGCCCGACTGCGCGAGCAGGCGCTGGGCGTTCCTCCGCAGATCGTGGCCAGGCTCGGCGTCGAGCTCGAGGAGCTCGAACGCCTGCGCACCCAGCTCACCGACGTGATCACCGCGGTGCGCGCGACGCGCTGACCGGCATCCGTCGTCGTCCGGGAATCGGCGGGCGGCAACGTACCCTTTCAGAGTGCGCATTTTCGACGCAGCGCACGCAATACATTCGAGCAAGAGGTGGTGCGACGTGAGCGACGTCTCGTCTTTGGAGACATTCGACCGACGGGAGTCGGAGGTTCGGGGCTACATCCGCTCCTTCCCCGTGGTCTTCGACAGTGCCCGCGGCTCCGTGCTGACCGCCGCCGACGGCCGTGAGTTCCTCGACTTCTTCGCCGGAGCCGGCGTTCTGAACTACGGCCACAACAACCCGGCCTTCACGCGTGCGCTCATCGAGTACCTCGAGCACGACGGCATCATCCACGGCCTCGACATGGCCACGAGTGCCAAGAAGGGCTTCATCGAGGCCTTCGAGAAGCTCGTGCTCGAGCCGCGTGGCTTCGACTACAAGCTGCAGTTCACGGGCCCGACCGGCGCCAACGCCGTCGAGGCCGCGCTCAAGGTCGCGCGTCAGGCGACGGGACGCGCGAACGTCGTCGCGTTCACGAATGCCTTCCACGGCCTGAGCCTCGGCGGCCTCGCCGCCACCGGCAACAGCCACTACCGCGAGGCCGCCGGCATCGCGCTCGACAACGTCACGCGGCTGCCGTTCGACGGCTACCTCGGCGAGGGCGTCGACACCCTCGACCTGTTCGAGAAGATGCTCGGCGACCCCGGCAGCGGGCTCGACCTTCCCGCGGCCGTCATCGTCGAGGCCGTGCAGGGCGAGGGCGGCATCAACGTCGCGAGCTCCGCCTGGCTGCGGCGCCTGCGCCAGCTCACCGCCGACAACGGGATCCTGCTCATCCTCGACGAGATCCAGTCGGGCATCGGTCGCACGGGTTCGTTCTTCGCCTTCGAGGAGTCCGGCATCGTCCCCGACATCGTCACGGTGTCGAAGTCGATCTCGGGCTCGGGCCTGCCGATGTCGCTCGTGCTGCTGCGCCCCGAGGTCGACGTCTGGAAGCCCGGCGCCCACACCGGCACCTTCCGCGGCAACAACCTCGCCTTCGTCTCGGCTCGGGTCGCTCTCGAGGAGTACTGGGCGGATACCGCCCTCACCGACGGCGTGAAGGCGAAGTCGGCGGTATTGAGCGATGCGCTGGCACGACTCGCCGCCGCGCACCCGGAGCTCGGCGCCGTCGTGCGCGGACGCGGCCTCATGTTCGGCCTCGCCATCGACAGCGACCGCACCCTCGCCGGCCGCATCTCGAAGGAGGCCTTCACGCGCGGCCTCATCATCGAGACCTCCGGCGCTCACGACGAGGTGCTCAAGTTCCTCCCGGCGCTCACCATCAGCGACGACGAGCTCGCCCGAGGCCTGCAGATCGTCAGCGACAGCCTCGACGCGGTGCTCTGAGCGCAGCACACCCCCCGATGAGCGCCATCACGCGCAGGATCCTCGCCGCGGCGATCGCCGTCGGCGTGGTTGCGGCATCCGTCACCGGAGTCGCCCTGGCGGCCAACGCCGGCACGACGGCGACGGGTGCGACGAACGCATCGGCAGCCGCCACGGCAGTCGCGAAGAAGGTGACGCTGCCCCCGGTGAACCGGCGATTCGACTACCAGATCGGCGGCGCCTACAAGCCGGCGGCCTCCGTGAAGATCGTCGACCGCGATCGCACGGCGAAGCCCGTGGCCGGCCTCTACAACATCTGTTACATCAACGCGTACCAGACCCAGCCCGACGACGTTAAGACCTGGTCGGGCAGGAACAGCGACCTGATCCTACGCAATGGCACGGGCGTGAAGGTCGGCGATCCGGAGTGGGACGAGTACCTGCTCGACACCTCGACGGCAGTCAAGCGCACGCGCATCGCCGCCATCATGAACTCCTGGATCGACGGATGCGCCGCGAAGGGCTTCCAGGCGATCGAGCCCGACAACCTCGACTCCTGGACCCGCTCCTCAAGCGCCGGAAAGCAGCTGCTGACGAAGGCCGACAACGTGGCCCTCGCGAAGCTGCTCGCCGCCCACGCACACGGCAAGGGTCTGGCCATCGCCCAGAAGAACACCCCGCAACTCGGCACAGCAGGCAAGAAGACCGTCGGCTTCGACTTCGCCATCGCCGAGGAGTGCCAGGTGTACACCGAGTGCGCCGCCTACACGAAGGTCTACGGCCCGAACGTCATCGAGATCGAGTACACCGACAACCCGACCTCCGCCTACACGACGGCCTGCACGAAGCAGGGCACGAAGATCTCGGTGATCCTCCGCGATCGCGATGTGGTGGCCCAGGGCAAGCCGGGCTACGTCTACAAGTCCTGCTGAGCCCCCTGCCCCCCCTCCGCCCGCAGAGGCAGCGACGAAGTCGCCGCCGAAGCGCACCCACCACCCGCCCGCTGAGGCCGGACGAGGTCCGCGGCCGAAGCGCACCCAGTGCAGGGGACAACGCCCCCGTACGGTCAATCGCCCGATCCGATCCGGGCTAATCTGACGCAGTGAAACTCGCACCGCGGCGACGTTTGACGCTCATCGGCGTCTCCCTCGCCCTCCTCGCTCTCGGCGCCGGCGTCGCCTCCCAGGTCTCCGATGCGCTCGGCCTGCAGAGCCAACCCTCGGTGGGCATCCCCGTCGAGAACCTCACGGTCGCACCGGCCTCGGCCGTCGTGCTGCCGCCCGAGTTCACCGCCATCGACGCCCCCGACGACCTGCGCGTCTCGACGGCTGTCGACGAGCTGCGCGATGCCGTCGCCGATGCCGGCACCACGTCGGGAACGGCGACGCTCACCGTGACCTTCGACAGCGTCGAGGCATCCGGCGAGGGCTACTCCGTCTCGGGCACGCCCACCGACATCCGCATCACGGCGGCTTCCCGCAGCGGGGCCGTCCTGGGTGTCTACGACCTCGCCGCCGCCGTGCGCGCCGGGCGCCCCGTCACCGAGAACCTCGGCCGCACCGTCGAGTCGAAGCTCCCCTTCCGCATGGTCGACCTCGGGGCCGTCGGGGTGGAGCCGGATGCCGACGCCTACGCAGCGGGCACCGACTACTCGCACAACTCGAACGCGTTCAAGGACGTCATCCTCGCCGATGCCCCTTACATCGACGATGCCGCCCTCGCCCGGGCGACGATCGACTTCGAGGAGTACGTGCGGCACACCCTCGCCCTCGGCTACAACGCCATCGCGGTGCCCGGCTTCATCGAGTACGTCACGTTCGAGGGCGTCGGCGACGGCACCGAGGTGTACGCGGCCGACGATCCGCACCGTGCCCGTGCCGAGGCCATGCGTGCGGCCTTCGGGCCCATGCTCGACTACGCGCACGAGCTCGGCATGAAGGTGTACTTCCGCACCGACATGCTGGCGCTCACGACGCCGCTGCAGGAGTACTTCGAGCGCACCTTCGGCGGGCTCGCCACCGATGACCCGGCGTTCTGGGACGTGTACCGCGCCGGTCTCGACGAGCTCTACGCCGCGATGCCCTCGGCCGACGGCGTCGTCGTGCGCATCGGCGAGGCCGGCCGCGTCTACGACCTCCCGGGTTGGGACTACTACTCCGAGCTCGCCGTCACCTCGGTGGCTTCGGTTCGCGCGATGCTCACGACGTTCAGCGATCAGGCCGAGGCGTCCGGTCGCGAGGTGATCTTCCGGTCGTGGAGCGTCGGCGTCGGCGCCGTCGGCGACATGCACACCGATCCGGAGTCAAACGCCGAGGTGCTCGACGGCATCGACTCCCCGGCCCTCGTCGTCTCCACGAAGTACAGCCTCGGCGACTTCTACAGCTACCTGCCCTTGAACACCACGCTCGACTCCGGGTCCCAGCGACGCATCGTGGAGTTCCAGAGCCGGCGGGAGTTCGAGGACTACGGCGCCCTGCCGAACGACCTCGGCGTGCTCTACCAGCAGGCGCTGGCGCACTTCATCGCCGCTAACCCGAACGTCGAGGGCATCTGGACGTGGACGCAGGACGGCGGTCCGTGGCGCGCCGGCCCCCTGACCCTCGAGCTGAAGGCGGGCTTCTGGCAGTTGTACGAGCTCAACACGCGTCTCACGGTCGACCTGGCGCGGAATCCGGATGCCGACCCGGCCGAGCTCACCGCCGACTGGATCCGCCAGTACTTCTCCGACGATCCGGCGACGGTGCAGGCCATCGGTGCCGCGATGGCCGACTCCCGCGCCGCCGTCACGGGCGGGCTGTACATCGGTCCGTTCGCCAGCCAGCGCGTGCGGGCGCTCGGCCTCGAGCCGCCGCCCATGATGTGGATCTTCGAGTGGGACATCCTCACGGGCGACAGCGCCGTGCTCGACGTGATCTACCACGTGAGCAAGCCCGAGCTCGAGCAGGCGATCGCCGAGGGCGAAGCCGCGGTCGAGACGGCCACGTCGATGCGCGATGCCATTGCGGCGACGGATGCCGACGCCTGGCGTGACGACACTCTTCGCGAGCACTTCGTCGACACGCTCGACTACCAGGTGAACCTGTTCCAGACCCTCGGTTCGTACCGCACGATGGTGCTGCGCCACGCGCAGTGGCTCGACACGGGGTCGGATGCCGCCTACAGCGACTGGGCGCAGGCGAAGACGGCGTTCCAGGGCTTCGCGGCGGTGCACGAGGCGAACTACGCCGGCGACCTCGACCTGCCGGCGTACAACCTCACGGCCGCACGCATCGGAATGGAGCGCGCGACGCTCGACCTGCCCATGGCCTGGCTGGCGCGGGTGATCCTGGTGCTCCTCGCCCTCTGGCTCGCCCTCGGCATCCTCGCGGGGCGCGCCCCCTTCTCCCGCTGGCCCGGCGCCGCCGCGGCACGCGCCCTCTGGCTCGCCGGAACCCGACCCTGGCGGGCCACGGATGCCGTGGCCGGGTTGTCGAGACTCTCGAAGGTGCTGCTCGTGGTCGTGCCCGCGGCGCTGCTCGTGGTCAGCCGCGGCATCCTGACGTGGTTCATCGCGCCGACGCACCTGCTCTTCACCCTTGCCGCGTGGCTCGTCTTCGCCGCCGGCATCGCCGTGGTGATGAGGAAGTCGTCGCCGTGGCCGGTCATCGCCGCGGCCGGAGGCGCCATCGCCCTGCGCGTGGTCCTGCTCCTCGCCGTGCTCGCGGTGCGCGGGCCCGGCTACTACTGGTTCGGCTTCTGGACCGACCCCACCGCCCGCACGCTCTACATCACGGTCGCGTTCGCCCTGTTCGCCTGGGTGCTGGTGGCTGTCGGCTGGTCGCTGGCGGGCCAGATCGGCGGGCGCCGCGCGACCGGCGCCGTGCTCGGCGCCAGCGGACTCGTGCTCGTGCTCCTCGGCGGATTCCTCGGCGTGGTCGGACTCGAGCAGGCGCTCACGGTCTGGAACGACCAGATGGCGTTGCTGCCGTGGGGCCTCTCGCGCATCCTCGGTCTCACGGTCTACCTCGAGATCCCGGCATCGACGCCGTGGTACGCCGCAGCCTTCGGGGCCCTGCTCCTGGTCGTCGGCGCGCTGCTGGCGCTGCGCTGGCGGCGGTCGGCAGTCGACTCATCGCCCGCCTGATTCCCGCTCCCAGTTCCCCGCCCTCGTCCTCTCCGACCGCAGAGACAGCGACGCAGTCGCCGTCGAAGCGCCCCCAACCCGCGCCACCCCTAGTGCGCTTCGGCGCGCTCGCTCCGCTCCCGTGCCTCTGCGGGCGGAGGTGGCCCCGCAATACGATGACCCCATGAGCGACAACTACGACATCGCGGAACTGGGCGGCCTCGACGACTGGCGCCAGCACTTCGGCGGCTTCCGCCCCGAGAGCTCGCGCGACGGCCGGCGGGTCGTCGACCACGAGCTCACGATGCAGTTCATCGGCATGACGGCCAACGCCTTCGAGCCCGGAGAAGAGGCGGGGTACTGGCACGCGCACTCCCGCATCGAGGAGGCGTACGTCTTCCTCGCCGGCCGCGGACAGATGGGCCTCGACGACGAGATCATCGACGTCGGCCCGGGCACCGTCGCGCGCGTCGGTCAGGGCGTCTGGCGAACGTGGCGCTGCCTGCCCGACTCACCCGAGCAGCTGCGCTGGCTGTGCATCCGCGCCGGCGGCACGGAGCTGCCGCACCTGCCCGACGACAGCACGAGGGACAACGACCGCCCGTCGCCCTGGTGACGGAGCGGTCCCGGGGACGCGCGAAGCGACCGACGACGCCTACTCCGGCGTCGCCATCTTCCGGAGCAGAGCGGCGAGGGTCGCCTGTTCCTCCTGGCTGAGCCCGCTGAGCTCCTCGGCCTCGCGCTGAGCGAGGGTACGCATGGCGTCGTCGACCCGTGTGGCACCTTCATCCGTCAGCCGCACCAGCACGCTGCGTCCGTCTCGCGGATGCGGCCTCCGATCCACCAGCCCGCGACGCGACAGGTTGTCGAGCCGGTTGGTCATCGCGGCGCTGCCGATCATGGTCGCCTCGATCAACTGGGCGGGGCTCAGCTCGTGCGGAGCATCCGCTCGCCCCAATGCGGCGAGAACGTCGAACTCCCACGCGGCTAGGCCGGCGCTGCTGAAGGCGTCGGCCCGCAACACGCTGAGCTTCTTCGACACGCGCCGCAGCCGCGACATGACGTCGAGCGGCGTCAGGTCGACATCGGGCAGTCGACGAGACCACGCATCGATGATCAGGTCGACCTCGTCGTCGGGCTCACTCACATTCGGAGCCTACCGCCGCTGCCGGCGTCGACTCAGCGCTTGCGCTTGCGCGCCTTCACCTTGATCACTGTCGCCACCCGCGCCCACAGTTCGCCGAACGCGCGGGCGGCCTCGGTGTTGGGGGCGTAGCTCGACACCGGGGCCCGCAGCGTGCCCATCCGCTCGATGACCACGGTGGCCGGCACGACGATGTCGGTCACGGCCTTGCTGGTGCCGGGCAGATCGCGCACGGTGTCCCGGTGCAGGGTCTTCCGCCGGTCGACCATCGAGAAGAACGTCAGGATCCGAGCCTTCGACACCGACTCGGCGACGAACTCGGTGACCTGCTCGAGGGAGCGCATCGCCAGGGGCGACGGCACCAGGGGGACCACGACGACGTCGGCCGAGAAGATGGCGTTCTCAGCCACGACCGCGGCTCCGGGCGGGCAGTCCAGCACCACGACGTCGTAGTCGTCCTCGATGTGCTCGAGGATCTTCGCGATGCGCTGCTGCGACTTCTTCGCGTGGTCCAGCACGAGGTCGAGGTCGCGATAGCCGGCATCGGCAGGGAGCACGTCGAGGGTGCGGATGCCGGTCGAGCGGATCGCGTTCTTCACCTTGCTGTCGCCGGCGACGAGGGCGTCGATGCCGCCTTTGAGCTTCGGCTTCACCTGGAGCAGGAAGGTCGCGGCACCCTGCGGGTCGAGGTCCCACAGCAGCACTCGGAAGTCGGCCGACGCCTCTGCGGCAAGGTTGACCGCGGCCGTCGTCTTACCGACTCCGCCCTTGGTGCTGTATACGGCCACGACCTTCATGCCGGAGTCCTTCCGTCGACGGACCGGCGCCGAGCAGCACCACTCTCGTCGCTGAAGCTATCAGCCGCGGCTGTTACGCCGTCCACCAGGGTCGCAGCGGCAGCCCCTCACCGACGCCCGCTCGGGGGTCGGGCCGGGTGGCCAGCACCTGATGCAACTGGATGCCGCCGACCTCGAACGCCAGCCGCGATCCGGCCATGTACAGACCCCAGACCTTGGCCGTGGGCAGCCCGACCTCGGCGACGGCCTCGTCCCAGTGCTCGACCAGGTTGGCGCACCAGTCGCGCAGCGTGAGCGCGTAGTGCTGCCGCAGGTTCTCCTCGTGCAGCACCTCGAGTCCGGCATCCTGAGCCTCGGTGATGATGCGACCCGAGCCCGTGAGCTCCCCGTCGGGGAAGACGTAACGGTCGATGAACCCCCGCGTCGACGGCGTGTGCGTGTTCTCGGGACGCGTGATGCAGTGGTTGAGCAGCAGGCCTCCGGGGCGGAGCCGCGACTGCAGGAAGCGGAAGTACGACGAGTAGTTGCGCACTCCGATGTGCTCGAGCAGGCCGATAGACGACACGGCGTCGAAGCCGCTCTCCCTGATGTCGCGGTAGTCGCCGAAGCGCACCTCGGCCAGGTCGGCCAGGCCCTCGTCGGCGATGGCCCGCTGCGCCCACGTCGTCTGCTCCTCCGAGAGGGTGACACCGGTGGCCTTCACCCCACGGCGGGCGGCGTAGCGCACCATGCCTCCCCACCCGCATCCGACGTCGAGCAGCCTGTCGCCGGACTTCAGCCGCAGCTTCTCGAACACCAGTCGGTACTTGTTCTCCTGCGCCTCGTCGAGCGAGGCGTCGAGGGTCGGGTAGCAGGCGCAGGTGTACGTCATCGACGGGCCGAGAACCCACTCGTAGAAGGTGTTCGACACGTCGTAGTGGTGGTGGATGGCCTCGGCGTCGCGACTCTTGCTGTGGCGGAGGCCCTCCGCGACCCGACGCCAGCGCGGCGGAGCCTCCTGGGGAGGAGGAGCGATCGGGCGCAGGTGCTCGACCCCGATGGACCGCACGATCTGCGCCAGCACGCGCGGCGATGGCAGCTTGAACACCAGGTCGTCGGCGAGCGCGCGAAGCAGGTCGTACGGGTCTCCCGGATGCACTCCGTGGATCTCGAGGTCGCCGGCGATGTAGGCGCGACCGAGTCCCAGGTCGCCCCGACTCGTCGCCAGGTACGTCGTTCCCCGCGGGTTCTTCAGCTCGATCCCGAGCGGCGCATCCGCCGGCCCGGCCGAACTCCCGTCGTAGGCGGTGAACCTCAGCGGGAGGTGACCGCCGGCGAGGATCTCCAGGACCTCGGCGAGGGTGTACTTCCCCGTCGCCTCGGCTCTGGCCGCGGCATCCGTCACACTCGGGGAATGAGGGGAATGAGGGGAATGGGATCCACCGGGATCCGGGGAACCGGTGGGGCGTTCCTTGAACGTCGTCATCGTCGTTGCACCGCCTTCGCGTAGAGGTCGAGGAGTCGGGAATCGGGATCGTAGAGCTCCTTGGCGATGCGGTAGCTCGGGCCGCCGTAGAGATCGTCGAACTCCTCCCGCGAGTAGAACGATTCGGAGTACAGCGACTTGTGGCCGTCGAGCTCGCTCACCCTGCGCTCGATGAGTCGGTTGGTCGCCCCCTCCGTCGAACCCACGGGAACCGTCGACCAGAAGCCCACGTTCACGTAGGTCTGCTGCGGTCGCATCGGGTAGAGCGGCCAGCCGCCGTCAGGCCCGCTCCCGTCGCGGAGCCGCAGCGGGCACAGCCAGATCGGCTCGATGGGCACTGTCGCCAGGAACCAGCCGAGGAACTCGGCGCAGCGGTCGATCGGGATCTCGACGTCCTGGATCACGCGCTCCCGCGCTGGGCGATTCTTGAGTTTCTCGAGGCGGTCGCCGATGTCGAACCGTCGTTCCAGCGTCATCAGCTTCGAGTACGAGCTGCTGCGTCGATAGCGCCGTGGCCAGACCCGTCGGATCAACGGATGCTGCGCGCCGAACGCCTCCGAGCACCAGAACCAGTCGGTGTCCCACCGCCAGAGGTAGTCGTGGATCGTGAGGCGGTCGTCGGTCACGCCGTCGTCGTGCTGGATCGAGCGGTAGTAGATGCGCTGCCGGCTGTAGTCGCTCACCAGACCGGGCGCCGCGGTCTGCGTCCCGAGGCAGAGGTAGCTCTCGACCGCGCTGAACACCACGCCGTCGAGGTAGTCCACCGCGACCCCGTCGTGGACGCCGGTCTCGGTGATGCGGTCCATGGCCGCGACGAGGTCGTCGATGGAGTGGAAACGCACGTGCCTGAGTGCCACAAACGGCTCGACCGGCTCCAGTTCGATGCGGAGGCGCACGGCGTATCCGAGCGTGCCGTAGGAGTTGGGGAAGGCCCGATACAGCTCGGGGTTCTCGACCGGCGAGGCCGTGAGCACGTCGCCGGCCCCGGTGAGGATGTCCATCTCGAGCACGGACTCGTGCGGCAGCCCGCTGCGGAACGACGTCGACTCGATGCCGAGACCCGTGACGGCTCCTCCGAGCGTGATGGTCTTCAGCTGCGGCACGACCAGCGGGGCGAGGCCGTAGGGCAATGTGGCCGCGACGAGGTCGTCGTAGGTGCACATGCCGGCGACGTCGGCGGTCCGGGCCTCGGGATCGATCGAGATCACGCCGGTCAGGCCGGAGGTGTCGAGGCCCGGCGCATCCGTCTTGGTCCGCGTGCGGAACAGATTCGAGGTGCGTTTGGCCAGCCGAACGGATGCCGCAGGCGGAACCGCGCGATAGCTCTCCAGAATGCGCTCCACGCCGTCGGCGTGAGCGGTCCGAGCGTCTGTCGCGGGAGCGGACACGTTCCACACGTTAGTCCGCTGTCAGCCCCGCGTGAAGGACCTCATCCGCCGCTCGCTGAGGCCCGGACGAAGTCCGCGGTCGAAGCGCACCAGCTGCACCGCTACTCCCCCTGCGTGAAGAACTCCACCGCTGCGTGCCGGAACACGCGCGACCCCGGCGCATTGAAGTGGTGGCGGTCGGGCAACTCCACGAACGTGCCGTGAGGTGTGGCATCCGCCAGCAGCCTCGACCGCTCGAGGATGGCGTCTTCACTGCCCGTCGCGAACAGGATCTCCTGGGTCGGCGGATGCGTCGGATCGGGGTCGGCGTCACCCAGGCGCATGCCCTCGGCCAGCCCGATGAGGGCGCGCAGATCGTTCCCAGGAACTCTCTCTGTGAGCGTCACGTAGTTCTGCGTGACCTTGTCTTCGATAGGTATGCCGTGATCGACATATGCCCGGGCCTGCTCGATCTGCAGGCGGGCGAGCGGGCGCCCGTCGGGGATGCCGCCGAGCACCGCGCGCCCCACATGTTCCGGAACCTGCACGGCCAGCTGCCATCCGACCCGCGCCCCCAGCGAGTAGCCCGCATAGAGCACGGTGTCGAGGAGGTAGGTGTCGAGCACCGTCACCAGGTCGTCGACGAGAGCATCCATCCCGTAAGCGGATGCCTCGTAAGGTTTGTCGCTCGCTCCGTGCCCGCGCTGGTCGACGCCGAGCACGCGGAAGCCGGCGCGCGTGAGGTCGCGCACCCAGCCCGTGCTCACCCAGTTGTCGCGGCAGCTGGAGGCGAAGCCGTGCACGCAGAGCACAGTCGGCGCATCGTCGTCGCCCCACTGGTAGGTCGCGATGCGCATACCATCGGCCGACATCACGTACTGCGGCGACGGCATCTCGGTCAGGGCGGGGAAGGGGGCGCTCATGCAGCCATTCTGTCGGTCGAACGGGGTGAGCGGATGCCCGCGACCATGGTGATTCCCCTGTCTCGGCGGCACTCGCGGCCAGTTCGCACCGAGGGCGTGGCGTAAACGAAGATCGCGCGGATGTCCTTCGCCGAGAACGTAGTACACCTTGGTGCACTCCGCCGATTACGAAGTACACGCGGGTGCGCCCCGCCCACCACCCGCCGCGACTCCGTTCTCGGTGCGCTCTCTTCCGGCGCGAACCGGAACTTCCTCACCTGTCGGGCGACTCCCGCAGGTGCACCCGCTCTCCCTGAGTGCTCAGCAGGTTGAGGATCTCCGCCGGCTCCATCGATGCGCTCACGTTGCCGTGCGGCATCCGGGTGTCGAATTCGGCTGCCTCTCCGGCCTCGAGCACGATCTCCTCGGTGCCGAGGGCCAGCCGCACGCGACCGCTGAGCACGTAGATCCAGTCGTAGCCCTCGTGGGTGCTCGTCTCGATGGGCGCGGCCGGATCGTGGCCGGGCAGCACCATCTTGAAGGCGTGCACGTCGGGGTTGTCGCGGGTGAGCGGAATGATGGCCTTGCCGTTGCGGTAGAACGGCTTCGGGCGCACCCGCGGGTCGGCGATCTGCGGCGCTCCGACGAGGTCGTCGAGGCTCACCCGGTACACCCCGGCGAGGCGCATGAGCAGGTCGAGCGCCGGCCTCCGCGCGCCCGACTCGAGCCGTGACAGCGTGCTGACCGAGATCCCCGTGCGCTCGGCGAGTTCGGCGAGGGTGAGTTCCCGGCGCTGGCGGAGCGCGCGCAGGCGCGGGGCGACCTGGTCGAGCATCGCCTCGAAGCTCGTCGACGCAGCGTCGGGTGCGGCATCCGGAGCACCCGGCTCGTCCGACCCAGTCGCCGCACTCCAGTCGTGAACGTGTGCCATGGTCGCTCCTCGCAATTGCTGTTTCGGCAAACCTGTTTGCCATTGTACGAACCCGCGGCGCAGGATTTACACATGAACACTTCCTGGGACGTCATCATCATCGGCGGCGGCAGCGCCGGACTCAGCGCCGCGCTCATGCTCGGCCGCTCGCGCCGACGCGTGCTCGTCGTCGACCAGGCGCGCCCCCGCAACCGCTTCGCCACGCACATGCACGGCGTGCTCGGCCGCGATCACACCTCGCCGCTCGACCTGCTCGCCGACGGTCGCCGCGAACTGGCGCGCTACGACACCGTCGAGGTGCGCACAGGAGGCGTCGCATCCGCCACCCGCACCGACGAGGGCAAGGAAGGCCAGTCCGAGGGCGGCACCGAGCCGGGCTTCGAGGTCGTGTTCGATTCCGGCGAGACCCACATCACGCGACGGATGCTGCTCGCCACCGGCCTGCGCGACGAGCTGCCGAGCATCCCCGGCCTCGCCGAGCAGTGGGGCCGGGGCGTGGTCGTCTGCCCCTACTGCGACGGCTGGGAGGTGCGCGACCGCCGCATCGCGATCGTCGCGGCCAGCCCCATGAGCACCCACCAGGCGCAGCTGATGCGCCAGCTCTCCGCCGACGTCACCTATCTCGTGAACGGCTCCGAGCTCCCCGACGAGCTGCGCAGCGCATTGCTCGCCCGCGGCATCCTCGTCGAGGAACGCCTGGTGGCTTCGATCGAAACGGATGCCGGGGACACCCCCACCGCCGTGCGCCTCGCCGACGGCGCATCCGTGCCCGTCGACGCGATCTTCGCGGGCCCGGCGCCGGCGCCGCTCGATGAGCTGGCCCGTCAGCTCGGCGCAGCCGTCGTCGATCGGCAGGGTTCGAGTTGGCTCGACGTCGACCCGATGGGCCGCACGAGCATCCCTGGACTCTGGGCTGCGGGCAACGTGACGGATGCCCGGTCGTCGGTGCCCATCTCCATGGCCGCGGGCAACATGGTGGGTGCCGGCCTCAACGCCGACCTCGTCGAGGAGGAGGTGCGCGAGGCCCTCACGCTCATGCCCGCCCCGCCGGTCGAGTAGCCCGCGATCCCGCCCATTCCGCCGGTCGAGTAGCGCCCGACGGAGTCGGCCGCGTATCGAGACCACCCCACCGCACGCCCCTGCCGCGCAATCCACACTCCCACGCCGGAAGTCAAGGGGCCGACGCCCGCCCCCGCATCCGACAACAATGAGCGGAATGCACTACTTCGCACCGACCCGTCACGACACCGCCCGACAGACACGAGCACCCCGTGGCTGACGCACCCACGACAGCGGCGCCCGATGCGACGGACGCACCAGACTCCGACACCCGCCTGCGCCGCTCCATCACCGGCCCACTGCTGTTCCTCTTCGTGCTCGGCGACGTTCTCGGCGCGGGCATCTACGCGCTCATGGGCGTGCTGTCCGAGGAGGTCGGCGGAGCACTCTGGCTCCCCCTGCTTCTCGCTCTCGTGATGGCGCTCTTCACAGCGGGCTCCTACGCCGAGCTCGTCACGAAGTATCCGCGGGCCGGCGGCTCGGCCATCTACGCCGAGCGCGCCTTCAAGAAGCCGGTCATCTCCTTCCTCGTCGGCTTCTGCATGCTCTCGGCCGGCGTCGTCAGCGCCGCGGGCCTGGCTCTCGCCTTCGCGGGCGACTATCTGGGAACCTTCATCGACGTGCCGCCCATCCCGGCGGCCATCGTCTTCCTCGCGCTCGTCGCCGCGTTGAACGCTCGCGGCATCCGCGAGTCCATGGCGGGCAATGTGGTCATGACGGTCATCGAGCTCACCGGACTCCTCATCGTCATCATCGCCGGAGCGGTCGTGCTCGGCTCGGGCAACGGCGAGCCGGCCCGCGTGCTCGAGTTCCGCGACGGAGTCTCGCCGTGGGGCGCCGTGCTCGGCGCCACCATCATCGCCTTCTACTCCTTCGTCGGTTTCGAGACCTCGGCGAACGTCGCCGAGGAGCTGCGCACTCCGCGCAACTACCCGCGCGCACTGTTCGGAGCTCTGGCCGTGGCCGGCGCCGTCTATGTACTCGTCGCCCTCGCCAGCTCGATCACCCTCTCGCCGTCGGAGCTCGGCGAGTCGAGTGGTCCACTGCTCGCCGTCGTCTCGGCATCCGGTCTCGGAGTCCCCGAGTGGCTGTTCAGCGCGATCGCGTTGATAGCCGTGGCCAACGGAGCGCTGCTCACCATGATCATGGCGAGCCGCATGACGTACGGCATGGCCGAGCAGGGCCTCCTCCCCCGGGTCTTCGGGCGGGTGCTCCCGAAGCGTCGCACGCCGTGGGTCGCGATCCTCTCGACCACGCTCATCGCCATGGGCATCACGCTGCTCGGCGACCTCTCGGTGCTCGCCGAGACCGTCGTGTTCCTGCTGCTCTTCGTCTTCGCCAGCACGAACATCGCCGTGCTCGTGCTGCGCCGCGACAAGGTCGACCACCCGCACTTCCAGGCGTGGACCGTCCTGCCGATCCTGGGCATCGCCTCCTGCGTGCTGCTGCTCACCCAGCAGTCGCCGCAGGTGTGGCTGTTCGGAGCGATCGTGCTCGCCGTCGGCGCCGCCGTCTTCCTCGTCGCCCGTCGGGTGTCGAGCTCTCGCTCCACGGCGACGACGGGTGCCGGCTCGGGCTCTTCCGACAAGGTCGAGTAGCCACAATCCCTCAGACGGACGCCGCAGGCCACACGTACGGCAGGTCGTCCGGCACCTCAGCGGCGAGCTCGGCGTAGAACACCGGGTCCTTCCGCAGCAGGTTCGACCGGTGCGAGCGGTGCAGCTCCTCGTCGCCGATCCACGGTGGCCAGGCGAAGTCGCCGTGGCGATAGGCCTCGCCGTCCTCGGGCACGAGATCGAGGTCGGCGAGGGTCTTCGCTCGGCAGGTGTCGGCGTGACCTCGCGCCTCCCACTCGTCGCAGATCGCATCCTGGTACGCCATCAGGGCGGGCCTGAAGCCGCGCCACATCCGCACCACTGGGTGGTGCTGCCAGCCGTAGCCGGGCAGGGTGAGCGCGCGCATCACCTGCAACGTCTCGACCCGCTGCTTGCCGAGCCGGCTCTGGTCGAGAGCGGCGGCACTGAGCGCGAGGTCGGCGTAGGGCAGGAAGGTCTGCACGGATGTGCCCGCACTACTTCTTCAGCACGCGCAGCGCCGAGCCCTTGTGGGCCGCGCGGGCGCCGGTCTTCTCGCTCTCGACGATGAAGGCCGGCTCGTCGGCAGTCGCGGTGAAGTGCTGCCCGTCGAAGGTGAAGTCCGCTGTGCGACGCTCGACGACCCTGCCGCGCGTGCGCCCCTGCGAGGTGTTCCAGCTCACGCGATCGTCGACAGCAACCATGGGGACCTCCTGTTGACGGCCCCGGATGCAGGACTCGTACCGAGCAGCGTAGGCGGCGACCGCCGCGCCCGACATGGGGTTGACGTGGCGGCGTCATCGACGTCACGCCGCCACGCCCCCACGTCACGACTGGTCGTAGGCGACCGCGACGTCGAGCACCCAGACGACGCCGAACGCGTCCTTGAGCATGCCGTAGGCGGGAGAGAACTGCGAGGGCGCCAGGTCCGCGATGATGGTCGAACCTTGGGTGAGCTTGCCCCACAACTCGGTGATCTCCTCGGCCGAGTCGGAGCGCACGGAGACGAACAGCGACTTCTCGCCCTGGTCGTACTCCACGCTCGACGGCACGTCATAGGCCATGACCTGGAAGCCGTTCTCGCCGACGACCTGGCCGAACTTGATCTGCTGTGCCTCCTCCGGGATCTCGACGCTGTACGTGTCCTCGTTGGTCAGCGCGATGAGTTGGCCGCCGAAGACCGAGTGGTAGAACTCGAGGGCCGCGCGGGCATTGCCGCGGAAGTTGAGGTGGGGGGTGGTGATGACGGTCATGTCTGCTCCCGGATGCGAGTGTCGACCCGGGCGTTCCGGGTCGAGTTCCACCCTTCCAGCCATGTAGGACAGTCTCGGTCCTACATAGAACCTAGGGTGGACCCATGACCACGCCGGCCTCCACGACAGCGAGACTGCTGCGACTGCTGTCGCTTCTGCAGACCCGCCGCGACTGGCCGGGAACCGTCCTCGCCGATCGCCTCCAGATCAGCCACCGCACTGTGCGCCGCGACGTCGATCGCCTGCGTGACCTCGGCTACAGCATCCGGGCCACCATGGGACCCGACGGCGGCTACCGGCTCGATGCGGGAAGCGATCTGCCACCGTTGCTGTTCGACGATGATCAGGCCATCGCCGTAACTGTCGCGCTGCAGGCGGCCACGGAGACAAGTGCCGGAATCGAGGAGGCCGCCCTGCGCGCGCTCACCACGGTGCGGCAGGTGATGCCCTCCCGACTTCGTCATCGGCTGGACGCCATCAGGTTCACGACGGTACGACGGCCGGGCGACGCGGCCCCCGTCACGGTGTCGCCAGACGTGCTCATCGTGCTGTCGACCGCCGTGCGCGCCCGAGAGGTGCTGCGCTTCGACTACGCGCGTCGCGACCCGACCGAGCCTGACGCGGACGCCTCGCCCCGCGCACCCCGCAGAGTGGAACCGCACGGCGTCGTCACGTCGGAGGGGCGCTGGTACCTGCTCGCCTGGGATCTCGGGCGCGGCGCCTGGCGCATCTTCCGCGCCGACCGCATCACGCCGCGCACCCCGACCGGCCCTCGGTTCAATCCGCGTGACATTCCCGGTGGCACCGCCAGCGCGTACCTGTCGGCGCGCTTCCGGGGGTCGGATGCCGCCGACGCGTGGCCGTGCCGCGGCACGGTGATCCTCGACCTGCCCGCGTCCGAGGTGCTGCCCTTCGCGGGCGACGGCACGGTGGAAGTCGTGGCCCCCGATCGCTGCAGTCTCGAGATCGGCTCATGGTCGTGGGGAGCCCTCGCCGCGTCGTTCGGCCGATTCGAGGCTGCGATGGAGGTCGTGGGACCACCCGAACTGGCCGCCGCATTCACGGAACTCGCGACCCGCTACACAGCGACGGCGACCCAATACCCCAACCCGCTGCTCGAGTAGCGCCCGAACGCAGCGAGGACGCGTATCGAGACCACTCCCCCGGCCGCGCTAGCCCAGCGTCAGCGCACTCGCCGCCCCGAGAACAGCGCATGCAGCAGCGGCACAACCGACGCGACCATCAACACGGTTCCGAGCACGACGTCGTCCGCACGCACCACAGCGCCGGCGATCAGCAGGCCGCCGAACAGCACGGCCGACACCACTCGACGGGCCGTGCGATCCAGCCTTGCCACCCGCTTCTCGAGTGCGGGGCTCGTGACCGCGACGGTGCCGTCGTCGAACCGACCGACGAGCGCGTCCAGGCGCTTCGGCAGACGCACGGCCACGCCGGCGATCTCGAGCGCCTGCTTCGCGAGATCCTGCACCACGTTGCCACGCTCGTCGCGAATCAGCTGCTGCGCATACGGCTCGATGGAGTCCCACAGGTTGAACTCCGGATCGAGAGCACTGCAGACGCCCGAGGTGAGCGACATCGCCCGGATGATGAGCAGGAAGTTCTCGGGTAGCTGGAACGGCAGTGACCGCACCACGTCACCGAACTGCACGGCGAAGTCGCGGAACTCCCGCGGGTCGACCTCGCGCAGCTCGGCGAAGCCCATCCCGCCGAAGCGGGCGAAGAGCTGCGTCATGGCGCGTTCGAGTTCCGTGGTCTCTGCAGAGGGCAACAGCACGCCCAGGTCCTGGATCGCGTCAACGAGACCCTTGCCGTCACGGGAGGCCGCAGCGATCAGCAGCTTCCGCAGGCCGCTGCGCGTGCCGACGGGAACCTCCCCCATCATCCCGAAGTCGATGAACGTGAGCTTCCACGCGGGCTCGCCTGGCTGCCCCGGCTCGCCGGACTCACCGAGCTCGCCAGGCTCGCGGCTTCCGGCCAGAGGCGTGACGAAGATGTTGCCGGGATGCGGATCCGCGTGGAAGAAGCCGTTGCCGAACAACTGGTCGAACATGACGGCCGCGAAGACCGGGGCGACGTGCGTCGGATCGATGCCGGCCGCGCGCAGGCCGGCGGCATCCGTGATCTTGATCGCAGTGACGTCTTCGAGGGTGAGCACGCGGCGAGTGGTGCGCTCCCACACGACGGTGGGCACGCTCACCCGCGGGTCGTCGGCGAAGGTCGCGGCGAAGCGCTCGGAGCTCGCGGCCTCGTGCAGGTACTCGATCTCCTGCAGGCTCGTCTCGGCGAACTCCTCGACGAGCGCCCGAGCGTCGACGCGGTCCGAAACGAGCCGCACGCGGCTGAGCCAGCCGCCCACTTTGCGGAGCGCCGCGAGGTCAGTCTCGACGATCGCCTCGATGCCCGGCCGCTGTACCTTCATCACGACGGCGTCGAGCCCGGTGTCCTCAGCGTCGAGCGGGGCGAGCCGGGCGCGATGCGCTTGGCCGAGGGATGCCGCAGCCACGGGCACCTCATCGATCGACGCGAACGCCCGCTCGAGGGGCATGCCCAACTCGGCCTCGGCGAGCGCGCGAATCTGCGCGAACGGCACCGGCGGCACCTCGTCCTGCAGTCCCTCGAGCTCCCGCGTGATCTCGGGGGGCAGCACGTCGAGGCGCGACGACATGAATTGGCCGACCTTGATCATGAGCCCGCCGAGGTCGACGGCGAGAACGTGGAAACGCTGCGCGAACCGCTGCATCCGTCGCGATCTCGATCGCTCGGCGACCTTGGCGAGACCGATACGCGGGAGGAACAACTCGAACCACCACGTGACGGCCAGGTTCCACCCGGCGAAGCGGAGGATGCGACGGTAGCGGGCGCGGGTGTTGCCCGCGCCCGGCGCCGATACTTGCCGGCCCTGGAGAGCCGATGGCACCCCGTCAGTCCTGGGCGAGGATCAGGTGCAGACGGCGACGTGCGTCTTCGAGCACCGCGACGGCTTCCTTGATCTGCTCCTTCGAACCCTCGGTGTTCACCTGCGCGGCCACACGGGCGAGCTTGACGCCCACCTTCGGGAGGGCCGAGAAGCCGGCGTCATCGCTCGACTCGCTGGTGCCCCACGGCGAGGATCCGCTGGCGCTCTCGGCCTCGACGCGACCCGCCTCGGTCAGAGCGTAGGTCTTGCGGCCGTTGGACTCCTCCGAGGTGATGAGAGCCTCGTCGGCCAGGAGCTGGAGCGTCGGGTAGACGGATCCGGCGCTGGGCTTCCAGCTGCCGCCACTGCGCTCCTCGATCTCACGGATGATCTGGTAGCCGTGCATCGGCTGTTCGGCGAGCAGCGCGAGCACTGCAGCGCGCACGTCGCCTCGACCAGCACGGAAGCCGGTGCGCTTCTCGAAGCCCGAGCGGAACTCCTCCATCTTCTGCCAGATGTTCTCCGGGTTGAGGCCGGCTGCAAAGCCACTGGTCGGGAATGAACTGCCCATGATGTTCTCCTCCGTGAGTCGTGAACGATACCTAACGATATATCGCGACTCCCGCGAACGATAGGGTTCCCAGCGCACTCGGAGCAAGCGCCGCCCACCGCCCGCTACCGCTCGTCGAGTAGCCTGCGAGCGCCTCAACCACCGCTGGTCGAGTAGCCCGCGAGCCCAGCGAGCAGGCGTATCGAGACCACTCGCGGCCCCACCCGCCCTCAGCCGGCGCTCACCTGCAACTGCGACATGAGGGACAGGGTGTCTGCATTCAGCCAGTACTCCACGATCTTGCCGTCCGCGATCCGCAGGATGTCGGTGCCGTAGAAGGTCACCACCGTGCCGACGGGGGCTCCAGCGCCGGGCATCCCGCCTTCGTAGTGCCCGCTCGCCACCCAACGCACCACGATGTGATCACCGTCGACGATCGGCCCGACGTCGATGGAGAAGGTGAGGTCCTTCGAGAGGTACCGCATCTGCCCGACGAAGCTCTTCATTCCCGCGACACCGCCGACGGCGCTGCCATCGCCTCCATCGAACATCGCCGCGTGCACTCGGTTGTCATCGGCGATGATCTCATCAGCGATGGCGTCGCCTCCGTTCCACAGGGCGAGCCACTTCGCGACCAATTCGTTCGCCGACTCCGGGTCCAGGCCTGCTGTGGTGATATCGATGTTCTCCATGATTTTCCTCCAGTTGACGTTGTCGTTCTCGGTGACGATTGAGGCTTGGGGACTAGACGGGTGGAAGCACCGGCGTCGGCGTGCCGACCCATTGGTCCAAGGCGACGACGACTCCGCGAACGAGTCGGTCGAAGCTCCGATCGACGTCGGCGTTCCACCGGAATGCGCCGGCAATCTCGTAGGAGACGAACCCGTGCAGGGCGGAGCGAAAGGTTCGAATGGCATCGACCGCGTCGTCGCCCTCGAGACTGTAGGCGGTGAGCACATCGGCGATGACCTGGATCGCCGCCAGCGAAACGGCTTCGTCTTCGACATCACCGGGTGCAGGCATCCGGTTGGACGCCTCATACCGAGCCGGATGCTTCAGCGCCCAGTCGCGGTAGGCATGAGACATCGCCGAGATGGCGTCAGCGCCAGCCCGACCCACCGACGCTCGAGCGAGCACCTCGCCGAGGTCGCGCTTCGCGTTCACTGCGATGTCACGGTGCAGGCCCGCCATCGAATCGATGTGCTTGTAGAGAGAGGGCTGCCGGATGCCGAGACGATCTGCAAGAGCGGCGAGTGTGAGACGGTTCAGACCCACCTCGTCCGCCATCGCGGCAGCTTCGTCGGCCACCCGATCACGGTTCAGTCCCGCCCTAGGCAATTGCGACGGCTCTCGGTGGCTGCATACGACCAGCATGACCGCATGCTGCGGAGACGTCAAGCGTTATACCCAAAAAGCTATTGTCAATAGCCAGATCACCCATGTGTCGAATTGGTGCCACATGGGGCAACCACGAGACACGGTCGTCTGGGCGTCGCCCTCAGTGCACCAGCGAACTCAGCCAGATGACCGCGAGGCCGAAGGCCGTCGTGATGAGGGTGCTGAGCAGGCGCATCGCCCACGTGCCGTGGTTGCGCTCCGAGTTGACCCAGCCGATCACGGCGAGGGTGAGAACGCCGATCCACAGGGCGATGTAATAGGCGACGTACTCGTCGACCCACCCGAAGGTGGCCGTGGCGAGGGCGACGGATGGCAGCAGCATGGCCAGCAGCATCCCGATCGAGTGCCCGGCGGCAGCACCGATGGCGCGCCCGATGGGCACCGCGCGCCCCTCGGCGCTGTTGCGGCTCGCGACGACGGCGGCATAGACGTGGGTGAGCCAGAACACGCCGACGGTGCCGACGATGAAGATCAGCACCTCGCCATCCGTGTCGAAATGCCACCCCACCGCAACGAGCGTCGTGACGAGAACGATTCCGTAGACGGCGTGCTCGGTGTTGTAGGCGTTGAAGAGGAGGCGGGTCAGACGCACTGGGCGTGCCGGACTCCCCACACCCGACGTTCTGGTCGCGTCCTTATCACCCATGCACACAGATTCCCACGCCGGTGGGGTCGGAGGACAGACTTACGTCGTTCGGCCACGCTCACGCGAAGCTCTCCACGCCGAATCGCCCCCAGGCCACGAAGACGCAGAGGGCGAGGTAGAACAGGTTCAACAGTGCGTGCAGCGGCTCGCGACGACGGAACTCCACCACCGCGGCACCCGCCATGATCAGCCCGAGTCCGACGGCGGCGATGGGGACGAGCATCGGTGCGACGCCGAGGACCGCGGGTAGGATCAGGCCGATCGCACCGAGGAGCTCGAGCACTCCGAGGCTCTTCACGAAGAGGGGATGGAAGTCGTTGACCCATCCGGCGCCGGGCGCCTGTGCCAGCTTCTCGTACGGGATGAACAGTTTCGTCGAGCTCGCCACCAGGAAGACGACGGCCAACAGGCCGACAGCGACCCACAGTGCGATGTTCATGATCTCTCCTCTTCGATACCTCTGTTACCTTCGGGCGCTCCGGCCCGTCATGGAGGTATGACGGAACGTGACCATGGAAGGTAACAAGCGGGGCGCATCCGAGCTCGAAGAACGGGCGGCGGAATTCGAGGCGCACCGGGGGCGACTCATCGCCATGGCGAATCGGATGCTGGGCACCGGCGCTGACGCCGAGGATGCCGTGCAGGAGGCCTGGCTGAAACTCGCGCGTTACGACGGCGAGCGCATCGAGAATCTCGGCGGCTGGTTGACGACCGTGGTGGGGCGGGTGTGCATCGACATGCTGCGCGCACGGAACGCGAGGCCCGAGGCGGCGTACGACGACAGGGTGAACGAGTGGGTCGTGACGGAAGACGACGACGGCACCCCGGAGGACCGGGCGATCCTGGCCGACTCCGTCGGCGCGGCGCTGATGGTGGTGCTCGACTCCCTGAGCCCGGCGGAGCGCCTCGCTTTCGTGCTGCACGATCTGTTCGCCGTCTCCTTCGACGAGGTCGCCGAGATCGTGGGCAGGTCGCCCGACGCGGCCAAGATGCTCGCGAGCAGGGCGCGGCGCAAGGTTCGCGGGGAGCATCCGGCAGCCGACAGACGGAGCGACCGGAAGGTGGTCGACGCGTTCATGGCCGCCGCCCGCGAGGGAGACTTCGACGCCCTGCTGCGCGTCCTCGATCCCGACGTGGTGTGGCGCGGACACACGGCGCGTGGCGTCGTCGTGCAGCTGGGTGCGACCGCGGTCGCCGGCAAGATCCAGCACGCCGGGCGCGCGAAGTCCACGGTGCGTCGGGTGCTGGTCAACGATCGGCCCGGCGTCATGGCGTGGAGTACGAAGGGGGCGCCGCAGGCTGTGATGGCCTGCACCGTGGTCGATGGCCGAATCGCACAGATCGTCTCGGTGATCGATCCTGACCTCCTCGCGGAGATGCAGCTCCCCGAGGTCTGACGAGCGTCAGATCGGAGCGACGACGGTGGTGCTGGGTACGCGCACGGGGACGTGGCCGGCAACCGGTACCGCCGGCGCGGTGGGAGGCGGAACGTCGGAACCTGCGTTCTCCTCGCTGAGCGCCCAGAGTCGCTCCTGAACCCGCTGTGCGATCTGCCGGAGCAGGGCCGAGTCGTGATCGGAGAATGCCCGGGGCTGAACGCCCATCACGCAGAGCGCGCCGATGCGATGCCCAGACGGACTCTCGATCGGATAACCCGCATAGAAACGGATGCGCGGCTCGCCCTCGACGACGTCGTAAGCCGAGTACCGCGAATCGCGCTGAGCGTCCACGATGGCCAGGGACTGCGGGCGACGGATGGTGACGTTGCAGAACGACTCCGAACGCGGGAGGTCCCGTCCGTCCATGCCGATCGCCGCGACCATCGCCTGGCGGCCGTTGTCGATGAGGGTGACCGCGGCATAGGGCACGCCGAACAGATCGCGGGCCGAGGCTGCGAGCCTGTCGATCTCGGCGTCAGCCTGCATGTTCAGGATGCCGAGCTCGTCCAGCGCACGCTGGCGCGAGGCCTCCTCCACCGGCGCGTTGCGGCAGCTCGAGCTCCCGCGCGGCTGGAGCTGCTTGCTGACGGCGGGCGCGAGGTGCCTCGCCCACTGAGCATAGGAGTGGGCACCGTCAGCCTCATTTCCCTCTCCGGGCGTGAAGGCGAGGAAGGTCACGTTCGGGCGACCGGCGACGATTCGCTCCGTGATCGCGTTGAGCTTCGAGGCGTACCGATCCGTGGGTCCGGCGAGGAGCTTGGGAAAACGGGTCATGGAGCCGAAGTACGGGATCGAGAGCACGATCCTCTTGGTGGCTGCCGGCGCCGCCTGGTCGAGGTAGTCGAGGAGGCGTGTCGTGTCCGCTGCCCACTGTCGCGGGTTCGCGAACGAGAGCGCTTCGTTGCCGCCCAGTGAGAGCAGGATGACGTCGAACCGAGACAGTTGGAGGCCCGAAATGGCCTCGAGGCATCCGGACGTCGTCATCGTGGTGGTGACGACGATGTCGGCATCCGTCGCCCGGCCCGTCAGGCCCGTCACACTGCGAGCGAGGTACCCCGGAAGACCGAGGTCGTGAGTGAGCACGCCGACGCCGGCCGATGCACCGTCACCGGTGACGAGGATGCGGTCGGGATCCGTTCCGGGGGCATGAACGTGTGGGGAATCGTGGGCGACGACCATCAGTCGCCAGGAATTCTGCGACCAGTTGAGCCACAGGGCAACGGCCGAGCGCATGACGAGACGGTGGATCGGACCGAACATTGGTGCCTCCCTCGCAGACCCACGGCCCGCAGAGACCAATCGAGATGTCCCACCCGGACCGTACATCACATGTGCCGCCCGTGGTGGGAATCGCCAAGACTCCCAGCCTTCGGTGGCGGTGGCAGTGGCGCTTTTGTCCGGCGTCGTCGGCCGAATTGCCGCGAGCCGGCCCGTCTCGTCGGGCTCGCCCGGGCATCCGCCCGTTCGGTACCCTTGCCGCATGCGACCGCTTCGCTACTCCATCAACGTCACTCTCGACGGATGCGTCGACCACCGCGTGGGACTCGTCGATGAGGAGCTCCATCGACATTCCGCCGACATCCTCGCCCGGGCCGATGCGCTCATCTTCGGCCGGGTGACCTACGAGATGATGGCGTCGGCCTGGCGCCTGCCGCTGTCAGACGAGATGCCCGAGTGGACGCATCCGTTCGCCGAGACCATCGACGCGGCGAAGAAGTATGTCGTCTCGAGCACCCTCACCGACCTCGACTGGAATTCGGAGCTGGTGCGCGGCGATCTGGGCGAGGCCGTCACGCGGCTGAAGCAGGAGCCGGGCAAGGGACTGTACGTCGGCGGCGTGACCCTGCCGCTGGCGCTGGCCAATCTGGGCCTGATCGACGAGTACGAGTTCGTGGTGCATCCGCGCCTGGTGGGCCACGGTCCGACCCTCTTCGCCGGGCTGTCGCAGATCGTCGACCTCGAGCTGGTCGACCGACAGGACTTCAGCTCGGGTGCGATGGCGCTGCGCTACGAGCCGCAGTAGTCGCCGAGGCGAGCTCCGGGTCGCGCTCCGCGGCTCGGGCTAGGTTCGCCACTTCGACGTCACCGCACGCTGCAGGATGACGAAGATCAGCAGGATGCCTCCGGTGATGATCGTCGTCATCTCCGGCGGAATGCCGCCATCGCGGGTGATCAGCACGTTCATCAGGCCGAGCACCAGCGCGCCGACCACGGATCCGAGTACGAACCCGTATCCACCGGTGAGCAGGGTTCCACCGATCACTGTCGCGGCGATGGCATCGAGCTCCCAGCCGATGCCCGTGATGTTCTGGGCGATGCCGAGACGTGAGGTGTAGACGACGGCGGCGACGCCCGCGAGAGTGCCGCTGATCACGTACACGAGCACCTTGGTGCGCGGCACGGCGAGACCCATGAGGGCCGACGAGCTCTCGGATCCGCCGATCGCGTACACCGTGCGGCCCGTGCGGGTGCGGTGCAGCACGAAGAACGCGATCAGAACGACGATCACGGCGATGATCACACCCGGCGTGATGACGACGTCGTTGACCTTGGGGCCGTCGATCAGTTTGAACTGCTCGCCGAGCCACAGGATCGGCGACTCATCGCCGAGCCGCTCGGGCTGCGTGCTGAGTAGGGCCGCCAGGCCACGACCGAGGAACATCATGGCGAGCGTCGCGATGAACGGCTGCACATTGAAGAACTGGATCAGGATGCCGCTGACCAGCCCCATCGTCGTACCGATGAGGATCATCAGTACGATCACGACCAAGGGATTCCAGCCGGCGTTCGCGAGCATGACGCCGGCGACGCTCGACAGCGCGATGACCGCGCCGACCGAGAGGTCGATACCGCCGGTGAGGATCACGAACGTCATCGCCACCGCGAGGATGATCAGGTGCGCGTTGTTGATGAACAGGTTCGAGACCGTGTTGTACTGCAGGATGCGCCCGTAGGCGATCTCGCCGTAGATGACCATGCCGACGAAGATGACGATCGCGGCACCGGTCGGCAGCACCGACGGGTTGGAGGCGATGACCCGCTTCGAGCGGGCGATTAGTCTCGTGGCTCCGGACTCGGTGGCGGGAGCGTCGGCCTGCGGGGTGTGGGGGTTCTGCACGATGGTCATGCCGGGACCTCCTGCTTCTTGGGCTCGGCGGGGAGGGGTTCCGGTCGCACTATCGGAGGTCTGCGCCGCTGCACGAACCAGCCGCGCACCCGATCAGACTGGAGCAGACAGAGCACCACGATCACGATCGCCTTGAAGGCCGGGGTGGCCGACGACGAGATGCCGAGGAACACGATGGTCTTGTCGAGCGTCGCGATGAGCAGGGCGCCGACGACGGCACCGCCTATCGAGAACTTACCGCCGGCGAGCGAGGCGCCGCCGATGACGACCGCGAGGATCGCGTCGAGTTCCATCTGGTAGCCCGTGCGTGACACGTCGACCGTCATCACTGTGCCCACCGACATGATGCCGGCGACGCCCGCGAGCACGGCGCTGAGGATGTACACGGTCATCAGCAGTCCGCTCGGCTTGATGCCCGCCATGCGGCTCGCCTTCGGGTTGATGCCGATCGCTTCGATCATGAGGCCGAGCGCGCTGCGACGCACGACCAGACCCACGATGATCACGATGACGATCGCGATGAGGAACACGACGGGCAGCCCGAACATGAAGCCGTTCGCTATCCACCGGAACGACTCGTTCGACGCCGACGTGTTCTGCCCCTCGGTGATGACCTTCGCGATGCCGCGGCCTGCGAGCATCATGATGAGCGTGCTGATGAACGGCTGCAGGCCGACGTAGGCGACGAGAACACCGTTGACCACGCCGAGGATCGCACTCACGAGCAGGGCGAGCCCGATGGCACCGAGCGCCACTCCGAGCGAGCCCGACTGGCCGGCATCCTTCATGAACACCATCGCGACTGCGCCCGAGACCGCCATGACCGAGCCGACCGAGAGGTCGATGCCGCCGGTGGCGATCACGAGTGACATGCCGACCGCGATCATCAGGATCGGCGCGGATGCTCGGAGGATGTCGACGACGTTGCCCACGAGATTGCCGTTGGTCGGGTTCACCGTCAGGGCGAGGTAGTTCGGATCCTTGAGGACGTTGAGGAGGAGGAGCGCGAGGATCGCGACCACGCCCCAGAAGTACGGCTTCCGGATGAGCTCGCGCAGCCAGGTCGTTCGAGCAGCGGTGCTCATGATTCCTCCTCCGTCGCAGCATACGCACGCGTGCTCGCCTGCGGGGTTCGTGTCGGGGTCGATGTGTCCGGGTCGTGCTCGTCCTCGGCATCGATGATGTCACTCTCGGCGGCCGCCTCCACACCGTGCGCGGCGATGACGTCGACCACGTGCTGTGCGGTGATCTCGGGTCCGTTGACGATCTCGCCGATCTTCTGGTGGTCCTTCAGTACGACGATGCGTTCGCTCAGTCGCACGACCTCTTCGAGCTCGGAGGAGATGAAGACGACCGAGACGCCGTTCTCCGCCAGTTCGACCACCGCCTCCTGAATCTCGGCCTTCGCGCCCACGTCGATGCCGCGGGTCGGCTCATCGAGGATGAGCAGCTCGGGATTCGTCGCGAGCCAGCGGCCGAGGAGCACCTTCTGCTGATTGCCGCCGGAGAGATTCTTGATCAGTCGGTTCGGGTCGGACGGCCGCACGTTCAGGGCGGTGATGTACTTCGCCACCAGCTCGTCCTGCTCCTTGCGCGGGATGGGCTTCGCCCAGCCGCGCTCGGCCTGCATTGCGAGGATCATGTTCTCGCGTACGGTCAGGTCGGCGATGATGCCCTCGTCACGGCGGTTCTCGGTCGAGAAGGCGATGCGCTTCTCGAGGCCGTCGGCGGGGTTCTTGATGTCGACACGCTTCCCGTGCAGCGTCGTCTCGCCTTCGTCCGCACGATCGGCGCCGTAGAGCAGGCGTGCCAGTTCGGTTCGCCCCGATCCGAGGAGGCCGGCGAAGCCGAGCACCTCTCCACGGTGGATGTCGAGGTCGGTGGGCTCGATCGAGCCCCGACGGGCCAGCCCCTTCGCCGCGAACAATGGTGCATCGGATTCGTAATCCCGCTGATCGACACGGCGGCTTCCGCCGAGCGAGGAGAGAGCTCGCAGGTCTTTGCCGATCATCTTCGAGATGAGGGAGTGCCGGTCGAGCTCTCGGGTCGGATACTCGCCCTCCCAACGGCCGTTGCGCAGAATCGTCAAGCGGTCGCTGATGGCGTAGATCTGGTCGAGGAAGTGCGAGACGAACAGGATCGCCACGCCTTGGTCACGAAGCGAACGCATCACGCGGAACAGACCGTCGACCTCCGCGGCGTCGAGGCTCGAGGTCGGCTCGTCGAGGATGAGCACCTTCGCCTTGATCGCCATCGCCCGGCTGATGGCCACGAGTTGCTGCATCGCGATCGACAGCGTCGAGAGCGGCATGTGCGTGTCGAGGTAGTCGAGGCCGAGGCCGGCGAGCGCCCGTGTGGCAGCGGCGTGCGTTGCACGCCAGTTGATGCCGAATGCACCGCGCACCTCGTGGCCGAGCATGACGTTCTCGCCGATCGTGAGGTTCGTGACCAGGTTGATCTCCTGGTACACCGTGGAGACACCGGCGCTCTGCGCATCGCGGGTACCGGTGAACTGGCGTTCCTGGCCCGCGACGACGATCGAGCCGCCGTCGATGCGATACACCCCGGTGAGGGCCTTGATCAACGTGGACTTGCCCGCGCCGTTCTCACCCATCAGTGCGTGGATCTCGCCCGGGAAGAGGCGGAAGTCGACTCCGTCGAGCGCTTTGACGCCGGGGAATTCGATGGATATGTCGCGCATCTCCACGATGGGCAGTGTGTCTGTCATGGCATTCGCATCCTGTACCACGGCCGTGCGAGAAGACCGTTGAATTGAGCGGTGCGGGGTCGCCCTGGGAGCAGACCCCGCACCGTTTGCGCTGCTTGCCGCGCGGTGGCGGCTTCAGCCGATCAGTACTTGCGGTCGGCGAGCACTGCCTGGGCGGCCTCGGCCGAGTCGAATGCCTCGCTCGGCACGATGATGTACGACTCGACGGAGTCGCCCTCGAGCGCCTTGTTCACGACGTCGAGTGCGGTCTCTCCGAAGAGCGGGTTGTACTCGTGCACGTAGCTGAGCTGACCATCGGCGAGTGCCTGCATGGCGGCCTTCGTGCCGTCGATCGTGGCGATCTTGACGTCGACGCCCGGCTTGAGGCCGGCCTCTTCGACGGCCTGTGCGGCGCCGAGGCCCATCTCGTCGTTCTGAGCGAAGATCATCTGCACGTCGTTGTTGTTCGCCTTCAGGAGGGTCTCGGTCACGCTCTTGCCCTCTTCAGCCGACCAGTTCGCGGTCTGCGCGGCCACCTGCACGAGCTTCGAACCCTCGACGGACTCGTTCCAGCCCTCGTTGCGCTCGTTCACGACTCCGACGCCGGCCGGTCCTTCAAGGGTGATGTAGTTGCCACCATCGGGGAACTGCTCGACAGCCCAGGCTCCGACCTCCTTGGCGACCTCGACGTTGTCCGGCGCGATGCGGGTCACGTAGAGGCTGGTGTCGTCCGGCTCGATGCCGCGGTCGAGGAGGATCACCGGGATCTCAGCCTCCTGAGCACGCTTGAGAGAGTCTTCCCAACCGGATGCCTCGGTGGCGGAGAGCAGGATCACGTCGACACCCTCGTCGACGAACGACGTGAACGCGTCGATCTGCGACTTCTGGTCGAGGTTCGTCGCCGGGGCGTACTTCAGGTCGAAGCCGGCGTCTTCGGTGAACGTGTCCTGCACGTTCGTCTCGTTGGCCTCACGCCACGCACCCTCGGGTCCGACCGCGACGAAGCCGACGGTGGTGAGTTCATCCGACCCGCCGCCCGAGTCGCTCTCGCCGCCGCCGCTCGAGCACGCCGCCAGGCTGATGCTGATCGCTCCAACGGCCGCCAGGCCGAGGATCTTCGTGAAACGCCTCTGAACTGCCATGAGATCTCCTCCTTGAGATCGGCGCGATCGCGCCGGTGTCCGCCCTGCGGACTACGAGTGACTGCGGCAACGCTTGGCGCGCTCCCACGCCAGTGATGTTACCGGGAACAAAGTCGGGAACACAAGAACCCTGTTCCCGGAAACATAACGGTCTGGACACGACCGCACGGGCCCCGGATCGAGGCTTACGCGTCGTCCTCGTCGTCGGCCGCGATCATCTCGATGATGGTGTCGACACTGAGCCCGGGGCCGTTGCTCACCTCACCGATCTTGCCGCGATCCTTGAAGATCGCGATGCGGTCGCTGAGGCGCACCACCTCCTCGAGCTCCGAGGAGATGAAGACCACTGCCATGCCGTCCTTGGCCATCTCGGCGACGCGCGCCTGGATCTCGACCTTCGAGGCGATATCGATGCCGCGGGTGGGTTCATCGAGAATGAGCACATGCGGGCGGGTGGCGAGCCAGCGGGCGAGGAGCACCTTCTGCTGATTGCCACCCGAGAGCTTACGAGCCGGTCCGTCGAGGCTCGGGGCGACGATGCCGAACGACTCCACGAACCGCTCGACGAGCGCGTCGCGCTCCGCGTGCGAGATCGGCCGCGCCCACCCGCGGATCGCCTGCAGGGCGAGCACGATGTTCTCGCGCACGCTCAACTCCTCGATGATGCCGCCATCACGACGGTCCTCGCTCGCGAACGCGATGCGGTGCCGCAACGCCGCCGCCGGATTCGGCAGCCCCACCGGCCGGCCGTCGATCTGGAAGGTGCCCGAATCGTTCCGCACGACCCCCGCCAGGAGCTGGCCGAACTCCGTGCGGCCTGAGCCGCGCAGCCCGCCGAGGCCGACCACCTCTCCCCGGTGCAGCTCGAAGTCCGTTGCCCCGAACTCGCCGCGACGCCCCACACCGACCGCACGGAAGACGGGCGTGCCCGTCGGCTCGACGCGGTGAGCCCGTCGATCGGAACCGATGCGACGCAGTTCAGTGAGCTCCTTGCCGATCATCTTCGAGATGAGCACGGCGCGATCGAGCTCGCGCGTGGCGTACTCGCCCTGACCGTAGCCGTCCCGCAGCACGGTGATGCGATCGCTGAGCGCATACACCTGCTCGAGGTAGTGCGAGACGAACAGGATCGCGACACCGTGGTCGCGGAGGCGCCTCAGCGCCCGGAACAGCGTCGCCACCTCGTCGGCATCGAGGCTCGACGTCGGCTCATCGAGCACGAGCACCTTGGGGTGCGTCACCATCGCGCGCGCAATGGCCACGAGTTGTTGCAGGGCGGGAGACAGAGTCGCCACTGCCCGTAGCGGGTCCAGGTCGCCGAGCCCGAGTTCCTCGAGCACCACTGCGGCTCGGCGACGGGTCGCCGACCACGAGATCCCCCACCAACGCCGCTCCTCGTGACCGATCATCACGTTCTCGGCGATGGAGAGGTTGCCGCACAGATCGACGTCCTGGAAGGCCGCGGCGACGCCGGCAGCCTCGGCATCCGCAGTCCCCCCGAGAACCACGGGTTCTCCGTCGATGCGCACCACGCCGTCGGCGATTCGGTAGGCACCGCTCAACGCCTTCACCAGGGAGGATTTTCCGGCGCCGTTGCCGCCCATGAGCGCGTGCACCTCGCCCGGGAACAGGCGCAGGTCGACCTGGTGCAGCACGACGGTACCGCCAATCTCGACGGTGATGCCCGTCATCTCGACGACCGGCCGCGTTGCCGGATTCCGCGTCGGAGTCGTCATATCGCCCTCGGCGGAGCGGTCGAGGAACGCACGGCGAGCTCACTGGGGATCTTCGATCGCTGCGGAATCTCACGACCTTCGAGCGCAGCGTGCAGCACCTCCATCGCCTTGACTCCGAGCGCATGGAAGTCCTGCGTCACGGTGGTCAGTGGGGGGATGAAGTGGCGCGACAGGGGCAGGTCGTCGAAGCCCACGACGCTCACGTCCTCGGGCACCCTGATGCCCCGGTCGTGGAAGCCGTGCATGACGCCGAAGGCCATCGCGTCGTTCGCGACGAACATCGCGGTGTACTCGGGCACGCCGGTGAGGCCGGCGGCGTAGTCGTAGCCGAAGTCGGCGGTCCAATCGCCGACGACGATCGGCCGGGCCTTCAACCCCCACTGCTCGATGCGCAGGTGGAACGCGCGCTCCCGGCCTCGGGCGTCGAGCCAGTCGAGCGGGCCGGCGAGATGGAGGATGTCGCGGTGTCCGAGAGAGACGAGGTGATCAACCGCGAGTGTGGTTCCGAGCTGTTGGTCCACGCTGACGGTGAGGAAGTTCGGGTCCTTCGCTGCCTTGACCACGAGCACTGGCACGTCGATCGAGATGCGTCGCAGCGCCGACACCGATGACGATCGGGGGGCAACGATGCACAGCGCATCCACGCCCTCGGCGATGAGATGGCCGACCGCGCTCTCGGGCGTGAGGCTCGCGTCATCCTGCATCGCGACCGACGTGATGGAGTACCCGCTCGCACGCGCAGCGAACTCGAGCCCGCGCAGCGTGCTCGTCGGTCCGAACTCGACCGAACTGTCGACGATCACGCCGATGCGCTGGGTGCGCTGGGTCGACAGGGCGCGCGCCGCGCTGTTCGGCTTGAAGTCGAGCTGCTCGATGATCTCCAGCACCCGTTGGCGCGTGGCCGGGCGGATGTTCGGGTGTCCGTTGAGCACGCGGGAGACGGTCATGTGCGAGACGCCGGCGAGCACGGCAACCTCACGGATGCCGAGTTTCCCGGGGCGTTCCCCGCTCTCGACGTCACTCACCACCGGTCTCCTGTCTCGCGGAAGCGTCGTTGCTCGGTTCCCCGATGCTGAACCGCCGAGCCCGGCTGCTCGATGTGCGATCGACGGGGACAGCCTATGCGTTCGATGCACTCCATCATCGGTGATCGACCGTCGATCATTCCGACGCGTCGGGCGAGCCGGTCGTCACGCAGACGCGGTGCGAATCCTGACCTCGCGCTCCATGCGCTTCTCATGACGCTGCCGCCCCTTGACCGCTTCCGCCTCACGAGTCTTCGGCGGGGCATTCGTGACGAGCTCGTCGAGCATCCTCCGAGTGGCGGCAGCGATCTCATCTATCGCGCGATCGAATGCCTCAGCATTGGCGCGCGACGGATGCGTCGACCCGCTGGTCTTCCGGACGAATTGCAGAGCAGCCTCTCGCACCTCGTCGTCAGTCGTCGCCGGCGCGAAGTTGTGGAGGCAGCGGATGTTCCTACACATGCTCCGACGATACGCCGGTCCCCGACCGGTGTCAGCCTGCGAATCCAGTGGTCAGATCCTGCGGAGAATTCCCACCCCACGCTCGCTGAGGGCCGAGCGAAGCGACCGCCCGAAGCGCATTCAGACCACCCGGTCACACCGTCGTCGGGCACCCCAGGTTGTCCGCCACCGCGCGCATCGCGGCCTCCGCCGACGCCACCGTCACCAGCGAGTTCCCCGCGACGATGTGCAGCCCGTACGCATCCTCCAGCGCCACCAGGTTCATCGCCAGCTGCTCCACCGGCAGCGGCGGCACGAAGACGCCCGCCTCGACGCCCCGCTCGATCACCCCGGCGTACGTGGCCAACTGGCGGAGGTACATCCGTTCCACCAGCTCGTCGTGCAACTCGGAGGTGCCCGCGAGCACGTCGAACTCGTAGAGCAGTCGCATCAGCGCGTCATCCGGACCACTGGGCAGACCCTCACGGATGGCGGCGGCCAGCTGCTCCTGGGGCGTCGCGATGCCGGCGACGACAGCGTCACGTGCGTCGCAGAACCGCTCGAGGCCGGCGCGATGGGCTTCGCGCAGCAGCTCGTCGAGGTCGTCGTAGTAGTAGAGGATCGCTCCGCGCGTGAGCCCGGCCTGAGTGGCGACATCCGCCAGCGAGAGCGATCGCAGACCGTGTTCGGAGACTGCGGCGAGCGCTGCCTCCACGAGGTCCGCCCGCCTGGCCTCTTGCTTCTTCGGTCGCGCCATTCCTTGACACTAGCGCAAAAGAATGACACGATCCTCAGATTCCTTGACGCTGATGTCAAAGAACTCGACGCCCCGAGCACCACGCAGCAAGCACGCCCGAGCAGAGAACGGATGACCCGATGGACTCCACCGCAGCAGCCACCGAGCACGGAGCGCCGAACGGCGCCCTCCCCACGCCCGCCGAAGTCGAGCGCGCCGAGCAGCCCCGCCTCGCCCGCAGACTGGGCGTCGGCGGCAACGTGCTCATCACGCTCTCGTCCATCTCGCCCGCGTCGAGCGTCTTCATCCTCGGCGGCGCCGCCCTCGCCAGTTACGGCACCGGAGTGTTCTGGGCGTTCATCATCGCCGGCGTCGTGAGCATCCTGATCGCCTTCTGCTACGGCGAACTCGCCAGCGCCTACCCGGTGTCGGGCGGCGACTACTCGCTCGTCACCCGCGCGCTCGGCCCGGCCTTCGGCGTCGCCACCTTCTTCGTCAGCCTGGTCTCGCTGCCGCTCATCCTCGCGGTCTTCGGCCTGGGCGTCGCCGACTACCTCGGCGTCGCCATCGCCGGCCTCTCACCGCTCGGCACAGCTCTCGTGGTCGTGGCGCTGGCCACAGTCACGGCGTGCTTCAACATCCGCACCAACGCCTGGCTCACCGGCGTCTTCCTGTTCATCGAGTTCGCCGCCCTCGGCCTGCTGGCGGTGCTCGGCTTCATCCACATCGAGCGCTCGCCCGCAGCCCTGCTCAGCCCCGAGTTCCTCGATCCGTCGACGAATGCGATGGCCCCGCTCGCCATCGGCGGCCTGCTGCTGGCCGTCACGCAGGGCATCTTCGCCTACAACGGATACGGCGGAGCCGTCTACTTCTCCGAGGAGACCAAGAACGCCACCCGCTCCATCGCCAAGGCCGTCATCCTGAGCTGCGTCATCACCGTCGTGGCCGAGGTCGTTCCGCTCTCGGCCATCCTGCTCGGCGCCTCCAGCCTGCCCGCGCTGTTCGGCGACGCCCTCCCGGTCGAGTCGTTCCTCGCCGAGAACGCCGGCGACACCGTGAGCCTCATCGTGCTCATCGCCATCGCGCTGGCCATCATCAACGCCATCATCGCCATCGCCCTGCAGGCCGGCCGCCTGCTCTACACGGCCGCCCGCGACAACGCGCTCCCCCGCGCCCTGTCCCGTCCGCTCAGCCGGGTCACCTCCGGGTCGCGCGTGCCGGTCGTCGCCACCGCCACCATGGGCGCCATCGCGCTGCTCGCCTGTTTCATCCCGCTCGACGTGCTGCTCACCGCCACCGGATCCACCGTCGCCTTCAGCTACCTCTTCATCGCGCTGGCTGCCCTGATGAACCACCGGCGCAAGGCCGCGGAGGGCGCGTACCGCATGCCCCTCTTCCCGCTGCCGCCCATCGTCGCGATCGTGGTCATCGCCGGCATCATCCTGAGCGCCGTACTCGACCAGGCGCAGTGGCTCAGCCTCTCCATCTCGCTCGGCATCGTCGCCGCCGGCTTCCTCTACTACTACGCATACCTCCGGCCGCGCTCGGGCACGCACCTCGTGCTGCTCGATGCCGAAGATGAGGAGACGACGGATGCCGCCGCATCCGTCACCGACACCCACTCGACGGGACACCGCGCATGATCGACCTGCTCCTCACCGGCGGCGTCGTCCGCACCTTCGACGACGCCCAACCCACCGCCGAGGCCGTCGGCACCACCGATGGACGCATCACCTACGTCGGCCCCGCCGAAGACGCGCCATTCGCCCGGCGCACCATCGACCTCGAGGGGCGCCTGGTCACCCCCGGCATCATCGACAGCCACAACCACCTGCTGCTCGGCTTCGATGCCGACGCGGTCTCCCTCGAGGGCGCCGAGACCCTCGAGGAGGTGCGACGCCGCATCCGCACCCTCGCTGATGCCCGCCCCGACCTCGACTGGATCTGCGCCGAGAACGCCGTCTACTCCGTCGTGCCGGGCCGCCGCCCGTGCGCCGCCGACCTCGCCGGCCTCGCCGACCGCCCCGTCCTCGTCACCACCTACGACCAGCACTCCGTGTGGCTCAACGACGTGGCGGTGCGGGCCCTCGGCATCCGTCGCGCCGACAGCATCGCGTGGGGCAACCCCGAGATCGACGCGGTCACGGGCGAGCCCACCGGCTGGGTCACCGACTTCTACACGAGCGCCATGACCACCGCGGGCCTCGCCGCCCTGCAGCGCGACATCCCCATGTACTCGCCCGAGCGCCGCTATCGCAAGCTGCTCACCAGCCTGCGCATGGCCCGCGCCACGGGCATCACCACCGTCGTCGAGCCGCAGGTGCCGCTCGCCGAGATGGACCTGCTGTTCCGCGCCCGCGACGAGGGCGAACTCTCGAGCCGTGTCATCGCCGCCCTCTTCCACCCGATGGATGCGGATGCCTCCTTCCGCGCGGATCTGCGCGAGGCCGTCGACTCGGCCCCCATCGACGAGCGCCTGCGCTTCGGCCCGGTCAAGCTCTACGCCGACGACGTGATCGAGCCGCACACGGCGTGGATGCTCGACGACTACGCCAACCGCCCGGGCCACCGCGGCCACCCGAGCGCGCCCCTCGGCGAGCTCACTCGCATCGTCACCGAGCTCGACCGCCTGGGCTTCCAGACCCACACCCACGCGACGGGTGACGGCGGCATCCGCATCGCCCTCGACGCCATCGAGCACGCCGCCCGCACCAACGGCACCCGCGACCGCCGCCACGGCATCGTGCACGTCGAGTGCCTGCACCCCGACGACCTGCCCCGCTTCGCCTCTCTGGGCGTGACCGCCGCGATGCAGCCCCGGCACTGCTCCCCCGACCTCGTCGGCGGCACCTGGATGGACAACGTCGGCGAGCAGCGCTGGAGCCGAGCCTGGCGCTTCCGCTCCCTCATCGACTCGGGCGCCCACGTTGCTCTCTCGAGCGACTGGCAGGTCGGGGAGATGGATCCGCTGGTCGGCCTCTACTCAGCCCTGACCCGGGCCGCACTCGACGGTCGCTCCTCGTGGACGGATGCTGAGCGCCTCGGTCTGGATGCCGCCCTCCGCGGCTACACGGCCGAGGGCGCCTGGGCGTGGCACGCCGAGGACTCGCTCGGCGTCGTGCGTGTAGGAGCCCGCGCCGACCTTGTCACGTGGTCGTCGAACCTCTACGACCTCGAGCCCGACCCCGCCCGCCTCCTCACGGAGCGCGCCGACCTCACGATCGTGGCAGGCGAGATCGTGCACGACGCAGCGGATGCGACCTCCCTGCCGGAAGCGCCGCCGGCCGGCACGCACCACTGCTCGGCGGTAGCGTAGGGGCCCGGCGCCTCAGCTGTCGCGCACGATGACGACGACCTTGCCGAGCGCCCTCCCCTCACCGTGGAAGGCGAGAGCCGCAGGCGCCTCCGCGAGAGGGAACGTGCGGTCGATGTGGATGTCGATCGTCCCCGCGGCGCATAGGGCGGCGAGCTGGTCGAAGTTGCCTGATCCCTCGCGAACGAAGATCACTCCGAGACGTGCACGGGTGAGGGCTCCGAGGATCGTGCCGACTGTGAGCATCCGGAGCATCGTTCGCAGGGCGCCGCCGACCATCAGACACCGTCCGCGCGTGCCGAGCGTCCGCCTGTATGCGAACACCGATCGCCGCGCAACGAGGTCGATGATGAGGTCGACGGGGCCCGTGCGCGTGAAGTCGGTGCGCCGGTAGTCGATCGTCTCGTGCGCCCCCAGCCCTTCCATGAATTGGAGCTTCTCCGCGTTGTCGACCGCGGTGACGTGCATGCCCTTCGCCACCGCGAGCTGGATCATGAAACTGCCCGAGCCGCCACCGGCGCCGTTGATCAACAGCCGCTGCCCCGGCCGCCCGGACGCGATGGCCTGCTGGGCGATTGCCCCCGCCTGCGGGATGGTCGATGCCTCGGCGAATGTCAAGGCAGGCGGCTTGGGCGAGAGCGCCGTCACCGGCATCACCGCGTACTCGGCGAATCCGCCACGCTTCCGGATGTTGTCGCCGTACACCTCATCGCCGACCCGGAATCCGGCGACGCCGTTGCCGACCGCGACGATGCGTCCGGCGATGTCGGATCCGAGGATCTTGGTTCGGGGGCGTCGCAGCCCGTCGAAGCGGGCGTAGCCGGGGCTGCCCTGCAACGCCTCCCAGTCCGACAGGTTCACCGAGGTCGCGACGACCTCCACGAGAACCTCGCCCTCGCCGGGCACCGGCGTCGGCACCTCGAGGAGCTGCAGTTCATCGACGGAACCGTATCGTTCGTAAACCCAGGCGCGCACACGACAACCGTAGGTGTTCGCCGCTCGCATGGGATGGGGTATTCCGGTGCGACCGGAGGGAGTTTGCGTTCTCCTGCTCGGGCGCCATCAGACTCCACCACCTCGAATAGAGACCGATTTGGGCCGCCTGAGCGGCCGTCGTCAGGTCCGGATTGTCAGCCCGCTCTCGCTCGCACCAACAGCCTCGCGTTCGGCGACGCGTAGCCACTGAGGCCACACGTCCCAGCGCACGTCGCTGTCGCCAACATCAAGCGACGGCTTCAGGTTCTCGCTGACCGTCACTTCAAGGCGTCCTCTGTGGGCTGACCTCGGAACCATCAAGGTGCGCTCCTTTCGCGTCCGATCGAGGAGTTCCCTCCACCGGTAGGCAACCATTCCTGCCTCGCCTCGCTCGAGAGGCGGCTAGTTCAACTGCGTCAAATCACCTGGGTCGAACATGCCCAGCCGCGCCAGGTGGAGTGTATAGATGTTGCGCCGGCGAGGCTCCCCCTGAAAGGAGAAAACCTTCTCATCCACGTCGAGCAGCCCTGCGTCACGAAGCTCCTTAGTCGCCTTTGTCCAGGTGTCTTCCGATAGACCGTACTGACGGTGGCGGATACCTGGCACCCATGCGCCTTTCTGCCGTCCCCCGGTGTTCTCTCGCAAGATGATGAGCAGCGCGAGCGCACGCCCAGACAATGCGATGAGCCACCCTCGTCGCCACAGATCCGGCGGCAGGGTTATGTACGTCGTGCCGGACAACTGTTCCGTATTCCATTCCTCGCCAGAACCCCCGGGATCCAGGATGGTGGTGCTGGGCACATGCCCGGGCCGATGCTCTCGCCGGACCAGGTTCACGTCTGCGAGGTCGCTGAGAGCCTTGTTGACCCGTCGCGCGCCAGCCCCGTCAGAATCGGGCAGGTTCAACATCGCGGCTAGGTCCCTCGATGGCACACGCGTCACATGGGGATGCTTTGTCGCCATCATGAGGATGGTCAAGAGCACCTTGATTCGAACCTCCCCGCCACCTTGCAGCAACCGCGCAAGAGGGGGCCTCGCGACTTCATTCACCTGGTCACGCGCGAACGCTAGAGGCAGCCGGACGCTACTCCGCCGCTTCGAACGCTCGACGGCCTTCTCCAACAAGTCGATGGCCTGCTGCGGGGGACGCTCTACCATGCCCGTCTGAACCTTCCAAAAGCGGTGACGTGATTGGCGGGGACACTAGCAATGCTCGGGGTGCAACGGGATACTCTGTGCTGCTATGTGCTTCTCTATAAAGCCCCCGCACAACCCGTAGGAGTCTACCCGCAGATAACGTGGCGGTCAATCTGACAATAGGACGAGAGTTTACCCGTTGATAACCGGCCGGTCACCCCAACGCCGAGGTGGGGGTACAGCCGCTTGTGAAGCAAGCCCGCAGCGGCGATGCTCGAACACGAGGGCAGGAAGTCCCGCGAAGTTCGGCGCATTCCGGGCAAAGAAGGGAGGTTGATGCCATGACGCGTGGCTTTCGACTGACCGTGCGGTGGACCGCGCGGTCACTCATCATCACGCTTGAGCCCCACTAGCCAGGGGTGGGCCGCGAAAACTTTGAGAGGTGGTTGCGGTCCACCCCATTTGAACGCAGATGGCGCAAAGTCGCAAGATGAAGGTTAGGAGTCGGGATGCTCGGCCGGGCGGCGGCCGAGCATCCCGTCTCCACGATCCGAGAACTGCGATGCCCACTACGACAGAGTGGTGAAGTCTCAGACCGCACTTCAAAAGGAGTGAGATGCCGTTGAGGCTCGCGTGCGCCCATTGAACGGGGACGAAAGGAGGTGGAGGGCCTGAGCCGTTGCAACATTGGCGAAGGGTGGCAAGGTGACGACCGCCAGCGGATCTCTCGCCGGAGTAATCGGTCGGTCGCTAGCGAGTTCAGATGCTAAGCGATGCGTTCACTCTGGCGGCTGGGGCTCGGCCTATGGCCTTCAGTGAGTTTGTCGAGGCGCAGCTCTTTGGGTTGGTAGCCCCTTCGAGGGTGGCTGCTATGCCGGGATGCTCTCGAACTGCATCTGGCACAGATGCCAGACGAACCCGGCCGATCCGCGAAACGGCGAGGCGTAAGTCACACTACTTATGGAATTGGAGGTTTCCGCCTCAGTCTGTCGACTGCTAGATGGATCCTGGAATCGAAGCACTGCACTCGCACGGCCTCCATTGAAGTGGAGATTCTGGCTGCATACGATCCGCGCAAATGGCGCCGTCTAACTATCTTCGGGTTCCGGAGACGGCTGATTCGAGCCGGACGGCCCCTCACTCAGCTCATTAGACCCCCCATCGGCCTCCATCCACTCGTCGGCGTCGAGTGCCCAGAGCTCGCTCGGTGCCCAGTCGCACTCACATCCGAAAAGCTGCGATTTCTCCCTGGGGCACTCCTCTACACAGCAACCCGGGCCGTGATACTCACCGAGAGCTGCGCCACAGTCACGACAGAACGGCAGCGGCTCGTAGCCCTGCATGTGATCTTCAATCCAATAGGCCTCACTTCCCCACTTGGTCCGCAGAAAGCGAACGCCATCCAGCTCAAGGAATGTGGCGTTCTGAGCTGCGACGAGCTTTCGTGGCCAGCTGCGATGCATCTGCCGACCCCGGAACTCGATGAACTCGCGCCTGAATGACTCCGCAAGATCCATGGCCGTCTGAACGTGCTCGTCCGGGATGTGGTCGGACAACGAGCCTGAGAAGTGAGCGTCGTGGAACTTATCGAGAAACTCGAAGATCAGGAGGTAGTTTTCCCGGACCTCCTCGGCGATCAGGTCCACCTCGTAGTGGGTTATGTTGTTTCGCCACTTGATGGCGGTTTGGATGGCCTGCACATCTGCGTCATCCATCGATACCCGGGCAGTGCTGAGGCGTTGGATTGCCTTCTCAAGCCCGACCGTCAGCTTGCCTGGGCGGTCGACATCCTGCCAGATCAGTAGATCGTGCTCCTGCACGAGACGCTGCTTCAGCACAAGCTCAACGGCGTGGACCAAGTTGAGCACAGCGAACTTCCATCGTGTCGGGTCTTCTCTAGCCCGTTCCACGTAAGCGAGAGACTCCGCGAACGAGTCGTATGCATTCTCGATCAGCGAGAGCCGGAGAGGGGTTCGCTCAACTTCCAACATCTCATGACCTTACGGGTAGCAGGATCTTCGACGATGGCGGGGCCGCCCATGTCGCTGATCAAACTCGGGTGGGATAGACCGTCGCTCAGAGGTTGGCGTCGCTGCCGAGTTCGGACTGGGTACGACCAGAGCGTCGGCCGAGATCCGGTTCGCCTGCACCGACCGTGAGACATGGCATATCTCCAAAGTTGACTGTCGCAACGAAGGGCGAATGCTGCTGCATCCGCCCTTCGTCGAGCCACCAGAACTTAGAAGTCCCAGTCCTCGTCCTCGGTGGACACGGCCTTGCCGATCACGTACGACGAGCCTGACCCCGAGAAGAAGTCGTGGTTCTCGTCGGCGTTCGGGGAGAGCGCCGAGAGGATGGCGGGGTTCACATCCGTCACCGTCTTCGGGAACATCGGCTCGTAGCCCAGGTTCATGAGGGCCTTGTTGGCGTTGTAGTGCAGGAACTTCTTCACGTCTTCGGTGAGACCGACGCCGTCGTAGAGGTCCTGCGTGTACTGCACCTCGTTGTCGTAGAGCTCGTACATGAGGCTGAAGGTGTAGTCCTTCAGCTCGTCACGCTCCGCCTGGCTGACCTTCTCGAGGCCCTTCTGGAACTTGTAGCCGATGTAGTACCCGTGCACGGCCTCGTCACGGATGATCAGACGGATGAGGTCTGCCGTGTTGGTGAGCTTGGCGCGCGACGACCAGTACATGGGCAGGTAGAAGCCCGAGTAGAACAGGAACGACTCGAGCAGCGTCGAGGCGATCTTGCGCTTCAGCGGGGAGTCGCCCTGGTAGTACTCCATGACGATCGCGGCCTTCTTCTGAAGGTTCTCGTTCTCCACGCTCCAGCGGAACGCCTCGTCGATCTCCTTCGTCGAGCACAGCGTCGAGAAGATCGACGAGTAGCTCTTCGCGTGCACCGACTCCATGAACGCGATGTTCGTGTAGACGGCCTCCTCGTGCGGGGTGATCGCATCCGGAATCAGCGAGACAGCGCCCACGGTGCCCTGGATCGTGTCGAGCAGGGTGAGACCCGTGAACACGCGCATCGTGAGGGTCTGCTCCTCCTGGGTGAGCGTGTTCCACGACTGGATGTCGTTCGACAGCGGCACCTTCTCGGGCAGCCAGAAGTTGTTCACGAGGCGGTTCCACACGTCGACGTCTTTGTCGTCCTGGATCTTGTTCCAGTTGATCGCTTCGACGTGCGAGACCAGCTTGAGCTTGTCGGGGGTCATGATCTTCTCTCGAATGATTCGACGAGAACCGTGGCCCGCTCACTCGTGCTGAGCGAACCACAGTCCTACGTTGGGCTAATCAGTTGTAATGGTAGGGCTTGAGGCAGGGCATCGGCCCGCCGCAGCACTTACAGCTGTTGTCCGCGCTCTTACGTGAAGTCTTCAAAGGCGAAGCCTCCTTTGCGGTCCCACTCAGGTCAGCAGCACGAGCACTGACCCTACTGGCCCCCTCAGTGGTGTTGCTGAGGTCTCTGGAGCGCGTGTAGAGTTATCAATGACGAAATCGAATTCTCTACTGCGAACCAGAACTTAAGTTCAATGTTTAGTTATTCACGCAGGGCCGGATGTTTCAGCATCCGGCCCTTCTCCGTTTAACCCACGAAAAAGCACGGGTGAAGCGACCGACGTCGCCTCACCCGTGCTTCTCATCACAATGCGCAGGAGACGCACATCTCGAGCTCGGTGCCCTCGAGGGCCATCTGACGCAGGCGGATGTAGTAGATCGTCTTGATCCCCTTCTTCCATGCGTAGATCTGCGCCTTGTTGATGTCGCGCGTGGTCGCGGTGTCCTTGAAGAACAGCGTGAGCGAGAGGCCCTGGTCGACGTGCTGCGTTGCCGCGGCGTAGGTGTCGATGACCTTCTCGGCACCGATCTCGTAGGCGTCCTGGTAGTAGTCCAGGTTGTCGTTCGTCATGAACGGCGCCGGGAAGTACACGCGGCCCAGCTTGCCTTCCTTGCGGATCTCGATCTTCGCGGCGATCGGGTGGATCGACGCGGTCGAGTTGTTGATGTACGAGATCGATCCGGTGGGCGGCACAGCCTGCAGGTTCTGGTTGTAGATGCCGTACTGCTGAACGGATGCCTTCAGCTCGCGCCAGTCGTCCTGCGTGGGGATGTGCACGCCCGACTGCTCGAACAGCTCAGCACCGCGGGCGGTCGACGGAAGCCACTCGGCATCCGTGTACTTGTCGAAGAACTCTCCCGACGCGTACTTGGAGTCCTCGAAGCCCACGAAGGTCTCACCGCGCTCCTTGGCGATGTTGTTCGAGGCACGCAGGGCGTGGAACAGCACCGTGTAGAAGTAGATGTTCGTGAAGTCGATGCCCTCTTCGGAGCCGTAGTAGATGCGCTCACGAGCGAGGTAGCCGTGCAGGTTCATCTGGCCGAGGCCGATGGCGTGGCTCTTGTCGTTGCCGTCTTCGATCGAGCGGACGGATGCGATGTGGCTCATGTTCGAGACGGCGGTGAGGCCGCGGATGGCGGTCTCGACGGTGCTGCCGAAGTCGGGCGAGTCCATGGTGAGGGCGATATTCAGCGAACCGAGGTTGCAGCTGATGTCCTTGCCGATGACGTTGTAGCTGAGGTCCTCGTTGTAGGTCGTGGGGGTGTTGACCTGGAGGATCTCGCTGCAGAGGTTCGACATGTTGATGCGGCCCTTGATGGGGTTCGCCTTGTTCACCGTGTCTTCGAACACGATGTAGGGGTAGCCGCTCTCGAACTGGATCTCGGCGAGGGTCTGGAAGAACTCACGCGCGTTGATCTTGGTCTTCTTGATGCGCGGGTCGTCGACCATCTCGCGGTACTTCTCGCTGATCGAGATGTCGCCGAAGGGCAGGCCGTAGACCTTCTCGACGTCGTACGGGGAGAACAGGTACATGTCCTCGCCGTTCTTGGCGAGCTCGAAGGTGATGTCGGGAACGACGACACCGAGCGAGAGCGTCTTGATGCGGATCTTCTCGTCGGCGTTCTCGCGCTTGGTGTCGAGGAACTTCATGATGTCGGGGTGGTGCGCGCTCAGGTACACGGCTCCTGCACCCTGGCGGGCACCGAGCTGGTTGGCGTAGCTGAAGCTGTCTTCGAGGAGCTTCATCACGGGGATGATGCCGCTGGACTGGTTCTCGATCTGCTTGATCGGGGCGCCGGCCTCGCGGATGTTGGAGAGCGAGAGAGCCACGCCGCCGCCGCGCTTGGAGAGCTGCAGGGCGGAGTTGATGCCGCGCGAGATCGACTCCATGTTGTCTTCGATGCGCAGCAGGAAGCAGGAGACGAGCTCACCGCGCTGCGCCTTGCCCGTGTTGAGGAACGTGGGGGTGGCCGGCTGGAAGCGGCCTCCGATGATCTCCTCGACGAGGTTCACGGCGAGCTTCTCGTCGCCCTGGGCGAGGCCGAGCGCGGTCATCACGACGCGGTCCTCGAAGCGCTCGAGGTAGCGCTTGCCGTCGAAGGTCTTGAGCGTGTAGCTCGTGTAGTACTTGAACGCACCGAGGAACGTGTCGAAGCGGAACTTCTTCGAGTAGGCCAGGTCGTTGAGCTTCGTGATGAACTCGAACGAGTACTGGTCGAGCACGGCGGCCTCGTAGTACTCCTTCTCGACGAGGTAGTCGAGGCGCTCCTTGAGCGAGTGGAAGAACACCGTGTTCTGGTTCACGTGCTGCAGGAAGTACTCCCGCGCAGCTTCGCGATCCTTGTCGAACTGGATCTGTCCGTCGTCGCCGTAGAGGTTGAGCATCGCGTTGAGCGAGTGGTAGTCCATGCCCACGCGCGGCGCGTCGATCACGGCTACGCCGCTGTCAGTTGCGTTGACCAAAATGCTTCCAATCCTTCGTTGACGGCGGTGACGTCGTCGGGTGTTCCGAATACTTCGAATCGATAGAGGTGCGGCACGTGGCACTTGGCCGCGATGATGTCCCCGGCAAGGCAGTAGCCCTCGCCGAAGTTGGTGTTGCCTGCGCCGATCACGCCGCGGATCAGCATCCGGTTGCCCGGATCATTGAGAAAACGGATGACCTGCTTGGGTACTGCGCCGTCCCCGTCTCCCCCGCCATAGGTGGGGAGGACGAGCACGTAGGGTTCGTGCACGGTCAGCGGAGCATCCCGCGGGTACAGCGGGATGCGTGCTGCCGGTCGGCCGAGCTTCTGGATGAATCGGTGCGTATTGCCCGAGACGCTCGAGAAGTAGACCAGGTTGACGTGGTCGGATGATGCGGCCGGGTTGTCGGTCGCGGTGTTTCCGTTGCCGGTGACGTCAGCGCCGGCGGCGTTCGTGGGGCGGGCCACAGAAGGGCTCGCGTTCTTGGTGTCCACCGCGCATCCTCCTTGTTCTCCGGTGACGCGGATATTCGATTGCTGCGTCGATACCGAGGAACGGATGCGGCGGATCAGGCCAGGCGCGAAGCCAGCTCGCTGATCTTGTCGGGGCGGAAGCCCGACCAGTGGTCCTCATCCGTGATGACGACCGGGGCCTGCAGGTAGCCGAGTTCCTTGACGGCGGCCAGAGCGTTCTCATCGACCGAAAGGTCGAGAACCTCGTACTCAACGCCCTTGGCGTCGAGAGCGCGGTACGTGGCCGTGCACTGAACACACGAAGGCTTCGTGTAGACCGTTACCGTCATTTCTCTGACCCCTTTTGGCTCGTTCTGAGTTGTTGTCTTGCTGTACTTCAATACTACATCTAGTGCTTCCCGAAAGGAACGCCCACAAGATGCAGTAGTTACATCCGTGTAGTTCTCCACAGGTAATTCACCTGTTTTCAACAGGCCCGCGGATGCGGATCGGCTTGTTTCCGGCCTTCGCGAGGGAGTTATTCACAGCCCCCACTTTGGGAATTCCACGTGTTGTGGAATTGCACCGGGCGTGTCGCGCCATGTTGCCGCGTAGTGCTGCTTCGGCGCCCGACCCCTACATGTTGTGTTGTGCTGCACACTCTTCCACCACCCACCGACACTGGGCGCGCACGACGCGCGGGGGTGTTCGAGGGGTGGCGCCCTGGGGTAGCCGATTGCACCATCCCGTCAGTTCTCAACCGATGGGTTGACGATGACACCGCATACGCGTACTGTGTCGTAAACCAAGCGGTTGACGAACAATTAAGGCGGCACAGAAGACATGAGCACCACGAACGCAGCGCACGCACTGGACGACCAGCGGCTCACCCAGGTGTTCAGCGCGCTCGCCGATCCGACGCGGCGCGACATCGTGGTGCGGCTCTCGGTAGCCGACGCGACGGTGGGCGAGCTCGCCGAGCCGTACGCCGTGTCGGTGCAGGCCGTCTCGAAGCACCTGCGCGTGCTCGAGGACGCCGGCCTGGTGAGCCGCGACGGCGACGGATTCCGCTCCCGCCGCCACCTGGAGGCCGAGGTGTTCGACATGATGACCGCCTGGATCGAGAAGTACCGCCGCACCGCGGAGGGCCGGTTCCGCCGCCTCGACGCCGTGCTCGCCGAGATGGGCGAGGCCGAGGAGGCGGCGGGCACGGGCGGCGCGCCCGCGGCATCCGTCACCCGAGACTCCAGGGAAACCTCCCCCACCACTCGCACGACCAGCACCAGCACCACCACCAACCGCACCACCGATAAGTAAGGAGCAGCACCATGGCCACGACGACCACCCCCGACACGACGATCGAGGTCGACCCGAACCTGCCGACCATCCGCATCGTGCGTGAGTTCGATGCCCCGCGCGAGCGCGTGTTCCGCGCATGGACCGACCCCGAGCTCTACGCCCGCTGGCTCGGACCCGACGACATCACCACCGAGATCGCCCAGTGGGACGCCCGCACCGGCGGCGCCTGGCGCTGGTCGAACTCCCGCGACGGACGCGAGCTCGCCGTCTTCTGGGGCTCGTTCCACGAGGTGCGGCTGAACGACCGCATCGTGCAGACCGTCACCTTCGACGAGTACCCCGACGGCGTCTGCCTCGAGACGATCCTGTTCGAGGATCTCGGCGACGGCCGCACCCGCGTCACCGACATCTCGCTGGTCGACTCGCTCGAGACCCGGGACGGCATGGTCGCGTCGGGCATGGAGCACGGCGTGATCGCCGGCTACGCGAAGCTCGACGCGCTGCTTGCCGGCGGCGACGCCTGAGGAACACGGCCTCTCGACCTGCCACTCGAACGCCCGCGCATCCGTCTCTCTCGAACGGATGCGCGGGCGTTTCGCATGTCGGTGGTGCGGGCTAGCGTGAAGGTATCCCACCCAGATACAAAGGAGTAGCGCCATGGACTGGAAGATCGAGCTCATCTTCGTGCCGGTGACCGATGTCGATCGGGCCAAGGAGTTCTACGTCGACAAGGTCGGCTTCACGCTCGACCACGACCAGACGCCGTTCGAGGGCCTGCGCTTCGTGCAGCTCACTCCCCCGGGCTCGGCGTGCTCGATCGCGTTCGGCACCGGGCTCGGCGTGCAGTTGGAGCCCGGCCAGCAGAACACGATCCAGGTCGTGGTTCCGGATGCCGCAGAGGCTCGCGCGCACCTCCTCGCGAACGGCGTCGAGGCCTCCGAGGTCGACCCGCAGGCCTGGGGCAACTTCGTCACCTTCGCCGACCCCGACGGCAACACGTGGACGCTGCAGGAGCTGCCGAAGCGCGACTGAACGCTGGCCCGCGGCTGAACGCTCCCGGTCGCGCGTCAGCGGGCGGAGCGCGCCGCCCCGGTGCGCGGCGGCGCCGTACTCTCGCGCACGACCATCTCCGAGACCCGGCCGGCACGATCACCGGCCTTCTGCTCGTCTACGAGCACGTCGAGCACGACGGCCATGATGTCGCGTCCGAGCCCGCTGAAGTCCTGCCGCATCGTCGAGAGCGGTGGTGCGAAGTGCGCGGCCTCGGGGATGTCGTCGAAGCCCATCACGCTCACCTCGCCCGGAACGCGCACGCCGGCATCCCGGAAGGCGTGCAGCACCCCGAGGGCCATCTGGTCGTTGCCGACGAACACGGCGGTGGGGAGCGGATGGGCTGGGTCGCGGGCACCGATCATCGCCCGCCCGGCCGCATATCCGCTCGTCGACTGCCAGTCACCGATGATCGCGGGGCGCTGCGGCAGGGCATGGGCCGCGAGGGTGTCGCTCCAGGCGCGCACTCGCTCGGTCGCATCCATGGAGTCGGCGGGACCTGCGACGTGCGCGATGTCGGTGTGGCCGATCGAGATGAGGTACTCCACCGCGAGCCGGGCGCCCTCGTACTGGTTCATGGCCACGCGGTGGAAGCCCCCGACGTCCTCGGAGGAGACCGCGATCAACGGCACCGAGCGCTCGATGCCGCGGATGATGTCGAGCGCCTGCCGCTCGCCCGAGATGAGCACGATGGCCTCGACGTTGTGGCGCACCATCATCTGCACGGCGGCACGAAGCGAGGCGGCGTCGAAGTCACGCATGCCGGCCTGCGTCACCGTGTAGTTCGCGGCGTGCGCGGCCTCGTTGAAGGCGAGCGCGGCGTTCGACGGGCCGTAGTCGGGCCGGCCGGCCTGGATCAGGCCGATGGTCTGCGAGCGACGCGACGCGAGCGTGCGGGCGGCCGGCGACGGCACGTACGAGAGCTCGGTCATTGCCTGCTCGACCCGCACCCGGGTCGACGCGCGCACACCCGGCAGGTTGTTGAGCACCCTCGAGACGGTCTGGTGCGAGACCCCGGCGACTCGCGCGACGTCGAACATGGTCGCCGCGCGCACACTCCCGGCTGGCGAGACCGACCCGGTGACGGATGCCGCAACACCGGCAGCGGCACCGCCTGCACCATCGGCAGGGCCAGCACCGCCGGCAGGCGCACCCGCAGGCTCAGCGGCATCCGTTGCGCTCATCACGCGTCTCCCCCTCGAGATCAGAAAAGTTCAAGCACCCACTGCGGGCAGCGGAGCGGCCAACGGCGGCCGGACTTCCTCAGCCCGGCCGCCGCCGTCCCACCACCACCACAGAGGAGGGACCTACTGGCCGCCGGAGCGACGCTTGTTGTAGACATCGAAGGCCACGGCGAGAAGGAGCACGAGGCCCTTCACTGCCTGCTGCCACTCGATGCCGATACCCATGATCGACATGCCGTTGTTCAGCACACCGATGATCAGACCACCGATGATCGCGCCGCCGATGGTGCCGACACCACCCTGCACTGCTGCTCCACCGATGAAGGCTGCGGAGATGGCCTCGAGCTCGAAGCCGTCACCCGCCTTCGGTCCAGCGAGGTTGAGGCGGGCGGTGAAGATGAGACCGGCGAGGGCGGCGAGGAAGCCCATGTTCACGAACAGCCAGAAGTCGACCCGGCGGGTCTTGATGCCCGAAAGCTCGGCCGCGTGGCGGTTGCCACCGATCGCGTAGATGTGACGGCCGAACACCGAGCGGTTCATGATCACGCCGTAGACCATGACGAGCACGGCCAGGATGATGAGCGTGACCGGGATGCCCTTGTACGAGGCGAGCGCGTAGGTGAAGAAGCCGATGGCGACCGAGACGAGCACGAGCTTGGTGATGAACCAGACGATCGGCTCCACCTCCTGGCCGTACTTCTGGCGTCCGCGGCGGGTGCGCAACTGCTGAACGATGAGCGCGACGATGGCCAGCGCACCGATTCCGAGGGTGAAGATGTCGGGGTCGGATTCGCCGAAGATGCCGTTGACGAAGCCGTTGCCGAGGGCGCGGTACTCCGTGGGGAACGAGCCGATGTTGGCGTTACCGAGAACGACGAGCGCCAGGCCTCGGAAGATGAGCATGCCGGCCAGCGTCACGATGAACGCTGGAATGCCGACGTAGGCGATCCAGAAGCCCTGCCAGACACCGACCGCGGCACCGATCGCGAGCGACAGGATGACGGCCAGCCACCAGGGCATGCCCCAGGTGACGGCGAACAGGCCGGAGCAGGCGCCGACGAACGCGGCGACGGATCCGACGGACAGGTCGATGTGGCCCGCGATGATGACCATCACCATGCCGATGGCGAGAACGAGGATGTAGCCGTTCTGCACGATCAGGTTGGAGATGTTCTGCGGGCGCAGCAGGATGCCGTCGGTCAGGAACGAGAACAGCACCACCACGATGATGAGGGCAATGAAGATGCCGTTCTTGCCGAGGTCGCTCAGGATGTGGCTGAGGCGGTCGGTGAACTTGTTCTGGATGGGGTTGACGTTGCCGCCCTCGACCCGGGTCTCGGTCTGAAGTGGAGCGTTGGGATCTGACATTGTGATGTCTCCTCTTGGAAGGTGCGTGGAGCGAAGGCCGGCCAGCGACGCCGCTAGCGGGGCTTCTCCATGGTCATGAGCTTGAGAACGGCTTCGGGGGTCGCCTCGTCGATGGGCAGTTCCCCGGTGATGCGTCCCTCGGAGAGGGCGTAGATGCGATCGCAGATGCCGAGAAGTTCAGGCAGCTCGGAGGAGATGACGATGACGCCCTTGCCCTCGGATGCCAGCCTGTTGATGATCGTGTAGATCTCGTACTTCGCACCGACGTCGATGCCGCGGGTGGGCTCGTCGAGGATGAGGACATCCGGGTCGGAGTAGATCCACTTCGACAGCACGACCTTCTGCTGGTTGCCGCCCGAGAGCTTGCCGGTCTTCACGAGCACGTTCGGCGCCTTGATGTTCATCGAGGTGCGGTACTCGTTGGCGACCTTGAACTCCTCGTTGTCGTGCACGAGGCCGTACTTCTCGAGCTTGCCGAGCGAGGCCATCGAGATGTTGCGCTTGATGTCCTCGATGAGGTTGAGGCCGTAGGTCTTGCGGTCCTCGGTGGCGTACGCGATGCCGTTGTCGATCGCCTCGGACACCGTACGGGTCTTGATCTCCTTGCCGCGCTTGAACACCTTGCCGGAGATGCGCGATCCGTAGGTCTGACCGAACAGGCTCATCGCGAACTCCGTGCGACCGGCGCCCATGAGGCCGGCGATGCCGACGATCTCGCCGGCGCTCACGGTGATGTTCACGTTGTCGACCATCACGCGCGAGGTGTCCTGCGGGTGGTGCGCCGTCCAGTCCTCGACCCGCAGCAGCTCCTCGCCGATGTTCGGCGTGTGCTCCGGGTAGCGGTGCTCGAGGTCGCGACCGACCATGTCCTTGATGATGCGCTCTTCGGAGACATCGGCCTTGGCGATCGTCTCGATCGACTTGCCGTCACGGATGACCGTCACGGTGTCGGCGATCTTCTTGATCTCGTTGAGCTTGTGGCTGATGATGATCGACGTGATGCCCTGTTCCTTGAGGTGCAGGATCAGGTCGAGCAGGTGATCGGAGTCCTCGTCGTTCAGGGCCGCTGTCGGCTCGTCGAGGATGAGCAGCTTCACTCGCTTGGAGAGCGCCTTGGCGATCTCCACGAGCTGCTGCTTGCCGACGCCGATGTTCATGATCTTCGTCGTCGGGTTGTCACGGAGGCCGACGCGGTGCAGCAGCGTCTGGGCCTCGTGGTTGGTCTTGTTCCAGTCGATGAGGCCGCCGCGGCCCTTGACCTCGTTGTTGAGGAAGATGTTCTCGGCGATCGACAGGTAGGGGCTGAGAGCCAGCTCCTGGTGGATGATGACGATGCCCTTGGCCTCGCTGTCGGTGATGTCCTTGAACTCCACCACCTCATCCTCGAAGACGATGTCGCCTTCGTAGGTTCCGTGCCCGTAGACGCCCGAGAGCACCTTCATGAGTGTGGACTTTCCGGCGCCGTTCTCGCCGCAGATGGCGTGGACCTCACCGCGGTTGACCTCGAGGGTCACCTCCGAGAGCGCCTTCACGCCGGGGAACGTCTTCGTGATGCCGCGCATCTCGAGAATGTTCGTCATTCGTTTTCCTGCTTCCTCGCCGGGTGCTCCGGGACGGACGGGAGTGGTGATGCGACTTCGGCGTGCCGGGGCCTGCTGCGAGATTACTCGCACCCAGGCCCCGACACGCTTCAGTCGATCATCGGGACGATCGGGTGATCGACGGACTTAGCCGTTGATCTCCTCTTCGGTCCAGTAGCCGCTGTCGACCAGGATCTCGTTGATGTTGTCCTTGACGACGATCTGCGACTCGAGCAGGTACGACGGAACGACCTTCTTGCCGTTGTCGTAGTCCTCGGTGTTGTTGACCTCGGGCTCCTCACCGTTCAGCAGGGCGGTCGCCATGTCCACGGCCACGACCGCGAGCTTGCGGGTGTCCTTGAAGATGGTGGCGTACTGCTCACCGGAGTTGATGGCCTTGACCGAGTCGAGCTCGGCGTCCTGGCCGGAGATGAAGGGCCACTCGGCGCCGACGGTGTAGCCGGCGTCGGTCAGAGCCGAGATGATGCCTCGCGACAGACCGTCGTAGGGCGAGAGCACGGCGTTGACCTTCGAGCCATCGGAGTAGCTCTTGGTGAGGATGTCCTCCATGCGGCTCTGTGCGACCTCGCCGTCCCAGCGCAGCGTTGCAGCCTGCTGGAAGTCGGTCTGGCCGCTCTTGACGACGAGGGTTCCGTCATCGATCAGGGGCTGCAGGGTGTCGATCGCACCGTTCCAGAAGAACGTGGCGTTGTTGTCGTCGGGCGAACCGGCGAACAGCTCGATGTTGAACGGTCCCTTGGGTGCGTCAGCGACGGGAGCGCCCTCGAGGTCCACGAGGCCGAGGCCGCTGAGGATCGAGTTGGCCTGCTGCACGCCGACCTTGTAGTTGTCGAACGAGGCGTAGTAGTCCACGTTCTCGCTGTCGCGGATGAGGCGGTCGTAGGCGATGATCGGGATGTCCGCGTCAGCGGCATCCTGCAGCACCTGCGTCAGCGTGGTTCCGTCGATCGAAGCGATGATCAGGGCCTCTGCACCCTTGGTGATCATGTTCTCGATCTGCGAGACCTGCGTGGGGATGTCGTCCTCTGCGTACTGCAGGTCGACCTTGAAGCCCTCGGCCTCGAGCTGCTCCTTGACGGCGTCGCCGTCCTGGATCCAGCGCTCGGAGCTCTTGGTGGGCATCGCGACGCCGATGAGGCCGCCGTCTCCCTTGGCACCCTCGGTGGCGCCGCCGCCGGCGCCACCGCCGGAGCAAGCCGCGAGAGCGAGCATCGAGCCCGCTGCCAGCGTGGCGAGAAGAACCTTCTTGGTGGTCTTCACTGTGTTTCCTTTCACTGATGGACACCGTTGTTCACTTGGTGAGGTGCGGATCCGGTGTCGTCCATGAATCACCGGATCCCGTGAGCCGCTCGGCCGGGTGACCGTGCGGCGGGTTTGTTGAGTTGTGTGGTGCTGTTGGTGCTGGGTGTTGCGTTTACAGGCCTTGCGCCAGGCGGTAGTACGCCTGGTTCCAGCGCACCTCCCGCGCGAAGTCGCGCTGGGTGGTGGTCTCATCGATCACGAGAAGCTCGGTGCGAGCGATCTCGGCGAAATCTCGGAACACGTCGACGCTCACGGCGGTCGACATGACTGTATGGTGCGCGGCGCCGGCGGTGAGCCAGCAGGCGGCGCTCGTGGCGAAGTCGGGAGCCGGCTTCCAGACGGCACGGCCGACGGGCAGCTTGGGCAGCTCGGGAGCCGACACGTTCTCGACCACGTTCGCCGTGAGGCGGAAGCGGTCGCGCATGTCGGAGAGCGCGACGACGACAGCGGGACCGGGGTCGGCCGTGAAGACCAGGCGCACGGGGTCGTCCTTGCCGCCGATGCCGAGCGGGTGGATCTCCAACGTGGGCTTCGACGTCGTGAGCGACGGCGACACCTCGAGCATGTGGGCGCCGAGGATGCGCTCGTTGCCGGGAACGAGGTCGTAGGTGTAGTCCTCCATGAGGCTCGCGCCTCCGGGAAGGCCTGAGCCCATCACGTTGGCGACGCGCACCAGGATGGCGGTCTTCCAGTCACCCTCGGCACCGAAGCCGTAGCCCTCGGCCATCAGGCGCTGCACGGCGAGGCCGGGCAGCTGGGTGAGTGCGCCCAGGTCCTCGAAGCTCGTCGTGAAGGCACCGAAGCCGCCCTCCTCGAGGAACGAGCGCAGCCCGATCTCGATCGCGGCACCGTCGCGCAGGCTCTGGTGGCGGTCGCCGTCGGCACGCAGCTCGGGAACGACGTCGTACAGCTCCTCGTACTCGGCCACGAGGGCGTCGATGTCGGCCTCGGATGCAGCGGCCACGGCATCCGCCAGCTCGTTGACTCCCCAGGTGTTGACCTGAACGCCGAAGCGAAGCTCGGCCTCGGTCTTGTCGCCCTCGGTCACCGCGACGTAGCGCATGTTGTCGCCGAAGCGGGCGAGCTTGAGGGTGCGGGATGCCGCCCAGCCGGCCGCCGCGCGCTGCCAGGTCTCGACCTGCTGCTGCACGGCCGGGTTCGAGACGTGGCCGACAACGGTCTTGCGGGCGATGCCGAGGCGGGTCTGGATGTAGCCGAACTCGCGGTCGCCGTGAGCGGCCTGGTTGAGGTTCATGAAGTCGAAGTCGATCTCGCCCCACGGCAGCTCGACGTTGGCCTGCGTGTGCAGGTGCAGCAGCGGCTTCTGCAGCGCGTCGAGGCCGGCGATCCACATCTTGGCCGGGCTGAACGTGTGCATCCAGGCGATGACGCCGATCACGTTGTCGGCGGCGTTCACCTCGAGGGCGGTGCGACGGATGGCGTCGGAGTCGGTGAGCACGGGCTTCCAGACGACCTTGACCGGAACGCCGCCACCGAGCTCGTCGGAGATGGCGCGCGACTGCTCGGCCACCTGACGCAGGGTCTCCTCGCCGTAGAGGCCCTGGCTTCCGGTGAGGAACCAGACCTCGTAGTGCTCGAGCGAGGTGGTGAGGGCGGTGCGGGTCATGTGCTGGTCTCCAGGTACTGGGGTCGGTGTCGGTTGTCTGTGTGTCGGTCGCTCGGTCAGAGCGCCAGCACGGCGGCGGCCTCGGCGGCGAGGCCGGCCCGATAGCGGTCGAGGAAGGTGGCGAAGCCGGCGACGTCTTCTGCGACGGGCGCAACGGTGTCGAACCCGGCGTCGGCGAAGACGCGCTCGTTCAGGTAGGTCCCGAGGTCGGTTCCCGAATCGGTTCCGGATGCCGCTCCGGATGCCGCATCCGACGTCGCCCGCAGGTACGACGCGAGCACCGCGATGCCCCACGCTCCGCCTTCGCTTGCGGTCTCACCGACGGCGACAGGGGCGTCGAGCGCACCGGCGAGCAGGCGCTGGGCGACGCCCGCGGTGCGGAAGATGCCCCCGTGGGCGAACATGCGGTCGAGCGAGACGCCCTCGTCGGCAAGCACGCGCATGCCGAGGCTGAGGGTGCCGTAGACGCCGTACACCTGGGCGCGCATGAAGTTCGCGAGGGTGAGCCTGCTGTCGGGCGTGCGCACGACGAGCGGGCGTCCCTCGGTGAGGCCCGCGATCGGCTCTCCGGCGAGGTGGTTGTAGGCGATGATGCCGCCGGCATCCGCCTCCCCCTCGAGGGCTTCCCGCAGCAGGACGCCGAACGCGGCATCGGTGTCGACCGGGGAACCGGATGCCGCAGCGAAGCGCGAGAACACGCTCACCCACGCCGCCAGCTCGCTGGCGCCGTTGTTGCAGTGCACCATGGCGACGGGGTCGCCGGCCGGCGTGGTGACGAGGTCGAGCTCGTGGTGCACCTGTGCGAGCGGGGCCTCGAGCACGACCATGGCGAAGATGCTGGTTCCGGCGCTGACGTTGCCCGTGCGCGGTGCGACCGAGTTGGTGGCGACCATGCCGGTGCCGGCGTCGCCCTCGGGCGGGCAGAGCAGGGCGCCGGGCTGCAGCGCACCCGTTGGGTCGAGGAGCGTGGCGCCCTCGACGGTCAGGGTGCCGGCAGCCTCCCCGGCGACGAGCACCTCGGGCAGCAGCTCGGCGACACGGAGCTGGGGAGCGCGGTCGGCGACGAGGCCGTCGTAGATCGTGATGAGGCCGGCGTCGTAGTCGTGCGTGGACGAGTCGATCGGGAACATGCCCGACGCGTCGCCGACGCCGATGACCTTGCGGCCGGTGAGCTTCCAGTGCACGTAGCCGGCGAGGGTCGTGAAGAAGGCGACGTCGGAGACGTGGGCCTCGTCATCGAGCACGGCCTGGTGCAGGTGGGCGATCGACCAGCGCAGCGGGATGTTCACGCCGAAGCTCTCGCTGAGCTCGGCCGCGGCCGGACCCGTGGAGGTGTTGCGCCAGGTGCGGAACGGCACCAGCAGCTCGTCGGCGGCGTCGAAGGCCAGGTAGCCGTGCATCATCGCCGAGACGCCGATGGCGCCGAATGTGGTGGGCTCCACGCCGTGGTCCCGGCTCACCTGGGCGACGAGGTCGCCGTAGGCCGCCTGCACGCCGGACCAGACGGCGTCGAGCGAGTACGTCCAGACGCGGTCGACGAACTGGTTCTCCCACTCGTGGCTGCCCACGGCGAGCACATCACCGGGGTTCTCGCCGATGAGGCAGGCCTTGATGCGCGTCGAGCCGAACTCGATGCCGAGCGACGTGCGTCCCTCGAGGATGGCCGTGCGAGCGGCATCCGTGGTGCTGGTGGAATCGCTCATCGGCGTGCATCCCCCGACTGCCCGTACACGTTCTGGTAGCGATCGAAGAGGCTGTCGATGGCCTGCTGCGGGATCGGGACGAGCGGTCCGGCCTCGCGGGCGTAGTGCACCGTGCGGGCGACGTCCTCGACCATGACCGCGGCCTTGACGGCGTCCTTCGCGTCCTTGCCGATCGTGAACGGACCGTGATTGGCCATGAGCACGGCGCGCGAGCGGTGACCGGAGAGGGTCTCGACGATGCCGCGGCCGATCGAGTCGTCGCCGATGATCGCGAACGGGCCGACGGGGATGGGCCCGCCGAACTCGTCGGCCATCGCCGTGATCACGCAGGGGATCTCCTCGTTGCGTGCGGCCCACGCCACCGCGAACGTGGAGTGGGTGTGCACGACGCCACCGACCTCGGGCATGTGGCGATAGACGTAGGCGTGGGCGGCGGTGTCGCTCGACGGGCTGCGATCGGAGCCTGCGGTACCGGCGATGACTGTGCCGTCGAGGTCGCAGAGGATCATGTTGTCCGGAGCGAGGTCGTCGTAGGAGACACCCGACGGCTTGATGACGAAGAGGTCGGCTCCGGGAACGCGACCTGAGACGTTTCCGCCGGTCCAGACGATGAGGCCGTAGCGGGTGAGCTCGGAGTGCAGTGCTGCGACGTCGGCACGCACCTGCTGGATGGCGGCTTCAATCTCGGCGGTGAAGACGGAGCGCTTGATGCTCTCCTGGCCGGATGCTGATACCACCGTCGCAACTCCTTCGTCGTGATGCACACCGACGCACCACGGGACGGCGGCGTCGGAGTCTGCCGCGTCGTTAGCGCTAACAGCCTTCGTCTATGTTAGCGCTAACGAACGGTCGGAATGCAAGCGGATCAGGTCTCGATTCATACGCCGTGACCAAGCTGTGACCTGGGCGCGCATTAAGAGGGGTACGCGATGCGCCGAGGTGCCCATTTCCTCCGGTGCTGCGGGGCCCGCACTGGCGGAAGTGGGCAATTCGCGGCATCCGTCGGCGAGACGAACTCGCGGCATCCGTCGGCGAGACGCCAGACGGCCCCCGCTCCCGAAGGAGCGAGGGCCGTCTGTGACGAAGCGAATGCTGCTTAGGAAGCGGCGTTCACGATGTCGAGGAGGTTCGGGTTGTTCTTGTACGCCTCGGCTGCGTTGTCCTTGGTCACGATGACCGGGGCAAGCAGGTAAGCGGGAACGACCTTCTCGCCGTTGTCGTACTGCTCGGTGTCGTTGACCTCAGCCTCGTCGCCCTTCTGGAGCTCGCCGATCATCTTGATCGTCTGCTCCACCAGGAGGGTGGTGTCCTTGTTGATGGTGGAGTACTGCTCTCCGGCCATGATCGACTTGACCGACTCGACCTCGGAGTCCTGACCGGTGACGGTGACCTTCGAGATGTCCTTGCCGGCCTGCTTGGTCGACGTGATGATGGCGCGAGCCAGCGTGTCGTTCGGGGACAGGACACCGTCGATGGCGTCGCTCGAGTAGTTCGAGGTCAGCAGCGAGTCCATGCGGCTCTGGGCGTTCTCAGCCTTCCAGCCCTGGGTCGCGGTCTGGGCGACCTCGGTCTGGCCCGACTTGACGACGAGGGTTCCGTCGTCGATCTTCGGCTGGAGCACGTCCATCGCACCGTTGAAGAACACAGCGGCGTTGGCGTCATCGGGCGAGCCCGAGAACAGCTCGATGTTCCACGGGGCAGCGTGGCCCGAGCGCTTCTCGAGACCCTCGAGGAGAGCCTGGCCCTGGAGCTGGCCAACCTTGAAGTTGTCGAAGGCGACGTAGTAGTCGACGTTCGGCGTGTTCTCGATGAGGCGGTCGTACGCGATGATCTTGACGCCGGCGTCGGCAGCCTGCTGCAGCTGAGTTCCGAGCTGCTTGCCGTCCTTCGCACCGATGACGATGACCTTCGCGCCGTTGGTGACCATGGCCGAGATCTGGTTCTGCTGCTCAGCGACGGTGTTGCTGGCGGGTGCGTACTGCACGTCGCCCTTGAAGCCGGCGTCCTTCAGGCCGTCCTCGAACAGGCTTCCGGCGAGAACCCAGTTCTCGGAGGTCTTGTCGGGGAGTGCGACACCGATGGTGGAGTCTGCAGCGAAGCCCTTTGCGGCCTCACTGGACCCGCCGGTGCTTGCGCCGCGGTCGGACGAGCAGCCCGTCAGCGCGAGGGCAGCCGCGGCTGCAACCGCGACTGTTGCCAAAGCGATCTTCTTCATTGATTTCACTTTCTCTTGGTGGTGGTGGTGAGAGGGATGGTGCAGGTCGGGGGACGGATGCCGCGAGCTCAGCTGCGCAGCGACTCGGCCGAGGCGTTGTCGTTCGTCGGCAGCACAGTGCCTGACGACTCGAGCACGGGCTCATCGGCCGCGGCGCGGGCCTTGCGGCGCTGCGACCAGATGCCGAAGATCGACGGGCGACCCTGGCGCTTGCTCCAGACGTCGACACCCACGGCGATCAGCAGCACGAGGCCCTTGATGATCTGCACGAGGTCGGCGCCCGCACCGATGAGCTGGAGACCGTTGTTGAGGAACGCCATGACCAGACCACCGACGATGGAGCCGATGACGGTACCGATACCGCCCGAGACTGCGGCGCCACCGATGAAGACCGACGCGATCGCGTCGAGCTCCCAGCCGTTGCCGTCCTGCGGGCCGGATGCCGTGGCGCGGGCCACGTAGATCATTCCGGCGAGGGAGGCGAGCACAGACATGTTCATCATGACGAAGAAGTCGACACGGCGGTCCTTGACGCCCGAGAGCGTCGCGGCGAGGCGGTTGCCACCGACGGCGTAGATGTGGCGGCCACCGATGGTGCTGCGGGTGATGAACGAGTAGAGGATGACGAGGGCGACCAGGATGATGCCCGAGATCGGGAAGCTGGTGCCGACGCGACCGGTGGCGAACAGCCAGGCGGCGGCGAGGATCACACCGGCGAGCAGAACGACCTTGACCACCGAGACCCAGACGGGCGACGACGTGGAGCCCATCTTCTTCTGCACGCGGCGGATGTGCCACTCGTTGTAGACGATCCAGGCTGCGCCGAGGATGCCGAGGATCATCGTGCCCGTGCTGAACGGGAACGGACCGAAGTCGGGGATGTAGCCAGCGCCGATGTAGGTGAACTCCGACGGCACCGCGACGCTGGTGGACTGGCCGATGAACTGGTTTCCACCGCGGAAGATGAGCATGCCGGCCAAGGTCACGATGAAGGCGGGAACACCGATGTAGGCGACCCAGAAGCCCTGCCAGGCACCGATGGCGGCACCGACGGCGATGCCGAGCACGATCGCCAGCGGCCAGGGGAGGTTCCAGTCGGCCATGGCCTTCGCCACCACGATGCCCGTGAACGCCGCGACCGAACCGACCGAGAGGTCGATGTGGCCGGCGATGATCACCATGACCATGCCGATCGCGAGGATCAGGATGTAGGAGTACTGGTTGACGACGTTGATGAGGTTCGTCGGCGAGAGAGTCAGGCCGTTCGTCAACACCTGGAACAACAGGATGATGACGATGAGGCTGCCCAGGATGCCGAACTGGCGCAGGTTGGACTGACCGCCACCGAACATCTTCTTGATGTCGGCGAACCCGCCACTCTTCTTCGTCGAGCTGGTTTCGGTGCTCATCAGTTCTGAACTCTCTTCCGTGCGGAGGTCATGCTCTTCATCAGGGTTTCGGGGTTGGCATCCGTCACGGGGATGTCACCGGTGATCTGGCCTTCGAAGACGGTGTAGATGCGGTCGGCGATGCCGAGGAGTTCGGGGAGTTCGCTCGAGATGAGGATCACGCCCTTCCCCTGTGCGGCCAGCGCCTGGATGATCGTGTAGATCTCGTACTTGGCTCCCACGTCGATGCCGCGGGTGGGCTCGTCGAGGATGAGCAGGTCGGGGTCGGTGAACATCCACTTGGCGAGGACGACCTTCTGCTGGTTTCCACCGGAGAGCTTGCCCACCCCCATGTCGACGCTCGGCGCCTTGATGCGCAGCGACTTGCGGTACTCCTCGGCGACCGAGTACTCGCGCATGTCGTCGACGACCTGGCCGCGGGAGATCTTCTTCAGCTTGGCCGAGACGATCGACGCCTTGATGTCGTCGAGCAGGTTGAGGCCGAGCACCTTGCGGTCCTCGCTCACGTAGGCGAGACCGGCATCGATGGCCTGCGACACGTCGCGCAGCTCGATCTCCTCGCCGTCCTTGACGATGGTGCCCGAGACGAAGCTGCCGTAGGAGCGTCCGAAGAGGCTCATGGCCAGCTCGGTGCGTCCGGCGCCCATGAGGCCGGCGAGTCCGACGATCTCACCGCGGCGCACGTAGAGGCTCGAGCCCTTGACGACCAGGCGCTCCGCGACCTGCGGGTGCTGAACGGTCCAGTCCTTGACCTCGAAGAACACATCGCCGATGTTCGGGGTGCGGTCGGGGAAGCGGCTCTCGAGGCTGCGGCCGACCATGCCGCGGATGATGCGGTCCTCGTTGATCTCGCCAGCGGCGATATCGAGGGTCTCGATGGTCTTGCCGTCTCGGATGATCGTGATGGAGTCGGCGACCTGCTCGATCTCGTTGAGCTTGTGGGAGATCATGATCGACGCGATGCCCTTGCCCTTGAGGCCTCGGATGAGGTCGAGCAGGTGCTGCGAGTCGTTCTCGTTCAGTGCGGCCGTCGGCTCGTCGAGGATGAGGAGCTTGACGTCCTTGTTGAGCGCCTTGGCGATCTCGACCAGCTGCTGCTTGCCGACGCCGATGTTCTTGATCTGGCGGTCGGGGTCCTCGTCGAGGCCGACACGGGCGAGGAGCTCGGTGGCCTTCGCCTTCGCCTCGACCCAGTCGATGACGCCGCGGTGGGCCAGCTCGTTGCCGAGGAAGATGTTCTCGGTGATGGAGAGCTCGGGGATGAGCGCCAGCTCCTGGTGGATGATGACGATGCCCGCGTTCTCGCTCGAGCGGATGTCCTTGAACTCCACCTTCTCGCCGCGGAAGACGATCTCACCGGTGTAGGTGCCCGCGGGGTAGACGCCCGAGAGGACCTTCATGAGCGTGGACTTGCCCGCGCCGTTCTCGCCGCAGATGGCGTGAACCTCGGCGGCGTTCACCGTGAGGGAGACCTCCGACAGCGCCTTGACGCCGGGGAACTCCTTGGTGATCGAGCGCATCTCGAGGATGGGGTGCTGCTCAGACGGCATCGCTTGACTGTCCCTTCGAACCGTGGCTGAACGTGGAATCGGCCGCACCCGCATCGCGAGTGTCCGTCACTGTCATGGACAGGGCAACCGCTGGGCGGCTGGTCTGCGGCATGAAGCTCACGGGCTGACTCCGATGTCAAAGGGATGGGTCGGAATTTCCGATGTGACGGTCGTGTGACCGTTCACATCGCGTCTCATAGTGCCTCCACCGCGAACCGGTGTCAAGTTGAGTTCGCGTCACGCTTTCGTAACGGCTCAGTAATGAACGAGGGCGGCGTGCACGGGCCCGCTCGAGCCGCGCACGACGAGGGCAGGCACGATCTCCTCGCTCTGCGACACGGGTTCGCCGCGCAACTCGCCGAGCAGCAACGCCACCGCCCGACGACCCACCTCGCGGAACTCCTGGTGCACCGTCGTGAGCGGCGGAGACACGTGCTGGGCGACGGGGATGTCGTCGAAGCCGACGACGCTCACGTCGTGCGGAACATCGAGACCGGCATCCCGGAACGCGTGCATCAGCCCGATCGCCATGAGGTCGTTGGCCGCGAACACTGCGCTGAAGTCGCGGTAGCGGCTCAGCTCCCGCCCGGCGTAGTACCCGAAGTCCGCGGTCCAGTCGCCGAGGATCGGCGGATGCGTGCGCAGGTCGGCGTCGATGATGGCGTCGAGGAAGCCCCGCATGCGCGCCTCGGCCTCGATCCAGTCCTGCGGACCGGCGAGGTGCACGATCTCGTGGTGACCGAGATCGATGAGGTGCTGGGTGGCCGCGCGAGCTCCCGCGATCTGGTCGACGGCGAGGGCCCGATGGTCGCTCTGCCCCGTCGACTGCAGGCTCACATAGGGAATGTCCATGGCCATGCCGGCGAGGACGTCGAAGACCCGCACCTGCGGCGCCATCACGATCAGGCCCTCGACGTCCTGCAGCACCAGGTGTTTGAGGGCATCGACGATGGCGGCGGGGGTCGACGCCGCCAGGTTCGCGGTGTTCACGAAGTACCCCGCCTCGCGAGCGGCATCCTCGATGGCGGCGATGCTCGACGACGGGCCGTACTCGCCCGTCGTCGCCGACAGCACGCCGATGGTGCGCGACCGGCTGGTGACCAGGGCTCGGGCGGCGCGGTTGGGCCGGTACTTCAGGGCCTCCATGGCATCGAGCACCCGTTGACGCGTCTCGTCACGGATGCTGGGGTGCCCGTTCAGCACTCGGGAGACGGTCTGATGCGAGACGTCCGCAAGGCGCGCGACATCGCGGATCGAGGGCGCTCGCCCCTTCTGCGGCTCTGGCGACATTGACGGACCGTTCGGATGTTCACGTTCACATGGAAAAGCTCAGATCAATTATGCACACGAGCGGCGGATGCGAAAGTTCACGATGTGACAGTCACATCGCGCGGATCGTGTGACAGCACGACAATCGACGCCGAACTTCGGCTGCACCACGCACATATGCCGCGCGGGCTATCGACGGCGAACGCGAGCCCCCAGCAGCAGGGCGGCGAACCCGCAGGCGGCCGCGACGGCGAACGCCGCGGTGAATCCGGCGCTCGACTGGGCGGCCGACGCCTCCTCTGCCGACGTTCCGGCTGCCGTCACGACGGCGAGGGCCGTGGCCGCGAGAGCCGCTGCCGCACCGAGGGCGTCGGCGATGGCGAGGGCCGAACTGTTGGCGCCCTGGTTGCCGACGTCGGAGTACTCGAGGGTCAGGACGGAGAGCCGCGGGTAGCCGAACCCCATGCCGACACCCGCGGCGACCCAGCCGCCGATCGCCAGGAACGGCGACAGGTGCAGCGCGCTGGTCACCCCGACGATCACGATGCCGGCGAACAGTCCGGTCGCGCCCCAGCGCACGACGTCGGCGCTCGCGATGCGGTACCCGGCTCGTCCCTGCAGGTGCGAGCCGAGCGCCCACGCCACGCCGGCACCGGTGAGGGCCAGTCCGGCGAACGCGGCGGTGTAGTCGTACTGCTTCACGAGCAGATAGGGCACGTAGGCCTCGGCTCCGAAGAACGCCGCAGCCATGAGAAGCCGCACGAGCACGACCGAGGGCAGCCCCCACGCCGAGCGCAGGGTTCCCGGCGGCACGAGCGGGATCAGGGCGACGGCTGCCACGACCACGGCGACGACGGCCACGATCCAGCGCAGCGCTCCGTCGAGTTCGGCGGTGAGGGTGAGGGCGAGCACGGCCGCCGCCGCGAGCACGGACCAGCCGAGGCGTACCGGCGTCCAGCGCGGCGCCGTGCCGGCGGCATCCGTCAGCCTGCCGCGGAGGGCGATGCCGACCATGGCGAGGGCGGCGACGACGAGAGCGACGACACCGAGGAAGACCCAGCGCCAGCCGACCGATTCCGCCACGGAACCGGCGATGACCGGACCGATGAGCGAGGGCAGCACCCAGGCCGCGGCGAACGACGCGAAGATGCGCGGATGCCGCTCCTCGGGGTAGACGCGCGCCACGATCACGTAGATGGGCACGGTGATCGCACCGCCGCCGATGCCCTGGATGATGCGCCCGCCGATGAAGACCGGCATCGACGGGGCCAGCCCGGCGATCAGCAGGCCGACGGTCAGCGCGATGACGGCCGCGTAGAGCGGGGCGCGCGGCCCCCTCCTGTCGGCCCAGTCGCCGGCGAGGATCATGCCGATCACCCCGGCGGCGATGGGCGCCGAGAAGGCGAGGGCGTAGGCGTTGGCGCCGTCGAGGTCGGCCGTGACCAGCGGCATGGCCGTCATGATCGCCAGCGACTCGAACGCGCTCAGCACGATGAGCGAGATGAGTCCGACCAGCACCCACGGGGAGGGTGCGGCGGCGATCGGCGTCGTGCCAGCCTCCGGTCGCTGAGGCTCGGGCGGAGTCCGCGGCCGAAGTGCCTCGGCCTCCGCGCTCGATTCGGTGTCGCTGCTCACTCGTTCGATCCTAGGACGCCCGTCGGCGCCGCCGCCGCCGAGAACGGAGTTCGCGCGGGTGCCCGTCGTCGAGAACGGTGTTCGCGCGGGTGACATCCCCCACGCACCCGCGCGAACTACGTTCTCGGGCCACGCATGAGAAGAGACCGGGGCGCCAGCGCCAGCGTGCGCTAGAACTCCTCGTGGGTGGTCGGGTCGGCTCCCCAGAGGCGTCCGCGCTCAAGGGAGGAGATCGCGGCGACCTCGTCGTCACTCAGCTCGAAGTCGAACACGTCGAGGTTCTCGCGCTGGCGGGCGGCATCCGCCGACTTCGGGATGGGAATGGAGCCGAGCTGCAGGTGCCAGCGCAGCACGGCCTGCGTCGGAGTGACGCTGTGGCTGTCGGCGATGGCGACGAGAAGAGGCTCGCGGGTGAGCTCGCTGCGCATCGCGAGGGGGCTCCACGACTCCGTGCGGATCGCATGCCGCTCGTGGAATGCACGCAGGGAGGCCTGCGGGAAGTACGGGTGCAGCTCGACCTGGTTGACGGCCGGGGTCACGCCGGTCTCGCCGATGATGCGATCGAGGTGCTCCTCGGTGAAGTTGCTGACGCCGATGGAGCGCACCTTGCCCTCGTCACGCAACGCGATCATGGCCTTCCAGGTGTCGAGGTACTTGTCGACTCCGGGCAACGGCCAGTGGATCAGGTAGAGGTCGATGACGTCGAGTCGGAGGTTCGTCGACGACTCGGCGAAGCTGCCGAACGTCTCGTCGTAGCCATGGTGACGCCCCGGGATCTTCGAGGTCACGATGATCTCGCTGCGATCGATCCCGGAGACACGGATGCCGTCGCCGACCTCGCGCTCGTTCTCGTAATTGAGCGCCGTGTCGAGCAGGCGATAGCCGCTGCCGATCGCCGCGGCGACGGCCTCGGTGCCCGCTGCGCCGCGGAGTCCGTAGGTGCCCAGCCCGATCACAGGGATCGAGGTCGAGTCGTTCAGGGTGTACGTCGGGATCTCAGTAGCCATGTCTCCATCCTGCGCCTGAGCGAGTGACGGATGCGAGGGGTTGCGTGACATCCTCCGCCCGCTGAGGCCGTCAGCGACCGGGGATCTCGGCGAAGGCCCGCACAGGGAACGTGCCGAAGTCGGCGACCTTCGGCGGCACAGCCGTGAAGCGTGCGCCGCGGGCCGGAACCGCGCCCAGGTTGGTGAGGTGCTCCACGACGTGGATGCCGGCGTCGAGCAGCAGGCTGTGGGCCGGGCGCTCTCCCCCGCTCTCGGTGTCATCGATGTTGAGCGAGTCGATGCCCACGAGCGTGACGCCGGCATCGACGAGGTGGCGCACGCCGGCCTCGGTCAGGAACGGCGAGCCCGTCGCGTAGGCGGGCTGGCCGAAGTGCACGTCCCAGCCCGTGTGAAGCAGCACCGCTGACCCGGCCAGGTCGCGGTCGAAGAACACCGAGGCCGGGATGCCCCGGGTGGCGGCATCCGTTCCCCAGTCGACGTCGTCGAGGTGGAAGACCTCGGCGCGGAGCCCCACGAGCGTCTCGAGTTCGAGGCCGGACAGGTCGGTACCGCCCTCGTAGCGGTGGAACGGGCTGTCGAGGTACGTGCCGGTGTTGCCGATCATCGTGATGACGTCCAGGGCGAACTCGGTACCCGGCGCGTACTTGGCGCGGGAGTCCTCGCGAGTGAGGTGCGGCGTGATCACCGGTGCCGGCAGGCCCGGGTAGGTCACAAGGCCGGCGGAGACCGTGTGGCTGAGGTCGACGACGTGAGCTGAGGTGGAGGCGTGGGCATCCGTTCCCCGCGAGCCCTTGTGCTGTTCCTCCACCACGCTGAGCCCGGTGATGTCGACGCTCTCGACGAGGGCGAGCCCGAGGTGGCGCACGAACAGCTCGGCAAGCTCGGACTCGGTCACCGTGGCCGACGGCAGGTCGAGCCTGAAGTCGCTGACTCGGAGATCGCCTCCGTTGATGAAGGCGACCTCGGCGTTGAAGCGGGCACGGTACTCGGACATGTCAGGTTCTCACTCTCGTTTCGTTCTGCGTTTGATGAGGCCGACGATCACGGCCGCGACGGCAAGCACCGCCGGGATGATGAGGTTGGGCCCCGCGAGCGCGAGCAGGCCGGCCGTCAGAACGGTCGAGACCACGGCCATCCACCAGCCGAGGCTCCAGGTGGCGAGCAGGCGCATGGCGGCGATCATGCCGATGGCGTAGATCGCGGCCATGCTGCTGGTGTGCACGAGGATGAACGGCGTGAGCTCGAATCCGCTCGCCGCCATCAGCGCGTAGTAGACGCTGATGAGGAGTGCGACGACGGAGAGGCTCCGGCGCGGGACTTCGCCGTCCTCCACGCCCCGGGCCAGCCAGCGAGGCAGGTCGCCGTCGCGTCCCAGCGACGCGCCCAGCTTGCTGAAGGCGCCGAGGTAGGCGTTCACGACCCCGGCCACGACGACGGCCGCGATCACGGCGACGAGGAACGGGCCGTAGCCCGGCGCACCGTCGGCGACGAGGTCGACGAGGGGCGTCGCGCTGGTGCCCGCCGCATCTCCGAGCACGGCGACCGTGACGACCTGCAGGGCGAGGTAGGCGGCTCCCACCACGACGACGGCGATCGCCGTGGCGATCGGGATGACCCGGCGCGGGTTGCGGAATTCGCCGGCGATGTGGGTTCCGACCTCCCAGCCGGCGAAGGCCCAGAGGAACAGGCTGATCGCCGTGCCGATGCCGGCGATGCCATGCGGGAGGAAGGGCTGGAAGTTCGCGGCATCCGACTGCGGAGAACTCACCGCGACCACTCCGACCACGACGACCAGGAGCAGGGCCGTGAGCACCAGCTGCAGGGCGCCCGAGACGCGCACACCGAAGAAGTTGATGACGAAGGGCGGCACGAAGATGGCGATGCCCACCCAGGCGACGGCGGCGTGGTCGACTCCGAGCACGGCGACGACGTACTCGGCACCGAGCACACCGACAACCGGGGCGCCGACGCAGACGCCGAAGTAGAACCAGTAGCCGGCCATGCGGGCCCAGACGTCGCCGAGGGCTCGGCGGGCATAGCTGGCGACACCGCCGGGGTCGGGGTAGCGCGAGGCGAGGGCCGCGAAGGTGCCGGCCAGCGGTATCGACAGCAGGAACACCGCGGCCACGGCGATGATCGAGGCCGGTCCGGCGACGGATGCCGCGAGCCCGGGCAGCACCAGGATGCCCGTGCCGAGCACCGCGGCGATGTAGAGCGCCGTGCCGCGAGCGAGGCCGAGAGACCCCTGGTGCACGGTCGGCTCGCCGCTCGGCCCGTTCTCGACGGTTCTGGTCGCGGTGCTGGTCACTCGTCCACTATGCCCGAGCGACCCGTCTCGTCACGCTGGCAGGAACGGCGATGTTCGTCGAAATCCTGCCATTACGTGCGTCGCCCCGGCGTCAGTCCTCGGACGTCGGCAGGGTCGCACCCTTCGGCCCGGATCCGTCAGCCGGAACCTCGACCCACCACTCGGTGAAGCGGCTGGCCCGACCATCGGGCGCGAAGTCGATGATCCAGAGGTTGTGGTACCCCTCGCGTTCGCGGTAGTCGGTGTAGCCCTGGATGACGGCCCGATTCGGGGTGACCGAGACCGGCTCCCAACGGAAGGTGTAGTCCCCCGCCTCGTCGCGCGCGTCGTCCCACCAGGCCAGGATCGCCTCGATGCCGGCCTTCGCCGGTCGGCCGGGCAGCGTGTAGTACTCGGCGTCTTCGGTGAAGAGGGCACGGATGTCGTCGGGCTCGTTCGAGTCCCACGCGCGCAGGTAGGCGTCCATCCAGTCGTTGATCGGTTCGCTCATGCGTACTGTTCTACTCCGTGCGGGCGACATCGCGCATGGGGTTGCGATCCCGGGGGAAGGGTGGGCCTCAGCGAGCGTCGAGTGCCTGCAACACGTCGGCGACCAGGTCGTCGACGTCCTCGATGCCGACCGAGAGGCGCACGACGTTCTCGGGCACCTCGAGCTCGGTGCCCTTCACCGACGCGTGCGTCATGGCCGAGGGGTAGTTCACCAGCGACTCGACGCCGCCCAGCGACTCGGCCAGCTGGAACACCTCGAGCGACTCGGCGAAGCGGCGAGCGGCATCCGCTCCACTTCCGGATGTCGGGCGAACGGCGATGGAGAGCATGCCGCCGAAGCCCGACATCTGGCGCGCGGCCAGCTCGTGGCCGGGGTGCGACGGCAGGCCCGGGTAGTAGACCGCCTCGAGCGCCGGGTGACCGACGAGCGCCTCGGCGATGGCCTGGGCGTTGGCGGAGTGGCGCTCCATGCGCACGTCGAGGGTCTTGATGCCGCGGATGGTGAGGAACGCATCCATCGGCGCCGACACCGCGCCCGCAGCGAACTGCAGGAACTTGACCTTGTCGTGCAGTTCGTCGTCGTTGATGACGAGGCCTCCGCCGATCACGTCGGAGTGGCCGCCGAGGTACTTGGTGGTGGAGTGCACGATCACGTCGGCGCCGAGGGCCATCGGCTGCTGGAGCGCAGGAGACGCGAAGGTGTTGTCGACCACGACGAGGACGCCGGCCACGTGGCCGATCTCGACGAGGGCGGCCACGTCGCTGATCTTCATCAGCGGGTTCGACGGAGTCTCGATCCAGAGGATGCGAGTGGCCTCGGTGGCCACCGCCGCCCGGACGGCATCGAGGTCGGCGAGGTCGACCGGGGTGTTCCGGATGCCCCAGGCTCCGTGCACGCGGTTGATCAGCCGGTAGGTCCCGCCGTAGACGTCGTTGCCCAGCACCACGTGGTCGCCGGGCTGCAGCACCGCGCGCAGCAGGGCGTCTTCGGCGGCGAGGCCCGAAGCGAACGAGAGGCCGTGCTTTCCCCCCTCGAGAGCGGCGAGCAGGGTCTCGAGAGCCGTGCGCGTCGGGTTGCCGGAGCGGGCGTACTCGTAGCCGCCGCGCAGCGAGCCGATGCTCTCCTGCACGAAGGTGGAGGTCTGGTAGATCGGCGGGATGACGGCGCCCGTGGTGGGGTCGAACTCCTGGCCGGCGTGGATGGCGCGGGTGGCGAAGCGGTCTGAGGTGGTCATGGTGTTCTCCTAGGCGCCGAGGTAGCTGAGCAGGTCGGAGCGGGTGACGACTCCGAGCACCTTGCCGCCGTCGGTCACGAGCAGGGCCGGCTGGGTGGCGAAGGCTGCGCGAGCCGCGGCGACGGGCTCGTTCACGCCGATGAGCTGCAGCGGCTCGCCGATCACCGAGGAGACCTTGTCGGTGAGCTTCACCTTGCCGGCGAAGACGAGCTCCATGAGCTCCTCGTCGTGGATGGCACCCGAGACCTCGCCGAGCACGACGGGCGGCTCAGCGTTCAGCACGAGCAGCTGCGAGACGCCGGTCTCGGTCATGCGGTCGATGGCGTCGCGGATGGTGTCGTCGGGATGCGTGAACACGAGCGGCTCGGTGCGCCCGGCCTTCGTGGCCAGCAGGTTGGCGACGGTGTGACCTGTCGGCGCGTTGCTGAACCCGTAGGAGCGCAGCCACTTGTCGTTGAAGATCTTGGCCAGGTAGCCGCGGCCACCATCGGGAAGCAGCACGACGACGACGGCATCCGCCGGGAGGTCCTTCGCGACCTGGAGGGCCGCGACCACGGCCATGCCGCTCGACCCGCCGACGAGGATGCCCTCTTCGAGCGCGAGCCGACGCGTCATGGCGAAGGCCTCCGCATCCGTCACGGCGATGATCTCGTGAGGAACGCTGGGGTCGTAGGCGGTGGGCCAGAAGTCCTCGCCGACGCCCTCGACGAGGTACGGGCGCCCGGTGCCGCCGGAGTAGACGGAGCCCTCGGGGTCGGCGCCGATGATCCGCACGGTGTCGGACTGCTCGCGCAGGAACCGCCCGGTGCCGGTGATCGTGCCACCCGTGCCGACGCCGGCGACGAAGTGCGTCACGAGCCCGTCGGTGTCGCGCCAGATCTCGGGACCCGTGGTCTCGTAGTGGCTGAGCGGGCCGTTGGGGTTGGAGTACTGGTCGGGCTTGAACGCGCCCGGGATCTCGCTGACCAGCCGGTCGGAGACGCTGTAGTACGACTCGGGGTGGTCGGGCGGCACGGAGGTCGGCGTCACGACGACCTCGGCGCCATAGGCGGTGAGCACGTTGCGCTTGTCCTCGCCGACCTTGTCCGGCAGAACGAAGACGCAGCGGTAGCCGCGCTGCTGGGCGACGAGCGCGAGGCCGACCCCGGTGTTGCCGGAAGTCGGCTCCACGATGGTGCCGCCCGTCTTCAGCTTGCCCTCGCGCTCGGCCGCGTCGATGATGCGGGTCGCGATGCGGTCCTTGGCGGAGCCGCCGGGGTTCAGGTACTCGAGCTTCACGAGCACCGTGGCGGCGGTGCCGTCGGTGACCCGGTTGAGCTTGACGAGCGGCGTGTTGCCGACGAGGTCGACGATGGTCTCTGCGTAATGCATCCGTGTTGTCCTAACGGTCGTGCTGCGCGTCAGTGCGCAGGCACAGGGAAATGGTCGCTGGGGTGGTGATCAGCGGCGACAACACGAGCGGGAGATGTTCACGGCTCCACCCTATCCGGTGACGGATGCCGCGCGACGGGCGAATCCGTCGCCTGCGCGGTCGTTTCTTCACGATGCGGTCGAAATCACGGGCGCGCGTCGCAGGACCTGCAGCGCAGGGTGGTCCGGGCTGCAGCTCGGACGGTGAAGGCGCACGCCCCGGTTCGGCTGGGAATGGGCTGTGAGAGGCGTCCGATCGAAGCTGCGGGTGCGCTTGATGCGTTCGTATTGTTCCGTGACCCCCAGCACTCCGCCTGTCCCGCCCGTCCCGCCCGTTCCTCCCGCCGCGAAGGCCGCTGCCAAGCAGAGGTCCATCAAGCAGAAGCGCGCCGACGACCGCGCCGCCAAGCTCGAGGAGTTCCGCCGCAAGGAGGCCAGATCCAAGCGCAACCGCCGCATCGGCATCGCCTCGGCCATCGTGGCAGCCGTCGCCGTCGTGGCCGTCGTCGTCGTCTCGATCGTTCTCACGCCGCAGCCCAAGGAGTACACCGCCGGAGGAACCGGCGCCGAGATCGAGGGCGTTGAGACCTTCGACAACGAGTCGCAGCATGTGGAGGGCGTGGTGGACTACCCGCAGACACCACCGGCCGGCGGATCGCACAACCCCGCGTGGCTCAACTGCGGCGTCTACACCGAGCCCGTGCCGAATGAGAATGCTGTGCACTCGCTCGAGCACGGAGCGATCTGGGTCACCTACGACCCGTCGTTGTCGGATGCCGACCTCAGCGCGCTGAAGGCCGAGCTGCCCAGCAGCTACATCGTGCTCTCGCCCTTCGACGGGCTGCCCAGCCCGGTCGTGCTGAGCGGCTGGAACGTGCAGCTGGCCGTCGACTCGGTCGACGACGAGCGCGTCTCCGCCTTCCTCGAGGAGTACTGGAAGAGCCAGAACGTTCCGGAGCCCGGCGCCCTCTGCACCGGAGCCGTCGATGCCCCGGGCAAGGTCTAGCGCCATCGACGCCGCCTCCAGCGGGGTCGTCGCCGGCGAGGACGACTCGGTCGACGGTTCGGCCGCCGCGGCCCCCGCCGCCGGTCGCGTGGGCCGGGGCGGACGCGTGGCCGTGATCGCCGTCGCCATCGTGGCGATCGTCGTGACGGCGCTGCTCGCGTACTCGTTCGGGCGCATCTCCACCCTCGGCGATCCGACACCGACGGACACCAGCGCCGAGGCCGGCTTCGCCCGCGACATGCAGGCCCACCACGTGCAGGGCGTCGAGATGGCGATGATCGTGCGGGACGCGACGGATGACGCCGACGTGCGCCTGCTCGCCTACGACATCGCGACCACCCAGGGGCAGCAGTCCGGCCAGCTCTACGGCTGGCTGAACGAATGGGGGCTCAGCCAGGCCGGGAGCGAGCCGTCGATGACGTGGATGACCCGGCCCGGAGCATCCGGAACCGACCACGGCCACACGGCCGGCACCGGCACCGACGCGACCCACACCCCCGGCGGCCTTATGCCGGGCATGGCGACGGATGCCCAGCTCACCGAGCTGAAGAGCCTTGAGGGGGTCGAGGCCGAACGCCTGTTCCTCACCCTCATGATCGCCCACCATCGCGGAGCACTCGAGATGGCCGAGTCCCTGCTCGACCGCAGCTCGAACGCCGTGGTGACGACCTTCGCGAACGGCGTCGTCGCCAGCCAGACCGCCGAGATCGAGCTGATGCAGGGGATGCTCGCCGAGAATTCCTGAGGCTGCCGCCGACCCTCAGTCTGCGACGGTCGGTTCCACCGGCGCCGTCACCTGCTGCGAGTAGAGCTCGGCGTACGTGCCTCGAGCGGCGAGCAGCTCGGGGTGGGTGCCGCTCTCGACGATGCGGCCGGCCTCGACCACGAAGATGACGTCGGCGTCGATGACCGTCGAGAGCCTGTGCGCGATCGCGATGGTCGTGCGTCCGCGGGCGGCATCATCGATGGCGGCCTGCACCACGCGCTCCGAGATGGTGTCGAGCGCACTCGTCGCCTCGTCGAGCACGAGGACCTCGGGGTCCTTGAGCAGCACTCGCGCGATCGCGACCCGCTGCTTCTCTCCCCCGGAGAGCCGATACCCGCGCTCGCCGACGACCGTCTCGTACCCGTCGGGGAAGCTCGCGATGGTGGCGTGGATGTTCGCGGCGCGCGCTGCGGCCTCGAGCTCGGCATCCGTCGCCTCGGGCTTGGCGTAGCGCAGGTTCTCGGCGATGGTCGCGTGGAAGAGATAGGTCTCCTGGCTGACGATGCCGATGTGGTCGACGAGGGAGCTCTGCTCGAGTTCGCGCACGTCGACCCCCGAGAAGCGCACCGCTCCCCCACTCACCTCGTAGAGCCGGGGCACCAGGTACGACACCGTGGTCTTGCCGGCGCCGCTCGGCCCGACGAAGGCGGCGAACTGGCCCCGCTCGATGGTGAAGGAGACGTCGTCGAGGGTCGGATGCGCCTCGCCTGCGGCATCCGGGTAGAAGAAGGAGACGTGGTCGAACTCGACCTTCCCGAGCAGGTCGCCCTCGGGCACGGACCGGGCGTCGGGAGCGTCGGTGATCGCCGGCCGCAGGTCGAGGTACTCGAAGATGCGGGCGAAGAGCGCGCCGGAGGTCTGCAGGTCGAGGGCGACGCGCATGAGGCCGATGAGCGGGAACAGCAGACGTGACTGCACCGTGGTGAAGGCGACGATGGTTCCGGCGGTGATCGTCTCGGCCCCGCCGACGGCGAGGTAGCCGGCCAGGAGGTAGACGATGGCCGGAACGCTGGAGAGGAAGATGGTGACCAGGGCGAAGAACCACTGTCCGCTCATGGCCTGCCGCACCTGCAGGCTGATCTGGTTCCTGTTCTCGTCGGAGTATCGGCCGATCTCCGTCTGCTGCCTGGCGAAGGCCTTGGACAGCAGGATGCCCGAGACGCTCAGCGTCTCCTGCGTGATGGCGGTCATCTCGGAGAGCGACTCCTGGGTCTGGCCTGCGATGCGCGCGCGCACCTGCCCGACGCGGCGCTGGGCGATGACCATGAACGGCATCAGCACCACGGCCACGATCGTGAGCCGCCAGTCGAGGATGAGCATGGCGATGAATGCCGAGATGACCGTCACGGTGTTGCCGAGCACGCTCGACACGGTGTTGGTCAGGACGCCGGCGACCCCGCCGACGTCGTTCTGCAGGCGCGACTGGATGACGCCGGTCTTCGTACGCGTGAAGAAGCCGAGCTCCATCGCCTGCAGGTGAGTGAACAGACGCACCCGCAGGGCGCCCATCACCTTGTTGCCGACCGTGGCGGTGAGGTACGCCTGCCAGACGCCGAGCAGAGCACTGACGATGAACACGGCGATCATCGCGGCGACGATGGTGCCGAGCACGGGCAGGTTCGGCCCGCCACTCGGCGGGAACAGGCCGTCGTCGAAGGCTCGCTGGGTGAGCAGCGGCGGGATGACGGACAGGCCGGCCGTGACGATGACCAGCACGACCGTGAGCGTGAGAGCCGCACGGTGCGGGGCGAACAGGTCCATGATCCGTCGCCCGAGGTGCGGGATGCGGGGCGCATCGGCGTTGGCCGCCTTCTGCGCCTGGATGTCGACCGGACCGTGCCGCGGCGCGCTGCTGGCCGTTCCGCCGCCCTCACCGAGAGTGGCACGCTTCGGGCCGCCTCTCATCCCGCTGCCCATGCTCATGGATTCAGCCTAGGCGCGTGAGCAGCGGCATCCGGTGCCCCTGTTCCGCTGGCAGCTGACGCGCAGATGCAGGATGAGAGCCGACTCAGCTCCCGTAGGGGCACGAGTCGGCTCTCATCCTGCATATGGAAGGAGGCGCTGCGGCTACCCCTTCGTCGAGCCCGCCAGCAGGCCGCGCACGAAGTAGCGCTGCAGGCTGAAGAACACGATGAGCGGCACGATCAGCGAGATGAACGCGGCAGCCGTGAGTCGCTGCCACTCCTGACCTCGGTTACCCGTGAGCTCGGCCAATCGTTGTGTCAGTGGAGCGACATCCGGTGTTCCTCCGGAGAACACGAGCGCCACCAGCAGGTCGTTCCAGACCCACAGGAACTGGAAGATGGCGAACGACGCGAGGATCGGCACCGACAGCGGGAGGATGATGCGCAGGAAGATCTGCCCGTGGTTCGCCCCGTCGACGCGGGCAGCCTCGATGAGCTCCCCGGGGATCTCCGAGATGAAGTTGTGCAGCAGGAAGATCGCCAGCGGCAGGCCGAAGATCGTGTGCGCGATCCAGACCTGCACGTACGACTGCTCGGGGATGATGGGGATGATGTCGTGCACGAAGCGCTGGATCGGGAGGATCCACGTCGTGAACATCTGCAGCAACGGGATGAGTGCCATCTGCAGCGGCACGATCTGCAGCGCGAAGATCACGATGAAGATCCAGCCGGCGCCCTTGAACGGGATCCAGGCCAGCGCGTAGGCGGCCATGGCCGCCAGCACCGTCGCGAACACCACGACGGGGATCGTGATCGCGAGCGAGTTCACGAAGTAGGCGCCGAGCTGAGGCGACGAGGACGACGAGGAGAACAGCACCTCCTTGTAGTTGTCGAGCGTGAAGCCCGGGTTCTGGAAGATCGTCCACCAGCCGGTGGTCTTGATCAACTCCTCTGGACGGAAGGAGGAGATGAACAGGCCGAAGGTGGGGATGATCCAGATGACGGCGATGATGAGCGAGACGATCGTCGCCGTCCGCGACGTGAGCCGCTTCTTGACGCGCGCCGCCTTGGTGCCGTCGGCATTGAAGCCGCGCTGGAATTCCTTCTTGGTCTCGTCGTCGAGGGGAATCTCGACCGGTGTGTAGGTCATCGGATCTCCTTCTGCTTGCGGAGGACGCGAACGTTGTAGACCACGATGGGCAGCACGAGCACGAACAGGATGAGGGCGAGTGCCGAGCCACGACCGGGTTCGAGGGCGCGGAACGCCTGCGTGTACATCTCGTTGGCGACGACGCTGGTCTCGAAGTTTCCGCCGGTCATGGTGCGCACGATGTCGAACACCTTGAGGGTGGCGATGGAGATCGTGGTCACGACGACCACGAGGGCACCACGGATACCGGGGAGCACGACATTCGTGAACCGTTGCCACCCGTTCGTACCGTCGAGTTCAGCCGCTTCGAGCTGTTCGGCCGGGATGCCCTTGATGGATGCCGAGAGCACCACGACAGCGAATCCGGTCTGCACCCAGATCATCACGATGATCAGCAGGATCGTGTTCATCGGAGCCGTCTGCAGCCAGAGCACCGGCTCCTGACCGAGCCAGACCATGATCTGGTTGAGGAGTCCGATCTGGTCCCGTCCCTCCGGACGGTACTCGTAGACGAACTTCCAGATGATGCCGGCGCCGACGAAGGAGATGGCGAACGGCATGAAGATCAGTGACTTGTAGATCTTCTCGCCGCGGGAACGGTCGATGAAGTTGGCGTAGGCCAGACCGATCACCGTCGAGATCGTCGGCACGAGGATCACCCAGATGATGGTGTTGCGCAGAGTGATGAGCGCTTCAGGCTGGGTGAACATCCAGACGAAATTGTCGAGCCCGATGAACTCGCCCGACTTGTTCGCGAAGGCGGCGATGCCCGTGCGGATGGCCGGGTAGACGAGGCCGATGCCCAGAAGGATCACGGCCGGCGCCAGGAAGGCGATGAGTTGCAGCACGTCGCGACCGCGCTTGGGTGCTTTGTCGATGAAGAACAGGATCAGCCCGACGACGGCCGCGAAGATCGCAACGCCACCGACCAGCTGAAGTATCTTTCCGATGAGATCGGCAGTCGTCATTCGGGTCTCCTCCACGTTGAGGTTGCAGTGGGGCCGCGCGGCTGCCCGCGCGGCCCCACTGGATCAGATGTTATTGCAGCAGGAGTCCGGAGGACTACTGCGGCCAGCTGTCCTGGATGAACGTGGTCGTGTCAGCGGTGGACTTGCCACCGATCCAGTCGACCATGCCCTTCCAGAACGACCCGGCTCCCACGGCACCCGGCATGAGGTCGGATGCGTCGAAGCGGAACGTGGTGTTCGGGTCCTGCAGCGTGGCGACGGCCGTCTTGAGCAGTTCACTCGAGGCGTTCTCGGGGTCGAGGCCGTTGTTGGCGCTGATGACGCCGCCGAGCTTCACGCGGTTGTTGGCCCACGTGTCGGTCGAGAGGTACGTCTGCAGAGCGTCGACCTCGTCGGCGTCGCGGTACTTGCCCACGATCTCGCCACCACCGGTGACGGCGCTGGCGCCGGCCTCGGTGCCCGGGAGCAGGAAGGCCCAGACGTCGCCGTCTTCAGCGACAGTCGTGCCCTCGGGCCAGAAGCCCTCGTAGAACGTCGCCTGGTGGTGCAGCGCGCAGGTGCCGTCGAGGATGGGGAGGCCCGCGTCGCCGAACTCCGTCGTCGCGATGGAGTCGACTCCACCGAGACCGCCGTTCACGTAGTCGGGGTTGCGGATGTAGTCACCCACGGAGTCGAATGCGCCCTGGATCTTCGGGTCGGTGAACTTCACTTCGTTCGTGACCCACTGGTCGTAGACGTCGGGACCCTGCTCGCGGAGCACGAAGTCCTCCACCCAGTCGGTGCCCGGCCATCCGGTCGCGTCGCCCGATGCGAAGCCGACGCACCAGGGCTTGTCGACGGCGCCCGACTTCTGGATGTCGGCGGTCAGCGTCGCCAGCTCGTCGAGCGTGGTCGGCACCTCCCAGCCGTTCTCCTCGAAGGTCGCCGGCGAGTACCAGACGTAGCCCTTGACGCTCGCCATGAGCGGAGCACCCCAGATCTCGTCGTTGACGGTGCCGTACTTCTGCCAGTCCTCGGACCAGAACTTCGTCGCGTTGTCCACGACGGCCTGAGAGGGCTTCTTGATGTACCCGCCATCGACCTGGGCCGCGAACAGGCCGGGCTGGGGGAAGATCGCGATGTCGGGCGGGTTTCCACCCTGGGCGCGAACGTTGATCTGCGTCTCGAATTCCTTGCTCGGCTCGTACTTCACATCGATGCCGGTGCAGGTCTCGAAGTCCTTCCACGACTCGTTCAACAGATCTGCTTCGGTGTCGCTGATCGTGCCGTAGACGCTGACCTCGGTGCCGGAATCGAAACTTCCGTAGCTCTCGTAGGGGGCGCAATCGGTGTCGGCCTTGTTGCCGGCGGCTTCGTCACCGGTACATCCGGTGAGAGCCAGTCCGACGACGGCTGCTGCGGCCATGGGAATCAACAGACGGCGTTGCCGCGTGAGTCTCATTTCTCATCTCCTCATTGAGTATGTGTGCAGGGAGAACTGGGGAACCGGTTCCAGACGCCACGGTAGTGCCTCGCCCGCCCGGGACACAAGGTGGTGGCATCACGAATCGGTCACCTTCGCCCGATGCGCGCGAAATGGGCGAGAGAGCGTTTGCACGCGCTGTTCCTTTGCATCGAACTGCGCGGGAAAAGCACGTGAGATCGGTTCCACAAAAGAGCCCTCGGCGCTATGATCGGCTCCAGTCATGCCGACCGAGGAAGTGAGGCATATGAGCGCCATCGCCGATGTGGCACGCCTGGCCGGGGTCTCGAAGGCCACGGCGTCGCGCGCCCTCAGCGGCCGGGGGTACGTCGCCGACGACACCCGCCTGCGCGTGCAGGGGGCTGCATCCGAGCTCGGCTACATCGCCTCCCCCAACGCCGCGAGCCTCGTGACGGGGCGCACGAAGAACATCGGCGTGATCATCCCCTTCGTCAACCGCTGGTTCTTCGGCGAGGTGCTGGAGGGCATCGAGCGCGAGCTGCTCGCCGCCGGGTACGACCTCACGCTCTACAACGTGACCAGCGAGGTCGCCCAACGCAGCCAGATCTTCGAGTTCTTCCTCGCCAGGAAGCGGGTCGACGCCGTCATCGCCGTCGGCGTCGAGCTGTCGGTCGACGAGGTCGAGCGTCTGCAGCGCACGGGCAAGCCGGTGGTCGGCATCGGCGGGCCGATCCCCCACGCCAACACCATCGCCATCGACGACGTGGCGGCGTCGAGGCTGGCGACCGAGCACCTGCTCAGCCTCGGGCACACCCGCATCGCGCACATCGGTGGAAACCAGGCCCAGCAGATGGACTTCTCGGTGCACGGCAAGCGGCTGCGCGGCTTCGAGCTCGCCATGGAGGCGGCCGGGCTGCCGACCACGGACTCGTTCTGGCCGACCGAGCTCAGCATGCCCGGCGGCTACGCCGTGGCGCTGCAGGTGCTGGGAGATCCCCGCCACCGCCCGACGGCCATCTTCGCCGCCTGCGACGAGGTGGCGTTCGGTACAATCCTGGCCGCGCAGCGCCTCGGGGTCGAGGTGCCGCGCGACCTCTCGATCACGGGCATCGACGACCACGAGTACGCCGCGATGTTCGGCCTGACCACCGTGGTGCAGGCCCCGCGGGAACAGGGACGCCTGGCCGTGGCATCCGTTCTCAGACTGCTCGAGACGGATGCCGCGGAGCAGGGCGGCGGCGAGACCATCCTGCCGTCACGGCTCGTCGTGCGCTCCTCGACGACGGCCGCGGCGCCCGTGCCCGTGCCCGTGCCCGTCGGGGGCCGCTGAGAGCGCGCGTCTACGCCGCGTCGCCCACGAGCACGGCCTCGGCCTGCTCGGCCTCGTCGAGCTCGGCCATGCCGTCCGAGGTCGCGAGGGCCTTGCGTCCGGCGATCACGATGAGCGTCGCCACGACGAAGGCGATGGCACCGGCGATGAAGGGAGCCGGCTCGGAGATGTTCGCGGCCAGCAGCGAAGCGACGGGAGGTGCGACGGCACCGCCGAGGAAGCGCACGCCCGAGTAGGCGCTCGATGCCACCGAGCGGGGCAGGTCGGTGGCCTCCATCACGCTCTCGGTGAGCACCGTGTTCATGATGCCGAGCAGCAGGCCGCCGACGACGACGAACACGACGATGCCGACGACGGAGTGGATGAGCAGGGCGATCGCGACCAGGTCGAGAGCGAGCAGGGGCAGGATCGTCCAGATCACGCGGGTGCGCCGCATCCGTGCCGTCAGCATCGGAGCGAGCCAGACCGAGGACACGGCCACCGCCACTCCCCAGCCGAAGAACACGAAGCCGAGCGAGATGGCGCTCGAGACGCCGAGCGGCACGAGGGCGAACGGGGTGTAGGCCAGCAGCACGAAGAAGCCGAAGTTGTAGAACACGGCCGTGGCGGCGAGGATCGCGAGCGCCGGCCTGCCGAGGGCGCGGAACGGCGCGGACAACGCCGTGGGCACGGGCTTCTCGTCGCCCGCAGACGAGCGCAGCAGAGTCGAGATGGCGATGAACCCGACGGCCATGAGCACGGCGGTGCCGAAGAACGGGCCGCGCCAACTCCAGCTGCCGAGGACTCCACCGACGAGGGGTCCGATGGCCAGGCCGAGTCCGAGGGCTGCCTCGTACAGGATGATGGCCGACGACGTGCCACCGGATGCCGCTCCGACGATGGTCGCGAGGGCGGTGGAGATGAACAGTGCGTTGCCGAGTCCCCAGCCGGCGCGGAAGCCGATGATCGACTCGACGTCGCCCGAGAGGCCGGCGGCGGCGGCGAAGACCACGATCACGGCGAGGCCGATGAGCAGGGTCTTCTTGGCGCCGATGCGGCTCGAGACCCAGCTGGTGAAGAACATCGCGATTCCGGTGATCACCAGGTAGCTGGTGAACAGGAACTCGGTCTCGGTGGGGGTGGCCTGCAGGTCGGCCGCGATGGCCGGCAGGATGGGGTCGACCAGGCCGATGCCCATGAAGGCGACGACGCAGGCGAAGGCGACGGCCCACACGGCCTTCGGCTGCTTGAGGATGGAACTGCCGCTCGTGCTTCCGTGGCTCATCGTGCGGCGCCCTCCTCGACGACGCTGGACGCCGGGCCGGTGACGGATGCCGCAGAGCCGATCTCGCCGGCGATGCGGGCGTGCAGGATGGCGGCGGCGCGGGCGAGCACGTCGGCCTCCTCGTCGCTCAGGTCGGCGAAGACGGGGAGCAGTGCCGCCCCCATGCTCTCGCGCCACTCCTCGAGGGCGCGTTCGCCCTTCTTCGTGACCGCGATCTGCCAGGCGCGGGCGTCGGCGGTGTCGGCGATGCGGCGCACCCACTCGCGCTCACCGAGGGTGCGCACGAGCTTGGTCATGGTGGGCTGGGCGACCCGGCTCTCGACGGCGAGCTCGCCGATGCGCATCGGACCCGATGCGATGAGGGTGCTGAGGGTGCGGAGCAGGGCGGGTGACTCGGTGTTGCCCGTTCGGCGGGCGGCGACGCGGGTGAGGCGGTTCGAGGCGCTGACGACCTCGACGAGGATCTGGCTGATGGTGGTGGCGCGCGTGGCGTCGAGAACGACGGTTTCTGGCATGGAGTCAATTATATAGCACAGCTATGCATATTCATAGCCGGGCTATCTTTTGCGATCGTCCGAGCGGATCCGTTAACGACGAATGCCCCTCCACCGCCTCCGGAGAGGTGGTGAAGGGGCATCCGGTGATTCGAGTCCGTCAGGGACGAACGACCGAAGTCACAGCAATGCGAAGCCCCGAGGGGCCCGGATTACTTGAGGGTGACGGTGGCGCCGGCCTCTTCGAGAGCAGCCTTGGCCTTCTCGGCGGTCTCCTTGTTCGCGCCCTCGATGACAGCCTTGGGGGCGCCATCGACGACAGCCTTGGCCTCGCCGAGGCCGAGCGAGGTGAGCTCGCGGACGACCTTGATGACCTGGATCTTCTTCTCACCAGCAGCCTCGAGGACGACGTCGAAGGAGTCCTTCTCCTCGACCTCTTCAGCAGCGGCGGCGGGGCCGGCAGCGGCAGCGGCAGCGACCGGAGCAGCGGCGGTGACCTCGAAGGTCTCCTCGAATGCCTTGACGAACTCGGAGAGCTCGATGAGGGTGAGGCCCTTGAACTGCTCGAGCAGCTCTTCAGTTGACAGCTTTGCCATGATATTTCTCCTTGGTTTCTTAGTAACTCACCGCGTCGTAGGAAGACCTACGCAGCGGACTCCTGCTTCTCACGCAGCGCGTCGACCGTGCGAACGGCCTTCGACAGCGGGGCGTTGAACAGATATGCGGCACCGAACAGCGAGGCCTTGAAGGCGCCTGCGAGCTTCGCAAGCAGCACCTCACGGGACTCGAGGTCGGCGAGCTTGCCCACCTCTTCAGCGGTCAGCGGCTTGCCATCGAAATAGCCGCCCTTGACCACGAGGAGAGGGTTTGCCTTGGTGAAGGCACGCAGCGCCTTCGCGACAGCGACGGGGTCGCCGTGCACGAATGCGATAGCGGACGGACCGGCGAGCTCGTCGTCGAACGACGTGATGCCGGCGTTGTTCGCCGCGATCTTGGTGAGCGTGTTCTTCACCACGGCGTACGTGGCGTCCTCACGGATGTTGGTGCGCAGCTCCTTGAGCTTCGCAACAGTGAGGCCGCGGTACTCGGTCAGCAGAACGGCGGTCGAGCTCTGGAATGCTTCCGTGAGCTCGGCGACCGTGGCTTCCTTGTTCGCCATGGCGTACTCCTCTGATGTCTTTCGTCGCACACCACGGGAGCGGTGTGCGCCTCGACCTGCCACCTGGCTAGAAATAAGAAAAGCTCCGGCGCTTGGCGCACGGAGCTTTGAGAACGGGAAACCCGAAAAAGTTCGATACACCTGCGCAGGCTCTTGCTTTCGCAAGCCTTCGATCAGCATCCGTATCTCTACGCACACCGATAACCGGCGGTCTTTGGCTTCGTACACAGTAACTGATGCCGTGGGCAAAGTGAAATCGAGGTCCGCCCGCTCGCTGAAGGCCGAGCGAAGCGACCGCCTGAAGCGCACCGAGCGGCGCTTCGGCCGCGGACTTCGTCCGGGCCTCAGCGAGCGGGCGGGGAATAGTTGACCGAGAGCAATAGTTGACCAAAGTCATCTAGATGGTTATAGTTGACCGCAGTCAATCAAATTCAGGAGTCCTCGTGTCACGCTCATCGCGCACCCGCGCAGCGGAATCCGCCGTCGAACCGGCATCATCCGCGCAGTCCCCCACCGCCGAGAACGGCATGTCGCACCGCCAGGTGCTCGAGGCCCTCTCCGGCCTCATCCTCGGCATGTTCGTGTCGATCCTCGCGTCGACCGTCGTCAGCTCGTCGCTGCCGCTCATCATCTCCGACCTCAAGGGCGACCAGTCGTCGTTCACCTGGGTCGTCACCGCCACCCTGCTCGCGACCACGGTCTCGACGCCCATCTGGGGCAAGCTGGCCGACCTGTTCAGTCGCAAGCTGCTCATCCAGATCGCTCTGATCATCTTCGTGCTCGGCTCGGCCTTCGCCGGCTTCTCGCAGGACACCTCGACGCTCATCGTCTTCCGTGTCATGCAGGGCCTCGGCGCCGGTGGCCTCGGAGCGCTCAGCCAGATCATCATGGCCGACATCATCAGCCCGCGTGAGCGCGGCAAGTACGCCGGTCTCTTCGGCGGCGTCATGGCCGTCGGCATGGTCGGTGGCCCGCTGCTCGGCGGTGTCGTGACGGACGCATTCGGATGGCGCTGGAACTTCTTCCTCGCGCTGCCCATCGCCATCGTCGCGATCATCCTGCTGCAGATGACCCTGCACCTGCCCAAGATCGTCAAGCGTGCCGTCAGGATCGACTACCTCGGTGCCATCTTCATCGCCGGTGGCGTCTCGCTCCTCCTCATCTGGGTCAGCCTGGCCGGCTCGCAGTTCGAGTGGGCATCCGCGACATCCTTCGCCATGGTGGCCGGCGCAGCTGCGCTCCTGATCGCAGCCGTCATCACCGAGTTCAAGGTGAAGGAGCCGATCATCCCGCTCCAGCTGTTCAAGAACCGCACCTTCACGCTCTCCGTCATCGCGAGCATCTCGATCGGTGTGGCCATGTTCGGCACCTCGGTGTTCCTCAGCCAGTACATGCAGCTGGCTCGCGGCGCGACCCCGACCCAGTCGGGCCTGCTCACCATCCCCATGATGGGCGGCCTCCTGCTGGCCTCGGCGTTCTTCGGAAACGTCGTCAGCCGCACCGGCAAGTGGAAGGCCATCATGGTGACGGGCTCGTCCCTCGCCGTCGTCGGCCTCGCGCTTCTCAGCACGATCCACTACGACACGAACTTCTGGTTCGTGGGCGTCTCGATGTTCATCCTGGGCTCGGGCGTCGGCATGGTCATGCAGAACCTCACGCTCGTCGTGCAGAACACCACCGAGGTCAAGAACCTCGGAGTGGCCACCAGCGCCGTGACCTTCTTCCGCAGCCTCGGCGGCACCATGGGCGTCTCGATCCTCGGGTCGATCATGGGCACCCTGGTCGCCGACAGCATCAAGGACGGCATCACGGATCTCTCCCCCGAGAACCAGCTGGAGGCCGCGAAGACCCTCGGCAGCGGTGTCATCCCCCACGTCGACGAGCTGCCCGACGCCATCCGCGTGCTGGTCGAGTCGTCGTACGGTTCCGCCGTCGGATCGATCTTCCTTCTCGCTGTGCCGCTCGCGATCATCACCCTGATCGCCGTCGCGTTCCTGCCGAACAACAAGCTCGGCACCATGAACGCGATCGACCTCGCGAAGAAGGGCGGCTCCGCCGTCGACGCCGAGACCGAGCGCGAGCGCGAGATCGAGAACGCCGAGGACTCGCTCATCGAGGCTGCCGCCGCGACCGCCGGCCTGCCCGCCGTCGGGGAGGCCCACCCCGTCGGAACGCGCACGGGATCGACGGCATCCGTCGACACCCGCCCGTAGCCGGCAGCGCACGAAGGCACTGACGCACGCATCATGACCAGCACGGCCATCGCCCCCATCGACTCCGCCATCGTGGACGTCGAGGATGCGATGGCCGTGCTGTTCACGCGTGCCGGTGCGACCTGGCGTGATTTCGCCGCCTGCGTGCACCCCGAACTGCAGCCGGCCGGCTACAAGATCCTGTCGGCCCTGGTGCACCACGGGCCGACCACCAGTGGCGCACTCGCCGAGCTGCTCTTCACCGACAAGAGCGTGATGAGCCGGCAGGTGCGGTGGCTGCAGGACAACGGACTGGTCGAGTCGCACGCGGACCCCGATGACGGGCGGGTGCGGATCCTGGCTGCGACGACGGATGCCCGCATCCGCGTCGAGCAGGCCCGATCGAGCAACACCGAGGTGTTCCGCGAGCAGCTGCGACGGTGGCCGCGCGAGGATCTCCGCCGCTTCGCCGAGATGATCGGCCGGCTCGGAGCGTGACCGGCCTCGGGATCATCGACTCCCCCACCCCCACCATGACCGGCGATGATGCCGATCTGAATAGGATTGCGCCCATGAGCGACGACCACGAGCCGCCGACCGACGACCCCGATGCCGCTACCGCCGCGGACACCGCGGCCGATGAGGCCATCGCCGACGTCGAGGGACAGCTCAGCGCCCTCTTCAACAGGGTGCGCTCGAACTGGCGCGACTACGCCGCGAGCGTGCATCCGGAGCTGCAGCCCGCCGGCTACAAGATCCTCGGGCACCTCGTGCGGCAGGGGCCGGCGCACGCCGGGGTGCTCGCAGAGCAGCTGCACACCGACAAGAGCGTGATCAGCCGCCAGGTGCGCCTCATGGAGCAGTTGGGCCTCGTCGAGAGCACGGCCGACGCGAGCGACGGGCGCGCTCGGGTGCTGGTGGCCACTCCCCTCGCCGTCGAGAAGGTCACGGCGATCCGCCGAACGAACCAGGCCAAGTTCTACGAGCTGCTGCGCACCTGGCCGGAGGACGACATCCGCAAGTTCGCGGAGCTGCTGGGGCGACTGAGCATCTGACTACGCGCGCGGTCCCGTCGCCGCCTCACTGCGGATGGCCGTGCGATTCGCCGAGCTCAACACGAGCACGGCTCCCGTCATGATGGCCAGGACCACCACGAGCATCGCCGCGCCCAGGAGCGCTGTGCCGGCCTGGCCGAGGGAGAACACCATCACGAGCACGCCGGCGAGAACTCCGACGACGATCGCGAGGACCGTGGCGAGGTCGTTCGGTCCGCCGAGGTGCCTCACGGCCGGGTAGCGACGCCCGATGCTGAGCGCGATCCCGCTCACGACGAAGACGAGGACCGCGAGCACCAGCACGGCGATCGCGTAGGCGGTGATGGTCGGCGACAGCCCGCCGCCGAGCGGAACCAGCGAGGCGAGCAGCAGCACGGCACCGACGATCATCCCGAGAACACCCCGGCGTCTGGCGAGGGTCGCCGGATCGCCACTCCAGTCGCGCGCACTCATCCGGTGACGAACTGCGGCCAGGTCTGCACGCCGGCCGCCGTTGACGACATCGTGCCGCGGGCGGATGCTGCAGAGGCGTACAACGTCGCCGTGCCGGCCGCGAGCGCGCCGACGCCGATTGCGAGGCCGCCCAGGGCCGCCGGCGGCGCGAGCGGCAGGCCGAACACCGTCACCGCGGCTCCGGTCGCCGTGGCGAACCCGACGATCACGGAGATGATCGCGGCGACGACCGATGCCCAGAACGCCACGATGGCGAGCATGAGCGTCGAGAGCGCCGAGGAGATGTTGCTCGCGAAGTCGCTGTTGATCGAGCTGAGCGCCTCCCGCTGCGGATCGAGGGACTGCCGGTACTGGTCGGCGCCGTCGCCCTTCCACTTGTCGTCCACGAGCAGGTCGCTGTCGTCGATGTCGCGCACGAGGTTGGCGACCTTGCCGCCGATGTCCTCGGTCCACGAGACGGATGCAGCGTGCAGGCCGAACGGGTTGCCGACGTAGCTCAGCTTGTCGGTGAACCAGTCCCAGAACTCGCCGAGCTTCTCCATCAGGGCGTTCCACCCGTCGATCAGCTTGTCGACGATCCAGTCGAGGAAGCCGGGGACCTTGGAGAGCGTGGAGTTCACGATGCGGGTGAGCTCCTCGACCTTGTCCTGAAGCTTGCCGATCATCTCGCGCACTTCCTGGGCCGGATCCATCAGTTGACCTCCCACATCTCGGCGAGCGAGGCCTGGATGGCCGCCTCGGTACTCTCGAAGTCCTCGCGGATGTCGCGCAATGCCGTCGCCGCTCCGCGAGTCTGGGTCGCCCCGGTGTCGAGAAGCTGGATCACGAGGGTGCGGATGCGCGCGTACTCGTCTGCGACATCCGTCGCCGCGAAGGAGAACTCGCCCCGCCCCAGGTCGAGCCCCTCCGCACTGGCCTTCGCCTCGTCGAGGCCGGCGGCGATGTCGTCCCACCTCGCCGCGTCACTCGTGAGGGCGTCGTAGGCGACGGTGATGTGGTCTGCCACGATGTCAGTCCTTTCCCATGAGGATCCTGGCGAGTGCCGACGGGTCGTCGATCACTCCCGTGTACCGTTCGAGCGGTGTTCCGGCCAGCGGATCAACCGGTGCCGTCGCGGATGCTGCGGCGGCGGCGATGGCCTGGTTGATCGCGCGGGTGATGTCGGCCGCCGCTTCGGTGCCGAGCCATTCCTCGTCGAGAACGAGGGCCGTGACGGCACCCGATCCGTCCACCGTCGCGCGCACACGGCCTTGGGCACTGGCTGCGGAGTGGGTGGCGCTCAGGCGTGCCGAGATGATCTGCATCGCGGCGTCCATGCCGGCGTTCACCTCCTCGAGCATCGTCATCATCTGGGCGAGCACGGCGGTCGCGTCGAGGGAGTCGCCGGCGTCGGCGAGGGCGGCCTGCACGTGCTCGGCCGGCGTCTCGCCCCGGGAGGGCAGCGGAGTGGTCGCCTGATCGGCGTCCTCCTCGGCGACGGACTCGCCCCACTGACGTGCACGTTCGGCCGCGAGCTGCGCGACGAGCTCGACGACGACAGCGCCGAGTTCGCCCGGACGGTGGGCGGCCTTCCAGCGATCAGCGACCACCACCGAGAGCACGCGGGTGTCTGAGTCGAACGCGACGCTCACGGTTCCGGAGGCATCGGATGCCTCGGACACGGTCGGAGCCGCAGAGTACGCCCGAGCCTCTCGGTCGAGCTCATCGCGGAAGTCGAGGATGTGGTCGGCGTCGGTCATGATCTCCTCGTCGAGCGGCTACGGACGGCCGGCGGGAGCGTTCACGTGCGAAGCTGACGCCCCCTCAGCCTCCGTCATCCTTTCACAGCGCGGTCCGTTCGGGGAGGGTGCGGCGCGCGGGACGGTGATCTCGATACGCTTGCTCGCTGCGCTCGCGGGCTACTCGATCAGCGGGGAGGGCGCCTCCTGCGATCAGCGGAGTTGTGCGGGGGCCGTGCGCGGGAGGGTCACGGTGAAGGTCGTGTCGCCGGGTTCGCTGGCCACCGACACTGTTCCGCCGTGGGCCGCCACGACGGCCTGCACGATGGCGAGGCCGAGGCCTGTGCTCCCGGTCGCCCGGGTGCGCGAGACGTCCCCGCGGGCGAAGCGCTCGAACAGCGTTCCGCTGATAGCGGGATCGATGCCCGGACCGTCATCGTGCACGGTGATCGACACCGAGTCGCCGTCGGTCGTCAGCCTCGCGATCACCGCAGTGCCCGCGGGCGTGTGCACCCTCGCGTTCGCCAGCAGGTTCACCACGACCTGCTGCAGGCGGGGAGCATCGCCGTCGACCACGACGGGCTCGTCGGGGATATCGACCTCCCAGTCGTGGTCGGGACCCGAGACGTGCGCATCGCCGATGGCGTCGATCATGATGCTGGTGAGATCGACCGGATCGTGCGCGAGCTCCCGGCCCTCGTCGAGCCTGGCGAGCAGCAGGAGGTCCTCGACCAGACCGGTCATCCGCACAGACTCGCTCTCGATGCGGGAGAGCGCGTGCGCGGTGTCCGGCGGCACCTCCTGACCGGAACGGCGGGTGAGCTCCGAGTAGCCACGGATGGAGGCGAGCGGCGTGCGCAGCTCGTGGCTCGCATCCGCGACGAATCGACGCACCTTCTGCTCGGACTCCTGGCGGGCCTCGAGGGCGGAGCCGACGTGATCGAGCATGGTGTTGAGCGCTGCCCCCACCTGCCCGACCTCGGTGCGTTCGTCGGCATCGGCATCCGGAACACGCTCGGCCAGGGCGACCTCGCCGCGATCGAGCGGCAGCTGGGCGACCCGCTGGGCGGTCTGCGTCACGCGGGTGAGCGGACGCAGGGCGATGCGCACGATCCGGGCGCCGAGGAGAGCCACGATGAGGATGCCGAGGAGGGCGACGATCGCGATGGTGATGGAGAGCTGGGTGATCGTCGCGGTCACGCTCGCCAGCGGCAGGCCGATGACGACCTTGCGGCCGTCCTGGTCGGCCACGGCGATGGCCCGGTACTCGTTGAGCGGCTCGGTCAGGCTGACCGTGTGCGGCTCCCCGTCGGCGGGAACCGCGGCGAGCGCCGTGCCCTGCTCGACCGTGATCCGCGTGATGTCTCCGTCGGTGTCCAGGAGACCGGCGGTCTGCACCGCACCGTCCTGGGAGACGACGGCGACGGTGCCCTCGGCCTGGCTGGGCGCACTGAGGATCGTGCCGGCATCCGGAAGCCTGATGAAGTCGGGCAGGCCGTTGCCGTTCTGCCCCTGCGGGATGTCGGCTGCGACGTAGCCGCGCTTCGTGGTGTTCGCCAGTTGGGTGTCGACGCGGCTCATGAGGGAGGCCTGCAGCACGAGCACGCTCACGAGGCCGATGACGGTGCTGACGACGGCGAGCACGGCGACGACGGTGATGAGCAGCCGGCGCACGAGGGTCATCGGCGCACGCGGGCGCTTCACCTCTGCAGCGGCATCCGTCGACGTCTGGTCCTTGGTGAAAGCCGTGACGCCGGCGACCCTCTGCTCGCTCATACGGCTTGCTTGATGAGATAGCCCGCGCCGCGCACGGTGTGGATCATGGGCTCGCGGCCGGCGTCGATCTTCTTGCGCAGGTAGGAGATGTAGATCTCGACGACGCTGGAGCGGCCGCCGAAGTCGTAGCTCCAGACGCGATCGAGGATCTGCGACTTGCTGAGCACGCGACGCGGGTTGCGCATCAGGAAGCGCAGCAGTTCGAACTCCGTCGCCGTGAGCTCGATGGGCTCGCCGGCGCGGGTGACCTCGTGGCTGTCCTCGTTGAGCATGAGGTCGCCGATCTCGATGACGGGGTCGGATGCCGACGCCGACGTGAGCGTCGAGCGGCGCACCAACCCGCGCAGCCTCGCCACGACCTCCTCGAGGCTGAACGGCTTGGTGACGTAGTCGTCGCCGCCGGCGGTGAGGCCCTTGAGGCGGTCGTCGAGGGAGTCCTTCGCCGTGAGGAACAGTACCGGGGCCTCGGGGCGGTCCTCGCGGATGCGGGCGAGCACCTGCAGGCCGTCGATGTCGGGGAGCATGATGTCGAGCACGATGGCGTCGGGGCGGAACTCGCGGGCGGCTGCGACGGCGCTGCGGCCGTCGGCGGCGGTCCGCACGTCCCAGCCCTCGTAGCGCAGGGCCATCTGGAGCAGGTCGGTGAGGGTGGACTCGTCATCGACGACGAGCACGCGCACGGGGGTGCCGTCGGCGCGGCGGATGCCGCCGGCGAGCTGGCGGACGGGGGCCTGGTCGGTCGATTCAGTCGTCATGGTTCTTCCCAGTATCCGGGTCAGTCTATGAGTCGTCTATGAGGTGTCGGTGTCGCGGCTGTGAGTCTGCCGGTCGTCGGAGGCCGGGCACGGCCCGCAACCGAAAAACGTCCTCCGACGGCGCTTCGGCCGCGGACTCCGTCCGGGCCTCTGCGGGCGGAACGTCCATAGCGTCTCCACAGTTCCGCCATAGAACGGCGAAAGCGGCGGCTCCTACCGTCGGGTCATCCACATGAAGGAGCAGCATGTTTTTCACCTACCTCCGGCGTGAGCTCGCCGGGCGGCGCCGCCAGACGGCCATCATCGCCATCGGCATGGCCCTCGCGATCGCACTCGTCATCATCGTCAACTCCGTCGCGGCGGGCGTGAAGACGGCCCAGGCCTCGGTGCTCGAGTCCGTCTACGGCGTCGGAACCGACATCACCGTGAGCCAGACCCCCACCCCACCCGAGGAGGGCGAGGAGGGCGATCGTGGCCGATTCCAGTTCGGGGCGGACGACGGCACGACCAGCGACGACGGCACCACGGCCGTGAGCCAGTCGCGGCTGTCCGCCGGGTTCGGCTCGAGCACGTTCGCGGCGAGCGCCCTCGACACCGTGACCGGCATCGACAACGTGTCGGCGGCATCCGGAACCCTCTCGCTCACCAACACGACCTTCACCGGCGAGATGCCGCAGTTCACCCGAGACGGTGGAACGACGGATGGCGCCCCCGCCGATCAGGGTGCAGCCGCTCCCCCGCAGGGTGGAGCCGACGGCGCCGGCGGCAGCGCCTTCGACGTCGACAGCTTCACCGTGCTCGGCCTCGACCCGTCCGCTGACGCGATCGGTCCGCTCTCGGCCGTCACTCTCGCCGACGGCCGCACCCTCGACACCGACGACACGGGCGCAGACGTGGCGGTGCTCGACGCCGACTACGCCACCAGTGCCGAACTCGCCGTCGGCGACACGATCGACATCGGCGGCACCGACTTCGAGATCGTCGGAACAGTGACCTCCAACTCGGCCGATGCCGCCAGCGCCTCGAACGTCTACATCCCGCTCGACGTCGCCCAGACCCTGTCGGGCGAGGACGGCAACATCTCGACCATCTACGTGCAGGCCGCGTCGTCGACCGACATCGCGCAGGTGCAGGCCGACATCGAGACCGCGCTTCCGGATGCGACGGTCTCGACCCAGGAGGACCTCGCGTCGAGCGTCTCGGGCTCGCTGGGCACGGCATCCGACCTTGTGGCCAACCTCGGCCTCTGGCTCTCGATCGCCGTGCTGATCGCGGCGTTCCTGATCGCGATCCTGTTCACCATCTCGGGGGTGACGCGTCGCACGCGAGAGTTCGGAACGCTCAAGGCCATCGGCTGGTCGAACCGACGCATCGTCGGCCAGGTCACCGGCGAGTCACTCGTGCAGGGCCTCATCGGGGGCGCCCTCGGCGTCGTGATCGGCGTGATCGGCGTGACGGTGATCAACATCATCGCCCCGACGCTCTCGGGCAGCGCCTCGACGGGTGGCCTCGACGCGGCGGCCGGCGGCGGCGCCGGTGGGCCGGGCGGGGCTGGCGGCGCCGGCGCCACTGGCGGCGGGCGCGGCTTCGGGGGCCCGATGGCCACCGCGGCCCAGGCGACCACGGACGTCGCGCTCAATGCTCCGCTCACCCTCTCGGTGATCGCCATCGCCGTGGGGCTCGCCGTGCTCGGCGGCCTCCTCGCCGGAGCGTTCGGCGGCTGGCGCGCGGCCCGCCTGCGCCCGGCCGAGGCGCTGCGCAGCGTCGGCTGATCCGCATCCGTCTCGCACCGACTCGACCAGCAAAGACAGGGAACCATGTACACCCTCACAAATGTCAGCAAGACCTACACGCAGGGCAAGCGCACCGTGCACGCCCTGAAGGGCGTGGACCTCAGCATCGGCTCCGGCCAGATGGTGGCCATCCAGGGACCGACGGGCGGCGGCAAGTCGACGCTGCTGCAGATGCTCGGCGGCCTCGACCGACCGTCCGGCGGCACCATCACCCTGAGCGACCACGACATCTCGACGATGTCGGACGGGAGGCTCGCGGACGTGCGGGCGAAGGAGATCGGGTTCGTCTTCCAGGGCTTCAACCTGATCCCGACGCTCACGGCGCAGCAGAACGTCGAGACCGCGCTCGAGCCCCTCGGCGTCTCAGGAGCCGAGCGATCTCGGCGCGCGACGGAGGCTCTCGCGTCCGTCGGGCTCGCCGACCGGGGCACCCACCTGCCGAATGAACTGTCCGGCGGCCAACAACAGCGCGTGGCCATCGCGCGGGCGCTCGTGAAGGAGCCGGAGGTGCTCCTCGCCGATGAACCGACGGGCAACCTCGACGAGGAGACCCGCGACGAGATCATGGACCTGCTCGAGGGTCTGTGGCGCGATCGTGGGCTCACGCTCATCGTGGTGACTCACGACTCGGCCGTGGCGCGCAGGGCCGAGCGCCGGCTGCACATCAAGCAGGGGACGGTGCGCGAGGTCTGACTCCCCGCCGACTCCCGCGCCCCCAGGCGTCGAAGTGACGCAGATAGACCTTGCCTGCCGCGGGAAGGTCGATTCGCGTCACTTCGACGGTGGCGTTGGAGCGGGTAGGTCAGTCCTCGACAGTTATGCCGAGCTGGTCGGCGAAGAGCGACGCCAGCTCGGCCACCTGGTCGGGCGTGAGCGTGGCACCCTTGAGCCCCGGCAGGCCCACGATGCGGCGGAGGTCGACTGTGCGCAGGTCGACGTTGCGCAGCTCGGCACGGGTGAGGTCGATCGTTCCCACGCGCGTGCCTGCGAAGGAGACCCTGTTGGCCTTCACTCCCCCGAGGTCGAGCTCGTCGATCGTGCAGTCGGTGAACTGCACGTCCTGCAGGTGCGCACCACGCAGGTTCACGAAGCCGAGCTTGCAGTTCGAGATGTGCACGGACTGCCACGATGCGTCGTAGAACTCGGCCGATCCGATGCGCGAGGAGTCGAGGCTCACGTCACGGAACCGGGAGCGGGCGGCGCTCAGGATGGGGGCGTTGAGGCGCTCGATCGTGGTGTCGAGGAAGCTCGCCGTGCGCAGGTCGGCCTCGTGCGCCGAGACGTCGAGGAAGCCGCACTCGCTGAACGTCGCACCCTGCAGGTCGCGCCCGGAGAGATCGATGCCGGCGAAGCGCTCGGCATCGTGGCTGTCGTGCGGCTCGAGGGCGTCGGCATCGCCGTCGAGCAGTTGGGGGAGACGGATGCGGTCGATGCGGGGAGCGAGGGTGCGAGGGGTCGGTGCCATGGTGGGAACAACTCTTCCACGCCGGTCGCTCTCCGCCCGCAGAGGCACGGGAGCGAAGCGAGCGCGCCGCCTCCGCCCGCAGAGGCACGGGAGCGCCGAAGCGCACCGGGCCCTGCGTCTCCCCTCCCCTTCGGCGGCGACTGCGTCGCTGCCTCTGCGAGCAGGGGTGCGGGCGCCGGGTGCGGCCCTACTGGTTCGAGAAGGCGGCGTCGAACGAGGCCGACGGGCGGTTCCACAGCAGCGAACGGATATGGGCGAGCGCTTCCGGTGCCCCGTGGAGGCGGTCCATGCCCGCGTCCTCCCACTCGATCGAGATGGGGCCGGTGTAGCCGATCGCGTCCAGGGCCCGGAACGAGTCCTCCCACGGCACGTCGCCGTGCCCCGTCGACACGAAGTCCCACCCGCGCCGCGGGTCGCCCCACGGCAGGTGCGAGCCCAGCACGCCGGCGCGTCCGTTGTGCGGCCGCATCCGCGTGTCCTTGCAGTCGACGTGGTAGATGCGGTCCTGGAAGTCCCAGATGAACCCGACCGGGTCGATGTTCTGCCACATCATGTGCGACGGGTCCCAGTTGAACCCGAACGCCGCCCTGTGATCGATCGCCTCGAGGGTGCGCACCGAGCTCCAGTAGTCGTAGGCGATCTCGCTCGGGTGCACCTCGTGCGCGAACCGAACGCCCTCGGCGTCGAACACGTCGAGGATCGGGTTCCACCGGTTCGCGAAGTCCTCGAAGCCGGCGTCGATGACCGAAGCCGGCACCGGCGGGAACATCGCCACGTACGGCCAGATGCTCGACCCCGTGAACCCGACGACGGTGTCCACCCCGAGCTTGCGGGCGACTCGGGCCGAGCGCTTCATGTCGTCGGCCGCGCGCTGCCGCACCCCCTCGGCGTCGCCGTCGCCCCAGGTGTAGTCGCGCACGATGGCCTCGTGCCGGAAATCGATCGGGGCATCGCACACAGCCTGCCCCGTGAGGTGGTTCGAGATGGCGAACACCTGCAGGCCGTAGCGGTCCAGGATCGCTCTGCGCTCATCGAGATAGCCGGGCTCCTCCTCGGCACGCTTCAGATCGAGGTGATCACCGGAGCAGGCGATCTCGAGACCGTCGTACCCCCATCCGCTCGCCAGCCGCGCCACCTCCTCGAACGGCAGGTCGGCCCACTGACCCGTGAACAACGTCACCGGATGGGCCGCCGGTGTCGCAGCCTGTGCTGGGTCCGTCATGATCTCTCCCTGTCGTCCTGCAGTGCCGTGAGGTAGTCCAGCGAATCCGCCGCCAGGGCGTCCTGGGTGATCGCGAGCGGTCGCCAGACCGAGGCTGCTACGGCGATGGTGGCGTTCTCGCCCGTGAAGCTCTCGAGCCCGAGCGGCCCGGTGTATCCGGCATCGTCGAGAGCATCGAGGAAGGCCGACCAGTCGATGTGGTCGTCGCCGACGGCGCCGCGATCGTTGCCGCAGACCTGCACGTGCGCGATGTGCGCGCCGGCGGTGCGGATGGCGTCGCCGATCCGCTTCTCCTCGATGTTGAGGTGGTAGCTGTCGAGCGCGAGGCCGAGCCCGCGACCGAGCAGCGGGCCGAGGGCCTCCAGTGCCTGGTCGACGGTGTTGACGAGGCTGGTCTCGTAGCGATTGAGGGGTTCGATGGCGAGACGGATGCCGCCCCGCTCCGCGCGGTGCACGACCGGCGCGAGCGCGGCCTGCAGTTCGCGGTAGTGCTCGGCCCTGTCGGCGTCCGTCATGCGCCAGGTGCGTCCGGTGGCGGCGTAGAAGGGTCCGGCGACGACGCGGGCGCCGACCGCCTCGGCGACCCCGATGCAGTGCACGAGGTAGTTCTGGGTGGCCACGACCTCGGAGGCCGGAGCGGCGACGAGATTGCGACCCGGACCCATGGCGCCCACCACGATCGGCAGTAGCCGATGTTCGGCCAGGACCTCGCCGGCGAGCTCGGGCGACCAGTCCCCCACGGACTCGACCGGGAGCTCGATGGCGCCGAACCCCAGGCTCGCCGCCTTGGCGGCGAGCGTCGCGAGCGAGGCGTCGTCGAGCGGGCTGGTCCACACCCAGGTGTTGACGCCGATGGTGCGGCGCATCCGTGTCTCCTCTCGCACACTGCGGCCCTGCATGGCGACTGGCGAGGCTCGAGTGAGCCCCGCCAGTCGGCAGCGTACCGGTTACGGGATCTGGCGCTCCTGCCAGACCGTCGGGTAGCCGGGCAGGTCCTCTCCGCCGAACTTGGCGTAGTGGCCGTCGGGCATGCCCTCGTTCGCAGCGAGGTACTGGTCGAGGTCGTCACTCGTCACGGGGCTCTGCGGGAGCACCCACTCCTTCGGAACCTCCTCGCCGGCGAAGATCTTCTGCGCGGCGAGCAGCGGCGTGCGCCACTGGAAGTTCGAGTACACGGTCCCGAGTCCGGTGAGGCCGGTGTCCTTCCACTTGCGCAGGAAGCTCAGCTCGTCCTCTCCGGTCATGACCGGGTAGTCGACTCCGGCGTCCTCGAACGCCTCGATCGCTGCGACGGCGCCGTCACCGGCGTCCATCCAGATGCCCTTGACGTCACCCTTGGCGAGCTCGTCCGAGATGATCTTCTTGATCTCGACGGGGTCGGCTCCGGTGAAGTAGTCGACGGCGTCGATGTTGGCCTCGCCGAACAGCTTCTCGGCCGCGGCCCAGCGCTGCTCGAGCACGTCGACACCCGGGAGGATGCGAAGCGCGACGACCTTGTCACCCTCTTCGAGGTTGTCGATCAGGAAGTTCGCCGAGTCGATGCCCCAGGCGAAGCCGCCGATCGGGTGGATGAACGTGACGGGGCAGTCCGTCTGAACACCGCGGTCGAACACGATGACGGGCTTCCCGGTGTCGCAGGCTCGCTCGACCGCCGGAGTCATGGCCGCCGTGCTGTTCGGCGAGATGACGAAGAAGTCGCAGTTGCCCTCGTTGATGAAGTAGTCGATGTCGGCGATCTGCGTGTCGTCGCTGTCCTGCGCGTCACGCGTCTCCAGCTCGCTGATCGCACCCGACTCCTGCAGCACCTTGAGCTGCTCGTTCATGGTGATCCAGCCGGTCTGGCGCCACGGGTTCGAGATCGAGGCGTTCGCGAAGCACCCCTTCTTCGCCCCCTCGCTCGCGAACTCCGAGGTGTCGACCATCTCGGCGTTGATGTACTGCAGGTAGGGCTGTCCGTCCGGCCCCTCGGGAACGACCCCCCGTTCCTCGTCCTGCTTGTCGAACAGCGCCTGGTCGAACCACTCGACCTCGGCCTCCTCCGTGGCCGCGGCGTCGTCCGACGGAGCGGTCACGCTGGGATCGGTCGTGCAGCCGGCCAGTGTCAGCAGCGCAAGCGCTCCGACCATGGCGGATGCCACATGCATTCGTCGCATCACAAACCTCCTTGGTTGTGTTGGATCAGCCCTCTGCCTCGAGGGAGTGGATTGCAGGTCGAGTCGCGCCCGACTGTGGGGGCGACTCCTTCTCCCGTGCGGGTGAAGTCTCAGGGGCGCCGTCGACCGGTCCGTCATCGGCGTCGACCGGCGGACCGGCGACATCGGTTCGTCCGCGACGGCGAGCGCGGAACGAGACGGCGGAGTAGGCCACGGCGGCGATGATGATGACGCCCTGGATGGCGTCGCGCAGAGTCGACGGCACCCCGGCGAAGTTGAGCAGAGTGAACAGCGCCTCGAGGGCGAATGCCCCGGCCGCTGCAGCGACGACCCAGCCGCGACCACCGCCGAGGACGACGCCTCCGAGGACCACGGCCGTGATGGCCGTGAACTCGTAGCCCCGGCCGACGGAGGGGTGCACGCCGGCGTACCCGACCAGCAGGATGCCGGCGAGGGTCGCCGACAGCGACGACAGGATGAACGTGCTGGTCTTCACCCACCAGGTGCGCACACCGGCGAAGCCTGCGGCGGTCGGGTTGTCACCGAGGGCGATGATGGTGCGGCCGAACGGACGCTTGCTGAACCAGATGGCCGCGGCCAGCACCACGATGAGGATGAGGACCGACCACGGGATGAGGTCGAGCACGGGCACGTCCTGGATGCCGCCCCGACCGATCTGCCGGAAGCTGTCGTCGGGATTGCCCGTGGCAGCTCCGCCGGTCCAGTACAGCACGCCGCCGAGCAGGGCCAGCATCATGCCGAGGGTCGCGATGAACGACGGCACGCGCAGGAACGACACGATGAGGCCGTTGACGAGTCCCACCAGCACGCCGAAGGCCAGCATCAGGAACAGCACCGGAATGGTGCGGCTCTCGTCCTGCCCGACCAGGTTGCCGGCGATGACCACCTGCGCTGTCACGACGGAGCCCATCGACAGGTCGAACTCCCCGCCGACGATCACGAAGTACTGCCCGATCGCCACGATGGCCACGGGAGCGACGCGCTGGATGAAGCGCATCAGCTGGCCGGGCTCGGCGAAGCTCGGGTTGAGCACCGTGATGGCGATGAGCAGCACGGCGAGGAGCAGGAACACCGCTCCGCGCGGGCTCACGAGTGCGCTGACGATCTTCATACCGACCCTCCCTTCACAGACTCCGAGACTCTGTCGGACGGCGACGGATCGACATCCGGATCGGTGTCCGCACCGCCGTCCGCTCCGAACCTGGCCCGACGACGCTCAACCTGACGTGCCGTGTAGACGGCGACGGCGGCCACGATGACCACGCCGCGCACGACATCCTTCATGAACGGGTTGACCTGCAGCACGCTCATCACGTTGTCGAGCACGGCGAAGATGGCGACGCCGCCGATGGTGCCCCACACCGAACCCCGACCACCTGCGAGGATGGTGCCGCCGAGCACGACCGCCGCGATCGAGAGCAGGTCGTAGCCGCCCTGGATGCCCACGGTCGGGCTGCCGACGCCGAGTCGGCTGGCGAGCAGGAGACCGGCGAAGGCCGCCGTGACCGAGCAGAGGACGTGCGCGACGATGATCGGCTGGGCCGTGCGGATGCCGGAGAGCCTGGCCACCTGTTCATTGCCGCCGACGGCGAACATGTGGTTTCCCGTGCGGGTGCGGCTGAGGAACAGCGCCGCGAGCAGGGCGACGACGATCATGAGGATCGTCGACACCGGGATGGGCCCGACGCCTGTCGCCCCGATGAGCTGGAACTCCCACGGCACGTCGCCGCTGGTGCCCTTGTAGTTCGTGTCGAGGTAGCCCTTGATGATGAGGCCCATACCGAGGGTGGCGATGAAGCCGTTCACGTGCAGCTTCGTGACGATCAGGCCGTTCACGAGTCCGATCACGGCCGCCACGGCGAGCGCCGCCAGAACGGCCGGGGCGATGTTCGCCGCGCTGCCCTTCATCGTGTCGGCGGCGATGAGGCTCGACAGGCTGACGACGTAGGGAACGGAGAGGTCGAGCGATCCGCAGAGGATCACGAGGGTCTGCCCGATGGCCACGAAGCCGAGCACGCTCATGCCCGTGAGGATGTCGCGGATGTTGCCCGCACTGAAGAAGCTGCGTCCGACCGTGGCGACGAGGATGGCGCTCACGATGATCACGCCCAGCAGGGCCAGGTAGACGAGTGCCGTGGAGTCGATGCGACGACGCCGACGGAGCGGGCGAACGGATGCCTCACTCATGCGACACCTCCCAGGTCGGTGCCGGCGGTGGTCGGCGCGTGGCCCGTCGCTGCCGAGAGCACGGCCTCCTCGGTCGAGCCCGAAGGCAGCTCCGCGGCGATGCGGCCGTCGTGCATGACGAGGATGCGGTCGGACATGCCGATGACCTCCGGCAGTTCGGACGAGATCATGAGGATGGCGACCCCCTCCTGGGCGAGAGTGCGCATGAGCGCGTAGACGGCGATCTTGGCGCCGACGTCGATGCCGCGGGTGGGCTCGTCGAGCAGCACGACGCGGGGCTTCGTGGCGAGCCACTTGGCCAGAACGACCTTCTGCTGGTTGCCTCCCGACAGGAACTGCACCTCCTGGTCGAGGCCGTGCGAGCTCACCTCGAGCGAGGTCATCACCCCGGGTATCGACCGCCGCACCTCGGCGGTGCGCCGTGCGAACACCCCACGGATGACGAGCAGGGCGTTGTCGAGCACTGACTGGTTCACGGCCAGACCCTGCGCCTTGCGGTCCTCCGTGATCAGCGCGATGCCCCGGCGCACGGCCGTGCGGGCGCGGGTGATGCGCACGGTCTCGCCGTCGAGGGCCATCGATCCCCGGGTGAACGGCGTCACCCCGAAGATGCCCTCGACGAGCTCGGTGCGCCCGCTCCCCTGCAGACCGGAGACCCCCACGATCTCGCCGGCCCGCAGCTCGAGGTCGATGCCGTCGACGAAGCCGTTGCCGGCATCCGTCACCGCCAGACGCACGTCGCCGACCGTGGTGTCGTCGAGCGCAGCAGGGAAGAAGGTCTCGATGGAGCGGCCGACCATGCGCCGCACCAGTTCGTTGGTGTCGAGCTCGGATGTCGGCCCGCTGCTGACGAGGGCGCCGTCCTTCAGCACCGTGATGGTGTCGCAGAGGTCGAAGATCTCCTTGAGCCGGTGCGAGACGTAGAGGATGGCCACGCCGCGTGCCTGCAGCCGACGGATGATCGCGTAGAGCAGCGCCACCTCGTTGTCGGAGAGGGCGGCGGTGGGCTCGTCCATCGAGATGACGCGGGCGTCGTAGGAGAGAGCCTTGGCGATCTCGACGATCTGCTGCTCGGCCACGGTGAGAGTGCCGACCCGCGAGGTCGGGTCGATGAAGTCGATGCCGAGCTCGGAGAGCAGCGACCTGGTCGCGGCCACCATGCCGCGCTGGTCGACGAAGCCGGCCCGGCGCGGCTCGCGGCCGAGGAACACGTTCTGCGCCACGCTGCGGTCAGGCAGCAGGTTGAACTCCTGGAACACCGTGGCGAGGCCGGCCTTCATGGCCTGCACGGGATGCCCGAACTCCACGGCCTCGCCACCGAAGGTGACCGTGCCCGCGTCGCGCTGGTACACGCCGGCGAGGATCTTCATGAAGGTGGACTTGCCGGCGCCGTTCTCGCCGACGAGTCCATGCACCTGGCCCGGATAGAGAGTGAGTCCGACGCCGCGCAGCACGGTGACCCCGAAGAAGCTCTTCTCGAGGCCGGCTGCGACCAGAACCGGTTCCTGCGCGTTCATTCGGCCACCTCCACCCAGTGACCGGATGCCGCCGACGCGAGAACGGCATCCGTCACCCGCACCGCCCGCAGGCCGTCGGCGAACCGGGGCAGTCCGTCGGGCTCGGCCCCGTCGATGGCCGCGTAACTGTCGGCGACGAAGGCGTTGAAGGCGTCCTGGTAGCCCATCGGGTGCCCGGCCGGCACGAGCGAGAGCCGCGCTGCGGATGGGGCGAGCACGTCGGTGTCGCGCAGGATGCGCTGCGAACCCGTGCGGCGACCGAGCCAGAGCTCCTCGGGCCGCTCCTGGTCGAAGCGGATGCTCTCGGTGGTTCCAGCGATCTCGAGCACGAGGCTGTTCTTCCGTCCTGGGGCGACCTGGGAGATGAGCAGGGTGCCGACGGCTCCTCCGCGGAGTTCGACGACCAGCGCCACGAGGTCCTCCGTGGCGACGTCGGAGTGGGCTCCGCGGTGGGCGTGCACGGTGCGCGTCGTGGCCGAGAGCCTGGCGATGCGATCGCCCGTCACGAACTCGAGCAGGTCGACGAGGTGGCTTCCGATGTCGGCGAAGGCGCGCGACGGACCACCGAGGCCGACGCCGACCCGCCAGTCGTCGGACTGCGGCTCGAGGAGCCAGTCCTGCAGGTAGCCGCCCTGGATGGTGAGCAGGCGGCCGACCTCGCCGGCGGCGACGCGGGCGCGGGCCTCGCGCACCATCGGGTGGTAGCGGTAGACGAAGGGGACCGTCGCCGTGAGCCCGCTTTCAGCGGCGCGCTCGGTGAGGGTGACGGCATCCGTCACCGTGGTCGCCAGGGGCTTCTCGCAGATGACGTGCTTGCCCGCGTCGAGCGCCGCGAGGGCGAGGGCGGCGTGCGTCGTGTTGGGGGTGCAGATGTGCACGATGTCGATGCCGTCGTCGGCGAGGAGCTCGTCGACGGAGATGTAGGAGCGGTCGAGTCCGAGTCGCAGGGCGGCGTCGGCGGCGGATGCCTCACTCGAGGATGCGGCACCCCCGAGCTCAGCACGAGCGGCGCGAGCTGCGCGGCTGTGGACCGAGGCCATGAACCCGGAACCGACGAAGCCGACGCGGATCGCGGTGGCGGGTGCGATGACGTCCGTTGTCATGGGGCGAGTGTGGCACACATCGATCGACTTTTGCTAGTCAATCGACAGAAGTTGCACGTTCGAGATCAAGTCGTTGCAATACGAATCGACGAAGACCCTGTGCTTTACTATGCGAATGGTCGACATCAGCCGGGGATCGGCGCTCGGAACATCGGGTGCCAGCGAGCTGTTCCAGCTGCTGCGCGACGGCCGGCCCCGCACTCGAGCCGAGCTCGCGACCGTCACCGGACTCGCCAGATCGACCATCGCCACCCGTGTCGACTCGCTCATGGCGCTCGGCCTCGTCTCCCCCGTCGGTGACGCCCTCTCGACGGGCGGACGCCCGCCGTCGCGGTTCGCCCTCAACCCCTCGGCCCGCGTCGTGCTCGCCGCCGACCTCGGCGCCTCGCACGCCACGCTCGCCGTGACAGACCTCTCGGGAACCGTGCTCGGCGAGCTGCGCGAGGCCATCGACATCGCCAGCGGACCCGAGGCCGTGCTGAGCTGGATGGTCGAGGCGGCCACCACCCTGCTCGCCCGCATCGACCGCGATCACGACGAGCTCGTGGCCATCGGCATCGGCGTGCCCGGGCCCGTCGAGCACTCCACCGGACGCCCCGTGAACCCGCCGATCATGCCCGGCTGGGACCGCTTCGATGTTCCCGGCTGGGTGCAGCAGCACCTGCAGGTGCCCGTGCTGGTCGACAACGACGTGAACATCATGGCCCTCGGCGAGCGCGCCTTCGCCTGGCCCAACGCCGAGCACCTCATGTTCGTGAAGATCGCGACCGGCATCGGCTCCGGCGTCATCTCGAGCGGGCGCCTGCAGCGCGGAGCGCAGGGCATCGCCGGCGACATCGGCCACGTGCAGGTCGCACGCGGCGTGGGCATCCCCTGCCACTGCGGGAACCGCGGCTGCCTCGAGGCACTCGCCTCGGGACCGGCCATCGCGCGTGACCTGCGCAAGGCCGGCATCGACGTGGCGACGGGCAGCGACGTGGTCGATCTCGTCAAGCGCGGCAACATCGAGGCCATCCAGGCCGTGCGTCAGGCCGGACGCGACATCGGCGAGGTGCTGACCACCGCCGTGAGCCTCATCAACCCCTCGGTCATCGCCATCGGCGGATCGATGGCACGCGCTGGGGAGCACCTCATCGCGGGGGTGCGCGAGATCGTCTACACGCGCTCGATGCCCCTGGCCACCGAGCACCTCGCGATCGTGCAGTCGTCGGCGGCCGAGAACGCGGCCGTGCTCGGCGCCAGCATGCTGGCCATCCACCACGCGCTCTCGCCCGAGGGCATCGACGCGCTGGCGACTCCCGCTCGCTGAGCCACAGACGCGCAGCGGCTGCGGCGAAGCGGAGGGGACGGTGCCGGTCCTCGGCTTCGGCGCGCTCGCTTCGCTCCCGTGCCTCTGCCAGCGGGGGTTGCGGCACGTCGACCGCGGACTCCGTCCAGGCCCGACGACGGCCCCAGCGGAGCGTCGTGTCGCGCGGCGTCCGAGGCGCGAGGGACAATGGAGCCGTGACCGATACGCTGCTCGACCTCTTCGCCGAGGCACAGCCCACGGTCGCGGCGGCTCCGGCGCCGGCATCCGTTCACCCGGCGATGCGTCGCATCGTGGCCGATTCGAGCGACCGCGTCGCATGGCTGCGGGCGCGTTCCCGCGGAATCACGGCGACGGATGTGGCCAGGCTCGCCACGCCGCGCTCCATCCAGGCCGCAGCCGACGAGAAGCTGCACGGCACGACCTTCGGCGGCAACCCGTTCACCGATCACGGCCGAGCGCGCGAGCCCGTCATCGCCGAGTGGGTGCTGGGCCAGCACGGAATCCTCTCGAGCAGTGCGCTCTTCCACGCCGAGCACGAGTCCCGCCACCTCGCCACCCCCGACGGCTACGTCGTGCGCTCATCCGGCAGCCTCGAACTCTGCGAGATCAAGACGACGTCGAAGCCGTGGCGCAACATCCCGCGTTCGTACCTGCGTCAGGTCTGGTGGCAGCAGTACGTGCTCGGCGCCGACCGCACCCTCGTCGTCTGGGAGCAGCACGAGGACTTCGTCCCCGTCTCGAACGAGCCGCTCTGCCGCTGGGTGGAGCGCGACGAGGACCAGATCGCCATCCTCGTGAACCTCGCCAACGCCCTGATCGACGAGCTGCACCGACGCACGCGATGACGGTCCTGCTCCTGCACGGGCTGGGCTCCGACCGGCAGTACATGCTCGACGTCTTCGGGCCTGTGCTGGCGAAGCTCGCCCCGGGTGAGCGGGTGATCGCGCCCGATGCGCGCGCCCACGGCGCCTCGCCCCTCGTCGGCGCCCCGTCGGACTTCACCCTCGACGGGATGGCCCGGGAGCTCGAGGCGTCACTCGGCACCGCCCACGATGACCCCCTGACCGTCGTCGGGGTGTCGATGGGGGCCGCTCTCGCGCTGCGGATGGCGCTGGCGGGCCGCATCCGCATCGACCGGGCGCTGTTCGTGCGTCCGTCGTTCACCCACAGGTCGATGCCCGAGAACCTGCGCGCCTTCCCCGTGATCGGTCAACTGCTGCACGATGTGGGACCGGTCGAGGGGCAGGTCCTGTTCCGCGAGACGCCGGCCTATCGCAGTGCCGTCGACGCGTCGCCGCTCGGCGGCGCCGGCCTGCTCGCCCAGTTCCGCTATCCCCTGGCCGTCGACCGGGCCGTGCGGCTCGTCGAGGTGCCGCGCAATCGCGCCTTCGAGTCCGAGGCGGAGCTGGCATCGCTGGGGGCACGGATGCCGACGGCCGTCATCGGAGCGCCCCGCGACCCCGTGCATCCGTTCCCCGTCGCCGAGCAGTGGGCCGGTGCCCTCGGCTCGCCCCTCACACGACTGCCGGCGCGCGATGACGGCCAAGCGGCACAGCTCACGGCTCTGCGGGCCGCCTTCGGGACGTGGCTGGCGGCGTAGGCGGTGCTCGCGGCAGCGCCTGCTGGTGGTGGCTTCGGCGCGCTCGCTTCGCTCCCGTGCCTCTGCCAGCGGGGCAGGCGGAGGGGCCTCAGCGGGCGAAGGGGGCAGAATGAATTCCATGCCGGAATCCATTCCCGAGACCATGCGCGCCCTCGTCGTCGACCGCCTCGGCGCCGTCGATGAACTGCGCCTCGCCGACGTCGCCGTGCCGTTGCGCATCGCCGACGAAGTGCTCGTGCGCGTCGTCGCGGCGAGCGTGAACCCGATCGACGTGAAGACCCGCTCGGGGCGCGGCTCATCCGCAGCGATCAGCTCGTTCCCGTTCATCGGCGGCTCGGACTTCTCGGGCGTCGTCGCCGCGGTGCCCTATGCGCAGCATCCGTTCCCGGTCGGCACTCCCGTCTTCGGCATGGGACGCGTACCGCGCGTCGGCGGCAGCTTCGCCGAGTTCGTGACCGTCGCCTCGACCGCCCTCGCCGTCAAGCCCGCGACCCTCAGCCACGTCGAGGCCGCCGCGGTTCCCGTCGCCGCGCAGACCGCGTGGGGCATGGTGCAGCTGGCCGGGATCGGCGCCGGCGACAGGGTGCTGGTGCATGCCGGTGCCGGGGGGGTCGGCCACTTCGCCGTGCAGTTCGCGGCCATCGCTGGAGCCCACGTCGTCGCCACGGCGTCAGCCGCCAACGCGGGCTTCCTGCGAGAGCTCGGCGCCCAGGAGACCATCGACTACGCCAGTCAGCGCTTCGAGGATGTCGTGAGCGACATCGACGTCGTCATCGACCTCATCGGCAACGTGCACGACCACACCGGCACGCGCTCGCTCGAGGTCCTGCGCGAAGGCGGGCGGCTGGTGAACGCACCGACGGGGAGCTGGCCGACGATGCAGGCGGATGCCGCAGCTCGCGGCATCCGTGCCACCGGCTACAACGTGCCAGCTGACGGGCGCGTGCTCGCCGAGATCGCAGCGCTCCTGGAATCGGGCGCCGTGACGGTGCACGTCGACAGCGAGTTCGACCTCGAGGACGGCGCCGACGCCCAGCGCGCAGTCGAGGGCGGGCATGTGCGAGGCAAGGTCGTCATCCGCGTGGCCGAGGAACCCACGCTGTGACGGGCGAGCGGAGGGCGCCGTCGAAGGTGCGCTCGATCGTGGTCGGCGGCGTGTTCGTGATCGTGGGAGTGCTGTGCGCCGTGGCCGCGGTCGTGATCGCCGCGCGCGCCGGCGGCGACCTCTCGACCGTCGTCGGCAGCGGTGGGGCGAACCGCACCGGTGGGGCCGCACCGGCCTGGTTCGCGATCGGCCTCACGGCCGTGCTCGCCCTGCTCGCCGGGGTGACCGGGGTGTTCATCGCAATCGTGGGCTGGCGGGCGGCGGACGACGCGGAACGCGAATCGGACAGGTAGGTTGATTCTCGGGGGAAGCGATCATTCGCGCGTCCTCCGACCGGAACCGAGAGGACGTCTGTGGCCTTCGCGATCGACCCGTCTGCGCTGAACACCCACGCGAAGACCCTGCGCACCCTGTCCGATGCCGTTCCGCCCGCGACGAGCTACGTCGCGACGAACCTCAGCCTCACGATCGTCGACACGGCCTTCCTGTTCGCGAAGGCCCTCGATGCGGCGAACCAGACCAAGGACGCCATCCGGCCCTACCTCACCGACCTCGCGAACTCGCTCGACCTCTCGGCCGACGAGCTCGACGCGACGGCGACCCGGTCGATCGAGCTCGACGATGCCATCGAACGCGACCTCGACGCCGCCTACCCCGAGCCCGTCGAACGAGGCACGCCGATGTCGGTTCCGACGAGCAGGGCGGTCTACGTGAAGCCGTCTCCGCCCGGCGACGCGCTCGTGACGCCCGCAGGCGAGCCGCCCTCGGACCTGGTGAGCGTCATCCTGACGACGGACTGGCTGAGTCCGTCGACCGTGGTCGCGCAGATTCTGGACTGGATCTTCGACTGGAACTACCTCGACGAGATCTCGAAGAAGTTCTCCGGCGACTGGAACTCGCTGTTCCGCGTCACCCACGCCCTGGAGAGCCTGAAGGGCTACCACGTCTCCCAATCCGAGAACATCGGCTACGCCATGTCGGTGGGAGCGAACACGTGGACCGGCCAGGGCGCAGACGCGGCGAACGCCTTCTTCACCGAGATGGCCCGCCTGGTGCGCGAGGCCGGTGACGAGATCGGCACGCTGGCCCCCGAGTTCGAGGTCGTCGCCCGCGGCATGCACGACACCGCGGCCCTCGTGGCAGACCTGTTCGCCCAGATCCTCGACGCCGCCATCGCCGCCGCCTTCTTCTACATCGCGGGCACCGTGCTGGTCGAGACCGTCGTCGGCACCGTCATCGGCTACCTCGCGGGCACCGGCACCCTCGCCTACATGGCGTGGCTCGCCCACGAGGCCTACGACGTCGTGCAGAGCGCCCTGCTGTTCTTCGACGCCCTCGGCGCGGGCGTGGCCGTCTTCGCCCAGTTCCTCGCCGGTGGCGTCGAGCTCCCCAAGCCCCTTCCCTACGACAACCCCACGGTGTGATGAACGAACCTCCTCTCGACCCCACGACGGCGCCCAACGGCTCGGACCCCTCCGACGGGCCACGGATGCTCCCCACGATCGATCCGGGAAGCCCGACCGGACGGATGCTGCGCGACTCGATGGAGCGCCTGCGCTTCGCACCCGTCGACCCGGCGATCCAGCGGTTCGCCCAGGACGTGCTCGACGGCCGCCGCAGCGCCCGCGACATGATGGACCTGCCGCAGTTCCAGCCCCTGCTGGAGAAGGCCGGCCAGTCGCTGCAGGAGTACCTCGCCGCGATGGACCCCGCCGAGCGCGAGGCGTTCCGCGTCGACATCCGCGCCGGACGCCCGCCGGGCACTGGTCGCCCCGACGGATCGACGGGAGGCTCGGCCGGTGCGCGCTGATCGGATCCTCGCCGCCGGAGCCGCGGGCGTCCTCCTCCTCGGACTCACCGGATGCTCGGGCGCGGCGTCGCAGCCCCAGTCGGTGACGGTCGACTACACGATCGACGGCGACGCGAAGAGCGCCGACGTCGCGATTCCCGGGCTCGCCTGCCAGACCCTGGGTGAGCGCGTCTTCTACTCGACGACGGCCGCGCGGAACGGCGACGACCCGCTCCCCTTCGTCGCCAACGCCGACGGCGGCTCGTACGAGAGCGTGATCGTGACGCTGCAGGTGACCGACGACCTCTGGTTCACCTCGGGCAAGCCGTTCACCGCCACCGAGGACGGGGTCTCCTTCGACGGCGTCGTGGGAGGCGTCGGCCCGCTGGACGACTCGGGGCTCCCCACCGTCGCCCTGGACGGCGCGGCGACCCTCACGGGCGACCTCGACTGCACCGAGAAGAAGTAGCGCGAAGAGTTCGCGCGCAGCACGCAGCGCGACCCCGCAACCGACACCGAAGGAACGATCATGAGCCGCGAGATCCGAGTGGAAGACACCGTCATCGAGGCATCCGTCGCCCGCATCGAGGCGGCCATCGACGAGATGCAGCGCCTGCTCGACGACCTCGAGCGCCGGGCGGCCGTACTCCGCACCGAGTGGTCGGGTGAGGCTTCCGACGCCTACGACCGGGCTCACCGCGACTGGGATCGGTCGATCCGCATCATGGAGAAGGCCGCCCGCGACGTGTCGGCCGTCGCCTCCTCCGGCACGAAGCGCTTCCGCGCCATGGACGAGGCGCACGCGCGCGTCTGGTCGTTCTGACGCGAGACCCGCGGATGCCGCCTGCGGCACCCGCGAGGCCTCAGCTGTAGCGCGGGGGCACCCAGGCGAGCTGCGCCGCCACCACGCCGCGGCTGCGGCTGACGATCTGCGCACGACCCGGAACAGCGGGCACGGCCTTGACCTTGCCGATGAGCTGACCCTCCTCGGGATTACCACTCAGCAGGATGCCGGTGGTGCCGAGGTCGGTGAGACGCTGGATGATCGGGTCGTACGCCGCTCGGCTGGCGCCACCGGCCCGACGCGTGAGGATCACGTGCAGGCCGAGATCGCCCGCCTGCGCGAGCAGCGGAGCGAGCGCGGCCAGCGGGTTGCCCTGCGAGGTGGCGACGAGGTCGTAGTCGTCGACGAGGATGAAGCCCTCGGCGCCGGTCCACCACGACCGGGCGCGCAGCTGTTCCGGTGAGACGTCGGGGCCCGGGATGCGGCTCTGGAAGAACGCGGCCAGCTCGCCGAGGCCGCCCGACGCCATCTCGTGCGAGCTCAGATAGGCGCCGAGGTACTCCTCGGGGATGTCGCCCAGGAGAGCGCGCCGGTAGTCGACGACGAAGATCTTGGCCTCGCTCGGGCCGTAGTGCCGCATGATCTCGTTGGCGTAGCTGCGCAGCATCGACGACTTGCCCGAGCCTGCATCGCCGTAGAGGAACAGGTGCGGCTCCTCCGCGGGATCGATCAGGAACGGCGCGAGGTCGGCCTCGTCGATTCCGAGCGCGATCTCGCGTGATGCAGTCGATGCGGCAGGCACGAGCGTGCGCAGCTCGTCGAGCGTGATGCTGTCGGGCAGCAGGCGCAGCTTCGGTCCGGCGGGCCCGGTCCAGGCCGCGCGCACGTGCTCGGTGAGGTGGTCGATGCCGTCGGCCAGGCTCGCGGATGCCGCGACCCCGTCGATGCGCGGCAGGGCCGTGAGCATCTGCAGGGCGGCGGGGCTCAGGCCGCGGCCCGGGATGGCCGTGACGTTGGCCGCTGCCTTGCGGTCGGTCTCGGAGTCGCTCGGGTCTCCGAGGCGCAGCTCGATGCGGGTACCGATGAGGTCCTTGATGTTGGCCCGCAGCTCCAGCCAGCGGGCCGCCGTGATCACGATGTGCACGCCGTAGGTGAGGCCGCGGGCGGCGATGGTCTGGATGCTCGCCTCGAGGGACTCGAACTCGGAGCGGAGGGTCCCCCAGCCGTCGATGACCAGGAACACGTCGCCGTAGCCGTCGTCGACCTGACCGGCGGCACGACGCTGCCGGTAGGTGTCGATGGAGTCGATGCCGTTCTGCCGGAAGAACACCTCACGGGCGTTGAGGATGCCGGTGACCTCGGCCACGGTGCGGCGCACGACGTCGGGTTCCGACCTGGTGGCGAGCCCGCTCAGGTGCGGGAATCCCTGCAGTCCGGAGAAGGCGCCACCGCCGAAGTCGAGCACGAAGAACTGCACCTCGAGCGGGGTGTTGGTGAGGGCGAGCGCGATCATCGTGGTGCGCGCGAGCGTGCTCTTGCCGCTCAGCGGCGCACCGACGACGACCATGTGACCGGCGGCACCGCCGAGGGACACCACGAGGTTCTCGCGGCGCTGCTCGAGCGGCACGTCGACGATGCCGAGCGGCACGGTGAGCGATCCGGCCCCGCGCCAGCGGGCCGACACGAGGCCGAGCGTCGGGTCGACGGCGAGGTCGCCGAAGAGCTGGTCGAGCGTCGCCGGAACCTCGAGCGGCGGCAGCCACACGCGGTGGGCGACGGGGCCGCGTCCCGACATCCGTGCCACGGCGATCTCGAAGGTGCTGCGCGACTCCTCGGGTTCGATCGCGACGGGGGCGTCGAGTTCGGGTTCGACGGGAGCTTCCGTGTGCACGGCCGCCGCCGTGAACAGTTCGACGGATGCCGCCCCGGAGTCCGAGCGGCCGGTGTCGACCGAACGACGACGACGGGGCGGCGGCGCAGACACGTAGGCAGCACGGAACTGCGTCATCGTCTCGGTGTCGCTCTTGAGGAAGCCGACGCCGGGCTGCTGGGGCAGGGTATAGGCGTCGGGTACCCCGAGGATCGTGCGCGACTCGGCCGCCGAGAAGGTGCGCAGACCGATGCGGTACGAGAGGTAGGTATCGAGGCCGCGGAGCTTGCCCTCCTCGAGGCGCTGCGAGGCGAGCAGCAGGTGCACCTGGAGCGAGCGGCCGACGCGGCCGATGTTGACGAAGCTCTCGACGAACTCGGGCTTGGCGGCCAGCAGCTCGGAGAACTCGTCGGCGACGATGAGCAGCGACGGCAGCGGGGGAAGCTCGCTGCGTCCGCCCCGACGGGCCTTCTCGTAGTCGGAGACGTTGGCGAAGTTGCCCGAGGAGCGCAGCAGCTCCTGGCGGCGCACGATCTCGCCCTGCAGGGCGTCCTGGAAGCGGTCGACCAGCGAGATCTCGTCACCGAGGTTCGTGATGATGGCGGAGACATGCGGCATGCCCGCCATGCCGGCGAAGGTGGCTCCACCCTTGAAGTCGACGAGCACGAAGTTGAGCTGCTCGGGCGAGTGCGTGAGTGCGAGAGCCAGCACGAGGGTGCGGAGCACCTCGGACTTTCCGGATCCCGTCGCACCGATCATCACACCGTGCGGGCCCATGCCCTGCTGGGCCGATTCCTTGATGTCGAGGACGATCGGGGCACCGTTGGTGTCCTGGCCGATGGGCACCCGCAGGCGGTCGCGCTCGAGGCGGGGTCGCCACGAGACGTCGAAGTCGATGTCGCGCACGTCGGGCAACCCGAGCAGGTCGACGAGATCGGCCTGCTTGGCGGTGGAGCGCGTGGCGACGGCCGTGCTCGTCATGGAGAACATCGGCAGCAGGCGACGGGCCGTGGCCTCGGCCTCCACGATGCTGATGGTGTCGGGATGGAACGAGCGCGCCGGGATCTGCAGGGTGAGCAGCTCGGCCCGACCAGGTCGCTCCGCATCGAAGGCTATGCGCAGGGCGTTCTGGTTCTCGAGGTCGCCCCAGCGTGCCGGCAGGTCGATGACGGTGACGCCCGAGGTGCCGTCGCCCGCGAGCAGCACGTCGCTCAGCGGGATGCGCGCGCCGTCGGTGACGATGACGACGTGCGGAGTGAGGGGTGTCGAGCCGTCGCGGGCGAAGCGCGGGCGCTCACGCACGTCGGCGGGCATCAGGGCCGCGAGGTCGGCGACGTTCGAGCCGATCATGCGCGCGGCGCCGAGGGAGTCGGTCGACTGACGCGAGTGGGTGTGCGGCAGCCACTTGGCCCACTCCCACTGGCCGAGAGCTGCATCCTCGGCGGCGATGACGATCTGCAGGTTGTCTGGATCGTGCATGGTCGCGGCGTGCAGCAGCATGGCGCGGGCGAGCCCGCGCGACTCGTTCTCATCCCCTGTGATCTCGATGCGGGCGAAGTCGCGCAAGGTCACGCCGAGCGGCAGGTCCTTCTGCACCTCGTGGGTGAGCATGAAGCGATGGGCTGCGGATGCGGCCACGGGGTCGAGCTGCGCGAGAGGGGGAAGCTCAGGCGCCTCGAGCGTGATGCACAGCGGCTGGTCGCTGGTTCCGACGCGCACGGCGAGGAAGTCGGCGTCGCCGGGCGAGCGCTCCCAGACGCGGGTGCGCTCCTCGGCGATGAACGGCAGGGTCGACGGTGCCGGATGCTGCCAGTTGCCGGCCCGGCGCTGCTGCTTCGACGCCACGCGCACCGTGCGTCGCAGCTCGGTGAGGTAGGCCAGGTACTCGCGGCGGGCCGCCAGCGTCGCCGAGGTTCGCTGCGACCGCTGTCGCCATCCGTTCACGGCCACGAAGCCGAGGGACGAGAGCAGGAACATGCCGCCGGTGATGAAACCCGTCGGTCCGGTGTTGGAGACGCTCACCATGACGATGGCGCCGATCGAGCCGAGCATCGGCAGCATCGAGCTGAGCAGCCCGCCGCCCCCGTCGCTCGGGGCGATCTCGGGCGGGGGCTGAACCGTGATGGTGCCGGACGGGACGCGGGGTGGTGCCAGACGTGGACCGCTCATCAGGCCTTGTCCGCACTCTCGTGCGCCATGAGGATGCTCACGGTGAAGGTGCGGTTGCCGATGCGCACGCGGTCCCCCTCGTCGAGAAGCACCCGGTTGCCGGGGAGGAGGGGCGCTGAGGCGGCGTCGTCGCTTCTGATCTCGGTTCCGTTCGTGGAGTTGTTGTCTGTGACCCAGGTGCGCCCGCGCGAGTGCTCGAGCCGCAGGTGCGTCTTCGAGACCGTCGACTCGGGGTCGCGCACCGAGATGAGCCTGTCGCCCTGGTCCGTGGCCGACGGGTTGCGTCCGAGGTTAACCGCCACGGGGATGGGCAGCTGCTCGCGCTGGCCGGTGTCGAAGATGAGGAGCAGGGCTCCGGTCTCCGCTGCCGAGGCGTCGGCACCCGGAGCCTGATCGACGGGCACGGCGGCTGCGCGTCGTCCCGTCGGCGGGGCGACCGATGCGGATTCCGCGACGGATGCCGCGGCCGGGTCGACGGATGCGGGAGACCCGACGGCGGCGGCCGCTCGCCCGTCTGCACTCCGGGGCTCCGCAGCGGGTGCCGGTGCGTCGAGCTGCGGCATCCGCTCGTCTGCGGTTCCACCGCCCGTGGATGCGCCGCGCACCGAGGCGGACTCGACGGCGATGGGAACCGAGGAGGACGCACCCGTGAAGGACGCGCTGGCCGAGTTCTCATCGTCCGACACCAGCGTGGCCGGAGCGCGCCGGGACGAGGTCACGAGCAGGGGCGCCGCGAGCACGATGCCGCGCGAGCCGGCCGGCTCCGCGGCACGGTTGCGCACGGGAACGGCGACGACGAGAGTGCGGGCGGCACGATCGGCCCAGGACCGGCCTCGTCCGGAGGCGTCCCACGCACTCGACGCGACGACGACCCAGGCACCCACACCCGCGGCGAGGAAGCCGGCACCGGTGATGAACCAGCGGACGAACCCGCGACCGACACCGGGCGAGAACGGGCCGTCCTCTCGCGCTGTGCGCAGCCGCATGGCCGCGTTGCCCGGGGTGATGCCCGTGCGCGACTCGACGATCCACAGGCCGACGGCGAGCTCGATGGCGACGACGGCGCCGAGCACCAGAGTGCCCGTGAGCAGCCAGACCACGGCCGCGATTCCGGCGACGATGGCGACGTCGATACTGAAGGCGGCGATGCGCCGGCCGACCGTCGCCGGGCGCCCGACGAAGGCCGTGCCGAGGGATCCGCCGATGCGGCGCGGACCGGCCGCTGTCGGCACCGCCGGAGCCGCGACGGCGGGAGTGCCTGCGAGAGCCGCGGATGCCGGAACGACGGCGTCGGTTCGCGCGTCGGCCGGGGCGCCTGCAGTCGGCTGCGGAGCGGCATCCGGCGACGAACCCTCGAGCCCGGGCTGGGGCGCGAGCAGGCCAGGGGGCAGTGCGGGCACGCCGGAGGGAGGCAATGCCGGAACCCCCGCGCGCCCGGGGAATCCTCCGCGGTCGCTCATCCTGCCATCATCCCACGGAGCAGGCTCAGCACATCCGCGTAGAGCAGTGCGGCGGGCAGGGCGAAGGCCACGGCGATCCACTCGATCACGTCGCCCGTGCGCGACCACGCCAGCGATGAGGCACCGCGCGACGCGGGCACGACGATGGCGGCGGCGATCACGGCCGCGAGGAAGAGCCCTGCCGCGATGAGGCTGAGCGCGAGCGGCTCGAGGGTGGTGAGCGCCAACTGGGCGGCGACGACGAGAACGACGGCCGCAGCGGCTCGCGGCATCCAGCGCAACAGCAGTCCGGTGGTGTGCCTCGGAGTGAGCAGCAGCGAGATCTCGACGCACACGATGAGCACGATGCCGCCGGTCACGACGAAGGGGTCGCTCCCCCACGGCCGCAGCAGCGCGATCGGGGCGAAGACCGCCGCGATGATGCTGAGCAGGGCGGCTCCGGCGACGAGACGGGCCGACGAGCCGTCGACGACGGCTCGCACGGTCTCCACTGTGACGGCCCCGGGCGACTCGGGGATGGCGCCGCGCACGGTCCAGCGGTTGCCGATGAAGTGCTTGTAGTCGATGAAGTAGCCCTCGGGGAGGTTCACGAGGGTGCTGGGCAGGGCACGCAGCGCGAGCGGCACGGCGCCGAGCGAGATCGCTGCAGCGGCGGGCTCCTCCCAGTGCAGCAGCAGCGCGAGGCCCCACACCGCGGCCAGGACGGCGAGCATGATCGCGACGGTGCCGGCTGCTGCGCGCAGCTCCGCGGATGCGGCCGTCGCAGTGAGCACGGCACTCAGGACGGCGGCGGCGACGAAGCCGGCGGCGACGGCCAGGCGGGCGCCGTCCTCGAGCCCCGGGGGCGGCGCGAGGGCGCCGGCGGTGAAGGCGAGGGCGAGGGGTGCGAGCAGCGCGACGGCTCCGGCCATGCCGGCACGGGCACGCGCTGCCCACACCACGGCCGTGGTGACGGCGGCCAGTCCCAGCACGATGCTCGTGAGCAGGCGCATGCCGGGGTCGACCGCGACCGCGACGACGGCCGCGAGGGCGAGCGGTGCGACGACGGCGAGCATCCACCACGGTGCGCCGTGGTCGACCCGCCGCGTGCCCGACTCGCGGGCTGCGCGTGCCGACACGGCGGCATCCGCCCGCAGATCGACGACGCTGTAGAGCCCGCCATCGACGAGATCGATGGCCGGGGTCTCGGGGGCGATCTCGGTCCCGTCGCGGTCGAGCACGATGTGACGGCCGTCGCCGACGGGCAGACCCCCGGCACGCAGGGCGTCGCCGAGCCTGTCATCCACCGGGATGGCGATGTCGAAGCGCCCGCTGTCGCTGAGCAGGGCGAGCCGACGGCGTTCGACGGCGGGAGTGCTCATGCGTCTCCCCCTGGTCCTTCGCCGTTCAGCACATGGGAGCCCGGCGAGGCTCCCACGCTAGATCCTGCCACCTGCGCGCGAGTGGTGACGTGCACGCCGGGCCGGTCGTGCGCATCGTCGAGCGCACGACCCGCCTCGCGTCAGCCGCGTCCGCCGGCGCCGGCGCCCTTCGACCGAGGGCCGCTCTCGTCGTCGTCGTCGAGGGTGGGGGCGATGTAGCCGCCGAGGCCCTGGCCCTTGGCCTTCTCCTCGGAGGCGCCGCCCTGCTGGCCGCCCGCCATCATTCCGGGACGACCGCCCGCTGCGCCGGATGCTCCACCGGCGCGCGCTGCAGCGGAACCGTTGGCGCCGTTGGCGCCGCCGCCGGCTCCGCCGGCCTGACCGAGGAGGCCGCCGCTGGATCGGGCACCCGCGGCCGAACCGGCACCGCCGGCACCGCCGGGGCCGCCCATGACACCCGCTCCGCCGACGCCGCCGGCACCGCCGAAGCCGCCCAGCCCGCCGAGTCCGGCCGTACCGCCACCCGCGAGCTTCGAACCCGCCAGCAGCGCCGCACCGGCGCCACCGCCGATCGCGGCGGAACCGAGGGGCGACGGGCCGCCGGAGCCGTTGCCGGCCGATCCGCCCAGACCACCGGGGGTTCCGACGCCGGGTCCACCGCTGCCGCCACCAGGAATGTAGCCGGGGCCGCCGTCATCGACCGAGGGTGTGGACGGGTCGATTCCGTAGTCCGGCGTCTCGTACACGGGGCCCTCCGGCGTCGGGTCTGACCAGTCGGGACCCTCCGTGATCGGGCCGATCGGATCGGTCCCGTTCGGGTCCGTTCCCGTCGAATCGGGTCCGGAGAAGTCGGGCGTGTGGAACACGGAGCCCACGTGGCCGCCGGGGTTCGATCCCGGAGTCGAGCCGCCGCCGGGGTAGCCGCCGCCACCGGGGTACCCACCGCCCGGGTAGCCGCCTCCGGGCATGGTCGGGCCCGTGGGTCCGTCGTCCTTCGGAATGGTGACGTCGGGGAGACCGATCACGGGCGCATCCCGCAGCGTCTCCTGGCTCTTCTGAAGATCGGCGCGATGCTCTTCGAGGGTGTTTCCGAGGCTCTCCACCTTCTTCTTGGCCGCATCCTCGCGCTGGTTGCCGAGGAATCCCTCGATGACGTCGAGGGCGGTATCCGAGGCGAGCGGACCGAGGACGGGGTGCACGACGGTGGATCCGGCAGTCACCGCAGTGCGCCAGAACGGGTCGACGCGCGCCGAGGGGAGATCGGACGACGACGATGCCGCCTCCGATCGGGCCGAGTTCGCCCGCGAGACCGTCGTCTCGATCTGAGTGACGGCATCCTGCACGACGGTGAACTTCTTCTTCATCTGAAGGAAGACCTCGGAGGCGTCATCGGCGGAGGTCCCCTCCCATCCAGGCGACGCGGCGAGATTCGACATGGTGCGCTGCAGCGTCGAGAGTGCGAGTGACAGGGTCTGGATCTTCTCGATGTTCCAGTCGGTTCCGGCACCGAGGGACGCGAGCTGGTCTTCGTACTTGCCCATGGTCATGCTCCTGTCTGGGTCTGGCTGTTTGCCGGCGGGGATGTGCTCGGGCGACGTCGCACGAGCAACACGATCAGGACGACGAGTCCGGCGAGGACGAGCGCACCGACGACGACGATCCCGATGATGACCGGCACGGCCAGCCCCGTGGTGTCGTCGTCGGAGGCCACCGGCGCCGTCGATGGCGACTCGGAGGCCGACGGCGCTGCCGACGCCTGCGCGAACTCCGCTGCAGCCGGCACGGCGTCGGGATCGTCGAGGATCAAGGGGTTCACGTCGGGATAGGTCGTCGGATCCACGGTGAGCATGGTCGTCAGCGACGCTGTGCCGTAGCCGTAGGTGTTGTCATGGATGAGGTCGGGATTGCCCGCGCCGGTGTTGTGGATCAGCGTCTGGATGAGCTGGTTGCCCGTTGCCTTCGGATACTTCTGCTTGACCACGGCGAGGAAGCCGGCCGTGAGCGGAGTGGCGTAGGACGTGCCATCTCCCAGCGCCTGATCGGTCCAGTTCCTCTCGGCGGCGGGAGTGTCCGAGCCCGATCCCTGGGTGAGGATCCCGAGTCCGGCATTCGCGACAGTGACCTTCTCGAAGGAGTTCGGCACACCATCGGTGGCGAGCGCGGCGCCGTCGGCTCCGATCGCCTGCACAGCGACCACACTGTTGTACCGCGCGAACCCATCGGACTGGCTGCCCGGCTTGTCGGGGAGGCCGGCGACGATCACGACACCCTCCCGGGCAGCGCGCAGGATGGTCGGGATCCAGTCCTGGTCTGCCTCGAGCGCCAGGGAGATGGAGATGATGTCGGCACCATCGTCGATGGCGGCGTTGACGGCCTCGATCGTCGTGATGCTCGTCGGATCGTCCACCGGTCTGCACTGGCCGTCGAATTGCAGTCCTGAGACCGTCGGCGGGGTGATCACCCCGGTGTAGTAGAGCAGCTTCGCTCCCGGTGCCGCACCGTAGACACCGGCTGCACCATCACTGCCGCTGCCGTCGCCGACGATGAGGGACGCGGTGTTCGTACCGTGCTTGGCGGTCAGCGAGTCGGTCGTCGCCGGGTAGGCGGCTCCGTCATCGTCGGCGCAGAAGGAGGGCTCGCGCACGGTGACATCCGCGTGGGCGAGCGTCGGGATGTCGGGGTGGAACTGGGAGTCGATGATGGCAACGGTCACTCCCTCACCCGTGTAGCCCGCAGCCCAGGCGTCGGGAAGGTGGAACGCGTCCACGTACCAGAGGCCGGGCCCGTCGACAGCAGCCGTCGCCGGAAGGGCCGGAGCGACGACGAGTGCCGCCGTCGCCGTCAGCGCGGCGATGAGGCTGACGGAGCCGCGCCTCATTGGATCTTGTTGCGCGTTCCGCCGCCAGCGGGCGCGACGGGAGTCACCGGCGGAAGCTCGGTGGCGACCGCGGCATCGAGGAAGTTCAGGAACGCCTTGGCATCGTCGGCGATGCTCTCGTCGTTCTGCACGAGCTGGGCGACGGTCTTCCGGATGGCGCCCTCCGCAGCCTGGAGCTCCTCGATGATCGAGCGGGTCGCCGCCTTCAGAACCACGGCGGTCTCCGCCAGCTCGGTCCGGAACGGGGAGGCCACGCCGACGCTGACGCCCTCGGACTGCAGCTCGCTGGGCTCCGGCAGAGCGGAGAGCCCCTCCAGGAGGTCTTTGAGACCGCTCGTCACGAGGTCGGGGATGACCTGGATGATGCTCACCATGATGGGGCTCCTTTCAGCGATTGTGAGATGTGTTCGGCGGGCCGGGATGAACTCCCGGCCCACCGGCAGCGGCCTAGAGCGAGAAGCGCCCGGCCGACGACTTGTCGCTCTGCAGGTACTGCGCGGCGATCTCCTCGGTCTTGCCGGAGATCTGCTGAAGCAGCTGCTGGAGCTCGCCGAGCGAAGCGTTCCACTTGGCCTGGGCCTGGTCGTAGGACTGCTGAGCGTCACCACCCCACGCTGAACGCAACTTGCCCACCTCGGCCTCGAGGCGGTCGAGCTCGGCGCGGATGCCCTGGGCACCTCCGCGGATCTGACCTGCGAGCGCCGTGACCTGCTCGGGACGGACTGACATCGACTGCATGTTCATCTACTCCTTGATCCGTGTTCCGGGTGCCTAGGCGCCCATCATCGAGCCGAGGCCCGAGATGGTCTGCTGGTGCGAGTCTTCGGTGGCTGCCTGGTCCTTCTCGGTGCCGGCGAGTGCGGCCTCGAGAGTGACGAGGACCTCGTTGAGCTTGCGGGTCTGCTCGTCCCAGCGCGTCATCAGCGTGGTGAACGAACCGGCGGCGGCGCCGGTCCAGAATCCACGCAGCTGGTCGATCTCGCCGCGGACCTTCTTGACCTGCTGGTCGACTCCGGTCTTCGTCTCGCGCACTGCCTGGGCACCCTTGCGGAGGGCACCCTCTTCTGCTGAAATCTGGTCAGCCATCACCCATTCCTCTCATTCGTCCGATGTAGACGATCACTGGAGGGGGCGGCCAAAACTCGGCAGCGTCTTCGTCCCCCAAATGCGTCACCGCGACCCAACCTAAGCGAGATCCGCTCAGTGAGCAATTCCCCCCTAATGCGGGACGTACCCCGCACGGGGTCGCGCGGCGAGCTGAGCGTCGATCATCTAGAGTGAAACGCGTGTCATCCGCTGGTCGAGCGGACGAGACGAATGGGGAAGACATGAGCCAGACCGCGATCGCTGCGGGCGCGGTGCTGCGGTTGTCGATCGTCAGCGAGGACCGACGTCTCGACGTCGGCGTGCCCGCGCAGATTCCGTTGATCGAGCTGCTGCCCGGCTTCGCCAGACGCCTCGGCATGCTCGACCCGTCCCTGGCGCACGGTGGCTACGTGCTGAACCGCGCGGACGGGTCCACCCTCGATCCCTCGCGCGGCATCGGCAGCCAGGGCGTGCACGACGGCGAGCTGCTCACCCTGGTGCGCGGCGGCCTGCTGGCCGAGGCCCGTGTCTACGACGACGTGGTCGAGGCCGTCATCGACGCGACGAGCGAGCAGCACGGCTCGTGGACCCCCCGCGACAGTTCACGCACCGCACTCGCCGTGAGCGTCACCTTCCTCGCGCTCTGCGCTCTCCTGCTGGTCGGCACCGGACGCGACTTCCCGTTGGCCGTGGTGCTCGCCGGCGCCGGGGCGCTCGTGCTCATCGCGGCATCCGTGGTGCTCTCCCGCCTCGGCCAGACCGAGGCCGGCGCTGCGCTGGGCCTGGCTGCTGCAGGGTACGGGGGCATCGCCGGCTTCCTCGCCGTGCCCGGCGACCCGGTGTGGGGCTGGCCCGTCGCGGCCGGCGCTCTCGGCCTGCTCATCGTCGGCGGCGTGGAACTGGCCTTCACCCCCAAGAAGCCCGAGATCCACCTCGTCCCGCTCGCCTTCGGCGCGAGCATCGGACTGGCCGCGGTCGTGACCGCGCTGTTCTCGCTCGACCCCGTCGGGCCGTACTCGATCATGCTCGCCGTCACGGCGATGCTGGCGAACGGCCTGCCGTGGCTCGCGCTCAGCTCCACCCGCATCCAGGTCATCTCCCCCCAGAGCGACGCCGACATCTTCACGGCCCCCGATCCCATCGACGCCGATGACGTCAAGCGTCGCGCTGCAGCGGGCGCCCGGGTTCTGGTGTCGCTGCGCCTGGCCCTCGGCCTCTCGGCCCTCGCCGCCACCCCGCTGGTCGCCGCGAACGGGCTCACCGGAGCCCTGCTGTGCGCCCTCGCATTCCTCGGGATGATGTTCCAGTCGCGCCAGACCTACGCCCGCGCCGGCGTCCTGACCCTCATGGCCCTCGGCGCTCTCGGCCTCGCCGCCACGGGGCTCACCGTCATCATCACCCAGCCCGACCTGCGCATCGGCATGCTCGTCGTACTGCTGGTCGGAACCGCGCTCCTCGTCGCCCTCACCCTGTTGAGCCCCCGCGCGCGCCTGCGTCTCGGACGCCTCGCCGACACCGTCGAGGTGCTCGCCCTGGCGCTGCTGCTTCCCCTCGGCGTCGTCACGGCCGGGCTCGCGTAACCCGATGGCGACCAAGAAGGACCTCATCGAGGCGCAGGGATTCAGTCGTCGGCGCCTGCTCTCGGCGTTCACCGGCGGCGCCCCCGGCGGCAAAGAGCTCGACCCGGCCAAGCCGCTGCGTGCCGTGGTCGCCGGTGTAGCGCTGACGGCCATGGTCATCCTGGGCGGCGTGTTCTACGGGTTGGTGCGCCCCGGGCTCCCGCAGGGCTGGGAGGACAACAAGCTCGTGCTCGTCTCCGACACCGGGGCACGCTACCTGACCGTCGGCGGCGAGCTGCACCCGGTCATCAACACGGCCAGCGCGCGCCTGCTCGTTCCGGCCGGCGACTTCTCCGTCATCAGCACCGATCAGGACACCGTGGCCGACATCACGGTCGGCGGCACCGTGGGAATCGTCGGCGCCCCAGACGATCTTCCTGCTCCGGATGCCCTCATCTCCGACGGCTGGACCGCCTGCGTCACGGGCCGCGGGCAGACGGCCGTCCGCATCAGCGACGACCCGATCGCGACGAACGCTCCCGACACCGGCACCGTCGTCACCGTCGACGACGAGCTCTTCGTCGTCGCCGGCGAGTACCGCTACGCCGTCGACAGCGACGACGCCAACGCCGTGCTCCGGGCCGTGGGACTCGGCACCTCCGCCCCGATCGAGGTCGACGGCCGGTGGCTCAACCTGTTCACGCCCGGCGCCGACCTCACGCCGCTGACCGTCGAGGGTGCCGGTGACCCCATCGACGGCACCGAGTTGCGCGTCGGTGCCGTCGTGCACCCCGACGGCAGCGCCGACGACGAGCGGTACATCGCATTGGCCACCGGCGAGCTCGCCAGGCTCACCCCGGTCGCCTACCAGTTGCAGCTCCTCGGCAACAGCGACGGCGAGGTCGTCGATGTGAGCCCGGCCGAGATCGGCGACCTGCCCACGGCGACGGACCCGGCCGGCGGAGCCGATTGGCCGAGCGACATCCTCACCCCGGTCGACGTCGACAGAGTGCCGTGCGCCCTGTCCGACGTGACGGACGCCACCGCGACGACGACCCTCGCCACGGCGCCGTCGTCCGACGCGACCGGTGCAGGCTCCGTCGGCGTCGACGTGGGAGCGGGGTCGCTCGTGCGAGCGGGATCCGGCGCTCCGGCCTTCCTCGTCGACGGATCCGGCACCGCCTACGCCGTCACGACGGCCGACTCCCTCGAACGCCTGGGGTACTCGGGCAGGGACGTCGCGGCCATCGTGCCCGCATGGCTCGACTTCCTGCCGACGGGGCCGGAGCTCTCCCCCGAGGCCGCCGGCGCGAGCCCCGCCGTCGAGGCCGCGAGCTCGAAGTGACGCGCCGACGTATCGGCGTCGCCGTCGTGCTCGGGGGTCTCCTCGCCGGCGGCATCCTGGTGTCGACGGCCGTCGATGTCGCGCCGGCCGTCGCCGCAGACGAGGTGTGCAAGCCGGGCAACGTCGTGTTCTCCTCCGAGAGGCCGGCCGCGTTCTCACTGCTGCAGACCGAAGCCGCCTGGCAGCGGAGCACCGGAGAAGGCGTGATCGTGGCCGTCGTCGACTCCGGCATCGACGTCGGCAACCCGCACCTCGAGGACGCCGTGGTCGGCGGGATCGACTTGGTCGGCGACGGCGAGCGTGCCGACGGTCTGAGCGATCCGCAGGGGCACGGCACCGCCATCGCCGGCCAGATCGCGGCCCGCAAGATCCCGAAGTCGGGAGTCGTCGGTCTGGCACCCGACTCCAAGCTGCTGTCGGTCCGGGTCTTCCGGGGAACGGATGACGAGTCCAAGCGCGACGGCTTCGGTCCGACGACGGCTCGGCTCGCCGCCGGCATCCGGTGGGCCGCCGAGAATGACGCAGACGTCATCAACGTGTCCCTCAGCGAGGTCGACGGCTCAGCCGAGCTCGAGGCGGCCGTCGCGGCCGCTCACGATGCCGGGAGCCTCGTGGTCGCCAGCGGCGGCAACAGGGCCACGGCGGAGGACGCGCGTGACGGCGCCAGGTATCCGGCCGCCTACCCCGGTGCCCTCGGGGTAACGGCGTCGGATGCATCCGGAACCGTGACGGACGACTCGATCCACGGGCCGCAGGTCGACGTGTCGGCCCCGGCGCAGTCGGTCACGACCTCCGCCACGGGCGCCGGCGACTGCGTGTACGCCACTGAGGCGCCGTCATCGAGCTTCGCCACGGGCTACGTGAGCGGCGCGGCCGCCCTCGTCGCGGCGGCGCACCCGGCCGATGGACCCGACGGCTGGGCCTACCGCCTGATGGCCACCGCTGCGCGCACGGACCCCGACCAACGCGACGACGTCTCGGGCTGGGGGCTCATCCGGCCGGCTGACGCGATCACGCTGCTGCCGTCTGCGACCACTCGCGGACCGGCGAGCCCCTTCGTCGACACCGCGGGCAGCGCCGTGAGGCCTCCATCGATCAGCGTCACCCCGAGTGACGGCTCGTCCGCCTTCGCAGCCACGAGCGCCGCCACGGCCTTCATCACGATCGTCGGAGCGACGCTGCTGGGCATCATCGCGACTGCCGTCGTGCTGCGCCGGCGCCATCGGGCCGATGCCGAGACCGATGCTGTGGCATCCGACGGCCCTCCACGACTCGGCTTCCTCGACCGGCCGGCCGACGAGGAGTTCTGAGGCCGCGGCGACGACCGTCGCCGCGAACCGCGGTCAGCCGAAGAGCAGGACCGCCAGGAGCACCAGTCCGACCACCGAGATGACGGATGCCGCAACGACGGCGCCGACGGAGATGAGGCTCAGGCGGCGGGCCTCGCCCTCGACCGACGGCAGGCTGCCGTCGACCACGCGGGTGGCCGATGCCGTGGGCGCGAGCTGAGCCGGCGGGGCCGACGGCTCCGGAAGGGACCGCGGGCCGTATGGAGCGACGGCGCCGGGGCCCGGCGCGTCCAGGGCCGTGCGCACGAGGGACGGGTCCAGCGGAGCCGGCCTCAGCGCGCGGCGACCGCGGCGCACGAGCGGCGCCTTGTCCCGCGGCGGAGCCGGCGGGCGGAACAACGGCTGTTCGAGGTCGTGGGCGGCGCGGTCGACGACGAAGGTGCCGTCATCGACCGAGGTGTGCTGCCGGTCGACCACTGCGGTGCCGTCATCGGCCTCGTCGGCGTCGGCGTCGGCTTCGGCGTCGGCGCGATCCACGATGACCGTGCGCTCGTCCTCATCGCCGCGGTCCACCATGACCGTGCGCTCATCCTCATCGTCGCCGCGGTCCACCATGACGGTGCGCTCGTCGTCATCGTCGCCGCGGTCCACGATGACGGTGCGCTCGTCCTCGTCGTCGCCGCGATCCACGATGACCGTGCGCTCATCCTCGTCAGGGAGGCTCGGCACGTCCTGCGGGTTGCTCTCGGGCACGATCACACGCCCGATCGCACGGGGATGGTCGTGTCGTCGATCATGGAGTCGGTCAGGCCGCTGCCCGTGAGGCGGGCCCCCGTCGTGTCGGTGGGCTCACCCGTCGCGCCCCCGGAGACGACGTCGAGGACGATGACGGTGATGTTGTCCCGTCCGCCCGCGCGGTTGGCACGCTGCACGAGGGCCTCGGCGGCGGAATCCGGTCCGCCGCTCATGGTGAGGGTCGCCCGGATCGCCTCGTCGTTCACCTCGGAGGTGAGTCCGTCGGAGCAGACGAGCAGCCGCTCGCCGTTGGTCACCGGCATCAGCCAGCTGTCGGCCGTGCTGTCGGGAGCCCCGATGGCACGGGTGATGACGTTGCGTTTCTCGAAGGTCGCGAGCTCGTCCTGGCGCATCCGTCCCTGGTCGACCAGTTCCTGACCCAGCGAGTGGTCGACGGTGATCTGCTCCAGCTCGCTGCCGACGTGACGGTAGACCCTGGAGTCGCCGACGTTGAACACCAGCCAGTGCGGCCTGCCGTCGTGCTCGACGATGGCGATTCCCGCCACAGTGCTGCCGGCGCCGCGCTTCGTGCCGGCCGAGACCGTGTCGACCGCGTCATCGGCGGCGCCGAGGGCGTCGCGCACCTCGTCGAGGGTCGTCAGCTCACCGCCGGTGACGAACTCGCGGAACGCCGCGACGACGGCCTGGCTCGCCAGGTCGCCGGCGTCATAACCGCCCATGCCGTCGGCCACGAGGAAGATCGGCTGCTCGGCGAGCACCGAGTCCTCGTTCGCCTGGCGCTTCTGGCCGCGGTCGGTGACCGCCGCGACGTTCACCACCACACGCTGAACGGATGCCGTCACCGGTTCTCCTCCACGAAGGTCACACGCATCGCCACCTTGCCGAGCACGAACCCGTCGGCGACGGAGACCGCCACGCCCGGGTCGACGAGGATCTCGCCGCCGTGCTCGTCGTAGAGGAGCACTCCATTGGTGGATCCGAGGTCCGTCACGGTCCACTCGCCGTCGTCCAGGATGAGCCGAGCATGCGTCTTCGACAGCGTACGCGTCTGGTCGGGCACCGCGAGGGCCTGTTCCCCGGGGTCGGCGGCCACGGGGTTGCGCCCGAGCACCACCCGCGGAGCCGTCAGGTCGAGCTGGGTTCCATCATCGAGGGCGAGCCGCCAGCGCACGCGCGGCCGGCGATCCACCACGACGGTCGCCTCGAGGTCGTCGGCATCCTCCTCGACCGGGGCGGCCGGCGTCGGCCGACCGGCCGTGATGACGGTGTCGTAGTGGCCGAAGTCGTCATCCTCGTCTGAGCCGTCGTCCTCAGGGGCCGGCGGCGTGAACAACGGAGCCTCGACGGGCGGAGGCGGGGTGGCCGGGGTGGCCGGGGCTACGGGTTCAGCCGAGGCGGTCGGCCCGGCGGCGGGCGCGACGACCGGCGGCGGGCTGATCGGAGGAACCACGGCCGGCGTCACCGAAGCCGGAACGGGCTCGAAGAACACCGGCGGCGAGGCGATCGCCGGCGGCGCCGGTGCAGGCGGCACCTCGGCGTGCGGCACGACCGGAGGGGCGACCGGGGCGACCGGAGCAACGGCCGGCGGGACGGCGGGCGGGGTGGCGCGCGACGCACCAGCCGACGCCGAGGCGACCTGCTCGCGCGGCGCCCACGGATTCGTCGCATCGGGCTCGGCGGCGGCATCCGCGGCGGCATCCGTCACCGCAGTCGTCGCACCGATTCGAGCGGCGGGCTGTCCCATGGTCTCGGCGATCGACACATGCGCGACCGGTGGCAGGTCTGGAGCCTGTTCAGGAGCCGGAGCGGCGACGGGGATCACGGATGCGGCTGCAACGGCGGCCGACGAGGCGGCAGCGGCATCCGGGGCCGGATCCCGCGGCGGAATGGCGTAGCCCGACGCGTCGCGCGGAGCAGCAGCGGGCTCCAGGAGGGGTCCCACGCGCTCGCTGAGCGTCGGCACCGACTGCATCCGCCCGCGCTCGGGGTCGGGCGACGCGCTCCCCCATGCCAGCAGAGTCGCCCAGAGCGGCCGCAGCAGCACGGCGAGCACGGTGCTGCCTGCACCCCGGCCGAACAGCAGGTTGATGCGGTACGTGGCGATGACGAACAGGTAGAGGCCGTACAGGTTCACGATCGGGATGAACAGGAACACCACCGACCAGGCAGGCACCCCGCCCCGCGCGTAGACCTCGGCGGTGTTGAGGACGGGCACCCAGCCCTTCCACGACTCGCCGCCCAGACGGTGGAACAACCGCGACAGCGCGAGGGCGTCCCACACGTAGACGGCGATGCCGACGAGGGAGAAGACCACGATCATGGCGACGAGCGCGCCGATGACGGCCGAGGGATCCGACGAGGCTGTACTCATGGGGCGATCTCCTTGCGCATGCTGAGGGGCACGGTGACGGGACGATTCGTGCTGCGGATGCGGGCGAGGAACGACCGCAGGGTGAGGACTGTTCCGAGGCGCTTCCAGAACGTGGAGCCGGCCCGCAGCGTCTGGCGCTCGTCGTCGACGATGCTCCAGGCCGAGTCGGCGTCGGCAGCGGTCGGCGGATGCTCCGAGAAGACGGCGCGGTCGACCTCGCGGGCCAGCTGCTCGGCCGCAGCGCGACCGGCCGACCTGGCGAGGAGCAGTCGGCTCGGCAGCCTGTCGAACGGCACGTCGGCATCGGCGTAGCCGTCGACGAGTTCCTCCCAGGCACCCACGATGCGCACCTCGGGGTCGGCCGCCCCGCGCCGGAAGCGACGGCGCAGCACCTTCGCCAGCACGATGGCGGCGATGGGCAGCAGCAGGAGCACCAGTGCCAGGGCACCGATCGCGACTCCGCGGACGATGGGCCAGAAGCCCGACCCGGCGACGGCGTCCTCCCCCGTCGGAACGACGTCGACGTCGGAGGCGTCGCTCTGGGCCTGGGGCGGGTCGACGGCCTCGCTCTGCGCGTCGTCGGGAACCGTCGGGTTCTCCGGCAACTGCTCGCCCTCGGTGATGGCTGTCGGGGCCTTGGCGAACTGCGGCGTGACGTCGAACGGCACCCAGCCCCCGCGCGGGTCGCGCACCTCCACCCAGGCACTCATCTGCGAGCCGGTGCACACCTCGGTGCACGCCGGGATGCCGGGGACCTCGTCGGCTGCGGGCAGGCGGATGCCGACCACGACGCGCGACTCGAAGCCCCACTCCCGCGCCAGCAGCGACGCGGCGACGGAGAACTGTTCGTCGTCACCGACGGCGGCGACCAGGGTCGCATCCGTCGCCTTCGCTCCTGCCCGGCGCTGCTGGTCGACGAGCGAGGTGAACAGGGTCTCGATGCGGGCCCGCGAATGCCCGGCGTAGCTCGAGATGAAGGTGTACCGGCCATCGGCCTTCAGCGCCTGAACCCAGCTGGTGGCGTCGGGGTCGTTGAGCAGCCCGTGGCTCAGGTAGCCGCGTGCGCGCAGCCGATCGATGAGCTCGGTCAGGCCGGCTCCGGTGCGCGGCAGTTCCTGCAGCGATGCCCACTCCAGCAGGGCCGGGTACTCATCGGGGTCGAGCCCCGTGGCGGCGCCCTGAGCCGAGCCGAAGTCGGCCGGCACCTTCTGCTCGTCCGCCGTCAGGGTGTACGAGTCTCCGGGGATGAGCCCGAAATCGTCGTCGGCCGGCGCGACGTCGACGGCGCCCCCGCTGTCCGCGGCGATGGCGAAGCCGTCGTCGAGGGCCTCGGCGCGCGGACCGGCGAAATCGGGAGCTGCGGCGAGAGCCGACGGTGAGAGCACCCAGACTCCGCTGTAGCCCTCTCCGATCCTCACCCCGAGGTCGATGCGGTCGTCGCCGGCTCCGGCCGATCGCGGCAGACGGGAGAAACGCGTGTCGGCTGCGACGTGCACGGTCTCGCCGTCGTAGTCGTCGAGCACGGCCAGCGGAAGGCGGCCGACGCGCTCGACGTCACCCGAGACCCGGAACAGCTCGGAGTCGAAGGAGTCGACGCCGAACCAGCCGCGGTAGTCGCTCAGCGGGCTCGGCTGCTTCTGCACGACGATGCTCGGATCGATGCCGTCGCGCAGTGCCTCCCGGTCGGCCAGCTGCGCGGCCGCCGGGGCGACGGCGAGTCCGCCGACCAGCGCGATGACGATGAGGCCCACCGCGAGGGCGTTGCGGCGCACGGCGATCCAGACGGAGCCGCCGCCACCGCTGACGGTCCCGCCGCGGGCGCGGGCGAGCGCCCGGGCCCGCACCAGCCTGGACCGGCCGAGCAGCCAGCCCACGGTGACGAGCAGCGTGAGCACGGCGAGGAGCAGCTCGCGCGGCGCCGGCAGCTCGACGCCGAACACGTCGGCGGCCGCGCTGGTCTCGCTGGAGCCGAAGGCCACCCCGAACAGCACCATCGCCACGACGGGCAGCGCGGCCAGCGGAGTCCACCGGTCGTCGCGCAGAACGAGGGTCGTGCCGAGGAGGGTGCCGACGAGGGTCACGACCAGGAACGGAACGAGCACCGCCTGATACTCCCCGACCGGAAGGTCGAGCGTGAGCAGCTGCTTCCACCCCACGACCACGCCGACGATGCCGTCGCGGATGCCGCGGGCGATGCCCGGGATTCCCGTGACGGCCGAGGGTATGGCCACCGGGACCACGACGAGGGCGTAGGCGGCGACAGCCACGAGCACGGTCAGCAGGGCGCCGGTGATGCCGCGCCAGCCGAGACGACGCACCAGGAGGGCGATCCCGCCGCCGATGACGGCTCCGACGACGGCCACGAGCACGACGCGCCAGGACTGGTACACCGGCCAGGCGGCGACGGTGGCGAGCACCACTCCGAGCACCAGGTAGCCGAGCCCCCAGAGCTCGATGGCGCGATCGGTGCGGCGCTCCCGGGCCGCCAGACGGCGGCTCATCGGAGGGCTCCTCGGGCGAGGAGTTTGGTCAGGTCGTCGAGGGCGCCGATCGTGATCACGGTGATCTCGCGGGCCGTGCGGATGCTGGGCTCGGCCCCGGGCTCGCAGCGCACCGCGACGGTCCGGATGCGGGCGGGCAGGGTGATGGCGGCCTGGCGCATGCGCGTGAGCGGCATCCGTGATCCCGTGACGAGGAAGGCGATCGACAGGTCGGGGAAGCTCTGGGCGGTGAGGGCAGTGACGGCCTCGAGCCGCATGACGTTCGCGCGGGACTCGATGGCGGCCATGCCGTCGAGCATGGCCTTCGGAGTCTGGGTCGGAACGGTGTTGATGCTCATGACGGCATCGCGGGAGAACTCGGGGATGGGGGCGCTCACGGCGACGAGCACGTCGCGACCCTCGCGCACGCCGTTGAGGCCGAGCGATGATGCCGCGCTGACGGCCATCTCGAACTCGTCGTCGGACTCGAACTCCGCGATGTCGAGGTCGAGCAGGATGGCGATGCGGGCGTGCCGCGACTCCTCGAACTGGCGCACCATCAGCTTGCCGGTGCGGGCCGTCGCCTTCCAGTGCACGTGGCGCTGCGAGTCGCCGGCGACGTAGTCGCGCACGGCGTGGAAGGAGAGGTCGGAGTCGGTCAGGTCGCTCGTCGGGGTTCCCTCGAGGTCGCGGATGAGGCCGGCGCTGGTGCTCGGGATGGCCACGGTGACGGGGTGCACGTAGACGCGCTGCACGTCGGGCCAGCTCATGTCCCGGTGCAGGATGCCGAGCGGGTCACCGCGGGAGATCGTCATCGGGCCCACGTCGATGACGCCGCGCCGCTCGGCGCCGATCGTGAGGTTCTCGCGGTGCTGGGCGCCGGCGCGCAGCAGGGGAACGTGCACCTCGACGAGGCCCCGGCCGACGGGGATGTCGACGACGCCGGGCAGCGACGCACGTTCGCCGCGGTTCACCAGGTCGAGATGGCCTCCGACGGTGCTGCCGGCGACGACCCTGTCGCGATCGAGCACGAGTTCGAGCCTGTAGTCATGGGCACCGAGCAGGAACGGGATGCAGGCCAGCAGCAGCAGTGCCGCGATCGCCGCCACCACCCAGGCCTCGACCCAGCCGAAGCCGACTCCGGCGATGACGCCGCCGATCACGGCGATGGCCAGCACCAGTCCTGCGGGCGACACTGTGTCGCGCGTCCACTCCACGGCACGCCGCAGGGCGTTCGCTCCGACCCGCGTCGCCCGGCGCACGCCGAACACAGCGCCGGCCACGGCGCCACGCCGGGTCTCGGCGTAGCGCGTGACTGTCGCTGCACGCGTGCGGGTTCCCGTCGCAGCCGAGGTGCGGCTGAGACGGGATTCGGTCGGAGAGCTCACGCAGCCCCGTTCTCGCGGGGCGGGGTGACGTCGAGCAGGATCTGGCCGATGACGGCCGCGGCCGTGACGCCGTCGAACTCGGCCTCGGGCTCGAGCACGAGGCGGTGGCTGAACGCCGGGATGGCCAGGTCGCGCACGTCGTCGGGGGTGACGAAGGTGCGTCCGTGGGCTGCCGCCCAGGTCATCACGAGCTTCGACAGCGAGATGGCGCCGCGCACGCTGACACCGAGGCGCACCTCTGTGGCCCGACGCGTGGCGTCGACGATGCGCATGATGTAGTCGGAGATGAGCGGGTTCACGTAGACGCTGCGCGACATGTCCGTCATCGTCACGAGAGTGTCGGGCGAGACGATGCCCGTGAGCTCGCCCTTCGGCTGCGAGACGCCCTGCAGGATGCGCAGGGTCGCCGCCTCGTCCGGGTACCCGATGCTGGTCTTGATCATGAAGCGGTCGAGCTGCGCCTCGGGCAGGCGGTAGGTGCCGCCCTGCTCGATCGGGTTCTGCGTGGCGAGCACGAGGAACGGGTCGCCGACGGCCCGGGTGACGCCGTCGATGGTGACGTTGCCCTCCTCCATGACCTCGAGCAGGGCCGACTGCGTCTTCGGGCTGGCGCGGTTGATCTCGTCGGCCAAGACGATGTTGGCGAAGATGGGGCCGGCGTGGAACTCGAACTCGCCCTTCTTCTGGTCGTAGACCGTGATGCCCGTGATGTCGCCGGGCAGCAGGTCGGGGGTGAACTGGATGCGCGAGTTGGTTCCCGTGATGGTCTGCCCGATGGCCCGGGCCAGTGCGGTCTTGCCCGTGCCCGGGAAGTCCTCGAGCAGCACGTGGCCCTCGCTGATGGCCGTCGCCAGCACCAGTTCGACAACGTGGCGCTTGCCGAGGATGGCCTGCTCCACGTTGTCGGCGAGCAGCGAGAACGTGTCGGTGAACCAGGCGGCCTGCTCGGGGGCGATCGTCATGCTGTGGGGTCCTCTCGAAGGATGCTGGGGAAGAACGGATGCGGCGACGGTCACGGTGCGACGGGCTCGGCCGGGGGCGTCTCGGTCGGCGTCGGCTCCGGGGGATCCGGCGGTGGCGGCGGAGCGCAGATCGGAACGGTGTGGGTGATCCCCTGCAGCGGCGCGAACGAGCCGGTGAAGGTGACGGTGAAATCGGCCGAGAGCCTGTCGGCCGCGAAGGTGAATCCCGACACCGCGTACGAACCGCTCGCAGCGTCCGACACCGACACGAGATCGCCCGGGTTCGTGGTGTCGACCCAGCAGCCGTCGTCCTGTCGGTCCGGATCGTTGAACTCCACCGAGACCGTCGTCGGCACGTTGCCGGTGATGCCGGTCTCGCCGGAGCAGTACAACCCGAAGTTCTTGCGGCACTCGCGCGCCTTCACATTGCCCGGGGCGCCGTCGTCGGAGAGGGAGAACTCCTCGCGCCACTGGCCGTACAGGTAGTACTGCATCTCGAAGCCACGGCGCGCCTGGATCGACGGGCCTCGCTCGAGACCGTAGCTGAAGCTCAACCCGCCGCCGCTCGGCACGGTGGCGACGGCGTAGGTGTTGTCCCCCGACGGCGCGTCGACGGCCACGAAGGTGAGCACCTGAACCGAGTTCGACGATGCGACACCGAAGCCGTTGCTCACGCAGGCCTTGACCTGGTACACCTCGAACTCGGCGAGGCCGGACAGCGTCGGCCCGGCACCCTGCGCCTCGCCGCCCGAGATCGAGAGCGATCCTCCCTTGGCGTTCACGCGGCACTCGGGCTCGCCGCCGTTCCGCCAGGCGACGTAGAGGCGCTCGACCGGCTTCGCGCTGCCGTTGGCGTTGGCATCCGCTCCCCCGACGGTGATCGAGGAGTTCGTGGCGGCGGATGCCGTGACCCCGTTCGTGATGACCGGGCTGCCTGCACCCTCGACCGTGACGACGACGGAGGCCCCGTCGGTCGAGCCCGAGATCGGCGGCTGGAACCGGCTGATCGGCACGATGGTCAGCACCTGGGGGCCGGGCGTCACGTCGAGGCGCTCGGTCGTGGTCTTGCCGGAACGGGTGATGGTCTGGTCGCGCTCGACGATGCGGAACGCCTGGGTGTCGTCCGAGGAGGCCACCGAGAGTTCGATGACGGCGTTGTTCGGAGCCGTGCGACCGTCGACGTAGACGGGAACCGCCGACGCCTCGCCGATGCGCGGGGCCTCATAGGCCCACGTCGTGACGGACGAGGTGTCGCCCGATTCGCCGACAGCGTTGACGGCACGAGCCGTGTACTCGTGCTTCTCGCCGTTGACCAGGCCGGAGACGGTGCAGGAGTAGACGCCGGCGACGGAGGGCGAGCAGTCGGCCGACTGCTGGCGGCCGCCGCTGTAGATGGCGACGCCCGTGAGCTCCGGATGCGCCCTGGCGGCCTCGCCGAGGGCGACGTCGAGCGTCACGCTCGAGCCCGTGTAGGAGCGAGTCGAGATCGACGACGGCCGCTGGGGATAGCCCTGCACGTCGATCGTCAGGCGTCCGGTTCCGGTGCGGCCCTGCGCGTCGGTGACGGTGAACGGCACGATGCACTCGCCGCCGAAGGCATCCTGTCCCGAGGGGAAGACGGCGTTGACTGCCGTGTCACCGGATGCCGCGACTGTGGCGACATCGCAGGCGACGCCCCCGCCCGAGCCGATGCTCACGAGCTTGAGTCCGGCGCCGGTCTTGCCGGCGAACGGGTCGTATTCCCCCGAGACCCCGACGACGGGGATGGAGCAGGTGCCGGCGCTGACGGTGCACTTCTCGGTGAAGGTCGCACCGCGCGGGGCGTCGGCCGGCGCGACGCCGACGACGAGAGTGATGGCCGCGCTCAGGCCACCGAAGGCCGACACCGACACCGTCGCCGTCTCGCGGGTTCCGGGACGCGCGTCCGCCCGGGCCTCGAAGGCGACCTCGGCACCGTTCTGGGTCATCACGAAGGAGGCACCGTCGTAGGCGACGCTGTAGTCGAGCTTCGACCTGTCGCCCTCGCGGTCGCCCTCCCAGGTCGTCATGGAGTCGTAGAGCGCGACGGTCTCGGAGGCCGCCGGTGCGATCGTGCGCGAGAGCGCCGAGAGGATGGCCTGCGGGTTCTTCGGCCTGATGGCGACCGGCACGACGACATACGACCAGGTCGACTGGCCGTCGATGCGGAGGGGCACGAGGCAGGAGTCGATCCAGGGTGCCTCGCGTCCGGCGGAGTAGACGGCGTCGTCCTTGCCGCTCGCCGTGCAGGTGGCGGCCGCCCGCTGCGTGGTGAACTTCCCGTCGCGCAACTGCACGTCATCGGATGCCGGAAGGTCGACGAGGTCGCGCACGTCGATCGTGGCCGACTTCTCCTCATCGACCTGAACGGGGTCGATGGCGGCCTTCAGCTGAACGCGCATGTTGTCGAAGGCGGGGATGCGCAGGAACCCATAGGACACGACGTCCTCGCCTGCGGCATCCGTCGCCGACACCTGGAACGGAACGAGATCGCCCTTCGCCGGCAGCGAGCCCGTGATGCGCCATCCGTCGACGTCGTAGCGCGACTGCGCCCGGTCGCCCCAGAGTCGCAGCTTGAGCCCGGCGACATCGCCGGACGACCAGGCCACCTTGCCCGAGAGCACGTCGACGCCCGACGTCGACAGGTCGCCGCGGGTGCGCGCCGTCAGCACGGTGTCGCTGACGATCGGATTGTCGGCGCCGACCTCGTCGCTCACCGCGACCACGATGAGGCCCTGGGCCGTGCTCGACGAGGCATCGGAGCGCACCGTGTAGACGTAGGAGTTGGTGCCGGTCACGTCACCGGCGTTCAGGATCACGCGCCCGTCGGCGATCGAGGTCTTCGAGTCGATCAGTCGCTCGAGTCGTTCGTACTCGCTTGTTCCGGCTGGGGCGTTCGGCTCGAGTGCGATCAGCTCGAGTTCGCCCTGGGCCGGGTCGCGGTCGTTGTCGAGGGGCTGGATGCGCACGGGAGTGGCGGCGCCGCTCTGCACGCGGGCGAAGTCGCTGAACGTGACGGGAGCCGTGTCGGCCAGCTCGGAGTCGAGCACGCCCACCCGAACGACGCCGGATGCCTCGGCACCGTTGGAGTCGCGCACGGTGTAGCCGAAGCTCAGCTGCCCGCCCGGGACGGCCGAGCCCGGAGCGGTGTAGACGATGGCGTTGCCCTCGGCGGAGACCGAGGCCGTGCCGGAGTTCACCGGGGGCTGCTCGGTTCCGACCAGGATCACGGCGTCGCCGTCGGGGTCGACGCCGTAGGACGGAACCCTGATGGAGACGCTCTGCCCGGTGAGCACGCGGGCGCTGAGCGCCTGCGGCTTGGGAGCGCGGTTGGCTCCCGGCGGCAGCACCGTCACCGTGATGGTCGTGTTGTCGGTGCGCGACGGATCGGACTCGAGCGCGACGGAGTAGCCGATCGTGTAGGTGCCGGCCGCCGACGGCGCGAGATAGCGCACGCTGTCACCGGCGGCGAAGGCGAGCTCACCGCTGGTGCCGGAGCCGGCGACCGCGGGGCTGACGACGAGCCTGGCACCGCGCGGACTCACGTCGTTGGCTGTCACCGGGATGCGCACGAGCGCGCCGGCACGGACCGTGACGGCGTCGGGAAGTGCGATGGGCGAGACGGTGGACACGCTCGGAGCGAGGAAGACGGCGACGGTGCCCGTCACCGCTGCTCCGGCTCCGTCGGCGACGGTCACGTTCGCCCGCCCGATGAGACCGGGCAGGCCGTCGGCGGTCGAGCCGCTGACCCGTAGTTCGGCCGAGTCGACGACGCCGACGTTGAGAGCGGCATCCGTGCTCTCCGCCGACGACAGCACGAGCACGCGACCGGTGGTGTTCGACACGGCACCGAAGACGTCGACCGAGGTGTCCTCGCCGGCTCGCACGAACGCCGTGAGAGGCGCCATCGACAGGGGGACGCCTTCGCCGACCACGGTCAGGCGCACGATGGCCGACTGCTCGGACTGCGAGAGCGTGTCGACGACGGAGTAGGTGACGACGTACTGGCCCGGCGCCGACGCACTCAGTTCGATCTCGCCGGCGGCGGCGTTCGGTGAGACGACGAGGCCCTGCTCGGAGGTCGAGGATGCGACGGCGTCGACGAGGCGGAACGATCCCGATCCGCCGGTCACGTGGTCGGCCACCGCCACGGAGACGGTCTCGTCGACCCCGGCCGTGACGGCGACGGGTGCCGCCTCGAGGGTCGGAGAGCCGGTGACGACGACGGACAGGGTCTTCTCGGTGCTGGCTCCGCCTGCGTCGGTCACCGTCACCAGCACGTCGACGACGCCGTCAGCGCCGTTCGGGTCGGAGTGGCGCACCGCCACCCGGCCGTCGGCCATGGGCACGACCGTCACCGGGGCGTCGCCGTCGACCGTGCGGGCGTCCGACAGGATGACGGGATCGCCCTCGGGGTCGACCCAGGCGTTCAGCACGGGCACGATGACGGTTCCGCCCGGCAGCACCTGCGGGGTCGGCCAGTCCTGCTGGCAGGCCTCGACGCCGCACCACACCGGGGCCGTCTGCTCCTCCGGCGCCCGGACGCTCAGCGTGACGGTGGCCGGCTTCGACGTCGCGGTGCCGTCGGTCACGGAGTACTGGAACGACGCCTCGCCCTCGCCGGCCTTCACACGCACGGCCATCGACTGGCCCGAGCCCACGACGGAGACGGCACCGAAGCCCTGGTCGCTCAACCCGGTCACCGAGGCCGGGTCGATCGTGAGCACGTCCTTCTTGTTCGGGTCGTGGTCGTTCAGCAGTACCGGCAGCAGGACGAGCTGGCCGCTGCGCACGCCGAACGCGTCGTCGACGGCCACAGGCGGCTCGGGCTCGGCCACGTCGTCGACGATGATCGCACCCTCCTGCTCGTCGTCGTCCTCATCGACAGACCACTCCTCGAGCGGGATGGCGGCGCCGTCGGGCAGGGTCCAGAGCAGGCCGGAGGTCGTCTCGTTGAGCACGGCGCGATCACCGTTCGAACGGATGACCGGGGTCACCGCCTGCGCGTTGTCGAGTTCGCCGTCGGGAATCGTGAGAAGTGCGGTCTCCCCGGTCGAGCGCGACCAGATCGCCCCGGACGAGCTGCCGATCCAGGCAGCGTGGGCGTCGTCGCCGACGACGACCGGCTGAGCCGGGGTGCCGGTCGCCTGGGCGATGCGCGTCGAGGTCGCACGCTGCAGGTCGAGTTCGACGAGGCCGTCGCCGTCGGCGATCAACGCCGAGCCACCGTCGTCGCTGCCCGCCTGCAGCACGGCGGCGTCATCGACATCGACGTCGACGGGCTCGTCGCGATCGGAGATCCAGGCCCGGCCGTCGGAGAGCAGCACCCAGCCGTCCCCGACCACGCTGAGCGCCACGGCGGCGTCGGCATCGGGTGGCGAGGCCAGCTCCTGAGCCGATCCGAGGAAGCTGCCCGTGGTCGCGTCGTAGGTGCGCACGGCCTGCTCGTCGGCGGAGTACAACGCCACCAGGCCGGCCGGGGACACCGAGACCGCGGCCGCGACGTAGGCCGCGGCCTCGGCGTCGTCGCCGTCTGCACCGTCGCCGCCGTCTGCAGGCGCTGTGGGGGCGGCGGATGCGGCCTCCTCGGCGAGCGGATCGATGGGCGTCACGCTCGAGTCCGTGCCGACCCCGCCGAGGTACACCTGGCCGGTGTCGGTTCGATAGAGCACGTGGGTTCCGGCCGAGACGACCTCTCGGGTGCCGGCAGGGGTGCTCTCGGCCGCGCTGGCCGGGGCATCCGTGCCCGCAGCGGCGTCAGCCTCGTCCGCCTGCACGAGGTCGATCGGGCTCGCGGCATCGATCGGCCAGCGCTGGCGGAGGCCCTGGCTGTAGACCGAGCTCGCGGCGCCGGCCTGCACGACGTCGTTCGGGTCGTCCACGGCGCGCACGGTGTCGATCTCGGCGAGATCGGTGTTCACTCGGGCGTACTGCCCGGAGTCCTTGGTGACCCACACCGACGACTCGACGCGGGGAACCTCGGTGGCCTCGTAGCCCTCCGCCGTCACGGCCAGGGTCACGACCACGCCGAGAACGGCGATCGCCGACACCGCCGCGATGATCGCGGAGCGCGCCGGACGCCGGGTCGTGCGTGGGGTACTCATCACAGCGCCCCGGTGAGAAAGAGGGCTGCCACGCCGGCGACGGCGAGGAGGCCGGCACCGATGCCGGCGCCGACCAAGCCTGCGCGCAGAGCGGAGGGCTGGGTGGCGGCCACGGGGATGCCATCGCGATCGACGGCGCCGCCGCCATCGCCCTGGCGCATCGCGCGAGCTGCGCGGCGCGAGTACTTCTCGACCGTGGTGACGACGGGGCCGCGCTGGCGGGTGTCCTTGAAGCGGATGGGCGACGCGGCCGCCCACTCGGGGCTGGCGACGTCGAACGACGTCGACGGGATGCCGAGCTCGTACTGCGCCCAGCGCAGCTGTTCGGCGAACTCGGCCATCGTGGCGAAGCGCTTGGCCGGGTCGCGGTGCATGGCCTTGGACAGGATCTCGTCGATGCGCGGCGGGAGGCCGTCGACCGGCAGTGCCGTGTACCGCGCCGCCGTGATGCGTCGCACCAGCTGCTCTCGCGTGTTCTTCTCCCGTGTCGACGCCTCGAACGGGCTGCGGCCGGCGAGCAGGGTGTAGAGGGTGGCGCCGAGGCTCCAGATCTCGCTGGGCACCGAGCCCGACACACGCTCCTGCAGCACCTCGGGTGCGCTCCACGGGATCGACATGGCGAAGATCTCGGGAACCCCGTCGTCGGCCGACACCGCTGCCGCGATGCCGAAGTCGGCGAGCACCGGGGAGCCGAGGGCGTTGATGAGCACGTTCGACGGCTTGATGTCGCGGTGCAGCAGGCCGGCCCGGTGCGCCGTCTCCAAGGCCCCGGCGATGCGCACGCCCGTGTCGAGCACCTCGACGATGTCGAGCGGCTCCTTCTTGTAGCGGGCGCTCATGGTGTCGGGGCAGTACTCCATGGCGAAGTAGGGGCGCCCGTCGGCCGAGATGGAGGCCTGGTAGATGGTGACGATGGCCGGATGCGCCGACAGCTTGGCCATGATGTCGGCCTCGACGTTGAAGGCGCGGCGCACCTCGGGATTCAGGGCGTCGGCGAACAGCACCTTGACGGCGGACACACGGCGGGGCATGTCCTGCTCGTAGAGGAAGACGTCGGCGAAGCCACCGGATCCGAGCGGGCGCACATAGCTGTAGCCCCCGATGACCGGCGGTGATGACACCCGTCTGGCCACGTGTGGATCGCCTTTCTGTCAGCTCGGGCTGCTGACAGTCCCGACGTGCTCGAGGCGGACTCTACGTCGAACGCCCCTGGACGGCAACACGGTAGGAATCCCCCAAATCGAGTATATCTCCGGGGGACAGCGCCATCCTCCCCCCATCGTGGAGCAGACGGGGCGGTCGGGAGCGCGCGTAGACGACGGTTCCATTGGTCGAATCGAGGTCGTGGGCGGTGAGCACTGCCCCATCGAGATCGACCTCTATGTGCACCCCCGAGATCTCGCGACCGGGCGACGGAACGACGATGTGCATGGCGCCGGACGGGCCGTCCTTCCATGGACGACGGCCGAAGATCACCGGCGGCGCGACGGGGGTCCCGTCGGGGAGCACCAGGGTCCAGCCCGGGCCGGGAACCGACGCGACGGGAGGCTCCGGGGTGACGGATGCCCCGGGCTCGAGCGGCGGGGCCGGCTCGGGTTCCCGGGTTGGCGCCGCGGCCGGTTCCGGGGCCGACCTCGCGGCATCCGTCTTGGCGGCATCCGTCTTGGCGGCATCCGTCTTCGCGGCATCCGTCTTCGCCGCACGCTCCAGGTCGATGCGGGTGGGAGCCGCCGGCAGACGGATGGGCCGCGTGTGCAGGTGCGCGGCCGACGCGCGGGCGAGCGCCACCGGCCGCTCGGCGACGCCGATCATCGAGGTGCGCACGACGCCGTCGCGCACGGGCAGGCAATCGACGCCGTCGCGGGCGTCGAGGGCGAGGCGGAGCCTGTCGACGCCGATGGCCTCGCCGATGATCCACGCCGCACCCGGAGGGCCGCTGAACCGCGTCGACGAGGTGCCCGTCATGGTCACGTCCACGTCACCGCTCACGGCGACGTGGAAGGTGCGCTCGGCCGGATCGATGACCTCGACGATCGCGAAGGAGAGATCGGGGTGCTCGCCGATCAGCACGTCGAGCGCATCGGCGAGATGGGTCTCGTCGTCGTCGAGCAGCGCGTAGACGCCGGCACCCAGTTCGGAATCCGCCTCGGGCCCGAGCAGGCAGATGAACCGGTCGGTCACGATGCCGAGACCGGATCCGCCGTCGCCGCCAACTGAGGAGTACTCGAACACGATTCGACCCTATCGAACGCGCAGAATGGGAGAGTCGCGAATGTGGCGCTGTCGACCCGAGGAGAGGACGTCACCCGTGCAGCATCCCCCCGAGGCTCCGGCCATCGTCTGGCTGCGCGACGACCTGCGCATCGCGGACAACCCGGCGCTGAACGCCGCCGTCGAGCGCGGAGGCGCCGTGCTCGTGCTCTTCGTCCTCGACGAGGTGTCCGACGGCATCCGTGGGCTCGGTGGGGCCAGTCGGTGGTGGCTGCATCAGAGCCTCGAGTCCCTCGGCACCTCGCTCGCCGAGCTGGGCGTGCCGCTCGTGCTCCGCCGAGGAGCAGCCGCGGAGGTGGTACCGGCCGTCGTGGCCGAGACCGGGGCGGGTGCCGTGTTCTGGAACCGGCGCTACGGCGGGGCCGCGCGCGCCATCGACACCGAGCTCAAGACGACGCTGCGAGCCGACGGGCTCGACGTGGCGAGCTTCGCGGCGTCGCTCCTGTTCGAGCCGTGGACCATCACCACGGGAGCCGGGAATCCGTACTCCGTGTTCACGCCGTTCTGGAAGGCCTGCCGCGACGCCCCGCCGCCACGCGGCCCGCTGCCTGCACCGACGGCGATCGAGGGCTATGCCGGGGCTGCGGCATCCGACGCCGTCGACGACTGGACCCTCGAACCGACGCACCCCGACTGGGCCGGCGGACTGCGGGAGGCCTGGACTCCCGGCGAGGCTGCGGCGAGCGCCGCCCTCGACGACTTCCTCGCCACGAAGCTGGCCGCCTACGCCGGCGAGCGCGACTTCCCCGCCGAGGAAGCGACGTCGCGGCTCTCGCCGCACCTGCGCTTCGGCGAGATCAGCCCGTACACGGTGTGGGAGCGGGCGACCCGGGCACGGGCCGGGCTCGGCGGTGCCGGAGCCGAGGGCACGACCCGCTTCCTGACCGAGCTGGGCTGGCGCGAGTTCACCCACCACGTGCTGTTCCACGCTCCCGAGCTCGCCACGGTCAACTGGCGTCGCGAGTTCGACGCCTTCCCGTGGCCGCCGCTCGACGAGAGCGCTCTGGTCGCCTGGCAGAAGGGTCGCACCGGGCTGCCCATCGTCGACGCCGGCATGCGCGAGCTCTGGACTACGGGCACCATGCACAACCGCATCCGCATGGTCGTCGCCTCGTTCCTCACCAAGAACCTGCTCATCGACTGGCGGCTCGGCGAGCAGTGGTTCTGGGACACCCTCGTCGACGCCGACGAGGCGAGCAACCCGTTCAACTGGCAGTGGGTCGCCGGATCGGGGGCGGATGCCGCTCCCTACTTCCGCGTCTTCAATCCCGAACTGCAGGCCAAGAAGTTCGACGGTCACGGCCAGTACGTGAAGCACTGGGTTCCCGAGGTCGGAACCGACGCCTACCCCGAGCCGATCGTCGATCTCGGCGAGACCCGCCGGGCTGCCCTCGCCGCGTACGACGTGGTCAAGAACCAGCCCCGCTGACCAACGACACATCGGTCGACGCCGCGAGCAACGCCGTCCCCAGCTCGCTGCGGAAGTACAGCATGCTGTGGCCGTAGCGCGTCGAGGTCACCAGCCCGGCATCCCTCAGCGCCCGGAGATGCTGATTGACCGCCGAGGTCGTCACGTCGAACCGCACCCCGAGCTCCGTCGATGACGCGGGCTCGGCGAGCGCCGTGAGCAGGCTCGCGCGCGCCTGCCCCACGATCGCGGCGACCGCTGCCGGGTTGGGCACCCGCTCGGTCTCCCACAGGGCGCCCTGACCGCGCGCCGGGTACATCACCATGGGCGGCCCGCTGCCCACCGGAGCCGATGCCCGCCTCGTGAACATGGTCGGAACCAGCGTGAGCCCGAGACCGCCGGTCGCCACCTCCCGATCGACCGGATCGCGCAGCTGCACCGACACGACATCCTTCTCGTACGACACCGTCGACGACACCCCGTTGAGCATCGCCGCCAGCCCCGACTGTGCGATCAGCCGACCGCGATAGGTGACGTCGGCCTCGAGCACAGCACGCATCCGTGGCCAGTACGGGGCGAAGCACTCGTCCCAGAGCTGCTGGAGTGCCCGCATCATCCGTGCGACGGCTTCGCGGGGCGGGCCGGAGAGAGCATCCGGGATGCGCCCGTGCACGGCCTCGAGATCGCGATGGAAGGTCGAGGTGCGGATACGCGCCAACGTCTGGAACTCGTCGTCGATGCGCGTGAGGGGCGAGGCGGGTCGAGGGTTCAGGAAGTCGGGCGTCCAGAGCCTGTCGTCGATGAGCGCGAACAGGGTCTCGAGATCCACCCGGCTGCGGGCCTCCTCGGTGCGGCGCAGCCACGGCAACTGCAACGGGAACAACGAGGGGTCCTTAATCGCCCGCAGAGACAGGCCGAGCTCGCAGAGCGGGGACAACCCGAAGTGCACGCCACCGAAGTCCGAGTCGGTCAGCCTGTAGCGCAACATGTAGCAGAACGCTACATCACTGTGGGGCATCCCTTTCGCCAGCCATGATCGATCTCGTGATCGAAACGGATGCAGCCCCCTCCCCCACGCGCCCCAGCCCGGCGCAGCGCATCGCCGCCTCGATCTCCGACCCCGTTCTGCGCGTGCTCGTGCTGTCGACCCTCATCGGCCGGGTCGGTCGCGGCATCTTCCTGACCGTGACGGTGCTCTACTTCACGCTCGTCGTGGGTCTCTCCGCGACCGAGGTCGCGCTGGTGCTGGCCGCCTCGAGTGCCGTCGGCGTCGGGGCGTCCCTCCTCGGCGGCCAGCTCGCCGACAGGTTCAGCGCGAGGCGGCTGCTGCTCGGCTTCTCGGCACTCAGCGGTCTCGGCCTCATCGGGTACGTGTACGCCACGTCATTCGCCTCGGCGCTGCTCATCGCCTGCGTCGTGGGAGCCGCCGACTCCGCGGCCAACGCGACCCGCATGGCGATCATCGCGCGGGCCTTCACCGGCGCCGCCCGGGTCAACGCCCGCGCAGTGCTGCGCACGGTCACGAACATCGCCATCGCGGTCGGCTCCGCCCTCGGCGGACTCGCGCTGCTCGTGGGCACGGCCGATGCCTTCCGCGGAATCCTCGTCGGGGCCGGCGTGGTCTACCTGCTCGGCTGCTCCCTGCTGCTGCGTCTGCCGGCGAGCGTCGACGCCCCGCCGCGCGAGATCGGCGTCGACACCAGTGCTCGGGCCGCGATCACGGCCGACCGGCGCAAGCGCTCCCCGTGGCGGAACCCCCGCTACCTCGCGCTCTCGGCCCTCAGCGCGGTCTTCGGCATCCAGTTCGGTCTCGCCGAGGTGGGGGTCCCGCTCTGGATCGCCCACGACACGAATGCTCCGACGGCCCTGGTCGCGGCGGTGCTCATCCTCAACACGATCGTCGTCATCATCTTCCAGGTGCCGTTGTCGCGAGGCACCCACGACATCCGGCGCGCCGGGGTCGTCACGGCGTGGGCCGGCGTCATCATGGCCGCGGCGTGCCTGCTCTACTTCGCGGCATCCGGAACGGGCGTCATCGCGGCGGTCCTGCTGCTGCTCGTCGCGGCTCTCGCGCACGCCTTCGCCGAGGTGCTCTCGCAGGCCGGCGGATGGGGGCTGAGCTTCGAACTGGCCGATCCTGCCGTTCCGGGCGCCTACCAGGGAGTGTTCTCGATGGCGTTCTCGGTCGGATCGATGCTGGCGCCTCTCGTGGTCACGGCGGCGCTCGCGCACGGCTTCGCCGGCTGGGCCGGACTCGCGGTCATGTTCCTGCTCGCCGCCTTCGGCACCGACGCGATCGCCCGCCGGGCAGCGCGATCACGGGCCGCCGCCGTCTGATCCGGGGGCTCCGGCCGGAGTCGCGCTCGCCCCTCGCCCAGACACCCTGGCGTAGCGTTCTCCTATGCGCGTGCGTGATGACCCGGCCCAGCGGCCGGGGCTCCGCGAGGCTCGAGTCGCCGTCGTGCTGGGCTGGGTGCGCATCGCCGTGGTGGCGGCCGAGATCATCGCCCTCATCGGAAACTTCCGCTACGTGCTCGGCTTCAGCTCCTTCGGTGTCGCCAACTTCTTCGGATACTTCACCATCCAGTCGGCCATGATCGCCGTGGTCGTCACCCTCGCCGGCGGCCTCGTGCTGCTGAGCGGACGCAGCGAGTCCGTCGCGCTGCTCACGACGCGCACGATCGTGCTCGTCTACGTCGTGCTGTCCGGCATCGTCTTCGGCCTGCTCGCCGCCTTCTCCTCGACACGCACCTACCAGATCGTCATCCCGTGGTCGGATCAGCTGCTGCACTTCATCCTTCCGGCGGTACTGCTCGTCGACTGGCTGGTCGGCCGCTTCCTCGGCCCGCGCGCGCCGGCCGTCCCGTGGATCGCCCTCGCCTGGGCCGTGCCGTTCCCGGTGATCTGGCTCATCTTCACCCTGTTCCGCGGCGATGCTGTCGGCTGGTACCCGTACTTCTTCCTCGACCCGTCGCAGGTGAGCGGGCCGGCGGTCATCGTCGCCTACTGCGCCGGCATCCTCGCCGTCATCCTGGGGTTCGTGGCCACCTTCGTCGGCTTGAGTCGGGCACGGATGCTGCATTCGCCCGACGCGCACGCGTCCGGCCCCAGCTCCACCGTCCTCAGCGCTCCCCGCTCGTCGATGGCACAGGAGCGAAGCGAGCGCGTCGAGACGGGTTAGGGACGGCGGTCGTCAGCCGGACTGGGCGTCGCTCGGCGTGGGGGTGGGCGTCGCGGTGCCGGTGCCCTCAGCGTCAGCGCGCTTCGCCTCGTCGAGGAACGGCTCGAGGCTCGCCAGCAGCTCGGCGAGCACCGTCGCGTCGTCGTCGATGGCGGCGAGGCGGGCGGCCTCAGCCGCGGCGACGGTGCCGACGAGCACCGGGTACCCCGTGTCCGGCAGAAGATTCACCCACAGCCCCACAGGAGACCCGGCGGCGATGGTCGACCAGACCGTGGCGTCGGTGCTCCAGAACGGCTCGTCGAAGCGCAGCCACACGCGGTCGGAGTCGCCCATGCCGAGGATCGACACGGCTCGCGCCTTGGGCAGCGGCAGTTCCGGCTCGAACACGACGGATCCCGACTTGAGCACTCCCAGTGGCAGGGTCACGATCACGCGGTCGACCGTGAGCGACTCGCCCGTGCGCAGGCGCAGGCTGACCTTGTCGTTGCGGGTGACGACCCGCGTCACGACGCTGCGCAGCAGCACGTCGACGCCGTCGGCGAGCTCGTCGGCGAGGGTGCCGAACCCGGCCAGCGGAATGGCGCCGCCCACGCCGTCCCCGGGAGTGGTGGCCCCGCCGTTCCAGGCCGAGAGCCGCTCATCCGTGGCGCTGGTCCTCGGCTGCACGACCGAGTCCAGCTGGTGGCTCAACCAGTCGGCATCCGACACCCCGGCCTCATCGGGGGTGGTCGACAATGCGCCGGCTTCCGACTGCCCGATGGCGAACGACAGCGGAACGTCGTGCGGCTGCTGCGACGACCACTCCACGGCGTCGGCCACGGCCGCAGCCCCGACACCTGACACGGCGACAGCCGTTCCGGCCGCCGTGCGCACCTCGTCGGCTCGACCGAAGGAGACGACGTCTCCGCCCGCGGCCACGACGGCGGAGTGCAGTGCCTCGTCGCCGTCGGCGATCATCGTCGGCCCGAGGTCGACGGTGAGAGGCCAGGAGCCGCCGGTGCGCGCGTCGATGCGTCCGCCCACCCGGTCGCGGGCCTCGACCACGACGACGTCGTAGCCGGCATCGAGCAGGGCCCTGGCTGCGGTGAGGCCGGCGACTCCGGCACCGATCACCCCGATGCGCTCGGAACCGTCGGAGGCCGAGATCACCTCGTCGGCGGCACGCGAGCCCGAGTCGATGGCACCGCTCACAGTCCCCGGGGCGTCGCGCGACGTCGCCTCGCCGGCGAAGAAGACGCGATCGTCCACGGCTGCGGCGAGGTCGTCGCGGCTCGCGCTCGTGGCTCCGACGGCGGCGAAGCTCGCAGCACCGAGGGCGAACGGATCGACGCTCCACCGCGATCGCAGCATCGACGCCGGCTGCGGAACGGCGGATGCCGGAGGCTGGGTCGTCGCGGTCGGCGACGGGGTCGGCGACGGCGACCGGGTCGGTCGAGGCTGCGGAGTGCAGGCGGCGAGCACCGATGTGCCGAGTGCGCCGACGGCTGCGATGAGGAAGGTTCTGCGTCTCATGGATGTCGCGGGCTTGCGCTGGAACCCCGGCCGCCCTCCTCCCGAGCACACGAACGCGATTTCAACCTACTGCACCCGACTGAACGGCTCGGAAAGACGTGAGGATAACTAATCTGGGGGCGTATGCCCAGCATCCACGGCCTTCTGCCAGATACCGTTCAGTATGCGAGAGCGTTCATCAGGCCCTCACATCTCACGGGGGAACATCCATCAGGCGATCGGCTTGGCCCGGCTGGTGTTGGCCGCGGTCGAGACGGTCTCGATCGTGGCGAACTTCCAGGCGATCGGGGTCACGGCCTTCGACGCGGGCAATTACTTCTGCTTCTTCACTGTGCAGTCGGCGGTCGGTGCCGTCGGTCTGCTCGTGACGAGCGGGGTGCTCGCCATCACCGGCAGGCCGGAATCGAGCCGCATCCACGCGGCCCGATCGATCGTCCTGGGCTACGTCATCCTCGCCGGAATCGTCTACGGCATCCTCGCCGTCGGTTCGGCGGGCGAGGTCAAGCCGATCTTGGTCACCCCGTCGGATGTCGTGCTGCACTTCATCATGCCCGTCCTGCTCACCATCGACTTCATCGCCGAAAGGCGTCTGGCAGTGCGCACCAACACGCTGCCCTGGCTCACCATGGGCTGGGCACTGCCCTACCCCGGCATCTGGCTCGTGTTCACCATGGTGCGCGGCAGCATCGTCGGCTGGTTCCCGTACTTCTTCATCGACCCGACACGCACCAAGTCGCCGGTCGAGATGGGGCTGTACATCACCATCGTCTGCCTGATGATCCTGGTGCTGACCACCGGATCGCTGGCCCTCACCCGCATCGGCGCCCACGACCTGTTCGCCCTGGTCCCGGATGCCGGTCCCCCCGCCTCCGGCATCGTGTTCGGCGTGCCTCGAGCCGAACCCGGGAGCGCTCACGGTGCGCGGCGCCCTGCTGTCGCGCTCCTCACTCCGGCCGCGAGCGCCGTGCTCCAGTCGCAGCTCGCGGCCCTGTCCACCGAGTGGCGCTGGACGTCCACGGTGTCGTACGCCCCGCTTCCCGTCGCACTCGGCACGTCCACCCGCGGCGATCGACGATGGGTCACGGCGGCCGCAGCTCCGCGAGCGGCTGTGCACTCCGAGCTCTGGACCGGCACGAGCTCCTGCGTCGAGCTTCAGTCGGGTCGACGCGACGGCGGCGCGCACCGGCGCGATGTCGTCACGACCCCGTTCGCCGGTCCGACGCAACGACCCCCGGACCTCCATGCGGCACTGCCGCGGTGGACGTCATCGCATCCGACGACGCAGCGCGCAGGCATGGGTCGATCCGGAACGCGGCACTCGGGCGCTCTCCACTCGGGAACGCTGCATGCAGGCACGCTGCATGCCGACACCGTCGGCGTCTGAGCGGACCTACGGCAGCCGGCGCTCCAGAACGAGGTCGTCCTCGTAGCGATCGCCCACGAGGAAGTGCTTCGTCCCGACCTGGGCGAATCCGTTCTTCTCATAGAAGCGGATGGCCCGGGCGTTCTCCTCGTTCACGCCGAGCCAGGCCCCTGCGGCACCGCGCTCCCCTGCGGCGGCGAGAGTCGCGGCCATGAGCGGTCCGGAGACCCCGGTGCCGTGGATCGAGGCGAGGGTGTAGAACTTGCTGAGCTCCACCGTCGGACGGATGCCGATCGCGGCGGCGACGTCGGCATCCGTCGGCTCTCCGAAGACCAGCATCGTGTAGCCGACGGCGAGCGAGCCGGATGCCGCATCCGTCGCCGGCTGCTCCCGATCCTGCTCCTGCTGCTGCTCCGCGATGAGCAGCACGCGGGCGCGGTCGGCGAGGTAGGCGTCGAAGGTGCCGCGCGAGAGGTGGGTGGCGATGAAGTCGGCGATGGCCTCGGCCGTCGTGTGCGGCGGGCAGGCGAGCGGGAAGGTGGCTGCGGCCAGCTCGGCGAGGCTCCCTGCGTCGGCTGCGGTCGCGGTGCGGATGCGGATGGTCACCATCCGACCCTAGAGGTGCTCCTGCGCTCCGATCGCCGAGGTCCGTGCGCACCGCGCGGCCGAAGCGCACACACCGCTGATCGAGTAGCGCCCGACGGAGTCGGACGCGTATCGAGATCACCTGAGCGGTCTCGATACGCGTGCTCGCTGCGCTCGCTCGCTACTCGACCAGCGGGTGCTGCTACAGGAACCGCGTGTACGCCGGGATCGTCAGGAACGTCGGGAACTCCGGCTCCAACGCGACCTGCCGGAACACCGCGAAGGCGTCGTCGAAGCGGTCGCCGTCGAAGCGCTCCAGCTCGTCCGAGACGCCGGTCACGACGGTCTCGAGCCACGCGGCGTCGATGCGCCGACCCTCGCGGGTGATCGTGTTGTCGTTCACCCACTGCCAGACCTGCGACCGCGAGATCTCCGCCGTCGCGGCGTCCTCCATCAGGTTGTCGATGGCCGCAGCCCCGATTCCCCGCAACCACGACTCGATGTACCGCACGGCGATGCGCACGTTGTCACGGACGCCCTCCTCGCTCACCGAGCCTCCGATCGACGGGATGTCGAGCAGCTGCGCCGCCGTGACGTGAACGTCGTCGCGCAGGCGGTGCAACTGGTCGCTGCGGTCCTCGAACACGGCGTCGAATTCCGCTCGCGCCGTGGGGATGAGATCCGGGTGCGCGACCCAGGTTCCGTCGAAGCCATCTCCGGCCTCGCGGCGCTTGTCCGTTGCGACCTTTTCCAGGGCTCGTCCGGTGACCTCCGGGTCACGGCGGTTCGGGATGAACGCGCTCATGCCTCCGATGGCATATGCCCCGCGCCTGTGGCACGTCGACACGAGCAGCTCGGTGTACGCCCTCATGAACGGCACGGTCATCGTGATCTCGGAGCGGTCGGGGAAGACCCATCGGCGCCCCCGCGACCGGAACGTCTTGATGATCGAGAAGATGTAGTCCCAGCGCCCGGCGTTGAGCCCGGCGCAGTGATCGCGCAGCTCGTAGAGGATCTCCTCCATCTCGAACGCCGCCTGGATGGTCTCGATGAGGACCGTGGCGCGCACGGTCCCCTGCGGGATGCCGAGGTGGTCCTGCGAGAACGAGAAGACGTCGTTCCAGAGCCTGGCCTCGCGGTGGCTCTCGAGCTTCGGCAGGTAGAAGTACGGGCCCAGCCCCAGCTCGATCAGACGACGGGCGTTATGGAAGAAGTAGAGCCCGAAGTCGACCAGGCTCCCTGAGGCGCTCATCGCCCGCCCTGAGCGGTCGTGGAAGCGCAGGTGCTTCTCGACCAGGTGCCAGCCCCGCGGCCGCATCACGATGGTGGGCGTCTCGGCCTCACCACCGTGGGTCAGGCCGACACGGCCGGCGACCGTGTACTCCCTGCCCTCCGGCGACGTGAAGGAGAGCTGGCCCCGCAACGCGTCGAAGAGCGAGATCTGCCCCTCGATCACGTTCGTCCAGGTGGGGCTCGTCGCGTCCTCCTGATCGGCGAGCCAGACCTTCGCGCCGGAGTTCAGCGCATTGATCGCCATCTTGCGGTCGGTCGGACCCGTGATCTCGACGCGACGATCCTCGAGACCGGGGCCCGCCCCGGCGACTCGCCACGACGCATCCGCTCGCACCGATGCCGTCTCGGGCAGGAAGCGCGGGTCGCGTCCGTTCGCCGAGGCGACGCGGGTCTGCAGTCGTGCTGCGAGCAGGTCATGACGGATGCCGGCGAACCTGTCGTGCAGTTCAGCGAGGAACGCGAGCGCCTCGGGCGTGAGGATCTCGGAGTAGCGATCGCCGAGCGGCGCCGTCACCTCGATCCACGGCTGCGACGTCGCGAAGCTGCCGGTCGTGGTGGCCGGCTCGCGCGTCGTCGTCTCGGATGCCCGGGTCGTCTCGCGTTCCAGGGTGCTGGTGGGTGTGGTGTTCATGGTCGTGTCTCCTGTCGAATACCGCTGATCGAGGAGCGCCCGACGGAGTCGGACGCGTCTCGAGATCACAGCGATCGGGGTTCTAGAACTGGTGTTCCTCGGTCGATCCGACGAGGGCGAGAGTGGCGCTCGAGGGGTTGAGCGCCGTGCTGATGCGGTCGAAGTAGCCTGTGCCGACCTCCTGCTGATGGCGGGTGGCGGTGTAGCCGTTCTTCTCGGAGGCGAACTCCGCCTCCTGGAGCTCGACGTACGCACTCATGTGGCGCTCGTTGTAGCCGCGGGCGAGTTCGAACATCGAGTGGTTGAGGGCGTGGAAGCCCGCGAGGGTGATGAACTGGAAGGCGTAGCCCATCGAGGCCAGCTCGCGCTGGAAGGTCGCGATCTGGCTGTCGTCGAGGTGACGCTTCCAGTTGAACGACGGCGAGCAGTTGTAGCTGAGGCGCTTGCCGGGGAACTTCTCGTGGATGGCCTCGGCGAAGCGGCGGGCGAGGTCGAGGTCGGGCTCGGCCGACTCGACCCAGAGCAGGTCGGCGTACTCGGCGTAGGCGAGCCCGCGGGCGATGACCGGCTCGATGCCGTTCTGCACCTCGTAGAAGCCCTCGGCCGTGCGCTCCCCGGTGAGGAACGGACGGTCGCGCTCGTCGTGGTCGCTGGTGAGCAGCGTGGCGGCGAGGGAGTCGGTGCGGGCGATGATGATCGTCGGCACGTCGGAGACGTCGGCCGCGAGTCGAGCGGCATTGAGGGTGCGGATGTGCTGGCCCGTCGGGATCAGCACCTTGCCGCCCATGTGACCGCACTTCTTCTCGCTGGCGAGCTGGTCTTCCCAGTGCACGCCCGCCGCTCCGGCCTCGATCATGCCCTGCATGAGCTCGTAGGCGTTGAGCGGTCCGCCGAAGCCGGCCTCGGCATCCGCGACGATCGGGGCCATCCAGTCGCGGCCGGGCTCGATCTGGCCGGCGCGCAGCAGGGCGTTGTTGATGCGACGCACGACGGCGGGCACCGAGTTCGCCGGGTACAGCGACTGGTCGGGGTAGGTCTGGCCGGCCAGGTTGGCGTCGGCCGCGACCTGCCAGCCCGAGAGGTAGATGGCCTCGAGGCCCGCGCGCACCTGCTGCACGGCCTGGTTGCCGGTGAGGGCGCCGAGGGCTGCGACCCAGGTGGGGTCCTCCTCGGGGGCGAAAGCCGTGCCGTCGGTGCGCTGGATGAGCTCCCAGAGCTTCTCCGAGCCGCGACGCGCGAGAGTGCGCTCCTCCCGCACCGGACCGCGGAGCTCGACGACGTCGGCTGCGCTGTAATCGCGACGGATGCCGTCCCAGCGGGAATCGGCCTGCCATTCGAGTTCGAGTTCGGCGGCGCTCTGCGTCTGGTCGCCCGGGCGGCTCTGCGTGGGGCGGGGCGGGGTGCTCATGGGGTGTGCCTTTCGGATCGGACGCCGCTTGGAGGCTGCGGCGCTGGTGTGTTGCACCAACACTGCTGCCGCGCGGCATCCGTCGATCCGAAAGCGAGTGCAGAAATAGACCCGGTCTTCTGCCGGGGAGAAGAACGGGGTGTCAGAGCGGCTGCGGGGCCGCTCGAGCGAGCGTCACTCGGTGACGCCGCAGAGCTCCTGCACGCCCACGATGCTGTCGGAGAAGGCCGTGAGCTGGTCGCCGAAGGCATCGACGTCGATCGACTCCGGATCGGTCGAGAAGGCGATGAGGTAGTCGAAGTACGACTGGCTCGAGGCGACGACGGCGTCGGCTGCAGGCTTGACGTCGGCGTTGGTGACCTGGGCGGCCGCGGCCGTCAGGTCGGCGCTGGCAGCGTCGATGGCGGCCTGGGCTGCTGCCGGATCGGTTCCGAGCATGTCCATGTTCTCGTCGGTGTCGAGGCCGGAGAGGGCGGTGATGGCGTCGTTCATGATGACGCAGGCCTCCTCGACCGTCTGCGCAGCTGCGGCCGGGGCACTCGCTGACGGCGCCGGTGGCGTGCTCGCCCCGTCGGTGGCACCGGGAGTGGCGCTCGCGGTCGAGCCGGGGGTGCCCGACGGGGTCGGCGTCGCCGATCGAGTCGAGGTCGGCGATGACGATGGTCCCGCGGGTCCGGAGCATCCGGTGAGCAGAAGCGCCCCCGACACGACGACGACGGCGATGACACTGCGATAGCCCACGAATCCCCCTGATCAACTTCGTTCTGCTGTACTGCCGACCTTATGTCAGGGGACAGCCGGCTGCCAGTGCCGGGCGACGGATACCCGGAGAAACCGCCCTGACCCCCGAAAGGGGGTTGCCCCCGATGGGCCCCGCTCGTCGTGCGGCCTACCCTGAGGAGACCATGCCGACCCGAGATCCCCACCTCATCACAGTGCGCTCAGAACGCCGCATCGCACTGGATCCCTCGACGGTGTGGTCGATGCTCGCCGACCACCGCTTCGACGCCATCTGGCGGGAGGGAGTCGAGGAGATGAGCCAGGACACCACGGGAACCGTGCGAAACGGAACCCGCACGGTGGAGCAGTTCCGCTCGCTCGGCCAGCGCACGACGAACACGGCGATCATCAGCAGGGTCGAGCCCGGAGTCGCCTTCTCCTGGGCATCGACGTCGGGCACCGACGCCGACGGTGAACGCCGGATCGAGCCGGTGGAGGGCGGCGTGCGCGTGGTCCTGACGACGACATCTCGACCGGGCAGCCGCATCGAACGGATGCTCGGTCCGCTCATCGGCTCCTCGCTGCGGCGAGCACTCGACCGCAGCCTCGAGCGCTTCGAGGACCTCGTGCTGGAGTCGGCGCACCGGCTCTGACCTACGGTCGCTGACCACTCCGGTCCCTGAGAACCGAACGAAGTTCGCGTTCGAAGCGCGTTCGCGGCCGAAGCGCCCTCTCGGCGCAGACTCGGTGCGCTTCGGGCGGTCGCTGCGCTCGGCCCTCAGCGATCGGCTACTCCGCCGAATACACCAGCGCTCCGTCCACCCAGGTACTGAGCACGCGGGTGTCGGCGATCGCCGTCACGGGTCCGGTGAACGGATCCCGGTCGAGCACCACGAGGTCGGCGAGACAGCCGGGCTCGATGCGGCCGGTGGAGCCGTCGCGGCCGTTGAGCCAGGCACTCCCGGCCGTGTAGGCCGTCAGCGCGGTCGCGAGATCGAGGCGCTGCCCGGCGGCCCCCAGCGGTGCGGCATCCGACCCCGGACCGACGCGGTTGACGGCGACGTGGATGGCGGCGAGCGGATCAGCCGTCGACACCGGCCAGTCGCTGCCTGCACCCAGCAGCACCCCGGCGCGATCGAGCTCGCCGAACGGGTAGTGCCGTGCCTCGAGCTCGGCGTCCAGGAACGGCAGCGCCAACTCGTCGAGCTGCGGCTCGTGGCACGCCCAGAGCGCCTGCAGGTTGGCCGCGGCACCGAGCTCGGCGAAGCGCGCCACGTCCACCTCGTCGACGATCTGCAGGTGGGCGAGGTGGTGACGGCGCTGCGGGGCGTCGGCCGCGCGGGCGGGCAGCGCCTCCAGCGCGTCGAGCGCCTCGCGCACGGCCCTGTTGCCGAGGGCGTGGAAGTGCACCTGGAAGCCTGCGGCATCCGCCCCCACCACGGCGGCGTCGAGGGCCTGCGGGGTGAGGAACGTGTGCCCGGAGTTGGAGGTCGGGTGTCCGTGGGCGTCACGGTAGGGCGTGTTCATCGCCGCCGTGAAGTTCTCGGCCACCCCGTCGACCATGATCTTGATGCTGTCGGCGCGCAACCGCTCGGGAACGCCGAGCGCCGCGACCTCGTCGCGGCGGCGGACCATCTCGTCGAGCTGCGACGTGTCGCGGTCGCGTTCCCACCAGAGTGCGGCGACGACGCGGGCCGTCAGGGTGCCGTCGGCGACGGCCCGCAGGTAGACCTCGAGGGTGTCGGGCAGGCCCAGCACCTCGCCGACCATGGCGTCCTGCCAGCCGGTGACGCCCTGAGCGAGCAGCTCCTCCTGGGCTCGCAGCAGGCCGCGGTACGCCAGCTCGGGGTCGATGTCGGGGGCGTGGGTCTCGACCAGGGCGACGGCGCCCTCGTGCAGGGTTCCGCTGGGCGCTCCACCGGCATCCCGCTCGATGCGACCGTCGGAAGGGTCTGGTGTCTCGGCCGTGACCCCGGCGAGCGCCAGGGCCAGCGAATTCGCCCACGCTCCGTGGTGATCGCGGTTGCTGAGCAGCACGGGGCGGTCGGCCACGACGGCGTCGAGGTCGGCCGCCATCGGGGTGCCGCCCGGGAAGAACTCCATCGACCAGCCGGCCCCGCGGATCCACGGCTCGTCGGGGTTCGCCTGCGCGTACTCCGCGATGATCCGCAGGCAGTCGGCGGCATCCGTCGCCCCCGTGAGGTCGCACTGCAGCATCTCGACCCCGGCCCCGATCGGGTGCACGTGGGCGTCCTGGAACCCGGCGACGACGAGCCGGCCCGAGGTGTCGACGACGGTGGTGGCGTCCCCGACCCAGGCGCGCAGGTCGTCCGTGGGGCCGACGGCGACGATGCGTCCGTCGAGCACGGCGACATCGGCGGCGACGGATGCGGCAGCGCCCGCGCTGAACACGGTCCCGCCCGTGAAGACGACGTCGGCGATCGGCATGGGGCCTCCTCGAGTGCGGCCCCGGTGCGGGGCGCTCCCAGCGAGCGTAGGCAGGTCGAGGCGTCGGCGGCCAGCGCATACCGACGGGTTGTCGGCCCGCCGTCGGTCAGAGTGTCAGGATGGGGGCCGCATCCGTTTCGAAAGGGCTCACCGTGTCTCGTCTGCTGCTCATCATCGACATCCAGAACGACTACTTCCCGGGAGGGGCGTTCCCCCTGGTCGAGCCGGAGGCCGCAGCCACGCGTGCGGCCGAGCTGCTGGCGGCGTTCCGCGAGGCCGGCGACCCCGTCATCCACGTGCAGCACGTCTGGGATGCACTGGATGCCACCTTCATGCGCCCCGGCACCGCTGGGGTCGAGATCCACCAGCTGGTCGCGCCCGTCGGCGACGAGCCCGTGGTGCAGAAGGCGTCGCCGAACTCGTTCCTCGACACCGACCTGCTGGAGCGGCTGTGCGCCGTCGATCCGGATGACCTGGTCGTGGTCGGGATGATGAGCAGCATGTGCGTCGACGCGACGGTGCGCGCCGCCAGCGACCTGGACTTCACCGTGACCGTCGCCCACGACGCGTGCGCTGCGCCCGACCTCGAGTTCGACGGCGCCGTCGTGCCGGCGGCGCAGGTGCACGGCGCGTTCATGGCGGCGCTCTCGGGCAGCTACGCGACGGTGGCGACGGTGGAGGAGCTGCTGGCGCGCTGACCGCTGCCGGCTCGCTTCGCTCTGCGCCGCAACAGGCCCGATCGTCTTAAGCAGGCCAGACGGGCCTGCTCTCGGGCGGATGCTGCGATCCGGCCTGTTCTCGCGAACGCGAGGGACGTGCGTCAGTCGCGGACGTCGTCCGGGCTTCGGCGAGATCGACAGAAGAAGCGCGATTCTTCTGGTTGCCGCATCCGCAGGCCCGTGACACCATCAGTCCATGATCAGCGCGGATGAGCTCGCTTCCGAGACCCTCGACGACGAGGTGGGCGTCGACGCGCTCACCCTCGGACGCCGCATCCGGGCCCGCCGCGTGGCTCGCGAGCTGACGCTGGAGCAACTGGCCGCGGCCGTCGACAGGGCGCCGTCGCAGGTGTCGATGATCGAGAACGGCAAGCGCGAGCCCCGCCTCTCGATGCTGCGCTCCATCGCGCTGGCCCTCGGCACGACCGTCGATGATCTGCTGCGCACGGATGCCGCCCCAGACCCGCGCGACGCCCTCGAGATCGCGGTCGAACGCGCCCAGCGCGGCCCCGTGTTCGAGGCGCTCGGAATCCCGCGCATCCGCGTCAGCAAGGGCCAGAGCGACGAGACCCTGCAGGCGATCCTCTCCCTGCACAACGAGATCTCGCGCCTCCACCGGGAGCGCGCCGCCACGCCCGAGGAGGCCCGCCGCGCCAACGTCGAGCTGCGCGCCACCATGCGCGCCCGCGACAACTACTTCTCCGAACTGGAGACCCTGGCGACTGAGCTGCTGACGGCCGTCGGGCACAACGGCGGACCCGTGTCGCAGCAGGTCGTCGCCGACATGGCCAGTCACCTGGGCTACTCGCTGCACTACGTCGGCGACCTGCCGCACTCCACCCGCTCGGTGACGGACAAGCGCAACGGCCGCATCTACCTCCCCACCGAGCAGTCGGCATCGCGCGACTCGCGCTCCCCCATCCTGCAGGCCTTCGCCACCCACCTGTGCGGTCACGACGAACCGCGAAACTACGCCGATTTTCTGCGGCAGCGCGTGGAGACGAACTACCTGACGGCCGCGATCCTGCTGCCGGAGCGCGACGCCGTGAAAGTGCTCACCGAGGCCAAGAACCTGCGCCGCATCTCGATGGAGGACCTGCGCGACGCCTTCGCGGTGTCCTACGAGACGGCGGCCCACCGCTTCACCAATCTCGCGACGGCGCGACTCGGCATCCCCGTGCACTTCATGAAGGTGCACGAGTCGGGCACCATCATCAAGGCCTACGAGAACGACTCGGTGCGCTTCCCGAGCGACGCTCTCGGTGCCGTGGAGGGCACGACGGTCTGCCGCAACTGGACGGCGCGCACGGTGTTCGACGTCGAGGACCGGTTCAGCCCCTGGTACCAGTACACCGACACCAGCACCGGAACGTTCTGGTGCACCTCGCGCATCGAGAAGGCCAAGGAGGGCGAGTACTCGGTGAGCGTCGGCGTGCCCTTCGACCACGTGAAGTGGTTCCGCGGCCGCGAGACTCCCCATCGCGCCGTGAGCCACTGCCCGGACGAATCGTGTTGTCGTCGAGCTCCCACGGGCCTCGCCGACCGTTGGGCCGACCAGTCGTGGCCGGCCGCGCGCACCCCGACGAGCCTGCTCGCCGCACTGCCGACAGGCACCTTCCCGGGCGTCGACCAGACCGAGGTCTACGAGTTCCTGGAGCGACACGCTCCCCGGACGATCTGACCGGAACCGCCACGATCCCGAACGTTTTCGAGAGGGTCGGCCCGACTCGGGTTGGCAGAATGTCAGGAACGGTCGACGGAGACCAGCAGGTCCCGTCCGGCCCCTTCCTGCAGAGAGCGTGATCGATAGTGCACACCACAGTCTTCGAACGAGCCCGGCCAGCGGCATCCGTCGTCAGCCATGCCCTGAGCGGAACCAGGCAGGCGTCGTTCTGGCTCGACGACCTGGCCGAGGCGACGCCCACCTACCCCCGGCTGACGGGCGACCTCGGCGCCGACCTGGTGGTCGTGGGCGGCGGCTACACGGGGCTCTGGACCGCACTGCTCGCCAAGCGCGAGCAGCCGCAGGCCCGTGTCGTGCTGCTCGAGGCGAAGACCATCGGCTGGGCGGCGTCCGGGCGCAACGGCGGCTTCTGCGAGGCCAGCCTCACCCATGGGGACGAGAACGGCCTCAGCCGCTTCCCCCAGGAGTTCGACAGGCTGCAGGAACTCGGACTGGCGAACCTCGACGAGATCGAGGCCACGCTGGCCGAGCTCGGTGTCGACGCCGAGTTCGAGCGGAACGGCGCCATCGACCTCGCGGTGGAGCCGCACCAGGTCGAGTGGATGCGCGAGAGCGCTGGCGAGCACGCCCTGTTCCTCGACGAGACCGCTGTTCGGGCTCAGGTCAACTCCCCCACCTATCTCGCCGGCGTCTGGCACACCCGCACCTCGGCTCTGGTGCACCCGGCGAAGCTCGCCTTCGGCCTGGCCCAGGCCGCCGCAGCCGCCGGAGTCGAGATCTTCGAGAACTCTCGAGTGCTCGGCCTCGACACCGCCGGCCTCAGCGTGGCCCAGGGAACAGACGTGCGCACGGCGACCGGCACTGTGCGCGCTGTGCGCACGGCCCTCGCGACCAACGTCTTCCCGAGCCTGCTCAAGCGCAACGCCCTGCAGACGGTTCCCGTCTACGACTACGCGCTCATGACCGAGCCGCTCAGCAGCGACCAGCTCGACGCCATCGGCTGGGCGAACCGGCAGGGCCTCGGCGACTCGTCGAACCAGTTCCACTACTACAGGCTCAGCCGCGACAACCGCATCCTGTTCGGCGGCTACGACGCGGTCTACCACTACGGCGGCCGCATCCGTGCGGAATACGAGAACCGACCCGAGACCTTCCGCACCCTCGGTGAGCACTTCTTCACCACCTTCCCGCAGCTCGAGGGGTTGAGGTTCAGCCACCAGTGGGCCGGCGCCATCGACACCTGCAGCCGGTTCTGCGCCTTCTTCGGCGCTGCCCGCGGCGGCCGCATCGCCTACGCCATCGGCTACACCGGGCTCGGCGTCGCCGCCACCCACTTCGGCGCGAAGGTCATGCTCGACCTGCTCGCCGGGCGCAAGACCGAGATCACCGAGCTCGAGATGGTGAAGTCGCGTCCGCTGCCGTTCCCGCCCGAGCCCCTGGCCTCCATCGGCATCCAGGCCACCCGCTGGTCGCTCGACCGCGCCGACCACAACCGCGGCGAGCGCAACCTCATCCTCAAGACCCTCGACGCCGTCGGCCTCGGGTTCGACTCCTGACGTCGCAGCCCAGCCTCAGCCCCACCCCAGCCCCACCCCGACGAGAGGACCAGCCGTGAGCTCTCCATCCCCTGCCACCGCCGTCATCGCCGACGCCGCCGACGCCACGGGTTCGGTGAGCCTCCGCGGAATCACCAAGATCTTCGGCTCGGCCACGGCCGTCGACTCCATCGACCTCGAGGTGCGATCCGGCGAGTTCATCTCGCTCCTCGGCCCGTCGGGGTGCGGCAAGACGACGCTGCTCCGCATGATCGCGGGCTTCGAGCATCCGGATGCCGGAGACATCGTCGTGGGCGGTCAGTCCGTCGTCGACCTGCCCCCGCACAAGCGCCCGGTGAACACGGTGTTCCAGTCGTACGCCCTGTTCCCCCACATGACCGTGGCCGAGAACGTGGCCTACGGACTGCGCCAGAAGCGCGTGCCTAAGTCCGAGATCGCGCAGCGCGTGCACGACTCGCTGGGGCTCGCCCAGATGGTGAGCTTCGCCGACCGCAAGCCCTCGACTCTCTCCGGCGGTCAGCAGCAGCGCGTCGCCCTCGCCCGCGCCCTCGTCAACCGCCCCAAGGTGCTGCTGCTCGACGAGCCGATGAGCGCCCTCGACCGCAAGCTCCGCGAGGAGATGCAGATCGAGCTGAAGCTGCTGCAGAAGGAGCTCGGCATCACCTTCATCTTCGTCACCCACGACCAGCAGGAGGCGCTCTCGATGAGCGACCGCGTCGTGGTCATGCAGAGCGGAAGTGTGCAGCAGATCGGCAGCACGGAGGACGTCTACCTGAAGCCGGCCAACGAGTTCGTCGCGGGCTTCATCGGCAAGCAGAACTTCATCGACGCGTCGGTGTCGGGAACGGATGCGCTGGTCGCGGCAGACGGCACCTTCGCGGTCTCGAGCCTTCCGAGCGGCGCCCGCGAGGGCAGTGAGGTGCGGGCGGCGATCCGCGCCGAGGCCGTGCACGTGTCGGCGCAGCGTCCGGCCGGTGGCGGCCTCGAGGGCACCCTGGCCGGTATCTCCTTCCTCGGCGATGCCATCCAGTACGTCGTCGTGACGAGCTCCGGACTCGAGCTGATCGCCCGCGCGACTCCGGACCGGGCCGAGCCGCTCGGCACCGGAGACACGGTCTGGTGCTCGTGGGACGCCAGCGAGCTGCGCGTGTTCGAGGCGGCCTGAGATGGCGGATCGCCCCGACATCCGCGCGCTCGTTCCGCGTGCGGCATCCGCCCAGATCAGCCGCAGGGCACTGCTCTCGGGCTTCATCGTGGTGGGGGCGACCAGCGTGCTCGCCGCCTGCTCGAAGAGCACGGGCTTCGCCCCGTCGAAGCTGCCGGACGGCGTGATGGAGAACCACCTCAACGTCTACAGCTGGGGCGACTACGACGACCCGGCGAACATCGCCGCCTTCCAGAAGACCGGGACGAGCGTGCAGTTCGACAGCTTCGGCTCGAACGAGGAGCTCATCGCCAAGCTCGGAGCGACCCGCGGCACCAGCGGCTACGACGTGATCGTCCCGACGGGCAGCTACATCCCGATCATGTCCGAGAACGGCCTGATCGAGAAGCTCGACCACAGCAGGTTGAAGAACCTCGGCAACGTCGATCCGCTCTACCTCGACCAGAGCTGGGACCCGGGGAACACCTACTCCGTCTGCAAGGACTGGGGAACGACGGGCTTCGCCTACGACACCCGCGCCATCCCCGGTGAGCTCACCTCGTGGGCCGACTTCCTCGAGGCAGCCACCGGCACGGCCAGCGGAGACGTCTCGCTGCTCGAAGACCCGTGGGAGGTCGCCAGCATCTACTTCGCGGCCAACGGCATCGACCCGAACACCACGAATAAGGCCGACCTGGCCGCCGCAGACGAGTACCTCGTGAACACCCTCGCCCCGCACGTGAAGGCCTTCAACTCCACGGCCGTCACGAGCGGCATCCCCGAGGAGACCTTCACCCTCATGCAGGCGTTCAACGGCGACGCGAGGCAGGGGCTGCTCGCCAGCGACGATCCCGACAGCTGGCGATTCGTCTACCCGACGCCGACGGCCAACCTGTGGATGGACACCTGGGCCATCGCCAAGGGCGCGCAGAACATGGACGCCGCCTACGCGTTCATCGACTACATGCTCGAGCCCGAGGTCTCCTACCGCGAGGTGGACTACATCGGCTACAGCACGGGAGTGAAGGGCATCGACGAACTGGCGAAGGAGAACGAGTTCGACTTCCCCGAGCTGGTCTTCCCCGCGGCCGACGTGATCGAACGACTCACCCCGGCCGAACTCAACGACGCTGCCGGTCAGCTCGTGAAGACCCTCAACCGCATGATGGCGAAGGCAGGTTCGTGATGACGACGGATGCCGCTCCTCCCACGACAGCCCCCCGCAGCACGCCCCGCGCCCGGCGTCGCCGCGGCATCACCGGCTACGAGGCGCTCGGCTTCCCCACCTGGGCCTACGTGGTGTTCTTCTTCGTGGTGCCGCTCGGCCTCGTGCTCTGGTACTCCTTCGGCTACAAGCCCGACCTGTTCAACGCCCACGCGAACGACGTGCTGAGCCTCGACCGCTACGTCGAGGCCCTCGACGCCACCTTCATCGGCACGTTCTGGAACACCCTGCGCATCGGGGTCGTCGGCACCCTGATCTGCCTCGCCATCTCGGTCCCGTTCGCCTACTGGCTGGCCGTGAAGCTCAACCCGAAGTGGCGCCCCCTCGCCCTCGCACTGGTGCTGGTGCCGTTCTGGACGAACTTCCTGGTGCGCACCCTCGGCTGGCAGATCATCCTCTCGCCGCGCGGATTCGTCTCCGACGCCCTGCAGAACCTCGGCATCATCGACGGCAGGCTCGATGTGCTCTACACGGCCGGAGCCGTGCAGCTCGGCGTGGTCTACAACTACCTGCCGCTCATGATCCTGCCGCTCTACGTCGCCATCGACCGCGCCGGCCCCGCGCTCCGCGAGGCCAGCGCCGACCTCGGGGCGAACCGCTGGCGGACGCTCTGGAACGTGACCCTTCCACTCGCGGCCCCCGGGATCGCATCCGGATGCCTGCTCGTCTTCATCCCTCTGATGGGCGACTACATCACGGCGTCGGTGCTGGGCGGAGCGCAGGGCAACATGATCGGCCAGCTCGTGGCCAGCCAGTTCAACACCGCGCAGAACTGGGCGCTCGGGTCGGCCATGGCCGTGCTGCTCATGCTCTTCATCGCCGGCGCGGTCGCGATCTTCGGCGGAATCGCCCTCATCGTGCGAGCGTTCGTGCGCCGAGCGCGTCGCGTCGATCTCGACGTCGAACTTCCGGGAGGTGCCTCATGAGTGCGAACACGGCGACAGCGGCAGTGGCCGCGGTGGATCCGGCGCGGGTGCGCAGTGCCACATCCGTTCCCCGACGGCGCCGTCGTGTCGACCCCGTGCGCGTGGGGCTCGCGATCTGGGGCGTCGTGGTGTTCGCGTTCCTGTTCCTGCCGATCATCGTGATGTTCGCCTACTCGTTCAACACCGGCCGCCTGCTGGCGTCGTGGCAGGGCTTCGGCTTCACCGCCTACACGTCGGCATTGGCGAACCCCGTGATCGTCGGCTCGGTGATCACGTCGATCTCCGCCGCCGCCGGCGCCGCGCTCCTGTCCACTCTGCTCGGGACCCTGGGCGGCATCGCGCTGGCCCGGTCGCGCGCGAGCTCGCTCTCCGTCCTGGTGGCCACGGTGATCCTCGGCGTCACGCTGTTCACCCCCGAGATCGTCGACGCCGTCTCGATGCTGCCCTGGTTCGTGAGCCTCGGAACCGACGCCGGCATCGGCCTGTTCAACAACGGCCTCGTGCGGCTCGTGATCGCCCATGCCGTGCTGTCCGTCGCCGTCGTGACCTTCATCATCAGGGCACGGATGGCCGGACTCGACGCCTCCCTCGAGGAGGCGGCGGCCGATCTCTACGCGACACCGTGGCGCCGCTTCACCCAGATCACGCTGCCCGTCGCGAGCCCCGCGATCTGGGCCGGCGCGCTGATGTCGTTCACCCTGAGCCTCGACAACACCATCGTGTCGAGCTTCGTGCAGGTGCCGGGATCGACGCCGTGGCCGGTGTACATCTTCGCGTCGCTGCGGGTGGGCCTGCGGCCCGAGATCGCGGCGGTGTCGACGGTGATGTTCCTGCTCACCCTGCTGGCTCTCGGCGTCGTCGCCTACGTGCTGCGACGAGGCGACCAGAGCGCCGAAGACATCGCGAAGACGTTGGCGGCGGGATAGACCATGATCGACTCGACCCTGAAGACCGCGGCGCTCGCACTCTCGCTGCCGCTGGAGCCCGTGGCTGCCGAGCAGGTCGTGGACGGAACCCCGCAGACCGGTTACATCGAGCTGGAGCCGGTCGGTGACGGTGACGGTGCCGACATCGGCGTGTGGGAGATGACCGCCGGCGCGATGAGCGACACCGAGGCCGACGAGGTGTTCGTGGTCATCGCCGGGTCGGCCGAGGTGGAGTTCCTCGAGTCGGGCGACCGGGTGGTCTACGCCGTCGGCGACATCGGGCGGCTGCGGGCCGGCCAGCGCACGATCTGGCGTGTGGCCGATCGCATCCGGAAGGTGTACGTCACCCCACCGTCGATCGAGTAGGCCGCGAGCGCAGCGAGCAGCCGTATCGAGATCACTCGTCCGCGGGTGCTGCGAATTGCGCGCCGAAGTGCGATCTCGATACGTGTCCGACTTCGTCGGGCACTACTCGATCAGCGGAGTCCCATCACCGCCGCGCCAGCAGCGCAGCGTGCAACGCGCTCACGGTCTCGCCGTCGTCGAGGTCGACGTCGAGCAGGTCCTCGATGAGGGCGATGCGCTGGTAGAAGACCGAGCGCGACAGGTGGCTGGCGGCAGCGGCCTTCGTGCGGTTGCCCGGATGCGACACGTAGGCCAGCAGCACCGCGAGCAGGTCGCCGTCCACCTCGAGGTCGTACTCGATGAGCGGCCGCAGCATCTGCTCGCTGTGCGCCTGCAACCGCGGGTCGCCGGCGAAGGCCGCGACCAGCCGCAGCAGCGGACGGTTCTCGGCCCGCAGCACGGTCACCCCGCGTGCTCGCTCCTCCCGGGGCGAGCGCAGCAACTCCTGGGCCTCCTCGATGGAGGCGATGAGCCCGCTGAGGTCCCGCGCCACGGCACCGACCGCGATGACGAGGCCGGAACCGCCGCGCGCCAGGCGTCGCGCGAACTCGTCGAAGACGGCATCCGTCAGTCGGGCCTCGGGTGGAACCGACAGCGCCAGCACCTGGCCGCCCCCCTCGGCGCGGGGAGCGGCGATGACGGGTCCGCCGAGCAGACCGGCGGCGGCGAGCACGTCGACCGGGCCGTGGGTGCCGCCGTTCCCCTCGCCGGGGTGCACGGCGATTCCGACCAGGGCACGGCCCCGCACGGGCAGCCCTGCGGCCTCGAAGCGAGCCGCGATCCCGGCATCCGAGCTGTAGCGCGCGCCCAGCAGGTCGGCCAGAAGCTGCTCGTTGCCGAGCCTCGTCCACTCGTCGGCGTCGCCCTCGGCGAGCCGGCCGATGGCCAGGGCGACGGCTGCCTGCTCCATCACCTGCGACCGACCGGCCGTGTGCGGCTCGCCCGGCAGTGCGATGAGGGAGCCCCATCGGATGCCGCGGGCCTCGACGGCGACGGTGTCCCAGCCGGCGGCATTCGTCGCCCCAGGCTGCCTGCTCCCGTCGCGGTGCAGCGTGCGCGACGTCGACTCCCAGTCGGCGAGGGCCTCGTCTCCGGCGTCGAGCATCTCGGCCGCGACGACCCTGTGGTTGAGGTCCTCGAGCACGACGGGGGCGCGCAGCACCCTCGCGAGCTGCTCGACGATGTACTCGGCCGTGCTGCCGCGCAGGCTCAACCCGATGAACAGCTCGTGCAGACGGTCGCGCTCACGCAGCGCATCGGCCTGCTCCAGGATGATGCGACTGTGCACGGCCTCGGTCACCGCGACGAACTTCACGATGCGCCGCAGCACGATGAGCGGCAGCCCGGCCTCGTCGCAGGCCTCGACGAGAGCCGTCGGCACGGCGTCGAGGCGACCGCCGAGCTCGAGCACGAGGCCGGCGACCCCGACCCGTCCGAGCCGCTCGACGAAGGCGGTCAGCTCGGCTGCGTCGTCGGACCAGCCCGCCCCCGTCGAGAGCAGCAGCTCCCCGCCGTCGAGCAGGTCGGCCGCGTCGAGGTTGTCGCTCACGTGCACCCACCGCACGGCGCGGTCGAGGGCCCCCGTTCCCGCGACGATCTCGGGATCACCAGCCTGCAGAACGGGCAGCCGCACGATGTCGAGCACGGTGGGAAGCGAGGCCCCGAAGCCGCCCGGACGATCTGTAGCATCCGTCGGCGAACTGCGACGTTCTGGCATGGATATCATCCTCGGTGCTCTGTGATCATGGGGAAATCCAGCATAAGCCGGTGTCGGGCAGACCGTTCGACGGATCCAGAAAGCGAGTCCGCCATGGCACTCGTCCAGCACTTCATCAACGGCGTCGAGACCGGCGAGCCCGAGCGCACGGGTCCGGTGTTCAACCCGGCCACGGGCACGAGACAGCATGACGTGGTCTACGCATCCGTCGCCGACGTCGAGCAGGCCATCGCCGCAGCCAAGGCAGCGCTGCCGGCCTGGCGGGCCACCAGCCTGATCAAGCGCGCCGACGTGTTCTTCCGGCTGCGCCACCTGCTGCGCGAGCGCACCCCCGAGCTCGCCGCCATCGTCACAAGCGAGCACGGCAAGGTCCTCTCCGACGCCGCCGGCGAGATCTCGCGCGGCCTCGAGAACGTGGAGTTCGCCTCCGGTCTCGTGCACCTGCTGAAGGGCGAGCGCAGCGAACAGGTCTCCCGGGGCGTCGACGTGCACTCCGTGAAGCAGCCCGTCGGAGTCGTCGGCGCCATCACGCCCTTCAACTTCCCCGTCATGGTGCCGCTCTGGATGGTCGCCAGCGCCATCGCCTGCGGCAACACCGTCGTGCTGAAGCCCAGCGAGAAGGACCCGTCGGCGTCGCTCTTCCTGGCGAAGCTGTTCCAGGAGGCCGGCCTTCCCGACGGCGTGCTCAACGTCGTCAACGGCGACAAGCTCGCCGTCGACACCATCCTCGACAGCCCCGACGTCGCCGCCGTCTCCTTCGTCGGGTCCACCCCCATCGCCCAGTCGATCTACCGTCGCGCCAGCGACAACGGCAAGCGCGTGCAGGCCCTCGGCGGCGCCAAGAACCACATGGTCGTGATGCCGGATGCCGACATCGACGCCGCGGCCGATGCCGCCGTCTCCGCCGCCTACGGTTCGGCAGGCGAGCGCTGCATGGCCGTCTCGGTGCTGGTCGCCGTGGGCGACGTCGCTGACGACCTCGTCGAGGCCGTGCGCTCGCGCATGGGAACGCTCGTCATCGGCGACGGAACCGACAGCGCCAGCGAGATGGGTCCGCTCATCACCCGTGAGCACCGCGACAAGGTCGCCTCCTACGTCACGGGCGCCGCCGCCGAGGGCGCATCCGTCATCGTCGACGGCACCGAGAAGCAATTCGACAACGACGGCTTCTTCGTGGGCGTGAGCCTGCTCGACCACGTCACCACCGAGATGAAGGCCTACCAGGACGAGATCTTCGGCCCGGTGCTCTCGGTCGTGCGCGTCGACTCCTACGAGGCCGCTGTCGCCCTCATCAACGCCAACCGCTTCGGCAACGGCGTCGCGATCTTCACCCGCGACGGCGGCACGGCCCGCCAGTTCGAGTTCGAGGTCGAGGTCGGCATGGTCGGCGTCAACGTGCCGATCCCGGTGCCCGTCGGCGCGTATTCGTTCGGCGGCTGGAAGGACTCTCTGTTCGGCGACTCGCACATCTACGGCCCCGAGTCCGTGCACTTCTACACGCGCACCAAGGTCGTGACCACGCGCTGGCCCGACCCGTCGGAGTCGCAGGTCGACCTCGGCTTCCCGAGCAACCACTGACCCACCCGCTCCCCGAGTTGCCCACTTCCGCTAGTGGGCGAGCGCCAGCACTGGCGGAAGTGGGCAACTCGCGAGACCGCAGACCGAAGAAGAGAGCCAGCCATGACCGACACCCTCTCCCCCAGCGCCACCGCCGCCTACGTCGACCGCAGCGGCACCACCCACCAGCTCCCGGATGCCGCAGCCGACGCCCAGGTGCGCGCCGACGACCGCGGCCACGTGTTCCACTCCTGGAGCGCGCAGGCGAAGATCGACCCGATGCCCGTCGCCGCGGGCGAGGGCTCCACGTTCTGGGACTACCAGGGCAACGCCTACCTCGACTTCTCCTCGCAGCTGGTGAACCTGAACCTCGGACACCAGCACCCCGACCTCGTCGCCGCCATCCAGCAGCAGGCCGGCCGGCTCGCCACCATCCAGCCGATCATGGCGAACGATGTGCGCGGCGAGCTCGCCCGCCGCATCGCCGAGGTCGCTCCCGGCGACCTCGACAAGGTGTTCTTCACGAACGGCGGTGCCGACGCCAACGAGTACGCCGTGCGCATGGCGCGCGCCGTCACCGGCCGCCGCAAGGTGCTCTCGATGTACCGCAGCTACCACGGGGGAACGGCCGCGGCCATCTCACTCACCGGGGATCCGCGCCGTTGGGCCAACGACCCGAGCGACGGGTCCGTCGCGCACTTCTTCGGCCCGTACGCCTACCGCTCGCCCTTCCACGCGACGACCGAGGCCGAGGAGGCGCAGCGCGCGCTGGAGCACCTCGAGAATCTCATCGTGCTGGAGGGAGCCGCCACCGTCGCCGCCGTCATCATCGAGACCATCGTGGGCACCAACGGCGTGCTTGTGCCGCCCGCCGGCTACCTGCCCGGCGTGCGCGCCCTGTGCGACAAGTACGGCATCGTCTACATCGCCGACGAGGTCATGGTGGGCTTCGGCCGCATCGGCGAGTGGTTCGCCGTCAACCACTTCGGCGTCACCCCCGACCTCATCACCTTCGCCAAGGGCGTGAACTCGGGCTACGTGCCGCTCGGCGGAGTCGTCATCTCCGACCGCATCGCCGCGCACTTCGACGACGTCGCCTTCGCCGGCGGTCTCACCTACTCCGGCCACCCCCTGGCGTGCGCCGCCGGAGTCGCCACCTTCGAGGTGTTCGAGCGCGACGCCATCCTGGAGCGCGTGCGCGACCTCGGCTCGCGCATCGTCGAGCCGGCCCTGCGGGCGATGGCCGAGCGGCATCCGTCGGTCGGAGAGGTACGCGGGGTCGGCCTGTTCTGGGCGATCGAGCTCGTTCGTGATGCGTCCACGCGGGAACCCCTGGTTCCCTTCAACGCCTCGGGCCCGGATGCCGCTCCGATGGCGGAGCTCGCCGCTGCGTGCAAGGCCGCCGGCCTCTGGCCGTTCACGCACTTCAACCGCGTGCACGTCGCTCCCCCACTCGTCATCACGGAGGAGGAGCTGGTGCGCGGCCTCGCGATCATCGACGAGGCGCTCGAGGTGGCTGACCGCTACGTAGCCTGATCCTCACCCGCCGCGCAAGGGGTCTCCGCCCGGGAGGTCGGCCGCGCGAAGCGACCGCTAGGCTGACGGACGCTCGACCCCCGACCCGGGGGTCGAGCTTTCTGACGACAAGGACACCCCACCCATGGTCACCTTCTCCATCCTGCTGCTCATCGGCCTCCTCGGCGGTGTCATCGCCTTGATCGACGGCGTGCAGCGCGCTCGGGGACGCGGCACCGCCGTCCTCGCGATCATCGAGATCGTCGTGGCAGCGCTGTTCCTGCTCTCGCTGTTCCTTCCGGGCATCCCGTTCGGTTCGCTCGTGCTCGCCGTCGTGACGCTCATCGTGCTCACCGTGCAGCTCGTGCTGCGCGGTGGACGCAAGCGCGCAGGAATCGGCCTCACGGTCGCCGCCATCATCCTGCTGGTCGTCTGGATCGTGCTGGTTCAGAACTGGCTGGTCATCCCGGGCGTCAACTAGCCCGGTTCCTACGCTCGCTGAGGGCCGAGCGCAGCGACCGCCCGAAGCGTCGCTCAGTGCGCTTCGACCGCGGACTTCGTCCGGGCCTCAGCGATCTGCGGTTGCTGCAGGCACGACAAGCACGCCGTCCTCGCGGCGCGGGATGCCCAGCGGATTGCCGTCGGCGAGTTCCGCCGGAAGCACGGATGCCGGAGCATCCTGGTAGGCGATCGGCTGCAGGAACCGCCGGATGGCCGACGCTCCCACGGATGAGTGCAGCGAGGCCGTCGTCGCCGGCCACGGACCGCCGTGCTGCTGCCCCCACGCGATGGCGACGCCGGTCGGCCAGCCGTTGAAGATCACGCGTCCGGCGATCCGCGAGAGCGCAGCGGCGAGAGTCGGCACGTCTTCATCGGGAGCGTGGTGGATGCTGGCCGTGAGCGAACCGTCGAGCACGCGCAGCGCAGCCCCGAGCGCCGCGGGGTCCGCATCCGGATACCGCACCAGCACCGTCAGCGGGCCGAAGTGCTCCTCGAGGAAGGCCTCCGGCTCGGCCACGAAGGCGTCGAGGCTCACGGCGACGACGAGCGGGGAGGCGGCATCCGCGCTCGAACCACCGTCGAAGACCACCTCGACGTCGTCGCGCTCGAGCAGCACCTCCGAGCCGCGCGCGAACGCCGTCTCCATGCCGTCCGTCAGCAGGCGGTGACCGGGCACACCCGAGAGCGCTGCCGCCAGCACGGACTCGAAACCGGTCTCGACGGGCACGAACACCAGCCCGGGCTTGGTGCAGTACTGCCCGCCGTCGCGCGTGAACGAGGCCGCGAGGCCCGACGCCACGGCGGCGACACCGTCGGGGGTCGACGCGGCCGTCGGCGTGACGACCACGGGATTGATCGAGCCCAGCTCGCCGTAGAACGGGATCGGGGCGGGCCGGGCACACGCCAGGTCGAACAGCGCCCGTCCGACGCGCGTCGATCCCGTGAAGCCGACGGCCGAGACCAGCGGATGCTGCACCAGAGCCACGCCGGCATCGATGCCCTCGACCAGCCCGAAGCATCCGGCCGGCGCACCGGAGTCGGCGAGGACGCGCTCGGCCAGGGCGGCGACCCGACGCGACAACTCAGGATGCCCGGGATGAGCCTTGACCACCACGGGGCAGCCCGCGGCGAACGCCGAGGCCGTGTCGTTTCCGAGCACCGAGAAGGCGAACGGGAAGTTCGATGCCGCGAAGACGGCGACGACGCCGAGGGGGCGGAGCATCCGCCGCAGCGACGGACGTGGGGGCAGCAGCGTGGCATCGGCCGAGTCGATCGTCGCCTCGACATAGCTGCCCTCGATCGCGACGCCGGCGAAGAAGCGCAGCTGGTTCACCGTGCGCGTGATCTCGCCGTCGAGGCGCCCCTCCGACAGGTGCGTCTCGATGCGGGCGATGGCCAGCAGTTCGGCACGGTCGGCGTCGACGGCGTCGGCGAGCGCGTGCAGCCAGAGTGCACGGCTGGCACGATCGGTGAGGGAGAACTCGGATGCCGCAGCCGCCGCGACGATGGCGGCGAGCTCGTCTCCCGTGGTGTCGGCGTGGATCACGGCGCTCATGCTACCGACGCCGATGAGAAGGCGGCGATGCCCGTGAGTTCGCGACCGAGCACGAGCTGGTGAATCTCGTCGGTGCCCTCGTAGGTGCGCACGGACTCGAGGTTGGCCATGTGCCGCATCACCGGGAAGGCGCTGGTGATGCCGTCGCCGGCCAGGATCGAGCGCGCCTCGTGCGCGATGTGCAGCGCCTCGCGCACGCTGTTGAGCTTGCCGACGCTGATCTGCGCCGGCGTGAGGGTGCCGCGCTCCTTGAGCCGGCCCAGGTGCAGAGCCAGCAGGACGCCCTTCTCGTATTCGACGAACATGTCGGCCAGCTTGCCCTGCACGAGCTGCCGAGCCCCGATCGGCTCGCCGAAGACCTCGCGAGTGCGGGCGCGTCCGAGCGCCGCCTCCAGGCAGCTGCGGGCGGCGCCCATGGCACCCCAGACGATGCCGTACCGCGCTTCGTTCAGGCAGGAGAACGGGCCCGACAGGCCGCGGGCACCGGGCAGCACCGCATCGACGGGAAGCCGCACGCCCTCGAGAGTCACGTCGCACTGGATCGAGGCGCGCATCGACAGCTTGCCGTCGATGGGCGTCGCCGTGAAGCCGTCGGTGTCGGTGGGAACGACGAAGCCGCGCACCGCCGTCGAGCCGTCGCTGTCGGTCGCCTTCGCCCAGATCACGGCGACGTCGGCGATGCTCGCCAGGCCGATCCAGCGCTTGGCGCCGTCGAGCACCCACTCCTCGCCGTCGCGGCGTGCGGTCGTGGTCATGGCCGCCGGATCGCTGCCCCCGCTCGGCTCGGTGAGCCCGAAGCATCCGATGGCCTCGCCCGTCGCCATGCGCGGAAGCCAGTGCTGCTTCTGCTCCTCGCTGCCGTGCTTGTAGATGGCCGACATGGCCAGCGACCCCTGCACCGACACGAAGGTGCGCCAGCCGCTGTCGGCCGACTCGAGTTCGAGGCACACGAGACCGTACGCGACGGCACCGGCTCCGGCGCAGCCGTAGCCCTGCAGGTGCATGCCGAGGAACCCGGCCGCACCCAGCTCCGCGACGAGCTCGCGGCGGAAATGCTTGTTCTCGAAGTCGTCCTCGATGACCGGCAGGATGCGCTCGGTCGCGAAGGCGCGCGCCTTCTGCTGCCACCCGCGCTCCTCCTCCGTGAGCAGGGCGTCGAGGTCGAAAACTGTGTCGACGATGAGAGCGGAGTCTGTGCTCATGCGGTTCCTTCGGTGCTGGAGGCGAGGGGCGATTCGGTGACGGATGCGGGATCGGATGCCGGGCTGACGGATGCGGGGCTGACGGATGCCGCGAGCCAGTCGGCCCCGGCGTGCTCCCCGAGCCGCGGCGGACGGGAGTCGTAGGCGGCTGGGTCGCTCGCGAGGCGGATGGGGTTGGCGATGGAGCGGCTGCCATCGACCTCGACGACGGGGGCGAGTCCGAGCGACTCGGCGAAGGCGATGGCTTCGCCGACGTCGTTCACGAGCCCGGCGGGGACGCCTGCGGCACTGAGGCGCGACACCCAGTCGGAGGCCGGAGCCGTTGCCAGGCCCTGCTCGATGACGGCGCGCAGCTCGGCGCGGTGCGCGACCCGCAAGGGGTTGGTGGCGAAGCGGGGGTCCTCTAGGGCCGGGTCACCCAGCACCGCGGCCAACGCGCCGAACTGCCGGTCGTTGCCCACGGCGATCACGAGGTCGCGGTCTGCGGCGCGGAACGATTCGTAGGGGGCGATGCTCGGGTGCGCGTTGCCCATCCGCCGCGGCGCGACACCGGTGGCGAGGCTGCTGGACGCCTGGTTGACCAGACCCGAGAGCAGGCTGGAGAGCAGGTCGACCTGCACGAGGGAGCCGGGAGCCGACGTGCCTGGGACCGTCGGCCCACCAGCGGCATCCCGAGACCGCAGTGCCAGCAGGATCCCCGACAACGCGTTGAGCCCGGTGAGCACGTCGACGAGGGCGACCCCGGCCTTGGTCGGGTCGCCGTCGGGCGCACCGGTCACGCTCATGAGCCCGCCGACGGCCTGCACGAGCAGGTCGTACCCGGGCAGCGCCGCTCCCTCGCCGTCGCCGAAGCCGGTGATCGAGCAGTAGACGACGCCGGGGTTGGCGGCCCGAACGGACTCGAAGTCGAGGCCGAAGCGATCCATCACGCCGGGCCGGAAGTTCTCGACGACGACGTCGGCCGAGAACGCCAGCCGGCGCGCTTCCGCCAGGCCGGCATCCATCGACAGGTCCAGCACCACCGAGCGCTTGTTGCGATTGACGCTGGCGAAGTAGGTGGAGGCACCGGATGCGTCCACCGGCGGAGTCCACGACCGGGTGTCATCGCCGGCCGGCGACTCGATCTTCACGACGTCGGCGCCGAAGTCGGCGAGCATCATCGTGGCGTAGGGCCCGGCGAGCACCCGGGAGAAGTCCGCGACGCGCACGCCGGAGAGCGGCCCTCGCCGTTCCCCGTCGTCGCTGGTCATCCATCCGCCTTCGCATGTCCCGAATGCGATTCATCCTAGACCGAATGATTTTCGGAGGGCCAGCCCTCCATTCGGTTAGGGTGATGGCCATGGGCGATTCACAGGCGAGGGCGGAGGCGCAGGCCCCGCGGGTCGGATCAGCCGCTCGCGAGGCGATCTTCGCGCAGCTGGCGGACACCGGCCGCTCGGAGCAGGTGGCCCAGCGGCTGACCGACGCCATCATCCTCGGCGTGCTCGCGCCGGGTGAGCGCCTGCCCAGCGAGCCCGATCTCTCGCGCCGCTTCGGCGTCGCCCTCATCACCGTGCGCGAGGGCCTAGGCATCCTGCGCGACGCCGGCCTGGTGGAGACCCGCCGCGGCCGCGAGGGCGGCAGCTTCGTCACCGGCGACGCCCTGCACGGCGGACTGCTCGATGCCCGCCTGCACGCCCTGACCCAGGTCGAGCTCTCTGACATGGCCGTGTACTTCGCGACCATCCTGGCCGGCTGCGCCGAACGTGCTGCGGTGCGGGCGACGGATGCCGAGGGCGAGCGCCTCTCGGCCCAGGTCGCCGGCATCGACGTGGCCACGGCCGCACCGGCGCGCTTCGACATCGGCGGGCTGTTCCTCGAGCTCGCCGTGCTCAGCCAGTCGGCCCGTCTCGTGCGCGAGCAGATCCGGGTGCAGGCCGAGTTCGGCCCGCTCCTGCTGCTCGCCCTCGACGACGACGACACCCGCGTGTCGGTGCTGAGCACGAGCACGGCCATCGCCGCGGCCGTGAGCGCCCACGCTCCCGCCGTCGCCCGCGAGCTCGTCTCGGCCATGGTGCAGACCCTCGCCGAGGGCCTGCTCGCCGCCAAGACCAGCCTGCACCGCGAGGAGGTGCGCCGTGACCGCGACACTGCCGACGACGTCGCCTGAGCACTGCGCCGCGGCCGTCAGCGAGCTGTTCGGCGAGGTCTTCGAGCAGCTCGCCGGCTGGCGCGAGGAGATCGTGGCCACGCTCGCCGACACCGCGGCGCCGGCGACAGCGGCATCCGTCGACGACCTCGTCTCATCGAGGGTGCTGCCCGAACTCGTCAGCGAGAACCCCCTGCTCGTCGGGGCCGGCTTCATCGCGGCCCCCGGCGTCGTCGCCGGGCGCGACGTGCACTTCGCCTGGTGGCTCGGCCCCCTCGATGCCGGCCCGCTCTTCGGCAGCACGACCGAACCCACCCGCCTCGACCTCACCACCCGGTCCCATGCCGAGTACCTGCGCGACGTGCGTGCCCTCGAGTGGTACGCCACTCCGGCCGAGACGCAGGCGACCCACGTCACGGGTCCCTACGTCGATCACCTCTGCACCTGCGACTACATCCTCACGCTCACCATGCCCGTGACCGTGGGCGAGCGGATGCTGGGCGTCGTCGGAGCCGACATCGCCGTGCGTCGCCTCGAACGCGAGCTGCTGCCCCTGCTGCTGCTCATCGACGAGCCGCTCGCGCTGGTCAACGCCGCGGGCCGCGTCATCATCTCGACGGATCCTGCCGCCCAGCCGGGATCACTCGTCACCGCTGCGGCCGAACAGTTCGTCTGCACGGGAACGCCGCTCGCGATCGATCGCCTGAGGTGAATCATTGCAAACCGGATGTTTTCTGACGGCCGGTGATTTAGGCTGATCCTCGTGCAGGCAGTGTCGCGGCGCCATCGTGGATCCGCACCCAGCACGTTCTCGTCACGAAGGGACTGGCATGACCGACTACGCAGTGATCGATCCGGCAACCGGGGAGACCGTCCAGAGTTACCCCACGATCACCGATGAGGCCCTGACGGCCGCCATCGCCTCAGCGGATGCCGCACACTCCGGGTGGGCGCGCTCCACCAGCCCCGCCGACCGCGCAGCGCTCATCCGCCGTGTGAGCGAGCTGCACACCGAGCGCCGCGAGGAGCTCGCGAAGATCATCGTGCGCGAGATGGGCAAGCCCATCGAGCAGGCACTCGGCGAGGTCGACTTCGCCGCGGACATCTACGGCTACTACGCCGACATCTCCCCCGACGTGCTCGCCGACGAGCCCGTCAAGCTGTTGGCCGGTGAGGGCAGCGCCGTCATCCGTCGCAGCTCGCTCGGTGTCCTGCTCGGCATCATGCCGTGGAACTTCCCGTACTACCAGGTCGCCCGCTTCGCAGGTCCCAACCTCATCATCGGCAACACCATCCTGCTGAAACACGCTCCGCAGTGCCCGGAGTCCGCCGCGGCCATCGAGCAGATCTTCTCCGACGCCGGCTTCCCCCAGGGCGCCTACGTCAACATCTACGCCACGAACGAGCAGATCGAGACCGTCATCGGCGACCGCCGCGTGCAGGGAGTCTCGCTCACGGGCTCCGAGCGCGCGGGTGCCGCCGTCGCCGAGATCGCCGGCCGCAACCTCAAGAAGGTCGTGCTCGAGCTCGGCGGGTCGGACCCGTTCGTGCTGCTCAGCACCGACGACCTCGACAAGGTGGTGGAGGATGCCGCAGCCGCACGTCTCGACAACACCGGCCAGTCGTGCAACGCCGCCAAGCGCTTCATCGTGATCGACGACCTCTACGAGGACTTCGTGTCGAAGCTCACGGCCAGCTTCGCGGCCACCCAGCCGAGCGACCCGACCTCGGACGAGAGCAAGCTCGGCCCGCTCTCGTCCTCGGCCGCGGCCGACCGCCTGCAGGACCAGCTCGACCGCGCCGCAGCCCAGGGCGTCACCGTGCACGCCACGGGCGAGCGCAACGGCAACTACTTCGCGCCGGTCGTGCTCACCGATATCTCCCCCGAGGCCGACGCGTACCACGAGGAGTTCTTCGGCCCCGTGGCATCCGTCTACCGTGTGGAGTCGGAGGACGCCGCCGTGATGCTGGCCAACGACACCCCGTTCGGCCTGGGCTCCTACGTCTACACGACGGATGCCGACCAGGCGGCCCGGGTCGCCGATCGCATCGAGGCGGGCATGGTCTTCGTCAACCTCGTGCTGGCCGACGGCGTCGAGCTGCCCTTCGGCGGCGTGAAGCGTTCGGGCACCGGCCGTGAGATGGGCCGTCTGGGCGCCGACGAGTTCGTGAACAAGAAGCTCATCCGCGTCGGCTAGAGGCACCCCACCGCTCGCTGTTCGCTGACCCTCCGCTGGCAGAGACAGCGACGGAGTCGCCGTCGAAGCCGAGGAACCCCGCGCCACGTCCTCGGCTTCGCGGCACTCGCTGCGCTCGCGTCGCTCTGCCGGCGGGGCCGCTCAGTCCAGGGGGCGGAGGATGCGGTCGAGGAACTTCCGCGTGCGCTCGTGCGTCGGCGCTGTGAACAGCTGCGCCGGCGCACCGCGCTCCACGATCACGCCGCCGTCCATGAACAGCACCTCGTCAGCCACCTGACGCGCGAAGCTCAGCTCGTGGGTGACGACGACCATGGTCCAGCCCTCGTCGGCCAGACCCTTCATGACTCCCAGCACATCGCCCACGAGCTCGGGATCGAGCGCGCTGGTCGGCTCGTCGAAGAGCAGCAGGTCGGGCTTCAGCGCCAGCGCTCGCACGATGCCGACGCGCTGCTGCTGGCCGCCCGAGAGCTCGTGGGGGTAGGCGTCGCGCTTCTCGGCGAGTCCGACGCGCTCGAGCAGGGCCTCCGCCTGGGAGACGGCATCCGCTCGCCGCACCCTCTGCACCTGCACGGGGCCCTCGATGACGTTCTCGAGCACGGTGCGGTGCGGGAACAGGTTGTGCTGCTGGAACACCATCGCCGAGCGATTGCGCAGGGAGTCGCGCTCGGCCTTCGACACCGGCTGGGAGAAGTCGACGGACGGGCCGTGCGCGAACGCCACGACTCCGGCGTCCGGCGTCTCCAGTCCGTTCAACGAGCGCAGTACGGTGGTCTTCCCCGATCCGCTCGGGCCGATCAGCACGACGACCTCTCCGCGGCGCACCTCGAGGTCGATGGAGTGGAGAACCTCGTTCTCCCCGAAACTCTTGCGCAGCCCCGAGACCGCGAGCAGTGCATCGTCAGTGGGCGACATAGCGATCCAATCTCTTCTCGAGCCTGCCCTGCCCGCTCGAGAGCACCAGGCAGATGAGCCAGTACACGAGACCCGCCTCCATGTAGACGATCAGGAACTCGCTGCTGAACGCCGCGATGTTCTGGGCGACGCGGAACAGCTCGGTGACGAGGATGACCGAGGCGAGCGACGTGTCCTTCACCAGCGAGATGAACGTGTTCGACAGCGGCGGCACCGCCACGCGGGCGGCCTGGGGCAGGATGATCCGGCGCAGCGTCTGCGTGCTCGACATGCCGATCGTGTAGCCGGCCTCCCACTGCCCCTTCGGAACGCTGAGGATCGCGGCGCGGATCACCTCGGCCGCATAGCCGCCCACGTTCAGAGAGAACGCTATGACCGCGCTCGGCCACGGGTTGATGACCCAACCGATCGTCGGCAGGCCGTAGAAGATCACGAACAGCTGCACCAGAAGCGGCGTCCCGCGGATGATCGAGATGTAGACGCGGGCGATGCCCGACAGCACGCGGTTCTTCGAGAGCCGCATGAGCGCGATGACGAGCGCGATCACGATCCCGATGGCGAACGAGATGAGGGCCAGCGGGATGGTGCCCGTGATGCCGCCCCAGACGATCGGCCAGAACGAGTCGAGGAGCAGCTGCAACCGGTCGTCCATCAGCGCAGGCTACAACGTGGAGCAGGCGGCATGGGCTACTTCGACACGTCCGCGCCGAAGTACTTCTCGCCGATCGACGCGATGGTGCCGTCGGCGGTCAGGTCTTCGAGGGCGCCGTCGATGGCCGCGACGAGCTTCGTCTTGTCCTTCGCGAGCGCGAAGGCGCTGAGCGACGGGTCGTCGGTCTCGGCCGCGACGCGGATGCCGCTGTCGCCCTTCGTGTTCACGTAGTCGAGGTAGGTCAGCTTGTCATTGATGGTCGCGTCGACGCGACCCTGCTCGAGCAGTGCCACGGCCTGCGCCCAGCCCTCCACGGCCTCGACGTCTGCACCGTTCTCCTCGGCGAGGGCGTACCAGTTGCTGGTGAGCGACTGGGCCGACTTCTTGCCGTCGAGATCGGCGAAGTCGGTGATGTCGGTGGTGGTGTCCTTGACCACGAGCACGCCGGGCGACGTGCTGTACGGGGTGCTGAAGAGGTACTTCTCCTCGCGCTCCGGGTTGATCGACACCTGGTTGGCGATGAGGTCGGTGCGCCCGGAGTCGAGCCCGGCGAAGATGGCGTCCCACTGGGTCTCCTGGAACACGACCTTCAGGTCGAGCTCCTTCGCGACGGCCTTGATGATGTCGACGTCGTAGCCGGTCAGGTCGCCGGCGCCGTTCTCGTGGAAGCTGAACGGGCGGTAGGTGCCCTCCGTCGCGACCGTGAGCGTGCCCGCCGTGACGAGGCCGTAGTCGTCGCCGCTGCTCGAACCGTCGGACGATCCGCCAGTGGAGCACCCCGTGAGGGCGATGGCGACGGCCGCTGCTGCGGCGAGAACGGCGAGGGGGGAGCGACGCATGAGGAGGGGGTGTCCGATCTGTGGAGCTGGAGGCACGAGTTCCGCGCCCCCGAAGGAAACCTCCAGCCCAGCACAGGCATTCCCTCCTGCGCGAATCTCGTGACGTCGAATTGCGCGAAATCAATCATCCGGCGCTATAGCTTTGCGACCGGATGATTCGCTATCGTTGCGGCACACACAGTGAGGTGGTGACGGATGCCGGTGGCATCCGCAGCTCCTCTCGGCTTTCACCGAAAGGTCACGATGTCCCTAGAACAGCAACCACGCGAGGCGATCACCGATCAGGAGCACCTGAGCGTGCTCGGCTACGAGGATTCCTTCAACCGGTCGATGTCACTCTGGGCGAACTTCGCCCTCGGCTTCACCTATCTGTCGCCGCTGGTGGGCGTCTACTCGCTGTTCGCGCTGGCCCTGAGCGTCGGCGGACCGCCCTCCATCTGGTGGATCATCATCGTCGGCGCCGGCCAGCTGCTCGTGTCTCTCGTGTTCGGCGAGGTCGTGTCGCAGTACCCGATCCACGGCGGCATCTACCCGTGGACGCGGCGGCTCTGGGGCCGCCGCTACGCCTGGATGGCGGCGTGGGTCTACATCTGGGCCATGATCGTGACGATCACCGCCGTGGCCGAGTTCGGATCCGGCTTCGCCGCGAGCCTGTTCGGCATCGAGGCGAACCCCACCTCGACGCTGCTCATCACTCTCGCGTTCCTCGTCGTGGCACTGCTGATCAACTTCACCGGCACGAAGTCGTTGGCCCGCGTCGCCCGCATCGGCCTCGCCGCCGAACTCGTGGGCGTGATCGGCGTGGGGCTGTACCTGCTCATCTTCCAGCGCCACCAGGAGTTCAGCGTCTTCTTCGACACCATGGGCGTGGAAGGCGACGGCAGCTACGGGCCGGCCTTCCTCGGAGCAGCCCTCGCCGGCCTGTTCCTCTTCTACGGCTTCGAGGCCTGCGGCGACGTGGCCGAGGAGGTGGAGAACCCGGCCAAGCGCATCCCGGTGGCCATGATCATGACGATCCTCGTCGGAGGCGTCTCGGCACTGTTCGCCTTCGGCGGCTACGTCCTGGCCGCCCCCGACCTGGCCTCGATCGTCGCCGGGGAGGACGCCGATCCCATCCCGGGCATCCTCGAGGCATCGCTCGGCGTCGTGGGCGCCAAGGTCTTCCTCGTGATCGCCATCACGGCGTTCCTGTCGTGCGTGCTCAGCCTGCAGGCTGCCGCCAGCCGACTGCTGTTCTCCTTCGCCCGCGACGGCATGATCCCCGGTCACGCCTGGCTCTCGAAGGTCTCGGCCGGAGCCAAGGTGCCCACCAACGCGCTGATCGTGGCCTGCACCATCCCGGCCCTCATAGCCGTCCTGGTCTGGATCAACGCCGACCTGCTGGTGCCCGTCACATCGTTCGCCGTGCTCGGCATCTACGTGGCGTTCCAGATGGTCGTGCTCGCGGCCCTTCGCCAGCGCTTCAAGGGCTGGAAGCCTGCCGGACCGTTCTCCCTCGGCGCCCTCGGCTTCGTGGTGAACATCGTGGCCCTCGCCTACGGCATCTTCGCCATGGTGCTCCTGGCCACGCCCGGAACGTCGGGAGACTTCTTCACCGACTACGTCGTCATCATCGGCCTGGGCGTCGTACTCGTGACCGGGCTGCTCTACCTCTTCATCGCCCGCCCCGACCGCAAGTCGACGGCCCCCGCCGGCGATGCGGTGGAGGTGGCGGAGAGACTGCGGACGCACTCCTCCGCGGTCCGCTGAACCGTCCCGCCCGCTGAACATCCGCTGCAGCCGAAGCGTTTCGGGTTCGCTTCGGTCGTGCGCGAGTCAGCGAGCGGAGCCGGCAGAGGTGATGCCCCCGACCCTGAACTGTCGGGGGCATCATGCTGGAGTCGCGCGGGCGCTCCAGCAACCGGGTGGTCCGACGGGAGGCGGACCACCCGGAGGTCTTCATTCGAGGTTGTCGACCGGGGTCGAGTCATCCATCGGATCGCCGTCCTTCGCTGACAGGCCCAACGTGTCGTCGGGCTCCGTCTGGCGCCAGTCGGCCTCGACGGGCTCCTTGTCGCTGCCGTCTGGCTGCACTGTCGCGTCCGGCTGCTCGAGCACGTCGGGCTCGTCCGCTGTCGTGGGGTCGCTCATGGCGCCCTCCTCTCGTGAGACGGATGCCGTCTCTCATCATCGACGCTACGCATCGGAGACGATCGCCTCTAGGGATTGACAGGCGGCGACGATGCGGTCAGCCGGACTGCACTCAGGGCGGTCAGCGAGCCGGTGCGTCGCCGAGCGCCTGGTCGATCTCGTCGCGCCGCGCGATGACCAGCCGCGTCACGACGTCGTCGGGCAACGGCTTCTCAGCGCTGAACCGGATCGTGCCCTTCGACAACGAGTAGCCGGCGAGAGCGCCCGCCACAGCCTCGACGGCCTCGGGGCTGAACGGGAACACCGACAGGTGCTTCGCCGTCGCACGCACACTGATGAGCGGCCTGCCCCTGTAGCGGAGAGCGGCCATGCCGTAGCTCATCCCCTGTTCGGCATCCGGAACGATCTCGATGGCTCGATCCCGGATGCCGCTCAGCACGTCGCGGTCCGCCCCATCGAGGGTCGCCAGGTAGTCGTCGAGCGCACCCATGCCGTCATCCTGCCACCTGCCTGCGGAATGCAGGAAGGGCCCGCCGAAACCGGCGGGCCCTTCCAGGTACTGCGAGCTGATGCTTACAGAGCGTTGATGTCCAGCGGGATGCCGGGGCCGAACGTGGTCGACACGGCGCCCTTCTGGATGTAACGGCCCTTGGCGCTCGACGGCTTGAGGCGGACGATCTCCTCGAGAGCGGTCTTGATGTTCTCGTCGAGCTGCTCGGCGGTGAAGCCGGCCTTGCCCACGACGAAGTGCACGTTGGCGTGCTTGTCGACGCGGAACTCGATCTTTCCGCCCTTGATGTCGGAGACGGCCTTGGCCACGTCGGGCGTGACGGTTCCGGTCTTCGGGTTGGGCATGAGGCCGCGGGGGCCGAGCACCTTTCCGAGGCGGCCGACCTGGCCCATGAGCTCAGGGGTCGAGACCGCCGAGTCGAAGGAGGTGTAGCCGTCGGCGACCTTCTGGATGAGCTCGGCGCCGCCGACCTCGTCAGCGCCTGCTGCGATGGCAGCCTCAGCGGCGGGGCCGGTCGCGAACACGATGACGCGGGCGGTCTTGCCGGTTCCGTGCGGGAGGATGACGGTGCCGCGCACCATCTGGTCCGCCTTGCGCGGGTCGACACCGAGCTTCAGCGCGACCTCGACGGTCGAGTTGAACTTGGCGGAGCCGGTCTCGCGAGCGAGCGTCACTGCCTCGGTGGGGGTGTAGAACTTGCCGTCTTCGATCTTCTCGGCCGCGGCGCGGTAGGCCTTTGACTTCTGTGCCATGTTGTTTCTCCTTGAGAGAGTGTGGTCGTCTGCGCCTGGCGGGCGCTGCCACGAAATGTCTTGTGGAGGTCGATTACTCGACCGTGATGCCCATCGAGCGAGCGGTGCCGGCGATGATCTTCGACGCAGCGTCGAGGTCGTTGGCGTTCAGGTCGACCATCTTGGCCTCGGCGATCTCGCGCACCTGGGCCTGCGAGAGCTTCGCGACCTTGACGGTGTGCGGGGTACCCGAACCCTTGGCGACGCCGGCGGCCTTCTTGATGAGCTCGGCGGCGGGCGGGGTCTTCAGGATGAACGTGAACGAGCGGTCCTCGTAGACGGTGATCTCGACGGGGACGACATTGCCGCGCTGCGACTCGGTCGCCGCGTTGTAGGCCTTGCAGAACTCCATGATGTTCACGCCGTGCTGACCCAGAGCCGGGCCGATGGGCGGGGCCGGGTTGGCTGCGCCGGCCTTGATCTGAAGCTTGATCAGACCAGTGACCTTCTTCTTCGGTGCCATTGTTTTCTCTCTTTCCTTGACGAACGCTCCGCATGCCGGAGCACTCTCCCGCGCGCCCGATCTGGACGGCGGTGATCTGTCTGCGCGAACGCGACCTTCGATTCTATCGAGGTCGCCCTGCGAAATTGCTTAGAGCTTGGTGACCTGGTCGAAGCTGAGCTCGACCGGGGTCTCGCGCTCGAACAGGGAGACGAGCACGGTGAGCTTGCCGCTCTCGGGCTTGATCTCGCTGATCGAACCGGGCAGGCCCGCGAACGAGCCTTCCTTGATCGTGATGGTCTCGCCGATCTCGAAGTCGACCTCGGCCGCGATGACGCGGGACTGGGTCGCACCGCCGCGTGACGATCCGCCCTTGGCCGCGGGGGCCTCGACGATCTGCACGAGGCTCTTCAGCATGCCGAATGCCTCTTCGAAGCGGAGCGGCGTCGGGTTGTGCGAGTTGCCCACGAAGCCGGTGACACCGGGGGTGTGGCGCACGACCGACCAGCTGTCCTCGTTGAGGTCCATGCGCACGAGCACGTATCCGGGGATGCGCACGCGGGTGACCATCTTGCGCTGGCCGTTCTTGATCTCGACGACGTCCTCCATCGGAACCTCGACCTGGAAGACGTAGTCCTCCATGGCCATCGACTGGCGACGGTTCTCGATGTTCTGCTTCACGCGGCGCTCGAAGCCGGCGTAGGAGTGGATGACGTACCACTTGCCGGGCTGGAAGCGCAGCTCCTGGCGGAACTCCTCGTAGGGGTCGACCTCGGCGGGCTCGGCGTCGGCCTCGGCAGCGTCCTCCTCGGCGAACACCTCTGCGGCGTCCTCGGTCGCCTCGAGGGCGGCCTCAGCCTCGTCGGCGGAGTCGATCTCGAGGGCGTCGTCGACGACGGCGTCAGCCTCGGGGTCGTTGCTGTCCGCGATGGCGTCGAGCGCGGCATCCAGGTCGATCTCGACGTTGTCGGCGTCGTCCTCGATGTGGATCGCGGAGTGCTCGGCGGCCTCTACGGAGTCCTCGTCGTGCGCGAGGGTGTTGCCCTCCTGCGCCTCGTCGTCCTCGGACGACTGCTCTGCAGCCGTTGCCCAGTCGACGTCGTCGTGCTCAGTCTTAGCCACTTGCTCTCAATCCTTAGGTTGTGCGTACATCCGTGCGATGCCTGCCCGTGCAGCCGCTGACGGCTGCGGTGTCGAACTCGTCTGTCGTTACTGAGGGGTTCCGAACACGTAGGCGACCACGAGGGCGAACACCCAGTCCAGCCCGGAGACGAGCGCCATCATGATGACCACGAAGACCAGCACGACGCCCGTGTAGCTGAACAGTTCCTTGCGGGTCGGGGTGACGACCTTCTTCAGTTCCCCGAAGACCTGGCGGATGAAGAGCGCCATACGGGCGAACGGACCGCGCTTGGAGTCGCGGTCGCGCTTGGCGTTGGCGACGACATCTTCGCTCGGCTCGTCGATAACTTTTCGGGCCACCTCAGTTACACCTTTCGTGGGCCGGTACGTCAGCACCGACTTGCAGGGCGGACAGGACTTGAACCTGCAACCTGCGGTTTTGGAGACCGCTGCTCTACCAATTGAGCCACCGCCCTATGGCATCCGTCGGATGCCGTAGATCGCGAGCCCTGCGCGATTCTCCAGCGACCCGAAAAAGGGCGCAGAGAATCTTGCTGAATTCACAACATGCACAAGTGTACGCGACGGGACGGAGAGAGTAAAACCGCGACGGATGCCGTCCCCGTGGTTATCATCGCTGAATGACGTTCATCGATCCTGACGGCGCCACTGGGGGCAATATCTGGGGGGATCCCGACGCGGCCATCGCGCGGGTCAACGCACAGATCGCTGAAGCGGCGGAGCGAGCCGAGCGCGCAGAGGACGTGCGCCGTGATGTCGATGCGCTGCGAGCGCGCGCGAGTTCGCCGGGTGGTGAGGTGACGGTCGAGGTCGACGCCACCGGCCGCCTCACGAACATCGAGTTCGAGTCCGCCGCCCGCACGCTCCGGTCCGATGCGCTCTCGCAGGCCGTTCTCAAGGCTGCGGCATCAGCCCAGCGACAGGCCGGCGACCGTGCCGTCGCCATCGCAGCCGATGCTTTCGGTGAGGAGTCCGAGGTGACGGCGCATCTCCGGGCAGAGGTCGAGGAACGGATGCCGCCCGCCACCGACGACACGACTCTGGGGTACCGATGAGCGACCGCATCTCGATCGACTTCGATCGCATCCAGCAGCACGCCACGAGGGTCGGCACCGTGGCCTCCGACGTTCGTAACGCGAAGGATGCCGCCGGCTCGATGAACCTGGGCGGTGGTGCCTTCGGGCTCATGTGCAGCTTCCTCGTCGCCCCGGCCACGATGATCACCGGGGTCGCCAGCAGCATGATCGGCACCGCCGGCGCTCTCGTCGAGCGCAGCGCCCGCGAGATCCGCGGCGTCGGATCGGACTTCACGGCCCTCGAGAGCCACATCACCGAGGAACTCGCGCCGCTCCTCAACGCTGTCGACCAGGTGCGTTGATGGCTGCGAACTCGCTCGTCGCGGCATCCGTCGACATGTCGACCCCGTTCTCGGGGACGTTCCTGCTCGAAGACGGCGAAGCCCTCGTCCAGGCCATCCAGTCGGGCGACTGGGTCTCCGGCGGCCTCGCGGCGTTCTCCGCCATCGCCGACACCGTCGCCGCCGTCATGGACCCGTTGGGGTCGCTGATCGCCGCGGGTCTCGGCTGGATCATGGAGCATCTCGAGCCCCTCAAGGGGTGGCTGAACGACCTCACAGGCGACGCCGGCGAAGTCGCCGGGTTCGCCGCGACCTGGGCCAACATCGGGGCATCCCTCGCCGCATCCGGCGACAACCTCGTGAGCGTTCTGGGCGACCTCGACGCCTCGGAGGGCGACGCGATCGACGCCTACCGTCGCTTCCAGCAGGAGACGGCCGAACACCTCCGGGCTGCGGGCGGCTGGGCCGAGGCGATCGGCGTCGGCATGAACATCGCCGCGACCATCGTCAAGATCGTGCACGACCTCACCCGTGACGCGATCGCCCAGATCGTCGGCTCCGTCATCAGCTACGCCGCCACGCTGGTCATCACCCTCGGCACGGCGACCCCGCTGATCATCTCGCAGGCCACCAGCCGCGTCTCCTCCCTCTCGGCCCGCATCGGCAAGACCGTCACCCGCCTGCTCGAGTCGGCGAAGCAGCTCACCAAGCTGATCGACCAGCTCGCCACGCTCTTCAAGCGCTTCGACGCAGCAGCCGGCCGGATGCTTCCCGGCACCAAGACCCCCGCCATTCCGAGCAGCAAGACCCCGACGATTCCGGGCCCCTTCTCCCCCCGGGCTCCTGACGCTCCCCCTGGGCGTCGGTATCCGGCCGCGAATCCTCCCCACGTCAACGACTCGCTCTCGCGAAGCGCCGTCAGCGACGCCGATCTGACGAAGTACCTCGAGAACATCGACCCCGACTACGCGCGTGACTTCGCCATTGATGGCACATGGCCGCCAGGCGAGCAGATCCCGAGGCGCCCGGAATTCCTCGATTCCGACGGAAACATCAGGTGGACCGAGGAGGTGCCGCAGGGTGGATACGTCATCGTCGACGGCAAGCCTGTCAAGTCCGACTATGTTCCCCAGATCGACGAACGTATCGATCGCTACGGTCCTGCTGACGGCCTGTACACCTCGCCCGTGCCAGCCGACGGCCCCGCGCATCCGCACTCGCAGCGCTCGTTGCCCTTCGTCGAAGACCCGGCGCACTACCACCAGTACACGGTGCAACGTCCGTTCAGTGAGATCCCCCAGGCCATCGACGAGCTCCCTGCCGGTCCCGTGAAGGACTCGATCGTCGCCTCGATCGAACAGTACGGACTCAACACCAACGTCGAGCGCGGCCCGATCGCGCCCGGCTTCGGCAGCTCAGGCGGAATCGATCAGATCCACATGCCGATGCCTGTCAAGCAACTCGAACAGCTGGGCATCCTGAAGGAGGTCAAGTGACGACCTTGAGTGACGTTCACCGTGTCATTGCCGACGAGGGATTGGCGCATTTCAACCTTTTCGACGACCACGGACTGCGCGAGCGGGAGATCGGAATCCGGCAGGACCCGGGCGGGCTGCAGGTCTTCACAACCGACGAGCGGGCGGCGTCGCTGAACGAGCGCGTCTTCGCGGACGAGACAGAGGCTTATACCGAGTTCCTCAAACGACTTCGAGCGAACAATCGCGAGGCTGCTCGCCGACGAGCTGAGCGGCAGGTTGAGCGCGAACAGCGTCTCGGCGCGAGAGAACAGGGTGTGTGATGCCTGAACAGGGCTTGTGGCTGGATGCAGACGGCAACGGCTTCACGGAGCCACCGCTTCCGCGCGGGGCCGAGATCTGGGACCAGTACGGGCCGCCCACCAGCCGATTCGTCTACCCCGTCGTCGGAGGCGTTCCCTACTCCTACCCGCAGAGGGCGCTGCCGTGGGTCGAGGATCCAGCGCAGTACCACCAGTACGCGGTGATCGGCGATCCCACCGACCTGCGCGCCGCCTACGACCGGTCCACGGATGCTGAGCTGCGCCAGAACATCGACGCCCTCGTCGACATCCACTACTTCGGCTGGGACCGCCAGATCTGGGTCGGCACCGTGGCTCCTGCGTTCGGAGAGCCCGGAGGCGCCTCGATGCTGACACTCTCCCTGCCCGTCAGTTACCTCCTGCGCCTGGGCATCCTGCAGGAGATCCGTCCGACCGTGGGGAGCACCGGCCGATGATCAGAGCAGACGCCCTCAGGATCATCGCCGAAGAGGGCCTCACCCGGTCGGTGTGGTTCGACGAGCCGACCCGCAAGACCAACGCGGTCGTCATCGTCGAGCACGACAGCGGCTTCGACGTGTTCGACACCGGAGAGCGCGCCGAGGAGGTCGACGGGTCCCGCATCCGTCACCAGACGGAGGATGCCGCGCTGACCGATTTCATCCACCGCCTGCGCGTGTGGAACGAACTGGCACAGCGCGAGCCCGACCTCTGGCGATGATGCCGAACGGGGCTCCACTCAGGCAAAGCCAGCCTGCTATGACCGAGCGCGGAAGCGGTTGCCAGATTCGAGCGGGCGGTGCTCGATGACTGGAGGGATCGGAGTGGAGCCACGCGACGAGTACTTCTCCCGCGCCGAGCGCTTCTCGCTCGGGGTGGACGAGCGCTCCGGACGCCGCTACGTGGCAATCCTTGTGAGTATCGGCGTAGCCGACTACAACGAGTACTACGCCGTGACCGACGCGCGGTACGCACACTTTCTCGATGATCCGTCATCGGCGATCCCGTTCGTGGAGGAGTGCCGGCGGCGGGAGCATGACGACCTGCTGCTCCAAGAGCCGGGTTGGAACCGCGGCACACCGGTCTGACGGCGCAGCAGGCGAGAGGATGCACACCATGGATGCCGACGAGTTCTTCGAGTCCCGCATGATCCTCCTCCCGTTGATTCGAGCTGAGCAGGAGACACCGTGACGACTCTCTCCGACGTGAAGCGGATCATCGCGTCCGAAGGCCTCACGAAGTACCGACTGCTCGACGACGAACAGCGCCGACCCGACGAGGTCGGCATCCGGCGGGTCGATGGCGGCTTCCTGGTGTTCTCGATCGACGAGCGCGAGGCGTCCGTGAGCGAACGCATGTACGCCGATGAGAGTGCCGCCTACGACGACTTCCTGAAGCGTCTGCGCGCCGGAGCGCGTCTTGATGCGCGGCGACAGGAGCGACGGGCGCAGAAGGGAGCGACAGGGGCCGGAGACGGCACCATCGGACTCACGGCCGGGATCGTCGCGTACACGGGCCATGGTGCGGAGCGCACGCCGACCGCCGACGCGGAGGCGGTGCTGGCGCTCGTGCCCGGCTCGGCGGGTGAGACGTTGCTGACCGAGGTGCGACGTGTCGTCGCGGCATCCGACACCGTCGAAGCCGCGTGGAGCGAAGCAGTCGACGACAGTCTGTATCCGGTCTTCGCCCAGCGGATGCTGCTGCTCGAGCCCAGCCTCGATGAACGTGCGCTGCACGCTCTGTCCTGGCGATGGGGTTATCTGCGGACCTTCTGACCGACGGCATCCCCCGTCACAGGCGAGGCCCGTGGCTAGGATTGGACCGTGGCTGAACAGCGTCGAATCTCCTCCAAAATCTCCGCGATCGCCGAATCGGCGACCCTCAAGGTCGATGCCAAGGCGAAGGCCCTGCAGGCCGCCGGGCGACCGGTGATCAGCTACGCCGCGGGCGAGCCCGACTTCGCGACTCCCGCGCACATCGTCGAGGCGGCCCTCGCGGCCGTGCACGACCCCAAGAACTACCGGTACACGCCGGCGGCCGGCCTGCCCGAGCTGCGTGAGGCGATCGCGGCGAAGACCCTGCGCGACTCGGGGCTCGAGGTCTCGCCCAGCCAGGTCATCGTGACCAACGGCGGCAAGCAGGCCGTCTACCAGGCGTTCCAGACGCTGCTCGACCCGGGCGACGAGGTGCTCGTCCCGACGCCGTACTGGACCACCTATCCCGAGGCCATCAAGCTCGCCGACGGCGTTCAGGTCGACGTCTTCGCCGGCAGCGAGCAGGGCTACCTGGTCACGGTCGACCAGCTCGAAGCAGCACGCACCGAGCGCACCAAGGCGCTGCTCTTCGTGTCGCCCTCGAACCCCACGGGTGCCGTCTACTCCCCCGAGCAGACGAAGGCCATCGGCGAGTGGGCCGAGGCCAACGGCCTCTGGGTGATCACCGACGAGATCTATCAGAACCTGGTCTACGACGGCGTCAAGGCCGTCTCGATCGTCGAGGCCGTTCCCGCCCTCGCCGACCGCACCATCCTGGTGAACGGGGTGGCCAAGACCTACGCCATGACCGGATGGCGTGTGGGGTGGATGGTCGGCCCCGCCGACGCCATCAAGGGAGCCGCCAACCTGCAGTCGCACCTGTCGAGCAACGTGTCGAACATCTCGCAGCGTGCGGCGATCGCGGCCCTCACCGGCCCGCAGGACACCGTCGAGGTGATGCGCCAGGCCTTCGACCGCCGTCGCAAGACGATCGTCGCCGAGCTCAACAAGATCCCCGGCATCGTCACGCCGACCCCCGAGGGCGCGTTCTACGTCTACCCCGACGTCTCCGGCCTGCTCGGCCGCGAGTGGCACGGCGTCACCCCGACGACCTCGCTCGAGCTCGCCGACCTCATCCTCGAGAAGGCCGAAGTGGCCGTGGTTCCCGGCGAGGCCTTCGGGCCGAGCGGATTCCTGCGCCTCAGCTACGCGCTCGGCGACGAGCCGCTGCTCGAGGGCGTGCAGCGCCTGCAGCGCCTGTTCGCATAGGTCCTACGCCCGGGAACGGGCGAGTGTGCAGGGCGCCCGGCGGCGAGCCTCAGGGCCGCAGCGCCTCGCGCGCGGCATCCGCCACAGCGTCGGCGACGGCGGTGAGCAGCTCGGAGCGCAGGTTCCACTGCTGCCAGTACAGCGGCACGTCGATCGACCGGTGCGGTTGCAGCCGCACCAGCTCGCCGGCCGCGAGGGCCTCGGCGCACTGGGCCTCCGGCAGCATCCCCCAGCCCATCCCGAGCAGCACTGCCCGGGCGAAGTCGGCGGATGCCGGCACGTAATGCAGCGGCGGGTCGGTGAGCACGCCGTACTCGCGCAGCGCGAGCGCCTGCAGGTCGTCGCGGCGGTCGAAGTAGACGCTGGGAGCCAGCGCGTAGTCCGCGGCATCCGGATGCCCCGGGCTGCCCTGATCACCCGGCAGCCAGCGGTCGCGGAATGCCGGCGAGGCGACGGCCAGGTACCGCATCGCCCCGAGACGGCTCGACGTGCACCCGGCCACGGGCGCCTCGCGCGAAGTGACGGCTGCCATGACGGCCCCGGTCTCGAGGAGCTCGGCCGTGTAGTCCTGGTCCTCGCGGTGCAGGTCGAACACCACGGGAACGGATGCGGCCACGCGCGCGAGCGGCGGCAGGATCCACGTGGCCAGGCTGTCGGCGTTCACCGCGAGCGGCATGCGCGTCACCTGCTCCTCGTCGAGCCCGACGGCGGCGAGCGCATCGTGCTCGAGCAGGGCGGTCTGGCGGGCGAGCCGCACGACGGCGGCACCGGCATCCGTCGCCCGAACCGGCTTGGAGCGCACGAGCAGCACGCGTCCGAGTCGCTGCTCGAGCGCCTTCACTCGCTGGCTCACCGCCGAGGGCGTGAGGCGCAGGTCTCGGGCGGCGGCCTCGAGGGTGCCGGCGTCGACGACGGCGAGCAGGGTGCGGGCCAGATCGAGGGGGATCTTCATGTGAAGCAACGCTAATGCAGGTGCAGAATCTTGAGCTGGATTGATGCGGCGACGGCCCGTAGCGTCGTCACCATGCTCCCCTTCGTGCCCTTGCTCGCCGGTCTCGGCGTCGGCTTCTCGCTCATCATCGCCATCGGCGCGCAGAACCTCTACGTGCTGCGGCAGGGCATGCGCCGCGAGCACGTGCTCATCGTCATCGCGATCTGCGCGCTCTCCGACGCCGCGCTCATCGCCGTGGGCGTCAGCGGCATCGGCGCCGCACTGCAGCACGTGCCATGGCTCGTGGTCGTGGTGCGCTGGGCCGGGGCCGCGTTCCTCATCACCTACGGGGTGCTCGCGGCGCGGCGGGCGTGGAGCGGCGAGGGCGGCCTCGTCGATGCGGCGGAGAGCGCCACGACCGATCCTGCGGCGACGGATGCCACTCCGGATGCCGCAGCACCGAGCGGCGGCGCTTCCCCGGTCGGCGTCGCCACAGCCACACGCGCGCCTCGAGTGACGGCATCCGTCGCCGCCGTCGTCACGACGACCCTCGCCCTCACCTGGCTGAACCCGCACGTGTACCTCGACACGCTGTTCCTGCTGGGCTCCGTGGCAAACAGCTACACCGACGAGCGCTGGTGGTTCGCTGCCGGCGCGATGGCGGCGAGTGTCATCTGGTTCTCGGCACTCGGCATCGGAGCGCGCCACCTGGGGCGGGTGCTGCGGTCGCCGCGGGCCTGGCGCATCCTCGACGGCGTGATCGCGGCGGTGATGATCGTGCTCGGTGTGATGCTCGTCCTGCCGCTGTAGCACTCGCGGGACGAATCCGGCGCGGATCCGGCCGAGCTGTCGATTCGCCCGTTCCCCTGTTCGTCGTACTGACGTAGCGTGACGAGAGGTCGCGCAGTGCAGACGACGAGAGCAGGAGACACCAGATGCGTTACATGTTGTTCGTGGCCACCGATCCCGAGGCCGAGCCCTACGACGCCGAGCAGGACGACATCCAGGACTGGGTGAAGGAGGTCTACGGCAGCGGCAAGGGAGTGGTGGGCGATCGCCTGCGTGAGCCGCAGGACGCGCGCGTCGTGCGGGTGCGCGGGGACGACCTGCTCGTCACCGACGGCCCGTTCACCGAGTCGAAGGAGTGGATCGCCGGGTTCGACATCCTCGAGTGCGCCTCGCTCGACGAGGCCGTCGAGATCGCGTCGCGGCATCCGATGGCCCGGTTCGGACGCATCGAGGTGCGCGAGTTCTGGACTCTCGGCCTGGACTCGGGGGCCTGATCCTCATGCAGTACGTCATGTTCGTCGTGGTGGATCCGGAGGGCGAGCCCTACGTGGCCGCCGACGACGACTACGCCCAGTGGGACGCGGACCTCGAGCAACGCGGGGTGATGCTCGACAAACGGCGGCTGCGGCCGGCCGACGAGGCCACGACGGTGCGCGTGCGCGGCGGCGAGCTGGTCGTCACCGACGGTCCGTTCACCGAGTCGAAGGAGTGGATCGCCGGGTTCGCCGTGCTGGACTGCGCCGACCTCGACGAGGCCATCGCGATCGCCCGCACCCACGCGATGGCACGCTTCGGCCGCATCGAGCTGCGGCCGCTGGCTCAGGCGAACGGGGAACCGCTGGCGTGACGAGGGATGCCGACGCTGCGAACTCGGATGCGGCGACTCCGGATGCCGCGACTCCGGATGCTGCGACTCCGGATGCCGCGACTCCGATTGCTGCGACTCCGGATGCCGCGATTCCGGGCACCGTCGCCGCAGCCGTCTCCGCCGCCCACGCGGCGGAGTGGTCGCGCATCGTGGCGAGCCTCATCCGGGTGACCCGCGACTGGTCGCTGGCCGAGGATGCAGCGCAGGACGCGTTCGCCAAGGCGCTCGAGCGCTGGCCCGTCGAGGGAGTGCCGCGCAACCCCGGGGCGTGGATCACGACGGTGGCGCGCAACGGCGCGCTCGACCGCATCCGTCGCTCCGCGAACGAGGCGCTGAAGATGAGGGAGGTGGCGATGATGGACGAGCTCGACCGGCCCGACCGCGAGCACGACTCCGGGCACGACATCGACGACGACCGCCTGCGCCTCATCTTCACCTGCTGTCACCCCGCGCTCGCCATCGAGGCTAGGGTGGCGCTCACCCTGCGCACCGTCGCCGGGCTCACGACCCCCGAGATCGCGCGGGCGTTCCTCGTGCCCGAGGCCACCATGGCGCAACGACTGGTGCGGGCCAAGCGCAAGATCCAGAACGCCGGCATCCCCTACCGCGTGCCACCGGCGGAGCTCCTCGACGAAAGGCTCGGCGGTGTGCTGGCCGTGCTCTACCTGGTGTTCAACGCGGGCTACACGCTGACGGATGACGCAGCCCACGACGAGGCCCTCTCGACCGAGGCGATCCGTGTGGGCAGCCTGCTCACCGAGTTGCTGCCCCGGTCTGCGTCGGCGCACGGGCTGCTCGCGCTGATGCTGCTGCAGCACGCACGGCGTGCCGGGCGCACCGATGCCGACGGTGAGCTGGTGTCGCTCGAGGACCAGGATCGGTCGCGCTGGGATGCGCTGGCCATCCGGCGCGGACTGAACGCGCTCGACGCCTCCTACCGGCTGGAGCCCGAACCCGATCGCTACCAGGCGCTGGCGACCATCGCCGCCTGCCATGCGACGGCCGCGTCCGCCGACGCGACCGACTACCGACGCATCGCCGCGCTGTACGCCGGTCTGGCCGCAGCGGATGCGTCGCCAGTCGTCGCGCTGAACGCGGCGATAGCGCGCGGCATGGCGGAGGGTGCCGAGGCCGGCCTCTCCGCGGTGGACGAGGTCTCGGCATCCGGAGCCCTCGACGGCTACTACCTGGTGCCTGCCGCCCAGGCGGACTTCCTGCGGAGGCTCGGGCGAGCGGATGCCGCCGGCCAGCGCTACGACGCCGCCATCGCGCTCGCACCTGCCGGCCCCGAGCGGCGGTACCTGGAGCGGCGGCGTGCGGCGCTGATCGCACCGCCCGTCGAGTAGCCCACCCTCCCTCCTCTCCCCGAGTCGCCCGAATTCGTCGCTGTGACGGCCCCCGAGGCTCCTCGTAGCGACGAATCCGGGCGAGTCGGCAGGAGGGGTGGCATCCCCCGACCGGTGGATGCCGCGAATCAGCCATCGAGGGGCTGCCGCCGGAGGCCCGCCGCTGCCACTCTGAGGGCATGACCGAACCTGAAGCCGTCGTGCGGGTGCGCGACCTGCACAAGAAGTACGGGCACCACCACGCCGTCGACGGCGTGAGCTTCGACATCCACCGCGGTGAGACCTTCGCCCTGCTCGGCCCGAACGGCGCAGGCAAGTCCACGACGATCGAGATCCTCGAGGGCTACCGTGACCGCACCGACGGCGAGGTGAGCGTGCTCGGCATCGACCCCGGCAAGGGCGGTCTGGCGTGGAAGGCCCGTCTCGGCATCGTGCTGCAGTCCGGTGGCGAATCGGGCGTGATGACGGTGTCGGAGCAGCTGCGGCACTTCGCGGGCCTGTACCCGAACCCGCGCAGCGTCGACGAGGTCATCGCCGCCGTCGGACTCGAGGAGAAGGCGAAGACCCGCATCACCCGACTCTCGGGCGGTCAGCGTCGTCGGGTCGACGTCGCCCTCGGCATCATCGGCCGGCCGGAGCTGCTGTTCCTCGACGAGCCGACGACGGGCTTCGACCCCGAGGCCCGGCGCGACTTCTGGACTCTCGTGCGGCTGCTGAAGTCCGAGGGCACGACGATCCTGCTCACCACGCACTACCTCGATGAGGCGGCTCAGCTGAGCGACCGGGTGGGAGTGATCGCCGGCGGCAAGCACATCGACATCGGACGCCTCGACGAGATCGGCGGCGATGACGCCCGCATCCCCCGCGTCCGCTGGCGCGACCGCGACGGCATGCGCGAACGCCGCACCACCGAGCCCGGCGCTCTCGTGAGCGCCCTGTGCGCGGAGTTCGGCTCAGAACCACCCGAGCTCGAGGTCATCCGCCCCAGCCTGGAGGACATCTACCTGCGCCTCGTCGCGGAATCGCAGGCCGAGGCCCAGGCGGTGCTGGCATGAGCATCGTCAGCCTGGGCGCATCCCGCGTCCGCTACGAGACCGTCGGGTACTTCCGGTCGCCCGACGCCGTGTTCTTCACGTTCCTGTTCCCCCTGATCATGCTCGGCATCTTCACGACGGCATTCAGCTCCTCCGGCGACGTGAGCGCCGGACCGGGCACCACCAGCATCAGTGTCGGCGCCTACTACCTTCCCGGAATGGTCGCGGCGGGCATCCTGCTCTCCGGAGTGCAGAACCTCGCCGTCGACATCGCCGGCGAGAAGGGCGACGGCACGCTCAAGCGTCTCGGCGGCACCCCGCTGTCCCCGGTGAGCTACTTCCTCGGCAAGATCGGGCAGGTGTTCGTGACCGGCATCCTGCAGGCGGGACTCCTCCTGCTGGTGGCGGGAACCGTGTTCGGGATCGCCCTCCCCACAGAGCTCTCGTCGTGGGCCACCTTCGCCTGGGTGTTCGTCCTGGGCATCATCACCTCGGCGTTCCTCGGCATCGCCCTCTCGGCCCTGCCACGCTCCGGCCGCAGCGCCACGGCCGTCGTCATCCCGATCGTGCTGATCCTGCAGTTCATCTCCGGCGTCTACCTGCAGTTCTACCTGCTGCCCGAATGGATGCAGAACATCGCGAGCATCTTCCCGCTCAAGTGGATGGCGCAGGGCATGCGCGCCGTGTTCCTGCCCGAGGACTTCCAGGCGCTAGAGGTGGGCGGGTCGTGGGACCTCGGCGCAGTCGCCATCGCCCTGCTGGTCTGGCTGGTCATCGGGCTGGTGCTGAGTCGCCTCACGTTCCGCTGGATCCGCAAGGATGCCTGACGCGGATCTCGGAGCGGGCTGTCGCCGGCTGACAGAGTAGAGCCGTGCAGAATCGACGCTGGTGGGACCTCGCCGCGGTCGCGGTCGCCCTCGTTGTCGCGGGCATCTCCGTCATAGCCTCGTCGCCCGGCGCAGCCGACTGGACGGATTGGGCGGCTGCCGCTGCGTTCCTCGTCGTCTACTTCGCCTACGGGCGCTGGCGCATCATGGCCCCGCCGAGCCCGCACGATGCCGTGGCCGTGCTCCTGTTCGCGGTGGTGCTCGCCGTGGGGGTCGCCGTCGAGCCGTCGTTCGCCATCCTGCAGACCTTCCTCTACCCCTACGTCTGGTCGATCGCGACGAACACGCGAAGCGCCGTGTTCGCGAACCTGCTCATCGGCTCCGCCGTCGTCGTGGGCTACACCGCCCGCTACGGCATGGGCGGGCTCGCGAACGGCATCGCCATCGCCGCGCTGTCCGTCATGTTCTCGCTCGCGCTCGGCCTCTGGATCACCCGCATCGCCGCCTACGGGGAGGAGCGTGCGCAGCTGCTCGCCGACCTGCAGGCTGCGCAGGGCGAGCTCACGGCGCTCTCCCGGGAGTCTGGCGTCTCGAGCGAACGCGAGCGACTGGCGCGCGAGATCCACGACACCATCGCGCAGACCCTCACCGGGCTGGTCATGGTGGCACAGCGCGCCCGCGGTGAAGTGGCGGCTCTCGAGGGCTCGGAGCGCGCCGTCGAGAGCATCGAGATGATCGAGGCCCTCGCCCGCGAATCGCTCACCGAGGCGCGCTCGCTGGTGGCGTCGATGGCGGCGGTGCCGTCGGGTTCGAGCCTGGCCGAGGCGATCCAGCGGCTGGCCGCGCATTTCCAGCGCGAGACCGGGGTGCTCGTCGAGGCCTCCGTCGACGCGACCGGACTCGACCGCGAGCGCGAGGTGGTGCTGCTGCGCTGCACGCAGGAGGGCCTCGCCAACGTGCGGAAGCACGCCCGCGCGGCGACGGCTTCAGTTCGGATCGAACGCGCCGACGATGCCGTCGTTCTGACCATCAGCGACGACGGGTCGGGGCTCGCCGGAGTGGCCGACGAGGGCTCGGGCGGCTTCGGCCTCGCCGGCATGCGCGAGCGGGTCGGCCTCGTCGGCGGGAGCGTCTCGGTCGGCGAGACGCCGGGCGGTGGTGCGACCCTCACCGTCATGCTGCCGGTAGCGTCGATGGCGGAGGGTGATGCGGATGGCGAAACCGGAGACTGAGCCCGTGATTCGTGTGGTGGTCGCCGACGACCACCCCATCGTGCGCGCGGGCATCGTGGGTCTGCTCGCGACGGCCGATGACATCGAGGTCGTGGGCGAGGCGGCGGACGGTGAGGAGGCGCAGCGCCTGACGGCCGAGCTGAACCCCGACCTCGTGCTCATGGACCTGCGCATGCCCGGCGTCGGAGGCGTGGAGGCGACGGCGCGCATCCTGGCCGCGGGCGGCGCCGACGGGTCGACGCGGGTGCTGGTGCTCACGACGTACGAGACCGACGACGACATCATCGGCGCGATCGAGGCCGGAGCCAGCGGCTACCTGCTGAAAGCTGCTCCCCAGGCCGAGATCATCGAGGGCGTGCGAGCCGTCGCCCGGGGCCAGACTGTGCTCGCCCCGAACATCGCAGCCATGCTCGTGCAGCGGGTGCGGTCAGGAACGCCGGCCCCGGAGGCCGCCGACACGCCACGGCTCTCGGCGCGCGAGCTGCAGGTGCTGAAGCTGGTGGCGGCAGGGCACAGCAATCCGCAGATCGCGGCCGCACTCTTCATCGGCGAGGCCACGGTGAAGACGCACCTGCTGCACGTCTTCGAGAAGCTCGCCGTGAGCGACCGCACCCGCGCTGTGACACGCGCGATGGAGCTGGGCCTGCTGTAGCTCCGGCGGCCGAGGTCGACTTGTCACTTGTGGTCGGGTGACGGATGCCGAACCCAGCCACAACTGGCAAGTCGATCGACGCTGTGGACAGCAGCGACCGGAGAGATGGGCCGGCTGGGACACTCGGCGCATGTCCCGCCCGAAGCCTCTTCCTGAGCCGCTGGCGTGGCGCGGGTTCACCCTGGCTGATGCCACTGAAGCGGGCCTGTCTCGTGGTCGAACGCGAGCTCGCGATCTGGCCACTCCCTTCCGAGGCACCCGCGTCCCGTCACAGCTCCACCTCGACCTTCTGGCCCGCTGTGAACTCGCGATGCGCATCCTGCCCAACGGTGCGTTCCTGATCGGACCCACCGCTGCACTGCTGTGGCACATGCCACTGCCGTACTCGTTAGCGACCCAGGTGGAGCGCGGCCTCGACGTCGCAGTGCCACCACCGCGGACGGCACCCCGTCGGAGGGGAATCCGGGGACGCCAAGTCGACGTCGATCCCACGCAGCTCGTCACCATCGCGGGCATCCTGATCACCTCGGCCCCTCGCACCTGGTGCGACCTCGCCGCTGTGGTCGAGCTTCCCGACCTCGTCGCTGCGGGTGATCAACTGATCCGACGGAGGCGACCGACCTGCACCCGAGCCGCCCTGGCGAGCGCTGTCGACGCCTTCGGACGTCGGCGCGGGCGCGCCCTGCTCGACAGAGCGATTCCCCTGCTGAGCGAGCGCTCCGAGTCACCGCAGGAGTCGATCCTCCGGGTGGTAGCCATCACAGCCGGCCTGCCCGCGGTGCTGCCGAACGTCGATCTCGTCGATGAGAACGGGCGATTCGTGGCCCGCGTCGACCTGCTCTTCGCCGACTACCCGATCGTGTTGGAATACGAGGGCGATCATCATCGCGACAAGTCTCAGTGGAGGCGCGACATGACTCGGATCGCCGAGATCGAGTCGCTCGGCTACACGGTGATCAGGGTCAACGCCGACGATCTCGCCGACGTCGGCGGCCTCATCCGTCGCATCGAACGGCAGTTGCGGGCCCGCGGGTGGCGGGGGCGGTAGTCGACTTGTCAGTTGTGGTCGGGTGACGGATGCCCCAGCCCGCCACAATCGACAAGTGGAGCTCAGAGCGCCAGGGCGATGAGCAGCAGCACCAGGCCGAGCAGCGGCGCCGTCGCCTGCACCATCGCGGCGCGGGCCTTGGTGCGGTCCGACAGGATGAGCACCAACGCGGCGGCCACCATCGACCCGGCGCTCGCGAACGCGAGCGCTGCACCGATCTCGAGCGAGCCGGCCGCGAGGAAGACGACGCCGATGGCGAGGATGATCGCCAGGAACAGGTTGTAGAACCCCTGGTTGAAGGCGAGGCCCTTCGTGATCTCGGCGGTCTCGGCGGTGGTGCCGAACGTCTTGCGCGTCGACGGCTCGGTCCAGCGCACCGACTCCAGCACGAAGATGTAGACGTGGATCAGGGCCGCGATGGAGAGGATGACGAGGCTGGCGATGAGCATGCCATCACCCTATGACCCGAGCCGCGGATGCCGCAGCCACGGCGACAGCGACAGCGACAGCGACAGCTACAGCTACAGCTACAGCTACAGCTACAGCTACAGCTACAGCTACAACAGCTTGCGCGCCGTCGCCCAGGCCGTGAGTTCGTGTCGCGACGACAGCTGGAGCTTCCGCAGCACGCTCGACACATGGGTCTCCACGGTCTTGGTCGAGATGAACAGCGTCGCTGCCACCTCCTTGTAGGCGTAGCCGCGGGCGATGAGGCGCATCACCTCCTGCTCGCGGGCCGACAGCCTGTCGAGCTCCTCATCCGTCGACGCGATCTCGCCACCCGCGGCACCGAAGGCGTCGAGCACGAAACCGGCCAGCCGCGGCGAGAAGACGGCGTCGCCGCCGGCCACGGCGTGAACGGCGCGACTCACGTCCGACCCCGAGCTGCCCTTGGTGATGTACCCGCGGGCACCGGCACGGATGACTCCCACGACGTCCTCCGCCGAGTCCGAGACGCTCAACGCCAGGAAGCGCGTGCCGGGCACCAGCGCCGCCGTGCGCCTGATGACTTCGGCGCCACCGGAGGAGGCGGCATCCGTTCCCCCCGGAAGATGCACGTCGAGCAGCACCACCGTGGGAGCCGCCGCGGTGATGACGGCGATGGCGGAGTCGACGTCGTCGGCCTCACCCACCACCAGCACGGAGTCGTCAAGGTCGGCCCGCAGCCCCGAGCGGAAGATGGAGTGGTCGTCGACGACGACCACGGTGATCTGCTCAGCCACGCGCTGCCTCCCCGGTCTCGAATCGCAGGTGCACCTCGGTGCCCACGCCGCCGGCGCCCGGTCCGACGGTGCCGCGGCCGCCGGCCCGCCGCATCCGTCCGATGATCGATTCGCGAACGCCGAGACGATCCGAGGCGACGGATGCGACATCGAAGCCGGGCCCGCGATCGCGGACGAACACGTCGACCGCCGTCGCCGCGCCCTCGATGTAGACCGAGACGTCGCCCCCGGCGTGCCGAGCGGCGTTGAGCATGGCCTCGCGCGCGGCCGCTGCGAGCTCGCCGCTGGCGCGCTCGGTGGACGATCCGACGGCCACGACCTCGATGTGCACGGGGTAGTCGAGTTCGAGGGCCGACGCGAAGTCGCGCAGGTCGGTGGCCAGGTCGCTGTCGGCGGGCGAGTCGCCCTCGAACAGCCAGCTGCGCAGCTCCCTCTCCTGCGCACGGGCGAGGCGGCCGGCCTCGCTCGAGGCGCCGGCGCGGTTCTGGATGAGGGCGAGCGTCTGCAGCACGGAGTCGTGCAGGTGCGCCGCGATCGCACTGCGCTGCTCGTCGCGGATGCGGGCGACGCGCTCGGTGGTGAGGTCGTTCCAGAGCGTCACGAGCGACGGCGCGTAGAGCAGCCCGATGCCGATGACCACGAACAGCGCCGCGAGGAACACGACGGTCGGGCTCTGCGCGGCGCTCGGACCCGTGAGCAGCACGACGGCGAGCACGGTGAGAACACCGGTTGCCACGAGCCGCACGGCCACCTCCGTGCGGCGGCCGCGCTCGGGGTCGCGGCGGTCGATGAAGCTCGTCCAGGCCCCGGCGGCCACCGCGAGGAGCACCGTGACCACGACCGTCGGGATCCACGGAACCGCGCCGCCGACGCGCACCTCGTAGGTGGTGAGAGCCTGGCCGATGGCCGTGGCGGCGCCGCCGATGGCAAGAGCGACGAGGATCCAGGCGACGGGGGCCCGACGGGTGACGCGAGGGGCGGCATCCGTCGGCTCAGCCCACGGGGTGAATGCCCAGAGCCAGAGGTAGAGCAGCACTCCGGCACCGACCAGCCCCGTGACGAGGAAGATGACGCGCACCAGCAGCGGCGACCAGCCCAGGTGCGTGGCGAGTCCCCCGGCGACCCCGGCGACGTAGCAGTCACGGTCTCGCACGAGCGGAGGCACGGGGCCGGCGCCGCGGGGAGCGCCCGACCGCGCGTTCTGCGCGTTCAGACGGCGGGCGGATGCTGTGGACACCCCTGAATCCAATCACGCGATGGTCGACCCCGGGAGGACGGCCGGGAGAAGTCAGGGTGCGGTCAGGGTCGTACCTGATAGCGAGCCGAGTGCTCGAGGCGGCACCATCGAGTCATGGCAGTGAAACAGACCCCATCAGAAGAATCGTCCGGCTCCGAGTCCGCGGCACCGGACACGGGAAGCGGCACGGCGGATGCGGCGTCGACTGCCATGAGCCCCACGGATGCCTCGGCACGCACTGCCGACACAGCCGCGGGGAGCACGGCCGGCGGATCGCCGGGGGGCGAATCCGCCGGCCGCATCCCGGGCGACGACGGCGACCTGGGCAACGCAAGCCCCGACGGCGGCAGCGGAGGCGGCGGCGCCGGAGGCAGCTCAGGCGCACCCTCGTCCGGAGCAGCACCATCCGCCCCCGACACCGGCTTCTTCGGCTGGATGCGCTCGCTCGGCGTTCCGCGCCTGCCGGGCTGGCTCGGCGGCGTGGCCGCCGGAGTGAGCGCCCGTCTCTCGATCGACCCCATCATCGTGCGCGGCGTTCTCGTCGTGTGCGCCCTGTTCGGCGTACCCGTCTTCCTGCTCTACGGCCTCGCCTGGCTGCTGCTGCCCGACCTCACCGGGCGCATCCACCTCGAACAGCTGCTGCGCGGAGTCTTCGACAAGGCCCTCGTGGGCATCGCGATCCTCGTGCTGCTCGGCCTCTCGCCCTTCGCCATCGGCGGCGACCCGTTCTACGGCGACGCCTGGAACGACATGCAGTACGGCAGCTTCTGGTCGTCGAGCCCCTGGGTCTACGGCATCCGCTTCCTCTGGACCATCGCGCTCATCGGCGCCGTCACGGCCCTCATCATCTGGCTGGTGCGCCGCAACCGCACCTCCGACCTGGCGTCGCGCTCCGCCTCGACCTCGCCCGAGGCTGCGTTCGCGCAGTACGAGGCCGAAGCCGCCGCAGGCACGGCCCCGGTCTACGGCGCGCCCACCGTGGCCGCGGCATCCGGCGCCACGAACCCGACGCAGACCACTCCGGTGACGGATGCCGCCCCCGACGCCACCGAGCCCGTCGCCCCGGCGCAGCCGGCCGGCACAGACCCCGGCACCGACGAGTACGAGGCATGGAAGGCCCAGCACGCCGCCTGGCGCGTCGACCACGCGGCGTGGCGGCAGTCGCAGGCCGACGCCAACCGCGCGGCGCGTGCGCAGCTCGTCGCCGACAACAAGGCCTGGGCCGCAGCGTTCACGGCCCGCGCCGAGGAGGCCAGGCGTGTGCGCAAGCTCACCCGACCTCGCACCAGCTTCGCCTACATCGTCGCCACCCTCGGCGCCGGCCTCGTGGCCGGATCGATCGCCGCGATCACCGCACTCGACGGGGTGAACGGCGCCTACGCCGTGACGATCGGACTCGCCGTCGCCGCCCTCGTGTCGGCGATCTCGATGATCGTCGCCGGGCTGCTCCGTCGACGCAGCGGCTTCCTCGCCTTCGTGACGATCGCCGCCCTGCTGCTGGCGATCGGGTCGGCTGCGGTCCCCCGCACCGACCACCTGCTCCTCGGCGACAACTCCATCGGGCTCGACGGATCGGCGAGCTACCTGATTCCGGCCGGCACCGCGTTCATCACGGCGGACGCCGGCACAGCGGCGCTGGCCGGCACGCAGAAGGTCGACATCACCCTGGGGGCCGGCAACGTCTACCTCGACGTCTACGACGGAGCCGCGGTGAAGATCGACGCCGAGCTCGCCTCGGGCTACTCCTCGGTGTGGACCGTCGGCGCCGACGGCGAGTACACGAACGGGCAGGAGCTCAGCCGGGTGACCGACGCCGACGGCGACATGCACCTCGTCGGGGTGGTCGGCGAGAGCCCGGGCATCGGCACAGCGCCCGACGCCGCGATCACCATCCACGGCCTGACCGGCGGCATCCAGGTCACCATCCACGAGGAGGACCGACCGTGAGCGACGACCAGGACACGCAGAGCCGCCACCACCGTTCACGGACCGACCGGTTGAATCCGGGTCACCAATCCCGAGGGGCAACGACCATGAGCACAGACTCGAACCCGACCACGCCGTACGATTTCGACCCGACGGCGACGGATGCCGCTGCTCCGGATGCCGCGACCACGACGCTCGGTTCACCGGCGCCGGCGGCGTCCGTGCCGGCCGGGCCCGTCATCCGCTGGGCCGCCATCGTCTGGGGACTCGCCTTAGCTGCGATCGCCTCCGTGCTGCTCGTGATCGTCACCGACCTCGAGCGCCGTCAGGACTTCTCGTCGTGGCTCGAGACGCTCACCCCGGGCACCTTCGCGCTCTACGCCGTGCTCGCCCTCGGCGGGCTGCTGCTCGTGGCCGGTCTCGCGGGCATCCTGCGGCGGGCGACGCGGAGCCGGCCCGTCCGCTGAGCCCCGGACGGAGTCCGCGCCCACCCGCTCGCCGAGACCCGGACGGAGTCCGCGGGCGAAGCGCACCCGAGCTGCGGCCGTCTGGGAAACGCTTCGGGCGGTCGCTGCGCTCGGCCCTCAGTGCACGGGCTCCTCCGCGGTCTCGGCCTCCGCAGCCGTCAGCGTCTCGCCGCGGAAGAAGGCCGGCCGCTTGTGCCACTGCCAGAGCATCACGACGACGCCGCCGAGCAGCACCACCATGCCGAGCACGAACACCAGGCCGAGGCCGCCGACCGACGACCCGCTGCCGTAGTCGGGGTCCATGCTGTCGATGAGCGTCGTGAAGAACAGCACGCCCAGGATGACGCCGCCGATGAGCGGGAACAGCAGGGTGAAGAACACGTTCCGCACCGAGCGGAACCACTGGGCGCGGAAGTACCAGACGCAGGCGAACGCGGTGATGCCGTAGTAGAAGCAGATCATCATGCCGAGCGCTGTGATGGTGTCCCACAGCACGTTCTCGCTGAGGAAGCGCATCACCGTGTAGAAGACCGACGCCACGACGGCCGACACGATGGTGGCGTAGCCCGGGGTGAAGAACCGCGGGCTGACCTTCGCGAACTTCTCGGGCAGGGCACCGTAGTGGCCCATGGCCAACAGGGTGCGGGCAGGCGAGACGAAGGTGGACTGCAGGCTCGACGCCGAGCTGGTGAGCACGGCCAGCGAGACCAGCACCGCGAGCGGGCCGAGGATGGGGCCGGCGAGGTGGAAGAAGACGTTGTCCTGGATGTCGGGGTTGCCGAGGCCGAACTCCCCGTCGCCGACGCCGGCGAACGCGATGAGCGAGACGGCGATGAGCAGGTAGAGGATCACGATCGTGACGACGGTGATGGTGGCGGCCTGGCCCGGCGTCTTCGACGAGCCCTTGGTCTCCTCGTTCATCGTGAGGGTCACGTCCCAGCCCCAGAAGATGAAGATCGAGAGCGAGAGGCCGGCGGCGAAGGAGCTGAACGATTCGATGGCGAACGGGTTGAACCACGACAGCTCGATGGCCGTGGCGTCGAAGGCGTTGCCGTTGGCCACCTCCACCAGGGCCGCCACGGAGAAGAGCACGAGCACCAGAACCTGGAACCCCACGAGCCAGTACTGCAGCTTCTGGGTGGTCTGCATGTCGCGATAGGAGACCCACGTCGCGCCCAGCATGAAGAGCAGGCAGGTCACCACGTTGACGAAGGGGTTCATCGCGATCTCGGCGATGTCGGGGTTGCCGGCGATCTGCGAGATCAGCAGGAACAGGAAGTCCACGGCGATGCCGGCGAGGTTCGACAGCACGAGGATGGTCGCCGCGATGAGGCCCCATCCGGCCATCCAGCCCACCCACGGCCCGAACGCCCGGGTCGCCCAGGTGAACGACGTGCCCGAGTCCGGCATCCGTCGATTCAACTCGCGATAGCCGAAGGCCACGAGCAGCATCGGGATGAACCCGACCAGGATGATGGCGGGAACCTGCACCCCCACCTCGGAGACCGTCGGGCCGAGCGCCGCCGTGAGCGTGTAGGCCGGGGCGATGCACGAGATGCCGATGACGATGGCGCCGATGAGGCCGACCGAGCCCGCGCTCAGGCCCTTGCCCCTCTTCGCGGTCTCACTGCCGGCAGCCGTGCCGGGGATGGCGGCGCTGGCCGCTGTGAGCGGTGCCTGCGGGTCTGAGGAGTGCGTCATTGCTGCCTCTTTCAGGCGGTGGTGCGGGGCACCACGATCATGGGGACGGGGAGTTCGCGCAGCATCTTGGCGGCTGTCGAACCGAGGAAGAGGTGCCGGGGTGCAGCGAGCCGGCTCGAGCCCACCAGCACCATCTCGCCCGGCTCCCAGTCGAGGGCGCGCACGGCGTCCTCGATGCTCGAGCCCGCGGCCGTGGCGGCCGATGCCGCGATGCCCTCGGGAAGTGCACGGCGGGCCTCGTCGAGCACCTCCTCGGCGTGGGCGCTTCCGGTGAGGGCGGCCAGGTGCTCGTCGAGGCCCGCAGGCAGGTCGATCGAGGCGAGCGACAGCAGCCGCAGCGGCGTCCCGGTCTGACGGGCCAGGCGAACGGATGCCTCGAGCAGCGCATCCGCCCCCGGACGCGTTCCGATCATCGTCGTGATGCGCGTGACGCCCAGATCCAGGGGCACCTCGCGCGATCCGGCCGGCGCCAGCGCGACGGGCACGTCGGCGGAGTGCAGCAGTTCATCGGCGACCGAGCCGATGCGCGACCGACCGAACAGGCCGCCACGGGCGGCGCCCACGACGATGAGCCTGGCGCCGAACTCGTGTGCGGCCTGAATGAGCCCCTCGGCGAACGATTCGGCGTAGCGGATGTGCAGGGCGCGCTCGACGTCGTCGCCGAGGGCGCGCGACGCCGTGGTCAGCCAGGTGCGCGACTGCTCCTTGAGGAAGCGCTCGTAGCCGGAATCCGTCGGCACCGAGGCGTTGCGAGCCTCACTCGGAAGCACCATGACCACCTCGAGCAGCGCACCGCTGGCGCGGGCGAGGCGTCCGGCCAGGGCCAGGGCCCCGGAATCGTCGGCTGTGTAGCCGGCGACGATGCGGGGCGCGGCACTCATGCGCCCGCTCGCTCCACGATGGCGGCAGCGGTCTCGATGCCCATGCGGATGGCTCCGTCGACGTGCTGGTAGCCCTTGCCGGCCAGGTCGCTGCAGGAGAAGTGGATGGGCCCGACGGGGGTGCGGAGGTCTGCGCCGTAGCGGGCCAGGCCTCCCATGTCGAAGCTCGCGGCATAGGCGCCGCGGGTCCATTCCTCGCTGCCCCAGTCGCTCAGGTAGAACACCTCGGGGGTGAGGGCCTCGTCGCCGTAGTAGTGCGACAGCGACTCGAGGATCGCCTGCTTGCGGTCCTCCTCGTTGAGCGCGAAGACGCCGTCGGCCGCCTCGTCGGCCACGAAGCCCACGAGAGTACCGCGTGGGTCGCCGTGGTAGCTGTTGTCGTAGGCCTCGTGCACCAGCTCGTAGGGGCTGAACGCCGTGCCCGAGAGGCCGTTGGTGCGCCAGAACGGCGTCGAGTACACGGCGTGAACCTTGATGACGAAGCCCATGGAGAGGTGCTGGTGCAACTGCTGCTGGCGGCGCGGGAGCGGCGGCTCATAGGAGATGCGGCTGATCAGGATGGGCGGCACCGCGAGCACGGCGAAGCGGGCGCTGACCTCCACGGTCTCGCTGATGGCGGTCACGCCATCCGACCCCCACCGCAGCGTGCGCACGGGGGAGTTCAGGTGCACGTCGTCGCCGAGGCGCTCGGCGAGCAGCAGGGGGACCTGCTGCAGACCGCCGACCACGCGCTTGTCGAGGATGAAGTCGGCGTCGACGAGGTTCGAGAAGCTGCCGGCGGATGCCGCCATCAGGAGCGCCTGCAGTGCCGAGAACGCGTGCGCGGGCTTGGTGAGCATGGCGCCGGCGATGAACATGCCGATGTTCTCGCGCGCCTCCTCGTCTTCGGTCTGCGTCTCGAGCCAGCGGCTGAACGAGATCTCGTCGAGGTCCTTGGCGAGCGGATGCGCCCACGGCTGATCGGGATCGATCTCGGCGACGAGAGCATCGAGCTTCTCGATGAGGGTGACGATCTCCTGCTCGGTCTGGGCGGCCACGGGGAAGATCTCGCCCTCGAAGGTGCGCTTCTCGCCGGTCGGGCCGATGTAGACGTTGAGTCCCTCGCGGTAGCGCTCGTAGGTGTCGAGCCCGAGATCCTCGAGGGTCTCGATGAGGGCGTCCTGGTCGGGCGAGACCCACTGCCCGCCGATCTCGAGCGTGGCGCCGTCGATGTCGTCAGTCCAGAGGCGGCCCCCGACGCGGTCGCGGGCTTCGAGCACGGCGACCGTGAGGCCTGCCTTGCGCAGCTCGGAGGCGGCGGTGAGTCCGGATGCTCCGGCTCCGATCACGACGACGTCGCGTTCGATCTTCTGCATGGTGCGTGTGTTCCTTCCAGCCCCGCCCGCTGTGGCCCGACGCAGTCGCGGCCGAAGCGTTCGTGGTGCGCGCTTCGGGCGGTCGCTGCGCTCGGCCCTCGGCGAGCGGGGTGTGCTGCGGTGTTATTACTACGAGACGGGGATGAGCGTGTACTTCGTCGAGAGGTACTCGTGGATGCCCTCGAGCCCGCCCTCGCGGCCGATGCCCGACTGCTTGACCCCGCCGAACGGCGCGGCCGCGTTGGAGACGACGCCGACGTTGAGGCCCATCATGCCGGTCTCGAGGCGCTCGATCATGCGGTGTCCGCGCGCCAGGCTCTCGGTGAAGACGTACGACACGAGGCCGTACTCCGTTCCGTTCGCGAGGCGCACAGCTTCATCCTCGTCGCTGAACGTCGAGATGCCCAGCACAGGACCGAAGATCTCCTCGCGGAGCATCCGGCTGTCGGCCGGTACGTCGGAGAGGACCGTCGGCTCGAAGAAGCTGCCTTCGCCGTCGACCGCGCTGCCGCCGGTGAGAACGGAGGCGCCGCGAGACACTGCATCCGTCACCAGGTCCAATGAAGTCGAGACCGCTGCGTCGTTGATGAGCGGGCCGATGGTCACGCCGTCCTCAGTGCCGCGGCCGACGGCCATCGCCTTCACGCGCTCGGCGACCTTGGCGCCGAACTCGGCAGCCACGGCCTCGTGCACGATGAAGCGGTTGGCGGCGGTGCAGGCCTGGCCGATGTTGCGGAACTTCGCCAGCATCGCGCCGTCGACGGCCTTGTCGAGGTCCGCATCCTCGAACACCACGAACGGGGCGTTGCCGCCGAGTTCCATCGAGGTGCGGAGGATGCCGGTGGCCGCCTGCTCGATGAGCTTGCGGCCGACGCCGGTCGAGCCGGTGAAGCTGAGCTTGCGCAGGCGCGGGTCGGCGATGATCGGACCGGAGACGGCCGACGACGTCGACGTGGTGATCACGTTGACGACTCCGGCGGGCAGGCCGGCCTCGACGAGAAGCGCGACGAACGCCAGCGTCGTGAGCGGGGTGAGTTCGGCCGGCTTCACGACCACGGTGCAACCAGCGGCGAGCGCCGGCGCGATCTTGCGCGTCGCCATCGCCAGGGGGAAGTTCCACGGCGTGATGAGGAAGCAGGGCCCGACGGGCTGCTGCGACACGAGCATGTGGCCCGTGCCCTCGGGGTTGAGTCCGTAGCGACCGCTGATGCGCACCGCCTCCTCGCTGAACCAGCGCAGGAACTCGCCGCCGTAGGCGACCTCTCCGCGCGCCTCGGCGAGGGGCTTGCCCATCTCGAGAGTCATGAGGAGGGCGAAGTCCTCCTTGCGCTCCTGCAGCAGGTCGAAGGCCTTCCGCAGGATCTCGCCGCGCACGCGGGGCGCGGTGGCCGCCCAGTCGGCCTGGGCGGCGACGGCGGCGTCGAGGGCGCGGGCGCCGTCCTCCACCGAGGCGTCGGAGATCGTCGCGATGACGGCGTTGGTGGCGGGGTCCCGCACGTCGAGCGTGGCGCTGCCTGCGGCATCCGTCCACTCGCCGCCGATGAAGAGCTGGTGGGGAACGGATGCGAGCAGCTCGGCCTCGCGCGATGCCGTCACCGTGGCGCTCATGCTGCGACCGCCCCGGCGTCGGCTGCGAGCGCGTCGGCGATGACGCCGAGACCCTCGAGCAGCAGGTCGTCGCCGATCGTGAGTGGTGGCAGGAACCTGATGACGTTGCCGTAGGTGCCGCAGGTGAGCACGATGACGCCGGCCTTGTGGGCAGCGCCCGCGACGCGGCCGGTCAGGGCGGCATCCGGAGCTCCCGTGGCCGGGTCGACCAGCTCGATGGCGACCATGGCCCCGCGACCGCGCACGTCTCCGATCCGGGGGTCGGATGCCGCGAGCTCGCCGAGGCGACCGAGCAGCACCTCGCCGATGGCGGCAGCGCGCTCGATGAGGCCGTCGTTCTCGTAGGCGTCGATGGTGGCGAGGGCCGCGGCGCAGGCGATCGGGCTGCCGGCGTAGGTGCCGCCGAGGCCGCCGACCTGGGCTGCGTCCATGATCTCGGCGCGACCGGTGACGGCCGACAGCGGGAGGCCGCCGGCGATGCCCTTCGCTGTCACGATGATGTCGGGCACGACGCCCTCGGCGTCGCTGGCGAACCACTGGCCGGTGCGGCCGAAGCCGGTCTGCACCTCGTCGGCGATGAACACGACGCCGTTGGCGCGGGTCCAGGCGAGCAGGGTGGGCAGGAAGCCGTCGGCGGGAACGATGAAGCCGCCCTCGCCCTGGATGGGCTCGATGATCAGCGCGGCGAGGTTCTCGACGCCGATCTGCTTCTCGATCTGCAGGATGGCGCGCTCGGCGGCTTCGACGCCGTCGAGTCCGCCGTCACGGAACGGGTACGAGAGCGGTGCCCGGTAGATCTCGGGGGCGAACGGGCCGAAGCCGTTCTTGTACGGCTGGTTCTTGGCCGTGAGGCCCATCGTGAGGTTGGTGCGACCGTGGTAGGCGTGGTCGAAGGCCACGACGGCCTGCTTGCGCGTGTAGTGGCGGGCGATCTTCACCGCGTTCTCCACGGCCTCGGCGCCCGAGTTGAACAGGGCGCTGCGCTTGGTGAAGTCACCCGGGGTGAGACGGTTGAGGGCCTCGGCGACCTCCACGTAGGAGTCGTAGGGCGCCACAGTGAAGCAGGTGTGCGTGAAGCGCTCGAGCTGCTCGGCGACGGCGACGACGACGCGCGGGTTCGAGTTGCCGACGCCCGTGACGGCGATGCCGCTGCCGAGGTCGATGAGCGAGTTGCCGTCGACGTCGACGACGACTCCCCCGCCGGCTGCAGCGGTGAAGATCGGGATGGTGGCGCCGACGCCGGCCGCGACGGCCTCGGTCTTGCGGCTCATCAGCTCGATCGACTTCGGTCCCGGGATGGCGGTGACGAGGCGGCGTTCCTGCGGCAGGCTCGGGCCCCCGGTGACGGCGGACGTGGGCGCGGATTCGACGAGGGTCATGAGCGGTCTCCAGATGGTGCGAGGGTGACGTGCGATGTGGCGATGCTAGACCCGCTCACCGCGTGAGCCGATGGCCGCTGCGTACACTGAAAGGGTCTGTACTGTTCACGATGTCTATCGCCCGGAGGGACCGATGCTCCCCACTCTCGCCACCCTGCTGCGCCGGCCCGAGCTCGCGCTCACCCTGGTGAGCGACATCGACGCCCTGCCGGTCGGCGCTCTCGACCGCGGCGTGCAGTGGGCCCACAGCACCGACCTCGCCGACCCGACCCCGTTCCTCGTCGACGATCAGGTGCTCTTGACCACGGGAACCCAGTTCGGCGATTCGCCGACGGATGCCGACGCCTACGTCGCCCGGCTGGTCGACCGCGGCGTCGTCGGCCTCGGCTTCGGCACCGAGGTGGTGCGCAACGGAACCCCGGCCGCCCTCATCGACGCCTGCCGCCGCCACGGGCTGCCACTGTTCGAGGTGCCCTACCGGGTCCCCTTCATCGCGATAGCCAGGGTCACGGCCGACCTCATCGCCGCGGACGCCTACGCGCGGCACTCGTGGGCTCTCGATGCGCAACGCGCCATCTCGCTCGCGGCCCTCCGCCCCGACGGCCTGCGTGCAGCCCTCGCCGAACTCGCCCGGGCGCTCGGGCAGGGCGTCGCACTCTTCGACGCGTCGGGAGCGGTCGATCGGGTGTTCCCCGCCGACGCGATCGAGCCGACGGCGCTCCGCGGAGTGCGGCAGGATGCGACCCTCCTCCTCACGCGCGGAACCCGCGCCAGCGCGACCTCGACGGCCGGCGACGACACTCTCACCCTGCACACCCTCGGGCGCCGCGGCCGGCTGCGCGGGGTGCTCGCCGTCGGCGGTGGAACCTCGCTCGACCAGTCGGCGCGCGAGGTGGTGGCCTCCGTCGTCGGGCTCGCGAGCCTCGCTCTCGAACAGAACCACGAGCTCGACGCCTCCAGGTCGCGCCTGCGCACCGGGGTGCTCCGCCTCCTGCTCGGAGGCGAGGTCGAGCTGGTGAGCACCGCGGGCACCGAGCTCTGGGGCGGGATGCCGACGGGCGACGTGAGGACGGCCGTCATCGCCGTGGACACCGACCGCCGGGGCGCGCTCGAGGAGCTGCTCGAGTCCGAGACCCGCCGCACCCCCTCGTCCCTCTTCTTCGGCGCCGTCGATGGGGAGCTGCTGGCGGTCGCGACAGCGGCCGCGCTTCCCCTGCTGCGCCGGCTCGCCGCGACCTTCGACGCACGCATAGGCCTGTCGGCGCCCGGCGCGCTCGACGAGCTGGCGCGCTCTCGGGCGCAGGCGCGGCGCGCGCTGGCGGCGGCATCCGTCATCGAGGGATCCGGCGGGTCGGTCGTCGACTTCGAGACCGTCGCCGCCGGCGGTGTTCTCGCCTCTCTCGGGGCGACGGATGCCGCGGAGATCGCCCGCGCCGGCCTGGCCCCTCTCGCGCTGCACGACGCCGAGAACGGCACCGCCCTCATCGCGACGCTGCGCGCGTGGCTGGAGAACGACGCGCAGTTCGACGCGGCTGCCCAGGCTCTCGGCGTGCACCGGCACACCGTGCGCAACCGCATCGCGGTGGCCGAACGCGTGCTCGGTCGGGACCTCTCGACCTTCCCGGCGCGCGCGGAGCTGTGGGCGGCGCTGGTGGCCTCCAGCTGAATCCCGCCGCGGTCCCCGTTCGCCGAGGCCCCGACGAAGTCGGCGGCCGATGCGCACCAGGCATCGCGCCACCCCGAGAGGCGCTTCGACCGCGGACTCCGTCCGGGCCTCAGCGAGCGGAGTGCGGAGCTAGATCTCCAACCCCACGATCACCGGCTCCGGGTGCAGGATGATGCCGAACTCGGCCTGCACCCGCTGCTGCACATAGCGCGCCAGCTGGGCGACCTCCTCACCGGTCGCCTCACCGCGATTGGTGATGGCGAGAGTGTGCTTGCTCGAGATGGCCGCCTGCGTTCCCGGCAGTCCGAAGCCGCGACGGATGCCGGAGTGCTCGATGAGCCACGCCGCCGACAGCTTCACGAAGCGCGGCGACGGCTCAGCCGGGCGCGCCGGTGCGGCGAGGGCCTGCTGAGCGGCCTCCCACGGGTCGAGGGCCGGCCTGTCGAGAGGCTCGACGACGTCGGGCTCGTCGGCCGCCATCGGCCAGCGCGGAGCATCGGCCGGAAGGGTGCGGGCGAAGCTCTCGCGCACGATCGGGTTGGTGAAGAACGAGCCGGCACTCCAGGTGTCGTTGTCGTCGGCGTTCAGCACCATGCCCTTCGACGCACGCAACGCCAGCACCGCGGCCCGCACCTGCGAGATCGAGACCCTGTCGCCCGGCTGCACACCGAGGGTGCTGGCCAGTTGCGCATAGGCGATGGGCTGACCGAGCTCCTCGCCGAGCACGTCGCGCTCGTGAGCGGTGTCGTGCAGTTCGAGCTCGATCGACACGACGACACCCTGACGGCCCTGCTTGATGACCGAGGTGCGGTAACCGAGCTCGAGGTCGGCCGCATCGACGCGCTCGACCTCGCCAGTGTCGTAGTCCAGGAACTCGATGGCGGTCAGCGCGCTGGAGACCTCTTGACCGTAGGCGCCGATGTTCTGGATCGGGGCGGCTCCGGCCAGTCCGGGGATGCCACTGAGCGCCTCGATGCCCGACCAGCCATGCCGCACCGTGTAGGCGACGAGATCGTCCCAGGGTTCACCGGCCTGCACCCGCAGCCGTACGAGCCCCGGGCCCGAGGACTCCGGAAGCACCTCGATGCCCTGGGTCGCGATGCGGATGACAGTGCCATCGAACGGCTCATCGCTCGCGACGGTGTTCGAGCCGCCGCCGAGGAGCAGCCAGTCGCCGCCGTCGGCCCAGACAGCGAGCGCGGCATCGACGAGGTCGCGCTGGGTCGTGACAGTGAGCATCCGTTCGGGCATCCCACCGACACGCATGGTGGTGAGCTCGCGCAGGGCGACGATCGAGGACTCCGGCATGGGCTAGAGCCGCACCCGCACCTGGGCCTTGCCCAGCACGGTCGCATCGTCGAAGCTCACGGTCAGGTCGATGCGGGCGACGGATGCCTCGACGTCGAGTGCGCCGACCTTGGCGACGACGTTCACGACGGCGCCGTGCTGCGGGTCGACGAGCACGGGACGCGTGAAACGCACCTGGTAGTCGACGACGCGGGCGGGGTCGCCGGCCCAGTCGACGACGGGCTGCACGGCGAGGCCCATGGTGAGCATGCCGTGGGCGAGGACGCCGGGCAGGCCCACTGATGCCGCGACGTCATCGCGGTAGTGGATGGGATTGAAGTCTCCGGAGGCACCGGCGTAGCGCACGAGGGAGTCGCGCGTGAGGGTGACGGAGCGCTCGGCGACGATGTCGCCCACGGTCAGGTCGGTCAGCTGGGGCATCACTCGTCTCCTCGCACGACCAGGGTGGAGATGGCGGTGACGACGTGCTCGCCCGCAGCATCGGTGATGGTGGACTCCGCGGTGACCATCGAGTGGCCGCCGAGCGTCTTGACGCTGGTGACGGCGAGCTGCGCCGTGAGCTCGTCTCCGGCGACGATGGCGCGCGTCGTCGTGAAGCGCTGGTCGCCGTGCACGACGCGGGTGAAGTCGATGCCCGAGTCCTCCTCTGCCAGCAACTGGGCGAGGGTGATCTCCTGCACGACGATGGCGAACGTCGGGGGCGCGACGAGGTCGGCGTGACCGGCGGCGCGAGCGGCGTCGACGTCGAGGTTGATCGGGTTGGTGGCGAAGACCGCACGCGAGAACTCGCGCACCTTCTCACGACCGACGAGATAAGGGGGCGCGGGCGGGAACGTGCGTCCCAGCAGCTCGGGGTTCACAGGCACCCCGCCAGTCTACCGACGCTGCGTTCGCAGCACCCCCGCTCGCAGAGGGCCGAGCGCAGCGACCGCATCCCCGCTTCGACCGCGGGCTGCGCCCGGGCCTCAGCGAACGAGTACCCCGCTCGCTGAGGGCCGAGCGAAGCGACCGCCCGAAGCGCCTGCGGCGAAGCCGAGGTCCCGGATGTCGGCTTCCGTCCACTTCGCGGCGCTCGCTCCGCTCCCGTCGCTCTGCGAGCGGGAAGCCTCAGCGAACTGAGACAGGTCTAGGCTCGACGGGTGCCCGGCCGAGCCGGCACGGGATCGGGGAGAGTACGTGTTCAGCAGTTACGTGGCCATCGGAGACAGCTTCACCGAGGGCGTCGGAGACGAACAGCCCGACGGCACCGTGCGCGGTTGGGCCGACTTCGTGGCGGTCGGGCTCGCCCAGAACGCCGCCTCGACGGGCCTCGGCACCGTCACCTACGCGAACCTCGCCATCCGTGGCCGCAAGCTCGTTCCGATCATCGACGAGCAGCTGCAGCCGGCACTCGACCTGCGACCCGAGGTGATCAGCTTCAACGGCGGTGGCAACGACATCCTGCGCCCCCGCATGGATGTGGAGCTCATCGCCGGACGCTTCCGCGGGGCGATCGAGCGCATCCGTGCCGAGGGCATCCACGCGCTCATGCTCTCGGGAGCCAATCCCCTCGACCACCTGCCGCTCGGCTCGGCGTTCGACCGTCGCGGCCGCGACCTCACGACGGCGCTGCGCGACCTGGCGGAGCTGCCCGGCGTGACCTTCGTCGACAACTTCTCGGATGTCGGACTGCGCGACATCCGCTACTGGTCGGCCGACCGCCTGCACCTGAACGCGCTGGGCCACGCCCGCGTCGCCAGCAACGTGCTCACCGAGATCGGAGTTCCGGTTCCGACCGAGTGGGGTGTCGAGGAGGTCGCTGCGGCACCGGCCGGACCGAAGTCGCGCAACACCGCCGCCTACTACCGCGAGTTCGTGCTGCCGTGGATCGGACGCCGCCTCACCGGGCGCTCCTCGGGCGACGGTCGCGCGGCGAAGCGCGCCGTGCTGGAGCCGGTGCAGCTGTAGGTACGCCGTTCGCTCCCGCTCCCGCTGATCGAGTAGCGACCGAGCGCAGCGAGGACGCGTATCGCGATCACGCCGAGGATCGGCGCCCACCCAGACCCTTGGGCACGCAGACGTGATCTCGATACGGCTGCTCGCTGCGCTCGCGGCCTACTCGACCAGCGGTGACGGGGCGACGGGCGGCGCGGGCAGGGCCGCCGCATCCGTCGCCGCCGCCGACACCATGCGGATCAGAACGATCAGCCACGTGAAGATCAGCGCGAACGCGATGATCTCGACGGCGGTCAGGTTGTAGTACCCGGTGGCGAAGAAGACGGCGGACACCACGATGACCGCGATGAAGATGTAGCCGACCACGAAGAAGGCCCGCGGCAGTCCGGGCACCACCCACGGCAGCCGGAACACCAGCACGCAGAACACCACGGCCATGCCCGTGGCCACGGTGTTGTGGATCCAGAAGAAATCGTTGACGTGGAAGATGCCCACGCAGGCGAGGAACACGCCGATCAGCACCAGCGACCACTTCACGTAGCGGGCGCGGCCCAGGGCGACGGCATCCGTCGTCGTCGCATCGGTGCGGGTGAGCGGACCCGACTCGAGTTCGGCGGTCATGTAGTTCGCCATGGTGGTCAGCACGATGCCCGCTATCAGGAGCGTGAAGTTGAAGACGTGGCTGGAGAGGTCGTCGTTCATGCCGAGGGCGCTGATGTTCATCGTCCACCAGAGCGGATCCGCCGCCGTGAGCATGCTGGTGAGCAGGCCGAGGACGAGGAAGATGGCCATGGTCGAGGCCACGCGGGACGTCGTCATGTGCACGGCGGAGAGGTAGACGAAGTAGCTGCTCGTCGCGCACGCCGCGCCGAGCAGCACGGCCGCGGGGATCGGGAACACGACGGCGTCGAGGAAGGCGTCCTGGAGCAGCTTGAACAGCACGCCGTAGGCGAGGTAGCAGAGCACGGCGTGGGCGAAGGCGAGCCCGCCGATGTCGAGGAACTGGCGACCGAGCCGCACGTCGCGCAACCAGGCCCGCGAGGGCTCGGCGTACGAGAGCACGTAGCCGACGATGAACACCACGAGGGCCAGGACGGCGCTGACGATCGCGGTCACATTGCCGAGCGAGTTCGCTCCGGCCAGCGGGATGTCGTGGCTGCCGAACAGGATGAGCCCGATGACGCCGGCCGGGACGAAGCCGCCGATCGCGAACAGCAGGGCGCGAGACTCGACGCCGGCGGCCGTGGTGGCTCCGGTCGGGTCGCTTGGGGCGACGGATGCGGCGGGCGTCGACTGGGCAGGAGTGTGCTGGCTCACGCGCCCGAGCCTAGTGAGGGCGGCTCACCGACGACCCGCGACGCGCGCTGTCGTTTCTGCACGGCGCAATCGAAAGAACTGCAGCACGAGCGAGGAGCGACAGCGCGGCGACCGGCGCGCTCAGTCGACCGCGTCGAACTCCACCAGCACGGCGTTCTCGGGCGCGATCAGCGGCATCGGGAGTCCGACCTCGCCGAGAACGGCTCCTGAGAGCACGACTTCGCCGGCCTCCCACCACGCCGGGGCGGCATCCTGCAGCGTGAAGACGTCGGTGCCGAGCACGAGCGGGCGCACTCTGTAGCGCCGCGTGGGGTCGAGCCCGGGGAAGCGCTGGGGCGTCGGGATCGCTGCGGCCGGGGCCGCCAACGCCGCATAGCTGAACAGTGCCCGCGATCCGTCGGCCGCGACGACCCCGTGGGACACGATGGCGGCGTCACTCGCGTCGGGTCGCACGACCCGGCCGCTGTGCAGCAGGCCGCGCTCGCGCTTGTACACGGCGATCCACTCGGCCACGCTCGCCCGCTCCGCCGGGGTCGCCTCCGCGATGTTCCACTCGATTCCGGCGTGCCCGAACAGCGCCGTCGCCAGCCTGAACGACAGCGTGGCGGTCCGCCCTGTCGTGTGCGCCCGCGCAATGCCGAGGTGCCCGCCCAGATACTCGGGCGGCACCACGAGCGAGGTGTACCGCTGGATCGACTGCCGCTCGAGCGGGTCGTTGGTGTCGCTCACCCACACCCGATCGGTGCGCTCCAGGATGCCGAGGTCGACCCGCCCGCCGCCCGAGGCGCACGACTCGATCTCGACGCCGGGGTGCGCCGCCCGCACCGCGTCGATGAGGCGGTACAGCGCCGAGGTCTGCCTGTGCGCCGAACCGGCGAGCAGGTCGCGGTTGTGATCCCACTTGAGGTACGCGATCGGATACTCGGCGAGCAGGGCGTCGAGCCTCTCGAACACGTAGGAGAAGGCGTCGGGGTTCGCGAGGTCGAGCACGTTCTGCCAGCGCCAGGTGACGGCATCCGTCGCCCCGAGAATCCAGTCGGGATGCGCGCGGGCGACGTCGGAGTCGCGGTTGACCATCTCGGGCTCGACCCAGAGACCGAAGTCCATTCCGGATGCCGCGACGCGGTCGATCAGCGGATGCAGCCCGTCAGGCCACGCGGCCGGGTCGACGAACCAGTCGCCGAGGGCCCGGCGGTCGTCGCTGCGGCCGGTGAACCAGCCGTCGTCGAGCACGAAGCGCTCGACGCCCACCTCGGCGGCGGCGTCGACCAGGGGCGTCAGGCGTTCGAGGGAGTGATCGAAGTACACGGCCTCCCAGGTGTTGAGCACGACCGGACGCGGCGACTCGATCGTCGACCACGACCGCACCCACGGATGCAGCCGGTCGGAGATGCCGTCGAGGCCGGCGTCCGAGTACACGAGCACGGTCCACGGGCCGTCATACGAGGCGCCGGGGTCGAGGCTGAGCTCCCCTGGCGCCAGCAGCTCGGCCGCGCCGATCGTCGCCGGACCCAGCGGAGAGCGCTCGGCCCACACCACGCCGTCGCCGCTCCAGGCCAGGTGCGCGGCCCAGACCTCGCCGTGCCCGAAGCCGCAGCCGGGCGTGCCGGCGGCCAGCAGGTAGGCGTTGTCGTGGCCGGGGCGTCCGTGCCGCGACTCCCGCGACCACACGCCCTGCCCGAGGGTCTGCCGTTGCGGGCGGCGCTCGTGGGTCCACAGGCCCGAGAAGTCGAGCACCTCCGCCGCGCGGTCGGGAACCGGGACGACGACGGATGCCGCCGCCACGCCGAGCGCGGAGCCGCCGGTGTTCGTGACGGCGTGGCGCAGGCGCAGCACGCCCTCGGAGCTGAGCTCGAGCGTCGTGGTCACGTCGACGCCGGCTGCGGCATCCGTCAGCCTGATGACGATGCCGGATGCGGTGCCCGAGCCCGAGGCCTCGACTCCGACGAGCTCCAGCGACAGGTCGACCGGAGCATCGCGGAACACCGACAGCGCCGGCCGTCCGCTCCAGCCCTCGCGGAACGAGGGCAGCAGGCTCAACCGGATGGGCACGTCGATCGACGAGGGCGACACGGCGGGAACCATCGCGTCGGCGAGGGACACGAGTTCGGCGTCGGAGAGCGGGCCGAGATCTCGCCCCCAGTGGATGACGCCGGGCACGCCCGTGCCGCGGGTGTCGAGAAGGAGACTGACGCCCGCGGCACGGAGGTGATGCATCAAATGACTATCCCTTGACCGGAATCGACTGGGCCTTCATCGCGTCGATGGTCGACTTCTGACCATCGGTGAGCGCGTCGAACAGGGTACCGTCACCGGTCACGGCGGCCTTGAAGCCGTCGGAGACGTCGGCGTAGGTCTGCGTCATGGTCGGACCCCACACGAAGTCGGGGTTCACCTGGGTCGCGGCATCCGCGAAGACGTCGTAGATCTTCTGCCCGCCGTAGAACTCGACACCCTCCTGCAGCGACGGGAGCGAGAGGCCCTCGGTCGTGGCGGGGTAGATGTTCGCCGACTTGTTGAGCAGCGTGAGCGACTCGTCGGAGGTGTTCAGCCAGAGAGCGAACTTCGAGGCCTCGTAGAGGTGGTCGGTGCCCTTGAAGACGGCGACGGATGATCCGCCCCAGTTTCCGGCCTTCTCCTCGCCCGCGTTCCACTGCGGGGCCGGAGCGACCGACCACTTGCCCGCGGTGTCGGGAGCGCCGCTCGCGATGGAGTTGGCACCCCAGACGGCGGAGTTCCAGCTCCAGACGTTGCCCGAGTTGTAGGCGTTGTTCCACTCGTCGGTCCAGGCCGGAACCGTGGAGACGAGGTCCTCGTCGATGAGCTCCTGCCAGTAGTCGGCGACCTGCTTGGAGGCGTCGCTGGTCAGGTCGACGGTCCACTCGTCACCGTTGTTCTGGAACCACTGGCCGTCGGCCTGCCAGACGAAACCGGCGAACTGGTTGATGTCGCTCTGCGAGAAGTTGGTGATGTACCCGCCGGCGGCGCGCACCTTCTTGGCGGCATCCTTGTACTCGGCCCACGTGGTGGGAACCGGGATGTTGTTCGCCTCGAACAGGTCGGACCGGTAGAACAGGGCCATGGGGCCGGAGTCCTGCGGAACGCCGTAGACGCTCTTGTCGGTGCCGAGGGTGACCTGACCCCAGGTCCACGGCACGAAGGAGTCCTTCGCCTCGGCCACCTCGGAGCAGACTCCGATGTCCTCGAGGCCGTCCTGCACGCGGAAGTTCGGCAGGGCGTCGTACTCGATCTGACCGAGGTCGGGCGCGTTGCCGGCCTTCAGCTGGTTGAAGAAGTTCTGGTACGTGCCGGAGTTTCCGTTCGGTCCGGTCTGCACCTTCACCTGGATGTCGGGGTTCTCGGAGTTCCACAGGGCGACGGCATCCTCGATGCCGGGAATCCACGAGGTGAACTCGAGATCGACCTTGCCTGTCGACGGCTTGCAGGCGTCTGCGTCGGCTGCGGTGCCGTCGCCTCCGCCCGTCGCCGAGCAACCGGCCAGTGCGAGCGTTGCGAGCAGGACTACGCCGGCCGCTCTCTTCATGTGCTGCATGCTGATCCTCTATCTAGTGATGGGTGATTACTTGGTGGGGCATCCGCTCGGCCACGCGATGTCGCGGCCTTCGCGAAGGGGTCCTACTTCAGGGATCCGGTTCCGAGGCCGGAGCGCCAGAATCGCTGGAGCAGGAGGAATGTGACGATCAGGGGGATGATCGAGAGCAGGGCGCCGATGAGCACGTACGGGCGCAGTTCCGGCACCTGGTTGAGCTGGGTGTTCCAGGCGTAGAGCCCGAAGGTCACCGGGAACAGCTCCTCGCTGCGCAGCATGATGAGCGGCAGGAAGAAGTTGTTCCAGATCGCCACGAACTGGAAGAGGAACACCGTCACCAGGGCCGGAGCCATGAGCCGGATCGACACGGTGAAGAAGGTGCGGATCTCACCGGCGCCGTCGATGCGGCTGGCCTCGATGAGCTCATCCGGAACCGACTGCGCGGCGAAGATGCGGGTGAGGTAGACGCCGAACGGGCTCACGATGCTGGGCAGGAAGACGGCCCAGAAGGTGTTGGTGAGCTGGGCCTGACTGAACAGCAGGAACAGGGGAAGCGCCAGGGCCGTCGCCGGCACCAGCACGCCGCCGAGCACCACGTTGAAGATGACCTCGCGGCCGGGGAAGCGGTACTTCGCCAGCGCATAGCCGCACATGCCGGCGATGATCGTCGCCACCAGGCCGCCGAGGCCGGCGTAGAGCACGCTGTTGCCCATCCATCTGAGGAAGACGCCGTCGCGGTAGGCGAACAGGTCGCCGATGTTCTGGAACAGGTTGAAGTCGGCGAACCAGAGTCCGTTGGTGGTGAGCAGCTGGCCCTGGCTCTTGCTCGAGGCGACGAAGAGCCACCAGATGGGGATGAGGAAGTAGAGCGTGAAGATGCCCATGATGAGCATCGCGCCGGTGCGCGAGAGCAGGCTCTCCTTGAGCGAGCCGGCCGAGGCCGACGGGTCGGAGGCCTTCGACGGCTTCAGCGAGCGCGGCTGCTTCGTGTTCTGGTCCAGCGTCGTGGAACTCATTCGGCTTCCTTCCGCTGGGTGAACTTGAGGAACGTGAACGACAGGATGAAGGTGGCCAGCGCCAGCACCACCGAGAAGGCTGCGGCGAGCGAGGCGTTGGGAACCGACGCCGTGGCGTAGACGGTCATGTTGGGGGTGAAGGTGTTCGTGACAGCCGAGCTGAACGAGCGGAACACCTGGGGCTCGGCGAGCAACTGGAGCGTGCCGATGATCGAGAAGATCGCGGTGAGCACGATGGCCGGGCGCACCAGCGGGATCTTGATCGACCAGGCGATGCGGGCCTGACCTGCGCCGTCGAGCCTGGCCGCCTCGTAGATCTCGGTGGGGATCGCGAGCAGCGAGGAGTAAATGATGAGCATGTTGTAGCCCACGAACACCCAGGTGACCACGTTCGCGATCGACCACAGCACCAGGTCCGCCCCGAGGAAGTCGATGTTCTTCGTCACCGCCGTGAACGGCGACAGGTTGGGCGAGAACAGGAAGCCCCACATGATGGCGGCGATGACGCCCGGAACGGCGTAGGGCACGAAGAAAGCGAGCCTGAAGAACTTCTTGCCACGCACGAGGGGCGAGTCGAGCAGCAGGGCGAACAGCAGCGCGAGGCCGAGCATCACCGGCACCTGCACGATGCCGAACAGCAGAACGCGGCCGACCGAGCGCCAGAACGGTCCGTTCTGGAACACCAGCACGTACTGCTGGAACCAGCCGAACACCTCCTGGGCCTCGCCGAAGGTGCCGTCGCGCTCCACCACGAGCATCGACTGGTAGATGGCGTAGCCGATGGGGATCAGGTAGAACAGCGTGAACAGCACGCCGAACGGCAGGATGAAGAAGGCGATGGCGCGCTTGTGCTGCACCACTCGCCGTCGGCGGGGTACCGCCGCCACGGTCGACGTCGTCGTCATGCTGTGCCCTCCTGGGTGGTGGTGCTCTCGCGCACGATGCGCACGCTGCCGCCGGGAACCAGCAGGGTTCCGGTGACGGATGCGCCGGTCACGATCTCCTCGCCCGTCGCCTGGAGCTCCAGGTCGTCTGCGGTGTGGTTGATGACGAAGAGGTGGGAACCGGTGTCGCCGACGCGGCGCACGATGTCGACGTCCTCGCCGCCGGGGTGGCGCGCGACTCCGGCACTCCGGGCGACATCGGCGAGCAGGTTCCTGTAGGCGCCGTCCTCGAGCATGGTGGCCACGTACCAGGCCGAGCCCGAGCCGTGGGCGTTGCGGGTAACGGCCGGGATGCCTGCTGCGGGTCCATCGGCGAAGCTGTCGAGCACCTCGGCCGACGTCGCCTGCAGCCGCTCGGTCCAGAGCCGCGCGCTGGCGCCCGAGGCCAGGCCGATCGACTGGCCGGGCAGCAGCGGGGCGAACTCCTCGACGCGGATGCCCAGCAGATCGCGGAAGGCCCCCGGGTAGCCGCCGAGGCGCACCCTGTCGTCCTCGTCGACGATGCCGCTGTAGAAGGTGATGAGCACGTGGCCGCCGCCGGCGACATAGGACTCGATGCCGGCGGCATCGGCATCCGTCACCAGGTGCAGACCCGGCAGCACGACGAGCTTGTAGGCGCTGAGGTCGGCGTCCGGCGGAACGATGTCGACGGTGATGCCGAGGTCGTGCAGTGCGTTGTAGGCGGCGTGCACCTGGTCGAGGTAGGCGACGGAGTGGCTCGGGCGGTTCTCGCCGTCGCCGGCCCACCAGGCGTCCCAGCTGAAGACCACGGCGGCCTCGGCGACGACACGGCTGCCGGCCACCTCGCCCAGGCGCTCGATGAGACCGCCGAGCTCCACGACCTCGCGCCAGACGGCGGAGTCGGTGCCGGCGTGGGGAACGAGGGCGGAGTGGAACTTCTCCGAGCCCTGCGCCGACGCCCGCCACTGGAAGAAGCAGATGCCGTCGGCGCCACGGGCCACGTGGGCGAGGGCGTTGCGGGTGAGCTCCCCCGGCGTCTTGGCGATGTTGTGCGGCTGCCAGTTGACGGCGCTGGTGGCGGTCTCCATGAGCAGCCACGGGGCTCCTCCGGCCAGGCCGCGGGTGAAGTCGGCGGCGAAGGCGAGCTCGGCCGTCGGCTCCTCGAGGCGGTGGTCGAGGTAGTGATCGTTGGCGACGATGTCGACCTCGGGAGCCCAGCTCCAGTAGTCGAGATTGCGAATGTGGCTGGTCACCATGAAGTTCGTGGTGATGGCCACCTCGCTGAAGCGACGGATGACGGCGGCCTCGGAGCGGTAGTAGTCGAGCAGCTCGTCGGAGCTGAAGCGGTGGAAGTCGAGCATCTGGCCGGGGTTGCGGCTCGAGAGGGTCTGCAGCGGGGGCAGGATCTCGTCCCACGCGCTGTAGCGCTGGCTCCAGAAGCTCGTGCCCCACGCCCGGTTGAGCTCGTCAATGGAGCCGTACCGGTTCTCGAGCCAGCGGCGGAAAGCCGTCGCGCTCTCGGCGCAGTAGCAGAGCGCGTTGTGGCAGCCCAGCTCGTTCGAGACGTGCCAGAGCTCGACGGCCGGGTGGGCGCCGTACCGCTCGGCGACCTGCTCGACGAGGGCGAGCGCGTAGCGACGGAACACCGGCGAGCTCGGGCACCAGGCCTGGCGACCGCCGGGGAAGCGGGTGGTTCCATCATCCGTCACCGGCAGGATCTCGGGGTGCAGGGTCGTGAGCCACGGGGGCGGCGACGAGGTGGCCGTGCCGAGATTGATGCGGATGCCGCCGGCGTGCAGCAGCTCGATCACGGTGTCGAGGGCACTGAAGTCGAAGACGCCCAGGCCCGGATTGATCTGCGACCAGCCGAAGATGTTGATGGCGACGAGGTCGACGCCCGCGGTGCGCATCAGCTCGACGTCTTCGGTCCAGATGGCCGGATCCCACTGCTCGGGGTTGTAGTCGCATCCGAATGCGATCCCGTCGTGAGCGAAGTCCCGGGCGGAGACCCGTGGCTTCTCGTGCGCTGCTCGCGACATCGACTCCCTTTCAGCGACGCTGCTCTGTGAACGTGCACAGATTGCCGCGGAGATTGTCTCCGAGCATTTTCTGTGAACGTGCACAGACTAATCAGAGGGTTCCGCGGATGTCAACACGGCTCGCCCCGTGCACGGCGCGGGCGGGCCGCGCGCCGCCGTGAGCGGCAGCCAATACAGTGGGTCTCGTGTCCACTCCGCCCCTCCGTCGCAAGCGCGCCACGGTGCACGATGTCGCCGTCGAGGCCGGGGTCTCGCGCGGCACCGTGAGCCGAGTGGTCAACGGCGAGCGCTACGTCTCAGAGGAGGCGCGCGTCGCCATCGAGGCGGCCATCGTCAAGGTCGGCTACGTGCCCAACAACGCGGCGCGCAACCTGGTGATGCAGCGCACGCAGGCCATCGGCTTCATCGTGCACGAGCCCCATTCCCTGTTCCTCGAAGACCCGAACATCGGTGAGATCCTGCTGGGGGCCAACACCGCGCTGTCGGATGCCGACTACCAGATGGCCTGCCTCATCGTCGACTCCGAGCGCGACACCGATCGGGTGGCCCGCTACCTCAGCGGCGGGTTCGTCGACGGCGTCATCATCGTGTCCGCTCGCCAGAACGACCCGATCACCAAGGTGGTCGAGCGCCTCGAGATCCCGGCCGCATTCGTGGGGCATCCGCCCGACCTCGCCCGGGCGCCCTTCGTCGGCATCGACAACCGCGGCTCGGCCCGCAGCATCACCGAACGCCTGCTCGGCACCGGCCGTCGGCGCGTCGGAATGATCGCAGCAGCCCTCGATCGCGACTCGGGCGCCGACCGCCTCGCCGGGTTCACCGATGCTCTCGGTGCGCGCTTCGATCCCGCGCTCGTCGAACGGGTGCCGCTGTACTCCTACGCCGCCGGCCGCGCGGGAATGCACGCGCTCCTCGAGCGCGCGCCCGACATCGACGGGATCTTCGCGGCATCGGATGCCGTCGCCGCCGGCGTGCTCGACGCGCTCCGCGAAGCCGGGCGCAGCGTGCCCACCGACGTCGGCGTGGTCGGCTTCGACGACAGCGCCTGGGCCGTGCGCGCGCAACCCGCCCTCTCGACGGTGCACCAGCCGGCCGAGGGCCTCGGCCGCGCCGTCGCGGAGAGCGTACTCTCGCAGTTGCGCGGCGAGGACCAGCCCGCCGGCGGAATCCTCCTCGAGACCCCGATCGTCTGGCGCGACTCGGCCTAGGGTGTGCGCTCCTTCGCTGAGGGCCCGAGATCTCTCCCGCTGATCGAGTAGCGACTCCCGCAGATCGAGTAATGCCCGACCACTTCTCCCGCTGATCGAGTAGCGACCGAGCGCAGCGAGGACGCGTATGAGATCACACTCACCCACCCCGGGCACTCCTCCACAGGCACTTTCCGCAGCCGCTGTACACACAGGGTGTGGATAAGGAAATCCTGATCAACTATGCATTCCACGCGGACGAGTGTCGGTGGGTGCTGATTGAGTGGAGTCATGCCCAGCACCGCAACCCGAGCACTCGCGATCGACCTCGCGTCGCTCGATGCCGCCTGGATCGACGCCCTTCCCGCTCTCGGGATTCCCGACACCGACCCGCAGTCGCAGCTGGAATCGATGAGCGGTCCTGGTCTGCTCACCGTGAATGAGGTCCTCGCCCGGGCCGAACGCCATCTCGCCGCCGTACGGGCGCGGGTCGCCGTCGAGATCGCGAACCGCTCCACCCCTGAGCTCGGCCGTGACGGGCTGGCGAAGCAGCAGGGGTATCGGTCTCCGGCCGCGCTCGTCGCTGCTGCATCCGGCGGCTCCACCGCTGAAGCGGCCCGACTCATTGCGGTGGGGGCGGCGACAGCATCCCGGCAGGCGTTCTCCGGGCAGCGGATGCCGCCCCGACACCCGCACGTCGCCGCCGCCATCAATACCGG
>NZ_SPQZ01000003.1 GCF_004570845.1 Orlajensenia leifsoniae | reverse complement strand
TCAAACTGCACGAGGTTTTTGGCATTTGACATTGTGCACGCTGTTGAGTTCTCAAGGATCGGATGCTCCCCGCTTCACACCCAAAGGCGATCAACTCGAAGGCAACTTCTCTATATTACCCGTCTCGTTCTCGCTGTCAAATCGAGTGTTTCGCGGCGGATCGAGCGTCCTGATTCGGACTGACTCGACCTTCGCGACTCGAAGCGTGACGCTTGTACGAGAGCGGGTGAACCCCTGACGCAGATGTAGTCCGAAGACTTTTCGTCTGTGTGTTCCAGGGGGTGATCCCCACTTGAGGCCGGCGAGCACGATTCTGATGAACCTTGGCGCTCTGCCGCACCTTTGGGGTGATGAGTAATAATTTACGTCGCTGGAACGTCCGCCGCAAATCAGGCTTGTCGCCCGGGCGTGTCGCTCGGGTGTCCCTCTGAATTCCGGGGATCAGGCCCGCAGGAGACTGAAGACCTCGTAGTCGGAGAGCTGCTCGCGGCCGCCCAGGCCCTCGAGCTCGAGCGTCACTGCGACGCCCGCGACGTTCCAGCCGGCACGTTCGATGAGCCTGCAGGCGGCCTGCGCCGTGCCCCCTGTAGCCAGCACGTCGTCGATCACGAGCACCCGGGATCCGGCGGGGAGTTCGTCCTCGTGCACCTCGAGGCTCGCGACGCCGTATTCCAGTTCATAGGTCTCGGTGATGACGCGACGGGGGAGCTTGCCGGCTTTCCGCACCGGCAGCACTCCGGCACCGGTCAGGATCGAAGCACCGCCGGCGATGATGAAGCCGCGAGCCTCCAGTCCGCCCAGGATGTCGAACCTCCCGGCGAACGGCGCCACCAGCGCCTCGCACATGACCTTGAAGGCTGCGGCATCCGAGAAGACTGGAGTCAGGTCCTGGAACTGGATGCCCGCTTCGGGGAAGTCGGGGATCACGTGGATCCGTGCGGACACCTGTTCAGCTGCAGTCGGGTTGCTCACGCAGTCAGGCTAACCCGGCGCACGCTTCGGCCGCGGCCGGCGGCCGGCCCTCAGCGACCGGGAACGACGGATCGAGCCTCGCGCGCCAACGGTAGACTGGGCTCGTCAGGCTGTCCCGCTGAGATCGCCCGCGCCACGCGCCGGGCCCGGTCGAAGCGTCCCCCTTCTTCTGGAGTTCGCCACCCGTGACCACCACGCCTTCCACTCCCACCGTGCCCGTGCTCGACACCGTCGAGAACGCGGCTGCCACACCTGAGAAGGAGCAGCCATACGCGGCTCTCGGGCTGAAGCCCGACGAGTACCAGAGCATCCGCGACATCCTGGGGCGCCGCCCCACCAGCGGCGAGCTCGCCATGTACTCCGTGATGTGGAGCGAGCACTGCTCTTACAAGAGCTCCAAGAACTACCTGCGCCAGTTCGGCCAGAAGGTCTCGCCCGCCATGAAGAAGAACCTCATGGTGGGCATGGGCGAGAACGCCGGCGTCGTCGACGTCGGTGAGGGCTGGGCCGTCACCTTCAAGATCGAGTCGCACAACCACCCCTCCTACATCGAGCCGTTCCAGGGCGCGGCCACCGGCGTCGGCGGCATCGTGCGCGACATCATCTCGATGGGCGCCCGCCCTGTCGCCGTGATGGACGCGCTCCGCTTCGGTGCGATCGACCACCCCGACACCGCGCGCGTCGTGCACGGTGTGGTCTCGGGCATCTCCTTCTACGGCAACTGCCTCGGCCTGCCGAACATCGGCGGCGAGACCTGGTTCGACTCCGTCTACCAGGCGAACCCCCTCGTCAACGCCCTCGCGGTCGGCGTGCTGCGCCACGAGGACCTCCACCTCGCCAACGCCCGCGGCGTGGGCAACAAGGTCGTGCTCTTCGGCGCTCGCACCGGCGGCGACGGCATCGGCGGAGCATCCATCCTCGCCTCGGACACCTTCGCCGAGGGCGGCCCGACCAAGCGTCCCGCCGTGCAGGTGGGCGACCCGTTCGCCGAGAAGGTGCTCATCGAGTGCTGCCTCGAGCTGTACCGCGGCGAGCTCGTGGAGGGCATCCAGGACCTGGGCGCCGCCGGCATCAGCTGCGCCACCTCGGAGCTGGCCTCGAACGGCGACGGCGGCATGCACATCACCCTCGACAACGTTCTGCTGCGCGACCCGTCGCTGAACGCCGAGGAGATCCTCATGTCGGAGAGCCAGGAGCGCATGATGGCCGTCGTGCACCCCGACAAGCTCGAGGGCTTCCTCGCGGTCACCTCCAAGTGGGACGTCGAGACCAGCGTGCTCGGCGAGGTCACCGACACCGGCCGCCTGATCATCGAGTGGCAGGGCGGCGTGATCGTCGACGTCGACCCGCGCACCGTCGCCGTCGACGGCCCGGTCTACGACCGTCCGGTCGCGTACCCGACGTGGATCGACGCGCTGCAGGCGGATTCGGCATCCGCTCTCCCCCGCTCGTCCGACGGCCCGGCGCTCCGCGCCCAGCTGCTGCAGCTCATGGGCAGCGCGAACCTTGCCGACGCGTCGTGGATCACGAGCCAGTACGACAAGTACGTCCTCGGAAACACCGCGCTCAGCTATCCCGACGACGCCGGCATGGTGCGCGTCGACGAGGAGTCCGGACTCGGCTTCTCGGTGGCGACGGATGCCAACGGCCGCTACTGCCAGCTCGACCCGCGCCAGGGAGCGCGACTCGCGCTGGCCGAGGCGTACCGCAACGTGGCGGCATCCGGTGCCGTTCCCGTGGCCATCTCGGACTGCCTGAACTTCGGCTCCCCCGAGAACCCCGAGGTCATGTGGCAGTTCTCCGAGGCCGTGACGGGTCTGGCCGACGGATGCCTCGAGCTCGAGATCCCCGTGACGGGCGGCAACGTCTCCTTCTACAACCAGACCGGCGACGTGCCGATCCACCCGACTCCCGTCGTGGCCGTGCTCGGCGTGATCGACGACGTCGCCCGCCGCATCCCGTCGGGCTGGCAGGACGAGGGCCACAACATCTACCTGCTCGGCACCACACGCGAGGAGCTCGACGGCTCGGCCTGGGCCGATGTCGTGCACGGTCACCTCGGCGGCCTGCCGCCCCAGGTCGACCTGGCCGGTGAGAAGCGCCTTGGCGAGCTGCTGCGTGCCGCAGCCGTCGAGGGCCTCATCGACAGCGCCCACGACCTCTCCGACGGCGGCCTCGGCGTCGCGCTCTCCGAGAGCGTGCTGCGCTTCGGCCTGGGCGCTCGCGTCTGGCTCGGCGACATCATCGAGCGCGACGGCATCGACGCCGCGACGGCCCTGTTCTCGGAGTCGGCCGGCCGCGTGATCGTGACGGTGCCGCGCGAGGACGACGTGAAGTTCCGCGGGCTCTGCGACGGCCGCGACTACCCGGTGCTGCGCATCGGCGTGACGGATGCCGAGCTCGGCGCCCTCGAGGTGCAGGACGCCTTCAGCGTGTCGATCGACGAGCTGCGGACGACGAACCGCGCCCCGCTCGCCGACGCCTTCGGCCCCGTCGTCGGGTACTGATGCCGGGCCGCCGGGCAGGCCTCGCAGGCACGGCGGCTCTCGCGATCGCCCTGCTCCTCTCGGCCTGCGCGCCGGCGACGGACCCGGATGCCGCACCGACGACGACAGCTCCGGCGCCCGAGGCGTCGGCCGATGGTGACGCGTCGGATGACGCGGCGGCCGACGCCGCGGACTCCCCGCTGTCCTTCGCCGCGAACCCGCGTTTCGCGGGAGACGAGCTTCCGCAGATCGCCGACGGCCTCGTCTCGGACTCCCGGTGGACCCTGACCAGCCCCGACGACGGCACGGGGTCGTGGGGGTACACCTCGACGGACGATGCCTGCACCATCACCCTCAGCCAGGTGATGCTGCCCGACGAGCTGACCGGGCAGACCGACGACCTCGACGCGACGCGCTCCTACCTCGCCGCGGTACTGCAGGAGGACCTGCAGGTCGTCGAGGACAACGCCCAGGTGCACCAGTTCGCCGGCGGCGACGACCCGACCGAGGCACTCCTGCTGAGTGCCGGCGGCCAGGACGGCTCGGCTTGGTTCGTGCTGCTGCGGGTGTTCAGCTCGGTGGATGCTGCCGTCGGCGTGAGCGGCCAGTGCTCCGCGGGCACCGATGTTCGCACGGCGATCGCCACGGCCGAGGGCAAGCTCGGCATCGTCGCTCCTCTCGCGGCGGGCTGATCGTGGCTGCGGTCGAGGACTACAGCGAGGCCTACGCCGGCGAGCACGGGCGCTTCGCCGTGATTCCGGCCGCGTACGTCGTGCTGCGCCGGGGCGACGAGGTGCTGTTGCAGCGACGTTCGGACACCGGCTACTACGACGGCTACTGGGCTGCCGGGGCCGCCGGACACGTCGAGCAGGGGGAGACCCTGTTGGCCGCTGCCACGCGCGAGACCCTCGAGGAGCTCGGCGTGGGCGTGGAGGTGCGCGATCTCGTGACGCTCACCGTGATGCACCGCACCGGGGGAACCGGCGCGGCCATCGACGAGAGGCTCGATGTGTTCTTCGCGTGCGCGCGGTGGACGGGCGACCCGGCCCTGCAGGAGGACAAGGCGAGCGATCTGCGCTGGTTCGCGCTCGATGCACTGCCGGAACAGGTGGTTCCCCATGAACTGGCCGTGCTCGAGGCGGTGCGCGACGAGACGCTGGAGCCGGTGACGGTGTTCGGGTTCTGAGGCCTGCGCCGGTCCCTCCGCTTCGCGGCGGTCGCTGCGCTCCCGTTGCTCTGCGAGCGGGGGGGGCTGCTGGGAGCGAATGCGCTTCGACCGCGGACTTCGTCCGAGCCTCAGCGAGCGGGGCCCGGGGGGGGCTGGAGTCAGGCCGTCGCTCGGGCTATCACCACGAGAAGCGCCTGACCGTAGGCCTCGGCCGGCTCCGGATGCTCGAAACTCCTCTCGGCGCCGTCGAGCTCGATCGTCACCTCGAAGCTGTCCGGCAGGCGGCGGAGAGCCCGGAACCTGGAGCGGAGGAGCTCGCGCAGCTGGTCCTCGCGAGGCAGCCAGACGGCATCCGTCAACGGCAGCGAATCGAGAGCCCATTCCGTGGTGCCGTTGAATCCGAGAACCGTCCCCGTCGGGTGGTGCTGCGCCTCGATGGTCATCTCGCTCACGGTGAAGATGTCGTCGTCGAGGTCGGGGATGTCGATCTGGAATCTGTCGCCGGACTCCGGCCGCCAGAGCAGGCCGGCTGTGCGCAGTTCGGCGGCGAGCTCGCGGGAGATCATCTCCCCATCGTGCCCGAGCGCCACGACCCGCGATAGGGCATGGCCGCGATGACACCCGAATCGTCGGCGGTCTGACAGGATCGTGCCGTGGATCCGTATCCCCTGCGCGCCGCCACCGAGGCCGACATCCCAGCCCTGCTGGCGTTCTGGGCCCGTGCCGCCGAGAACGACGCCCGACCGGCCGACAGTGCCGACGCCGTGCGTCGACAGATCGAGCGGGATCCGGATGCGCTGATCGTCGCGACCATCGGCAACAGCATCGTCGGCTCGATCATCGCCGGCTGGGACGGCTGGAGGTTCCACCTCTACCGCCTCGCCGTCGATCCGACCCTGCGCCGCCACGGCATCGGACGCGCGCTGCTGGATGCCGCCGAGAAGCGCCTCATCCTGCTCGGGGCGACCCGCATCGATGCGATGGTGCTCGACGGGAACGAGCTCGGGCAGCGCATCTGGCGATCGGCCGGCTACCACCGCCAGGACGAGTGGGGCCGCTGGGTCAAGTCCGTGTGATCGGGCTCATCCGCATCATCCGGCGAGGATCGCCTCTGTCCGCTCCCACAGCCGCGCGCCGATCGCCGGATCCGTCGAAGCCTTGATGGGCTGCCGCCGCACCGGCGCGCCCTGGGTGAGCAGGCTCGGCCCGAAGTACCAGCCGCCCTGCGCCGCGGGATCGGTCGCCGCGCGCACCACGGGCCACGCACCCCGGTCCTTGCCCTGTGCCCAGAGGCCCTGCAGCGCGTCACCGAAACGCTTCGCCCGGCTCGGCTCGTTCACGCCCGGAACGCGGGGGCTGAGGCCGCCGACCGAGTAGCCGGGCTGCACCACGAGAGCCTGCGTCGTGCTGCCGGTGGCACGCAGACGCCGATCGAGTTCGAAACCGAACGACTCCACCTCGAGCTTCGACTGCGCATAGGCCGTCCACGAGTCGTAGCTGCCGGCGAGCTGCAGGTCGTCGAGCGCCGAGCGGGTGAGCCTGGCCGCGATCGAGCCGAGCAGCACGACCCGTGCGCCGGGCGTGCGGTCGACAGCGGGCAGCAGGCGGTTCACGAGGGCGAAGTGGCCCAGGTAGTTGGTGGCGAAGACGAGCTCGTTGCCGTCGAGGCTGACCTCGCGATCGCGGGGCGGATGCACGATGCCGGCGTTGGCGATGAGGCCGTCGAGTCTCGGCAGGGCCACGATGGCGTCGGAGGCCGCGGCGACCGAGGAGAGGTCGGAGACGTCGAGGCGCAGGGTGCCGACGGTCGAGTGCGGCGCCCGGGTGCGGATCGCCCGTGCTGCGGCATCCGCTCGCTCGTCGTTGCGACAGGCGAGGACGACGGAGGCTCCCGCGACGGCGAGCTGCGCGGCCGCGAAGAACCCCACACCGGCGTTCGCGCCGGTGACCACGAAGGTCTTACCGGACTGGGAGGGGATGTGGCGCGGGTCCCAGGTCACGAGGCGTCGCCGGCCGCGTCGGTCGTCGCGGCGTCGCTGGCGATGCGCTCGTGGTGGTGGATGACCTCGGCCACCACGAAGTTGAACCACTTCTCTGCGAAGGCCGGGTCGAGGTTCGCATCGACGGCCAGGGCACGCAACCGTGTGATCTGGCGCTTCTCTCGCTCGGGGTCTGCGGCGGGCAGCTCGTGCGCCGCCTTCAACCGCCCGACCTGCTGCGTGAACTTGAAACGCTCGGCCAGCAGGTGCACCAGGGCTGCATCGATGTTGTCGATGGACTGACGGATGCCGCCGAGCTCGGCGAGAGCGGCCTCGCGTTCGGCATCCGGCGTCGTGGCTTCAGGCATGTCTCGACCCTATTACGAGTCACTGCCGCGAGTCGTCGGCCGCGACACCGCCCGACTGCTGGTCCGCGACGTAGGCCTCGGCATCGGCGACGGCCCGCAAGACCGTGTCTCCGACCCACTCGGTGCTGCGGTAGAGATTCTCCTGGCCGATGAGGGTGCTGACGTTCTCGTGCTGCAGCTGGCGCAGCACGTGGTCGTTGCTCACCACCAGTTTGAGCAGCGAACCACGCGACTGCAGGCGGGTGGCGTAGCCGCGCAGCACGTCGATGAGCGAGAGCCCGATCTCGTCGACTCCGCGGAGGCGGATGACCACGACGGAGCCGGTGCTCTCGGCCGTCACCATGGGAAGTCCGGCTGAGAACGTGGGTGCGCTCGCGAAGAACAGGCTGCCATAGGGCTGCAGCACGACGACGTCGGCGCCCGGGAGGGTTCCCGGCGGCTCGGTCTCGCGCATCCGTCGCCCCTCCGCGAACTCCAGCCGCACCAGGCGCAGTCGATTCGACTGCGACGCGACATACAGGATGATGCCGAGGCCCACGCCGAAGAGCACCGCGAACTGCAGCGGGATGACGATCGTGAGCACGAAGGTGGTCGCCATGACGATCGTCTGCACGGGACCGGTGCGCGCGACGGAGGTGATCTTGGCCGGCTTGACCGTGGCGACGCCCACCACGATGAGAAGGGCGGCGAGTGCCGGCATCGCGACGAAGCCCACGAGCCCCGACAGCGTGAGGACGACCAGCGCCATCACCCCGCTGGCGATGAAGAATGCGAGGCGCGACCGGGCGCCGGCCGCCACGATGAGGGCCGACCCCGACATCGACCCACCCACGGGTGACCCCTGGAACAGCCCCGAGAGCAGATTGCCGGCGCCCTGGCCGATGAAGTCGCGCGACGCATCGGCCGTGCGGCCATTGACGTTGCGGAAGGCGCCGGAGACCGCGGCTCCCTGCACGAGGCCGACGAGGGCGAGGGAGAGGGCAGGCACGAACAGCGGCACGACCTGGTCGAGATCGGGCAGCACCGGGCCGGGAAGACCCGAAGGCACGTCGGTGATGTCGCGCACGAGGGCGACGGGCAGGCCGAGGACGTCGGTGAACAGCACGGCGAGCGCCGATCCGAGGATGACGGCCACCACCATCCCCATCGCCTTGAGAGGTGTGCGCTGCAACAGGACGATGCCGCCGATGGTCAGAACCCCGACGAGGAGGGTGGGCCAGCTGATACCGCCGATGTGCAGCAGCAGATCGAGGGTGCGTTGGACGCGGCCGTCGCCCCGAGCGGCGTAGCCGGTGAAATTGCCCAGCTGACCCAACACGATGTTCACGCCGACCGCCGTGATGAAGCCCGTCATGACCGCGGTCGGAACGAAGCGCAGGAGTCGTCCGCCCTTGAGGAGGCCGGCGACCACCATGATGACGCCGGTCAGCATGCCGAGGGTGACGAGAGCTCCAGCGGGATCGGGTCGCGACAGGATCGCGGCGTCGGCCACCACGAGCGACATGGCCCCCGTCGCCTGGACGGCCATGAAGGAGCTGCTGGTGAAGACGGCGGCACCCACCATGCCGAAGAGGTAGGCGTACAGACCGGACACGGGGTTCAGGCCGGCGAGCAGGCCGGCCGCCAGGCCGTCGGGAACGCTCTCGACACCGAGAACGAGACCGGCCACGGCATCGCGGCCGACGGTCTTGCGGGTGAAACCGGCGCGGAGTCTGCCGAAGGGCTTGCCCGTCGTCGACTGCGGCTGCTCGGTCATGCGCGCTCCCATCCGGCACCAGTCTGTCGGAAGCCGGATGCGCGCGGGGAACGAGTTCAGCGCGAGGGGATGGATGCCGGCGCGGGGGGTGCGAAGACCCTCAGCCGCTTCTGAGTGAGCAGGATGCCGAGGAACACGAGCAGAGCCCCCACCGGCTCGTGCCAGGAGAAGGTCTCGCCCAGAACGAGCACCCCGAGCACGACACCGACGACCGGCGTGACGTAGGTGACCGTCGACGCGTTGGTCGGGCCCCAGGCCCGCAGGACGTTGATGTTCCAGATGTAGACGACCCCGGTGCCGAGGGCGCCGAGGGCGATCAGGCTCAGCGTGACGGGCCAGTCGAGTGCGACGGGCCCGACGGCCACGATCGGGGTCAGCAGCAGCATGATGACCCCGCCGATGCCGATGTTGATGAACGCGAAGGTCGCTCCGGCTATCGGTCGCCCGCTCAGGAAGCGGCGGGTGTAGCCGAACGTGAAGCCGTAGCTGATCGCCGAACCCAGGCAGGCGAACTGCCCCCAGAGATCGCCGGTGATCGCGGCGTACGCCCACGGCCCGATGATGACGACGACCCCGACGACGCCGATGATCACGCCCAACACCTGGTCGCGCGCGAGCTTCTCGACCCTGAACACGGCGGTCGCCATGATGGCCGTCGTGATGGGTGTGACGGCGTTGTAGATGGAGGCGAGGCTCGACGAGACGTACTGCTCGGCCCAGGCGAAGAGCAGGAAGGGCACGACGCAGCCGCTGATCGCGATGACCACGAAGTGCAGCCAGACGGCCGGATCGCGCGGCAGCACAGGGCCGCCGTCGATGCGGGGTCGCATGATCAGGACGATGACGCCGAGCACGATGCCACCGAGCACCAGGCGGGACCAGGCGACCTGCCCGAAGCCGACACCCTCGAGGGCCACCTTCATGAAGAGGAAGCTCGAGCCCCAGATGACCCCCATGCCGAGGAACTGGAGCCAGATACCGAGAGTGCCGCGCGTCTTCACTCCCCCGACACTACGGCCGACGGCGGACCCCGGACGACGTGCGGGAGCACGCTGTCCGGAATCCGCCGAAGGATGGCTGCCGGCATCCGTTCCCTAGTGTTCGGTCGCCTTCTCGGCACCGACACCGGTGAGCGAGCGCACCTCCATCTCGGCCTGCTTCTCGGGAGACTCGAGGTTCTTGTCGAGCACGGTGCCGAGCCAACCGAGGAAGAACGCCAACGGGATCGAAACGATGCCGGGGTTCGACAACGGGAAGACGTCGAAGTCGGCGCCCTTGATCATGGCCGTCTCGTTGCCGGAGACGACCGGCGAGAAGATGATGAGCACGATCGCCGAGATGAGACCGCCGTACATGCTCCACACCGCCCCGCGTGTGGTGAAGCGCTTCCAGAACAGCGAGTAGAGGATGGTCGGCAGATTCGCGGATGCCGCGATGGCGAACGCCAGCGCCACCAGGAACGCCACGTTCTGCCCGTTGGCCCCGATGCCGCCGATGATCGCGACGATGCCGATCACGACGACGGTGCGGCGCGCGACCTTCACCTCGGACCCGGGCTCGGCCTTGCCCTTCTTGATGACGCTCGCGTAGATGTCATGGGCGAAGGATGCCGCGGCCGTGATGGTCAGACCGGCGACCACCGCGAGGATCGTCGCGAAGGCTATGGCCGAGATCAGCCCGAGCAGGATCGGACCGCCGAGCTCGAAGGCGAGCAGCGGAGCGGCCGAGTTCGCGCCTCCCGGAGCTGCAGCGATGACGTCGGCACCGATGAGGGCGGCGGCACCGTAGCCGAGCACGAGGGTGAACACGTAGAAGATGCCGATGAGCCAGATGGCCCACACCACGCTCTTGCGCGCCTCCTTGGCCGTCGGCACCGTGTAGAAACGCATCAGCACGTGCGGCAGGGCGGCGGTTCCGAGCACCAGCGCCAGACCGAGCGAGAGGAAGTCGAGCTTGGAGATCTCGCTCACGCCGTACTTGAGGCCGGGCTCCAGGATGGCGGGGGTTCCGGCCGTGGCGACGGCGTGCTCGAGCAGAGTCGACAGGTTGAAACCGTGCAGCGCCAGCACCCACACCGTCATCACGCCGGCACCCGCGATGAGCAGCACGGCCTTGATGATCTGCACCCAGGTGGTGCCCTTCATGCCGCCGATGAGCACGTAGAGGATCATGAGCGCGCCGACCACCGTGATGACGACGGCCTGGCCGACCCCGTCGCTGATGCCGAGGAGCAGCGAGACGAGTCCGCCGGCTCCCGCCATCTGGGCGAGCAGGTAGAAGAAGCACACCACGAGGGTGGTGATGGCGGCCGCGATGCGCACCGGGCGCTGCTTCAGCCGGAACGACAGCACGTCGGCCATCGTGTAGCGGCCGGTGTTGCGCAGGAGTTCGGCGACGAGGAGCAGCGCCACCAGCCAGGCGACGAGGAAGCCGATCGAGTAGAGGAATCCGTCGTAGCCCGTGATGGCGATGGCTCCGACGATGCCGAGGAAGGATGCCGCCGACAGGTAGTCACCCGCGATGGCCGAACCGTTCTGGCCACCGGTGAAGGAGCGTCCGGCCGCGTAGTAGTCGGCCGCGGTCTTGTTGTTGCGGCTGGCGCGGAAGACGATGATGAGGGTGATCGCCACGAAGGCGCCGAAGATGGCGATGTTCAGCCACGGCTCGCCGGGCGATGCGCTGGTCTCGAGGTGCAGCATCAGCGGGTCACCCCCGTCGCGGGCTCGAGTTCGGCACGGAGTTCAGCCGAGAGCGGGTCGAGGCGGCGGTTGGCGAAGCTAACGTACCACATGGTCACGGCGAAGGTCGTGACGATCTGGGCCAGGCCGAGCAGCAGGCCGATGTTGATGCTGCCGAAGACGGGCGTCGACATGAAGTCGTGCGCGTAGCCGGCGAGCAGCACGTAGGCCAGGTACCAGAGCAGGCACGCGATGGTGACGGGGAAGACGAAGCGGCGGTGGCGGCTCCGCAGGCGTTGGAACTCCGGTGACTGCTGAACGGCGCGGAAGTCGACGGTCGGTTCCGTCGTCTCCGCACTGGGGGCGTCGTTGCCCATGACGTTCTCCTTCGAGAGGGGGGAGCGACGGGCGGGCGCGCCGCGCCGCTGCGGTTCGTGCCCACTCTGCTGCCGGGTGGCCCGACTGGGGAGGGGCATCCGTTCGTCGTCGCTGAACGGGGTGCTTCCTGCGACGAGCGGATGCCGCCGGCCGGTGAACGACGGAGGCTGAGCGGCTAGGGTCTGAAGCAATGCCGGAGTCAGTGTTGATGATCGGCGCCGCGGGAATCCTGCTCGGCGTCGCGATCTCCGCTGCCTTCGCGTTCGCCCGGCGGCTGGTGCGTGGATCGCGCGAGCTCGGCACCGATGCCGAGCGCGCCACGTACACGACCCTGCACCTGGCGTCCCGCGCTGCCGGGCACCTCCGCGGCGGCTTCGATGCCGCCGATGCCGCCAAGGCGGCGCGTCCTCTGCGCACCCTGCTCGGCTGCGAGGCCCTCGCCATCACGAACGGGCCGCTCGTCCTCGCGCTCGACGGAGGCGATGACACCGTGCGCGCCGAGGCCGAGCGGCTGGCGGCGAGTGCGGCAGCGACGACTCCGGGGCGGCGCGCCCAGCTGCTGCGCGATGCCATCGGATCGGGGCGGACGCACCTCGATGCCGTGGTCGCACCGGTGACCCGCGGCGGTGCCGTGACAGGGTCGGTCATCGCCTTCGCTCCGCGCGCCCGGGCCGGCCTGGTGCGGGCGACGGGCGAGGTGGCCGACTGGGTCTCGGCCCAGCTCGAGCTCGGCGAGCTCGACGCCTCGCGCACGGCGCTGGCCGAACTGGAGCTGCGCGCACTCCGCGCCCAGATCAGCCCCCACTTCATCTACAACGCGCTCAACGCCATCGCGTCGTTCATCAACACGGACCCGGCCAAGGCCCGCGAGCTCGTGCTCGAGTTCGCGGACTTCACGCGGTACTCCTTCCGGAGGCAGGGCGACTTCACCACGGTGGCGGAGGAGTTGCGCAGCATCCACAGCTACCTGCAGCTCGAACGGGCACGCTTCGGCGAGCGCCTGGCAGTGACCCTGCAGATCGCCCCCGAGGTGCTCTCGACGGTGATCCCGTTCCTCAGCGTGCAGCCTCTCGTGGAGAACGCCGTGCGCCACGGGCTCGAGTCACGCGAGACCGGCGGACGCATCACCATCAGCGCCGACGACGCCGGCGGCTTCGCCGAGATCAGCGTGGAGGACGACGGTGTCGGCATCGATCCGGCCGTGGTCGCCGAGGTGCTGGCCGGCGGCGCCAGCGAGCACGTCGGCCTGCGCAACGTCGACGCCCGCCTGCGCCAGGTCTACGGCGACGAGTACGGCCTGATCGTGGAGACCAACGTGGGCAGCGGGATGCTGGTGCGGATGCGGGTGCCGAAGTCCCAGCCGCATCACGAACTGGCGATGGGAGGCGTGCGATGACCGGACGCCACATGAGCGTGCTCATCGCCGACGACGAGAGGCCGGCCCTCGACGAGCTGGCGTTCCTGCTGCGCCGCGACGCCCGCATCGGCTCGATCCACCTCGCCTCCTCGGGAGCCGAGGCTCTGCGCCTGCTCTCCACCGAGCGCATCGACGCCGCCTTCCTCGACATCCACATGCCCGGCCTGTCGGGCTTCGACCTCGCTCGGGCGCTCGCCCGCTTCGAGCACACGCCGGCGCTCGTCTTCGTGACGGCCGACGAGGAGGGGGCCGTGGAGGCGTTCGACCTCGCCGCCGTCGACTACCTTCTGAAGCCGCTGCGCCCCGAGCGTCTGGAGCGCTCGGTCACCCGGGTGCTGGACGCGCTGCGGGCCGCATCCGTGTCTGGGCACCAGCCGCCCCACACCGAGGACGCGATGATCTCGGTGAGCCTCGGAGGCACGACCCGCATCGTCCGGCGCGACGACATCCGCTACGTGCAGGCGCAGGGCGACTACGCCAGGCTGCACACGGCCGAGGCGAGCTACCTCGTGCGCATCCCGATGGCGGACCTCGAACGCCAGTGGGCGGATGCCGGTTTCGTGCGCATCCATCGCTCCTACCTGGTGGCTCTCACCCACGTCACGCGCATCCGCCTCGGCGCCGTGCCGCCCACCGTCACCGTCGACGGCGCCGAACTGCCGGTGAGCCGCCGTCTGCTGCCGACCCTGCGCGAGACCCTCGAGGCCCGCCGCATCCGCCCCACTGCATGACCGGCTCCGAGCGCTCGACAGGACCGGTGCCCCTGCCGGCTCCGCTTCCGCGGGTGCGGGTGACGGCACCGCAGACCGCCGCGTCGCGCGGCAGCCTCGGCGCCCTCGGCCCGGCCACCGGCACGGGGTCGACCCCGGCGGTTCGACCGCAGCCCTCGGAGGCCGACAGGCTGTTCGTCCGCTCCCTCATCCGCTCCCAGCTGCGGCTCGCCGTGGTCTGCGCGCTGGGCTTCGTCGTGTCTCTCGCGGCGATCATCGTCGTGTCGGCACTGCCGTTGCTCGCTGACGCGACCTGGGCGGGCGTTCCGCTGCCGTGGCTGGTGCTGGCGTTCGGCGCCTATCCCGTGGTGCTCGTCATCGCCGTGCTCTACCGGCGGGCGTCGCGCCGCAACGAGAGCGGCTACAGGTCGCTGGCCGAAGACTCGTGAACGCCGCGCTCGGCTACGTCTCCATCGCCCTCGTCGCGCTGGCCACGGCACTCATCGGCTTCTACGGCCTCAGGGTCTCGCGCACGACGAGCGACTTCTACGTGGCTTCCCGCACCGTGCGCCCGTGGTGGAACGCCTCGGCCATCGGCGGAGAGTACCTCTCCGCTGCGAGCTTCCTCGGCATCGCCGGACTCATCCTGCTGTCGGGCTCCGGCGGGTTGCTGTTCCCCATCGGCTACACCGCGGGCTACCTCATGCTGCTGCTGTTCGTGGCGGCGCCGCTGCGGCGTTCCGGCGCCTACACGATCCCGGACTTCGTCGAGGCGAGACTCGAGTCGCGCTCGGCCCGGCGCCTCACCAGCGTGATCGTCATCGTGGTCGGCTGGTTCTACATCGTGCCGCAGCTGCAGGGGGCCGCGCTCACGGTCAACATCACGACGGGCCTGCCTCCTTGGGTGGGGTCGGTGGCCGTGGCCGTCATCGTCGGCATCGTCGTCGCTGCCGGCGGCATGCGCTCGATCACCTTCGTGCAGGCGTTCCAGTTCTGGCTCAAGCTCGTCGCCATCGCCGTTCCGGTTGTCTTCATCCTGCTCGCCGTGACCGATGGTGCGCCGACCGCCCTCGATGCCGGCGACGCGTTCCCGGCATCCGTCGGCCCGGAATCGCTCGATGTCTACCGCACGGTCTCCCTGCTCGTGGCGTTGCTGCTCGGCACCATGGGCCTCCCGCACGTGCTCGTGCGCTTCTACACGAACCCCGACGGCGACGCCGCGCGCACGACCACGCTCATCGTGCTCGGGCTGCTCTCGCTGTTCTATCTCTTCCCGGTGATCATCGGCCTGCTGGGCCGAGCCTTCGCCCCCGACATCGCCGACTCCGGAACCGCGGACGCGCTCGTGCTGCTCCTCCCCGGTCGGATGCTGCCGGGCCTCGTCGGCGATGCAGTCACAGCCCTCGTCATCGCCGGCGCCTTCGGCGCCTTCCTGTCGACCACCTCGGGGCTCGTGGTCTCGCTGGCCGGCGTGATCAGCCAGGAGCTGCTGGGCGGCAGCGTACGCGGGTTCAGGATCGCCGCGATCGCCTGCTCGCTGGTGCCCCTCGGTTTCGCGCTCGTGACGGCGTCGTCGGGACTGGCGGGGAGCGTCGGCCTGGTGTTCGCCTTCACGGCGTCGACGCTCTGCCCGGTGCTGCTGCTCGGCATCTGGTGGCGCGGGCTCACTGCGCGCGGCGCCATCGCCGGCATGACGACGGGAGCGCTGCTGTGCGGAGCGGCGATCCTCGCCGGGCCGGCGATCGGACAGTCCGTCCCCGCGCTGCGCACAGTGCTCGAGCTGCCGGCGGCGTGGACCGTGCCCCTGGCCGTCGGGGTGACAGTGCTGGTGTCTCTGCTCGATCGGCGTCGCGTTCCGCGCGGGGTCGACCATCTGCTGGCACGGTTGCACGTGCCGGAACGGCCTTCCACCGCTCGCTGAGGCCCGGACGTCCTGATGCGCTTCGGGCGGTCGCTTCGCTCGGCCCTCAGCGAGCGGGGTTAACCGGGTGGTCGCTCAACGCGTCGAGGCGGGCGAGCAGTCCGGCGCGTACCGCCGGCCACTCGTCGATGATCACCGAGTAGACCGCCGTGTCCCGCCAGCTGCCGTCGGCCCGAGGGCGCTCGCGCCGCACGATGCCCTCGAACTGCGCGCCCAGCTTGAGGATGGCCCTCCGTGACCGGTCGTTGAGCGCATCGGCCTGGATCTTCACCCGCCCGAAGCCGCTGTCGAACGCGCGCCCGAGCAGCAGCAGCTTCGCCTCGGGGTTCACGGCCGTTCCCCACACACGCGGGTCGTAGGCCGTCCAGCCGATGTGCGTGGACTCGAGGGGCAGATCGAAGTCGGCCAGGGTGCTCGATCCGACGAGCAGTCCATCGTGTTCCCCGCCGACCAGACGGATGCCGTAGGGCTGGGCGAGTTCGGTGTCGAACCTGTAGCCGTGCTCGGCCCAGGCGAGGAACCCCTCACGATCGGCGCGGAACCCGGCCGGACCGCCACCGAACCCACCGGCGAAGACCTCGGGGTGGGCGAGGGCCTCGTAGAGCTCGGGCAGGTGCGCGCGCGTCAGCGGCTCGATCCGGATGAAGCGGCCGGAGATCGGCTCGAAGGGGGGAAGCACTGCGGTCATCCACCGATTCTGGCAGTCGCCGCCGACCCGCGCCCGAACGTTCCCCCCAGCCTGTCGCCCGCGGCATCCGACGGCTAGCGTGAACAGAGAATCCCTCGACGATGAATGGAGACAGTGATGTCCGGACTCGATGACGTGACGAAGAAGGCCCAGGAGTTCCTGAACAGTGATCAGGTGAAGGGTGCTCTGAAGAGCGAGCAGGCTGAGGACATCAGCGACAAGCTGCTCTCCGGGGTGGCGGATGCCGCCAACAAGGTCACCGGAGGCAAGTTCGAGGCGCAGATCGACGGCGCGAAGGACGCGGCCGACAAGTCGGTCGGCACCGACTAGCAGGCGCACTCCCAGCTGGTTCTCAATAACTTGCACACCGCTGTGCAAGTTATTACACTCGAGGCATGACCTCCACCGCTGTGGGCGCCCGTCGGGCTCCCCGGCGAGACGCCGAAGAGAACCGCACCGCCCTGCTCGACGCGGCGACCACCGCCCTCGGCTCCGATCCCGACGCGTCGCTCGAGGCCATCGCCGCTGCGGCCGGACTCAGCCGGCGCGCGATCTACGGCCACTTCGCCACCCGCGACGACCTGGTCGCGGCCTCGGTCGAGCGCGGCGCCCTGCGCCTGGCCGCCGCGACTGCCGACGTCGACCGCGACGACGCCCGCGTGGCCCTCGCCCTGCTCGGTGCCCGCCTCTGGGATGCCGTCGAGCAGGTGCGCGTGCTGGCGAGCCTCGCCGTGCGCGGCCCCTCGCTCGCCGTCGTTGGCGCCGCCCTCGCTCCCGTGCGCAGCCGCCTGCTGTCGATCGTGACGGCAGGAGCGGCATCCGGAACCATTCGCGACGACATCCCGGCCGCATCCCTCAGCCGTCTCATCGAGCAGGCCGCCATCGCCGTGCTCGTCGAGGCCACCGAGAGCGGCTTCAGCCGTGACGACGGCCACCGGCTCGTCATGCTCATCGCCCTGTCGACGGCCGGGCTGTCGGCGCGCGAGGCGAACGAGCTGATCGAGGCCACTCCGGAACTCCACCACCCCCTCCCCGAGGACGCAGCACTATGAAGATCGAGCTCATCGGCGTGAGCAAGGGCCGCAACGGCTCCTCGCTCCCCGAGACCACCGTGCGATTCGAGACGGATGCCGCGACTCTCGCCCGCGCCGAGACCGAGCGCCGCCCCACTGTGCTGGGGCTCCTGGCCTCCGGCCGCATGCGTCCCGACACCGGGCGCGTGCTCATCGACGGCGCCGTCGACAACGCCGATCTGCGCACTCGTGTCGCCCTCGTCGACGCGCCCGACGTGAGCGACCCTGCAGCCGACGTCACCGTGACGGGAGTCGTCATGGAGGAGCTGATGTTCGCCGGCCTCCCGGGCAGCCGTCGTGACGCGATGCTCACCCTCGCGCAGCTGGAACTCGGCGACTACGCGAAGACGAGCATGGCCGACCTGCCGCCGGCCGTGCGCATCCGCCTCCTCACCGAGCTCGCCGTGCTGCGCGACGGCGTCGAGGGGCTCGTGATCGCCGCGCCCGACCGGCACGGCGGCGACCCGCTCGACTGGTGGCGCATCGCCCGGGCCCTCGCCGCTCGGGGTTATGCGGTGCTCGTCATCGCCGGTGACGCCTCGGCGGCCGCGATCGGCGCCGAGGGGCTGCTCGCCAGGCTCGAGAGCGAGTCCCGCCAGGTCGAGTCGCCGCCGACCGCATCACCGGCAGCCGAATCACCACAGACCGATTCACCACAGACCAACCCACCACAGACCAACCCACCACAGACCGAAGGAGGTGCCGCATGAAGGTTCCACAGATGATCACAGCCGAACTGCGTCGTCTCACCTCGTCGCGCATGTCGGTCATCGCCCTCATCGCCCTGGTGTGCGTTCCCGTCATCTACGGCGGCCTCTACCTCTGGGCCAACCAGGATCCCTACGCCAAGCTCTCCGAGATCCCCGTGGCGCTCGTCGTCGACGACACCGGCGCCGCCGACGGCAACAAGGGCGACGACGTGGCCGAGAACCTCGTCGATGCCGGCACCTTCGACTGGCACGAGGTCTCGAGCGAGACCGCCGAGGCCGGTGTCGCCGACGGGACCTACGACTTCAGCGTCACCTTCCCCGCGGACTTCACCACGGACCTCGAGTCGTCCTCGACCGACGACCCGCGCAAGGCCGAGGTGCTGCTCAGCACCAACGACGCCAACAGCTACCTCGCCAGCACCATCGGCGAGCAGGCCGTGAAGACCATCCAGACGCAGATCGTGAAGTCGGTGGGCAAGAACGCTGCCATCACCTTCCTCGACTCCCTGTCCGAGATCCGCGGCAAGCTCGCCGATGCGGCCGACGGCGCGTCGCAGCTGACGGATGGCGCCGCCCAGGCCGTCGACGGGAGCGCCCGGCTCGCCGACGGCGCGGCTGCTCTCGCCACGGGCACCGGGACGCTAGCCACGGGCTCCGCGACGCTCTCGAGCGGCCTCACCCAGCTCTCGGCCGGCGCCGGCCAGGCCGCCGACGGAGCCACGCAGCTGTCGTCGGGAGCATCGCAGCTCTCCGACGGTGCGGCACAGACCGCCGCCGGCGCGGCCCAGGTCGCGGACGGAAACGCCGCACTCGCCGCGCAGGCCGACGAGCTCGGTGCACGGGTGGGCGACGCCGCCGCGGCCCTGCCGCAGGCCAGGGCCGACATCCGTCAGCGCCTGATCGACGCCGGAGCCGATCCGGCGAAGGTCGACGAGGCGCTGGCGCTGCTCGACCCGCTCGACACCAGGATCCAGGAGGCGAACTCCACGGTGCAGACGACGGTCGGCCAGATCGACCAGCTCTCCGCCGGCGCCACCCAGGTGGCCGATGGAACGCAGCAGGTGGCGGATGCCTCCACGCAACTGGCCGCCGGCGCGAGCACGCTCGCCTCCGGAACGAGCACCCTCGCCGCGAAGACCGGCGAGGCCGCATCCGGAGCCTCCCAGCTCGCGACGGGCGCTGCGACAGCCGCCGACGGGGCCGCCCAGCTCAGCAGCGGTGCGACCACCCTGGCCGACGGGCTCCCCGCCCTCGAGTCCGGCGCCGCCGAGCTGCGCGACGGCCTCCTCGCAGGACGCGACAAGATCCCTGACAGCACTCAGGCCACGCGCGACGCCCAGGCCTCGAACATCGCAGACCCCGTCACCCTCGAGACCGGCGCCGTCACGAGTGCCGGGAGCTACGGCGCCGGACTCGCACCCTTCTTCGCGGCCCTCGCCGGCTGGATCGGCATCTACGCTCTGTTCCTCATCGTGAAGCCGGTCTCGCGCCGCGCCGTCACGGCACTGCACTCGCCGATCCGGGTGACCCTCGCCGGCTGGCTCACGCCCACACTGCTCGGTGCCGTGCAGATGTCGTCGCTCTACCTCGTGCTGTCGTGGGCGCTCGGCTTCAGGATCGAGAACCCGGCCGGCATGCTCGGCATCATGCTCCTCGCCTCGGCGACCTTCGCAGCGATCGTGCTCGCGCTGAACGTCTGGCTCGGCAGCGTGGGCCAGTTCCTCGGCCTGGTGCTCATGGTGCTGCAGCTGGTGACCGCGGGCGGCACCTTCCCGTGGCAGACCCTGCCCGGGCCGCTGGCCTCCCTGCACCACGTGCTGCCGATGGGCTTCGTGGTCGACGCCCTGCGTCAGGCGATGTACGGCGGCAACCCGGCTGCGGCCTGGAGCGACGTCGGCGTGCTGCTGCTCTGGCTGGTCGGGGCCTTCACGCTCGCGGCCATCGGGGTCACGCGCATGACGCACCACCGCACCCTGCGCGACCTGCGGCCCAGCCTCATCGGCTAGGCCGGCGGCGGCGCTTCAGCGCTCGCCGCGCCGCCCAGATGGCCAGCAGGCCGCCGACGGCGAGCACGGCGAGGGGTCCTGCGATCAGCATCCGTCCACCGGTGATCGGTCAGACGCTCAGTCGATGAGGTCGTGACGCACGACGATCTCGTCGCGGCCGGGGCCGACGCCGATCACCGAGATGCGCGAACCGCTCATGGCCTCGAGCGCCAGCACGTAGTCCTGGGCGTTCTTCGGCAGGTCCTCGAACGTGCGCGCCGTCGTGATGTCCTCGGTCCAGCCGGGGAACTCCTCGTAGATGGGGGTCGCGTGGTGGAAGTCGGACTGCGACACGGGAATCTCGTCGTGGCGCACGCCGTCGACGTCGTAGGCGACGCAGACGGGGATGCTCGGGATGCCGGTGAGTACGTCGAGCTTCGTGAGCACGAAGTCGGTGACGCCGTTGATGCGCGCCGAGTAGCGCGCGATCGGGGCGTCGTACCAGCCCGTGCGACGCTTGCGGCCCGTCGTGGTGCCGAACTCGAAGCCCTTCTCCGTGAGGAAGTCGCCCCACTCGTCGAACAGTTCGGTGGGGAACGGACCGGCGCCGACGCGGGTCGTGTAGGCCTTGATGACGGCGATGACGCGGTCGATGCGGTTCGGCGCGACACCCGAGCCCGTGACGGCCCCACCCGAGGTGGCGTTGGACGAGGTGACGAACGGGTAGGTGCCGTGGTCGACATCGAGCATGGTGGCCTGGCCGCCCTCGAACAGCACGGTCTTGCCCTCGTCGAGGGCGCGGTGCAGCAGCAGGGCGGTGTCGGTGACCATCGGTCGCAGGCGCTCGGCGTACCCGAGCAGCTCCTGCACGATCTCCTCGACCTCGATCGCGCGACGGTTGTAGATCTTCACCAGCAGGTGGTTCTTGCTGTCGAGTGCCCCCTCGACCTTCTGACGCAGGATGTTCTCGTCGAAGAGGTCCTGCATGCGGAGGCCGACCCGGTTGATCTTGTCGGCGTAGGCAGGGCCGATGCCGCGGCCGGTGGTGCCGATCTGGCGCTTGCCGAGGAAGCGCTCGGTGACCTTGTCGATGGTGCGGTGGTAGGCCGTGATGATGTGCGCGTTGGCGCTCACCTTGAGCTTCGAGACGTCGACGCCCCGGGCGATGAGAGCGTCGAGCTCCTCGAACAGCACCTCGATGTCGACGACGACGCCGTTGGCGATCACGGGGATCACGTTCGGGCTCAGGATGCCGGAGGGCAGCAGGTGCAGTGCGTACTTCTCCGTGCCGATGACGACGGTGTGCCCGGCGTTGTTGCCGCCGTTGAACTTGACGACGTAGTCGAGACGCGAACCGAGCAGGTCGGTCGCCTTCCCCTTGCCCTCGTCGCCCCACTGGGCTCCGATCAGAACGATGGCTGGCATATGGGTGTCAGTCCTCTCCTCGAATGACGAAGGCTTCCGTCGGAGGCATGGTGGCCGGGGCTGTCGCTCCGGGCGGGATGATGGTGATGAACTGGGTCGCCGTGTGCTCGGACTCGATGCGGGCGATGGCGTCGGGATCGGCCGACAGGAGGAACGCGCTCAGGGCGTCGGCCTCGAAGACCAGGCCGATGGCGGCCGCGGCGCGGCGCAGGGCGTAGGCGGCGCGCAGCACGGCCTGGTTGGGGGTATCCGTCCAGCTGATGGGGTCGCCCTCGGTCCAGCCGGCTGCCTCGAGCAGTTCGAGTCCGCGGCGGTGGGCGACGGTGGCGTAGGCGTAAGCCTCCACCTCGCGCCCTTCGGAGTGGGCGATGTCGGCGAGCTCGGCCCAGGCGAGCGGCGACGTGGAGTGCGCCAGGACGAAGCCGGGCAGCGCCTCGCGATGCACCGAGGAGATGAGCGTGCGCACGACCTCGTCATCGGAGACGACGACGGATGCCGCCCGCTCATCATCCGACGGAGCGTCGGTCCCGATGCCGTCGTCGGCGGCTTCGTTCACCGAGTCTTCGTCGACCTCGGAGTCGTCGGTGCGGGGTTCGTCAGAGTCGTCCGCGTCGGGCGCGGATGCCACGAAGGGCGGGTTATCTCCGGTCACACTCCACCTTATCGCACGGGTTTCCGGCGGCCCGGAGGCGCGGAGGCACTGCCCTCGTTAAACAGAGAACGACCCTCCGGTGCGAGGTCGTGGATTCGGGTTTCACGACCTCGCCCGGGTGTTGCCGGTGATGACAACGGGTCTGAGAAGAGTGTGCCCCGTCCGGGGGCTCGTGAACACCCCCACTATGAGGGACACTCACCTTTGCATCCGGTCATCATTGTCCGGTTTCGCGACGGATTTCGTCGCGAGACGCCGTTTTCACGCATGAAAGCGTTATCCGCGCAACTGATTCCGCACGTGGGTGAATCGCCCTCCGATACCCGCAAATGGCCCCTGACCGGGGCTCATTCCGTCGCGGTGCAGCCAGGGCACCGCGACGCCCTAAAATCGTAGGCATGTCCAAGGTCCTCACCTCCCTTCCCGTCGGCGAGCGCGTCGGCATCGCATTCTCCGGAGGGCTCGACACCTCCGTGGCCGTCGCCTGGATGCGGGAGAAGGGCGCGGTGCCCTGCACCTACACCGCAGACCTCGGCCAGCCCGACGAGCCCGATGTCCAGGCAGTGCCCGGACGCGCCATCGCGTACGGTGCCGAGCTGTCTCGACTGGTCGACTGCCGCGCCGCTCTCGTGGAGGAAGGACTCGTCGCACTGCAGTGCGGCGCGTTCCACATCCGCTCGGGCGGGAAGACCTACTTCAACACGACGCCGCTCGGCCGCGCCGTGACGGGCACCCTGCTCGTACGCGCCATGATGGACGACGGCGTCGACATCTGGGGCGACGGATCGACCTACAAGGGCAACGACATCGAGCGGTTCTACCGCTACGGCCTGATGGCCAACCCGCGCCTGCGCATCTACAAGCCCTGGCTCGACCGCGACTTCGTCACCGAACTCGGCGGACGCACCGAGATGAGCGAGTGGCTCAGCCACCGCGACCTGCCCTACCGCGACTCCGTGGAGAAGGCGTACTCGACCGACTCCAACATCTGGGGCGCCACGCACGAGGCCAAGACCCTCGAGCACCTCGACACCGGCGTGGAGAGCGTCGAGCCGATCATGGGCGTCGCCTCCTGGGACCCCGAGGTCGAGATCGCGACGGAGGACGTCGTGCTGCGTTTCGAGCAGGGACGTCCCGTCGCGCTCAACGGCGACGACTTCGGCGGCGACGCCGTCGAGCTGGTGCTCGAGGCGAACCGCATCGGCGGCCGTCACGGACTCGGCGTCTCGGACCAGATCGAGAACCGCATCATCGAGGCCAAGAGCCGCGGCATCTACGAGGCACCGGGCATGGCCCTGCTGCACATCGCCTACGAGCGGCTCCTCAACGCGATCCACAACGAGGACACCATCGCGAACTACCACAACGAGGGTCGCCGCCTCGGGCGCCTCATGTACGAGGGACGCTGGCTCGACCCGCAGTCGCTCATGCTGCGCGAGTCCATCGTCAAGTGGGTCGCGTCGGCCGTCACCGGCGAGGTCACGCTGCGTCTGCGCCGCGGCGACGACTACACGATCCTGAACACCACGGGACCGTCGCTCAGCTACCACCCCGACAAGCTCTCGATGGAGCGTGTGGGCGACGCCGCCTTCGGCCCGGAGGACCGCATCGGCCAGCTGACGATGCGCAACCTCGACATCGCGGACTCCCGCGCCCGCCTCGAGCAGTACGCCCACCTCGGCATCGTCGGCGGCGCGACGGCGGCTCTCGTCGGAGATCTCACCGCAGGCGAGGCGTCGGAGATCCTGGCCGGATCCCCCGAGACCGATCTCGAGGCGGCGACGGATGCCGCCAACGAGGGCTCGGCCTTCGATCTCGGCACCGACTAGCCTCTGCCCTATCGGCCGGGTCCGGGCGGCTCGCGCTCAGGTGCGGACTCGTCCGCGGCCGAGGCGTGCGCACGACCGAAGCCCTCCCACGCCTCGCGGCGCTCGCGCCGGGGATCGGCCTCGACCCTGTCGAGATCGCTGATGATCAGCGTGCGGCGCTCGCCTTCCTCGTAGCCCGGCCACGGCGGCTCCGGCGCACCGCTCTCGGCGAAGGCCAGCCAGTGCCGCCGCATCCGCTCGCCGGCTGCCGCGTACGACTCGTTGCCTCCGAGTGACGTCATGGCTCGGGCGAGAGGGTCGTCGAGCCTGTCGAAGAGCGCGAACATCTCGACTCCGTGGGTGGCATCGAGACCGACCAGCCGAAGCAGGCGGGGCGCGAAGTCGAAGCGGTAGGCGAAGACCGGCGCATGACGGGAGTGCAGGTCGGCCACCCGCGTGCTGGGAAACCAGAACCCGTAGTCGCCGCCGAGATCGGCTGCCGGCCGACGGGAGGGCAGCCCGGGATAGGCGCGGCGCAATGCATCCGCGACCTCGGGCGACGCCTGTCCCAGCAGGGCTGCGATGCGCGCGGAGCTGCGCGGAAGGATGTCGATGCGGCCGCGGAAGATCGATCCCTCGCGATCGTTCGTGCCGATGATGAGCGGGATGCGCAGGGCTCGACCGGCGCCGAAGGCCGCCATCGGGCTCTCGGGCACGAGCTCGGCGTCGATGACGGGCGCGAGGCAGAACTCCCCGGGGTAGAGATCGGGCGTGCGGATCTGCAGCTGCACGCCAGCGGCGATGAGGTCGTCGACGGGCGCCGCGACGAGGAGTTCGGGGGTGCCGACCCCTGCTGCGCGCTCGGCCATGACAACGCGCAGCAGCTCGACGTACTCCCCGGCCCACTGAGCGGTGCGGGCCGCCGCATAGACGGCATCCGGAGGCGGGCTCTGGGCGATGGCCTTGGAGAACAGTCCGTGAGCACTCGGCGTGGCCATGAGGGTGGTCACGGCGTTGCCTCCGGCCGACTCACCGAAGACGGTGACGTTGTGCGGGTCGCCGCCGAACGCGGCGATGTTGGCCTGCACCCAGCGCAGCAGGGCGAGCTGGTCGCGGAGGCCCAGGTTGTTGTCGAACCGGCGGGCGGAGGTCGAGTAGCGGGTGAAGTCGAGGTAGCCCAGGGCGCCGAGCCTGTAGTTGAAGCTGACGTAGACGACCCGCCGACTGTCGACGAAGCTCTCGCCCTGCCCGGAGAAGTCGCGGGAGGACCCCGAGTTGTACCCCCCGCCATGGATGAAGACCGTCACCGGCAGCGGACCCTTCTCGCGTGCACCGAGGATGGGAGAGCGAACGTTGACGGTCAGACAGTCCTCACCACCGGTGACCGTCGCGCGCGCACGACCGAGGCCGGTGCGCACTCGCTGCGGAGCGATCTGGCCGTAGCTCGAGGCGTCGCGGATGCCGGCCCACGGCCGCACCGGAGTCGGCGACCTGAAGCGCAGGTGTCCGAGAGGCGGAGCCGCGTACGGGATGCCACGCCAGACCCTGGTGCGCCCGACGCGCACGCCGCGGACCGAACCGCCCGTGACGCGCACGGTGGCGAGGCGCTCGTCGAGCAAGCGCCTGTCCATCAGAAGTCGTCGCCACCCATAGTGCTCATTACAGCACGGCGCGACTCAATCCGTGCCGGTGGGGCGAGATCCCCACTGCAGGACCCACGAATGCATGGCGACGGCAGCGGCCGCGCTGGCGTTGATGGAGCGGGTCGACCCGTACTGCGTGATCTCGACGACGGCATCCGCTGCGGCAAGAGCCTCGGCGCTCATGCCCGGTCCCTCCTGCCCGAAGAGCAGGATGCACCTCTCGGGCCAGTCGAAGGTCTCGATGGAGACCGAGCCCGGCACGTTGTCGACCGCGATGATGGGCAGCTCGTGCGCCCGCGCCCACGCCACGAGGTCGGCGACGTCGGGGTGGTTCAGCACGTGCTGGTAGCGGTCGGTGACCATGGCACCGCGCTTGTTCCAGCGCCGGCGGCCCACGATGTGCACGGTGTCGGCGGCGAAGGCGTTGGCACTGCGCACGATGGAACCGATGTTCATGTCGTGCTGCCAGTTCTCGATGGCCGCGTGGAACGGATGCCGGTGCTCGTCGAGATCGGCCACGATGGCGTCCATGCGCCAGTACCGGTAGCGGTCGATGACGTTGCGGGTGTCGCCGTCGCGCAGCAGCTCCGAGTCGAAGTGCGCACCCTCCGGCCACTCCTCCTCGCCGCCCGGCCAGGGACCCACACCGTGCGTGCTGAGCTCGTTCGTCGGGTTGGGCGCTGCGTGGTTCTCTGCGTGGTTCTGCTCTGCGGTCGGGTTCTCGGGCACACCCAAGGCTAACCACCGCGCCGTCTCGACCGGCGGGTATTTCGGTATCCCTAAATCCGAGCTAGGGTTTCGGTGTGCCGAAAGATGTGGTGGCGATGACGCCGGGGGATGCTCCCGCCACCGTCGCGCGCCCACCGCGCTCCGCCGCCGGCACGCGCGTCGTCTGGCTCATGGGCCCGGCCCTCGTGGCCGGCGTCGCCTACCTCGATCCGGGCAACGTCGCCAGCAACATGACCGCCGGCGCACGCTACGGCTATCTCCTCGTCTGGGTGGTCGTGCTGGCCAACGGCATGGCGTGGCTCATCCAGTACCTCTCGGCCAAGCTCGGCATCGTCACGGGCGAGAGTCTGCCGCAGGTGCTGGGCCGCCGCATCCGTCGGCGTCCGGCTCGCATCGCCTACTGGCTGCAGGCCGAGGCCGTGGCCATGGCCACGGACCTGGCCGAGGTCATCGGCGGGGCCGTCGCCCTCAATCTGTTGTTCGGAATCCCCTTGGTTGTCGGCGGCCTGATCACGGGGATCGTCTCGCTGCTGCTGCTCGTCGTGCACAGCCGGCGCGGGCCGCGCACCTTCGAGTTCATCATCATCGGGCTCGTCGTCATCATCTCCACGGGCTTCTGCGTCGGCGTCTTCCTCGCGCCCCCCGAGGCCGGGAGCGTGCTGGGCGGACTGGTTCCGCGCTTCGAGGACTCGGGTTCCGTGCTGCTCGCCGCGTCGATCCTCGGGGCCACGATCATGCCGCATGCGATCTACGCGCATTCCGCGCTCTCCCGCGACCGCTTCGGCGGCGATGAGACCCGCACGGCCAACGGCGGGTTCAGCACCAAGCGCCTGCTGCGCGCCACCCGGTGGGACGTCTCGATCGCCATGGCCATCGCCGGCACGGTGAACCTGTGCATCCTGCTGCTGGCCGCCGCCAACCTCTCCGGCATCGCCGGGACCGACAGTCTCGAGGGCGCCTACGCCGCCATCGGCGCATCACTCGGCCCGATCGTCGCCACCCTCTTCGCCGTCGGCCTGCTCGCCTCGGGACTGGCTTCGACCTCGGTCGGCGCCTATGCCGGAGCCGAGATCATGGCCGGCCTGCTGCATGCCCGCATCCCCCTGCTGACGCGTCGCCTCGTCACGCTCGTGCCGGCCCTCGTGGTGCTCGCGATCGGCTTCGACCCCACACTCGCGCTCGTGCTCAGCCAGGTCGTGCTCTCCTTCGGCATCCCGTTCGCGCTGATCCCGCTCGTGATCCTCACGGCCCGCTCGAGCGTGCTCGGCCCATGGCGCAACCACTGGGCGACGACGGCAGCCGGCGTGGCGGCGTCGGTGTTCCTGGTGACCCTCAACGGCGTGCTGCTGTGGCTCGTCTTCACCGGCTGAGACCTGCGGATAGTCTGAACGCGATGGCGAACACCTCCCCGGCGATCGAGGACTACCTCAAGACGATCCACGCCCACACGGAGTGGCAGCCCGAGCCGATCACGCCGTCGGTGCTCGCGACGCGACTGGCCGTAGCGCCGTCATCGGTCACCGAGATGGTGAAGAAGCTCGCCGCCCAGGGACTCGTCACGCATCAGCCCTACGGCGCGATCAGGCTGACGGATGCCGGACTCTCGCGAGCACTCGGCGTCGTGCGCCGGCACCGGCTCGTCGAGACCTGGCTCGTGAGCGACATGGGCTACGGCTGGGACGCGGTTCACGACGAGGCCGAGGTGCTCGAGCACGCGATCAGCGATCGGCTGCTCGAGGCCATCGACGCGCACCTGGGCAGGCCCGCCCGCGACCCCCACGGCGACCCGATCCCGCAGGCCGACGGCAGCATCGTCTCGGTGCCGACGGTGCTGCTCTCCGAGGCCCCGGCGGGGCATGCGGGAACCGTCGTGCGCATCAGCGACCGCGACCCCCAGCTGCTGCGCCGCCTGGCCGCCTGCGGCATCCGCCCCGGAGTGCTCGTGACACTGTCGGGCGACACCCTCGACGGACCCGACGGCACGGCCGTGGAGCTGGACGCCGATGGCCGGGAAGCGATCTGGCTCACGACCTGAGACCGCCTCCCGGCGGACTCGCGCCCGCGACCCGACCCGCGACCCGGTCGGCGATCAGGCCAGCGCCGCCTCGGGGAACCGCAGCGGCGGCACGGGAACGTCGAGGTTGGCTCCGCCCCGGTACCGGGTGGCGATGTGGTTGTCGGGGAGGCGGGGCCCGCGTCCGAACAGGCGCTCGCGCAGGGTGGCGCGCTCATCGGCTTCACTCGGGTCGGGAAGCCGACCGCGGCGGCGCAGCTCCGGCACGACGAGCTCGGCGAAGTCGCGCGCGGTGTCGAAGGAGTGGTACTGGCGGAGGTTGATGCCGTCGACGCCGTCCTCGTCGAGCCAGCGCTCGATCTCGTCGGCGACCACCGAGGGGGTTCCCACGACGAAGTACCGCTCGGCCCGACCGGCGCGGAGCCCGTCGAGCACCTCGCCGACCGACCTGTCGAGCGGCAGGAACGGCAGGCGGTCGAGCTCGCTGCCCGAGCGCCGGATCGCCTCGGCGACGGTGATGTCGCGAGGTGAGGTCGTGATGTCCACGGGCAGGCTGGCGTGCGCGAGGATGCCGTCGAGACTGGTGTGCTCGCGGTAGAGCCGCCACTTGTCCGCCGCCTCCTCCTCGGTCCGCCCGACGATCACGCCGGCCTGCACGATGAACTTGATGTCCTCGCGGGCGCGCCCGTGACGCTCTGCCGCCGCCGTCATGCCGGCGACGTTGTCACGGAAGTCCTCCGCCGTGCGCCCGCCGGTGAACACCAGCTCGGCATGGCGTCCGGCGAACTCGGTTCCCGCCGGCGATCCCGTGGCCTGGAACAGCACCGGCGTGCGCTGGGGTGACGGATGCACGATGTGGGGCCCGGCGACGCGGTGGGCCGCGCCGACGTGGTCGATGTAGCGCACCTTCGACGGATCCGTGGCGATCCCCCGCTCACGGTCGTACACGACGGCCCCGTCGTCCCACGAGCCCTCCCACAGCTTGTAGAGCACGTCGAGGTACTCGTCGGCGAGCTCGTAGCGGCGGTCGTGGGGGATCTCGCCCTCGAGCCCGAAGTTGCGCGCGGCGTTCGGCAGGTACGAGGTGACGATGTTCCAGCCGAACCTGCCGCGGGTGAGGTGGTCCAGGGTCGACGCCCGGCGCGCGAACGCGAACGGGGGCTCGTAGGTCGTCGAGAAGGTGGCGCCGAATCCGAGTCGCTTGGTCACGGCCGCCATCGCCGGGATGACCAGGAGCGGGTCGATGTTGGGGCTCTGCAGGCCCTCGCGCAGGGCCGTCTCGGGCCCGTCGCGGAACACGTCGTAGGCGCCGATCACGTCGGCGAGGAAGACGGCGTCGAAACCGCCGGCCTCGAGGATCTCTGCCAGTTCCGTCCAGTACTCGAGCTCGTCGAAGCGATGGCGGTTGTTGCCCGGCAGCGGCCACAGCCCGTGGGTGATGTGGCTGATGCACGCCATCTCGAAGAGGTTGAGGATGAGTTGCTTCTTCTCGGTCATGCCGATGCCTCCGTGTTCGCTGCTGTCGAATCCGCCGACGGGACCGTGTAGATGCTCAGCGGGTCCGCCGCGTTGAGACGGACGTCGCCGATCACGCGCTCCTTGTAGATGCGCGGGTTGTGCGAGGTGATGGTGCGGGCGTTCCTCCAGTGCCGGTCGAGGGCCAAGGGGCGGCCGACCCCCGACGAGCCGAGCGCGTCGAAGACGAGCGTCGACGCCGCCAGGGCGGCATCCGTCACCCCGATCTGGGCCTCGTAGACCGCGATGGCCGCAGCGCGCGCCGCCACGGTGGGTTCGCCACCCGCGCCGATCTCCTCCCACACGGAGTCGAGCACTCGGGCAGCACGGCCGACCGCGGCCTCGGCGACGAACGCGTGCGCCGCGATGCGACCGATCACCTGCTGCACCTGGGCGTCGTCGCGCGGGCGCTCGGACAGCCCGTGCGGGTAGGACCGACTGCGGGCCGTCACGGCCTGAACTGCCTCGTCCCGCACCGTCCGGGCGATTCCGGCGAGGGCCGCGAGCAGCACGAGCTGGTACACCGCCTCCTGGGAGACGAAGCGGTCGGTGAAGTCGAGAACGTGCTCCTCGGCGACCAGCACGTCGCGGAGCCGCGTCGTGCCGCTGCCCGTCGCCCGCTGGCCGAATCCGTTCCAGTCGTCGACGAGGTCGACGCCGTCGGCACGCGCGTCGACGAGTACGAGGCGCGCGGCGCCGTCCTCGGCGAGCGCGAGCACGCCGACCCAGTCGGCGTAGATCGAGCCCGTGCTGTAGTACTTGACGCCGTTCAGCAGCAGACGGCCGTCGACGCGCTCGATCCTGGTGTCGCCGAGGATGCTCGTGGTCCCCAGCTCCGACCAGGCTCCGCCGATCACCGCGCCGGCCCCGATCCGCCGGCGCCACTCGCCGTCGCGATCCGTGCGACCGGCGAGACGGTCCTCGACGAAGGCGATGTGGTTGCGCCAGATCTGCGGCTGGTTCGAGTCCGCCGCCGCGAGGTCGACGAGCAGCTCGAAGAATTCCTCGACGCCGAGGCCGGCGCCGCCATCCGCCACCGGGATGCGCAGGGCACCGAATCCGGCTGCGGCGAGCGTCGCGGTCTCGGCGTGGGGCCGCGTTCCCGACGTCTCGTGTTCGAGCGCCGTCGCGGCGATGCGCTCGAACACGGGCTCGAGTCGTCTGCGTGCAGCGGCGAGCGCGGTGTCGGCGGTTCCGGTGCCGATGCTCACGCCCCGACCTCGACCGGCGCGAACGCACCTCGGTACTTCGCCGCCGGATGCCGGTCGTTCAGCCGTGCCTCGCCGAACAGGCGATCGCGCAGCGTGGGGCCGTCGCCGTACTCGCTCTGGGCGAGGCCCCGCGCGCGCAGCACCGGGAGGACCTTGTCTGCGAACTCCTCGAAGGAGCCCGGGATGACCCAGTTGATGACGTTGATGCCGTCGACTCCGGCCGCCTGCCAGATCTCGAGGGCATCGGCGATCTGCTCGGGCGTTCCGACGAGTCGCGTCGACCGCGAGATGAGCACGGCGATGTCTGCGACGATCGGCTCACGGTCGGTGATGGCCTTCGACACCCACTCGCCGAAGCCCTTCGCCGTGTTCGTGTCGACGTCGCGTAGCGGGGTCTGCGGGTCGTAGACCCTGCCGTCGGAGTCGACCAGGGCGGAGTGAGCGAGGTAGCCCTCGATGCTGATGTACTTCTCGTACTCCTCGGCCTTCGCGAGGGCCTCCTCCTCGGTGTCGCCGATGACGAACGAGAGCCCTTGGAAGAACTTGATGTCCTCGCCCCTGCGACCGAACTCGACGGCACGCGACCGCGTCGCCTCGATCTGCTGGCGCGCGAGCTCGGGGCTCGGCGAGATCAGGAACACGGCCTCGGCGTTGCGGGCGGCGAAGTCGCGACCCGAAGCGCTCGACCCCGCCTGGTAGAGCACGGGGGTGCGCTGCGGCGACGGTGACGGCAGGTGCGGCCCCTGCACCGAGTAGCGCTCCGACTCGTGGTTGATCTTGTGGATCTTCGACGAGTCGCCGAAGACGCCGTTCTCGCGGTCCTTCAGGAGCGCTCCCTCGTCCCACGAGCCCTCCCACAGCTTGTAGGTGACGTCGACGTACTCCTCGGCCCAGGCGTAGCGCTCGGTGTGGTCGGTCAGTCGCGGGAAGCCGAAGTTGCGTGCCCCGTTGTCCTGCAGGCCGGTGACGATGTTCCAGGCGATGCGGCCGTTCGAGATGTGGTCGAGCGTGGAGACCTGCCTCGCGAACTGGTACGGGTGGCTCTGCGCGACGTTCGAGGTGAGCGCCAGGCCGATCTTCTCGGTGTGCACGGCGAGCGCCGCCACGAGCGGGATGGGGTCGTTCGACGGGATCTGCAGTCCCTCGCGGATGTACACGTCGAAGTCGGCATCCGCGTCGCCGTAGACCCCGGTGACGTCGGCGAAGAACAGCGCGTCGAACTTCGCGGCCTCGAGCTTCTGCGCGAGGTCGATCCAGAGCCTGACGTCGTTGAAGTCGACCTGGCCGGCGTCGGAGCGGCGCCACTGGCCGTGGTGGATGTGGGAGTTCGTGTTCATCACGAAGGCGTTGAAGTGCAGCGGGGTGGTCATGCGTTCTGCTCCTGAGCGGGTCGGGGGTCGAAGACGGGGATGGAGGCGATGAGCTCGCGGGTGTACGGCTCCTGCGGACGGTGGAAGATGTCGTCGGGCGTTCCGGACTCGACCACGACGCCGTCCTTCATCACGAGCACCCGGTGACTGAGGTGCGCGATGACGCCGAGGTCGTGCGAGATGAACAGGTAGCTCAGGCCGTGCTGTCGCTGCAGCACGACGAGCAGGTCGAGGATCTGCGCCTGGATCGTCACGTCGAGGGCCGAGACCGCCTCGTCGAGCACGATGATGTCGGGCGCCTCGGCGAGGGCCCTCGCGATGGCGATCCGCTGACGCTGCCCTCCGGAGAGACGCAGCGGGAAGCGCCGCAGCACGGCGTGCGGCAGGCCGACCTGATCGAGGAGTTCCCGGATGCGCTCGGCGCGAGCCGAGGCGCTGGGGAACACGCCGCGCTGCAGCGCGTCGACCAGGATGCGCTCCACGTTCCAGCGCGGGTCGAAGCTCGAGAGCGGGTCCTGCGAGACGACCGAGATGCGCGACCGCAGCGCACGCCGCCTGGGCTCGGGCAGGCTCGACCACGGTTGGCCGAGCAGGGTCACCGTGCCGGCATCAGCCTGCTCCAGCGCCAGGGCGATGCGCCCCGTCGTGCTCTTCCCGGAGCCGGACTCGCCGACGATGCCGAGGGTCTCTCCGCGGTGCAGGTCGAACGACACCGAGTCGACGGCGGTCGTCACCGAACCGTCGGACGACCTGAAGTGCTTGACGACGTCGCGGGCGGACAGCACGACCTCGTCGTGCACCTCGCGCGCCGGCGGGGCGGCCTCGAGCAGGGCGGCACCGGCCGGGCTGAGCGAACCGCCCCGGGTGTCCTCGCTGGGCACCGCGGCGATGAGCGCACGGGTGTACGCCTCGCGCGGAGCGGCCAGCAGGTCTGCTGCCGCTCCCTGCTCCACCACGCGGCCGTCCTTCATCACGAGGATGTGATCGGCGAGCTGGGCGACCACGGACAGGTCATGGCTGATGAGGATGATCGACGCGCCGCGGCGCTTGGACTCCTCGAGCAGCTCGAGCACCTGGGCCTGCACCGTGACGTCGAGCGCCGTGGTGGGCTCGTCCGCGATGACGACGTCGGGGGCGAGGGCGAGGGCCGACGCGATCAGCGCACGCTGGCGCAGGCCACCCGAGAGCTGATCCGGACGCTGGCGAGCCCGCAGCTCCGGCTTCGGTACGCCGACCGAGGTCAGCAGCTCGATGACCTTCGTGCTGCGGGCTGCGGCGTCGCCCCAACCGTGGAGCCGCAGGCTCTCGGCAATCTCGGCTCCGACAGGACGCAGGGGGTCCAGCGACACGAGGGCGTCCTGGAGGATGAAGCCCACCTCCTTGCCCCTGATGCCCTGCCACTGCCGATCCGACAGCCCGGAGACGTCGCGGCCGTGCAGGGAGAGCTCGCCGGCCGACACCCGGGCGCCGCGGCCAGTGAGCCCGACCACGGTGCGGGCGGTGACCGACTTGCCCGACCCGGACTCGCCGACGATCGCGACGCACTGACCCGGATACAGGTCGAAGGACACGTCCTGAACGATCGGACGCAGGCCGCCGGTGGTCTGGAATGCGACGGAGAGGTCGCGCACGCGCAGCCGCGGCCTGAAGCCGGCCAGATTGTCGATCTCGGCCGCGAGGTCTGAGGCCGCGGCATCCGTGGTGATGGCGCTCATCATTTCTCACCCTTCTCGAGGATCGACTGCAGGTGGCGGCCGAGGGTCGTCGTGGTCAGGGCGAGGAGCACGATCACGAGGCCGGGGATCACCGTGAGCCATCCGGCGACGGTGATGTAGCCGCGTCCCGCGTCGAGCAGGGCGCCCCACTCGGGCGCCGGCGGCGCGATGCCCAGGCCGAGGAACGACAGGCTCGACGCCCAGACGATCGACTGCCCGATCGAGAGCGCGAACACGGCCACGAGGGGGCGCAACGAGTTCGGCAGGATGTGCTGGCGCAGGATGCGGCCACGCGAGTGGCCGAGCGCCACGGCCGCCTCGACGTAGGGAGCGCCGCGGGCGCTGAGGATCTGCCCGCGCACCATGCGGGCGTAGCCCGGGGCAGTGCCGATCCCCACCGCGAGGATGAGGGTGAGGATCGACGGGCCGAGCACGGCGATCAGCAGCAGGGAGAGCAGCAGCGCCGGGAAGGCGAAGGCCACTTCGAGCAGCCAGCCCACAGCGGCCGCCGTGGGCCTGTTGCCGAGGGCCGCCAGCGACCCGAGGATGACGGCGAGGGTGAGGCTGACCACCGCGGCGCCGATGCCGACGCCCAATGATGCCGCGGTTCCGTAGATCACCCGCGAGTACAGGTCGCGACCCGACTCGTCGGTGCCGAACCAGTGCGCCGACGACGGCGGAGCCAGCGTGTTCGCCAGGTCCATCGCGAACGGCCCCTGCGTGGCCAGGAGCGCCGGCCAGAGCGCGGCGAGGGCGAACACCGCCGTCGCCGTGAGGGCGGCGAACAGGTCCCACGGCAGCTGCAGCAGGCGGGCGGATGCCGTCGGCCGGGGTGCCGCCGGTGCGATGGTCGCGGTCATGACGTCCTCCTGAGGCGCGGGTCGATGATGGCGTAGGCGATGTCGACGAGCAGGTTCGCCAGCACGTAGAAGGCGGCGATGAGCATGACGATGCCGATCACGACGGGCATGTCCTGGCTGCTCACGGCGGTGACCAGCACCTGACCGATGCCCGGCCGTGCGAACACGGCCTCCACCACCACGGCGCCCGAGATCGTCGCGCCGAGCGCCCAGCCCGACAGCGTGACGGCGGGAAGCACGGCGTGGCGGAGCACGTGGCGCAGCCGGATGCCGGTCTCGCCCATTCCCCGCATCCGGGCCGTCAGCACGAACGGCGAGTCCAGGGCGCGCTCGAACTCCGTCCGCGTGGCCTGACCGAGGAATCCGGCCAGCGGGATCGCGAGGGTCAGCGCCGGCAGCACCAGTCCCACCGGGCCCGTTCCCCCGATCACGGGGAACCATCCCAGCGACAGCGCGAAGACCAGCAGCAGGATGATCCCGAGCCAGTAGTGCGGAAGCCCTGCCGCCACGGTGTCGAAGAATCCGCCGATGGCCCGGGATGCCGGTCCCTTGCCCGCGGTGAGGGTCACCCAGACCACCATGATGATCCAGGCGAACACGAGCGCGGTGAGAGTGAGCACGATGGTCGCGCCCAGCTGGTCGGCGATGATCGCGATCACCGGGCGATGCTGCTGGTACGAGTTCCCGAGGTCGCCGACCACGAGCCCGCGCAGATACCCGAAGTACTGCACGATCAGCGGATCGTGCAGGTGGTACTCGGCGTTGATCGGCGCGAGCTCCTCCGGCGTGCGCGCGACGGCCTGGCCGGCGCGGATGTTGAGGATCACCGTGGCCCGGTCACCCGGAAGCGACGCCTGGGCGAAGAAGGCGGCGGTGGCGGCGCCGAACAGGACCAGCGCGGCGCTCACCACCTTGCCCACGACGAGTCGCGGCGCTCCCCGGCCCCGACGCGGTGGGGCCGAACCGAGCAGGCCGCCGGTCTCGGCATCCGTCTCACTGAACGAAGTACGCGTCATAGAACGTCGGTCCTCCCTGTGCGTGCTCCTGCCAGACGCCCTTGAGCTTCGGCGAGACCGCCAGCGTCGAGAGCCTGTCGTAGACGCCGATCGCGAGGGCGTGCTCGGCGATGTACTCCTGCGCCTGCTCGTAGAGGGCGTTCTGCTTGTCGACGTCGGGCTCGGAGTTGGCCTGCAGGATGAGAGCCTGCAGCTCGGGGTAGTCGGTGAACGAGGCGTTCCAGTTGTTCGGGTTGCCGTCCGATCCCGCACCCCAGTTGATCTGCAGGATGCCGCTCGTGACGGCCGTCCAGTAGCCCGGGTAGATGTCGCGCTCGTCGGGCTTGCTGTACGCGCCCGAGAACGCCTCGGCCTGCGGAACGGGGATCAGGTCGACTTTGAAGCCCGACTTCTTGGCCTGCTCCTGCACGCCCTGCAGGATCGAGACGCCATCGGCGGTGATGATCGAGCCCGTGAAGTACGGGAGCGTCACCTCGAGGGTCTCGCCGTCCTTGGTGCGGTATCCGTCGGAGTCGGTCTCGGTCCATCCGGCCGCGTCGAGCAGGTCGGCTGCCTTGTCGAGGTCCTGGGTGTACCAGTCCGCGGCCTTCTGGCTGTAGCCGGGGGTGGTCTGGCTGACACCGCCGTTGCCCTCGTAGGGGATCACGCCGCGGCCGATCGACTCGACGATCTCCTTGCGGTCGACGGCGTACGCGAAGGCCTGCCGCACGGACTCGTCGGTGAACGGACCCTGCGCGGTGTTGAAGGTGAGCACCTGCGGGCGCCCCGGCGTGACGTACTTCTCGAGGGTGAACCCGGCGTCTCCCGTCGGCTTCCACTGCACGGCCGGAACGTCGTAGACGGCGTCGAGTTCGCCGCTCTTCAGGGCTGCCACACGCGTGGTGGCGTCGGCGATGAACTTCCACTCGACCTCGTCGACCAGCGCCGGACCCGTGTGCTCCGCGTTGGCCGGCCACGAGGTGTAGCCGTCGTTGCGCTTCAGCACGATCTCCTGCCCGCGGTCCCAGTGGTCCACGATGAAGGCGCCGGTGCCGATCGGGGCCGCGCAGTTCTCCTCCTGGGTGCGCTCGGTCAATGCCTTCTGCGACTGGATGCCGAAGTAGCCCTGCGTCAGGTTGTCGGCGAGGCGCGGGTAGGGCTTGGCCAGGTCGACCTGCACGGTGAGGTCGTCGACGGCTTCAGCGCCCTGGTAGTAGCCGCCGAGCCAGGCCAGCGCCGTGCTGTTGCCGCCGCCGTTCACCCAGTAGTCGAAGTTGTAGGCCACGACCTCGGCGGTCAGGTCGCTGCCGTCGGTGAACTTCACGTCGGGCTTGAGGTCGAACGTCCACTGCAGGCCGTCGTCGGAGACTGCCCACTTCTCGGCCAGCCAGGGCACCACCTGGTGGTCCTCGTCGAGCGAGACCAGGCTGTCGAGCACGTTGTAGCTGAGGTAGGCCTGCTCGATCCAGCCGCCGAAGACGCATGCCGGTTCCTGCTGGTGGCCGTAGACGATCGTGCCGCCGTCGAGCGGCTTCGCGTCTGCCGCAGGCGTCGTCGCCGTGTTCGCCGCGCAGCCGGAGAGGGCGATCGCGGCCGTGACGGCGAGCGCCACGACGGGCGCGAGGATGAGGCGTTTCTTGGTCATGAGGTGTGTGCTCCAGGGGAAGGGCCGGCCAGGGAGGTCGATGCCGGTCGAAGTGCCGCAAGGCTATGGAGCATGTCGGCGGATCGGGAGTGCATTGTGACGGGCGGCGTAAGAGTGCTTCACATGGGGAAAACTTCACCGCGAGGCCACCCGATGCGCTATGAGGCGCCTCCTCGGCCAGTGATCACGGGGAACTCGGACGCTCTAGGCTGGTGCCATGCACCGTCGTGACGAGATCGAATGCTGGCTGACCGACATGGACGGCGTGCTCGTCCATGAGAACGAGCCCCTCCCCGGAGCCGCCGCCCTGCTGCAGCAGTGGCGCGACCAGGACGCCCCCTACCTCGTGCTCACGAACAACTCGATCTTCACGCCCCGCGACCTGAGCGCCCGGCTCCGCGCCTCGGGCCTGATCGTTCCCGAGGAGCGCATCTGGACGAGCGCGCTGGCCACGGCCGACTTCTGCGCCTCGCAGATCCCCGGTGGATCGGCGTTCGTGATCGGGGAGGCGGGCATCACCACGGCCCTCCACGAGGCCGGCTTCATCATGACCGAGACCGACCCCGACTACGTGGTGGTGGGCGAGACCCGCAACTACTCGTTCGAGGCCATCACGAAGGCCATCAGGCTGATCGCCGGCGGTTCCCGCTTCATCGTGACGAATCCGGATGCCACGGGCCCGAGTGCCGACGGCCCCCTGCCCGCCACCGGAGCCATCGCGGCGCTCATCACCAAGGCGACGGGCAAGGACCCCTACGTCGTCGGCAAGCCGAACCCGATGATGTTCCGATCGGCCATGAACCGCATCGGCGCCCACTCCGAGAACACCGCCATGATCGGCGACCGCATGGACACCGACATCGTCGCCGGCATCGAGGCCGGCCTGCACACCATCCTCGTGATGACCGGCATCAGCGACGAGGCCGAGATCAACCGCTACCCCTTCCGCCCCGACGAGATCCTGAGCGGCGTGCACGAGCTGGTCGCGAAGGAGCCGCTCGAGTCGGAGGTGTAGCGCTCAGCGCGCGCTTCGGGCGGGTGCGGCTCATCCCTGCTCGCTGAGGACCCGACGAAGTCGGCGTTCGAAGCGCGCCGGACGAGCCAGCACCAGAGGCGCTTCGGGCGGTCGCTTCGCTCGGCCCTCAGCGAGCGGGTTGTCGCTCAGCGAGCGGCTTCGGCCAGCGCGTCGATGATGCGCCTGTACGCGGGAGTCGAGCCGTCGGCCGTGATCGCCCGGAACACGAGTTCGTCGACGCCCGCCCTGTAGGCATCGAGCCGCTCGCGCAGCGCCTCCGGGCTCGTCCCCGTGATGGTCGTGTCGCTCGCACCGATGCCGAGGCGCTCGAAGTTGGCGGCGTAGCTCGGGTACGAGCCGTAGCGAGCCGACTCCTCGGCCAGCGCGTCTGCCGCCTCGGGGTCGACGATGCCGCGTGCGTAGAGCACGGCCCGCGGACGTGGCCTGGCGGCATCCGTCGCCGTCTCGCGCAGTGCGGCGGCGGTCTCGGAGGCGATCTCCGGGGGCAGCCAGCTCAGCAGCGCGCCTGTTGCGCGCGTCGCTGCCAGCTCGCGCATCTTCGGCCCCAGCGCCCCGAGCAGCACGGGCGCCTCGACGCTGCGCTGCAGCTCGTCGAGCTGCGGCGTCACGAGAGCCAGCGGGCGGCGGGCGGATCCGGACCCGACGCCCAGCACGAGGCGGTCCTGAGGCAGTGAGAGGTCGCGCACCCTCTCGGCGATGACGGATGCCGGCCACCGGTCGAACGGGATCACCCCCGTCGCCAGCACCAGCCGATCCGTGACCTCGGCCGCGGCGGCGAGCCCGGCGAGAGCCTCGCCATTGGGGGTGTCGTTCAGCCAGAGCGCGTGCAGGCCGGCGGCCTCGGCTGCCACGGCGAGCTCCCGGATGGCTGCTCGATCGAGGACCCCGGCGAGGCCGAGGGAGACGAGGGCTGGTGTTGTGCTCATCCGTCCAGCGTACGCAGGCGGGTCAGGCCAGGCGCGCGATCGCCGCCTCGAGCGCGTCCCAGAAGCGCGGCACGTCGAGGCTCACGGCGACGTGGGCGTTCGCGGGCCGACCCAGCATGCCGTCGAGGTCGACCAGTGTCGCGCCCGCCGTGTGCACGCCGGCGACCTCGACGTCGAGCCTGGTGAACACCGTGCCGACGGCATCCGGAGCAGCCAGCACCGCCACCGCCACGGGATCGTGCAGCGGGCCGTCGGGCAGCCCGAACACGGCGTCGTTGGTGGAGCAGAAGAAGTCGAGCAGTTCGGCCCCGAACGCAGCGGTGCCGTTGCCGATGGCGGCGATGCGCGCCCGCACCTCAGAGGTGACGAGGGCGTCGTGGGTGACGTTCAGCCCGACCATGGTGAAGCGCACGCCGCTGTCGAGCACGATGGCGAGTGCCTCGGGATCGACCCAGGCGTTGAACTCCGCCGCGGGCGTCACGTTGCCGCGCCCGGTCGATCCGCCCATCCAGACGATCTCGCGGATGCCGGCCGCCAGCTCGGGGCGATCGCGCAGCAGGGTGGCGACGTTGGTGATCGGTCCTGTCGCGATGATGGCGATGGGGTCGACGGATGCCGTGATCGCATCGGCCATGAGCTCCACGGCCGAGCGGGGGTCGAGCGGCACGACGGGCTCCGGCAGCACCGGGCCGCCGAGGCCGTTCTCGCCGTGGATCCACTCGGCCGTGACGAGTTCACGCACGAGAGGACGGTCGGCGCCGGCCGCCACCGGGACATCCATCACCCCGGCGACCCCGAGGGCGATGCGCGCGTTGCGCTCGGTGTGCACGAGGGTGCCGTTGCCGCCGACGGCGGTCACGGCGCGCAGCTCGAGGAGCGGGCTGCCCGCCGCCAGCCAGAGTGCGAAGACGTCGTCATGACCCGGATCGCAGTCGATGATCACCGGGATGCGATCGGTCACGCGATGCCCGATCGGGCCGCGAAGGCGAGGAGGTCGGCCCGGGGTGCGTACGAGCCCACGGTCCCCCGGGAGGTGACGGACAGCGCACCGGCGGCGACGGCCACGGCGACGGCCTCGCTCAGCGGGCGGCCCTCGGAGAGGAAGGCGGCGAGGGTGCCGGTGAAGCAGTCGCCGGCTCCGGTGCTGTCGACGGCGGTGACCCGGGGCGACGGGCACTGGGAGCTGCGCGACAGGTCGTGCTCGTCGACGCTCGCCGACTCCGCTCCGGCGGCCGAGACGGCACCCTCAGCGCCGAGTGTGATGACGATCGACCTGCAGCGTCGTCCAGCGGCGGACTCGGCGACGGTGCGCCAGGCGTCGAGTCCAGTGGTCTCCGCGGTGCCGATGCCGAGGGCGACGGCCTCGTGCTGGTTCACGACCAGCGGGTCGCAGACGGCGAGGGCCGCCGTGGACACCGGAACCGGCGGGGCGAGGTTGAGCACGAATCGGGTGCCGACCTCCGAGCTCAGAGAGGCCAACCGCTCGACGGCATCGACCGGCAGTTCGCCTTGGGTGAGCGCGATATCGGCGGCGGCGACGTCCCAGCGGTGCGCCTCGACGGCGTCGGCCGTGACATGGGCGTTCGCTCCGGCCGACACGATGACGGTGTTCTCGCCGGAGGCAGCCACGGTGATCTGCGCGACGCCCGTCGCGGCATCCGGAACCTGGTCGATCGCGTCGAGCGCGACACCGAAGCCGCGCACGGTCTCGAGTGCGAAGGTGGCCGCGGCATCGGTTCCCACGCGGGCGACCAGGTCGACGGATGCCCCGGCCAGGTGCGCGGCGATGGCTTGGTTCGTACCTTTACCGCCGAGCGCGACGGCGTAGCCGGTGCTCGAGACAGTCTCACCGGGCTCGGGAAAGTCCGCGACATAGCTCGTCGAGTCGACGTTGAGGGACCCGAGGACGAGCACGCGGCCGGTCATGGCTCAGGCCGCCGGGCCCGGCCCGGCCACGCTGGCGGTGATGGGCTCGCCGCCCGAGCGCGAGACGAAGCAGTAGTAGTAGCGCTGGCCGCTGGTCCACTGCTCCTCGGTCACGGGGAAGCTGCCCTGCAGCTGCAGGTCGGGGAACTGGCCGGCGGCGTCGAGGTCGATGACGCCCGGTGCGCTGCAGAGCAGGTTGATCTGCGAGGCGAGCGCCTCCTCACCGGGGAACGCTGTCGTCGCGTCGCCCCCGAAGCTGCCCCGGTAGACGAGCTGAGCCGCGTGCGGGGCCGCGCAGTCGACGACGGTGAACGTCTCGGCCCAGGGGCCGGCGTAGGGATCGACGCACTCGGTGCCGCCCAGCTGATCCCACGGGTGCTCGCCGGCGGCGGCCGGGCCTGTGACCGGAGGGGCGACAGTCGGCGTCGGGGTGGGTGTCGGGGTGGGCGTCGCCGATGCCGTGGGGGTCGGTGCCGGTGCTCCCGCGAACATCTTGGGCAGGAGGGTGCCGAGGAAGAACAGGCCGACGAGCACGACGAGCAGCACGAGGCCGCCCGCGATCCAGAGCAGACGGCGGTCGACTGAAGGCGTGTCGGTGGGCGGGGTCGTCGGCGGCGTGCCACCGTCGGATCCCCCAGCGTCCGGTGTCGCCGTGCCGTCGGTCGAGGCGTTGTCGGCCTCGGCGGCATAGACCGGGGGCAACGAGAGGCCGCTCAGGGCCGGGCTGGCGTCGAGGGTGTCGATGAACGAGGCCTGCCGCTCGGCCGCGGACGTCGCGATCAGAGCGGTGGCTGCAGTGTCGGCATCGGCGAAGGCGGCGGGCTCGCGCTCGGAGTCCGGCTCTGCCTCGGGGTCGGGTTCCCGCGCGGGCTCGAGCTCCGCCTGCGCCTCTGCCGCTCCCTCGAGCTCGGGGTCCGCCTCGGGCTCCGGATCAGACTCGGACGCAGGCGGCACCGGGGTGGGGAACCGCAGCGGCTCGGCGGGAGGGGCCCCGAAGACCGGCGCGACGAACGGAGCCATGCCGACCGCGGGAACCACGTCGTCGATGGGCTCAGCGTCGGACTCGGACTCGTGGCCGTTGGCGTACTTCGCCGGGTCCTCTCCGGCGCGCAGGCCCCAGTGGAAGCCGGCCTCGGCTTCGGCGGCGGCGAGGTCGTCGGCCTGAGACGCCGCGTCGGCGGTGATCGGCTGGGCCTGCTCGGAACCCGACTGCGGCTCGTCATCGGGAGCAGCGGATGCGGGCGACACAGGCTCATCGTCGAAGTCGGAGAACAGGTGCCACACCGCCGACGATGTGGCAGCAGTTTCGGCGGCTTCGGGTTCGCGGTGCGCCTCGGCTTCGAGCCCGGCCGAGGCGTCCGTCGCGCGCTCGTCGGCAACGACGGGCGCGACAGGTACGTCAGCAGGGTCGGCAGCATCCGAAGCATCCGAGAAGTCGGGCTGCGGCACGCTCTCGGTCGGCTGCTGCTCAGGAGGAGTCGACTCCTGGGCGGGCGCAGAGGCCGGTGCGCCGGACCAGACCGGGATGACCGGCTCGTCGTCGGCGGCATCCGGGGACGACGCGTCGTCGGACGTGACGTCGTCGTCAGCCACCTCGGCCGGAACGTCAGCGTCGCGACGGGCGCGACGGCCGCCCGAGAGTTGCGCGAGCAGCCAGTCCGCGCCGCCGATCTCCGGATCCTGCTCGGCGTCGGTTCCGTCGCGTTCGTCAGGACCGTCAGGCATCGCGCAGGCCCAGGTCGTCGAGTCCGATGGCGTAGAAGTAGGGGACGCCCTCGGCCTCGATGATCTCGCGTGCTCCGGTGTCGCGGTCGACGACGACGGCCACGGCGGCGATCTCGGCGCCCACCTTGCGGAGGGCCTCGATGGCCTTGAGTGGCGAGCCACCCGTGGTCGAGGTGTCCTCGAGCACGATCACGCGCTTGCCGGCGAGCTCCGGTCCCTCGACCTGGCGACCGCGACCGTGGTCCTTCGGCTCCTTGCGCACGACGAAGGCGTCGTACTCGAGACCGCGAGCCACGCCCTGGTGCAGGATCGCGGACGCCACGGGGTCTGCGCCCATCGTCATGCCGCCGACGGCGGCGACATCGGGGATGTCGGCGATGAGGTCGAGCATGACCTGCCCGATGAGCGGTGCTGCACGGTGGTCGAGGCTCACCTTGCGCAGGTCGACGTAGTACGTCGCCTTCTTGCCACTCGTCAGGGTGAAGTCGCCGTGGAACACGGCATCCGATGAGATGAGTTCGATGAGCTTGGTCCGCGCGTCAGTCACGGCCACAACTCTATTGCCCGCGTCGGAAGACGCGCTTCCAGGAGCCCGGCGTTCCGGGCTTCAGCGGGGCGACGACCCCGGGGAGGTCGATGTGGAAGTTGCCGAGCTCCTGTGCTCCGTACCGGATGCTGCGATAGACGGCCGTGCCGATGAGCACTCCGAGTGCGATGGCGATCACCGTCGTCAGAGCCGAACTCAGGTCCTGGTCGTTGGCGTCGGCGCCGAAGACCTCGGTCAGTCCGATGAGCCCGGCCGATCCTGGAACCAGGATCCAGAAGGCGGGCAGGAAGGTGAGCTGCGACGGCACTCCGCGGCGGAGCGATTCGATCCAGAGCACGAGTGGCGTCATGAGCAGCGCGCCGAAGAATCCGCTCAGGGTGGCGCCGAAGACGACGCCGCCGAGGAGTTGTCCGCCGTAGGCGACCACCAGCACGAGCAGCACCCAGCCGAAGGTGCGTGGCGGCGACGAGAAGTGCAGGTAGTTTCCGGCAGCGAAGAGCACGAGTCCGATGAGGGGCACCCACCAGAGGTAGAGCCGCTCCGAGTCGCTCGACATGTAGCTGTAGCCGTCGATCCCGACGAGGGTTCCTGCCGCGAGGATGCCGAAGGCGAGGAGGGCCAGTTGCACGAAGCCCGTCACGAGCCGAGCCGTTCCGGCGATCATCTGGCCTGCCGCGAGTTCGACCGTGCCCGTCGTGAGGAGACCACCCGGGAGGAAGGTCACGAGGGGAGCGATGAGCACACGCAGCGGGTCGGAGATGCCGAGGGTGTCTGCGAGCAGGAACACGACCAGCGACGAGATGAACGCGGCCACCACGGGGAAGATGAGGGCGAGCGTGGGAGAGCGCAGGAGCTTCAACAGCCCGACGAGAAGGCCCAGAGCGAAGGCGACGGCCGCGCCCTGCCAGCTCGGGAACAGCATCAGGGCGAGGCCCAGCGTGAGCACGCCGTGGCCGAAGACGCGCAGCGGCCAGCCGAAGCGCGGCGTCGACTCGCCGATCGCGTTGAGCTCGTCGATCCCCTCCACGGGATCGATGGCGCCGTCGCGAGCACGTCGGACGAGGGCCGAGAGCTCGGCGATCTGGTCGAACCTCAGGCTCGACCGCACCTTGGAGGAGATGGCGACGCGGGTGTCGGTGGCTTCTCCCGTCTGGACCATGATCATGGTGGGGAGCACGGCGAAGTTGGCATCCGGTGCGCCGTAGGCGGCCGCGACCTCCTGCATGATCGCCTGCACCCTGTCGACGGATTCGCCGGCCGCCGTCAGGCCCTCGGCGAGGCCGACGAAGAAGCGACGCAGCTCGCCGTCGTCCGGCGAACGCAACTCGCTCTCATCGGGTGCGATCTCAGCCATGTCGGCCAACGTATCGGCTGCCCCGGTCAATGCGAAGGGCCTTGCGGAAGGCCGCGGGGGTGGCAATGAGAAAGGCCGCCTCCCGCGCCGTCCCTGGCGTGGTGGCGGCCTCAGCGCATCCGGAGTTCGTCTGTGCGGCGAACCGAGCGGATGCGAATGCCCGCTCTCTTCCTAGAAGATGCGGACGTACTCGCGCTTGGGGGTGCGGCCGTAGCCGTCCGTCGCGAGAAGGGTGAGGGTTCCGGCGATGGCGCCGACCGCGATGATGCCGAGGATGATGAGCAGCGCGGTCATGATGGAGCCTTTCGAGTTGGGTGGGTACTGTCATTCTGCTCCGCGCAACCTTGCAGCACAATCGAATGATTCTGCATGATGGATGTAGGTTGGCTACATGGATGTGCGACGACTCGACCTACTCCGCGAACTCTCCGAGCGCGGCAGCGTCACGGCCGTCGCCGAGGCCACCCACCGCACGCCCTCAGCGGTGTCGCAACAGCTCAAGGTGCTCGAGCGGGAGGCCGGCATGCCGCTCACCGAGCGCAGCGGTCGCGGCATCCAGCTCACCGGCGCCGGCATCGCCCTGGCCCGCAGCGCGACCGACGTCGCCGTGGCGCTGGAGCGGGCGACGGCGCTCTGGGACGAGTTCCGCAATCACCCGAGTGGCGAGGTGCGGCTGGCCACGTTCCCCTCGGCCGGCCAGGTGCTGCTGCCCGGCGTGCTCGCGGATGTGGCGCTCATCCCCGGACTCGTGGTGCACTGCTCCGACGGCGACGCCGAGTTGCTCGACTTCCCGTCGCTCACGGCCGACTTCGACATCGTGCTGGCGCACTCGCTGCGCGGCACTCGCGCGTGGGGCGGTCGGGGGCTCCGCGCCGTTCCCCTCATGGTCGAGCCGCTCGACATCGCCATCCCGCCCGACCACCGCCTCGCCGGACGCAGCTACCTGACCCCCGCCGACGTGATCGACGACCCGTGGATCGGCGTGCCCGTCGGCTTCCCGTTCGAGCGCATCCTGCACGACATCGAACAGGTGGCCGGGCACCGCGCGACGGTGTTCCAGCGCATCAGCGATCTGCGCATGGTCGAGTCGTTCGTGGCAGCCGGCCTCGGCATCTCGCTCATCCCGCGGTACACCTCGGGCGGCATCGACCCGAGCCGCGTCATCCTGAAGCCCCTGCGGGGAGTGGATGCCGAGCGGGACATCGTGGCGCTGCTGCGCCCTGATGTGGCGGAGCGCCTGGCCGTGCGCACCGTCGTCGACATCCTGCGCACCCGCGCGGCCGACATCGAGGCGGCGCACGCGTAGGAGGTGGCGATCTTCGTTCTCGAAGGCCTCCGGTGCACGACAAGCTCTCAACGTCGGATCGCGCGGACGGTGTGCGATTGCGGGGACCGACAAGTCTGCAGCGTTCCGGGGAAGGCGTGAGTAGGCTGCCGCAGGTGAGCGACACGATTCTCCTCGAGGTGACGGACGGGCTCGCCCACGTCACGCTCAACCGCCCCGAGCGCCTCAACGCGATCAACCCCGAGGCCGCCGAACGCTGGCGCGACATCGGGCGCGAGATCGCCGAGCGCGACGACATCGGCGCCGTGCTCTTCGATGCCACCGGCCGCGCGTTCTGCGCCGGCGGGGACGTGCGCGAGATGGGCACGACGGTGGGTGACGGATCGGCGATCGCCGCGCACGCCGACGTGATCCACGCCGGCCACGTGTTCTTCCGCGAGAGCGGCAAGCCCATCGTGGCTGCAGTGCAGGGCGCCGTCGCCGGCGGCGGACTCGGCTTCATGCTGTGCGCCGACGTGATCGTGGCGTCGGAGCACGCGAGCTTCGCCAGCAAGTACTCCGACATCGGCCTCACCCCCGACTGCGGCGTGAGCACGCTGCTGCCCGAGGCGATCGGCATGCGGCGGGCCCTCGAGCTCACTCTCACGTCACGGCGGCTGACGGCATCCGAAGCCCTCGACTGGGGACTCGTGACCGAGGTCGTCAGCGTTGATACGGGCGGAGCGGATGCCGTCGCCCGGCGTGCGCGCGCCATCGCCGAAGCGTGGCTCGCCGGGGCGACCGGAGCGTTCGGTCAGGCGAAGCGACTGATGCTGGCGAGCCGCGGGAGAACCTTCCAGGAGAACCTCGACGACGAGGCGCGCACCATCGGCGCCGCGTTCGGGACGCCGGAGGCGCAGGCGCGCATCGCGGCGTTCAGCTCCCGCTAGAAGACGCTTCGACCGCGCGCTGCGCGCGGGCCTCAGCGAGCGGGTCCTCGAGAACCGCTCGCTGAGGACCCGACGAAGTCGGCGTCCGAAGCGCTTCGATACTCCCTAATCGTGCTGCGGGAAGCCCAGGTTGATGCCGCCGTGGCTCGGGTCGAGCCAGCGCGAGGTGATGGCCTTCTCGCGGGTGAAGAACTGCACACCGGCCGGCCCGTAGGCCTTGGCGTCGCCGAACAGCGAGGCCTTCCACCCGCCGAAGGAGTGGTACGCCACGGGCACCGGGATCGGCACGTTCACGCCGACCATGCCCACCTGCACCTCGCGCTGGAAGCGCCGGGCGGCGCCGCCGTCGTTGGTGAAGATGGCGGTGCCGTTGCCGTACCTGCCGGCATTGATGATGCCGAGTCCCTCCTCGTAGGAGGACACCCGCACGATCGACAGCACCGGGCCGAAGATCTCGTCGGTGTAGACCGATGAGGTGAGCGGCACCTTGTCGATGAGCGTCGGCCCGAGCCAGAAGCCGTCGGCGTCTCCATCGAATTCGCCGTCTCGCCCGTCGACGACGACTGTCGCGCCATCCGTCGCAGCCACATCGATGTAGGAGGCCACCTTGTCGCGGTGCACCTCGGTGATGAGCGGTCCCATGTCGCAGGAGCGGCGGCCGTCGCCCGTGGTCAGTCCGGCCATGCGCTCGGTGATCTTCGCGACCAACTCGTCGGCGATGGAGTCGACCGCGAGCACCACCGAGATGGCCATGCAGCGCTCGCCCGCCGACCCGAAGCCGGCGTTCACCGCGGCGTCGGCGGTCAGGTCGAGGTCGGCATCCGGCAGCACCAGCATATGGTTCTTGGCGCCGCCGAGGGCCTGCACGCGCTTGCCGTTGGCCGACGCCGTCTCGTAGATGTACTGCGCGATCGGCGTCGAGCCCACGAAGGAGATGGACGCGACGTCCGGATGCGTCAACAGGGCGTCGACGGCCTCCTTGTCGCCGTGCACCACGTTGAAGACGCCGGCCGGCAGCCCCGCCTCGGCGAACAGCTCGGCCATCCAGATGGCCGCAGACGGATCCTTCTCCGACGGCTTCAGCACCACGGTGTTGCCGGCTGCGATCGCGATCGGGAAGAACCAGAGCGGCACCATCGCCGGGAAGTTGAACGGCGAGATGATGCCGACGACGCCGAGCGGCTGGCGCACCGTGTAGACGTCGACCCCGGTCGAGACGTTCTCGGAGTAGTCGCCCTTGGTGAGGTGGGCGATGCCGCAGGCGAACTCCACGACCTCGAGGCCGCGCGCGATCTCACCGCCGGCATCCGAGAGCACCTTGCCGTGCTCGCTGGTGAGGATCTCGGCGAGCTCGCCCTTGCGCGAGTTCAGCAGCTCGCGGAACGCGAACATCACCTGCTGGCGACGTGCGATCGAGGTCTCGTTCCAGGCCGGGAACGCTGCTGCCGCAGCCGAGACGGCGGCACCGACGTCTGCGACGCTGCCCAGCCGCACCTCCTTCTGCACGATGCCCTTCGCGGGGTCGTAGACGGGCGCCGTGCGCGTCGACTCTCCCGCACTGGCAGCTCCGTTGATCCAGTGGTCGAGCGTGGTGGTCATGATGGGTCCGATCTGTGTTCGTGGATTCTGAGGTGAGGTGTGTGTGGTCTCGATACGCGTCGACTTCGTCGTCGCTACTCGACCAGCGGGAGTGAGAGCACCTCGTCGTAGGTGGCGAGCGCCTCGGCGACCTCGTCGTCGGTGACCGTGCAGGGCGGCACGACGTGGATGCGGTTCTCGGCGACGAACGGCAGCAGGCCGCGCTCGACCAGTGCGCCCTTGATGCGCCCGATCACGGCGGCGCTCACGGGTTCCCGGGTCTCGCGGTCGGCGACGAGTTCGAGCGCCCAGAAGACGCCCTCGCCGCGCACCTCGCCGATGATGTCGTGCTTGGCGAAGAGCTCCTCGAGCCCGGGCCCGATGGCCTCCCGGCCCACGCGGGCGGCATTCTCGACGATGCCCTCCGAGCTCATGGCATCGAGTGCCCCGACGATGGCCGCCATGGCGAGCGGATGCCCGCTGTAGGTGAGTCCGCCGGGGAAGACCGCCGTGTCCCACGTGGCCGCGATGGCATCGGAGATGATCACGCCGCCTGCCGGCACGTAGCCCGAGTTCACCCCCTTCGCGAAGGTGATGAGGTCGGGGACCAGGTCATAGCCCTCGAAGGCGAACCAGCGCCCTGCGCGTCCGAAGCCGCACATGACCTCGTCGGTGATGATGAGGATGCCGTAGCGGTCGGCGATCTCCCGCACGCCCGCGAGGTAGCCGGGCGGCGGAATGAGCACCCCGGCCGTTCCGGGGATGGTCTCGATCAGGATGGCCGCGATCGACGACGGGCCCTCCGACTGGATGACGCGTTCGAGGTGGCGCAGCGCCCGCTCGGACTCCTGCTCCGGCGTCGTCGCCCAGAACTCGCTGCGGTAGAGCCAGGGTCCGAAGAAGTGCACGTGGCCGCGAGCGTACTCGTTGGGGATGCGGCGCCAGTCGCCCGTCGCGACCACGGCAGCACCGGTGTTGCCGTGGTACGAGCGGTAGGTCGAGAGGATCTTGTCACGGCCCGTGAACAGGCGGGCCATGCGGATGGCGTTCTCGTTCGCATCCGCCCCGCCGTTGGTGAAGAAGACCTTGTTGAAGCCGGCCGGTGCACGGTCGGTGATGCGCTTGGCGGCCTCGCCGCGGGCCAGGTTGGCCGTGGCCGGTGCGACCGTGGTGAGGAGGTCGGCCTGCTCGTGGATGGCCGCGATGACCGCCGGATGCTGGTGGCCGATGTTCGTGTTGACCAGCTGCGACGAGAAGTCGAGCCAGCTGCGGCCGGCGTGGTCCCAGACGCGGGAACCCGCGCCGCCGGCGATGACGAGCGGATTCAGCCCGGCCTGCGCCGACCAGGAGTGGAAGACGTGCGCGGCGTCGAGCTCGCGCGTGCGGTCGTCGAGTTCGGAGAGGTCGAGGTCGGTCATGCTGCGTGCCTTTCATCCACCGCTGGTCGAGTAGCGACCGAGCTTCGCCCGGTCGCTACTCCACCAACTTATGAAGCGTTGTTCAGTTGTGAGATCTCGATACGCGTCCGACTCCGTCGGGCGCTACTCGATCTGATTCGTGCACTTCGCTTCGCTCGCTGAAGCCCGAATCAGTTGCCGCCCTCGGTGAGGGTGACGTCGATGGGCGCGAAGTCGGCGCCCAGGGTGTCGACCCCCTCGTCCTTCAGTTCGGCGAGAGCCTTCTCCACGTACTCGTTGGAGTAGGCGTCCTCGGGCGGATCGGTCGAGATGATGGTCGCGCCGGTCTCGTTCTTCGTCTTCATCGCGATGTCGACGGTCTGGTCCCAGGCCGCCTCGTCGACCATGCCGATGCCGTCGGTCGAGGGCCAGATCAGCTTGTTGACCTCGTTGGTCATCCAGAGCTGGTGGCTCGCGCCCAGTGTGGAGCCGGCGGCGGTCACGATGGCGGCAGCCTTGTCGGGGTTGTCGCGCGCGTAGACCCAGCCCTTGATGGAGGCCTTGATGAAGGCCACCGTGGTGTCGGCGTAGTCCTCGTCGTCGGCCAGCCTGTCGGCATCAGCCCAGATCGCATCCTGCAGCATCGCCGTTCCGACGTCGTTCCAGTTGATGACGTTGAGCTCGTCCGGCTGGTAGAGCTCACCTGTGGCGGGGTTGACGGTTTCCAGCACCTGCGCGTACTCGTTGTACGTCATCGCCTGCGCTGCGTCGATGTCGCCGGCGAGGAAGCCGTTCATGTCGAAGGCCTGCTGCACGAGCGAGATGTCGCCGACCTCCACGCCGTCCTTCTGCATGCCGGCGAAGAGCTCCCACTCGTTGCCGTAGCCCCAGCTGCCGACCTTCTTGCCCGCGAGGTCGGTGGGCGAGGTGATGTCCTTGTCCTTGAAGGAGATCTGGGTGGTGGCGCTGCGCTCGAAGATCTGCGCGACGTCGGTGATGTGGGCGCCCTGCTCGATGGAGCCGAGCACCTTGGGAACCCACGAGATGGCGTAGTCGACGTCTCCCGATGCCAGGGCATCCTGCGGAACGATGTCTGCGCCTCCCTCGACGATCTCGACGTCGAGGCCCTCATCCTCGTAGTAGCCCTGGTCGACGGCTGCGTAGTAGCCGGCGAACTGGGCCTGGGAGAACCACTGGAGCTGGAGCTTGACCGGAGTGAGCTCGCCGTCGGCCGCCGACGACGAGTCGTCGCTGCTGCCGGTGCTGCTGCATCCGCTGAGAACGAGTGCGGAGACGGCCAGTGCTGCTGCCGTGCCGATCGCGTACTGTCTGCTGCGTTTCATTTCTTCCTCCTTCATGTGGTGCCTGGGTGCATCGTGCGCCGGATGACCGGCGCACGATTTACGCGCTCGGACGGTGCCGGGACGCGAGCTTCTCGAGGGCCAGGGTTGCCGAGTAGAACAACAGGCCGAGGATGATGGATCCGAGGACGTAGGCCCAGGCGAGCGCGTAGTTGCTGCTCGACGCCGCCGAGGTGATCGACTTGCCGAGGCCGCCGACGGGGCCGCCGAAGTACTCGGCGATGAGCGCCGAGATGACGGCGAGGGAGGACGCGATGCGGAGGCCGGTGAAGACGAAGGGCGTCGCCGTCGGCAGCGTGACGACTCGGGTCGCCTGCCACGGCGTCGCGGCTGTGGCACGCATGAGATCGCGGTGCACCGGACGCACCTGCCTGAGCCCCCGGAGCGAGTTGAGGTAGACCGGCACGAACACGGCGATGGCTGCCACGATCTGGCGAGCGGTCTCTTCAGCCGCTCCGAACATCGTGTAGAGCACCGGCGCGAGGGCGACGATCGGGATGACGGAGAGTGCAGCCACGAGCCCGGCGCTCAACTCGTCGATGATCGGAAGCAGCGCGGCGATCACGGCCGAGACCACCCCGACGATGCCGCCGACGATGAGGCCGATGAGCGCGTTGGTTCCGGTGACGACGGATGCCGCCCACACCGTCGGGACGTTGTCGATGAACTGCGTGAAGATCGACACCGGACTGGGCAGCACGAAGGGCTTGATGTCGAGGGCCATGACGGTGAGCTGCCAGATGAGCAGCGCCCCGATGCCGAGGATGAGGGGAGCGGCGACGGCGCGCGCCGACCCGATCTGCGGCCTCATCGGTTCTCGACCCCTCGCGCGCCCGCCTCGGCCGGCGCACCGTGGAGCAGCTCGCGCACCTCGCTGACCGCGTCGAAGAAGCCGTCGGCCTCGCGCAGGCCCTCGCCGCGCTGGCCGGAGGAGCCGAGGGCGACGGGCAGGATTCCCTGGATGCGCCCGGGCCTGGGCGACATCACGACGACGCGGTTGGAGAGGAAGACGGCCTCGGGGATGCTGTGGGTCACGAACACCACGGCCGCCTGCGTCTCACCGCAGATGCGCACCAGTTCGTTCTGCATCCGCTCGCGCGTCATCTCGTCGAGGGCGCCGAACGGCTCGTCCATGAGCAGCAGGTTGGGGCTCTCGGCGAGAGCCCTGGCGATGGCGACGCGCTGCTGCATGCCGCCGGAGAGCTGGTCGGGGTACTTGGAGCCGAAGTCGCCGAGGCCCACGAGTTCGAGCAGCTCGGCCGTGCGCGCCTTGCGGCCCGCCGCCGCCATGCCGTGCAGCTGCAGGGGCAGCTCGATGTTCGCGGCGACGCTGCGCCACGGCAGCAGCCCGGCCTGTTGGAACGCGATGCCGTACTCCTGGTCGAGGCGGGCCTTCTTGGCCGTCTTGCCGAAGATCCGGATCTCGCCCGCCGTGGGCTGGTCGAGGTCGGCGATGAGGCGCAACAGGGTGGACTTGCCGCATCCGCTCGGCCCGATCAGGCTCACGAACTCACCCGGCGACACCGTGAGGTCGATGCCGTCGAGGGCGGTGACGGTGCTCTCGCCCCGGCGGCCGGTGAAGACCCGGGAGACGCCGGTGATGCTGACGGCGTCGGATGCGGCGCCTGATGCTGCGCCCGCACCCGGGGTGGTCGTCTGATCGGTCATGCTGGAACCTCTCCACGGCGGTACCGGCGCAGGAAGACGCCGATGAGACTGACGAAGCCCGCGGCCACGAGGCCCACGAGCACGGCGCCGAAGATGGGCGCGTACGGTTTGGCCGGGTCCCCGCCCGCTGCCGCGGCGAACTCGACGACCATGCGCCCGATGCCGCCGCGCAGGCCGATCGACACCTCGGCGACGATCGTGCCGATGACGGCGCTGGCCGCGCCGAGCCGGAGTGCCGGCAGCAGGTAGGGAACGCTGGCGGGCAGGCGCAGCCTGAACAGCGTCGTCCACCAGCCGACGCCGTAACTGCGCATGAGCTCGATGTGGTTGGTGTCCGGCGAGTTGAGACCGCGGAGCGCGCCGATCGAGATGGGGAAGAAGGCGAGGTAGCTGGCGATGAGGGCCACAGACATCCACGGCTCCCACTCGAAGGATCCGATCTCGATCTGCGCGCCCCAGCGCCGCACGAGCGGGGCGATGGCGATGAGGGGGACCGTCTGGCTCAGCACGATCCACGGGAACAGTGCGGCCTCGGCCGTGAGGAAGCGCTGCATGAGCAGGGCGAGGAAGAGACCGACGATCACTCCGGCGATCCAGCCGACGGATGCCACTCCCAGGCTGAATGCCGAGGCCTGCAGCACCGCCATCCACATCGGCAGGGCGTTGGCGGCGCTCGAGACCGGCTCGAACAGACGGCCGACCATGTCCACGACGTGCGGCATGGCGAGGTCGGTGGTGCGCGGGAGCACCGTGACGCCGCCGACGATCACGCCCTCGGCCGGGCCGAGGGCCTTGTAGAGCTCCCACACCACGGCGAGCAGCAGCACGCCGAGGGCGCCCAGCCCGAAGCGGCGGAGGAAGGCTGCGCCACGCAGCGGTCGTCGGGTCGAATCCTCGACGATTCCGGGCACCGTGCCGATCGACCCCGCGTCGACCGCCTTCAGCGCCTCGGACACGCTCATGCCTTCGCCGTGATGTGGTCGGAGAGTGCCGGGATGACGGTCTCGCCGTACACGCGGAGGGTCTCCTCCTTGTTGTCGTGCTGCAGGTAGCCGGCGAACTGGTCGACTCCGAGCGCCTTCAGCGCCTCGAGCTTCTCGATGTGCTGCTCTGCGGTGCCCATGATGCAGAACCTGTCGACGATCTCGTCGGGCACGAAGCTGGCATGCGAGTTGCCCGCACGGCCGTGCTCGTTGTAGTCGTAGCCCTCGCGCCCGGCGATGTAGTCGGTGAGGGCTTCCGGCACGTCGCCATGGACGCCGTACTTCGAGACGATGTCCGCCACGTGGTTGCCGACCATGCCGCCGAACCAGCGGCACTGGTCGCGCATGTGCTCCCAGTCGTCGCCGATGTACATGGGTGCCGCCACGCAGAACTTGATCGACATCGGGTCCCGGCCGACGGCTTCTGCGGCATCCCGAACCGTCTTGATCATCCAGGCGGCGATGTCGAGGTCGGCGAGCTGCAGGATGAACCCGTCGCCCACCTCACCGGTGAGCTTGAGCGCGAGCGGACCGTAGGCCGCCACCCAGACGTCGAGCTCCGAGCCGCGACTCCACGGGAACTGCAGTTGCGAGCCGTTGTACTCCACCGAACGAGAGTTGCCGAGCTCGCGGATGACGTGGATCGACTCGCGCAGCGTCTTCAGGGTGGTGGGGGCCCCGTTGGTCACGCGCACAGCCGAGTCGCCGCGGCCGATGCCCACGATGGTGCGGTTGCCGTACATCTCGTTGAGGGTCGCGAAGACCGAGGCCGTCACGGTCCAGTCGCGGGTCGCCGGGTTGGTGACCATCGGCCCGACGATCACCTTGCGCGTCTCGGCGAGGATGGCGCTGTAGATGACGTAGGGCTCCTGCCAGAGCAGGTGCGAGTCGAAGGTCCACACGTGGCTGAAGCCGTGGTTCTCGGCGAGCTTGGCGAGCTGCACCGTGCGGGACGCGGGCGGGTTGGTCTGGAGGACTGCTCCGAAATCCATGGGGGTCTCCTAGATCAGGTACTGCGACAGGCCGCGCTTGAGGAACCGGCCGTCGCCCTTGGCGCCCAGGTACTGGTTGTCGTCGACCACGACCTTGCCGCGCGAGATGACGGTGTCGACGTGGCCGTCGATCTCGTAGCCCTCCCACGCCGAGTGGTCCATGTTCATGTGGTGGGTCCTGCCCGTGGGCTTGCCCGATTCATCGACGGGCATGCCGATGGAGGTGTGGCCGTTCGGGTCGTAGACGACGATGTCGGCATCCGCCCCCGGCTGGATCACACCCTTCTGGCCGTAGAGACCGAACATGCGAGCCGGGGTGGTGCTGGTGAGCTCCACCCAGCGCTCGAGGGTGATCTCCCCCGTCACGACGCCCTGGTACATCAGGTCCATGCGGTGCTCGATGGAGCCGATGCCGTTGGGGATCTTGCGGAAGTCGCCGAGGCCCAGCTCCTTCTGGTCCTTCATGCAGAACGGGCAGTGGTCGGTGGAGACCATCTGCACGTCGTTGGTGCGCAGCGACTGCCACATGGCGTCCTGGTGGCCCTCCTCCCGCGAGCGCAGCGGCGTCGAGCACACCCACTTGGCACCCTCGAAGGCGCCCCACTTCTCGCTGACGGCGCCGAGCTGCTCCTCGAGCGAGAGGTAGAGGTACTGGGGGCAGGTCTCGGCGAACACGTTCTGGCCCTTGTCGCGGGCCCACGCCACCTGCTCGACGGCCTGCTTGGCGCTGACGTGCACGATGTAGAGGGGGGCACCGGTGAGCTTGGCCAGCATGATCGCCCGGTGAGTGGCCTCCTCCTCCATCTCCCAGGCTCGCGCCTTGCCGTGGTAGAACGGGTCGGTCTTCCGCTGCTCGACGAGCTGGGCCGCGAGAACGTCGATGGCCGGGCCGTTCTCGGCGTGCATCATCGTGAGCATGCCCGTGTCGCGCGAGAGCTGCATGGCCTTGAGGATCTGCGCGTCGTCGGAGTAGAAGACCCCCGGGTAGGCCATGAACAGCTTGAAGCTCGAGATGCCCTCGTCGACGAGGCCGCGCATCGCGAGAAGGGACTCGTCGTTCACGTCCCCCACGATCTGGTGGAAGCCGTAGTCGATGGCGCAGTTGCCTGCGGCCTTCTCGTGCCACGCGGCGAGGCCGTCCTGGATCTTCTGGCCGTAGGTCTGCACGGCGAAGTCGACGATGCTCGTCGTTCCACCCCATGCGGCGGCCCGGGTCCCGGTCTCGAAGGTGTCGGAGGCCTCGGTGCCGCCGAACGGCAGCTGCATGTGGGTGTGCGCATCGATGCCGCCCGGGATCACGTACTTGCCCGCGGCGTCGATGACGGTGTCGACGGATGCCGCGACATCGGTGCCGAGCAGCACGCTGCCGGGCTCCAGCACCGCGGTGATGCGCTCCCCGTCGATCAGCACGTCGGCCTGCGCGCGGCCGGTGGCGCTGACCACGGTGCCGTTGGTGATGAGGGTCGTTGCCATGGTTCGCTCCTTCGCGGTCGGCTACGGCTTCGGGATGGACGTGTACGACTCCGGACGACGGTCGCGGTAGAACTGCCAGTTGTTGCGCACCTGGCGGATCATGTCCATGTCGAGGTCGCGCACGACGACTTCCTCGTGGTCCTCCGACCCGTACTCGCCGATGATGTTGCCCTGCGGGTCGACGAACTGGCTCTTGCCGTAGAAGTTCACGGCGAGGTCTCCGTACTCGTTGTCCTCGAGGCCGACCCTGTTGGCGGCGGCCACGAAGTAGCCGTTGGCCGCTGCGGCCGCCGGCTGCTCGATCTCCCAGAGGCGGTTCGAGAGGCCGGGCTTGGTGGCGTTGGGGTTGAAGACGATCTGCGCCCCGTTCAGGCCGAGCTCGCGCCAGCCCTCGGGGAAGTGCCGGTCGTAGCAGATGTAGACGCCGATCTTGCCGACGGCGGTGTCGAACACGGGGTAGCCGAGGTTGCCGGGACGGAAGTAGAACTTCTCCCAGAACCGATCGAGGTTGGGGATGTGGTGCTTGCGGTACGACCCGAGGATGCTGCCGTCGGAGTCGACCACGACGGCCGTGTTGTAGTAGACGCCGGGCTGCTCCTCCTCGTAGATCGGGAGGATCATGACCATGTCGAGCTCTTCGGCGAGAGCCGCGAAGCGCTGCACGATGGGCCCGTCAGCCGGTTCGGCGTAGTCGTAGTACTTGGCGTCCTCCGTGATGCCGAAGTACGGGCCGTAGAACAGCTCCTGGAAGCAGATGACCTGGGCTCCCTGCTCCTTCGCCTCGCGAGCGAACTGCTCGTGCTTGGCGATCATCGACTCCTTGTCGCCCGTCCAGGTCGTCTGGGTGATCGCTGCTCGCACGATGTTCGTGCTGGTAGTCGTGCTCTTGCTGACGCTGGTCATGACCGGTTGCCTCCACGAAAGGATCTGCCGGCGATGGCGGTACTACGCGAGAGTCACCAACGCCGAGGGTTGAAGCCGAACCGGACTTCTTCGTCCGTTCTGTTATTGTTCGGCGTAAACATTTCTCTTTTGTTTCACTGTGTGACGTACGTGTAAGTCATTGTGGTTCCCCACCTCCCGGAGGGCAAGACCCATGCACGATGAACCCATGCACTCGTGGATCCAGGACATCGACGGGTCGTCGCCCCGCGACATCGCGGCCTCCATCGCGCGTCAGATCACCTCGGGTGAGCTCGCACCCGGCGATCGCCTGCCCACCGTGCGCGAGGTCGCGGGCGAGATCGGGGTGAGTCCGGCCACGGTCAGCCACGCCTGGCAGGCCCTCGCCCGCGCCGGTCTCATCGTCTCGCGTGGACGCGCCGGCAGCTTCGTCCGCAGCACGGATGCCGCCTGGCTGCCTCCCCGCACGCAGGGCCTGGCCGGGCACCCCGGCGACGCCAGGCTCGACCTGTCGCGCGGCACCCCCGATCCGCTGCTGCTCCCCGGCCTCGCCCGCGCGCTCGCCCGGGTGTCGGCCGGAGCGCAGAGCGCCCAGACCTCGAGCTACCACGACCTGCCGCTGATCCCCGAGCTCGAGCGGGTGCTTCGGACTGCCTGGCCCTACCCCGCCGAGGCCATCACCGTCGTCGACGGGGCACTCGATGCCGTCTCGCGTGCTCTCGAGTCCGTGGTGCGCTTCGGCGACCGGGTGATCGTCGAGAGCCCGGGGTTCCCGCCGTTCTTCGATCTCATCGACGCCCTCGGAGCCGAGCGCGTGCCGGTGATCCTCGACGACGACGGCATGCTGCCCGCATCGCTCGCCGCAGCACTGGGAACGCATCCGAGTGCCATCATCCTGCAGCCCCGAGCCCAGAACCCGACGGGGGCGTCGATGCCCCGAGCCCGGGCCGAGGAGCTGGCGCGCGTCATCCGCGCCCATCCGAACGGCTCGCAGGTGACCGTGATCGAGGACGACCACTCCGGTCAGATCTCGACCTCGGGCGACGTGAGCCTCGGCGAGTGGCTGCCTGATCAGGTGCTGCACGTGCGCAGCTTCTCGAAGTCGCACGGCCCCGACCTGCGTATCGCCGCACTGGGCGGCCCGACCCGCATCGTCGATCGCATCGTCGCGAGACGGATGCTGGGACCGGGGTGGACGTCGCGCATGACGCAGCGCATCCTCTACGACCTGCTCACCGACGGCCAGTCGATCGACGAGGTGGCCGAGGCCAGGCGCCAGTACCACACGCGCCAGCGCTCCCTCGCGACGGCACTCGGGATCTGGGGCGTGGCGTCTCCGGTGCGCTCCGACGGCATCAACACCTGGCTGCCCGTGGCCGACGAGCGCTCGGCACTGGTGCAGCTGGCCGCCGTCGGCATCAGGGTCGCCGCGGGTTCGGCGTTCATGGCGACGGATGTTCCGGGTGCCCCGGCCTTCGTGCGCGTGACGGCGGGGATGGTGCGGGACGACACCACCGAGGTCGCATCAGCGCTCGCCGCAGCGGCCCTGCCGCACCCGCCGGGATCGCACACGCTCGGCTCGCGCTGGTCGTAGCACCGGAATCGATCCTTGACAGGATCCACGAGCCGTGGTTGGTTAACTACATAAGTAACTAACCAACGAGGTTGCGAGCTGCGCAGCAGAGTGGACCGAATGGACGACTCCCGTCCGATCTTCATCCAGATCGCCGAACAGGTCGAGAACGACATCATCGATGGCGCCCTTGCCGAGAACGCCCAGATCCCGTCGATCAACGAGTTCGCGGCGTTCCACCGGATCAATCCGGCGACAGCCCTGAAGGGGGTGAACCGCCTGGTGGACACCGGGATCGTCGTGAAGCGTCGGGGAATCGGCATGTTCGTGATGGAGGGCGCCCGCGCCCGGCTGATGGAACAACGCCGGGCGGAGTTCGCCGCCCAATACGTACGACCGCTCATCCTCGAGGCTCGAAAACTCGGCATCGACGTCGAGAGCCTCGCGGAACTCATCCGCTCGGAAAGGACTGAACCATGACTGACACCGCTGTACAGGCGAGTGGACTCACGAAGCGGTACGGCGCGTTCACCGCCGTCGACGGTGTCGATTTCACCATCGAGCCGAACCGCATCTACGGCCTGCTCGGCCGCAACGGAGCCGGCAAGACCACGATCATGCAGATGCTGACGGGCCAGTTGTTCCCGGATGACGGCACGCTGCAGGTCTTCGGTCGGGAGCCGGCCGAGCACGCCGACGTGCTGCGCAAGCTCTGCTTCATCGCGGAGTCGCAGCGCTACCCCGACATGTTCACGGCGGCGGATGTGTTCGCTGCAGCGCCGTGGTTCCACGAGAACTGGGATGAGGCGTTCGCGACGCGGTTGATCGCCGACTTCCGGCTGCCCGCGAAACGACGGATCAAGAAGCTCTCCCGCGGCCAGTTGTCCGCCGTCGGCGTCATCGTCGGGCTCGCCTCGCGCGCCCCGCTCACCTTCTTCGACGAGCCCTACCTCGGGCTCGACGCCGTGGCACGGCACATCTTCTACGACCGGCTCCTCGAGGACTACGCCGAGAACCCGCGCACCATCGTGCTCTCCACCCACCTGATCGACGAGGTGGCCAACCTCCTCGAGCACGTCATCCTCATCGACCAGGGCCGCATCATCCTCGATCGCGACGCGGAGGAGGTGCGCGGCTCGGCGTCGACGGTGGCCGGACCCACGGCGGCCATCGAGGCCTTCGTCGCCGACCGGCCCGTGATCGGCCGGCAGACGCTCGGAGGACTCGCATCCGTCACCATCGACGGCAGGCTCGACCCCGCCGACCGGCAGCGAGCAGCCGAGCTCGGCCTGGAACTCGCACCGGTCTCGCTCCAGCAGCTCATCATCCACCTCACCGGCGACGACCTCGCCGCCTCGTCAGAAGGAGAGGAAGCAGCATGACCACCGCCGTCGCCCCACCGACCACCCGCACCGAGACCCGATCACGGGCCCACGAGATCTGGAGGATCGTGAGGCTGCACAGCATCAACCCCTCGGTCTTCTTCGGCATCCCCGCGATCATCCTCGCCGGGGCGTGGGCCGTCGTGATGGTCATCGGCCTGATCGCCCAGGGCGCCGGAGCCACGCCCGCCGACCTCGAGAACATGCGGTACAGCTGGGCGGTGATCTCGCCGCAGTGGTACCTCGTCGTCGTCGGCGTGCAAGCCGTCGGCCTCACGTTCTCGTTCGCGCTGGGCTTCGGCGCCACCCGCCGGGACTTCTGGCTGGGCACCGCCGTGATGTTCGTTCTCGTCTCCGTGCTGTTCGCCGCGGTGATCGCGACTCTCGTGCAGATCGAGATCGCGACGGGCGGCTGGGGGCTCGGAGTGCACATGTTCGACGCGCTCTGGTACGGCCAGACGAACTGGTTCGTCGACTTCTACACTGCCTTCGCCCTCGAGATGCTCGTGCTCTTCATCGGAGCCGCCGTCACCACCATCTACATGCGGTGGCGCATTCCCGGGATGCTGATCATCACGGCAGCCTTCACCGCAGTCCTGCTCGGCGGCATCGCCTGGGCGACCCTGACCAGCAGTTGGGCGGCGATCTTCGAGTGGTTCGGCGCGCTGGGCCTCGTGGGAGGGTTCAGCCTGGTGCTCGCGATCGCCGTGCTCTGCGGGGTCGGCGGGTACATCGTGATCCGCCGCGCGACTCCGCGCTAGTCGAGTGCCTCAGGCCGGTCCTCAGCGGACCGGCCTGAGGCGCGCCCGCAGCGCCGCCAGCCACGAGGCCGGCTGCACCTCACGGGCACCGGGCACGCGATGCGCCAGCGCACCGCTTCCGGCCATCGCCGCGAGCTCCCCCGGCAGGCCGACCGCCGCAGCGAACCCCTCGACGGTGGCGGTCGAGAACACCGGCGGATCGATGAACGGGCGCAGCCGCTGGGCACCGGCGCCGTCGAGCCCGAAGGCGGCCACGATACGGGCGAAGTCCGGCGGTGGGTCGGCGATCTCGAGCAGGGTGTCGCGCACGATGCGGCCTGCGGCATCCGTCACCGACCCGTCACTCGGATCGACCCACCACCAGTGCTCTCCCCACCGGTGCACGATGCGCCCCGCGGCATCGTGCACGCCGAATCCGCCGTGCACGCCGTTGGTCCAGAGAAGCACGGCGTGGGAGGACATCGCGTGCCAGGCCAGCAGGAGCGTCCCGGGATCGTGCGGCGCCACGATCACCTCACCCCCGCCCACGGGTGCCGCGATCACGGGGAAGCCGACGGACCTCGCGACGAGCGCGGCCTCGCCCTGGCGGGGCGCAGCCGAGAACCACACCACGCGAGGCGGCGCGAACGATCCGAAGGGGAAGTCGAACTGCTCGCCGAGCACGTAGCCGGCGCGGTTGCGATCGACGATCACGCGCGCACCGAGCCGATCGCTGAGCGATTGAAAGCCCGCCCTCGACACTGACTCCTCGAGCGCGAATCCGCGCTCGCCCTGCGGCACGACGACCAGGGGCGCGCCGCCGACGGCCGCCAGGATGCGGGCCTCGACGGTGCGCGCCTCCACGTCGTAGTGCACGAGCGACGGATGCCCCAGCCTGCGCAGGTGCTCACGCACGACGTCGAGCGCCGAATCGTCGACACCGACGCACAGCAGTTCGCACACCTCGAACTCAGCCATGAGCCGCCCCTCGCGTGCCGGCATCCCAGCAGCCGTCATCGAGTTCAAGCGTAGGAGTGTGCGCGCCGTGCTCGCGCGCCCCAGTCGTGGGCGCGCCGTGCACCAGCCGCTCGTGCTTCTCCCGGCCTCCTCGATCGGCGGGCCGCTAGACTCGTGCACAGACCACCGGTTGGCTTTGACCGGATGCGCCGGCTTGGACTTGAGCCGCAGGTCGCCCGGGATCGCGTCGAATGAGCGCGACCGTCCGGGTACGATCCCTCGTCCTGTCGCTGCACCCTCCGGAGGCCACCATCCGTCGATCCGTCGTTCCCCTCGTCACCCTCGCGGCATCCGTCGCCCTGCTCTCGGGATGCGCGGCCACTCCCGAGCCCTCCTCGACCGCGGCAGCAAGCGGAAGTGGAACCGACACCGCATCGACCGGTTACCCGCTCACCGTCGACAACTGCGGCACCGAGGTGACCTTCACGCAGGCTCCCCAGAAGGTCGTGACCATCAAGTCGACGACCCTCGAGACCCTGCTGGCCCTCGGCCTCGGCGACCACGTCGTCGGCTCGGCCTTCACCGACGGCCCCGTGCCCGACGACCAGGCCGACGCCGCAGCGGCCATCACCTCGATCTCCGACTTCGTGCCCGGCCAGGAGGCGACCCTCGCCCTCGAACCCGATCTCGTCTATGCGGGCTGGGAGTCGAACCTCACCGCGGAGGGCGCGGGCGATCGCGCCACCCTCGCCGGCCTCGGAGTCAACAGCTACGTGGCTCCGTCGGCGTGCAAGGAGGAGGCCTACAAGCCCGATCCCCTCACCTTCGACGACGTCTTCTCCGAGATCGAGGAGGTCGGGGCCATCTTCGACGTCTCCGATCGCGCCGCCGAACTCGTGGCCGAGCAGGAGAAGGATCTCGCGGCCGTCACGAAGAACGAGTCCGGCCTCACCGCCCTCTGGTACAGCTCGGGCACGGACACGCCCTACGTCGGCGCGGGCATCGGCGCACCCGAGATGATGATGGAGGCCGCCGGCCTCGAGAACATCGCGGCCGATGTGCACGACACCTGGTCGGCGCTCGGCTGGGAGTCGATCGTGGCCGACGACCCCGACGTGATCGTGCTCATCGACGCCACCTGGAACACCGCGGCCTCGAAGATCGCGACGCTCGAGGCCAATCCTGCCACGGCAGAACTCACCGCCGTGAAGGAGAAGCACTACGTGACGGTGCCGTTCCCCGCGGGCGAGGCCGGCGTGCGCAACGTCGACGCCGTCTCGAGCATCACCGACCAGCTGGAGACTCTGGGCCTCTGATGACGAAAGCGGGCATGACGACGGTGCAGCAGGCACGGGAGGCTGAGGTCGTGAAGACCTCGCGCTCCCTGCCCGCTGCCGTCTGGGCGGTCATCCTGAGCGTGCTCCTCGCCGCCTCGATCGTGGTGGCCGTGACCATCGGACCCGCCGGCCTGACCGCAGGCGACGTGTGGGCGAGCATCCTGGCCCACCTCGGGTTCGGGGATCCGACCCTGTCGCCGCTGCGTGACGGCATCGTCTGGCAGCTCCGGATGCCGCGGGTCCTGACCGCAGCCGCCGTGGGAGCCGGCCTCGCCCTGGCCGGCGCGATCATGCAGGCCGTCACGCGGAACCCGCTGGCCGATCCGTACCTCCTCGGACTCTCGTCAGGGGCATCCGTCGGCGCCGTCATCGTGCTCGTGCTCGGCGTCAGCATCGCCCTGCCGTTCGCCGCGTTCGCCGGCGCCCTGGTCGCACTGGGCTTCACGCTGGTGCTCGCCGGAGCTGCCGGGCGCATCACCCCGACCCGCACGGTGCTCGCCGGCCTCGCCGTCTCGAGCGTCTTCGGCGCCGTCACCAGCCTCATCATCTTCTGGAGTGCCACCGGAGACAGCTACCGCGAGATCCTCAACTGGCTGCTCGGCTCGCTCGCCGGCGCCGAGTGGCCGGCTGTCGCGATCTCGGTCGGCGCTCTCCTGCTCGTCGGCGGGCCGCTGCTCGCCAGCGCTCGTACCCTCGATGCCTTCGCGTTCGGCGACGCGTCTGCTGCAGCCCTCGGCGTGAACGTCGACCGCACGCGCTGGCTCCTGCTGGGCGGCACCGCCCTGCTCACCGGCGCGATGGTCTCGGTCAGCGGCTCCATCGGCTTCATCGGCCTCGTGCTCCCCCATGCCGTGCGCCTGCTCACGGGTCCGGGTCACCGCGCACTGCTCCCGCTGTCGGCCCTCGCCGGAGCGATCTTCCTCATCTGGGCCGACACCGCCGCCCGCACCCTGTTCGACCCGCGCGAGCTGCCCGTCGGCATCATCACGGCCCTCGTCGGCGGCCCGGTATTCGCCGTTCTCATCCTGCGCAGTCGGAGGATCTCATGACGGATGCAGTACAGCCGACCTCCGGCCTCTCCCTCGACCGCGTCGCCTTCTCGCGCGCGGGTCGCGTCATCATCGACGGGGTCGACGTCACCCTCCCGCGCGGAGCCTTCGGCGCCCTCGTCGGACCGAACGGGGCCGGAAAGTCGACGCTGCTGCACCTCATCGCCTCCATCGAGCGGGCGGCATCCGGTGGCATCGTGTTCGACGGGGCCGCCCTACCGACGATGCCGCGGCGCGAGCGGGCTCGCACCGTCGCCGTCGCCGAGCAGCAGTCCGACACCGAGCTCGACCTCAGCGTGGTCGACGTCGTGATGCTCGGCCGCACTCCGCATCTCGGGGCCTTCGCGAGCGCCTCGGCGACGGATGCCGCGGTCGTGCGCGACGCCCTCGCCGCCGTGGGCGCCGCCGGACTCGCCGCGCGCCGCTTCCACACCCTCTCGGGCGGTGAGCGTCAGCGCGTCACGCTGGCCCGCGCGCTCGCCCAGCAGCCGTCGCTGCTGCTCGCCGACGAGCCGACCAACCACCTCGACATCAGGTCCCAACTCTCGGCGCTGTCTCTGCTGGCCGAGCTCGCCCGCGGCGGGCTGACGGTGCTCGCGGCCCTGCACGACCTGGGTCACGCGGCCGCCTACGCCGACCACGTGATCGTGCTGGCCGAGGGTCGGGTCGTCGCGGCCGGAGATCCCGCCACCGTGCTGACGCCGGAACTGGTGCTCGACGTCTACGGCGTGCGCGCCGCCGTACTGCGGCATCCGCTCACCGGACGGCCGCTGCTCGCCTTCGCCGAGGGCAGCCCTGCCGCCGCGGAAACCTCTCCCACCCTCGACCTGGAGTCCTCCCTGTGACGACCATCACCATCCTCGCCGGCGGCGTCGGCGGGGCGCGCTTCACGCGCGGCCTGCTCGCCCACCTGCGCACCGCCGACCCGTCGGCGTCGGTCACCGTCGTCGCCAACACCGGCGACGACCTCTGGCTCGCCGGGTTGCGCGTCTGCCCCGACCTCGACTCGATCATGTACACGCTCGGTGGCGCCAACGACGACGAGCGAGGATGGGGCCGGAAGGGCGAGAGCGAGAGGGTGAGCGCCGAGCTCGCTGCCTACGGCGTCGGCTGGCCCTGGTTCACCCTCGGTGACCTCGACCTGGGCACGCACATCGCCCGCTCGGCCTGGCTGCGCGAGGGTATCCCGCTCAGCGAGGCGACTGCGCGGCTCGCCGCACGCTGGAACCTCGGGGTGAGCCTGCTCCCGGCAACGGATGACGAGGTCGAGACCATCGTGACCGTCGCCTCCGACGATGACGGCTCACCCACCAAAGACATGCACTTCGAGGAATGGTGGGTGCGTCTGCGCGCCTCCCGACCGGCGCTCGCATTCACCCAGCGGAATGTCGCCGCTTCCCTCCCGGCTCCCGGAGTGCTCGAGGCGATCGCCGGCGCCGACGTCGTGCTCTTCGCTCCGTCGAACCCCGTCGTCTCGATCGGCACGGTCCTCGGCATCCCCGGCATTGCGGATGCCGTGCGCTCGACTCCCGCTCCCGTCGTCGGCGTCTCGCCCATCATCGGTGGCGGCGTCGTTCGGGGCATGGCCGACGCCTGCCTCAGCGCCATCGGCGTCGAGACCAGCGCTCTCGCCGTGGCTCAGCACTACGGCGCCCGCAGCCTGGGCGGCCTGATCGACGGCTGGCTGGTCGACGAGGTCGACGTCGAGGCCGTCGCTCTGCTCGAGGCCGGCGGCATCCGTTCGGCAGCACGTCCGCTCTGGTTCAGCTCGGTCGAGGAGACCGGTGCGATCGCCGCAGCCGCACTCGCTCTGGCAGACGTGGGACACTCGGGAGGGTGACAGCTCAACCCGCCCTCGATCCGCAGGCCTCGCACGATGTGCCCACGACCCCCCGCCTCGTCATGGCTCGGCACGGCGAGACGGCCTGGAGTCGCAGCGGCCAGCACACCGGCACCACCGACCTGCCGATGACTGCAGCCGGGGAGGAGCAGGCGCGCTCGCTGGGGCGGGCACTCGCGGGCCAGCATTTCGATCTGGTCATCTCCAGCCCCCTGCAGCGGGCCCGTGAGACTGCGCGCCTGGCGGGCTATGGCGACCAGGTGCAGATCGACCCCAACCTCGTCGAGTGGGACTACGGCGCCTACGAGGGTGTGACCAGTGCGCAGATCGTGGCCGACCTCGGTCACGACTGGAACCTCTGGACCGACGGCGTTCCGCCCGGCGACACCCCCGGCGAGACCGCTGTCGACGTGCAGAAGCGCGCCTTGGCCGTCATCGCACGCTGCGATGCAGTTCTCGACGCCGGCGGCGACGTGCTCCTCGTGGCCCACGGCCACATGCTGCGGGCCATCGCAGCCGCCTGGCTCGGGTTGCGCCCGCAGGACGGCGCCGTCTTCTCCCTGTCGACGGGAACCATGAGCGAACTCGCCTTCGAGCACGACCACCACGTGATCAGGTTGTGGAACTGCCCGCCCGATGCCCTCATGAAGCGCTGACGCGAGAGCCGACAGGGTCCGTCAGGCCAGTATGTCCTTCGTGAGGAACCGCCCGAACGCGAGAGCTCCGAAGACGGCGATGTAGCCGGCCTGAAGCAGCGCGTTGTCGCCGAACGATGCCCACGAGACGGGGTCGCGCAGGATGTCGGCGAACGAGAACCAGTAGTGGCTGAAGAGCCACGGATGCAGCCACTCGGTCTGCGGCAGCGCGTCGAGGATCTGCGACGCCACCGAGAACGAGATGGTGGCGGCCATGGCTCCAACCGGCACGTTCGTGAGGGTGGAGAAGAACAGGCCGATGGCCGAGAGTCCCAGCAGCGAGACCGCCACGTAGCCCGCGATGGCGAGGAAGCGCAGGAGGGCCTCGCCCACGTCGATGGTGGTGCCCGACAGCACCGTGACCGGACCGACGGGGAACAGCGCCGCACCGATCAGGGTGCCGGCGATGACGACGGTGAGGGCTGCGGCGATGCAGAATGCGGCGGCCCCGAGGTACTTCACCACGAGCAGCCGCGCGCGGCCCGCCGGGGCGACGAGGAGATAGCGCAGGGTGCCGTGGCTGGCCTCGCCGGCGATGGTGTCGCCGGCGACGACCCCGACGGTGAGCGGCAGGAACAGCGGGATGGCCACGACGAGCGCCGAGACCCCGACGAAGAGGCCGTTCTGGGTGACCTGGTCGAGGAAGGCGGGACCACGACCGGTTCCGGGTGACGACGCCAGCCTGATGGCGACGGCGATGAGGATCGGGATGGCCGCCAGCGCGACGAGAAGCGCCACGGTGCGCCGGCGCGAGAACAGGATGCGCAGCTCCGAGAGCAGGAGGCTACTGAACAACGTCGAACCCCTCTCCGGTGAGGGCGACGAAGCGATCCTCGAGGCTGGGCTGCTCCACGGAGAATCCCCGCACGCGCACGCCGGCCTCGACGAGTGCAGCCACGATGGCCTCAGGCCTGAGGCCGTCGCCGTCGCCACCGACTCCCTCGGCGACGGATGCCACGACGTGGTCGGGCTCGGTCGCCTCGAGCAGCGCGAGGCCGAGACCCACCAGCACGCGGCGCGCAGCCGCGGCATCCGGAGTCTGCAGGATCACTCGGGCCGCGCCGACCTGCCGCAGCTCGTCGAGGGTGCCCGTCGCGACCAGCGCACCGGCGCTCATGACCCCGACGTGGGTGCAGATCTGCTCGATCTCGGCGAGCAGATGACTCGAGACGAAGACCGTGGTGCCACTGTCGGCGAGCGAGCGGATGAGGGCACGCACCTCGCGGGTGCCCTGCGGGTCGAGGCCGTTGGTCGGCTCATCGAGCACGAGCAGCTCGCGCGGCATGAGCAGCGTGTTGGCGAGCCCCAGCCGCTGCTTCATGCCGAGGGAGTACGCCTGCACCTTCTTGGAGGCGGCGTGGCCGAGCCCGACGCGGTCCAGAGCCGCCTCGACGCGTGCACCGCGGGTGCGGGGTGGCGCCAGCGGATCGGCGGAGTCGAAGCGTCGCAGATTGGCCGCGCCCGACAGGAACGGCGAGAACGCCGGTCCTTCGACCAGGGCGCCGACCCGGGGCAGCACCTCGCTGAGACGGCGCGGCATCTCCTCGCCGAGCAGGCGCACCGATCCGCTGCTCGGGCTGACGAGGCCGAGCATCATGCGGATGCTGGTGGTCTTGCCCGACCCGTTGGGACCGAGGAAGCCGAACACCGAACCGCGCGGAACGGCGAGGTCGATGCCGGCGACGGCCGTCTGGCGGCCGAAGCGCTTCGTCAGGTCATGAGTCTCGATCGCGAGATCGGAGGACTCACCGCCCGGCAGCAGCATCCTCCAGCGCGGCGGGCGGGACGGCTCCGGCGAGGATGCGCCCGTCGTCGGTGAACAGCACGCTGAGCAGCGTCGTGGAGATGACCCGACCGCCGTCGACGGCCTGGGCGGCGGTGTCGAGCAGGGGCGAGTCGGCGAGTTCGGCCGGAACCTCGGATGCCGCGATCTCGACGATCGACGACCACCCCGTCCCGATGACCGTGGGCTCCGCCCCGTCGCGCTCGGGAGCGGCGACGTCGCCGTGATCGGCGAACCTGTCGGAATCAGGCAGCTCCTGCTCGGTCACGGTGGTGCCCGAGGGGGGCGTGAAGTCGAACAGGGCGGCATCCGGAGCATCGAGCGAGAGTTCCGTGAACGCGATCGAGAACGCGGGCTCGTCGGAACCCGCGGCCAGGACGGCGACGCCGAGGGGGAGGCCGGTGGCGGAGTCGACGTCGATCGACACGGATCCGACCAGGGTGTCCGATGCCCGCGGAGTGAGGATGAGCTCGTAGACGGTGCGGCCGGCGACTGTCGCGTCGGTGCCGACGCTCACCTCGGTGCTCGGGTCGAGCTTCGTGAGGAGCTCGGTCGCCACCGCGCTCGGCGTCGGGATGTCGGCGGCATCCGGAGCCTTCTTCGCATCGGAGTCGCCGTCGGCCGGAGCCGTGATGTGCGTGGCCGACGCGCCTTCGGAGTCGTAGATCCAGACGCCGTCGGGCGTGGCCACGACGTCGCGTTCGGCCAGGGAGTCCAGGACCTGGAGGCGGGCATCCGTTCCGTCGACGAAGACACGGGCCGTGTGCGAGCCGGTGAGGAGTTCGAGGGCGCTGGAGATGTCGGTGCCGGATGCCGCAGCGTCAGCCGAGCCTCCGGCGGAACCGGAGCCGCCGATGCTGCCGAGCGACGAGAGGTCGGGCAGACCCAGGTCGGAGCTCTGCTCGATCGTGCCCGAGAAGGCCGAGACGTCGGCGGTCTGCGCGAGTTCGAGCACCTCGGCCGGAGTCTTGTCGGGCAGGTCGACGGCGGCGCCTGCTGTCAGGGGCACGGCGAGCACGCCCACCCCGATCACCACGGGAACAACCACCGCGGGAAGCCACATCGCCCAACGCCTCTGCATCGTTCCAGCGTACGTCTGCAACGGCGCCAATCGGCGGTTCCCCACCAAACCCCCAGCGACGCCGGATGCCGTCAGTCGAGCTGAGCCAGCACCTCGCCCAGCCGCCGGTCGACAGCCGGCGTGAACGCACGGGCCCACAGCGCGTAGCCGCGATCGTTGGGGTGGAAGAGGTCGCCGGCGAACTGGGTGGAGACACCCCACAGACCCTGACGCTTGGTGATCGCGTGCAGGCCGACGACCTCGAGGCCGAAGTCGGCCGCTGCCGCCCGCAGCAGCCTGTTGGCCACCAGCACCTTCTTCTCGCCCGGCAGGAAGTAGAAGCTCGGCAGGTCGGCGACGATGGCGTGAGGAGGCAGGGCAGCGAACAGCTCGCGGATGTCGCTGTCGAAGCGCTCGGCATCGAAATCGGCGATGTCGTTGGCCCCGATGCACACGGTGAGGATGTCGGGCTGGGCACCGAGTGCGGTGAGCAGGGGCAGCTCGATGTCGATGGCCGTGCGCACGGTGCCGCCCGAGACACTGAGGTTGGCCACGCGCACAGCGCGGGAGGTGCGGTTGCGCAGCTCGCGCGCGAGGAATCCGACGTAGCTGTGCGCCGGCCGGCTCGCGCCGATGCCCTGCGCCGCCGAGTCGCCGATCGCCACGTACAGGATCTCGCCGGGCTTCGAACCGAGCTCCCGCCAGTAGGCCGAGTTCACGGGGATCGAGCCCGAGAGGGTGCCCCGCCAGTGCTCCCGCCGGCCGCGCAGCCACGCGACCCAGAGCGCCACCGTGACGAAACTGCCGATGACTCCGATGGCGGCACCCACCACGCGGGCCCCGGCGCGACCGCCACGTCGCTTGCGGGTGGACGAGGTCATGACCGGATCCTCTGCGGCGACAGGGCGGCGCGGGTGCGCTCGCCGACTCCCAGCCTCATGGCTTCCTCCAGTGCGGCCGGAACGTCGACGTCGCGGCGCAGTGACGTTCCGGCATCCAGGCGGACGTGTCCGAGCGCGGCGTGCGCCGCAGCCGAGTTCTCCCCGAATCGCGGCTCCAACGGCAGACCGGCGCGCGCTGTGAGCAGCGTCGTTCCCGTGCCCTCGGCATCCGGGACAAACCCCCGGTCGATATTCTCGGCCGACGCGAGAGCCGCATCGAGGTCCTCGCTTCGCAACGCGGGCAGGTCGCCGAGGAGCACGGCGATGCCGGCGGCGGGCGCAGACGACCCCAGCGAACGTCCGGCGGCGCGGATGCCGAGTTCGATCGCCGCGTTCAGGCCGCGGCGTTCGCCCTCGGGAACCACGACGACCGTCTCAGCCGCCCCCGCCGTCGTCGACGCAGGCCAGTCGATCTCCGCGTCCGTCACGACGTAGACGCGCGCCACTCGCGCACTCGCCACCGCCGCGACGACCGTGTCGTGGGCGAAAGCCAGAGCCAGCGACGACCGCTCCTGGGCCGAGAGGGCGTCGCCCAGGCGGCTCTTGGCGTCGATCGTGCCCTTGACCGGCACGACAAGGGACCAGCCTGCCGTCACGGGAGGGCGCGCAGGCGGGGGGCCAGGTCGCGTTCGAACAGGCCGAGGAAGCGCCGCTGGTCCTCGCCGGGGGCGTGGAAGACGAGGTGGTTGAAGCCCGCATCGACGTACTTCGCGATCTCGGCAGTCACGGTGTCGGGGTCGCTGCCCACGATCCACCGCGAGGCGATCTTCTCGATCGGCAGGGCATCCGCCGCCTTCTCCATCTCGATCGGATCGTGGATGCTCGACTTCTGCTCCGCGCTGAGGGCCAGGGGGGCCCAGAAGCGGGTGTTCTCGAGCGCGGCCTCCTCGGTCTCCTCGTAGGAGAGCTTGATCTCGATCATGCGGTCGAGGTCGTCGTAGGAGCGGTCACCGGCCTCGGCGCCCTCCTTCACCGCGGGCACGAGCTTCTCGGTGTACAGGTCCCAGCCCTTGCCCGAGGTGCAGATGAAGCCGTCTCCTGCGCGCCCCGCGTACTTGGCGACGGTCGGGCCGCCCGCAGCGATGTACACCGGGATGCCGCCTTCGGGCCGGTCGTAGATGGACGCGCCGTGCGTGGAGTAGTACTCGCCCTCGAAGTCGACGCGGTCCTGGCTCCACAGGGCGCGCATGAGCCGCACCGACTCGCGCAGCCTGCCGAAGCGCTCCTTGAACTCAGGCCAGTCCTGCTCCCCTGCTCCGCGGAAGCCCGTCGCGATCTCGTTGAGCGCCTCTCCGGTTCCGAAGCCGGCGATGATGCGGCCCGGGTAGAGGCAGCCCAGGGTCGCGAACGCCTGTGCCAGAACGGCCGGGTTGTAGCGGAAGGTCGGCGTCATCACGCTCGTGCCGATGCGCAGGGTCGAGGTGCGCTCGCCCACTGCAGCCATCCAGGCCAGCGAGAACGGAGCGTGCCCGCCCTCATGGCGCCAGGGCTGGAAGTGGTCGCTCGCGAACGCCGACTCGAAGCCGTGCGCCTCCGCGGCCACGGCGATCTCGACCAGCTCCCGGGGCGCGAACTGCTCCGCGGATGCCTTGTATCCCAGGGTGAGCGTCATGCTGTGATGCCTTTCGTGGTGCCGGATGCCGGGCGCGGGTGCGGGGCGGGATGGATCATGAGCCGACGGCCTCCTGCTGGCCCTCGGCGAAGCCGTCGCGGTAGCCCTCGTCGTAGGCCTCCTCGCTGCCGGTGCGGAACATGTCCTGCTCGACCGGCCGCACGATGGTGGCGGCGCCGGGAAGGTCGAGGTCGCCGACGAAGCGACCGAGACCGCGCACGATCGCGACGGGGGTGCCGCCGGTCTTGCCCTTCACCAGGTCGCCGGCCGAGGCGAGCTCGTCGGCGACGCAGGGCTGGGTCACTGCCATCGGCTTGCCGCTGGTGTCGAGGGTGCCGCGCAGGTCGTCGAAGACGTGCACGCCGGCGGCGCCGATCGCGACATCCACCTGCCCCTGTCGCCAGGCCCTCCCGAGGGTGTCGGAGATGATGACGCCGACGGATGCGCCGCTCAGCTCGCGCAGTCCGACGCAGATGGAGCGGGCCGACCCGTCGGGGTCGACGGGCAGCAGCAGCACGGTTCCGTCCGGGGTGTTTGAGGCGTCGACGCCGGCCGCAGCGGACACGATGCCGAGGCGGTTCTCGACGATGCGGGTCGTGCCGCCATCGGCCGTGGTGCGGGTCGCGACGACGCGGACCGTCTCGTCCGAGATCGCCTGCTCCCGGTCATCCGCCGCGACGAATCGCCCCTCGGACTTGGAGACGATCTTCGAGGTGACGACCACGATGTCGCCGTCGGCGAGCTCGGCCCGGGAGCCGATCAGCTCGACGAGGTCGTCGCCGGGACGCACCTCGGGGATGTCATCGATCACACTGACGGAATACATCGTCACCTCCTGACGGCGGGGAGCACGTCGCGGCCGAAGACCTCGATCCACTCCCGCTGGTTGCGGCCCACGTTGTGCAGGTAGATGCGGTCGAAGCCCAGGTCGGCGTACTTCTGGATCGACGCGCGGTGCACGTCGGTATCACTCGAGATCACCATTCTGCCCTCGAAGTCCTCGGGACGGACCATCCGCGCGACCTGTTCGAACTCGAACGGCGAACGGATGTCGCTCTTCGGGAACCGCATGCCGCCGTTGGGCCACTCGACGAGCGCGTTGCGCATCGCCTCCTCGTCTGTCGGCGCCCACGACAGGTGCAGCTGCAGCACCTTGGGCATCGTGGCGGGGTCCTTGCCCGCATCGCGCGCCCCGAGGGCGAACCGATCGAAGAGTCCGGCGATGCGCTCCAGCGGCGCGGCCACGGTGATGAGTCCGTCGGCGACGCGTCCGGCACGACGTGCTGTCAGCGGTCCACTGGTCGCGACCAGGATCTCGGGGGCGACGGGCGGCATCGTCCAGAGACGCGTGGACTCGAGCGTGAAGTGGGGGCCGGAGTGCTTGACGTCGCGGCCGGCGATCGAGGCTGTGAACAGCTTCGAGATCACCTCGATGGCCTCGAACATGCGGTTGATGCGCTCAGCCGGCTCGGGCCAGTAGGCGCCGACGATGTGCTCGTTCAGTGCCTCACCCGAGCCGATGCCCAGCCAGTGCCTGCCCGGGTACATCGAGGCGAGGGTGGCTGACGCCTGGGCGACGATCGCGGGATGCCAGCGGTAGGTCGGCGCCGTCACACCGGGGCCGATGTCGCCCGTCGTGCGCTCGGCGACGGCCGTGAGCACGTTCCACACGAAACCGGCCTGGCCCTGCTGGGGCACCCACGGCTGGAAGTGGTCGTCGGCCATGACTCCGCGGAAGCCGTTCTGCTCGGCGAAGGCCGCCAGTGCGACGGCCTCCGAGGGCGCGAACTGCTCGAGCATCGCCGCGTAGCCCAGCTGGAGGTCACCCACTCCTCCATCCTGCCACTCGCCGCACCCTCTCCCGATCTACCGCGTGACCACGGCGAATCCTCCGGCGGGCAGCACCGTCCTGGCCGACGCCCCGATGTCGCGCTGGCTCACCAGCCGTCCCGACGCGTCGTAGACGCTCAGTGACGCCGCGGCTCCCACTCCGACTGTCGTGGGCCACGGGATGCGGGCGGCCGACTGCAGCAGTTGCGTGTCGCCAGCTGTCCCATTCAGCAGCATCCGCGAGACCAGAGGTCGCACGATCAGGTTGTCTATGGTGGCGGTTCCGCCCAGCGGCCGTACGGTCACCGTGGTGGCACGCGCCGGCACGGGCAGCTGCAACACCTGCGGCAGCAGCACCCCCGGCGTCGGGCTGATGCCCTGCTCCGGTCCGCGGATCGAGAGCAGCCCGAGGGGCAGGATGCCGCTCGTCCACAACGATCGCACCCGGTCGCCCGGCTCGACCCACTGCACAGACTCCACGACGCGTGGCTGGTCGGCGGCGCCGATCGGGAGGACAGCCTTCGAGCCCGTCTTCACCGTGAGCACGTCACCGCTGTAGAGAGACTCGCCGGTCCACGCTGAAGCCGGCGTCGACACCGCTCCGCCCGAGCCGGTCTCGGCCTCGAGCAGGTGCAGCCCGTCGCGCTGCGACACCGTGGTGACGCCCTGCGCTCGAGCAGCCACATCCGGGCGGGCATCGAGGGCGATCATCGACAGCAGGCCGTGAATCGTGCTCTCGGCACCGCCGTTGCGGTTGATCGTGCCGTCGGGAGCGAGTCCGTCGAAGGTGACACCCGTGGCCGGGTCGTACATCGGCGCCGAGGCCCGGTTGGCCCCGAAGAACCACGCTGCCTGGATGGCCGCGAGCTGGTCGAAGGCCGGGGAACCCGTCGCATCGGCGACCGCGAGGAGCGACTGCAGGCGGGAGTCGGCGCCGTAGGCGATCTGGGTGGTGTCGGTCGGAGTCGGGAACCAGCCGTTGTCGGGTCCGCCGGCGAGAAGGAGCGTCGCCGTGAACACGGCGGCGTCGCGTACCGCCGGCTTCAGGAGAGACGACGTGCCGAGGGTTCCGGATGCCGCGGCGAGCGCCGCCGGCATCTGCGACCCCCACGCGTGCCACATCGAGCGCGACTGCGCCCACGGCAGGATCGCGCCGTAGGGCCACGACCTGGTGTCGGCTCCCGATGCCGCCCCCATCGCGGCGATGCCCTCGGCGAGCTTGCGCAGGGTCTCGCGAGCCGCGGGGTCGCCACTCGAGTCGACGTAGGCCGACAGTCCGAGCACGGCCTCGGCCGAGGCGTCGGCACCGTCGACGATCAGCCAGGCGGGAACCTTCAGTCCGTCGCTCTGCTCGTACTCCCCGTAGCGGCTCAGCACCTGGGTGTCGACCGCCGCACGCGAGAGGGCGAGCCTCTCCCCGAGGAAGGACGCGAAGGCCGCATCGTCGGCTGTGCCGCTCTCGGCGAAGGCCGCGTAGCCCTCACCGAAGGCCCAGAGCGCGCGGGCGGTCCAGTAGCTGGGTCCGGAGTCCGACGGGTTCGGCAGCTCGACGGGCTCGGCGCTCGGGTTGAGCTCGCCGTCGGGCTGCATCCACAGCACGACGTTGCCGGAGTTCGCTCCCGACGAGGTCTGCAGGTAGGCGAGCGATCGCAGCATCTCGTAGGCGCTGGTGCGACTCGAGGCCTCGCCCGTGAGCCGCCAGTGCCTGAGGTAGACGACGGCGGCCCGCGCCACGTCGTCGGCGTTGTAGGCGCCCTGGCCCCAGTCCCCTGTCGCCGCGTCGAGCGGTCCGCCGCCGACACGTTCGAAGGTGCCGCCGTCACGGGCGTCGGCGTAGGTCCACGGCAGCACGAGCTGCGGCTCCTCGTCGAGCCTGTAGGTCGTGTGGCCGTCGACGGCGACGGGCTCGGCGGTGTCGAGCAGGAAGTCGAGGTGGGCGAGGTTGGTGAGCGGGGTGACGGATGCCGCAGGCGCGGCCGTCGCCGGCGCCGCCGCCAAGCCCGAGAGGCCGGTGACGGCGAGCGTGGCCGTGAGCAGCATGCCCATCCGCATCCGTCGCGTCGTGATGGTGGTCATGGGAGGTGCTCCTCAGTCAGATGTCTCGCGGGCGGTACTGCGATCGAGTCTGGCGACGCCGATCTTCGAGTCGGCCATCCCGTAGAACAGCCAGTGCACGCCGTCGATGAGCTCGATGGCCGTGGGGAAGACCACGTTGGGCACGATGCCGCTGCGCTCCTCCTCGGTCTCCGGGGCGAGCAGCGGTTCCGCGCTGCGAGCGATCACCCGGGTGGGGTCGTCGGCGTCGAGGATCATGGCCCCGACGGCGTAGTTCACGTTCTGCTGCTGGTCGAAGGCGCTCGTGATGGTGCCGGTCACCCCGTGGTGCAGCAGCAGCCAGCCCTCCGGGACCCGCAGCGGAGCCGGTCCGCCGCCGATCTTGAGCGCCTCGAACGGGTGCTCGGGGCCGGCCAGGAAGCGGTGGTTGCGCCAGAACGTGAGGGCGGCCAGGTCCTTCTGGACATCGGCCAGGTGCACGAAGCTGATCCAGATGGACTGCCGCGCATCGGGCACGTTCGCGGGAGTGCGCACTCCCTGACCCGCCTTGACCTCGTCGAGGTCCCACATCGGCCGGTGCAGCACGGCGAGGCTGCGCACTCCGTCCGGACCCGTCACGGCCTCCGGGAAGAACACGGTGTCCTTGTTGTGAAACAGGTTGAGGTCTGCGTCGAGGGCGTCGTCATAGGCGAAGAGTGCCGGCCCGAGGCGCTGCCAGTCCCGCAGGTCCTCCGACACGGCGATGGCCGTGCGGGGACCGAGGGGGCCGTACGCGACGTAGGTCATCACGTGCAGGCCGAGTTCGTCGATGCGCGTGATGCGCGGATCCTCGACGCCCCCGTTGCCGACGCCGTGCTCCCACCCGCGGTCCGGCTCGAGCACGATGCCCTCGCGTTCCACGCCGACAGGCACTCCGTCGTCCAGCACGATGCGCGCTATGCCGACCCTGGAGACGTTGCCGGATGCCACGAGCCTGGGGAACAGGTACAACTCGCCGTTCGCGGCGCGGGCCGTCGCCGGGTTGAGCACCCCCTCGGCCTCGAGGTCGTTGCCGGGCTCCGGCGTCATGATGACGCCGGCCCGGGTGAGCGTGTATGGAATCTGCATGGTCATCCCTTCACTCCCGATCCGATGTCGTTCGAGACGAACTGACGCTGGAAGATGATCAGCAGCACCACGACGGGCACGGCGAGCACGACGGCTCCGGCGAGGAGGGAACCGAAGGGGTTCGCCGTCGACGCCGCGATCGAGGAGATGTAGTTGGCGAGCGAGACGGCGAGTGGTTGCATCGACGCCTCCTTGGTGATCAGGAACGGCCAGAGGAACTCGTTCCACGGACCGATGAAGGTGAGCAGCACCACGGTGAGCAGGGCCGGTCGCACCAGCGGGATGGCGACGCTCCAGAGGATGCGCAGCTCACTGGCGCCGTCGATGCGGGCGGCGTTGAACAGGTCCTTCGGCAACTGCAGGAAGTACTGCCTGAAGATGAGCACGGCCACCGAGCTGATGAAGAACGGCAGGATCATGCCCAGGTAGTTGTCGCTGAGGCCGTAGTTGCGGGCGATCATCACGTAGAGCGGGATCATCAGCAACTGGAACGGGATGACCTGCACCAGCAGCACGAGCGCGAAGATCGTGCCTCGCCCGCGGAACGAGAGCACCGCGAGCGCATACCCGGCCAGGAGCCCGAACACGACTGTTCCGAGGAGCACACCGCCGGTGAAGATGCCGGAGTTGACCAGCCCCTGCAGCAGGTTGATGCGCTCGTTGACGGCCACGTAGTTGTCGAGGGTCAGGTTGCCGGGTGCCGGGAAGGCGCCCGCCGGGCTGGAGTCGGGCGTGGCCTGCAACGAGCCCACGACCATGTAGTAGAAGGGGAACAGGAAGACGAGTGCCCCGAGGAGCAGCAGGATGTAGCGGAGCACCATTCCGAACCGGATCATGATTCCTCATCTCTCACGAGGCGACGCTGGATGAAGGCGATGATGAGCACGCAGATGATCAGGATCACGCCGATCGCCGAGGCGACATCCGGATTCCCCTGCTCGATGCCCTTCTGGTACATCAGGAGCACCGGACTGGCCGATGCACCGTTGGGTCCTCCGCCGCCCGTCAGCAGGTAGGGCTCCGTGAACAGGTTCGCGCCGGTGATCGTCGAGATCAGCAGGACGAGCAGGGTCGCCGGGCGCACGCCCGGGACCGTGACGGAGAAGAAGGTGCGCACACCGCCTGCGCCATCCGTCGCCGCCGATTCGTACAGCTCCTTCGGCACGTTCTGGAGAGCCGCGAGGTAGAGCAGGATGTAGAACCCGAGCTGCTTCCAGGTGACGAAGAGCGCGATGACGGGCATCGCGAGCTGCGAGTTGATGAGCCAGGACGGAACGGGGGCCAAGTCGCCGAGCACGTTGTTCACGAGCCCGCCCCCGCTGAACAGGAACAGCCAGACGCCGACCACGGCGACCGAAGCCGCGACGTAGGGCACGTAGTAGCTGACGCGGAGGAACGCCCGCGCGTGCACGACGCGGTTGAGCGCCGATGCCAGCACGATCGAGAGCACCACCGTGAGTGGCACGTTGATGATCAGGAAGACGCCGACGTTGCGGAAGGACTGCCAGACCGCCGGGTCCTGCAGCACCGCGATGTAGTTGTCGAAGCCCACGAACGGCCGGTCGACCTCGACCCCGGGAGCGGAGAAGAAGTAGTCCTGGAACGACATCCAGACCGCGAAGACGATCGGATACGCGAAGATCGCGCAGATGAAGATCAGGTAGGGCGCCGTGAAGAGCAGACCGAGGGGGCTGCTTCCCAGCCAGCGCCGGCGGCGGGGCCGAGGCGCGTCTTGTCGCTGCGCCTCGACCTCCGTCGGTCGGGTGATGGTGGTCATGATCGATGTCAGTTCGCGCTTGCGAGGGTGTCGATCTTGGCGGCGGTGTCCTTCAGGAAGGCGGGAATGTCGCCCTCGCCGAAGATGACGGCCTTGGAGTAGCCGTCGCGGAAGTTCTGCCAGATCTCCACGGAGTTCGCGACGTTGGGCACCTCGACGGTTCGGCTCGCCTGGTCGCCGAACACCGTGTAGGCGGGGTTGTCGGCGAAGTAGTCGGGGTAGACCGTCGTGAGGTCGCTGCGCAGCGGCATCTGGCCGGTGAGCTCGAGCAGCTTGCCGTCCTGCTCCTCGCTGGTGGCGAACTTCAACACGTCCCAGGCCGTCTGCTGGTTCTTGCAGGCGCTGTAGAGGCCGATGTTCTTGGCGTCGCTGAAGGTGTACGTCTCAGCAGCATCCGTTCCCTCCGACGTGGGAACCGGAACCGCGCCCCAGTTCACGTCGTCGCCGTAGACCGCGATGGCCCACGGACCGACGATGGCCATGGCGGCCTCGCCGTCGAGGAAGGAGTCGCCCTGGTACTGCTCCTGGCCGGCGAGGTTCTCCTCGTACATCGTGCGCCAGAGTTCGGAGACGGCCTCGCCCTCGTCGGAGTCGAAGGTGGCCTTGCCGTCCTCGACGAGCTGCGTTCCCTCGGTCTCGGCGGCGTACAGCGGATAGAAGTCGAACCAGCTCTGGAAGAACTCGCTCGTCGGAGCCGGGTGGATGGCGTACTTCGCCGCACCGGAGTCCACGATGGCGCGGGAGGCCGTGAGGAACTCGTCGTAGGTCGACAGCTTCGGGCTGTCGGCGTCGAGGCCGGCCTTCGCGAACAGGTCCTTGTTGTAGAAGATCATGACCGGGTTCGACTTCCAGGGCATCTGGAAGTACGCGCCGTCGGCCGAGGCGTACTGCTCGGCGAGGTCGCCGGTGCGCGAGGTGATGTAGTCGTCGCCGTCCTCGAAGTCGCTGAGCGAGACGAGTCCGCCCTGCTTCTCGAACTGCGGCACGGCGGCCGGCGAGGTGTTGAAGATCAGGCAGGGCGCATTGCCCGCCGTGATCGCCGCGCTGATGACCTCTTCGCTGCTGTCACCGGCCGGGATCTCCTGCGCCTTGACCTGCTCGTCGGGGTTGTCGGCGTTCCACGCCTCCACCATCTGCTTGCCCCACGCGATCTCGGCCTCGTTGTTCGAGTACCAGATGGTGATCGGGCCCTTCGTCCTCGCGTCTCCCCCTCCGCCTCCGCCCGAACAGCCCACGAGGGCGACGGCCGTCGCGGCGGCCAGGATTCCGATCGTCATGCCTCTTCGCATGATTTCTTCCTTTCGTTGCGACGGGTCGTACCGTCGGTTCTTCACTGTGTTCAGGTGGTCGTGGGGGCTGCAGCGGTCGATTCGCGGATGACGAGCCGGGTCGGCAACGGGGTGCGGCCGTCGATGGCGTCGCCGGCGACGGCCGCGAGCAGCACGCGGGCGGCCGTCGCGCCCCAGAGTGCGACATCCGTGGCCACCGAGGTGAGCGACGGGTACACGTGCTCGGCCAGGTCGGTGTTGTCGAAGCCGGCCACCGAGAGGTCGCGCGGCACGTCGAGGCCGGCGCGACGGGCGATGGCGATACCGGCGATGGCCATCGGGTCGTTCGAGTAGACGATCGCCGTCGGCCGGTGCGACGACCGCACAGCGAGCAGGCGCCGGGTCGCCTCGGCGCCCTCCCGCGCGGAGAAGTCGGTCTCGACGACGCGGGTCGCGTCGAGGCCGGCATCCGTCATCGCGCCTTCGAAGGCGGTGCGGCGGTGCGCTGCGTGCAGCAGGTCCGCGGGTCCGGCGACGTGCGCGATGCGAGTGTGGCCGAGGAGGACGAGGTGATCCACGACAGCGCGGATGCCGGCACCATCGTCGCTCGACACGGCGGGGAACGGGGAGGAGACGTCGGGCCGCCCGAGGGTGACCGCGCGCAGGCCCAGCTTCTGCAGCAGGCCGATGCGCTCGTCGTTCGCGCGCAGGTCGGTGAGGAAGACGCCGTCGACCCTCTTGTCACCGGCGAGCTGCCGATAGGTCTCGGCCTCCTGCCGCTGCGAGGTGGTCGAGGCCAGCACGAGCGCCTGGCCCACCTCGGAGAGCTCGCTCTCCACCCCCGAGATGAAGGTGGGGAAGAACGGATCGGCGGCGACGATCGACGGATCGCGGGCGATGACGAGCCCGAGGGCGAAGGAGCGGTCGACGCTCAGGGCGCGGGCGCGCACACTCGGCGTGAAGCCCAGCTCGTCGGCGACCCCCAGGATGCGCTCACGGGTCTCGGCCTTCACGCCGGGCCTGTCGTTCAGGGCGAAGGAGACGAGTCCCTTGCTCACGCCGGCCCGACGCGCGACATCGGCGATGGTCGGACGGGCGCCGGATGCCGGCAGCGCAGGCGCTGCGGTCACGTCGGGTTCCTCAGCCATCGGTCCTCCTCGTCGAGGCCGGTCGGATGAGCATCGCTCACCTAAACCGGTTTAGATGACCATACCCCCTTTTCGGGGGCATTGGCGAGGGGATCGGGGAATCGGGTGGATCAGAGGGAGCCGACGGTGATGTTCTTCATCAACGGCGTGTGGAGCAGCAGCGGTTCCGACTGACCCTTCTCGGCCGAGGTGTAGTGGAAGACCAGCTCCGCCTTCTCGCCCGGAGCCAGCGTGACGCCCACCGAACTCACTGCACGGTCGTCGACGACGGCCGGGGCGTACTCGACCCGCTCGCCGTCGCGTTCCACGCCGGCGTCGAAGGCGCCGGCAGGAGCGAAGACCGTCACGTTCGTCGCGATCTGACCTGGTGCGACCCCGTAGAAGCCGGTGCCGGCGACCACGGGAGGGTAGCTCGTCGCGGCGTCCGCTGCGGCCGTGCTGGTGAGGGTCACGGTGACCGTGACGTCGGACCGCCCGTCATCGCGCGGCACCGCCCCCACGGCCATCGCGACGTCGAGATACGGGTCCATCTTCGCGCCGGTGGCGTCGTTGAGATAGACGCCGTAGGCCTCCGGGCCGAGCTCCTTCTGCGCAGCGTCGAGACCCGCGAGAGTGGTTCCGGCGAGAACGCTCTGCACGGATTCGTCGTTGCTCCAGAGGGCGACGCGGTTCTCGTCGCCGGCGCGGGCGAGAGCCGACACCAGGGCCTTCGGATCCGCGGCGCCTCCGGTGATCGCCTTGAAACTCGCCGCGGCGGACTCGGCGAAGAACGCGTCCTGGGCGGCGCCATCGGGGAAGCGCGTGTAGACGTCGACGAGCAGAGACGTCACCGCGTTCTCTGTGGTGAGCTCGGAACCATCGGCGAGGGTCACCGGGCCTGTCGCTCCCAGCAGATAGCTGAGGGCGACGGGATCGACGGCGATCACGCCGTCGACCGTGCCGCCGAACTTCCGCTCCCACATGGCTGAGGCGAGGTCGGCGCTCACGGTGAAGTCCGGCGTCATCGTGACGTCCTGGATGTGGCTGCTCATGCCGTCACCGAACACGGCGGCCATCGCGGCGGGCGCGGGAAGCGCTGGTCCGTTCGGCGAGAAGTCCGCGGTACTCGCCTGCCTGACCAGCTGGAGCAACCCGTCCTCCGCGTGCACGAGGGCGAAGGCTCCGGGGATGCCGCCGGCCGTGCGGAGCTCCGCGTTGTTCTGGAACAGCACCAGGTAGTTGCGGGGGCCGTCGGCACCCAGCATGACGGGGGCGATCACGAGCGCGTCATCGAGAGTCGCGCTGAGTCCCGCTGCCTGGCCCAGGGCCGTGGCGAGGGACGTCTTCGCGTCGGCGACGGGGCCGAGGAGGCCGTCGTCGTCGATCGCGCCCACTGCTGCCGCGGCATCCGTCAGCACAGTGCGCGCGGAATGGGCTGCCGGGCGCGCCGCGACGAGAGGTTCCACATCGATGCGGCCGTCGACGGGTCGGAACGACTCGGCGAACACCGACTGCGCCAGGCCGGTCAACGGCCGGATGGCTCCGCTGGCGGCAGCGTCGAGCTGGGTCGACAGCACCCTGACCGCGCTCAGGTTCGGTCCGACGACGGGCACGATCTCGGCGAGCGCCCAGATCGGGTCGCCCGTGAGAGCGGCCGCCTCATGGGTGTGGTCGACGAGCTTGTCGGCACCGTCAGCGGCCGCAGCGGTGTCGCCCGCGACGATGTCGGCCTGCAGTTTCTCGGCCGTCACCGCGGCGGCCTCGAGCTCGCCCTTGGCGAGCCAGCCACGTACGCCGACCCAGACGACGGCGCCGACCACCGCGACGAGCACGACACCGACGATCAGCCAGACGAGCCGGCCACGACGACGCGTCGCAGTGGCCGGCTCGACTGCCGGCACGTCCTCACTCACGTTGTCAGCGAGTGCTGGTGTTGGTGCGACGTCGCACGAGGAAGAACACGAGTCCGGCGAGGATCACCAGAACCGAGCCGACACCGAGAGGCAGCAGCACCGGGCTCACGCCCGTTTCAGCCAGTCCCGTGCCGGACGCTGACGTCGTGGTCGATCCGGGCGGCGTGGGGTCGGCTCCGGGGGGAGCCATCACGCAGTTCGGCGACGCAGGCGGGTAGCTCAGCGGCACGGTCGTCTCGGGGTTGACCGTGATCTCGGCCGAGGTGATGCCGCGGGTCCAGCCGTAGTTGCCGTCGGTCTGCACCCACGTGCCACCGACCTGGATCCAGCCCGGCCAGCCTGTCGGCTCGCCGTTCGGGCCGACGCTGGCGCCGGGCCAGAGCATGCTCCCACTCAGCTGGCCGCCGACGATCTCGCCGAGCAGGAACGTCTCGGATTGACCACCGCCCGACAGCGTGAGGTAGGCCGTGTGACTGGTGGCCTTGTCGTCGGGATCGGTGAGGGTGACGTCGTAGAAGATGTACGGCACGTCGCCGTCGCAGACACCGGTCGCGGCTGATCCCGCGATCGACGGCTCGACGGGAGGAGTGCGGGGAACATAGTCCTCCGCGTTGGCCACCGTCGGCGTGAGCACGATGGCGGCAGCGAGAAATAGGGCAGCAGGGATACTTCGGAGCACAATGGCCTCCGCATTTCGGATTCGGGTTCCGGTCTGTCTTCGGGTGATAGACAGTGGACACACTATGCCCTCGACCCCCGTTCGGGCGCCCCCCAATTGTGGTGACGCATCCTCGACTTCTGGCGGTTCGATTCGCGTCCGGGGCAGCCGGTAGCGTTCTCGGTATGCGCATCGCCACTTGGAACGTCAACTCGATCCGCGCCCGTGTGGGCCGCACCGTCGACTGGATGGTGCGTGAAGACGTCGACGTGCTCGCGATGCAGGAGATCAAGTGCAAGCCCGAGCAGTTCCCCTACGAGCAGTTCGAGGAAGCCGGCTACGAAGTCGTCGCCCACGGCCTGAGCCAGTGGAACGGCGTGGCCTTCGCGAGCCGCACCCCGATCACCGACGTCGAGCACGCGTTCCCCGCCATGCCCGGCTTCCTCAAGGGCGTCGAGGGGCCGGATCAGCCGCAGGAGGCCCGCGCCATGGGCGTCACCATCGACGGCATGCGCCTCTGGAGCCTCTACGTTCCCAACGGCCGCTCACTCGACGACCCGCACTACACCTACAAGCTCGACTGGTATGAGGCGCTCGCTGCCTACACGCGCGACTCGCTCGCATCCGACCCGCACCTGCCTCTGGCCCTCATGGGCGACTTCAACGTCGCGCCCACCGACGCCGACGTGGGCGACCCCGCCCTCGTCCCCGGACTGTCGACCCACATCTCGCCGCCCGAACGTGCTGCGTTCGCTGCGCTCGAGGAGGCCGGCCTCAGCGACGTCGTGCGCCCGATCCTGCCCACCGGCTACACCTACTGGGACTACAAGCAGCTGCGGTTCCCGCGCAACGAGGGCCTGCGCATCGACTTCATCCTCGGCTCGCCGGCCTTCGCCGATCTGGTGACGGATGCCTCCATCCACCGCAACGAGCGCAAGGGCGACGCTCCCAGCGACCACGTGCCCGTGCTCGTCGACATCGAGCTCGCGGGCGACGACGACGATCGGCCGATGATCTTCTGACCCGGCAGTTCTCTAGCGACCGGTGAAGCGGTCCATCGAGCGGTAGACGCCGAAGAAGCGGCCGGCGACGGCGTCGAAGGCCGCGCCGGGCAGCACTCCGCGCAGCACCTTCGAGAACCCGACGGTCCACGGCAGCATCAGCATCGGGCGCCCGGCGAGCATCGCCTTCCAGACCTGGTCGACCACGTACTCCGGCGTCATGATCGGCGTGAGCAGCGGCCCGCGGGCGCCATCGAACATGCCCGTGGAGATGTAGCTGGGCGCCACTGTCGTGACCTTCACGTTCGCGTGGTCATCGCGCACCAGCTCGAGGCGCAGTGAGTCGCTCCATCCGATGAGCGCGGCCTTCGACGCCGCATAGACGCTCATGCGCGGGTTCGAGATCATGCCCGCGGCCGACGCTATGTTCACGATGCGCGACGCCCGATAGGCGCGGGCCACCATGCCAGGCAGGAACTCGCGCGTGATGTACATGGGGGCGAGGGCGTTCACCTGCATCGTCGGCCGGGTGTCGTCGCCGTTGTCGGTCTCCCAGAAGTACCCGTTGCCGCGCACGACTCCGGCGTTGTTGATGAGCACGTCGGGGTTGCCGACCTCCTTGCGCACCTTCTGCGCGGCCTTGGCGATCGCACCGAGGTCGGCCACGTCGACGACGTAGGAGTGGATGCGGGTGCGCCCCTTCGAGGCCGTGCCGAGGTCGCCCACGGTCTGGGCCAGGGCGTGGGCGTCACGGTCCCAGAGAACGACGGATGCCGCCCCTTCCGCGACGGCCCGCTCCGCGTACAACCGCCCCATGCCCATGGCCGCTCCAGTGATCAGGACTGATGCGCCACGCACGGTTCTCGTCATGGATTCATTGTCGCAGCACAGTCCGAGCGCACTCCGTCAGAACGGTGGGTCGACGCCGCTCGCCCACCCCACCCCGAGCGCCAGCTCGCCACTTTCGGGCGGAATGAGCGGCGCTTCGCGACCAGAAGCGGCGAGCCGAAGTCCGGGCCTGGGTGGGTGGGCGCATGGAACGATGGAGCCATGAGCCCTGCTGCATCCGTCACCCTCGTCGACAAGACCCCCGAGCAGCTCGCCGCCTGGCTGCCGATCTCGAACGCGCTCTACGAGCAGGCGCGCATCGATGCCGGCGACATCCCCGCCGAGGCCGCCAGCGCCGCCGCGAGCTCGCAGGCGAGGTTCTTCCCGGATGGCGTGCCTGTCGATGGCCACCGCATCTTCACCATCACGGTCGACGAAGACGATGCCGGCTGGTTGTGGATCGGGCCGACGGCGGACGGCACCGGAGGCGACTGGTGGATCTGGGACATCGAGGTGCACGAGGCCTTCCGCCGCCGCGGCATCGCCGAGGCCACCATGCTGCTCGCCGAAGACGTCGCCCGCGCGGCCGGCGTCACCGCGATCGGGCTCAACGTGTTCGGCGGCAACGACACGGCGCGCAGGCTCTACGACCGCGTCGGGTACAGCGTCACCAGCGTGCACATGCGCAAGCACCTCTAGCGAGGCGCCCTGCGACGCCGGGCAACGCACTGTTACGTCGTGTCTCGCCCACCTGACCGACGCATGCATACGGTGGGTAATTTCGAAGGATGCCCACCGATTCCGCGACCTCCACGACGCCCACCGGCGTCGCGGTCTCGGTCGAGTTCGGGCGCCTGGGCCGGGCCTTCGACCCCTCGAAGCCCGTGCTCGCCGACGTCGACCTGCGGGTCGAGCCCGGTGAGATCGTCGCCATCATCGGGGCGAGCGGATGCGGCAAGTCCACGCTGCTGCGCATCGCCGGCGGACTCGACACCCAGACCTCGGGCAGTGTGAGCATCGACGGCACTCCCGTCGCCACCTACGACCCCCGCACGGCGGTCGGCTTCCAGGAGCCGCGCCTGCTCCCCTGGCGCAGCATCGCAGACAACGTGGCGCTCGGCGTTCCACGCGGCACGCCGAAGGCCACGGCCCGTGCCGGAGTCGATCGCCTGCTCGAGCTCGTCGGGCTGGCGGATGCGGCCGGCCAGCGACCCCGCGAGGTGTCGGGCGGCATGGCCCAGCGCGCGTCGCTCGCGCGCGCCCTCGCCCGTAGCCCCGGCGTGCTGCTGCTCGACGAGCCGTTCGGGGCGCTCGACGCCCTGACCCGTCTCAAGATGCAGGACCTGCTCCTCGACATCCACGCGGCCGAGCCCACCACTGTGCTGCTCGTGACGCACGACGTCGACGAGGCACTGCAACTGGCCGACCGCATCGTGCTGCTCGGCCGCGCCGACGGCGACGCCGCGGCGACCGTGCTCGAGACCGTCACCGTGCCCGGGCGCCGCCCGCGCGACCGCGGCTCCGCAGAGCTCGCCGAGTTGCGCGCCAGTCTGCTCTCCGGACTCGGAATCGACAGGCACGGCCACGCCCGCGGCATCGCGAGCAGCACGACCATCCCGGCCTTCCCGTACTGACCAACGAAGACACCAGCGCACCACAGCACCTCCCGGCATCACACGGCACCACAGCACCTCCCTGCACCACTTCCCCTCACAGCACCAGGAGAGACACGCCATGACCTTCCTTCGACAGACCTCAACGACAGCGGCGATCGTCGCAGCAGCGGCATCCGTCGCCCTCGTGCTCACCGGATGCGTCGCCGGCGAGGGCTCGGCCGCTGAGCCCGCCTCGACCAGCGCCGGCGATGGCGATGCCGTCGTCACCGAGGGCGGAACCCTCAACATCGACTTCGCCACCTACAACCCGCTGAGCCTCGTCATCAAGGACCAGGGCTGGCTCGAGGACGCCCTCGCCGACCAGGACATCACCGTCAACTGGGTGCAGTCGGCCGGGTCGAACAAGGCCAACGAGGCGCTGCGCGCCGGCGCCATCGACGTGGGATCCACCGCGGGATCGGCCGCGCTGCTCGCTCGCTCGAACGGCTCGCCCATCCAGGTCATCGACATATACTCGCAGCCCGAATGGTCGGCCATCGTCGTAGGCCAGGACTCGCCCATCACCGACGTGACCGAGCTCAAGGGCAAGCAGGTCGCAGCCACCAAGGGCACCGACCCGTACTTCTTCCTGCTGCAGTCGCTCGAGGAGGCCGGTCTGAGCGCCTCCGACGTGACCGTGCAGAACCTGCAGCACGCCGACGGCTGGGCCGCCCTGCAGAACGGGTCCGTCGACGCCTGGGCGGGCCTCGACCCGATCATGGCCGGAGCTGAGGAGTCGGGAGCCCAGCTCATCTACCGCAACGTCGACTTCAACAGCTACGGCTTCCTGAACGCCACGGAGTCGTTCCTGAAGGCCAAGCCCGACGTCGCGCAGACCGTCGTCAACGCCTACGAGCACGCTCGCACCTGGGCTCTCGACAACCCCGAGAAGACCGCCGAGATCCTGGCATCCGTCGCCGGCCTCGACCCGGCCGTGGCCACCAAGGTCATCGACGAGCGCACGAACCTCGACGTCGACAACGTTCCCGGAGACGCCCAGATCTCGGTGCTGACGACGATCGGCCCGGTGTTCGTCGAGAACGGCGACGTGCAGACCCAGCAGCAGGTCGACGACGCCATCGACACCATCGTGAACGACACCTACGCGAAGGCGGCCGACGCCGACGCGATCGGCTAGCCGCCACCGCTCGTGCGGGGTGCCGGATGCCGGCGCCCCGCACGAGTACAGCACGAAGAACAGCACCGAGAGGAGAGACCGATGACCTACCTGACCGATCCGGACGCGCAGACGCAGGTCGTGGTGTCGGACGTCGGCTACTCCGTCTCCACTCGATCGCAGAATGACACCGGCGCCCCACGTACCAAGGGACGCACGCGCCTCACCAACCGCCGCTGGTTCGTCATCGTCGGCGGCGCGATCCTCCCGGTGCTCATCCTCGCCGCCTGGCAGGTCGCGTCGACCAGCGGGCTCGTGCCGATCTCCCAACTGCCGTCGCCCGAGATGGTCTGGCTCGCCGCCGTCGACCTCGCCCAGCGTGGCCTGCTCGGCCTCTACGTCGCCATCTCGACCCAGCGCGTGCTTCTCGGCTTCGCCATCGGCGGCGCCCTCGGACTCCTGGTCGGAGCGGTCGTCGGCCTGTCGCGCCTCGCGGACATCCTCCTCGCCCCCACGCTCGGCGCGATCCGCGCCGTGCCCTCCCTCGCCTGGATCCCGCTGCTCATCCTGTGGTTCAAGATCGGCGAGGAATCGAAGATCATCCTCATCTCGATCGGGGCGTTCTTCCCCGTCTACACGATCGTCGCGTCGTCCCTGCGGCACGTCGACCGTCACCTCATCGAGGCCGGGCGCGCCTTCGGCCTCGGCGGCGTCCGGCTGTTCACGTCGGTGCAGCTTCCCGCAGTCGTTCCCTCCGTCATCTCGGGCCTGCGCCTCGCACTCGCCCAGTCGTGGCTGTTCCTCGTGGCTGCCGAACTCATCGCCTCGTCGATGGGCCTCGGATTCCTCCTGAACGACTCCGGCCAGAACGGCCGCATCGACCGCATCTTCCTGGCGATCATCCTGCTGGCCCTTCTGGGCAAGCTGACGGATGCTCTCGTCGGCCTCTTCGAGAAGTGGGCGGTGCGCAAGTGGGCGTGAACGACACCATCAGCCCCCTGCTCGATGAGCTGCGCCGCTTCCCGGCACCGGCCGGATTCGCAGCGGATGCGAACGTTCCGCACTCGGAGTACGAGCGTGCGGCATCCGACCCCGTCGCCTTCTGGGCCGAGCAGGCCGAGCGCCTCGACTGGGCGGAACCGTGGCACACCGACCACAGCTGGCAGCCCGCGGTGACGGATGCCGCCGGCGAGCTCTCGGTACCGCAGGCCGAGTGGTTCTCGGGCGGACGCCTCAACGTGGCCGTCAACTGCGTCGATCGGCACGTCGATGCGGGGAACGGCGACCGCATCGCCTTCCACTTCGAGGGCGAACGCGGAGACCGCCGCTCCCTGAGCTACGCCGAACTGCAGCGCGAGGTGGCCCGCGCCGCCAACGCCCTCACGGCCCTCGGCGTCACGCAGGGCGACCGCGTGGTCGTCTACCTGCCGGTGCTGCTCGAGACCGTCATCGCCACCCTCGCCATCGCCCGCATCGGCGCCGTGCACTCACTCGTCTTCGGCGGCTTCTCGGCCGAGGCCCTCAGGTTCCGCGTCGAGGACACCGGGGCGAAGCTGCTCATCACGACGGACGGCCAGTTCCGTCGGGGCAGGGCCGTGGCCGTGAAGGAGGCAGCTGATGCCGCCGTCGCCGGCGTCGCGTCGATCGAGCACGTGCTCGTCATCCGCCGCACCGGCGATGAGACGCCGGACATCCCGTGGACCGCGGGACGCGACGTCTGGTGGCACGACGTCGTGGCTGCGGCATCCGACGTGCACACCCCCGAGTTCTTCGATGCCGAGACCCCGCTGTTCATCATCTACACGAGCGGGACGACGGGGAAGCCGAAGGGGCTCGTCCACACGAGCGGCGGCTACCTCACGCACGCGTCGTACACGCACTGGGCCGTCTTCGACGCCAAACCCGAGACCGATGTGTACTGGTGCACCGCCGACCTGGCCTGGGTCACCGCGCACAGCTACGTGCTCTACGGCCCCCTGTCGAACGGGGTCACGAGCGTCATCTACGAGGGCACGCCGAACACACCGCACCCGGCGCGGCACTTCGAGATCATCGAGCGGTACGGCGTCTCGACGTACTACACGGCGCCCACGCTCATCCGCAGCCTGATGACCTGGTTCCCCGACGGCGTTCCCGCCGCGTACGACCTGTCGAGCATCCGCCTGCTCGGATCCGTCGGCGAGGCGATCAACCCCGAGGCGTGGATGTGGTTCCGCGACAACATCGGCGCCGGCCGCGCGCCCATCGTCGACACCTGGTGGCAGTCGGAGACCGGTGCGGCGATCATGGCGCCGCTTCCCGGGGTCTCGACGCTGAAGCCCGGCTCGGCTCTGCGCGCGCTTCCCGGACTGCGGGCATCCGTCGTCGACGAGAAAGGGGTGGAGGTCGCGCGGGGATCCGGCGGCTACCTCGTGATCGCGGGCACCTGGCCCGGGATGGCGCGCACGATCTGGGGCAACCCCGAGCGCTACCGCGACTCGTACTGGGCGCGCTTCGCCGAGCACGGCCTGTTCTTCTCGGGCGACGGCGCGAAGTACGACGCCGACGGCGACATCTGGCTGCTCGGACGCGTCGACGACGTGATCAACGTGTCGGGCCACAGGCTGTCGACGATCGAGATCGAGTCTGCACTGGTCGCACACCCCGCCGTCGGCGAGGCCGGGGCCGTCGGGGTGACGGATGCGCTCACGGGCGAGGCTATCGCCGCGTTCGTCGTGCCGTCATCGGGCGTGCTCGACGACGCCGAGCTGCTCGACGAACTGCGCCGGCATGTGGCGCACCTCATCGGCCCGATCGCCAAGCCACGTGACATCCTGCTGGTGCCCGACCTGCCGAAGACCCGCTCGGGCAAGATCATGCGGCGCCTGCTCGTCGACATCGCCGAGGGTCGCACGCTGGGTGACACGACGTCACTGCAGGACGAGACCGTGCCGGGGCGCATCGCGGAGCTCCTCGGGCGCTGAGGGCCGAGCGGAGCGACAGCCCGAAGCGCGCGCCCGCAGAGTGTCGGGGTCGACAGGAAGAGGCACTTCGGCCGCGGACTGCGTCCGGGCCTCAGCGACCGGGTAGGTGATCTGATCTCGACACGGCAGCTCGCTTCGCCCGCGGACTGCGTCCGGGGCTCAGCGGGCGGGAGTGCGCGGCAGCGCCCGGTAGTGCGCCCGCTGCTCAGGGGTGAGGTGCTCGGTGGCGTAGGAGAGCGCCGTGCGCGGCATCCGCCCGGCGTACTCGTCGAGGAAGTCGGTCAACAGCTCGCGGTCGACGCGCTTTCCGACCGCGCGCAGCATCCAGCCGACGGCCTTGTGCATGAGGTCCTCGCTGTCGCCGAGCAGCAGCGGGGCCAGCTCGAGCGTCGTCGAGGCATCGCCGCGGTTGATGAAGCCCTGGGTCGTGATGATCGCCACTCTGCGCTCCCAGAGGGCCGGGCTCGCGGCGAGCTCGAACAGCACGTCACGGGGGCGATCGAAGAGCCAGCCACCGAGGATTACCCCGGCCGAGGAGTCGACCAGGTCCCAGTTGTTCACCCGGCCGCGGCGCACCGTTGCGAGGTACCAGTCGGCGAGGTCGGCACGCAGCGACTCATCGATCGCGGCCGGTATCGAGGCCCGCTCGAAACGACTGGCGGCGATGATCAGCCCGGTGAGCCTGTGCTCGTGCACCTCGGAGTCGAGCAGGAGGTCGAGCTCCGTCAGCGGCAGCGATGGGACGAGCTTCGCCACACGTCGCTGGGCCGGAACCGTGATGCCGATGAAGACGTCGCCCGCGCCGTACTGGCCGGGCGCCGTCTTGAAGAAGCCCTGGCTGCCGGCGACACGCTCGGGATCGGCGAGCTCGGCCAGCGCCGAGACCACGACGGCCGCGGTCTGGGATGCAGCATCCGTCATGGAAGCGGACTCTACCGCCGACGGATGACGCACCGCAGTCCGCGGCCGTCGAGAGGGTGGTGCCGACTAGCGGGCGGTCGGCGCCTCGGGCTCGGTCGGCTCGGTCGGAGCGACAGCGGGCTCAGCCGGAGCGGCAGCGGGCTCGGTCACGATGGCGGGCTCGGCGTGAACGGGAGCGGCAGCGGCGGGCGCGGCAGCAGCCGCAGCCGGAGCAGCAGGCGCAGCGGCCCGGTTCAACTCGAGCTCGTCGATGCCGTCGACGTCGTCGTCGAGGAACTCCTCGTCGAGGATGACGTCTTCGATCACGGCGTCACGACGGAAGCCGTTGAGGCCGATGAGGATGCCGATCGCGGCGAGCGAGATGACGACGCCGATGATGCCGGCAGAGAGGATGGCCGAGGCCACGCCGATGGCGGACTGGCCGCCGTAGACGTCGGTCGCCGTCGCGGTCTGGCTCTCGAGGGCCTTGCTGAGGTCGGCGAGGCCGGTCGTCGTCTGCACGTAGCCCACCACGACGGCCACGAGCGCGAGCACGAGGGTGATGATCGGCAGGGCGAGCTTGGCGGGCGAGATGCTGCTGGAGCGGGGAGTTGACACGAGACGAACCTCTGACTTCTTCGAAGGGTTGTGGATGCGCGCCACGTTAGGCACGCACGCTATGACCAGCCTATGAGCAAGCTGTGAAGGGACCGGGCCATGACAGCACATGACGCGCTGCCGCATCCGTTGCGCCGGGCAGCGGGAATCGGCTCGGCGGCCGGAACCGACGCAGCAAAGCCGCGTCAGCCCTCAAGAAAACGCCCGGTCAGCCCGTCTAGCCTTGATGATGCGGGGATTCCCTCGCGCGCCAAGAGGGATCGGAGGTTCACATTGTCCAACGCCACGCTGTCAACGCAGGCCGTTATCGGAGAGCCCGAGGTTCTCGAGGACGTGCGCCACCTCGCCGCGGAGGTCGAGACCCATCCCGCCTGGCTCCGCCTCAAGGACGCCGCCACCACGCTGCAGACCCTGCAGGTGAAGGACGGCTCGGTTCCGGATGCCGACGACCATGCGCACGCGCACGGCCTGGTGTCGATGCTCACCAGCGCCGTCACCGAACTGGCCCCGGCGTTCCCGCACGACGCCGCCTACCTCGACGCCCTCGTCGTCGACTTCGACCGGTGGGCGGCCGAGGGCTTCGGAGTTCCCGACTTCCACGACTCGCTGATGGCGTTCCAGCCGCAGCAGCACCGTGTCGACGGCCTGCGCCACCTCGTCGTCTTCCCGATGTACACGCAGAACGGCTCGACCAACCGTTTCGTCGAGGCGGTCCTCGTCGAGGTCATCTGGCCCGAGTTCATCGCGTCGCTCGAGGCGGGCGACTACGGCAACAAGCTGTTCGTGCCCATCCGCTTCGTCGACTTCACCCCCGGCTACGACACCAACTCGGCCGTGCTGTTCCCCGAGACCGTCGCCATGCGCGCCATCCCGACGTTCACGTGGGGTGCGATCTTCCAAGACCGCGAGGCCGCGCGTTACCGCCGCGTCGTGCGGGCGGCATCCGAGATCACCAAGCTCGACCTGCCCGACGACGCCGCAGCCATGCTCGACGACCAGCGGCTCACGGAGGAGACCTTCGTGATGTGGGACCTCATCCACGACCGCACGCACATGCGCGGCGACCTGCCGTTCGACCCGTTCATGATCAAGCAGCGGATGCCGTTCTTCCTGTACTCGCTCGAGGAACTGCGCTGCGACCTGACGGCGTTCCGCGAGTCCGTGAAGATCACGCGCGAGCTGCGCGCCCGCATCGCCCAGGGTGAGACCCTCGGCGAGCTCGACGCCGAGACCCTGCACCACTCCACGCTGGTGCAGTACGCGGTGATCTTCGACCGCATCTTCCGTTTCGCCATCACCGGCTCCCGGGTGCGCAACTACGACGGGCTCGGCGGCCAGCTGCTGTTCGCCTGGCTGCACCAGCACCACGTGCTGCACTGGACCGACACCCAGCTCGCCTTCGACTGGGAGGCCGTTCCGGATGCCGTCGTCGCCCTGGGCGACGCCATCGACGAGCTCTACTGGAAGTCGATCGACCGCCCGAAGACGGCCCACTGGCTCGCGGCGTACGACCTCGTGGCCGGAGTGCTGACGCCGAACCCGGCGTCGAACTGGGCGCGCGGATTGCCCGTCGAGGTGCTGGCCGGCGCTCCGAAGGGCTACACCGATCTCGTGCTCGACGACGAGTTCCCGCTGTCGATGTTCTTCGAGGCCCTCGACAAGAAGATGAAGACGGTCATCGAGTCGACCGTCGGGATCACGGGCGCGACGGCCTAGCCGGCACTCGTTCGCTGAGGCCCGAGCGAAGCGACCGGTCGAAGCGCCTCTGGAGCGCTTCGACCGCGGACTCCGTCCGGGCCTCAGCGAGCAGTCCTACCCTCGACGCTGCTCCGGATGCGAGGGCGTGAGGAGCTTCGTCTGGCCACCCGGCGCTTCGAAGGAGCGGGCGTCGGATGCCGCATCCGGAGCCGTCGGCTTCTCGCCGGTGAACAGCCACGCGGTGAAGAGACCGTCGAGGTCGGTGCCCGAGATCGACTCGGCGAGCGCGATGAACTGGGCCGTGGTGCCGTTGCCGCCCGAGCGCTCGCGCGTCCAGGTCTGCAGGATGTCGAAGAAGGCATCGTCGCCGACGGTGAGTCGCAGCGCGTGCACCGTCATGGCACCCCGGTCGTAGACGGCTCCGTCGAAGATGGCGTCTGGTCCCGGATCACCGATGGTGAGGCTCCAGAAGTCGTCGTCGGCCGGTATCGAGTACAGGTCGTCGAAGTACGCCTGCGGGTCGGCGTAGCCCTCGTGCTCCGCCCACAGCCATTCGGCGTAGGTGGCGAATCCCTCGTTCAGCCAGATGTCGCTCCAGCGCTTCAGCGCCACGTCGTCGCCGAACCACTGGTGAGCCAGCTCGTGCACGACGACACCGTCTCCCTGCTCCGGCGTGCCGCTGAAGAACGACTGGTCGTAGATGGGCCGGGTCTGGTTCTCGAGGGCGAAGCCGATGCCCTCGAGGTCGTCGACGATGCCACCCGCCTCATCGAAGGGATACGGGCCGAACTGCGCCGACAGGAAGCCGATGACCTCGGGCTCCCGGGCCAGGCTCGCGCTGACCTGGTCGCCGATCGGGGCCGGCCCTTCGCTCGTGGCGATCCAGTCGTTGAGGTTGCCGGGGCTGCCCTCGGGCGCACCCAGCACGGTCCAGCCGTCGAGGGGATCGGCATCGGCCTCGAACGAGGTCGTCCCCTGCCCATCGGGGCCGGTGACGTCGTCGAGAGCCACGCCGTCGGCCTGGAAGGCGTAGTCGCTGACCGAGGCGATCGACAGGTCGACCGACTGGCCGGCGTAGTCGCCGAGGTCGATCGTCCAGAGTTCCCAGCCGTCGCCCGATCCCGTCGCAGCCGACCAGGTGCCGGTCGTTCCGGAGGGCAGGCAGGCGTCGCCCGAGCCGTCGTCGCCGAGGTAGTGGGCGAGGAACGGATGCTGCGCGAGAAGGTCGGCGCAACCCGAGTTCCCCGCATCCGGGGTCGTGATCCCGCTCGACTCGGGAAGGGTGGTCCACTCGTCGGTTCCGGTCGGAGCGGCCTCGACGAAGGTGAAGTCCCAGCCCTGCTCCACCGAGCGGTCCATCCAGAAGCTCAGCGAACCACCCGCGGCCGGCACGGCGATCGTGCGGCCGAGCCGCTTGTAGGCGTCGTCCGCCTTCTGGGTGTAGGCGAAGGCCGTGCCGGTGCGCGGCGTGACCGGTGCCGCGAACAGGTCGGGATCGATCGCGTCGAGGTAGTGGATCCCGTCGACGTCGCGTTCGTCGACGTCGAACTGGCCGATGGTGGCGGTCGCCAGGTAGCTGGCCATGGGCTCGTCGACATTCCAGATCCACTGGTCCTTGGTGCCGATGCGCCCGTGCCCCAGCAGCTTGCCGTTCGAGATCGCCTCGACGCCCCGGGGGACCGTGATCCGCATGGAGTACAGGGCCTTGTCTGCCGGGTGGTCGTTCGAGGGGAACCAGCTCGCCGCCACGAACGGCTGGCCGGCCACGAGCGTTCCGTCGTCGGTGTTGTAGAAGCCCGCGGTTCCGAGCACCGAGTCCTCGTAGAGCTGCGGGACGCCCGCATAGGAGACCGTCGTGAAGAACGGGAATCCCTTCCGGAGGGTCGAGGCGGGCGTCACGACAAGTTCGTCGCCGGAACGCTTCCAGGTGGCCTTCCTGCCGTTGACCGTGATCGACTTCACGGTCAATCCGTGCAGGTCGAGGTCGAAGCGGCTCAGGTTCTGCGTCGCCTTGGCCGTGATGAGCGCATGTCCCGTGAGCACATCCGTCGCCGGGACGTAGTCGATGTTCAGGCCGTAGTGCTTCACGTCGTAGCCGCCGTTGCCCGACAACGGGAAGTAGGGGTCCCCGATGCCCGGAGCGCCGGGACTCGGCTTCGCTGCGACCGGGGCCGCGGCCGGAGCGGCCGCAGGAACGGCGGAGGCCGCGAGCGCCGGTGTGACGGCCAGCACGGCTCCGGCGAGGAGGGCGATGAAGGACAGGGAGCGGTGCGACACGGGAGTACCTCGCAGTTCGACGGGTGGAGACCGTACCTGCCCATGGTGGCCCTCCTGAGGAATCCTCACAAGGGGCGCGTCGACCACCGGCGACGTGGGGGTTTGTCACGCCGAGGCGTCGGCTCCGGGCTCCGGGGCCACGCCCGGATCGGCATCCGTCAACGCGACCGCGGTGTCCGACGGATCGTGCTGCGCCCGGCTCGCGAACAGGAACGGCAGGGCGGCGAGCTCGATGACGCCGCCGATCACGAGCGAGGTTCCGTAGCCCCAGAGGTCGGCCGCACGACCGAGGGCCGGCTGGATGACGACGCCACCGGCACTGCCGAACAACGAGTCGAAGGAGAGCACCGTGGCGCGCTGCTTCGACGGGATCATGCCGTTGAGGTAGGCCTGGCGCACCGGACCGACCACGGCGAACACGAAGCCCCACGCCACCAGCAGTACGAGCGCCAGCCAGAACATCGAGTTGAGCCCGAGGGCGATGAGTGCCAGGACGCTGCCGACGGATGCCGAGATCACGACCGTCGTGCGCTTGCGGAAGAGGGTGCGCACGCGAGGAGCGAGTACGCCTCCCGCCACCTGGGCGAGCGAGAGGATCGCGGCGGCGAGACCGGCGATGCCGTAGGCCGTGGTGTCGCCGTAGAGCTCGAGCAGGTACGGCTGCAGGGCGTAGAACGCGTAGATGCCGACGCCCGAGGCGAAGGGGGCGGCCAGGATCATGTAGCGCACCGAGCGCTTCTTGAGGCCGTACTCGACCGACTCCCGCAGCACGGTGCGCGTCGCCTGGATCGGCCCCTGCGAGCGGTCGGGAGTGAAGCCGAGATCCTTCATCACGAGCGCGGCGATGACGAACATCACGACGAGCACGGCCGCCCTCAGCACGAACGGCACCCCGAGGTTCGTCGCCTGTGCGATCACGCCGCCGAGAACGGATCCCGTGAACATGGCGATGCCCGTGACGACGAGCCCTCGGCCGAAGACCGCCTCGAGCGAGCCCGTGAAGCCGACGGAGGTGAGCGCGTCGACGAGCCACGCCTCGACAGCGCCCGAGAAGAAGGTGAAGCCGAGGCCGAGCAGCACCGACACGATGGCCCACCACACGAAGGGCGCGTGCCAGACCCACAGCATCCAGTACAGGGCCGTGGTGACGGCGAGCGTCACGGTGCCGAGCAGATAGGACGCCTTGCGGCCCACGGTGTCGGCCACGACGCCCGTCGGCACCTCGAACAGCACCATTCCGGCCGTGAAGAAGGCGTTCGCCGCGAAGGCCTCGAAGTTGGTGAGACCGGCATCGAGGAGGAACAGCGTGTTGATGCCCCAGATCAGCGATGCCGCCAGGGTGTTGCCGAGCATCAGCACCAGGTAGATGCGCTGGACGCGACGGGCGGCGGGGTTCATCCTGCCCATAGTCCTCCCGACCTGCCCACTTCCGCTAGTGCTCCGCCGTCGCGACCGGCGGAAGTGGGCAGATCGGCGGAGCTGGAGCGCGCGGTGAGCGGCGGGGGGCGTCGTTGACGGCATCCGCCACAGCCCGTTACCTTCGGCCCATGATCACCGTGGACGAACTCCGCCATCTCTTCGGCCCCGTGGGAACCGACGCTCTGGAATATCTGGCCGGCGTCGTGGAGGACATCCACCTGCCGTCGGGGGAGTACTTCGCCCACGAGGGCGACGAGCGTGCGCTCTTCATCGTGGTGGAGGGCCGTGCCGAGATCACCAAGGTCGTCAACGGACGTGAACGGGTGATCGGAGCACGCGAGGCCGGGCAGTTCTTCGGCGAGGTTCCGATGACGTTCAGCACGCAGTTCCCGGCGAGCGGCCGGACCACGCAGGCGTCTCGCATCATCAAGCTCGACGTGACAGCGTTCTACACCTTGGCTGCGATGGCGCCGTCGGTTCCCCAGAAGGTGGCCGTCCTCGCTCGACGATACGTCGATTCCCTTCAGGAACTCGCCGCCGAGAAGCCCGCCATCGAGGTACGGCTGATCGGCCCACGCTTCGACGCTCGGCTGCACAGGGTCGCGGGCTTCCTCACAAGGAATCAGGTGTCCTACGAGCGGGTGGTGCTCGACGGTGCTGTCGCAGGCGCAAGCTATCCCGTGGTCGAGCTGGCGAGCGGAGAGAGTCTGGTCGCACCAGGGATGCGGGAGCTCGCCGTCGCTGTGGGACTCACCGTCGAGCCGTCGGCCACCGACTACGACGTCGTGATCCTGGGAGCCGGCCCGGCCGGGCTCACGGCCGCGGTGAACGGAGCCGCCGAAGGTCTGCGCACCGTGGTCATCGAGTCGCTCGCCCCGGGCGGCCAGGCCGGCACCTCGACCCGGATCGAGAACTACACCGGCTTCCCCTACGGCATCTCGGGCGACGACCTCGCCAGCCGCGCACTCGCCCAGGCCCGCCGACTGGGTGCCGAGATCGTGGTCACCCGCACTGTCGAGGCGCTGAGGCCGGACAGTAGGGAGATCGTGCTCGACGGAGGCGACGTCCTGCGTGCGCCCATCGTCATCGTGGCGACGGGAGTCGATTGGCGAACGCTGCCCCTGCCCGAAGTCGAGCACTTCCTGGGCAACGGGGTCTACTACGGTGCGGCCCGCAGCGACTCCGCCCTCGCACAGGGTGCCCACGTCTGCATCATCGGCGCGGGCAACTCGGCCGGCCAGGCCGCGATCTTCTTCTCGCGGCACGCGCGTTCGGTCACCATGCTGGTGCGCGGGGAGTCGCTCGACTCGAGCATGTCGCGCTACCTGATCGACCAGATCGCCGCGAACGACGCCATCAGCGTCGAGACGCGCAGCGAGGTCGTCGCCCTGTACGGCGAGACCAACCTCGACGGGGTCGACGTGATCGACCGGGCGTCGGGCACCACCACGCGGCGCGCCTTCTCGATCGTGTTCGTCATGATCGGGGCCGACGCGTCGACCGGGTGGCTCCCGTCATCCGTCGCCCATGACTCCCACGGCTTCATCCTCACCGGACCGGATGCCGCGGAGACGGCAGCCTGGACGGCCGACCGTCGCCCCTTCGCCCTCGAGACCAGCGCGCCCGGGGTGTTCGCCATCGGCGACGTCCGCTCCGGGTCGGTCAAGCGTGTGGCCGCCGGCGTCGGGGAGGGCGGTATGGCGATCGCGATGGCGCACCAGTACCTGGCCCTGGAGCGGGCGCCCAGGCCGTAGGTCACGGGGCGAGACGCCGTAGCGCGCTCGGGCGCCGTACCGCTACCGTCATCACATGGTGCGAATCCTCATCCGTGCGGCGATCTTCCTCGGGAGCGCAGCGCTCGGCCTGCTTGTGGCCTCCCTGATCATCCCCGAGTTCCACCTGCACACGGCCGGTTTCTTCGTGGCCATCGTCGTGTTCGCCCTCGTGCAGGCCGCCGTCGAATGGCTCGTGCGCAGGCTGACGAGGCGACAGGCTCCGGTGATCGCGGGCATCGCCGGGCTGCTCTCGACCTTCATCGCGCTGCTGGTGGCGTCGCTGTTCACCGACGGGCTCAGCTTCGAGGGCATCTTCGCGTGGATCCTCGCAACGGTCATCGTGTGGGTCATCACCGCCTTGGCGACCTGGCTGCTGCTCAAGTACGTGCTGCCGGAACCGAAGGCCGCCAACGCCCGCTGAGGGGATTCTCCCCCGCCAGACGGATGGCACCCCCTCGGCATGTCGCTAGCGTGAAGGCATGAGCTCCTCCGCCGCAGCGCCCGCACTCGGCCCCGGCGAGCCTGCCGTCGTCGACGGAGTCGAGTGGGTGCGACCGAGGCCGGACGCCCACGGCTACCGCAACGACGCGATCCTCGCGCTCGTGCTGCTGGTCGGCAGCGCGGTGAGCCTGCTCTTCTACAGGGCCAGCGGAACCTACGCGGAGGAGCCCTGGTGGCTCGCGCTGCTGTGGGCGGCCGGCATGAGCCTGCCGATGGCCGCGCGCCGTCGCTTCCCCGAGATCGTGGCCGTCGTGGTCAGCGTCGTGTACGCCGCCGGAGTGATCGGCCAGGTCGCCGAGCTCCTGATCAGCCAGATCGTGCTGTTCATCGCCGTCTACACGGTGGGGGCATGGGGACGCAGCCGCCTGCTCGCCAACATCACGCGCGGAGCGATCGTGGTGGGCATGTTCGCGTGGCTGTTCTGGCAGCTCATCTTCTTCTCGGCCGTGCAGGACTACCTGCCCGACCTCGAGCGGTCCACGGACGGCGACGGTTTCATGTCGCCCTACATCGCCTTCGGCGCCATCCAGATCTTCACCAACCTGCTGTTCTTCTGGGGAGCCTGGTACTTCGGGGACTCCGCCTACCGCGCGGCCCGGGAGCGGGCGGCCCTCTCGCAGCGCACGGCCGAGCTCGCCGGCGCCCGTGCGCGCGCCGAGGCGCAGGCCGTGGCCCTGGAACGCGTGCGCATCGCCCGCGAGCTCCACGACGTCGTCGCCCACCACGTCTCGGTGATGGGGGTCCAGGCCGGAGCAGCGCGCCGCGTCGTCGCGACCGATCCGCAGGCGGCATCCGCAGCGCTCAGCGCCATCGAGGACAGCGCGCGTTCCGCTGTCGACGAGTTGCACCGGCTGCTGGGCACCCTGCGCGACGACAGCCTGGACTCCGGGGCCGTCGCGATGGCGGATGCGGCCAGCACCCACGGGCTGGCGCAACTGCCCGCGCTCGTCGGCGAGGCCGCGACCGCCGGCCTACCCGCCACGTTCACCGTGGTGGGCGTCGAACGCACTGTGCCCGCGACCGTCGAACTGACCGCCTACCGCATCACCCAGGAGGCGCTCACGAACGCGCGCAAGCACGCGGGTGCAGGTGCCACCGCCGACGTGAGACTGCGCTACCTCGACGACGCCCTCGAGCTCGAGGTCGCGAACACGGGAACGTCGAGCGCCGCCGGACGCGCGCACGTGCGTGGCGGCACGGCTTCCGGTCTCGGTCTCGTCGGCATGCTGGAGCGGGCGGATGCCGTGGGCGGGGTCGTGGAGGCGGGCCCCCGCAGTCGAGGAGGCTGGCTGGTGCGGGCGAGTTTCCCCGTGGGGGCTGGCGCACGTGCGGCATCCGATGCTGCGGCGTCCGGACCCGAGGGCACCGCATGATCCGTGTGCTGATCGTCGACGACCAGGCCTTGGTGCGCGGCGGATTCCGCACCATCCTCGCCTCGGAGCCCGGCATCGAGGTGGTGGGTGAGGCCGCATCAGGCGAGGAGGCGGTCGAGCGCACGCGCCAGCTGCGCCCCGATGTCGTGTGCATGGACGTGCAGATGCCCGGCATGGACGGCCTCGAGGCCACCCGCATCATCACGACGGATGCCGCCCTGCACTCGGCCGTGCTGGTGCTCACCACGTTCAACCGCGAGGACTACCTGTTCACGGCGCTGCGGGCCGGGGCGAGTGGGTTCCTGCTCAAGAACTCGACGCCGGAGGACCTCATCGCGGCCGTGCAGGTGATCGCGCGTGGCGAGGCACTGCTGTCACCAGCGGTGACGAGACGGGTGATCGCGGCGTTCGGGAGCGGCGGCACCTCGGCTCAGCTGTCGGACCTGGAGCAGGCGCAGGCTCCGTCCCAGGCTCCGGCACCGCCACTGCCGCCCGCGCCTCAGACCACTCCGCTCACCGACCGCGAGCAGGAGGTGCTCGTGCTGCTCGCCGAGGGACTCTCGAACGCCGAGATCGCCGCCCGCATCTTCGTGGGCGAGGCGACGGTGAAGACTCACGTGTCGAAGGTGCTGCAGAAGCTCGGCCTGCGCGACCGCGTGCACGCCGTCGTCTACGCCTACGAGAACGGCGTGGTGCGTCCGGCGGAGTAACTCGTCAGGAGACGGCCGTGCGACGTGATGCGTTCACAGGATCAGGTCGAGGATGCACGGCTCTCACGTGTCATCGTGCTGCTCATCCTGTAAACGATCAACGGGAGCGGGTCGAGATCTCACCCTTGACGAGCGTCCGGATCCGCCTTACATTTAAGCAATTCATTAATTAAGGAGTTGCTTACATGGCCGCAGGGGCGACTGACGAGCTGAGCCTGGTGTTCCACGCCCTCGCCGATCCGACCCGTCGTGCGATCCTCTCGCGCCTCTCGAGCGGAGAGGCGACGGCCGGTGAACTCGCCGAGCCCTTCGCCATCAGCCGACCGGCGGTGTCGCAGCACCTGAGCGTGCTCGAGTCGGCCGGACTCATCGATCGCAATGCCCGGGCCCAGTGGCGCACGTGCACGATCCGCACGGAGCCGCTCGACGAGGTGTCGGCCTGGATCGACGAGCACCGGGCGCTCTGGACCGAGCGGTTCGAGCTGCTCGACGAGCGCCTCCGCGACCTCAAGCAGAAGCAGCAGGAGCAGGACAACCCGCAGAACGACTAGCAGGACCAGCAGAACCAGAAGGACCAGCAGCACAACGAGGAGAAGGAGAACCCCATGGTCGAGACACTCGCCACGAGCACGAAGCACTTCACCATCGTCCACGTCTTCGACGCACCGCGTGCCGACATCTGGCGCGCATGGACCGACCCCGACGAGGCCGCCTTCTGGTGGCATCCGCGTGGCCTCGAGACTCCGCGCGACTCCGTCGAGATCGATGCGCGCGTCGGCGGCTCGTTCCGCTACACGATGGTCGCTCCCGACGGCACCGAGTACCCCACCTACGGCGAGTACCTCGAGGTGGTCGAGCCGGAGCGGCTCGTCTTCACGTGGGGCGACCCCGCTCAACCCGACGAAACCCAGCCTGTGATCACGGTCGAATTGGCCGAGCACGGTGACGATGGCCGGCAGACCGAGATGACCTTCACGGTGCGCGGCGTCGATGGCCAGCCCGGCGATGACTACATCTACGACGGCTGGGTGAGCGCGTTCGACGTTCTCGACGAGCAGTTGGGTCTGCAGGCGCAGGAGTAGGGCGCCATCCGTCGCACGGGTGAGTTCGCCGTCCGAATCGACGGAGCGAACCACCCGTGCGACGGATGCGCGAACCGCCGGGCATCCCTAGCGTGGGAGCATGCTCGAACTGAGGAACATCACCAAGCGCTACGGCGAACGCACCGCTCTCGACGACGTGAGCTTCTCTGTCGGCGACGGACGCATGACGGGCTTCGTCGGCGGCAACGGCGCAGGCAAGACCACCGCGATGCGCATCATCCTGGGGGTGCTCGGGGCCGACGCCGGCTCGGTCACCTCCGACGGGTCGCCGCTCACCGCGGTGGACAGGCGCCGCTTCGGCTACATGCCCGAGGAACGCGGCCTCTACCCGAAGATGAAGGTGCTCGAGCAGATCGTCTACTTCGGGCGTCTGCACGGCTGGAATCCGGCATCCGCTCGCCGCAACGCCCTCGACCTGCTCGAACGCCTCGGTCTCGCCGAACGCATCGACGACACCGTCGAGAGCCTCTCGCTCGGCAACCAGCAGCGTGCGCAGATCGCCGCAGCACTCGTGCACCACCCCGACGTGCTCGTGCTCGACGAGCCCTTCTCGGGCCTCGACCCGATCGCCGTCGAGGCCGTGCAGGCCGTGCTCACCGACTACGCCGGCCAGGGCGCGCCCGTGCTGTTCTCCTCACACCAGCTCGACATCGTCGAGCGCCTCTGCGACGACCTCGTGATCATCGCCGAGGGCCGCATCCGTGCCGCCGGACCGCGCACCGAGCTGCGCGACATCCACGCGCCGGCCACCTACGAGTTGCTGCTCGACAGTGACGTCGGGTGGTTGCGCTCCCTTCCCGGCATCCGCGTGATCGAGTTCGACGGTGGCTACGCCCTGTTCGAGGCCGAGACGGATGCCGCCCGCCAGGCCGTGCTGCGTGAAGCGCTGGCGCACGGCGAGGTCGTCAGCTTCGGTCGCCAGAAGGTCACCCTGGCCCAGATCTTCAAGGAGGTCGTGCGATGAGCACCACCACGAGCACCACCCGCACCAATGCCGACTACACCGCGCCCTCGCTCGGATCGAGCGTCGCCCTCGTCGCCGGCCGCGAGATCCGGATGCGGCTGCGCAGCAAGGCCTTCGTCATCTCGACGGGCATCCTCATGCTGGCCGTGCTCGCATCGGTGGTGTTCGGCAGCATCGCGAGCGCGAACCAGTCGGCGCCGAAGGTCGCCGTGATCGGCTCCGCGGAACAGGTCGTGGGTGAGACCGGACTCGAGGTGGTGCCGGCGAGCGACCGCGCCGCCGCCGAGGAGATGCTGCGCGACGGTGAGATCGAAGCCATCGTCGTGCCGGGATCCGGCGGCACCGGAGTCACGGTCATCGGTTACGACTCCATCCCCAACACCGTCGTCTCGACCCTGAGCATCGCGCCCGGAGTCGAACTGCTCGACCCCGACGCCCCCGACCCGTTCCTCACCTACATCGTGGCGCTCGGCTTCGGCCTCGTGTTCTTCATGTCGGCCATCACCTTCGGCTCCACCATCGCTCAGAGCGTCGTGGAGGAGAAGCAGACCCGCGTGGTCGAGATCCTGCTGTCGACCGTTCCCGTGCGCGCCCTGCTCGCCGGCAAGGTGATCGGCAACAGCGTGCTGGCCATAGGCCAGATCGTGGCGATAGCGGTCATAGCCATCGGCGGGCTGATGGTCACCGGCCAACGCGTGCTCATCGGCGGCCTCGGCGAATCGGTGATCTGGTTCGTGGTGTTCTTCCTCGTCGGCTTCGTCATGCTCGCCGCCCTGTTCGCTGCGACGGCGGCCCTGGTCTCCCGGGCTGAGGACGTGGGCAGCGTCACCTCGCCCGTGACCATGCTCGTGATGATCCCGTACTTCCTGGTCATCTTCTTCAACGACAACGCGACGGTGCTCGCCATCATGAGCTACGTGCCGTTCTCGGCTCCCGTGGGCATGCCCATGCGCATCTTCCTCGGACAGGCGGAATGGTGGGAGCCGTTCCTGTCGCTCGGCATCCTGCTCGCCACGACGGCGGTGGTGCTCTGGATCGGCGAGCGCGTCTACTCCAACTCGCTGCTCAAGATGGGCGGCCGCGTGAAGCTGGCCGAGGCGATCAAGGGCTGAGCCGACGGCCGGATCCGGGGGGATCCGGCCGTCATCCCAGCCGCGGCAGCACGTCGGCGATGAGCCTGCCGAGCTGGGCCTGGTCGAGGGGCGGTTCACCGCTCTCGATCGAGCGGGCGATCGCCTGGCCGAGGAACCTCATGGCTCCGGCCACGATGTTCGTGATGAAGTCGATCTGCAGGGCCCGGTCGGCTGGTTCGAGCTCCGGATGCTGCAGCTCGAGCCTCGCCCCGATCAGCTGGCGCAGCTCCGTCTCGATGCCCGCGAGTCGCTCCATCTGGCGGGCGAGCAGCTCGGGGTGGGAGGAGATCGCCCGGATGCGGTCGGCGAAGAGCTTCTCGTCGTCGAACACGAACTCGGTGTCGACGCGGATCAGGCCGATGGCCTCCGCGAGGAGCGGCCCCGTGGAGTCCGCGAAGACGCGAGCGCGCTCGACGTCGATCTCGGGGAGCGCGTTGCCCAGCAGGGCGGCGTCCTTGGTCTTGAAGTAGTTGAAGAAGGTGCGCTGCGAGACTCTCGCGGCGTCGCAGATCATGTCGACCGTCACGTCGGCGTAGCCGTGCGCGAGCACAAGCTCGATCGCCGCGCCCTCGATGGCGCGGGCGGTGTCGGCGCGCGAACGACGCCGTGTCCCTGCATCCGTCGCCATCATCCGCCTCTTGTCTGCGCCATAAGGCGTTGTTCTCGTAGCGTACCGAGTCACGAGGCGCTCGACGTCGATGGGAGGATGGACGGGTGACTGAAACGCTCCACGACCCGACCACCCGCGGCTTCGCCTCCGACAACTACTCGGGCGTGCACCCCGAGATCCTCGAGGCCATAGCGGCCGCGAACGGCGGCCACCAGATCTCCTACGGCGAAGACGTCTACACGGAGCGACTGCAGGAGGTCTTCGCCCAGCACTTCGGCGCGGGCGTGCAGGCGTTCCCCGTCTTCAACGGCACGGGTGCGAACGTGAACGCGCTGCAGTCGATGCTCCCGCGTTGGGGCGCCGTGGTCTGCGCGTCGACGGCGCACATCAACACCGACGAAAACGCAGCCCCCGAGCGCATCGGCGGTATCAAGCTGCTCACCGTCGACACCCCCGACGGCAAGCTCACCCCCGAGCTCATCGCCCAGCAGGCCTGGGGCTGGGGTGACGAGCACCGCGCGCAGCCGCTCGCCGTGTCGATCACGCAGTCCACCGAGCTCGGCACGCTCTACTCGGTCGACGAGATCGCAGCCATCGCCGAGTACACCCACATCCACGGCATGAAGCTGCATATGGACGGCGCGCGCCTCTCCAACGCCGCCGCCGCCCTCGACCAGGACTTCCGCGCCTTCACCCGCGACGCCGGCGTCGACATGCTGAGCTTCGGCGGCACCAAGAACGGCCTGATGTTCGGCGAGGCCATCGTCGTCCTCGAGCCGGCGGCATCCGACGGTCTGATCTACCTCCGCAAGATGAACATGCAGCTCGCCTCGAAGATGCGCTTCATCTCGGCGCAGCTGATCGCCCTGCTCGAGGGCGACCTCTGGCACCGCAATGCCTCGCAGGCCAACGCCATGGCGGCCCGTCTGCGCTCCTCGATCGAGGCCGGCGTGGCCGACGGTAGCATCCGCGGCGTCTCGTTCTCGCAGGCGACGGAGGCCAACGGCGTGTTCGCGATCCTCCCCGACGGTGTCGCCGACAGGCTGCGCTCGTCGTTCAGGTTCTACGACTGGGACGCCGCGAAGAACGAGGTGCGCTGGATGTGCGGCTTCGACACCACCGAGGCCGACATCGACGCCTTCGTCGCGGCGATCGCGCGGGAGACCACCGCATAGCGCTGCGCTCGGCTGACGCGGCGCGACGCGAGTATCCATGCACACTCATGGAATAAGCAGCGACGTGTGATGTTGTAGAGCGTGGGACAGCGTCGCCCCGGCCTATTCGCATCCACTGGAAAGCTGTTCTCCGATGACTCTCATCACCGACACCTCACGTCACGCCGACACCACCGCCGCTCTCATCACCCCGCTCGTCGAGCGCTGGAGCCCGCGCGCCTACGACCCCACCGCGGTCGTCGACCCCGCCGCCCTGCACTCGATCCTCGAGGCCGCCCGCTGGGCCCCCTCGGCCAACAACGTGCAGCCGTGGCGCTTCGTCGTGGCCACCCGCGGCAGCGACGTCTTCACTACCGTGCATGACAACCTCATGGGCTTCAACAAGACTTGGGCCGACTCGGCCGCCGTGCTCATCGTGAACATCGCCGAGATCGTCGACCCCGAGGGCAAGTCGCGCCCCTTCGCGCGCTACGACCTCGGCCAGGCCGTCGCACACCTCACCGTGCAGGCGCAGCACGAGGGCCTGCACACCCACCAGATGGGCGGCATCGAGATCGCCGCACTGCACGAGGCTCTCGGCCTCGACGAGCGCTTCGAGATCGTCTCGGTCACGGCCCTCGGCGTGCTCGGCGACGCCGCATCGCTCCCCGACGTGCTGCGCGAGCGCGAGGTCGCTCCCCGCACGCGCCTGGCGCTCGACGAGATCGTGCTGAAGTCGGCCTAGACGCCGCACCCGCTCTCCGTCTCTCCTCGAACTGCCCACTTCCGCTAGTCCGGCGCCCGCGCCAGGAGCGGAAGTGGGCAGTTCGGCGTTGGAGCAGGTTTCGATACGCGTCGACTTCGTCGGCGCTACTCACCCACCGGTTCGGGCCAGCAGCCTCCGCAGGTGCTCGACCACGAGCGCGTGGTCGTCGCGCTGCGGCAGGCCCGAGACTCCGACGGCGCCGATGATCCCGGCGTTCCGGATGCTGATCGGCACGACACCGCCGTGCGCCGCGAACTCCGTGGGGTCGAGCCGCGAGTCGACGTCGAAGTTCTTGCCGCTCTCGCGGAACATCTCCCCGACGGCCATCGACGCTCGACCGTAGCGCTGCACCACGCGGTACTTGCGCTCGAGCCAGGCGTCGTTGTCGGCGTTGGCTCCGGGCAGGGCGGCGTGGAACACCCGCTGGGGTCCGAACCAGACGGCGATGGCCACCGGCAGCGAGCCGTCATGCGCGGCGGCGCGGATGCCGCTTCCCAGCGTCCAGGCGTCGTCATGCGTGAACGCGGCGAACCGCAGTTCCTGCTCCTGCGCGAGCAGGTCGTCGTAGAAGCTCATGGGCGCAGCAGCACCTTCGTGGCGCGACGCTCGTCCATCGCGGCGTAGGCCTCCGCGGCATCCGTCAACGGAAGCGTGAGATCGAACACCAGGCCCGGGTCGACCTTGCCCGAGAGCACGTCGGGCAGCAGCTCGGCGATGTAGCCGCGCACGGGGGCGACGCCGCCGTTCACACCGACGTTGCGGCTGAACATGCTGCGCACGGGCAGCTCGGGGCCGCCGTTCGGAACGCCGACGTAGCCGACCATGCCACCGGGGCGAGTCGACCGCAGTGCCTGGTCCATCGACTCCTTGGTACCGACGCACTCGAGCACCTGATCGGCGCCGATTCCGCCGGTGAGGGCCTTGACCGCCTTCACGCCGTCGCTGCCGCGCTCCTCCACGATGTGGGTGGCGCCGAACTCCCGGGCGATGGCCTGGCGGTCCGCGTGCCGCGACATCGCGATGATCGTGGTCGCGCCGAGGCGCTTCGCCGCGAGGATGGCGCAGAGGCCGACGGCTCCGTCACCCACGACGGCCACGACGGATCCGGGGCCGACGCCGGCCGACACCGCAGCGTGGTGGCCGGTGCCGAACACGTCGCTGAGGGTGAGCAGGCTGGGGATGAGCGCGTCGTCGGGCTGCTCCTCGAGGGCGAAGAGGGTTCCGTCGGCGAGGGGGACGCGGACCCGCTCGCCCTGGCCGCCGTCGGCGAAGCCGCCGACCTTGTCGTCGCCGCCCCACCATCCGCCCTGGAGGCAGGAGGTGCTGACGCCGTTGAGGCAGTTCACGCAGGTGCCGTCGCAGACGTAGAACGGAGCGATCACGAAGTCGCCCGCCTTGATCCTGGCGACATCCGGACCCACCTCCTCCACGATGCCGACGAACTCGTGGCCGATGCGGTGGGGTTCTTCGGTCGGCGTCACGCCGCGGTAGGGCCAGAGGTCCGAGCCGCACACGCACGAGGCCACGACGCGCACGATCGCGTCGGCGCCGGTGGAGAGCACGGGGTCGGCGACCTCTTCGACTCGGATGTCACGTTCGCCGTAGATGAGGGTAGCCAGCATGCTCCGAGCCTATTCCTCCAACCGGGACGCCGGAGGTCTTGCTGACGGATGCCGGCGACGAAGCGGGCGAGGGTACGGGCGACGGATGCCGCGACCCGATGCCGGGTGGCGCGATGTCGGTGGTCTCCGCGAGACTCTCGGGATGAGCGGCATCGCTGAGTTCTGGCGCGCCCTGCCCACGGCGGGGCGGTGGCTGCTGTCGACGGTGGCGATCTCGACCTTCGGGCGCGGCCTGACGCTGCCGTTCACGATCATCTACCTGCACGAGGTGCGCGGCTTCGACCTCGGCCTCTCGGGCGCACTGATGAGCCTCATCGCCCTCACCGGACTCATCGTCACGGGTCCTGGCGGAACCCTCATCGACCGCTACGGCGCGAGAATCGTGCTGCTCGTCGGCCTCACCTCGATGATCGCCGGATGCACCCTGCTCGCGTTCTCGACGGACCCGGCGGTCGCAGCCGTCGCGCTGGTGCTCATCGGCGTGAACTTCGGGGTGTCCTGGCCCGGCATCAACGCACTCATCGCGACGGTCGTGCAGGGCGACCTGCGCCAGCAGTACTTCGGCGTGAACTTCGCCCTCGTGAATCTCGGCATCGGGGTCGGCGGCATCGTCGGCGGCTTCTTCGTCGACGTGCAGAATCCCGACACCTTCGTCACGATCTTCCTCATCGACGCCGCGAGCTCGCTCATCCCCATGGCGCTGCTGCTCGGGCCGCTGCGTCGCATCCGCACACAGACGGCACCGGATGGAGACGATGCCCCGAGCGGCGGGTACCGGGAGATCCTCCGGCAGCCGGCCATCCGCTGGCTGACCCTGCTCACCTTCGTCGCCGTCTTCATCGGCTACGGGCAGATGGAGGCGGGCTTCCCGGCGTTCGCCAGACAGGTGTCGGGTGTATCGACCCAGGTGATCGGGTTCGCCTTCGCCGTGAACACCGCCGTGATCGTGTTCCTCCAGTTCGCCGTGCTGAAGCGCCTCACCGGGCGCCGCCGCACGCGGGCCATGCAGGTGATGGCGGCGGTGTGGGCGGGCTCGTGGCTGGTGCTCGGCGCCACGGGCCTGCTTCCCGACTCCCTCGCCGCCGCGATCGGGGTGCTCGCCTTCATGGGGATCTTCGCGTTCGGCGAGACGCTCCTGCAGCCGACGGTCCCCGCCATGTACAACGACCTGGCGACAGACCGCACCCGCGGCCGGTACAACGCCGTCAACTCGGCCGCCTTCCAGGGCGGCGCCATCACGGGCCCGGTCGCAGCCGGCCTGCTGCTCGACGCCGACCTGGGCGGCTGGTACATCGCGCTCATGGTCGCCGGCTGCGTGGGCATCGGGGTGCTCGCAGCCGTGCTCGAGCGACGCATCCCGGCGAGCGCGAACGGCGTCACCGAGGTCGAGCCCGTCGAGGCGGGGGAACCCGCCCGCCCCGCCGAGCGACGGAAGCCCGCAGACCCCGCCTAGCCCTCCGCGCGCTCCACGGTGAGCGCCTCGCCGTCGTCGGCGAGTCCGACCAGCACGCTGTCGCCGTCGCGGATCACACCGCCGAGCAGCGCCCTCGCGAGCCTGTCGTCGATCTCGTGCTGCATGAGGCGGCGCAGCGGCCGCGCACCGTAGATGGGGTCGTACCCCCGCTCGGCCAGCCAGGCCCGGGCATCCGGAGTCACCCCCAGCTGCAGGCGACGCTCGCCCAGCCTCGACGACAGCCTGTCGATGTAGAGGTTCACGATCTCGGCCAGCTCCCCCTCCGACAGCGCGGAGAACACCACGATGTCGTCGAGGCGGTTCACGAACTCCGGCTTGAAGGCCTGACGCACCAGCTGCTGCACGGCCCGTTCCTTCTCGGCCCACTCGAGGGAGGGGTCGACGAGGATCTGCGAGCCGAGGTTCGACGTGAGCACGAGGATCACGTTGCGGAAGTCGACCGTGCGACCCTGGCCGTCGGTGAGCCTGCCGTCGTCGAGGACCTGCAGCAGGATGTCGAAGACCTCCGGATGCGCCTTCTCGACCTCGTCGAGCAGGATGACCGAGTACGGCCGGCGACGAACGGCCTCGGTGAGCTGTCCGCCCTGCTCGTAGCCGATGTATCCGGGAGGGGCACCCACGAGCCTGGAGACGCTGTGCTTCTCGCCGTACTCCGACATGTCGATGCGCACCATGGCGCGCTCGTCGTCGAACAGGAAGTCCGCGAGCGCCTTGGCGAGCTCGGTCTTGCCGACACCCGTCGGTCCGAGGAACAGGAACGATCCGGTGGGCCGATTGGGGTCGCTGATGCCGGCGCGCGATCGGCGGACGGCATCCGCCACCGCGGCCACGGCGGGCTTCTGCCCGATGAGTCGTCGCCCCAGCTCGGACTCGAGGTGCAGCAGCTTCTCGGTCTCGCCCTGCAGCAGACGGCCGACGGGGATGCCGGTCCACGCCGCGATCACGGCGGCGATGTCCTCCTCGGTCACCTGCTCGTTGACCATGCGGTCCTCCCCGGGCGCGCTCTCGGCCTGTTCGGCGGCGACCAGGTGCTCCTGCAACTCCTTGATGGTCGTGTACTCCAGGCGCGACGCCTCGGCGTAGTTCGCCTCGCGCATGGCGCGGTCGCGGGCCGTGTAGGCCTCGTCGAGCTTCTTCTTGAGGTCGCCCACCCGGGTGAGCGACGCGCGCTCGCGGGTCCAGCGTTCCTCGAGCACGAGCAGCTCGCGCTCCTTCTCCAGGAGTTCGTCGCGCAGCTTGGCGAGGCGCGCCTTCGAGGCGTCGTCCTTTTCCTTCTTGAGCGCGAGCTCCTCGATGCGCATGCGGTCGACCGAACGCTTGAGCTGGTCGATCTCGACGGGCGACGAGTCGATCTCCATCTTGAGCCGACTCATGGCCTCGTCGACCAGGTCGATGGCCTTGTCCGGCAGTTGCCTGGCCGAGATGTAGCGATTGCTGAGGGATGCCGCAGCGACGAGGGCGGCATCCGTGATCGTCACTCCGTGGTGAGCTTCGTAGCGGCCCTTGAGCCCGCGCAGGATCGCCACGGTGTCCTCCACCGACGGCTCGCCCACGTAGACCTGTTGGAAGCGGCGCTCGAGGGCGGCGTCCTTCTCGATGTACTCGCGGTACTCGTTGAGCGTCGTGGCGCCGATGAGGCGCAGCTCGCCGCGCGCCAGCATGGGCTTCAGCATGTTGGAGGCCGCGACCGAGCCCTCTCCGCCGCCGGCGCCCATGAGCAGGTGCAGTTCGTCGACGAAGGTGATGATCTGCCCGTCGGCGTCGTTGATCTCCTTGAGCACGGCCTTCAGCCGCTCCTCGAACTGGCCGCGGTACATCGCGCCGGCTACGAGCGCCGAGATGTCGAGCGAGACGAGTCGCTTGTTCTTCAGCGACTCGGCGACGTCACCCGCGACGATGCGCTGGGCGAGTCCCTCGACGACTGCAGTCTTGCCGACACCGGGCTCTCCGATGAGCACGGGGTTGTTCTTGGTGCGTCGCGTCAGCACCTGGCTGACACGACGGATCTCGGCATCCCGCCCGATCACGGGGTCGAGCTTGCCGGCCGCCGCGATGGCCGTGAGGTCGATGCCGTACTGTTCCAGCGCCGACTTCTGCTCCTCCTGGGAGCTCGGCGCGCCTTGCATGTTCGCCATGGCAGTTCCAATCCGTAAGTTGAGTCTGCTTGTATCAACTTTATCGCGCCGCGGAGTATTCCACGAGTGGCGAGATATTTAGGCCTCGATCAGGACTTTCGGATGCCGGTTCGTCGAGCGGATCGGTGGGAGCGGATGCCGCCCTAGAAGCTGCCGATCCCCTTGCCGATCATCACGACGCCGATCACGAGCAGCAGCACGGCCATCACGGTGGCGTTGTTCTGCACCAGCCACGCGCGCAGCGCTTCCAGAGGAGCCGCCATCTTCGACGATGCGGCCAGGTAGGCGATCACGGGCAGCGCAACGGTGATCGCGGCGATGACCACGAAGATCAGGGTGACGACGACGATCTCGCCGATCTCGAGGCCCGCCGTGCCGATCGTGACGCCGGCGCCCACGGCCATGAGCAGGTTCTTGGGATTCACTGCCGCGAGCACGAAGCCGAGGATGAATCCGCGCGTGGTGGTCATCGTGTCGATGGCCGCCATCCACTTGGGAAGAGCGGCCTCGGCTCCGCCCCGGGGGCGGGATCGCCACTGGCGCCACGCCAGGAAGAGCAGGCCCAGCCCGAGGAGCAGCTTGATGACGCCGGCGACGGGCTTGGCGGCATCCGGATCGCTGGCGGGGATGACGGAGGAGAGCAGCTCGAAGAGCACCACGGCCACGACGATGCCGAGCACCCAGCCGAGCAGGAAGCCGATACTGGTGCCCTTCGCCTTCGGCGAGAGCAGCATGAGGATGGCCGCGATGATCGGGATCGGGCTGATCGCGATTCCGAGGGCGAGCGGGAGGACGTCGCCGATGACACTGCCCATGAGTACTTCCTCCATCGATGGCGAGGGTCTGGCGGATGCCGACCCCTGTGCGCTCGACGCTAGCGCACGGGGTCGGCGAGGGCGGCGATGGCCGCACGGTTGGTCTCGAAGACCTGCTCCTGCCTCAGGATGCCGAGCTTCACCAGGCGCGCACGGGCATCAGGCCGCAGACGGCTGAAGGCGAGCTCGACGTGCTGGGCGCCGAGCCACTCCGACAGGGCGTCGAAGGCCTCGGCGCCCGTCACGTCGACATCCGTCACAGCCTCCATGTCGACCACGAGGTGGCGCACGGTCCCGGTGGGTGCGGATGAGACGGCCGTCTTGACGGCGTCGGCGAAGACCGAGCCGTTGGCGAAGAACAGCGGGGCCGCGAGACGCACCACGATCACGCCCGGGGCCGTCACGGTACCCGTCGGAGCCTGATCGAGAAGCGAGTCCGTGGAGTTGTCGTCCGAGGCGAGCACGTCGATCGCCGGGTGCGACGCCCGTTGGGCGAGATTGATGAGGGCCAGCACGAAGGCCACGAGAATACCCGGGATCGAGCCGATGAAGAGTGTGACGAGGAAGCACACGGCGCCGATCGCGAACTCGAAGCGATCGACCTTCCAGAGTGCGCGGAACTCGCGGATGCCGAGCAGCGGAACGACGGCGAACGCCACGATGGCGCCGATGGCCGGCGAGGGGATGTCGGCGAGCAGCGCCGTGCCGAAGATCAGCAGGAGGAGGGTTCCGGCGGCCATCACGAGGGACGGGAGCTGCGTGCGGGACCCCGCCTGGTCCATGGCGGCTGTGCGGGAGGTCGACGAGCCCACGGAGAAGCCGCCGGTGGCGCCTGCTGCGACGTTGCCGAGGCCGAAGGCGAACAGGTCGCGATTCGGGGATGTGGCGTAGTGGCGCTTCTCACCGTAGGACCGTGAGACCAGAAGCCCCTCGGCTGTGGTCACCAGCGTGAGTGCCATGGCCGACGGGATGAGCGCCAGCCACATCGTCCAATCGATGACCGGCCAGGTGAGCGTGGGCGGACCGGCCTCCACCCTGCCGAGCACGGAGACTCCGGCCCTGTCGAGGTCGGCGAGCACGACGGCCACAGTCGCGACGATCAGCACGACGAGCGCCCACGGCACGGCACGGGCGAATCGCTTGCCGAGGATGAGCACGGCGAGAGCGACCACCGAGATGAGCACCGACCATCCGTTGACCGTTCCGAGGCCGGTCACGAGGTCGACGACCTTGTCGACGAACTCGCCGCCCGAGTCGATCTTCACGCCGAGCATCTTGGCGATCTGGCTGATCAGGATGTCGAGCGCGAGACCCCCGACGAAGCCCACGAGGATCGGCTTCGACAGGAAGTTCGCGAGGAAGCCGAGCTTGAACCAGGCGAGGGCGAGGAACATCACGCCGCAGAGGATCGCCTGGGCGAAGGCGAGCGTGAGGTAGTCGGCGCTGCCGGCCACGGCGAGTCCGCCGATCGACGAGGCGACGAGGGCTGCGGCTGCGGCATCCGGAGACGCGACCAGCTGGCGTGACGACACCGTCAGCGCATAGACGACGGCCGGAAGCACCAGCGCGTAGAGCCCGGCGGTCGGCGGCAGCCCCGCGATCTGCGCGTAGCCGATGTTCAGCGGGATGGCGATGGCCAGCAGGGTGACGCCCGCCGTGAGCTCACGCACGATGTTGCCGCGATTCAGACCCACGAGCGGCTTCTGCATGGTTCCCCTTCGATGCTCGGTGCGCGTCCGCGACCAGTCTCGACAGTACTGGCGGCACGGATGCTCCGCCACGACGTGGCAGGGTGGATGTGAAGCACTCACACAACGGACAGGGGACGACGGATGCCGCTCGAGGGCGAATACGAACACGGAAGCGCCGACTTCGCGCGCAAGCAGGTCGAGGGCTTCGAGGCCTCGAACGGCGCGAAGGACAACACGATGCGCGGCAAGCCGATCATCGTGCTCACGAGCCGCGGAGCCAAGTCGGGCAAGCTGCGCAAGACCCCGCTCATGCACGTCGAGCACGACGGAGAGTACGCCGTCGTGGCCTCGCTCGGTGGCGCCCCGAAGCACCCGGTCTGGTACTTCAACCTCAAGGCCGACCCGCACGTCGAACTGCAGGACGGCGCCGAGAAGCACGACTACGACGCCCGCGAGGTCACGGGCGACGAGTACGCGGCGTGGTGGGAACGTTCGGTGGCTGCCTGGCCCGACTACGCGAACTACCAGACCAAGACCGACAGGGTCATCCCGGTCTTCGTGCTGACGCGCCGCGAGGGCTAGTCGGCCTCGCCACCCTCGCCGGTCACGGCGCCCTCGCCGACCTCGAGCGACTCCAGGGCGGCGATGATGGCGCCCTGCAGCCAGCCGAGCCAGTCGTAGAGGGGCAGCAGCGTGAGCAGCTCGTCATCGGGCTGGATCTCGCTGTCGTCGTCCTCGATGCCGAGCCTGTCGGCCAGCACGCTGCGCACGTCGGTGAGGTGGGTGAGCCAGGGCCAGACGTCGTCGTCGTCGAGTTCGACCTCGACGATCTCGCCGGGGTCGAGTTCGCCGACGGATGCCGCAGCATGCACAGTCCGCGCGGCGTTCACCTTGCCCTCGGCGAGGCCGGCGCGCTCGAAGCGCTCGAACTCGGCCGCCGCAGCCGAGTCGTCGCGGTAGGCCGGCGGGAACAGGCGCGTGAAGGCGCTGTCGTGCGGGGCATCCGTGATCAGGTCGGCGATCTGCCCCGCGAGATCGGCCAGCATGGTGGCCTCGTCGGGCTCGAAGTCGATGCGGATGCGGCCGGCATCCGTCAGCTGCACGCTCGTCATGCGTCTTCCCTGGCGACGGATGCCTGCAGCCCGTAGCCGTGCATCGCCGCGACGTGCCGCTCCATCTGCTCGCGGTTGCCGCTGGCCACAGTGGCGCGGCCCTCGTTGTGCACCAGCAGCATGAGGCGATCGGCCTCGGCGGCCGAGTACCCGAAGTAACTGCGGAACACGAAGGCGACGTAGTTCATCAGGTTGACCGGGTCGTTCCAGACGATCGTCACCCACGGCGTCGCGAGGGCATCGCGCAGCTGCCCCTCGAGGCGGGTGTCCATCTGTTCCAGTGTGTCGGGCATCCCGTCAAGCGTCCCACGAACGGCGAGGCACCGCATCCGGTCACCCGTCATAGCCGACCCCAAGGAAACGCCCACCCGGGATCCAGAGTGCGGTCGTAGCGTGCACGGGTGCCAGCCACAGCCCTGCGCCCCACCGGCCTGCTCAGGTCGGCTCGCGGCATCCGGTGGCGGATGCTCGCCCGACGCCTGCTGCGTTCCCGCCGCGCCTTGGTGATCGCGTTCGTGGCACTGCACCTCGCGTTCCTCGCCTGGCTGCTGCCGCTCATGCTGGCCGGTGGCGTCGCCGGCGACCTGCCGCTCTACCGCCAGTGGGCGATGCACGTGATGGATCACGGGGTCTGGGTAGGCATCGACAGCGACTGGGTCTACCCCGTCGGCGCGCTCCTGCCGGTCGTGCTGCCGGCGATCTTCGGCGCCGGCGCATATCAGCTCGTCTGGTTCCTGCTGCTCACCGCGGCCAACGGCGTCTCCCTGTGGGTGCTGACGGATGCCGGCAGGCGGCGCAGCGCCTACCCGGCCGCCTGGTGGTGGCTCGGCATCCTGCTCCTGCTCAGCCCCGTGGCGCTGCTGCGGCTCGAGGGCTTCACCGGTCCGATGGTGATCGTCGCGCTGGTGCTGCTGGGCACCCGCCCGCGCCTCGCAGCGGCACTGCTCGCCGCGGCCGCGTGGATCAAGGTGTGGCCGGCGGCCGTGCTGCTCGCCGCCGTCATCTCCTCCGGGCGGCGGAGGGTCATCGCGATCTGGGCCTGTCTCACCTCGCTCGCCATCGTCGGCGTGGCGGTCGCGGCGGGCGGCCTCTGGCACGTGACGAGCTTCCTCACGACGCAGGGCAGCCGTCATCTGCAGCTCGAGTCCGTGCTCGGGACTCCCTGGCTGTGGATGGCCATCGCCCACGTTCCCGGCGCAGAGGTGTACCAGGACTGGGCGCTCGAGACCCGCGAGGTGAGCGGGCCGGGCGACATCTGGATCATGGAGAACGGCACCGGCGTGATGCTGGCCGCCGTCGCCGTGATCGCCGTGCTCATCGGCTGGGCCCAGCGGCGCCGCGGGGCAGCCGGCGACCCTCGCCTGCTGCTGACCGGGGCGCTCGCCCTCGCGACGGCCTTCATCGTGTTCGACAAGGTCGGATCGCCCCAGTACATGCTGTGGCTCGCGCCCATCGTGGTGGTGGGCATCGCGCAGCTCGGGCGGGCCTGGCGCGTGCCGGCCATCCTGCTCACGGTCATCGCGGCGGCCACCACGCTGGTGTTCCCGCTGTTCTACCTCGAGCTCATCGAGCTGAGTCCGTGGGCGGCGTCGGTGCTCGGGGCTCGCAACCTGCTGCTGGTCGTGCTGCTCGGCTGGACCGTGCGCGAGCTCTGGCGGCTGGGCCGGGAAGGCGGGACGGATGCTGGCCTGTCGGATGCCGCTCCGCACGTGCGTCGGCCCGTCGAGGCCCGGGCGACCGGAGCTACAGGCGCGTCGACACCGTCACGGTGAACTTGTCGTTGCGCGCCACCTGACGCGTCGGGCCGACCAGCCTGGTGAGCGCGGAGCGATACCCGAGGTGGGTGTTCCAGACCGTCCAGAGTTCGCCGCCCGGCGCCAGCACGCGACCGGCGTCGGCGAACAGCTTGTGCGCCAGGCCCGTGTGCACGGTCGCCCCGATGTGGAACGGCGGGTTGAGCACGATGAACTCGGCGCTTGCATCACCCTGTCTGCTCAGCCCGTCGTCGCGCACCACGGTCACACGGTCGCCCACGCCGTTGGCCACGGCCGTCTCGCGGGCCGACGCCACGGCGGCCGAGGACTGGTCGGTGGCGAGCACGCGGAGGTCGGGGCGGCGGAGCGCCAGCACCGTGCCCAGCACACCGGTGCCGCATCCGAGGTCGATCACCCTCGCGGCATCCGGAGCGGCCTGACCCAGATGGCCCAGCAGCATCCGTGCCCCCATGTCGACGGATGCCCCGGCGAAGGCGGCCGCGTGAGCCACGATCTCCAGGTCGAGGGCGTCGTCGTGACTGCGGCGCGGCCAGCTGGGGGTGGCGGGGGCTCCATCGGCGGCACGCTGGCGCGGCTCGGTGGCGAGCAGGACCCGCGACTTCTGGCGGGCCAGGCTCACGTCGACACGGCCGAAGTGGCGCAGCAGCACCTCGTTCTGCGCCGGGGTCATGTGCTTGAGGCGGCCCCCGGCGACCACTCGTACGTCGGGGGCGGCGAAGCGCGCGATGGCCTCGGCGATCTCGTCGAGCGCGTCGAGGCCGCGCGGGAGGCGCAGCAGCACGATCGAGGCGCCGCTCAGCAGCTTCTCGTCGAGCGCGTGGGAGGTGTAGACGTCGGCGAGGTCGGTGGCAGCGGCGTTGTTGGCCAGCGCCAGTTCACCCGAGAGATCGTCCTGGTGGGTGCGGATGCCGGTCACCTCGTAGAGCGCAGCAGCACCGAGGGTGAGAGCTCCGTAGTCATCGCCGATGACGACGACGGATGCCGGTGCCGCATCGAGCAGCGCGGGGCCGGCCTCGTCGATGATCAGCCTGTCGGCCGCGTCGGAGGCGAACAGGTTCGGCGCCTCGACGTCGGGGAACCGGCGGAGGGACTCGAACTCGAACATGTGCCAAGGGTAGTTCCCACTGCTGGTCGAGTAGTGACCGAGCGCAGCGAGGACGCGTATCGAGACCACATCGGGATTCGCAGAGTGATCTCGATACGCCTGCTCGCTTCGCTCGCGGGCTACTCGATCAGCGGGGCAGAGAGCGTGCTTACTTGCCCTGCTCCAGCGGCCGCCAGACCACGACCTGGGTCGAGCGACGCACGCGGGTGCCCGCCTTCAGCGAGATGACGTCGCCCTCGGACCCTGCCGCGAACACCCGGCGGCCCGGACGCTGCAGCAGTTCGTCGGCGAGCGCGGCCTCGAGTTCGTGCACGCGCTTGCTGAGGGTGACGACCTGGTTCTCCAGGTCGAGCACGCGCCGGATGCCCTCGAGGCTCACGCCCTCGGCGCTCAGCCGGGCGACCTCGCGCAGCTGCACGACGTCGTGCATCGAGTAGCGGCGCGACTTGCCCGAGGTGCGCGACGGAGAGACCAGACCGAGCCTGTCGTATTGGCGCAGGGTCTGCGGATGCATGCCGGCGAGCTCGGCCGCGACCGAGATGCCGAAGATGGCGCTGTGCTCATTCATCCGCAGACCCCATCGTTCGTCAACCGCGGGCTCGCGCCAGCAGCTCGTCGCGGGGGTTCTCGTCGGGGAGGGCAGCAGCGAGAGCCTCGACGGCCTCCTGCGCCTCCTTCGAGAGGTGCGACGGCACGGCGATCTGCACGACGGCGAGCAGGTCGCCCGTGCCCTTCGTCGTGGAGACGCCGCGGCCCTTGACCCGCAGCACGCGGCCGCCGGGGGTACCCGGGGTCACGCGCAGCTTCACGGTCTCGCCCGTGAGCGTCGGCACCTCGATGGTGGCGCCGAGGGCGGCCTCCACGAAGGTCACCGGCACTGTCACGCGCAGGTTGAGGCCGTCACGCTCGAAGACGGGATGCTTGCGCACAGCCACCGTGAGGATGAGATCACCGGCGGTTCCGCCGTCGGGCGATGGCTCGCCCTTGCCGCGCAACCGGATCTTCTGACCGTCGGAGACCCCGGCCGGGATCTTCACCTTGATCTCGCGTCCGGCCGAGGTCTGCAGCGTGATGGTCTCGCCGGTCACAGCGGTCTGGAAGTCGAGCGTCGTCGATGCCGAGACATCGCGCCCGGGAGTCGGACCGCCGAAGCCGCGATAGCCGCCGCTCGACTGCCCGAACCGCCCGCCCTGACCGCCGAACATGCCACCGAGCAGATCGTCGAACTGCGTCTGCTGGCTGGACTGCTGACCGCGCGCTCCACCGCCGAACATGCCGCCGAAGACGTCCTCGAAGCCGCCCTGGCCACCGGCGCCGCCCGCCGTGAAGCGAGCACCGCCGCCCATGGCGCGCACGGCGTCGTACTCCTTGCGCTGCTCGGGGTCGGAGAGCACCGAGTTGGCCTCGCTGATCTCCTTGAACTTCGCCTCGGCCGCAGCGTTCCCCGGGTTGGAATCGGGGTGGTACTTGCGGGCGAGCTTGCGGTAGGTCTTCTTCAGGTCGGCCTGCGTCACATCCTTCGAGACGCCGAGAACCTTGTAGAAGTCCTTGTCGAACCAGTCCTGGCTGGCCATCTGGCTCCCTTCTGAGGGCTCTGGGCCTAGGCCGGAACCTTCACGACGACCTTGGCCGCGCGAAGCATGGATGAACCCAGGTAGTAGCCGGTCTCGACGACGTCGGCGACGGTGTCGGTCTCCACCTCGTCGCTCGGCTGCTGGAAGATCGCCTCGTGGATGTTCGGATCGAACAGGTCGCCCACGGTTCCGAACGGCGTGAGTCCGAGTCGCTCGACGGATGCGCGCAGCTTCGACGCGATGGTCGAGAACGGCGTCTCACCCTCGAGGTCCCCGTGCTTCTCGGCACGGTCGAGGTCGTCGAGCACCGGAAGCAGGATCTTGACGACCTCGCCCATCGAGCGCTCGCGCTCGACCTCGCGGTTCGCGTCGGTGCGCTTGCGGTAGTTCGCGTACTCGGCGGTGACCCGCTTGAGGTCGGTGAGGTGCTGCTCCGCGAGTTCCTCGGCGGAGGACTGACCCGAGAGGAAGCTCAGGTCGGCATCCGACAGGCTGGTCTCGACGTCGGGGCCCTCGAAGCCGTCCTCGACATTCACATCCGACAGCCCGGCCTCGGGGGCGTCCTGTGCGGACGCCCCGTCGGTCTGCGGCTGCTCGGGGCCGTCGTTCCCAGGCTCAGGAGCCGTGTTCTCGTTGTCCCGATCGTCGGCCATGGTTACTTCTGCTCCTCGTCGTCGACGACCTCGGCGTCAACGACATCCTCATCGGATGAGGTCGACTCCTCGGCGCCGTCGGTGGGAGCGGCATCCGGTGCAGCCTGCGACTGCGAGTAGATGGCCTCGCCGAGCTTGCCCTGCGATGCATTGAGCTTGTCGAACGCGGTCTTCACGGCCTCGTCGTCGTCGCCGGCGAGAGCACTCTTGAGTGCGTCGACGTCGCCCTGAACCTCGGTCTTTACGTCCTCGGGGAGCTTGTCCTCGTTGTCCTTGATCAGCTTCTCGATCGAGTAGACGAGCTGCTCGGCGGAGTTGCGGGTCTCGGCCGACTCGCGGCGCTTCTTGTCCTCGGCGGCGTTCTCCTCGGCCTCGCGCACCATGCGCTCGATGTCCTCCTTGGGCAGCGAGGAGCCGCCCGTGATGGTCATCGACTGCTCGGTGCCGGTGCCCTTGTCCTTGGCGGACACGTGCACGATGCCGTTGGCGTCGATGTCGAAGGTGACCTCGACCTGCGGAACGCCCCGAGGAGCCGGCGCGATGCCGGTGAGCTCGAAGGTGCCGAGCGGCTTGTTGTCGCGGGTGAACTCGCGCTCGCCCTGGAAGACCTGGATGGCCACGGACGGCTGGTTGTCGTCTGCCGTGGTGAAGGTCTCGCTGCGCTTGGTCGGGATGGCCGTGTTGCGCTCGATGAGCTTGGTCATGATGCCGCCCTTGGTCTCGATGCCGAGGCTGAGGGGGGTGACGTCGATGAGCAGCACGTCCTTGCGCTCGCCCTTGAGGACGCCGGCCTGGAGGGCGGCGCCGACGGCGACGACCTCATCGGGGTTGACGCCCTTGTTGGGCTCCTGGCCGGTCTCCTTCTTCACGAGGTCGGAGACGGCGGGCATGCGGGTCGAGCCACCGACGAGCACGACGTGCGCGATCTCGTCGAGCTTCACGCCGGCCTCACGGATGACGTCCTCGAAGGGCTTCTTCGTGCGGTCGAGCAGGTCGCTGGTCATGTTCTCGAACTCGGCGCGGGTGAGTGTCTCGTCGAGGTTGGCCGGGCCGTTCTCGGTGAGCGAGAGGTAGGGCAGCTGGATGCTGGCCTTCATCGAGGAGCTGAGCTCCTTCTTGGCCTGCTCCGCAGCCTCCTTGAGGCGCTGCTTGGCGATCTTGTCGTTCGAGACGTCGACACCGGTCGAGTCCTTGAAGCGCTTGATCAGCCAGTCGACGATCCGCTGGTCCCAGTCGTCTCCACCGAGGCGGTTGTCACCGGCGGTCGAGCGCACCTGGATGGTCGAGAAGTCGTCGTCCTTGCCCACCTCGAGGAGGGAGACGTCGAAGGTTCCACCACCGAGGTCGAAGACGAGGATGAGCTCGTCCTCCTTGCCGCGGTCGAGGCCGTAGGCCAGAGCTGCCGCGGTGGGCTCGTTGATGATGCGCAGCACGTTGAGGCCTGCGATCTCGCCGGCCTCCTTCGTGGCCTGGCGCTCGGCGTCGTTGAAGTAGGCGGGAACCGTGATGACGGCATCCGTCACCGTGTCGCCGAGGTACTGCTCTGCGTCGCGCTTGAGCTTGGAGAGGATGCGCGAGGAGATCTCCTGCGCCGTGTACTTCTTGCCGTCGATGTCGGTCTTCCAGTCGGTGCCCATGTGGCGCTTGACGCTGGAGATGGTGCGGTCGACGTTGGTCACGGCCTGGCGCTTGGCGGTCTCGCCGACGAGCACCTCGCCGTCCTTCGTGTACGCGACCACCGACGGGGTGGTGCGGAAGCCCTCGGCGTTCGCGATGACCTTGGGCTCGCCGCCCTCGAGGACGCTGACGACCGAGTTGGTGGTTCCGAGGTCGATACCTACTGCACGTGACATGTGTGTTTCTCCTTCTGCCGCGATGGTGCCGCGGCCTGTGGTTCGGCCTTCCGGCCTGCCCTTCGGCAGGCCCGTGAGAGCGATCCGAAGTCTGTCCATCAAGACTTGAGCCTTGATGACTCAAGTGTTCCACCGGGGCCAAATGGTGTCAAGCCGAAGTCGCCAAAGTTGAGTCGAACCCACTCAACTCTCAGCTTCGCCGCTCGCCGAACCCCTGACCATCGGCCGATTCCCGGTCCTCACCATGGGGTGCAGTAGTCTCACGGCGGTTGACCGAGCCGGGATCGCGTGTCGTCCGGATGTCGCCCGGATATCGCTTGCGCGACGATCGATCCCATTCCCTGCCAATCGTCACCGTCGCTGCCTACGATGGCGCCATGTCGACCCGGACGCCTCTCGCCCCCGCCGCACGCCGCTCCTTCGCCGTCGCCACCGCACTCGCGCTCACCCTCGGCCTCGGCCTCAGCGGCTGCGCCGGGGCATCCGGCGGGCCATCGGATGCCGCATCCGGAACCGTGAACCCCACACCCACCTTCGGCTCCTCGAGCTCGTCACCGAGCGCTGTCGCCCCGCGCGACCAGGCAGCGCCCACGGCCGATACGCCCATCTCGGCGCCGGGCTGCGAGACGTTCCTCACCGAGGAGCAGACGGCAGGACTGACGGCGGAGGGCTACGTGCCGAACCCGCTGTCGACGTGGCCCGACGTCATGGCGGAGGCCGCAGCGGCCGGCGGCACCTGGTGCGCCTGGACCAGCCCCGACGGCGGCCCCGACCTCCAGGGCGGGTTCGTCGCCATCCCCGAGCCCCTCTGGCAGGCGAAGCGCGGCGACCTCATCGCCCAGGGCGCCACCGAGGACGACGCGAGCTACCCCGGCTTCATCGCCCTGCCCGATCAGGGTGCGCCAGACGTCGACGGCGGGTTCGTCTACGCCAACGGCTACCTCGTCTACGTGAGCACGCCGAAGCTGGCGGCATCGGTAACCGTGCTGCAGTAAACCCGCGCTTGCTGGCGCAGCAGTTTCGGCTGGAATGCAGCTTTATAAGCAGCCGGAACTGCTGCGCGGGCGACGGGATGCGGGTCCTCCCCACCCCATGCAGGACCGACGGGGTAGACGGATGCCGTCCGACGACGGGCGGCGACTCCGGCGAGGGCGACGATCGGGCATGCGCCATCCAGCCCCACTTCCGCCCGCGCTCGCCGCGCGGCCCTTCACCGTCTCAGACGCCGAACATCACGGGTTGACGCGAGCGCGCACCCGGGCGAAGGACCTCGACTCGCCGTTCCGCGGCGTTCGGACCGCGACCGTCGCCGACGACCTCGAGGCGCTCTGCCGCGCCTACGCCGCCCGGATGCCGACCACGCAGTATTTCAGCCACACCACCGGCGCCCTGCTCTGGGAGATCCCCCTCCCGCGACGACTGGAGGTCGAGCCGTTGCTGCATGTGAGTTCCGATGCCGGCAGCCAGCCGCCACGCATGCGCGGCATCGTCGGGCATCGAGGAGCGACGACCGCTGCCCGCACGCGCCATAACGGGCTCTCCGTCGCTGCACCGTGTGATGCCTGGTGCCAGACCGCGGGACTGCTGACCCTGGACGAGGCGATCATCGCCGGAGATCGCCTGGTCGGCTGGCCGCGCCCACTGTCCACCCTCGATGACCTGGGCCGGGCGATCACCGCATTCGGAGCGCGGCCCGGCGCGCGTCGCATCGCCGTGGCACGCACGTGGATCCGGGAGCGCTCTGCCTCCGCCAGGGAGAGTCGCCTGCGCCTCGTGACTCTGCGCGCTGGTTTTCCCGAGGCGGAGCTCAACGGCCCCATCGCCCTGTCGTCAGGTCGGAACACGCACGGCGATCTGGTGTACCGCCGCTACAAGGTCCTGCTCGAGTACGACGGTGAGCAGCATCGACTCGACGGGCACCAGTTCGCGACGGACGTGAATCGGCTCAACGACCTCTCCGAGGACGGTTGGATCGTCATCCGCGTCGGCAAGCGCATGACGGACCTCGAGGTGCTCGAGCGCCTCGAACGGGCGCTGCGCTCCCGCGACTGGACACGCTGATACGCCGGCGCTGCAGTTTCGGCTGCAATGCCGGCCTCGAAGCAACCACAACTGCCGCGCGGAGGACGGGCGGCGGGCATTGCCCCCACGGCGCGCGCGGGCGTAGGCTGAGCGCGCGCGTTCGCGCATCCGTTCCACCGGAGATCGAAGGGAGTGATATCGCATGGCCGTCTTCTCAGTGACACCTGCTCACTCCTCCTTCCTCGAGGTCATCCGCTAGCACCCGCCCTGCGTCTCACGCGGCGCGGACATCCGGTGGCCTCCGTCTCATCCGGAGAACATCACCTTGTCTTTCGACACCCCTCTCACGACCCCCACTCTCACGACCTCCCACCCCGCCTTCGACGAGTTCGACGGCGCCTTCACCCTCGCGGAGCCCGGTGACGGCCAACGCTGGTCGACCTGGCCGTCGATCACGCCGACCGAGCGCGGACCCCAGCCGTATCCGTCGTGGCTCGTCACGAGCGCCGCCGCCTTCGACACGGAGCTCGGCATCGTCAAGACCGGCAAGGAGGGCGACGTGTTCCTCATCGAGCGCGGCGTTCCCGACGACGGTTCCGGCAACCCCGGCCCCAGCTGCCTGCTCGCCGCGAAGAGGTACCGCGGGCTCGAGACCAGTGACTTCCACCGATCCGCCCAGTATCAGGAGGGGCGACGGATGCGGAACACCCGCGACACCCGAGCCATCGCGCGCGGCTCCTCCTACGGCCGCGGCGTCGCCTCCGGACGGTGGGCGTTCGCCGAGTTCGAGGCGCTCTGCCGTGCGCACGCGGCCGGCGTGCCGGTTCCCTACCCCGTGCAGGTCAACTCCACCGAGGTGCTCATGGAGTTCATCGGCGACGGACGCACCGCCGCACCGCGGCTCGCCCAGGTGCGGGGGCGACGCGACGAGCTCGAGCCGCTGTTCGACCAGACCTTCGAGATCATGCGCTCCTTCGCCAGGGCCGGCGTCGCCCACGGAGACCTCTCGGCCTACAACCTGCTCGTGCACGACGCCCGCGTCGTGGTCATCGACCTGCCCCAGCTCGTCGACGTCGCCGCCAATCCGAGCGGCCTCGACTTCCTGCACCGCGACGTGACGAACGTGTGCACCTGGTTCAGCAGGCACGGCCTCGACCGTGACGCCGAGTCGTTCTTCGCCGAGCTCGTCGCCGAGCTGTGGTGACGGATGCCGGGCCCGCAGACGGGGCGGCACCCGGCGCCGGGCGCGCTCGTATTCCGCCACCGGGATGCAGCGTGTCGTTCACCCCGCGGCATTAGCCTGAGCGCATGACCAGCACCGTTGCCGATCCGCAGACCGCTCGAGGCCAGATCCTCGCGTGGGGCCTGTGGGACTGGGGATCGGCGGCGTTCAACGCCGTCGCCACCACCTTCGTCTTCACCGTCTACATCACCGGCCAGGCGTTCGGCGAGGAAGCCGCGGTGTCGGCCCAGCTCGGCTGGGCGCTCGGCCTGGCGGGCATCGTGGTGCTGCTCATCGCCCCGGTGACGGGCCAGCGTTCCGACACGTCGGGCCGCCGCAAGCTCTGGCTGGCCGTGAACACCGCCGTGGTGGTCGCCTGCCTGGCACTCATGTACCTGGTGCAGCCGAGCCCCGACTACCTGCTCCTCGGCCTCATCCTGCTGGCCGTCGGTACGGTGTTCTTCGAGATCGCCGGCGTCAACTACAACGCCATGCTCGCCCAGATCTCGACCCGCAACACCGTCGGCCGCGTCAGCGGATTCGGCTGGGGCATGGGCTACATCGGCGGCATCGTGCTGCTGCTCATCGTCTACTTCGGCTTCATCAAGCCCGAGGTCGGCCTGTTCGGCGTGACGAGTGAAGACGGCCTCGCCGTGCGGGTCTCGATGGTGATCGCGGCCCTGTGGTTCGCGGTCTTCGCCCTGCCCGTGCTGTTCGCCATTCCGGAGCTTCCGGTGACGGATGCCGCCAAGCGCGCCCGCGTCGGCTTCATCCAGTCGTATGCCGTTCTCGGAAAGGACATCGCCCGGCTCTGGAAGACCAGCCGCCAGACGGTCTACTTCCTGCTCGCGAGCGCCGTGTTCCGCGATGGGCTCACCGGCGTCTTCACCTTCGGCGGCGTGCTCGCTGCAGGCACCTTCGGCTTCTCCCCCGGCGACGTCATCATCTTCGCGATCGCCGCCAACGTCGTGGCCGGTATCTCGACCATCAGCGTCGGCTACCTCGACGACAGGCTCGGCGCGAAGCCCGTGATCATCACGGCGCTGATCGGCCTCGTGATCTCGGGCACGCTGGTGTTCCTCCTGCACGACGGCGGAACCGTGGTCTTCTGGATCTTCGGCCTCGCGCTCTGCCTCTTCGTCGGCCCGGCGCAGTCGGCGAGCCGCACGTTCCTGTCCCGGCTCATTCCCGCCGGGCGCGAGGGCGAGGTCTTCGGTCTCTACGCCACGACGGGCCGGGCGGCGACGTTCCTGGCGCCCACGGCGTTCGCGCTGTTCGTGACCATCGGCGGCGAGCAGTACTGGGGCATCCTGGGCATCGTGCTGGTGCTGCTCATCGGGCTGCTCCTGCTCACTCCCGTGAAGGCGAAGCAGGACCAGCTCAGCTAGCCAGGTCGAGCGGGTCCTACCGCGCCAGCTCCTGCGGCAGAAGCGCCTCGTCCTCGTGCAGCCAGCACGCGACGGTCCGGCCCGGCTCGGGCTTGGCCGGCGAGATCTGCAGCACGGGCTCCACGGTCACGCACTTCTCCATGGCGAACGGGCAGCGCGGGTGGAACTTGCAGCCCGTCGGCAGGTTCGCCAGGTCGGGCGGGGAGCCCGGGATGCCCGTGAGCTCGGTCTTCGGTCCTTTGAGCGGCGGGAACGACTTCAAGAGCCCTCGGGTGTACGGATGCCGCGGACGACGGTAGAGCTCTTCGGCAGGGCCCTGCTCGATGATCTCCCCGGCATACATGATGGCGATGCGGTCGGCGATCTCGATGAGCAGCGACACGTCGTGCGTGATGAAGATGACCGAGAAGCCCATGCGGTCGCGCAACTGCACGATCTGCTCGACGATCTGGCGCTGCATCACCACGTCGAGCGCCGTGGTCGGCTCGTCCATGATGAGGATCTGCGGCTCGAGGGCGAGGGCCATGGCGATCATCACGCGTTGACGCATGCCGCCCGAGAGCTGGTGCGGGAAGGCACGCAGGCGTTCCGCCGGGATGCCGACGAGCTGCATGAGCTCCTTGGCGCGGTCCTGGCGCTGCTTCGACGACCACGTGGGCCGATGCACCTGGATCGCGTCGAGGATCTGCCGGCTGATGCGGTACACGGGGTTCAGCGAGTTCATCGCACCCTGGAACACGATGGCGAGGTCGCTCCAGCGCACGGCCCGCAGCTCGTTGTCGCTGAGCGACAGCAGCTCGTGCTCCTGCCCGTCGACCGCTCGGAAGTGGACCTCGCCGCCGGTGATGACGCCGGGCGGGGGGAGCAGCCGCGTCGCGGCGTAGGCGAGCGTCGACTTGCCGCATCCGCTCTCCCCTGCGAGTCCGAGGATCTCCCCGCGACCGAGCTGCAGCGAGACGCCCTTGAGAGCCTGCACCGCATTCTCTCCGTAGCCGTACTGCACGGAGAGTTCGCGGATGTCGAGCACGAGGTCGTCGGCGAGCTGCGCCGGCGGCGGCACGACGCGCACCTCCGGCCGTGAGGGGCGCGACGACCGTTCGGCGCGTTCCTGGCGGGTCTGGGTGGTCATCGGTTGGCCTCTTCTTCGATCATGGCGAACGACGTGTCGATGGCGGGGACGGGCTCGTGGGGCTTGGGGCGACGACGCGGCTTCGGTGGAGCGAGGTGGCCACGGGCGACGGGGGTGAAGCCCACGCGCGGGGTGATGCCGAGGCGCTTGAGGTCGCGCGAGCGGGCGGCCGTGGTGCGCAGTCGCGGGCTCACGTACTCGTCGATGCCGAAGTTGATCAGCGCCAGGGCCATGCCGACGAGGGCGATGCAGAGGCCGGCGGGCACGAACCACCACCACGCGCCCCGGGCCAGCGCCTGGTTGGACTGCGCCCAGAACAGGATGGTGCCCCAGTTCCAGTCGGAGATCGACGCGACGCCGATGAAGGCCAGCGTGATCTCGGAGAGGATGGCGAAGGTCACGGTGCCCACGAAGCTCGACGCGATGATGGCCGTGAGGTTCGGCAGGATCTCGACCGTCACGATGCGCCAGAGCGACTCGCCGTTGGCGCGGGAGGCCTGGATGAAGTCGCGGTTGCGAAGGGACAGGGTCTGCGCTCGCATGATGCGGGAGCCCCAGGCCCACGCAGTGATCGAGATGACGGCGGCTGTGGTGAACTCGCCGGCCGACGGCAGCTGACTGGTGATGATGATGATGAGCGGCAGTGCCGGGATGACCAGGAAGATGTTGGCGAGCGCCGACAGGATCTCATCCGTCAGCCCGCCGACGTAGCCGGCCGTGACTCCGACGATCACGGCGAGGAAGGTGGCGATCGCGCCGGAGACGAAGCCGACGACGAGCACGCCGCGGGTTCCGACGAGCAGCTGCGACAGGATGTCCTGCCCGACCTGCGTGGTGCCCAGCCAGTGCTCGGGGCTCGGGGGAGCCAGAGTCGCGTCGCCGAGGGCGTCGGGGTCGTAGGGAGCGATCCACGGGCCGATGATGGCGATGAGCACGAAGAAGCCCAGGATGATGAGTCCGGTCAGCGACTTGCGGTTGCGGATGAATCCCATGGTCCTAGTCCTGCCTGGTGCGCGGGTCGAGCACGACGTACAGGACGTCGGCGAGGAGGTTCGCCACGAGCACGGCGATGGTGATGACGAGGAAGATCGCCTGCATCAAGGGGTAGTCCTTGGCGTTCACGGCCTGGAACAGCACGAAGCCGATGCCCGGGTAGCTGAACACGATCTCGGTCACGAGGGTTCCACCCACGATGAAGCCGAGGGCGAGCGCGAAGCCGGAGATCTGCGGCAGCACGGCATTGCGGGCTGCGTAGCCCACCATGACCGTGCGCTCCTTGAGGCCCTTGGCGTGGGCGACCGTCACGAAGTCCTCGCTCGAGACCGTGACCATCATGTTGCGCATGCCGAGGATCCAGCCGGCGACGGAGCTCAGGATGATCGTGACGGCCGGCAGGATGCCGTAGTAGAGCACCGAACCCATGAACTCGATGTTGAAGCCGGGGATCGCACCCCACGCGTAACCTCCCGACGCCGGGAAGATCGGGATCCACACCGCGAAGATCATGATGGCGATGAGGCCGAGCCAGAAGTACGGAACGGCCGAGAAGAAGGTGGCGACGGGAAGCACGCCGTCGATCCAGCTGCCGCGGCGCCAGCCGGCGAGGACGCCGACGCTGGTGCCGATGATGAAGCTCAGCAGCGTGGCGATGCCGACGAGGCCGATGGTCCAGGGCAGCGCCTGCGCGATCACCTCGGAGACCGGCGTCGGGTAGTAGGTGAACGAGAGACCGAAGTCGCCTCGCAGGATGCGCCCGATGTAGTTCCAGTACTGCACCCACAGCGGCTGCGGGTCGTCCATGCCGAACAGCGCCTTGAGGCTGGTGACGGCGGAACTCGAGATGGTGCCCCTGGAAGCGGTTCATGATCGACTGCACGGGGTTGCCCGGCAGCATCCGTGGGATCAGGAAGTTGATGGTGACGGCCGCCCACAGGGTGATCGCGTAGAACGCGAGGCGGCGGAGGAGGAATCTCATCGGGCGACTCCCAGGGCGTCGGCGACGAACTCGGGGGCGGATGGCGCATCAGCGCGTCCGGTGGTGTCGTAGAGCCAGCAGGCGGCCTGGCGGGGCACGGGGGCTGCGGCATCCGTCACCGACCCGACGGACGACGACGGCGCGACCGAGACGGGAAGCGGCAGCTCGAGGAGGGGTGGAGCCTCGGAGCGGCAGAGCTCGCTCGCGAACGGACAGCGCGGGTTGAAGCTGCAGCCTGTCGGCGTCTTCGCCAGGCTCGGCGGCTCGCCCTTGGCGCGGCCCTCCGGGTGCTCGGCATCGGGGTCGGGGGCAGAGGCGATAAGCAGGTTCGTGTAGGGGTGCGCCGGATGCTGCGTGACGATCTCGCTGTCGCCGGTCTCGACGACGCGGCCGGCGTACATGACCATGGTGCGGTCGGCGAAGTAGCGTGCCGAGGCGATGTCGTGCGTGATGTAGAGGATGGCGATGCGCAGTTCGTCGCGCAGCTCGCGCAGCAGGTTGAGCACGCCGAGACGGATCGACACGTCGAGCATCGAGATGGGCTCGTCGGCGAGGAGCACCGAGGGCGACGCGCCGAGGGCTCGCGCGATCGACGCCCGCTGGCGCTGCCCGCCCGAGAGCTCGTGCGGGTACTTGTCGACGTAGCGCTCGGTGGGGCGCAGGTGCACCCGCTCGAGCAGGGTGAGCACGGCGGCGTCGTGCTCCTTCTTCGACAGTTTCGGGCTGTGGATGCTGACGGAGCGATTGAGGGTGTGTCGCACGGGGTGCACGGGGTTGAGCGATGCGAACGGGTCCTGGAAGATCATCTGCACGCGCTTCGTGTAGGCGCGGAACGCGTGGCCGTAGCCCACGGTGATGCTCTCGCCGTCGAGCAGGATGTCGCCGGCGGTGCGCGGGATCAGCTGCGAGAGCAGCCGCGCGATCGTGGACTTGCCTGAGCCGGACTCGCCCACCAGGGCGACGACCTCGCCCCGGCGCAACGTGATGTCGACCCCGTCGACGGCACGCACGATGCGCTTCTTGCGGAAATGCCCGCTGGTGTAGTGCTTGGTGAGCCCGCGGGCCTCGAGAACGACGTCGTTCATGATCTCCTCTTCGAGACTGTGCAAGTGCAGCGTTGCATGAGGGGCGGGGATCCGGAAGACTCCCCGCCCCTCACACGTCACTCAGCTAGCCGTTGTTCGCCTCGAGGCTCATCAGAACCTGGGAGACGCTGGGCTGGGTGGGCTGCGGGTGGGCGTAGGGGTTGTCTGCCGACGGCCATCCCTTCCAGTACTTCTGCGAGAACTCGGCACCGAAGGCGCGACCGACCGTGGGGATGGCCGGCACGTCGTCGACGAAGATCTGCTGGAGTCCGTCGAGCGCCGTCTGGCGTCCGGCGTCGTCCGTCGCCGCCACGTACTGGCTCAGCAGCTCGGTGGCCTTCGGGTTGTCGTACCGCCCGAAGTTCCACTCGGCGCTCTCGCCGACCGGCACGTTGAAGGTGCCGTTCATCGAGTTGGAGTAGATGTCGTACGGCGTGATGCCCGTGTCCGTCCAGTGGTTGGTCGCCTGGAAGTTGCCCTGCGCGACGGCGTCGAACCACGGGTCGGCAGCCTGGGCGTCGACTGTGGCGTCGATTCCGAGCGGCTTCACCGAGTCGGCGATGATCTGCAGGCTGGCGAGGTAGTCCGACCACCCGGTGGGGTTGGTCAGGCTGAACGTGACGGGAGTGCCCGACGGGTCGATCAGCTTGTCGCCGTCGAGGGTGTACCCGGCATCCGCCAGCACCTTCTTGGCTCCGTCGACGTCGACCTCGTAGTTGGCGTCGGTGAGTGCAGAGCTGATGAACGGGTCACCGGCCGGCTGCGGCAGGCCGGTCTCGCTGGTGATCGCCGGCGAGGTGGCCGAGTAGGCCTGCGTCGAGATCTTGTCGCGGTCGATGACCATGCTCACGGCCTTGCGCACGGCGGCGTCGTCGAACGGCTTCTCCGTGGTGTTGACGTAGAGCAGGTCGATGCCGAGGCCGGCCGGGAACCAGGCGAGGTGATTCGCCGGGTCCTTCGCGATGAAGACGTTCTCGTAGTCGGGGATGAACGTCCAGGTCCACTGCACCTGGCCCGAGGTGAGGGCCGTCGTGAGGGCCGCGTTGTCGGTGAAGGAGCTGTACTGCAGCGTCTTCACGGGCGGCTCTCCACCCCAGTAGTCGTCGCGCGCGGTGAGCGTGACGACCTGGGGAGTCCAGGTCTTCAGCGTGTACGGGCCCGAGCCGACAGGCGTCTTGTTGACGTCGGTCTCGGGGTCGGCGATCTTCGACCAGACGTGCTCCGGCACGATGAAGGTCTGGTAGATGAACTGCTGGCGCACGTACTGCGAGGTCTCGAAGCCGACCGTGACGGTGCCGTCGCCGTTGTCGGTGACGTCGGTGATGGGCAGTGCCGAGACGTTCAGTGCAGGATTGTCGCGCAGGAGCTCGAAGGTGTAGACGTAGTCATCGGCGGTGATGTCCTCGCCGTCCGACCACTTCGCGCCATCGCGGACGGTGAAGGTGATGCTCGTGTAGTCGTCGTTCCACGCGAACTCCTCCGCGAGCCAGGGGGTGCCCGGCTTGCTCGGCTCGGCGAGGTTGAACTGCACGACGGGCTCGTAGATCGCCCAGCGGTAGCCCAGCTGGGATCCGGCTGCCGTGGAGAGGAACGGGTTCGAGTTCTCGGTGATCGCGCCGTTCGGCATCGCGATCGTCAGCGGCTTGTCGCTGCCTCCGCCCGAGTTGTTCCCCGACGAGGGGGAGCAACCGGAGAGGACGAGTCCGGCGACGGCGAATGCCGCCGCAGCCATGATGAGCTTTTTTCTCATCTGAATGCCTCCTTGCATCTCATTTGTGTGTCGAGCGGATGCCCGTGGTGCGTGTGGTGCTTCGTGGTGGTGGTGGGCTCCCCCTCAGGAGACCGCGAGCGCGGCCTCGAGACGGAGATCTCGGCTGGATCGTCCCGCGACGACACGATACGTGCCGGCGGGGAGTCGCCAGGTCGCGGCATCCGTCGACCAGATCTCGAAGGATCGTCTGGCCAGCGGGATGTCGACGGTGATCTCGACGCCGGGTTCGGCGTCGACGACTGCGAAGCCGGCGAGCCAGCGCACCGGGCGCTGGGGGTCGGCTGGTTCTGCGGGAGCCTCGAGGTAGACCTGCACGACTTCGCGGCCGGCGCGGGGGCCGGAGTTGGCGAGGGTGATGGAGGCCGTGGCCAGGGTGGTTGCGGCGCCTGCAGCGGCTTCGGCTCCGGATGCCGGCGCATCCGTCACGGCGATCCCGCTGTACTCCCACGTCGTGTAGCCGAGCCCGTAGCCGAACTCGCGGGCTGGGGTGAGGCCGTGGCGGTCCCACCCGCGGTGGCCGACGTCGGTTCCCTCGGGATAGTCGACGAATCCGTCGACGGGTAGGCCGTTCGCCACGGGGACGTCGGCCTCGTCGGCTGGAAGGGTCCAGGGCAGGCGACCCGAGGGCTCGACGGCTCCGGTGAGCACAGCTGCGAGCGAGGTGCCGGCCTCCTGGCCGGGCAGCCACCACCAGAGCGCGGCGGGAACCTCGTCGAGCCACGGCAGGATGACCGGGGCACCGGCGTTGACGATCACGATCGTGCGCGGATTGGCCTCGAGCACGCGGCGCACGAGCTCGTTCTGACGGCCGGGCAGGTCGAGGTTCGGCCGGTCCCAGCCCTCGGACTCCGTCTCGGGGTTGGTGCCGATGACGACGACGGCGACATCCGATGCGCTCGCGGCAGCGACAGCCTCGGCGATCTCCTGCTCCACCGACAGCCCGGGCTCGCGGTATCGCAGGTGCAGCCGCACGAAGTCGCCGTAGGCGTCGGCCTGCACGACCTGCAGCACGGCCTCGATGTGCACGACGCGGTCGGCGTCATCATCCGGAAGGGTGGCCGTGAAGGTCTCGGGGTTCGCGTAAGAGGAGTTGAGCACGACCTCGCTGCCGACGCGGGCGCCCGATTCGCTGAGCAGCACGCCGTCGACCTCGATGCGGTGCGCCCCGACCGGGGCGAACTCGATCGCATGGTGTCCGCCGCCGGCGACGCTCACGTCGGTGGTCAGTCGAACGTCGACGACGCGCGGGTCGAGGATGTCGAACCAGATGTGGGCGGCATCCGTGATCACGCTCGTGTCGACGACCGCACCGTGGGAGTCGAGGTGCTCGATGAGCATTCCGGGGGCGCCGTCGGGGGTGGAGAGCAGCTCGCTCGGCATCGCGGGCGCGCCGGCCTCGCTCACTCCGCCGCGGTGCAGGGAGACGGATGCCGCAGGCAGCGCCGCCCGCAGAGCCGCGACAGGGTCGGCCACGAGCGGGGCGCGCACGAAGGCGCTGCCGCCGCCCTGGGTGAAGAGCTTCGCGGCGTTCGGCCCGATGAGGGCGACGCTCGTCGTGTCGGCGCCGAGCGGGAGCAGGGCGCCCTCGTTCCGCAGCACGACGGTGGAGCGGGCGGCCAGCTCGGTGAGGAGCGCGCGGACCTCTGGGGCGTCGGGCTCGGGGGAGGCATCCGTCGCGTCGAAGGCGGGAACGTCGCCGGCGGTACCGGTGAGAGCTCCGACGCGCTCGGCGAGGAGCAGGATTCGCGCCACCTTGTCGTCGATGACGTCGATCGGCACGCGGCCGTCGCGAACGGCCTGGGTGAGGTTCTCGCCCCACGGGCCGCCGGGGCCGGGCATCACGAGGTCGAGTCCGCCGAGGGCGGCCTCCACAGTGTTCTTGGTCGCCAGCCAGTCGCTGATGACGACGCCGTCGAAGCCCCACTCGTTCTTGAGGATGCCGTTCAGCAGCGGGCCGTGCTCCGTCGCCGTGGCGTCGACGCCCTCGAGGGAGAGGCCGTTGTATGCGGCCATGATGGTCCAGACGCCGGCCTCGACCACCGCCTCGAACGGAGCCAGGTAGACCTCGCGCAGGGTGCGCTCATCGATGCGCGAGACGTACTCGGTGCGATCGGTCTCGGTCTCGTTGGCGATGAAGTGCTTGATGCAGGCGGCCACGCCCTGCTGCTGCAGCGCGTCGATGAACGCCACGGCCAGCCGCGTGGTGAGGAAGGGGTCTTCGGAGAGGCACTCGAAGTGGCGGCCGCCCACGGGAGAGCGCTGCAGGTTGACGACGGGTGCCAGCACGACGTCGACGCCCTTGCGCCGGGCCTCCCCCGCCATCAGCGTGCCGATGCGCGCCTGCAGGTCGACGTCCCAGGTGGCGGCCGTGGCGCTGGGCGCCGGCAGCTGGGCCGACGGGCGGCCGTCACCGTCGACTCCGCGCACGCCGATGGGTCCATCCGACACCGTGACGGTGCGCAGCCCGATCGCGTCGATGTTGTGCAGCACCCACGTGCCGGCCCCGGTGAGGAGGGCGATCTTCTCGTCGAGCGGGAGCCCGGATGCGAGTGCGGCTGTGTCCAGCGATGCGACGGAGGCAGCGCTCCGATCGACCGACCGGTCGGTGGCTGTGGTGCTGAGGGTCACGCCTATACTCCAGATCAGAGCTCGTCATTGAGTGATGTTGGTTATCGTGGCACACTTACTTACAAGTCAGTAAGTCAGTGTGGTAACGCTTTGATAACGTCGCGGAACTCGGTCGCGACTCGCTCCGGGGACTTCCGCGACGAGGCCGGAAGCTTCGAGAATGTGTGAGTGCCGGCAGGATCCGTCGGCACGATGGAAGGAACGATCGTGGCCGATACGGCACAGACCGCGACCCGGGTGGTCTCAGCGGCCGACAGGGTGCAGCGCCCTCAGGCCCGCACGCTCGAGCGCCGCGAGGCCGTGCTGCAGGCGGCCATGCAGGTGTTCGGCGCCCGCGGCTACAACAAGGGAGCCTTGGTCGAGGTGGCCGAGCAGGCCGGCATGACCCACGCCGGTGTGCTCCACCACTTCGGCTCCAAGGAGGGCCTGCTCATCGCCGTGCTCAAGTACCGCGATGGCATCGAGGTCGCCGGTGTCGAGGCACGCGAGCAGGCCGAGGGCCCGTCCTTCCTTTCGCACATCATCGAGACCGTCGCCGAGAACACGCACCGCCCCGGAGTCGTGCAGACCTACGCCGTGCTCTCCGCCGAGTCCGTCACCGACGGGCATCCGGCCCAGGAGTATTTCCGCGACCGCACCACGGTGCTGCGCGAGAAGATCGCCGGCGTGCTCGGCGAGGTGACCGAGGGCCACGCCTCCCGACAGGATCTCCTCGACGCAGCATCCACTCTCATCGCCGTGATGGACGGCCTGCAGGTGCAGTGGCTGCTCGATCCGGATGCCGTGGACATGCCCCGCATCGTCACGAAGACCCTCGACGAGCTCGTCGACCGACTGATGAGCGGCGCCGCGGCGCCGAGTGCCGTCGAGCGGGCGAACGCGCTGACGGGCGACTCCGCGCGCTGACCTGCCGACCCGCGCGCCGAGGCCCGAGGAAGTCCGCGGCCGAAGCGCAGCGTCTCAGCTGACCCGAACCGCCTCGTTGTGCTCCGTGAGCTCCCAGGTGCGACCGTCGTCGTTCGACACCCAGGCGTCCCAGACATAACTCGTCTCGGTGATCGCGCTGAAGTTCCACCGGATCGGCCGCTCGTCGGTCTGCGATCCGTCCTGGCGGATGCCGTCACGGTGCCGGCTCGCGACCAGATGGCAGAAGTCCCCGGTCTGCGGGGCGAAGAAGCTCACACGCCAGAGTCCGGCATCCGGATCGTAGACGCGCACGCCCGTCGCGAGAGTCTCCATGACCTCGGGGTCATCCACGCTGGGCACCACCTCGACGTCCTGGATCGCGTGGCCGCCGAGGATGAACGAGACGATCCAGGTGAACTCGCGTTCCTTCCAGATTCCGGATGCCTCATCGAGACGTCGCCCCTTCACCGCCCACGAGCCGACCAACGAGCCGAACCCGCGCGCGTACACGCTGCTCTCGGGCGCCGGACCGTCGGCGACGAGGGCCGCGGTGAACGCGGACGTGGTGATGGGACTCATACTCCGACGATACCCGGCGCGGGTTACAGACAGGTGTCCGTTGCGCGCAGAAGAAACCGTCCCGTTCCGCGGGTGACGCACTCGCACAGCGCGAGTAGCATCACGAACATCGATGACGATGCTACGGAGGTGGCTTCATGTGCCGTTGGCTGGCCTATTCGGGCGAACCGATCCAACCGTCCACCTTGATCCTCGATGCGCAACACTCCCTCGTGGCGCAATCGCTCAACTCGCCGCTCGGGGCCGAGACCGTGAACGGAGACGGCTTCGGATTCGGCTGGTACCCGAAGGACGACCGCACGCGCGGCATCCCGGCCCTGTTCCACAGCATCGAACCGGCGTGGCATGACGAGAACCTGCGCGAGATCACCCAGGCCGTGGAGAGCCCGCTGTTCTTCGCGCACGTGCGGGCAGCGGGCGGGCCGCCCATCCAGCAGACCAACTGCCATCCGTTCCGTCACGAGAACTGGATGTTCATGCACAACGGGTTCCTCTCCGACTTCATCACGTACAAGCGCGACCTGACGTTCGCCGTGGATCCGTCGCTCTACCCGGCCATCCACGGAACGACCGACTCGGAGGTGCTCTTCCACCTCGCGCTGACCCTGGGGCTCCAGGACGACCCGATCGGCGCGATGGCGAAGGCCGTGCGCATGGTCGAGTCGGTGGGCCGCGAGAAGGGAGTCGCGTTCCCGATGCAGGGCACGCTCGCCGTGTCGAATGGGAGGACGCTCTGGACCTTCCGATACTCGAGCCAGGGGCAGACGCGCTCGCTGTTCCACTCCGCCGAGATATCAGCCCTGCGCGAGTTGTACCCGGATGCCGAGCGCCTGAACCTGTTCGGCGACCGGGCGCGGGTCGTCGTCTCGGAGCCGCTGAACAACCTGCCCGGCGCCTTCATAGAGGTGCCGGAGGCGACGGTGGCGATCCTGGACGAGGCAGGCTACGAGTACCAGCCGTTCCTGGCGTCGTAGCCCATCTGGCTCACGCGCCGGGACGACCTGCCTCGGTCGTGGAGACATCCGTTCGGTGGAAGTTCTGGAACGAGCGGGATGCCGTCGGTCCTCGCTGCCCCTGGTACCGGGAGGAGTACTCCGCCGAGCCGTAGGGCTTCTCGGCCGGCGAGGTGAGCCTGAAGAAGCACATCTGGCCGATCTTCATGCCCGGCCAGAGCTTGATGGGCAGGGTCGCCACGTTCGAGAGCTCGAGGGTGACGTGGCCCGAGAATCCGGGGTCGATGAAGCCTGCGGTCGAGTGCGTCAACAGGCCGAGGCGGCCGAGTGACGACTTGCCCTCGAGCCGGGCGGCGATGTCGTCGGGAAGTGTGACGGCCTCGTAGGTGCTGCCGAGCACGAACTCGCCGGGGTGCAGGATGAACGGCTCGTCGGGGGCGACCTCGATGAGGTGCGTGAGCTCGGGCTGGTCTTCCGCCGGATCGATGAACGGGTACTTGTGGTTGTCGAACAGCCTGAAGAAGCGGTCGAGCCGCACGTCGATCGACGATGGCTGCACCATCGCCTCGTCGTAGGGCTCGAGACTGATGCGATCGGCGGCGAGATCGGCCTTGATGTCACGGTCGGAGAGAAGCACGTCGTCAGCCTAACGGCGCGGTTGCTAGTATTTCTCGCACGGCTTCACTGCCGTCACGCGGATGTAGTTCAATGGCAGAACTTCAGCTTCCCAAGCTGATAGCGCGGGTTCGATTCCCGTCATCCGCTCTCCTCGATCGATCGCTTGATGAACATCTCGTCTGGCGGATGCGACCCGCCGCATCTCGGCCTGATTGCCCTGCCGCCGGCGCGCCACGCGTGCCAGCATGAACGCATCGCCGTTCGAAGGAGCTGCCATGTCTCGTCTCGTCGATGCCCTCATCCCGCCGTCGAAGCGCCAGCCGGTCGGATTCCTGACTGACGCCCTCGATCTCGACAGCGGAGACAGGGTGAGCAAGCGCGGCGGCTTCCTCATCATGCTGGTTCTCGCCGGGACCATCGCCATCGCCGGAATCCTGACCGATTCGACCGCGACAGTCATCGGGGCGATGATCATCGCGCCACTGGGCACGCCGATCCTCGGCATCGGGCTCGGCATGGTCACTGGGCATCTGGGGCTCGTCGTCCGGTCGATCACGTGGGTGCTCGTCGGTCTGGTCGTCGTCGTGCTGCTCGGATTGCTCTTCGCGGCATTCGTGGCCACACCCGAGAGCCTCGCCGCGAATTCCCAGGTCGTCGGTCGCACGTCTCCCAGCCTGATGGACCTGGTCGCAGCCTTGGCCACCGGCCTGGCCGGCGGATTCGCGATGTGCAGGAAGGACCTGAGCGCCGTCCTTCCCGGGGTGGCCATCGCGATCTCGCTCGTGCCTCCCCTCGGCGTGGTGGGCGTGTGCGTCGGGCAGGGACTGTGGCAGGACGCACTGGGTGCGCTGCTGCTGTTCCTCTCCAACGTCGTCGCCCTCGTCATCGCAGGCAGCATCGTCTTCACTGCGGCCGGCTACGCGCGTGACCCGAGTTCGTCACCGAGCGCGAACCGTCGACGTGCCTACACCGTCGTCGCGGTGCTCACCGCGATCATCGCCGTGCCGCTGGCGGCCAACTCGGTCGCCTCGATCGCGACCGCCCGCTGGTCGGTCGCGATCCAACAGACGACGCAGGACTGGCTCGACGGCGACGAGGGCGCACGCACCTACGCGGTCGCGTGGAGCGGCCTCACCGCGACGCTCGACGTGACGACGGATGACGGCTCGGTGCCGCCGCTCGACGACCTGCAGACGGCGATGTCCGAGGTCGTTCCCTCCTTCGTGGGCGTGGTCATCGACGTCGGTCAGGGCGTCGAGCACGTCATTCAGTGACGTGCATCGACGACGGCTCAGCCGCGACCCGAGAAGACCGGGCGACGCTTCTCGCGGAACGCGGCGAAGCCCTCCCGATAGTCCGCCGTGGCGCTGAGGGCTGCCTGTGCGCGGTTCTCGGCATCCATCGAGCGCCACAGGCCGAGGCGTTCGTCGCGCAGGCCTGCGATCAGGCGCTTGCTCTCGAGGAACGCGTGGGTGGCTCCGGATGCCGCCCCTCGGGCCGCCGCGCGGGTCGACTCGAGCACCTGGTCATCCGGCAGCACCTGCGAGAACAGCCCCGACATGACGGCCTCCGAACCGCTCATGAGGCGTCCGGTGTAGATGAGGTCGAGGGTCTTGTGGGCGCCGAGCCGCTCGAAGAACAGCGCATGCCCGCCCGAGTCGAGGGTCGCGCCGAGAGCGGCGAACGGCGAGCCGATCTTCGCAGACTCCGCCACGTACACGACGTCGGTGGCGATGAGCAGGCCCAGGCCGACGCCGAGGCAGGCACCGTGCGCGCTGGCGAAGGTGGGCGCCGGGAACCGGCTCATCCGTTCCAGCAACGGCGTGACGAGGTCGCCGAGGTAGCCCAACACGTCGTCGGTGGCCGGGTCGACGTTCGCGATGTCACGGCCGGCGCAGAACGCGCGGCCCTCTCCGCGCAGCACGAGGGCCCGCACGCCGGAACGTTCGGCCTCGATGTAGGCCTCGAGCAGTTCGGCGAGCGCCGCCGGGTCGAGGGCGTTCAGCCGCTCCGGTGCGTTCAGCACGACTTCGGCCACGCCGTCGACGATGCTCAGCTCGATCATGGGTGGGCTCCTAGACGTCGTAGTCGACGAGCACGTGCTCCGTCGTGGGGTGGGACTGGCAGGTCAGGATGTAGCCGCGCTCCAGCTCGTCGGGTTCGAGAGCGTAGTTCTCCGTCATCTGCACGCTGCCCTCGAGGATGCGGGCACGGCAGGTGCCGCAGACCCCACCCGCGCAGGCGAAGGGAACATCGGGCCGCACGCGCAGGGCTGCGTTGAGGATCGACTCGTGGGCACCGACCGGGCTCTCGACCGTCGTGGACGTTCCGTCGAGGGAGAACTCGATGCGCACCACCCCGTCGCCGGTGCGCACGACCACGGGGCGGCCATGATCGCCCGCCGGCCGGTCGCCATCGCCGGTCGTGAACAGCTCGAAGCGAATGTGGGAGCGCTCGACTCCGACGCTCTCCAGAGTGTCTCGGCAGAGTTGCACGAGCTCGAACGGACCGCACAGGAACCATTCCTCCACGGTCGCCGGAGGGATGAGCACATCGAGCATCCGACGCAGCTTGGCCTCGTCGATTCGACCGGAGAGAAGGGGCGCCGTGCGCTGCTCCCGCGAGAGCACGTGGTGCAGGGCGAGCCGGGAGGGATACCGGTCCTTGAGGTCGCCGAGTTCGTCGAGGAACATGACGTCGAGGCTCGAACGGTTCGTGTAGACGAGGGTGAATCGTGCGGTGTCGGATGCCGCGAGCACGGTCTGGGCCAGCGACATGAGCGGGGTGATGCCCGAGCCGGCCGCGATGCCCACGATGTGCCGATCGTCGAAGTCCGCGAGGGCCGTGGTGAACGTCCCCTGCGGGCTCATCACGTCGATGCGGTCCCCGGCGTGCAGTTCGCTGTTCGCCCAGCTCGAGAATCGGCCCCCGAGGTCGCGCTTGATCGCGACCGAGATGCTTCCCGCCTCAGCGGTGCGGCGAGGTGGCCGGCAGATCGAATAGCTGCGGCGGAGCTCATGCCCGTCGATGGTGGCGCGGAGGGCGACGTGTTGGCCGGGCAGGTAGTCGTACTCGCCGATCAGCCTGTCGGGCACGGCGAACGTGACCTCGACGCTGTCGGCGGTGAGTCGCCGCACGGCCGCGACCTCGAGTTCGTGGAAGCGCGCGCGCCGACGGCCGGGTACGGATGCCGCCGCCCCATCCGCTGTCGCGGTTGAGGTCGCGGTCGCGGTCGCGGTCGCGCCCAGATTCCGAGCCGCCATCACAGCACCTTGAAGTAGTCGAACGGCTCCAGGCAGGCGCGGCACTCGTAGAGCGCCTTGCACGAGGTCGAGCCGAAGCGGGCGATCTCCCGGGTGTCGAGCGAGTCGCAGCGCGGGCACTTCACGGCCAGCGCGAGCCGCACCGGTCCTGAGGGGCGTGCCGCTGCGAGGCCGCTGGGTGCGGCGATCCCGTACTGGCGCAGCTTCTGCTTCCCCTTCTCGGTCATCCAGTCGGTCGTCCAGGCCGGTGCGAGCACGAGTTCGACGGTGACCTCCTCATAGCCCGACGCGCGGAGCGCATCCGTCACGTCGTCCCGGATGGCCTCGACGGCAGGGCAGCCGCTGTAGGTGGGCGTGATGCTCACGCGCACAGCGGATCCGTCCTCCTCCACGGCACGCAGGATGCCCAGGTCCTCGATGGTCAGCACGGGGATCTCGGGGTCGACGATGGTGGCGGCGACAGTCCAGGCACGAGTCACCATGAGGCCCCCGGATGCTGCCGGGCGAGCACCTGCATCTCGGCGAGGATGTAGCCCAGAGTCGAGAAGTGCCTGCCCACCCTGCCGCCGCCCGCAGCGATGAATCCGGCGGGTCGCACGAGTTCGGCCTCCGCCAGCACGGAGTCGATGACGGCGTCGAAGGCCGGCCGGATGGTCGACGGCCGCACGGCAACACCCTCGAGGCGATCGACCAGCGGCTCGTCGACGAAGAGCTCGTCGACGTAGGGCCAGAGGTCGGCGAGGGCGAGCGTCATGCGGCGGCGAGACTCCTCGGTCCCGAGTGCGAGACGGAGGGTCCACTGCGTGGCGTGGTCACGGTGGTAGTCGACCTCCTTGACCGCCTTCGCCGCGATGGCGGCGAGGGTCGCATCCTGCGACGCGCGCAGCCGCGAGTACAGCTCGACGAGGTAGACCGACGCGATGAGCTGACGGGCGATGGTGTGGGCGAAGTCGCCGTTCGGCTGCTCGAACAGCCAGGCGCTGCGGAACTCCGGCTCGTCGCGCCAATAGGCGAGGTCGTCCTCGGTGCGCCCGGTCGCGGTGCCGGCGTAGCGCAGCAGGGAGCGCGCGTGGCCGATGAGGTCGAGCCCGATGTTGCCGAGCGCCACGTCCTCCTCGAGCTCCGGAGCGCGCGAGATCCACCAGCCGAGCTGTTGAGCGAGCACGAGGGCGTCGTCGCCGAGCCAGAGCGCGTACTCGGCGACGTCGGCGGATGCGACGGCATCGGCTTCACCGGCCAGCTCGGCCGACAGCGTGATCGCGTCGACGGAGACGGCGCCGTGGGCGGAGTCGGGCTCGTTCACAGGTGCTTCACCCCCTCGCTGGCGGTGTAGTAGCTGGCATGCCGGTAGTTCTTGCCGGCCGGGCTCTCGAACCAGGCGCCCTTCGCGTCGGGGTCGCTCGTCGTGATCGCGTCGGCCGGAACCACCCAGACCGAGACTCCCTCGTTACGGCGGGTGTAGACGTCACGGGCGTTGCGCACGGCCATCTCGGCGTCTGGAGCGTGCAGCGAACCGACGTGAACGTGGCTGAGGCCGCGGCCGGCACGCACGAAGACCTCCCAGAGCGGCCAGGGCTCTGCCGGGGACTGACCGGGAGTGCTCATGCCGCCGCCTCCCGCTGCACAGCACGCTTCGCGGCGTACGCCGCGGCGGCCTCGCGCACCCAGGCGCCGTCCTCGTGGGCATCGCGGCGGCGCTTCAGCCGCTCGGCGTTCATCGGTCCCCGCCCGGCGAGGACCTCGTTGAACTCGGTCCAGTCGATCTCGCTCATGACGTACCGGCCGCTCGCCTCGTCGAGTCGCAGCTCCGGATCGGGCAGCGTGACACCCAGGACCTCAGCCTGCGGCACGAGCATGCCGACGAAGCGCTGGCGCAGTTCGTCGTTCGTGAAACGCTTGATGTTCCACTCCATCGACTGCGCCGAGTTCGGCGACTGGTCGTCGGGCGGGCCGAACATCTGCAGGGAGGGCCAGTACCAGCGGTCGACGGCGTCCTGCGCCATCCGTTGCTGGGCCGGCGTTCCCCGCATGAGTTCGAGCAGGATCTCGAAGCCCTGCCGCTGATGGAAGGACTCCTCCTTGCAGATGCGCACCATGGCGCGGCCGTACGGACCGTAGGACGCCCGGCAGAGCGGGACCTGGTTGCAGATCGCGGCGCCGTCGACGAGCCACCCGATCGCGCCCATGTCCGCCCACGTGGGCGTCGGATAGTTGAAGATCGACGAGTAGCGCGCCTTTCCGGCGATCAGGGCGTCCATCATGTCGTCGCGCGTCGTGCCCAGCGTCTGGGCCGCCGAGTAGAGGTAGAGCCCGTGCCCGGCCTCGTCCTGCACCTTGGCCATCAGGATGGCCTTCCGCTTCAGGCTGGGCGCCCGGGTGATCCAGTTCGCCTCGGGCTGCATCCCGATGATCTCGGAGTGGGCGTGCTGGGAGATCTGGCGCACGAGCGTGCGGCGATAGGCGTCGGGCATCCAGTCGCGCGGCTCGATGCGTCCGTCGGCAGCGATGATCGCGCCGAACTGCGCCTCCTCCGGCGTCGGATCGCTCGCCACGGCGAGATCTGCGGGGCTGGTCATCGTCGACTCCTCGGGTCTCGATCTGCATTACCTACCGATCGTTCAGTTAGTATATAGTCGGTTTCCGCGGTCGGCAATGCGACCGCCCGATGAGGAGGCAGCCATGACGGATGCCGACGCCATGTCGTCCCGCGCGATGATGGAGCGTGACCGCGCCTCGGCCGCACTCGGCATGGTGGTGCAGCGCGATGAGCCGGGTCTGGCGGTGGTCTCGATGCTCGTGCGCGACGACATGACCAACGGGTTCGCCATCACCCACGGCGGACTGGTGTTCGCCCTCGCCGACACGGCCTTCGCCATCGCCTGCAACGAGGACGAGTCGGTCACCGTCGCGGCCGGCGCCGACATCACCTTCCTGGCGTCGACCCGGGCGGGCCAGACACTCACCGCCACCGCGCGGCGCGTCGTGCGGAGCGGCCGCACCGGGCTGTACGACGTCTCGGTCGTGGCAGACGATGGCACGGCCGTCGCGGAATTCCGGGGCCGGTCGATCTCGACCCGTCGTGAGCCGCCAGCAACGGGGTGACCGACCGTTCGGTCACCGCGTGGCACACTGGAGCGTGATGACGAGCGACACCGAGAGCCGGCCCGCAGCCGCCCGCCGCGGACGCCCCGGTTATGACCAGGCGGCCGTGCTCGACGTCGCCGTCGCCGCGTTCAACGAGTACGGCTACGACGCGACATCCATCGCCGTGCTGGCGGAGCGCCTCGGCATCTCGAAGTCGGCGATCTACCATCACTTCTCGTCGAAGGACGCCCTGCTGGAGACCGCACTCGACCGCGCGCTCAGCGCGCTGGAGGGCGTGCTCGTGTCCTCTGATGCCGCAGCCGTCAGCGCGGCGGATCGCCTCGAACTGGTGCTCCGCGGCGCCGTGCACGTGCTCGTCGATGAACTCCCGTACGTCACGCTGCTGCTGCGCGTGCGAGGGAACACCGACGTGGAGCGGCGAGCGCTGGCCCGCAGGCGCGCCTTCGACAGATCGGTCACCGAGCTCGTGGGCCGGGCACGCGATGAGGGATCGCTGCGCGCCGACATCGATGTGCGCGTCGTCGAGCGTCTGCTGTTCGGAATGATCAACTCGATCGTCGAGTGGTACCGCCCGGGCGGCCCCGAGGACGCCGACCAGCTCGCGTCCGACGTCGTGGCGGTCGCTCTCGACGGCCTGCGCCAGCGGGCCTGACCACTGCGCCCGGCGAGACCCGTGGCATCCGTCGCCGGATCCGACTTCTAGGCCGCGGCCGGCTCCTTGGCGACCAGAGTGAGCACGTCGTAGCTGGCGACCAGCTCGTCGTCCTGGTTGCGCAGCACGGCGTCCCAGCGCACCTCGCCGTAGTCGTCGGTCTCGCGCGGAGTGATCTGCTTGGCGGTGAGTTCGACGCGGATCGAGTCGCCCGGCGACACGGGCGTGACGAAGCGCAGGTTCTCCAGGCCGGAGTTGGCGAGCACCGGCCCGGGCTCCGGGTCGACGAACAGGCCGGCCGCCCACGAGACGAGCAGGTACCCGTGGGCGACGCGCCCGGGGAAGAAGGGGTTGGCCGCCGCGGCCGACTCGTCCATGTGCGCGTAGAAGGTGTCGCCGGTGAACCGGGCGAAGGTCTCGATGTCGTCCAGGCTCACCTCGCGCGAGCCCGACACCACCTGGTCGCCGATCACGAGCTCGGACAGGCTCTTCCGGAACGGATGCCGCCCGCCCGGTCGTGACGCGGCCCCCGCGTGCCAGATGCCGGTGAGCGCGGTCAGCATCTCGGGGGAACCCTGCACGGCCGTGCGCTGCATGTGGTGCAGCACCGCGCGGATTCCGCCGAGCTCCTCTCCACCGCCGGCTCGGCCCGGTCCACCGTGCACGAGCTGGGGAAGCGGCGATCCGTGTCCGGTGGAGGAGCGCGCGTCGTCCCTATCGAGCAGCAGCACGCGGCCGTTGAAGGCGGAGATGCGCCCGGCCAGCTCGGCGGCGATGGCCGTGTCATGGGTGGCGATGCTGGTCACCAGGGAACCGCCGCCGCGCGCCACCAGCTCGGCCGCCTCGTCGAGGCTCTCGTAGCCGATGATCGACGACACCGGCCCGAAGGCCTCGATCGAGTGCACGGCGTCATCGGTCGTGTTCTCGAAGCGCAGCAGCATCGGGGAGACGAATGCTCCGGGTCCGGGTTCGGCTGCGCCCGTGCCGATCACCAGCTCGCCGCCGGCCTCGACGAGACGCTCCACCTGTCGCAGCACCTCGTCGCGCTGTTCGAGCGAGGCGAGCGGCCCCATGGTCACGCCCTCGACGCGGGGGTCACCGACGACGACGCGATCGGCGAGACGAGTGCGAACCGCGTCGATGACGGCGTCGACGGATGCCGCCGGCACGATCGCGCGGCGGATGGCGGTGCACTTCTGCCCGGCCTTCGCGGTCAGCTCCGCGACGAGTTGGCGGACGTAGGCATCGAACTCGGGAGTGCCTGCACCGGCATCCGTTCCGAGGATGGAGGCGTTGATGGAGTCGGTCTCACTCGTGAACCGCGCCCCGCCGGTCTGCACCGAATCGTGGGCACGAAGGCGTTCCGCGGTCGACGCGCTGCCCGTGAAGGCGACGAGGTCTCCGAGCCGGAGGTGGTCGAACAGGTCGGGAACGCTGCCGGAGACGAGCTGCAGCGACCCGGCGGGCAGCAGGCCGGACTCGTCGAGGATGCGGACGAAGGCCTCCGCGAGGTAGCCGGTCGGCGTGGCCGGCTTCACCAGCGACGGCACGCCGGCGAGGAACGCCGGAGCGAACTTCTCGAGCGAGCCCCACACCGGGAAGTTGAACGCGTTGATCTGCACGGCGACACCGGGCAGGCGGGTGTAGATGTGCCGCCCGAGGAACGAGCCGTCCTTCGAGAGCTGCTCGACGGCGCCATCGACGTAGACCTGCGTGTTCGGGAGCTCGCGACGGCCCTTCGACGAGTAGGTGAAGAGCACCCCGATGCCGCCGTCGATGTCGACCCAGGAGTCGGCCTTCGTCGCACCGGTGCGCGCCGAGATCTCGTAGAGCTCGGCCTTGCGCTCGGTGAGGGCGAGCGCCATCTGCTTGAGCAGCACCGCGCGCTGGTGGAAGGTGAGCGCGCCCAGGCCGGCCTGACCTGTGGTGCGCGCGTACTCGAGGGCGGCCGCGAGGTCCAGGCCGTCGGTCGAGACGTGCGCGACGGTCCCTCCTGTCGACGCGTCGCGCACGGCGGTCGCGCCGTCGGCGCTGGCGGGCGTCCACCACGCTCCATTCACGAAGCTCGGCAGGATGGCGGTCATCGGATCTCCTTCTCTCCATCGGTCCAGGCGTAGAAGCCCTCCCCGGTCTTTCGGCCGAGCTTGCCCTCTGCAACCAGACGGCGCAGCAGGGCGGGCGGCTCGAACCGAGGTCCGAGCTGGCTGTGCAGGTACTCGGCGATCCCGAGGCGCACGTCGAGCCCGACGAGGTCGGTGGTCTCCAGTGGACCGACCGGATGACGGTACCCGAGGGTCATCGCGGCATCGATGTCGGCGGCCGACGCGACGCCGTCCTCGAGCAGGCGGATCGCCTCGAGGCCGAGCGCGACGCCGAGACGCGACGACGCGAAACCCGGGGCGTCGCGCACTGTGACGGCGGCCTTTCCGAGCGCGTCCACCCAGTCGGCGGCGCGGGCGGCGAGTGCGGCATCCGTCGCCGTTCCGACCACGATCTCGACCAGCCTCGACGCCGGCACCGGATTGAAGAAGTGCAGTCCGAGAAATCGTGCCGGGCGTTCGAGCTCGTCGGCGAGGGCGTCGATCGAGATGGACGACGTGTTGCTCGCGATGGCGGCGCCCGGTGCGACCATGGTCTCGACGCGACGGAGCGCCGTGCGCTTCATTTCGAAGTCCTCCGGCACCGCCTCGATCACGAGACCGGCATCGGCGAACGCCGAGGCATCGGTCGTGGTGCTGACGGCGGCGACGAGACTGGGCAGAGGTGCGGTCGTCGCTCCGCGCGCGACGCTCGCGTCGAGGGACGCGCGGATGCGGTCCGAGGCGGCCACGACCGCTGCATCGTCGCGCTCGACCACGACCACGCGGCATCCGGCCAGCACGAAGGCGTGGGCGATTCCGGCACCCATGCGGCCGCCGCCGAGCACGCCGACGACGTCGGGGAGGGACGCCGGGGCGCTCATCGCTTGCGCCTCTCGAGGAAGTCCGTCATGCGCCGCTCCTTCTCCGGGCTCTCGAAGAGCACGGCCTGCAACTCCAGGTCGATCTCGGGATGCCTGTCGCGGGGCGCGGCGATCGCGCGCTTCATCGCGATGGTGGCGGCACGATCGTGCTTGGAGATGGAGTCGGCGATGGCGTGTGCGGCCGCCAGCAGGTCGGCCGGGTCGTGCAGGGATGAGACCAGCCCGATCGCGAGCGCCTCGGGGGCATCGATCACGCGGCCGGTGAGCAGCAGTTCGCTCGCCCGGGCCCGCCCGACGATCTCGGGCAGGCGCCAGGATGCTCCCGCAGCGGCGATGATGCCGAGTCCGGTCTCGGGGTTGCCGAATCTCGCTGTCGTCGAGGCGATGCGCACGTCGGCGGCGTAGGCGAGTTCGGCCCCGCCGCCGAGGGCGTAGCCGTCGATGGCGGCGATCACCGGGAGATCGAGCCGGGCGATGCGGATGAAGGCGTGCGCGTTGATGCCGGCGCGGGCATCGGCCGCTCGCCGCTCGCGCAGTTCGGCTATGTCGGCGCCCGAGGCGAACACGCCGCCCGAGCCCGAGATGATCAGGATGCGCGGATGCCGCTCCAGGTCGGCGCAGAGAGCGTGCAGGGCGTCGATGGTGTCCTGGCCGATCGCATTGCGACGCTCCGGCTGGTCGAGGGTGGCCACGACGCGGTCCTCGAGGTACTCGATGGCGACGCTCACGACTGGCGCTCCACGACGGGAAGGGCCTCGGGCATGCTCGCTCCCCTACTGTTTCGGCTTCGGTGCATCACAGGATTCGATCGAGTTTTGAATTAGTGACCGATCGTTCAGACAGTATATGACTGCGCCCGCCGGCGCGATCGGTCACCCGGCCGCTCAGATCGCGTCGAAGTCCTCGAAGATCAGCGCCGTCTTGGTCGAGCGCACCCCGGGGATGGCCTGCAACTCCTCGAGGACGACGCGCCGGAGGTCGCCGTTGTTGCGCGCACGCACGAGCAGGATGGCGTCGAAGTCGCCGCCGACCAGCGCGATGTGCTCGACCTCGGCGATCTGCGACAGGCGCTCGCGGGTGTCCTGCCAGGCCGTCTGCTCGAGAGTGAGGGTGACGTACGCCGAAGAGTGCTGTCCGGCGAGCACGGGATCGACCCGGGCGCCGAACCCCTGGATCACCTTCGACTCGACCAGCCGGTTGACCCTGGCGTACGCGTTCGCGCGCGAGATGTGGGTGGTCGCCGCGATGGCACTCACCGACGCCCGGCCGTCCTTGCGCAGTTCCTGCAGGATGCGGCGGTCCAGATCGTCCAGCTCCATGGGCTCCGGCTCCTCGTTGTGCGGGTCAGCGTGAGACTGATTGTAGCGAGCGTTCCCGTTCTGAGATCAGAAAGTCCAGCGTGACTCGCTCGGCTTGTGACTTGTGGGTTGAAAGCGCATCCTGAACGACAGAGCGTCCATCACGTCAACGGAGACTGAATGACCGACTTCCTCCCTCGGGATACCCCTGTGCAGCTGGTCGACACGACCGGTGCCTTCAGCGCGGACCCGGTCTACCCGACACCGGCTCCTGACGCCCTGGTCGACGGCTACCGCTCCCTCGTCATCGGGCGCAGGGTGAACGACCAGTGCAATGCGCTCGTGCGGCAGGGCCGGCTCGCCGTCTACCCCTCCTCGCACGGCCAGGAGGCGTGCCAGGTGGCGGCCGTGCGGGTTCTCGACGCCGACGACTGGCTCTTCCCGACCTACCGGGACACCGTGGCCGTGATGCTGAAGGGCGTGGCACCGGCCGAGGCGACCCTCATGCTGAAGGGCGACTGGCACGGCGGCTACGACCCGCACGTGCACAATGTGGCACCACAGGCGACGCCCCTCGCCACGCAGCTGCTCCATGCCGTCGGCTTCGCCCACGCGGCAGTCCTGAAGGGCGAGAGCACCGTCGTCCTCGCCATGTGCGGCGATGGGGCCACCAGCGAGGGCGACTTCCACGAGGCGCTCAACTTCGCGGCGGTGTTCCACCTCCCCGTGGTCTTCTTCGTGCAGAACAACGGCTTCGCCATCTCGGTGCCGCTCTCACGCCAGACCGCAGCCGAATCCCTCGCGCACAAGGCGATCGGCTACGGAATGCCCGGCGAGCGTGTGGACGGCAACGACCTGGCGGCCCTCCTCTCCGTGCTCGGCGCCGCAGTGGACCGCGCGCGCTCCGGCGGTGGGCCGACACTCGTCGAGGCGCACACCTATCGGATGCAGGCCCACACCAACGCCGACGACGACACCCGGTACCGCGACGGTTCCGAGGTGCGTGCGTGGGCCGACCGCGATCCGCTCCTCCGCCTGCGCACCCACCTCCGCCGGGAAGGGCTGCTCACGGAGGAGTCCGAGGCGTCCTTCACCGAGGCCGCCGACAGCATCGCCGCGACCCTGCGCGACGCCCTCAACACCGATGCGCAGCTCGATCCGGATGACCTGTTCCGTTTCGTCTACGCGACCCGCACCCCTCAGCTCGAGGAGCAGTCCGCACTGCTCGACGGTGAGTTGCGGCGCACCGGCCAGGAGGCACAGGCATGACGATGATCCAGGACAGGCCGATGGCCGCATCCGCCAACCGCGAGACCATGACGATGGCCACCGCCGTGAATCGTGCTCTCGGCGACGCCATGGCCGACGACGACACCGTTCTCGTGTTCGGCGAGGATGTGGGCGCGCTCGGCGGCGTCTTCCGCGTGACCGACGGGCTCACAGCGCGCTTCGGAGAGCGCCGCTGCTTCGACACCCCGCTCGCCGAGGCTGGGATCATGGGGATGGCCGTCGGGATGGCGATGAACGGGATGCGGCCCGTCGTCGAGATGCAGTTCGACGCCTTCGCCTATCCGGCCTTCGAGCAGGTCGTCAGCCACGTGGCCAAGATGGGCAACCGCACGCGGGGCCGGGTGCGGATGCCGATCGTCATCCGCATCCCGTACGGCGGAGGCATCGGCGGGGTCGAGCACCACTGCGATTCCTCGGAGTCGTACTACGTGCACACGCCCGGGCTGCTGGTGGTAGCCCCAGCCACGCCGCAGGATGCCTACAGCCTGCTGCGATCCGCGATCCGCAGCCCCGATCCCGTGGTCTTCCTCGAGCCCAAGAAGCTGTACTGGGCGAAGGGCGAGGTCGACACCTCGCTGGAGGTCCCGATCGGGGCCGCGCACGTTATCCGGGCCGGAACCGACGCCACCCTCATCGCCTACGGAACCTCGGTGCCGATAGCCCTGGCCGCGGCCGACGCCGCCGAGGAGGAGGGCCGCAGCCTCCAGGTGGTGGACCTGCGCAGCCTCACGCCCTACGACGACGCCACCGTCGATGCGGCGGTGCGCTCCACCGGCCGCGCCGTCGTGATCGCCGAAGCCCCGGGCTTCGCGAGTGTCTCGTCGGAGATCGCGGCACGGGTGTCGGAGCGGTGCTTCTCCTGGCTCGAGGCGCCGGTGCGTCGGGTGACGGGGTTCGACATCCCGTTCGCGCCCCCGAAGCTCGAGCGGTACTACCTGCCTGACGTCGACCGCGTGCTCGATGCCGTCGACACCCTCAACTGGGACGCCTGATGGCCACCCGCGTCTTCTGCCTGCCCGACCTGGGCGAGGGCCTGACCGAGGCCGAGCTCGTCCACTGGATCGTCGCGGTCGGAGACGAGGTGACCGTCGACCAGCCGATCGCCGAGGTGGAGACGGCCAAGAGCATCGTCGAGGTCCCCTCGCCGTTCGCGGGCACCGTCGCCGCCCTCCATGGCGAGGAGGGACAGACGCTCGCCGTGGGTGCGCCGTTCCTCGAGGTCGTCGAGGCGGGCGCGGCCGGCGCGGTCGTCGAGCCCGGTGCGACCGAGGCGGCATCCGCGTCCGTCGAATCCGGGCACGAGGCCTACCGCGTCGAGGAGCGCGCCGGATCCGGCAACGTGCTCATCGGCTACGGGACCGCGGAGCACCACACCCGGGGCCGCACTCGCCGTCGGGCGGCGCCGGCCGCCGCTGCCGAACCTGCCGCGCGGGCTACGACCGCACCGGCCGTTGCGATGGCTCCGACCGCTCCGACCGCGAGCCTCGATCGACGGAGCGGACCCGTTCCGGTGCGCTCCCCGATCGTGCGCAGCCTCGCCAGGAGTCGCGGCATCGACCTGCACACCATCCATCCCGCTGCGCCCGACGGCATCATCCGTCGCTCCGACGTGCTCGACGCCGGACGCCTCGTGTCGGGCCACTCCACGGACGACCTCGAGATCGTGCGACGCGAACCCCTCGGGATGCTGCGCCGCACCGTCGCCGCCAAGCTCTCGCGCAGCCGCTCCGAGATCCCGGAAGCCACGGTCTGGGTCGACGTCGACGCGACGACGCTCTGGCAGCTGCGGCAGGCGATGGGCGACGGCGCTCCGTCACTCACCGCGTTCGTGGCGAAGTACGTGCTGCTCGCCCTGGCGGAGCACCCCGTGCTCTGCGGACGACTCAGCGACGACGGCACGGAATTGATCCAATACGACGGCGTGAACCTCGGCGTCGCCGCCGACACCCCGCGCGGCCTGCTCGTGCCCGTGCTCCGGCACGCCGAGCGCCAGTCGATCGCCGAGCTCGACGCGCACATCCGCCGCCTCGCCGACAGCGCGCGTTCGGGCACGGCCACCCCGGCCGAACTCACGGGGTCGACCTTCACGCTCAACAACTACGGCAGCCTCGGCGTCGACGGATCGGCCGCCATCATCAACCACCCCGAGGTGGCCATCCTGGGCGTCGGTCGAATACTCGAGCGCCCGTGGGTCGTCGATGGTGCGATCGTTCCGCGGCGCATCGTGCAGCTGTCGCTCGTGTTCGACCACCGGGTCTGCGACGGAGGCTACGCGGCGCGCTTCCTGGGTTCGATCGTGCGGGCCATCGAGAACCCGATCACGCTCTACGACCGCATCTGAGGCGGCCGCCCGGTCACATGCCCGAGGGCGAGGCGGATGCCGCAGGCCCGGCCTTGCGCGGCCACAGCGTGTAGCTGATCGCCCAGACCGCGTCGATGCCGACGACGAGCAGGAGGATGGGATACCAGCTCTGCAGTTCGAGGGTGCGCGCAGGGTCATCCACCCACCAGGTCAGCCCGAACAGGATGGCCGCGGCGATGCCGGCACCCAGAACCGTGCGCGCCAGGTCGGCCCAGCATTTCCGGGTGTAGGCAGCGCCCGTGAGCTTCGGCGCTGGCTCGCCACCGGCGAAACGCTGGGCGAAGCGGGCGTCGGCCCATGCGATGAGGCGGTGTCCGTAGGCGACGGAGAACCCGATGTAGAGCGCCGCAAGTCCGTGGGCCCACTCCGCCTGCGCGCCGCTCTTCAGGTGCACGGCCGTGGCGATCAGCAGCACCACGTCGATGGCCGGCGCCGCAGCGAGCAGCACGAGGCCCAACCGCGGCATCCTCAGGACGTACCGGGCGACGAGTCCAGACACGACGGCGACCCAGAAGCCGATCTCGCACGCGATGATCAACCCGACGATCATGGACCCTCCTCCGCTCGCCGTCCTGCACGACGCTACCCGGGCCTCAGCGGGCTGGCCACTCCCTCAACGCTTGCCCCTTCGGCAAGCGAGGTTGCGCGGGCTGCGGCCACAGCGCACGATCGAGACCATGAGCCGCGACTTCGACAAGGACTACTGGGAGCAGCACTGGCACGACCGGCCCGATGCCGACACGGCTTCGGCGACGGATGCCGCCCCTCTCGGCGCGCCCAACCCGTACCTGTCGAGCGAGACGGCCGGCCTCCGCCCGGGCACGGCCCTCGACGCCGGCTGCGGCACCGGCGCCGAGGCCGTGTGGCTCGCCGAACGCGGCTGGACCGTGACGGGCGCCGACATCTCGGCGAGCGCGCTCGCACAGGCGGCGGTTCGCGCGGCTGCGGCATCCGTCACCGAGAACGTGGACTGGGTCGAGGCCGACCTCACCACGTGGGAGCCACGCGAGCGGTTCGGCCTCGTCACCACGAACTACGCGCACCCGACGATCCCGCAGCTCGACTTCTACACCCGCATCGGCGCATGGGTCGCGCCCGGCGGCACCCTGCTCATCGTCGGGCATCTGCACGGGTCGACGACCACGGCCAACGGACACCACCCGCCCGAGGAGACGACGGTGACCGCGGCGGCCATCACCGACGTTCTCGACCCGGCGACCTGGCGCGTCGAGAGCGCCGCGGAACCCGATCGCACCGTGGACGCGCCCGGCCACGCAGGCGTCCAGCTGCGCGACGTCGTGGTGCGGGCGACGCGGCTCGTGTGAGACGGTGCCGCCCGCCGCGTCAGCTCGCGTGGTGGCGACGCTCGAGGGCCGCGCCCTCCACGTCGACGTTCGGCAGGATCTTGTCGAGCCAGCGCGGCAGCCACCACGCGGACTCCCCGAGCAGGTGCATGAGGGCGGGCATCAGCAGCATCCGCACGACGAAGGCGTCGAGGAGCACACCCAGGGCCAGGCCGAAGCCGATCGAGCGGATCATCGTCGACTCCGCGAAGATGAACCCGCCGAAGACCGAGACCATGATGAGGCCCGCGGCCGTGACGACCGCGCGACCGGCCCTGAAGCCCCGGGCAACGGCCAGGCGGGCAGGAGCGCCGTGCACGTAGGCCTCCCGCATGCCCGACGCCAGGAACAGCTGGTAGTCCATCGCCAGTCCGAACAGGATGCCGACCAGGATGACCGGCAGGAAGCTCAGGATCGGACCCGTGTGGATGCCGAGCGCATCCGCCCCCCAGCCCCACTGGAAGACCGCGACGATCGCACCGAAGGTCGCGAACAGCGACAGGATGAACCCACCGGTCGCGATGAGCGGCACGAGGATCGAGCGGAACACCAGGATCATGATGAGCAGCGAGAGGCCCACCACGACACCGAGGTAGAGCGGCAGCACCGCGGCGAGGTTCGCCGAGATGTCGATGTTGATGGCTGCCTGCCCGGCGACGCCGAGGGTGATGTCGCCATCGATGGGCTGGAGGTCGCGCAGGGCGACCACGAGTTCCTCGGTCGAGACGCTGTTGGGGCCTTCGGCCGGCACCACCTGGAACGCCGCGAGACGGTTGTCATCCGAGACGGCGATGGGCGCGACGGCCACCACGTCGTCCTGGTCTGCGAGCTTCTGGGCCACGTCGACCTGCGCCTGCAGCACCTGGTCGTCGTCGAGGCCGGAGGGCAGCTGCGCCGTGACCAGTAGCGGCCCCGTGGCTCCAGCGCCGAACTGGTCCTCGGTCGTGGTGAACGCCTGGTACGACGCCGACTCGACAGGCTCCGACGAGCCGTCGGGAAGGCCGACGCGCATCGAGAGCGCCGGAATGGCGATGGTGAGCAACGCCGCGGCCGTCGCCAGAACCGTCACGACGGCTCGCCAGGTCTTCATCGGCTTCGCCTTCGTGTCCTCGTGGTGCTCCTCGCCGATGCGGGCGCGGGCTCGACGGTTCAGGATGCGGGTGCCGAGCAGTCCGAGGATCGCGGGCGTCAGGCTCGTGGCGATGAGCACGGCGATCGCCACGCTGACGGCGCCGACGGTGCCCATGAGGCCGAGGAACGGAACACCGGTGATGTTCAGGGCGAGCAGCGCGACGATCACCGTCGTGCCCGCGAAGACGACGGCGTTGCCGGCGGTGCCGTTCGCGAGGCCGACCGACTCGTGAGGTTCTGCACCCTGCAGCAGTTGCTTGCGATGCCTGTTGATGATGAAAAGCGAGTAGTCGATTCCCACGGCGAGACCGAGCATGAGGCCGAGGACCGGGGTGACGGATGCCATCTGCACGACACCCGAGAACGCCAGCGAGCCGAGGGCGCCGATGGCGACACCGACGATGGCGGTCACGAGCGGAAGCGACGCGGCGATGACCGAGCCGAGCATGACCAGCAGCACGATGGCGGCGAAGACGACGCCGACGATCTCGCCGATGCCGACGATGGAGGGCGTGCCCTGGGCGATGTCGGTGGAGAACGAGACCTCGACGCCGTCGATCGGCTCGGATTCGAAGTGGTCGATCACGGCCTGCTTCGAGTCCTCCGAGAGCTCGAGGCGGGGCTCCGTGAACGCGACGTTCACGAGGGCGGTCGAGCCGTCCTCCGACACGACGCCGATGTCCTTCGACAGCTCCATGAGGGTGGCGCCGTTGTCGAGCTTGGTGGTCTGCGCCTCGATCTCATCGCGTGAGGCGTCGAGCTTGGCCTGCTGCGCGTCGAGTTCGGCCTGCTGCGCGTCGAGAGTGGCCTGCTGGGCGTCGAGCGCCGCGAGCTGCTCGGCGGGAGCGCCGGCCGCCTCCGCCTGCTGGCGGGCGGCGTCGAGCTGGGCCTGTCCGGCATCGAGCTGGGCCTGTCCGGCGTCGAGCTGCGTCTGGCCTGCCTCGATCTGCGCATTGCCGTCGTCGATCTGGGTGCGGCCGTCTGCGAGCTGCTGCTGCTGGGCGGCGCGCTCCGTCTCGGTCTCGAAGGGGTCGACCACCTTCGCCACGTCGGGCAGGTCCGCGGCATCCGTCACCAGAGCGGAGATCTCGGTCTTCTGCTCCTCGGTGAATTCCGAGCCGTCGGTGGTCTCGAAGACCACGGTGCCCGCGGCGCCGCTGAAATCGGGCAGCTTCTCCTGCAGTTCATCGGTGACGGCTCCGGATGCCGTTCCGGGGATGTCGAAGCTCGACGAGAGACCCTTGTAACCGATGGCGAAGCCGACGCCCGCGACGACGATCACGAGCAGCCACGCGACGATCACGATCCATGCGCGACGTGCCGCGAGCTTGCCCAAGCGGTACAGGAGTTCAGCCATGTGTTTCTTCGCCTCTCGAAAGCCTCCGCTGATAATACGCAACGGTTCGTCTCGTTGATTGCGAATACGATGTGAGGATGTCCGAGCAACGTCGCGGAGCCGTCCGCAGTGAGACGGCTCGCCGCGCCATCCTCGAGGCCACGGCGCGGCTGTTCGCCGCCCGCGGCTACGACCACCTGACCATCGAGGGAGTGGCACACGAGGCCGGCGTCGGGAAGCAGACGATCTACCGGTGGTGGCCGTCGAAGAGCGCGCTCGTGGCCGACTGCCTGCTCGAGGGACTCCTGCTGCCCAATCGTCTCGGCCCCCCGGACACAGGCGATATCCGCGCCGATCTCGTCACCTGGCTCGACGAGATCTTCGACCTCGTCACCCAGCCGATCGGCGAGTCCCTCATCCTCTCGCTCATCGCCGCGGCGGCCGAGAACCCCGACGTCGGGCGGCGCCTGTACGCGAGCATGGGGGCCACGTCTGCGCTCGTGGAGCGTTTCGAGGCCGCCATCGCCGCATCCGAGATCCGCGTTGATGCGCCGGTGCAGGAGATCGGCGAGGCGCTCATGGGCCCGCTCATCGTGCGCATGCTCAGCCGCTCTCCGATCACACCGGGCACGGCCGAGCGTCTGGTCGACGTGGTGCTCGGGCCGGTCAGAGCGGGCGTCGCTCCGCGCGGGTGAGACAGCAGGGGCGCCGCATCCGTTCGCATATGCAGGATGAGAGCGAACTCAGACTCCCAGGGGAGATGAAACGCATCTCATCCTGCAGACCGTGCGTGCTCCCGCAGCAGCCAGGCCGCCGCGCCGCTCACGAAGGCGGCGGCATCCGGAGACTCATAGGCCTCGGTGTCGTGACCGAGCGCGCTGTAGACGACCTCGGCATCGCCGAACGTGGTGAACCAGGCCAAGGGATGCTCGGAGCCGCCGTGCTCGTGCGTCGCGAGCGGCTGCGTATCCGGCTCGAGAACGAGCGCCGTGTAGCGCTCGTCCACGGTGTAGAACGACCGACCCCGGCCGAGGAGCTCGCCGGCCAGATCCGTCGGCACGATGTGTGCAACTCCCCGCTCCGGATGGAACGTGAGCCCGTCCTCCCAGTGCCCGCCGAGGATCGACGACCACTCCGGCCAGTCGGCGAAGGCCCGCGACGCCGAGTGCACGGCGAGGATCGGACGCCCGTCGGCGAGGTGGGCGAGGAGTCCCGTCTGCGCGGACTCGGGCGGCGTGGAGGGCTCGACGCCCTCGTCGCGGCTGATGTTGAAGACGAGCAGGTCGGGTCGGGCATCCGTCGCCGTCAATCCGGCGAGCGCGGCCTCGACGTCGACGCGCACCGTCACCTCGCCGAGAGGGGCCAGCAGCGCCGCAAGCCGCTGCGACGTCTCGTCGAACGGATGCCACGGGTCGGCGTAGTCTCCGTGGCCGCTCAGCACCGTGATGGTCGTCATGCTTCCGATCCTGCCGCAGGTGAAGGCCGATCGTGCCGATGCGTCCCAGACCACCATGGCGGGCGAGGCGCCACAGCGCTACATTGAATGAAAGTTCACGTAAATGAGGGGAACACGATGGCCGACGCGACGGTGGAGAAGCTGATGCACGCGAACCTTCTGGAGGTGTTCGGTGAACGTGACGCGGCCAAGCGTCGGGACGCCATCCGGCGGACGTACACCGAGGATGTCGTGGCCGCAGACCCGGATGGTCAGGTGACCGGGTACGAAGAGCTCGACGCGAAGGTGCAGGAGATCCTGGACGGCGCACCCGGGTTCGTGTTCCACGCCGAGGGGAGCGTCTACACCGCGGGAGAGCTGCACTACCTGGGGTGGGCGCTCGGACCCGAAGGAGCCGACCCGGTCGCGCGCGGCGCCGACGCGGTGTTCGTTCGCGATGGCAGGATCTCACGGGTCTACACGTTCCTCTTCAGCTGACCAGATGCCGACGGAAGGTCTCGGCGACGCAGTCGAGCGAATGGAGGCGCCGTGAGTCGTTACGAGATCCCACCCGAGTCGCCGTTCGCGTTCCTCGGAGACGACGACATCCGTGCCTGGTACGCCTTCATGAAAGTGCAGCTGCGACTGCGCTACGAGATGAATCGGCAACTGCGTGTCGACAGTGGAATCACGCTCGCCGACTACGACGTCCTCGTGGCCCTCACCAGCGAGCCCACCGGAACGATGACGATCTCCGACCTGGCCATCCGCATCGGAGCCGAACGCAGCCGCGTCTCGCACCAGGCCCACCGCATGGCCACGAAGGACCTCGTCACCCTTCTCCCGAACCCCGACGATCGCCGCATCACCGACGTCACCCTCACTGACGACGGCCGCGACCTCCTCGCCCGGGCGTCCCCTGGCCACATCAGCTTCGTTCGTTCCGTGTTCTTCGACGCATTGAACCCGGAGCAGGGCACCCGGATCGCCGAGGCGTTCGAGAACATCTACGAACTCCTCATCACGCACGGCAGCCTTCCGCGGCCCACAGACCGCCCGTAGCCCGCTGCGCCTCAGGATGCACCCATCGCCCGGGCGTAGGCTGGTCGCATGAGTTCCTCCGGTTCGTTCGCACTGCCCTCGGGGCGTCGGGAGGTCGTCGGCGCTTCACCCGCCGGCGGCAGGTAGTCGCTACCCCTCCCTCACTCGAACGAACCACCGCCCGCAGCATCCGTCCTTCCGAGACGTCGACGAGCGGGCCCATGACTGGAGAAGAACCATGCTGCCCATCAGCGAGAAGACCATCCGTGCGAGCTTCGTGAACGCCTCGCGCAAGGAGACCACCGACATCACCCTGCCGCCCGATTTGGCCGAGCTCGACTGGGAGCGCCTCGACTTCCTCGGCTGGCGCGACCGCAAGATCGCCCGTCGCGCCTACATCGTGGTGCCCGGCGTCGGTGGGCCCGACTACGAGCTCGTCGGGGTGATGCTGCAGCAGGCCAAGGCCTCGCCGCAGAAGCGGGCGCAATGCTCGTGGTGCCAGGACGTGACCCTGCCCAACGACGTCGTGTTCTTCGGCGCACGCCTCGCGGGCCCGGCTGGACGCAACGGCGACACGGCCGGAACCCTGGTGTGCGCCGACTTCGAGTGCTCGACGAACGTGCGCCGGAAGCCGCCTGTCGCCTACATCGGGTTCGACGTCGAGGCTGCACGGCAGGAACGGATGCTGGGACTCCGCGTGCGTGCGGCGGCGTTCGCGGCGACCGTGGCCGGGGCGTGACCCCTCCCGCTCGCTGAGGACCCGGCTACAGCGCGTTCGCTGAGGACCCGGCTACAGCGCGTTCGCTGAGGACCCGACGGAGTCGGCGTTCGAAGCGTCGCCCACTGGCGCGGCCGTTCAACGGATGCGCTTCGGGCGGTCGCTCCGCTCGGCCCTCAGCGAGCGGGTACCTGAGCCTCGGTCGCCGCTCGGCCCTCAGCGAGCGGAAGCTCGACCGGCCCATCCGCGGGCTCCGCCGCCTTCACCGCTGCGATGCCCCCGAGGATGAGCGCGCCGCCGAGGAGCTGGAGCGGCTGCAGCGCCTCGCCCAACAGGATCCAGGCGAAGAGTGCGGCGAACACCACCTCGAGCAGCCCGGCGAATGACGCCAACCTGGAGCCCAGGGACTCCGCCGCCGTGATGCCGGCCACATAGGCCAGCGCGGTGCTCACCACGGCCACGAACAGAAGGGGCACCCACCAGGGGAGCATCGCGCCGAGCAACGGCAGATCGCCGAAGGTGGCCGTGAACGGGAGCACCCCGATGAGCGCGAGCACGCTGAGCGTGAGGGCGCCGATGACGAGTCCGACGCCGGCGAAGGCGACCGGCGGCAGGCCGTCGCTCGGACGCGCTGCGATCACGAAGTAGACGGCGCAGGCCACCATGGCGAGCACGGAGAACAGCAGGCCGATGGGGTCCGGCGCTCCGATGGAGCCGGGTCCGATGACCATCACGAGGCCGACGATCGCCAGCGCCGAGCCGGCGAGCACGAGGGGTCTCGGCATCCGCAGCGTCCTCGCCCAGACCACGGCGACGAGAAGCAGTGGCGCGAGCAGCTCGATGAGGATCGCGGTCGAGACCGGAACCGTGCGAATGGCCGCGAAGTAGAAGAACTGCGTGGAGGCCACGCCGACGACTCCCATGATGAGCACGCGCCAGCGCGCCCGCCAGAGCGCGTCCCACTTTCCCCGCAGCGCGACCAGGGTGATCGGCAGCAGGATGATCGCCCCGCCGATGGCCCGGGCGGTGACTGCAGCTGCCGGAGACCAGCCGGCCTCCAGGAGCGGCTTCATGAGCACGCCCGAGGTGCCGAACGAGGCTGCGGCGAGCACGGCGATCGCCAGACCGGATGCTGTGGACGATATTCTCACGATGCCTCCGTCGAACACCCGCTCGCCGGGATCGACGAAACCGCGTTAGGGTTGAACTGCTATTAGCCCATAACGCTACTCCCGCCCTCGTTAGGAGTCAACATGCAGTTTGCCCATGACACCGTCGTGGCGCTCGAGTTCGCCGTGGAGCTCGGGAACACAGCGGCGGGCGCGTCTCGCAGCGACCTGGAGGAGCTCGGAACCGTCGAGGAGCTGGCGGCTCTCCTCCAGCAGTATCCGTTCACGGGACGTATCGACGGTGACGAGGCCGAGCGCCTCGACGTGCTCGACACCCGCGAGCAGATCAGGCATCTCTGGACCCTGGATCGGGATGACGCCGTGGTGGAGGTGAACCGCATGCTCCGCGAGGCAAACGCCCTGCCCTACCTCGCCAGGCACGACGACATCGACTGGCACCTGCACGCGACCTCGAACGACGCCCCTCTGGGCGAGCGGATGCGGGTCGAGGCCGCCGTCGCGCTGATGGACGTCATCCGCATGGACGAGATGCAGCGTCTGCGGATCTGTGAGGCCGACAACTGCACCGGGCTCATCCTCGATCTGTCTCGGAACGGCTCGAAGCGGTTCTGCACCGTGCGCTGCGGCAGCCGCATGAACATGATCGCGTTCCGCGAGCGCAAGGCGGCGGCGGCCGAGTAGGTCACGCTCCGTTGGCCGAGGCCCGGACGACGTCCGCGGCCGAAGCGCACCACCGGGCGGACGATCCCTAGGCTGGAGGGATGGACGCCTGCGCCGCACTGGCCGAGACCGCGGGGCGGCTCGCATCTTCCGGGTACTCGTCCCGCCGCTTCCTGGTCGAGCTGGGCGCCGCCGGCGGCGGGGTGCGCACCGGGCCGGTGTGGTTCATCGACGCCGGGCTCGGCGGGCGCAACGTGCTGCATGGGCGAGGCTTCCGCCGGCACCTCGATGACGGCACGAACGGCCAGGCACGGCACTTCGCCGGACTCGTCGCCGTGAGCGCACGGCTCGGGGCTCCGCTCACACGCTGGCTCTCGGTGCACGTGGGGCGCGACGCCCCCGACTCGGCCGACGGGCGCCTCACCGAATCGGCGATCAGGTTCACGAGCGGCATCCGGAGCGGGACGCTCGAGCAGAGTTCCGCGGCGGAGTGGATCCGCCGGGAACTCTGCGCGAGGTGCGGGTGACCGCTAGGCGACCGACCAGCCGCCGTCCGACGGGAGGATGACGCCGTTGACGTTCACGCCGTCGTCGCTGAGCAGGAACGTGATCGAGGCGGCGAGCGCCTCGGCCTCTGCAGCATCCGGCAGCAGGGTCATCGCCAACTGCACGCGCGATGCTCCGAGGGGTGAGCCGAACGAGGCCTCGATGTTCGTGATCGTGGGGCCGGGAGCGACGGCGTTCACGCGGATACCGCTCGGGCCGTACATGAATGCGCTCGACTTGGTGATGCCGGCCACGGCATGCTTCGACGCCGTGTAGGCGACACCGGCAGCCGAGCCACGGAGGGCGGCCTCCGACGCGGTGTTCACGATCGAGCCCTTCGCCTGCGCGAGCATCGCGGGGATGACGGCGCGGGTGAGCTTCATGGTGCCGGTCACGTTGATGCGGAACACGCGGTCCCACACGGCGTCGGTCACTTCGCCGATCGGCGTCATGTCGTCCATGATGCCGGCGATGTTGGCCAGGCCGTCGATGCGATCGCCCGCCGCCTCGACGATCGCTGCGATGGCGGCGTCATCCGTGATGTCACCCGACACCACGACGACATCCGCTCCGGCGTGGTCGGCCGCGAACTCGTCGAGACGCTCCTGCGAGATGTCGACGGCGATCACGCGACCACCCTCTCGGGCCACGCGCGAGGCGGTGGCACGACCGATGCCGGAACCGGCGCCCGTGACGATGATGGTCTGGCCGGCGAAGCGCCCGCCGGTGACCTTCTCGACCCACTCGGGGGCCTCGGCGACGGGCACGACCTCCTCGGTGTCGGTGGTGACGGATGCCGCGCCGGCCTCAGGAGCAGCATCCGCCGCGCCGGCCGGAACATCTCCGGCAGCGGCACGTGCCACGAGGGCGTCGACGGCGTCCTGCGAGAACTGGCCCTTGCTGAGCTTGATGAGGCGCTTCAGAGCCAGGCGGTGCACGGGCTTCAGAACGTCGGCATCCTGTCCTGACTGCGCGAGCATCTCGCGCAGGATGGGGCCGCCGACGGGGTGCTCGAGCCAGGTCTTGATGGAGGAGTCGCCGGTGAGGGGTGCGGGGGTGCTCATACTGATGTTTCCTTCTGTTCTTGTGGGGTGGTCGGGATGTCGGTGACGTCGTCGGATGCGGCATCGACGGATTCGGCTCCGTCGAAGACCTCGGCCTCGGATGCGTGCAGGGCGCCGAGGTAACCGAAGATCACGGCGGGCGCGATGGTGGAGCCGGGTCCGGGGTAGGTGCGACCCATGACGGATGCCGTGGTGTTGCCGGCGGCGTAGAGGCCGGGGATGACGGCACCGGCCTCGTCGAGCACGCGAGCGTGCTCATCCGTCAACAGTCCGCCCTTGGTGCCGAGGTCGCCCGGCACGAGCTTCACGGCCGTGAACGGCCCCTTCTCGACGGGGCCGAGGTTCGGGTTCGGCTTCACGCGCGGGTCGCCGTAGTAGTTGTCGTAGACGGTGCGTCCGCGGCCGAAGTCCTCGTCGACGCCGCTGCGGGCGAAGCCGTTGAAGCGGTCGATGGTCGCCTGCAGCGTCGCGCCGTCGACGTGCATGAGGGTGGCGAGCTCGGCGATGGTGTCCGCCGTCACCATGGTTCCCGATTTCCGCAGGCTCTTACCGTCGGTGAGGGCTGCGGCGAACATGTATCGCTGGCGATGGCGCTTGTCGACGACGAGCCACGACGGGTTCGCGGGCGTGGTGCGGTTGCGCTCGAGCAGGTCGTGGCCGAAGTCGATGTAGCTCTCGGACTCGTTGAGGTAGCGCCGACCCGACTGGTCGACGACGATGCTGAACGGATCGCTGCGCTCGTTGAGCACGAACAGCGCCTGCTTGCCCTCGATGGGAACGGATGCGCCCCACCACGCGTCGTCCATGAGAGCCAGGGCGCCCCCGGCCCGGTTGCCGATCTCGATCGCCGTGCCGAGGTCGCCGTCGGCTGCCGAGCTGTAGCCCGGAATGCCGTGGTACTTCTCGCGCCAGGCCGAGTTCATGGCGAAGCCGCCGGCGCCGAGCATCACTCCGCGGCGGGTGCGGATGCGCAGTTCGCCGGTCGGGGTCGTCACGACGGCACCGATCACGACGCCGTCCTCGAGCACGAGGTCGGTGAGCGGGCTGCTGAGCAGCACCTCGGTGCCCTGCGTCCGCACCATCTGCATGAGGCTCATCGCGAGAGCCGACCCCATGCCGTAGAGCTTCTTCCCGGTGACGATGCCGCCGAGCGCACGGAACACGAAGCGGGCACCGCGCACGAAGCCGCTCGGAGTCGACCAGGCGCGCGAGAGCAGCCAGACGTCGTCGTTCTTCAACGGAATCGGCAGACCGTCACCGGCACGGGACGTCGCGAAGGCGTCACCCAGGCGCTTGGCGTCGAATGGCTTCGGCTCGATCGAACGGCCTACCCGGCCACCGGGGCGATCGGGGTAGTAGTCGGGATACTGCTTGGCCGGCGACCACTGCATACCCAGACGCTCGAGCATCCGGAACACCGGGATGACGGCGTTGACGAACGCCCGACGACGTTCGGGACTCGACGCCGGCCCGGCGTCGCTGCCGATCGCCGCCTCCAGATAGGTGAGCGCATCCTCGACAGAGTCGGGTGCGGCGAAGGTGCTGATCAGCGGATTCGTGGGCATCCACAGACCGCCGCCGCTGCGCATCGTGGTGCCGCCCCACCTCTCGGTGCTCTCCACGACGAGTGTTGCGAGTCCGGCATCGGCTGCGGTGATGGCAGCGGTCAGACCCGCTGCTCCCGTTCCGACGACGAGCAGATCGACCTCGCGGTCCCATTCCTTCGACATGTCACTCTCCATACCGGACTACGTTGTCCGGTTGTACGCTAACACTCGTGACTGAGAAACCGAAGGCGAATCGCGGACCCAGTGCCGGCCCCGCGAATCGGGCCGCCCTCATCGCGGCAGCACGCGAGGTCTTCTCCGAATCCGGGCTCGACGCCCCGCTCAGCGCGGTGGCGAAGCGGGCCGACGTCGGTCAGGGCAGCCTCTACCGGCACTTCCCCGATCGCATCGCCCTCGCGGTCGCGGTGTTCGACGACAACATCGCCGAACTCGAGACCCTCGCTGCGGCATCCGACTCCACCCTCGTCGAACTCTTCGACGGCATCGCCGAGCAGGCCATGAGCTCGACGGCGCTCATCGAGCTCACCGCGGCTGCGCGCCACGACGAACGCGCCGAACACCTCGCCAGCCGCATGACGACGCTGGTCGACGCCCTCGTCATCCGCGATCGGGCCTCGGGCCGCATCCGTTCCGCCGTGACGACCGAAGACGTGATGCTCGCCATCGGCATGCTCGCGTTCCTTCTGGCGAAGACGGATGCGGACGACCGCCCCCATGTGGCGGAGCGTGCGCGGGGCATCTTCCGCGCGGCCTTCACCGAGGGGTGAGCGGAGGAATCAGCGGCGCCGAGCGCTCCGACCCCGCTGCTAGCGTGGCGAGGTGACCGAATCTCAAGGCGCCGCCGTCGCCGTCATGCTCCCCCGCGACCTGCCCGCCGCCGACATCATCCCCTTCGCCCGCAGAGCCGAGGAGCTCGGGTTCGCCGAGCTCTGGGTGGTCGAAGACCTGGGCTTCCGGGGCGGCATCGCGCAGGCCGCCTCAGTTCTCGCCTCGACGTCGCGCATCGTGCTGGGCATCGGCATCCTCCCGGCCGGCGCCCGCAACGCCGTCTTCGCCGCCATGGAACTCGCCACGCTCGAGCAGCTGTTCCCGGGACGCCTGGTGGCAGGCATCGGGCACGGGATGCCGCACTGGATGCGGTCGATCGGCGCCTGGCCGGCCAGCCCGCTCACCCTGCTCGAGGAGTACCTCACGACAGTGCGCGGCCTGCTCGCCGGGCAGCGCATCGATACCGCTGACTCGGCTCGCTACGTGAAGCTGACTGACGCCGCCCTCGAGCCGTCGTCGATTCCGGATGCCGCCCCGCCCGTGCTCGCGGGCGTGCGCGGACCCAAGTCGCTGGCCGTCTCAGGCCGTGCCGCCGACGGAACGATCCTCGCCGAGCCGGCCGGCCCCGAGTACGCGCGCGCCGCCCTCGGGCACATCGCTGCCGCGGGGCCGCACCGGCTCGTGACCTTCAACATCGGCTCGGTGCATCCGGATGCCACCGCCGCCATCGACGCCGCCCGACCCGGCCTCGCGGCCATCGGTGAGCCCGACTGGGCGCCCCACATCGAGCCGATGCCGTTCGCGGCCGAGTTCGCCGCGCTCCGGGCCGACTGCGCCTCGGGCGAGGACTTCGTCGAACGGATGCCGGCCGACTGGGTGCCGCAGCTGGCCCTCGCCGGCACGGCCGCGCAGGTGCGGGACAGGCTGGCCGAGCTCTCGGCCGCGGGAGTGACCAGCAGTGTGTTCATCCCCGTGGGCGACCCGTTCGAGGCGTTGGAGTCGCTCGCGACGGTGCTGTGATCGGCGCGTGACAACGCGAGGGAGGGAGGAGCAGCCATGACGGACGACGAATCGGAATTCCCGCCGTCACTGGGGAAGGTGGCCCGACGGGTACTCGCCGTGCACGGCTTCACGCGCTACGAGCAGTTGTCGGGCGTGTCCGCGGCGGAGCTGTCGGCCCTGCACGGCGTCGGCCCCAAGGCGATCCGCATCCTCCGTGAGGGGCTGGCGGAGCGCGGGTCGAGCTTGCACGAGTGAGCCCGATCGAATCGGACCGGAGAGATCGGGTGCGGGCGTCGCCGGACGCGCAGGCTTGATGACGAAGGGGGACACCGTGATCGCAGCTCTGAACCAGGTCGTCGAGTACGTCGAGGATCACCTCACCGAGGAGATCGACATCGCCGCCCTCGCGATCAGCCTGGGCACGACGGAGTACCACCTCCGCCGGATGTTCTCGTCGCTCGCCGGGATGCCGCTGTCGGAGTACATCCGGCGACGCCGCATGGCCGTCGCCGCCGCCGACGTGCTCGGTGACGGCGAGCTGCTGGGAATCGCCGTGCGGTACGGCTACGGCTCCACCGAGGCCTTCGGTCGAGCATTCCGAGCGGTTCACGGCACCGGCCCCGGCGACGTCCGCCGAGACGGCGGCCCCCTTCGTACGCAACCACAGCTCAGGTTCCGCCTGACCGTAGAAGGGAACACCACCATGGACACTCGAATCATCGATCGGCCCGCATTCCGACTCGTCGGGCACTCGGCTCGTGTGCCGCTCTTTCACTCCGGCGTGAATCCGCACATCCAGGCGCACATCATGGCCCTTCCGGCGTCGGAGCACGCTCGACTCAAGGAACTGAGCAACACGGATCCGGCTGGTCTCCTCCAGGTGAGCGCCGACGTCGACCCCGACTACACGGAGGGCAGCGAACTGACCTACCTCCATGGCGTCGCCGTCACCGAGGAGACACCGGTGCCCGCAGAGCTCGACGCGATCGAGGTTCCGGCCGGGACGTGGGCGGTGTTCCACACCGAGGGCGACTATCCGGGAGCGCTGCAGTCCACCTGGGCCGCCACGGCGACAGATTGGTTCCCGTCGAACCCGTGGCGACTCCGTCCGGGGCCTTCGATCGTGGCGGTGCTCGACCGCGCGGCCGACTTCAGCACGGCCACCTGCGAGTTGTGGCTCCCGGTGGAACGGGCCTGATCGACAGTGATCGCGGCGCGGCGGGGTGTCGACCACGCTCGCGCGACGGCCGGCCTACTTCTCGAGCAGGCCGGCCGATCCGAGCACCTTCGTGACGGTGATCGCGATGACCACGCGGAGAGGATTGGGCTGCGGCTGGCGGTAGCGCGCGGCATAGCGCTCGACGGCATCCGCGACGCTCTCGGGATCGCGGAGGATCTCCGCCTTCCCGGCGAGGGAGAGCCACTGGGGACCCTCGACCTGGCCGATGGTGGCGATCACGCTGCGTTCGACGTTGCGCACCTTCTGCGACGGGCCGGAGGTGATGATGCGCGCGATGAGCTCGCCCGAGCCTCGCTGCTCCACCGTGAAGCCCACGGCGACGACGTGGATGCCGCCGTCAGGCGCGATCGTCGAGAGCGTGGCGAGGTGTCGGTCGGTGACGAAGGCGAGTCCGTCGGGGCTGAGGCGGGCGAGTTTCGTCATCGGATCCATCATGCCCCGGATGCCGCCTCGTACCCGCTCGCTGAGGGCCGAGCGGAGCGACCGCCCGAAGCGCCTGGAGCCGCAGCCCACCAACGCGCTTCGAGCGCGGACTTCGTCCGGCCCTCAGCGAACGGGTCGGAGGTCAGCGCGGGGTATCCGCGAACAGTGCCCGCTTCAGCACCTCGGCCTGCATCCGCCAGAAATCGCGCGACACGTTCGCCTTGCGGAAGACGGCGTCGAAGCCGTGCGGAGCGCCTGGAATCGTCACGACCTCGCACGCCACCCCGCTCGCGCTGAGCCGGTCGGCGTAGGCCAGGTCCTCGTCGTGGAACAGGTCGAGCGTGCCCACGCCGATCCACGCCGGCGGCAGCCCCGCGAGGTCCTCCCGGCGGGCGGGCGCTGCGTAGTGCGATACGCCGTCCGAGCCGGGCTCGGCGCCGAGATACGACGTCCATCCGAAGCGGTTGCTCCCCGGCGACCAGATGCGCACGTTGCGCGTGTCCATGTCGGTGCGCAGCACGGTGCGGTCGTCGAGCATCGGATAGACGAGCAACTGGAACGCCGGAGCGACCTCGCCCTTGTCGTGCGCATACAGCACGAGCCCGGCGGCAAGTCCGCCTCCGGCACTCGCCCCGCCGATCGCGATCCTCGTCGGGTCGATTCCATGCTCCTCCGCGTGCGCGAACACCCAGCGCAGCCCGGCATAGGCGTCTTCGACTGCCGCTGGCGACGGATGCTGCGGGGCCAGCCGATAGCGCAGGGCCACCACCGTGATGCCCAGGGAGCGGGCGAACCCGATGCTCGACGTCTCGTCCTGTTCCGGCGACCCGCTGATGAAGCCACCGCCGTGGATCCAGAACAGCGCGGGCGCCGCGCCCTCCGCGGCACGCGGCCGGTACACCCGCAGCGACACCGGGCCGGCACCATCGGGTCCGGGCACGGTCACGTTCTCGATCATGACGTCGTCAGGGGCGTCCGGAACCCGCGGCTTCGCCTTCTGCATGAGGCGGGCCAGGCGCGGCCCGAACGAGAACTTCGGCACGTAGCGCGCGATGGCGAGATCCGGGTGGAAAGCCGACATGCATCCTCCTCGATGGGGCGGAAGGCCATCCTGCCACGGACCGGACAGTGAAGTCCGGAGCTCCTCGCTCGGCGGGCGCTGCATACTGGCAGCATGCAGCCCGAGCCCCGCTCCGACGTCGACGTCTGGTTCGACGAACTCGATCATCCGCTGACGGATGCCGCCCTCCGCCTGCGCGCGGCCATCCTCGGCATCTCGCCCGGCATCGTCGAGTCGATCAAGTGGAAGGCGCCGAACTTCGCCACCGCCGACGACTTCGCCACCTTCAGCCTGCGCCGACCGAACGCCGTGCGGGTGATCCTGCACACCGGAGCCAAGCCGAAGCCCGAGCATCCGGAGATCGTGATCGACGACCCCAGCGGACTCGCGAAGCGGCTCGATCGCAACCGCTTCGTCGTCACGATCACTAGCGAGCAGCAGGCCACGGACGCCGAGCCTGCCTTCGTCGCCCTCGTTCGCTCGTGGGTCGACCAGCTCTGAGCCGGCACCCCGCGCGGGTCAGTGGCCCCCGGAGTCGGGTGGCGAGCTGGTGCCGCTCCGTGTCACGATCGGCTGAACGGATAGGGGCACCATGACGCAGACGAGCGCGATCACGCCAGTGCCGAAGACGCCCTGGTATCGGCGCACCGCACCCCCTCAGTTGGGCGATCTGGCGACGGGGCTGTGGTTCATGGGCCACGCCCAGCTGTACCTCGCCGCGATCGGGCTCGTCATCGGCGTGGTGGGCGTCGTGGGCCTCGTCGGCACCATCGCGATCAGCATCGGAACGGGAGCACATGCACCGTTCGACTGGCCGATCACCGCCATGCTGGCGCTGCCCTTCGCAGCTGCATTCCTCTTCTCGGGCCTGACGCTCCGCGTCGTCGCGACGATCGTCGATGCCCGCGCGACTCCCGTCGGTCGCGCTGCCACGACGCTGGGCATGATGGTGCTCATGGCGGGGGGCGCCTACGCGATCGTCGCCATAGGCATCGGCATCGTCGTCATCGGGTCGTATGTGCTCGCCCAATCGTTCTGACGCGGAATCGGGCGTGACGATGCCCGAGCTGTGGAAGCGCGCGAAGGAGATCGGCATCACCGGCTCCTCGGGCAAGCGCAAGAAGGACCTGATCGACGCACTGCGCGGACACTGAGCGCTCCGCCGCCGAACGCGGGAGGATGGGCGCATGCCTGATGACGCGCTGATCGCCGCGGCCGACGAGCTCTACGCCCTCGCTCCGAGCGATTTCACGGCGGCGCGCAACAGCCGGGCACAGGCGGTGCGGGGCGACGATCGCGCGCTGTCGGAGAGCATCCGTGCCCTCAAGAAGCCGACGCCTGCTGCCTGGCTCGTGAACCAGCTGGTGCGCCACCGCACAGCCGAGCTGCGCGAGGTGCTCGACCTCGGGGACGAGCTGCGCGACGCCCAGGAGCGCCGCGACGGCCCCGAGCTGTCGCGCCTCACCCGCACACGCCGCACGGCCGTGGCCGGGCTCGGGCGGGAGGCGGCCGCCCTGGCCGAGGAGCTCGGCGCGTCCGTCGGGCGCCCCACCCTCGACGAGGTGGAGCAGACCGTGACGGCCGGCATCGCGGATGCCGCGGCGACGGATGCCGTGCTCTCGGGCCGCCTGCTGCGAGCGCTGATGACGGTGGGCTTCGACCCCGTCGACCTCGACGGAGCCGTGGCCGGCGGGCCGGCGCCGGTGGCGCAGCCGATGCGACCCGTCGAGGACATCGCGGTGCGTCGCGAGAAGAAGCGGCGCGAACAGGCTGCGAACGAGGCCGACAAGGCTGCGGCATCCGCTCGCCGTGCCCTCGACGACGCCGAGGGGAAGATCGCGACGGCCGAGCGCCGCCGCGAGGAGGCCGAGCACGACCGCGACGACCTCGAGGAGCGGCTACGCCTGGCGTCGAAGAAGCTCACGGCAGCCGAAAAGGACCTGTCGGCGCGGGAGGACGAGCGCGACAGGGCTGCTGCTGCCCTGAAGCGCGCGGACTCCGTGGCCCAGGCCGCCCGCGCCGAGCTCGACGAGCACTGACGCCGCCGCGACCGCCGCACATCAGCGCGAGAACAGGCCGGATCGGCCTGATCGGGCCGAAACAGGCCGAACGGGCCTGTTCTGGCGCATCCGGTCTGTTCCCGTGCCGGTCGAGTCGACGCCGCGGCGGTCGATCCGGCTGGCGCCTAGGCGGCCTCGGACAGCGCTGCGGATGCGGCGTCGAGTGTCGCGATCTCGTCGTCGGTCAGCGTCAGCTCGGCGACGGCGAGCAGCTCGGGCAACTGCTCGACCGTGCGGGCGCTGGCGAGAGGCGCGACGACGGTGGGCTTGGCGAGCAGCCAGGCGAGCGCCGTCGTGGCGAGCGCTGCGTCGTGCGCCGCCGCGACCTCGTCGAGCGCGCTGATCACGGCGAGGCCGTTCTCATCGAGGTAGCCGCCCACTCCCCCGGCACGCGCCGCGCCCTCGAGGTCGGCCGCGGTGCGGTACTTGCCGGTGAGGAAGCCGCTGGCGAGCGAGAAGTAGGGCACGACGCCGAGGTCGTGCGCGGCTGCGACCGGTGCCAGGTCGCTCTCGAACGGCTCCCGGTGCACGAGGTTGTAGTGCGGCTGCAGGGCGACCGGCAGGGCGAAGCCCTCCCGGGTGGCGATGTCGATCCACTCCTGCACCCGGGCGGCCGAGTAGTTCGAGACGCCCACGTAGCGGATCTTGCCGGCGGTCACGAGGGCATCGAAGGCTGCGACGGTCTCCTCGAGCGGGGTGTCGGCGTCGTCGAAGTGCGCGTAGTAGAGGTCGATGTGGTCGGTGCCGAGGCGGGCGAGCGATGCCTCGGACGCCGCGGTGATGTTGAACGACGACAATCCCGTGAAGTCGGGGTGCTGGCTCACCTTGGTGCCGATCACCACGTCGTCGCGGTTGCCGCGGGTGCGCATCCACTCGCCGATGATCGTCTCGGACTCGCCGCCCGAGTTGCCGGGAACCCAGGACGAGTAGCCGTCGGCCGTGTCGATGAAGTTGCCGCCGCCGGCCGTGAACGCGTCGAGCACGGCGTGGGACGTCGCGGCGTCCGAGGTCCAGCCGAAGGTGTTGCCTCCGAGGGCGAGCGGGAAGATGTCGAGGTCGGACGATCCGATGGTGGGCATGCAGCGGCCTTTCGTCAGGGATGGGGCTCCTCGTGGCAACCGAGGCCGACGGTGGAGCATTCCCGGTTGGCCGACGCTCGCTCGCCCCCCGCTCGCTGAGGGCCGAGCGCAGCGACCGCCCGAAGCGCGCCGGGGCGCCGGGACGTTCGGACGCGGGGCTGCGCCCCATCCTCAACGAACGGATCACCGCGAACACCGAATTGGTTGATGTATCATCTTTCCATGCACTACGGCCACGCCCTCGAGTTCGGTACCTTCATCACCCCGTCGCACGACCCCGCCCTCGGGCCTGTCGCCCGGGCGCAGCTGAGCGAGCAGTTCGGCTTCGACCTCGTCACCTTCCAGGACCACCCCTACCAGCCGGCCTTCCACGACACGTGGACCCTGATGACCTGGGTGGCGGCGCAGACCGAGCGCATCCGCATCGCGCCGAACGTGCTCAACGTTCCGTTGCGTCCGGCCGCCGTCACGGCGCGCGCCGCCGCGAGCCTCGACCTGCTCTCGGGAGGGCGCTTCGAGCTCGCCCTCGGCGCGGGCGGCTTCTGGGACGCGATCGAGGCGATGGGCGGCCGGCGCCTCACGCCGGGCCAGGCCGTCGACGCTCTCAGCGAGGCGATCGACGTGATCCGTGGCATCTGGGACGTGAACGACCGCAGTGTGCTGCGCCTCGATGGCGACTACTACAGCCTCGACGGCGCCAAGCGCGGCCCGGCACCGGCCCACGACATCCCGCTCTGGATCGGAGCCCTCAAGCCCCGGATGCTGCGCCTCATCGGGCGCAAGGGCGACGGCTGGCTGCCCTCGCTCGCCTACCTCAAGCCCGGCGACCTCGCCCGCGGCAACGCGACGATCGACGAGGCGGCCCTGGGCGCCGGGCGCGATCCGCGCGAGATCCGGCGGCTCGTGAACATCATGGGCCGCTTCACGCCGTCGAACGGCGGCTTCCTCACCGGACCGAGCGCCCAGTGGGTCGACGAGCTGCTGCCCTACGTGCTCGACGACGGCGTGGGCACCTTCATCCTCGCCAGCGACGACCCCGGCACGATGCAGCGCTTCGCCGAGGACGTCGCACCGGCACTCCGCGAGGCGGTCGACGCCGAGCTGGCGTCGCGCGGCACCGGTGCCGCGACACCGGGCGCACGCGTGCGCAGCACCACGGCGCTCTCGAAGCGCCGGGACGGCATCGACTACGACTCCGTGCCGGCCTCGCTCGCGGCATCCGTCATCGAACCGGGCGACGTGAAGTTCTCGCGCGTGCGCTCCACCTACATGCGCGGCGGTTCGCCCGGCATCGTGCTGCCGGTACGCTCGACGGCCGAGGTCGTCGAGGCCGTGGCCTTCGCGCGCGCTCACCCGTCGATTCCCCTCGCCGTGCGCAGCGGCGGGCACGGCATCAGCGGTCGGTCGACGAACGACGGCGGCATCGTCATCGATCTGTCGGCCATGAACGCGATCGAGGTGACGGATGCCGCCAGCCGGCGAGTGCGCCTCGAGCCCGGCGCCCGCTGGATGGATGTCGCCGCCGCGCTCGGCGAGCACGGCTGGGCGCTGAGCTCCGGCGACTACGGCGGAGTCGGCGTCGGCGGGCTGGCCACGGCCGGCGGCATCGGCTTCCTGGTGCGCGAGCACGGCCTCACGATCGACCACCTGCGCGCTGTCGAGATGGTGCTCGCCGACGGCTCGGTCGTGCGCGCCAGCGACGAGGAGAACCCCGAACTGTTCTGGGCCGTTCGGGGCGCCGGGGCGAACTTCGGCATCGTCACGTCGTTCGAGTTCGAGGTCGACGAGGTCGGTGACGTGGGGTGGGCCCAGCTCACCTTCGACGCCTCAGACACCGCCCGCTTCCTCGAGCGCTGGGGCGCGTTGGTGGAGAACGCACCGCGGGATCTCACCAGCTTCGTGCTCGTCGCTCCGCCCCGCGGCGGGCGCGGCGCGACGGCCATCGTCTTCGCCATGGTCGACTCGCCCGACCCCGAGGTGATCATGGATCGACTGAATCCCTTCGTCGATCTGGGTCCGCTGATCGACCAGTCGGTGGTGCTCACGAGCTACGCGGGCGTCATGGCCAATGCGAGCGACGCCGCCCACAACGGCCAGGGAGAGCCCACCTCGAGGTCGGGGCTGCTCGAGCACGTCGATGCGGACTTCGCGGAGGCCGCGGCCGAGCTCATCTCCGGCGGCGCGGTGCACTTCTTCCAGATCCGTGCGGCCGGAGGCGCCGTGGGTGATGTCGCCCCGGATGCCACCGCCTACGCCCATCGCTCGGCGAACTTCTCCGTCGTCGCCATCGGGTCGAGCCGCGAGCGCGTCGATGCCGCCTGGGACCAGCTGCTCGCCCACTTCACCGGGCTCTACCTGAGCTTCGACACCGACCTGCGGCCGGAGAGGGTGACGGATGCCTTCCCTCCGGCGACGCTTGCCCGCCTCCGGGCGCTCAAGGCCGAGATCGACCCGCAGAACGTGTTCAGAGACAACTTCAACGTGGTCGAGCGGAGAGAGGGTGCCGCTCGCTGAGGGCCTACCGCCCGTGCACCGGCTCCGGCGCATCCTCCGCCAGACGCTCCAGCACCGCGCTCGAGATCGAGCTCAACGCCGCCAACTGCTCGGCGGAGAGCACGTCGCCGAAGTAGCGCGACACGGCGGCGGCGTGGCACCCGCGCGCAGCGGCGATGGCCGCTCGACCGGCATCCGTCAGCACGATCGTCGTGCCACGGGCGTCTTCGATGCAGGCCTCCTTGGCGACGAGGCCCCTCGATTCCATGCGGCGCAGCTGGTGCGAGAGCCGGCTCTTCTCCCAGTCGAGACCGCAGCGCAACGCGAGGGCGCGCAGCGACTTGTCCTCCGACTCGTCGAGGGCGAAGAGGATGTCGAAGTCGGCCTCGGAGAGTCCGGTCGACTGCGTCAGCTCCCGGTTGATGCGGCCGGTGAGCTGCGTGCGCAGACGCTGGAATGACGCCCACGCCTCGTCGACGTCGGCAACAGCAGTCTCGGTGGTGCTCATTCCTCGATTCTAAACTGGTTGACGCCATCATCCAGTCGTTGGGCGGCAGCCTGGAGTCCGGGGAACTCCGAACCCTCGGGCGGCTTGGGTCGGGCTGCAGGGTCGGCACCGGTCATGGGAGTCGCGGCGTCCGGCACCGGCGCATGCGGGTGCAACTTCGCCATGCGCTCGCTCAGGTAGGAGATGACGATCGCGGACGCCGTGCCCACGATGGCGACTCCGCCCACCATGAGCAGGACCGCGTAGCAGCGGCCGATGAACGTGATCGGGTAGGCGTCGCCGTAGCCGACCGTCGCCAGCGTCACGCACGCCCACCAGATGGATTCGCCGAACGATGTGATGGTCGCCCCCGGCGCATCCCGCTCGACGTGCAGGGTGGCGAGAGCGATGAAATAGACGAACGTGATCGTGAAGGCACTCGCGTAGGTGATCACCTCCGCACGGATCGACGCCCCGGTGTGCCTCCGGAAGTACGGCACGTCGCGGAGCAGCGCGAGCACTCGCAGTGCCCGGAACAGCGGCAGGATCGTCGAGAGGAGGTCGATCGGGTTCCCTCGCACGAATGCCCACCGCCGAGTGCGCGGGGTGAGCAGCAGGCGAACGAGATAGTCGATGACGAAGAGGGTCCAGGTGGCGATCAACTCGACGGTGATGACTGTCCGCAGCCACGGGGGCGCATCCGGAACCAGCACCCAGATGGAATAGAACAGGATGAACCCCATGCCGAGCACCACGAGCGGCATGGTGGTGAAGGATTCCCAGCGCTTGCGGCGTTCGATGCCGCGGGCGAGGTCATCCGAGGGTGCAACGGATTCCGTCATGCCCATCACGGTAGACGGTAGACCGCCAGCCGGATAGGAGGATCTAGCCCGATTCGCCGCCGGGCTCGGTGGCGTCGATGGTGTCCTGCTCGACGGCGATGTCGGCCTCCGGCTCGGCCGGGGACCCGGGGTTGGCGCCGTTGGCCACGTCGGGGTCGTCGGGCAGGGGCGGTCGCGTGCTGTCCGTGTCGCTCACGATCTAGCCCGCGGGGTTCTCGGGCTCGCCGTGCACGTCGACGTCCTCGCCGCCACCGGTGTCTGCCCCGGTCGTCGTGCCGTCGGTGTCGGGCGCGTGGCCGCCGGACTTCCCAGCCTGGTTCCGCGCGTTGTCGGCGGCGTCGGCGGCGTTGGAGGCCTGTCCCTGCTGAACGTCGTCGCGGTCGTTGTCTGCATCCGTCATGGAGTCTCTTCCTGTCGCTTGCAGCGAGCGTAAGCCCGGTGCCGAGACACCGGCAGGGGGCTTGACAATCTCGTGCCGATCGGCGGTGCCCCTTCGTCACACACGCGTCATCCGTCCGCTGCATACTGGGGCCATGATTCCCGCACGATCTCTCCCCTACCCGCTCGGTGTGACCCTCGTCGAGGGCGGGGTGGGCGTCGCCGTCTACTCCGAGACAGCGGATGCCGTCTACTTCTGCGTCTTCGGTGACGACGGCGAGCAGCGCACCGAACTCTCGGAGCGCACCGGCCACGTCTTCCACGGCCTCGTGGAGGGCGTCGGTGTCGGTGCTCGCTACGGGCTGCGAGTCGACGGCCCGTGGGATCCGGAGAACGGTCTGCGGCACAACGTGCACAAGCTGCTGCTCGACCCGCACGCACGCGCCGTCGAGGGCGAGTACAGCTGGGGCCAGGAGGTCTTCGGCCACAACCACGCCGACCCGCTCATCATGGACGAGTCCGACGACGCGGCCTGCGTTCCGCGCTGCGTCATCGTCGACCCGGCGTTCGACTGGGGCGATGACGCACCGCCCGCCATCCCGTTGGCCGACACTGTGGTCTACGAGACGCACGTGAAGGGATTCACCAAGCTCCACCCCGACGTGCCGGAGAACATCCAGGGCACTTACGCCGGCCTCGCGCATCCCGCAGCGATCGAGCACCTCACGTCGCTCGGCGTCACCGCCGTCGAGCTCATGCCGGTGCACCAGTTCGTGCAGGACAGCCACCTCATCGAGAAGGGCCTGCGCAACTACTGGGGCTACAACTCCATCGGCTTCTTCGCGCCGCACGGCGAGTACTCCGCCGCCGGCGACGACGGCAGCCAGGTGAGCGAGTTCAAGTACATGGTGAAGTCGCTGCACGCCGCAGGACTCGAGGTCATCCTCGACGTCGTCTACAACCACACGGCCGAGGGCAACCACCTCGGCCCCACGCTGAGCTTCAAGGGCATCGACAACGCCTCCTACTACCGCCTCGTCGACGGCGACCGGGGGAACTACTTCGACACCACCGGAACCGGCAACAGCCTGAACGTCGGTCACCCGGCGGCCCTCGGCCTCATCATGGACTCCCTGCGCTACTGGGTCACCGAGATGCACGTCGACGGCTTCCGCTTCGACCTCGCGACCACCCTCACCCGCCAGGACGGCGACGCAGAACTGCACAGCGCCTTCCTCACCCTGATCGAGCAGGACCCGACCCTCGCCGGCGTGAAGATGATCGCCGAGCCGTGGGACACCGCCGGCTACCAGGTGGGCGGCTTCCCGGCTACCTGGTCGGAGTGGAACGGCAAGTACCGCGACGACGTGCGCGACTTCTGGCACGGTGCCGATGGCGTGCTCGGCACCCTCGCGCAGCGCGTGCTCGGCAGCCCCGACGTCTACGAGGAGTCCCGGCGGTCGCCGCTGTCGAGCGTGAACTTCATCACGGCGCACGACGGCTTCACGCTGGCGGACCTCACGTCCTACGCCAAGAAGCACAACGCCGCGAACGGCGAGGACAACAAGGACGGCGAGGACGACAACCGCTCCTCGAACAACGGCGCCGAGGGTCCGACCGACAACGAGGCCGTCAACGAGCGCCGCGCCCGCCAACGCCGCAACTTCCTCGCGACGCTCCTCCTGTCGGCGGGCGTTCCGATGCTGCTCGGCGGCGACGAGCTCGGCCGCACCCAGGGTGGCAACAACAACGCGTACTGCCAGGACGACGAGATCTCGTGGTTCGACTGGTCGGCGACGGATGCCGATCTGCTGGCGTTCACGAAGAGCCTCATCGCGATCCGCCGCGACAATCCGGCGCTGCGGCCGCCGTGGTTCCGCCAGGCGCCGGAGCACGGCGACACGGACACCGTCGTCGTCCTCAGGTCGGACGCCAAGCCGTTCGCCGACAGCGACTGGGACAATCCGGACGCCCGCTCCATCCTGTTCGTGCTGCAGCACGCCGGTGCCGACACGTTCGCGCTGGCGCTGAACGCTGCCGAGAACGGCGTCGAGTTCACCCTCCCGGCGCCTCCCGGAGAGGCGTGGGAGCTCGTGGCGAGCAGCGATCCGGAGCAGGCCGTCACCGCCCGGAGCGAGACCATGATCGTGCGCGACGTCTCCTTCACCCTGCTGCGGTCGACGTCAACCCCCTGATGGGTTCCCAGCCGCGCTGCCTAGTCTGGCGACATGACTGACGACAACGGCACCCAGGACAGCCCCATCCAGGACGGCAGCGACGAGGCGGGCCAGGACGAGAAGTTGCGCGGCCTCGTGGCACAGATCCGGCACGACTTCCACAGCGGCGTGAGCCCCGACCCCGAGGAGGACCTGCGCCGACGGCTCGGAGACTCCGGCATCGAGCTCTCCGACGACGAGTTCGCCACCGTTCTCGCCGACATCAGGGCGGAGTAGGCACGGGGCCGAGTAGTCCCGGGGCCGAGTAGTCCCGGGGGTCACCCCCAGACGTGCAGGCCCAGCAACAGCCCGATCACCAGACCGATCACGGCGTTGGCGACGGCCACGAGGGCGATGAAGCGCATCGAGCCCGTGCGCGGGCCGGCGGCATCCGTTCCATCGAAGGAACCGGCCCGCGATTCGGCGCCTCGTGAACGACGAGCCCGACGTCCACTGCCGGCAGTTCGCGACGCGATGATCGACGCCCGGATGAAGTCGCGCATGGTGGCGGCGACGTCGTGGGCCGTCGGTCGCGCCGCCGGGTCGTCGAGCGTCATGGCCGTCAGCAGCCGCACCCACTCCTCGGGCAGCCCCTCGGGCACCCGGGGCGAGCGGTGCAGGCGCTCCAGCGCGGCCTCGAGCGGTGCGCCGCGGTACTCCCGCTCGCCCGTGATCGCCTCGAGCAGCACGAGACCCAGCGAGTAGATGTCGCTCGGCGTTCCCACGTCTTCGCCGCGCGCCTGCTCCGGCGAGATGTACGAGGCGGTGCCGAGAACCGAGTCGTGGTTCGTGAAGCGCGAGCCGTCGATGAACTGGGCGATGCCGAAGTCCGCGAGCTTGGCGATGAGCGTGTAGCCGTAGGCCGCATCATCGGTGACCAGGACGTTGTCGGGCTTCACGTCGCGGTGCACGATGTCGCGGCTGTGCACGTAGGCGAGGGCGTCTGCCACCTGGGCGCCGATGTCGGCCACCTGTCGGTGCGTCGGGATGCCGGCACGGATGCGCGCCGCGAGCGAGCGCCCGGCCACGTACTCCATGGCGATGAAGCGACGCGGGCGACCGCGGTCGTTGAACGTGCCTGCGTCGTAGATCTCCACCAGGCCCGGGTGATGGAGCGCGCCGAGAAGCTGGATCTCCCGCTCACGGCGCAGCTCATCGAACGGATTGTCGGCACCATCGCGGAACAGCTTGATGGCCAGCTCGCGGCCGAGCTCCCTGTCTCGCGCCCTGTAGACCTCGGCCATACCGCCGCTGCCGAGGTGCTCGAGGAACTCGTACCGCGACGTGGACTGTCGTGTCGGCTCGCCACTCGGCTTGTCGATCGAATCGAGCAACGTCATCTCCTGGAGAAGCACCCGGTCGGCCCGGCCGGACGGCCGACGACTTCGTAGCGACGTGGTCGGGGACCGAGCGCAGAACACAGGTGTCGATAGATAGCTCTGCATGGATCGACACCCATTGTCAAGGGTCTGCAGAGGGAGTTGCCGGTTCCGTAAAGTGATGCATCGATCGGGTTCTGGGTGGATTCCCGATCGCGCGGGCTCGTGCGTATCGCCGAGTCAGCCGCGGCCCCTCTCCTCAGGCGAGGGGCCGCGCTTCCCTTTCAGATTCCCTTCTCGCCGAGCTGTCGCGAGCGGTTGTTCGGCGTTCCCGCCGGGTTAGGCGTACTCTCACTCTCGTGGGCCTCCTCTACTACGGCGAGATGTCATCGCCCCTCGAATTCGACGACAGGTTGCTCGCGCACCTCAAGGTCGCGATCACCCAGAAGCTGCGGCGCGGCGAATCGTTCACCCTGTCCTGGGTGCACCCTCCCGGACGCGAAGGCGGCCGCACGTCCCTCTGGATCGATCCCGCCAGCTTCATCCGTTGGGAGTTCGAGACCGCGACCACCCCCGAGATCAACACGGAGTGGATCGAACGGCTGCTGCGCGCAGCCAGCACCACCGGCGGCATGGTCATCGTCGGCGAGGACCCCACGGCCCCGCCCACCGCAGCACAGGCAGCAGCGGTCTCCGAATAGCAACCCCCTGCACTGCCTCCCCGGGCGGGAGTAGCGTCGAAGCATGACTACGACAGCAGAACGCCCCACCACCACGACGGCTCCCGCCGGAGCCGGCGCGAAGCTCACCCGGCGTCAGAACGCCGAGAAGGGCTTCACGGCCTCGAAGAAGCTGACCGACGCGCTCCAGGAGGTTCTCGTCGACCTCATCGAGTTGCACCTCCAGGGCAAGCAGGCCCACTGGAACGTCGTCGGCAAGAACTTCCGCGACCTGCACCTGCAGCTCGATGAGATCATCGACGACGCCCGCGAATTCAGCGATGTCGTCGCCGAGCGGATGCGGGCACTCCACGGACTGCCCGACGGACGCAGCGACACGGTGGCCGCCACGACCACGCTGCCCGAGTACCCGCACGGCGAGGTCCTCACCACCGACACGGTCGACCTGATCACCCAGCGCCTCGAGGCGACCGTCGGGACGATGCGCCGCGTGCACGACGACGTCGACGAGGAGGACCCGACCAGCGCCGACGTTCTCCACGCCATCATCGAGAAGCTCGAGCAGTACGCCTGGATGGTCAGCGCCGAGAACCGCACGCCGGCGAAGAAGCGCTAGTCGAACACCCCGGTCGCTGAGGCGCTTCGGGCGGTCGCTCCGCTCGGCCCTAGTGCCCCGCCTGCCCGCCGTTCACGATGATCGTCTCGCCACTCGTGTAGCTCGCCTCCTGCGAGGCGAGGTAGACGTAGGTCGAGGCCAACTCGGCCGGCTGGCCGGGGCGCTTGAACGGGGTCTGCTCGCCGAAGGACGTCAGCTTGTCGAGCGGCACCGACGACGGCTGCAGCGGCGTCCAGAACGGTCCCGGTGCCACACCGTTGACGCGGATGCCGCGCTCGGCCAGCTGCTCGGCCATCGCGCGCGTGAAGTTCACGATCCCGGCCTTCGAGACCGCGTACTCCACGAGCTGCGGCGACGGCTGGAAGCCCTGGATCGACGACGTGGTGATGATCGCGGCTCCAGGCTCGAAGTGCTCGAGCGAGGCCTTCGTCAGCCAGAACAGCGAGTGCACGTTCGTGCGCAGGGTCTTGTCGAGCACCTCGGTGCTGAAGTCCTCGATGCCCTCGACGGTCTGCATGTCGCCGGCAACCATGACGAGCAGGTCGAGGCCGCCGAGCTGTGATGCGGCATCCGTCACCGCGGTGCCGCAGAACGCCTCGTCACTGATGTCTCCCGGAAACAGCGCGGCCGTGCGACCGGCCTCGGCCACGAGGGCCGCGGTGCTCTCGGCGTCGGTCTGCTCCTCGGGCAGGTAGACGAGCGCGACGTCGGCGCCCTCTCGGGCGAAGGCGATGGCGACGGCCCGCCCGATGCCGGAGTCAGCACCCGTGATGAGTGCCCGTCGACCCTGCAGCCGACCGTGGCCGATGTACGTCTTCTCGCCGTGATCGGGAACGGGGTCCATCTCGAAGGTGAGCCCGGGCTCGGGCTGCTTCTGCTCGGGGAATGGCGGCTGCGGGTAGGCGTCGAGCGGGTTGCGCGGGGCGTAGGGGTTCTCAGACACGGGTGATGCTCTCCTCGATCGTGGATTCGGCTGCGGGGTCGGCACCGGAATCGGTGCCGTGGTCGGCGACAGGGTCGACGGGGTCTGCGACGGGCGGGAGTGTCGACATCAGGTGGTGCGCGTAGCCGCCGGGCGAGCGACCGACCAGCCGGCCCGAGGTGAGAACCCAGCATTCATCGGTGTCGACCTCGCGTGTCTCCGGGTTCGCGCGCAGGCTCTCGACCAGCAGCACGTCCTCGTGCTCGGCGAGCGAAGCGAAGCCGCCGGCGGCCAGATAGCTCGCACCGCGCACGCCGAGGTTGGCCCCGTGCACGTGGCCCCCGGCGTGACCGAGAACATGGGTCGACATCCACACGGCGGTCTGCTCGGCCGTGAGGTCGGCGAAATCGGGGCGCACGGTTCCGACCATCAGGTCGGCGCCGTCCTCGGCCAGGGCGAGCTGGGTCGTGAGCCAGGTGCGGGGCACCGCGGAGTCCGCGTCGGTGTTCGCGATCCAGATGTGCGCCGCATCCGTCAGCGCACGGTTCCGGGCTCCCGCCTCGGCGACGCGTGCGAAGACGGCGGCCACCCCGGCGGCTCGCGCCATGCCCACGTTGCGCGTCGAGGTGGTGAGCACCTCGAACCCCGAGGCAGCGGCGATCGCCGCCGAGCCATCGGTGCAGGCGTCCAGAACCAGAACGACGTAGACGGCCGGCGGATGCCGGTGCTGCACGGCGAGTTCGTCGAGGGCCTCCCGCAGCGCTGCCAGGCAGCGCGGCAGCAGTGCCTCCTCGTCGTTGACGGGGATCACCACGCCGATCGCGTCGACGACATCCCGCCAGAGCCCGCTCACAGGAGCCCCGTCTCGCGGGCGACCGAATCGCCCGGCGGGCGGCGGAAGACCTCGAGAACGAAGTCCTCCTCGCGGTGCAGCACCGTGCCGACGAGTTCGGACCGAGCCGAGATGGCCGCGTGCACGTCGTCACCGGAGAGCGGATACTCCATAACAGGATGCCGCCAGTGGCACGCGACGAGGGTTCCGTCGTCGCTCAGCGCGCCGATCGCGCGGTCGAGAGCGGTGTCGAGGTCGGCGCGGCTCCAGTAGTAGCCGACCTCGGAGAGCACGACGAGGTCGAACTCGCCCTCCGGCCACTCCTCGGGAACGCGCAGCTGGCGCAGCTCGACGTGCGTGCTGTCCGCCAGGCGCTCACCGGCCACACGCAGGGGCGCGGCCGCGATGTCGACGCCGAGCAGGGATGCGCTGCGCGCGGCCAGGGCCTCGGTGAGCTTGCCCGTCGAGCAGCCGATCTCGAGAGTGCGTGCGTACTGCTCCCGCGGCAGCGAGGCGAGCACCACGGCGCGCTTGCGCTTCTCGTACCAGCGGGTCTCGAATCCCCACGGATCGTCGCGTCCGGCGTAGAAGTCATCGAAGAAGTCGCGGTCGAGCGTTCCGGATGCGGCATCCACCGATGACGTGTCCGTTGTCGCGGCCTCCGCGGATGTGGTCGCCGCGGCAGCGTCGGATCCCGACGTCGGAGAGTGGCCCTTCCCATCGGCGAAGAACACCTCGAACGGGCGCTCGAAGTGACTGCGCATCTCGACGCCGATCACGGCCTCGTCGCCCGCTCGGTCGGAGAGCGGAGCGGTCTGGCTGACGTGTTCGATGAGCGCCGAGCTCTTGGCCATGCGCGTCTCCGAATCGAGGTCGATGGCGACCATGTCGCCCCAGGGCAGCTTGTCGTCGTCGGGGCGGCCCCAGTGCCACATCCAGATGGGGTACTCGAGCAGCTGACTGCCCGTCCTCTCGGCCGCGGCGCGTGCTGCAACGCTCGCAGCACGGTGGTCGGGGTGGCCGTCGCCGCTCCACGGCGACACGATCGTCGCCGAGCTGCCGGCCTTCTCGATCACGTCGACGATGCAGTCCGCGACCTCGTCGACGTGGCCCCGGAGCTGGCCGTCGGCGATCTCGCAGTGGTGGATCTCGGCATCCGGGGCCAGGTGGTCGATCGCCTTGCGCATCTCGCGACGACGGATGCGGCTGAGTTGCCAGGGCGTGTGCGTCGGCGACGCCGGGTGCGAACCCTCGCCGTCCGTCGCCACGACGATGGTGACGTGACCCCCATCGCGAGCGACGTTCTCGATGAGTCCGCCTGCACCCAGGGTCTCGTCGTCGGGGTGGGCCGCCAGCACCACGAGGTGCTCAATGGGCCCGGCGTAGCGCGGCAGGCGCTGCCAGCGATCGGCATCCGCCCACTCGGACTCCAGCGTGCCGGTCTGGGAACTGTCGAACGTCACCACGGTGCACCTCCAGCCTCGAGCAACGCGCGGCCGAGGGCCGCTTCGTCGCGTTCTGCATGGTGTTGTCTCAGGTAGATCTGCAGGTCGGCCACGCGTCTCGCGTGGGCGTCGTCGGCCACGAGCGGAAGCGGTCCCATGCCGTGGTTCACATGCTCGAGAGTGGTCTCGGCGGCGGCGACCACGATGGAGCGCACCCGTTTGGCTGTCACGCTCGGGCGATCTGCCGGCTTCGCGGCGCCGTCGACGATCAGGGCCGTCGCGGCCAGGGCCAGTCGAGCGCTCTCGACGGCGATGTCGACGGCACCGAGATGGGCCAGACCGATCTGGTCGGGCTCCCGCGCCTCGGATGCCGCGTACAGGGTGCGGGCGAGCCCGACTGTGCCGCCCCACCAGCAGGCGGCCACCCCCACGCCGCCCCAGGCGAAGCCCGGGCGCTGCAGGTACCAGCCGTCGTCGCCGATCGGGATCGCGGGCACGGCAGTGAAGGTCACCGGAGCGCTCACGATGTCGGAGAGTCCGCGCGAGACCCAGGGCCCGGCGGATGCCACCACTCCTCGATCGCGCAGATCGACGGCGAACAGCCGCCGGCCGACCTCGGTGTGGGCCGTGACGAGGGCGTGACTGAGCGTGCCGGCCAGCGAGCACCACGGCTTCACGCCGCTGAGCTGCCAACCGGATGCGGAGTGCTCGGCGGTGACCTTCTGGCCCGGACCCTCGGCGGCGAAGACGCCCCACGTGCTGTCGGCGCTCGCACCGATGCCGTCGAGTGACGTGGCGACGTCGCCCAGCCCGGCCTGGTCGAGGATGGCGAGGGCGTCGAGGTGGGGCTCGAGCATGCGCGCGAGGCTCAGGTCGACGGCGGCCACCGAGGCGAGGAGTTCCCACACCAGGGCGGTGTCACCGAAGCCCGGCCGAGGTGTCTCGGCGCCGATTCGCGCGCACCAGGCCAACGATGCGCTCAGCCCGGCCGAGTGCTCGGGCATCGAGGCGAGGGCGTTCTCGAGGACGGACGAGTGTTCCTGCCAGTCCAGGGCGCCCAGCGAGACCGGCCGCGGCGACTGCGGCGTCGGCGCCGTCCGCCCGGCGGGTTCGACCGCACTCGGGGCCGGATCGGCGATGGACAGAGTCTGGGGCAGCATCTGAGGAGACTACGTGGGGGCTCCGCGCACTGGCAGGGGGTTGACGCGGCGGCATCCGTCACCTTCACTGTCGTCAATCCGCTGGAGATGTGCACGGAACGGCGGAATCGCTAACCGGGAAAGTGAGATGCTTGCGCGGTGGGAGAACTCATCTACGGAGCCGGCACGTCATACGAGATGGATGACCGCACGCTGGCGCACATCAAGGTGGCGACAGGACTGCGGTTGCGCCGTCAGGAGTCGTTCTACGTGTCGTGGGCCATCCCCTCGAACCAGGGCTCGGGCCGCATCAGCATCTGGGCATCGCCCTCGATCCCGCTGCAGTTCCACTTCTCGGGTTCGCGACCGCCGGAGCTGAACCGCCAGTGGCTGCAGGCGCTCGACGCCAGCGCCTTCAGCGAAGGCGGCATGCTCGTGATGCGCGAGAGCGACGCGGCCTCCTACCTGCAGCTCGAGGCCGAGCGAGCCGCGGCCGGGACCGGTTCGCCGTAGCGGCGAGCCTGCTGCGGCATCAGCGCCGATCGAAGCGACCGGGGCGTTCCTGACGCGTCGGCCGGGTGGAGTGCGCCGAGCCACCGCCCGCTGCCCCGCCCGCTGAGCCCGCGGCATCCGTCACCGCTGGATGCTCCTGCGGCAGGCCGTGCCGCGCGCCCGCTGCGGCGAGCGCCACGTTCTTCGACTCCCACTCGCGCAGCGCCTGCTGCTCGGAGTTCAGGATGCGCAGCTCGGGGCAGGCGGTGATCGGCTTTCCACAGCTGCAGACGGCGGCCCCACCCGCCGCGTGATGCAGCACCCCCAGCCTCCAGAGCACGGCCATCATGCGGTCGGTGCGCCGGTTGGCCAGCTCGGTGGCTCGCTCGGCCCGTCGCACGAGATCGCTCTGAAGTTCTTCTCGAACTCCGGATGCCGGAGCCGAGTCGAACTGGCCGATGACCGTCGCCGACAGCTCGGCCACCTTCGCCTCGAGTGCGGCGATGCGCGTGGCAGACTCCACGGCGTCGGCCTCCGCCTGCGCCGCCGCAGCAGAGGCGGCGAGCGCCTGGGCCTCCGAGATGCCTCTCCACAGTGCGATGTGCGCCAGGTCGCGGCGCTCGGCCTTCTCGGGTCCGAGGTGGGAGCGACAGTGCGCGCACACCACCTGGTCTGAATTCGACGTGAAGGTGAATGGCTGCAGCGAACCGCAGCAGAGGCAGCGTGCCTCGAGCTCGGTGTGCAGGGCGTAATCGTGGGGCATCGACCCCAGACTAGGCCGCGCCCTACTTCTTCGAGGCCTTACGTGCGCTCTTCAGCTGTTTGGCCTGGTCGTCCTCCGCCTTCATGATCCCCTTCGTCTCGTCGAGGTCGCCGAGAACGGGCCGCCACCACTGCGCGTTCGGGTTCGAGTCGATGAGGATCATGCGCACCAGGAGCGTGAGGGGCACGGCGAGGATGGCGCCGAGAGGTCCGAGGATGACCAGCCAGATGAGCACGGAGGCGAAGGTGATGGTCTGGCTGAGCGCCACGGCGTTGCCGACGATGCGCGGCTGGACGACCGACTGCACGACGGCGTTGATCACGCCGTAGATGAGGATGATGATGACGGCGGTCTGCCATCCCCCCACCAGGAAGCCGAAGACGACCGGCGGGATGATGGCGATGAAGTACCCGATGTTCGGGATGAAGCTGCAGATGAACGACAGCAGTCCCCAGAGCAGTGCACCCGGCACCTGCAGGATGAGCAGGGCCACCCAGTTCAGCACACCCTGCGCGACACCCAGCCCTGTGGTGACCACCATGTACTTGCGAACTCCCCGCGCGAAGCTCTCCAGCGACGACACCATGTAGGGCCGGCGCGGGCGGAGCTGGCGGAACAGCGTCTCGAGGTACCCGGCGTCCATGGCCATCAGCAGCAGCAGGGTCAGGATGATGACGAGCGCGGCGGTGATGCTGGTGACGCTGCCGAGAAGTCCGGAGACGAAGCCCACCAGATTGCTGGGCTTGAAACCCTGCGCGACGGCCTGCACCTGTTCGGGTCCGAACCCGATCTTGGTCAGCCAGGTTCCGATCGTCGTGCCGATCTCCTGGATCTGGGGGGCGAACTGGGGCAGCAAGGCGGCGAACTGGGCGAAGGCGACCACGAGGGCCGTCACGAAGGCCGCCAGGAGGATGAACACCGCCAGCACGACGGAGACCGTTGCGAGCCCCCGCGGAACCCCACGCCGCTCGAGGGCGATGCGCAGGGGGTGCACACAGATGGTCAGCACCAGCGCGAGGAAGATCGGCGCCACGACGCCCTGCGCCGCCGCGAGACCGAATGCCGTGACGGTGGCACCGCCCAGCCCGACGAGGATCATCGCGTTGCGGTGGGCGGGAGGATGGCCATCCACGGCGGTATCGAGGTCGACCGGCGCTTCGACGATGGCCTTCTTCTTGCCGAACCAGAACATGTCCGCCTCCAACCCGGTGCGAACAGTGCGCGCGCGCCGTACGGGGCCACGATAGCGTGACCACTGTGCTCTCCTGAGCATGATTCACGAACATGTTCGACGTGAGATGAGGACCACGGATGTTGCAGGCCATCGGCGCTCTTCTGCCCATCTCCCTCGCCATGGCCCTGAGTTCCGTTCCCTTCCTCACCACGGTCGTGCTGCTGTTGTCGCCGAAGCGCGACAGCACGGCCTTGCCCTACCTCCTCGTCTACGTCGTCGGCATGTTCGCGGTGGCCGCTGTCCTCAGTTTCGGGCTGGCCTCGCTGCCCCGCCGCGCCCGCACCGGCTCGAGCCTCGGCGAGGTCGAGATCATCATCGGGCTGCTTCTCATCGCGCTCGCGATCGCGGAGTTGATCCGCACGCGTGGTCGCAAGCCCACGACGACGAACCCCATGCTCGACAGAGTGGAGAAGTTCGGTGTCTGGCCGGCCATCGGCTTCGCGCTGCTGCTCAACGTGCGCCCGAAGGCGCTGCTGCTCGCCACGGCCGCCGGGATCGCCATCGGAACCGCCCGGCTGAGCCCGAGCGAGTGGTTCGCCTGCCTCCTGCTCTACACGGTGTTGAGCTCGGCGACGGTGAGCGTGCCGGTGATCATGACCCTCGTCCGGCGCGAGAAGATGGCGGACCGGCTGGTGCGCATGCGCGACTACATCCTCGCGAAGAGCGGCGTGATCACCTTCGTCGTGCTCCTCATGGTCGGCGTGACCATCTTCGGGGCCGGGCTGACGAACCTCTGAGCACGGTCCCGCACACCTCCCACTGGGAGTAGACCCGCGAGCTCGGCGAGCGGGGCACGTCTAGTGCTGCCCCTCGGCAGTCATCTCGAGGTCGGAGGTCGGGGCATCGCGCTGCGTGGCGAGCGCCGTACCGGCTGCACCGCAGACCAGGGCGATGGCGAGGACCTGCACGAGCGTGAACTGCTCCGCCAGGATGAGCCAGCCGAAGATCGCGGCGATCACCGGGCCGAACGAGGTGATGATGGCGTACACCCGGGCGGTGATACGCCTCAGGATGAAGGTGTCGAGACTGTAGGGCAGGGCGGACGACAGCACGCCGATGGCGAGGAGCAGGCCGAGCACGCGCCAGTCGATCACCGAGACGTCGAGCGTGAACAGTGCGGCAGGCACGAGCAGCACCAGGCTGACGATGCTCGCCACGGTGAGTCCTTCGAGGCCCGGGAGCCTCAGCGCCACGCGACGGGTCAACAGGATGTACGCCGCCCAGCTGGCCGCCGCCGTGAGCGCGAGCACCACGCCCCACGCGTTGATGGTGCCGTCGAGGCCGGTCAGCATCACCACGCCGAGGCCGGCCGCGATGACGCAGATCACGTCGAGAAGCCGGCGCGACGTGGTCAAGGCCAACAGCAGGGGGCCGAGGAACTCGATCGTGGCTGCGACCCCGAGCCCCAGGAGGTGCACGGATTCGTAGAAGGCGAGGTTCATGACCGCCAGAACCACTCCGAGCGCCAGGGCCGGCCAGAGTCGCGCCCAGGTGAGCTCTGCACGCTTCGGACGGTAGAGCGGAAGCACCACGATCGCCATGACCAGCTGCCGCACGGCCACGACCACGAAGGACCCGACGACGGGGATGACGACGCCGGCCAGGGACGACCCGAGGTTGATGCTCACCTCGGTCCCCACCTGGGTGAGCGCCCCCACTGTTGCACGCCCGGAATCGGGTGCGACTCCGGGATCCGCCGCAGTCGCCTCGTCCGTCACCTCTCGATCCTAGGCTGGGCAGGGCGTGTGGCCTCGCCCCACGGATGCGGCAGTGACAGACTCGACAGGTCGACGAAACATTCCCCTCAGGAGGTCGCCATGGGTGCCGAGCAATCCGGCGTCGCCCCGCGCGATCAGAAGCCGCATCCCGACATCAGGATCGACGTTCCGCCGCGGACCGGAGCCACCGTCGCCGCCGACGACGTCGCCGACGCCCCGCCCAGAACCGGTGACACCCTCGTCACCGTGCTCGTGGCGTTCGCGGCGAATGTGCTCATCGCCGTCGCCAAGAGCGTGGCCGCCGTCATCACCGGGTCGGCGTCGATGGTGGCAGAGGCCGCGCACTCGTGGGCGGATGCCGGCAACGAGGTGCTGCTGCTGATCGCCGAGAGGCGCTCGCAGCGCCCGGCCGACTCGCGGCATCCGCTGGGCTATGGAAAGGACGCCTACATCTGGTCGATGTTCGCGGCGTTCGGCCTGTTCACCGCCGGCGCCGTCGTGTCGATCCAGCACGGCATCCAGGGACTCCTCGATCCCGAGCCCGCCACCGACTACAACGTCGCCTACATCGTGCTCGGGGTCTCGTTCGTACTCGAGGGCATCTCGTTCGTCCGGGCGCTGCGCGAGGCCCGCACGAGTGCGCACGAGGCGAACCGCGGCACGCTCACCCACGTCATAGCGAGTTCCAACCCGACCCTGCGGGCTGTGTTTGCCGAGGATGCGGCTGCCCTGATCGGACTCCTCATCGCCTTCCTCGGCATCCTGCTGCACCAGCTGACGGGATCGCCGGTCTACGACGCGATCGGCTCCATCGGCGTCGGCCTGCTGCTCGGCGTCGTAGCCATCGTGCTCATCAGCCGCAATCGCGCGTTCCTGCTCGGGGAGGCCATCGGGGCCGAGGACGAGCAGGAGGTGCTCGGCAGGCTGCTGCAGCGGCCTGACATCGATCGGGTGACCAGCCTGCACGTCGAGTTCATCGGCCCCGGACAGCTCTTCCTCATCGCCGCCGTCGACCTCGCCGGAAACGTGCGGGAGGACGCCCTCGCTCTCGAACTCAGGGGCATCGAGAAGGATCTCGAACGCGACCCCCACCTGGCCCGCGTGGTGCTCACCGTCTCCGCGGCGGACGAACCATCTCTGGGGGTAGCAGCGACGACGTCTCCGTGACGACGCCGAAACATACTCATGGCAGCATGAACTCAGCGACGAGTGAGGAGGGAACAGCCGATGACCTCGGATGAACCCGAACCGCGCGTGTCAGAACACTCGCCGCGCCACGGTCGACTGCGCCGCTCGCACGCCGGACTGACCCTGCTGAAGACGGTGGGCATCGCGACGGCCGTCGCCGTGATCGCCGCGGGCGGCATCGGTGCCTTCGAACTCACCGAGCTCGGTCGCCAGGTCGCCGACAACAGCATCGACATCTCCAACGGAACCGATGCGGCCACTCCCCTGCCGGTTCCACACATCGGCGCCATCGAGGGCGGCTTCAACTTCCTGCTGGTCGGAACCGACAACGACGCCGCCCAGGGCGACGCCTACGGCGTGCGCGACGCGACCCTCAACGACGTGAACATCCTGCTCCACGTCTCGGCCGACCACACCTCCGGCGTCGTCGTGAGCCTGCCGCGCGACCTCATCGTGCCGCATCCGGACTGCGTCGATCCCGACACCGGCGAGGAGTTCTACGCCATGTCGGCCCGGCCGCTCAACGAGGCCTGGTCGCGGGGCGGCCTCGGCTGCGTGGTGGCGACGGTGTCCGAGCTGACGGGCCAGCCCATCTCCTACGCCGGAACGGTCTCCTTCAACGGTGTCATCGCGATGACGGATGCGATCGGCGGCGTGCCCGTCTGCGTCGAGGAGGCCATCGACGATCCTGATGCCGCCCTCGTCCTTCCGGCCGGCACGTCCGTCATCTCCGGAGCGACCGCTCTCGGCTTCCTGCGCAGCCGCCATGGCGTCGGTGACGGCAGCGACCTGAGCCGCATCTCATCCCAGCAGACCTACATGTCCTCGCTCATGCGCACCATGAAGAGCGCCGACACGCTCGGGAACCTGGGCACCCTGTACAGCCTCGCGCGGGCCGCGACCGCGAACGTCAAGCTGTCGAGCAACCTCTCCAGCCTCGACTCCATCGTGGCGATGGCGTATGCCCTGAAAGACGTCGACCTCGACCGGCTCGTGTTCGTGCAGTATCCGGGAGGCACGAGCGACCCCGACTTCCCGGGCAAGGTGGTGCCGTACACGGAGCTGGCAGATGAGCTCTTCGCGGCCATCTCGGCGGATCAGCCGTTCACCCTCGATGAGAACTCCCTCGGAAACGGCACGGTGCTCGATCCGAACGCGACGCCCACGCCGACAGCTCCAGAGCCCGATCCGGCGGTCACCGAGACGCCGGCACCTGAGGCCACCGAGGACCCGGAGGTCATCGCCGCCGGCGTCCCGGAGGCGGCGCCCGCCGCGGCAGCGCCGACCGTCATCGAAGGCCTCAAGGGCATCACCGCCACGACGCAGACCTGCGCCGCCGCCTACAGCGGGTGAGCGATGGAGTCGGCTGACCGCGAGGAGCACATCCGTCGCCTGCAGCGAACGCTGTACTCGGCTGATGCCGTGACGGATGCCGCTCGCGACTCCGCGCTCGACGAGCTGCGCGCCCTCGAGGCCGAGCAGGCCGCCGCCGACGACGCGGTGGCGACGAATGCCGCTCCTGCGCCTGCGCCCGAACCCGCCGCATCCGGCACCGTCGTCGCCGTTGATCCCGCGCGCGACGGCCGTCGCCGGGGGATCCTGATGGCCGGCGTCGGCGCGGCCGCAGCCCTCGTCATCGGCGTGGCCATCGGAGTCACATCGTCCGGCACGATCACCGACATCGTCTCGGGAGCCCTCGGCGCAACGCCCACTCCGGAGCCGTCGGCGGCTGCGATGGCCTTCGCCAGAGCACAGGCGCCCGTCGACATCCCCGACATCCCGCTCGGTGACAGGTTCGTCGCCTCCTCGTTCCGCCAGCTGCTCGAGGCCGGCTTGGACACCCTGTACCTCGCCCGCGACGTCGACGACGACATCTGCCTGATCGTCGTCATCCAGACCCAGGACTTCGCGGCCACCTGCACCCCGGAGGCCGACCTCGACGCCAGCGGGCTGCAGTTGCGCTGGCAGAGCATGACGCCCTATCGCGACCTCCCCGGGCAACCGAACGTGAGCGACTTCGCGTTCACGTGGCATCCCGACGGCACCTCGTCGATGGAGGCGTCGAACTGACCTCACTCGTTTTCGCACCGTGACGCAAGGGGGTGAATCCTGCGTGGGGCGGGCGTACTGTGAAGAGCGCGGCGACCACGCCGCATGCGTGGGAAGGATGACTATGGCGATCAACGACGAAGACATCACGAACGAGGCCGCCGGTGGCGGCGAAGGAGTCGCAGACGGCGGCGCGAACCCGGGCGGCCACGACGGCGGAGCCGACGGCTCGGCCTCGGGCGGCGAGGGACCTGCCGACGGCGGCGCGAACCCGGGCGGCCACGACGGTGGAGCTGACGGCTCCGCTGGCGAGGGAACCGCCGACGGAGGAGCCAACCCCGACGGCCACGACGGCGGCGCCGACGGCTCTGCCTGAGATGAACGACACGGAACGCGGGCCGGGCGACCGGCCCGCGCTTTCGCGCTGCATCCGCATTCCGGCCGACGAGTTCGCCCGGGAGTACTGGGGCAGGCGACCACTGCTGTCCGAGGCTGCGACCCTGGCCGGAGCCTTCGACGACCTGTTCTCGACTGAAGCCGTCGACGAGCTGGTGACCGAGCGCGGCCTCCGCACCCCCTTCATCCGCATGGCGCACGAGGGCTCGGTGCTGAAGCCCGCCTCGTACACCGCTCCCGGCGGTTTCGGTGCGGAGGTCGGAGACCAGGTCAGCTCCGACAAGGTGCTGGCCGAGTTCGCCGGCGGCGCGACGATCGTGCTTCAGGGCCTGCACAGGCTCTGGCCGCCGCTGATCGACTTCACCCGACGCCTCATCGACGACATCGGTCATCCCGCTCAGGTGAACGCCTACGTGACGCCGGGGTCGTCGCGCGGCTTCGATCCGCACTACGACGTGCACGACGTGTTCGTGCTGCAGATCAGCGGTGAGAAGCACTGGCGCATCCACGCGCCCGTGCACGTCGATCCCCTGCGCGACCAGCCGTGGAGCGATCACAGTGCCGCCGTCGCAGAGGCGGCGACCCACGCCCCCGTCATCGACGCCGTCCTGCGCCCCGGCGACGCCCTGTACCTGCCGCGCGGCTGGATCCACTCGGCGGAGGCCCTCGGCGACACCTCGGTGCACCTGACGATCGGCATGGCCGCGTACACGCGCGCCGATGTGGTGCAGACCCTCGTCGCCGTCGCCGGGGACTCCCCGGCGCTGCGCTCGTCGCTGCCTCTGGGCATCGACCTGACGGATGCCGCAGCCGTGCGAGCCATCGTCGAGCAGACGGCGGAGCAGCTCATCGCCGTGCTGACCTCGGCGAGCGCCGACGACGCCGCCGCGTCCACCGACCGCGTCGCCCGCAGGCTCTCGGCACGACTCACCGACGCCACCCGTCCCGAGCCGATCGCCCCGCTCGCCACCGTCGACGCCATCGCCCGCCTCGACGGAGCGACCCGGGTGCGCTGGCGTGGATCGCTCGGCGCACGCGTGGAGCAGTCGGGCGACAAGGTACGTCTGGTCTCCCGGCTCGCGACACTGACGCTGCCGGGCGAGGCGACCGAGGCCCTTCGTCACCTGATCACCGGCGCCGAGACCGTCGTCGCCGAGGTGCCGGGACTCGACGAGTCCGATGCCGTCGTCGTGGTGCGCCGTCTGCTGCGCGAGGGCTTCCTCGTGGCGCTCGAGTGACTACCCGGCCGGCCTCGTGAGCGTGGACGGCCCGTTCGGCGACGGCGGCTGGCAGCCGTGCAGTGACCGCTCCAGGCAACGCGGCGATCCCCTCACCGGCACGGGCTCGCGAGGCATGCAGTGGTTCCTCATCGAGATCTCGGGCCCGTGGGGATCGCGGGCGTTCCTGGATCCGCCCTTCGACACGACGCTCGGCCGGGCACTCATCCAACGCATCGAGGGTGCGGGCATGCGCCCTCTCGCCATCCGCCGCACCGGCCGCCGGCGCGAGCAGACCTCGTGGTCGTGGGCGAGCGTCGACTCCAGGCCGGGACATGAGTCCGTGCGCTGGGGTTCGGTCGACAACCCGGAGGAGCTGCTCGACGTTCCGCTCGACGGCTCGACGGGTGAGGCATCCGATCGCCCGATCTTCGCCGTCTGCGCCCACGCGCGCCACGACCAGTGCTGTGCGGTGCGCGGTCGCCAGGTCGTGACGACACTCGCTGCAGCCTTCCCGGAGGAGACCTGGGAGTGCTCTCACCTGGGCGGCGACCGCTTCGCCGGAACCCTCGTGATGCTGCCCCACGGGCTTTACTACGGCAACGCAGACGACGGGGACGCGGTGCGCATCGCCGAGGCCTACCTCGACGGCCGCGTCGTCGAGGAGCACTACCGCGGCCGCAGTTCCCTGTCGCATCCCGTGCAGGCCGCACAGCACTACGCGCGACTTGCTCTGGGTGACGAGGGCATCGAGGCCTACCCGCCACTGAGCGAGCGCGAGACGACGACGCCCGAAGGAGGCTCGGGCTGGACCGTGTCTTTGGGAACGGATGCGGGTCCCGTCACCGTCGAGCTCGCGGAGTCGGCATCCGATCCCCTGCTCTCGACCTGCTCGGCCACCCGGCAACTGCGGGTGCGCCAGTACGAGTTGGCCGGCCTGACGGGGCCTGCGGCGATTCCCGCTCGAGGTTCATCACGCTCGCTGAGGGCCGAGCGCAGCGACGGCCCGTAGCCGAAGCGCGTCCGGCCGGCACACCGCGACCGCGGGCTGCGCCCGGGCCTCAGCGACCAGGAAGAATCGCCGGATACGCCTGCTGCCCCGGGCAGGTGTCGAGGATGCGCTCGATCGCGTCGTGCTCGGCCTGCGTGACCCACAGACCGTAGATCGACTTGACCGAGACCTGACGGGCGACGTAGCTGCAGCGGATGGACTTCTGCGCCGGCAGCCAGGTGGCGGCGTCGCCGTCGCCCTTCTGCATGTTCGAGCGGCCATCGACGGCCATCAGGTTGAGCGGATCGTTCGCCAACGCCTCGCGCTGCGCCTGCGTCAACTGCTGGGCCCCGGTCTGCCACGCGTTCGACAGGGCCACGAGATGGTCGATCTGCACGAGCGCGCTCGTGTCCTGGCCGCGCACGAAGTCGATGGTCGCGCCCGTGTACGGCGAGACCAGCCTGCCCGTCATGACCCTGCAGGGCCCCGACTTCGCGATCTCGGTGAGGTCTCGGGCGAGAACGTCGTTCCGGGTGTCGCAGCCGTTGTGATCGGCGTCCTTCCAGGCGGAGCCGAATCCGCCGTCCCTGTCGTAGCCGGTCTTGGGGGCACGCCCCTTGATCGGCAGGGTCTCGAGCGCAGCCAGCGCGGTGCCGGAAGGGGCCGGCGCCGGTGTGGGCGTGACGGTCGGGGTCGGCGTGGCAGCGGGCGCCGGCGTGGCGGTCGGCGTGAGCGTGGCGCTCGGTGCCGGGGTCGCCGTCGCCGGTGCGGACGGACTCGCGGTCGCCGACTGGGCTGCATCCGTCGTGCTCGCTCCGGCGCCGGCCGAGGGTCCCACTCCAGGGCCGCCGCCCAGGCCGACACTGACGAGGGCGATCACGCAGGCGGCTATCACCGAGGCGATCGCAGCGAAGCGGGCTCGTGTCGCGCGGGGCCGCGCGAGCGGGGGAGTCATCTACAGGGCCTCGGCAAGCTGGGAGTCGTCATGCGGGCGGATCGCCCCCGAGACGCTATCAAGCGACAGCTGGGGAAACGCCCGTCGCCACGGCGAACCGGCTCGTTGTGGGGGTGCGTGCCATGCACGGCGCAGCAGGCCGGCGTCACCCCCGCAGAGCCAGCGCGAACGGGAGCACGGCAGGCACGCCCGCCCGCCGCAGCTCCCGGGCCGCCACGGTGAGGGTCCAGCGGCTGTCGACGAGGTCGTCGACCAGCAGCACCGGTCCCGATGCCGCAGTCGCCAGGTCGAGGGTCGAGGTGTCGAAGCGGTCCCACAGGCCCCCGAGCCGATAGACGCTGTTGCCGCCGGGCTCGCCGGTCGGGCCGCCGTTGCGCGTGCCGAGCGAGCCGAGGTACGGCAGGCGCCCGACGGCAGCGAGCCCTCGGGCGAGCGAGTCGACGAGCAGCGGATGCCGCCGCGACGGCATCGCCACCACGCCGACGGGTCGCGTCTCCCAGCCCCACTCCGCGAGCACCCGCACGCAGGCGTCGAGCAGGGCCGGGGAGACCGCAGCATCCGGGGCACCAGCCGCGAAGACGGTGCGCAGGGTTCCGCCCCACCCGAGGTCGGTGAGCCGGGCGAGCGCGCGGCCCTCCAGCATCCGTTCGTCGACGGCGATGCGTCCCTTCACGGGCACGCCGAGCTTGTCGGCCCCCGTCGGCCACTGCGCCCGCGGATCGATGGGAACGCCGACGCGGTCGAGAGCAGATGAGGCCGTCGCGGCCGCCCCGTCGGCGAGATCCTTCGGATACCAGACGCCGGCGCAGTTGTCGCAGCGGCCGCAGGGAGCCGCGGTCTCGTCGTCGAGGGCGCGCTGCAGGAACTCCATGCGGCATCCATCGGTCGTCTCGTACTCGAGCATGTGCTGCTGTTCGGCCGTGCGTTCCGCGGCGATGCGGGTGTAGCGCTCGGCGTCATAGGTCCACGGCTGCCCCGTGGCGATCCAGCCGCCCTGCACGCGCTTGACCGCACCGTCGACGTCGAGCACCTTGAGCAGCAGTTCGAGCGGGGTGCGACGGATGTCGACGAGGGCCTCCAGCGCCGGGGTAGACGTCGGCGTCGACGAGGCGGCCAGCTCCGCGATCACCCGCTCGGCACGGATCTGGTTGGGCATCGACGCCGTGGCGAAGTAGTGCCAGATGTCGGGATCCTCGCGGCCCGGCAGCAGCAGCACATCGGCGTTGTCCGTGGCGCGGCCGGCGCGGCCGACCTGCTGGTAGTAGGCCACGGGCGATGAGGGTGCCCCCAGGTGCAGTACGAACCCGAGGTCGGGCTTGTCGAAGCCCATGCCGAGGGCACTCGTGGCGATGAGGGCCTTCACCTCGTTGCGCTTGAGCATGCCCTCCGACTCCTCGCGCTCGCCCGGGTCGGTCTGGCCGGTGTAGGCGCGCACGTTGTGGCCGGCCTGCCGCAGCAGCCTGGCGGTGTCTTCGGCGGCGGCGACGGTGAGCGTGTAGATGATGCCGGATGCCGGAAGCTCGCCCAGGTGGCTGAGCAGCCAGGCCAGCCGCGCCTGGGCGTCGGGCAGGCGCAGCACGCCGAGGCGGAGCGATGCCCGGGCGAGCGGACCGCGGATCGTCACGACGTCGACGGCCGTACCGTCGGCACCGGCGCCGAGCTGTTCGGCCACGTCTGCGACGACCCGACTGTTGGCCGTGGCCGTGGTGGCGAGCACGGGAACGGATGCCGGCATCCGGGCGATCAGGTCTCGCAGGCGCCTGTAGTCCGGGCGGAAGTCGTGCCCCCAGTCGCTGATGCAGTGCGCCTCGTCGACGACGAGCAGTCCGACGCGCTGCACGAGGGCAGGCAGTTGCTGCTCACGGAAGGACGGGTTGTTCAGCCGCTCGGGCGAGACCAGGAGCACGTCGACCTCGTCGGCGGCCAGCTGGGCGAGCACCTCGTCCCATTCGTGGGCGTTCGTGGAGTTGATGGCGACGGCGCGCACACCGGCGCGGGCGGCCGCCGAGATCTGGTCGCGCATGAGCGCGAGCAGCGGGGAGACCAGGATGGTGGGGCCGGCTCCGCGCTGCCGCAGTAGCAGGGTGGCGACGAAGTAGACGGCCGACTTGCCCCACCCCGTGCGCTGCACCACGAGGGCGCGTCGGCGGGAGTCGACGAGGGTCTCGATGGCCTCGAACTGGCCGTCGTGGAACTCCGCCTCGTCGTTGCCGACCAGTCGGCGGAGAACGGAGAGGGCGGCATCCTTCGTCGATTCGGTCACCCGCCCATGCTCGCAGCATCTGCAGACAGTCGGGCCGCTTCGAGTGGATCCGGTCAGTCGCCCTTCGGCGGGCAGACCGCGGCGGCCTTCAACTTGTCGGCCATCTGCTCGGCCGACCACGGGAGCTCGATCACCGGCTTGTCGAGGCTCGACTCGGCCGCTGGGTCGGTTCTGGCACCGAGAGAAGCCAACTGCAGGGCGAAGTTCTGGGCGAACGTCTTGCCTGCCGTGGCGTTGTTGAGCATGACGACGACGGTGAGGCCGCTGGCCGGATCGGAGTACGCGGCGCTGATATAACCGCCGAGGTTGCCCGATCCACCGCGCAACGGTCCGATCTGCGTGCCGCCATAGCCCTGCTGCTCCCACTGGGGCGCGTCGCCTCCGAGCGGAACGGTCTGCCATTGGAGCTTGTGGGTCTTCTCGGTGAGAGTCGTGCCCGCCGCCAGCGACTGCACGAGGACCTTGAGTTCGGGCACTGTCGAGACGGCGCCGCCCGAGGTGCCGGCCATCGACGGCGAGAGCGGCGCGACGGCGCGGATGGCGTCGCACTTGGGCGCGCCGTTGACGATGGGAGTGACGTAACCCGTGGGATGCTCACCGGGAACCTCGACGGTCGAGTCGCCCGGAATGGTCGTCTCGTCGAGGCCGAGGGGGTCGAGCAGGTACTCCTGCTCGAGGTCGCTCCAGCTGCGGCCGGTGGCCGCCTCGAGGGCGAGACCGAGCAGCATGTAGCCGCCGTCGGATGGCGCCCACTTCTCGCCGGGGGCGCCCGTGCGCGGCAGGGCGAGAGCGTTGGAGACGATCTCGATGGGCGGCCACGGGCGTTCGGGGTTCTTCGAGAACTGCGCGCCGAGGGCCGCCCTCGTGTCGGCGATCCCCGACGTGCCCTGGCAGAGCTGTCCGAGGGTGATGCCCGCCGTGCCCGGGATGGACGGGAGGACGTGCGAGACGAAGTCGTCGAGGGTGACGACCCCCTCGTCGACGAGACGCATCAGCACGGTGCAGGTCATGCCCTGCGTCAGGTCGCCGATGCGGAAGTGGGTGTCGGTGGTGACCGGCGTCTTGTCCTTGAGGCCGAGCTTGCCGCTGGCGGCGAGCCACTGGCCGCCCCACGGCGCCCACACGCCGGCGACACCACCGGTGGAATCGGAGAGCGCGATCGCCTTCTTGAGAGCGTCGCTGAGAGATTCCTCGACACTCTTGCTGAACGGCGTGTCGACCTGCTCGGGGAGTGCTGCGCGGGCCGCTCCAGTGCTCGAACAGGCGGTCACGACCAGTGCGACGACAGCAAGGATCGCCGCACTGGCGAAGCTGCGCACTCTGGTCCTGCCGGTCACGTCGATCCCCCTCGCGTTCCGCTCACTAGATCCTAACCGCGCGCATGAGCGCGCCCCGTCCGCCGTTCGTAACGAACGTCTCCCAATCCGATGACAGCGTCCGCGGCGAACCCTCTGAGCGCGACAGAAGTCACGCACGATCTGCGTGGCGGATGCCGCGCCGACAAGAATCTGGAGGCGAAAGCCATGAATTCCTCACCCAACCGCATCGTCGGCGTCATCTTCGGCGCCGTCTACCTCCTCGTGGGCGTGCTCGGCTTCTTCGTGACCAGCGGAGTCGACTTCGTGGCGACCCGCGGCGGCCTCCTTCTCGGCATCTTCGAGGTGAACCCGTTCCACAACATCGCCCACCTGCTCATCGGCGCCGTGCTGCTGATCGGCGGCCTGTCGAGCGTGAAGGCCGCGAAGGGCGTCAACACCGTCATCGGTGCCGCCTACCTGCTGCTCGGCATCGTCGGCTTCTTCCTGGCCGGCACGTCGGCCAACATCCTGGCGCTGAACACGCCTGACCACTTCCTGCACCTCGCCAGCGCGATCCTGCTGCTCGGCGTCGGTCTGGGAGCCGAGCGCGGCGTTCGCTCGAACGCGGCTGTGGCGTAACTGCCATGAGCGCTCGGATGAGCCGCCCGCGCCCCTCGATCGGCCAGGTCCCCCCGGCCGCACCGACCGAGTCGGCCGCGACGACCCAGGCCGCCGTCCCACTGACGACGTCGCCGTTCCCGTCGGCGTCGTCGGTGGGGCGGGCCTGGCCACCGCTCGCGGCCCTGGGCGCGGGTCTCATCCACCTCGCCGTCGCGGCGAGCGCCCCCGCGGTCCTCGCGGTGCTGCTCGCCGTGATCGGCATCGCCGAGGTCGTCTGGGGCGTCGCCGTGCTGCGCGCCGGGCAGCCCGTTCTGGTGCGACTCGCACTCGTCGTGTCGTCGGCATCGTCGGCGCTCTGGGTGGCCGTGGCGTTCTCGCTCACGGCCGTCGGAGCCGCCGAGCCCGCGGCATCCGTCCCCCTTCTTCCTCTGGGGGCTGCGACGGTGTTCACCCTGTCGGTCGCGATCATCTGCGCACGATCGCTGCGGCGGGCGGATGCCGCCTCCGCCGTAACCGCATCAGCCGGTTCTGCGTCGTCCACTGCACAGACCTCGCCTGCTGCACCTGGCGCGGGCGGCAGCGGTTGGCGCTTCGTCGGCGCATTCGCGGCGAGTGCCGCTCTCGTGTCGGCCATCGCGACCCCTGCCCTCGCGGCCACCGAGGCCGGGCAGTACGCCCACCCGCACGGTGAGCACGGCGTCGAGCTCGTCGTGCCGGGGCACGAGCACTGAAAGCAGGCGCGGACTCGACGCCGGTGCTCAGAGAGCGGCGTCGGCCTCGATCGCCGGGATCTGCGCCGCCGAGTCCATGAAGCGCCGCACGTCGTCGTCGACGATGATGTCGCTGGGCCGCAGCGGACGCGTGAGGTAGAGCCCCTCGAGGCGCGTCAGCCGACTGAGGGCCACGTAGGTCTGGCCGGGGCTGAACGCCCGCGGACCGAGATCGACGATGGCGGTGTCATAGCTCGCGCCCTGCGACTTGTGGATGGTGACGGCCCACGCCAAACGCAACGGGAACTGCGTGAACTCGGCGACGATGTCCTTCGACAGCTTCTTCGTGGCGGCGTTGTAGGTGTACTTGAACTTCTCCCACGTCGCCGGCTCCACGTGGTGCACCTCGCCGTCGACCTCGACCTGCACGGTGTCGGTGATGCCCGTCACCACCCCGATCGTGCCGTTCACCCAGCGCGGCCCGCCGTCGATCGCCGAGTCGTTGCGCAGGAACATGACCTGGGCGCCCACCTTGAGCTCGAGTTTGAGGTCTGCCGGGTACGCGCGTCCGGCGAAGTCCCCCGAGATGTCGGCCTCGTTCGCCTGCGACTTCCCCGTCAGACGAGCCAGGGCTGACGCGTTGATGCGGTTGACGGCATCGTTGCGCGTCGCGAGGGTGATGGCCCCCTCCTCGGGCAGCGGCCTGCGTGCTCCCATGTAGTTGAGGCGCCCACCGACCTCGGCGGTGACCTGGCCGTGCCGCACGGCGTTCAGCATGTGCCTGAACTCGGCGTCGTTCTGACGGTGGATCTGCCCGAGCTCGAAGATGCGCAGGTCGGCCTCCTGCCACACCTTCGCGTCGAAGAACCACATGGAGCGGTAGTGGTCGGTGAAGTAGGCGCGCTCGTCGGCATCCCCCGGCACCGGAGCCAACTGGTACGGGTCGCCGAACAGCACGACCTGCACCCCTCCGAACGCGGTGAACGGCTTCTTGCGGGCCTGACGGAGGCTGCGGTCCATGGCGTCGATCAGGTCGGCGCTCACCATGCTCACCTCGTCGATCACGAGGGTGTCGATGGTGTTCAGCAGTTTGCGGGTCGCGTCGTTCTGGTCGATGTCATGGTCGGCGATGAGCCCGATCGGCAGTCTGAACAAGGAGTGGATCGTCTGGCCGCCGACGTTGAGAGCAGCCACGCCGGTGGGGGCGGCGATGACGATCTGCTTCTCGGTGTGCCAGTTCAGGTGATTGAGCAGAGTCGACTTGCCCGTGCCCGCGCGACCGGTGACGAAGACGTGGTCGCGGGTGGCCTCGATGGCCTGGAAGACCGCGGCCTGCTCGGCCGACAGAGGGGGGACTGACACAGCGGCCTTTCACGACGGAGACGGTCATCCCACTGTACTGTCCGGGTCGGGTCGGGGTCCGGTGCGGGGGCCCACCATAGAATGACCACGTGGAACCGGGGAGGGACGAGGAGCGCGACGGCGTGCCAGCATCCGCGCCCCCTCCTGAACCCGAGATAGCCCCGGAGCCCACCCCCGCCTCCGACCCCGAGTCGCCACCGGCCCTGGTGCAGGGTCCCGAGCAGGAGCCGGCTCTCGTTCATCCCGCCGACGATCCCGACATCGAGCCGACGTCGGTTCCGGCGACGAGCCCGTTCGGGATCACCATTCCCGTGCCCATCGTCTCGGATCGAGAGCTCGGCATCGGGCACCACGGCGCTCACGCCGCCGGCGACCCCGGTCCTCGACTCGGCGCCTACGTCGCGGGAACCGCGGTGCTGCCCACCCCCGCACCCGCGCCGACTCAGAGCCGGGTCACGAACCCGGCAGCCGCGGTGCTGCTCTGGCTCACCATCGCCCTGCTGCTCGTCGCCGCCCTCCTCGCCACGATCGGATCCCTCAACCGCAGCATCTACAGCGCAGCCGGCTTCGTGGAGCAGTACCTCTCGGCCATCGAGAACGGCGACGCCACCGCCGCGCTGGCCATGCCCGGGGTGCGCATCGCCCCCGAAGACCTCCCCTCGGCCGGCCTCCCGCCCAAGTCCGTCGACACCCTGTTGCGCAGCTCGGTCCTCCGCGGACCGAGCTCGGTCGAGTTGGTGAGCGACACCAACGACGACGAGGGCCACCACACGGTGACCTATCGCGTGAAGCTCGGCGGCACGAGCGAGACCATGACCTTCGACGTCGAGCGCGCCGGAAGCTGGGGCGGGGTCTTCCACTCCTGGCGCTTCGCCACGAGCCCCATCGCCGCGCTCTCGGTCACAGTGCTGCACGACGACACCTTCACCGTCAACGGTCTCACCCTCGACGCTCGCGCCCACGCCGCACCCGACGCCCCGGCGAGCTTCAACAACTCGGCCGACTACCTCGTGCTCGCCCCGGCGCTCTACGAATTCAGCCGGTCATCGCTGCAGCTCGAGGCTGCGCCGCAGGCCGTTCCCGTCACGAAGGTCGGGACCCAGGACGTCTCCATCGACGTGCAGCCGACGAAGGCGTTCGTCGACGAGGTGCAGACCGAGATCAACGGGTTCCTCGACCAGTGCGCCACCCAGAAGGTGCTGCAGCCCACGGGTTGCCCCTTCGGCACCGTCATCGACGATCGTGTCATCAGCGACCCCGTGTGGAGCATCGTGAGCTACCCCGAGGTGACCCTGGTTGCGGATGACACGGCCTTCCAGATGCCGTCGACTCCGGGCGTGGCTCACATCTCGGTCGGGGTGCAGTCGCTCTACGACGGCGAGGAGTCGACGGTCGAGCGCGACGAGGCCTACTCGATGGGCGCGACGGTCGTGATCGGGCCGGACGGCAACCTGAACATCCAGCTGCACTGAGCCGTTCGTCTCCCCGTTCGCCCCTTTCCCGCTCGCTGAGGGCCGGACGGAGTCCGCGCCCGATGCGCCAACGTTCCGCCAGGTCACGACGCGCGTCGGGCGGTCGCTCCGCTCGGCCCTCTGCGAGCGGGAGGCGGCGGCGCCAGCCTCAGTGAACCGACGTGTCGCGCTGGGCCATCGCCTCGAGGCGGGCGTTGTAGGCCTCGAGTTCGGCTTCGTTCGTACGGTCGGCGTTGCGATCGCGGCGCTTGGTCTCGCGCTCGTCGGCTCGGCTCCATTGGATGGCCACGGCGATGGCCAGCGCCACCGTCGGGATCTCGCCGACACTCCACGCGATGCCGCCGCCGAGTTGCTGGTCGGCCAGCGCATCCGTTCCCCAGCCCATCGCGCCGTACCAGTCGGCGAGCAGCAGGCCCGTTCCGGTCATGATGGCCAGGCCGAAGAACGCGTGGAACGCCATGGTGAGCAGCAGCAGAAGCAGGCGGAACGGGTACGGCAGCCTGTAGGGCACCGGGTCGATGCCGATGATGGACTGGACGAACAGGTAGCCGGTGAGCAGGAAGTGCACCGTCATCCACTCGTGGCCGAGATGATCGGTGGTCGCCCAGCTGAACAGCGTCGTGTAGTAGAAGATCCAGAGGCTCGAGGCGAACAGCACGGCCGCGACGATCGGGTTGGCGATGACTCCCGCGAAACGCGAGTGCACGGCGAGCATGATCCACTCGCGGCCGCCTCGGCTGCCGTCCTTGCGAGGACGGATGCTGCGCAGCGCCAGGGTCACCGGGGCGCCGGGAACCAGGAGCACCGGCACGCCCATGGTGAGCACCATGTGCGCGAGCATGTGCGCCGAGAAGAGGTACTGCCCGTAGAGGTTCACGGCTCCGTTGGTCACGTAGAACAACACGGCGAGGCCGGCGAGCCACGAGATGGTGCGGAAGATCGGCCACTTGTCGCCGCGGCGGTGCAGGCGCCAGACGCCGGCGAGGTAGAAGAACGCACCGAAGGCGCAGGCCAGGACCCAGAGCAGGTCCCAGTTCCACTCGGTGAGGTAGCGGGCTCCGGTGAGCACCGGCGGCAGGGGCTCTCCCGTGAGCAGTTCGGCCGGCGTTCCCGCGCCCGGAGGGGTCTCGGCGATCGGCGTGGCCGTGCGCGCGAGTGCTGCGGCGAGGCCGGCGGCGATGCCCATGAAGGCCAGCTCGACGACGACGATGCCCCAGAACCAGCCGCGGGCGCTGCCGAGGCCTTGGTCGGCCGAGCGGGCGATGCGTCCGATCGCGTAGCGGCGCTGCACGGCCCCGAAGCATCCGAGAGCCAGCAGGGCGGCGATCTTGCCGAACACCAGCACCCCGTAGGGCGTCAACAGGTTGTCGAAGGTGCCGATGCGCAGGGCGGCACTCACATATCCGGATGCCGCCACCACGATGAAACAGATGAGTGCGACGGTCGAGTACCGACCGAGCACGACGACGAGACGGCCGGGCTGGAGCTTGGAGCGCAGCAGCACGATCGTGAGCAGCCCCCCGAGCCAGACGGCCGCGAACACCAGGTGCAGGCCGAGTGCGATGATGGCGGCGTTGTGGCCGGCGGTTCCGGCGGCGTGGCCCTGCTGCGCCATCGGCACCAGTGCGGCGACAGCCACCACCGTCACGAAGACCAGCGCCGTGTGGTTGCGCACGGCGAAGCACAGCACAGTGACGAGGGCGCCGATGAGCGTGGTCGCGAGCCAGGCCTGGCCGAGGGGGATGGCCGTGAGGAACTGGCTGAGGGTGGCGCCGAAGCGATCGTCGAAGGTCACCGGGGTGTTGGTGACCGAGAGGAAGGTCAGGAAGCCGGTGGCACCGGCTGCGACGGTGAAGACGCCGGCGGATGCCGCTGCCACGTCGAGCGCTCCGTCGAACTCGTCCTCATCGGGGCTGAGCGCCCAGCACACCAGCACGAGAGCGCCGATCATGCCGGCGGCACCGAGGTTCACGAGGAGCTTGGCCGTGGGCAGACCCCAGCGCACGAGCGCCCCCGGATCCTCGAGGGCCTGAGGCGCCGCTCCCCCGCCATAGGCGAGAGCCGCGATGAGGGTGAGCACTGCCGCCGCCACGAGCACGGCGGGGCCGAGCACTCGGGCGGATCGCTTCACCAGACAAGTCTACGTTCGGTCGCCGAGAGCTTCGGTCGCCCGTCGTCACCCCGAGCCCTCAGCGAATGGTGTCGCTGGCGATCAGCTGAGTCGCCTGCGGCCGACGACGACGGCGCCGATGCCCGCCAGAAGCATCATCGCTGCTGCCAGCAGTAGCGGCACAGGGTCGGAGCCGGTGCTCGACAGGCCACCGGCGGCCGCGGGATCGGCGCCCGAGTCCGACACTCCCCCAGTCCCCGGCGGCTCGGGAAGCGGCGGTCCCGGGGCAGGCGGCTCAGGAGTGGGCTCATCCACGACGACGACCCAGCTGCCCTGAGCATCGTTGTCGGTTTCGGACGCGTCGGTGTCGGTGTCGATTGTCGGCACGACGAGCGGGCTCGTCTGCTCCACGATCGGGTCGGCGAACCCGTCGCCGTCGAGGTCGACCACAACGGCTGCCGGGCCGGTGTACGCGACATTGTGCATGGTCGACTCGCCCGGAGGAGCCGTGATGATCCGAACCACGACCGTCAGGCTTGGGCCGTCTTCGCCGGACGGGAGTTCGGCAGCCGCCGTGGCTGTCGCGCCGTCGAGCATGTACCCGTCACCGGCGATCGAGACGAGCTCGACGCCGTCCGGCAGCAGTTGACTGACGGTCCAGCCGGCCGGCGCCGCCCGCGGGCCGTCGTTGTGCGGGGTCAGCGACCAGGTGACCGTGTCGCCGATGCCGAACTGTTGGTCGGAGTCCACCTCGATGCCCTCGGTCAGGGACAGGTCGATGCAGGTCATCGGGTACAGGACCGGAGCCTCGGTGAGCTCCTGCACCTGGGCCCCTCCGCCGTCGTAGTACAGGGCGCCGTCGAGGAATCCTGTGGCCCTGCAGGCCGCCCCCCAGTCGTTCGGGTCGTCGTAGTCCCGCGCATCGACGGCGACAGGACCATCGGCCACGGCCACGAGCGGAGCGATCTCCGCCGGCGTCGCGGTGTCGGCGCCCACGACTGCGTTCGGCAGGGTGACGATCGCTGTCGAGTCCGCGGGGACGCTGTTGCCCGTGAAACGGATGGGGTCTGACAGGGTGCGCCGAGCAGCCTCGTCGGAGGTGCCGTCGACCGTCCCGACACGGAGCCAGGTGCCACCACCGCGGAATGTGTTCCCCGTGATCTCAATGCCCGACGACGAGTAGGAGCCGGGTACGGCGCCGTCCTCCCAGAGGGGCGCGACGGCGATGGCGGCATCCGAGGGCGAACCGACCTGGTCGATCGTGTTCTCCGCGATCACGAGGTTGTGGGCCCCGCCGGCGGTGACGACGTCGGGCTGCCCGCTCACGGTGTTGCCGTGGATCTCGACGTCGGTCGTGCCCTGCAGCACCTGGATGCCGCTGTCATTGCCGCTCATGGTGTTGTCGTGAATGTCGACGTCGTGGCTGATCCCGTTTGCCGGCGTCGTCACGACGAGGAGCCCCACAGCCGAGTTTCCGGTGAATGTCACCCCGCTGAGGTCGAGGTTGGCGACGCTTCGCCCGTAGACGCCGTACTCGAGGAGGTTCGCCACGGTCGCGTTGGTGATGGTCGAGCCGTCGGTGGCCGAGTAGAAGAATCCGTACGAACCGGCATCGATGGACGCCGTGTCGACGTTGACGTCCTGCGACCCGTACGCGCGTAGGATCGCGGCGCCCGTCACCGACGTCGGCCCTTCGTGACCCGTCACGGTGATGTTGCGGGCATTCACCCCGACGGACTGGTGGATGACGAGGGCTGCGCCGGTGATGTCCGCCGTGACGTTCTCGATGGAGGCGTTCTCGACCCCGAGCAGGTAGACGGCGTTGGACGCGTTCGCCGCCCCGGTCACCGTGAGGTCCGAGATCGAGATGTCGACCCGATCCGAGTCGGGGTCGAAGTTGGACTGGGATCCGATGGCGTAGAGGAAGCCGGTGGCGGTCTCATCGGTGATCGTGACCCTGCCCGCGTTGACGGTGTTGATGCCGGTGCCGCCCGCCCAGGTGCCGCTGTCGAGCACGGCATCCGAGATGATCGCTCCCTGCGTCGAGCCCAGGGTGATGCCGCCGAATGCCGTGATCGTCGGTGCGCTGATCTCGGGTCCGCTGCCGGTGTTCGCCGAACTCGTGGAGATGCCGTACTGCACCCCAGAGATCGTCGGCTGCTCGATCACCACGCCCGTAGCCATGAGGGTGAGGATGCCCGTCGACTGCAGAGCGTCGGTGCCGGTGAGCTTCGGCCGCACGACCCGGGCATCCGACGTCGCCCCCAGGGAGATGCCCTCGCGGAAGGTTCCGGTCACGACGGCGTCGGTGATGGTTGGCCCGAGGCCGACGTTCGTGGTGGCGGCGCCGATCCCGCGCGCGTAGCCGCTCACAGTCGCGCCGGTGACGACGGCACCGCTGGACTTCGCCAGGTCGATCCCCGTGCCTGCGCTGCCCGGACCCGTCACGGCGAGCCCGGTCACCGTCGGCGTCGTCGCCGTGCCGAGCGAGACGCCCGTGGTGGCGGCCGCGATGGAGCCGCCGCTGATCGAGACGCCCCCGGCAGTCGACGCTGCCGTCGCCGTGACGCCCACGGCGACTCCGACGATCGACGGGTCGGTGATGGTGGCCGACCCGGTGGTGAGGTTCACCCCGTATGAGGACGCCTCCCCGTTGCCGTCCATGTCGAGTCCCTCGATCACGACATCGGTGATGCCGGCGCCCAGCTGGATGCCCGTCGGGCGCAGCACCGGGGTGGGGTTGCGCACCGTGATGTTCGAGAGCACGGCACCGCCCGTGGTCACGGTGATCACCGCCCCGGTGTTGGCTGCGCCGATGGCGACATCGTCTGCGAGAGTCAAGCCGCCGTCGCTGACGGTGAACCTGCTGTAGAGCAGGGAATCCGTCGCGGTGTCGAGCGTCACGGCCTTCGTGACCGACAACGCCCCCGTGAAGGCGTAGTCGTTCGAATCGAAGGACACGGTGTCATCGGTCGTGGCGGCATTGATGGCCGCCTGCAGAGTGAGGAGCGCGGCATCGGCGGGGCGCTCGTCTGGCGTGCCCACCCACGCCATGCGCACGGTGTTCGCGTTGCTGACGATCTCGGGCGACACCGGAGGCGGCATCTCGACGACGGTCTCGTCTGGATCAGGCGAAGGCGCGTCGACTCCTCCGGGCGTGGACGGGTCAGCCGGCGGGGGCGGGTCGCCGGTGTCGATGGTGTCCGGTGGCGATGCACCGAGGGCGCCCGCAGTCGGCAGCAGTACGAGGGCGGCTCCGAGAGCGGCGATGCCGAGCGTGGCGGCAGAGACACGTAGCGCCTGTCGCATGCCGAGCCCCCTCGTCACGGCGCGTCCGGAGAAGACACCGTGAAGCCATGGTTCCACCAGGCTGAGAATTCCTCAAGGGCGGTGGATCAGCCCGGCGTGCTCGAGCGCTTCGGGGGAAACGCAGAATCGGGGCGTCTCCCGTCGAACTTCGACAGAAGACACCCCGATTCATCGAGGGCTGCTGATCAGCTCATCTGGCTGACAGTCGGCCGGAGCCGAGCCCTCGAGGCGGTGAAGTGGAGACTACTTGGCAGCAGCCTTGAGCTTCGAACCAGCGGAGACCTTGACCGAGTAGCCGGCAGCGATCTCGATGGTGGCGCCGGTCTGCGGGTTGCGGCCGGTGCGCGCAGCGCGGTGGGTGCGCTCGACAGCGAGCCATCCCGGGATCGAGACCTTGACGTCGTTGCCGACGGACTCGGCGAGAGCGTCGAAGAAACCGCCGAGAACGCCGTCGACCGTGGCCTGGCTCTGACCCGTGGACGCAGCGATCTTTGCGACGAGCTCGGTCTTGTTAAGCGACTTGTCAGCCATTGAGTGTCCTCCTCGGACGTACATCTGCGTGCCGGCTCGATGTCGAGCCGTACAGCTTTTCGAGATGGCGGGGTGGGCGTTTCCGCCTGCCCCTTTTGGTCGGATGACCGCCTCGAATGTAACAGAGATCCGCGAGATTCCGCGGATTTCAGGCCCTTATGGGCGTTCGCGACACGCGGAATCGGTCGCATTCGCCACATTCGTCACGTCAGTCGCCCCCGGATGCGGTACATCGGGGTACATTTCGGCGCTCAGGCGGCTCCCGGCATCCGTTCCGCGGTTGACGCACTGAACGGGATGCCGACACGAAGTCGACATCCCGTCCAGGATGTTTCAGGCCATCAGGCCGAGATGGGTGTTACCAGCTCGACTTGGTGATGCCGGGCAGCTCGCCACGGTGTGCCATGTCACGGAAGCGGACGCGCGAGACGCCGAACTTCGTGAGGACACCGCGGGGGCGGCCGTCGATGGCGTCGCGGCTGCGAACGCGGATGGGCGAAGCGTTGCGGGGAAGCTTCTGCAGACCCTTGCGGGCCTCCTCGCGGGACTCGTCGGTTCCGTTGGGGTCGACGAGAGCCTTCTTCAGCTCGGCGCGCTTCGTGGCGTAGCGCGCGACGATGACCTTGCGCTGCTCGTTGCGGGCGATCTTGCTCTTCTTAGCCATATGTTTAGCGCTCCTCGCGGAAGTCGACGTGCTTGCGCACTACGGGGTCGTACTTCTTCAGCACGAGTCGATCGGGGTTGTTGCGACGGTTCTTGCGGGTCACGTAGGTGTAACCGGTGCCTGCCGTCGAACGGAGCTTGATGATGGGACGGATGTCCTGCTGCTTAGCCATTAGATCTTCACCCCACGAGCGAGAATGTCCTTGACGACGGACTCGATGCCACGGGCATCGATGACCTTGATTCCCTTGGCGCTGACGTTCAGGGTGACGCTACGGCGAAGCGACGGGACGTAGTACGTCTTGCGCTGCACGTTCGGGTCGAAACGACGCTTGGTGCGTCGGTGCGAGTGCGAGATGTTGTGACCGAAACCGGGAACGGCTCCTGTCACCTGGCACACTGCTGCCATTGTGATTCCTCCAATACCGAGGGGCGGATGCCCCTCCCAAGATCTCTTGTCGGCATGCGTTCACCCCGGGTTCTTGCGAGTCGGGGAGGCGGCATGCGAATCCAGGCGCTGAGATCACGCCTAGCCAAAGGGAGAGTCTACGCTAACGACGGCGTGTCGCGCAAAACGACGTCGATGAGCGAGTAGGGCGGCATCCGTTCCGCGTGCAGCTCCGAACTCCTCCCATGATCGCAGAGCAGACCTCGACGGCCTACGCCCCGTTCGGCCTCCTCACGCGCGCCGCCGAACTCGACCTCGAGACGCACACCGTGCACACCGCCATCGGGGAACTGAGCGTGCAGACCGGGCGACGCGATCGCACCGACGAGACGGCCACGCTCATGCTGCACGGCGCGGCAGGATCGTGGACGACCTTCTCGCCGCTGCTTCAGGCAGTCGAGCTCCGCGGCGACTCCACCCTCGACAACCTCGTGATCCCCGACATTCCGGGGTGGGGCGCCAGCCCGTTCCCCGCGGATGCCGCCCACTTCACGGTCGATCATGTGACGCGGGCGGTCGCCGCGGCGTTGCGCGGGCTCGGTTACGAACGCTGGCGGGTGGTCGGGCACTCGTTCGGAGCCACCCTCGCCCTCCACCTCGCGGCCATCGAGCCGCGGGCGACCGTGGGCCTCACCCTGGTGTCGCCCACGACGTTCGGCGTGTTCGATGCCGTGCGGCATCCGTCGGCGGCCCTCGCCACCCTCCCTGCCTACGTGGGCATGCGGCAGGCGATGCAGATGCTGGACTGGCACGAGCGCGCCGGCCGCGCCGTCGTGCGCGGGCTCGGCCGGCTGGGGTTCATGCGGGGTCTCGCCTCGCCCCTGTTCCGGCATCCGGGATTCATCGACGGATCGGTCTACGACGCCCTCGCCGAGGAGGTGCGGCCGCACGCCTTCACTCTGGCGTCGGATGCCGGAGGCGTGTACCCGGCGCAGGGCCTCTGGCCGAGAGTGACCTGCCCCGTCGTGGCTCTCAAGGGACGCCACGACGTGTTCCTCGCGCGCGACGATCTCGAACGACTCGCGGTTGTCGTGCCGCAGCTGCAGTCCCGCATCATCGACGACTGCGGACACTTCGCGCACGTGGAGCGGCCGTTCGCGGTTCTGGACGCCCTCGTCCGCTGACGGATGTCTGGTGTTGTTCAGGCGGCGCCACGACGAGACAGCAGTGCTGCCGTCAGGAAGCACACGGCTCCGACCAATGTTCCGAGATTGGCCCAGAACAGGCTGAGGTAGGTGCCCGTCTCCGGTGCGATGTAGGCGCCGACCGCAGAGACGGCGAACGCGACGGAGCCGACGGCGTTCAGCCACAGACCGTGCCACGACCGCGCGTCAGGGTCCCAGAGGCGGCCACGCCCGCGTGTAGCAACAACGGCAAGTCCACTGGAGAGCAGGAACAGGACCGACCCGATCGCATCGGGGCGCCACCCGACGCCGATCTTCTCCGGATCGGCAAGTGCACTGCGCAGGGCTTCGGCCGTGCTCACGTTGAAGAACAGCGTTCCGAGGAACTGCGAGGCGGCCGCCCACCAGTCGTAGCGGTCCACCGAATTCATGTGCCGCGGCAGTACCTTGCGCCCGCTGAGGCTGAGCTGCACGAAGGCCGCGAGGGTGAAGAAGATCGAGCCCACGAAGAAGGTGATGTTCGTGGCCACGGTGCCCACGGCCTCGGCGTACGGCGGCAACGACCCGACGAGGAAGGCGAGCGAGCCGATCGCGAATCCCCAGGCCTCGCGTCGCAGACGCGTGCTGCGAACTGGAGGACTCATCATGGCTCCCGACCCTACAGCTCGACAGAAACCTCGTGCCATCGGGGATATCCGATCCGGCCGGGTGGCCGACGTTCACCGCGCGACTGTTGACGTCTCGGTTGAAGAGAGAGTAGAACGAAACCGTACGGCTGAGATTCACTCAAAATCGCTCCACCCACCCACGCTCCACCCACCCACCTCGCCTGGCTGCCGATGGCTGGCCGTCGCTCCCTCGCGCGGACAATCCCTAGGGGGAACAGGCAATGGAAGATCTCAATTCGAACGCATCGGCCCGCGGAAGTGCCGACGCGAAGGTGCAGCCCGATGACTCGACGCACGCGTTCACCGGAATCAGCGGCCGCAACCAACTGAACCCCATCTTCGCCAGGGAGGGTGAGGCGACGGACTTCCCGCTCAATCAGCTTCCCGACTCCGAATCCCTGCCCGAGACCGCGTACCAGATCGTGCACGACGAAGCCATGCTCGACGGCAACGCCCGCCTCAACCTGGCGACGTTCGTCGGCACCTGGATGGACCCCTACGCCGCCAAGCTCTACTCCGAGTCCGCCGACAAGAACATGATCGACAAGGACGAGTACCCGCAGACCGCCGCCATCGAGACGCGCTGCTGGAAGATGATCGCCAGCCTGTGGAATGCGCCCAGCGCAGACGGGGCCATCGGCACCTCGACGATCGGCTCGTCCGAGGCGTGCATGCTCGGCGGCCTGGCGCTGAAGCGGCGCTGGCAGCAGGCCAGACGCGCCGAAGGCAAGTCGACCGAGAAGCCGAACCTCATCCTCTCGAGCGCCGTGCAGGTCTGCTGGGAGAAGTTCTGCAACTACTGGGATGTCGAGGCGCGGTACGTGCCCATCAGCGACGAGCACAAGGTCCTCGACGGCCACGACCTCGAGAAGTACGTCGACGAAAACACGATCGGCGTCGTCGCGATCATGGGCGTCACCTACACGGGCATGTACGAGCCGGTGAAGCAGATCGCCGAGGCACTCGACAAGATCCAGGCCGACACCGGGCTCGACGTGAAGATCCACGTCGACGGCGCATCTGGCGGCATGATCGCGCCCTTCCTGCAGCCCGACCTCGAGTGGGACTTCCGGGTAGAGCGCGTCGTCTCGATCAGCACGTCGGCCCACAAGTACGGCCTCGTCTACCCGGGCCTCGGCTGGGTCGTCTGGCGCACCATCGACGACCTGCCGAGCGATCTCGTCTTCGACGTCACCTACCTCGGCGGTCACATGCCGACGTTCGCGCTCAACTTCTCCCGCCCCGGTGCCCAGGTGCTGCTGCAGTACTACCTGTTCCTCCGGCTCGGCTGGGACGGCTACCGCAAGGTGCAGCAGGCGTCGCAGGACGTCGCGGTCTACCTGTCGAGCGAGATCGCGAAGATCGACGCCTTCGAGCTCTGGAACGACGGCACCGATATCCCGGTCTTCGCGTGGCAATTGAAGAAAGACCACACTGACAAGTGGAATCTCTATCACCTGTCGGAGCGCCTGCGGCTGAAGGGCTGGCTCATCCCCGCTTATCCGATGCCCGACGACATCTCGGATCTCGTCGTGCAGCGCATCGTCGTGCGCAACGGGTTGAGCCGCAACCTGGCGGAATCGCTCATGCTCGACATCCGGGAGGCCGTCGACTACCTCGACCGCCTCGAGGCCCCCATGCCGACCGAGGGCCAAGTGTCCTCGTACACTCACTAGGCGCGGATCATGACCACGACGCAGCCCGGAACGGGCACCACTGGGTCGGAACTGCCGAAGCGTGCGGACGGCACGGTCGCACCGTCGCCGGACCACGTGAAGGCGCATCCGTTCGACACGGTTCCGCACAAGCCGGCGATCGGGGCTCCGGGCGCCAGCTCTCAGAAGTTCATGTCACTGATGCAACTGGCGATCCTCACCGTCGTCGCGGTCGCCTCCCTCCGCAGCCTGCCCGCGATGGCGGGGTTCGGCCTCGGCGCGATCACGCTGTTCATCATCCCGGCGATCTTCTTCCTCGTTCCGACGGCGCTCGTCGCCGCTGAACTCGCGACAGGGTGGAAGGGCGGCATCTTCACCTGGGTGCGGCAGGCCTTCGGGGAGAAGTGGGGCTTCCAGGCGATCTGGCTGCAGTGGGTGCAGAACGTCGTCTGGTACCCGACGCAGATCGCCTTCATCGCCGCATCGCTCGCCTTCGTGTTCCTCGACCCGAACCTGGCGAACTCCGGCCTCTACACGGCGATCATCATCCTGGTGCTGTACTGGTTCTCGACCTTCATCACGTTGAAGGGCGGCAACCTGTTCGCCAAGGTCGGCTCGTGGAGCGGCCTCGCCGGCACGATCTTCCCCGGACTGCTGCTGATCATCTTCGGCATCTTCTGGGTGGCGAGCGGGCAGCCGAGCCAGATCCCGCTGACCGCGGCGTCGGTCATCCCGCCGTTCACCGGCATCGCCTCGATCGTGCTGATCGTGTCGAACGTGCTCGCCTATGCGGGCATGGAGGTGAACGCCGTGCACGCGAACGACCTGAAGAGCCCGGGCAAGCAGTACCCGAAGACGGTCCTCATCGCGTCGTTCCTGATCCTCGGCATCTTCATCGTGCCGACGATCGCGATCGGTCTCGTCGTGCCGTCCGACCAGCTCGGACTCACCACGGGGATCAACCTCGCGTTCAAGGCCTACTTCGATGCTTTCGGCGTCTCGTGGCTCACGCCGGTGCTGTCGCTCCTCATCGCCCTCGGCGCCTTCGCGTCGGTCGTGACCTGGATCGCCGGTCCGTCGCGAGGCCTTCTGGCGGCGGCACGCAGCGGGTACCTGCCCGTCTTCCTGCAGCGCCGGAACAAGGCCGGCGTGCAGGTCGGCATCCTGACCGTGCAGGGCATCGTGGTGACGTTGCTCGCCTCGCTGTTCATCTTCGTGCCGAACATCAACACGGCGTTCATCCTGCTCGTCGACATGGCTGCGGCGCTCTACCTGATCATGTACATGATGATGTTCGCCGCGGCCATCCGGCTGCGGTCGAAGCAGCCTCACGTGGTGCGCTCCTACCGGGTGCCGGCGATGACGGTCATCTCGAGCGTCGGGTTCATCGCGTGCCTCGCGGCGTTCTGCCTGGGATTCATCCCGCCCGAGGGCTTCGGCGACGGCGCTCCCGGCTGGACCTATCCGGTTCTGGTCGGCGCCATCGTGCTCGTGCTCGGCGTACCGCCGCTGATCTTCTACGCCGTGCGCAAGCCGGCCTGGGACCAGCGCACGGACGAGGAGAAGGCCACGTTCGACGACGTGCTTGTCAACCCGCCCGCTGCGGGCGACGCCGGGCCGACGGCGACCGGGAAGGCGAGCCTGTGAGCGCCAAGTTCATGACGCGCCGCCGCGGCGCGCTCATCGCCCTCGCTGTCGTGATCGGAGTCGCCATGAGCGGCTGCGCCAACGGCTCGAGCGGCGGAGGTGGCACGGATCCTGTCGGCACGTGGGCGGAGTCCACCAAGACCGATGCCCCGGAGCTCACACTCGAGGATGACGGGTCGGTTGCCGGTACCGACGGCTGCAATCAGCTGACAGGAACATGGAAGGCGGCGGATGACGGTGTCACGTTCGGGGCCTTCGCCTCGACGATGATGGCGTGCGACGGAGTCGATGCCTGGCTCGGCATGGCAACGTCGGCCACGATCGATGGCGACTCGATGGCGGTCAAGGACGAATCCGGCAAGGAGATCGGAACGCTGAAGCGCGCGAGCGACGAGTGACGCAGGGGTCGGGCGAGCTTCGGCTCGTCCGGCCCCGGCTGATCCCTCTGGGTTCAGCGAGCGGTGGCGGAGCAGGTCGCGCACAGCCCGAAGACGTCGACGACGTGGGCTGCCTCGGTGAAGCCGTGCTCCCCTGCCACCCGCTTCGCCCAGGCCTCGACCTCGTCGGCACCGATCTCCACCGTGAGCCCGCAATTGCGGCAGATGAGGTGGTGATGGTGACCCGTCGTCGTGCAAGCGCGGTACAGGCTCTCACCGTCGGGCGACTGCAGCGAGTCGGCCTCGCCCTGATCGGCGAGGTCGGAGAGGGCCCGGTAGACGGTCGCGAGTCCGATCGGAGATCCCCCGGCGTGCAGGGCCGAGTGCAGGCCCTGGGCGCTGATGAATCCGCCGGAGGTGTCCAGCGCCTCGCGCACGGCCTCGCGCTGCCAGGTATTGCGCTTCATGCTGCCTCCACTCCGGTTCTCCAGCCTATCCGCGGCATCCGTCGCACCAGCAGGGCGAGCAGGAAGAAGCCGGCCGCCACGAGCGCGATGGTGGGTCCGGCGGCGACGTCGGCCACCCGCGAGAGCACGACGCCGATGATTCCGGATGCCGCCCCGATGACGGGCGCGATCACGAACATCCAGCGCGGCGACGGGGCGACGACCCGGGCGGCGGCAGCCGGTGCCGCGATCAGGGCGATGGCGAGGATGGCACCGACGGCGGGCATGGAGGTGACGACGGTGGCCGTGATCAGCACGAGGGCGAGCAGTTCCATCGGCGACTCGCGGTAGCCGGCTGCGGCGAAGCCCCGCCGGTCGAAGGTCTGGAACACCAGCTCCTTGCCGAAGACGAGCAGCGCCAGGACGGTGACGAGCAGCACGACCGACGCCAGGACGACGTCCGAGGTGCTCACCGAGAGGATCGAGCCGACGAGGAACGACTCGATCTCGATCGGGACACCGGGATGGAGCGCCTGAAGCACGGCACCGAGGGCGAATCCGGCGGTGAGCACGATGCCTGCAGCCACCTGGGTGCCCTGGCGGCGCACGCGACCGATGAGCGCCATGATCCCGACGATCACGATGCTCGCGAGGGCGGCGCCGAGCGGGATGCTGATGCCGAGCAGAGCGGCCGCCACAGCACCGGGGAAGGTGGCGTGGGTGAGCGCCTGCGCGAAGAAGACCCGCTTGCGCAGCACGACGATGGTGCCGACGAGGCCGCTGGCGGCGCCGATGACCACCGCGGCGATCAGGGCGAGTTCGAAGTAGCCCATCAGGCGTTCACCCCCGCCGAGCCGCGGATGCCGCCCAGGTCGCTGTCGCGCACGCCGTCGCCCACGCCGTCACCCGAATCGCGCACACCCCTCACGACCCTCACATCCCGCATCCGGTCGACGCCCAGCCGGCCGAGCAGCACGACGGCGTAGAGGCACACGAGCGTCATGACGACGGTGGCTCCGGCCGGCAGGCTGATGCCGTCGTCGACCGAGACGCCGAAGCCGATGCCGAGTCCGACCCAGGCGGCGAGCGCCGTCGCCGCTGCACCCAGCGGGAACAGCAGCCAGAGGCGGCGAGTGAGCAGGCGTCCGACGGCGCCGGGCACCACGAGCACGGCGAGCACGAGCAGGTTGCCGACGGCACTCGACGCCGCGACCACCACGAGCGCGATCGAGCAGGTGAGGATGAGGTCGTTCAGCAGGGGGCGGAATCCCGACGCCTCACTCCCCCGCGCATCGAAGGCGCGGTACAGCTGCCCGGGCAGCGTTGCCGCCACGGCGACGAGGGCGACGGCGCAGAGGGCAACGGTTCGCCAGAGATCGGCATCCGTCACCGTCAGGAGACGACCGAACAGCAGGGCGTCGAGCTGGCCGGCGTAGTCGGTCTGGCGCGAGACCACCAGCACGCCGACGGAGAAGAAGCCCGTGAGCACGATCGCGATGGCGGCGTCGGAGGCGACCCCACTGCGCGTGAGCAGGGTCAGCACGACGGCGGCGACCAGAGCCGTGACGATGGCCCCGACGAACAGGCCGTCACGGCCGCCGGCGACGAAACCGATCGCGATGCCCGGGAACACGGCGTGGGTGAGGCCGTCGCTGATGAACTCGAGGCCGCGCAGGTTCACGATCACGCCGACGACGCCCGCCACGACGGCGAGCGCCAGCAGCATGCCGAGGGCGCGGGCCATGAACGGGAGTGAGAACGGCTCCACGAACCAGGAGACGAGGATGTCGCCCATCAGTGACCTTCGTGGCCGGGAACGACGAGGGTGTGCTCGTCGACCTCGACGCCCACCTCTCCGAAGGCCGCCTGCACGTTGGGCAGGGTGAGCACGTCGGCGGTGCGTCCGCAGGCCACCTGCTCGGCGTTCAGCAGCAGCACGATGTCGCAGACGTCGCGGGCGAGCTCGAGGTCGTGCGTCGAGACGATCACGGCGACGCCTCGCGTCTTCAGGAGCCGCAACGTCTCGACGAGGGCATCGCGGTTGGCCTGGTCGAGGCCGTTGAACGGCTCGTCGAGGAGAAGGAGGCGGGGTCCGGATGCGAGCGCCCGCGCGAGCAGGCCACGCTGCTGCTGTCCGCCCGACAGCTCGCCGAACCGGGCCTTCGCCCGGTGCGACAGCCCGACGGTGACGAGAGCGTCGGTCACGGCGGCGCGATCGGCGCGTCCGGGCCAGCGGAAGAAGCCGAGCGCGCGGTAGCGGCCCATCATCACGACCTGCTCGAGCGTGATGGGGAACTCGGGGTCGAGTTCGTCGCTCTGCGGGAGGTAGCCGATATCGCGCCGTGAGAGGCGGGCTGCGGCATCCGCCTGCCTGCTGGTCAGCCCGCTGCGCACCGCTCCGAACGCCTCGAACCGACCGGCCGTCACCGGGATCAGGCCGAGCAGGCCCTTCAGCAGGGTCGACTTGCCCGAGCCGTTGGGGCCGATCAGGGCGACGGCCTCGCCGGCGTGCACGTCGACGCTGACGCCGTGGATGGCCGGCGCCCCACCGTAGGAGAACGCGGCATCGCGCAACGACAGCACGGGAGCTGACGCATCCGTCACTCCCCCGGCCATCGCCGCCTGCTCCCCACCCGTCACGTCGGTCATTCCTGCAATGATGCCGGAAGTGCGGTGGGTGTCACGCCCCACGACTGCAGCAGCATGCGCACGTTGTGCAACTGTGCGGCGATGTAGGTGGCGCCGTCGCTGCCCATCGGGCCCAGCGAGTCACCGTAGAGGGCATCGTCGCCGGAGTAGACCTCGACGCCGGCCTCCTGGGCGATGGTGTTCGCCGTCTTGGGCGAGAGCGATGTCTCGGAGAACACGGCCTTCGTTCCCGTGGCCTTGATGTCGGCGACGAGCTCGTCGATCTCGGCGGCGCTGGGTTCTGCGCTGTCGTCGAAGCTCGGGATGACGCTGCCCACGTACTCGATGTCGTAGGCGTCGACGAAGTAGCTGAAGGCATCGTGGTTGCTCACGAACAGGCGCTCGGCCTCGGGCACGGTGTCGATGTTGGTGCGCGACCAGTCGTCGAGGGCCGTCAGCTTGGCGATGTAGGCGTCGGCGTTGGCGCGGAAGTCGGCCGCCTTCGCCGGGTACGAGGTGCTGAGGGCCGTCGTGATGGTCTCCACCATCTGCTCCGCGTTCTTCGGGTCCGTCCAGATGTGCGGGTTGCCCGCGGCGTGGTCGTGACCGTGGTCCTCGGCCTCGTCGGTCTCGTCTGCGTGATCGGCGTCTGCGTGGTCATCGTGGTCGGCATCCGTCTCGTCGAGCTCGATGCCGGTGCTCGCGTCGACGGTGACGCCGCTGAAGCCCGACGCCTCGACGGCGTCGTCGAGCCACTCCTCGAGGCCGGCGCCGTTCTGCACGAGGATGTCGGCCTTCGACAGTGCCATCAGGTCGGCCGCCGACGGGTCGTAGCTGTGCGCGCTCTGGTTCGGCTGGATGAGCTGGGTGACGGATGCCCCATCCCCCGCCACCTCCCGGGTGAAGTCGGCCACCTGGGTGGTCGTGGCGACGACCTTGAGCGTTCCGAGCTGCGCGCCGACGCCGCCCAGTCCGTTGTCGTCGCCGATGCAGCCGGAGAGCAGCAGGGTCGCTCCGATCGCCGTCGCGATGGCCACCGTCACTCTGCTGCGTCTCTTCACCTACCGACCGTAGCTGTTATTGATAATGATTGTCAAAACCATCTGCCACCCAGCGCTCGCCCATCCCACCGGGCCACCGCACAGGGCCATAGCGGTCTGCCAGCCACCTGCCAGCCGCCTCACCGCTGCGCCCGATAGCCTGTCGCTGCTCACGCCCTCTATCGAAAGTGACTCATGCGTCGTCGCATTGCGCCCGTTCTCGCCTCATTCGCCGCTGTGGCGCTCGTAGCCACCCTCGCGGCGTGCTCGAACGACTCGCCGACCCCGTCGTCATCGACAGCTGCTGCTGCCGCAGACGTCGACGTCTGCGCGACTCCGTCGGGCAAGGCATCCGACGCCGTGAAGGTCTCGACCGACCTCGCTGCGGAGCCCACCGCCACCTTCGACAAGGGCCTCACGTCCTCGGAGACCGAGCGCACGGTGGTCGTCAAGGGCGATGGCGACGAGCTCGAGGCCGGTGGCAGCGCCTCCGTCTCCTACGTCGTGTTCAACGGCACCAGCGGCGAGCGCATCGACGCCGCCGGGTACGACGGGGGAGTGGTCCCCACCTTCACCGCGAGCGTCGACTCGCTCATGGCCGGTCTCGCCAAGTCGATCGGATGCGTCACCGAGGGCTCGCGAGTCGTCTCGGTCATCCCGCCGGCCGATGCCTTCGGCACCACGGGCAACGCCGACCTCAAGATCGCGGCCGATGACTCCCTCGTCGTCGTCGTCGACGTGAAGGACGTCGTGCCGAGCAAGGCGTGGGGCGCCGACCAGCCCGCACCCGAGGGCCTCCCGACGGTGAAGCTCGCCAAGGACGGCACCCCCGCCGTGACGTTGCCCGAGGGCGACGCCCCCACCGAGCTGAAGATCGGCGTGCTCAAGAAGGGCGACGGCGCCGTCGTCGCCGAGGACGCCACGGTCACCGTGCAGTACCAGGGCACCAAGTGGTCGGATGGCTCCATCTTCGACCAGAGCTGGGGCCGCGGTGCGAGCTCGTTCGCCCTCTCCGGCGTCGTTCCCGGCTTCGCCCAGGCCATCGCGGGCCAGACCGTCGGCTCGCAGGTCATCGTCGTCATCCCGCCGGCACTCGGCTACGGCGAGAAGAGCGACAGCAACACGGCCGAGCTCGCGGGCGAGACCCTCGTCTTCGTGATCGACATCCTCGCGACGAGCTAGCCTCCGCCGCAGCATCCGAAGCCCCGTCGTTCCTCGGATCGGCGGGGCTTCGTCGTGCCGCCTGCTCGTGCCGATCCGCCCTCGCTATCGATTCTGAACGCCGCGCCTCGGATTCCGGGCGCGCACGGAGATTCCAGTCGCGGAGTGCGCCCGCGGGCCGCGCAACCGGCACCTACGCTGGAGCACGATGTCCATCCGCACCCCGCGCCTCCTGCTCGAGCCGTACACCGTGGGCCACGCCGAGCGGATGCTCGCCGGCGCGCCGACCGACGACGACCACTGGGCCGAGGGCTACCCGTTCGCCGACGAACTCGACGTCGCCCGCCTGTACCTGCGCATCGTGGCCGAGCACGGCGACCCGGCACCATTCGGCCCGTACTTCGTGCAGCTGCGCGCGACCGGCGAGGCGATCGGCGGCCTCGGGTTCTTCGGGCCTCCGGATGCCGCAACCGGCGTGGTCGAGTTCGGCTACGGGCTGGTCCCCGACCGTTCGCGGCGCCGGCCTGGCGACCGAGGCCGTCATCGCCGCGGTGCAGCTGGCCGCCGGGTGGGGAGCCCGCGTCGCACGGGCCGACACGACGCCGGTGAACGTGGCGTCGCAGCGCGTCATGGAGAAGGCCGGCATGACGGAGGTCGCGCGCTCGGCGGCATCCGTCGTCTACGACGTCCGGTTCTGAGTTCGCGCGGCGGTCGCCCCGCTCGGCCGCGCTACCGATTCTCGCCAGCGCGCCTCGAATTCCAGCCACGCGGCAACAATTCGGTAGCGCAGCACGTCTCGAACCGACCCGCCCGACCTACTCCAGCAGCAGCGCCGGCTCCTCGATGATCGACGCGACGTCGGCGAGGAAGCGGCTGGCGACGTCTCCGTCGACCACGCGGTGATCGAAGGATGCACCGATCGTGGTGACCTGGCGCACCCGCACCTCGCCGTCGACGACCCACGGCTTGGGCTTGATGGTGCCGAGGGCCACGATGCCGACCTCGTCGGAGTTCAGGATGGGCGTGCCCGTGTCCATGCCGAAGACGCCGATGTTGGTGATCGTGATGGTGCCGCCGGCCATCTGCGCGGGAGTCGTCTTGCCCTCGCGTGCCGTGATGGTGAGCTGCTCGAGCGCCGAGGCCAGCTGCACCATGCTCATGGCCTGGGCGTCCTTGACGTTGGGAACGATGAGTCCGCGCGGGGTCGCCGCTGCGATGCCCAGGTTGACGTAGTGCTTGACGATGATCTCGTCGTCGGTCCACTGCGCGTTCACCGTGGGATTGCGTCGCACGGCCCAGATGATGGCCTTCGCCATCACGAGCAACGGGGAGATGCGGATGCCGGCGTAGTCGGTGCCCGCCTTCAGCCGCTTCACGTACTCCATGGTGCGGGTGGCATCGACGTCGACGAACAGGCTCACGTGCGGGGCGCTGTAGGCGCTCTTCACCATGGTCTGGGCGATCATCTTGCGCACGCCCTTGACCGGGATGCGCTCCTCGCGGGTCTCCGGCCACTCCGGCGTCTGGATGTTGCGGAACACGCTCACCTGGCTGGCCTCGCGGATGACGTCGTCGCGGGTCACGTCACCGACGGGACCCGTGGGCGTGACGATCGAGAGGTCGACTCCGAGGTCCTTCGCGAGCTTGCGGATCGGCGGCTTCGCCAGCACCGGGCCGACGGATGCCGCGTGCAGAGGACGCTCCAGCGGTGTCGCAGTCGTCTGGTGAACGGGAGCGGGCGCCAGGTGCTCGTGCGGGGTCGGAGCCGTGCGGGTGCGACGGCGGCGCGTGCCGCCCCCCGCTGAGCTGCCGTGACCGACGAGCATGGGCTCGGGCTTCTCCGCCTTGGGTGCCGAGGTTTCCGAGGCTGCAGCAGGAAGCGTGTAGCCACTCCCCGCATCGACCGGTGTCGCAGCGGTCGCAGCGGTCGCAGCGGCGTCAGGCGCAGCGACGTCAGGAACAGTGGACGGAGCGGCGCCACCGCCTGCGGCATCCGTTCCCACCGTGATGATGGCCGTGCCGACGTCGACGGTCTGGCCCTCGTCGACGAGCAGGGCTCCGACGACACCGGCATACGGCGACGGAAGCTCCACCAGCGACTTCGCCGTCTCGATCTCTACGAGGACGTCGTTCACGGCCACGGTGTCGCCGGGGGAGACGCGCCACTGCACGATCTCGGCCTCGGTCAGTCCTTCACCGACGTCCGGTAGGCGGAAGGTCAGGTCGCTCATCAGGTGCAGCCTCTCAGTACGCCAGCGCGCGGTCGACGGCCTCGAGCACCCGGTCGGGGCTCGGCAGGAACTGCGTCTCGACCGCGGCGGGCGGGAACGGGGTGTCGTAGCTGGACACCCGCAGCACCGGCGCCTGCAGCAGGTAGAAGGCGCGCTCGGCGATCGTGGCGGCGATCTCCGACCCGACGCTCACGAAGCCCGAGGCCTCCTGCGCGACGATGAGGCGCCCGGTCTTCTCGACCGAGGAGAGGATGGGGCCGTAGTCGAGCGGCGAGATCGAACGGATGTCGATGACCTCGAGGCTCGTGCCCTCCTCGGCGGCGATGTCGGCCGCCTCGAGCAGCGTGGTGACCATAGCCCCGTGACCGACGACGGTGACGTCGGATCCCTGGCGCACGACGCGGGTGGCATGCAGGGGAGTGGGCTCGCTGTCGAAGTCGACTGCGCCCTTGGGCCAGTAGCGGCTCTTCGGCTCGAAGAACAGCACGGGGTCGTCGCTGCGAATGGCCTGCTGGATCATCCAGTAGGCGTCGTTCGGCGTCGACGGGCTGACCACGCGCAGTCCGGGGGTGTGCGCGAAGTACGCCTCCGGGCTCTCCTGGTGGTGCTCGATCGAGCCGATGTGTCCGCCGTAGGGCACCCTGATGACGACGGGCATGGTCACGCCGCCCTCGTGCCGGTTGCGCATGCGCGCCAGCTGGGTGGTGATCTGGTCGAACGCCGGGAAGATGAAGCCGTCGAACTGGATCTCGATGACCGGCCTGTAGCCGCGCATGGCGAGCCCGATGGCCGTTCCCACGATGCCCGACTCCGCGAGAGGGGTGTCGAGCACGCGCTTGTCGCCGAACTCCTGGATCAGGCCCTCCGTCACCCGGAAGACTCCGCCGAGGGGACCGATGTCCTCGCCCATGAGGAGAACCTTGGGGTCGTCGAGCATCGCCTGGCGGAGGCCGGCGTTGATGGCCTTGCCGAGGGGGAGGTTCTCCGTTCCGGTGCGACGGGCGCCGGATTCGGTCACGGATGCCGCGGGCCTGGTGTCGGTGTCTGTCATGACTGCGCCTCCTCGAAGGATGCCTCGGTGTTGTCTTCGATCGAACCGGCGAATTCAGACATCACGACTGCGCCTCCTCGAAGGATGCCTCGTACGCCTCGAACCACGCACGCTCCTCGACGAGTGTCGCGTTCGCCTCGGCGTAGACGTTGTCGAAGATGACGTCCTGGTCGGGGGCCACGACCTCGAGCGCCCTCTTCCGCGCGTCGGAGGCGAAGTCGGCCGCCTCCTGCTCGACGTCGTCGAGGAAGGACTGCGCGACGCCGCGATTCTCGAGGTAGGCCTTCAGGCGCACGATCGGGTCCTTCGCGACCCAGTCGGCGAGGTCGGCGTCGAGCCTGTACTTGGTGGGGTCGTCGGCCGTCGTGTGGGCGCCGACGCGGTAGGTCATCGCCTCGATGAGCGCGGGGCCGCGGCCGGCCCTGGCGTCGTCGAGGTGCTTGGCGGTGACGGCGTAGCTCGCGAACACGTCGTTGCCGTCGATGCGGTTCGACCGCATGCCGAAGCCGTGGCCGCGCAGCGCGAACGGCGTGCGCGACTGGCGGCTCGCCGGCACCGAGATGGCCCAGCCGTTGTTCTGCAGGAAGAACACCTGCGGGGTCTGGTAGCTCGCGGCGAAGACCAGCGCCTCGCTGGCGTCACCCTGCGATGAAGCGCCATCTCCGAAGTAGACGATCACGGCCTCGTCCCGCTCGGGGTCGCCCGTCGCCGTGGCGCCGTCGAACTGCATGCCCATCGCGTAGCCGGTGGCATGCAGCGTCTGGGATGCGAGCACGAGCGTGTAGAGGTGGAAGTTGCCGTTCTCCTCGGGAACCCAGCCTCCGAGGGTGAGTCCCTTGAGCATCCGCAGTACGTCGACGACGTCGAGGCCCCGCATCTTGCCCACGACGTGCTCGCGGTAGGACGGGAAGATGTGGTCCTGCGGGCGTGTTGCGAACGCCGACCCCACCTGGGCGGCCTCCTGGCCGTGGCTCGGAACCCAGAGGGCGAGCTGGCCCTGGCGCTGCAGGTTCGCCGCCTCGCGATCGAAGCGGCGGATGACCACCATCTCGCGGTAGAAGCGCTCGTGGTCGGCGTCGGTCAGACGTTCGAAGTACGGCACGAACTCCTCGGCCGCCTCGTTCGGGGCGAAGGTTCCATCCGGCGCGAGCAGCTGCACAGTCGGCACGCTGAAGTCGTTCGAGTTGGCTGCCATTTCTCTACGCTATCCGCCGCGCGGAGTGCCCTTCTGGTAGAGAGCGCACAATCTCTTCGGAGATCTGTAGGAGTTTCTCCACCGATTCTTCCTCTCCGATCGACACGCGGATGCCTTCCGGGGCGAAGGCGCGCACGACGAGCCCGGCCTCGAACAGCCGCTCGGCCGCTGCAGTCGTGTGCTCGCCCGTCGGCAGCCAGATGAAGTTGCCCGAGGGCTTCGGGGCGTCCCAGCCCTGTTCGAGCAGCCCCGCGTAGACGGCGTCGCGACGCGCGATGATGTGGCGCACGCGCTCCAACAGCTCGTCCTCGGCGTCGAGCGAGGCTATCGCCGCTGCCGAGGCCTGCCCCGTGACCGACAGCGGGATCGCCGTGGCGCGGGCCGCGTCGAGCACGGCCACCGGACCGAGGGCGTAGCCGACGCGGAGGCCGGCCAGACCGTAGGCCTTGGAGAAGGTGCGGAGCACCACGAGGTTCTGGTGCCGAGCCAGCAAGGGCACGCCGTCGACCGCACGCGGTTCGGTGACGAACTCCGCGTAGGCCTCGTCCAGCACCACGAGCACGTCCTCGGGGATGTCGGCGAGGAAGGCCGAGAACTCCTCGGCAGCCACGATCGTTCCCGTGGGGTTGTTGGGGGAGCAGACGATGACGAGGCGAGTGGCATCCGTCACCGCAGCGGCCATCGCGACCAGGTCGTGCGAGTGGTCGGCGCGGTTGGGAACCTGCACGCTCGTAGCCCCGGCGACCGTGACGAGGCCGGGGTAGGCCTCGAAGGATCGCCAGGAGTAGACGACCTCGTCGCCCGGGCCGGAGGTCGCCAGGATGAGCTGGGCGACCAGCGCCACCGATCCGGCACCGATGTGCACCTCGTCCGCCGTGCGACCGAAGCGCTCGGCGAGCTTCTCGCGCAGGGCGAGGGCGCTGGCATCGGGGTAGCGGTTGAAGTCCGAGGCCGCGGCGACGGCCTCGGCGACGCCCGGCAGCGGGTCGTAGGGATTCTCGTTGCTCGACAACTTGAATCCGTCGGGCGCGGCGGCGCGGCCCTGCCTGTAGGCGGGAAGCGCGGCGATCTCCGGACGCAGGCGGATGCCGGCGGACGGCGCGGCGTTCGAGGGGGGCGTTGCAGCGGTCACGCAGTCGAGTCTAGACACGGCCGATTCCGCGGCGGGCATGCGATTCCCGCAGGAAATCCCGTGGGCCGAGGATCCCGATGCCATAGTTGTGGCATGGCTTTCCTCCTGAGACTCATCGTCAACGCTCTCGCCCTCTGGCTGACCACGCTGATCGTCTACGGCGGCGTGCACATGACGCCCTACGAGGACACCGCGGTGGGAACCGTGCTCACCTACCTGATCATCGGGCTGATCTTCGGCTTGGTGAACGGCATCATCGGCACGTTCATCCGCATCGTGGCGTTCCCGCTCTACATCCTCACGCTCGGCCTGATCTCGCTCGTCGTCAACGCCCTGCTCCTGCTGCTCGTCTCCTGGATCAGCAGCCTCATGGGCTTCGGCCTCACCGTCGACGGCTTCTGGTGGGCCGTGCTGGGAGCACTCGTGCTCTCGATCATCGCCAGCATCCTGGGCATCTTCATCCGCCCGCGTCACGCCGACTGATCTCGATCAACTGATCCCAGGGCCCGCTCAGCGCCGTTCGCCCCGCCACCAGGTGGCGGTTCCGGATGCCGCAGAGTCGGGCCCTGCGCTCGTTCCGGCAGCGCCACCGCCCGCGCCCGCGGTGACGTCGGCCAGTCGCTCGCGCAGGGCGACGAGACGCGGCTCGGCGGAGGAGTCGACCACGGCGGCCGTCTCCAGGTAGGAGTCGAGGGCGTGTGCGGGAACCAGGCCGTCGACGGGATCGGTTCGGTTCGCGAGGTACTCGCGGCGGGCCACGAGGTGCTCGGGCGACGGGTCGGCATCGCCGTAGCCGCCGAGCGCCGGCACGATGTCGTCGCTGTGCTCGAGCTGCAGGGTCGGCACGTCGGCCGGAACGGCGAGCTGCGCGAGGGGAGCGCCGGCCGTCACCAGTCCCGAGCCCGTGTACCGCTCGTCCGAGACGAGTTGCGCCGCGAGCAGCCCGCCCTGCGAGTGCCCGACGGCCGTGATGCGGTCTCCCTCGCGAACGCCGGCCTGCTCGAGCGCATCGAGCACGGCGCGGTAGGAACCGGAATCCGTGCCGGCCACGGCGTGCACGTTGGAGGTGAGGTCCCAGGGCTCGGTGGATCCGGCCACCTCCCAGGACACCGTGCCGCCGATGTACGCCACCCACTGCGGGTCGTCCTCGGTGCCGTAGCGCTCGACGCGCACCTGGGGAAGGTCGGGCTCGGGCTCGGGAACGTCGGGATCAGCCCGCGGAATCCGGTCGAGCAGCTCGGCCACGCCGCGGGGAGCGGCGACAGCGGCCCCGGCCGTCGGGCCGATCAGCGCCCCACGTCGCGTGCGGGTCGGCAGCCGTGACCCGTCGGATCCGACCTGGCCGACGCGCACCGGCGTCTCGCGCACGACACCGAACAGGCCGCCGAGCACGGTGATGCCGAACGCCGAGGAGCCGACCCCGAGCACGTCGAGGCCGGCATCCCCGAGTGCCCGAGCGAGCGGATAGGGCAGCCGGACGACTCCGCCGGCGGCGTCATCGACGGAGGCGACCACCATGCGCACCAACGCGACGCTCTGGGGGGAGTTGAGCACCCCGCTGTTGCGCTCCAGCCACTCCGACGGATCGTCCACCGGCCGCCCCAGCAGGCGGTTCACGCCCTGCACGAAGAACCACGCCAGCACGACGTCGACGGCGAGGAGACCGGCGCCCCAGACCAACGCGGGCAGCATGCCGACGGCGAGGAAGCCGCCGACCCAGCCGAGCAGGCCACCGAGAGCCTGCTGCAGCGCGACGCCGCGGCGTTCCATCTCGCCGTAGCCCTCGGCCGAGCGATCGAGGGCGTCCGCGATGGCGCTCGCGTCGGCGGCGACGAGGCCGGCGGTCTCCCTGGCCTCCTCCAACGCCCCCGTGAGCCGGTCGGATCCGCTCAGCCAGCCGAGGGTTGCGAGCGCATCGACCCAGTGCTCTCCGGATGCCGCGATGGAACGCATGCGCGCCGACAGGGCGAACAGCTCGTCGGTCGCCACAGCAGACGACCCGGCACCGGAGATGAGCAGCGGTCCGCCGGATGGCCGGCCCGCTCCGTCAGGCTGCGAGCTCATCCTGCTCCGTACGCATCGATGGCCTCGATCCCGGCCAGCAGTACACGCACCCGCTCGCCCGCCTCATCGAGCACTGCCTCCAACGTGCGGAGTTCGGCGCGCAGCCCGTCGACCCTGGCCGCGCACGCCTCCCGTGCCGGCGAGTTCCAGACGCCGGGTTCGAGGACCGCGCGCACGATGGCCTCGTCGACCTCGGCCCGCAGCCTGGCCAGCACTGTGGCCTGCATCTCGAGGTCGGCGCGATCGGCCGGAGTGAGGAGAGCATCCGTGCCACCCGTCGACATCAGCCACCGTCCCGGCTCGTGAGTGCATCGCGCACTGCTCCGAGCATGGCTCGACGGCGGCTTCCCGAAGCGGGGGCATCCCGATCGGGGGGCGGCCGTCCGTGGTTCGGCCCTGTGCAGGAGTGCCGCAGTCGGCCAGAATGGTGCCATGCCCGCTGGTCCCACGGACGACTCGACGCCGTTCCGCATCTCATTCGTGTGCACCGGCAACATCTGCCGCTCGCCCATGGCCGAAGTCGCCATGCGCGAACAGGTGGCGCGCGCAGGCCTCACGGCCCAGATCCAGGTGTCGTCGGCCGGCACGGGCGACTGGCATGTGGGGGAGCAGGCCGACGAGCGCACCATCGCCGCGCTCAGCGAGCACGGCCTCGACGGCTCGCAACACCGCGCCAGGCAGTTCGATTCACACGCCTTCGACGACTACGACCTCATCGTCGTGTTCGACGGATCGCAGGAGAGGATCCTGCGCAACTGGGCCCAGACCGATGACCAGCGCGACAAGGTACGCATGCTGCTGAGCTTCGATCCCGAGCAGGCCGCCCTGCGTGACGTGCCTGACCCGTACTACTCGGACCGGGCCATGTTCGACGCCGTGCTCGTCATGATCGAGCGCGCCACCGCCGCCCTGTTCCGGCAGCTCGCGCCGGCGCTGCGCCAGCGCGGCTGACCCGGCGCCTCACTCCTCCAGCAGCACCTCGGCCACGGCGTGCCTGCCGATCGCCGCGATCGGTCCGTCGCCCTCGGTGGATTCGGCCACGGCCGTCGCCCACACCAGCGCCCATGCCCGGGCCCGCTGCCACGTCGCCTCGTCGCGCGGCCCGAGCTCGTCGATCCGTGCCCGGAACGCCGCGCGCCCGACGGCGTCGAAGGCGAGCCAGGCCACGGCGAGGTCCGTCGCAGGGTCTCCTGCGGTGAGGTCTCCGAAGTCGACGACGGCGACGAGCGCCGGAGGCCCGCCACCCGCTGCACCAGGATCGGCATCCGTCACCACCATGTTCGCGGGATGCAGGTCGCCGTGCACCCAGAGCGGAGGCCCGGTCCACGGCTCCGCCTGCACGAGGTGATCCCACAGCACCGCCAGTTCGGCGGCCCGCTCCACCCGACGCCCGGCGAGCCTCTCCCACACGACCTCCTCGCGATCGGCGAGCGGCACACCGCGATAAGGGTTGCGCGGAGCGTCGGCGGGCGCCGGCACGGCGAGGGCGTGCACGAAGTCGGCGAGCGCCGGCGCGATGCCCTCCCGCGACGCCGGGGCGACGGCTGCCGCAGACCGCCCGTCGAACCAGGGCACGATCGACCATGGCCAGGGGAATTCCGCGGCGGGTTCTCCCGCATGTACCGGCAGGGGAACCGCGACGGGCACGCGGGCCGCGATCGACGGCAACCACTCCTGTTCGTGCTCGATGAGGTGGGCCGCGGTGCTGCGTCGCGGCATCCGCACCGCCAGCTCCTCACCCAGTCGGAACACGGCGTTGTCCCAGCCGTTTGCCACGAGCTGGAGCGGGCCGAGGAGGTCGGGGCGCTGGCTGCGCACGAGACGTTCGACGAGGTGCGGGTCGACGACGATGTCGGCGTCCGGAGCATCCGGCACGGCGATTCCCCTCTCCCCGGTCTCGGCACGACCGCGCTACGGCCAGCATGGCATCAGCGGCTTGGGGATGCCCACGCTTTCTTGGGATGATGGAGGGGTCGCTGCCCGGCTCCGCCGGCTCTCGACGCCACCTACCTCTCCCGAACTCAGACAGGGATTCCCATGAGCCTGCCCGCCCAGCCCCTCAGCCCGCTCGACGGCCGCTACCAGAGCGCCGTCTCCGAACTGGGCGAGTTCCTCTCGGAGGCGGGCCTCAACCGGGCACGCGTGCACGTCGAGGTGGAGTGGCTCATCTACCTCACCGACCGCGGCTTCTTCGGATCCTCCCCGCTGACGGATGCGCACAAGGCGGCGCTCCGCGCCCTTGCGAGCGACTTCGACCAGGCCTCCATCGATGCGATCGGAGCCCACGAGGCTCGCACTCGCCATGACGTGAAGGCCGTGGAGTACTTCGTGCGCGACGCCCTGCACGAACTCGGCCTCGACGCCATCGCCGAGCTCACGCACTTCGCGTGCACCAGCGAAGACATCAACAACCTCTCCTATGCGCTGATCGTGCGCGACGCCGTCACGACGGTCTGGCAGCCCAAGCTCGCCGCCGTCATCGATGCGATCACCGCCCTGGCCGTCGAGCACCGCGCCGTGCCCATGCTCGCGCGCACCCACGGTCAGCCTGCGACGCCCACCACCATGGGCAAGGAGCTCGCCGTGTTCGCCCACCGCCTCTCGCGCGTCTCGGCGCAGGTGCAGGCATCCGAGTACCTGGGCAAGTTCTCCGGCGCCACCGGCACGTTCGCCGCCCACCTCGCCGCGGCCCCGGACGCCGACTGGCGTGCGATCTCCCGCGAGTTCGTCGAGGGTCTCGGCCTGGACTGGAACCCGCTCACGACGCAGATCGAGTCGCACGACTGGCAGGCGGAGCTCTACGGCCGCATCTCCCACGCCAACCGCATTCTGCACAACCTGGCGACGGACATCTGGACCTACATCTCGATGGGCTACTTCCGGCAGATCCCCGTCGTCGGCGCCACGGGCTCGTCGACGATGCCGCACAAGATCAACCCGATCCGCTTCGAGAACGCCGAGGCCAACCTCGAGCTCTCGTCGGCGCTGCTCGACTCGCTCGCGGCCACGCTGGTGACCAGCCGCCTGCAGCGCGACCTCACCGACTCCAGCGCCCAGCGCAATATCGGCGTCGGCTTCGGCCACTCGCTGCTCGCGCTCGACAACATCCAGCGGGGCCTGCGCGAGATCGCCCTGGCCGAAGAGGTCCTGGCCGCCGATCTCGACGGCAACTGGGAGGTACTCGGCGAGGCCGTGCAGACCGTCATCCGCGCGGAGGTCGCCGCCGGCCGCTCATCGATCGAGGACCCGTACGCCAAGCTCAAGGACCTCACCCGCGGTCACCGTATCGGCGCAGCCGACCTGGCGGAGTTCGTCTCGGGTCTCGACATCGGCGATGAGGCCAAGGCCCGTCTGCTGACGCTCACTCCGGCACGCTACGTGGGGCTGGCCTCGGAGCTGGTCGACTACCTGGACTGAGTGCCGGGCCGGGTTCGAACCCGGCCGACATGGAGGTCGAGACCCTCAGTGCCCGCGGGTGCTGGGGGTCTCGTCGTCCGTGCTCGGATTGCTGCCCGTGCTCGGGCCTGTCGCCGTGTCGGTGCTCGCGTCGTCGAGGGGACCCGGCGTCGCCTCGCCCGCACGGGCCGCGCCGCTGTTCTGCTCGGCGATGTCGGCGTTCTCGGCCTCATCGGGCTTCAGGGTGATGGCGAACATCGCGAGCGCCACCAGCACGATGATGAACACCGAGCCGGCACCGATCGCCGCGAGAACGGGTTCGCGCGTGACCATGAGCACGACCAGGCCGAGGAACACCGCGGCGATGGCGGCGCCTCCGACCATCTCGAGCGGACGGAGCACGTCGCGACGGCTCGGCTGGGGAACGGGGGGCTGGCTCATACGACTTCTTCGGTTTCGGGGGTGACGCGGGCGCCGTCCCATTTGAGGGAGAACCCCGCGATGGCGAGGTAGACGCCGAGGATCACGAGGTAGGCGCCGAGCAGGCCGACGGAGACGACGGCGTTGGGCGGCAACAGCAGGTAGGCGATGGCGAAGATCGCGGTGAGGGCGCCACCGGTGATCCAGTCGCGGGCCACACTCGGACGGGCATCCGACCGGCGAGCTCCAGCCGCACGCGTCGACCGAGCGCGCTCGCGGATACCGGCGTAGAGCTCGACGAAGCCCGTGATGGCGGCCCACACGCTGACGAGGTAGAGGTAGAGCGGGAGACCGGCACCCTGGAAGCTGAGCGCCAGGAGGCCAGCGACAGCCGAGACGATGCCGTTCACGACGAACAGGGTGCGCGCGAGGCCGGACAGGGTGCGGAGCGCGAGGGCCCCCAGCACGACGCCGGACACCAGGGCCCAGCAACCGAAGACCAGGAGACCGAAGTCGGCCGAGTGGTCGGGGATGAAGGTGATCGCTATCGCGGGGAGGAACGCGAGGACGGCTCGCACCACGGGGACGATCCAATACCGCGCTGAGTAGGCGGCGGCATCCGTGTGGGCCACGCAGCGACCTTTCGTCTGTCGATCAGAGGGGGATTCGGGTTCCAGTCTAATCGCGCCGCGGCGGGCGTCCTTCCGCGCGTGCGCGCCTATCGTGGGACCGTGGACGCTCACGACGTCGTCATCATCGGCGCAGGCCTGGCCGGCCTGCGGTGCGCGGTGCGTCTCGCAGAGTCCGGGCTCGACGTCGTGGTGCTCGAGGCGCAGGACGGGGTCGGCGGGCGCGAGCGCACCGACGTGGTCGACGGGTTCCAGCTCGACCGCGGGTTCCACGTGCTCAACCCCGCCTATCCCGCCGTGAAGCGCTGGGTGGATGTCGCCGACCTGCGGATGCGGCCGTTCCCCGTCGGAGTCCGGGTGCGGCGAGATTCGGGGAGCGTCGAGCTCCGGCATCCGGTGCGCCATCCACTCTCCCTGCCGGCTTCTCTCAGCAGTGGGCTGCTCACCCCGCGAGACACGGCCGCGCTCGTTCGCTGGGTCACGCCGGTGCTGCTCCGACCCCGCGTCGTCATCGCCGGAACGGATCGCACGCTTCACAACGGATGGAACCGCATCGGCCTCCGCGGCCCGCTGCGCACCGAGGTGCTCGAGCCGTTCCTGGCGGGGGTTCTCGCAGACGATCGCGGCGCGACATCCGAGTCCTTCGCCCGTCTTCTCGTGCGCATGTTCATCCTCGGCGCCCCCGGCCTGCCCGAAGCGGGTATCGGAGCCCTCCCCGCCCAGCTCGCCCGGTCCGCGACGGCGTCCGGCGCCGAGGTGCGTGTCGAGGCGCGGGTGCGCGGGCTCAGGTCCCGGAACGGCACCGTCGAGGTCGAGGTGGAGCACCGCGACACCGTGCGCGCTCGCGCCGTCGTCGTCGCCGTCGGTCCAGAGGCCGTCGCGGGATTGCTCGACCTGCCGCGCCCCACCACGAAGGGCCTGCAGACGTGGTGGTTCGCCGCCGACAGCGCACCGACGGCATCCGCGATGCTCGCCGTCGACGGATGTCGCAACGGCCCCGTGGTCAACACCGTCGTGATCTCCAACGCCGTCCCGAGCTACGCCCCTCCGGGCAGCCATCTCATCGAGGCCACGTGCCTGCTGCCGGATGCTGCTCGCACGCACCCGGATGCCGCACCGCGCGAGGCCGACGTGCGCCGCCAGCTCGGCGAGATCTGGGGCACGGATGCCGCCGCCTGGCAGTTGCTGCGGCGCGACGACATCCCCGACGCGCTGCCGGCTCAGCCCCCTCCGCTGCACACGAGACAGACCGTTCGGGTGGGTGACGGCATCTTCGTCGCCGGCGACCACCGCGACACCGCCTCGATCCAGGGCGCTCTTGTGTCGGGCGAGCGCGCGGCCCGGTCGGTTCTGGCGGAGTTGGGCTCACGCCGTCCGAATCCAGACGGCGTGAGCGCCTGAGCTACGCCTGCGCCAGGTCGGCGAACCGTGAGAAATGGCCGTGGAAGGCCACGGTGACGGTGCGGGTCGGGCCGTTACGGTGCTTGGCGACGATGAGATCCGCCTCGCCGGCACGCGGGTTGTCCTTTTCGTAGGCGCTCTCGCGGTGCAGCAGGATGACCATGTCGGCGTCCTGCTCGATGGAGCCGGACTCACGCAGGTCGGAGATGGCCGGCAGCTTGTCGGCGCGCTGCTCGGGTCCACGGTTCAGCTGCGACAGGGCGATGACGGGAACCTGCAGCTCCTTCGCGAGCAGCTTGAGGGCACGCGAGAACTCCGAGACCTCCTGCTGGCGGCTCTCGACGCGCTTGCCGCTGGTCATGAGCTGGAGGTAGTCGATGACGACCATCTTGAGGCCGATGCGCTGCTTCAGGCGACGGCACTTCGCGCGGATCTCGACGAGAGTGAGGTTGGCCGAGTCGTCGATGTAGAGCGGGGCGTCGTTGATGCGGCCGCGGGTCGAGGCGATCGTGGTCCAGTCGCGTGAGTCGACGGTTCCCTTGCGCATGCTCTGCAGGGGAACGGATGCCTCGGCCGCGAGCAGGCGCATGGCGATCTCGGATCGCCCCATCTCGAGCGAGAAGAAGATGGTGGGCATGTTGTTGCCGATGGCGGCGGCCCGGGCGAAGTCGAGCGCGAGCGTCGACTTACCGAGGGCGGGACGCGCGGCGACGATGATCATCTGACCCGGGTGGAAGCCGTTGGTGAGGTCGTCGAGGTCGGCGAAGCCGGTGGGAACGCCGGTCATCTTGCCGTCGGTGTGCTTGGCGGCCTCGATCTCGTCGATGGCCACGGTGACGGCATCCGTCAGCGGAACGTAGTCTTCGGTCTCGGTGTTGCCGTTGACGGCGTAGATCTCGGCCTGGGCGTTGTTGACCAGGTCGAGCGGCTCACCCTCGGCCGCGTAGCCCATCTGCACGATGCGGGTGCCTGCCTCGACGAGGCGGCGCAGCAGGGCGCGCTCGGCGACGATCTCGGCGTAGTAGCCGGCGTTGGCCGCTGTGGGCACGAGCGCCGTGAGGGTGTGGAGGTACTCGGCGCCGCCGGCGCGGGAGAGCTCACCGGTCTTGGAGAGCTCGTCGGTGACGGCGATGACGTCTGTGGGCTCGCCGTGCGAGTACAGCGACAGGATGGCGTCGTAGATGAGCTCGTGCTTGGGAACGTAGAAGTCGTTGCCCCGAACGGACTCGACGACATCGGCGACGGCGTCCTTCGAGAGCAGCATGCCGCCGAGGGCGCTCTGCTCAGCGAGCAGGTCGTGCGGGGGAGTGCGTTCGGCCTTCCGAGCGTCGTCGCCGTCCCACGGTTCGGCGAGTCCAAGGTGGGCGATCGACACGCGGTACCTCCAGGATGATGCTTCGATGTGCCGGTGCAGCGGCGTTCACTTCTCGGGCCGGTGGGAGCGCCCGGAGAGGCGTTCTCAGACCATCAGAACAGCACCCGCCGACAGTGCGGCCCACCGCTGTTCAGAGCCGGTCGAGACCACCGGAATCGACGGCGATGGCCAACACTACGGTCGCCATCCGAATGCCTCAACTCGCCCTGTGGATAACGCTGTGGGAAACGTGGGCGAAACGCCGCACTGCATGTGCAAAGCCTGTAGAAACAGCTGTGGAGAGCAAACTATTTTCTGGCACTTTATGCCATTTGATCAGGTTATTAAGTAGTGCACACCTGTGTGTGGAAAGTTGTTTGAATCACTGCATGAAGGTCGCTCGACTTCACACAGCCCTGTGCACAGAATTGGGGGTAACTCAAGCTCATACGGGCCTCATCGCGCTTGTGCAATCCCCTTAAACAGGTGTAGCGACGGGCCTGAGCCCGTCGCTACACCGAGGTGTTCGCAGCCTTACTTGGCGGCGACCACCTGAAGGGTGATCGTGGCCGACAGCTCGTCGAAGAGACGAACGGTCGCCTGGTGCTCGCCGACCGACTTGATGGGGTTCGAGAACTCCACCTTGCGCTTGTCGATGGCACCGAGGCCGGCAGCGGCCACAGCGTCGGCGACATCGGCGGTCTTGACGGAGCCGAAGAGACGTCCCTCGGCACCCGCCTTCACGACGAGCTTGACCTTGGTGCCCTCGAGGGCGTTCTTGAGGGCGACTGCCTCGTCGTGCGTCGCGAGCTCACGAGCGGCGCGAGCCGCCTTGATCTGCTCGATCTGCTTCTCGCCACCGCGGCTCCACGAAACTGCGAAGCCCTGGGGGATGAGGTAGTTGCGGGCGTAGCCGTTCTTGACCTCGACGACGTCACCGGCGGTTCCGAGGCCGGTGACCTCGTGCGTCAGAATGAGTTTTGACATGTCGGTGCTCCTTAGCGGCCGCTGCCGGCGTACGGCAGCAGGGCCATCTCGCGGGCGTTCTTGACGGCACGGGCGATAAGGCGCTGCTCCTGAACGGAGACGCCGGTGATACGGCGGGCGCGGATCTTTCCACGCTCGGAGATGAACTTGCGAAGCGTCGCGACATCCTTGTAGTCGATGACGCCGACGCGGATGCTCTTTGCGGGGGCGGCGTTCTTGCCCTTGCCTCCGCGGAGCGGCTTGCGGCGGTCGCCGCTGCTCTTTCCAGCCATTGTTATTCCTTAGTTGAAGTAATTCTGCGCGGATGCCGAAGCGGCATCCGTGTCAGGCCTCTCGGCCTAGAAGGGGGTCTCGTCGCTGTAGCTGCCCGGGGTGGCCCAGACATCCGAACCACCGGAAGCGGCGGCTGCGGGTGCGCTCGGTGCCCACGGCTCGTCGGAGCCGCCCGCAGGGGCGCCTCCGCCACGAGGTCCGGACGACTGCGCGCGCGTCAGCGACGCGGTGGCGTACCGGAGGGAAGGACCGATCTCGTCGATCTCGAGCTCGAAGCTGGTGCGCTTCTCGCCTTCCTTCGTCTCGTAGGAACGCTGCTTGAGACGCCCGGAAGCGATGACACGGGAACCCTTGGTGAGGGACCCTGCGACGTGCTCGGCGAATTCACGCCAGACGCTCGCGCGCAGGAACAGAGCCTCGCCATCCTTCCACTCGTTCGACGCACGGTCGAAGCTGCGAGGAGTGGATGCGATGGTGAAGTTGGCAACCGCCAGTCCGCCCTGCGTGTAACGCAGTTCGGGATCTGCAGTGAGGTTGCCCACCACGGTGATTACGGTCTCGCCGGCCATGGGGACTAGGCGTCCTTCTCGACCTTGGCGGCGTCGGCCTTGGGAGCAGCTGCCTCGGGCTTCGCGTCGACGACGGCCTTCGGGTTGGCTGCCTTGCGGGCGGCCTTCTCGTCGGCGAGCTTCTTGGCGGCTGCGACCTGGGCGATGCCCTCTTCGGCACGGAGCACCTTGGTGCGCATGACTGCCTCGCTGAGACCCAGCTGGCGGTCGAGCTCCGACGTGGTGGCCGGCTCTGCGGTGAAGTTGACGACGGCGTAGATGCCCTCGTTCTTCTTGTTGATCTCGTAGGCGAGACGACGACGGCCCCAGATGTCGACGTTGTCGATGGATCCACCATCGTTACGCACCACATTGAGGAACTTGTCGAGGCTCGGAGCGACGGTGCGCTCATCGATCTCGGGATCGAGGATGACCATCAATTCGTACTGATGCATGACTAACCCACCTCCTTCGGACTGAACGGCTGCAGTATTTCTGCAACAGGAGGGTTGTGCATGTGTTGATTCGTGGAGGCCGCACAATCGCGGCACACGGGCAACCTTCCCAGAGTAACGGATGCGGGGCCTCAGCGCACCTCGAGACCGGCATCCGTCTCGAACTCCCAGTCAGGGGGCCGGGCAGACGTCAGGCGGGGGAGCGTTCCGCCCACCAGGCACGCAGGCGCTCGGCGGCGACCTCCTCGCCGAGGGGTCCGTCGTCGAGCCGCAGTTCGAGGAGGAACCTGTAGGCCTCTCCCACCTCTCTCCCCGGACGGATGCCGAGGATCGCCATGATCTGCTCGCCGTCGAGGTCGGGTCGAACGGCCGCGAGCTCCTCCTTCTCGGCCAGCTCGGCCATCCGTCGCTCGATGTCGTCATAGGCGAACGCGAGGCGGTCGGCCTTGCGCTTGTTGCGGGTCGTGACGTCGGCGCGGGTGAGGATGTGCAGGCGCTCGAGTTGGTCGCCGGCGTCGCGCACGTAGCGTCTGACGGCCGAGTCGGTCCATGCGCCCTCGGTGTAGCCGAAGAAGCGCAGGTGCAGCTCGATGAGGCGCGAGACCGCTGCGATGGTGTCGTTGTCGAACCGCAGTTCGCGCAGGCGCTTGCGAGCGAGCTTGGCGCCGACGACGTCGTGGTGGTGGAAGCTCACGATTCCGCCGGCCTCCAGCTTGCGGGTGGCCGGCTTGCCGATGTCGTGCAGGAGTGCGGCGAGGCGCAGGGTGAGGTCGGGGCTGACGAGATTGCCCCGTGCCTTCTCATAGCCGATGGCCTGCTCGAGCACGGTGAGGCTGTGCTGGTAGACGTCCTTGTGATGGTGATGCTCGTCGACCTCGAGACGCAGCGCCGGCAGCTCGGGCAGAACACGGGCCGCCAGCCCGGAGTCCACGAGCAGTTCGAGACCGCGCCGCGGCTCATCGGTCTTCAGGAGCTTGGAGAGCTCCTCGTTCACCCGCTCAGCCGAGATGCGGTCGATGCTGGGGGCCAGCTCGATGAGCGCGGCCTCGGTCTCGTCGTCGACGAGGAAGCCGAGCTGGGCCGTGAACCTGCAGGCCCGCATCATGCGGAGCGGGTCGTCGCCGAAGGAGACGGCGGGGGAGGACGGCGTGCGCAGGCGCCCCTCGAGCATGTCGTCGATGCCGCCCGACGGGTCGACCAGCTTCATCTCGGGCAGGCGCAGCGCGAGGGCGTTCACGGTGAAGTCGCGCCTGAGGAGGTCGTCCTCGAGAGAGGAACCGAAGACGACGTCGGGCTTGCGGCTCTCACCGTCGTAGCTGTCTGCGCGATAGGTGGTGACCTCGACGGTCTCGCCAGCGATCTTCGCCCCGATGGTGCCGAACTGCCGGCCGATGTCCCAGTGCGCCTCACTGATGGGCGTGATGATCGCGAGGATCTGGTCGGGAGTGGCATCCGTCGTGAAGTCGAGGTCGTGTGCCACCCGCCCGAGGAAGGCGTCGCGCACAGGGCCTCCGACGAGGGCCAGTTCGTGCCCGGCGGCGGCGAAGGCGGTCGCCAGACGGGAGACGGTGGGGGAGGAGGCGACTTCACCCAACCGCACGAGGGCTGCCGCGACGCTCTGCATGCCTCCATGGTAGAGCGTCGAAGAATGACCCCTCGGCTCGGCGCACAGGAGCCGAGCAGCCCCCACGCCGTAGAATCTCACGCATGATGGCCGACACCGATGCTGCGCGTCGGTCGGCACCTCCCCTGTCCTCCGGCCGCCGTGTGCCCCTGCGCGTCGCCGCGGCGGCGGCTCTCGGCGGTCTCGCGCTGGCCGTCTGCGGCCTCATCGTGCCGTCGGCTGGCGCGTCGACTCCGTCCGCCGCTGGCGCTGCACCTGGAACCCTGTCGGCCGTCGCCGCAGCCGCGGACCCCGGCGACGTCACGGTCTCGCTCGCCACGGACCCCCAGCTCAGTCCCGGTCAGGACCTCATCGTCACGCTCACCATCACCAACGCCGGAACGTCGGCAATCGACCCCGGAGCCGTCGAGGTGGTGCTCGACCCCGCCCGCATCGCGACCCGCGGCGAACTCGACGCGTGGCTCGACGCCCCGGCCGATGAGGAGGACTCGTCGGTGACGGATGCCGGACCCACCGTCACCGTCGACGTTCCGCGGCTCGCTCCCGCAGACAAGACCACGCTCACCGCGTCGATCCCGGCGGCATCCGTCGACCTCACCGGTTCGGAGTGGGGAGCGCGCGGAATCGCCGCCACATACACGTCGGGCGATGCCGACGTGGCCGAGGGCCGGGGGACCGTCACCTGGTACGCCGGGGAACCGACGCCGGTGACGCCCGTCGCTGTGGCCATGAGCATCACCGCCCCTGTCAGCGCGACCGGGATCCTGACCGCCGACGACCTCGCCCAGCTCACCCGGCCGGGCGGCCTGCTCACGAAACAGCTGGATGGCGTGGTCGGTCGAGAGGTCGCCGTCGGCATCGATCCGATGATCATCGCGTCGATCCGCCTGCTCGGAACGAGTGCGCCCGAGACCGCTGTCGCGTGGCTGGAGCAACTCGCCGCCCTCGACAACGAGACCTTCCCCCTGGCATGGGCCGATGCCGACCTGGCCCTGCAGGCTCAGGCCGGCCTGACCGAGTTGCTCGGCCCCACATCGCTCGATTACGCCATCGACCCCGCGAACTTCTCCGGTGAGACCGCGACGCCGACGCCCACGCCCACGCCCACGCCGACCGCCACAGAATCGCCCGCAGCCGAGCCCAGCTCCTCCGATTCCGGGGTGCGCAGCACGGATGCAGCCACCCCGACCCCGGGATCCACCGAGGCGCCGCTGCCGACCGAGGAGCCGACGGTCTCCCCGAGCGCGGCGATGCCGACGGTGCAGCCCACCCTCGCCGACCTGCTGTCGTGGCCGTACACCGCCACCAACGTCGCCTGGCCCGATGCCGGCACCGTCGCCGCGCCCGACCCCGCGGTCTTCGCCGCCAACGGCCTCACCACCACCATCGTCTCGAGTTCCGATCTCGCCGATCCCGGCACGACGACCCCGCGTGCGTCTGCCGTCGCGAACGATGGCGACGTGATCGTCGCTCTCGCCGACGATCGCCTGTCCACGGCGCTGAGCGCGGCCGTCGGCTCGGTCACCGACCTCGACTGGCGCACCGCGATGGACGAGGTGGCCGCCATCCTCGCCGTCGCCTCCTCCGAGGGCGACACTCCGTCCACGGTGCTGGCGGCGCTCGACCGTGGCTGGCCCCCGACGGCGGCGCGCCTCCCGGCCACGCTGGATGCCATCGCGCAGCTCGCGTGGGCGGCTCCGGCACCCCTGCTCTCGTCGCTCGGTTCGCCCGCGGCATCCGTCGCCCTCTCCGACGTGGGAGAGCCCGCTGATCGGGTCGCCGTCGTTCCTCCCCTGCTCGAGGACGAGGCGGCGCTCACGGCGTTCTCGACCGCGCTCACCGATCCGACGGTCCTGACCGGACGCGAGCGGTCGGAGATGCTCGGTCTCCTCTCCATCGGCTGGATTCCCCGGCCCGGAGACTGGGCGGAGGCCCTCGCCGAACACCGGGAGGCGAGCGTCGCGACGCTGAACTCGGTCTCGGTGTCACCGTCGAGTTCAGTGCTCGTCGTCGGCAGCCCGACGGCGATCCCCGTCTCCATCAAGAACGACTTCACCTCGGCGGTGACCGTGCGCGTCGAGGCGACCCCGTCGAACGGCCGGCTCGTCGTCGATGACGGGGTGGATGTCACGGTCGAGGCCGGGTCGAGCTCGTCGGTGAAGATCCCCGTCAGCGCCCAGGTGGGAAGCGGCACGGTCGGGCTCACGATCGCCCTGACGAGCGCCACCGGCGTCGCGATCGGCGAGCCGTACACCGTTGTCGCCAATGTGCACGCCGACTGGGAGGGCATCGGGGCCGCCATCCTCGGAACGCTCGTGGTGCTGTTCTTCGGCTTCGGGGTCGTGCGCACCATCCGACGTCGTCGGCGGGAGCGTGCCGCGGCCTCCGCGGGTTCCACCGAGGCGCCCGAATCCCCGGAAACCGCAGATCGCGGGGCGAATACGGTTTCGGATGCCGGTACCGAAACGCCTGAACCCTCTGATGCGGTTACATCGACGCCCACCGCGGTCGACGACTCCGAACCGGATGATGCGGTTACAGCCGACGCCGAGCACGAGGCCGACACCGAGGAGCCGCGTGGCTGACGGCATCGGCCGCGCGAGCGCCTTCCTCGCCTCCGGCACGATCGTCTCCCGCATCCTCGGGTTCGTGAAGGCGATCCTGCTGGTGAGCACGATCGGCCTCGTCGGTGTCAGCACCGACGCGTTCACCATCGCCAACCAGCTGCCGAACACGATCTACGCCATCGTCGCCGGGGGAGTGCTCAGCGCGGTCCTGGTGCCGCAGATCGTCCGGGCGGGGCTTCACGCCGACGGTGGAGTCGCGTACATCAACAAGCTCGTGACGGTCGCCCTCGTCATCCTCGCGGGTACGGCGGTCCTCGCCACGCTCCTCGCCCCTGTGCTCAGCCTCATCCTCGGCCCGCTCCTCTCCCCTGACCAGCGTGCGCTGGTCACGGCCTTCGCCTTCTGGTGCCTCCCGCAGATCTTCTTCTACGGCCTGTACACGGTCCTCGGCGAGGTCCTCAACGCCCGGCGCTCGTTCGGCCCGTACACGTGGGCCCCAGTGCTCAACAACGTCGTCGCCATCGCCGGTCTCGCCACCTTCGTGCTCCTCTTCGGCGCCGATTCAGACGGCGTGCGCGTCGCCTCGGACTGGACCCCGGCGATGATCGCCGTCATCGGTGGCTCGGCAACCCTGGGTGTGGCGGCGCAGGCGATCGTGCTGTTCTACTTCTGGCGCCGCATCGGACTCCGGTACCGCCCCGACTTCAGGTGGCGCGGGGTGGGCCTCGGATCCGCGGGCCGGATGGCCAGCTGGACCTTCGGCATGCTCGTCCTCACCAGCCTCGCGGGTGTCGTCGAGACCATCGTCGTCGGCAGCGCATCCGGCCCCGAGGGCAATCCCTCCGCAACGGCCCTCTCCAATGCCTGGCTCATCTTCATGCTCCCCCACTCGGTGATCACGGTCTCGATCGCGACCGCCTACTTCACCCGCATGGCCGAGCACGTCTCGCACGACCGGCTCTCAGACCTGCGCACCGACGTCTCCTCAGCCACTCGCGGCATCAGCCTGATCATCGTTCTCGCTGCAGCGGGCCTCATCGTCTGCGCCTATCCGTTCAGCGCCGTGTTCAGCAGCGTCTCGTTCGACCAGGTGCAGGCCTTCGGCAACGTGATCATCGCGTACGTCATCGGGCTCGTCCCGTTCTGCATCCTCTTCGTCGTGCAGCGCACCTTCTACGCGCTCGGCGACACCCGCACACCGTTCTTCTTCACGCTGTTCCAGACCATCGTCGTCACCGTGCTGGTGCTGCTCTGCCTGATGCTTCCCCTGTCCCTTACCGCCATCGGCATCGCGGCATCCGTCAGCATCGCCTGCATTCTGCAGCTGACCCTCGCGATCATCCTTCTCCACCGTCGACTGGGGTCCCTCGACGGCGCACGCATCCTCCGCAGTCTCGGAAAGTACCTCGCCGCAGCTGTCGTGCCCATCGCTGCGGGTGTGGGGCTTCTCATCGCCCTCGGCGGCACCACCCCGGGCGGATTCGCCGTGTCCGGACGGTTCGGGGCGATCATCAGCATGGTGATCATCGGTGCCGTCATGAGTGCTTTGTACGCCGGCGGACTGCTCCTGCTCCGCTCGGCCGAGTTCCGGGTGTTCCTCGATCCGATCCTCGCCCGGCTGCGGCGAGGCTGACGCGGCTTCGGCATCCGCTCCGCGCCGATCCCACCCTCCTCACAGCGTTGGAATAGCGCCCCCGTACACTGTGTTGTACCCAACAGCCAGGCGTCCGAACGGGCGCCACGGTCTTGTGATCCAAGGAGTTTCACGTGCGTCAGCTCATCATCATCGGCTCTGGTCCTGCCGGTTTCACCGCTGCGATCTATGCGGCGCGTGCCCAGCTCGAGCCGCTGCTCATCGCCAGCTCGGTGCAGGTCGGAGGCGAGCTCATGAACACGACCGAGGTCGAGAACTTCCCCGGATTCCCCGCCGGCATCCAGGGCCCCGAGCTCATGATGCAAATGCAGGAGCAGGCCGAGAAATTCGGAACCGAGGTCGTCTACGACGACGTCGTGAACCTCGAGCTCGACGGTGACGTCAAGAAGGTCACCCTCGGCTCCGGCGAGACCCTCGAGGCTCAGGCCGTGATCTTCGCGACAGGCTCCGCCTACCGCAAGCTCGGCCTCGCAGACGAAGAGCGTCTCTCCGGTCGCGGCGTCTCCTGGTGCGCCACCTGCGACGGCTTCTTCTTCAAGGAGAAGGTCATCGCGGTCGTCGGTGGCGGCGACTCCGCCATGGAGGAGGCCACCTTCCTCACCCGCTTCGGCTCCAAGGTCATCGTCATCCACCGCAAGGGCGAACTGCGCGCCTCCAAGATCATGCAGGAGCGCGCGTTCAACGACCCGAAGATCGAGTTCATCTGGAACAGCGAGGTCGTGGGCATCACGGGAACGGATGCCGCCAGCGGCCTGATCCTGCGCGACACCGTGACCGGCGAGCAGAGCGAGATCGAGATCGGCGGCCTGTTCGTCGCCATCGGCAACGACCCGCGCACCCACCTGGTGCACGGCCAGCTGCAGCTCACGCCCGAGGGCACGATCGCCGTCGACGGGCGCTCCTCGAAAACCTCCCTGACCGGTGTTTTCGCTGCTGGCGACGTGATCGACCCGACCTACCGTCAGGCCATCACGGCTGCAGGTTCCGGTACCGTGGCCGCACTCGACGCCGAGCACTTCCTCGCGTCGATCCCCGAGATCCTGCCCGACGGCCCTGTTCCGGCCGACGCTGACGCCCTCGTCTCAGCGCACTGATCTCGCAGGTCACCCGACCCGCGCATCCGACATCCACAGAAGGAGAATGAGAATGACTGCACGTGCCGTCACCGAAGCGACATTCGACGCCGAGGTCCTGAAGAGCGAGAAGACCGTTCTCGTCGACTTCTGGGCAGAGTGGTGCGGCCCCTGCCGCGCCGTCTCCCCGATCCTCGACCAGATTGCGTCCGAGCACTCCGACAAGATCGACATCGTCAAGGTGAACGTCGACGAGAACCCCCAGCTCGCGATGAAGTACCAGATCACGTCGATCCCCGCGTTCAAGGTCTACCAGGCAGGCGAGGTCGTCAAGACCGTCATCGGCGCCAAGCCGAAGCCCGCCCTCGAGGCCGACCTCGCCGCCTACATCTCGTAGCCGGCCGCTCGAACGACTCGAGACCCGTCCGGCTCACGCCGGGCGGGTCTTTTTGTTTCCCCGGACACCCGGCCCGGCGGACGACACGCGTCACGGCCGATCGGCGGCGACGAATAGCATGGAACCCTCACAGAACGGATCACCCAGTGAACGACAGAGCGCAGTCCGGCAACAACCTCGACCCGTGGTTCCACCACTACGCCGAGCGAGCCGCCGGTCTGCGCGCCAGTGAGGTGCGCGCCCTGTTCGCCGTGGCCTCACGTCCCGAGGTCGTCTCCCTCGCCGGGGGTATGCCCTTCGTCTCTGCCCTCCCACGCGACCTCATCCAGGGCGCGATGGACGACGTCATGCGAACAGAAGGCCCGGTCGCGCTGCAATACGGTTCCGGCCAGGGTGTTCCGAAGCTGCGCGAGCAGATCCTCGAGGTCATGGCACTCGAGGGCATTCGCGCGAACGCCGACGACGTTGTCGTGACCACGGGATCCCAGCACGCGCTGGAGCTCGTCAGCAAGCTCTTCCTCGACCCCGGCGACATCGTCATCTCCGAGGGTCCCAGTTACGTCACCGCGATGGTCATCTTCCGCTCGTACCAGGCCGACATCGATCACGTGCCGATGGACGAGCACGGCCTCATCCCCGAAGCGCTGCGCGAGCACATCGCTCGCCTGAAGGCGGCTGGGCGCACGATCAAGTTCCTGTACACGATCCCCTCGTTCCACAATCCCGCCGGGGTCACCCTCAGCTGGGAGCGTCGCGTCGAGATCCTGCAGATCGCTCGGGACAACGACATCCTCGTGCTGGAGGACAACCCCTATGGTCTGCTGTACTTCGACCAGCCGGCCCCGGATGCCATGCGGTCGGTCGAGGAAGACGGCGTGATCTACCTCGGCACCTTCTCGAAGACCTTGGCTCCGGGATTCCGCACCGGCTGGGCCCTTGCACCGCACGCCATCCGGGAGAAGCTCGTTCTCGCCAATGAGGCCGCCGTGCTGTCACCGAGTTCCTTCAGTCAGCTCGTCATCTCGAAGTACCTCGAGACCGCCGACTGGAAGGGACAGATCGACACCTTCCGCGGCGTCTATCGCGAGCGCAAGGAGGCCATGCTCTCGGCGCTGGGGGAGTACCTGCCCGAGCTCACCTGGACCAACCCCAACGGCGGCTTCTATGTGTGGCTCACCCTGCCCGAACCCCTCGACTCCAAGGCGATGCTGCCCCGTGCCGTGAAGGAACTCGTCGCATACACTCCGGGCACGGCTTTCTACGGAGACGGAGGCGGTCACCAGAACATCCGCCTGTCGTTCTGCTACCCCACTCCGGAACAGATCCGGCTCGGCATCCGTCGTCTGTCGAACGTGCTGCGCGGCGAACTCGAACTGCTCGACACCTTCGCCGGCACGGGAAGCCTCACTTCGGTACGGAATTCCACCCGGTTCAGCCTCCCACCCACCGATCTCAACTGACCTCGACTGACGAAACGGACATCATGACCACCCACGCCCCGTCAGAGAGCTCCACTCCCAGCCTCGACATCGTCGTTCTCGCCGGAGGCATCTCGCACGAGCGCGACGTCTCACTGCGCAGCGGCCGCCGCATCGCCGACGCCCTCGCGTCCGCCGGACACACGGTCCGGGTCGTCGACCCTGACGCCTCCCTGTTCTCCCGCCTCGCCGAGCACCGGCCCGATGTCATCTGGCCGGCCCTCCACGGTACGACGGGAGAGGATGGCGCCCTGCTGTCTCTCCTCGAGACCACGGGGATCCCCTTCATCGGTGCGCACGGCGACGACGCATCCCTCGCCTGGCTGAAGCCGGTGGCGAAAGCACTCATCCGCCGCGCAGGATTCGCCACACCGGACTCGATCACCCTGGGACGCGAGACATTCCGGGATCTCGGGGCCGCCGACGTGCTCGAGCGCGTGTCGGCGGCATTGCCCTTCCCCGTGGTGGTCAAGCCCTCCCAGGGCGGTTCCGCGCAGGGCGTCTCGATCGTCCGAGAGGCGTCAGAGCTGCCCAGGGCCATGGTCGAGGCGTACAGCTACTCGGACACGGCTTTCGTTGAGCGTCATGTCACGGGAACCGAGGTGGCCGTCGCCGTTGTGGATGACGGACAGGGCGCCCACGCGCTGCCGGCCGTCGAGATCGAGCCCCTCAGTGGTGTCTACAGCTTCGACGACCGCTACAACGCGGGGGAGACGCTGTTCTACACGCCCGCTCGACTCTCCGATGAAGTCGCCAAGCGAGTGGCGGACACTGCTGTGGCCATCCATGAGCTGCTCCACCTGCGTCAGTTGTCACGCATCGACCTGATCGTCGACGCAGAGGGAACCCCGTGGTTCCTCGAGGCCAACATTCTTCCGGGCATGACCGAGACGTCACTCGTCCCGCAGGCGATCGAGGCTGCTGGACTCACTCTGCCGGGTCTGTACTCGGCACTGGCCGTCGAGGCATCTCGCTGACGTTTCACGTGAAACGGCACGTCGAGTGAGGGCGCTCCCTCCGTCGAGGCTGCCTTAGTCGGGATCGTGGCAGGAGATGCGGGGCTCTATGCGCCTGCAAGCGCGGTACCGTCGTGCTCTCTGACCGAACCACCCGATGGCCTTGAGCACACCGGGCGACGAGGCGCACTGACCGCGCCAAGGCCGCAGTGCGTGAATGCACTGAGAATGTCGTGCTGACAATGCGAGGCTGGGCCGTCGACACTTCTGGCGGCCCTCACGGCCGCACATCACGGCGTTTCACGTGAAACATTCGTGCGAGCTGCATATGTACCGTGGCCGAGTGGCCCTCTTGACGAGCAGGTCGATCGGGTGGACCACCTGCCCGCACTCAGCCCGCGCACACACCCATGGATCAGTGAGCTGGAGACCTGCACACCTCGCCGTCCGCCAGCCTCGCCGTTCGCGCCCCTCTCACCATTCGCGCACCCCTCACCGTCTGCCAGTTTTCTGGCGCAGGTGCGCCAGCAGCCATCGAGGCCACATCCGGCGCCGGATACCAGCGGTGTGTTTCACATGGAACATCTCCGTGCACCTCAGTGCATGAACGAATGCATGACAAGCGAGCGCGGGGGTCGTAGTCGCGGCCAGGGACAAACTGAAAGACGTCGTGAGGCCAGACCAGGTGGGCACCGATGTTTCACGTGAAACGACGCGGACGCACTGACGCGCCGCACCGGGTGGTTGGGGGAGGGGGCATATGCGTACCCGATCCGCGGGCATCCGGCTGAGCCATCTACGCGGGCACGGGTGTCGTCCTCACGAACACAGACGGCCGGGAGTGTTTGTAGGCGCACGCACGCGCTGCCTGCACCGCCCGCCCCACACGTGTGACTGCCAAGGTCAACCGACGTGGATCGTCGGCCCCCCATGGTGGCCCTGAATGACGAAAACACCCCGTTTCACGTGAAACGGGGTGTTTGCGGCATAGTGCCAGAGTCAGGCGGGGAAGTTGTTCTCGCCCATTTCCTCCAGGATGCGGTTCAGATCCTGAATGGTGGCGAAGTCGATCGTGATCTGCCCCTTGCGAGCGCTCAGGGAGATCTTCACGCGTGTGTTGAGTCTGTCGCCGAGAGCTGACGCGATCTCGTCGAGGTGGCCGTGGTGCTTGCCGGCGTTGGGTCGAGTCTTCACGACCTTCGGTGTTGCGCCGGCGGCCGCCTCGGCCGCACGAACGGACAGGTCCTCGTTCACGATCTTGTCGGCGAGGACCTGCATGGCCTCAGTGTCGCCCACCGAGAGGATGGCGCGAGCATGCCCGGCAGTCAGGACGCCCGCCGCCACGCGCAACTGCACGGGCTCCGGGAGCTTCAGGAGGCGCAGGGTGTTCGAGATCTGCGGACGTGAACGACCGATACGGCCAGCCAACTCCTCCTGGGTGATGCCGAAGTCGGCCAACAGCTGCTGATAGGCGGACGCCTCTTCCAAGGGGTTGAGGTTGGAGCGGTGGAGGTTCTCCAGGAGGGCATCACGCAGCATGTCCTCGTTGGCAGTGTCCTTGATGACCGCCGGGATCGTCTCGAGTCCGACTTCCTTAGTCGCACGCAGGCGCCGCTCGCCCATGACGAGCTCGTACTTCCCCGGCAGGTCATTGTGCGGGCGCACGACGATCGGCTGCAACACCCCGAACTCGCGCACACTGTGCACGAGCTCTGCGAGATCCTCGGCAACGAAGACCGAACGCGGCTGGTGCGCGTTGGGCACGATGTCGGCCGGGTTCAGCTGGGCCAGACGCGCACCAGGCACCGCGAGGAGGGCGGCGTCCGGCTCTTCGACCTCGGCAGTGGGCGCGCCGGGGAAGAAGACGTCGACCGGTCGGCTGGTTCGCTCGTCGTCACCTGTGGGGATGAGGGCGCCGATGCCTCGGCCGAGTCCTGTTCGCTTCGCCATTACCTGCGTGCTCCTTCGATGATGGGGGCCCCGCGGCGGGCGATCTCAGCCGCTGCCTCGAGGTAGGACAGCGAGCCAGACGAGCCGGGGTCGTAGCCGATGACGCTCTGGCCGTAGCTGGGCGCCTCGGAAACGCGAACTGATCGGGGGATTATCGTTGCCAGAACCTGCTGCGGGAAGTGATCGCGCACATCCTGGGCGACCTGATTCGCGAGGTTGGTACGCGAGTCGTACATCGTCAGCAGAATCGTCGAGACGTTGAGCTCGGGGTTCAGATGCTTCTCGATCAGCTCGATGTTCTTGAGCAACTGGCTGAGACCCTCCAACGCGTAGTACTCGCACTGGATCGGAATCAGGACCTCATTGGCCGCCACGAAGGCGTTGATGGTGAGCAGTCCCAGAGACGGAGGGCAGTCGATGAAGACGTAGTCGTACGGTTCCTCCATCTGCTTGAGGTGCAGATCGAGCGCGCGACGAAGACGCTGCTCGCGCGCGACGAGGGAGACGAGTTCGATCTCGGCTCCGGCCAGGTGAATGGTTGCGGGGACGCAGGACAGGTCGCCTGCCTCCGGACTCGCCTGGATGACGTCGCCCAGGGGCGAGTCTCCGATGATGACGTCGTAGACGCTCGCCGTGTCGGACCGGTGCTCGACTCCGAGCGCCGTCGACGCGTTCCCTTGGGGGTCGAGATCGATGACCAGCACCTTGGCACCGGAGAGTGCGAGCGCGGCGGCGAGGTTCACTGTCGTGGTGGTCTTGCCGACGCCACCCTTCTGGTTCGAGATCGTGAAGACACGAGTTCGATCAGGCAGGGGGAGGGGAGCGGATGCGAGCGCCTGGCGCCGGCGCGCGTGGTCAGCGACTTCGCGGGCGAGCGGAGTCTCGGCCTCGGTCGAGACCGTGGAAGCCGGCACGGGAACGGGGGAGGTCTCGGGTGCGATCGGATCGGCGTCAGCCTGGCCTGCGTGATCATCTGAGAGTGCGGTTTCAGGTACCGGAGGAGCTTCCACAGGAGCGTCTGAGGCGATTTCGGCGGCTGAATCCTCGCCCGGGACATCCACGCTCGCGCTTAGGATGGCTCCCACAGCACCGTCGGGGCGTGTATTCGGGGTGGAATCCGCCTCTGACGCCGGCTCCGACTGCACGCCATCGACTGGAGTCGCTGCCGATCGATCGTCGTCGTCCTTGCGGTGGAACCAACCGCGACGGGTCTCGTTCGGCATCTGCAGAAAACTCCTACTTCGCAACTCGATGAATACGCGTCTCATCCGGCGATCGTGCCGAATCCGCGGAATTCGACGTTCGGAGACGTCGAATCTGTGGAGGAACTCCGCCCCGAACACCGGGGGAGAGGACTAGTCCACTGTAGCCCGAACGACCCGCGTGACCTCGCTCAGCACACCTTCGCCGAGCACGAGGACCTCCACGTCGAGAAGGTGGTACTTGCGAATGACCTTGGCAGCCGCCTCGATCTCGCGCTCGGCGTTCGCACCCTTCATCAGCACGAGCTCGCCACCGGTCTTCACCAGGGGAGCAGTCAGGGGAATGAGGGTACGAAGCGCACTGACCGCGCGGGCAGTGACCTGATCGAGCAGGGGAGTCAGCTTGGCTTCCTCGGCACGGGCCCGAAGCACCTCGACGTTGTCGAGTCCGAGTTCATCGACCTGGCTCTGCAGCCAGGCGACCCGTCGCTCCATCGGCTCGATGAGCACGAAATCCACGTCTGGGCGCGCTATCGCCAACACCAGACCGGGAAGCCCGGCTCCGCTGCCGATGTCACCGACTCGACCGGGGCGAAGCAGTGGTGCCATGATCGCACTGTTCAGGACGTGCCGAGTCCACAGGCGCGGCAACTCGAGGGGGCCGATCAGGCCCAACTCCTCGCCGAGACGGGCGAGGTTCGCGGTGAAAGCACGCGCGACGGCGATCCTGTCGCCGAAGATCGCCTCGGCGACCGCCGGCTCGACCTCAACACTCGCGGCTTCGTCAGCCACGGGCCTGCCGTTTCACGTGAAACATCACCGGTGATCGGTTCAGGATGCAGGGGTGATGACGGTGTGACGGTCAGAACCCTCGCCGCGTGACTCCGACACGTAGCCGCGCTCGGCGACGACATCGTGAACGAGCTTGCGCTCGTAGGAGGACATGGGAGGCAATGCGGCCTCAGCGGCGCCACCTTCGATGCGCTCGATGGCGCGGCTGACCAGAGAGGAGAGTTCGGCCTGACGGGCATCGCGTGATCCACCGATGTCGAGGATCAGACGAGAGAAGACTCCGGTCTTCGCCTGCACGGCGAGACGGGTGAGTTCCTGCAGCGCATTCACGACGTCGGCCTTGGCGAGCACACGCAGGTTGGCGCCGTCCTCGGCGTTGACCGACACGTAGGCGCGGCCGTTGCGGGCATCGATGTCGATGTCGCCGTCGATGTCGCAGATGTCGAGGAACTCCTCGATGTAGTCGGCTGCGACATCCCCCTCCTGCTCCAGCTGCTCACGCGTGGGGGAGTGGGTGGTGGCGTTCTGAACGTCCGTCATGGTTCTGCTCTCTGGGTGTCTATCGAAATCAGCTGCCGGCATCGCCGGGCTTGGCCTGCTTCTTCGCGCGGTCCTTGCTCATGGGCTGCTGGCGCTGAGTCGTCGTCTTCTTCGGCTCCTCGAGCACGATGATGTCGCCGTCCTTGGCCTCGAGCTTGCCCTTGCGTGCAAGACGAGCCTCGCGAGCCTTTGCGGCCTCACTGCCGGGGGTCGGCATGTTCCGGATCACGATGAACTGCTGAACCATGGTCCAGATGTTCGAGGTGAGCCAGTAGAACATCACGCCGAGCGGGAATGCGACGCCCGAGAAGGCGAAGACCAGGGGGAGGAGGTAGAGGAGAACGCGCTGCTGGCGGAACATGGGGCTCGCCTTGGTCTCCGGCGACATGTTCTTCGACACGATCTGCAGCTGCGTGAAGAACTGCGAGGCGGTCATGAGCACGACCATCACGCCGGCGATCCACATGACGGCGGCGACGTAGGGCTCGCCTGAGGTCATCAGCGTCCACTGCGAAGCAAAGGAATCGTGAAGGGGAGCGATACCGAAGAGCTTGGCGGAGCCGAACTGCTCGGCCAGCGTGTCGTTGAGCGGGCCAACGCCGGCCTTGGAGTGCTGCGCGTCATTGAGCACGGAGAACAGTGCGAAGAAGATCGGCATCTGGATGAGCAACGGAAGGCAGGAGCTGAGCGGGTTCGTCCCCGTCTTCTTGTAGAGCTCCATGGTCTCGCGGGACATGGCCTCGCGCGAGAACTGGTCCTTCTTGCCCTTGTACTTCTCCTGGATCTTCTTCAGCTGCGGAGCGACCTCGAGCATCCGGCGCTGGTTCTTGATCTGGCGAACGAAGATCGGGATGAGAGCTGCACGAACGACGACCACGAGGCCCACGATCGACAGCACCCAGGTGATGCCGGCGGCGGGGTCCATGCCGATGGCCTCGAAGAGCTGGTGCCAGCCGACGAGGAGAAGCTCGACCACCCATTTGAGTGGCCAGAGAATCGTTCCAATAAGGTCCATCGTGAGGGTCAGCCCTTTCCTTGGCTCTCAGCAACTACAAAACCGAACGGGGTCACGCGATAGCGGCGGACCTTCTTCAGGGGAACGTCATCGATCCCGCCCTCAGCCCACGGGTGGCATCGGGCGATGCGCTTCACGCCGAGACCCGATCCGATCACCACGCCGTGCTCCTGGATCGCCTGCAAGGTGTACGCCGAACACGACGGGTAGTACCGGCAGACATCGCCGTAAAGCGGCGAGATGACCGCGCGATAACCGCGAAGCAGAACGACGGCCGCATTGCGCGGCGCCAGAACGGCAGCAGTCACATCACGCCCTTGGTCACGGCCCGAACGACCTCAGCCCGCAGAGTAACCCACGAAGCATCGAAAGCCCCGGGGAGCGCACGGATGACGACATCCGTTCCCGGGGTCATCGAACCGACCATCTCGTAACTCGCAGCCTTCAACCGACGTCTCACCGTGTTCCGTCGCACCGCAGTGCCGACGTTCTTGGCGACGATGAATCCGAAGCGCACCTGGGTGCTCTCCGGATTGGGTCGCACGTAGGCGACGGTGTTCGCTCCCACGAACCGACGACCACGACGCACGGTGACCTTGTAGTCGCCGGCACTCGTGACCCGGTTCGCTCGAGCGAGCACCTCAGCCGCTTAAGCGGAGAGTTCGGTGCGGCCCTTGCGACGACGCGCAGCGAGGATCGAGCGGCCTGCACGGGTCCGCATACGCAGACGGAAGCCGTGAACCTTCGCGCGGCGGCGGTTGTTCGGCTGGAACGTTCTCTTGCTCATGGGGTGATCTCCACAGTCTTGGTTCTCCACGCACCGTGTTCAGCGGCGGGAAGGCAGGGGGGAGCCCGAAGGCTCGTCGTCAACTGATTAAAACTAGGCCCTGCCCGAGCTATGGTCAAACCGGGACGGGGCCAAACCTGAAATTCTCCACACACTCGGAGGTTTCTCGTGGCATCGACACGCCGGAACTTGATCGGGATTTGATCCCCTCGAATGCCCCCAGTAGCGTGTGGAACCAAGTTATCCCCAGCTTTGGGTGCATCAAACCTGAGAAATCGCCTGCATTCCACACAGGAGGTGGATAACTTTGTGAATACTTTGCCGACCGGGCAAGCTCAGCGTCGAGGCATTTCCTTCCGGCGGCATATCGAATGGATGCGAGTGGGTATGGCTGAGGGCGAACGACCGATCGATGAGGTCTGGCAGGACGTCCTCACCCAGCTCGGCGGAGACAAGAGCGTCACTCCCATGCTCTACGGATTCCTCGGGCTCGTGGAGCCGAAGGGCATCGCGGCCGGGACCTTCTACCTCGAGGTCCCCAACGACTTCACCGCGAGCATGTTGAACCAGAGGATGCGCGTCGCACTCCTGGCCGCCCTCGCAACTCTGCCGACCGAGGTCACGAACTTCTACGTCGTCGTCAACCCGGAGCTCGAGCAGGAGAACCTCCGACCCGACATCGCCGCCCCGATGGAACAGCCCAACGAGGTCGAGACTCCGGCGACTCCGCAGTCGGTGTTCGAGACGACTCAGCCCGAGCGCTCCAGCGACACCCGGTTGAACCAGAAGTACAGCTTCGACAACTTCGTCATCGGGCAGTCGAACCGGTTCGCCCATGCGGCGGCCGTAGCCGTGGCCGAGGCGCCGGCGAAGGCCTACAACCCCCTCTTCGTCTATGGCGAGTCGGGACTGGGGAAGACGCACCTCCTTCACGCCATCGGTCACTACGCGATGAGCCTCTATCCCGGCATCCGCGTTCGCTATGTGAGTTCCGAGGAGTTCACGAACGACTTCATCAACTCGATCGCGAACAACCGCGGATCGGTCTTCCAGGCCCGGTACCGCAACATCGACATCCTGCTGATCGACGACATCCAGTTCCTGCAGGGCAAGGCGGAGACGCAGGAGGCGTTCTTCCACACCTTCAACACCCTGCACGACCACAACAAGCAGGTCGTGATCACGTCCGACCTGCCGCCGAAGCATCTCACCGGCTTCGAGGACAGGATGCGGAGCCGCTTCGAGTGGGGCCTCATCACCGACGTGCAGGCGCCCGACCTCGAGACGCGCATCGCCATCCTCCGCAAGAAGGCGCAGAACGACAAGCTCCAGGTCCCCGACGACATCCTCGAGTTCATCGCCACCAAGGTGTCGTCGAACATCCGCGAGCTCGAGGGAACCCTCATCCGGGTCACGGCCTTCGCCAGTCTCAACCGGACCCCGGTCGACATGGCTCTCGTGCAGACCGTGTTGAAGGACCTCATCACCCTCGACGAGGACAACGTCATCGCGCCGGTCGACATCATCACCCACACCGCGGACTACTTCAAGCTCTCCGTCGACGACCTCTACGGCTCGAGCCGATCACAGGCCGTGGCCACAGCGCGCCAGATCGCGATGTACCTGTGCCGTGAGCTGACGAACCTCTCCCTGCCCAAGATCGGGCAGTTGTTCGGCAACCGCGACCACACGACCGTCATGTACGCGAACAAGAAGATCAGCGAACTCATGAAGGAGCGTCGCTCGATCTACAACCAGGTGACAGAGCTCACCAATCGCATCAAGCAGACGCACCGCTACAAATAGCCGGCCTGCGCACGACAGCCCCCTCGGGGCTGCGTCAGCCTGCCCACCGCGCGCGCTCCGACACGCCCACCTGTGGAATACGTCCGCAGAAATATGCCGCTACTCACACATTGTGCATAACCTGTGGAAACTTAACGAGTAAGTGCCCGATTAATGTTGACTACTGCCCGACGACTGTGAAACTCGCCCGTCATCACTGGGATCGAGCCCGACATGATCGCGTTAACGTCAACAGGCCGCCAACAAGTCACACGGCTGTAGTTCCCAGATAGAACGTGGCATCGCCGAAGTTATCCACAGTTTCCACACTTGTTAACACCGTTAAACACAATTCTTTAAACACTCCAGCTCGACAACTTTTACGACCAGCGGTCGAATGACAAACCCGGGGCACCGAGACGCACTCCGCCACCGACACCCACGGGCTAGCATGGGCAGCACTACACGTACGTACGACAGGAGTGGCTCAGTGAAGTTCCAAGCCAATCGGGATGTCTTCAGCGAAGCAGTGTCCTTCGCCGTCAAGCTCCTCCCGCAGCGGACCACCCTGCCCATCCTCAGCGGAGTCCTCATCGAGGCCACCGCAACAGGTCTTGTCCTGTCGTCGTTCGACTACGAGGTGTCCGCCCAGACCGAGATCAGTGCCGATGTCGAGGAGACCGGAACGATCCTGGTGTCCGGGCGACTGCTCGCCGAGATCGCGAGCCGCCTCCCGAACGCACCGGTGCGGTTCAGCACCGAGGATTCCCGCATCCTCGTGAGTTGCGGCTCGGCGTCCTTCACCCTTCTGTCGATGCCGGTCGAGGAATACCCGAGCATCCCGCAGATCAGCTCCGAGACCGGCGTGGTTCCCGCCGAGGAGTTCGCAGCCGCAGTGGCCCAGGTCGCCGTGGCCGCGTCCCGAGACGACGTCACCCCCGTGATCACCGGCGTGCAGCTCGAGGTGTCCGAGAACAGCCTCGGGCTCGTCGCCACCGACCGCTACCGTGTCGCTGTGCGCGAGATCGACTGGGACGGCGGATCGACCGCGACGGCTGAGACCATCACCGCCCTCGTTCCCGCCCGAACGCTCCAGGAGGTCGGCAAGACCTTCGGCCACAGCGGAACCATCTCGGTGTCGATCACCAGCAAGGATGAGCGAGAGCTCATCGCCTTCACGGCCGACAAGAAGACCGTCACGAGCCTGCTCATCAAGGGCAACTTCCCGCCCGTGCGCCGACTCTTCCCCGAGACGGTCGAGAACTACGCGGTGATGAACACCGCTGATCTCATCGAGGCCACCCGCCGTGTCTCGCTCGTCCTCGAGCGCGAAGCCGCGCTCCGCTTCTCCTTCACGCCCGACGGAGTCACCCTCGAAGCGATCGGGTCCGAGCAGGCCCAGGCCTCCGAGACCATCGACGCAGTCCTCACCGGCGTCGAGACAGTCGTATCGTTGAAGCCGCAGTTCCTCCTCGATGGACTGGGAGCCGTGCACTCGGAGTTCGTGCGCATCTCCTTCACCAAGACCGAGAACCCCAACAAGCCGGGACCCGTGCTCATCACGAGCCAGACGTCCCGTGACCAGGCCGGCGCTGACAGCTACCGCTACCTGCTGCAGCCCAACCTGCTTCTGCGCTGACATCTCGCACACAACAGAAAGCACCTTCATGCACATCGGGCTCATCGGCCTCGGCAGAATGGGCGGCAACATGCGCGCCCGCCTTCGCGAACACGACATCGAAGTGACCGGCTTCGACCAGAATCCGGCCGTGACGGATGCGGCATCCGTCGCCGACCTCGTCGCCACCATCCCCACCCCCCGCATCGTCTGGGTCATGGTTCCCGCGGGCGCCATCACGGACTCGGTCATCGCCGAGCTCGGTGAGCACCTCGAGGCGGGCGACCTCATCATCGAGGGCGGCAACTCCCGCTTCACCGAAGACCTCCGTCACGCCGAGGAGCTCTCGGCCAAGGGCATCGAGTACATCGATGCGGGCGTCTCGGGTGGAATCTGGGGCCACGAGAACGGCTACGGCCTCATGGTCGGCGGCAAGACCGAGCAGGTCGAGCGCGCCATGCCCGTCTTCGACGCGCTTCGTCCCGAGGGTCCCCGCGACGAGGGCTTCGTTCACGCCGGCGAGGTCGGTGCCGGCCACTACGCCAAGATGGTGCACAACGGCATCGAGTACGCGCTGATGCAGGCCTACGCCGAGGGCTACGAGCTCCTCGACAAGCGCGAGGACATCATCAAGGACGTTCCCGGAACCTTCAAGGCCTGGCAGCGCGGAACCGTCGTGCGGTCCTGGCTGCTCGAGCTTCTCGTCCGTGCTCTCGAGCAGGACCCGGAGTTCGAGAAGATCGCCGGGTACGTCGAGGACTCCGGCGAAGGCCGGTGGACCATCGAAGAGGCTCTCGCGAGTGCGGTTCCGGTTCCGACGATCAGCGCATCGATCTTCGCCCGCTTCGTCTCCCGCCAGGACCAGTCGCCGGCGATGAAGGCCGTCGCAGCCCTCCGCCAGCAGTTCGGCGGGCATGGCGTGAAGGATGCCGGCTAGCCACCTTTCGCTGTCGAGGCCGGTTCGGGACGGATCCCGATAGGTCTCGCCCAAGGATGCCCACCGAACCCCAGACCTATCGGGATGCGTCCCGAACCTGCGTTCCGCTTGACTGAGGGCCCCGTCTGCCGCGGTGGACGGGGCCCTCTCCCATCTGGGTGTGTTCGGGTGGGGTCGCCGGGGGAGGCGATGCGATATGTCTCGCCCAAAGATGCCCACCGAACCCCAGACATATTGAATCGCCTCCCCCGGCTCGCGTCGCGAGGCCAGGGGATCGAGGGTCCACCGGTTCAGGTCGGGTCGAAGAGATCCGGCGGCCGTAAAATCAGCAGCGCAGCAGTGTCGGAGCAGGACGAGAGGATCGAGCCCATGCGGATCGCCCACCTCTCGTTGACCGACTACCGCAACTACGAGCGGGCCGAGGTCTCGTTCGACGCCGGCCCCACCTTGATCGTCGGGCGCAACGGTCAGGGCAAGACGAACCTGGTCGAGGCCATCGGGTACCTGGCGACTCTGTCGTCGCATCGGGTGTCGAACGACCAACCACTGATCCGGGCGGGGCGGGATGCCGCGATCATCCGGGCGCGACTGCAGAGTTCGGATCGGGAACTGCTGGCGGAGCTGCAGATCAACCGCGTCGGGGCGAACCGAGCCCAACTGAATCGCGGGGTGGTCAAGCCGCGGGAGTTGGTGCGGTACTGCCACAGCGTGCTCTTCGCGCCTGAGGACATCGCGCTCGTGCGGGGAGAGCCATCGGGCCGTCGCCGATTCCTCGACGAACTGCTCGTGCAGCGGATTCCGCGCATGGCCGGCGTCATGTCCGACTACGAGCGCGTGGTGCGTCAACGCAACACGCTGCTGAAGTCGGCGCGGGCCAGCGGACTGCGCGACGCCAAGCTCAGCACGCTCGACATCTGGGACGAACGACTCGTCGTTCTCGGGTCCGAGATCATCGCCGAGCGTTTGAACCTCATCGACCGGTTACAGGATCCGCTTCGTGCGGCGTACCAGTCCGTGGCCGGTGACGACCAGGTGCCCCGACTCGTGCCGGCGCTCTCGATCGACGGCTCGGGAGCGGGGGAGGAGGGCGATGTCTCGGATGCCGTTCCCTCCGAGACCGGCTCGGCGCGGCGTGCTGCATCCGTCACCGAGATCGCCACTCATTTCCGCGACATGTTGGCGCGACTGCGCGGTCGCGAGCTCGACCGGGCCATCACGCTCGTCGGGCCTCACCGCGACGACATCGTCCTGATGCTGAATGCCCTGCCTGCCAAGGGGTACGCGAGCCATGGCGAATCGTGGTCGTACGCGCTGGCGCTCAAGCTGGCCTCGGCCGAGTTGTTGCGGCATGACTTCGCGAGCGGCGATCCGGTGTTGATCCTCGACGATGTATTCGCGGAACTCGATCAGGCACGTCGTCGTCGCCTCGCCGACGCGGTCACGGGGTACGAGCAGGTGCTCATCACTGCTGCCGTGCTCGACGACGTGCCCGAGGCCCTGGCCGGCACCGTGGTGCGCATCCGTGCGGGGGAGGTCGTCGATGCCTGAGATTCCGGGCGATGTTTCACGTGGAACGGATGCCGAAGAGTCCGCCGAGATCGCGGATCTCGCCGACACCGAGTCCAGCCGGTTCTACCTGCGCCTCAAGGGCGTGTTCACCGACTCGGGCTCGCGGCCGCGCCTGACTCGCAAGAGATACAAGGCCAAGGAGGACGGCGGCAGCCAGCCATTCGGCCCCGGCCGTGATCCGAAGGGCCTCGGCTCCGCGCTCGACGCGCTCACTGCGCAACTGGGGTGGCAGTCGCCGCTGGCGCAGTCGTCGCTGATGGAATCGTGGGCCGAGATCGCCGGCGCCGAGACGGCGAAGCACTCCACGCCCGCCGGAATCGAGGACGGCCGACTCACCGTCCAGTGCGAGTCGACGGCCTGGGCGACGCAGTTGCGGCTCATGCGGGTGGCCATCATGACCTCGATCGCCCAGCGGTACCCCGACGCGGGCATCACGTCGGTGCGCTTTCTGGGGCCGGACGCCCCGTCGTGGAAAAAGGGCCCCAGATCAATTCCAGGGCGTGGTCCACGCGATACCTACGGCTAGGGCGACAAATTCGGTCGGACTCGGTCGAAAAGTGTCTCAGATCGGCTGTCGTGGCCGCAGGTGTGACCCCCGTTTGGTAGGATGAAGGGTCGCTTGAACGACGGTCAGGAGCCCAATTTCATATGACAGCGGAACCGAAGGATACTTCTCCCGAGCACGCATACGGTGCGGATGAGATCCAAGTCCTCGAAGGACTTGAAGCCGTTCGCAAACGACCGGGAATGTACATCGGTTCCACCGGTCCCCGGGGTCTCCACCACCTCGTTTACGAGATCGTGGACAACTCGGTCGACGAGGCCCTTGCCGGGCACGCCGATCTCATCGACGTCACCATCCTGCCCGACGGCGGCGTGCGCGTGATCGACAACGGTCGTGGCATCCCGGTCGACCTGAACAAGGCCCAGGGGCGCTCGACCGTCGAGGTCGTCCTCACGGTGCTGCACGCCGGTGGAAAGTTCGGCGGCGGCGGATACGCGGTGTCGGGTGGTCTGCACGGCGTGGGTTCGTCCGTCGTGAACGCCCTCTCGTCCAAGCTCGACGTCGCGGTGAGCCGACAGGGTCACGTCTGGCGCCAGAGCTATTCGATCGGTGTTCCGGATGCTCCCCTCTCCATGGATGAGGAATCCGAGGCGACCGGAACGACGATCACGTTCTGGCCGAGCGAGGAGATCTTCGAGACCGTCGAGTTCGACTACGAGACTCTGCGTGCACGCTTCCAGCAGATGGCGTTCCTGAACAAGGGCCTCACCATCAAGCTCACCGATGAGCGCGAGGTCTCCCGCGACCCCGAGGGCGTTCAGCGCAACGACACCTTCCTGTACGAGAACGGTCTGAAGGACTACGTCGAGTACCTCAACCACTCCAAGCGCGCCGACCTGGTGCACGAGGAGATCATCTCCTTCGAGCAGGAGGACACCGAGCGCCACATCGCGCTCGAGGTCGCGATGCAGTGGACCACCGCTTACAACGAGTCGGTGCACACGTACGCGAACACGATCAACACGCACGAGGGCGGTACCCACGAAGAGGGTTTCCGTGCCGCGCTCACGACCCTGATCAACAAGTACGCCCGCGAGAAGGGCATCCTCAAGGAGAAGGACGACAACCTCTCCGGCGACGATGTGCGCGAGGGCCTCACCGCCGTCATCTCGGTGAAGCTCTCCGAGCCGCAGTTCGAGGGCCAGACCAAGACCAAGCTCGGCAACACCGAGGCGAAGTCCTTCGTGCAGCGTGTCGCCGGCGATCAGCTCGGCGACTGGTTCGACAGGAACCCCACGCAGGCGCGTGACATCATCCGCAAGGCCCTCCAGGCCGCCACGGCTCGACTCGCAGCTCGCAAGGCCCGCGAGGCGACCCGCCGCAAGGGCCTGCTCGAGTCGAGCGGCATGCCAGGCAAGCTCAAGGACTGCCAGTCGAAGGATCCGTCGCTCTCGGAGATCTTCATCGTCGAGGGTGACTCCGCAGGCGGCTCGGCCGTCCAGGGGCGGAACCCCATGACCCAGGCCATCCTCCCGCTTCGCGGCAAGATCCTGAACGTGGAGAAGGCCCGCCTCGACCGGGCTCTCGGGAACGCCGAGATCCAGGCCATGATCACGGCTTTCGGTGCCGGAATCGGCGAGGAGTTCGTGCCCGAGAAGGCGCGGTACCACAAGATCGTCCTGATGGCGGATGCCGATGTCGACGGCCAGCACATCTCCACGCTGCTGCTCACTCTGCTGTTCCGCTACATGCGTCCGCTCATCGACCTGGGCTACGTCTACCTCGCGCAGCCGCCGTTGTACCGACTCAAGTGGACGAACTCGCCGCACGAGTACGTGTACTCCGACCGGGAACGCGACGCCCTGCTCGTCGACGGTGCCGCGGCCGGCAAGCGCATCCCCAAGGAGAACGGCATCCAGCGCTACAAGGGTCTGGGTGAGATGGACTACTCGGAACTGTGGGAGACCACGATGAACCCCGAGACCCGCACCCTGCTGCAGGTGACCCTCGACGACGCGGCCGCGGCCGACGAGATCTTCTCCACCCTCATGGGCGAAGACGTGGAGAGCCGACGCAACTTCATCCAGACGAACGCCAAGGACGTCAGGTTCCTGGACATCTGATCCGGTCGAATCCCGCGACGGCTCCTGCGTCGCGCCCTTCGACCAGCGGACTTGAGAAAGAAGAATGATGGCAGACGCGACACCGACCGAACCGACCGACGACGGTCCCGGCGTGCACGGCAGGATCGACCAGGTCGACCTGCGCCTCGAGATGCAGCGGTCGTACCTCGACTACGCGATGAGCGTCATCGTCGGGCGAGCACTACCCGACGTGCGTGACGGCCTCAAGCCGGTGCACCGTCGCGTGATCTACGCGATGTACGACGGTGGATACCGCCCTGACCGGGCATTCTCCAAGTGCTCGCGTGTGGTCGGGGACGTGATGGGTCAGTTCCACCCGCACGGTGACTCCTCCATCTACGACGCCCTCGTGCGACTGGTCCAGCCGTGGAGCCTGCGCTACCCGCTGGCGCTCGGGCAGGGCAACTTCGGATCGCCCGGCAACGACGGTGCGGCCGCCCCTCGATACACCGAGACCAAGATGGCCCCTCTCGCTCTCGAGATGGTGCGCGACATCGACGAGAACACCGTCGACTTCCAGGACAACTACGACGGTCGCACGCAGGAGCCCGCCGTGCTCCCGGCACGGTTCCCCAACCTGCTCGTCAACGGATCGGTCGGCATCGCGGTCGGCATGGCGACGAACATCCCGCCGCACAACCTCCGCGAAGTGGCATCCGGAGCCCAGTGGTTCCTCGACAACCCCGAGGCCTCGCGCGAGGAACTGCACGAGGCGCTGCTGCAGCGCATCAAGGGACCCGACTTCCCGACCGGTGCCCAGATCCTCGGCGTCAAGGGCATCCAGGACGCCTACCGCACGGGTCGCGGATCGATCACGATGCGTGCGGTCGTCAATGTGGAGGAGCTCCAGGGCCGCACCTGCCTCGTCGTCACCGAGCTGCCGTACCAGGTCAACCCCGACAACCTGGCGATCAAGATCGCCGACCTCGTCAAGGACGGCAAGCTCTCGGGCATCGCCGACATCCGCGACGAGACCTCGGGCCGCACCGGACAGCGCCTCGTGATCGTGCTGAAGCGCGATGCCGTGGCCAAGGTGGTGCTGAACAACCTCTACAAGCACACGCAGCTGCAGGAGAACTTCGGCGCGAACATGCTCGCGATCGTCGACGGTATTCCGCGCACCCTTGCGATCGACGGCTTCATCAGCGCCTGGGTCGACCACCAGATCGAAGTGATCGTCCGCCGCACCCAGTTCCGTCTCGACAAGGCCGAAGCGGATGCCCACATCCTGCGTGGTCTCGCCAAGGCCCTCGACGCTCTCGACGAGGTCATCGCCCTCATCCGCCGGTCGCCGAACGCCGACGAGGCCCGCACCGGCCTCATGGACCTGCTCGAGATCGACAAGCTGCAGGCCGACGCCATCCTCGCGATGCAGCTGCGTCGACTCGCCGCCCTCGAGCGCCAGAAGATCCTCGACGACCTCGCCAAGATCGAGTTGGCCATCGCCGACCTCAAGGAGATCCTGGCCACCCCCGAGCGTCAGCGCACCATCGTGCGCGACGAGCTCACGGAGATCACCGACAAGTTCGGCGACGACCGCCGAACCGAGATCATGTACGGCTACGGCGGAGACATGACCGTCGAGGACCTCATCCCCGAGGAGGAGATGGTCGTCACCATCACCCGCGGTGGGTACGTCAAGCGCACCCGCAGCGACAACTACCGCAACCAGCACCGCGGCGGCAAGGGCGTCAAGGGAGCGGCCCTGCGTGGGGAGGACGTCGTCGAGCACTTCTTCGTCACGACGACTCACCACTGGCTGCTGTTCTTCACGAACATGGGCCGCGTCTATCGGGCCAAGGCCTACGAGATCCAGGAGGGCGGCCGCGACGCCAAGGGCCAGCACGTCGCCAACCTGCTCGAGCTCCAGCCCGACGAGCAGATCGCCCAGGTGCTCGACATCCGCGACTACTCGGTGGCCCAGTACCTGGCACTCGCCACGCGCGATGGACTCGTGAAGAAGACCGCCCTCGAGGAGTACGACACCAACCGCTCCCGCGGAGTCATCGCCGTGAAACTGCGCGAGGGTGACGAGCTCGTCTCCGCCATGCTGGTCGACCAGGGAGACGAGATCCTCCTGGTGTCCCGCAAGGGCATGTCGCTCAAGTTCGCCGCGACCGACTCGGCGCTGCGCCCCATGGGCCGCAGCACCTCGGGTGTGAAGGGCATGGACTTCCGCGCCGGCGACCAGCTTCTGAGCGCATCCGTCGTCCGGGCCGCACCGGTTCCCGGGAGCGTCGAGGAGACGGATGCCGCGGCCGACGCGACAGCATCGGGTCCGGCCTCGGTCTTCATCGTCACCGAGGGTGGTTACGCGAAGCGCACCTCGGTCGACCAGTACAGGGTGCAGAACCGCGGCGGCCTCGGAATCAAGGTCGCGAAGCTGAGTGAAGACCGTGGAGATCTGGTGGGATCCCTCATCGTCGCCGACGAGGACGAGGTCCTCGTGGTTCTCGCCAGTGGCAAGGTGATACGCTCTGACGTCGCCGAGGTGAACCGCACCGGACGCGACTCCATGGGCGTGATCTTCGCGAAATTCGCGGACTCCGACCGGATCATCGCAATCGCGAAGAACACCGAACGCGGGCTGACGGGCGCTGAAGAGCAGCCGGAAGCCGACGGCGGATCGGGAAAGGAAGAAACCGTAGATGAGTAGCGTTGCCGAGAAGCTCGCCAAGAAATCACCCCGACGCTCGCCGTCGAAGCAGGTGCGGCTGCGGCTGGTGTACGTCGACTTCTGGTCGGCCGTCAAGCTGTCGTTCCTCGTCGCGATCTGCCTCGCGATCGTCACGATCGTGGGAACCTTCCTCGTCTACACCGTCGTGAGCCAGACGGGCATCTTCGATGCGGCGAACAAGCTGTTCAAGGATGTCGCCGGGGGATCGAACGACCTCAAGGCCATCCTGTCGCTCGGACAGGTCATGGGCTTCGCCGTCGTCGTCTCGCTGTTGAACCTGGTCGTGACCACGGCGCTCGGGGCCATCATGGCGTTGCTCTACAACCTCAGTGTGAAGGTCACCGGCGGCGTTCTCGTCGGTTTCACGAACAACTAGGCAGCCCCTCGACGGTGAGATCGACTCGATTTCTCCAATCGGATTGCGTCAGGTAGTCTTCTATCTGGCCATTTCGGGGATATAGCTCAGGCGGTTAGAGCGCTTCGCTGATAACGAAGAGGTCCGAGGTTCAAGTCCTCGTATCCCCACAGGTGATTTTCACCGCATACAACTTCACAGCACGACCCGTTTCACGGGGCCTTAGCTCAGTTGGTAGAGCGCCTGCTTTGCAAGCAGGATGTCGGGAGTTCGATTCTCCCAGGCTCCACACTTTCTTCATCAGGCGGATGCCGCCCCTCCGCCGGTCTACGCGGATTCCCGCTGGATCACGTGCGCCGGTACGGCCGGGGACGTCGACTCCTCGTCCAGCCCGAGAGCGCGCCGTGCCGCCGTGCGGCCGAAGCCCTCGGCATCGATGTGCACGCTCGTGAGCGCCGGCGTCGAGAAGGCGCCGTACTCGATGTCGTCGAAGCCGATGACGGCGATCCGCTCGGGCACTGCGATCCCCAGGGTGCGCAGTACGGGGAGCAGCCTGAGGGCGACCACGTCGTCGAAGGTCGCGATGGCCGTGACCTTCGGCTGCCGCGCCAGGAAGTCGGTGACGCGGGCGCCCGCATCCGTCGGGTCGATAGGAAGACGCAGTTCGATCGGAGGCTCCACTCCCAGCGTCCGAGCTGATTCGCCGGCGAAACGCAGCCTGGCGGCGCTGAGCCTGGTCGCGCGGTCGCCATCGGGGAGCGCGAAGGCGATGCTGGTGTGACCGGCGTCGACGAGGTGGCGCACCTGGACGGCCGAGTGAGCGGCGAGTCCATCGACTCGGCCACCGTCGTCTGCGGCATCCCGCTCGGGGCCGTAGAGCCCGGACAGACTGATGACAGCCCGCGGGCGCACACCGTCGATGACGGCCTGCATCGACGAGCGGGACGCGGCGCTGTCGTGATGCACGAGGAGCACGTGACCGTGCTGCGCGAGTTCGTCCTCGAGGCCGCGCACATAGCTCTCGGTGCCGCCACCGCGGAACAGGGGATCGAGGTCGAGGAGGACGATGCGTGACGAACCCTCCCGCAGTGCCCGAGCGATGCCGTGGGGCACGTAGTTCAGTTCGCGAGCGGCCTCTTCGACGCGCTGCCGCGTCGCCGGGGAGATGGTCTGGTCCGAGACGCCGTTGAGCACGAAGCTCACGGTCGCGGGGGAGACCCCGCTGGCGCTGGCGACGTCGCGCATGGTCGCTCGTCGTTCGCTCATCCGTCTCATGCTACTGTCTCCGAGAGCGTCACTAATTCGATTTAGTGCCGCCACCCAGATCACTGGAACAAGGAGAACGAGACGATGAAGAGCGTGCTGGTCACCGGACCCGGAGGCGTCGCCGTCGTCGACGTCCCCACCCCGACCGTCGGACCGACGGATGTTCTGGTGCGGATGCGCGCCTGCGGAGTCTGCGGCTCCGACAGCTTCTACATCGCACGAGGTGGCATCCCGCCCCGCGAGGGAGCCACCCCCATCGGGCACGAACCGGCCGGCGAGGTCGTGGAGGTCGGGTCGGAGGTGTCCGGACTGACCGTCGGCGATCACGTGGTCATCAATCCGATCGCGTCGCGATCCGCACTCATCGGCAGCGGCGGCCCCCAGGGCGCCCTGTCGGAGTACCTCCTGGTCGAGGACGCCGAGCTCGGTCGGTCGCTCGCCATCATCCCGGCCCAGGTTCCGTGGGAGGTCGCGGCCCTGAACGAGCCGATGGCCGTCGCGCGCCACGCCGTGAACCGCACCGCTCCGAAGGCAGGCGACAAGGTCGTCGTCTTCGGGGCCGGCCCGATCGGCCTGGGAGCGGCGATCGGCTACAAGCTCAGCGGAGCCGCCAGCGTCGTCGTGGTCGACGTCATCCCGTCGCGGCTCGAGAAGGCTCTCGCGGTGGGAGCGGACGCCGTCATCAACTCGGCAGAGGAGGACGTGTACGCGCGCCTCGTCGAGATCCAGGGCGCCGGCGCCACGGCGATGGGAGCTCCGCGCGCCGGTACCGACATCTATCTCGACGCGGCCGGTGTTCCCGCCGTCATCGACACGGCCCTCAAGGCTGCGAAGCAGGGCGCGACCCTCGGCGTCGTCGGCGTGCACAAGCACCCCGTTCCCATCGACTTCCAGGCGATCCTCGCGTCGGAGGTGACCATCGTCACCTCGATGGGCTATCCCACCGAGATCTTCGAGGTGACGAGCGAGATCGCCGATCACTGGGAGAAGTTCGCCGTCATCGTCAGCCACACCTTCCCCTTCAGCGAGGTCGAGCAGGCCCTGACGACCGCGAGCATTCCGGGGGCGGCCGACAAGGTCGTCGTCACCTTCGACTGAAAGACGAGAACCGTGCCCATCACCACCCTCGACGCCACCACCGCCCTGCTCGTGATCGACCTGCAGGCAGGAACGACCGCCAACCCGTCCGCGCATCCGATCGACGGGATCATCGAACGCGCGATCTCCCTCGTCGATGCCTTCAGGGTGCACTCGCTCCCTGTCGTGCTGGCGACGGTGACCGGAACACCGACAGGCCGCACCGGTCATGGTCCCGGCGGGCGCGAGTTCCCCGCCGAGTGGAGCGCGCTCGTGCCCCGGTTGAGCCCGCAACCCGACGACATCGTGCTGCAACGCACGACCTGGAGCGCCTTCGCCGGCACCGACCTCACCACTCGTCTCGTCGATCTCGGCGTCACGCAGGTCGTCGTCGCCGGTCTCGCCACGAGCTTCGGCGTCGAGTCGACGGCGCGCGCCGCCTACGATCTGGGCCTCAATGTCGCGCTCCCGACCGACGCGATGACCGATCCACGGGTCGAGTCGCATGACGGCAGTGTGGCCCGGGTCTTCCCGGCGCTCGGCGAGACGGGCACGACGGCGGAGGTGCTGACCCTGCTCGACGCGCGCTGACGGCCTGCGGCGGCATCCGTCGTCAGAGCGGCATCCGTCGCCACCGACGGAGCCGGCTTGTAGGGTTGCCCCCATGGGGATGGACATTCGCGTGGGGGCATACGGCGTCATCGTCCGCGATGGCGCCATCCTGCTCTCGCACTGGAACGAGCACGGGCGGAGCGGCTGGACCCTGCCCGGTGGCGGGATCGAGAACGGCGAGCATCCGGCGACGGCCGCTGTGCGCGAGATCCTCGAGGAGACCGGCTACGTCGCCGAGCTCGACCGACTGCTCGGCATCGACACCCACATCATCCCGGGTCGCAACAGGCCCGGCCCCATGAACCGCCCTCTGCAGGCGTTGCGCATCGTCTACCGCGCGCACGTCGTGTCAGGCGACCTCACCGACGAGATCGGCGGCAGCACCGACGAGGCCCGCTGGATTCCGCTCGACCAGCTCGACCGGCTGCACACCGTCGAGCTCGTGCGCGTGGGTCTCACCCTGAACGAGACCGAGCCGCCGACCGGCACCTACCTGCGGGATTGAGAAGAGCCGCCATCCCCTGGGGGATGACGGCTCTTCAGCGTCCAGCGGACGACGTCAGTCGTTGGCTGCCGACTCTGCTCCGGGGAGCGGCTCGTCGGCGATCCACAGCTCGTCGTCGGCGCGGAAGGTCTGCCACACGGCATACGCGACGCCGGCGGCAGCGATGACGCCGGCGGCCACGGCCAGGTAGGTTCCGACGCCGGGTCCGGTGTTGACCGGAACCGTGATCTTGCCCCGGTTGAGGCGGTCGATGGCGGCCTTCACGCGCCTGTCCTTCGCGATGTCACCGATGGTGAGCACGGCGCCGAGGGCGGTGCCGACCGCGGGAAGCACGGTCTGCTCGATGTTCTTGCCGGTGCCCTGCGCGAAGCTGCGCGCTCCGTCGACTCCGGGCTGCACGTACTGGGAGTAGGAGGACTGCACGCGGGGTGCGACCTCTTCGCGTGTCAGGTAGCCGACCTGGCGCCCAGCTTCCCGTGCAACGGTGTTGGCGCGGTCGAGTACATCCTGCTGACGGCTCCAGAGCTCTTCGGCACTGGCGCGCAGACGATTCAATTCCTTGCGGCGCTTGCGAGTCAAGCCCATGAAAGACCTCCATTGATCGGGGGCGAACTTCTTCCATCTTGCCACCGATCCGCTTGATTCCTAGCGGCGAGTTCACAGTTCGTCCCCGGCGAACACCCGCGAGCCCTGCGGATGCCGCTCTGTAGGATTGTCTGCATGTCCAAGCACACGGCAGTCGCCACCCTCAACACCACACTCGGGCCGATCAAGGTCAACCTCTACGGGAACCACGCCCCGAAGACAGTTCGCAACTTCGTCGGCCTCGCCACCGGTGAGATCGAATGGACCCACCCCGGCACCGGCAAGAAGAGCACCGACCCGCTGTACAACGGCGTCGTGTTCCACCGCATCATCCCCAACTTCATGATCCAGGGCGGCGACCCGCTCGGCCAGGGCATCGGCGGCCCCGGCTACCAGTTCGACGACGAGATCAACCCCGAGCTCGACTTCACCGAGCCCTACGTCCTCGCCATGGCCAACGCCGGCATCCAGGGCGGCCGCGGAACCAACGGTTCGCAGTTCTTCATCACCACGGCCCCCACCACCTGGCTGCAGGGCAAGCACACCATCTTCGGCTCCGTCGAGGACCCCGAGTCGCGCAAGATCGTCGACCAGCTCGGCGCCGTCGCCACCGATGGCCGCGACCGTCCGCTCCAGGACGTCGTGATCGAGAGCGTCACCGTCGAAGAGGTCTGACTCACGTGACGAATCGACCGGATGCCGGTGACTTCTGCTACCGGCATCCGGATCGGCAGAGCTATATCCTCTGCCAGCGCTGCGGGCGCACGATCTGCCCCGAATGCCAGACCCCTGGCGCCGTGGGAGTGTTCTGCCCGGAGTGCATGAAGGAGCAACGCGCCAACGCGCCGCGTACCAAGCCCGCGATCCTGACACGCCTCAGCGGGCGCGGCCAGCCCGTCGTCACCTACTCGATCATCGGGGTGACGTTCTTCGTCTTCATCCTGCAGCTCATTCCCGGGTCGAACGTGACCGCTGCGTTGCAGTTCGCCGGCATCTACATGAGCCCGCAACTCGATCAGTACGGCATCGAGCCGTGGCGGATGCTCACCTCGGTCTTCGTGCACTCGACGGGCTTCATCTTCCATGTCGCTCTGAACATGTACACGCTGTGGATCTTCGGCCAATTGCTCGAAGGGTTGCTCGGCCGCGGCCGATTCCTCGCGCTCTACCTGATCAGCGGGCTTGCCGGATCCGTCGCGGTGCTCTGGCTGGCCAGCCCGTACATGCCGGTGGTGGGAGCATCCGGGGCCATCTTCGGCCTGATGGGCGCGTTCCTCGTGATCCAACGGCGCCTCGGCGGCAACATGACGCAGTTGCTCGTGCTCGTGGGCATCAACCTGGTAATCGGCTTCATTCCCGGCACCAACATCGCCTGGCAGGCCCACGTCGGCGGTCTCGTGGCCGGTGCCGTCATGGGACTCATCTTCGTGGAGACGCGGAACGTTCGTCAGCGCACCCTCCAGACCGTGCTGATCGCCGGCCTCGCTCTGCTGCTCGTGATCCTCAGCCTGCGCTACTTCATCTTCCCGTTGGTCTGACGACCGGGCCTGCGCCCGCCTCACCCGGGCGTGTAACCGGGTGAACCGGTGACTTTCCCCTTTTCCACAGCTTTGTCCACAGAAGTTATCCACAGGTTTATTAACATTGGGGATAATTACACCGGTGTAATTGACCCCGTGCGGGTCACACGAAAAACCGCCGACATCCATGACGGATGCCGGCGGTCGGTGGTCGTGGGTGGCGTCAGCGCCAGCGCGTGGTCATGAGGAAGCCGATGAAGGCGATGCCGAATCCGACGAGGATGTTCCACGATCCGATCGACGGGATCGGGAGTGAGGCGTTGCTCACGTAGAAGACGATGATCCACACCAGTCCGAGCAGCATGAACCCGAACATGACCGGCTTGAACCAGACGGGATTCGGGGTGTCCGCGTTGGTGGTGGATTCCGCGCGCGCGGGCTTCGTCGACTTGGTGCGTGCCATGCCCGCGATTCTATCGTGATCAGCCGGTCACCTTAGAATCGACACATGGATGACCGGCCCGTCGCAGGTGAGAGCCCGCAGAGGGCTGCGGCATCCGCTCGTCCGAAGCGCCGCCGCAGTCGTGCCACTGTGCTGAGCGTCCTGGGCGAACTGCTGATCACCGCCGGCGTCGTCGTGCTGCTCTTCATCGGCTGGCAGCTGTGGTGGAACGACTGGATCACGGCCAACCAGCAGACCGCAGCCGCATCCTCGCTCAGTCAGGAGTGGATCGAGCAGTCGCGCGCGACACCGACCCCGACGCCGGATGAGACGGCGACCCCGGCCGATCCCGGGGACCCCGTGGTGTTGTCGTCGGTGACGGCGGGCCAGCCCTTCGCCGTCCTCTACATCCCCCGCTACGGCCCCGAGTACCACCGCACCGTCGCCGAGGGAACCGGCATGGACGTTCTGAACAGCACCGAGCTCGGCGTCGGCCACTACCCCGACACGCAGATGCCCGGCGAGGTCGGCAACTTCGTCGTGGCCGCCCACCGCAGCGCCTATGGCGGCGGCATGCACCTGATCAACGAGCTGCAGCTGGGCGACTCGATCATCGTGCAGACCCAGGACGGCTGGTACACCTACAAGTTCCGTTCGCTGCAGTACGTCCTGGCCAACCAGGTGGAGGTGCTCGCCCCGGTGCCCGGTTCGCCCGAGGTGCCCGCGACCGACCGCATCATCACGCTGACCAGCTGCAACCCCCTGCTGTCCACGGCCGAGCGCATCATCGCCTACGGTGTCTACGACAGCTGGCAGCCGCTGGCGGCCGGACCCCCTGCCGAGATCGCGGCGCAGGTCGCCGCCCAAGCGAACGGGGCCTGACATGTACGCCGCCCTCTGGCGCGTCCTCCCCGGTCCGGTCTGGGTGCGCATCCTGATCGTGATCGTGCTGATCGCCGCTGTGCTCTTCGCCCTGTCCACGTGGGTCTTCCCGTGGATCGACCAGATCGTCAACCCGCAGGATGTAACGGTGGACCAATGACCAGAGTGCTCGTCATCGACAACTACGACAGCTTCGTCTACACGCTGAACGGCTACCTGCGCGAGCTGGGCGCCGAGACCGAGGTCGTGCGCAACGACGACTTCGAGGCGACGGATGCCGCGGCCCGCGTCGCCGACTACGACGCCGTGCTCGTCTCACCCGGCCCCGGCAAGCCCGCCGACGCCGGCGTCTCGATCGCCGTCGTGCGCGCGGCCTACGAGAGCGGAACGCCGCTGCTCGGCGTCTGCCTCGGGCACCAGGCGATCGCCGAGGCCTTCGGGGCCGTCGTCACCAACGCCGAGGAACTCATGCACGGCAAGACCAGCGTGGTGGAGCACGACGACAGCGCGCTCTTCGACGACGTTCCGCAGCCGTTCACGGCCACGCGGTACCACTCGCTGGCGGTGGTCGACGGCACCGTTCCCGAGGAGCTCATCGTGACCGCGCGCACTCCCGGCGGAGTGATCATGGGTCTGCGGCACGCTGACGCGCCGCTCTACGGCGTGCAGTTCCACCCCGAGTCCGTGCTCACCGAGGGCGGCTACACGATGCTGGGCAACTGGCTCGAGGATGCCGGGCTCACCGGTGCGCGTGCCGCCGCAGCCGGGCGCACTCCCTTGGTGCGGTTGTAGCGACTCCCGGTCGATGAGGGCGGCGCTTCTGCCGTCGGCTGCGCGGTCCTCAGCGAGCGAGGGGTGTGAGCGGGAGTGCGTCAGCCGGCGCAGTAGACCAGGTCGACCGTGGAGCCCTGGGGCACGGAGCCCGGCGCGAGCGACTGGCTCGTGATGGGCAGGTTCGCCTCCTGCGGGCACGAATCGTCGGGCTTCGGGTTCGGCGTGAGCTGCAGCGCCGAGCCCTGCAGGATGTCGGTCGCGGCCTGGAGCGATTGCGTGGTGAGGTCGGGCAGCGTCACGAGTCCGCTCGACACGACGAAGTCCACGCTCGAACCGTCGTCGACCGAGGTACCGGCCGCGGGCTTCGTGCTGAGCACGACATCCGCCGGGATGGTCGGAGAGTTCTCCTTCGTCACCGCGCCGGGTACGAGGCCGGCCTCGGTGATCGCAGCCTGGGCGTCGGCGATCGCCTTGTTGGTGGCATCCGGAACCTCCACCTGTTCCTTGCCCGTCGAGACCGAGACCTTGATGAAGGTTCCGGGCGCGACGGTCTCGCCGGCCGCGGGATCGGTCTCGATGACCAGGCCCTTCTCGACCGAGCCGCTGGCCTGCTCGATGGGGGTGACGGCGAGGTCGAGGTCGGCCAACTGTGCCGTCGCCTCGTCGAGGGTGAGGCCGGCGAGGGTCGGAACCTCACGGGACGATGACGGGAGCTCGTTCGACGGCGCCAGGTTGAACACCCAGAACACCACGGCGGCGACGATGACGATGATGCTCAGGATTCCCGCCCACACCCAGACGGCCGGAGGGCGGCGCTGGGTGCGCACCATGCGATCGTCGTCGGCGAGCTGCTTGAAGGCGAGCTCGGTTCCCGTCTGCATGGGCGGCGGCGTGCCGAACAGCGTGGCGCCGGCGTCCTCGGAGACCTTGTGGATGGGCAGCTTGCCGGATGCCGCGATCTCGAGGTCCGCCTTGAACTCGGCGGCCGTCTGGTACCTGTCGAAGCGGTCCTTCGAGAGAGCCTTGGCGACGACCATGTCGAGCGCCGGCGACACCTTCGGGTTGATGTGGCTGGGTTTGGCCGCCGTCTCGCTGACGTGCTGGTAGGCGACGGCGACAGGGGTGTCGCCGCGGAACGGCGGGCGCCCCGTGAGCAATTCGAACAGCACGACGCCGGCCGAGTACAGGTCGGTGCGGGCATCGACGAGCTCGCCCTTGGCCTGCTCGGGCGAGAAGTACGACGCTGTGCCGAGGATGGCCGTGGTCTGGGCCACCGTCGTCGAGGAGTCGGAGATGGCCCTTGCGATGCCGAAGTCCATGACCTTCACCTGGCCGGACTTCGTGATCATGATGTTGCCCGGCTTGATGTCGCGATGCACGACTCCGGCGCGGTGCGAGTACTCGAGGGCGGTCAGCACGCCGTCGAGGATGCGCACGGCCTCCTTGGACTCGAGGGCACCGCCCTTGATGACGTCCTTGAGCAGCCGGCCGTCGACGAACTCCATGATGATGTACGGCTGCTGGGTCTCGTGGCCCGCGGCATCCTGAACGGTCTCCTCGCCGGCATCGAAGACGCGCACGATGGTCGGGTGCGCCATGCGGGCCGCAGCCTGCGCCTCCTGGCGGAAGCGTGTGCGGAAGGCCGGGTCGAGGGCGAGGGTGGCCTTGAGCAGCTTGATCGCGACCGTGCGGCCGAGTCGCGAATCCGTTCCGATGTGCACCTCGGACATACCGCCGCGACCGATGAGTTCGCCGACGCGGTAACGGCCTGCAAGCAGGCGGCCGTCGTCAGTCAATGCGAACTCCTTCTGTGGTCGGTGGTCGATTCGTCAGTGTAGCGGTCGGTGGTCGAGCGGACGCCTACTCGCCTGTCGCGGGGCCCTCGGGTTCGGCTGCGGGAGTCTCGGTGGGCTCGGGCTCGGGCGCCGCCTCGACATTGACGGTGAGCGGGTCGGAGACCGGCGAATCGATCTGGCCGCAGAAGTACTGCAGCGTGACCTGGAAGCTCGATCCGGGATCACCCGAGGTGACGACGGCCGTGCGGGTTCCGCCGGGAGTCTGGTCCTGGACCTTGAGCTCGGCACCGGACACGGCGACGTTGTAGCCGCTCAACGTCTGGCCGGCGGGGCAGGACTGGGTGTCCCACGTCACCGTGACGTCGGAGTTCGCGGGAACCGGGTCATTGCCGTCGAGTGTCGGTGCCGTGGCCTTCCCGGGAGCGACGACGTCACCGTAGACGGTGAGCGTGAGCTCGGCTCCGGGGTCGAGGTTTCCGGTGGGGTTCACGGCGTACACGGTGTCGACCTTGGCCGGGTCGGTCGCCGCGTTGCCCGTCGTCACGTTCGCGTTGAGGCCGAGGCCGTTCGCCTTGGCGCGCGCATCCGCACTGGACAGGCCCACGAAGTCGGCCTCGTTGACGGGGATCTTGGTGTTGGTCGGCGTCGGGGTCGGCGTGGGCGTCTTGGACGCTGTGGCCGCCGGCGTCGTCGTCTTCGGGGTGTCCTTGCCGCCTCCGCCGTTGACCGCGAAGGCGATGATGGTGCCGATCAGCACGATGGCCAGCAGGGTGATGAGGGTGATGAGCGGCCACGTCCAGGGACTGCGCTTCTTCTTCTCACCCTCCTCCTGCTCGGCTTCGATGGCCGAGGCACGAGTCGCCGTGGGCAGCACCGTCGTGGCCGCACTCGTGGAGTTGGCCTGCGGCATGAGCATGGTGGTCGCAGCCGTGGCGCCGCCGAGGACCGCGGGAACCGACGCGGCCGCGGCCTGCACGTCGCCGCGACGGAGAGCCGTCGCAGCACGAGCGAGGTGGGCTGCCGACTGCGGTCGATCGGCAGGGTTCTTGGCGATGCACGCGAACACGAGGTTGCGCACGGGCTCGGAGACCGTCACGGGCAGTTCGGGCGGAGCCTCGTTGATCTGGGCCATCGCGATGGCGACCTGCGACTCGCCGGTGAACGGGCGTCGGCCGGCCAGGGCTTCGTACGCCACGATTCCGAGCGAGTAGATGTCGGTGGTCGGCGATGCGGGGTGTCCTGACGCCTGCTCGGGCGAGAGGTACTGCACGGTTCCCATGACCTGACCGGTCGCGGTGAGCGGAACCTGGTCGGCGATGCGCGCGATGCCGAAGTCGGTGATCTTGACGCGGCCGTCGGGCGTGATGAGCAGGTTGCCCGGCTTGATGTCACGGTGCACGAGGCCCGCGGCGTGTGCGGCGTGCAGGGCGGCGGCCGTCTGCGCGACGATGTCGAGGACCTTGTCGGTCGAGAGGACGTGCTCCCGCTCGAGGATGGTCGAGAGCGCCTCGCCGGGAACGAGCTCCATCACGAGGTAGGCGCTGCCGTCCTCCTCGCCGTAGTCGAAGACGTTGGCGATGCCCTCGTGGTTCACGAGCGCCGCGTGCCTGGCCTCGGCGCGGAAGCGCTCGAGGAAACCGGGGTCGCCGAGGTACTCGTCCTTGAGGATCTTGATAGCGACCTGTCGACCGATCACGAGGTCAGTGGCCTGCCACACCTCGCCCATACCGCCGATGGCGATGCGGGTCGACAGCTCGTAACGCCCCCCGAAGGTGAGCCCTGCTGTGGGTCTCATTTGTTCAGCACCGCCTCTAGTACCTTCTGTGCCACGGGAGCGGCCAAGAGATTGCCGTACCCGTCTGTTCCCATTCCGCCACCGTCTTCGATGAGGACCGTGATTGCATACTTCGTGTCTTCCGCAGGGGCGAACCCCGTGAACCAGAGCGTGTAGGGATCCTCTTCCCCGTCCGCCCCGATGTTCTCCGCTGTGCCGGTCTTACCGCCCACGCTGACCCCGTCTATTCTTGCATTACTGGCCGCACCGTCATCGACGTCGGCAACCATCATCTTCTTGAGGGCATCAGCGGTTTCACTGCTGATCGCCCGGCCGAACTCCTGGGGTTCGAAGCTCTTGACGACAGCCAGGTCGGTGCCGGTCACCTGGTCGGCGAGCGATGGCTCCATGACGATCCCGTCGTTGGCGATCGCGGCCGAGACCATGGCGATCTGGATGGGCGTCGCGCGCACCTCGTACTGGCCGAAGGCGCTCAACGCGGTCTGCGCGTCGTCGAGGAGTGCCGGGTAGATGCTCTTCTCGACCGTCATCGGAATGTGGTGCTCGACGTTGAATCCGAACTTCTCCGCCTGCTCGCGGATGGCCTTGTCGCCGAGTTCCACTCCGAGCTCGGCCATGGGGATGTTGCACGACAGGCGAACGGCATCCGCGATGCTGACGGTCGCACCGGGACCGCAGGTTCCACCGCCCGAGTTGATGACGACCGAGGAGCTGCCGGGCAGCTGGTACTCGGACGGGTTCGGGAAGGTGCTCTCGGGGGTGTACTTGCCGGACTCGAAGGCGGCGGCGGCCACGACGAGCTTGAACGTCGACCCCGGAGGGTTGAGGTCGCCGCCGCGGTTGCGGTCGATGAGCGGATCGGCCGGGTCGGCCACCAGGGCGTCGTAGGTGACGTCGACGGCATCGGTGTCGTGGCCGGCCAGGCTGTTCGGGTCGAAGCTGGGCTTGGAGACCAGGGCGAGGATGCGGCCGGTCGCGGGTTCCGTCAGCACGACGGCTCCGGTGAAGTCGCCGAGGGCGTCCCAGGCCGCCTGCTGGGCGACGGGGTCGATGGAGACCTCGACGGCAGCGCCCTTCGGCTTCTGGCCGGTGAAGATGCGCTCGAGGCTGCTGAGGAACTGCGAGTTGGCCGTTCCGCTGAGGTAGTCGTTGAACGATCCCTCGATGCCCGTGGGCTCGCCGTTCACGGGGAAGAATCCCGTGACGGGAGCGTAGAGGGGCCCATTGGTGTAGCTGCGCTGCCACTTGTACTCGTCATCCGACGGCGCCGACGATGCGATCGGGGTTCCGGCCACGAGGATGGGGCCGCGCTCGACCTTGTAGCTCTCGTACAGGGTGCGCGTGTTGCGGGAGTCGGCGTTCAACGTGTCGGCCTGCACGGCCTGGATGACCGTCGTCGAGACGAACAGGGCCAGGAACAGGAGCAGGACGAACGTGCTCACGCGTTTGAGTTCGCGATTCATCAGTCCACCACCAGTCTGGGCTGATTGCGCACGGTGTCGGAGAGTCGCAGCAGGATCGCCGTGATGATCCAGTTCGCGATGAGCGATGATCCACCGGCCGCGAGGAACGGAGTCGTGAGGCCCGTCAGCGGGATGACGCGGGTGACGCCGCCGATGACGATGAAGCACTGCAGGGCGATCACGAAGGAGAGGCCGACGCCGAGCAGCTTGCCGAAGTCGTCCTGGCCGGCGAAGCCGACGCGGAAGCCGCGCGAGACGTAGAGAAGGTAGAGCGCGAAGATCGCGAACAGGCCGGCCAGCCCGAGCTCCTCACCGAGGCTCGCGATGATGTAGTCGCTCTGCGGAACAGGCGTGAGATCGGGGCGGCCCTGGCCGAGTCCGGTTCCGATGAGCCCGCCGTGGGCCAGTCCGAACAGGCCCTGCACGAGCTGGTAGCTGCCGCCGTCAGCGCCGTACACGGCCGGATTGAAGGCGTCGAGCCAGTTGTTGAACCGTCCGTTGACGTAGTCGAGGGTGCGGCTCGCCACGAAGGCGCCGCCGAGGAACATGCTGAGCCCGAGCAGCACCCAACTGAGTCGGCCCGTGGCCACGTAGAGCATCACGAGGAACATGCCGAAGTACAGCAGCGCCGTTCCGAGGTCGCGCTGGAACACGATGACCGACATCGACAGGGCCCAGACGACGAGCAGCGGGCCGAGGTCGCGGGCGCGCGGGAACCTCATGCCGAGGAAGCGGTGACCGACCATCGACAGGGAGTCGCGGTTGCGCACGAGGTAGCCCGCGAAGAACACGGCCAGGGCGATCTTGGCGATCTCACCGGGCTGGAAGGTGAGCACGTCGCCGATGCCGATCCAGACGCGGGCTCCGTTGATCTCCTTGCCGAGACCCGGCAACAGCGGCAGGAGCAGCAGCACGACGGCGACGAACCCGGCGATGTAGGTGTACCGGAACAGCACGCGGTGGTTGCGAATGACGAGCATGACGGCGATGGCGCTCAGGATGGCGATGGCGCTCCACGCGATCTGGCGCACGGCTGCGCTGTCCCACCCGTCGTGGCCGTCGGCGATGTCGATGCGGTAGATCATCGCGATGCCGAGTCCGTTCAGCAGCGTGGCGATCGGCAGCAGGAACGGGTCGGCCTCACGGGCGACGAAGCGCATCACGATGTGCAGCGCGACGACGAGAGCCGAGAGCACCGCGCCGAGGAACACGAGCGTGAGGTCGAGGTGGCCGAGCGCGCCGAACTGCACCAGCACCACGGCGACGGCGTTGAGCGCACAGGCGAAGATGAGCAGGGCGAGCTCGAGATTGCGCATCTTCTGCGGCAGACGGATGCGACGGATCGGCCCGGTCGGTGGGGATCCGTTCGGCGTGGGCGACTGGACGACGCCGGTCTGGTCAGTCGGCACCGGTCACCTCCAGGCGCTTGGCGATGGCGATGGCGTCGTCGAGGTCGGTGGCGCTGATCGTCGCCTCCACCGCCTGGCGGTCGTAGAAGGTGAGACTGTCGATCGGGATGTCGGTGTCGCGGTAGACGCTGTGCAGCGAGATCGGGCCGATGTCCTGTTGGATGCCGCGGAAGATGGCCACGCTGTCACCGTCGCTGCCGACGAAGTAGCGTGACTGCGTCCACTGGTAGGTGACGCCGACGAGAACGGCCGCCGCGGCGACGAGCAGCACGATCACGGTGATCCAGGTGATGCGACGGCGGCGCACGCGGCGCTTGTCCTCTTCGATGAGCTCGTCGAGGTACTCCTCGGAGTCCGGCTCGAAGTGCGCCTCGGGAACGGAGTGCAGTCTGAAGGGCGGCATCCGGAGCGCCCGACGCGGTGGCTCCTCGATGTCGAACGCGAGCGGTTCCGCCGCGGAACCGACGATGACGACGGGCTTCGCGGATGCGGCGACATCGTCGGCGCCGATGTCGACAACGACCACGGTCACGTTGTCGGGGGCGCCGCCGTCGAGGCTCTCCTTGACGAGCCGTTCTGCAGCCTCGGAGGCGGATGCCGACTGCTCGAGTGCATCGCGGATGTCGTCGAAGGAGACGACGCCCGAGAGACCGTCCGAGCAGATCAGCCAGCGATCGCCGGCGATGGTGCGCACGATGCTGGTGTCGATCTCGGGGGAGGACTCCACGTCGCCGAGCACCCGCATGAGCACGGAGCGCCGCGGGTGGACCGCAGCCTCCTCCTCGGTGATGCGCCCGCTGTCGACGAGTCGCTGCACGAAGGTGTGGTCTGTGGTGATCTGCGTGAGGGTGCCGCCGCGAAGCAGATAGATGCGGGAGTCGCCGATGTGGGCGATGGCCACCTTGTCGCCGAGGACGTAGAGCGCGCTGACCGTCGTGCCCATGCCCGTGAGCTCCGCGTGCTCGAAGACCGTCTCGGCGAGCTGCTGGTTGGCGGCGATGAGCGCCGACTGCATGGCGAACTCGGCGTCTTCGGGGGTGATGTACGGCTGGTCGGCCTCGGCGATGCGCTTCGTGGCGATGGCTGACGCGACGTCGCCGCCGGCGTGGCCTCCCATGCCGTCGGCGACGAGGAACAGACCGTGGCCGGCGAAGCCGGAGTCCTGGTTGTTCGCGCGCACGCGTCCGACGTTGGAGACGGCCGCGCTGTCGATGAGCGTCGCCATGGGGTCTACCGTCGCAGCTCGAACGTGGTCGCGCCGACCTTGACGGTCACGTTGAGCGGAACCGGCGTGGGCACGGTGACCCTGGCGCCGTCGAGGAAGGTTCCGTTGGTGGAGTCGAGGTCCTGGAGCATCCACTGCCCGTTCCAGAGCATCAGCCTGGCGTGGTGCGTCGAGGTGTAGTCGTCACGGATCACGATGGCCGAATCGGAGGAGCGGCCGATGGTGATCTCGTCGTTGCCGAGGGGGAACTCGGCTCCGGCCTTGGTGCCGCTCGTCACGACGATGGCGCGGGCGTTGCCGGTTCCGGCGATCTCCCGGCCGAGCGACGGCGAGAGCGTCGGGGCGGCGGATGCCGCAGCGGGCATCGAGCCGATGGGTCCGGTGGGGGCGGCCGCCGCTGCTGCGGCGGCTGACGCCGAGACGGGCACCGCAGCCGGGCTCGGGGAAGCCGCATCCGCCTCCTTGACCTTGCGAACGCGCTGCCCGAACAGGTCGGAGCGCAGCGCGTAGACGATCGCGAACACGAATGCCCACAACAGAACGAGGAAGCTCAGTCGAAGGACGAGCAGGGTCAGTTCGCTCACGAGGCGGGCCCCCAGAACCCGCCCATGTCGTGCCGCTGCGTCGCGTCGTCGACGGGAGCTGCGGCATCGGGAGTCGATGCCTGGGCGAGCACGCGGAAGATGATGCGGGTGCGTCCGATGGTGATGACGGAGTCGGGCTCGAGCACGGCCTGCTTGACGGGCTGGCCGTTCAGCTGCGAGCCGTTCGTGGAGCCGAGGTCGCGCACCTGGGCGCGCTTGCCGTCCCACAGCACCTCGATGTGCTTGCGGCTCGTGCCGGTGTCGTCGATGGTGATGTCGGCGTCGCTGCCGCGGCCGATCACGGTGCGGGCCTTGATGAGCGGGTAGCGCTTGGTGCCGATGTCGAGCAGCGGCGTCCAGGCGATCTCGCCCTTCACGTTGGTGGAGTCGACGGCGACCATGCCCACGGTGAGGGCGGAGTCCTCGCGCAGGCGGATGGTGATGCCGCCGGCGAACTGGAAGCGCTGGCTCGCCGCGTGCTTCTGCACCAGGTCGGTGAGCTCGTCGATGAGGGTGGGCCCCATCGCGCTCATGCGCTCGTAGTCGGCCGATCCCATGCGAACGGTGAAGTTGTTCGGCACGAGAACACGGTCGCGTGAGACGACTGCAGCCTTGGTGTCGAGCTCACGTCGTAGTGCTGACGTGATCTCGACCGGCTGCAGCCCCGAGCGAAAGGTCTTCGCGAAAGCGCCGTTGACGGCGCGTTCGAGACCCTTCTCGAAGTTGTCCAGTATCCCCACAGGTCTCCCGATCCGGTTCTCGCGACTCTTGAATGTTAGTCGGAGACTTGCGGAAAGCAGTTCACCGGTGCCGCCAGTCAATCGATCGGGCCCAGTGCCTCGCCCTCATCGAAGTCGAGGGCGATGGCCGGGATCGACGCCGTGAGCAGGGAGCCGTCCGCGCGACGCTGGCCTCGGACGTCGTCCATCGTCGGGGTTCCGACGAGCCTGGCCCCCTGGTGCGAAAGCGGCACGGTCACTGGGCTCTGGGCGCTCACGAAGACCTTCTGCCCACGCACGGTGAGGCGGAACGAGTCGCCCTCCTCGATCGTGAACGTCACGGATTCGCGGTCGAGATCGACACGGATGCGGTTCCCCCGCAGCGTCAGTCTGAACTGCAGGGATTCCCAGTTGTCTGGCAGGCGCGGGTCGAAGGTGAACTCGCCCCGGTGGTCGCGGAAGCCCCCGAATCCGTAGACCAGAGCGTTCCAGATGCCGCCGGTCGACGCCACGTGGATGCCGTCGGCGGTGTTGGAATGCAGGTCGAGGAGGTCGACGAAGAGCGCCGAGTTGAAGTAGTCGGTCGCGAGCTTGCCGTACCCGACCTCGGCCGCGATGATCGACTGCACGACGGCCGACAGCGTGGAGTCGCCGGTGGTCAGCGGGTCGTAGTACATGAAGTTGGCGCGCTTCTGCTCGAGCGTGAACTCGTTGCCCTGGAGGAGCAGGGCGAGCACGACGTCGGCCTGCTTCAGCACCTGGAACCTGTAGATGACCAGGGGGTGGTAGTGCAGCAGCAGCGGGCGGTGGCTGGGCGGGGTGAGGTCGAGGTCCCAGATCTCCTTCTGCAGGAAGGCCTCGTCCTGCGGGTGGATGCCGAGGTTCTCGTCGAACGGGATGTGCATCCGCTGAGCGGCCCTGGCCCATTCCTCCGCCTCGCCGTCCTGTACCTCGAGGCGCTTGACCACCTGCGCGTAGGCGCTCGGGTCCTCCTTGGCGAGAACGCGTAGCGAGGTCGCTGCAGCGTCGAGGTTCGCCCGCGCCATGACGTTCGTGTAGAGGTTGTCGTTCACGACGGTCGTGTACTCGTCGGGACCCGTGACGCCGTGGATGTGGAAGACGTCGTCGCCGTTGCCGCGCCAGAAGCCGAGGTCGGCCCACATGCGGGCGGTCTCGACGAGGATGTCGATGGCTCCCCGGTTGAGGAAGTCCTGGTCGCCCGTGGCGGAGACGTACTGGCAGAGCGCGTGGGAGATGTCGGCGTCGATGTGGTACTGCGCTGTGCTGGCGGCGTAGTAGGCGCTCGATTCGAGGCCGTTGATGGTGCGCCACGGGAACAGCGCCCCGCGCACGTTGAGCTCGAGGGCTCGCGCTCGGGCGGCGTCCAGCATCCGTTGCCGGAATCGCAGGGCATTGCGGGCGACGACAGGGGACGTGTAGGTGAGGGCGGGCAGCACGTAGATCTCGCTGTCCCAGAAGTAGTGGCCGCCGTAGCCCGTTCCGCTGACGCCCTTGGCCGCGACGCCGCCGCCGTCGGTGCGCGCGCTGGCCTGGGCGAGCTGGAACAGGTTCCAGCGCACGGCCTGCTGCAGCTCGGGCTGGCCGCCGATGACGACGTCGGTGCGCTTCCAGTAGGCGTCGAGCCAGAGGCGCTGTTGGCGGAACAGTTCGGGTCCGCCGACCTCGAGAGCACTGTCGAGCGTGCGGTCGCAGCGATCTGCGAGCTCGCGCACGGGCACCGTGCTGGCCGTGTGGTAGCTCACGAGCTTCGTGAGGCGCACCCGGTGGCCCTGCTTGGCGTGGATCCGGTAGATGCGCTTGGCGAGGTCGTCCTCGAGGGTGGTGTTCGAGGTGTACTCGTCGACGGTGGTGATCTGGTGGTCTGCGGCGACGGAGATCGTCATGCCCGAGTTGGTGCAGCGGTAGGCGAGCAGGAGGCGGTCGTCCTGCTCGCGCTTGATGCGCGGCTGCAGCACCCGGTCGGTGAAGAGGTCGGCCTTGCGCGGGTCGAAGCCCTCGGCAGTGCCGTGCACGTTGGACCGGTACTCGTCTCGGCCGTCCTGGCGGTTCAGGATCTGGCTCGACAGCGTGATGGAGGCATCCGAGTCGAGAAGGGTGACCTCGTAGGTGACCACGGCGAGGTGGCGATCGGTGAAACTCACCATGCGGCGCGAGGTGATGAGCACGCGCTTGCCTGCCGGGGTGCGCCAGACGAGTTCGCGCTCGAGCACGCCGCTGGCGAAGTCGAGGCGGCGCTCGTAGGAGAGCACGTCGGCCTCGGTGAGCACGAGGGGCTCATCGTCGACGTACAGGCGGATGATCTTGGCGTCGGGCGCGTTGACGATGGTCTGTCCGACCCGGGCGAAGCCGTAGGCCTCCTCGGCGTGACGGATGGGCCAGGTCTCGTGGAAGCCGTTCACGAAGGTGCCGTGCACGTGGCCGTCGCGGCCCTCCTCGACGTTGCCGCGCAAGCCGAGGTAGCCGTTGCCCACCGTGAAGATCGTCTCGGTGCGCCCCATGTCGGCGGAGTCGAAGGCCGTCTCGACCAGCGCCCACTCATCGAGGGGGTGACGGATGCGGTCGATCGGGTCGGCGTCGAGGATCTTCACTTGCTCTCCTTGTGGTTCACGGCGTCCGTGATCTCGTCGTTCTGCTCGGTGTCTCTGGCGACGGCGTCGATCAGCTCGTCGAGCTCCTCCACGACGACGTCGGCTCCGGCATCCTGCAGCACCTTGCGTCCGACGCCGCGATCGACGCCGATGACGAGGCCGAAGGCGCCGCGGGCACCGGACTGGACGCCCGAGACGGCGTCTTCGACGACAGCGCACTCGAGTACGGTGAGGCCGAGCGCCTTCGCCGCATGTATATAGGTATCGGGCGCCGGCTTGCCCGGCAGGCCGAGGCCGGCCGCGACGTTCCCGTCGACGACGATCTCGAACCGGTCGGCGATGCCCGCCGCCGCGAGCACCGCAGGCGCGTTCTTGGAGCTGGAGACCACGGCGACCTCGTAGCCGTCCGCGATGACGGCCTCGAGGAACGCGAGCGAGGCGGGATAGGCGGCCACGCCCTCCTCGGTGATGGTGTCGTTGAAGACGGTGTTCTTGCGGTTGCCCAGGCCCCAGACCGTGTCGTCGGCCGGGTCGGCATCCGGAGTCCCGGGCTCGAGCTCGATGCCGCGGGAGGCGAGCAGGTCGCGCACGCCGTCGAAGCGCGGCTTGCCGTCGATGTGGTCGAAGTAGTCCTGCTCGACGTAGGGCGCGGCGCCGTGGCTCTCGAGGTAGGGCGTGAACAGCCGTGCCCAGGCGTGCATGTGCACCTCGGCGGTCGGCGTGAGCACGCCGTCGAGGTCGAACAGGAAGGCACGGATGTCGCGTCCGCGCAGCAGGTCGGGTGGAGTTTCTTCAGTGGTGTCCGTCATGCGGGCCCCCATCTCGGCTTCAGTGAAGTAGTGAGCGAGAAAGGGTCGCCGTCGACCCCTGCAGTACGGAAACGAGCCTATTGCGCATTCGCCGGGGGATGCGAGCACGGGCGGCGTTTCCATTCGTGCGCATTCGTGCGGATGACCTGATCAGGGCGCTCGCGGATGCCCCCTCACCGAGATGACGCGAATCGACGTTCACGGCGCATTCGAAGGTCGAATCGCGTCACGTCGGCGTCAGTGGTCGGGTACCGGCCGCCCGATCGGCTCAAATGGCTTATGGCGGGAGAAAATGATAATGTCACTGGGTTGGTTCGCCCTCGGGTGTGACCAAGCGTGCGCGAGTGGCGGAATTGGCAGACGCGCTGGCTTCAGGTGCCAGTACTCGCAAGGGTGTGGGGGTTCAAGTCCCCCCTCGCGCACCAGATATGGTGAAAGGCCGGATCCTCAGGGATCCGGCCTTTTCTCGTATCTGGGGCGCCGACGGACCGGCCGCGTGCTCGCCGGGCCCTGGTCAGGTCCTCGACGGATGCTCAGTACGAGGGGCGGCCGGATGCATCCGTTCCGGAGATCCACCGGGCCGCGAGGGCTTCGGATCCTCGAGCGAGGAGCGCGACGTCAGCGTCGACCAGGATGAAGGACGCGCCCGCGTCGGCATAGGCGTCGGCGACGGCCGGGTCGAAGGCGTTGACGCCCACCGGCTTCCCCGCGGCTCGCACGGCGTCGAAGGTTCGACGCACGGATGCGACCACGTCGGGATGGGTCTGCTGACCGAGCAGGCCCATCGAGGCGGCCAGGTCCGAGGGTCCGACGAACACCCCGTCGATGCCGTCGACTCCGGCGATGTCGGCCGCGTTCTCCACGCCCTCCGTCGTCTCGATCTGCACGAGGAGGCAGACGTGGTCGCCCGCGTTCCGGAGGTAGTCGTCGACACGATTCCAGCGGCCGGAGCGTGCGAGCGCGGATCCCACGCCGCGCCTGCCGCGCGGCGGGTAGTGCACGGCCTCGACGAGTGCCCTCGCCTCGGCGGCCGTCGAGACCATCGGCACGAGGAGGGTCTGCGCACCGAGGTCGAGCACCTGCTTGATGGTGACGACGTCTCCGATGGGCACGCGCACGACCGGAGTGATCGGGTAGGCGGCGACGGCCTGCAGTTGAGCGAGGACGGACTCGAGACCGTTCGGGGAGTGCTCCATGTCGATGAGCATCCAGTCCAGGCCTGAACCCGCGCAGATCTCGGCCACCAGCGCGGAGCCCGAACATGCCCAGATTCCCGCCAGCGGACGCGAGGCCTCGGCGAGATCGTGGCGCAGGGTGGGCTTCAGATGAAGTGACATGTGATCGATCCCATCGGTCCGTAGTCGCACAGCACGACATCTCCGCGCGAGACCCACATGGGACGCGTGAAGGATCCGGCCAGGATGATCTCCCCGGCCTCGAGTCTGCTGCCGTGCTGGTGGAACTTGTTGGCGAGCCACGCGACACCGGTGGCCGGATGGTCGAGCACGCCGGCGGCGACGCCCGTCTCGGTGATCTCGCCGTTGCGGTACAGAAGCGCGGGAACCCAGCGCAGGTCGATCTCGGCGGGCCGTTTGCGCACGTCGCCCAGAACCATGCCGCCGTAGGCCGCGTTGTCGGAGATCGTGTCGACGATGGTTCGACCCTCGAGCTCGATGTGCGAGTTGAGGATCTCCAGCGCGGGCACGGCGTAGTCGATCGCTGCTAGCGCGTCGTCGAGAGTGCAGTCGGGTCCTTCGAGAGGCGCCTTCAGCACGAACGCGAGTTCGACCTCGATGCGCACGTTGGAGAACTGGTCGACCGGGATCTCAGCGCCGCTGGCGTGCACGGTGTCGTCGAACATGACGCCGTAGTCCGGTTCGGTGATCCCCGTGGCCTCCTGCATCGCCTTGGAGGTCAGCCCGATCTTCCGGCCGACAAGGGTGCGCCCTGCCGCGATGTTCTTGTCGCGCCAGACCCCCTGGATCGCATACGAGTCCTCGATGGTGGCTTCGGGATGCCGTGCCGTGATCCTCGGGATCACACTGTGCGTCCGGTCGGCTTCGGCGAGCTCGTCGGCGATCTCCGCGATGGTCTCAGGCTGCAGCATCCGTCTCTCCTCTCGTGATCACGCTATCGGGCGGTCAGAGCTGGTGGCCGAGCTTGTACTCGCCCTGTTTCCACTCGGGCAGGGACGCCTCGGCCTCGCCCGGGCGGGTGTACGAGAAGCCGTCGGCTCCGATGGTGACGGCCATCTCGGAGGTGTCGGTGCGGGCCACGACGGGCTGCGGGTTGCCGTCGAGATCGAGCACGAGGGAGGCCTCGGTGTACCAGGACGGCACCACCGGGTTCCCCCACCAGTCGCGTCGCTGGTTGTCGTGCACATCCCAGGTGATGACGGGGTTGTCGGGATCGCCCGTGTAGTAGTCCTGGGTGTAGATCTCGACCCTGTGGCCGTCGGGGTCGCGCAGGTAGAGGTAGAAGGCGTTCGAGACGCCGTGGCGTCCGGGCCCGCGTTCGATCGCATCCGAGCGACGCAGGGCTCCGAGCTTGTCGCAGATGGCGAGGATGTTGTGCTTCTCGTGCGTCGCGAAGGCGACGTGATGCATCCGTGGTCCGTCACCGCCGGTCATGGCGGTGTCGTGCACCGTGGGCTTGCGGCGCATCCACGCGGCGTAGACGGTGCCCTCGTCGTCCTGGATGTCCTCGGTCACTCGGAAGCCGAGGTCCTGCATGAACTTCACTGCTCGGGGAACGTCGGGGGTCACCTGGTTGAAGTGGTCGAGACGCACGAGTTCACCGGGGGTGTGCAGGTCGTAGCGCCACGACAGCCGCTCGACGTGGTCCGTCTGGAAGAAGAACTCGTACGGGAAGCCGAGTGGATCCTCGACTCGGACGGAATCGCCGATGCCCTTGACGAACCCCTCCGCCCGGCGCTCGATGCGGCATCCGAGCTCCGTGTAATAGGCGACGGCCTTGTCGAGGTCTTCGGCAGACCGCACGCGATAGGAGAACGCGGCGACCGCGGCGACGGTGCCCTGGCGCAGCACGAGGTTGTGGTGGATGAACTCCTCGGTCGACCGCAGGTAGACGGCATCGGAGTCCTCTTCCGTCACGTGCAGCCCGAGCACGTCGACGTAGAACTGGCGTGAAGCGGCGAGGTCGGTCACGACCAGTTCCATGTAGGCGCACCGCAGGATGTCGGGCGGGGAGGACTGCGGGGTCGCAACGGGGTTGTCGGTCTCGATGGGGGCTTCCTGCGAGACGAAGAAGCCCGAGGAGGTGAGCGTCTTGGCGGTCTTGTCGTTCATGTCAGCGTCCTTGCCGGTGATGGGGGTGAGTGGGAGAGGAGCCGCCCTGCGATGGCCCGCGCCAGTGCGCGACCGGTACTCGGCAGCTCGACGGCTAGTGCTTGCCGAAGGTCGGGTTGTGAACCTCGCCGAGGGTGATGTGCACGGCCTGCTGGTCGGTGTAGAAGTCGATCGACCGGTACCCGCCCTCATGGCCGAGGCCTGAGGCCTTGACGCCGCCGAAGGGCGTGCGCAGGTCGCGGACGTTGTTCGAGTTCAGCCAGACCATTCCGGCCTCCACGGCTTGGGAGAAGTTGTGAGCACGCTTGAGGTCGTTCGTCCAGATGTAGGCGGCGAGGCCGTACTTGGTGTCGTTCGCGAGCGCGAGTGCCTCGGCGTCGGTGTCGAACGGAGTGATCGCGACGACGGGACCGAAGATCTCCTCCTGGAAGATGCGAGCGTCGGGAGGCACGTCGGCGAAGACCGTCGGTGCGACGAAGTTGCCGAACTCGAAGCCTTCGGGTCGTCCACCCCCGGCGACGAGCCGCCCCTCGCTCTTGCCGATCTCGACGTAGCCCATGACCTTGTCGAAGTGCTCGGGATGGACGAGCGCCCCGACCTCCGTGGCAGGGTCGTGGGGATAGCCGACCTTGACGCGCTTCGCCTGCGCCGCATAGCGCTCGACGAACTCGTCGTAGACGTCACGCTGGACCAGGATGCGGGATCCGGCCGTGCAGCGCTCGCCGTTGAGGGAGAAGACGCCGAAGATCGTCGCGTCCACTGCGGCCTCCAGGTCGGCGTCGGCGAAGACGACCGCGGGGCTCTTCCCGCCGAGTTCCATCGAGAGGCCCTTGAGGAAGGGCGCGGCATTGCCGAAGATGATCTGGCCGGTCCGGCTCTCGCCCGTGAAGGAGATGAGCGGCACGTCGGGGTGCTTCACGAGCGCGTCGCCAGCCTCCTCGCCGAGCCCGTTGACGAGATTGAAGACTCCCTTCGGCAGGCCGGCCTCCTCGAAGATGCCGGCCCACAGCGATGCCGACAGCGGCGTGAACTCGGCGGGCTTCAGGACGACGGTGTTTCCGCTGGCGAGGGCGGGCCCGAGCTTCCACGACTCCAGCATGAAGGGCGTGTTCCACGGCGTGATGAGCCCCGCGACGCCGATCGGCTTGCGATTGACGTAGTTGATCTGACGGCCGGGGACCTTGAAGGTGTCGTCGGCCTGCGCCACGATCAGGTCGGCGAAGAACCGGAAGTTCTCCGCTGCGCGGCGTGCCTGGCCGAGGGCCTGCGTGATCGGCAGCCCCGAGTCGAAGGACTCGAGCTCGGCCAGCCGGGCGTCGCGCAGCTCGACGAGGTCGGCGATGCGATGCAGGATCCGAGAACGCTCGCGCGGCAGCATCCGCCGCCACGGTCCGTCCTTGAAGGCCCGGGTGGCTGCAGCGACGGCGAGGTCGATGTCGGCCTTCTTGCCGGCGGCGGCGTGGACGTACACCTCGTTCGAGACGGGCTCGAGCACGTCGAAGGTGTCGCCATCGACCGAGTCGACGAACTCACCGTCGATGTAGTGCTGGATGCGTGAGGGCAGATCGGCCGGCACATGGCGCTGGTCGAGCGCAGGGCTTGTCTCGGTCATGGGTTCTCCAATGGAAGGGTCAGAATGCCGGGAGGCCGAGGGCCTCGTCAGGGTGTTCGTGGATCATGTAGGCGTCCAGGGTCGCGGACCGGTGTCGGCGAGCCATCTTCTCGATCTCGCCGAGCGGAGCGCCCGTCTCGATCAGCACGAGGATGTTCTCGTGTTCGCGCACCGACTCCTGTGCCCGGCCGGGCACGAAGCTGAAGGTCGAGTCACGCAGGTGACCGAGGCGCGCCCACTCCGACTCCACGAGTTCGAGCATGCGCGGATTCGCGCACTTGGCGTACAGGGCGGAATGGAACTGGTGATTGAGTGCAGTGAACGCGCGCGGTTCGAACTCGTCGAGGCGTCCGATCATGAGCTCGTTGATCTGTCGCGCCCGCCGCACGTCGTCAGCGGTCAGCCGTCGCGCTGCCAGTGCTGTCGCAGTCCCCTCGAGGATGCTGAGCGCCTGCATGCTGAATCGATACTGCGTGTCGTCGACCATCGAGACGTGGGCGCCGACATTGCGCTCGAACGTCACGAGGCCTTCAGCCTCGAGCTGACGGATCGCCTCCCGGACCGGGACGACACTCATGTTCAGCTCGCCGGCGATCGTTCCGAGGACCAGGCGGTAGCCGGGCGTGAACTCGTGGTTGGTGATGCGCTCGCGAACCCACCGATAGGCGAGCTGCGACTTGCTGAGCGATGCTGCGTCGGTCATCTCGCACCCGTGTCGGCGTCGTAGCGGGCACGCCATTCGGCGTTGAGCGGGAACAGGCCCTCGACCGGGTTGCCCTCGGCGACGCGTGCGGCGATCCAGGCGTCCTCGTCCTCCTGTGCCAGGGCGGCGTCGGCGACCTCCTCGGCGATGGCCGGAGGGATGACGATCACGCCATCGGCGTCGCCGACGATGATGTCGCCGGGCTGGACCGTGGTGCCGCCGCAGGCGATCGTGACGTCGACGTCCCACGGGACGTGCTTTCGTCCCAGGACGGCGGGGTGGGCGCCGGCGGAGTAGACGGGGATGCCGACCGCGGCGACGGCGTCGGCATCCCGGATGCCGCCGTCGGTGACGATTCCGGCCGCTGCCTGCGCCTGAGCGCGCAGCGCGAGGATGTCGCCGAGGGTTCCCGAGCCCGACTCTCCCCGAGCCTCGATGACGATCACCTCGCCCTCCCCGACAGCATCGAAGGCGCGCTTCTGGGCGTTGTACCCGCCGCCGTGCGACAGGAAGAGGTCCTCGCGGTTGGGAACGAACCGGAGGGTCTTCGCCGTCCCGATGAGCTTCGCCCCGGGATGCAGGGGGCGCACGCCGTCGATCGTCACGTTGTTCAGGCCGCGTTTGCGCAACTGCTGGGAGAGCCCCGCAACCGGTACTCTCTCGAGCTTCGCCCGCAGCGTCGGGGCGAGTCTCACGGAGGCATCCGGAAGCCCGGCACGTTCTCGCGACCCCCATGCCTCCTCGCGCTGGGTGTCGTCGACGGCCGGAAGCGAGCCGAGGGAGCCGTCGAAGGCCGGCTGTTCGGCCTGGGTCACCGTCGTGGTCAGTCGTCCGGAGGACGCGCCGGAACTCGGAGAGTCGACTTCGACCTCCACGACGTCACCGGGGACGATGACCGACGAACCGGCCGGCGTTCCGGTGAGAATGACGTCGCCCCGCTCCAGGATGAAGTGCTGCGACAGGTCGGCGACGATCTGGGCGAGCGGGAACAGGAGCTCCGCTGTCGAGTCGTCCTGCACGAGTTCATCGTTGACCCAGGTGCGCAGGCGCAGTGCGGACGGATCCACGGTTCGGGCGTCGATCAACGTCGGGCCGATCGGGGTGAACCCGTCGCCGCCCTTCGATCGGACGTTGGAGCCCTTGTCGTTCGCGCGCAGGTCGTAGAGCCCGAGATCGTTCGAGGCGGTCACCCAGCCGACATGGCTCCACGCAGCTTCCTGGCCGACGTGGCGGGCTTCCGTGCCGATGATGAGCGCGATCTCTCCCTCGAAGGCGAGCAACTCGGTGCCGACGGGGCGTTCCACCGTGCCGCCCGACGCAGCGACCGAGCTCGAGGGCTTGAAGAAGTAGGAGGGCGCGGACGGCCGACGGCCGCGCTGTTCGGCCCGTGAGACGTAGCTCAGGTGCACCGCGATGATCTTGCCGGGACGACAGGGGAGCGCTGCGAATCGCGGATCCGTGGGTTCCGCCCCGGTCTCGTTCTCGTTGGTCATGAGCTCCCTCGCCCTTGCGTGATATTCGAAATCGTATATGATCGACCGTGTTCGAGCAAGCACCGTCTCACCACGATTGCGATCGACTCGAGCGCAGACAGAGCCGTCGAACCGACACAGGAGTCACCCCGAATGAGCGCACCACAGTCAGCAGGTTTCACCCCGACGGGAACGATCGCGGTCCAGGCCGACCGGCGACGCGTCGTCTTCGCGACGATCGTCGGCACGACGGTGGAGTGGTACGACTTCTTCATCTATGCAACGGCGGTCGGGCTCGTCTTCGGCCAGCTCTTCTTCGCGCCGCTCGGAACCGACAGCGCCATCCTCGGATTCGCGACAGTCGGTGTGAGCTTCCTGTTCCGTCCGCTCGGTGCCTTCCTCGCGGGTCACTTCGGCGACAAGTACGGACGCAAGGCCGTGCTGATGTGGACGCTGATCCTGATGGGCGCGTCGACGGCCCTCATCGGCCTTCTCCCCACCTACGAGACGATCGGAATCGCTGCTCCGATCCTGCTCGTGCTCCTCCGCATCCTGCAGGGGATCTCCGCGGGTGGCGAGTGGGGCGGTGCCGTCCTGATGGCGGTCGAGCACGCGCCCCGGACCCGGCGCGGAGTCTTCGGCGCGTCTCCGCAGATCGGAGTTCCGCTGGGTCTGCTCCTCGCCTCGGGCGTCATGGCCCTGATGACGATCATCGCGCCCGGTGACGCGTTCCTCCAGTGGGGCTGGCGCGTTCCCTTCCTGCTGAGCGTCGTGCTGATCCTGGTGGGCTACTACGTGCGCCGGAAGGTGGAGGAGAGCCCGGTGTTCACCGAGCTCGCCGAGCGCAAGGAGAAGGCACGGATGCCGATCGTGCAGCTGTTCAAGAAGCACACCCTCCTCGTCGTCATCGCCGCTCTCGTGTTCGCCGGCAACAACGCCGTCGGCTACATGACCACAGGCGGATTCATCCAGGGCTACGCCACCAACCCCGACGGACCGCTGGCGCTCGAACGTGGACCGGTTCTCTGGGCGGTCACCGGATCCGCAGTGACGTGGCTGCTGTCCACGCTCTTCGCGGGGTGGGTGTCCGACCGCATCGGGCGCCGCACGACGTACATCATCGGCTGGATCCTCCAGCTGGTCGGCGTGTTCACCCTGTTCCCGCTGGTCAACAGCGGCAACATCGGACTTCTTTTCACGGGCCTCGCGATCCTGACGATCGGGCTCGGGTTCACGTACGGTCCGCAGGCGGCGCTCTACACGGAGCTCTTCCCCGCCTCGATCCGCTTCTCCGGTGTCTCCATCTCGTACGCCATCGGCGCGATCGTCGGCGGTGCGTTCGCTCCGACCATCGCCACGGCGCTCGTGCAGGCGACGGGCAGCACCCTGTCGGTCACCTGGTACCTCGCGGGAATGACGGTGATCGGCTTGATCGCGACGCTCCTCCTGCGCGACCGGAGTGGAATCCCACTCGGGCCGGACCACGAGGACGAGCAGTCGATCAGCCCGATCCGCGGCCTCGCCCGCGCCTAGTCCTCGAGGGGTCAGCATGCAGTTCCACCATCACGGCTACGTGTCAGGCGATCCGCGCGTCACGTCGCCCGAGGGCACGGGCATCGATCGCCCGAACGAGATCCCCGACGAGATCGACGTGCTGATCGTCGGGTCCGGACCCGCCGGAATGCTTCTGGCGGCCCAGATGTCCCAGTTCCCGGGAGTCGTCACGCGCATCATCGAGCGGCGCGCGGGGAGACTTCCCCTCGGGCAGGCTGACGGAATCCAGCCGCGGAGCGTCGAGACCTTCCAGGCCTTCGGGTTCGCGGAGCGGATCATGGCCGAGGCGTACAACATCGCCTACATGAACTTCTGGAACCCGGATCCGGAGAACCCTCAGAACATCGTCCGGACCAGCCGTACCGAGGACTACGGATACAAGATCAGCGAGTTCCCGCACCTCATCGTCAATCAGGCGCGCGTTCTCGACTACTTCGCCGAGGCGGCCGCGAACGGTCCGGGGCGCATCGAGCCCGACTACGGCATCGAGTTCCTTACTCTCACCGTGCACGACGAGGGCGAATACCCCGTGGAGGTCCGCCTCCGGTACGTCGATGGTGAGCGCGCAGGCGAGGAGCGCACGATCCGGGCCAAGTACGTCGCCGGGTGCGACGGAGCGCGCAGCGGCGTCCGCGAGGCGATCGGGCGCAAGCATGTCGGAAGCGCTTCGTCGCACGCGTGGGGCGTCATGGACGTGATGGTCAACACAGACTTCCCGGATTGGCGCACCAAGTGCGCGATCAATGCTGTGGCGGGCAACATCCTGCACATCCCGCGCGAGGGCGGATACCTGTCCCGCGTCTACGTCGATCTCGGCGCCGTGGCCGAGGACGACGACCACCGCGTTCGGCTCACCTCGATCGACGAGATCATCCGCCGGGCGAACGACATCCTGCACCCCTACACGCTCGAGGTGAAGGAGGTCGCCTGGCACAGCGTCTATGAGGTCGGTCACCGCGTCACCGACAAGTTCGACGACGTTCCCGACGGCTCGGAGCGCGCTCCCCGCGTCTTCCTCACCGGCGACGCCTGCCACACCCACAGTGCCAAGGCCGGACAGGGCATGAACGTGTCGATGCAGGACGGCTTCAACCTTGGGTGGAAGCTCGGGGCCGTGCTCACCGGGCGGAGTCCAGAGGCCCTCTTGGCGACCTACTCGGCGGAGCGACTGCCGGTTGCGCAGCAGCTCATCGATTTCGACCGCGAGTGGTCGACTCTCATGGCGCGCAGGCCCGAAGAGATCTCCGACCCGCAGGACCTGGCGACCTATTACCTCGCGACGGCGGAGTTCCCGTCCGGGTTCATGACCCGATACGGGCAGTCCGAGATCGTCGGGGAGGCCACGTACCAATCGCTCGCTGACGGATTTCCGATCGGCAAACGCTTCAAGTCCTCCGAGGTCGCGCTCGTCGCTGATGGCAACGCCGTTCATCTCGGCCACCATGCCAAGGCGGACGCGCGCTGGCGTCTGTACGCGTTCGCGGATTCGCCCGCAGCGGGAGAACCGTCGGCGCTCGAGTCCTGGGCGGAGTGGATCTCGTCCTCAGCCGAGTCGCCGGTGGTCAGGTACACGTCCCCCGACCAGGACGTCGACGCCGTCTTCGACGTGAAGGTGATCTACCAGCAGCGGTTCGACGAGATCGACATCTCGCGGGTTTCGGCGGCTTTCCGACCGCAGACGGGACCGCTCGGACTCACCGACTGGGAGAAGGTCTTCGCGGCGGCGCCGACCGCGTGGACGACCACCGACATCTACGACGAGCGCGGGCTGTCCCGCGACGGAGTCGTCGTGGTCGTGCGTCCTGACCAGTACGTCGCCGCGGTCCTTCCCCTCTCGGCGACCGATGCGCTGGCCGAGTTCTTCACGCACTCGATGGTTCAGGCGCGCTGAAGCGCGCCGAACCGCCCTGCCCGAGGCGGGGCGCCGCCCGGGTTCAGGAGTTCACGCGGATGATCTCCTGCTGATAGGGCGCGATGACCTCGCCCGAGATCCGGCAGTCCAACAGCAGGAAAGGCCGGTCAGCTGACGGCGTGACCGCCCACTGCCGGAGGGCGTCGAGGTCGTCGAGAGTGCGCACCACGACCCCGTCGGCACCCACCGACCGAGCCAGGCCCGCGAAATCGACCTCGGGAATCAGCATCGGTCCCCGGGCGAGGCCCTTGAGGCCGTACAGGTTGATCTCGGCTCCGTAGGCGGCGTCGTTCCAGACCACAGCGAGGCCGCGGCCGCCGGCGACCCGAACCGCCGACTCCAGATCGGCCAGTGCCATCAGGCCACCGCCGTCGCCGGTCGTGAGCACGATGGTGGAGTTCGGTTTCGCCAGCGCCGCCCCGGGTACCGAGGGAAATCCCAGACCGATCGACTGGTACGCCGTGCCGATCATGACCATGCGATCGGGGGAGGCGACGGGCCAGTACATGTTCGCCCAGCCGATGAAGTGACCGCCGTCGGAGACTACGACACGGTCTCGCGTCGAGTCGCTGCCCTCGAGGATCTCGCCGATCGTCGCTGCGACCGAGCGCGGGTCGAGGCGACCATCGACGGCGATGCGGTCGCCGGGTTCCTGGGCACGCAGGGGAGCGAGGTCGATCGACTCCCGCCAACCTGAAGGGGATGCATCCGTCGCCACGACTCGATCCGCGAGACTGGCCGCCACGACGGCGGCGTCGCCACGGATGAACCCCCCGACGTGCGGGTGGGTCGCTGCCGGCGCGGTGTCGACCTGATAGACGCGGGTAGCGGGGTCGAAGAGCTCGCCGAACCGCATCGTGAACTGGTTGAGTCCGGCACCGAAGACGACGGCGACGTCCGCCGTGCGGATGAGCTCCATCGCCCCGGCAGCCCCGAAGCCTCCGACGACGCCGAGGTCGAACTCCGTGCGGGGGAAGACGCCGCGTCCGAGCGCTGTGGATGCGGTGATCGCGCCGGTCGCATCCGCGAGTCGTCCCAGCGCGTCGCCGGCACCGGCGATCCAGGCTCCGCGTCCGGCGAGGAGGAACGGTCGCCGTGCCTCTCCGAGGGCGCCGGCGAGCTGGTCGATGGCGGCGCGAGCGAAAGCGGATGGGGCGGCGGGGACAGGGAGGCGGGGCGCCTGCGCAGGCGGTACGGGCCCGACCTCGAGGCGAGCGACGTCGTACGGGATCGCCAACACGGTGGGCACCCGGTACGACAGCGCGTGCTCGATCGCGATGACGGTGGTCGCTGCTGCATCCGTTCGGCCCACCGTGTAGGTGCGCGCACCGACCGCGGATGCCAACGCGATCTGGTCCACGTCCCACGGTCGCGGACCCGAGGTCGGCTCGTCTCCGACGACGAGGACGAGAGGCACGTGCGCCTGCACGGCCTCGGCCAACGCGGTGAGGGTGTTCGTGAACCCGGCGCCGTAGGTCGCGGTCGCGGCAGCGAGCCCTCCGCCTGAGCGGTGGTACGCGTCGGCCGCCACCACGCCGCCGGCCTCGTGCCGCACGGCCGTGAAGGACACGTCCGTCGAGCGTTCGAGTGCGTCGAGGAAGTACGCGTTGCCGTTGCCCATCACGCCGAAGACGTGATCGATGTGGGCGGCGAGTGCCTGGGCGACGTGAGCGGACACAGTGGACATGGGAGACCTCCCGGAAGACGAACGGACGTGTGGATGCCGTATGTGTCTCGCCGGTTCCCGGCGAGAAGCGCTGGGAGGCTGCGTGCCCTTTTTTCGGGCACCGGCTGCTCGAGAGGGCCGCCGGACGATCCGAGTATACGCATCGCTCGAGACGCGAGGATGCTCCGCCCTGCTGACGCGGGGCGGAGCATCCGCCGGCGCTGGCGCACCGGATCCGTACAGCGGCTACTGCTGCACGATGCGCCCGATGCGAAGGTCACCGGTGAGGCGGATGTCATCCGAGGACGAGCCGACGAACAGCGGCACGTCACCCGACGGCGTGCGCCACCTGTCGCGGTCCACGTCCCAGAACGACAGCGACTCGGCGCTGAGCGTGACACTCACCTTCTTGCGCTCGCCCGGCTGCAGGTCCACCTGCGCCCAGCCCGCGAGCGCCTTGGCGGCCGTCGGCACCTCTCTGGTCGGGAGGGGACCGACATAGACCTGGACGGTCTCGCGACCGGCGACCGCGCCCGTGTTGCGCACGGTGACGTCGACCTTCAGCTGCTTGCCGACTCCGTTCTTCCCCTTGACCGTCGAGGTCTTGAGCTTCGAGTAGTCGAAGCTCGTGTACGACAGGCCATGGCCGAAGGCGTACTGCGGCGTGATGCCGTACTCCTCGTAGCCGCGGTATCCCACGAAGATCCCTTCCGAGAACTGCTGGTCGAGCCCGACCCCGGGGAACTGCTCCGGAGAGCTGACCGGGGTGCTGGCCTCGTCGGTGGGAACCGTGATGGGCAGCTTCCCGGACGGGTTCACATCGCCGAACAGGATGTTGGCGATGGCGTTGCCCTGCTCCTGACCGCCGTACCAGGCCTGCAGGATGGCCGGGACGCCGGCCTCCCAGGTGCTGGTCTCGACGCCGGCACCCGAGGTGACCACGACGATCGTGTTCGGGTTCGCTGCGGCGACCTGACGGATGACCTCCTCCTGGCCGTTGGGGAGGTTCAGGTTCGGGCGGTCACCGCCCTCGGAGGAGTAGTCGCGGACGACGACGACGGCCGCCTGCGCGTTCCGGGCCAGATCGGCCGCGGCCAGCGCCTGCGGTGCGACCACCCCTTCGGGCGGAACCCACCCGAGCTTGAACACCGGCCCGTTGTCCGTCGCGCTGGGCGCGTCGTTCACGTTCTCGGCGCGCAACTCGTGCACGCTTCCGGCCGTCAGGTCGACGTCGACCGTCGTCTCCTGCGGTTTGGTCGACGGTGCCGTCTGGATGATCGGAGCCCCATCGAGGTAGAGCGTGGACGACCCCGTCGCGACGATGGACAGCTGGTAGCTGCCGTCCACCGGTGCCGTGAGGGATCCGCTCCAGCGGATGGACGATTCGCCGTTCACCGACTGGGGCTGCGGCGGGAAGTGCGGCGAGGCGGCGTTGAAGCCGCTGAACAGGAAGAAGCCTCCGTAGATGCCGGCGTAGGGATCCGTACGGTCCAGCTCGGGTGTGCCCGAGAAGTCCCGGTTCAGGAAGTACTCCGCGCGCAGACCGTTCCCTGCCCCTGTCGCGGGCGTCAGGTAGTCGGACGGGATCGGATCCGGACCCGGAATCAGGGCCGCCGAGGTCACCGGATCGGATCCGGCGACGTGGTTCACGGCGACTCCGCTGCCTGCCCTGGCCTGGATGCCCTCGAGCGGGCTGACCGTGTAGGTCGGCTTCACCTGGGAGCTGCCGCCGCCCTGCACGACGGTGTCGGCATCGGTTCCGATGACCGCGATCGACCCGACCCGCCCGGTGAGGGGAAGGGCGCCATCGTCGTTCTTCAACAGCACCATGGCCTGTTCGGCGATCGAGAGTGCTTCAGCGCCGTGCTCGGCTTCCGGAAGCGGCTGGATCACCGGCGGGTTGTCGAACAGCCCGAGGGCGAACATGGGGCGGAGGATGCGGGTCACGGCGTCATCGATGCGCGACATCGGCACCTGACCCGCGTTCACAGCATCGATCAGCGGCCCGCAGAAGAAGCACGTCCCGGGTTGTTGGGCGGGATTGAAGTTTCCCGGCATCTCCTGGTCGAGACCGTTGAGGATCGCGGGCACGGTGCTGTGGGTGGCGCCGTAGTCGCTCATGACCCAGCCCTGGAACTTCAGCTGTTCCTTCAGGATCGTGTTGAGGAGTTCCCCGTTCTCGCACGCCTGCACGCCGTTCACGGCGTTGAAGGCGCACATCGCAGATCCGGGGTGACCGTCTCGGATGCCGATCGCGTACGGGCGGGTGTAGATCTCCTGCAGCGCTCGCTCATCGATCACGGCGTTGCCGCCGGCCAGGCGATTGGTCTCCTGGGTGTACACGTTGTAGTGCTTGATGTCGCCGACGACGGGATTGGACTGGATTCCCCGGAGGTTGGCCGCCCCCATGGTTCCGCTCAGCAGGGGATCCTCGCCGTACGCCTCGAAGGCGCGACCCGCTTGGGCCACCCGGGCGATGTCCACCGCCGGGGAGAGGAGCACGTTGTGCCCGGTGTCGTACGCCTCGGATCCGGCGAGGTCGCCGTACTGCTCGCCCAACTGGGCGTTCCAGGTGGCCGCGAGGGCCAGGGGAGACGGGAGCTGGGTGGAGCGCTGGCCGTTCACATCCGGGTTCGCGATACGTGTGCCGGCCGGCCCGTCGGCCATGGTCAGCGCGGGAATCCCGAGTCGATCGATGGGCGCGTTGTAGAAGCCGTAGAAGTTGTTGATCTCCCCGTGCAGCATGTCGACCTTCTCGTCGAGGGTCATCTGGCGGAGCAATGCCGCAGCACGTCGCTTGTCGGACCTGGAGCTGTCCCACCAGTTGCCCGGCGGGAAGGCGTAGGCCTCGGCGGCGAGGAGCTGGTCGGCCGTGGCCGCCTCGCCGCTCGGGTCGTCATTCGCTGCGTTGGCGACGGTTGGCGACGCCAGCAGCAGCGCCGTCGACGCGGCCGCGATGAGCATCAGCCGACGGCGCCCGTGCCGACGGCTCGTTGATGAATGCATGTCAGACTCCCGACTTCATTGCCGTTGTCGTCCGCAATGCAATGTCGGGAGCGCCTCGCGTCGTGGGGGTCTGGAAGGACGGCTACGTTGCGATGCCTTCACACACGGGCTTGATTGGACCGCCATTCCACCCCCGTTCGGGGGGCGTCGTCAAGAGGGTCGAGAAAGATTCCTCGAGATTCTCATCGACGTCTCACGCGCCGGGTTGCGATGCCCGCCGCCGAAGCAGCACGTCTGAGGGTGTCTTTGATAACGGTTTCATGACCTGCTTGATAACGGTTTCAGAAATCGCTACAGTCACTCTTGAAATCGCTATCAGGCGACATGGATGTCGTACCTGTTCCGCAATGACGAGGAGTGACGTGACCGATCAGTTGACATGGGGTCGACCCGAACTGTCATTGACGTTCGACTGGGACCACGACGCCCCCGTCAGCCTCGCCTCAGTGACGTTCCGAGGACGTGGGATGCCGCTGTACAGCGTCCCGCTCGTCGAGATCCTCACCGCTGATCACGGTCGACTGCCCGCCTCTGATCGTCTCGCCCACACCGAACTCGGTTCAGAACTGCGCTATGCGGGCCATGAGTTCGATGCATCCGGGCGCCTGACGATTCGACAGGAGGCCCACGGGGTCGAGGTGGCAGTCCTGCTCGAGCAACTCATGAACGCGCCGACTGCCGTCCGGGTGAGCGTGGAGGTCGTCTGCGCGAGCGCGGACCGCGTTGTCCTCCGCTCGGTGGCATCGTGGTCGGCAGGATTCACACAACGTGATGCGGAGACGGGGGAGAAGCTCGACGACTGGGTTCGCGTCTCGGGCAGGAGTGATTGGCTCGGGGAGGGCCGCTGGTCCCGGATTCCGCTGCGAGGTCCGGATTTCCCGCATCTCGGGGAAGGCCTGACGGGCCACAATCCGCGCGGGGCATGGGCCGTCACGTCCGACGGGACCTGGTCGACCGGGGCGGATCTTCCGGTCGCGGCGGTGGAATCGGCGAAGTTCGGACTCGCCCTCGCGTGGCAGATCGAGCACAACGGGGCATGGCGCTGGGAGATCGGCGAGGACACCGCCGGCGGCTACGTCAGCCTCTCGGGGCCAACGGAGAGCGACTCGTCGTGGACGAAGGTGCTCGAGCCCGGCGAGTCCTTCCGTTCCGTGCCGGTCACCCTGGCCTGGGGCACCGACTTCGAGGATGCGGTCGCATCCCTCACCTCCTTCCGACGGTCGGCACGGCGGCCTCACCGCGACAACGCGACGATGCCGGTGGTCTTCAACGACTACATGAACACCCTCAACGGCGACCCGACGACCGAGAAGCTCCTCCCGCTGGTCGCGGCCGCGGCGGAGGCGGGCGCCGAGGTGTTCTGCATCGACGCCGGCTGGTACGACGACAGCGGGAACTGGTGGGACAGCGTCGGAGAGTGGATGCCGTCGACGACGAGGTTCCCGAACGGGCTGGGCGAGGTCATCGGTGCGATCCGCTCGGCGGGGATGGTCCCGGGTCTCTGGCTGGAGCCGGAGGTCGTCGGCGTGCGCAGCTCCGTGGCCGAGCGCCTTCCTCGCGAGGCCTTCCTGCTGCGGCACGGACAGCGCATCGTGGAGCACCATCGCTACCACCTGGATCTCCGGCATCCGGATGCCGTCGCTCACCTCGACGGCGTCGTCGACCGTCTCGTGGCGGAGTTCGGCATCGGCTTCTTCAAGTTCGACTACAACATCAATCCGGGAGCCGGCACCGACCGCGGTGCCGACAGTCTCGGCGATGGACTCCTCGAGCACAATCGGGCACACCTCGCCTGGCTCGATGCGCTCCTCGACAGGCACCCCGACCTCGTGATCGAGAACTGCGCCTCCGGCGCGATGCGCATGGACTTCGCGATGCTCTCGCGGCTCGCGATGCAGTCCACGTCCGATCAGCAGGACTTCGCGAAGTACCCGCCGATCGCAGCGACGGCGCCCATCTCCATGGTGCCCGAGCAGGCGGCCAGCTGGGCCTACCCCCAGCCCGAGATGTCCGACGAGGAACTCGCCTTCTGTCTCGTCACCGGTCTCCTCGGACGCTTCTACGTCTCGGGCTACCTCAACCGGATGGACCCCGGGCAGCGCGGCGTCGTCGCGTCGGCGATCGCCACCGCGAAGGACCTCCGCGCCCACATCGCGTCGGCAGACCCGCACTGGCCTCTCGGGCTGCCCGAGTGGACGGATCCGTGGGTGGCACTGGCCCTGCGCGGCGGAGACGACGAGCTCGTGAGCATCTGGAGGCGAGACGGCACGGACAGCGCCGTGCTGCGCTTCCCGCACCTCGTCGGACGAACCGTCGAGGTCGCGACGGTCTTCCCGCTCACCCTGCCTGCCTGGCGCACCGAATGGGATGCGCAGAACGGCACCCTGACCGTGCATGCGAACGATGCCCCCATCGCCGCACGCACACTCCGCCTCACCGCCTCCACCCCGAGCCGGACCTAGAGGACTGCATCACCACGCGGCCGGGCTCACCGGCGGCACAATCACACAGAAGGAGCAATTTCGATGAAGAACACGTTCCGTGGCGCGGTCGTCCTGGCCGCCGTCGCCGCACTCACACTCGCGGGGTGCTCTGACCCCGGATCCGGTTCCGGCGGGGACAGCGCATCCGCCGCCTGGCCAGCACAGGACACGGATCTCTCCGGCACCACCCTGACGGTGTGGGCCGCACAGAACTCCAACAAGGTTCCGGACAGCGTCGTCGCGGGCTTCGAGAAGCTCACCGGCGCCGAAGTCGAGGTCGTCACCATCCCCGACCCGTACGAGCAGAGCATCCAGACGAAGGTCGCCACCGGTGACAAGCCCGACCTGGCCTTCTGGCAGCCGACCGCCTCCATGCTCACTGCGCTCAATGCATCGACCAACCTGCAGTCACTGGACGATGCCCCCTGGCTCGACTCCTACAAGCCGGAGTTGCGCGACATCACCGGCATCCTCGACGACACCCGCTATGCCGCCCTCATCACCACCCCCGCGGTCGAAGGCGTCTACTACAACAAGGAGGTCTTCGAGAAGGCCGGCATCACCGAGCTGCCGACCAACTGGGACGAGTTCATCGCGGTCGCGCGCGACCTCAAGACGCAGGGCACCACGCCCTTCTTCGACTTCGGTGGCGGAACACCGTGGGCCACGCAGTGGTGGGTTCAGGTGCAGCTTGCGGATGCCGCGAAGGACGGGCTGTGGGACGAGGTGAACGCCAACGAGAAGGCCTTCACCGACGCCCCCATCCAGGACGCGATCAACGAGTACAACGACCTGATCGCCGAGGGCCTGTTCAACGCAGATCTCAAGACGGCGACGTTCGAGGAGCAGGGTCCCGCGCTCCTCAGCGGCGAAGCGGCGATGGCCGTGCAGGTGAACTCGTTCTTCGGTCAGCTGCAGTCACTGGCGGACACCGCCGAGCTCGACCAGAAGATCGGCTTCTTCCCGATCTCGCCGAGCGGCAACGTCGGAACGTTCATCCCCGACCAGTCGAACGCTCTGGTCGCGTTCAAGACCGGTGACGACAAGCGCGAGGCAGCCGCCCGCCAGCTGCTGTCGTACTGGCTGGGAGACGGCTATGCGGACTTCGTCGACGCCCAGGCCACAGTCTCGCTGCAGACCGGCGTCGACTCGTCGGCCGAGGTTCCGGAGGCGTTGCTCGCCGTGAGTGATTCCCTCGCCGACTCGGTCGGATCGATGCAGGCTCTCGCAGTCGCGAACCCCGACCTCTACCTGAACCTCGGCGACATGATCCAGGGCACGATGACCCCTGACCAGGTCGGCGAAGCGACCCAGAAGCAGTTCGCCGAGCTCGCGAAGGCCATCGGCGCCCCCGGCTTCTGATCCACTGATGAGGGTGCCGGGCCAGACCCCGGCACCCTCGCACACCTCCCATCGGAAGGCACACGCACCACATGACGACCACGCTAGGCCTCTCCCGAGGAGCCGCCAGAGCCCAGGGGATCAAGGAGTACGCCACCACCCGACGTGCGAAACAGGACCACCCCCTGTGGTTCCTCATCCCAGCGCTCGTGGTCCTGGTCGTGTTCTTCTTCATTCCCACCCTGTTCAACTTCGTCTACGCCTTCACCGACTGGTCCAGCTTCAAGACGCAGATCAACTTCGTGGGCTGGGACAATTTCGTCTCACTGTTCTCCAGTGGCGAGCTCATCAACTCGCTCAGAGTCACCCTCGTCTACGCGGTGCTCGTGGCCGTCTTCCAGAACGTGTTCGGCCTGGCCCTCGCCCTGCTCCTGGAACGGGACACGACGCTCAACCGGGCGATTCGCGTCGCGTTCTTCATTCCGGTCGTCATGTCGGCGCTCGCCGTCGGCTACATCTTCCAGGCGATGCTGAAGCCGGAAGGCGCCGTCAACGGGATCATCGGCTTCCTCCTCGGCCAGAACGTCGAGATCGCCTGGCTGGGAAGCACGACGTGGACGATCGTCGTCGTCGCCCTCATCCATGCCTGGAAATGGATGGGCCTGTCGATGCTCATCTATCTGGCCGGACTCAAGACGATCAACGCCGACATCCTCGAAGCCTCGCGGCTCGATGGTGCGGGGTGGTGGGCAACCTTCATCCACATCCGCTTCCCCCTCCTGGCTCCCGCCGTGACCTTCAACGTCGCGACCGCCCTGCTCGGCTCGATGAACGGCTTCGACATCGTCCAGGCGACCACCGCCGGTGGTCCGGGAGGGACCACAGAACTGCTGAACATCTTCATCTTCAGGACGTTCGGGCAGGGCCTCTTCGCGCAGGCCACGACGATGAGCCTCGTGCTCTTCCTCATGGTCGCGATCCTGGCGTTCCCCGTCATCCGAGCCCTGCGAAAGCGAGAGGACGTCCTGTGAGCATCGCGATCCGCAAGCCTGCACCACGCCGTGCCCGCCGAACTCCTTCACGGTGGCTCCAGCCCGCCGCCGCCATTCTCGTCGCCGTGCTGCTGCTCGGCATCCCGTTCTGGCTCGTCATCGTGACGGCCTCGAAGGACCAGGCCGAGGCACTCAACCCGAATCTCAGCCTTCCGAGTACGTGGAGGCTGTTCGAGAACTTCGCAACGGTCTTCGTGGACGGCCGGATGTGGCCGGCGTTCCTCGGCAGCCTCCTCGTCATGGTGCCCGCGGTGCTCGGTGTCCTGATCCTCGGGTCGATGGCAGCGTGGATCCTCGGTCGCCGCAGCAGCCGGCTCCTCGCCGTGCTCTACGCGCTGGCGATCAGCGGCATCGTCCTGCCTCCGGCGGTGGTCACCATCGTGCTCCTGCTCCGTCAACTCGGACTGGCGGGAACGCCGGTGGGCATGGTCGGCGTCTACATGGGGATGTACCTGGCGACGGTGATCTTCTTCGTCACCGGATTCGTCCGAACCATTCCTCCGGAGCTCGAGGAGGCCGCGAGGGTGGACGGCGCCGGGCCCGTGCGCGTGTTCATCACGATCATCCTTCCGCTGCTGATGCCGGTTCTCGCGACGGCGACCATCCTCATCTGCCTCTACATCTGGAACGACGTGTTCTACGCGCTCTTCGTCATCGGAGGCCGGCTCGACACGCTCCCGCTGAACCTGTATCAGGTTGCGAGCTCAGGGCTCTATCTTCAGAACTGGCACCTGATCTTCGCCTACATCATCCTGATGAGCCTTCCGCTGCTGATCACCTTCATCGTCGCGCAGCGGAAGATCATCTCGGGGATCACCAGCGGAGCCGTCAAGTGACATCCGGGATGCAGACAGGCAGAGCGAAGATGACCAACAAAGCCACGACCATCGCCGATGTCGCAGCGCGCGCCGGAGTCTCGGTTCCCACGGTGTCACGTGTGCTCACCGGCGCCGCTCGTGTGAGCCAGGGGAAACGGGAGCGGGTCGAGAACGCGATCCAGGAGCTCAACTTCCGCCCGAGCGCCGCCGCGCGCGTCCTCGCCTCCCGTAAGTCCCAGGTGATCGCGATCATCGCCGGCGACACCTCCCGCTACGGGTACGCCGAGACCATTCGAGGTGTCGAGGTCGCGGCACGAGCCGAGGGCTACACGGTGATGATCACGGTGGTCGAGAGCACCGACGAGGAGGAGCTCGACCGCGCGATCTCGGCGACACTCACGCAGGCGATCGCCGGCGTCGTCGTGTTGAAGTTCGACCCGCCCGGCGTCGCCGTCCTGCACCGCCTCCCGGAGGATGTGCCGGCGGTCGCGCTGTCCGGCATCCGAGAGGTCGGTGTCCCGCAGGCGGTTCTCGACGAGACCCGTGCCGCCGAGGAACTCACGTCGTTCCTCCTCGACCTGGGCCACGTGACCGTGCATCACGTCCGGGTCCCCCCGTCGCGTCGAGAGGATGGCCGCACCACCGGATGGCGCAGAGCCCTCCGCAAGGCGGACGCCCCGATCCCGACGGTGCACGATGCGACGTGGGAACCGCGGAGCGGCCTCGAAGTGGGCCGCGAGCTGGCTCTCGACCCGAGCGTCACGGCCGTGTTCTGCGGCAACGACGAGATCGCAATGGGCGTGATGCGGGGCCTGGTGGAATCGGGGCTCCGCATCCCCGACGACGTCTCCGTCGTCGGCTTCGACAACCATCCCCTCGCTGAGATGTGGTCACCACCCCTCACGACGGTCGAGCAGGACTTCGCCGGGATGGGCCGTCGAGGTTTCCACCTCCTCCTCGACGTGATGAACGGGAGCGACGGCAAGCACTACTCGTCCGAACGACCCCGGCTCATCGTGCGCTCCAGCGCGGACAAGCCGAACCCCCTCCGCCAGACCTCGGGCGGCACCGACCGCCGCCCACTGTCCGAGGGCGCGTAGGAGCGACCCCGGACGGTCGACGCACCCACTGTCCGGCTTCCACGACCCCGGCTCGGTTCCAGCCGGATGAGCGGGCTTCACGACGATGTGAGCCCGCTGGAGCGCCGTCCAGGGGGAGAGTCCATGCTCTCCCTGGACGGCGCCATTCGCTGGCAGAGCCGCGATGCGCCGACGGATGCCGCTCGGCCGCGAGCCGTCAGCTCGGGCGGTGGCGCGGGCTCGGCGGGCGCCGACGCTCCCAGGCGTCGGTGATGTGGGTGCGCATCGCCGCCTCGGCGGCGACCGGGTCGCCGGCCTCGATGGCCGCGAAGACGTTGACGTGCTCGTCGAGAGTGAGCTCGAGCTCGCTGTGCAGGCTGAAACGGGCGCTCGAGCGCGCCTGGTGGAAGAGCGTCTTCACGATGTTGTCGGCGAGGCGGTTGTCGGTCATCTCGCCGACGACGGCGTGGAAGACGACGTCGGCCTGATTGAACGCGGGCTCGTCGCCGATGGTGTCGCGCATGAGCTGAAGTGCATCGCGGAGGGCGTCGAGCTGGGCCTCGGTGCGCACCTGGGCGGCATCGCGGGCGATGAGGGCCTCGAGAGTGGCGCGGACCATGCTCAGGTCGTCGAGCACTCCGAGGGTCTCGTCATTGGCGACCAGCGCCGAGAGCACTGTGGCGTCGATCATGTTCCACGACTCTATGGGCAGCACGCGGGTGCCCCGGCCCTGGGCCACGGCGACGAGGCCCTTCTCCTCGAGGCGCTTCACCGACTCGCGGATGACCGTTCTGCTCACGCCGAACTGCTCGCACAGAACGGCCTCCGGCGGGAGTGACGAGCCGGGCTCGATGTCGCCACGCACGATGGCGTCGACGAGGTCGGAGACGACGGTGACGCCGAGGCGGGGGCTGCGCGTACGGGCCGCGATGGTCGGCACATACGCCGATCCGCGTTCAGCGGGGGCTGTCGTCTCAGCGTGCATGGGCACAGCCTACCCACCACGACGTCACACCTATGATGACCATTTCTCGAGCCTACTTGATGCTTTGGTAACATGTATGATGTAATCACTCTTGGCCCTGCCAGGGTGCTTAGTCGTCAGAGAAGCCGACCAGAACAGGATGCTTTCAATGTCACAGCAATCGTCCTCCCGACGCCGAGTCACTCGGCTGATGTCCGTGGCCGCAGCAGCGGCAGCCGGACTCCTCGTCCTCAGCGGATGCTCCCCGGCCGCTTCGGGCGGCGACAGCAACAGCGAGTACGGCTTCACGCCCGCCGAGCAGGTGAAGGACAGCGAGATCACCGTGTGGGTCGACGCCTCCCGTGAGCCCGCCGTCACGGCCTTCGAGAAGAAGTATCCGGACATCAAGATCAAGTACGAGACCTACGACGGCTCAGCCGGCGGCAGCGGATCGTTCCAGAGCAAGATCACCCTGATGGACCAGGCCGGCGAGGGCTGGCCCGACGTGGTGTTCTCCACGCAGCAGAATGACGCGATCTGGGCGTCGAAGCAGACCGCCAACGGTGAGCAGGGCTTCGCCGCACCCCTCAACAAGGGCTTCCTCGACCAGGACTTCCTCGACGGCTTCGCGAAGGGCTCGCTCGACTACGCCACGATCGACGGCACCACCTACGCGCTCCGCAACGACCTCGCGCAGACGGTCTTCTACTACAACCAGGCGCTGCTCGACCAGTTCGGCTACGACGTGCCCACCACGTGGGAGGAGTACGGAGAGCTCGGAGACAAGCTCGCCGCCGAGCACCCCGGTTACATCCTGGGCAGCATGGGCGACAGCTTCATGACCTACGTCTACTACGGCGGCAGCGAGTCTCCCGTGTTCCAGTCGCCCGAGTCCGGAGTCTTCCACTCCGACACGGCCGACAAGAACTCCGAGGGCATCTCGAAGATCATCGACGGCATGCTCGCCAACGGCACCCTCGTTCAGGACAGCTTCTTCAGCGCCGACTTCGCGGCGAAGTACGCCGACAAGCTCGTGGGCGTTCCCGGACCGGTCTGGTACACCGGAGCCATCTTCCAGGGCGGACTCAAGACCCCGGCCGGCCAGATCGGCGTCGCTCCCGCACTCAAGTGGGACGGCGGCGAGGTCGCTGCAGGCAACGTCGGCGGTGGCGAGTGGTACGCATCGAGCCACTCGAAGAACCTCGACGCCGTGAAGACGTTCCTCGAGTTCGTCACCAGTGCCGACGAGTTCCAGGTCGACGCGTCGTCGGGCTACCCGGCCTACACGACCGCAGCCTCCAAGTGGCTCGACAAGCAGGCCGAGGCGAAGTACTTCGTCAACGACGACTTCACCACTGTGATGACGGATGCCGCCACGCAGATCTGGGACGGCTGGAACGTCACGAGCTGGAGCCCGGAGACCGCATGGGCGAAGATCGTGATCCCCGGCATCGCCGCAGGCAAGACGGTCGAGTCGCTGCTGCCGGAATGGCAGAAGGAACTCGAGAACGAGGCCACGGTCAACGGATACACGGTCAAGTAACGTGACCGTCACCGCTCCTCCGGCTCCGGCCGGCGTCGTCCCCACGGGACGGCGCCGCCCGGCGGGCCGGCGCGCCGGCCGGATGAACGCGGGGCAGTCACGCTACGGCTACGTCTTCGTCAGCGGCTACACGCTGCTGCTGCTCGCCTTCGGTCTCCTGCCGACGCTCTACGCCATCTACCTCGCCTTCACCCGCAACGGCGCCTTCGTCGGCTTCGACAACTTCGTCAGGGTCTTCGGCGACTACAGGTTCCTCCCCGCCGTCGCCCACGTCGCGCTCTACGTCGTGTACTGGCTCGTGAGCCTCATCATCTTCGTGGTGATCCTCGCGCTCATCGTCCACGCAGTCCGCGTGCGCTGGCTCGGCAACGCAGCCCGCTTCCTGTTCTACATCCCCGGCGCCATCGCCGGAGCCTCCAGCGTGCTGCTCTGGCTGTTCGTGCTCGACCCGAGCGTCAGCCCCGTCTCCGCCCTGCTGAAGAGCATGGGCTACGACTCCCTGGTGAGCGTCGTCGCCGTGGGCAACCTGCCCGTGGTCTTCACCGTCATCGCCTTCTGGGCCGGCGCCGGCGGCTGGATCGTCATCATGTACGGAGCGCTGAACAACATCAGCGGCGACATCATGGAGGCGGCCCGCATCGACGGGGCGGGCCCCGTGCAGACCGCCTGGCACATCCAGCTCCCGATGCTCACCAAGTGGATCAGCTACATGGGCATCATGTCGCTGGCCGCAGGAACCCAGCTGTTCGTCGAGCCGAAGATCCTCGCCCAGGCCACCAAGAACGTCGTGCCCGAGGACTACTCCCTCAACCAGCTGGCCTACCTCTACGCCTTCAGGCAGAACGACTTCTCCGGCTCCGCCGCGATCTCGATCGTGCTGCTCGTGGTCGCACTCGGCCTGTCCACCATCTTCATCTTCCGCGGAAGGCTCTTCGACAGTGAGTGACATCACCCTGCGCCGTCGCCGCGCCATCTCTCCGGGTCAGTGGATCGGCCGGGCCCTCGTGGCCATCGTGCTGATCACCTTCGCAGCCTTCTTCATCCTGCCGATCGTCTGGCTCGTGCTCGCGCCGACCAAGAGCAACTCGCAACTGCTGCTCGACGGACCGTTCAGCTTCGGGTCGTTCGACCAACTGGCCGCGAACTGGGACCAGCTGTTCGCCTTCGGCAGCGGAGTGTTCACGACCTGGATCGGCAACTCGGTCTTCTACTCGTTCTCCGCCCTGGTGATCACGCTCATCGTGAGCATCCCGGCCGGCTACGCCCTCGCCCTCATCGAGTTCAAGGGCCGCCGCCTGCTGCTGGTCACCACCCTCATCGTGATGCTCATCCCGAACACGGCGCTCGTGCTGCCGATCTTCCTCGAGCTCAGCGCCGCGCGACTGATCGGCAGCCCGCTCGCGGTCATCCTGCCGTTCTCGTTCTTCCCGTTCGGCGTGTACCTCACCTACATCTACTTCTCCACGGCCGTCTCGCGCGACCTGCTGAACGCTGCCCGCATCGACGGCGCCGGGGAGCTGCGGGTGTTCGGGCAGGTCGCGATGCCCCTGGCCACGCCGGTGATCGCCCTCGTCGGGTTCTTCAGCTTCGTGGCCAACTGGAACAACTACTTCCTGCCGTTCCTCGTGGTCGGCGGGCAGAAGATCCCCGTGCAGGTCGGTCTGTCGAACCTGCTGGCCAACGTGCCGGCGTTCAACCCGACCACGGCCACCAGCATCGTGATCGAGCTGCCGACCCTGGCCCTCGCCACCTTGCTCTCGGTGGCGCCGATCCTGATCATCTTCCTCTTCGCCCAACGATTCCTCGTGGAGGGCATGACCGCCGGAGGTACGAAGGAATGAAGATCACCGGGTACCGCACCCTCTCGAGCCGGCATGAATGGCATCGGGCCGTCGGCGACATCAACGGCCACATCACCGACGCCGTCACCGACGTCCCGATCCTGCTCATCGACACCGACGAGGGCATCACCGGCGTCGGCATGGGCTCGCACTCCGACATCGCCCGCCTGTTCCCGGCCATCGAGGGCGAGGATCCGCGCAGCGTCTCGGTGCTCTTCGACCGGATGCTGGCCCAGGTCTTCAAGTCGGGTCACGCCGGCGCGACCTATGGCGGCATCGCCACCATCGACGCCGCGCTGTGGGACATCAAGGCCAAGGCCGCCGGCGAACCGCTCTGGCGCCTGCTCGGCGGACGCGACAGGTTCATCCCGGCCTATGCCTCCGGGCTTGACATCGCCCTCGACGACGGCCAGCTCGAGGCCTTCTACTCCGAGTTCGCCGATCGCGGCTACGTCGCCGGCAAGCTGAAGGGCGGGTTCGATCCGGATGCCGACCTGCGGCGTCTGCGCATCATCGACGGCGTCTTCCGCCGCAACACCTCCAAGCCCGGCCTCATGCTCGACGCCAACGAGTCGTGGCAGGTGAAGCAGGCCGTGCGCTACATCGGCACCCTCGAGGAGCAGATCGACCTGCTCTGGGTGGAGGAGCCGCTGCGCCGCTGGGACGCGGTCGGCCACGCCAGGCTGAGCAACGCCGTGCGCGCCGCCGTGGCGACAGGCGAGAACCTCACGGGTGTCGAGCAGTTCCGCCCGCTCTTCGACGCCGGAGCCCCCGACGTCGTGCAGGCCGGAGCGGTCTGGGGCGTGACGCACCTGCTGCGCCTGGCCACTGTCGCCGCCTCCCGCGACCTGCCGGTGAGCCCGGTGGGCTACAACGCCAACCCGGCGGTTGCGCACGCCATGTCGGCCATCCCGAACCACCTCACGACCGAGGTGCAGGGGGTGCGCTTCGCCACGGGCATCAACGTCGACCACCAGTTCACCGACGGCGGCATCGTGCTGAGCGACGCCCCGGGCGCCGGCATCACGATCGACGTCGACGCCATCACCGCCGCGGCCAGCACGGCCGACTGGTCGGATCCGGCGGGTCCGCACGTGCGCCCCGAGCGCGCCGGCCTCCGTCTGGTGCTGGACGGCGTGGAGCGCTGACACCATGCTGATCCGCCCCGGCCTGCACCGCATCGAGGCCCCGCTCGGCGAGCGCTTCGTGGCACTCCACCTGCTCGTCGGCCCCGCCGGCGCGCTCCTCGTCGACACCGGCATCCGGGAGTCGATCACCGAGACGCTGCTGCCGTACCTCGCCGCGAACGGCATCGATCCGGCATCCGTGCGCTGGGCGATCAACACGCACTGCGACTTCGACCACACGGGCGGCAACGGCGCGCTCAAGGCGGCGATCCCGGGCGTCGAGCTGCTCGTGCACGAACTCGACCGCGATCTCACCGAGGACGTGCAGCGTCTCATCGACGTGCGCTACGGCGAGTTCCGCGACACCGACGGGTTCGACGACCCGGCCGAGACCACCGCCTACCTGCGCTCGGTCTCCGACCTGGTGCCCGTCGACAGGGTCGTCACGGGTGGGGAGCAGGTCGATCTCGGCGACCGCGTCGTCACGATCCTGCACGTCCCCGGACACAGCCCCGGCCACATCGCCGTGCACGACCCGTCGAACCGCGCACTGGTCATCGGCGACGCCACCCTCGGAGCGACGGTTCCCTTCGCCGACGGCCGGCCGGCCTTCCCGCCGACCTACCGCGACGTCGACCCGTACCTCGCCTCGATCGCTGCCTTCCGGGCGCTCGACGCCGATCTCGTGCTCACCGCGCACTATCCGGTCTACGAGGGGGAGGACGCCACGGCGTTCCTCGACGAGAGCGTGGAGTACACCGAGTTGATCGACGCCGTGCTCGCGGAGGAACTCGCCCGCAGCGCCGGCCCGGCGACCACCCTCGAACTCGTGCGGGCCGCGGGGGAGCGGCTCGGACCGTGGAACGCCGAGGCCCTCGACTACGCGGTCTTCCCCGTCACGGGGAACCTCGAACGGATGCAGCGCCGCGGCCTCGTCTCGTCGGAGGTCATCGACGGCCGTCGACGCTGGGCGCCGGCACCGGGTGACGCCCGATGAGCCGCGTGCGCCTCGGCGCCGTGGGCGCCGGCTGGTGGGCCACCAGCAACCACTTCCCGATCTTCGCGGGCCGCGACGACGTCGAGCTCGTCGGAGTCTGCGGCATCGGGCCCGAACTCGGCGCCGTGCGCGACCAGTTCGGCTTCGGCATGGCCACCACCCACTACTCGGAGCTGCTCGACGCCGGCCTCGACGCCGTCGTCGTCTCGACCCCTCACGACCTGCACTACGCCCAGGCGGCTGCGGCCATCGACCGCGGCCTGCACGTTCTGGTCGAGAAGCCCGTGACGCTCAACGCGTCGCAGGGATGGGATCTCGCCGACCGCGTGACGGCCGCCGGCGTGCACTTCCTGGCGCCCTACGGCTGGAACTACAAGCCGTTCACGATCGAGGCCAAGCGGCTCGTCGATGCCGGCCACTTGGGCACCGTCCAGCACGTGCTCTGCCACATGGCCTCCCCGACCCGGGGCCTGTTCGCCGGCGACACCAACCACATCCGGGCGCTCTGGGATTCGCAGACCAGCGGTCCCGACCCGTCGACCTGGCAGTCGCCGGCCCACGGCGGCGGCTACGCCCACGGGCAGGTGACGCACTCGAGCGCCCTGCTGTTCTGGCTGAGCGGACTGCGGGCGGCATCCGTCATGGCGAAGGTGTCGACCGGGGGAGCGGCGGTCGACCTCTTCAACGCTGCTGTCATCACCTTCGACAACGGCGCACTCGGGTCGTTGTCGGGTGCTGCGACGGTTCCGGACGGCGATCCGTACCAGGTCGACATCCGCATCTTCGGCACCGAGGGCGTGCTGCTGCTCGACACCGAGCGGGAGCGCATGTCGCTGCACCGCTACGACGGGCAGAAGTTCGACCTCGACGTGCCGCCCGGCTCCGGAGCCTACGAGTGCATCGTGCCGCCGAACCGCTTCATCGACCTCATCACCGGAGCGAGCACCGAGAACAACTCCGACGCCGAGGTGGCAGCACGCTCCGTTGAGCTCATCGACGCCATGCTGCGCAGCGCGGCTGGCGGCGGCGCCGAGGTGCTCGTGCACGACGACGACAGGGAGACCCCGTGACCGAGACCACCGGAGTGCTGGCGGGCTACCGCGTCATCGACTGCTCCATCGCCATGGCCGGGCCCTTCGCGGCGCAGCGGCTCGGCGACCTCGGAGCCGACGTGATCAAGGTGGAGCCGACCAGCGGCGAATGGCAGCGTCACGCTGCCGCAGGCGGGGCGGCGGGCAACGAGATCAACGTGTCGTTCCTCTCCCTCAACCGCAACAAGCGCTCGGTGGCGCTCGACCTGAAGAGCACCGACGGAGCGGAAGCCCTGCGCGAGCTGGTGCGCGGAGCCGACGTCTTCCTACAGAACTACCGCCCCGGAGTCGCAGCCCGACTCGGCGTCGACTACGAGTCGCTGCGGGCGGTGAACCCCTCGATCGTCTACGTGTCGATCTCGGGCTACGGCGAGGACGGCCCGTATCGCGACCGCCCGGGTCAAGACTTGCTGCTGCAGGCGATGTCGGGGGCGATGCTCTCCGCCGGTCGCCACGGCGACGAGCCGTCGCCTGCCGGCCAATACCTGGCCGACGCGATCACGGCGTCCACGGCCTTCGAGGGCGTTCTCGCCGCTCTGCTGCACCGGGAGCGCACGGGCGAGGGCCAGTTCGTGACGGTCAACATGCTCGACGCTCTCACCACGTTGCAGATGCAGGAGCTGTCGGTGTTCACCGTCGGCAAGAAGACCCAGGAGCGCTCAGCCGAGCCGCACGCCCACGTCTACATCCGGGCGCCGTACGGGGTCTTCGCCACCAGCGACGGCTACGTCGCACTGGCGTTCGCCGACCTGCACGAGCTCGGACGCCTCATCGACGAGCCGGCCTTCGAGGGCTGGAACAGCGAGGTGGAGGGCTGGACGCGCCGCGACGAGATCCACGCGAAGACCGCTGCGAAGCTCCGGGAGAAGCCGGCCGGCTACTGGATCGAGACCCTGGGCGCCGCCGGAATCTGGATCGGACCCGTGCTCGGCTACCAGGAGCTCGTCGACGACCCCCAGATCGCCCACAACGGCACCTTCATCGAGTACGACCACCCCACCGAGGGTCACGTGAAGACGCCCGGCTTCCCGTACAAGTTCTCCAAGACCCCGCCCCGGCTCTACCGCGGTGCGCCGCTCGTCGGGGAGCACACCCGCGAGGTTCTGGCGGAGGCCGGCTTCAGTGGCGAGAGCATCGAGGCACTGCTGGGAAGCGGGGCTGCTGCTGCGACACCGGCCGTGGCGACGGATGCCGTTCCCGATGCGGCCTCCCCGTCGCCCGCGACTGCGCCCGCGCCCGCCGAGCCGGCGCCCGTCGTACCAGCGTGATGGCGCAGTACCGCGGCCTCACCTGGGACCACCCGCGCGGGCGGCTCGCCCTGGAGCGGGCTGCGGTCGATGCCACTTCGCAGCGGGGAGGAGTCCTCATCGAGTGGGACGCGCATCCGCTCGAGGGATTCGAATCGGCCCCCATCGAGGAGCTGGCCGCACGCTACGACGTGATCGTGCTCGATCATCCGCACCTGGGCGACGCCGTCGCAGCCGACGCGATCAGGCCCGTCGACGAGGTGTTCGACGCCGGCCTGCTCGACGCGCTCGAGGCCGGCTGCGTCGGCCCGAGCTTCAGCTCCTACGTCGTCGACGGCAGAGCCTGGGCGTTGCCGCTGGATGCCGCGACCCAGGTGGCCGTGTTCCGGCCCGACCTGGTCGAGGCCGCCCCGGCCACGTGGCCCGAGGTCGTGGCTCTCGCCGCCGAGGTTCCCGTGGCGCTCAGCCTGGCGGGCCCGCACGCTCTGCTCAGCTTCGCCTCGGTGTGCGTCGCGCTCGGCGAGGAGCCGGCCGTGCTGCCCGGTGCAGGGTTCGTGTCGCGGGCGACGGGCCGCGAGGCCGTCGCGCTGCTGGCCGAGCTCGCGGCCAGGTCGCCGGAGGCATCCGCCCTGCTCAACCCGATCGGTCTCCTCGAACGGATGCGGTCGGTCGGCGACATCGCCTACATCCCGCTGGTCTACGGCTACGTGAACTACGCGTCGGGCCCCGGGGCGCTGCGCTTCGCCGAGGCGCCGAGCGTCGCCGCGGGCGGGCGCCGCGGATCGACCATCGGTGGAACCGGCATCGCCATCACCCGACGGAGCGTTCCGGATGCCGCCCTCATCGCGCACCTCGCGGGGCTCTTCGACCCGGCGACGCAGGCCGGCTTCATCCCGCAGAACGCGGGCCAGCCGAGCCTGGCGAGTGCGTGGGCGGATGACGGCGTGAATACGGCATCCGGAGACTTCTACCGGCGCACCCGGCGCACCATGGCCGACGCGTGGGTGCGTCCGCGAGTGGCCGGCTACATCCCGTTCCAGTCGCACGCCTCCGCTGTGCTGCGCGAGATCCTCGTCGGGGGAGTCGGCCCCATCGAGATCGACGCGACGCTCGGCCGCATCGACGCGCTGTACGACTCGCTTGCGGCATCCGCCCGTACCGCATCCGTTCACACCCCCACCAACCCAGAGAGGTCGCGCGCATGATCACCCCCTCGAGCGACGAGATCCGCCTGGCCGTCGACGGCCACGTCGCCACCATCACGCTGGCCCGACCGGCGAAGCTCAACTCGGTCACCCAGGAGATGTCGGATGCGCTGGTCGAGGTGATCGAGTGGGCGAACGGTGCCGACGAGGTGCGCGCGATCGTGCTGACCGGCGAGGGCGAGCGCGCCTTCTGCGCCGGCTCCGACATCCGCACCCTCGACAAGTACGCCACCCCGTGGGACTTCCGCAATCGCACCGACTACTGCGACGCCATCCGCGCCGGCCGCAAGCCCGTCATCGCCGCGGTCAACGGCTACGCCTTCGGCGGCGGCCTCGAGACCGCGCTCAGCTGCGACATCAGGCTGGCCTCGACCACGGCGAGCTTCGCAGCCCCCGAGATCAAGCTCGGCTGGATCGGCGGCGGGGGCATGGCCACCTTCCTCTCGCACTCGGTCGGCCCGTCGAACGCCGCCGTCATGTTGATGACCGGCGACCCGATCGACGCCGAGACGGCGCTACGGTGGGGCCTCGTGAGCGAACTGGTCGAGCCGGGCCTCCTCGTGCAGCGGGCGCAGGAGCTCGCCGCCGTCATCGCGACGCGCCCGCCGATCGCCGCTGAGACGGCGAAGGCCAACCTGCGCGCCGCAGTCAACATGACGCAGGAGGAGGCCGTGCGCTACGAGCGCGACCTGCAGACCATCACCTTCGCGACCGCCGACGCCGACGAGGGCCGCGCCGCCTTCGCCGAGAAGCGCGCAGCCACCTTCCACCGGCGCTGACAGTCCGCGACCAGGACCGTCGCCCTGCCGACCACGAACCACCGACCACGAACACCGACCTCGACCGACTGGAGCAGCATGACCACGACATGGCCAACGGATGCGAGCGGGCTGCTGCCCGACGACGGCTACGCCGGCACCCTCGCGGGCCGGGCCTGGCTCCCCGACGCCGAGGGGCGCCCCGGCCACTCCGGCCCCGTGGTGGTGGCGATCCGCGCCGACGGCGTCGTCGACGTGTCGGCGCACTTCCCGACGATGCACGCCCTGACCGAGCAGGCCGATCCTGCGGCCGCACTGGCCGCGGCATCCGGACCCGAGATCGGAACCCTCGACGAACTCGCGGCCAACACCCCGCCCGAGACCCGCGACGAGACGCGGCCATGGCTGCTCTCGCCCATCGACCTGCACGTCGTGAAGGCGGCCGGGGTGACGTTCCCGGTGTCGATGATCGAGCGGGTGATCGAGGAGAGGGCTCGCGGCGATCAGGACGCCGCGGCCGTCATCCGTTCCGAGATCCTCGAGACCATCGGCGGCTCGCTCGATGCGCTCCGCCCCGGGTCGGAGGAGGCCTCGGCGCTCAAGACCCTGCTGCTGGAGCGCGGCTGGTGGAGCCAATACCTCGAGGTCGGCATCGGCCCCGACGCCGAGGTGTTCACCAAGGCGCCGGTGCTCTCGACCGTCGGCCCGCTCGTCGACGTGGGCGTGCACCCGGCCTCGCAGTGGAACAACCCGGAGCCGGAGGTGGTGCTCGTTGTGAGTTCCGACGGCCGCATCGTGGGGGCGAGTCTCGGCAACGACGTGAACCTGCGCGACATCGAGGGTCGCAGCGCCCTGCTGCTCGGCAAGGCCAAGGACAACAACGCCTCGGCCTCGGTCGGTCCGTTCGTTCGCCTCTTCGACGCGAGCTATAACCTCGACGCCCTGCGCGCCTCTGTCGTGCGCCTCTCGATCGACGGGGAGGACGGCTACCGTCTCGACGGCCACAGCGAGCTCGCCCGCATCAGCCGCGACCCCGCCGACCTCGTCGAGCAAGTGGTGGGGGCACACCACCAGTACCCCGACGGCTTCGTGCTGTACCTCGGCACGATGTTCGCGCCGGTCGACGACCGTGATGTGGCCGGCCGCGGGTTCACCCATCACGACGGCGACCTCGTGCGCATAGCGGAGCCCAGGCTCGGTGCCCTCGTCAACCGCGTGCGCTCGAGCACCGAGGCGGCACCGTGGACCTTCGGCATCGACGCCCTCTACCGATCCCTCACCACGCGCGGCCTGCTGCGCTGAACCCGGAAGAACCCATGACATCGCAGAACAGCCTCTCCGGCACTCTCGCCGGCACTCTCGTCAGCACCGACCCGCGCACGGGCGAGGCCCACCCGACGGGCACGACTCCGACCTCGGTCGAGGCGACGGATGCCGCCGTGCAGGCGGCCCAGGCCGCCTTCGAGCGCGCCCGCTGGAACGAGCGCGGCTGGCGCGCCGGTCTTCTCGAGGCCCTCGCTGACGGTCTCGACGCCCGGCGGGCCGAGCTCGTCGCCATCGCCGACCGTGAGACCGGGCTCGGCACGGCACGCCTCGACGGCGAGGTGTCCCGCAGCGCCTTCCAGTTCCGGCTGTTCGCCGAGGCCCTCCGCGACGGCGGCTACCTCGAGGTGACGATCGACCATGGCGGCGCCACGGCTCTCGGGCCCGCCCCCGAGCTGCGCCGGATGCTGGTGCCGATCGGCCCCGTGGCCGTGTTCGGCTCGAGCAACTTCCCGTTCGCCTTCTCGGTCGCCGGCGGAGACACCGCCTCGGCGCTCGCCGGAGGCAACGCCGTCGTGCTCAAGGCCCACTCCTCCCACCTCGAGACCTCGGTGCTCTCGCACACGGTGCTCGCCGAGGCGGCCGCGGCGTACGGCGCCCCCGACGGCCTCATCGGCATCGTGTTCGGCACCGAAGCCGGCCGCACGCTGGTGGCGCATCCGCTCGTCACCGCCGTCGGGTTCACGGGCTCCCTCGGAGGCGGGCAGGCTCTGATGGAGATCATCGCCGCCCGCCCGGAGCCCATCCCGTTCTACGGCGAGCTGTCGAGCCTCAACCCGCTCATCATCACCGCCGGAGCAGCCTCGGCTCGCGGCACCGAGATCGCCGACGGCCTGTTCGGATCGTTCACGCTCGGCGGCGGGCAGTTCTGCACCAAGCCCGGCGTGGCCTTCGTGCCCCGGGGAACCGCTGGCGATGCCCTCGTGGCGCGCCTGGTCGAGAAGGCCGCGGCGGCATCGGCGCCCGTGCTGCTCAACGAGCGCATCTCGACCTCGTTCGACGAGATCCGTCAGCGCCTCATCGACTCGGGGCCGGTTTCCGTACTCGCGACCGGCGGCACCGCCGACGACGGCTTCACCGGAGTTCCGACCGTGCTCGGCCTCGACGCCGCAGAGCTGACGGCCGACGTCGCCGAGGAGGCCTTCGGGCCCCTTCTGGTGGTGGCGCGGTACGACGACGCGGCTCAGGTGCTGAGCGCCCTCGACGCCGTGCCGGACTCGCTGACCGCGACGATCCACAGCGAGGACGACGAGCTCGAGGCCGTCGGCATCCTGATGCGCGATCTCGCGCCGCGCGTCGGGCGCATCGTCTTCGACGGCTACCCGACCGGCGTGCGGGTGTCGTGGGCGCAGCACCACGGTGGACCGTGGCCGGCGACGAACTCGCAGCACACCTCCGTGGGCGTCAGCGCCATCCGTCGGTTCCTGCGTCCGCTGGCGTTCCAGGACGCCCCGGCCGCCCTGCTGCCGACGGACCTGCGTGACGAGGCCACGGGCATCCCGCGACGCATCGACGGCAAGCTCGTCACCGACTGACCGAACGCTCGACGGGACGTTCGACGGGACGGCCCTCGGGTCGGGGCGGCTCTCAGGCCGAGAGCACCTCGTGGCCACGACCGCGGAGGTCGGTCACGGTCGGGTCGTCGTCGGCGGCATCCGTGATCACGCCCGCCACCTCGCTCAGGGCGAGCACGGCGAACCGAGAGGCCGCCCCGATCTTTTCGGAACTCGCGAGCACCCAGGTCTCGGCCGACCGACGGGAGAGGAGTCGCTTCATCGCGGCCTCGTCGGCGTCGTCGGTGGTGAGACCGGACTCTGCGTGCACGCCCGTGACGCCGAGGAGGAACAGGTCGGCGTTCACTCCGGCTGCCGCCTCGGCCGCCGCCGCGCCGCTCGTCACTGCGGAGTGCTTGAACACTCGTCCGCCGATCATGAAGATCTCGATGTCGGGCAGGTGGATCAGGGCGCTCGCGACGGTCGGACTGTGCGTGACGATGGTGGCGCGCAGGTCGCCGGGCAGCGCCCGGGCGACGGCGAGGGCCGTCGTGCCCCCGTCGAGGATCACGGTCGAGCCCGGGCGGATCAGCTCGGCCGCGGCTCTGCCGATGCGCGCCTTCGCATCCACGGAGATGGTCCCGCGGGTGGCGTAGTCGGCTATCGCCGGCGAGACGGGGAGGGCTCCGCCGTACACGCGTTGCGAGAGTCCGGCGGCCGCGAGTTCACGGAGATCGCGGCGCATGCTGTCGTCGGAGATGCCCAGCTCGCGGGCCAGGTCCTTCGCCACGATCTTGCCGTCGCGCTCGAGCCGGGCCACGAGGAAGTCGCGTCGTTCAGCAGCCAACATCCGTGTTTCTCCTTGATTAAGCGCGTTTATCCCCATTATAGTGACGGCATGACGACACCACTGCTCATTCTCATCGCCGGACCCTACCGCTCGGGCACCGACGACCAGCCCGCTGCCCTCGCCGCCAACCTGGCCCGCCTCGAGGAGGCCGCGTGGCCGATCTTCCAGGCCGGGCACATCCCGATGATCGGCGAATGGGTGGCTCTGCCGGTTCTGCGCGGAGCTGGAGGCGAGGGCGTGGCGGATCCCCTTGCCGCGGGCATCATGTACCCGACGGCCGAGCGACTGCTGCAGCACTGCGATGCCGTGCTGCGACTGCCGGGCGCCTCGGCCGGCGCCGATCAGGACGTGGCGATCGCGCGCGAGCGCGGCCTGCCTGTGTACCACTCCGTCGCCGAGATCCCGGCGGTGTCGCAGGCGGCTTGACGCCCGGCCGCTGCCGGCCGCTTCCGGCCGCTCCCGGCCCTGTCTGTCGGCGCTGTCAGCGGCTGACGGGGTCGGCTCCGTCGGGGCGCTCGAGCTCGGTCCGCGACGGGAAGCCCTCCCAGTCGCCCGGGTGCAGGCACGCCGCAGCTCCCGTGCGCACGGCGAGGTCGAGGCGATCCGCCACGCTGCCGCCGCGCAGCAGCTCGGCCAGGTAGCCCGCCACGAAGGCGTCTCCGGCTCCCACGGTGTCGACGACCGGGACCGCCACGGCGGCGCGCCCGGTGAGTTCGCCGTCGCGGAGGGCGACGGCTCCGCGCTCGCCGAGCTTCACCACCACCTCGGCCGGCCCGAGCGCGGCGAGAGCTCGCGCCAGGGCCTCGGGGTCGCCGGGGGCCAGGCCCGTCACCAGCGCCGCCTCATCGGCTCCGGCGAACACGATGCTGCTGCGCGCGGCGAGCGAGCGGTAGGTCTCGGATGCCTCGCCGTCACCGGTGCCGGCCCACAGCGCTGAGCGATGGTTGACGTCGAAGGAGACGGGGATGCCGGCATCCGTCGCCCGATCGAGAACGGCGTCGATGGTCGCTCGTGCGGTCGGCGACAGGGCGGGGGTGATGCCCGTGATGTGCAGCAGCGCGAAGTCGGCGATGTCGACGGCGTCGAGGTCGCTTGGGCTCAGGCGGCTCCCGGCGCTGCCCGCGCGGTAGTAGGTCACGGCGGTGCGCCCGGCCGACGGGGACTCCTTGATGAGCAGGCCGGTCGCGGCCATCGTGTCGACCGGCGCCACGACGGTCACGCCCTCGGCGCGGAGCTCCCGCACGATGCGGCGGCCGAGTCCGTCGTCGCCCACGCGGCCGAGCCAGGTGACCGGGGTTCCGAGCCGGGCGAGTCCGATGGCGACGTTGCCCTCCGCCCCGCCCGTGCCGACGGCGAGATCGCCGAGGTGGGCCAACGAGCCGATCTCGCGGGTGCGCAGAACGCCCAGGCCTTCGCCGAGGGTGAGCACGGCGGATGCCGCAGCCGGTGCCGCGACCCCACCAGGTTCGACGACCCCGGCCATCACGGCACCAGCTCGGTCGCCGCGCGGCTGAGCCGGGCGATCTCGTCGAAGTCACGCGCAGCGATGAGCTCCCGCGTGGCCATCCAGCTGCCGCTCACGGCGAAGACGGTCGGAGAGGCGAGGTAGTCCGGCGCGTTCTCGGGCGTGACTCCGCCGCTCGGGAGGAAGCGCACCCCGGGGAAGGGTCCGGAGAGGGCGCGGATGAGGTCGAGCCCGCCGAGGGGGCCGGCCGGGAAGAGCTTCAGTCGATCGAGCCCGAAGCGGAGGGCGCGCTGCACCTCTGTGGCGGTGGCGACCCCGGGCAGCACGTCGACGCCGAGCTCGAGAGCCCGCTCGACCACGTCGTCGGCGAGGCCCGGACTCACCACGAAACGTGCACCGGCATCCACCACCCGATCGACGTCGGCGGCGGTGAGCACGGTGCCCGCCCCCACGGTGAAATCGTGAACGTCGGAGGCGGCCTCGATGGCGCGGAGGCCGGCCTCGGTGCGCAGCGTGATCTCGGCACAGCCGATGCCTCCGCGCAGCAGGGCGGAGGCGAGATCGGGCGCGAGTCCGGGGTCGTCGATGACGATCACGGGTACGAAGCGCTGGCCGACGAGGCTCATCGTCCGAGCCATCCGCCGTCGACGGGGAGCACGATGCCCGAGACGTAGTCCGAGGCCGGTGCGGCCAGGAACACCGTGGCACCGGCGATGTCGTCGGGGTCGCCCCATCGGCCGGCCGGGATGCGGTCGAGGATGGCGCGCGAGCGATCGGCATCCGCCCTCAAGGCCTGCGTGTTGTCGGTCGCGATGTAGCCGGGCGCGATGCCGTTCACGGTGATGCCGCGGGCCGTCCACTCGTTGGCGAGGGCCTTCACGAGGCCGGCCACGCCGGACTTCGCCGCCGCGTAGCCCGGAACGTTGATGCCGCCCTGGAAGCTCAGCAGGCTCGCGGTGAAGATGATCTTGCCGCGACCTCGCTCCAGCATCCCGTTCGCCACGGCTTGAGTGAGCACGAACTGGCTCGAGAGGTTCACCTCGAGAACCCGATCCCAGAGGGCGAGCGGATGCTCCGCAGCAGGGGCGCGCTCGATGGTGCCGGCGTTGTTCACCAGGATGTCGATCGACCGCCCGCGCAGCTCGTCGCCGAGGGCGACCACGGCCTCGCGATCGGCGAAGTCGACGGCGCGGGCCTCGAAGGTGCGGCCGTGCGACTCGACGACGGCGCCGATGGCGCTGCCCTCCTCCTCGATGGTGGCGCTCACGCCGATGATGTCGGCTCCCGCCTCGGCCAGCGCCGACGCCATGGCGAAGCCGATGCCGCGCTTGGCCCCGGTGACGACGGCGGTGGTTCCGCTGAGGTCGAAGAGGGCGCTCATGCGGGCTGCCCGGCCTGGACGTCGACGAGCACCTTCATCGCCCGGCCGCCCTGCAGGTCGTCGAAGGCCGCGCGCGTCTCGGAGAGCGGCACGATCTTGGAGATCAGCACGGCGCTCGGGATCGTGCCGTCGGCCACGAGCTCGACCGCACGCTCGAAGTCGGTGCGCTGGTACACCCGCGCACCGAGCAGGCGCAGTTCCCTCCAGAACACGCGCTGCAGGTCGATCTCGCGTGGCGTCGGGTGGATGGCGACCACGACGATGGTGCCGCGCACCTTGGCGAGGGCCGTGGCGCCGAGAACGGCGGCGGCAGCACCCGAGACCTCGAACACGACGTCGGCTCCGGCCCCGGCCGTCCACTCCTCCATCCAGGCCACCTGGTCGGTCTCGCGCGGGTCGAGAGTGGCGAAGCCCAACGCCTCGATCTGGGCGCGACGGTTCGGGTCGAGCTCGATCACCGCCACCTCGGCGCCGAAGGCCCGGGCCACCGTGGCGATCAGCACGCCGATCGGGCCGCCGCCGATCACGACGGCCTTCTCGCCGGGCGCGACCTCCGAGCGGCGCACGTCGTGCACGGCGACGGCGACGGGTTCGACGAGGGCCGCGGCGTCGAGGGCGATGCCTGCGGGGAGTGCCACGAGGGTGGCTGCCGGCACGTTCCAGAGCGCCTGCAGCGCGCCGGGGGAGTCGATGCCGATGAAGTCGAGGTTCTGGCAGATGTGCTGGTTGCCGGCGAGGCAGGCCGGGCAGGTGCCGTCCCAGTCCAGCGGCATCACCGTCACGGCATCACCGACATCCCAGCCGTCGACGCCGGCTCCGACGGCCGCGATCGTGCCGCTCATCTCGTGACCGAACACCAGCGGCGTCTGAACGCGGGCGTCCATGGAGCCGTGCAGGATGTGCAGGTCGGTGCCGCAGAGGCCCACGTAGGAGACCCGGATCTGCACCTGCCCTGCGTCCGGAGCCTGCGGCTCCGCCTCGGCGATGGCGATCGTGGAATCGCCTGTGTAAGCGGCGGTCAACATTGAGCCTCCTGGGCAGTGATCTGACGAATCGAGCAGATCCAGCGTGCCTTCTGGCCCGGCGGCATCCTCGATGTCGGGTGATTCACCCAATCAATTGGGCGAGTACCACTTGATTATCGCAGAGAAATGGTCTTTTGGAACCAATTGATCTAATCTTTAGGGGCACCCTTGCCCGTCGCTGTGGAGGTTCCTCGATGTTGAGTCGCACGTTGAGGTCGGCCCTGCCCCTCACCGAACTCGGGATGGGCGCCGCCCAGCTCGGCAACCTCTATCGGGAGACGACGGATGCCGAGGCCCGCGCAGCGGTCGACGCCGCATGGGATGCCGGCATCCGCTACTTCGACACGGCACCGCACTACGGACTGGGCCTCTCGGAACGCCGCCTCGGCCCTGCCCTGGCCGACCGCCCGCGGGACGAGTACGTGCTGTCGACGAAGGCGGGTCGCCTCCTCGTGCCGAGCGGGTATCCGGAGGGCACCATGGACGACGGCGGCTTCGCCGTGCCGGCCACGGTGCGCCGCGAGTGGGACCTGAGCCGCGACGGCATCCGACGGTCGGTGCACGGGAGCCTCGAGCGGCTCGGCCTCGACCGCATCGACATCGCCTACCTGCACGACCCCGACGATCACGGGCAGGAGGCCCACGCAGAGGCCATCCCCGCGCTCATCGAGCTGCGCGAGGAGGGCGTGGTGCGCGCCGTCGGCGCCGGCATGAACCAGTCGGCGATGCCGGCCGAGTTCGTGCGCCGCCACGATGTCGACGTGATCATGCTGGCCGGTCGATACACCCTGCTCGAACAGGGTGCTCTCGACGAGCTGTTGCCGCTCGCCGAGGAGCGCGGTGTCGGGATCGTGGCCGCCGCCGTCTACAACTCCGGGCTCCTGTCGCAGCCGCGTCCGCCCGCGAACGCCCTGTACGACTACGCCCCGGCTCCGGCCGAGCTGATCGCGAAGGCCAACGCCATCGCCGACGTCTGCGAGGAGTTCGGCATCACGCTGCCCGAGGCGGCCATCGCCTATCCGCTGCGGCATCCGGCGGTCGTCTCGGTGGTCGTCGGAATGCGCACGGCGGAGCAGGTGCGCGGAACGGCCGAGCGCTACGAGCGCGAGATCCCGGCGGAGTTCTGGGCGGCACTCGACGACCGCGGCCTGGTGCGCCGTGGCTGAGCGGTCAGCCCGCGCCGCCGCCGTCAGCCTCGGCAGCGGCATCCGTCTCGCCGAAGTGCATCGCGGTGGACTCCTCGACTCCGAGCACGTGCACCGACATGCGGATGCGCGCGCGATCGGGATCGCGGGCGATCAGGGCGTCGAGGATGGCACGGTGCTCCCGCTGGGTCTCGCGCACGGCTCCGTGCTCGTGGATGGCGCGCCACAGCCGGGCTCGGGCCGTGCGCCCGACGAGGGCCTCGATGATCGCCGCGAACGCCGGGTTGCCGCTGGCGTGCGCGATGAGGCGGTGGAAGTCGGTGTCGACGTCGATGGTGGCCTCGAGGTCCATGCCCGGCTCGTCGGCGAGCAGCGCGTCGCCGCGGTCGAGGATGCGCCCGGCAGCCTCGAGGTCGGCATCGCTCATGTTCAGGGCGGCGTGGGCGGCCGCCTCCGGCTCGAGCACGCGACGAACCCCGAGCAGGTGCACGCTGTTCTCGGGCGACTGCAGGTCTGCCAGGAAGCCGAGCGGCTCGAACAGCTGGCTCGGCCCGAGATCGGTGACGTAGGTGCCGTCGCCCTGCCTGGTCTCGAGCACGCCCAGCACCACGAGAGCGCGCACGCCCTCGCGCAGCGATCCGCGCGAGACCCCGAGCATGGCGCACAGGTCCTTCTCGACCGGAAGCCTGGCTCCGGCGACGAGGCGACCGCTGGTGAGCATCTCGCGGATGCCGTCGATCACCACGTTCGACTGCGAACGCGGCGTCTCGCCGTCTGCGGTGCGTGTGGCCATGGGCACATCCTAGGCTGGCGCCGCGTTGCTGAGCCGACAGTCATCAGATCTTTGCCCATCACCGCACATGAGACGAGGGGGCGCCCGTGAGCGTCATCATCGATTCGCACCAGCACGTCTGGGACCTGAACCGGGCCGAGTACGCGTGGTTGGGTCCGGATGCCGGCATCCTGCATCGCTCGATCCCGATGGAGGAGGTGCTGCCGTCGTTCGCCGCAGCCGGGATCACAGGAAGCGTCCTGGTGCAGTCGGCCGACAACGACGAGGACACCGAGTACATGCTCGAGGTCGCGCGGCGCTCGCCGCAGGTGCTGGGGGTCGTCGGCTACGTTCCGCTGCACGAGCCCGACCGGGCGGCCCAGCGTCTCGCCGAACTGCAGCGTGAGCCGCTGTTCTGCGGCGTGCGCAACCTCATCCACGACCGCAGCGACCCGAACTGGCTCCTGCGCGACGATGTCGACGCGACCCTCGGCCTGCTCGAGGAGGCTGGAGTGCCGTTCGACGTCGTGGGCGTGCTGCCGGAGCACCTGCAGGCAGTCGTCGCGATCTCGGAACGGCATCCGCGGCTCCGCATCGTTCTCGATCACCTCAACAAGCCGCCGATCGGCGCTGCCGACGACGAGCCGTGGCGGTCGCTTCTCGCCCGGGCCGCCGAGAACCCCCTCGTCTTCGGCAAGGTCTCCGGTCTGTACTCCGCCGTCGGCGACCCGGCGGACTGGACCGTCGACGGCATCCGCCCGGTCTTCGATCACGCCCTCGAGGTGTTCGGCCCCGATCGCCTGCTGTACGGCGGCGACTGGCCGGTCTCGCTCATCGCCGGCGGCTACGCCAGGGTGTTCGCCGGCATCGCCGGGCTGCTCGCCGACCTCGACGAGAGCGAACGGGCGCGCATCCTCGCCGGCAGCGCCGTCGACTTCTACTCCCTCGACCTCGCACTCCCCGACTCCAGCACCGCCCCCGCCACCGACCTCCAGGAGGAGACCTCGTGACCACCAGCACTCCCATCAGCCTCGCCCGCCTCGGCGAGGCGGGCTCCGAGATCCCCGTCGTTCAGGTCGACGGCCGCACCCTCGACGCCCGCAGCGTCACGGACGACTTCGACGGCGCGTTCCTCGCCGCCGACGGCATCGCCCGCCTGCGCGCGGCGCTCACCGACCTGCCCGAACTCGAGGGTGCTGCCGACCAGCGGGTCGGCGCCCCCATCGCGCGGCCGGGCAAGATCGTCTGCATCGGCCTCAACTACCGAGACCACGCCGAGGAGACCGGGGCCGCCCTCCCGGCCGAGCCCGTGATCTTCATGAAGGATGCGACGACCATGGTCGGCCCCTTCGACGACGTGCTCATCCCACGCGGATCGGAGAAGACCGACTGGGAGGTCGAGCTCGGCGTCGTGATCGGCACGACGGCCCGCTACCTGGACTCGCCCGATGACGCCCTCGCCCACGTGGCCGGATACGCGGTCTCGCACGACGTGTCGGAGCGCGAGTTCCAGCTCGAGCGCGGCGGCCAGTGGGACAAGGGCAAGAGCTGCGAGACGTTCAACCCCTTCGGACCCGAGCTCGTCCCGGCCGATCAGGTCGGCGACCCGCAGGCGCTCGGGCTGCGGCTCAGCGTGAACGGCACCGTCCGACAGGACGGCACCACAGCCAACATGCTCTTCTCCGTGGCGCACGTCATCTGGTACGTGAGCCAGTTCATGGTGCTGCATCCGGGAGACGTCATCAACACGGGCACCCCGGCCGGCGTCGCCCTCGGCATCGAGGGCAACCCCTACCTGCGTGCCGGCGACGTGGTCGAGCTCGAGATCGACGGTCTCGGCAGCGCACGACAGACGCTGGTGCAGGCATGAGCGCCGCGGGAGTGAGCGCCGGGGAGTTCGACGGCCTCGTCGCCCTCGTGACGGGCGGCGCCTCGGGCATCGGCCTGGCGACGGCGCAGACGCTCGCCGACCGTGGAGCCCGCGTGGCCGTGCTCGACCGCGCCATCGACGGGCTGCCCGAGCCGCTGCACGGCTTCGTCGCAGACGTGTCGGACCGCGACTCGGTGAACCTGGCCGTCGCAGCCATCGCCGACGCCCTCGGCGGCATCGACATCGTCGTGAACAACGCCGGCATCAGTGCCGTCGGCACGGTCGAGGAGAACGACGACGCCGAGTGGGCGCGCGTGCTCGACATCAACGTGGTCGGCATGGCGCGCGTGACAGCAGCAGCCCTGCCCTTCCTGCGGGCGTCGGATGCCGCTGCCATCGTGAACCTGTGCTCCATCGCCGCGCTCAACGGCCTCCCGCAGCGCGCCCTCTATGCGGCGTCGAAGGGCGCCGTGCTCGCGCTGACGTACGCGATGGCCACGGATCACGTCGGCGACGGCATCCGTGTGAACTGCGTCAGCCCCGGCACCGTCGCGACTCCCTTCGTCGATCGGATGCTGGCCGGCTTCGCCGACCCGGCCGCAGAGCGAGCCGCCCTCGACGCGCGGCAGGCGACGGGCCGCATGGTCGAGCCCGTCGAGGTGGCGGCCGCGATCGCCTACCTCGCCAGCCCGCTCTCGGGCTCGACGACGGGTACGGCGCTCGAGGTCGACGGCGGCGTCACGCACCTGCGCGTGCGCGCAGCGGCGGCACGCTCGTGAAGCGGCTCGCCTCCGTCATCGGCATGCCGCCGGAGAACGTCGAGGAGTACGAACGCCTGCACGCCGCCGTCTGGCCCGCGGTGCTCGACAGGCTCACCCGCAGCAACGTCACGAACTACTCGATCTACCGCCACGGCGACGTGCTGTTCTCCTACATGGAGTACGTCGGCAATGACTTCGAGGCCGACATGGCCGCTATCGCCGCCGACCCCGCGACGCAGGAGTGGTGGGCCGTGTGCGAGCCGCTGCAGCGACCGTTCGCCGATCGTGCCGAGGGCGAGTGGTGGAAGGACATCCCGGAGGTCTTCCACCTCGACTGAGGTTCGCGCCGTGGGCCCGCGGCATCCGGAGCCCCACGGTGTCAGCGGAAGACGCACGCGAAACATGACGTACACGGGAAGGCCGTAGTCTCGGCGAGTGACTTTCATCTCGACGCCCCTGGAAGAACCCGGCCGCGACGTGGTGCGAGGCGGTGTTGCCGACGCTCTGCGCTCCGACGTGAGCCTGCTCGGCAGCCTGCTCGGCCGCATCCTCACCGAGGCCGGCGGGCCCGAACTGCTGCACGACGTCGAGAGCCTGCGGGGCCTCGCGATCGAGGCCTACGAGGGCGACGGGCGCGTCTCCATCGAGGCGGCCGAGGAGCTCGTCGAGTCGTTCACGCCCACCCGCGCCGAGCAGGTGGCGCGGGCGTTCACCGTCTACTTCCACCTCGTCAACCTCGCCGAGGAGCACCACCGTGTGCGCGTGCTGCGCTCGCGTGACACGTCGAAGACGGATGCCGCCAGCGACACCCTCCCCGGAGCCCTCGCCCGCCTCGTCGACGAGGTCGGCGCCGACGAGGCCGCTGCCCGCCTGCAGGGGCTTCGCTTCCACCCCGTGCTGACCGCGCACCCGACGGAGGCGCGGCGCCGGGCCGTGGCATCCGCGATCCGCCGCATCTCGGAGCAGCTCGACCGCCACGACGTGGTGCGCCCCGACAGCTCGGCGGCCATCGAGGTGCACCGCCGGATGCTCGAGGAGATCGACACCCTGTGGCGCACGTCGCCGATTCGTACGACCCGTCCCACGCCGCTCGACGAGGTGCGCACGGCGATGAGCATCTTCGACCAGACACTGTTCGAGGTCGTCCCGCGGGTCTACCGCATGCTCGACGACGCCCTGCAGCCCGACGCCGCCGGGGTCGCGCCCGCTGCGGCACCCGCGTTCATGCGCCTCGGAACCTGGATCGGCGGCGACCGCGACGGCAATCCGTTCGTCACGGCCGACACCACCCTCGAGGCCGCCCGCATCGCCTCGGAGCACGTGCTGTTCGGGCTGGAACGGGCGGCGACGCGCATCGGTCGCACGCTGACGATCGACTCCAGCGACACTCCGGCATCCGCTGATCTGAAGGCGCTGTGGGAGCGCCAGAGCGAACTGGCGGCTGCCGTGGCCTCGCAGATCGGAACACGAGCCCCGCACGAGCCGCACCGCCGCGTGCTGCTCGTCGTGGCGTCTCGCATCGCCGCGACGCGAACGGGCGACGAGGCTCTCGCCTACAGCGGACCCGAGGAGCTGATCGCCGAACTGCGGGTCATCCAGAGCTCGCTCAGTGCCGGCGGCGCACGCCGCAGCGCCTACGGTGAGCTGCAGGCGCTGGTGTGGCAGGTGCAGACCTTCGGGTTCCACCTCGCCGAGCTCGAGGTGCGCCAGCACTCCAAGGTGCACCGCGAGACTCTCGCCGAGGTACGCGCCGGCGGCGAACTGGGCGAGATGAGCCAGGAGGTGCTCGCCGTCTTCCGCACCATCAAGACGCTGCAGGACACCTACGGTGTGAACGCCTCGCGCCGCTACATCGTCTCGTTCACCCAGAGTGCGGAGGATCTCGCCACCGTCTACGAGCTGGCGGATGCCGCCCTCGGGGCCGATGCCCCCGTGCTCGACGCCGTGCCGCTGTTCGAGACCTTCGCCGACCTCGAGGCCTCGGTCGACATCCTGAACGGCATGCTCGAGCTCCCGGCCGTGCAGGCCCGCCTCGCCGCGACGGGTCGCAAGGTCGAGGTGATGCTCGGCTACTCCGACTCCTCGAAGGACGTCGGACCCGTGGCTGCAGCCCTCGCACTCGACACCGCCCAGGCCCGCATCTCGGAGTGGGCCGCCGAGAACGACATCGTCCTCACCCTGTTCCACGGACGCGGCGGAGCCCTGGGACGCGGAGGTGGACCGGCCAACGAGGCCGTGATGGCCCAGCCTCCCGGATCGGTCGACGGACGCTTCAAGCTCACCGAGCAGGGCGAGGTCATCTTCGCGCAGTACGGCGACCAGTCCATCGCCGAGCGCCACATCGAGCAGATGGCCTCCGCCGCGCTGCTCGCATCGGCCCCGGCGAACGAGGAGGCCAACCGGGCGGCTGCGGCGGAGTTCCGCTCGCTCGCCGACCGCCTCGACGAGACCTCGCGCGAACGCTTCTTCGAGCTGGTGAAGGCCGACGGCTTCGCGCCCTGGTTCGCGCAGGTCACCCCCATGGAGGAGATCGGGCTGCTGGCCCTCGGCTCTCGCCCAGCCCGCCGCGGACTCTCGGTGGAGTCGCTCGAAGACCTGCGGGCCATTCCGTGGGTGTTCTCGTGGACCCAGGCGCGCATCAACCTCACCGGCTGGTTCGGTCTCGGCACGGCCCTCAAGGCCGTCGGCGACATCGACGAGCTGCGGGCCGCCTATGCGCGCTGGCCGCTGTTCGCCGCGATGATCGACAACGTCGAGATGTCTCTGGCGAAGACGGATGTGCGCCTCGCCGAGCGCTATCTCGCCCTGGGCTCCCGCGACGACCTGCGCGATCTCGTGCTCGACGAGATGGCTCTCACCCGTGAATGGGTGCTGCGCACGAGTGGCAACTCCGAGCTGCTCGAGCGCCGTCCGGTGCTGCAGCGCGCCGTGCGCCTGCGCAGCCCGTACGTCGACGCGCTCTCCCTGCTTCAGCTGCGGGCGTTGCGCGCCCTGCGATCGGCTGAGGGGTCGGATGCCGCAGCCGAGCCTCTGCGGTTGCTGCTCTTCACGGTCAACGGCGTCGCCGCCGGACTGCAGAACACCGGCTAGGAGCCGGAGGCGGCGGGGTCGGTGTCGGTGGTCCCAGGGCCGCCGGTGCCGGTGCCGGGGCTGGTACTGGCGCGGTGCGTCCGTGCCTCCTGCCGCGACCGACCGACGAGCACGAGCGCGAGGAACGGGCTCGCGGTCACGAACGCCGCGAACGACGTGAACACGAGGGTGCTGAACGTGAACGGCGCCGAGATGATCGCCGAGGCGATGAACGCCAGCACGACGGCGCCTGCCAGCGCCACTCCCACGCGGCCCAGCCAGGGCACGCCTGTCGCGGCATACCCCGCGCACGACGCCACGGCGAGCAGACAGACGAGCTCGGCCACGAGCATCACGGGCAGGAACCAGTCCGAGTGCGGCGGAATGCCGAAGCTGCCGGGCGAGAGTCCCACCGCGTTGCTGGAGAACACCAATGCCACCAGCGCCGCGATGACGATCACGACTCCCCGCACGACGGCCCGCTGCCGCCGCGTGGCCTCGCGCGTGGCGTGGTCGGGCCGCGTCATCCAGATTCCGTCGTCATCTGCACGGGGTGGTCCGTAGTCGCCCGACGCCGGCGCGCGGTGCGAGGTCCCCGAGGCGCGAGGCGCTGGGTTGTCGTCGACGTGCGGAGGGCGGGTGGCCGAGGAGGCTCCGGATGCCGGAGGCCCGTGTCCCGGCCCAGGTCCACCTGCGCGTCCGCCGTACAGCCGGAGCACCTCGTAGGCCTCGGTCAGGCGGATGAAGCGGGCCGCGGCATCAGTCTGCTGCTTCGGTGTTCCGCCGGCGAACCGATCGGGGTGCGCGAGGCGGGCTCGCGCGTTGTACGCCGCGCGGATCTCGGTCGGGGTCGCCGTCGGCGAGACGCCCAGGATCGCGGCCGCCCGCTCGGGAGTCATGGCGCCGTGGTACTGCGTGCTCGCCATTCGTCCACGCTCCCTTCGCGCCCGGAACCTCTCCAGTCTGCGGCATCCGGCGCCTCCAACGGCAGGGATAACCTCCGTTCGCCGGCCCGGACGACGTCCGAGGTCGAGGCGCTCTCCCGGCCCGACACCTGCCCGACATGTTTCGGGCGGTCGCTGCGCTCGGCCCTCACCGAGCGGTGCGCGACCTCAGGCGCTGACGAGCAGGCGAGCCACGGAGTCGAGCGCCCCCGGCACGAGCGCGAAGTACGCCCAGGTGCCGCGCTGCGTGCGGCTGAGGAACCCGGCGTCGACGAGCACCTTGAGGTGATGCGACACCGTCGGCTGGCTGAGTCCGACAGGTTCGGTCAGGTCGCAGGCACAGGCCTCCTGGCCCTCGGATGCCGCCACGATCGAGATCAGCCGCAGCCGAGTCGGATCGGCCAGAGCCTTGAGCGACCGCGCGAGGTCATCGGCGTTGGCCGCCGTCAGGGTCTCGCGAGTGAGGGGTGAGCAGCACGCAGTGACGTCGGTCACAGGAAGGAGGCTGATCGTCTGCGACATACCGCGAGTCTAGAGGATATTGACATCCATCGATATAGAGCGGGATACTTCATATCGACAGCCATCGATATAGCCCTGCTGCTCCAGCCGCCAGATCCAGGAGATGCCATGACCCTGCTCGACCTCACGCCGACCGTGCGGCGGTCGCCGCGGCTCGACGGCCTGCCGGTCGCCATCATCGGCGCCGGACCGATCGGCCTGGCGGCGGCAGCGCACCTGGTCGAGCGCGGCATCGATTTTGTGGTCTTCGAGAGTGGTCCGGCGTCGGCGGCGAGCATCGCGTCGTGGCGGCACATCCGCCTCTTCTCGCCATGGGAGCACCTCGTCGATCCCGCGGCCCGGCGTCTCCTGGAGGCGACCGGCTGGGCTCCGCCCGCCGTCGGCGTCGCCCCCTACGCAGGCGAGCTCGTCGACGAGTACCTGTCGCCGCTCGCGGCCCTCGAGCCGATAGCCTCGCGCCTCCGCACCGACACGACGGTGCTGTCGGTCTCGCGGGAGGGGATGGACCGCACCCGCTCGCTGGGCCGCGCCGGCACGCCGTTCGTCCTGCGACTCGCGACGGCAGACGGCGTCTCGGAGCTGACGGCTCGAGCTGTCATCGATGCATCCGGAACCTTCGAGCACCCGAACAGCCTGGGTTCGAGCGGTCTCGACCCCCTCGGCTACGACGCCGTACGCGCGTCGATCAGCGCCGCCCTCCCCGACGTGCTCGGCGCGGAGCGGTCGCGGTTCGCCGGTCGTCACACCATCGTCGTCGGCGCGGGCCACTCGGCCGCGAACACCCTCATCAACCTCGCCAAGCTCGCTCGGGAGGAGCCCGGCACCCGGGTGACCTGGCTCATCCGCAATCCCGCGGCGGCGCGGGTGTCGACATCGGATGCGGACGGCCTGCCCGGCCGCGCCTCGCTGGGTCAGCGCGTCGAACGCCTCATCGCCTCCGGAGCCGTCGAGCGCGTCGAGAGCTTCGAGATCGTGCGTCTCGCGGCGACGGATGCCGGTGTCGCCATCACCGGACGTCGCCCCGACGGCGAGACGACCCTGCACGCCGACGTGGTCGTGAACGCGACGGGGTTCCGGCCGGACCTCGACATGTTGCGCGAGATCCGCCTCGACCTCGACGAGGTCGTCGAGGCGCCCCGCCGCCTGGCGCCCCTCATCGACCCGAACGTTCACAGCTGCGGCACCGTCGAGCCGCACGGCTTCGCCGAACTCCAGCAGCCGGAGCCGAACTTCTTCCTCGCCGGCATGAAGAGCTACGGGCGCGCCCCCACCTTCCTGCTCGCGACGGGCCACGAGCAGGTGCGCTCCATCGTGGCCTGGCTCGACGGCGACCTGGCGGAGGCATCGCGCGTGCACCTTCAGCTTCCGGCTACCGGCGTGTGTTCCACTGGGGTGCCTGCCGACTCGACCGCGGACTCCTTCTCCGACGCCCCGCGGGCCGCAGCCGCACCCGCATCCTGCTGCTCCTGACCCCCCCCGATCGAAAGCGAACCCCATCGTGACCACCACCCCCTCCGTGCTCTTCGTCTGCGTGCACAACGCCGGTCGCTCGCAGATGGCCGCCGGCTACATGTCAGCGCTGTCGGGCGGACGCGTCGAGGTGCTCTCGGCCGGGTCGGAGCCCAAGGACCAGATCAACCCGATCGCCGTGCAGGCCATGGCCGAGGAGGGCATCGACATCGCCGACAACGTGCCGAAGATCCTGACGACGGATGCCGTGCGAGACTCCGACGTCGTCATCACGATGGGCTGCGGCGACACCTGCCCGATCTTCCCCGGCAAGAGGTACGAGGACTGGGAGCTCGACGATCCGGCCGGCCAGTCGATCGAGGCCGTGCGCCCGATCCGCGACGACATCAAGGCCCGCATCCGGACCCTGCTCGGCGAACTGCTGCCCGATCTGGCCTGAGCCCGCGCCTCATCTACGCTCCCGTCGTCGCGCAATTCAGGCTCGATCGGACGACACGCGGCTGGCCGACGCCGACATGCCGGGGCGGAACGAATCGGGCCTGAATTGCGCGGTGGCGTGCGCCGCCGTCCCAGCGCAACCCGTAGCGCTCCCACCCCCGCGACGGCGAGGATGGCGGGATGGACCCCGTCGAAGCCCTCGAGGAGATCGCGTTCAGGCTCGAGCGCGAACTCGCCTCCCGCTACAAGTCGAAGGCGTTCCGCAAGGCCGCCGGTATCATCGAGCCGCTGGGCGCCGCCGAGGTGGCGGCGCAGGTGGCCGACGGTCGGCTGAAGCGCACGGCCGGCATCGGCGCGACCACCTACACCGTCATCGAGCAGGCGACCGATGGCCGAGTGCCCGACTACCTCGCCGACCTGCGCGAGCGCGATGCGGCGACGGATGCGCCTCCCGGGTCGCTCCGCACCAAGCTGCGCGGCGACCTGCACAGCCACACCGAGTGGTCGGACGGCACGACGAGCATCGAGACGATGGCCCGTGCCGCCGAGGCGCTCGGGCACGAGTACCTCGTGATCAGCGACCACTCGCCGAACCTCAAGGTGGCCCGCGGGCTCACGGCGGAGCGGCTCGCCGAGCAGCTGGAGATCATCGAGGCGCTCGACGTGCATGGCAGCGGCATCCGTCTGCTCACCGGAATCGAGGTCGACATCCTCGTCGACGGAACCCTCGACCAGACGCCCGAGATGCTCGGCCAGCTCGACATCGTCGTCGCCTCGGTGCACTCGAAGCTGCGTGCGGATGCCGCCACGATGACGAGACGGATGCTGGGCGGCGTCACGAACCCGCGCACGAACGTGCTCGGCCACTGCACCGGGCGCCTCGTGCAGGGCTCGCGCGGAACCCGGCCGCAGTCGGAGTTCGACGCCCGGCGCGTGTTCGAGGCGTGCGCCGAGAACTCGGTGGCGGTGGAGATCAACTCGCGGCCGGAGCGGCAGGACCCGCCCGACGACCTGATCGCCCTGGCGTTGGAGATCGGCTGCCTGTTCAGCATCGACAGCGATGCGCATGCGCCCGGGCAGCTCGGGCTGCTCGACCTGGGAGCGGCGCGGGCGGAGAAGGCCGGGGTGCCGGCGGACCGCGTGGTGAACACCTGGCCGGCGGAGAAGCTGCTGGAGTGGGCGCGGCCCGCCTCGCGCTGAGGACGCCGCTCACCGAAGTGGCCGCGCAACCGCGCCCGCGCCCTGCACCTACCGGTCGACTCCGAACGCGCGTACCGTCGTGCCATGAGCAACCTCATCGAGAGACTGGCTGAATCCGTGCCCGGCTGGGGTGCGAGATTGGCGTATGGCGACAAGACCACGCTCGACGGGCACGAGATCCTGCCGGTCGCCGTGGTCGTCTTCGGCTTCGGCGGCGGCGAGGGGTCCGGCGACATCCCGGATGCCGACAAGCGGGGCGAAGGCAGTGGCGGCGGCGGAGGCGGGTACGCGCTGCCGATCGGCGCCTACGTCGGCGGACCCGACGGGCCGACGTTCCGGCCGAATCCGATCGCCATGATGGCCGTCGCGATTCCGCTGGTCACGGCGATCGGGTTGGCGCTGGCTCGCCTCAGTCGCACAACGGACTGAAGCCGGCGCCCGAACGAGCTCGACCCGGCCAGCGCGTGCCCGCCGCGCCATCCCTTCGCCCATCCGTTCGCCCTCCCGCTCCGAACACTCTCTAGCGGGTGATCTGTCTCCCGCGACGAGCGGATGCGGAGACCGACATGGCGAACGACAAGCGCCACCCCCGGAAGCGGTTCTGGGCCTGGAGCGCGCTCGCCGGACTCGTGAGCGCCGCGGCCTTCCTGGCCTCGGCCGAACTCGTGGCCCTCATCTTCGCTCGCGAGGGCAGCCCCATCCTGGCCGTCGGATCGTTCGTGATCGACATCGTTCCGCGCTGGGCCAAGGAATTCGCCATCGAGACCTTCGGCGCCAACGACAAGCTCTTCCTGCTGCTCGGCCTCGCCTTCGGGGTGGCCGTCGCTGCCGCCGTCGCCGGTGTGCTGCAGTTCCTGCGCCCGCCGCTCGGCGTCATCGCGCTCGGCCTCGCGGGCGTGCTCTCGACAGCGGCCATCGTGACCCGCGCCGGCGCCACGGCTCTCGCCTGGCTGCCGCCGGTCGTCGGCACCATCGTGGGCTCTCTCCTCCTCTGGCTGCTCGTGACCAAGCTCCGCTCGTGGCGCGACGACGTGGTGGCGTCGCGCCGCGATGCGGTTTCGATGACGGATGCCGCAGGCGCCGGCCCCGTGGCATCCGATAGCCCCGCGGCATCCGGACCGGCATCCGCGACCCAGACGACCCCCGCCCAGAAGGGTCCGCTCGATCGCCGCAGCTTCTTCCGCCTGCTCGGCATCACGGCGGCCGGCGCTGCCATCGTGGGCGTCGGCGCCCGCGTCGTGAACGTGACGACGGGGTCCATCGATGCCGTGCGCAAGGCGCTCAAGCTGCCTGCCGCCCAGGAGAAGGTGATGGTCCCGGATGGCGCCGACCTCGACATACCCGGAATCTCGCCGCTGTACACCGGCAACAAGGACTTCTACCGCGTCGACACCGCCCTCACGGTGCCGAGCATCGATCCAGACACCTGGCGTCTCACGATCGACGGCATGGTCGGGGAGAAGATCGAGCTGAGCTTCGACGATCTCGTCGGCATGGGCCTCAACGAGTACTCGATCACTCTCACGTGCGTCTCGAACGAGGTCGGCGGCGACCTGCTCGGCACGGCGAAGTGGCTCGGCATCCCCGTGCGCGACGTGCTCGAGAAGGCGGCCCCGAAGTCGGGAGCCGACATGGTGCTCTCGCGCAGCATCGACGGCTTCACGGCCAGCACCCCGCTCGCGTCCCTCACCGACCCGAAGCTCGATGCCATCCTCGCCGTGGGCATGAACGGCGAGCCGCTGCCGCTCGAGCACGGCTTCCCCGTGCGCATGGTCGTGCCGGGCCTCTACGGCTACGTCTCGGCGACCAAGTGGCTGACCGAACTCAAGGTCACCACCTTCGCCAAGGACGAGGCGTACTGGACCCCGCGCGGGTACAGCGCGAAGGCTCCGATCAAGTTCTCGTCGCGCATCGACACCCCTCGCCTCGATAAGGCCATCGATGCCGGACCGGTCAAGGTCGCCGGTGTGGCCTGGGCCCAGACCGTGGGCATCAAGCAGGTCGACGTGAAGATCGACGACAACGACTGGCAGGCGGCGAAGCTGTCGGTGCCGGTCAACGTCGACACCTGGGTGCAGTGGTACGTCGACTGGGAGGCGACCCCCGGCACGCACTACGTCACGGTGCGGGCGACCGACAAGAACGGCAAGCAACAGGTCGAGGAGCGGGCCCCCATCGCCCCCGATGGCTCGAGCGGTCTGCAGAAGACCCTGATCAGGGTGAACTAGGCGATTTCCGAGACCGATGCCGCCAGGAGGTGACAGCGATGACGAAACGGATCTCAGCGCAGCGGCGCGAGGCCCTCGGCCAGCGCCTGCAGCTCATCGAGCTCCTTGCGGATGATCGCCGACTCCTTCTCCTGCGCGATGAAGACGCCGTCGACGACCTGCTTTCCGCCGAAGGTCAACTCGACGTTCGCGCCGACACGGATCATGCCGAGGCTGGCCAGCACCGGAAGCAGGGCGACTACACCACGGGTGCCTGAGGAGACCCCGCCGTAGCTCACGAACCCGACGGGTTTCCGCCACCACTCCTGGTTGAGGAAGTCGATCGCGTTCTTGAGCGCGGGGGAGGAGCTGTAGTTGTACTCCGGCGTGACGAAGAGGAAGGCATCCGCTGCGTCCACCCGCTCGCTCCACGCGATCGTGTGCGGCTTCGTGTACTGCCTCAGGCGCGGGTGGTTCGGCTCGTCCATGAAGGGCAGGCCGAGTTCGAGCAGGTCGACGAAATCGACGTCGAAGCCGCCGTGCTCGATCGCCTGATCGCGCACCCACTCGGCGATGGGCAACCCCACCCGGCCCGGCCGCACACTGCCGACGATGATCATCAGTCTGGTCATGGATTCCCCCTCCAACGGATGCCTCGACACTATGCCCGCGCGTCGGAACACCCGCGCGTTGCACGTCATCCGACCCTCGACAGCTGGATTAGGTAAGGCTAAGCTAACTCACGTGTCCGGTCGCCTCCACACCCCACTCCACCGACTACCCCGTGCATGTGATGATCGCGGGTGACACCCGCGATCTGCCGGCGATCCGCGGCCTGATCGCACGCATTCCCGATGACGCCTACGGGCAGATCTTCGTCGAGATCAGCGCGGCCATCCAGATCGAACACCTCGTCGTGCCGCCCGGCGTTGCCGTGAACTGGCTGCCCCGCGATGCCTCGGTGCGGGCGGCATCCGGCCTGCCGCCGCGGGGCGAGATGGTGCTCGCGTCGCTGCGTGGATGGATCGCCGAGTGGCTCGACCTCGATGAGCTCGATCACGCCCACTTCATGGTGTGGATCGGCTGCGGCGACGTGCCCGCGGTCGGCAGCTTCTACAGCGAGGTCGACTCGCTGTTGCATCGGCACACCCGGCAGGGCTGAGCCGGCGGCGGGGCCTGTGTCGCTCGTCAGCTCGTCAGCTGGTCAGCGCGTCGCGAGGCGCTGCGCCAGGATCAGCGCGCGACTGAGCTGCACCGAACGCGCCTGGCCGCAGGCGAAGCGCAGCAGGCCGAAGGGCGCGTGCACGGTGATGGTGTCGGTGACGCGCGCTGCGGCATCCGTCACCGCCGCGCTCGAAGCCCTGGTGTCCGATGCGGCCGGCTCGATCGTGTACCGATAACTCAGCCGCACCCCGCCGGGGCTCACGACGTTGCCACCCACGACCTGACGCCGTTCGTCGGACTCGTCGGCGGCGAGGGTCACGGCGATGAGGTTGTCGTAGTGCAGACCGAGTGCGGAGAACCGCTCGACCGCCGTGTAGCCCGTGACGCCGGGCCGCCCGTCGACCGAGTGCACCTCGCGCACGGCGACGATGAGGGGAGACAGGCCGAGGTAGCTGTGCGGATCGGCGAGATGCGCGGCCACGACGGCCGGAGCCGCGTCGACGGAGAACGAGTGCGTGAGGATTCGGCTGGGCACCGGTGTCAGGCTCCGAGCAGGGCGTCGAGCGACGGATGCAGGTGCTTGGTCGTGAGTACCGTGGCGGCGTGCGCGGCCCCGGCGCGGAGGGCGGAGTCGACGTCGGCACCGGCCAGGCTGGCGTCGAGCACGGCCGACATGAAGGCGTCGCCCGCTCCGTTCGTGTCGCGCACGACCACGGGAACGGCGGCGACCTCGTGGCGCTGCATCCCTCGGTCGGATGACGACACCGCGATCGCGCCTCGTGCTCCCAGCGTGCAGACCGCGAGGCTCGTCCCTGCGGCGACGGTCGCCTCGAGGAAGTCCCACGGGTCGCCCGGAAGGCGATCGGCGTTGAGGAAGACGGCGTCGGCGGCCTCGAGGAACGGGCGGTGGAACTCGCTGTCGCCGTCGTAGTCGTGCAGGTCGGTCCAGATCGGAACGCCGGTGGCCCGGGCCGCCGGCAGCAGGTCGCGGCTGCGCACCGAGAGGTCGAGCACGAGGACTGCCGCATCCGTCATCGCGGTCGTCAGCTCGTCGTCGGCTGTCGCGCCTGGCGAGGTGGGCGACGACAGGTAGAGCGAGACGCGCTCGCCGGAGCGGGTCATGAGGTTGACGTGGCGCTCGGTGGCGTCGGACTCGGGGGCGAGCAGACGGATGCCGCTCTCGGTGAGCACGCGACGCACCCGCACGCCGTCGGGGTCGGTGCCGAGGAGGGTGTGCAGCACCACGTCGCGGCCGAGCCCGACCAGCCCGAGCGCCTTGCCGGCCGAGGTGCCGCCGAGGGTCTCGTACTCCTCGGTGGCGAACTGCATGTGCGGAACAGGCTCCGGCAGGTGGTCGAGGTAGACCAGGCGGTTCCAGGATGCCGGTCCTGAGATGAAGACGTGCTCGGCCATGTTCGCCTCCCGATCGCGGCCGCCGATCGGCCACATCGAGAGTAGCGGGGCGAACGGATGCAAGCCGAGCACCCGTTGACCGAGCGGATGCCGCTCGGGGTGCCGCGCGCCATTTCGTGGGTGTGCGCGCCAGATCAGGTGGCGCGGAACCCCCGGAGATGGCGTGAGCCGACCCGCAGGCGCGGGCTGGGCGCGGAGAGGGCGCCGGACTAGAGGACCGGCCCGTCGCTCTCGGTGATGTTCGCGCCCTCGAAGAACGGGTCGACGCCGAGGTCCTTGTCGTTCTCCTTGCGCAGCTTCGCCTGCACCTCGGGGTCATCGGCGAAGTCGCGGTCGTCGGGGCTGGTGTTGTCGGGGATGTTGGTGTCGGTCATGGCGCCACGCTACTCCGGTCTGCGCGCGCATCACCGGGGTGCGTCGTTGCGGAACTGGAACTGCACCCTCGACGATCCGTCGAGCGGAACCACCAGCGTGGTGTCGCGATTGCTCCACTCGTCGGGCACGAGGAACATCCTGTCGTCGCCGACGATGAGCAGCCGAAGCCCCCAGTAGCGGTAGCGGAACTTCTCCTCGGCGGACTCGGGCAGCTCGAGTTCGTCGACCCCGGCCTCCGTCGCCAGGAAGAGACGCTGCTGCGTGTCGATGATGACGCTCGGCAGGCGTCCGAGGTCCCGTGCCTGTGCCTGGGCGATCCCGCGGCCCGACCATTGGGCGATGGTGGCCGTGGCCCAGAACAGAGCAGCGGCGACGGCGAGCCAGAGCAGGACGATGAGGGCCAGCCGCGGGCGCGGCCGCACCGCTGCGAGTGCGTAGGCGGCGCTGCCAGCGCCCACAGCGATCACGAGAGGCGTCACGAGCGGGTAGTAGGGCCAGCCTCCGGCGAGAGGGTAGAGCAGCAACAGCAACACCCCGACGGCCAGCACGATCAGGCCGGCCACGGCGACTCGCCGCATCCGTCGCCCGAATCCGGGGCGATCGCGGCGGCGCACGACAGCGGCGTGCACTGCGACGAGGCCGGCGCCGAGCAGGACGAACACGAGCAGGGGCACGAGGAGAGGCTGCGGGCTGCGCATCACGTAGTCCTGGGTGCCCAGCCCGATGACGTCGACGTCGACGCCGAAGTAGTCGTACTGCGCTCGCGAGGAGACGTAGCCGAAGTAGAACAGCAGGGCTCCGATGAGGGTGGCCGGAGCGATGACATTGCCGAGGAATCCGATCCAGCGCTCGAAACGTGCGCCCTCGGGTTGGTCAGGCGACGCGTCGGGTGCCGCGCCGGACGACGCGTCGGATGGTGTCGCGTCGGATGGTGTCTCGTCGGGTGGGGTCGACTGTGCCGCCATCAGTCGCCCGTGCCGGTGTCGTCGTCGGACGGGGTCTCGACGTCGGTCGGGTTCCCATCATCGGTGCCATCGTCGGTCTGGGTGCCGTCGTCGGCGGGCGTCTCGTCGTCGGTCGTCGTGTCGCCGGGTGTGGTGTCGCCGTCGGGAGTTCCGCCCTGGGGCGGGAAGTCGAGCGAGATCGCGACGTTCGGATCCGCCTGCACGCCCGCGACGAAGGCGGAGCACTCCTCGGAGTCGGGGTGGTCGCACTCGGCCGATCCGGCAAGGCTCACCCTCGGGCGGTCGGGGGCCTGGGGATCGAAGACCGCTCCGTTGGCGACGACGGCGAGCACGCAGTTCTGCGCGGTGGCGTCGAAGGTGTAGCCGAGACACGGCGGCGCGCCGCCGGCGCATCCGTCGACGACGTCGAAGATGGGTGGGATGAAGGAGGCGCCGGTCACGCTGATGGCGATGCCCTCCGGGATGCCGTCTGCATTCTGTGCGATCCAACTGACGTCGATGCATTGCCGGGCCGGATCGGCCGGATCCGGTGTCGGTACACCTCCGATCGGGAGCTGCGCCAACTCGATGGCCACGCCGTCGTCGCCCCCGTCGTCGGGAGGCGGGCCCGTCGTGGCCGTAGTCGGTTCGACGGTGGCGATCGTCGCCGACGGGGGCTCGGCATCCTGGTTGGTCGGGGCGCATCCGGCGACGACGGCGATGGTCAACGCCGCGACGGCGAGGGCACGCACTGTGCTGACGCGCATTCTGGCCTCCCGGGAGGGGATCGGCGGCCGACGCGAGACCGGCCGTGCCGGTGGCCTCCACTATCCGCCTTCCCGTGTCGCAGGGCAATGCCGTTGTGGGCTCTTGCGCGATGGCTTGCGGCGCTCGCTGCAAGCGCATACGTGCGATCGCGCAAGAACTCACCAGACAGGTGACATTTCCTCACAAACTCTTGTATGTCGGATGCCGCACTCGTAGGGTCGGCCTCATGACCGCGTGCCACCAGCACGCCGGTGCCCACCGCAGCGCACCACTTCTAGAGACGAGTCGACGATGACACGGAACGGATCAACCTCAGCGAGCACGGCCGCAGGACGGCCGCCGGGGCGGGTGGCGGTCTCGATGATCGTCGCGCTCATGACGACGGCGGCACTGACGGTGGCCGGCGCAGGGTCGGCGACGGCGGCTGTCGGCGGAGCGGCATCCGCCCCGCCGCCCGTCGTCACTCGTGCGGCGCTCGATCCGTCCCTGGTCGCCGGCCGGGGCGCCGCCGTCGCCTTCAGCGAGCAGGAGGCGGAGAACGCCACCACCACGGGGTCGCTCGTGGCGGCCGATCGCACCGCCTACACTCTGGCAGCCGAGGCGTCGGGCCGCAGCGCGGTGTCCTTGACGCCGGGCCAGTACGTGGAGTTCACGCTGCCGAAGGCCGCGAATGCCATCACCGTGCGCTACAGCCTCCCCGACTCGGCCACCGGCGGTGGCATCACGGCACCGCTCGCCGTCACGGTGAACGGCGGCGCCAAACGCACCATGACGCTCACCTCGCAGTACTCCTGGCTGTACAACCAGTACCCGTTCACGAACGACCCGCAGGCGGGTCTGCTGCATCCCGACTGGTGGATCACCGAGTGCGCCTGCGTTCCATCGGCGACGACGCCGACGCCGACCATCTCCACGCCCTTCCGTCCCATGCACTTCTTCGACGAGCAGCGGCTGCTCCTCGGCAAGACCTGGAAGGCGGGTGACGTCGTGCGGCTCACGGCGCCCGCTGGGAGTGCGGCATCCGTCACCGTGATCGACCTGCTCGACAGCGAGAAGGTCGGCCTTCCGCACGTGCGACTCGTGGCGGCCAATGTGCTGCTGTTCGGCGCAGACCCTCTCGGCAAGAAGGACTCGGCGGCGGCCTTCGACAAGGCCATCGCGTTCGCGAAGAAGCACCGGCTGAAGGTCTACGTGCCGCCGGGGGTCTACCAGGTGAACCGCCACATCATCGTCGACGACGTGACCATCGAGGGCGCCGGCAACTGGTACACGACGATCCGCGGAAAGGAGGTGGCGTTGTCGACGCCGACGCCCGACGGATCGGTGCACACCGGGGTCGGCTTCTACGGGAAGGATGCCTCGGTCGGAGGCAGCCGCAACGTGCACCTGTCGGGCTTCGCCATCCAGGGCGACGTGCGCGAGCGCATCGACACCGACCAGGTGAACGGCATCGGCGGCGCGCTCAGCGATTCGTCGATCGATGGCCTGTACATCCAGCACACCAAGGTGGGCATCTGGCTCGACGGTCCGATGAACAACGTGTCGATCACCGACAACGTGATCGTCGACCAGATCGCCGATGGACTGAACTTCCACACCGGCGTCACGAACTCGACCGTCGCGAACAACTTCGTGCGCAACACCGGCGACGACGGCCTGGCGATGTGGTCGGAGAAGGTGGGCAACGCCGGCAACACCTTCGACCACAACACCGTGCAAACACCGACTCTCGCCAACGGCATCGCCATCTACGGCGGAACCGACAACACGGTGTCGAACAACCTGATCGCCGATCCGATCCGCGAGGGCAGCGCCATCCAGATCGGGTCGCGGTTCGGGGCCGAGGCGTTCACGGGTCACCTGTGGATCACCGACAACACCACGGTGCGCGCGGGCACGTACGAGCTCAACTGGAACATCGGGCTCGGCGCCATCTGGATCTACGCGTTGGAGAAAAACATCGACGCCGACATCCAGGTGGTGGGCGATCACTTCCTCGACAACACCTACAACGCGATCATGGTCGTGGCCGACTGGCCGGTGAAGGACCTCTACTCGGTCACGAACCTGCACTTCGCCGATATCAGGGTCGACGGCACCGGAACCTCCGTGCTGAGTGCCCGGGCGATGGGGTCGGCGACGTTCGAGAACGTCGACGCCCGCAACGTCGGGGCGGTGGGCGTGAACAACTGCGGTTCGTTCAACTTCACGCCGGCGGGGTCGGAGTTCTCGCTCGTCGACCTGGGCGGCAATGACGGCGGCGGCACGACGGGTCCGTGGCTGGCGCCGTGGGAGCTGCCCAACACGATCACCTGCGACGACCGCCCGCCCGTGGTGGTGCCGCCGGCGCCGTCGGCCTGGTGAGGGGTTCGCGTCGCTAGCAGGCACAGGGAGTGACGTTTACAGGATCAGGACGCGGATGCTGCCCGCACAGGCCTCATCGGGGTGCTGATCCTGTGACGTGAGCGTGGTCCAGCCTCGTCTGGCGGCGGGACAACAGGCCGCACAGACGAGAACAGGCCCGATCAGCCTGTTCCCGGAGGAATCGGTCGATCGGGCCTGTTCTCAGGCAGTGGAACTGCTCGGCGCTGGATCAGTACCAGCCCTGCGCCTCCGAGGTGTCCCAGGCGGCGCACGGCGATCCGTAGCGACCGGCGATGTAGCCGAGTCCCCAACTGATCTGCGTGGCGGGGTTGGTGGCCCAATCGGCGCCGGCCGAGGCCATCTTGCTGGCGGGGAGGGCCTGCGGGATGCCGCCGGCACCGCTCGACGCGTTGTAGGCGTTGGCGTTCCAGCCCGATTCCTTGTCCCACAGGGGAACGAGGCATCCGAACTGGTCGTCGCCCCAGCCGTACTGCGACGCCATCATGTCGCGGGCGATGGCCTGGGCCTCGCTCGGGTTCGACGGGGCCGACGGACGCGATCCGCTCGAGGCGGTCTCGGTCGACGCGCTGGCTTCGGCGGCTGCGGCTTCGGCGGCTGCGGCCTCCGCAGCGGCGGCGGCCTCTGCAGCCGCCTTCTCTGCGGCGATGCGGTTCACCTCGGCGGTGGCGGCAGCGACGTTGTGAGCCTCGGCAGAGATGTCGTCGACCAGCTCGAACACCCGCTGGGGAGCGAGCAGTTCGTAGTGGCCGAGGGCGGCGACCTGCGTCGACAGGGTGCTGGCGTCGGTCTTGTCCTTCGCGGCAGCGACGATGGCCTTGGCGTTCGCGAGGGTCACGGTGGCCGACTTCGTGGCCTGGGCTTCGAGGATGCCACCGTGCGTGCCGAGCTGCTCGGAGTGCAGTCCGGTGCTCTGGGCGAAGGCGGCGGTGGCGACGTTGCGCTCATTCTGAGCTGTCACGGCCGACTGCAGCACGAAGCCGGTTCCGACCATGCTTCCGACGGCGACGATGGCGCCGGCGGTGAGGATGGGCACACGGCCGCGGTGCCAGATGGAGGTTCGAGCGGAGGCGTTGTGCGCCCCTGACTTCGAGGCGGACGTACGGGTTTTCATTGAGGAGAACAGGTTGCGTATGACTTTCACTCGGCGGTTCGCGCGGCACATCGGCTGGCGCGGGCCTGAATCTTTCGTTCCTCGGGCGGGGGCGCCCGGGCGAAGTCGACAGTCTGCACACGCACTCTGGACGAAACCTCATGTTGTCCTGTGAATGTCATCCGAGTCCGGATGTCGCCACAACGGCGTCTGCTACCCGTGCATCCCCGGAATGGCGGGGCAGGCGAGGGTGCCGCAGGGAGTTTCAGCGGCGGCCGAAAACATGCCCGAATCGCAGGAATTCTCAGAAACAGGCCGATTCGGCCTGTTCTCGTGCAAGGGGCCTGTTCCAGCGTCGTCATCGCGGCTGTCGGCTACGCCGCGGGGGACGCCGGGGCGACGGATGCGGGCTCCCCGGCCAGCGCCGGGCGGCAGGCCGTCGCGGTCATCCGTCCCTCGGGGTCGAGGCGCTCGAGCAGGGCGCCGCCGATGGCGTAGAGCTGCTCGAGTTGCTCGGGGGAGAGCGCGTCGATGACCAGCGCGCGCACGGCCTCGATGTGACCGGGGCCGGCCTCGGCGAACAGGGCGAGGCCGGCATCCGTCAGCCGCGCGTTCGTCGCCCGTCGATCCTCGGGGCACGGGAAGCGCTCGACGAGGGAGCGTTCCTCGAGGCGCCGCACGACATGGGAGAGACGGGGCAGGGTGGCGTTGGTCTGCGAGGCCAGCCTGGTCATGCGCGAGGTGAGGTTGGGGGAGTCGGCCAGCACCATGAGCACCCGGTATTCGAAGTGGGTGAGACGGGCGTCGCGCAGCAGCTGCGCGTCGAGGGCACCGGGCAGCAACTCGGTGACCGCGATCAGTCGCACCCAGGCGGCCTCTTCGGCTGTCGTCATGCCGGTGGTGTCGAGGTCGCGGGCGTCGGTCATGCCATCATTCTACGCGATTGGTTGAAGGAACAACTAAGTAGCGTACGGTCTTTACTTGTTGGAACAACTTAATGGAGGAGACACCCTGACCTCGGTCAGCATCATCGGAAACGGCACCATGGGCACGGCGATCGGCGCACTCGCGGCCGAGGGTGGCCACACCGTGGAGTTCATCGACCGCCAGTCCACCGCGATCGCGGGTGACATCGTCGTGCTCGCCGTTCCGTACCCGTCGGTCGCCGGCATCATCGCCGACCATGGAGCTGCGCTCGCCGGCAAGGTCGTGGTCGACATCACCAACCCGCTCGACTTCGCCACCTTCGACGGCCTGGTCGTTCCGGCCGATGGATCAGCGGCATCCGTCATCGCCGAAGCCCTTCCCGCGTCGACCGTGCTGAAGGCCTTCAACACCAACTTCGCGGCCACGCTCGCGGCGAAGTCGGTCGGCGGTTCTCCGGTGACGGTGCTCATCGCCGGCGACGACGACGCGGCCAAGCGCCTGCTGTCGTCGGTGCTCGCGGGTGCCGGAGTCAGCGCCGTCGACGCGGGCTCGCTCAAGCGTGCTCGCGAGCTCGAGGCCCTCGGCTTCCTGCAGCTCACCCTGGCTGCGCAGGAGAAGATCAGCTGGACGGGCGGCTTCGCGCTCGTCAAGTAGAACCCCGCGCAGCGCGTCCAGCGCTGACACAGGCCGGATCGGCCGGTTCTCCCGAGAACAGGCTGATCCGGCCTGTTCCGATTGATGCGGCCTGTTGTCGGGCGGGCGGATGCCGCTCTCGCCGGTACGCCCGCGGAGGCGGCCGCCACGGTACAGTGCGGGGGTGGTCGAGGCATCCGATGGCACGCGGTCCCGTCGCCGGCGGCGGCGGTGGGTCGTCACCGTGCTCGCCGCCCTCGTCGCCACGGTCATCGCCGTCTTCACCTTCACAGTCGACCGCCGCGTCGACGCGGGTCTCATCGAGGAGTGGCAGGCGCCGGCGTTCTACGGGACCACCGGCTCCGAGGGGTCCGCTCCTCCCGGAACCCTCGTGCGCTCCGAGCGCCTGCTCAGTGCGCCGACGGGCTCGGAGGCGTGGCGGATCCTCTATCACTCGACGGATGCGCTGGGTCACGACATCCTCACCTCCGGCGTGGTCGTCGCCCCGGTCGGGGCCGCGCCGCCCGAGGGCCGCACGATCGTCTCGTGGGGGCATCCGACGACGGGTGCTGCCCAGCGCTGCGCGCCCTCCGTCGGCGTCGATCCCTTCCTCCTCATCGAGGGCCTGGGCGATTTCATCGACGCGGGCTACGTCGTGGTCGCCGCCGACTACTCCGGCATGGGCGCAGCCGGGCCCGACTCCTATCTCATCGGCGCGACCGAGGGTGGCAACCTGCTCGACGCTGCCCGAGTGGCGCGAACGCTGCCCACCGGCGCGAGCGATCGGCTCGTGCTCTGGGGTCACTCGCAGGGCGGGCACGCCGCCCTGTTCGCAGGTCAGATGGCGGCGGAGTACGCTCCGGAGCTCGTCCTCGAGGCTGTCGCCGTAGCGGCCCCGGCCACAGACCTCGGCTCGCTCATGAACGCCGACATCGGCACGGTCTCGGGTGTGACGATTTCTGCCTACGCATTCGCGGCCTTCAGCTCGGTCTACGGGCCGTCGACTCCGGATGCGCAGCTGACCGACATCCTCACCCCGGATGGCGCCGCAGCGGTTCCCGCCATGGCGAAGCTCTGCCTGTTCGGCCAGAACAAGCAGTTGCACGCCATCGCGACCCCGCTGATCGGGAAGTACCTCACCGCCGATCCGGCCACCACCGAACCGTGGAAGACCATGCTCGCCGAGAACACTCCGGGCGCCGCGGCCCTGCCCGTCCCTCTGTTCGTGGCGCAGGGACTCACGGATACCCTCGTGCACCCCGACCTCACGAGCGACTTCGTGCAGCGGGCGCGTGCACTCGGCGTCGACGTAGTCTACGACGAGATCGCCGACACCGGGCACGGCGAGGTGGCACTGCGAGCTGTTCCGAAGGTGCTGCCGTGGCTCGCGTCCGTGGGCGGCGGACCGCGGTGACAGCGGTCGGCCCCGGCGCCGGCGGTCAGGTGCCGCTGTTGTAACGCGCGAGCAGTGCGGCGAAGGTCTCGAGGTCGCTCGCATCCCAGTGCGCGAGGCGCTCGGTGAGGGCGGCGAGGAGCTCGGCCGACGATTCCGCCTGCAGGATGCGGCCGCTCGCGGTGAGCTCGATCGCCTGGCCCCGTGACGCCTGGGCGCCAGGGCCGGGGTCGGCGGCATCCGGAGCGAACTGCACCAGACCCAGCTCGAACAGGATCTTGAGCTGCCGCGACACCGTCGACTTGTGCAGCTGGAAGTGACCGGCGATGTCGACGCCGCGAGCTCCGGGGTTGGCCTCGATGTAGTTGAGCAGCGACTGGTCGACGAGCGAGAGCGACGGATGCGTGCGCCTGGCGCGGGCGGATCCCCGACGGGTGGCGGTGGTCAGCTCATCGCGGATGCGGGCGATGGCCGGGCTCGCATCGCCGCTCGACGTCGCGCCCGGTGCTGCTTCTGTCGCCATGTCCTCAATCTATCGCGAGAGCGGCAATTTGAGTTGCGCAATACAACCTTGTACGTTGCAAATACCAACTTTGTGGGAGCGGCGTCGACGCGTGCGCACCCGAACCTCCCCTTTCCCCTCCCTCTCTTCTCTCGAACGGTTCCTTCATGTCTGCCCACCGCACTCCCGGCTCCTCGCCGCTCGCCCTCGCCGCGGGCTCCTCGGCATCGACGGCGTCGATCTCGTCGTCGCATCCGTCGCCCGCTCCGACGGCCCGGCGACTCGGTGTTCCGTCCGGAGCCTTCTGGAAGTCGCTGGTCGCGCACCTCGCCATTCCCCTGTTCCTCGCGACCGGCATGGCACTGGCCTACCTCGGCGCCTTCCACGAGCCCGTGCCGCATGACCTGAATGTCGCCGTCGTCGGCGACTCGGCCGAGTCGATGGTGTTCGCACAGACCCTCGACGACCAGGCCGACGGCAGGCTGCACGTCGAGACGACGCCCACTCACGCGTCGGCGGAGAAGCTGGTGCGCAGCGGCGAGGTCGTGGCCGCCTACGAGGCCACGCCGACGGAGGCCACGCTCGTGGTCGCGAGTGCGGCATCCGAGACGACGGCGTCGGCGGCGCAGAAGATCTTCCTGCCCATCGCCTACAGCCAGCACCTGCCCTTCTCCATCGACGACGTCGCGCCGGTCGGCGAACACGACACCACGGGCCAGGGCCTGTTCTTCCTCATGGTGGCCCTGAGCGTCGGCGCCTACGCGAGTGCCATCGCCGTCGCCGCCGTCACGGCGCGCCTCGGAGTCGCGTGGCGCATGGGGGTCGGGGCGCTCGTGGCCGCAGTGGTCTCCGCGATCGGCGTCGTCGTCGCCGGACCGATCTACCAGATGATCCCGAACGGCGTGTGGGGCATCTGGCTGGTGTCGTGGCTCTACGTCTTCGGCATCATCATGATCGGCGTCGGGCTGCATCCGATCCTCGGCAAGTGGACGACCCCCGCCCTCACGATGCTGTTCGTGATGCTGAACTTCACCAGCAGCGGCGGAATCTTCGCGGCACCCTTCGAGCCGGCCTTCTTCGCGGGACTGAACATCTTCTGGAACGGCGCCGCCTTCATCGACGCCGTGCAGGCCCTGGCCTACTTCCCGGGCAGGCAGTTCGGCTTCGACGGACTGCGTCTCGCACTCTGGGCGACAGCGGGTCTGCTGCTCATCGTGGTCGTGCACGGCTGGAGCGTGCGTCGCACCCGCATCGCCGATGACGCGCTCGCCGTGACGCGCGAGGAGGAGGAGCAGGTGATCGCCGCGTAGCGACCTGCAGTTCCCGCCCTTGTGGCTGTCGGCGGTCCGTGGTCGGCTGGGGACATGGGCTTCGATCCGAACTTCCTCGCTGTTCCCGTTCCGTTCCCGGCTCCGGCCGCCGTCGAGTCGGAGACCGCCGCATCCGTCGAGGCCGAGTCGGCCCTGCTCGACTACGTGCACTTCACGGTCGACCTCGACCGGGAGCGCCGACTCGCCCGAGCGACGGGTGTGAACATCGACGGATCAGCCATCGTCGACGTTCCACGCGGCGACGACTGGCGATTCGACGAGCGCATCCCGGCCGAGTGGCAGACCGGCCCGGCGGTCTATGCGAACAACGATCTCGACCGCGGTCACCTAGTGCGTCGTCGTGATCCGGTCTGGGGGCCGGACGCCGAGACGGCCGAGTCCGACACCTTCCACTTCACGAATGCGGCCCCGCAGGCCGCGCCGTTCAACCAGGGCAAGGAGCTGTGGCTGGGGCTCGAGGACCACGTCTTCGCGTTCGCGAGCGTCAACGAGCTGAAGCTCAGCGTGTTCACGGCGCCGGTGCTGGGGCCCGACGATCCGCCGTATCGCGGCATCCGCATTCCGTTGCGGTTCTGGAAGGTGGTGGCCTGGGTGTCGACGACGGATGCCGCCCTCGAGCTCTGCGCCGCCGGCTTCATCCTCGACCAGTCGGCGCTGGTGCGCGACCACGAGGTCGAGCGCATGCTGCGCGTCGCCGGGGAGCCTCCGCTGCTCGGGCCGTACCGCACCTTCCAGGTGCCGATCGCCGACATCGCGGCGGCCACGGGGCTGGAGCTCGACGAGCTGATCGCGGCCGACCGGATGCCGCAGCCCGTCGCAGCGGCAGGCTGGCGCGAGCTTGCGGAGCCGGGCGACATCCTGCTGTAGGCGACCCCTCAGCGGGCGGAGGAGGAGCGGTCCGGCACCCCCGCGGAAGCAGGACGCCGCGATACCGAGGATGATGGGGTACATGGCCGAACCCCAGACCCCCCGCGTCGCCGTCTACATCGACTTCGACAACATCGTCATCTCGCGCTACAACCAGATGTTCGGCAAGGCCGCCTTCACCCGCGACCGCGCCCGCACCCACGAGGTGGTCTCCGGTGGAACCGACGAGGTCTCCGGCCGCCTGCAGCAGGCCAAGGTCGACGTCGGCGCCGTCATCGACTACGCGTCCTCCTTCGGCTCCATCGTGGTCAGCCGCGCCTATGCAGACTGGTCGCAGCGCGTGAACGCGGCGTACCAGAAGCAGCTCATCGATCGTGCGATCGACCTCACCCAGATGTTCACGACAACGCTCGCCGGCAAGAACGGTGCCGACATCCGTCTCGCCGTCGACGTGGTCGAAGACCTGTTCCGCCTGCCCGACGTGACCCACGTGGTGATCGTGGCCGGCGACTCCGACTACATCGCCCTCGCGCAGCGCGCCCGCCGTCTCGGCCGGCACGTCATCGGAATCGGCGTCGCCGGCGCCACCAGCCGTGCCCTCATGGCCGCCTGCGACGAGTTCTCGGACTACGACGACCTGCCCGGCATCGAGCGCTGGGTCGCCCCGCCTCGCGTGGCCGCCGCCCCTGCTGCCGCTGCTCAGGCAGAGGCTCCGGCTGAGACTTCGGCGACGGATGCCGCGCCGGCCGCTCCCCCCACGAAGGCGAAGGCCGGGTCCCGTCGGGCGAAGTCGACGGATGCCGCAGCCAAGGCCGAGCCCGCTGCATCCGGTGCAGCATCCGCAGCCCCCGAGAGCGGACCGAAGCGCAAGCCCACGACGATCCCCGAGTTCTCGCACCCGCTCGAGCCGCTCGACTCGGCGCTGGACGAGGACCTCGAGGAGGCGCCCGTCGACCCGGCCACGACGCAGAAGGCGGCGACCGACCTGCTCGTGCGCGCGCTGCGCCTGGTGCACACGCGGTCGAACGACGAGGAGTGGGCGTTCACCTCGGAGGTGAAGAACCAGATGATCCGCATGGATCCCGCGTTCAAGGAGAAGCCCCTGGGCTTCAAGTCGTTCTCCGACTTCATCGCCTCGCGCTCGGACGTGGTCGAGGTCAACGAGAAGGCCGCGCCGAACACCCGTCGCCTGCGCCTGAAGGCCTGACCGGCCTCACCGGCGTCGCATCCGTTCGGCGGAGCATTCACCCTCCGCCCAGTCTCGCAAAAGCCTGACCCGAGGCCGATTCTCGTCCCCGGCGGCGGGTGCCGCAAGCCCTTGTGTCGCCGCCTGCCTGCGTTGTTGGCTGGGGACGGGCATTCAGCGAAGGGGGGTGGCTCGGAGTGCGCGTAGTCGCGTTCATCGTGTCGATTCTGGTGGCGACCGCTGCCTTGCTGGGCGGCGTGGTGCTCATCGTCAGGGCGACTCCGGATGCCGACCCCTGGGTCGGACCGCTCGCGACGTTCGCACTGACGGTCCTGGTCTACGGTCCTCTGCTCCTCGGTTCGCTGAACGCCTACTGGGACGTGCGACGCACCGAGGAGAGTCGGCGCTACTACCGATGGTGGTTCTGGATTGTCGTCGGTCTCGACGTTCTGGCGGCCGTTTCCATCGTCGTGTTCTCCGTCGCCGCCGCGTCTCCGGTCTGGGTGCCCGTCGTCATTCTCGGGGGTGCTGCCCTGCTGCTGACCCTCGCTGTGGTCGTCGGCCGTCGGCTGGGTGCGCGCGACGAGCGACGTCCCCGCGGCGACCAACTGCTGAGCGTGATCGATGACGCGCAGATCCGTCGCAGGATCCTCATCGTCGCGCTCACCTTCGTCATCGCCATGGCCGCAGGACTGGTGGTCACGACACTGCTCGCGCTCGCCGAATCCACATCCGAGTCGCCCGGTCGGTTGGTGCTGTTCGCTCTGCAGTTCGCGTTCCTCGCGGCGACGTTCGCCGCCATCATCGTGGCGCGCCCGCTCACCCTCGCGCTGCGCGAGAGCGCTGGGCGCGATCTCGGCCTCGTGCGCAAGCTGGCCCGCGTGGTGCTGCGCGGACAGGACATCGCGCTCGCTCCCGACGAGCGCGTGGCGGCCGTGCGGTACGCCGTAGTGGCGCGCACGGCGCTCGGGTTCCAGCTCGGCTACAGCACTCTGCTCTACGTCGCGCTGCTGCTGCAATACCTCGGAGTGCTCATCGACGGCCAACCGCCGCTCTTCTACACCGTGCTGGCGTTGGCGCTCGTGGTCGTCCTCGTCGTCTGCTACCCGATCTTCATCGTCCGCATTCGTCGGGCCGCCCGCTACGCCCAGGAGCACGCTGCCCTGCTCGACGCTGACGGTGAACTGCAGCCGTCCTAGGCTGAACGCGTGCCCGACCTTCTCCCGCTGACCGATCGAAGCGCGCTCCGCGCCGACTGCGCGAACTGCTTCGCGCTGTGCTGCGTGGCGCTCAACTTCGTGGCATCCGCCGATTTCGCGATCGACAAGAGCGCCGGCGACCCGTGCCCGAACCTTCAGGACGACTACCGCTGCGGCGTGCACTCCGAGCTGCGCGAGATCGGCTTCCGGGGGTGCACCGTCTACGACTGCTTCGGCGCGGGCCAGCACATCTCGCAGCAGACGTTCGACGGGCGCAGCTGGCGTGCGGACCGATCGACCGCGTCGGCGATGTTCGCCTCGTTCGGCGTGATGAAGGAGCTGCACGAGCTGCTCTGGTACCTGGTCGAGGCGAGGGACCGCGTGGCCGGGTCCGGCATCCGTTCCTCCGTCGACGCCCTGCTCGCCGAGACCGAGGCTCTGACGCTCGGGACTCCGGATGCCCTCCTCGCCCTCGACGTGAACGAGCACTGGGCTCGCGTTAACGCCGTTCTGGTGCAGGTGAGCGAATCGGTGCGGGCGGATGCGCTGGCCGACCGGGATCCGCATCCGCGAGCCGGACGCGGCGCCGACCTCATGGGCGCGAAGCTGCGCAGGGCCGACCTCCGCGGGGCGAACCTGCGGGGTGCCTACCTGATCGCGGCCGACCTGCGCGGTGCCGATCTCGGTGGTGCCGACCTGATCGGCGCCGACCTGCGGGACGCCGACCTCGGCGGGGCCGATCTATCGTCGGCACTGTTCCTCACCGGGCCGCAGGTGGCGTCGGCGCGAGGCGACGCGTCGACGCGGCTGCCGGCCGGGCTGGAGCACCCGCGGCACTGGGCCGTCCTTTGATCGACTAGCGCCCGAGCGCAGGGCTCCCCGAAGAGCGCTTCGACCGCGAACTTCGTTCGGGCCTCAGCGAGCGAGCGAGAGGAGCGGCCTACTCCCCGCTCGGGTGCGCTCCCGCGGCGTCGATCACCCAGGCGTAGGCGAACGCGCGCTCACGCCAGGCGCTGTAGCGACCCGAGACGCCGCCGTGGCCGGCCGCCATCTCGACCTTGAGCAGCGCGTCCGCCCCGACCTCGCGGAGGCGAGCCACCCACTTGGCCGGCTCCACGTACAGGACGCGGGTGTCGTTGAGACTGGTGACGGCGAGGATGCGCGGGTAGTGCACCTGGTGCACGTTCTCGACCGGGGAGTACGACTTCATGTAGTGGTACACCTCCTCGTCGTCGAGCGGGTTGCCCCACTCGTCCCACTCGATGACCGTGAGCGGCAACGAGGGATCGAGGATAGACGTCAGCGGATCGACGAAGGGCACCTCGGCGAGGATGCCGGAGAAGTACTTCGGCGCGATGTTCGCCACGGCGCCCATGAGCAGCCCGCCCGCGCTGCCACCCTGGGCGACGAGCTGGGACGGCGAGGTGTAGCCCGCCTCGATGAGGTGCTTCGCCGCATCGACGAAGTCGGTGAAGGTGTTGCGCTTGTGCAGCTTCTTGCCGTGCTCGTACCAGAGCCGGCCCATCTCGCCTCCGCCGCGCACGTGGGCGACGGCGAAGATCATGCCGCGGTCGAGCAGGCTGAGCCGGGGGATGCCGAATCCGGGGTCGATCGAGTGCTCGTAGGAGCCGTAGCCGTACAAGAGGGTGGGGGCGGGTTCGCCCGGGGTAACCAGATCGCGGCGGTACACGAGCGAGATCGGGATGCGGGTGCCGTCAGCCGCCGTCGCCCACTCGCGGCGCTGCTCGAACAGGCTCGCGTCGTAGTGCCCCAGCACGGGCTGCTGCTTGAGCAGTCGGCGCTCGCCGGTGGCCACGACGTAGTCGTAGACGGTCGACGGCGTCACGAAGCTGGTGTAGCCGAGCCGCAGCGTCGGCTGGTTCCACTCGGGGTTCGACCCCGTTCCGACGGCGAACAGCGGCTCGTCCCAGCCGAGCTCGTGCAGGGCGTCGTCGTGCGTCGCGTCGGGGATGCGCGCCACGGCCACCCGGGGCAGCCCGTCGCGGCGGTACTCCACCGACACGAAGTCGCGGAAGGCATCGACGCTCTCCAGCCTCACGGCCGGATCGTGGGGGAGCAGCATCCGCCGTTCGCCCTGGGGGTCGGATGCCGCGACGCTGACGAGCTCGAAGTTCACCGCGCCGTCGTTGTGCACGATGAGCAGCCTGTCGTGGCCGTTCACGATCGCGTGCTCGACGTCGTACTCGACGCCGTCGACCCGGGGCCAGACCACGGAGAACTCGCCCGTCGGGTCGGACGCCGGCAGCAGGTGGATCTCGGTGGTCACGTTCGACCCGGCCTCGATCACGAGGTACTGGCGGCTGCGGGTCAGGCCGACGCCGATCCAGAAGCGCTCGTCGGGCTCGTGGAACACCGAGACGTCGGCCGACTGCGGCGTTCCGATCTCGTGCCGCCAGATGGTGTCGGGGCGCCAGGCGTCGTCGACCGTCGCGTAGAAGAGGTATCGGCCGCTCGGGTCGAAGAGGGCGCCCGACGACGTGTTCGGGATGACGTCGCCGAACTCGTCGCCCGCCGCATCCGGAGCCAGGGATCGCAGCCGGATCGTGTAGCGCTCGTCGCCCTCGAGGTCGGTCGCGTAGAGCAGGGTGCTGCCGTCAGTCGACACGTCGAAGCTGCCCAGCGAGTAGAACTCCTGCTCTGCGGCCTCCGCGTTGTCGTCGAGCAGGATCTGCTCTCCGGGGAGAACGGATGCATCCCCTTCGAGCACGGGCGGAGTCCAGTCGGCGGGCGAGCTGATCGGGGCGCGGCAGTGGATGCCGTACTGGCTGCCCTCGACCGTGCGGGTGTAGTACCACCATTCGCCCTCGCGGCGCGGAACGCTGAGGTCGGTCTCCTGGGTGCGGTTCTTGATCTCCTCGAAGATCTGCTCCTGCAGCAGGCCCAGCTTCTCGGTGCGCGCCTTCGTGTAGGCGTTCTCCTCGTGCAGGTGCGCGAGGACCGCGGGATCCTCCTTGGCACGCAGCCATTCGTAGTCGTCGACCACGGTGTCGCCGTGATGGGTTCGTTCTGTGGGCTGCTTCGGAGTGACCGGGGGAGTGAGCACGATCTCAGCGTACCCGGCGGTGGTGGACTCGCCTCGGGAGCGGCGTGGGGATGCGCTTCGCGGGTCGCTCCGCGCGGCCCTCACGACCGGGTCGGGCCGTCGGGATCCGCAGCGACACCCTCAATGAATGCTGATCACCAGCTTGCCGCGCGCGTGGTCCTCGCCGAAGTGGCGCAAGGCCTCCGGCACCTCGTCCAGGGTGTAGCTCCGCTCGATCACGGGGGTGAGCTTTCCGGCATCGGCGAGTGCCGCCACATCGTCGAGGCGCTCGGGGGTCGTCTTCGCGGCGAGGACGCGCAGCCGCTGCGACACGAAGGGAGACATGAGCCCGGCAGCCGCCATCGCCTGGAGGGGTCCGACCCAGCGGCCGCCCTGGCCCGTCGAGAGCACGAGGGTGCCGCGAGGCGTGAGCACTCGACGCAGCGCTCGGAGGCGATGACTGCCGGCCAGATCGAGGATGACGTCGTAGCGGCCAGGCCCTCGGGTAAAGTCGTCCACCGCGTAGTCGATGACGTGGTCGGCGCCGAGCGTGCGCAGTTGGTCGAGGTTGCGGCTGCTGCACACTCCGGTCACCTCGGCGCCGAGCATCTTCGCGACCTGCACGGCGTACGTGCCGACGCCACCGGATGCCCCGTTGACGAGCACCGACTGGCCGGGTGTCACGCCGCCGCTGTCGCGGATGCCCTGCAGTGCGGTGCCTGCGGCGATGGGCAGGGCAGCAGCCTGGGCGAAGGTGAGCGTTCGCGGCTTCAGGCTGATGGTCGACTCGGGGGTGGTGGCGTACTCCGCATAGCTCCCGGTCACGATCTCTCCGAAGATCTCGTCGCCCGGTCGGAAGCGCGAGACGCGCGGGCCGACGTGCTCGACGGTTCCCGCGACGTCACGGCCGCGCACGGCCGCCCGCGGGGTGCGCATGCCCGCGGCGAGGCGGATCATGCCGGGCACTCCTGTGACGAAGGCCCAGTCGCCGAAGTTGACGGATGCCGCGTGCACGCGGATCACCACCTCGTCGTCGACGGGGTCGCGCGGCCGGTCGACTTCGGCGATGCGCAGCACGGCGGCCGGCGAGCCGTACCCCTTCTGGACGACGGCTCTCACGATTCCGGTCCCTCAGGGGGCACGACGATGACCCGGGTCATGACGACACAGTAACGCAGGGCACAAGACGAGGGCCCGGCCGTCTGGTGACGGTCGGGCCCTCGTGGTGCGGTGCGGTCGGACTAGCCGGCGCGCGGTGCGGTGATGCGCAGGAACGCCACCTTGTCGAACAGCGACGCCTTCACCTCGACCTTGGTGCCGTAGCCGACGCCGGCATCAGCCGGGTTGCCGGTTCCGAGCGGACCGAAGCCGAGATCCTCGCCGTAGTACTCCGTGGCGGGGCTGCCGTCAGCGTGGACCACGCGGGTGGAGTACGGTGCACCGTCCACCGAGGGGACGACGACCGAACCCTGGGCGTATCGCCAGAAGATGCCGGCGTCGTTCACTTCGATGCCGGGCACCCAGCCCTTGTCGTCGGTGAAGGTCTTCACCGGGGCCTGCGCCGGAACCTTGGTGCAGTACTCGGTGAACGCCTCGTCCGTGATGCACTCCGTGAAGGGGTACGTCTTCTTCAACCCGAAGGCCGCGTTGGACGAGTTGGCGCGCGAGGTCATGTTCTTCAGCGTCGACGGGTCCAGTTCGGCTGCGGCGCCGGTACGGCGCAGCGGGTCGAAGTGGCTGTCGACGATGAGGAGACCGCCCTTGGCGCCACCGCTCGGGAGCGAGGTGAGGTTACTGGTGACGTGGTTCACATCGCCGTACGTCGTGTCGCGGTACCAGACGAGGGCACCGGGCGCGTTGTACTTGATCTTCTGCACCTTCCAGGCGTCGTCGCTGTACACGGTCGTGTAGGCGTACTGGAGGCCCTTGTCGAAGCCGTCGAAGTTGCGCCACTCGACCAGGTAGTACTGCGCCTTGACCTGGGTTCCGGAATCGATGTGCCAGCCGGCACCGGTGGTGTCGGTGTGCGACGAGACCTCGTTGGTCCAGCCGTTGTCGCCACCCTCCACGTCGTCGGTCCAGACGGGCGTGTCACCACTCGTCACGGCGAAGTCGTCGGAGAACCAACCGCGTTCCTCGAATGCGGCATCCGTCGCATAGCGAAGACGCACGTCCACCGATGTCCCGGCGTAGGCCGAGAGATCGACGTACTGGTGAGCCCAGCCGCCGGAGGATGCGGTGAGACCGTACTTGAGGTTGCCGAACGTGGCCAGGTTTCCGTTGGGGTCCGGGTAGTCATCCGGGGTCGATGCCTCGGAGCCGTCCTCGTTGTAGACCTTCTCGTTCACCCACGTGGTACCGCCGTCGGTCGAGACCTCGACGAAGCCGAAGTCCCAGTCCTCCTCGATCACGTAGTTGTTCCACATCCAGAACTTGGCGTCGGTCGGAACGTCGACGGAGCGCGAGAGCCGCACGTCAGCCCACGACTGGTCGGCACCGGAGTACCACATGCCCTCACCGCTGTGCGGTGTCGCGAGGGTCACCACCTTGTCGGGCAGGTTGATCTTCACGCCGTCCTCGGTGTACTTGATCGGACGCGAGGCCTGGCTCACCGCGATGGTGCGAGCCCTGTCTCCGGGGTTGATGACCTCGGGGTCGCTCCAACCGAGCACGTACTTGTCCCAGATGCCCATGTGGGCGGGCATCGACTGGAAGATCGGTCCGCTGTGCGATCCCGACGACATGAGGTCCCAGAAGTCGACGTCGGAGTCCGCGGCGCCGGAGGTGTCGTAGAGGTCGGGCAGGCCGAGGTCGTGGCCGTACTCGTGGGCGAACACGCCGACGCCCGAGTCCTCGGGCTGCACGATGTAGTTCGACAGCTTGAGGTTCGTGCCCGGAATGGCCGCTCCACCCGCGACAGCGGAGGAGTGAGCCCAGATGGCGTAGGTGCCTTCTGCTCCGCCGCCACCCGACTTGTCGGCGCCGGCGTGCACGAGCACGACGTGGTCGATGACACCGTCGGGTTCGTTGAAGTTGCCGTCGCCGTCACGGTCGCCCTGGTCCTCGAGGTCGTAGTCGGCCCACGGGAAGTTCGGCTGTGCGGCGGCGAGGGCCGTCACGGCGTCGATCGGGAGCTGACCGGCACCGAGGGGGTTGTCGGGGTGCCCTTGCATGTCCTGGACGGCTCCGGCCTCGTACACGCCTTCGTCATTCAGGAAGCAGGTGCTCGCGCCGTAGTACGCCTCGGAGTGCGGCACCGTGATCCACGGGGTCGCCGATCCGGTCACGGTGTACGCGCCCTGCGACATCTCCTCGTACATGCGCTTCATCGTGTAGCCCGAGATGTCGAAGCCCGGCTTGCCGTCGGGACCCTTCAGGTCGGTGCGCACGCGCTTCGTGATGCCCTTGTCGGTGTAGAGCATGTCGTTGTAGTGCTTCGACGAGAAGTCGGGCACCCACATCGAGTTGTTGTCGAGCTTCGAGGCGTCGGCCGGGTTCTCGATGGTGTTGTGGAGGGGTCCGCTCTGCACGTCGCCGGGCTTGCACTCGGTCGCGCCGAACTCGGTCGGAACCTGCACGCCGGTGAAGTCGTCTGCAGCGTTGGGGTTGAACTCCACGAGGATCGTGAGGAGCTTGGCCTTCTGCGTCGTCGCAGCCTTCTTGTAGATGCTCTTGAGGGCCTTGGGGCTCTTGCCGGTCTTGATCGACTCCGACTCGAGCTTGGCCAGTCCCTGGGCTGCAACCGGGTTGCCGCTCGCGAACTTCTCATCGACGCTCTGGGCCTCGAGGATCGCCCGCTCGGCGTTGCGACTCGCAGCCGAATCGATGGCGATGTCAGTCCCGAAGGCCGCTTCGGCCCGCGGTTCCGCATAGTTCATGTAGTACTCGGAATCGCTGATCGACGGTGCGATCTGCGGTCCCGCCACTGCCGGCCCCACGGCAGCCGTCGTCGCCAGGCCGGCGGCGACGAGAGCGAGTATGGGCACTGCAGCTACGACGCGCCTGCGTCGAGCCTTGCTTCCTGACATGCTTCTCCCTCCACGTACCCCGCAGCGATGACCACCGGGCACAAACGGCGTCCGATGTGTGAACGGACGTAACCCGAATCCTGCCCTTAAGACCCCTCGCTGGTAAATGCCTGTGGCCCTTATTGGAGGGACATACGAATATCTTGCGGGGATCCTTCGCCGACGGGACGTTTGGCGCAAGAATCTGTCACCCGTGCGGGGGTGACGCGGCAAAGGTGAGTAATCATCATCTCGGATCACGGGGTGTGCGGCGCCCCGAGCGGTGTCAGACTGCCGACATGGACGAACGGATGCGGCAGCGCCTGGTGCTCTGGGTGGCGGTGCTCGCCAGCTTCGTGTCGTTCCTCGACGGATCGATCGTCAACGTGGCGCTGCCCTCGATCGCGGCGGACCTCGGAGGCTCCATCGAGACCCAGCAGTGGGTCATCGACGCCTACCTGCTGACCCTCGGATCGTTCATCCTCCTCGCCGGTTCACTGTCCGACGCGTTCGGCCGCATCCGGATCCTCCGGCTCGGACTCGTGATCTTCGGCATCGCCTCGGTCGCCTGCGCGCTCGCGCCCACGGCCATCGTGCTCATCGGGTCGCGTGCCGTGCAGGGGGTCGGAGCCGCGCTGCTGGTGCCGAGCTCGCTCGCGCTCATCACGGCCACCTTCCAGGGCCAGGCCCGCTCGAAGGCGATCGGCACGTGGACGGCCTGGACCGGCGTCGCCTTCGTGGTCGGTCCGCCCCTCGGAGGACTGCTCGTCGACACCGTCGGCTGGCGCTCGATCTTCATGCTCAACGTGCTGCCCATCGCCCTGACGCTCGTGCTGCTCGTGCGCCTGGCCCGGCTCGGCATCCCGGAGCATGCCGTCGCAGGCGTGCGCATCGACGTCTTCGGCGCCGTGCTCGCCTCGCTCGGCCTCGCCGGCCCGGTGTTCGCCCTCATCGAGCACGGTCGCCTCGGCTGGGACGACCCCCTGGTGCTGATTCCGCTCGTCGGCGGCCTCATCTGCTTCGCCACCTTCCTCTGGTGGCAGACACGCTCGCGGCATCCGCTCATGCCCCTCTCGCTCTTCCGCGCGCGCAACTTCGCTGTCGGCAACATCGCCACGGCGGCCGTCTACGCTGCCCTGTCGTTGGGGCAGTTCGTCATCGCCGTCTACCTGCAGGAGGTCGCGGGATTCTCGGCGACCGCGGCAGGCCTCGCCACGATCCCGCTGTCGATCCTCTCCATCTCGCTGTCGACCCTGTTCGGCTCGCTCGCCGGCCGCTACGGACCGCGCCGCTTCATGACGATAGGTCCGCTCACCATGGGCGCCGGGTTCCTGCTCATGCTCACGGTGACCGACCCCCTCGAGTTCTGGCTGCAGATGATGCCCGGCATCCTGCTGTTCGGCCTCGGCCTCTCGATCACGGTGGCACCGCTCACCAGCGCCATCCTCGGTGCCGTCAGCACCGCGCAGAGCGGCATCGGCTCCGCCGTCAACAACGCCGTGTCGCGCGTCGCGGGCCTCGTCGCCATCGCGTGCGCCGGGGCCATCATCGGCGGCACCCTCGACACCGACGCCTTCCACCGCGTGGCGCTCGTGACCGCCGTGCTGTTCATCGCCGGCGGGCTGGTGTCGTTCGCCGGCATCCGCACCCCGAAGGCGACCCCGGATGCCGCGGCCGATGCCGCACCGGATGCCGCTGCCGGCACCCCAGCCGCCTAGCTGCGTCGGTTCAGGCCTTCAGCACCCGCCAGCTGCGCAGGTGCTCGACGGCGACTCCCGAGTAACCCGGGAGGTCGACGAAGGCGTCGTGCACCAACCCGGCCTCGGCCTCGAGCACCGCGGAGCCCTCGTCGAAGAACGTGTACTGGGAGCCCCCGGCGACCTCGGGGGTGTCGGTCTCGACGCCGATGGTGAACGGCTTCCCGGCGACGGATGCCGCACTCGCGGCCGGCTGCGCCAGGGCGATGATGCCGTCGCTCCCGTTCGCGTGGTCGGCGAACGCCACGACGGCGATGCCGTCGAGCTGCGGCAGCGTGAGGTCGAGCACGGTCGGGCTGCCGGGGCCGCCCGTCGGCGTGACCGCCCACCACCAGGGCGCATCGGCGAGGAGGGCGCCCGAGCCGAGCGGGACTGAGGAGCGCACCAGGGCGTAGAGCGTGGCGAGCTGCGGGGCGTAGACGCTCGGCGCCGTGCCGGCGACCCACGGCTCCAGGTCGAACTGCAGTCCGTCGAACGGGGCGGAGGCGAGGGCGGCGCGCGCCCACCACACGGCGAGGGCGGGCTCGGCGACCCAGGAGCGGTCGCCGCCGAGGGCGAGCACGCGCACTCCGGTCGCCTGCAGCCCGGTGACAGTCGCGAGCAGCCAGTCCTGGATGGGGCCGCCCTGGTCTGCCGCCCACGGAACGCTCAGGTACACGGTCGTCAGCGAGTGGGCCTGAGCGAAGCCCATGACCCCTGCCGGGGTCATGTCGGCGTAGCCGTTGCCTCGGGCATCAGCGGTCGGGGGCACGGAGTTGCCCCATGCCCAGATGGTGGTGATGGGGGACGCGGCCATGGTCGCAAGCATGGCGTACCCGGGAACCGGGTGGGGTGCGGCGCGCGCGAGATGGGGGACGACAGGTGCTGCAGGGCTCTGAGTGCGGCATCCGCCCGCCAGAATGAGCCCATGACCCGTCACTGGAGCCCGCTCGCCGTCGTCTACCTCGCGCTCGCCGTCTGCGGGCTGGTGGGCACGTGGATCTTCAACGCGCTCGCCGTGGTGCAGCTGCGCGACTTCTTCGGCGACTGGCTCGGCAGCGGACCCGCGGTGTCGTCGCTCACGGTCGACCTGCTCGTGGCGGCCGTGGCCGGCAGCGTCTTTCTCATCATCGAGGCTCGGCGCCTCGGCATGCGCTTCGGCTGGCTCTACGTCGTCGCCTCCGGCGTGACCGCCTTCGCCTTCACCTTCCCGCTGTTCCTGGCGATGAGGGAGCGACGGATGCGAGCCCTCGCGGCACAGACGCATTCCGACTCGATCGACCCCGCGCCCTAGCGCCCGGCACCCTGCAGGGTCGAAACTGGGCGACGGGACCGCCCTCGACGAGATCGCGCTCTCAGCCGCAGCTCCACCGGTACCACCGACCTTCAGGAGAACCGCATGACAGCATCAGTCCCTCTACTCACCGAGTGGGAGATCGCCGAGATCGACGCAGCCAACGAGTCGGGCCGCACTCCGGTCGTCTTCGTTCACGGACTCTGGCTGCTCTCCAGCAGCTGGAAGGCCTGGCGCGAGTTGTTCGACGACAACGGCTACGCCTCGCTCGCCCCGGGCTGGCCCGATGACCCCGACACCGTGGCCGAGGCGCGGGAGCACCCCGAGGCCTTCGCCAAGAAGATGGTGGCGCAGGTCACCGACCACTACCTCGCCGCGATCGCCCGGCTCGAGAAGCGCCCGGTCGTGATCGGGCACTCGTTCGGCGGGCTCATCGCCCAGAAGATCGCGGGGGAGGGTGTCGCCGAGGCCACGATCTCGATCGACAACGCACCGTTCAAGGGCGTGCTGCCGCTGCCCGTCTCCGCGCTCAAGTCGGCGTCGCCCGTTCTCACCAACCCGGCGAACATCAACCGCGGCGTCTCGCTCACCTTCGAGCAGTTCGTCTTCGGCTGGGCGAACAACCTCGACGAGACCGAGGCCCGCCACCTGTACGAGACCTACCACGTGCCTGCCGCCGGGGCGCCGCTGTTCCAGGCGGCGACGGCCAACTTCAACCCGTTCGGCGGGGAGACGTCCGTCGACTCGAAGAATCCCGACCGCGGCCCGCTGCTCATCATCGCCGGCGAGAAGGACAACACGGTGCCGTTGGCCATCAGCAACGCGAGCTACAAGATCCAGGCGAAGAACCCCGGCGTCACCGAGGAGATCGTCATCCCCGATCGCGGCCACTCGCTCATCATCGACAGCGGCTGGCGCACCGTCGCCGACGAGGCGTTGGCGTTCGCGCAGAAGTACGCGGCGGCCTAGGCGCGCCGCTGCCTCGCACCACCGCTCGCCAGGTGTGGCCGCACACAGCCGCCCGGAGCGGCCACATCCGGCGAGCGGATGCCGCAGGCATGCGCCCCCGCGCCCCTAGGCTGACCGCATGCTCATCGAACACCGCGGACGCACTCCCGTCGTGCCGGCATCCGTCGTCATCGCCTCGACCGCCGTGGTCTCGGGAGACGTGACACTCGGCGAGAACGTGCGCGTGCTCCACGGCGCCGTGCTGAGCGCCGAGGACGGCCCGATCACCGTGGGTGACGACGTCGTGATCATGGAGGGCGCGCTGCTGCGCGGCCGCGGGAGCCATCCGGTGATCGTCGGATCGTCGGTCATGATCGGCCCGCGCGCTGACATCAACGGGGCCACCATCGGCGACGACGCCTTCATCGCGACGGGGGCGTCGGTCTTTCCGGGCGCGGTGATCGGTGCCGGCGCCGAGGTGCGCATCAACGGGGTGGTGCAGGTGAACACGACGCTCGCTCCCGGCGCGGTGGTGCCGATCGGGTGGGTCGCGGTCGGGAGTCCGGCCAGCATCCTGCCGCCGGAGCGGCACGACGAGATCTGGGCGATCCAGCGCGAGCTCGGCTTCACGGCGACGGTCTACGGCGTCGGCCCCGACGCGACGATGCGCGACATCATGCGCGGGCAGGCCGAGTTCTATGGCGCGCACCGCGATGATCGGGTAGTGGAGTAAGGGTTTACTCGTCCTTGTCGGTGTAGTCGCCCTCGGGGGCGTCGGCCGGGAGTTCCTCGTCGGTGTACGCGCCCTCGACACTCGGATCCGGAGCGTCGCCCTCGGTCTCGGTGTACTGGCCGTGCACCTGGCGGACCTCGGCTTCCTCCCCGTCGGTCTCGGTGTAGCGGCCCTCGCGCTCGTCGCGTCCGGTCGTGTCGCTCGGGTTCTGAGTCATCGAAAGCCCTTCCTCGCCTTCCCGGTCACCGCATCGTGCCCCGGAATGCCCATGCTAGGCGCGCGCTCGGAGCGGCGCTAGGGGGTGGGCGGCCCCGACGGAGGCGCCCCTGGCGGCAGCGCAGGCGATGGGCGACTCACGCCTCGGGCAGCACCCTGTCGAGCGAGGCGTGCGCCGCCTCGAGGCGCTCGGGCAGGACCATACCGGGCAGGATGACGATCCACATCTCGCGCACCCGCCTCACGAGGTCCTGGTAGTCGGTGAGCACGCCCGATGCCATCTGCACCCCGGTGAAGGCCGGAATGACGAAGTGCGCGATCGTCTCGGGGTCGACGTCGGGTCGCAGGTCGCCCTCTGCCGCGGCGCCGCCGAGGAGTGCGGCGATCATCGGGATCCAGTCCTCGAACGGTCCGCGCAACGGAGGATCGAACGTCGTCGTCTCGGTCGTGAGCCGCACTCCGGCTCGGGCGAGGATGCTCGTGCCCATCCAGTGCGCGAAGTCCGCGCACAGGCCCATCACGGCTTCGAGGCTGCTGGCGGATGCCGCGATCACACGCTCCGCCGACGCCTTGCCCAACTCCTGCTCGCGCTCGATGACGGCGCGCGCGATCTCCTCCTTCGAACTGAAGTGGAAGTAGAGCGAGCCCTTCGAGACGCCGGTCTCGGTCGAGATGTCGGAGATGGACGCTGCCGCGTATCCGAGGCGGGCGAACACGGCCGCGGCGCCGTCGATGGCCCGCTCCCGGGTGACCTGGGCGCGCTGCTGCTGTGCCACGAGAAATCCTCCAGCTTGCCCCAAGAAAAGCGTACCCACTATGGGGTGGTGATTTCTCCTCACGTCCCTAAACGGGACGATTGGTTTGTTTTTGGGAAGCGCCCACCATAGACTCGCCGAACGTCCTGACGGCACCGCCGCAGGCGAGCGTTTGAGCGCAACGCCTGACGACGGCGCGCACCGCCCAGTGGGGGGGCGCACGGATGGCGACCCGAAGCCGACGACCGTGCAAGGACGGTGCGGCCGTCGTCGGCTGCGAGCGCTTGAGGTCGCGTCTCAGCCGGGCCGACAAGCGCCGCGTTCAGCGCCGCGTTGAGGATCCGATCAGCCGGCGAACGGCACGACGGGCAGCCCCGTGACTCCGGGCTGCACGGCGAACAGCGAGCCGGCCTCGGGCTCATCGTCGGGCGAGAAGCCCTGACGGGACGTGGTGATGAAGAGCGTGCGCAGGTCGGCTCCGCCGAAGGTGCAGGCGCTCACCTGCGACACCGGAAGATCGACGATCGCGCCGAGTGTGCCGTCGGGCTCGTAGGCGTGCACGGCTGAGCCCGCCCAGAGGGCGACCCAGACCCGGCCATCCGCGTCGACGGTGAAGCCGTCGGGATAGCCCGTGGCCTCGTCGATGGCGACGAACGGGCGCCGATTCCGCAGCACGCCCTGGACGTTGTCGAAGACGTCGATGCGCCCGGTCGGAGTGTCTGCGTAGTAGCAGAGCGAGCCGTCGGGCGAGAAGGCGATGCCGTTCGAGATGGTCACGGAGTCGAGCACGACGGATGCCGTCAGGTCGGTGTCGACGCTGTAGAGCGTGGCGGTACCGGTCTCCTCGGCGTATGACATGGAGCCGGCGTAGAGACGGCCGCTCGGGTCGGTCGTGCCGTCGTTCATGCGGATGCCCGGGTCGGTCCAGAGTTCGACGGTGCGCGTGGGAGCGGCATCCGGAACATCACTCAGACCCAGGCCGCGCTCGGTGGCGACGATGTAGCCGCCGTTCGTGCGCGGGCGCACGAAGCCGGCGATCGGGCTGCCGATGTCGAGACGCCGCACCGAGCTGCCGTCGGCCTCGAGGGTGAGCAGGTCGCCCTCGGTCAGGTCGACGAAGCGCAGGCCGCCCCACGACTCGCTCCAGACCGGACCCTCACCGTGGTGGGAGACGGGTCCGGTGATGTTGGTGGCGCGCATGCTGTGCCTTTCGTCGACGGGCGGGCTGGGCGGGCGATGCGGCGGCGTCGGAGGTGGGCGGGTGCTGCCTGGCGCCGGATCGAGGCTGGTTAGGCGAGCAGCTGCTTGGCGAGCTGGTCGGCCGAGTAGACCGTCCCGATGGCGTCGACCGCCTCGGCAGGGGAGCCGTAGCCCCACTCGACCATGATCGTCGGGATGCCGTGTGCGGCAGCGCCGAGGGCGTCGTGCGACCTGTCGCCGACCATGACGGTGCGGCTGGTGTCGATGCCGAGATGCTGCAGGCGTCGCATCGCCTCGGCGATGACGTCGGCCTTCTCGCTGCGCGACTCGTCCTCGGTCGCGCCCGTGATCACGGTGAAGTACCGGGCGAGGTCGAAGTGCTCGAGCACGATGTTCGCGATGGTCTCGGGCTTGCTCGTCGCGAGGGCCAGCGGGATGCCGGCCTTGTGCAGGCGTTCGAGCAGGCCGGCGACGCCGGGGAAGACCGCGGTCTCGACGGCGGTCGTGTTGTAGTCGGCGCGGTAGAGGTCGAGGGCGTGGCGCGCCTCGGGCTCGGTCATGCCGGCGCGCTCCATGAAGCTCTCCAGCAGGGGCGGGCCCACGTAGGAGAGGAGGCCTGCGGCGTCGGGGACGGGCAGCCCGAGCGCGACCAGAGTGCGCTCGAGGGCGGCCGTGATGCCGGGGGCGGAGTCGACGATGGTGCCGTCGAGGTCGAAGAGGACGGTGGTCCACGCGCGGGTGACCGTGGTGGGGATGCTGAGGGTGTCGGTGGTGCTCACGCTGAAATAGTAAGGGAGCAAGGTGAGCAGAGCCGGAACGCGCGCTGTGCGCGCATTCAGCTGATGTTCAGCGGGTGCACAGGGTAGCGCAGGCTCGGCGGCGCGCTCATCAGGCGGTCAGAACAGCCGTTCGTCGGCGTTGTCGATGCCGCGCATGGCGTCGTAGTCGAGAACGAGGCACCGGATGCCGCGATCCTCGGCCAGTGTGCGCGCCTGCGGCTTGATCTCCTGGGCCGCGAACACCCCCTGCACTGGGGCCAGCCGCGGGTCGCGATTCATCAGCTCGAGGTAGCGGGTGAGCTGCTCGACCCCGTCGATGTCGCCGCGCCGCTTGAGTTCGACCGCGACGGACCTGCCTGCGGCATCCGTCGCCAGGATGTCGACAGGACCGATGGCCGTCATGTACTCGCGGCGCACCAGGCGGTGGCCTTCGCCCAGGAGCTCGATCTGCTCGGCGAGCAGCTTCTGCAGGTGGGCTTCGACGCCGTCCTTCTGCAGGCCGGGGTCGACGCCGAGCTCGTGAGCGGAGTCGTGGAGCACCTCGTGGATCGAGACGATGAGCAGATCGGCGGTCTTGCCCTGCGTCACCGTCCAGAGCTCGGTGATGCCGAACTCGCGCTGCTCGTCACTCGGCTCGCTCATGGCGATGGTGCACGGCGGGCTCATCCAGTTGAGCGGCTTGTAGCTGCCCCCGTCGGAGTGCACCAGCAGGCTGCCGTCGGCCTTCAGCATGAGCAGGCGCGTGGCCAGGGGCAGGTGCGCGCTCAGGCGTCCCGCGTAGTCGACGGAACACTTCGCAATGACAAGACGCACCGGATGAGTTTATGCGCTCGATCGGATGGTGATCACCCGGTGATCACTCAGGCGGCGGGCGCGCCGACCTTCGTGCGTTCTCTCGCCGCGGGTGCCGCCAGGCCCGCCAGAACCATGAGCACCAGGAGCACGAGCAGGGCGTTCAGGATGCCGAAGTGCTGGCCGAGGAAGCCGAGCAGCGGCGGTCCGGCGAGGAACGCGCAGTAGCCGATGATGGCGACGGCGCTGACTCGGGCCGCAGCCGCCTCGTCATCGTCGACGTCTGCCGCTGCCGACATGCCGACGGGGAAGCCGAGGGCGCATCCGAAGCCCCAGAGCACGACGCCCGTGAGCAGCATCCAGGTCTCCGTGCCGTAGATGAAGGCGAGGAGGCCGAGCACGCCCAGCGCGGCGCAGACGCGCAGCACCGGAACACGTCCGAACCTGTCGAGCACCGGGCCGCCGATCACGCGGCTCACCGTCATGGCCGTCACGAACAGGCCGAAGACGAGCGCGCCCGTGGTGTTGTCGTAGCCGTGGCCGTCGACCGTGGCGAGGGCCAGCCAGTCGTTGGCGCTGCCCTCCGCGAACGACATCCCGAGCATGATCACGCCGATGAAGATGAGACGGATGTCGCTCCATGCGGCCAGCGAGTGGCGCATGCGCTCGCGCCACGGCTCGCGCGGCTGCCCGGCGCGGGAGTCCCTGGCCGACTCGCGCACGGGGATGAACCGGATCGTCCACAGGGCGGCACCGATGATGAGCGCCGCGATCACGAGGAGGTGCCAGGCGACGGGCACGGCGAGGCCGGAGGCGAGGGCGCCGATGCCGGCTCCTGCCACCGTGCCGAAACTGAAGAAGGCGTGCATGAGCGGCATGAGGGTGCGCCCGTTCTCACGCTCGGCGAGGGCTCCCTCGACGTTCATCATCACGTCGCAGGCGCCGTTGCCGAAGCCGAACATCGCCATGCCGAGGAAGATGACGGCCGGCGCGGCCAGGACCGTGCTGCCGAGGCCGACGATGACGACGCCGATGGCGACGAGGAACAGTGCCGAGACCATGCCGCGGCGCGCACCGATGCGGGCGAGAACCCAGGGTGCGGCGATGAGGCCGAGCACGGAACCCGCTGACATGCCGAAGATGACGAGGCCGATTCCGCCGAGCGTGAGACCGGTGTCGTCGCGCACCGCCGGGATGCGGGCGACCCAGCTGGCGATAGAGAGGCCGCTCAGGAAGAAGATGGCGAAGACGGCATTGCGCCAGGCGATCAGCTCCCGGCGCGAGCGCACGGGGGAGTCGATCTTGCTGTCAGGGGGAGTGGTCTGCGACATCGGAGGATCCTGTGGTGGGGCCCGGGCGGGGTGGAACGGGCGGAACTGTCATTCTGACGTATCGAATCGATTCGATCGAATCGATTCGACTAAACTACCGACCACGACGCGCCGCGGTCAAGCCGGCGCACCTTGCTGAGAGGAACTCCGTGGACGGCGACACCATCACGCGCCCCACCCTGTCCGACGTCGCTGCGCGGGCCGGATGCTCCCCCTCGACGGCATCGCTCGCCTTCAGCGGCACCGGACCGGTGTCGGACGCCACCCGCGAGAAGGTGCTCGCCGCGGCGAAGGAGCTGCACTACGCCGGACCCGACCCCCGTGCCCGTTCTCTCCGGCGCGGACGCAGCGGCATCGTCGGCGTCGTCATCGACGACCGCGTGAGCGAGGCCTTCCGCGACCCCGTGAACATCGCCATGCTCGATGGCGTCTCCGAGGCGATCGGCGAGATCGACGCCGCCCTGCTGCTGCTCACGGCCGGCGCCGGCAGCGACAAGCCGGTCAGTCTCGAGACGGCTCCTCTCGACGCCGTGGTGCTCTTCGGATGCAGCACGACACTCGAGCGCTCGATCTCCATGCTCACCCAGCGCGGCATTCCGGCCGTCGTCATCGAGGGCGACGCCGGTGAGAACGTTCCCGAGATCGCGCTCGACAACCGCGAGGCGACCCGCCTGGGCGCCGAGCACCTGCGCGAGCTCGGCCACGAGCGCGTCGGCATCGTCGTGCTGCCGCTCGCCCCCGACCGTGCGCGCGGTGCTCTCACCGAGGAGCGGGCCGCGAGCTCGGCCGTCGCCACCGCGACGGAGCGGCTGGCCGGGGCACGCGACGTGTTCCCCGACGCCGCCGGAGTCGTCGCATCCGGCAGCTATCTCGACGAGGGCCTCATCGCGGGTCGCGAGCTGCTGACGGCGACACCGCGACCGACGGCGATCATCGCCCAGAGCGACCTGCTCGCGGCGGGAGTCATTCGTGCCGCAGAGGAGCTCGGCCTGCGCGTGCCGGAGGACCTCAGCGTCGTCGGCTTCGACGGCGTGCGCGTCGACGGCCTCGACTACGACCTCACGACCCTCGTGCAGCCGTCGCAGGCGAAGGGCCGGGCGGCGGGCGAGGCGATCGTGCGGATGCTGGCGGGCGAGCATCCGTCGTCGGTCACCTTCACGAGCACCTTCCACCGCGGCGCGACGACGGCACCGCCGCGCGTCGCCGACTGAGCGCTGCGCCGTTTCGCGGGGTTCCGCGCCCCACCTGGTGGCGCGCGACCCCGCGAAACGGCGCACCGCGGAGTGTGCGACCCGGCGCGGTCCGACGTGATCCAGCCCGGGTGAGTAGCGTGGGGTGATGGCCTTGACGCTCGACGAGCTGTACCGCGACCTGCACTCCCACCCCGAACTCTCGTTCTCCGAGCATCGCACTGCGGCGATCGTGGCCCAACGGATGCACGACGCCGGCCTCGAGGTGCACACCGGCATCGCGCAGACCGGCGTGGTGGCCGTGCTCGCCAACGGCGAGGGCGCGACGGTGCTGCTGCGGGCCGACATGGACGCCCTGCCCGTGCACGAGGACACCGGGCTGCCCTACGCGTCGGTCGCTCGTGGTGTCGACCCAGACGGAGCCGACGTTCCCGTCATGCACGCCTGCGGTCACGACATGCACACCACCTGCCTCGTCGGCGCCGTCGAGCACCTCGTCGCTACCCGTTCGGAGTGGTCGGGCACGCTCATCGCCGTCTTCCAGCCCGCCGAGGAGCGCGAGGGCGGGGCACAGGCGATGATCGCCGATGGCCTCTTCGACCGCATTCCCCAGCCCGACGTGGTGCTCGGACAACACCTCAACCCGCTTCCAGCCGGAACCATCGGCGTGCACCCCGGTACCTTCATGGCCGCCGTCAACACACTGCACGTGAAGATGTTCGGTCGCGGCGGTCACGGGTCGCGCCCGCAGAAGACCATCGACCCCGTTGTGATGGCTGCGGCGACGGTCATGCGGCTCCAGACCGTGGTGGCCCGCGAGGTCGCGCCGTTCGACACCGCCGTCGTGACCGTCGGCACCCTGCACGCGGGCCTCAAGAACAACATCATTCCGGCCGAGGCGACGATGGGGCTCAGCATCCGGAGCTTCGACTCCGCCGTGGGCGCCCGCCTCGACTCCTCGGTGCGCCGCATCATCCGCGCCGAGGCCGAGGCGTCCGGCGCGCCCCGAGAGCCCGAGTTCACCAGCGGCGAGGTCTACCCGGTGACGGTCAACGACCCCGAGGCCTCTCACAGGGTGACGGATGCCCTGGGTCGCCGTTTCGGAGCCGACAGGGTGATCGATCCGGGCGTGCTCATGGGCAGCGAAGACGTCGGCATGCTGGCGACGGCCGCCGGAGTGCCGCTCGTCTACTGGCTTCTCGGCTGCGTCGACCCCGATGCCTATGCCGCGGCTGCTGCAGCCGACAGGCTCGACATCGACATCCCCTCGAACCACTCCGCGCAGTTCGCGCCGGTGATCGAGCCGACGCTGACGATGGGCGTCGAAGCGCTGGCGGCTGCGGCGTTGGAGTGGTTCACGACCCCCGCTTAGTGAGGCGCGGACTCCGTCGGGTCCTCAGCGACCGGGTCCTCAGCGACCGGGTCCTCAGCGACCGGGGCTACCGCACGGCCCCCGTCACCATCCACGCCGTGCCCCGAGCCCGCAGGCCGAGCGTGACAGCTCGCGCACCCAGGTACCCGAACGCGAATGACGCCATGAGCAGCGCCAGGCCCAGCGCATCGTGCGGAGCCCAGGCGCCGACGGCGATCACCAGCGGCACGAAGACCACGAGGTTCAGGATGCCGGTGAGCGCCAGGTACTTCGCATCGCCGGCGCCGATCAGCACGCCATCGAGGACGAACACGTAGCCGCAGAGCGGCACCGAGATGCCGAGCACGACGAGGGTCGGCGGCAGCAGTCCGATGACGTCGGACGAACTCGTGAAGACGGGGGCGATCACCCACGCCAGGGCGACGAGCACCAGCCCGAGCAGGGCCCCTCCACCCACACCCCACTGCAGACAGCGCTCGAGCACGGCCTGCACGAGGGGCACGTCGTCGCCGCCGAGCGCCTTGCCGATGAGCGCCTGCGCGGCGATCGCCAGAGCATCGAGGGCGAAGGCGAGCGTGGAGTACAGCGTCATGGCGATCTGGAATCCGGCCAGCTCCGAGGTGCCGAGCCCCGTGGCCACGATCACGGCGAGCAGCATGGCGATGCGCAGGCTCAACGTGCGCAGGAACAGCCAGCCGCCCGAGGTGATGCCGCCGAGCACTCCGGCGCGATGCGGCATCCTTCGGGCATCGACGCGTGATGCGTGCCGTCCGATGACCACGACGTAGACGCCCACCATCGCCCACTGCGCGATCACGGTGCCGATCGCCGATCCGGCGATGCCCAGCCCGACGCCGTAGATCAGAACGAAGTTCAGCACGATGTTCGCGGCGAAGCCGATGCCGGCGACGACCAGCGGCGTGCGGGTGTCCTGCAGGCCGCGGAGCAGACCGGTCGCCGCGAAGACGAGGAGCATGGCGGGAAGGCCGAGCATGGAGATCGTGAGGTAGACGGATGCTTCGGCTGCGACATCCGCCGACGCACCGAAGGCGCCCACGAGCGTCGGCGCGGCGAACCAGCCGGCAACGGCGAGCACGATGCCGAGGCCCAGCGCGATCCACAGTCCGTCGATGCCGGCCTCGACGGCGCCGCGTTCGTCGCCGGCTCCGAGGCGGCGACCGACGGCAGGCGTCGTGGCGTAGGCGAGGAACACCATGAGGCCGATGATCGTCTGCAGCACGATGCTCGCGATGCCGAGGCCGGCGAGGGAGACCTCGCCGAGGTGGCCGACCATGGCGGAGTCCGCGAGCAGGAACAAGGGCTCGGCGATGAGGGCGCCGAGTGCCGGGACGGCGAGGCGCAGGATCTCGCGGTCGACGGGGCGGCGGGTGAGGATGCTCATCGTGTTCGAGTCTGTCAGGATCCGGGAAGTGGTCCTTGCCGTACGTCCCCGCCCGCAGAGAGACAGGAGCGCAGCGACTGCCTCGAAGCGACCCCCGCAGCACTCCTCGGCTTCGCCGCAGCCGCTGCGCGTCTGTGGCCCTGCCAGCGGAGTCATCGGGCACGATAGGAATCCGTTAGGAAGATTCACAAAATTGTGAAACGGGCGTACGGTGTGCCTCATGAACACCGTTGTCGACATCACCGGCCTGCGCAAGACCTTCGGCCGCGTCACAGCTCTCGACGGACTCGACCTCAGCGTCGCCGCGGGCGAGGTGCACGGCTTCCTCGGCCCCAACGGCGCAGGGAAGTCCACCACCATCCGCATCCTGCTCGGCCTCATGCGCTCCTCGGGAGGCTCCGCGACCATCTTCGGCCGCGACCCGTGGACCGACGCTGTGGCCCTGCATCGGCGCATCGCCTACGTTCCCGGCGATGTCAGTCTCTGGCCGGGGCTCAGCGGAGGCGAGGCCATCGACCTCATCACGCGACTCCGCGGCGGAGCCGGCGATCGGAAGGCCTACGCCGACCGCCGGGCCCACCTCTCCGAGGTCTTCCAGTTCGACCCGACCAAGAAGGGCCGCACCTACTCCAAGGGCAACCGGCAGAAGGTCGCGTTGATCGCGGCGCTCGCCACACCTGCCGACCTCTACATCTTCGACGAGCCCACATCCGGCCTCGATCCGTTGATGGAGGCGGTCTTCCGCGACGAGGTCGCCGCCGTCCTCGGCGCGGGTGCGACGGTGCTGCTCTCGAGCCACATCCTGAGCGAGGTCGAGCACCTCTGCGACCGGGTGAGCATCATCCGCGCCGGTCGCACCGTCGAGACGGGCACGCTCGCGGAGCTCCGCCACCTCACCCGCACCGAGGTCTCGTTCGCCAGCGCCGGACAGGAGGCCAGCGCCTTCGCCGGCATCCCGGGCGCCTACGACCTCGTGGTCGACGGCGCCCGCGTGAAGTTCACCGCGGACTCCGATGCTCTCGCTCCGGTGCTCGAAGCCCTCGCCGCCCGGAACGTCGGCGGCCTCACGATCAACCCGCCCAGCCTCGAAGAGCTGTTCCTGCGGCACTACCACGACGACATCGCGACGGATGCGGCGACGGCGGCGGCTGCGGGAACGGATGCCGGAGCCCGGCGATGAGCGGCCTCGGCACGCTGCTGCGCCAGCGCTTCCGCCGCGACCGCATCCAGCTGCTCGTCTGGGTGCTGGGGTTCGCGGCCCTCGCGTCCGTCGGCCACTCGGCCGTCTCGCAGAGCTACGGAACACCGAAGGACCGCGCTGGCGTGATCGTGCTGCTCGAGCAGACGCCGAGCGTGCTGGTGCTGCGCGGCACCCCGCAGGGCACGCAGTCCGACGCCTTCCAGTTCATGCTGCTTTTCGCGTTCCTCGGCGTGCTGATCGGCCTCATGGCCACCTTCCTCGCCGTGCGCCACACCCGCGGTGACGAGGAGCAGGGACGAGCCGAGCTCATCGAGTCCACGCCGGCCGGACGCATCACGCCCCTCGTCGCGACGGCGCTCGAGGGCGTCATCGCCGTCGCCGTGATCGCCCTCGTGAACACCGGCGGCTTCCTCCTCTACGGAGCGGATGCCGGTGGAGCCGTGCTCGCCGGCCTCGCCCTGGCCTCGGTCGGCGGCTGCTTCCTCGGCATCGGGCTGCTGGCCGCCCAGGTGATGCGCACCTCCCGAGGAGCCAACGGCCTGGCGGCCGCCCTCGTCGCAGCCGCGTACATGGTCAGGGGTATCGGCGACGCGACCGGGACCGTCGACGTCGATGACCCACTCAGCATGACCGCGGGCTGGGTGAGCTGGCTCTCGCCCATCGGCTGGGGCCAGCGCACCAGCCCGTTCTCCGATCCGACGGTCTGGCCGGCCCTGCTCGGCCTCGCGCTCGGTGCGATCGCCTTCGCGGGCGCACTCGCCCTGCGAACGAGTCGCGACATCGACTCGAGCATCATCGGCGAACGGGCCGGTCGAGCCCATGCCCGCCCGTCGCTCGCGGGCCCGATCGCCCTCGTCTGGCGTCAGCTGCGCAACCCCACCATCGGCTGGCTCGTCGCCGCAGTGCTCTTCGGCCTGCTCGTCGGCAGTCTCAGTGAGACCCTGACCGGTAACGCTCCCGCGGACGTGAAGCAGAACCTGGGCGACACGGTCGGCAGCATCGCCGGGCCGAACGCGCACGGCGACCTGGTCGACCTGTTCATCGTCGCGATGTTCTCGATGATCGGCGCCATCGCGGCCGTCTGCGCCGTGCAGTCCGTGGCCCGGGCCAGGCAGGACGAGGCCAACGGCACGGCCGAGATCGTGCTCTCCACCGCGGTCTCGCGCATCCGCTGGTTCGTCGCCTATCTCGTGATCGCCGTCGCCTCGACGGTGCTGGTCGTCGGCGTCGCCGTGCTCGGCGCCATCGCTGGTGCCTCCGGAGCCGGAGCGCCGTCGGGCACCGTCACCACGATCACCTCGGCCGCACTGGCGCAGCTGCCTGCCGTGTTCCTTCTGCTCGCCCTGGTGGCACTGGTGTTCGCCATCGTGCCGCGGCTCACGATCGGGCTCGGCTGGACCCTGCTGCTCCTGGCGATCTTCATCGGCCAGTTCGGCGGACTCTTCGGTCTGCCCGAGTGGGCGCGCGACCTCTCGCCGTTCAGCCACACGCCGATCGTCACCGAGGCGAACGCCGACTGGGGGTCGGCGTGGCTGATGCTCGGCCTCGCCGTGGTCGTGGCTGCGGCATCCGTTCTGCTGGTGCGTCGTCGCGACGTGGCGCTCGGGGGATGACGCCGACCCGGCCTACTCGGCATGTGCGCGCTCCGGATGTCGCCCCCACCCTCCTTTGAAAGGATGACTGCATGGCACGAGACGACAAGGGCGTGAACGACTTCGTCGAGCAGTCGGCGGCCGCGATGACCGCCGCCGGCTTCCCGCGCATGCCCGCCCGCGTGCTCATGGCGCTGATGGTGGCCGAGGGACCCGGCCTCACGGCGCAGGAGCTGGGCGATCGTCTCGGCGCCAGCGCTGCCGCCATCTCGGGTGCCGTGCGCTACCTGCAGACCGTGCGGATGATCCGCCGTGTCTCGCAGCCGGGCTCGCGCCGCGACCTCTACGAACTGCCCGAGGACTCCTGGTACACGGCGTCCATCGGCAAGAACGCCCTCTACGACCTGATCGAGCAGCTCGCGGCCAAGGCCGTCGTCTCGATCGACGACCCGGCATCCGCCGCCTCGAAGCGGGTGCAGGAGATGAGCGACTTCTTCGTCTTCATCCAGCGACGCCTGCCCGAGGTGTTGGAGGAATGGGAGGCCGAGCGCGCCCGCTCCGCCCGCTGACGCCCGTCTCGACGTGGACGCCACCGCCGAGGTGACGCATATCGACCTCGGCGCGCCCGCGAGGGTCGATTCGCGTCACTTCGCCAGCCGCTTGACCATCTCCAGCTCGAGTTTCGCCGGGTCGAGGTTGTACGGCACGGTCACGTCGGTGCGCTCGAAGCCGCGACTCTCGTACGCGGCGATGGCGCGGGCGTTGTCCTCGTGCACGTGCAGCGTGAGGGTGTCGCCGTGGGTGCGCGCCCAGGCCTCGATGCCGGCGAGGAGCGCATCGGTCACGCCCGCCTCCCGCCCGCGCACGTCGGGGGCGACGTAGACGCCGACCAGAAGGGGACCCGTGGCGGGGCGACCGCCGGTGGCGGTGCCGGCGGCAGCGTCGGCACGTTCGCCTTCGGGATCCGGAATGTAGCCGGCCATCGCACCGATCCAGCGCCCGTTCTCGTCGATCGCGACCAGCGACGTGCCGTGGTCGGTCAGGCCGCGCGCTCCGCGCATGCGCCACTCCGACTCGGGCTGGTCGAGGGCGTGCCCGCGGGTCTCGGCGTAGGCGAGCGGGGTGTCGGCGAGCATCTCGAGGCGGAGCGCGCGCACCTGCTCCCAATCGTCGGCGACGGTCGGACGGATGCTGAAGGCCACGGTCATCCCGACGACATTACCGGCGCCGGGCGCAGGCGCCCGTGCGGGAGAGGGGCGTGCCCTACGGCTGGTCGATGATCTGCTTGCCGAGCGGCGCCAGCGAGACCGGGATCATCTTGAGGTTGGCCCAGGCGAAGGGGATGCCGATGATCGTGATGGCCAGCGCTGCAGCCGAGACGACGTGGGCGATGGCGAGCCAGAGTCCGGCGACGACGAACCAGATCACGTTGCCGATGAAGGAGAGGGCGCCGGAGGTGGGCGTCGCCACGACGGTGCGACCGAACGGCCAGAGCGCGTAGAGCGCGATGCGGAACGAGGCGATGCCGAACGGGATCGTGATGATCAGGATGCAGCAGATGATCCCGGCGGCGACGTAGCCGAGGAACAGCCAGAAGCCCGAGAGCACGAGCCAGATGATGTTCAGGAGCAGTCGCATGGAGTCATTCAAGCAGTCGGATGCTGGGTGTACGCCCGGGCGCGGCCAATAGGCTGAACGGCATGACCGATGCTCTCAGCTCTGGAATCGACCTCGACGAACTCGACGCAGGAATCCGCCCGCAGGACGACCTGTTCAGGCACGTCAACGGCAAGTGGATCGACCGCACCGAGATCCCGGCGGACAAGGCCCGCTACGGCTCGTTCTACCTCCTGCACGAGGAGGCCGAGAAGGCCGTGCGCGACATCATCGTGGAATCGGCGGATGCCGGAGCCGACGCCTCCGTCGAGGAGCGCAAGGTGGGCGACCTCTACGCCAGCTTCATGGACGAGGAGCGCATCGAGGAGCTGGGAGCGACACCCATCGCCGAGCAGCTGGCACTCGCGGCATCCGTCCACTCCGTCCCCGACCTGCTGAGCGCCCTCGGTTCCCTCGAGCGCGCCGGAACCAGCGGCTTCGCCCAGCTCTTCGTCGACAACGACCCGGGCAACCCCGAGCGCTACCTCGTGTTCGTCGAGCAGGGCGGAATCGGCCTGCCCGACGAGAGCTACTTCCGCGACGAGAAGTTCGCCGAGATCCGCGAGAAGTACCGGGCCCACCTCGCCCGCATGTTCGGCCTCGCGGGCCTCGACGACGCCGAGGCGCGCGCCGCACGCGTCTTCGAGCTCGAGACGGCCATCGCCGCCCAGCACTGGGACAACGTCGCATCGCGCGACAGCGAGAAGACCTACAACCTCACCACGTGGGCGGATGCCGCGGCCGCCGTCGCCGCTGCTTCCGACGCCGACCTGAACGTCTGGTTCGACGCACTCGGGGCCCCGGCCGGCTCCTTCGACGAGCTCGTCGTTCGTCAGCCCACCTTCCTCGCCGGCCTCGGAGAACTGCTCGACGAGACGCACATCGACGCGTGGCGCGACTGGCTGGCCTGGCAGATCATCCGCTCGAACTCGGCGTACCTGTCGACGGCGTTCGTCGAGGCGAACTTCGACTTCTACGGCCGCACCCTCACGGGCACCCCGTCGATGCGCGACCGCTGGAAGCGCGGCGTCTCGCTCGTCGAGGGCGCCATGGGCGAGGCCGTCGGGCGCATCTACGTCGAGCGTCACTTCCCGGCCGAGTCGAAGACCGCGATGGACGTTCTGGTCGCCAACCTCGTCGAGGCCTACCGCCAGTCGATCACCGGCCTCGACTGGATGAGCGCCGAGACCCGCGAGCGGGCCCTCGACAAGCTCGAGAAGTTCACGCCCAAGATCGGCTTCCCGGTGAAGTGGCGCGACTACTCGGCCCTCGACATCCGCTCGGGCGACCTCGTCGCCAACGTGCGCGCCACGAGCGAGTTCGAGTTCAACCGCGAGCTCGGCAAGATCGGCAAGCCGCTCGACCGCGACGAGTGGTTCATGACCCCGCAGACCATCAACGCGTACTACAACCCCGGCTTCAACGAGATCGTGTTCCCGGCCGCCATCCTGCAGTTCCCGTTCTTCGCCCCCGATCGCGACGCCGCAGCCAACTACGGCGCGATCGGCGCCGTGATCGGCCACGAGATCGGTCACGGCTTCGACGACCAGGGCTCGAAGTACGACGGCGACGGCCGCCTCACCGACTGGTGGACCGAGGCCGACCGCGCCGCCTTCGAGGAGCGCACCTCGTCGCTCATCGCGCAGTACGACGCGCTCGCGCCCCTGCAGGTGCCCGAGCATCACGTGAGCGGCGCTCTCACCATCGGCGAGAACATCGGCGACCTCGGCGGCCTCGCCATCGCGTGGAAGGCCTACCTGATCTCGCTCGATGGTCAGGAGCCGCCGGTCATCGACGGTCTCACCGGAGCGCAGCGCTTCTTCCTGTCGTGGGCGCAGGCCTGGCAGCTCAAGGCGCGCGACGAGGAGGTCGTGCGTCTCATCGCGATCGACCCGCACTCGCCGAACGAGTTCCGCTGCAACCAGATCGTGCGCAACATCGACGAGTTCTACACGACCTTCGACGTGCAGCCGACGGATGCCCTGTGGCTGGCCCCGGAGGATCGCGTCACCATCTGGTGACCCGTGGCCGAGAACAGGCCCGATCACGGCATCCGACCGAGAACAGGCTGATCAGGCCTGTTCTCGGCGAACCGGCCTGTTCTCGGACCGCCCGCCTGTGAACCGGGGATTTCCGGCTCGTTCCACCGTCCTTCACCTGTGATTCACATTCGAATGTGGATAACTCTGTGGAGACTGTGAATAGAACATGTCTACGCTCGACCCAGGTTGCGATGCGTACTGCATCCGGTCGGGTTATGCTGCCCTGAACCCCTTTCGCGTCACACCGGAAAGTGCACTGCGCCCGCACTCCCGTTCGACGCCAGAGCCCCCACCGAGGAGCCCCGTTGACGATCCCCGCCATGGAGTCCGAGCGTCGCGCCCGGCACACCTCCCAGCGGGCAGGACGCCACATCGGCGGCGACGCAGACGACAACTTCTCGCGCGGTTTCAGCGCGCTCGGCTCCCTCGCGGTGAGCGGCGTCCAGGTGTCGGCGCGGGCGACGGATCTGGCGTCGGGCCGCGTGCTGTTCTCGGTCGACGACCACGTCGTGATGCCGACCGCGAGCATCGGCAAGGTGCTGCTGCTCGTCGAGGTGGCGGCGCGCCTGTCTGACCCCGCCTTCAACGGCTACACCATCCTCGATCGGGAGACCGCCGACTTCGTGGGCGACTCCGGCATCTGGCAGCACCTGCAGGCCCCTGCCCTGCCGATCGCCGACCTCGCCGCTCTCGTGGGAGCCACCAGCGACAACCTGGCCACCAACGTGCTGATCCGCACCGTCGGCCTCGAATCGGTGCGGGCGCGCACCGAGGCCCTCGGCCTCAAGCGCACGGCCCTGCTCGACCTGGTGCGCGACCACCGCGGACCCGACGACGCTCCCCAGTTGAGCATCGGTGCGGCGAGCGAGCTCACCTGGCTGTTCGCGTCGCTCGCGCGTGGCGAGATCGTGTCGAAGGAGGTGTCGCAGCGCGTCATCGGCTGGCTCTCGCTCAACGCCGACCTCTCGCTCGTCGCCAGCGCCTTCGGCCTCGACCCTCTCGCGCACAGAGGAGCGGATCACGGAATCCTGCTGGTCAACAAGACCGGCGCCGACGGCGGCGTGCGCGCCGAGGTGGGCGTGCTCCGCGGCCCCCGCACCGCCGTCACCTACGCCGTGTCGATGTATTTCGCAGACACCAACCTCCAGGCGCGTCTCGCGGTGCTCGACGGCATGCGCCAGGTCGGGCTCGACCTGCTGGAGTACGTGCACTGAGCACGACAGTGCTTCCATGAACGCGACAGTGCTCCCGTGACCGAGCGAGTGCTCCCGTGATCGCCTCGGTGCCCGAGATCGCCGACTGGATCGACGCCGCCCTGCGACTCGAGGCCTCGCCCTATCGGGCTGATGCCGAGCGCGAACGCCTCGGCAGCGACCTCGACTTCTACGGTGCATCCGTCGGCATCGTGCGCGGAACCGTGCGCGACGCCGGTCGTCGCTACCCGGGGCTGAGCCACGACGAGGTCACAGCGCTCAGCTCGGAACTCTGGCGGCGCCCGGTCTTCGAACGCCGCCTCGCCGCGGTGGTGCTGCTGCAGTCGCATGCGGCCGAACTCATCGGCACCGACCTCACTCGCATCGAGGGATTCGTGCGGGAGGGCCGGATGCCGGAGCTCGTCGACCTGCTCGCCGTCGACGTGGTCGGACCCATGCTGCGGGCCCTCGACCGGCGTGGCCGAGCGCGCGCCGAGCTCGTGCTCGATCGCTGGGCGCGCGATCCCGACGTGTGGGTGCGCCGTGGGGCGGTGCTGGCGCCGCTGCGCGAGCTGAAGTCCGGCGCGAGGGACGTCGATCGCGATCGGGTGGAGCGGCGCCTGCGTTCGGCGCAGGATGCGGCATCCGTCGTCGATCCCGTGCTGCAGGATGCGGTGGCGAGGGTGCGGGCGGCCATGGAGTAGCGCACGGGCGCGCCGGCCCCGCTTCGGGCGGTCGCTTCGCTCGGACCTCAGCGAGCGGGATCAGCGGAGGCGGAGCGGGAGGCGCCCCTACCCCGCCAGCGTGCGCACCAGGGCCACGGCCTCCTTCGGCGAGACGTTCGGCACGTAGGCCCGACCGATCGCCACGCCGATCGCCGGCAGCGCCAGGGGATCGGGGTAGACCATCGAGATGGTCTCGTAGCGCGGGTTGAACTTCGACTTGAACCGGAACAGCGTCGAGAAGCCGTAGGCCGGTTCCAGGGTGCGGGCGAGCAGATCGAGCATCCGTGTCATCGCCGTCGGGGCCGGCGGAGTCTCGCCGGGGGCCAGCGGCTTGGTCGCCAGCGGCGCGCCCGAAAGGCTCAGCAGCGTCGCGCCCTGCTCCTTCATGTGCAGCGCGGCCGAGGCGATGAGGAACTCCATGGTTCCGTTCATGCTGCCGTCGGCGCGGCGCATGAAGTCGAGCGTCCAGCCGATCGGCACCCCATCGCGGTAGGTCGGCATCCAGCTCGTCACGGCCTGCACGCGCTCCTCGGTGTCGATGGCGAGCATGAGCTTCACGTCGCGATCGCGCAGCTCCTCGACACCGCCGAGGGTGAAGCCCATCTCGGGCAGGCTCTTCTCCGACACCCACGCCTCCGAGATGGCGTTGATCTGCGCACTGAAGGGGAAGGGCAGCTCGTCCCACGACGTCCAGACCGCCGTCATACCCTCCTTCACCCCGCGGTTGAGTGCCTGCCGTACCTTCTGCCACGGCTTCCCCGCCAGCTCGAAGCGTGATGGGTCGAGGATCGTCTCCTCGCCGACGGGCATGCTCTGCCACCCGCGAGCCTCGAAGAGCGGCATGACGCGTGGATGCACCGAGTAGAACACCGGCGTCCACCCGTTCTCGTCGCAGAACGCCACGAAGCCGTCGATGGTCTCCTCGTCGTGCTCGGGCAGGCTGATCGGATCGGCCAGGGTGATGGCCACGTCGTTGATCACCCTGTACGCGACGGCGCCGGTGCCCGCCGGGGTGAACCAGTAGGTGTTGCCGGGCCAGGTGGCCATGAAGCTGAGGCTGCCGCCGCCACCGCTGTGCAACAGGGCGCGCAGCTTCGCGTGGTCGGTCGCCCGGTTGCGCGTCTCGGTGTCCCGCATGAGCAGGATGCATCCGCCGATGAACACGATCCAGAACAGCACCCCGACCACCTGGTACGGCACGTAGGCGATGTCGCTGCGCGGCACCACGACGGGGTCGATGCTGGCCACGAACTGGGTCGGCAGGAAGCGCTTGACAGTGTCGATGCCGAGGTCGAGAACGGATGCCGCCGGCTGGTAGCTCGCCAGCCCGACGAGTCCGAGCACGAAGTACACGGTCGCGAGCACGGCGAGGGCGAGCAGCGTCCAGAGCGTGAACTTCACGTAGGCCGCATCCGACGCCCTCACCGTGAACAGGTGGCGGGAACGCCACAGCACCACGAGGATGCCGATCGGCAGCAGGAGGGCGGCGGCAGCCCACACGATGAGCTCCCCCAGATCCCAGCCCGCGAACCCGGCGGCCTCGGCATCCTGCAGGCTCGAGACGATGTCGAACGAGAAGTAGGCCATGAGCACCAGTACGACGTTCACGGTGATGGCCAGCCAGAGCGCGAAGCGGCGGCCACGGCGGAGCCCCCAGGCCGCGACGAGGAGCAGCGCGAGAGGCACGAACGTGAGCAGGAATGGGCCGGGACCGCTGGCGCCGGCATCGATGAAGGCGTCCTTGCAGGCCGCGGTGATGTCGGTCGTGGTCGCGGCGGTCGCCGTGCAGGCTGAGAGCTGCGACTGCGTGACTGGAGCACGTTGGTCGAACAGCATCGACAGCAGGGTGAAGGGCGTGAGGCCGTTCGGGTTCAGGATTCCGACGATCGGACCGATGGCCGTGACCGCCACGACCGTGGCGATGAGGGTGCGTGCCTCGCCCTTCGAACTGCGTCGGGCGCGCAACGTCGTGGCGTCGCGCGTGAGCAGGGCTCCGAGGAACAGGCCGAGCACGGCGGCATTCAGCCTGTAGACGTTCGACGAGTCGCCGTCGTAGAGCACGAACACCAGGATGAACGCGAAGCCGACGACCCGGATGCGGCGACGCCAGAACACCCCGGCGAAGGCGCTCGCCGTGAACAGGGCGCCGGTGATGCCCGTGAGCGGGTCGAGGGTGAGGTCGATGGAGGTTCCGAGCGCCCACCATTCGCCGGCGAGGCTGCCGGCCCACTGCAGCAGCACGCCGAGGCTCACGCCCAGGGTTCCGGTCACGAGGAAGGCGAGCACGACGCGCCGGCTGCCCATCAGGCGCTCCGAGATGCCGAGCAGCGTCACCGATGCGATGACGCCGGCCACCAGCTGGAACGGGTCCCACGGGATGAACAGCGCCGTCACCGGCGTCCACCAGTGCGCCTGCTCGATCGTCGTCGTCACTCCGGCCGCCCACGCAGCCAGGGTCGCCTTCGACGGGTGGCCGGCGATGGTGCCGGTGATGATCGCGGTGGCGATCAGCAGCACGGCGAAGGCGATGCTGACGGGGACGCGGGTGAAGTAGCGGCGCGCCAGACGGCCGGCGGCGGGAAGGCGCCCGATCGGCGGGGCGCCGGCTGCGGCATCCGCGGGTCTGGTCTCAGTCATGGGTGGTCATCCTCTCGCGGCGGCCAAGCCGAGTCTGGTGGCCAGCAGATCGAATCCGGCGGTCAACCCGCCGACGATGCCGCTGCGCCCGTGATCGGCATTCGGAATGCTGATGAAGGTCGCGTCCATGCCGGCTCCGGATGCCGCTCGCGCGAGCCGCTTCGTGTCATCGACGTAGCCGGGGTCCTCCGCCCCGACCGTGAAGATGGCTCTCGTGTCGGGGTAGTCGCCCTCGCCCATGATCGTCGTGGCCTTGACGGCGTCGTAGGCGGCCTGATCGCCGCCGAACACCTCATCGAGCACGCCGGCCCTGTCGCTTTCGCCGGCGAACTCCTCGGGCGAGACCGCGAGGATGCTGCCGAAGGTCTCGGGGTACTTCGAGCCCAGGTAGGTCGCGCACTGGCCGCCGTTGGAGTAGCCGGCCACGACCCAGTCCGTGCGCTCGCGCAGCACGCGCAGGGTGTCGCGCACCCACGGAACGACGTCATCCATGATGTAGCTCTCGGCCTGGCCCCGGTTCGAATCGAGGCACAACGGGTCGGCGAACGGGGTGCCGAGCTGGTCGATGACGACGGCGATCGGGGCGAGCCCGTCGTGCTGCGCAGCGAAGCCGTCGAGCACCGAGGCGATGATGGCGGCATCCGGGCTCCCCGGCTGGCCCATCATCATGATCACGACGGGCAGGCGGGGCGCGTCAGCGACGAGGGCGGCCGGCGGGTAGTAGACCTGGGCTCCGCGGGCGTCGAAGCCCGACGCATCGTTCGGGATCGGCGGGTCGATCACACCGTAGCGGCCGTGCTGGGGGAGGTCGGCCGGTGGGGTCCAGGTGTCGACGACGGGTTCTGCCGGATCGTCGGCTGCGGCATCCGTCGGCGGGATCACGGCGATGCCCGGGGTGGTGTTCACGAACAGCACGGCGCCGACGGTGGTCGTGATGCCGTAGGCGGCGTTGATGATGAGGCCCGCCGTCAGGATGAAGAGCGGGATGGCGACGACGGCGACGACGCGGCGCCAGAGCGGGGGCCTGGCGATGGTGACGAGAGCCAGCGCGATGCCGCCGGTGCACACGGGAACCCACACCCAGGTGGCGGTGTCGACCGGGCCGCCGAAGGCGCCGAGCACGTCGACGGCGAGCCAGAGACCGATGAGCCCGAGAAGCACTCCGATCAGCAGAGCGGATGCCGCCGCGATGACCCACCGTCGGGTCGGGCGTCGTACCAGCAGGACGAGCAGCGCCGCCGCCGACAGCAGGCACGGCGCCCAGAACGCGGCACCGCCCACGATGTCGACGTCGAGCAGCCAGTCCACGCGACCCACCTTCGCGAGCGGTCAGTGCGACCGGGGCGGTCGCGCCCTCTCACTGTATGGGCGTCGTTCGCGGGCTTACAAGGCGCGCGAAGCGCGGGGAGGTGACGCCGGCCGAACCCCGGTTCGCGTCACTGCAGGCAGAACTCGTTCCCCTCGGGGTCGCGCATCATGATCGCGAACTCCTCGTACGGTCCCCACGATCCGGTCAGGGTCTTCTCGACGGATGCGCCCAGAGCGACGAGCCGATCGCGTTCGACCTCCAGCTCCTCGCGGGTGGCTCGCCTGTCGTCGAACGGGGTGATGTCGATGTGCATGCGGTTCCGCTGCCGCCGCTGGTGGTCGTAGCGGGTGAAGTAGAAGCGCTGGTGAGTCGGATCGCCGTCCCACGCCTCGGCTCGCGCGGCGATGTCGTCATCGGACAACCCGGCCTCCTTCAGCTCGGCGACCTCTTCGGCCGGCCATCCGACGCGTTCCGGGTAGCCCATGGCGCCGCTCCAGAACCGGGCGAGAGCTCCGGGGTCAGCGGCGTGGAAGGTGACATTCGAGATGCGAGCGGTCATGGTTCGAGCGTAGGACGAGGCGTTCCGAGTCGGCGGCTCACCTCGCCGCTCGCGTGCCGGTGACCTGCGGGAGACGCGGCCACATCGCCATCGCGCCGCCACGGGCACGCACCCGTGGTTCAGGATCACTCCCTAAACTGGAGGGACCGCGCCTACGAGCTTCGCCTCGAGATCGCGCGGTTCCCGCTCGCCCCCATCGCCCCATTGGAGCCACCATGGCCGCACCCAGCCGTCTCGACGCCGTCATCGCCCTCGCCCGCCATCGCGGGTTCGTCTTCCAGGCCGGCGAGATCTACGGAGGGTCGCGATCCGCGTGGGACTACGGGCCCCTCGGCACCGAGCTCAAGGAGAACATCAAGAAGCAGTGGTGGCGCTACATGGTGCAGAGCCGCGACGACGTCGTGGGCCTGGACTCCAGCGTCATCCTGCCGAAGCAGGTCTGGGAGGCATCCGGACACGTCGAGGTCTTCAGCGACCCGCTCGTCGAGTGCCAGCACTGCCACAAGCGCTTCCGGGCCGATCACCTCGAGGAGGAGTACGAGGAGAAGAAGGGCCGCGCTCCCGAGAACGGCCTCGACGACATCGCCTGCCCCAACTGCGGCAACCGTCACACGTGGACCGAGCCGCGCGCCTTCTCGGGCCTGTTGAAGACGTACCTGGGCCCCGTCGACGACGAGTCCGGCCTGCACTACCTGCGCCCCGAGACCGCGCAGGGCATCTTCGTGAACTTCGCCAACGTGCTGCAGGCATCACGCCAGAAGCCGCCGTTCGGCATCGGCCAGATCGGCAAGAGCTTCCGCAACGAGATCACCCCCGGAAACTTTATCTTCCGTACCCGCGAGTTCGAGCAGATGGAGATGGAGTTCTTCGTGGAGCCCGGCACCGATGAGCAGTGGCAGGAGTACTGGATGGAGCAGCGCATGAGCTGGTACACCGGGCTCGGCATCTCTCCCGAGAACCTGCGCTTCTACGAGCACCCCAAGGAGAAGCTCAGCCACTACTCGAAGCGCACCGTCGACATCGAGTACCGCTTCGGCTTCACCGGCAGCGAGTTCGGCGAGCTCGAGGGCATCGCGAACCGCACCGACTTCGACCTGCGCACCCACTCCGAGGCGTCCGGCAAGGACCTCTCGTTCTTCGACCAGACCAAGAACGAGCGCTGGATCCCCTATGTGATCGAGCCTGCCGCCGGCCTCACGCGCTCGCTGATGGCGTTCCTCGTCGACGCGTACCACGAGGAGGAGGTGCCGAACGCGAAGGGCGGCGTCGACAAGCGCACGGTCCTGAAGCTCGACCCGCGCCTGGCGCCCGTCAAGGCCGCCATCCTGCCGCTGTCCCGCAACGAGGCGCTCTCGCCGATGGCCCGCTCGCTCGCGGCCGAACTGCGACAGAGCTGGAACGTCGACTTCGACGATGCCGGTGCCATCGGTCGCCGCTACCGCCGTCAGGACGAGATCGGCACGCCGTTCTGCGTCACGGTCGACTTCGACTCGCTCGAGGACCAGGCAGTCACCGTGCGCGACCGCGACACCATGCAGCAGGAGCGCGTGCCGCTCGCCGGCCTCCACGCCTTCCTGGCCGAGCGGCTCAAGGGCGCGTAGCTCGCCCGCGCGCCTCGCCTGGCGCGACCGGCGGTGCACTTCCGGCTGGAATCCGGCGAGCAGAACAGCCGAAACTGCAGCGCCGGTCGCGCGATCACGCGAGAACGGCGCAGCGCGAGCGGACGAGTGGCGCCTCAGCGCGCGTCGAACTCCGAGCGCAGGATCCCGTAGAACGCCGAGTCCGACCACTCGCCCTTGTCGTAGAAGGTCTCGCGCGTGGTGCCCTCGTGCCGCATCCCGAGTCGCTCGCACAGGGCGGCCGACGCGGTGTTGCGGGGGTCGAGCTGGGCGTGGACGCGGTGCGCGTCGAGCGCCGTGAAGGCCAGCGCGAGGACGGCCGCCGACGCCTCGGTGGCGAAGCCGCGCCCGGCATAGTCGGGGTGGAACACCCAGCCGATCTCGACGTCGGCGTTTCCGGCATCCGAGAGCCGCAGCATGACGTCGCCGATGACGCGGCCATCACCGTCACCGAACAGCGACGGCTCGCTGGGGAGCACGCAGGCGAAGAAGACGGCGTCGCCATCGGCCGAGATCGTGCGCATGCCTGCGCGCTTGCGGGTGTGCTCAGCGCCCTCCTCCGCGGTGCGGCGGGGCCACGGGATGAAGCGCAGCACCTCGTCGAGGCGCTGGTACTCCCAGACGTCGGCGACATCGGAGTCGCCGAGGGGACGCAGCACGAGCCGCTCGGTGACGATGGGGGCGCCGTCGTAGGCGGCGACGTCGAAGGGCAGCTTCAGCGCTGGGGCCGGCGACGCCATCAGGAGGCCGAGAGGCCGAATCCGGAATCCTCGTCGTCAGCCGAGTCGTCGACCGCGGTGACGGATGCGGCAGTCGCGACCTCGGGAACGACACCGAAGATCGCCTCGACCCCGTCGATCCAAGTGCGCTGCTCGCCCCGCGCCACGTACTCGCGCGAGCGCACCATCGGGGTGTGCAGCAGCACGCCCGCGAGGTGGCGCAGCGCCTGCTCCGTGGCCGCGGAGTCATCGCCGCGCGCGCGGGCACGGGCGATCTCGTCCTCGACGATGCCGAGCACGTGCGTGCGCAGCGCCACGACGGCGGGAGCGAGGTTGATCTCCTCGCTCACCTTTCCGAACTTACGGGCCGCCTTGCCGACGATGGCGCGGGCCTCGTCGGTCGCCGTCAGTTCGTCGAGCGGGGCGTGCAGGCGGATGGTCTCGAGGTCGAGCAGCGAGATGCCGTCGATCTCGCCGACGGCCGGGTCGATGTTGCGCGGAAGGCCCAGGTCGATCACGAGCTGGCGGGCGGGGGAGTCGACGGCGCGGCCGAGCATCTGCACGGCGTCGCGGCCCGTGCGCACGTCATCGGCCGTGAGCACGAACGCCTCGACGGCGGAGCAGGCCACGATCACGTCGGCGGATGCCGCAGCCGCGGGGTAGTCGGCCACCGAGATGGCCGGCAGGTCGTGGTTGGCTGCGAACTTGCGGCCGCGGCCCGACGGCGAGTACACCTGCACGTCGGTGACCCCACGCTCGCGGAGGTTGGCGAGCGAGGCGCCGGCATAGCGGCCGGTGCCGATGAGCAGCACCTTCTGGGTCGACCAGTCGGGGATGCGGCTCTCGGCGAGGTCGAGGGCGAGGCGCACGAGCGAGCGGCCGGCGGATCCGATGCCCGTGCGGTTCTTGATGCCGCGCGACGTCTGCGAAGCGCGCTGGAAGAGGCGCTCGAGCTCGGGGGTCGTGGTGCCGACGGTGCGCGCACGCTCGAGGGAGCGGCGAACCTGGCCGGCGATCTCGCCCTCGCCGACGACGACGGACTCGAGTCCGGCCGAGACGGCGAACAGGTGCTCGGCGACGCTGTTCCCGTGGGTGAGCGCGAGTGATTCGCGGAGGGTCTCGCTGCTCACGCCGCTCTCTGCAGCGACGGCCTCGAGGGTCGCGGAGACAGCCGCGAGGGGGGAGGTTCCCTCGGGCTCGTCGAGGTCGAGGTACGCCTCGAAGCGGTTGCACGTCGCGACGACGACGGCACCGCCGAGGGAGTCATGTGAGCCGACGATGCGGCGTCCGAGTTGTTCGGCATCGACGCTCAATCGCTCGAGCAGGTCGAAGCTCGAGTTCTTGTGACTCGCGGAGAGACAGATGAGCACGGGTTCGAGTGTAATCGCTCGAGAGCGTGCTTCCTGCGGGGCTGCCCCTGACCCCGCTCGGCAGCGGAACGGATCGTCACGTCACGCGGATGGGGACATGCGTGCGCGTGCTTCGCGTGCTTAGGATGACCCCAAGCAGCCCGGCTCGCCGGGATGCCCACCGACGATTCGACGCGCATCCGCTGCCCACGCACGGATCGGGCGTCGTTGCCGTCTCCACTGCAACCCGCGTAGGGGCGGTGCGCACGACGGGGTCGCGCCCACGGCGCGGCCCCGTTCGGGGTGCGGCTGCGCCCCTCCTCAGCGCAGCCTGAGCACGGCATCCGCGAAAGCGTCCGGCGCCTCCTGTGGCACGTTGTGCCCGATTCCGGGCAGCAGGATGCGGTCGAACGAGCCGGTGAAGTGCGGCAGGTCGATGCGGGAGTCGTCGTCGCCGGCCACACCGTCGGCGCCGCTGTCGAGCGACACCGTCGGCACGCTGATCTGCGGCATCCGCGCAATGCGCCCCTCGATGTCGTCGTAGCGCGGGTCGCCCGCAACCAGCCCGGAGCGATGGCGATAGGAGTGCACGACCACGTCGACGAAATCGGGGTTCGCCAAGCTCGACGCACTGGCGGAGAACGCGGCGGATGCCTCGGTCCATGTGGGTGACCACAGCTCCCACAACCGCAGGCAGAACGCCTCCCGGTTGCGCTCGAGTCCGCTTCGCCCCCATTCGGAATGCAGGAAGAACTTGTACCAGTAGCTCGGCTCGAACTCGTGCGGCCCCGCTTCCGCCCCCTTCGCCAGGTCCTGCACGTTGTAGCCGCCGACTGTGACCAGCCCGGCGACTCGCTCGGGGTGCAGAGCGGCGACGATGCACGCCGCTCGACCACCCCAGTCGTAACCGGCAACGACGGTCCGCTCGATGCCCAGGGCGTCGAGCAGGTCGAGCAGGTCGGCAGCCAGGGCTCCCTGCTGCCCTGAGCGCAGGGTCTCCTCCGAGCGGAAACGGGTGCGCCCGAAGCCGCGCAGCCACGGGACGACCACGCGCGCCCCGGCCTCGGCCAGGCGCGCCGCGACACCGTCGTAGGCACGGACGTCATAGGGGAACCCGTGCAACAGGACGACGGGCGGACCGTCCGGGTTTCCGGCCTCTTCGTAGGCGATCTCGAGCACCGGGGTCGTCACCATGGCTGTGCGCATTGCTCCAGCTTCGTACTCAGGTGCCATGGGAGACAATGGAGCACGTGAGTCTTCCGTCGCAGCACCCCCTGTCCAGTGGCCGCACGACCGAGTCGCGACTGGTGCGTGCCTATCAGGGCGTGCGACAGGACATTCCTCCGGTCTGGTTCATGCGCCAGGCCGGTCGTTCGCTTCCCGAGTACCGCGAGCTGCGCGTAGGCACTAAGATGCTCGACGCCTGCCTCGACCCGGCTCTCGCGAGCGAGATCACCCTGCAGCCCGTGCGTCGCCACAAGGTCGACGCCGGCATCTTCTTCAGCGACATCGTCGTTCCCCTGAAGCTCGTGGGCGTCGACGTCGAGATCGTGCCGGGTCGTGGGCCCGTCATGGGCGAGGCCGTGCGCACGTCGGCGCAGGTCGCGGCCCTCACGTCGATCGATCCCGCAAGCCTCGACGACGTGATCGCCCCCATCACCGAGGCCGTTAAGCTCACCGTCGCGGGCCTCTCCACCCTCGGCGACGGCAACAGCTCCATTCCGTTGATCGGCTTCGCCGGCGCCCCGTTCACCCTCGCGGCCTACCTCGTCGAGGGCGGTCCGTCGAAGGACCACCTCGCCGCCCGCACCCTCATGCACGCCGACCCCGCGTCCTGGAGTGCTCTCATGGAGTGGACCGCCGACGTCACGGGCCGATTCCTGCGGGCGCAGGTGCTGGCCGGTGCCAGCGCGGCCCAGCTGTTCGACTCGTGGGCCGGCGCGCTGTCGCTGGCCGACTACGAGAAGCACGTGGCTCCGGCATCCGCCCGCGCCCTGAAGCACGTGCACGGGATGAGCTACTCGGTTCGACCGCACGATGAGGGCGCCGACCCGTCGGTCGAGCGTCGCACCGTGCCGATCGTGCACTTCGGCGTCGGGACCGGCGAGCTGCTCGCCGCCATGCGGGACGTCGGGGCCGACGTCGTCGGCGTGGACTACAGGGTGCCGCTCGACGAGGCCAACCGCCGGCTCGGAGGCGCCGTCCCGCTGCAGGGCAACATCGACCCCGCCCTGCTCTACGCACCTTGGCCCGTGCTCGAGGCCCACGTGCGCGACGTCGTGTCGCGCGGTCAGAGCGCTCCGGCCCACGTCGTGAACCTCGGCCACGGCGTCTCGCCCGACACCGACCCCGACGTGCTCACCCGCGTGGTCGAACTCGTGCACTCGCTGGGATCATGACCGACGCCGGCCGCGACGCCACTCCCCGCTCCGTGACGGATCCCGCCGGGACGGATGCCGCCCCGGATGCCGCTCCGTACGACGTGCTCGTCATCGGTGGCGGCGTCGCCGGCCTGGTCGCCGCGCGCGAGGCCGTGCACGTGGGCCTGCGCACCCTGGTGCTCGAGGCCGCGGACGCCGTCGGCGGCTGCGTGCGCGCCCAGGACGTGGCCGGTCTCACCGTCGACGTCGGCGCCGAGAGCTTCGCCACCCGCACGGGTTCCGTGGCGGCCCTGCTCGCCGAGCTCGGCATCGACGACCAGATCGTCGGTCCGAACCCCGCAGGCTCGTGGCTGCACCTGCCTGCGCTCACGGGCGGCGGCGCCATGACCGTGCGCTCGCCGAAGACCTCGCTGCTCGGCATTCCCGCGTCGCCGCTCGCCGACGACGTGCGCGCGGTCATCGGAACCGCAGGGGCGTGGCGCGCCTACCTCGACCGCGTCATGCCGATCCTGATGATCGGGCCCGCCCAGCGCCTGGGCCCGCTGGTGCGCAAGCGCATGGGAAGCAAGGTGCTCGATCGCCTCGTGTCGCCGCTGTCGACAGGCGTCTACTCCGTGGACGCCGACGACCTCGACGTCGCGCTGGTGGCTCCCGGTCTGAACGCCGCCATGACCCGCATGGGCTCGCTGTCGGGCGCCGTCGCCGAGCTGCGCTCGTCGGCGACCGCGGGGTCGGCTGTTCAGGGCATTCGTGGCGGGATGTCGCGTCTCGTCGAGGCGCTGGTCGCCGACATCCGCCACTTCGGCGGGGAGATCCGAACGGGCGTGAGCGTCGACGGACTCGCGCCCACCGAGGTGAATAACGAGCCGGGCTGGGCCGTGACGGCGTCCGCAGCGCCGACCGCAGCGGCCGCAGCGTCTGCGGCAGACCCGGCGTCGACCGGCACCGAAGCACCCTCCGTGAGCCTCGACCTGCGCGCCCGCCGGGTCGTGGTCGCTGCGCCGGCCGGCGTGGCTGTGCCCCTCCTCGCCGCCGCTCGCGAGGACTGGGCGCACCTGGCCGACCTCGGTTGGCCGGCCGCGGCATCCGTCGAGATCGTCACCCTGGTGCTCGACGCCCCGGACCTCGACGACGCACCCCGGGGAACCGGCGTGCTCGTCGCCTCGGATACCCCCGGCGTGACGGCGAAGGCCCTCACCCACGCCTCGGCCAAGTGGGCGTGGCTGGCCGAGCGCGCCCACGCCGCGGCGGACGGACGCAACGTGGTGCGCCTCTCCTACGGTCGCGTCGGGCAGCCGCTGCCGACGACGCACCTGAGCACCGAGGAGTTGGAAGACCTCGCCCTCGACGACGCCTCCGCCATCCTCGGAGTCGCACTCACCCGCGCCCACCTCGTCGAATCGGCTCGGGTGGTGTGGACGGATGCCGTCTCCCACGCCGCGATCGGCCAGCGCGCGCGCGTGCAGCAGGTGCGCGACACCCTCGACGCCGACGAGACCATCGCCGTCGTCGGATCGTGGGTGGCCGGCACCGGACTGGCCTCCGTGATCCCGGATGCCCGGGAGTCCGCGCGACACCTACGCCGCACCGCGCTGCATACCGAACCCGGAATATGAGCGTCATCCGATCGCACTGCGACCGGGGTGCAATGTTGTCAATCCCCTCGTCACCGCCCGAGGCGGGCTATACGCTGGACCAATCGCCAACGATCCGGGATTGAGGTACGGCATGCGGGGCAAACTCCTCTTCGTGACGGGAATCGCCGTCGGCTACGTGCTGGGAGCACGTGCCGGCCGCCAGCGCTACGAGCAGATCAAGTCGGCAGCGGAGAGCGTGTGGAACACGCCGGCCGTGCAGAGCGGAGTCGACACCGCCAAGGACTTCGCCCTCGCCCGTGTCGGAGATGTCTCCGACTCGGTGCTCGACGGCGTCAAGAAGCTGATCTCTGCGGCGACGAACTCGAAGGCGAAGCCCGCTCCCACCCGGTCGTACTCCACCCCGGCACGTCCGGCAGCGAGTTCGGCCGCCACGGCGCCTGCGGCATCCGTTCACCACACCGAGTCGTACACGGTGGCAGAGCCCGTCGACCAGCCGGCCGCCACGAAGCCGGCTCCGCGCAAGCCCGCAGCAGCGAAGGCTCCGTCGGGCCAGGCCCGGAAGAAGCCCAGCTCGTCCGAATCCGAATAGAGGTGGTGCGCAGTGCCTGAACCCAAACTCAAGAAGCAGTCGTTGGTCGAGCTCCTCAGCGAACTCCCCACTCTGATCCGCGATCTGATCCAGGCCGAGATCGCCTCGTTCAAGGCGGAAGTGACGGCCAGGGGCAAGAGCGTCGGTGTCGCCGCCGGGCTCTTCCTGGTGGCCCTGTTCTTCCTGTTCTGGTTGTTCGCCGTGCTCATCGAGGCCGCGATCTTCGCGTTCGCCCTGATCGTTCCCGCCTGGTTGGCCGCGCTGATCGTCGCGGGCATCCTGCTCGTCATCATCGTGGTCCTCGTGCTCATCGGGATCGCGAGCTACAAGCGCGCGACGAAGGCGCCCGAAGCGACGATCAAGGAGCACATCCAGACCGACGTCGATGTAGTGAAGGGGGTCGGACCGTATGACAACCACTGATCTGAGCACCAGGAGCCTTCTCGAGCCGCGTCCGCTCAGCGAGCTGTCGCGCCCCGAACTGAGGCTCGAGGTGAAGCGGGCCCGCACAGAGCTGGCCTCCACGCTGAACGCCATCGAGGACCGCCTCAACGTTCCCCGCAAGATGCGGGAGCGCACCGACCGCTGGGGTCGAGAACTGCGTCGTCTGCGCACCGAGAACCCCGTGGCGCTCGCGGGTGTCGCCGTCGGCGTCGCCGTCGTCATCGGGGGAGCCGTCTGGGGGATCGTCACGCTCGTGACCCGTGACTGATCGGGGTCGCTCCGCCGCCCGGGAATCGGGCGGCATCCGCTCCGCTTTGGAAAGAATCGCAAAGCGAGAGAGACTGGACCCATGACTTCCCTCGCTGCCGGTGAGGCAGCCGACGCCGTGCCCGAAACGAACTCGTCGGAGGTGTCGAGCACCCCCGAGGCATCTCCTTCGGGTTTCACGCTCTTCGCTGTGTTCCGCCGTGATCCGGCCAACCCCGACGACTTCGACGGGCATGACGTTCCGCGCGTCGTCGCCGAACTCGACGACGTGGTGCGCCTGCTCGAGACCGAGGGCGTGACCGTCCGCGGCTTCTACGACGTCTCCGGGCTTCGGGCTGATGCCGACCTGATGATCTGGACCCACGCCGACGACGCCGATACGCTGCAGTGGGCCCACCGCGAACTCCGCCGGGTGCGGCTGATCAAGTCGCTCCTGCCCACCTGGAACGCGATGGGCGTCCACCGCGACGCCGAGTTCAACAAGTCGCACGTTCCCGGGTTCCTCCGCGGCGTCGAGCCGAAGAGCTGGATGACGGTGTACCCGTTCGTGCGCAGTTTCGACTGGTACCTGCTGCCCGATGCAGAGCGCGGCCGCATGCTCGCCGAGCACGGACGCAAGGGCGCCGGCTTCCGCGGCGTCATCGCGAACACGGTCTCGTCGTTCGCCCTCGGCGACTACGAGTGGCTTCTGCCCATGGAGGCCGATGAGCTCACCGACCTGGTCGACATGATGCGCGATCTCAGGGCGACGGATGCCCGACGCCATGTGCGCGAGGAGGTCCCGTTCTACACGGGCCGACGCATCAGCACGGCAGAGCTGGTCGAGGTGCTGCAGTAATGGCCGCCCGCAACATCGGCGGCACCGCGCCGCACAAGCCGGCCCCCGCTGCCAGTGCACCCTGCGCGATAGGCGCCCGCGTTCCCGGCGCCACGCCGGCCGCCCAGTCCGGCGCCGAGCACGTCGAGACGCCCGTCGCCTACGACGGCATCCTGCTCAGCGGCTTCGGCGGTCCCGAGGGTCAGGACGAGGTCATCCCGTTCCTGCGCAACGTCACGAGCGGTCGCGGCATCCCCGACGAGAGGCTGGAGGAGGTGGCGCACCACTACCGCCACTACGACGGCGTCAGCCCGATCAACGAGCAGAACCGACAGCTGAAGGCCGCTCTCGAGGCCGAGATCGCCAGCCGTGGACTCGACCTTCCCGTGTTCTGGGGCAACCGCAACTGGGAGCCCTACATGAACGACGCTCTCAGCGAGGCTGCCGAGGCCGGGGCCAGCAAGCTCATCGCCATCGCCACGAGCGCCTACAGCTCGTACTCCAGCTGCCGGCAGTACCGCGAGGACTACGCCGACGCACTCGAGGACACCGGCCTCGGAGACAGCATCCAGATCGACAAGGTGCGCCAGTTCTTCGACCACCCCGGCTTCGTCACGCCGTTCATCGAAGGCGTCCGTGACGCCGTCGTCGAGCTGACGGCATCCGGAGTCGCGGAATCCGAGATCGAGGTGCTGTTCGCCACGCATTCGATTCCGACGACGGATGCGCTCCGCTCCGGCCCTGCAGTGCTCGACGCCTCCTCGGTCACGGGTACAGACCCCGAGGCCGACCGCGGTTTCGGCGGCGGGGGAGCCTACGCGGCGCAGCACGAGGCCGTGGCCGAGGTCGTCATGCGGGAGGCGGTGACGTCTCCCATCACCTGGCAGCTCGTCTACCAGTCGCGCAGCGGTCCGCCCACGCAGCCGTGGCTCGAACCCGACATCAACGACGCCATCGCCCTGCTGGCCGCACGCGGCGTAAAGGCCATCGTGATCGTGCCGCTCGGCTTCATGAGCGACCACATGGAGGTGCTCTGGGACCTCGACAACGAGGCGCTGGAGTCGGCCGAGGAGCACGGCCTGCGGGCCGTGCGCGTGCCGACGCCCGGAACCCACCCGGCCTTCGTCTCCGGTCTCGTCGACCTCGTGATGGAGCGCGTCGAGGGCGTTCCGACGGCTGAGCGTCCCGCCCTCACCGAGCTCGGCCCCTGGTACGACGTCTGCCGCCCGGGGTGCTGCGAGAACGTGCGGCTCGGCTTCAGGCCGGCACTCGGCGGGATCGCACCATGAGTGCCTCGGCATCGGTGATCCGGGTCGGAACCCGCGGAAGTGCTCTCGCGCTGGCGCAGACCAAGGCCGTCGCGGCGAAGATCGCCGCGGCATCGGGCTCCGAGGTCGAGATCGTGACGATCACGACGCACGGCGACACCTCCACGGACTCGCTCGCCTCCCTCGGCGGAACCGGCGTCTTCGCCTCGGCACTGCGTGAGGCGCTGCTCGCCGACGAGTGCGACCTCATCGTGCACTCGCTCAAGGACCTGCCCACGGCGCCCCACCCCGGCCTGCGGATCGGTGCCGTCCCCAAGCGGGCCGATGCACGTGACGCCCTCTGCGCGCGCGACGGCCTCACTCTCGCCACCCTTCCCGCCGGGGCCCGCGTGGGCACGGGATCGCCTCGCCGCGTGGCACAGCTGCGCGCCGCTCGCCCCGATCTGGAGGTGGTCGACATCCGCGGGAACGTCGACACCCGCCTCGGACGGGTCGCCGATGGCGACCTCGACGCCGTGATCCTCGCTGCGGCGGGTCTCGGACGCCTCGGCAGGCTCGACGCCGTGACCGATCTGCTCGACATCAACGACTGGCCGACGGCTCCTGGCCAGGGCGCGCTCGCCGTCGAAGTGCGCGAGGGACGACTCGAGCGCCACCTCGAGGCAGGCCTGCGCTCCGTCGAGCACGTGACCACGCGCGCCTCCGTCGACGCCGAGCGTCTGGTGCTCGCCGGACTCGAAGCGGGATGCTCCGCCCCGATCGCTGCATCCGCCATCGTCGACAGCGACATGCTGTTCCTCACGGCCACGGTGTACAGCCCCGAGGGCAGCGCGAAGATCACAAGTTCGCACGCAGCGACCCCCGACAGCCATGCTGCAGCACATCTGGCGGAGTCAGCCACTGATGTGGCGGGTAGAGTCGTCGCAGAACTTCTCGGCAACGGTGCCGCCGAACTCGCTCCGCTCCAGGGCACGAAGGGCACCTAAGTGATCGATCGACAGGCCAAGGCTCCGCGCCCGCTCGACGGCTGGCGCGTCCTCGTTCCTCGTGGTGGCCCATGGGGAGACAGCGTCGCCGCCAACCTGCGGGCCAAGGGCGCCGCACCCGTCATCGCCCCGCTCATCAACTTCGCCCCCACCGACGACGCTGAGACGTTGGCGTCGGCACTGGCCGACCTCGCCGCCGGTGCCTTCGACTGGCTGACCGTCACGAGCGCGACGACGGTCGACGTGCTGTCCTCGCACCGGGCCGTCATCCCCGCCGAGACCCACGTCGCCGCCGTGGGCGAGACGACCGCCGCCGCCCTCACCGCTGCCGGATACAGAGTCGACATCGTGCCGCACGAGGACAACTCGGCCCGCGGACTGCTCGAGGAGTGGACCCAGGCCACGGCCGGAGCCTTCCCGCTCAAGGTGTTGACACTCCGCTCCGAGATCGCCAAGCCCCTGCTCAGCGAGGGGCTCCGCCGCATCGGCCACGACGTGCGCTCCGTCGTGGCCTATCGCACGATCGGCGTTCCCGTCTCGGAGCAGGTCACCGCCGACGTCGCCTCCGGCCGCATCAACGCCGTTCTCATCACGAGCGGATCCGTCGCCGAACAGGTGCAGCTGCAGCTCGGCCCGCTTCCGCAGGGCACCCTCGTCGTCTGCATCGGCCCGCAGACCGCCCGCGACGCGCGCGCCTACGGCCTCGATGTCGACGCCGTCGCGGATGACCGCACCGCGGAGTCGCTCATCGACGCCCTGGTGCGCCAGGCGGACTCGCTGGTCTGAGCGAGCTGCCCTCAGACACCTGCCCGCTGGCGGAGGGAGCGACGCAGTCGCCCCCGAATCCGAGGGTGCCGCCGGGTTCCCGCCACCTCGGCGGCGACTGCGTCGCTGCCTCGGCGAGCGGGAACGTGCAGGTCGAAGGGGAACGCCCAGCGCGACGGACGTAGGCTTGACCGGTGAGCGAATCCTTCATCCCGCGCGTGCGCCCGCGCCGACTGCGGGCGACCCCCGCGCTGCGTCGCGCCGTCTCAGAGACGCGTCTGCATCCGTCCGACCTCGTCCTCCCCATCTTCGTGCGCGAGGGAGTCGACGAACCCGTCGCCATCAGCTCCATGCCCGGCGTCGTGCAGCACACCCTCGACAGTGTGCGCGGCGCGGTGAACGAGGCCGCGGCAGCTGGCATCGGCGGGGTCATGCTGTTCGGGGTGCCCGAGGTGCGCGACGCCGTCGGCTCCGGCGCCACGGATCCGGACGGCATCCTGAACCTCGCCACCCGCGTCGTGGCCGACGAGGTGGGCGACGCCCTCGTGGTGCAGACCGACCTCTGCCTCGACGAGTTCACCGACCACGGGCACTGTGGCGTGCTGGATGCCATCGGTCGCGTCGACAACGACGCCACGCTCGAGCGCTACCGCGAGATGGCTCTCGTGCAGGCGGCATCGGGCTCGGCCCTGCTCGGCCTCTCGGGAATGATGGACGGCCAGGTCGCCGCCGTGCGCGAGGCCCTCGACACCTCCGGGTTCATCGACACCGCCGTGCTCGCCTACTCGGCCAAGTACGCCTCCGCCTACTACGGACCGTTCCGCGAGGCCGTCGCCTCGACCCTGCAGGGTGACCGCCGCAGCTACCAGCTCGACCCCGGCAACCGCCGCGAGGGCCTGCGCGAGGCGATGATCGACATCGAGGAGGGCGCCGACATCGTCATGGTGAAGCCGGCCGGCAGCTACCTCGACGTGCTCTCCGACGTGGCTGCGGCATCCGACGTTCCCGTCTGGGCCTACCAGGTCTCCGGCGAGTACGCGATGATCGAGGCCGCAGCAGCGAACGGCTGGATCGACCGGCAGCGAGCCGTGCACGAGAGCGTCGTCGGCATCCGTCGCGCCGGCGCAGACACCGTGCTCACGTACTGGGCGACCGAACTCGCCGGCTGGCTCAACGACGGAGTGGTGGCATGACCCGCAACGACGACCTCTTCGCGCGTGCCCAGGCCGCCATCCCGGGCGGAGTGAACTCCCCGGTGCGCGCCTTCCGTTCGGTGGGCGGATCCCCGCTGTTCCTGACCTCGGCTCGAGGCGCCTACGTGACGGATGCCGACGGCCGCGAGTACGTCGACATGGTGGCGAGCTGGGGCCCGGCCATCCTCGGGCACGCCCAACCGCAGGTCGTCGCGGCCGTTCAGGAGGCTGCAGCGCGCGGCCTCGGCTTCGGCGCCGCGACTCCGGCCGAGACGGAGCTCGCCGAGCTCATCGAGGAGCGTGTCGCTCCCGTCGACAAGGTGCGTCTGCTCTCTACGGGCACCGAGGCCACGATGACGGCCATCCGCCTCGCCCGCGGCTTCACGGGTCGCGACCTGCTGGTGAAGTTCGCCGGGCTGTACCACGGCCACTCCGACGGGTTGCTCGCCGAGGCCGGATCCGGCGTCGCGACGCTCGCCCTCCCCGGATCGGCCGGCGTGACGGCCGCCACGGCCGGGCAGACCCTCGTACTGCCCTACAACGACCTCGACGCCGTGCGCGCGGTCTTCGCCGAGCATGGCGACAGCATCGCCGCCGTCATCACCGAGGCCGCCGCAGCCAACATGGGCGTCGTCGCTCCGGATGCCGGCTTCAACGCCGCGCTCGTCGACATCGCCCACGCCCACGGCGCCCTCGTGATCCTCGACGAGGTGCTCACGGGCTTCCGCGTCGGACGCGCCGGCTACTGGGGCCTTGAGAACGCCGGCGTCGCCGGACATCCGCCCTACGCCCCCGACCTCTTCACCTTCGGCAAGGTCGTCGGGGGTGGCCTCCCGGTGGCAGCGCTCGGCGGCCGCGCCGACGTCATGGACCACCTCGCGCCGCTCGGCCCCGTGTACCAGGCCGGCACGCTCTCGGGGAACCCCGTCGCCGTCGCCGCCGGTCTCACCACGCTGCGGCTCGCGGATGCCGCCGTCTACGCCCACCTCGATTCTGCGGCGCTGACGATCTCGAACGCCGTGTCCGAGGCGCTGACCGATGCCGGAGTCGCCCACGCCGTGCAGCGAGCCGGCAACCTGTTCAGCTTCGTCTTCGGCGAGAACGTGGCCGGTGGGGTGCGGAACTACGACGAGGTGCGCGCCCAGGAGGCCTGGCGCTACCCCGCGTTCTTCCACGCGATGCAGGACGGCGGCGTCTCGCTGCCGCCGTCGGTGTTCGAGGCCTGGTTCGTCACGGCCGCGCACGACGATGCGGCGATCGCGCGCATCGTCGAGGCGCTGCCGGCGGCGGCGAGGGCGGCGGCTGAGGCGCGAGCGTAGGACTTACGCGTCGGCCGCGGACTGCGTCCGGGCCTCTGCGAGCGGGCTGTGCCGACCTCCGCTCGCTGAGGGCCGAGCGCAGCGACCGCCCGAAGCGTAGAGCCACCCGTAGCTTTCGATGCGGTATCGGATCATTCGTTTGTGAAGTGTCCACAGCCCGATTCGCGTGGTCGTTTGCCAGACTGGAGGCATGGCGTCATTGCGAGTGCATCAGGACCGGCTGGAGATCCATCTCACGTCGGCCGAGAAGGTGCTGTCGCTGCGCCGTGACGACATCGTGGTCCCGCGGGACGACATCCGCTCCGTCACGATCACCGACGACCCGTGGATCTGGATCCGCGGCATCCGTGCTCCCGGAGCATTCGTGCCGCTGACACTCGCGGTCGGCACCTGGAAGTTCCACGGCGGCAAGGACTTCATCGTCGTGAAGAACAAGCGTCCCTCGGTGATCATCGACATCGACGGCGGCGAGTTCGCCCGCGTGGTCGTGAGCACGAACCACGCCGTGGAACTCATCGGCTCGCTGAAGATCACCGAATCGGATGCCGTGACGGGCTGAGTCAGTATCGTGGGGTATCGGCTCGACCGATCCCGCGCGCACCGTGACGCGCGGGCAGTCACGGATGTGAGGAAATCATGACCGGTTTCAGTGAGATGCCGGGACAGGACCCCCTGTCTCCGGGATTCAACCCCGAGCACCTCGAGGGCTTCGAGGCCGACCCGCTTCCGCCGCTGCACGGACCCGAGGATCCGGGCCGAGTCCTCGGCATCGTCGGTCTGGTGCTCGCGATCTTCCTGAACATCATCGGAATGATCGTCAGCATCGTGGCGTACAACCGCTCGAAGAAGGCCGGCTTCTCCAACGGATTCGCGGTCGCGGGCATCATCGTGGGCGGCATCCTGTTCGTGCTCGGCGGCGTCGTCACACTGCTGCTGTTCGGTACGGGCCTGGCGCTCTTCGGCGCCGTCGGCACCTGATCGCCGTCAGGCGCTGAGCGCTGTCGGCACGCCGAGGTATCGGCCGTACTCCGCCACCGCCCTATCGATCTCGGGGCGAACGGACGCCGCCAGCGGCGTGATCGCTCGCAGTTCGACCGACGCCGAGCTCCGCGCCAGCGTGTGCTTCCACGTCGCCACGACCCGCCCGTCGAGCAGGGCTGCGTGGAGCAGCGAGTCGGGTGTGCCCGGGGCGCTGAAGTCGGGGTGCTGGATGATTCCGCGGGTCTCGAGGTAGCTCATCACGTACTCGTCGTACCCGTGCAGCAGGTCGACCCGCGGTGACGCCGGAACGGATGCAGCGGCGTCGGCACCGGCATCCGTCGGCGTCATCCAGCACTCGACGCCTTCCAGCTCGATCCGCTCCAGCGAGCCCGGCGCTCGCTCGAGTGCGACCTCGAGGCCACGGCGGCAATCGGCCTGGGTGAGTCCGCTCCATGCGCTCATGTCCTTCACGGACACCGGACCCCGGGTGGCGGCATAGCGGGAGGCCAGCGCAGCGAGGGCGTTCTCGTGGTCGTAGGAGGTGGCTCCGTCGACGAAGGTGGGCGGCACGCGCTCGTCGAAGGCGGCGTAGCTGCGCTGCTTGCCGATGGTGACCCCGCTGATGAGCACCCGTTGCAGTTCGGCGAACATCAGCGCGTAGACGAAGCCGTTGCCGTCGAGTGCGATGCCGATGGCGCTGAGGGCGGCCCGCAGTTCCCCCCGTGTGCGGTGCCGACCGTCGGCCACGGCGGCGGCGAAGGCATCGGTCACCCTCACCAGGGTCGGAGCGTCGAGGCCGGCGCGTTCGAAGTAGATGCGGCTGACGCCGAGCACGCGTTGAGCGGTGAGGGTCAGCATCCAACGGGCGTCGCCCGGCGCGAGGAAGTGCCACGTCGGTCGCATGACGTGGGTGCGCAGGATGGAGCCGAGGTCGTAGGCGACGCCCATGTCGGCCGCGTTCGGGCGATCAGCCGGCGAGATGCGCTGGGCGACCGACCACAGCGCGTACGGGAACTCCTGCGCCTGCATCGCGACGAGACCGCTCACGACCTGCTCGGGAGTGACGGGCCGCGGATCCCACAGGCCGAGCCGCAGCATCCGGAGCCTCACGGCCTCGGCTGGGCTGATCGACGGGATCGCGGTCATGGCGTCAGCTCTCCGTCTCGCCCGCTCCGTCGCGACCGCCGATGGCGACGACAGTGCGCCCGCGCGTGCGCCCGGCCAGGATGTCGTCGGCCGCGGCGAACACGTCGGCCAGCCCGATCTCCGTCGTCATGGCGTCGAGCTGACCGAGGTCGAGGTCTGTGGCCAGTCGTGCCCACGCCTGCTCGCGCAGGGGGAGAGGGGCCTCGACCGAGTTGATCCCCACGAGGCTGACCGCCCGCAGGATGAACGGCATCACCGTCGTTGGCAGGTCTGCGGATGCCGCGAGCCCGCACGCCGCCACGACTCCGCCGTACTGCACCTGCGCCAGCATGTTCGCGAGCGGAACGCCGCCCACCGAGTCGATCGCCGCCGCCCAGCGCTGCGACTGAAGGGGCTTGCCGGCTTCGGCCAGCTCGTCGCGGTCGAGCAGCTCGGCGGCCCCGAGGGAGCGGAGGTACTCGCCGTTGTCGGCCGCTCGGCCCGTGACGGCCGTGACCTCGAAGCCGGCCCGTGCCAGCAGTGAGATGGCCACCGAGCCGACGCCTCCCGACGCGCCCGTCACGAGCACGGGACCATCGGCGGGACTCACTCCGTGCCGCTCGAGCGCGAGTACGGAGAGCATGGCCGTGAAGCCCGCGGTGCCGATGGCCGCGGCCTGGCGGTCGGTCAGCGGAGCCGGTACCCGCACCAGCGATGCCCCCGGGATCACGGCTCTCTCCGTGTAACCACCGTGTCGGGTTTCGCTGAGGCCGCCGCCGTTCAGCAGCACCCGATCTCCGGCTGCCCAGCGATCGTCGGTGCTTCCGACGACAGTGCCGACGACGTCGATGCCGGCCACGATCGGGTAGTTGCGGGTGACGCCGGGCTTGCCCGCCACGGCGAGGCCGTCCTTGTAGTTGAGGCTCGAGTACGACACAGCGAGTTCGACCGTGCCGGCGGCATCCGGAGCAGCATCGCCCGTGCGCAGGTCGGTGGAGCTCAGCTCGCGCAGAGTCGAGGTGAGGCGGGGCTTGCCTGCGGCATCCGTCTCCCGATCGACGACGATGGCCCGGAACCGCTCTGCACTGCCCATCGTTCGAGCCTAGCGATCGAAGCGCACGCCGCGTGGGTCGGGCGGAAGAAGGAGGAGCACGAGCACGATGACGCCGCCGACCACCGGAATGGCGACCAGGAGCCAGAACAATCCACTGAGGTTGGCGTCATGCAGCCGGCGCCAGATGAGGGCCAGCGACGGCACCAGGGCGACGATGGCCCACAGGGTGCCGAGGACGATGGCGATGACGGAGCCGACGGTGGCCTGGGGTACCAGCGGGTTGAGGCCGGCGGGGTCCGCCGTCGGATCGACCGGGCTGCCGAAGCTCACGGCGATGGCCTGCAGGGCGAGGTTGACGATGAGGAACACGAGTGCCATCCACCAGAACTCGCTGCGGCTGGCGCTGCCGCTGAAGGTCGCGTACTTCGACCAGAATCGCGAGAAGGCGATGGGGAAGGGCGCACCGTAGTACGGGGCGCTCAGGGGGAGGTTGCTGCCGGCCGGAGGGTTCGGGGCGGAGTCGTCTGGGCTCGTCATGGGTCCTCGTCCTCGTGGGGGCGGCGGGCGTGACGCCGACGGGGTGCGCGCCTAGGTGACGTCGCGCCGCCAGCTCGAGAAGTAGCCGCCGAACGTCAGCACGGCCGCGTAAGCGAGCAGCACGATGGCGCCCTTCCACCAGTCCAGGGGATCGGTCGCGGCTCCGCCGCTCAGGGAGTAGAAGCTCACGCCCACGACGGCGTCGCTGGCGGCGCCGGGAAGGAAGCGGGCGATGCTCGCAGTGACGTCGATGAAGCTGGCGGCCAGGCGCAGCAGCGGCTCGACGAACTGGGTGAAGGCCAGAACGATGACGATGGCGGCCACCTGGCTGGTCACGAGGGTGCCGAGGCCGACGCCGATGGCTGCCCAGAGCGCCATCGCCAGGATGCCTCGGCCGGCCAGGGCCCAGGTGTCGGAATCGCCGAGGTTGGTCTCGATGCCGAAGCCGCTGAACGCGGCCGCGCCCGCAGCGAGCGTCGTGGCCCAGGCGATGAGGCCGAAGACGGCGCCGACGATGATCGCGACGACGACCTTGGCCAACAGCACGAGACCGCGACGGGGGGTGGCGAGGAAGGTGGGGGTGAGGGTCTCGTGGCGGAACTCGCCCGTCGTGGCCAGAGCGCCGAGCAGCACCGGGAAGACGTAGCCGACGGTGGTGGCGAAGCCGTAGACGAGAGGCTGCAGCTGGGCGCCGGTCGGCAGGCCGCGCCCGCCGCCGCCGGTCTGGTCGGGGTTCTGGCTGAGCCAGCCGAACAGCGCGGCGAGTCCGCCGGCTGTCGCGCCGACGTAGACGACCATCACGATGGCGAGGATCCACCAGATGCGGGTGGTGAGGATCTTGAGGAACTCGGAGCCGATGGAGCGGAACAGGGCCGTCATCGCTGGTCCTCCCCGTCGTGATCGGCATGGCGGCCCGGACTCTCACCGGCAGGGGCCTCGGGGGCCGGCGGCTCGGTGGATACTGCCGCGTCGACGGATGCTGCCGGCTCTGCGGTCGCGTCGGCTGCGGCATCCGTCACCCGCGTGGTCTCGGTCGAGCCGCCGACGACCTCGCCGCCGTCGACCAGGGTGAGGAAGGACTCCTCGAGACCGGCCTTCTGGCGCTGCAGCATCGAGATCTCGACGCCGTTGACGAAGGCGAGGTGGCCGATGCGACCCGGGTCGCCCTCGGCCACGAGCAGGCCGGTGCGACCGGTGCTGAACTCGAATCCCTCGGCCGTGAGCACCTCGCCCAGCCTGGTGCGGTCGGGGGAGTCGACCACGACGTGCGGCGCCACCTCGGTGTCGAGGGTGGCGAGGGTGCCGCGATGCACGAGGCGGCCCTTGGCGATGATGACGACCTCGTCGACGCTCTGCTGCACCTCGCTCAGCAGGTGCGAGCTCACGAGAACCGTGCGCCCTTCTGCGGCGAGCTCGCGGAGGAACAGGCGGATCCACTTGATGCCCTCGGGATCGAGGCCGTTGATGGGCTCGTCGAGCACGAGCACTCCGGGGTCGCCCAGAAGCGTGTAGGCGAGGCCGAGGCGCTGGCGCATGCCGAGCGAGTAGCCGCCGACGCGCCGCTTGGCGTACTCGCCGAGGCCGACGCGGCGAAGCACCTCGTCGACGCGGCTCGTGGGGAGACCGGCAGCGGCAGCGTAGACGCGCAGGTGGTTGTGGGCCGTGCGGCCGGGGTGGAAGCTCGCGGCCTCGAGGGCGGCACCGACCGTGGTGAGCGGATTCGCGAGGTCGCGATAGGCGGTGCCCCCGAAGGTCGCCGTGCCCGACGTGGGCCGCACGAGTCCGAGCAGCATCCGGAGGCTGGTGGTCTTGCCGGCACCGTTGGGGCCGAGGAAACCGGTGACGCGGCCGGGTTCGACCGTGAAGGAGAGATCGGCGACAGCCGTGACCGCGCCGAAGCGCTTGGTCACGCCGGAGAATTCGATGGGCACACCCGTGGGCATTGCGGGCCTTTCGTCGACTGCAGGTTCAGCGTATCGGCGTGGGCGGGCATTTTCCCCGCCCACGCCGCAAAAAGCCCGCAATCAGGCGGATGCAGCCGAGATTTCCTCAGTTCAGCGGACGCAGGTCGGTCGGCAGGACGCCGCCGTCGTAGAGCGTGCTGGCGAGGTCCTGCAGCCCGCCGAGCACGGCGCGCTGGGTGTACGGGCCGTACGAGATGCGAGCGACCCCGAGCTCGGCCAGCCGTGCGGGGGTGGGCAGCTCGCCCAGTCCGATCACGCTGAGGCGACGCTCGCCGAGGCCGGCCACGAGCTGGCGCACGACGTCCTCGCCGAAGTTGCCGGGAACGAAGACGCAGGTGGCACCCTCGTCGAGGTAGGCGCGGCCGCGCTCGATCGCGTCGGCGATGTTCTCGTCGAGCGATCGGTGGCCGCCGCGCAGGAACGCATCGGTGCGGGCGTTGAGGGCGAAGGGCACGCCGGCGTCGTCGCCGGCCTTCACGGCTGCGGCGACGGCTGCTGCGGCATCCGTCAGCGGCTTCAGCTCGTCTTCGAGGTTGGCTCCCGCGACGCCGAGGTCGATCGCGCGGCGCATGGTGTCGCCGGCGTCGCCGTAGCCCGCTTCGAGGTCTGCCGTGACGGGCACGTCGACGGATGCCGCGATGCGACCGACCATGTCGAGCATGAGGTCGCGGGGGATGACCTCGCCGTCGGGGTAGCCGAAGGTGGCGGCGATGGAGTGGCTGGCGGTGGCCAGAGCGCGGGTCTGGGGGAGTGCTGCCACAGCGCGGGCACCCACGACGTCCCAGACGTTGACGACGGTCAGGAGTTCGGGGGCTTCGTGCAGGCGGCGGAGTTCAGCGGCTTTCAGGGCGGTGTTCGAGGTCATGATTCCAGCGTATGGCGGCCCGTCGGATCACTCTGGCGGGGATCGGACACGACCGCATCCGCCCGCAGAGCGACGCGAGCGACGCGAGCGCCGGCACCCGCCCGCAGAGCGACGGGAGCGAAGCGAGCGCCGCGAAGCGTGGGACGCCGCGCCCACCCCTCGGCTTCGGCGCATCCGCTGCGCGTCTGTGCCTCTGCCAGCGGGGGAGGCCTCAGCGAGCGGGAGAGGTGGGAGCTCCTACGGAGCCTTCAGCCCGACGGCCGGGAGGATGACGCCGTCGATGAGGGCGAGCAGGAACTCGCGGTCGACGGGCTTCTGCTCGATGAGAACCCGATACGAGGCCATCGATGGACTGAGCAGTGCGAGCGTCTCGACGTCGCAGTCCGCCGCGATCTCCCCGCGCTCGATCGCGCGCCGCAGGAAGGTCCTGTTGACCGAGACCCTGGGCTCGACGATCGCCGCGTTCACGGCCTCGGCCAGGCCGGGGTCGCGCGAGATCATCGACACCAGGCCGGCCATGATCTGCAGCTTCTTCTCCGCGTCCTCGATGGAGCGCGGCTTGATCATGGCGACCAGGTCTCCACGCAGGGTCCCGGTGTCGGGCAGGTGATCCACGTCGAGGTCGGTGCGCTTCATGCAGGCCACGGCGTCGACGACGAGTTCGGCCTTCGACGACCAGCGCCGGTAGACGGTCGCCTTGCCCGCCTTCGCCCGGGCGGCCACCATGTCGATCGTCATGCCGTCGTAGCCCGTCTCGGCGAGCACGTCGAGGGCGGCGTCCAGGATCTCGGGGTCGCGGGTGTGGTCGCGCTTGCGCCCGAGCTTGGTCGGGGCGGTGGGTTCGTCGAGCTGCGTCATTGCGGCTGTGACCCCTTTCCTCGCGTGTGCGATGGCTCCGTCCTGCGCTGCGGTGACCGCGTCCGCCCGTCGGTGACAGCAATGTTACCCGGAGGTAAATTCAGGAACGGTTTAGATCCGAAACTCTACAGTACCGCATATAGTGTCCTTCATGTCTTCGAATACCTCAGCTCCCGCGACGGCTCCCTCCGTCGCGTCGGGTGCCGCATCCGGTGCCCCAGACCACTCGTCCCGCCGCTGGTGGACGCTGTCGGTCGTCGCCCTCGCCCAGCTCATGGTCGTGCTCGACTCGACCGTGGTGAACATCGCGCTTCCCGCCGCCCAGGCCGACCTCGGCTTCTCCGACGCCGACCGCCAGTGGGTCATCACCGCCTACTCCCTCGCCTTCGGCAGCCTGCTGCTGCTCGGCGGCCGTCTCTCCGACCTGATGGGTCGCAAGCGCACCTTCATCATCGGCCTGATCGGCTTCGCCGTCGCCTCGGCACTCGGTGGCGCAGCCGACACCTTCGGCCTGCTTGTCGGCGCCCGCGCCCTGCAGGGAGCCTTCGGTGCGCTGCTCGCGCCGACAGCCCTCGCCGTGCTCACGACGACCTTCACCATCCCGAAGGAGCGCGCTCGCGCCTTCGGTGTCTTCGGCGCGATCGCCGGTGCCGGTGGAGCCGTCGGCCTGCTGCTCGGAGGCGTGCTCACCGAGAACTTCAACTGGCGCTGGAACCTGTACATCAACGTGTTCATCGCCATCATCGCCGTGATCGGCGCCATGATCTTCGTCGTCAACGCGAAGCGCGTCGGCCCACGACCGAAGCTCGACGTTCCGGGAACCATCCTCGTCTCGGCGGCGCTGTTCTCCCTGGTCTACGGCTTCTCCAACGCCGAGTCCGACGGCTGGGACTCGCCGCTCACGTGGGGCTACCTGGCAGCATCCGCGATTCTGCTGGTCGTCTTCGTGCTCTGGCAGATGCGCGCGAAGCACCCGCTGCTGCCACTGTCGATCGTGCTCGACCGCAACCGCGGCGCCGCGTACAGCTCGGTGCTCATCGCCGGCGCCGGCATGTTCGGCATCTTCCTGTTCGTGACCTACTACCTGCAGGCGTCGCTGGGCTACTCGCCCATCCAGACCGGGCTGTCGTTCCTGCCGATGATCGCGATGCTGGTGCTGGCCGCCCAGCTCTCCACCAACATCTTCGTGCCGCGCTTCGGGCCGAAGATCATGGTGCCGTTCGGCATGGCGCTCGGCGCCATCGGTATGGTCTACCTCACGCACCTCGGCCTCGACAGCACCTACGCGGCCGACGTGCTGCCGCCGCTGCTGATCCTCGGGTTCGCCATGGGATCGATCATGCCGGCCTCGATGCAGACGGCCACCCTCGGTGTCGACCGCGAGTTCGCCGGTGTGGCCTCGGCCATGGTGAACACCAGCCAGCAGGTCGGTGGATCGATCGGCACGGCGCTGCTGAACACGCTGGCGGCCACGGCTGCTGCCGACTACCTCGCCGCCCACCTGCCGACGACGGCTTCGGTCGCGGCTGAGGCCGCCGTGCACAGCTACGCCGTGGCGTACTGGTGGGGCGCCGGGTTCTTCGCCTTCGGCGCCATCCTCTCGGCCCTGCTGTTCAAGCGTCGCGCGCACTCGGCGCTGTCGTCGAACCACACGCCTGTGGCAACGGATGCGGAGCCTGTGCTGGCGCACTGAGTCGCCGCTCGGTGAGGGCCGGACGAAGTCCGCGCCCGAAGCGCACCCGCTGGCACGTGCGCTACGGGCGGTCGCTCCGCTCGGCCCTCACCGGGCAGGCGCGGGTCAGGCCAGCAGCTCGCGCAGCGCCTCGAGCAGCCGATCGATCTCATCCTCGGTCGTGTACGGCGCCAGGCCGATGCGCAGCCCGCCGGCGTCGCCCAGGCCCAGGAGCCGGCTGGCCTCGAGGGCGTAGAAGTTGCTGGCGGGCGCCAGGATGCCGCGCTCGTTCAGTGCGCGGTAGAGCGCGGATGCCGCACGCTCGTCCGTCGGGTCATCCGCCGTGATGAGCACGGTCGGGGTGCGGTGCTGCGCACGCGACCACACCGTGACCGGCAACGCCGCGAGTCCGGCCTCGAGCCGCTCGAGCAGCGCCGACTCGTGCCGCTCGAGGACCGCGAACGATGCCGCCAAGCGCTCGCGACGGGTGCCGGCTGCATCGGTGTCGAGCGAGGCGAGCACGTCGACGGCCTCCGTGACGCCCGCCATGATCTCGTAGGGCAGAGTTCCGAACTCGAATCGCTCGGGAACGGCATCCGTCGACGGCAACAGCTTGTCGTTCTCGAGGGAGCCGAGGAGCTCGGGCGACGCGGCCAGCACTCCGCAGTGCGGGCCGAGGAACTTGTACGGCGAGCACATGAGGAAGTCGGCACCCCAGGCGTCGAGGTCGACGAGCTCATGGGCGGCATAGTGCACCGCATCGACGAAGAGCAGGGCGCCTGCCGCGTGCACCCGCTCGGCGATGGCCGTGATGTCGGGCATGGTGCCGATGAGGTTGGAGGCGGCAGTCACGGCGACGAGTCGCGTGCTGTCGCTGAGGACGGCGGCGATCGCATCCGTCGACAGCTCGCTCGTCTCCACGTCGAAGTCGACCCAGCGCACCGTCGCACCGGCGCGCTCGGCCGCCTGGACCCAGGGCCGAACGTTGGAGTCGTGGTCGAGGCGGGTGACCACGACCTCGTCGCCGGGCCCCCAGCCCTGCGCGAGGGTGCGCGAGAAGTCGTAGCAGAGGGCTGTAGCGCTGCGTCCGTAGACGATGCCGCGCGGGTCGGCTCCGAGAAGGTCGGCGCAGGCCTGTCGGAACGCCAGCACCACCGCATCCGCGATGCGCTCGGAATCACCGACCACCCCGCGATTCGACAGGGGGCCGGTGAGGGTCCTGGCGATGGCCTCTCCGACGGATGCCGGAGTCTGCGTGCCGCCCGGACCCTCGAAGTGCGCCACCCCGTCGTCGAGGGCAGGGAAGAGTGAACGGATGCGATCGACGTCGTAGGCCATGCGAATCAGCCTAGGAGTCGCGGCGCTCCATCGGGCTTCGGGCGGGCGCTTCGCTCGGCCCTCGGCGAGCGGGTGGGAATAGCATGACGCCATGTCCACCGAGACCGTGGTCGAGCCGCGAACAGCCGCCGGAGGGCGTCGGCGATTCTCGGTGAGCTCGATGCTCGACGGGTTCTTCTTCATCTTCGCGGCGCTCGCCGCCATCTGGCTGGCCACGATCGTGTTCGGCGAGAGCTTCCAGTGGCGATGGTCGTCGCTGCTGTACTTCATCGTGTTCTGGGTGCTTCTGGCCTACCTCGTGCTGCCGCGGCTGCATCGCATCCTCACGACCATCTACGTGCCCGACTACTTCATCGGCCGCGCCCGCACCAGTGACGGACTTCTGGGCGACCCGGTGAACCTCGCCCTGCTCGGCAGTGAGGACGAGGTGCACGCCGCACTCGTCGCCGCCGGCTGGACCCGAGCCGACGACGTGACGGCCGGATCGAGCCTGCGCATCATCTCGTCGACGATCACCCGGCGCTCCTACGACGAGGCCCCGGTGAGCCCGCTGTTCCTGTTCGGGCGCCAGCAGGACTTCGCCTACCAGCAGGAGGTCGCGGGCAACCCGGCCAAGCGCCACCACGTGAGGTTCTGGCGCTGCCCCGACGACTGGCTGCTGCCGGGCGGGCGTCGCGTGGAGTGGCTCGCCGCGGGCACCTTCGACCGTGCCGTCGGTCTCTCGTTGTTCACCCTGCAGATCACGCACAAGATCGACGCCGACACCGACATCGAGCGCGACCACATCATCGCCTCCATCACCGAGGCGGTTCCGGGCACGCGCCTCGACGTCATCCGCGACTTCTCGACCGGCTACCACTCCCGGAACGGCGGCGGCGACTCGATCACCACGGATGGCGACATGCCGATCGTCGACCTGCGAACCGACAGCAGGGACCCGGATGCCGGTCCGGCGGCATCCGCAGTCCGCATGCCGAGGCAGGGGCAGCCGGCCTCCCCGGCGCTCCCCGGCGAGAAGCGCGCCGCCTTCGAGAGCTCGCTCGACCTCGCGCGCCCGGTGGCCGCAGCGCCCACGGCGAAACGCCCGTCGACCATCACGATGGGCGCTGTGCTCATCGTGCTGCGCGTCATCGGCGGATCGGCCTGGCTGGTGCAGCTGGCGACGGAGTGGGACGGCATCGTGAACGACGTGACCGTCGACGTCGACGGGGTCGGCCCGGCCGAGGTCCCCGGAATCGAGCACCTGCTGCTCTGGGTCATCGTGGGCATCGGCGTCCTGGTGCTCATCGTCGAACTGAGCGTGGTGCTCCTGGTCTACCGGGGCGTGAACTGGGCCCGGATGCTCGTGCTCGTCTTCGCGACCCTCGGCATCGTCGTCGCCGCCGTCGACGTGGCCGCCGGCGGAGAGGGGATCACCCTGCGCACGACTCTGATCACGTTGTCGCTCGACATCCTCGTGCTGCTGGCCTTGTCGAGCCGATCGGCCCGGGCGTACTCGCGTCGTGAGCGCGATCAGCGGGAAGGTGCGGCTGCCGCCGCGTGAGCCACGCAGTACACCGGGGCGACTGCGGCGCAGCCCTCGCACACCACGAGCTGCTCGCGGCAGGACAGGTCGGTGCAGTTCTGCATCCGTTTCGTCGCCGTTCCATCGACCACGCAGTGACCGATCACGGCGGCGTGGTCGCTGAAGTCGATCGATCCGCGCTTGTCGAAGACGTAGAGCGAGCCCTCCCAGAGGCCGTCGTCGCCGCGGGCCTCGCCGTAGCGGGCGATGCCGCCGTCGAGTTGGTAGACCTCGCCGAAACCGCGGCTCACCATGAGGCTGGAGAGCACCTCGCAGCGGATGCCGCCGGTGCAGTAGGTGACGACCGGTCGGCCCTTGAGGTCGTCGTACTTGCCGCTGTCGAGTTCGGCGACGAAGTCGTGGGTGGTGGCGACATCCGGAACCACGGCATTCGCGAAGTGACCGATCGCGGCCTCGAAGGCGTTGCGTCCGTCGAAGAAGACCACGTCGTCTCCACGCTCTGCGACGAGGGCGTCGAGGGCATCGGGGTCGATGTGTGTCCCGCCCCCGACGACGCCGTGCTCGTCGACCCGCAGTTCGCCGGGGGCGCCGAACGAGACCAGCTCGTCGCGCACCTTCACGCTGAGCTTGGGGAAGTCGATGCTGAGGCCGTCGTCGTCGAGCCCGCGCCCCTCACTCCACTTCACGTCGAGGTGCTTGAAGGCGGGGTAGTCGCGTGTCTTCCGCAGGTAGCGCTTGACGGCCGTGATCTCGCCGCCGATCGTGCCGTTGATGCCGTCCTTCGAGAGGATGATGCGCCCGCGGAGGCCCAGCAGTTCGGCCAGGTCGCGCTGCCAGAGGCGCACGGCGTCGGGGTCGGCCAAGGGCGTGAAGGCGTAGAAGAGCAGGATCTTGGCGGTGGCCATCCGTCCATTCTGCCGCGTCGCGTGCGGCGGGCCTGTGCGTTGGCCCTGCGTTCGCCTGTGCGATCGGTGCACGTCGCGTGTGCATCCGGCGGAGACGCGGGGCAAGCCCTTGCGGGCCGCCGGATGCGGTGGTTGCGTTGCGAGTGCGGCATCCGGTCGGCGATCGGCTCGTCCGGGACCTCACGGCCGCGTCGAAGGAGACCGATGTTCAACTACGACCCGTACGCCGAGCTCGCGAAGCTGCGCGACTTCGCACCGCTCACCCTCACCAGCGACGACCTCGCACCAGGGGCGGCGCTCGCCAAGGAGCAGTGGGACCAGGGGATGGGCGGATCCGACCTGTCTCCGCAGCTGTCGTGGAGCGGCGCTCCCGCCGAGACGCAGAGCTACGCCGTGTCGATCTTCGATCCGGATGCGCCGACGGGCTCCGGCTTCTGGCACTGGGCGGTGTACGACATCCCGGCATCCGTCACCTCACTGGCGACGGGAGCGGGCTCACCCGGCAGCGCGGACCTGCCGGCCGGCGCGATCACGCTCCCGAACGAGAAGCGGCTCACCTCGTACAGCGGCGCGGCGCCACCTCCGGCAACCGGCACGCACCGCTACTTCATCGTCGTGACGGCGCTCGACGTCCCGCACCTCGACATCCCCGACGGTGCGACCCCGGCCGTTCTCGGCTTCAACGCGCACTTCCACGCCGTGGCCCGCGGCATCCTGGTGGGGACCGCCTCGAGCGACTGAGGGTACGCCGCTGGCGAGGACTGCTCATCCACGTGCGCTTCGGCCCGCTCGCGTGCCTCTGCGGGCGGGGTGCGCGCCTAGTGCTTGTTGCCACTCAACGCCAGCACGCCGCCGAGACCGATCATCATGACGCCGCCCGTCGCCGAGAGAGTCGAGATGCGCTTCGGCGACCTCGCGAACCAGTCCCGTGCGGTGCCGGCCGCGAGGGCCCAGATGCTGTCGCAGCAGAGTGCCAGCACCACGAAGACGGCACCGAGTTCGGCCATCTGCACGGGGACGAAGCCCTGCGAGTAATCGACGAACTGCGGCAGCACGGCCACGAAGAACGCGATGGTCTTGGGGTTCGTCACGCCGACGACGAAGCCCTCACCCAGCAGGCGCCACGACGAGCGTGGTGCGACCGCGCCGGTGGCGGCAGCGGCAGCGTCATGGCGGTGCCGAATCGCCTGCACCCCGAGGTAGACGAGGTAGGCGGCGCCGGCCAGTTTCACGACGGTGAAGATGACGACGGACTGCGCGACGAGCGCGCCGACGCCGAGGGCGACGGCAGCCACGAGGGGCAGCATCCCGAGGGCATTGCCGACGACGCTGAGGAATCCGCCGAGCTTGCCGAGCGCGAGCGACCGGCCGATGACGAACAACACGCTCGGCCCCGGAATCACGATGAGCACCACGGATGCCAGCACGAAGGCGAGCAGGTTCGAGGCGGGAATCACCCGTCGATCGTAGCGCCGGTGTTCGCGCGCAACGTCCCGAGACGATGCCTTCACACGGAGGGGTGGCCTAGCGTGGCATCCGTGACCGACATGACGAGCCAGACGCCGGATGCCGCCTCGGATGCCGCCCCAGACGCATCCGTACCCGGGCAGTCCGGGCACCCGGGGCACCCCGCGCACCTCGCTGCTCCCGCGCCGTCCGCCGACGCCGCAGCGCCTCCGCACGCAGCGCCTCCGCACGCAGCGCCTCCGCACGCAGCACCTCCGCACGCAGCACCTCCGCATGCCGCGCCGGCGCACGTCGCCGAACCCGAGGTGCTCGCCTCCATCACCGACGGCGTCGGCCGCATCACCCTCAACCGGCCGCGAGCCCTCAACGCCCTGAGCTACGCGATGGTCGGCGTCATCACCGGCCACCTCGAGGCCTGGCGGGACGATGCCGAGGTCGCTCTCGTCGTGCTCGACGGAGCCGGAGACCGCGGATTCTGCGCCGGCGGCGACATCCGCGCACTCTGGGAGAACGCGACAGCGGGCAGCAACGCCGACTCGCGCACCTTCTTCCGCGAGGAGTACCGCCTCAACGCGCTCATCGCTCGCTACCCGAAGCCCGTGGTCGCGCTGATGGACGGAATCACCATGGGCGGCGGCATCGGACTCGCCGGTCACGCGTCCATCCGCATCGTCACCGAGCGCTCGAAGCTCGCGATGCCCGAGACCCGCATCGGCTTCAGCCCCGACGTCGGTGGCACGTGGCTGCTCGGCCGGGCTCCGGGCGAGCTCGGCACCTTCCTCGGCCTGAACGCGGCCACCATGGACGCCGCCGATGCCATCGCCGCCGGATTCGCCGACTACCTGGTGCCGAGCGCGTCGCTCCCGCACCTGCTGCAGGCGTTGCAGGAGCGGGCGGATCCGGGTTCGCCGCCCGAGATCGTGCTGCTCTTCGACGAGACGCCCGAGGCATCAGAGCTCGAGGCCCAGCGCGCCTGGATCGACGCCTGCTACTCCGCACCGACCGTGGCCGGCATCATCGAGCGCCTACGCGATCGCCCGGAGCCCGAGGCCGCGCGCGCCGCCGCCGAACTCGCCACCCTCTCACCGACGGGGCTCACGGCCACCCTCGCGGGCATCCGGTCCGCGCGCGCCGCGTCGACGCTCGAGCAGGCACTCGAGAGCGAATACCGCGCCGTGGCCTGGCTCATCGAGCAGTCCGACCTGCGCGAGGGCATCCGCGCCCAGGTCGTCGACAAGGACCGCGCGCCGCGCTGGAATCCGGCGACTCTCGCCGACATCGACACGGATGCCGTCCTCGCCGCCATCGCGCGGGAGCCGGACGAGCCGCTCTGGGGTTGAGTGGCGCCGGGTCCCTCGGCCCTGTCGCGCGGGGATGACCGGGGAGAGGATGCCTCAGATGCGGCATCCGTCAACCCCCCGACTGAAACCGCTCCCGGATATGCCGCTGACGGCTTGTCGGATACCGTGGGAGCGTGAAGAACCATGAACTCCGCGTGCACCGTAGCGACGAGAACCTGACCACTGACGGTCAACTCGCCTGGCAGCTGGCCGGAGTCGCCGTAGATTCCGTGGCTGTGACAGACGAGGTCACCGAAATGGTGATCAACCGCGTGATCGACAACGCCGCCGTCGCCGTCGCTTCGCTCACCCGCGCTCCCGTCACCAGCGCCCGCAGCCAGGCCCTCGCGCATCCGGTCTCCGTCGGAGGGCAGGGATCCACGGTCTTCGGTGTCACAGCAGGCCGCCGCACCTCGCCGGAGTGGGCTGCGTGGGCCAACGGCGTCGCCGTGCGCGAGCTCGACTACCACGACACCTTCCTCGCGGCCGAGTACTCGCACCCGGGTGACAACATCCCGCCGATCGTCGCCGTCGCCCAGCACCTGGCCTCGGCACGCGGCCTGACCGGCGCCGACGTCGTGCGCGGCATCGCCACGGGCTACGAACTGCAGATCGACCTGGCCAAGGCCATCAGCCTGCACCAGTTCAAGATCGACCACGTCGCCCACCTCGGCCCGTCGGCCGCGGCCGGCATCGGCACCCTGTTGGGGCTCGACCAGGAGACGATCTACCAGGCCATCGGCCAGGCGCTGCACACCACGACGGCCACGCGGCAGTCGCGCAAGGGCGCCATCTCCACCTGGAAAGCGCACGCCCCGGCGTTCGCCGGCAAGATGGCGGTCGAGGCCGTCGACCGCGCGATGCGCGGCGAGACCAGCCCCTCTCCGATCTACGAGGGCGAGGACGGCGTGATCGCCTGGCTGCTCGGCGGAACGGATGCCCGCTACTCGGTCGAGATCCCCGAGGAGGGCGAGGCCAAGCGCGCCATCCTCGACAGCTACACGAAGGAGCACTCGGCCGAGTACCAGGCACAGGCCTGGATCGACCTGGCGCGCAGGCTGCACAACGAGTACCCGCTGCTGCTCGACGACGTCGAGAGCATCGAGCGCATCGTCATCCACACCTCGCACCACACGCACTACGTGATCGGCTCGGGTGCGAACGACCCGCAGAAGTATGACCCCTCGGCGTCGCGCGAGACCCTCGATCACTCGATCCCGTACATCTTCGCGGTGGCCCTGCAGGACGGCACGTGGCACCACGTCGACTCCTACTCGCCCGCGCGGGCCAACCGCGCGGACACCGTCGCACTGTGGAACAAGATCACCACCGTCGAGGACGAGGAGTGGACCCGCCGCTACCACTCGCTCGACATGAACGAGAAGGCCTTCGGCGGTCGCGTCGAGATCGTGCTGTCCGACGGCAACACGATCACCGATGAGATCGCGGTGGCGGATGCGCACCCGCTGGGGGCACGTCCGTTCGGTCGGGCCGAGTACGTGCAGAAGTTCCGCACGCTCGCCGACTTCGTGCTCGAGGAGGCCGAGATCGCGCGCTTCCTGGCGCTGGTGGAGCGTCTGCCCGAGCTGACGCCCGACGAGCTCGTCGGGCTCACCGTGACGGCGGCCCCGGGAGTGCTGGCGTCAGTCGAGAGCCCGCAGGGTCTGTTCTAGTTCCTCCACCCCCGGCCCCCCTCGGCCGAATCGCCCCCAGTGGTCGCTATTCGGCCGTCGTGACGGCCGTTCGCGACAGATGTGGGCGACTCGGTGTGGGCGGGGCGGAAAGTAGGGTGGAAGCATGCTCTACGCCCAGAAGACCCCGGCCGACAAGCGCGCCGATTTCCGTACGGCCCTCGCGTCCGGCGAACTCCTCCGCCTGCCCGGTGCCTTCAACCCGCTGAGCGCGCGCCTCATCGAGCGGAAGGGCTTCGAGGGCGTCTACATCTCCGGTGCCGTGCTCTCCGCCGACCTCGGTCTGCCCGACATCGGCCTCACCACCCTCACCGAGGTGGCCGGCCGGTCGAAGCAGATCGCCCGGATGACCGAGCTGCCTGCCATCGTCGACGCCGACACCGGATTCGGCGAGCCCATGAACGTGGCCCGCACGGTGCAGGAGATGGAGGATGCCGGCGTCGCCGGGCTCCACATCGAGGACCAGGTCAACCCCAAGAGATGCGGCCACCTCGATGGCAAGCAGGTCGTCGATGAGCACACGGCGCTGCAGCGCATCCGTGCCGCTGTGGATGCCCGTCGGGACCCGAACTTCCTCATCATGGCGCGCACCGACATCCGCGCCGTCGATGGCCTGCAGGCGGCGATCGATCGGGCGAAGGCCCTCGTCGACGCCGGTGCCGACGCCATCTTCCCCGAGGCGATGGCGAACCTCTCGGAGTTCGAGGCGATCCGCGCTGCCGTCGACGTGCCGCTGCTCGCGAACATGACCGAGTTCGGCAAGAGCGAGCTGTTCACCACCCAGCAGCTCGCCGACGTGGGCATGAACATCGTCATCTGGCCGGTCTCGCTGCTGCGCCTCGCCATGGGCGCCGCCATGGCCGGTCTCGATGAGCTGACGGATGCCGGCAACCTCACCGGCAAGCTCGGCGACATGCAGCACCGCTCGGAGCTGTACGAGCTCATCGACTACGAGGGCTACAACCACTTCGACAGCAGCATCTTCAACTTCCGCGTCGCGCGCTGACGCGGCGACCCCGCCCCGGCCGCGGCCGCACCCCGGCGGCCCCGTGCCGAGCGCAATTCAGGTCGGATCGCACGACACGCCGCACGCAACCCGCGACACGCCCTGTCGGAGCGAATCGAGCCTGAACAGTGTGCAAGCCGAGCGACCACGCCGGGCTGCGGCATCCGTTTCCGGCAATCGAACGCGCGGGAAGTAGTCTGGGAGACCATGCCAGCGACGAAGGGGACGCCATGAGCGAAGCGCCGGAGATCTACAAGGGACTGGCGGGCGTGCCCGTCGACTACACCGCGATCTCGCGGGTGAACCCCGACACCAACACGTTGCTCTACCGCGGCTACCCGGTGCAGGATCTCGCGGCCCAGCGCTCCTTCGAAGAGGTCGCCTGGCTGCTCTGGTACGGCGAGCTGCCGACGCCCGAGCAGCTCGATGCCTTCGTCGAGACCGAGCGCAGCGAGCGTGCCCTCGCGGCGAACGTCCGTCGCTCCATCGACGACCTGCCCGTGACGTCGCATCCGATGGACGTCGTCCGCACCGCCGTGAGCGTGATCGGGGCGAATGATCCGGATGCCGAGGACAACGATCCCGAGCAGAACCTGCGCAAGTCCAAGCTGCTGTTCGCGCAGCTGCCGGCCATCGTCGCCTACGACCAGCGTCGCCGCCAGGGACTCCCGCTCATCGAGCCGCGCGATGACCTGGACTACTCGCGCAACTTCCTCTGGATGACCTTCGGCGAGGAGGCTCCCGAAGACGTGGTGACAGCGTTCCGGGTGAGCATGGTGCTCTACGCCGAGCACTCCTTCAATGCCTCGACGTTCACGGCCCGTGTCGTCGCGTCCACCCTCTCCGACCTCTACTCCTCGGTCGTCGCCGCCATCGGAGCGCTCAAGGGACCGTTGCACGGCGGCGCCAACGAGGCCGTCATGCGCACCTTCGGCGAGATCGGCACCCCGGACAACGTCGACGCCTGGCTCGAGGACGCCCTTGCCCGCAAGGCCAAGATCATGGGCTTCGGCCACCGCGTCTACAAGAACGGCGACTCCCGCGTTCCCACCATGCGGGCCTCGATGGTGAAGATGCTCGAGCACTACGACCGCCCCGACCTGCTCGAGATGTACGAGAAGCTCGAGGCAGGCATGGGCGAGAAGAAGAACATCAAGCCCAACCTCGACTACCCGGCCGGGCCGACGTATCACGTGATGGGCTTCGAGACCGAGACCTTCACGCCGCTCTTCGTGGCCAGCCGCATCACCGGCTGGACCGCCCACGTGATGGAGCAGCTCGCGGCGAACGCGCTGATCCGCCCGCTCGCCGTGTACAACGGCGTCGACCAGCGGGAGCTGCCCGAGGCCTGACCCGAACGACGGATGCTGTGGGATGCGTGCAACGCCGCCCGCGGCATCCGTTCCCCGCACTGTCGTCTCCACACAGGTGGTGTGACGGCGACGGATGTGCGGCGCTAGCGTCTCAGCATGCACATGTTCTTCCGCACGCTCCTGCACTTCTGGCTGTCGCGCTTCGGCAGGCGGCTCGGGCACTACGACGTGGCGCGCACGAACTTCATCACGCTGCCCACGGACCTCGACATCCTGAAGCACATGAACAACGGCGTGTACCTGTCGATCATGGACGTCGCCCGCTTCGACATGCTCAAGCGCACCGGCGCGTGGAAGATCCTGCAGGACAAGGGCTGGTATCCGGTCGTGGTGTCCGAGACCATCAGCTTCCGCAAGTCGCTCACGCTCTGGCAGCGCTTCACGATCGAGTCGCGCGTGCTGGGCTTCGACGACAAGGCCGTCTTCGTCGAACAACGTTTCGTGCGACCGGATGCCGCGGGCAAGCCCGAGGTGTACGCGAAGGGCTACATCCGCGGACGCTTCCTGCGCCGCACGGGTGGAGTGGTGCCCGTGGAGGAGCTCATCGAGGCGCTCGGCCACGTGCCCGACAGCGTGGTCGTGCCCGATCGGCTGATCGAGTGGGGCGCCGGGGTGGCGCTGCCCGCGACCCGCGCCGAAGCGCCGTCGGAATGGATCGACGCCGTCGATCGCTGAGCGGGCGGTCCGCTAGGAGCGGGCCTTGCGGGGCACGACGACTTCCTTGATGATCAGCAGGATGCCGGCCGCCACCGGGATGGCCACGAGCGCGCCCGGGAGCCCCGCGAGGGTGCCACCGGCGAGGGCTGCGATCAGCACGATGGAACCGGGCACCTGCACGGCCTTGCTCATGACCCGCGGCGTGAGGATGTAGGCCTCGACCTGCATGTAGATGAGCATCGCGACGAGCACGATGAGGGCCGCGACGGGCGAGGTGAAGAGCGAGAACACCGTCATGAAGGCTGTCGTGAGGACGGTTCCGATCAGCGGGATCAGCGTGATGAAGAAGGCGGCGACCGAGATGACCAGGGCGAACGGCACGCCGACCAGGCTCAGCAGGATCAGGCTGAAGGTGGCGTTGAGGAAGGCGAGCACCACCATGCCGCTGAGGTAGCGACCGACATTGCCCATGATGCGCTCGGCGTAGTCGACCACACGCGTCCGGTGCGACGCCGAGACGAGGGAGTAGACCGCGTTCTTGGAGAAGTCGAGGGTCGCGGTGAAGTAGATGGTGAGGATGAAGATGAAGATGCCGCTCGAGATCCCACTGGCCAGTGCGACGCCGAACTTGAGTGCGCCGCCGCCGACAGCGGTCCAGAACGTCGGGTCGGCGATGAGGCCGGTGATCCACGTGTACACGGTGCTGAGAACCCCGCCGGAACCGTTCGACGCGTCGACGAACCACTGCTGCTTCTGCAGATCTGCCAGCATCGACGGTGCGTCCTTGACGAACTGCGCGGCCTGGCCGATCACGAGCGGCAGCACGAGCCAGAGCAGACCGACGATCACGAGCACGAACAGGATGATGACGGTGACGATCGCGGCGCCGCGACGCATGCCTCGCCTCTCGAACCAGCGCACCAGCGGGTCGAGGCCGAGTGTGACGAACACGGCGGCGAACACCGAGAAGATGACGCTGGACACGGCCGATGCGGCTGCCGCCAGCCCGAGCGCCAGCAGCACCCCGAGCGTGGCGACGAAGGCCCACTGGAACGGCTTGTTCGCGATCAGGCTCGTGGAGGTCTTGACGACCTTGTCACGTCGGGCTTTCTGCTGCAGGTTGGTCACGGCGCAAGCATAGTGACGTGGTGCCCCCGGAGGTCCGATCTTCTCAGGCCGTGGGAACCACCAGGTCGCGGTAGTACTCGGAATGCGCCGGGTAGTAGTGCTCCCACTGCGGGAGGGGGCGATCCTCCCTCGCCGCGATGAGGCGGTCGAGGTAGTAATCCCAGCCGGGACCCATCGTCGCGGCATCCGAGGAGGCGTGCATCCTCTGGCCCAGGGTCAGGGTGGTGCGCCCGCCGGCCTCGTGCAGATGGCAGAAGACGTGCCACATGTCGTCGCCGGTGCCGACCTCGGCGAGGAAGCGGTGCGGGGGATCGCACTCGCGAATGGTCGTGTACTCCCACTCCGCGTCGGGCTCGGCCGACATCAGGAAGCGCACCGCGCCGGTCGACGGATTGCCGGTGTACGTGCCGATCCACCTCTGCATGAAGGTGGGGTTGGTGAGGCTGTACCAGACGTCTTCGATCGGGGCCGAGAACAGCCTGTCGATCAGAAGGTAGAGGCCGTCGGGTCTGTGGGCGAGACGCCCTGTTGGTCGCACTGACATGGATACCTCCGTGGCAACATCGCCTGCGTTTTTCAGCGTACGCCGGATGCCGCCGGGCGGGTAGTGGTGACGGGGATGCACGGGTGTCGCGCCGCGGCAGGAAACACTCCCCACGCGGCGAGCGGCCGTGCCATAGAGTGTGCCCATGAGCAGCAAGTCCAAGACCCCGGCCAAGGCCGATTCGCACCAGTCCGGCAGCGGCGTCTTCCTCGAGAGCGACCGTTCCTCTGCATGGGCCTGGCTCGCCGGCCTCATCGTGCTGGTCTTCGTGGCGGTGCCGATCTCGGCGACTCTCGCCTTCGCGACGCACCCGAACACCCAGCAGCTCTTCGCCGGACGCCTGTCGGACGCGACGGTGGGCGGCTACCAGGCGTTCTGGTGGATCGTCACCCTGCTGCTCGTCGCCCTGCCGTTCCTCGTCGGACTCGGCATCGCCAAGCTCTCGAGCCGCGCTCTCGCGATCGTCGCAGCCATCGTGGCGATCCTCGTGATCGCCGCGGTCGTGCTGGGGCAGCTCTTCATCTTCTAGGACCACCGCACTCCCGCCCGCAGAGCGACGGGAGCGAAGCGAGCGCCGCGAAGCGCACTCCGGCGAAAGGTCGTCTCCTCGGCTTCGGGGCAGTCGCTGCGCGCCTGTCCCTCTGCCAGCGGAGGGGGAGTCGCTGCGCGCCTGTCCCTCTGCCAGCGGGGGAGCCTCAGCCCAGGAACGCGCCGACCTGCGCCGTGATCTCGGCCCGCACCTCGTCGGAGCTCGCCGTGGCCTCGCCGTCTCCGGGCTGCACGCCGTAGTCCCCGAAGCTGGCGTGGTTGGCGCCGTCGATCTGCACGAAGGTCGCATCCGCCGGGAGCATCGGAGCGGCATCCGCGATCTTCTCGGGGGTGGAGAGCCCGTCGTACTGGCTGCCGAGGCTCAACACGGACAGCGACGTCTGCGAGAGATCGTTGGCGCAGTAGCTGCCGAACAGGATGACGCCGCTCACGTCGGGGTCGTCGGCCAGCATGCACGCACGCACCCCTCCGAGGGAGTGTCCTCCCACGTACCAGGTCGAGACGTCGGGGGCATCGGCCGTGAAGGCCGACAGTGGGCGGGTGTCGAAGAACGCCAGGTTGAGCGTGGGCTTGGTGATCACGACTGTCGTGCCGTCGGCCACGATGCCGGAGAGCTTGTTCATGTAGGCGTAAGGGTCGACCTTGGCGCCGGGGATGAACACGAGGCCGTCGCCGTTCGCCTCGCCCGTCGGGGTCATCACGATGGACTGGTCTGTCGAGGTGATGCTCACACCGTCGTCGCTCCACGCATCGATGGCGTAGGGACGCTCGCCCTGCATGACGATCTGCGTGTAGACCGCGAACAGCACCACGATCAGCAGCAGCACGCCCACGATCCAGCCGGCGATCACCCGCAGGCGGTGGCCGAGACCGGTGCCGCCCTCGCCGCGCACCTTCGCTGAGGGGGTGGCGGATGCTGGAGCTTCAGTCGCGGTCATCGTAGGCCTCCCGGCTCGCGAGGATGTCGTCGTGGTGGTCCGCCGCCCAGTTGACGAGTCCGAGCACGGGCTCGAAGAGCGTACGGCCGAGCTCGGTGGCCTCGTACTCGACACGCGGCGGGATCTCGGGGTAGCTGGTGCGGGAGACGAGGCCGTCGCGTTCGAGGTTGCGCAGCGTGTGGGTCAGCATCCGGTGCGAGATGCCCGCGATGTTGCGCTGCAGCACCGTGAAGCGCAGCGGGCCGTCCCGGAGGCTGCCGATGATGAGCAGGCTCCACTTGTCTCCGACGCGCGAGAGCACGTCGCGGATCATGTCGCTGCCGTGGTGACCGGCGCTGCATGGTCCCTTGTCCTCGAGAACGGCCGAGGCTGCCGGCGATGCGGCCACGGAGGCCTCCATTTCTTACAGCGGTGTGCGTGACGCACGGAGAAGTGCCGGGCGACCGTCGGGTATAAAAGTCATCGCCAGTGCGTTACTTACCGATTGTAACCATTGGCAGCACACGCTGCCCTCCTCCCACAGAAAGTCGTATCGCCATGATCATCGTCCTCTGGATCGTCACCGGTCTGCTCGCCCTCCTGTTCGTCGCCGCCGGTGCCACGAAGGCAACACGCTCCCGTGCGTCGCTGCAGCCGCGGATGGCCTACGTCGAGGACTTCAGCGACGGCCAGGTGAAGACCATCGGCATCCTCGAGGTACTCGGCGGCATCGGCCTCGTCCTGCCCATGGCGACGGGCATCCTGCCCTGGCTCACGCCGCTCGCGGCGTTCGCGCTGTTCATCACGATGGTCGCCGCGTTCTTCGTGCACCTGCGCCGTGGTGAGGGCCGGGAGTCCGCGCCGGTATGGGTGCTCGCCGGCCTGTCTCTCGCCGTCGGCATCGGGTGGGTCGTGGTGCTCGCGAACTGATCTCGACGCCCGAGCCCGAGAGCCGACGGTGCAGGGGCGGCGGCTGCGCTTCAACGCGCTCGCTTCGCTCCCGTGTCTCTGCGGGCGGGTGACTGCGCTTCGGGCGGCCGCTTCGCTCGGCCCTCAGCGAGCGTGGAGATCCTCCAGCACCGCCATCGCGGCGTTGTGCCCGCCGATGCCGCTGACGGCGCCGCCGCGGCGGGCGCCCGATCCGCACAGCAGGATGCGCGGGTGGGCCGTGGCCACACCCCAGCGCTCCGCGACGGTGCCCCGCGGGTCGTCGTCCTCAAGGAACGGCCACGACAGCGGCCCGTGGAAGATGTTGCCGCCGGGCATGTTCACCGCTCGCTCGATGTCGAGCGTGGTCTTGGTCTCGATGCACGGCCGGCCTTCGGCATCCGTCATGATCACGTCTTCGATGGGCTCGGCGAGCACCGAGTTCAGTGATGCCAGCACGGCATCCTGCAGCCGTGCCCGCAGCTCGTCGTTGTTCTCCTCCGTGACCAGGCGATGCGGAACGTGCAGCCCGAAGACCGTGAGGGTGTGGGCTCCGGATGCCGCGAGCTCGGGTGACAGGATCGACGGATCGCTCAGCGAGTGGCAGTAGATCTCGCACGGCAGCGGCTGCGGGATGCCGCCGCCGGCGGCAGCCTCGTAGGCGTCGCCGAGCTGCGTGTAGAGCTCGTTGATGTGGAAGGTGCCGCCGAACGCTGCCTCCGCGGAGACGGTCGCGTCGCGCAGCCGCGGCAGCCGGCTGAGCAGCAGGTTGACCTTCACCTGCGCCCCCCCGGGAGCGGGCAACTCGGCGGTCGACTCCCCGAGCAGGCGCTGCAGCACCACCGGCGCCACGTTGACGAGCAGGCTCTCGCCGCCCACCTCGTGATCGGCGCCGTCGAACGAGTACCTGACGCGGCCATCGGGCGAGACCGCCGTCACCTCGGCGCCGGTCACGATGCGCGCTCCGGCCGCCCGTGCAGCCCGCTCGAGCTCACCGCTGACGGCACCCATGCCGCCGATCGGCACGTCCCAGTCGCCGGTTCCGTTGCCGATCACGTGGTACAGGAAGCAGCGGTTCGCATCGAGCGATGCGTCGTCGAGCGCGGTGAAGGTGCCGATGAGGCCGTCGGTCGCGACGACTCCACGCACGAGGTCGTCGCTGAACCTGGCGCTGATCGCCTCGTCGAGGGGCCGCTCGAAGATCTGCTTCCACACTGCGTCATCGACGAGGCGGCGCGCCTCGGACCGGGTCGGCAACGGTTCGAGCACCGTCGGGAAGAGGGCTCGCGCGACCGCAGCCGTGTCGGCGTAGAACGCGTTCCACGCATCTGCGTCGGCCTCGGCTCCGATGGCCGCGAACGAGGCGCGCGTGGCGGCGGCATCGGCGTTGTCCACGAGCAGTCCACGCTCCGGATGCCGCGGGTCGGGCGTGTACGACGAGAAGCGGCGGCGCACCAGGCCGATGTCGAGGCCGAGTTCCTCGATGATGCGCGCCGGGAGCAGGCTCACCAGGTAGGAGTAGCGCGAGAGACGCGCATCGATGCCGGCGAACGCCTGTGCCGAGATGGCGGCGCCGCCCACGTGGTCGTCGCGCTCGAGCACGAGCACGCTGCGCCCGGCCTGCGCGAGGTACGCCGCGGCGACGAGGCCGTTGTGGCCGCCTCCGATGATGACGATGTCGTGGGAGGCGTCATTGGCAGCGCTGGCTGCGGCGTCGGAGCTCATGGATCGACCCTATGCGACCGGTCGACGGGCTGTGTCGGCCCAGCTGCAGCCCCGCATGCGCTGCGTCCCAAAGAATTACTTACCGGTCAGTAAGTGTTTCTGCTACATTGACCACGTCATCCCCCATTCGGGTGGGGATGACGTTCCACGAGATCCGGCACAGCGCAGTCGCCAGAGTCGTTCGGCGCATGGGCCCAGTTCAAAGGAGAACGTCCCCGTGAGAGTCCCATCCCCTGCAGCGCAGGGAGCGCCATCCCAGCGTCGCCCGTTGCGAGCGCTCGGCCTCGGCGCGACGGTCTTCGCGCTCGTCGCCGGCGGTGCCGTCGTCGCCACGCCCGCCTACGCCGACCCCACGAATCCCGACTTCGGGCCGAACGTCACGATCTTCGACCCGAGCACGCCGGTCGACGAGATCAACGCCACCCTGGCGTCGTTCGCGAACGAGGCCGAGTTCAGCACGAACCGGCATGCCGCCTTCTTCAAGCCCGGTACCTACGGCAGCGCGGCAGGGGAGAACGACCCCGCCACCGCGACAGGAATCGTGAACGCCGAGGTGGGCTACTACACGTCGATCTCGGGGCTCGGTGCGTCGCCGGAGGACGTGCGCATCAATGGCGCCCTCCACGTCGAGCCCGTGCGCGCCTGCGAGCCCAACCCGTGGGACTGCCAGTCGCCCGGATCCCTCACGCGCTTCTGGCGATCGCTCTCGAACATGAGCATCAACCCCATCCAGAGGCCCCTCGGCGTGGATGCCGAACGTCCCTTCCCGAGCGGGGTGACCGATCCGCACCAGATGCGGTGGGCCGTCTCGCAGGCCGCACCACTCCGCCGCATGAACATCGAGGGGTCCCTCACCCTGTTCGGCCGGGTCGGCGAGTACGCGAGCGGCGGCTACATGGCCAATTCCGCGGTGTCGGGAACGGTCGTCAACGGATCCCAGCAGCAGTGGTTCACCCGTGACAGCAGCGTCGGCACGTGGGAGGGCGGCGTCTGGAACGTCACCTCCGTCGGCGTCGAGGGCGCGCACGCCGCGACTCCCGCGGGCGAGGGCGATGCAGCGACTCCGTTGTACACGACCGTCGCCGAGACCCCGGTCACCCGTGAGTCACCGTTCCTCTACCTCGACGGCGACGAGTACAAGGTCTTCGTGCCGAAGGCGAAGACGAACAGCTCGGGCGTCGACTGGTCGACGGATGCGGCATCCGGCGACGCTCTCTCCATCGCCGACTTCTACATCGCCAAGACCGGTGACACCGCAGCGCAGATCAATGCGGCGCTCGCCGAGGGCAAGAACCTCCTCGTGACGCCCGGCGTCTACACCCTGAGCGAGGCGATCACCGTGACCCGTGCCGACACCGTCGTGCTCGGCCTCGGACTCGCCACCCTCGTGCCGACGAACGGCAACGCGGCGATCGACATCGCCGACGTCACCGGCGTGAAGGTCGCCGGCCTCACCGTCGACGCCGGCGAGGTCAACTCTCCGGTGCTCGTCAAGGTCGGGCCGACGGATGCCTCAGCCAGCGACCCCGCAGACCCGACCACGCTCAGCGACGTGTTCGTGCGCGTCGGCGGCGCCCACGTGGGTCGGGCGACGACGAGCATCGAGGTGAACAGCGACGACGTGCTGCTCGACCACATCTGGGCCTGGCGCGCCGATCACGGCGACGGCGTGGCCTGGGACTCGAACACCGGAGACCACGGAGTCGTCGTGAACGGTGATGACGTCACGGCGCTCGGCCTGTTCGTCGAGCACTACCAGAAGGCCCAGACCGTGTGGAACGGCAACGGCGGGACCACGCTCTTCTACCAGAGCGAGCTCCCGTACGACCCGCCGAGCCAGGCTGCCTGGACTGACGGCGACCGCCTCGGCTACGCCTCGTACCTGGTGGCACCGGGAGTGACCTCGCACTCGGCATCCGGACTCGGCATCTACTCGTTCTTCAACCAGAACGTCGACATCCGCGTCGAGAGCGGAATCCAGGCGCCGAAGTCCGCGGGGGTGCGGTTCACCAACATGGTGAGCGTGTTCCTCAACGGTTCGGGCGGCATCAACCACATCATCAACGACACCGGTCTGCCAGCCGTCGGGAGCTTCGCCTCTCCCGGCTTGCTGTCCTATCCGCCGGCCGACACGCAGGCTCCGACGGTGGCCATCACCGCGGCTCCTGCCGCGCCAGACGGGTCGAACGGCTGGTACCGCAGCGGGGTGTCGCTCACGGTGACGGGAAGCGACGACTTCACGCCGCTCACCCTCGAGGCGAACGTCGACGGAGCCGGCTGGACCCCGGTCACCGGGCCGATCGCTCTCGCCGAGGGCACGCACTCGGTGCAGGCTCGGGCGACGGATGGCTCGAACAACGTCTCGGCCGTGGCCACGTGGAGCGGCAAGGTCGACGGGGTGGCTCCGGTCGCCACCGTCGCGTTCGACGCGACGTCGCGGAAGGCATCCGTCACAGCGGCAGACGGCACCGGATCGGGCGTCTCGGGAATCGAGTACCGCCTCGGCAGCGGCGCCTGGCAGGCCTACACGGCTCCCGTGGCCGTGGGCGACGCCGCCACCACCTTCGGGTATCGGGCGACGGATGCCGCAGGCAACAGGTCGACGGACGGATCGCTGTCGGTGCCGGCCAAGGTCGCCGGCAAGGTGCCGCTCGCTGTCGCCGCAGCCTCGCTGTGCATCAACGGCAAGGTGTCGGTGGCGGTCTACGCCCTCAACATCGGCAAGGCCAAGGCCGACATCCGTCTGACCACGCAGTGGGCGGACGCGAAGTTCACCGGCGTGGGCTTCGGCAAGGCCGTGTACAAGCTGTTCCCGACCGGTGCGAAGTCCGTGCCCAAGGGGACGGCGACGGTTGCCGGGTACACCTGGGTGAACGGCGCGGGCTCGTACTCGACGTACACGCCCGGCTACGCGGCCCTGAACTGCGGTCGCCGCTAGGAGTCCGCGGTTCGTGAGCGGCTCCGCCCACCGTCGTTCGGGTCCGGTGGGCGGTGCCCCGCTCGCCGAAGCAGCGACACAGTCGCCGCTGAGGTGGAGGGACCCTGCGCTGGGTTCCTTCACCTCGGCGCGCTCGCTTCGCTCTTGTGCCTCGGCGGGCGGGGTTCACCGCGACGGCGTCGCCACCAGCGCCACTGCCCGGGCCAACGCCTCGCGGCAGACCGCGACGGCCTGGCGGTCGGCGCTCGAGCGCCGCGCGGCGGTGAAGATCGTGCGGTGCGGGTCACCGGGCAGGTCGACCATGCGCACCGTCGGAGCCTCGCCGGCCCACACGAGATCGGGCAGCAGGCCGACGGCATTGCCCGAGCGGATGAGCCTGATGTGCGCCATCAGGTCCGCCGTCTCGAAGCGCACGTCGGGCTCGAAGCCGGCCGCGCGGCAGAGTTGCATCGCCCACTCCCGTGATGCCGTGCCCACCGGCTCCATCACCCACGGCCTCCCGGTCAGGCTGAGCAACACCGCGTGCACGTCGGGGTCGGAGGACTCACGTCGCGGTGTCTCGCCGTGGTCGACCGCGCCGACTCCCAGTCTGATCGCATCCCCGCCCAGCACGACCCGGTCGAGGTCGGGCCTGTGGGCTCGGGTGTGGCCGGGGTACTGCTCGGCGATCACGACGTCGAAGTCGCGCGCCGAGACCTCGAACAGCCCGGCCTCCGGCTCGCGCTCGGTGACCTCGACGCGCAGTTCGGGGTACTCCTCGCGCAGGATCGTCAGCGCCGCCGGGAGGATCGCGTGCGCCGCCGACTGGAACACAGCCAGCCGTACGGTTCCGCGCACCTCGGTGAGCGACGACGCCACCTCGTCCTCGGCGCGTTCGAGGATGTCGAGAACCTCTTCGGCGCGTGCCACGAGGAGCTCGGCCTGAGGAGTCAGGATGACCCGGCGACCGGACTTCTCGAGCAGCGGCACCCCCGCCTCGGCCTCGAGGAGGGACAGCTGCTGAGACACCGACGACGGCGAGTAGGCCAACGCTTCGGCGACGGCGGCGAGGGTTCCGCGCAGCTTCACCTCGCGCAGCAGGCGCAGGCCTCTGACATCCAGCATCCGTCACCTCCCTATTCATCAGCCAAACTAACCGATACTGGTGGGAAAGCTTCGCTTTACCCGATGATACGGATGCCTGACACTGTGCTGAGAGAGCCTCTCCCGGTGGGTGCTCCCGCGAGAAAGAACTAATGTCATGACCATGTCGAGCACGCCCGTCGAGTCCCAGGCCGACCTCGCGAACGAGACCATCGCGCTGGTGCGCCGCTGGCTCGCTCAGAGTGCGGAGATCCCAGCCGATCCCTCGGGCGAGCGTCTCGCGGGAGTGCTCAAAGACCCCAACGGGCTCGACTTCACCGTCGGCTTCGTCGACGGCGTCATGCGCCCGGAAGACCTCATGGTCGCCGGGCACAACCTCGCGAAGGTGGCCCCGAAGGCTCCGGCCTTCCTGCCGTCGTACATGCGCGGCGCCATCGGCCTCGGCGGTGCCCTCGGCCCCGTCGTTCCGTGGGTGGTCATCCCGGCCGCTCGCCGGGTGCTGCGCCAGATGGTCGGCCACCTCGTCGTCGACGCGACGCCCGACAAGCTCGGACCCGCCATCGAGCACCTGCGCTCAACCGGCAACAGGCTGAACCTCAACCTGCTCGGTGAGGCCGTGCTCGGCGACAGGGAAGCCGACCGACGACTGGCGGGAACCCGCGAGCTCCTCGCCCGCGACGACGTCGACTACGTGTCGATCAAGGTGTCGAGCGTGGTGAGCCAGCTCTCCATGTGGTCGTTCGACGAGGCCGTCGAGCGCGTGGTCGAGCGTCTCACGCCGCTGTACGAGCTGGCGGCATCAGCGAAGACGACGAAGTTCATCAACCTCGACATGGAGGAGTACCGCGACCTCGACCTCACCATCGCGGTGTTCGAGCGCATCCTCGACCAGCCGCAGCTGCTGCACCTCGAGGCGGGCATCGTGCTGCAGGCCTACCTGCCCGACGCCCTCGGCGCCCTGCAGGGGCTGACGAGCTGGGCGCAGGGTCGCCGCGCCGAGGGCGGAGCCCCCATCAAGGTGCGCATCGTCAAGGGTGCGAACCTCGCCATGGAGAACGTCGACGCGGCCATCCACGACTGGCCCCTCGCCACCTACGACTCCAAGCAGCACAGCGACACCAACTACAAGCGCGTGCTCAACTGGGCCTTCACCCCCGAGAACACCGACGCCGTGAAGATCGGCGTCGCCGGCCACAACCTCTTCGACGTCGCCTACGCGCACCTGCTCGCGAAGCAGCGCGGCGTGAGTTCCGCCGTCGACTTCGAGATGCTGCTGGGCATGGCGACCAACCAGGCCGAGGCCGTGCGCCGCGACGTCGGGCAGCTGCTGCTCTACACGCCCGTGGTGAACCCGGCCGAGTTCGACGTGGCGATCGCGTACCTCATCCGTCGCCTCGAGGAGAACGCCAGCACCGAGAACTTCATGTCGGCGGTGTTCGAGCTCACCACCTCCGACGCCCTGCTGAAGCGCGAGACCGACCGCTTCCTCGCCTCGCTGGCCGACCTCGACGACACCGTTCCCGGCCCGAACCGCACCCAAGACCGCTCGCAGGCGACGGAGCTGGCTCCGCTGCCCGTTGAACCTGTGACGACGCTCGCCGCCGAGCAGACCGATCCGACCCTCACCGGCGCGCTCCTCGGCATCACGCGGGGATCGCGCGGCGACGGCTCGGCTGCCGCGCACGCCACCGCATCCGGCCGCTTCTCCAACGAGCCCGACACCGACCCGGCCCTGCCCGCGAACCGGGCCTGGGGCCGTCGCATCCTCGGCCGTGTGGCGGCGTCGACTCTCGGGTCCGACACCATCGCGGCTTCGCAGGTGACGGATGCCGCCACCCTCGACGCACTCATCGCATCGGTTTCCGCCGCAGGCCGGGCGTGGGGTCAGCGCACCGGAGCCGAGCGCGCGGCCATCCTGCACCGCGCCGGCCTGGCGCTCGCCGCCAACCGCGACCGCCTCATCGAGGTGGCGGCATCCGAGACCGGAAAGACCATCGCCGAGGCCGACCCCGAGATCAGCGAGGCCATCGATTTCGCCCACTACTACGCCGAACGCGCCATCGAGCTCGACAGGGTGCAGGGCGCCCTCTTCGTGCCGGCGCAGCTCACCGTGGTGACGCCGCCGTGGAACTTCCCGGTCGCCATCCCGGCCGGCGGTGTGCTCGCGGCTCTCGCGGCAGGATCCGGAGTCATCATCAAGCCCGCGAGGCAGGCGCAGCGCACCGGCGCCGTCATGGTGGAGGCGCTCTGGGAGGCCGGCGTTCCACGCGATGTGCTCGCGCTCGTCGACCTCGCCGAGCAGGACTTCGGGCAGCAGCTGGTGGCGCATCCGTCGGTCGACAGGGTCATCCTCACCGGCGCCTACGAGACGGCCAAGCTGTTCCGGTCGTTCCGCCCCGACCTGCCGCTGCTCGCCGAGACCAGCGGCAAGAACGCCGTGATCGTGACGCCGTCGGCCGACCTCGACCTGGCGGCATCCGACGTGATCAAGAGCGCCTTCGGGCATGCCGGCCAGAAGTGCTCGGCCGCCTCGCTCGTCATCCTCGTCGGCTCGGTGGCCAAGTCGGAGCGTTTCCGCAACCAGCTCGTCGACGCCGCGACCTCCATGCGCGTCGGCTACCCCGAGGACCCGACCACGCAGATGGGCCCGATCATCGAGCCCGCGAGCGGCAAGCTGCTCAACGCCCTCACGGAGCTCGGCATCGGCGAGGAGTGGCTGGTCGAGCCGAAGCAGCTCGACGACACGGGGCGGCTCTGGTCTCCCGGCATCCGCACCGGCGTCGCCCCGGGCTCCTACTTCCACCTCACCGAGTTCTTCGGGCCCGTGCTCGGCGTCATGCACGCTCGCATCCTCGAGGAGGCCATCCGCTTCCAGAACGCGGTGGACTACGGCCTCACCGCTGGTCTCCACTCCCTCGACAGCGACGAGCTCGCCCTCTGGATCGACACTGTCGAGGCCGGCAACCTCTACATCAACCGCGGGACCACCGGCGCGATCGTGCAGCGCCAGCCCTTCGGTGGCTGGAAGCGCTCGTCGGTCGGCGCCGGAACCAAGGCGGGTGGCCCCAACTACCTGTTCGGCCTCGGCAGCTGGAAGACGGATGCCGGCAACAGGTCGAAGACGCTGCACCTGCGTGGCCTCGAGGACCGCGTGACCGACATCATCGAGGCGTCGCAGGCCTCGCTCGGTTACGAGGAGTTCGACCAGCTGCGGCGGGCCGCGCTCTCCGACGCCATCGCCTGGCGCGAGGAGTACGGCGTGGTGCGCGACGTGTCGCAGCTCGTGCTCGAGCGCAACGTGTTCCGCTACCTTCCGGTGCCCGTCGCCGTGCGCGTGGCCGAGGATGCCTCGCTCGTCGACGCCCTGCGGGTGATCATCGCGGCGACGCTGTCGAAGTCCGAGTACACGGTGTCGCTGCCCACCGCGCTGCCGGCATCGGTGCAGCAGTTCCTCGACATCCGCGATGTGCCCGTGACTGTGGAGACGGATGCCGCCTGGCTGGCCGGGCTCGCTTCGTCGACGTCGGCGCTGCGCGACGAGCAGGGGCCGAAGCGCCTGCGTCTCGTCGCCGCCGGCTCACGCGATGCGCTCGCGTCGGCTGTCGCCGGAGCGCTCGACGGCACGCCCGACGTGGCGGTGTACGCCCACGAGGTGACGCAGTCGGGGCGGGTGGAGCTGCTGCCGTTCCTGCACGAGCAGGCGATCTCGATCACGGCCCACCGCTTCGGCAACCCGAGCACGCTGTCGGACGGGGTGATCTGACCCGACCCCGCTCGCCAGCCCCCGCTGGCAGAGGCAGCGACAGAGTCGCCGCCGAAGCCGAGGGAGCTGGCGCCGGGTTCCCTTCACCTCAGCGGCGACTGCGTCGCTGCTTCGGCGGGCGGGACGGCGGCGACTTCGTCGTTGCTTCGGCGGACGGGCGAGGGCCACGTCCTGGCCTCGGCGGGCGGGAAGGGTCCGGCTGCTAGCTCCGCCCGCGGTTCTGCCGCCGCACCGTGCGCGGCGCGCGGCCTCCGATGAAGGACTGCGCTGCGTCGACGGCGAAACCCTGCTCGAGCGCCTCGCGGCCGATCAGCATCCTGAAGCCCATCGAGTCCCGATTGGTGAGAGTGACCTCGGCCGTCAGCGCCTTGCCGAGCAGCACGATGTCGAGAAGCACCACGATGCGCTCCTCGCTGTGCCCTGACGAACTGCGCACCGAGCGGCGGTCGAGCACGGGACACTCGACCGTGACGGCGTCTTCGTCGCTGCCCTGCCAGGGCTGCACGCCGAAGCGCACGAACGACTCCCCGTCGCGCTCGAACTCCTCCATGTCGAAGGCGTGGAGCGAACTGGTGCGGGCGCCGGTGTCGAGCTTCGCCTTGATCCACGGAACGCCGATCGCCGGCAGTGCAACCCACTCGCGCCAGCCGGCGATGGTGCTTGAATGGACAGGTTCGCTCACCCGTCCATCTTGTCAGGGGCACCCGTTGAAACTCGCGATCCTCTCGCGCGCCCCGCAGGCGTATTCCACCCAGAGACTCCGCGCAGCAGCGCTGCAGCGCGGTCATCAGGTGAAGGTGCTCAATACCCTGCGCTTCGCCATCGACCTCTCGGGGGCCGAGCCCGACCTGCAGTACCGCGGTCGTCGGCTCTCCGACTACGACGCCATCCTGCCGCGCATCGGCAGCTCGATCACCTACTTCGGCACGGCCGTGGTGCGCCAGTTCGAGCAGATGGACGTGTACACGCCCAACACCGCCAATGGCATCACGAACGCCCGGGACAAGCTGCGCGCGAGCCAGATCCTGTCGCGGCACAACATCGGCATGCCGGCGACCGCCTTCGTGCGCAACCGCGCCGACGTGCGGCCGGCCATCGAGCAGGTCGGCGGCGCGCCGGTCGTCATCAAGCTGCTCGAGGGCACGCAGGGCATCGGCGTGATCCTGGCACCGCAGGTGAAGGTCGCCGAGGCGATCATCGAGACCCTGCACTCGACCAAACAGAACGTGCTCATCCAGCGCTTCGTGGCCGAGAGCCGAGGCAAGGACGTGCGCGCCCTCGTGGTCGGCGATCGGGTCGTCGCCGCGATGCGCCGCACGGCGAACGGCGACGAGTTCCGCTCGAACGTCCACCGCGGCGGCAGCGTCGAGGCCATCGAGCTCTCGCCCGAGTACGAGCAGGTCGCCGTGCGCTCGGCCCAGATCATGGGCCTCAAGGTCGCCGGCGTCGACATGCTCGAGGGCAACGACGGCCCGCTGGTCATGGAGGTCAACTCCTCACCCGGACTGCAGGGCATCGAGACCGCCACGAACCTCGACGTGGCCGGAGCCATCATCGACTACATGGCGAACCAGGTCGCCTTCCCCGAGATCGATGTGCGTCAGCGCCTCACGGTCTCGCGCGGCTACGGTGTCGCCGAGCTGCTCGTGCACGCCGGGGCCGACCTCGTGGGCACGACGATCGCGGAGTCCGGTCTGGCCGAGCGCGACATCAGCGTGCTCACCCTGCACCGAGGCACCTCGGTCGTGCCGAACCCCCGCGGACACGTCGAGCTCGAGGCCGGAGACCGGCTGCTCTGCTTCGGCAAGCTCGAGGAGATGCGCTCGATGATCCCCGAGCGGCGCAAGCGCCGGGCCAGGGTGCGGAAGCTGCCCAAAGAGCCGTTGCCGACACCGCCGGTCGAGTAGCCCACCGGTTCCTTCGCTTCGACGCGCTCGCTTCGCTCCCGTGTCTCAGCGGGCGGAGGATCAGCGGTCCGAGCGCAGCGCCGCCTCGACCAGCGCCAGCGCCTCGTCGGCGGCGACACCGAGCTCGCGGATGCGCGCCGCGTACGCTGCGGCCGCCGTCTGCGCGTGCTGATGCGTCACGTCTCCGGATGCCGACACCACCGTTCCCGCGCGCCCCCGCGTCTCGATCACGGCGTCGGACTCCAGCGCGCGGTACGCCTTCGCGACGGTGTTGACCGCCAGCCCCAGCTGCTCGGCGAGGGCGCGGACCGTCGGCATCCGTTCCCCGGCGACGAGGTCACCGGAGCGGACGGCGCCGATGACCTGCGTGCGGATCTGCTCGTACGGCGGCTGCGACGACGCGGCGTCGATCGCGATGGCGATCACGCGGGTCAGTCCTCGTGGGCGCGCTGCACCAGTCGGGTGAGCACGATGGCGCTGCGGGTGTGGTCGACGTTGGCGGCCAGACGCACCTTCTCGAGTGCGGCCTCGAGGCTCGCGATGTCGCGAGAGCGCATCTGCACGATGGCGTCCGCGCTGCCGGTCACGGTGCCGGCGTAGACCACCTCGGGCACCGCCGAGAGGATGCGCTGCAGCTCGTCGGGCGACACCGTGCCGCGGCAGAAGACCTCGACCCACGCCTCGGTGGTGGTGCCGTCGACGGCAGGGTCGACGTGGATGGTGAAGCCGCGGATGACGCCGTCGGCGACGAGGCGGTCGACGCGACGCTTGACGGCGGATGCCGACAGCCCGACCACCGATCCGATGTCGCCATAGCCTGCTCGGGCGTTCTGGCGCAGCTCGTCGAGAATTCGGCGGTCGATGTTGTCCATCCGAGAAGTCTAAGCGCGATCCTTGCGTGATGTCGCGTGCGTGCGCATGCATGCTGCGCTCAAAGACGAGAACTTCGAGATAGCTGCGTGTGACACTGGAGGTGGCGTCTGGTGTCCATCTCGGTGGATGCCGGCTCAATCAGAGCGACCTGGTCCGCCACTCCTGCGATTGTACTTCGAGCCACGAGGAGACGGCCATGACGGACATCGTCGACGACACCATCACCCAGTCGGGCGGCATCCGCCCCACCCGCACAGCCACCACCCGCTCCGTGCTGATGTGCAGCCCCGAGTTCTTCACCGTGGTCTACCGCATCAACCCGTGGATGGATCCGGCCCTGCCCACCGACACGAACCTCGCGGTCGACCAGTGGTCCGTGCTGCACCAGACCTACCTCGACCTGGGCTTCGACGTGCACCTCATCGATCCCATCCCAGGGTTGCCCGACATGGTCTACGCGGCCAATGGCGGCATGGTCATCGACGGCATCGCGTACGGCGCCAGCTTCACGCATCCCGAACGCCAGCCCGAGGGCCCCGCCTACATGGACTGGTTCCGAGCGAACGGCCTCGACGTGCGCGTGCCCGAGCAGATCAATGAGGGTGAGGGCGACTTCCTGCTCGTCGGAGACACGATCCTCGCCGGCACCGGATTCCGCAGCGACTCGCTCAGCCACGGAGAGCTCGCCGACATCTACGGTCGCGAGGTGGTCACCCTCCGGCTCGTCAACCCGAGCTTCTACCACCTCGACACCGCGCTGGCCGTGCTCGATTCGACGCCGGGCCAGGAGCACATCGCCTACCTGCCGAGCGCCTTCGACGCTCGCAGCCTCGACCTGCTCGAGGAACGGTATCCGGATGCCGTCATCGTGACGGAGACTGATGCCGCCGTTCTCGGCCTCAACTCCTTCAGCGACGGCTACAACGTCGTGATCGCCTCCCGCGCCGCCGACTTCGAGCGCCAGCTGCGCGAGCACGGCTACAACCCCATCGGCGTCGACCTCTCCGAGCTCCTCCTGGGCGGAGGCGGCGTCAAGTGCTGCACCCTGGAGCTGCGAACCTAGGTCGCTCCGCGGTCGGCATCGATGACTCCGCCCAAGGATGCCCGCCGAACCCCGAGTCATCGACGCCGACCGCTACGCCCGCTCCGAAGCACCACTGTTGGCACTCGACTAGGAAAGATTGAAAGAAATGACCACCACCAAGAACCTCCGTTCATCCGATGACGCAGTCGAGGGCTCTTCGTCCGATTCCGCAGGCACGGGGTTCTCCTCCGAAGTCTCGGGGTTCGGTGGGCATCCTTGGGCGGAGACTTCGGAGGAGAACCCCGTGCCGACCTCGAGAAGCGCCGAAGCGACACGTACCAGCGTCCTCATCGCCGAGGAAGAGGCCCACGCCGCCCACAACTACCACCCCCTCCCCGTCGTGGTGGCGTCGGGCGACGGAGCCTGGGTGACCGATGTCGACGGCAAGCGCTACCTCGACTGCCTCGCCGCCTACTCGGCCGTGAACTTCGGGCACTCCAACCCGGTGCTGCTCGATGCAGCGCGCGCCCAGCTCGGCCGCATCACCCTCACCAGCCGCGCCTTCCACAACGACCAGCTCGGCCCGTTCGTCACCGAGCTCGCGGCCCTCGCCGGCAAGGACATGGTGCTGCCGATGAACACCGGCGCCGAGGCCGTCGAGTCGGGCATCAAGGTCGCCCGCGCCTGGGGCTACAGGGTCAAGGGCGTCGCCCCCGCGCAGGCCAACATCATCGTCATGGCCGGCAACTTCCACGGCCGGACCACCACGATCATCTCGTTCAGCGACGACGCCGACGCACGCGACGACTTCGGCCCCTACACCCCGGGCTTCCGTATCGTCCCCTACGGCGATGTCGCCGCCATCGAAGCGGCCATCGACGAGAACACCGTGGCCGTGCTGCTCGAGCCGATCCAGGGCGAGGCCGGCATCGTGGTGCCGCCCGCCGACTTCCTGCCCGCCGTGCGCGAGCTCACGACCCGACGGAACGTGCTGTTCATCGCCGACGAGATCCAGTCGGGCCTCGGTCGCACCGGCGCCACCTTCGCCTGCGACCTCGTGGGCGTCGTGCCCGACCTCTACCTGCTGGGCAAGGCTCTCGGCGGCGGCATCGTTCCGGTCTCGGCCGTCGTCGGCAACGCCGACGTGCTCGGGGTCCTCGCCCCGGGGCAGCACGGCTCGACCTTCGGCGGCAACCCGCTGGCGGCATCCGTCGGCATCGCAGTGGTGCGGATGCTGGCCACCGGCGAGATGCAGGAGCGGGCGCGGGCGCTGGGCGACCACCTGCACTCCGCCCTGACCCGGCTGATCGGCTCGGGAGTCGTCGCCGTGCGCGGAGCCGGGCTCTGGGCCGGCATCGACATCGACCCGGCGCTGGCGTCGGGCCGCGCGGTCTGCGAGGCGCTCATGGAGCGCGGCGTGCTCGCGAAGGACACGCACGGTTCCACCATCCGTCTCGCCCCGCCTCTCGTGGTCTCGCAGGAGGACCTCGACTGGGCGGTCGCGCAGTTGGCTGCCGTGCTGGAGGACTTCACGCACCGAACCGCCTGAGGCGGTCGAGCGGCCTCAGTGCCAGACTGGAGCGATGAGCAGCAACGTTGACACGCCGGCCATCGACGAGGAACCGGTCGACCCCAAGCGCGACTCCGGCTTCTTCGGCCAGCCGCGACCGCTCGCCACCGTCTTCGGTGTCGAGATGTGGGAGCGCTTCAGCTTCTACGGCATGCAGGGCATCCTGCTCATCTACCTGTACTACTCCGCGGCGGAGGGCGGCCTCGGTCTGCCGCAGGCGACGGCCGCCGGCATCGTGGGCGCCTACGGCGGTGCCGTGTACCTGTCGACCATCCTCGGCGCGTGGATCGCCGACAGGGTGCTGGGCTCGGAGCGGGTGCTGTTCATCAGTGCCGTCGTCATCATGCTCGGCCACATCGGGCTGGCCCTTCTGCCCGGATTCTCCGGCGTGATCGTGGGACTCATCCTCGTCGCCGTGGGCTCCGGCGGGTTGAAGGCCAACGCCACCAGCGTCGTCGGAACCCTCTACAAGACCGACGACCCGCGCCGGGATGCCGGCTTCTCGATCTTCTACCTCGGCATCAACCTGGGCGCGTTCCTCGGTCCCATCCTCACCGGACTGCTGCAGTCCACCCTCGGCTTCCACTGGGGCTTCGGCCTCGCAGCTGTCGGCATGGCCATCGGCCTGACGCAGTACGCCTTCGGGCGCAAGAACCTCCCCGCCGCTGCGCATCGCATCGCCAACCCGCTGCCGGCCAGCAGGCGGCCGCTCGTGATCGGCATCGCCGTGGCCGCGGTCGCGGTCATCCTGGTGTGCGTCTTCACCGGCCTGATCACGCCGACGAACCTCGCCATCATCGTGATCGCCCTGACGGTGGTGGCCGCCGTCGCCTACTTCATCGTGATCCTCGCGAGCAGCAAGATCGACGCCACCGAGCGCTCGCGGGTCCTCGCCTTCATCCCGCTGTTCATCGCGAGCGTGGCGTTCTGGTCGCTCTACCAGCAGCAGTTCACCGTGCTCACCATCTACTCGGACGAGAAGCTGAACCGCAGCCTGTTCGGCTGGGAGATGCCGGTGTCGTGGGTGCAGTCGATCAACCCGATCTTCATCATCATCCTGTCTGGAGTGTTCGCCGCCATCTGGACGAAGCTCGGCACCCGACAGCCGTCGACGCCGGTGAAGTTCGCCCTCGGAACCATGATCATGGGAGCCGCGTTCCTGCTCTTCCTCCCGTTCGCCGGGGGAGGAGCGAACTCGACGCCCCTGCTGGCGATCGTGGTGATCCTCCTCGTGTTCACGGTGGCCGAGCTGTTCATCTCTCCCGTCGGGCTCTCGGTGGCGACCAAGCTCGCTCCGCGCGCCTTCACCACGCAGATGGTGGCACTGTTCTTCCTGTCGGTGGCGCTCGGCTCCGCCATCTCGGGCCAGCTCGCCTCGCTCTACGACATCGACAACGAAGTGCCGTACTTCGGCGTGCTGGGTGGCATCGCCATCGTGCTGGGCGCCATCCTGCTCGCCTTCGCGAAGCCGGTGCTGAAGCTCATGAAGGGCGTGCGGTAGGGGCTAGTCCGCCGGCGCTGCGGCCGCCACGAGTCGCCACAGGTGCTCGATGGTCGCGGCCATGTCGATCGAGGGGTCGAGCATCCACTGCGTCTGGAGCCCGTCGGTGACGGCGAGCACGATGGACGCGACGAGATCGGGGTCTATGTCGGAGCCGATGCGGCCGGCGTCCTGCTCGGCACGGATCGCCGCGCTGTAGCTCTCCCGGAAGATCCTGTAGCGCTCGACGAAGAACTCGTGAGCCGGATGCTCGGGGTCGCCTGCCTCCGTGGAGACCTGCGCATAGAGCTGCACCAGGCCCGGCACCTCCGCGTTGTGCCTGACGACATTGATCAGTCCGTCGATCGGGGCCGTTCCCTCGAGGTCGAACGCGTCGCGGTCGACCTCGTCGCGCTTGCGGAGGATCTCCTGGAACAACTCCTCCTTGGAGGAGAAGTAGTGCAGCAGCCCGGCCTGGCTGAGACCGACCTCGTCGGCGAGCTCGCGCACCGAGGTGCGGCGGTAGCCGTTGCGTGCGATCACCGCGAGGGCGCTCGTCAGGATCTCCTCGCGCTTCGCCACGCCCTTCGCGTACTGCCCCCGTGCTGTCATGCCTCGATCGTAGGGCGGAGTGCTTGAGATTGAAAACCGAGCGCTGTATGGTTTTAGTGTGCGCTCACAGGTGAGCCCACCTCGAGCCATACGAGACGACAGTGACGTCAGCCCCTGCTGACGACGCCTCCGTCGCACCAGAAGGAGCAGAATGACCGACACGACCACGACGCAGTCCGAGGCATCCGTCGACGAGACCCTCGCGGCCCTCACTCTCGAGGAGAAGGCGTCGCTCACCAGCGGCGCCGACTTCTGGACCACGAAGTCGGCTCCCGGAGTGCCGTCGATCATGCTGACGGACGGCCCGCACGGCGTGCGCAAGCAGCGTGCGAACGGCGACCACCTGGGCATCACCGACAGTGTTCCGGCCACCTGCTTCCCGCCGGCCGTGGCGCTCGGCTCCAGCTGGGACGTGACCCTGCTCGAGCGCGTGGGCATCGCCCTCGGCGAGGAATCCGTCGCCGAGAACGTGGGCGTGCTGCTCGGCCCCGGCATCAACATCAAGCGCTCGCCGCTCGGCGGCCGCAACTTCGAGTACCTGTCCGAAGACCCGATCGCCTCGGGCGTGCTCGGCTCCGCCCTCGTGCGGGGCCTGCAGAGCCAGGGCGTCGGTGCGTCGCTCAAGCACTTCGCCGCCAACAACCAGGAGGCCGACCGCATGCGCGTCTCGGCCGACATCGACGAGCGCCCGCTGCGGGAGATCTACCTGCGCGGCTTCCAGCGCGTCGTCGAGGACGAGCAGCCCTGGACCGTCATGTGCTCCTACAACCGACTGAACGGCGTCTACACCTCGGAGGACCCGTGGCTGCTGAACACGGTCCTGCGCGACGAGTGGGGCTTCACCGGCCTCGTCGTCTCGGACTGGGGTGCCGTCAACGACCGCGTCGCCGGCGTCGCGGCCGGCCTCGACCTCGAGATGCCGTCGAGCAGTGGGCGCACCAACGCCCAGCTCGTCGAGGCCGTGCGCTCGGGAACCCTCGCCGAGTCCGTGCTCGACACCGCCGCGCGGCGTGCCATCGACCTGGCCTTCAAGGCCGTCGCCGGCGCCCGTGACGGCGCCACCTACGACGCAGACGCCCACCATGCCCTCGCCCGCGAGGCGGCAAGTGCGTCGATCGTGCTGCTGAAGAACGACGGCGACCTGCTGCCTCTGGCGACGGATGCCGCTGTCGCCGTGATCGGCGAACTCGCCCGCACGCCCCGGTATCAGGGCGCCGGCTCCTCGCTCATCAACCCCACCAAGCTCGACAACGCGCTCGACGAGATCCGCGTGCTCGCGGCATCCGGAGCCGAGAATGTCACCTTCGCCCCCGGCTACGCGGCCGACGGCACCGAGGACGCGGGTCTCGTGGCCGAGGCCGTCGTTGCAGCGTCTGCGGCATCCGTCGCCGTGGTCTTCGTCGGAGTGCCCGCCGAGCAGGAGTCCGAGGGCTTCGACCGCGACCACATCGAGCTGCCCGCCGAGCAGCTCGCCCTGCTCGATGCCGTGATCGCCGCCAACCCGAACACCGTCGTGGTGCTCTCGAACGGTGGAGTCGTGCGCCTCTCGGGCTTCGCCGACAGGGTTCCCGCCATCGTCGAGGGCTGGCTGCTCGGCCAGGCCGGCGGCGGTGCCGTCGCCGACGTCCTCTACGGAGCGGTGAACCCGTCGGGACGCCTGCAGGAGACCATTCCGGTGCGCCTGCAGGACACGGCGGCCTACCTCGACTTCCCGGGCGAGCACGGCCACGTGCGCTACGGCGAGGGCCTCTTCGTGGGCTATCGCTGGTTCGACGCCCGCGAGATCGAGGTGTCGTTCCCGTACGGCCACGGCCTCTCGTACACGACCTTCGACCACTCCGATGTCTCGGTGACGACGGATGCCGCCGGCCTGGTCGTGCGCCTGACCGTGACCAACACCGGCAGCCGTGACGGCGCCGAGGTCGTGCAGGTCTACACCTCGCTGCCCGGCTCGGCCGTGGTGCGTGCCCCGCGCGAGCTGAAGGGCTTCACCAAGGTGGCTCTGGCCGCCGGTGAGAGCCGAGTCGTCGAGGTGGCCGTTCGCCGCGAGGACCTCGCCTACTTCGACACCCGTGTCGGACAGTGGGTCGTCGAGGGTGGCTCGTACACCGTGGAGGTCGGGGCGTCGAGCCGCGACATCCGTGCCACGTCGTCGGTCGAGGTCTCGGGGGATGCAGTTCGCGTGACCCTCGACCTGAACTCGTCGATCGGCGAGCTCATGGCGCACCCGGTGGCCTCGCAGTTCATCCTGCAGGCCATGGCGTCGCAGGGTGAGGGCTTCACCTCGGCACTCATGGACGACCCGGGCATGTTCAAGATGATGGAGTCGTTCCCCATCGGACGCCTCGCCGGCTTCCCGGGCATGGGCATCGACCGCGACCAGATCGAGCAGCTGCTGGCGGCGGCGAACGCGGCGAGCTAGGCGCCGGCCCGCTCGCTGCGCCGCCGCCGGACCGGCGTTCGACGCACGTTTGCAGGATGAGAGCGACTTCAACCCCTCAGGAGGGCCTATCTTCGCCCTCATCCTGCAAACGCGCCGTCGCGGGGCGCCGCGCCTACTTCTTGACCGGCGCCTTGCGTGGCGTTGCAGCCTTGGGAGCAGCACTCGCCCGAGGGCTGCGCACCACCGTCGGCTTCGCGGAGGCCGCAGCGGCAGCGGCATCCGTCACCCCACGCGCCATCGGCGTGAGGCGGGCGAGCTGCGTGACGTGCTGGGGGCCGAGCTCGTCGAGCGATGCCACCTCGAGCAGCTTCATGGTGCGCACGATCTCGGTGCGCAGGATCTCGATGGTCTTGTCGACGCCGCGACGTCCACCGGCCATGAGGCCGTAGAGGTAGGCACGTCCGACGAGGGTGAAGCGCGCGCCGAGGGCGATCGAGGCGACGATGTCGGCGCCCGACATGATGCCCGTGTCGAGGTGGACCTCGAGGTCGGAGCCCACCTCGCGGGCGACATCCGGCAGCAGGTGGAAGGGGATGGGGGCGCGGTCGAGCTGGCGTCCGCCGTGGTTCGAGAGCACGATGCCGTCGACTCCACGGTCGGCGAGCAGCTTCGCATCCGCGACCGTCTGCACGCCCTTCACCACGATCTTCCCGGGCCAGATGCCGCGGATGATGTCGAGGTCGTCGAACGAGATCGTGGGGTCCATGGCCGAGTCCAGCAGCTCGCCGACGGTGCCGCCGGTCGACGACAGAGAGGCGAACTCGAGCTTGGGTGTGGTGAGGAAGTTGATCCACCAGGCCGGCCGCGGCAGGGCGTTGATGACAGTACCGGGGGTGAGCTGCGGCGGAATCGAGAAGCCGTTGCGCTTGTCGCGGTGGCGGGCGCCCGCCACGGGGGTGTCGACGGTGAAGAACAGCGTGTCGAAGCCGGCGGCGGCAGCGCGGCGGGCGAGCTCGTAGGAGATCTCGCGCTCGCGCATCACGTAGAGCTGGAACCAGTTGCGACCGACGGGATTGGCCTTGCGCACGTCCTCGATCGACGTCGTGCCGAGGGTCGACAGGGTGAACGGGATGCCGGCGGCTCCGGCGGCTCCGGCTCCGGCGACCTCGCCCTCGGTCTGCATCATGCGGGTGAAGCCCGTCGGCGCGATGCCGAACGGCAGGGCGCTCGGCCCGCCCAGCACCTGGCGGGTGGTGTCGACGACGGGAACGTTGCGCAGGATCGACGGGTGGAACTCGATGTCCTGGAACGCCTGCCGCGCGCGCTTCAGCGAGATCTCGCCCTCGGCGGAGCCCTCGGTGTAGTCGAACGGCGCCTTGGGCGTGCGGCGCTTCGCGATGGCTCGCAGGTCGGCGATGGTGAGCGCCTTCTCGAGCCTGCGGTCGGTCGGGTTGAGGGTCGGCTTCTTGAACTTCATGAGCTCGGCGAGCTCTGTCGGCTTCGGGATCTGGCGCTGGACCATGGTGTTCCTCACTGTTCTGCTGTGCGCCGGGAGAGGGCGATGTGCCCGGTCCCGGTGGGGGCTGCGACGACAGCCGTCGTCTCGGGTGTCGGCGGCGCCTCGGTGACGAGGGCCGTCTGCGTGTAGTAGCCGGTGATGTGCGAGTGCACGCGGGCGCGGGCCGTGAAGGCGTCGCCCGCCACGATGGCAGCCAGGATGCCCCGGTGCTCCTCGCGCAGTCGCGCCGCAGTCGCCTCCCAGTCGTCGATGACCGCGAGCCCGGCCTGCACGTAGCCCTCGATCGATGAGCGCAGGCCCGCCATCATCGCCGTCACGACCTCGTTGCCGGATGCCGCTGCGAGCGACACGTGGAACGCGGCGTCGAGCGCCAGGAACTCCTGCGGGGTGAGCTCGGAGGAGTCCATCGCATCGAGCAGGCGCTCCGACGGCTCGAGGTCGGGGCTCGCGGCACCGGCGACGTCGGCCACGACAGCGGCCTCGAGCACGAGTCGGGTCTTCACGACGTCGCGCACCCGGAATCCCTGGGCTGCGACCTGCAGGCGGAGCAGCGCGCTCATGGCGCCCTGCGGAGTGGCGACGATGATGGCGCCGGCGCTCGGGCCCGATCCGGTCTGGGTGCGGATGAGGCCCATCGCCTCGAGTACGCGCACGGCCTCGCGCACGCTGGAGCGCCCGACGCCGAGATCCGCCGCGAGGGTGCGCTCGGGCGGGAGGTGATCGCCGGGGGAGAGGGTGCCGTCGAGCAGCTGCGCCTCGACGTGCGCCAGCACGGACTGCCAGGCGCGGAGGTCATCGACAGGGGCGGGGATGGTCACTGCATCCGTCGAGCTCATTCCGGCACCGCCTCTCTGTGGTCTGACCACATTACCGCTGTGGTCAGACCACATGCAACCCGTCCGTGGTCGATGAGGTCCGGACGTACCCCGCGACCGAAGCGGCTCTCCGCGACCATTCCCGTCCCGGCCGAACTGCGCCACCATGGGGTCATGGTGGATTACGCAGACCCGCAGTGGTCGTCAGCCCGGCTGAGCGATCGCGAGCGTGAGGACGCAGTGCAGCGGTTGTCGGTCGCCCGTGGGGAGGGGCGCCTCACCCCCGAGGAGTTCGAGGCCCGGGCCCGGTCGGCTCGCGCCGCGGTGACGCGAGGCGAGCTCGACCCGTTGTTCTCCGACCTGCCCGTGGCCGCCGCGCCCCGGTACGACGCGGGACAGGGAGCTCCGGCATCCGTCGCCGCCCCTGAATCTCGAACCCCGCGGGTGCGCCCACTCGGTGGCCCCATCGGCGCGACGATCATGGCGCTGGTGCCGTTCATCGCCGTACTGCTGTTCTTCCTCGCCGGCTACTGGGGCAGCTTCGCCTGGTCGTGGCTGTGGTTTCTGCTCGTTCCCCTCGCGGGCATCATCATCTACGGCCCGGCCGCCGAGTACCGCTCGCGCGACAAGCGCTAGGGCTGGGACACTGCGGGCGTCGGCGCTCGTCGGACCTCCCGCACTGCGACCGGTGCCGGTGCCACGCGCACGTGGACGTGCTCGCCGAACTCGAGCCGCTGCTCCGCCGCGTGCTGCATGCGCAGCGGCACGCCGTCGGACGTGAGCAACAGGGTCCGCCTGATGCTGCCGAGGAAGGTGCTCTCCTGCACCGTGGCGGGAACTCCGTCGGCACCGGAGAGGCTCACGCTCTCGGGCCGGATGAACACGTCGACCGGTCCGTCCGCGTGACCGCCGATCAGCGGCAGCGTGCTGCCGACAGCGTGCACCCGATCACCCACGACAGTGCCCGGGACGATGCTGCTGAGGCCGACGAACGCGGCCACGACCGGGGACGCAGGTCGCAGATAGAGCTCCTCCGGGGAGCCGACCTGCTCGATGCCGCCGGCATCCATGACGGCGATGCGGTCGGAGACGGCCAACGCCTCCTCCTGGTCGTGCGTGACGAAGACCGTCGTGATGCCCAGGCGCAACTGGATGCGACGGATCTCGTCGCGCAGCTGCACCCGCACCTTCGCGTCCAGGGCGGAGAGCGGCTCGTCGAGGAGCAGCACGCGCGGCTCGGTGACCAGGGCGCGCGACAGCGCGACGCGCTGCTGTTGACCGCCCGACAGCTGATGTGGATAGCGGTCCGCGAGGTGCTCGAGCCCGACGAGGGCGAGAGAGTCGCGCCCGCGCCGGCGAGCCTCGGCGCGGGCGACGCGCCGCATCCGAAGCCCGAACATCACGTTCCCGAGTACGGTGAGGTGGGGGAAGAGCGAGTACGACTGGAAGACCATGCCGATGTCGCGGTGATTGGTCGGCACGCGCGAGACATCGGCCCCGTCGATGAGCACACGGCCGCCGTTGGACTGCTCCAGGCCGGCGAGGACGCGCAGCGCCGTGGTCTTGCCGCAACCTGATGGACCGAGCAGGGAGACGAACTCGCCGGGTTCGATGGCGAGGTCGACGCCGTGCAGCACTCGGGTCGTGCCGTAGTCCTTCACGACGGATTCGAAGGCGACGGATGCGCCGTCACCGCGCCCCGCGAGCACCAGATTGTCGGCGGTGGCGATGCTCGCAGCGGCGACGGATGCGCTGGACAGGCTCATGTGTTGTTCCCTTTCCGGGACGGGTCGGACGGGTCGGACGGTGACTCGGCGCGAGCCGAGGGTGCTGTGGCTGCCCGGCGGGCAGTCCTCGGAGCCGATCCCTGCGTGCGTCCGGCGAGGCGGATGACCACGAGGAGCACGAAGGCGAAGACCAGCGCGAGCAACGACACGATGATCGCCGCGTAGGTGTCCTGTTTGCTCACCACCACGAGGGCGGTCTGCAGGTTCTGCCGGCCGAGCAGCGAGGCGATCGTGAACTCGCCGAGCACGACCGCGACGGAGATGAGTGCCGCAGCGAGCAGCCCTGGGCGCAGGTTGGGCGCGAGCACCCGGGTCAGCACGGCTCCCCAACCGGCCCCGAGCGACCGGGCGGCCTCGGCGAGGGTGCGCACGTCCGTCGCATCGATGCTGCCCTGGATGGCCCGGTAGGCGTAGGGGAGCACGGTGATGCCGTACGCGAAGGCGAGCGACCAGATGCCGGTGCCGAAGGTTCGCCCGATCACCAGGTAGATCGGCGCGAGCCCCACCACCAACACGATGGCCGGGATGGAGATCGGCAGCAGCACGACGAACTCGAAGGCCCGCCTCAGGCGGGGGAAGCGGAGGGTGATGAGGATCATCGTGGGTGCCAACAGAAGGAGCACGATCCCGATCGCGACGACGGCGAGCACGAGCGAGTTCCCGAGTCCCAGCCAGATCGGGGCGTACTGGCGCGCGTTCTCCGGGTCGAACAGGGCGGCCCAATGCGCCAGGGAGTGTCCGTCGCCGTCGCGCAGGGTGAACTCGACCATGGCGATGATCGGGATGGCGAACAGCCCGCCGATGACGACGCCGATGACAGTGCGAGCGGTACGGCCCGGTCCGAGCCTGGCGCTCATCGCTGCCACCTGGCGGCCCGGCGCTGGATGATCGAGTAGCCCCACATCACGATGGCCATGATGACGACCATCCCGAGGGCGAGGGTGCCGGCGAGGTTCTCGCGTCCGAGCACGGTCTCGCTCACGAGGGCCGCCCGAATCTGGAGAGGCACGATCTGGGACCCCTGGCTGGCGAGGGCCGCCGCCGTGGCGTAGGAGGAGAAGGCATTGGCGAACAGGAGCAGAAGGCTCGCGGCGAATGATGGAGCCAGCACGGGGATGCCGATTCGCAGCCAGAACCCGCCGGTGGAACCGCCGAGGGTGAGGTTGGCCTCCGCCCATTGCGGTCTCAGCGCGGCCATCGCGGGCATGAAGGTGATCACCATCAGCGGGACCTGGAAGTAGATGTAGGGCAGCACGAGTCCCGGCAGGTCGTAGATCCAGGCGCCGTTCACGAAGATGTCGATGCCGAAGGTGTCGCGGAGCCAGACCGTGACGAGCCCCTGGACGCCGATCGTTGCGATGAACGCGAAAGCGAGCATCACGCCACCGAACTGCGCCAGAACTCCACTGGCGCCGTCCACGATCCCGCGGACGCGGCCGTCTTCGGCGAGACCCAGCATGGCGTAGCACGCGAGGGCGCCGACGACGGCGCCGACGACCGCGGTCAGGAGGGACAGTCCGATCGAGTTGGCGAAAGCCCGCAGGATCACCGGATCCGCGAGGGCGGCGAGGTTGTCGAGAGTGAAGGTGCCGTCCTCGGTGAAGAAGCCGCTGAGCACGGCCAGCAGTGTGGGCAGAGCGAGGAAGAGCAGGACATAGGCCGCGAAGGGCACGAGGCCGAGGAACGCGGGAACTGAGACGCGCGCGGCCGGGCGCCGGGCCGAACCGGAGTGGTTCGACTCGGCGCCCGACGTGAGGGGAGCGGTGATCGCCATGGAGGGGGAACGCCTACTGGACGGCCGCTGCCCACTCCGAACCGAGGAGGGTGCCTGCTGCGGTGCTCTGCGCCTCGGTCGGAACGACGGTGTCATCCGGAGCGGCGGGGAGCGCCGAGAAGAGCTTCTCGTCGATCGTGCCCGCCGCCGACATCGCCTCGGCGCGCACGGGGCGGGCGCCGCCCTTCAGCCAGAGGTTCTGGGCTTCGTCGCTGTAGAGGAACTCCTGCCACAGGCGTGCGGCGGCGGGGTGCGGCGCCTCCTTGTTGATGGCCTGGTTGTAGTAGCCCGCGTATCCGGTTCCCGGGAGGATGACGACCTTCCAGTTCGGGTTGTCAGCGGTGTGTGCTGCGTTCAGGTAGTCCCAGTCGAAAACGACCGGAGTCTCGCCGGAGGCGACGGTGGCCGTCGTCACGTCGACCTTGAGCATGTTGCCGGCCTTCTGCAGCTTGCCGAAGAAGTCGATGCCGGGCTGGAAGTCGTCGAGGGTTCCCCCGCTCTGCACCGTGCCGAGGCCGACCGCGGCGAAGGCCGCCCCTGCCTGGGTCGGATCGCCGTTGATCGCGACGGCGCCCTTGTAGTCGGCCCCGAGCAGGTCGTCGAGTGTCGCGGGGGCGTCAAACTTCGACGAGTCGTAACCGATCGACATGTATCCGCCGTAGTCGCCGACGAACAGCCCGGTCGACTCCTTGAGGGCGTCGGGAATGTCGTCCCACGTCGCCACCTTGTAGGGAGCGAAGACGTCGGTGTTGGCGAGAGCGACCGTGAGGCCGAGGTCGAAGACATCGGGGGCGGTGTCGAGGCCGGCGTTGGTCTTCGCGGCCTCGATCTCCTCGGCACTGGAGACGTCGGGCGACTGCTCCGTGATCGAGATCTCCGGGTACTTCTCGGTGAATGCGTCGAGCACCTCGCCGTAGTTCGCCCAGTCGCGGGGCAGGGCGATGACGTTCAGGGCGCCCTCGGCCTTCGCGGCCTTCTCGAGCTCACCGAACGAGCCGAAATCGGCGATGCTCGTGGCGGTCTTGGCATCGGTCGACGAGTCGGCATCGGCAGCCGGGGCCGAACAGGCGCTCAGAGCGATGGCGGCGGTCGCGGCGATCGCGAGTGCTCCGACGATACGGCGGCGCATGGGGGTGTGCGGCACGGGGTTCCTCTCTCAGTGGATCAGGGAGCGGAACGCGCCAGTCGGCACGCACTGCGGACGCTCCCGGATCACGAGGAGGCTATGAGCTACCGATGAACCGATGCCCGACCACGAATGAACGGCTTGTGACGGGGTGGTGGAGGGGTTCGCCGACTGTGGGGTGGCCGACGGGCCGGGAGAGCTATCCCGCCAGCACCGGAGGCTTCTGCGCCCGGTACCCGCGCAGCGACATGATGCAGTAGATCGGCCCAGTGCCTGCCGCCCGGCCTCGCGATTCCCTCGTCACGCGGAGGCGTCCGGCCGGCTGGTCGGCGTCGAGGCGCAGCACGAGATCGTCGTTGTCGGGTTCGTTGGGGTCGTAGAGCCAGAGCGCCGTCTTCGCACCCTTCTGCTCATAGGCATAGGCCATCACCTGGTGGTTCTTCCCGATGTCGAGGTCGACGCTGCGGATCAACCCGATCGGCGACGGGCGCCCCGCGTCGATGTCCCCGCGCACGGCGGGGATGGTCTCGTCGAAGGTGATCCGGCGGCGCCCGTGCGTGACGGCGCCGGCCAGTCCCTCGTCGTCATCGGGATACTGCGGCGCCGAATAGCTCAGCCAGCGATGGCCGTCGCCTCGCAGGTCGAGGCTGTCCAGCATCCGTTCCCTGATGAAGAGGAAGAGGGGGTCGTCGGATGCCGTCGGCGACGTGCGGAGGGCCGGCACGGCCTCCTTCGCCGAGAAGTAGTCGAGTGCCGTGAACACCATGCCGCCGCAGAGCCCGGCGTCGGCACGGGTGAGAGGCATCCAGTCGGGGTCGCGTCGTGCGATCTGCAGAACCGAGCCGAGCCCGGCCGGCATGGCGTCGAGCAGGTCGTTGACGATCTTCCCGACGGCCATCACGGGCAGCTCATGAGACCAGGAGTTCGTGAAGTGCAGGCCGTTGCGGGATGGGCGGAACCCCGGCACGGCGTGACGGGCGGACTCGAGCACCCGCACGACGGCCCGCTCGTTCTTCCGGATGACCGAGGCGTCGAAGCCCTGCGGGGCCTCGACCGTCACGTCGTCGCTGTGATCGCGGTCGAGGAAACCCGACTTCCACGTCACGTCGAGGTGGCGAGCCGATGCGGAACCGATCGTGTAGACGAGGCGACCCGAGCTGCCGAACACGCCGGCCTCGAGGGTGATCGTCGCGCTGCTTCCGGCGCGGATCGCTCGGGGTGGCGGCGCTGCCCAGTGGCCCTTCTGATCGGCGAGCTCCAGCGTGATCGTGGTCTCATTGCGGATCTCGACGGTGCTGCGCGCCATGGCAGGCTCCTCTGCGTCGCGACGCACAGGCGGGGTGGAGGGTGCGTCTCGGGTATCGACGCGAACCAGTCTGCTCTCATGCATCCGTCGGCGACAGAGCGACTTCGCCTGCGGGCCGTGTGTGTTGCACCCGGCGTCGCCCCCGTGTTAGCGTCTCGGCGATCGTGAACCATCGTCAGGAGGTGAGACCCATGAACGCAGTATCCGCATCGGGTGCTCCCCTGAACGAACGATCGCGCGACTGAGGTAGTCGCCACCGGGAGCCCCACCAGGCACATCGCGAAAGGCGACTCCCATGAACACGACACCTCCTTCACCCCTCGACTCCTCCCCGTCTGCCCCAGGCGCCCGGCACCCGGAGCACGCACGCGCGTTGGTCCTCGGTGGGGGCGGATCGGCCGGCAATGCCTGGCTGATCGGCGTCATCGCGGGTCTCTTCGAGGCCGGCCTCGACGTGACCGACGCCGACCTGATCATCGGCACGTCGGCCGGGGCGACGGCCGCAGCCCAGATCACCGGCGCTGCCCCGCCCGAGCTGCTGGCCGACATCCTCTCGGCCGTGCCGCCGCAGCGGACCGGCGCCCCCGCAGCAGGCGGGGCGCGCACCCCGGCCGCCTCCATGAGCGATCATCTGGAGAGATTCCAGAGGATCATCGCCGACGCCGAAGACGCGGCCGACATGCGCCGCACGATGGGTGCGATGGCCCTCGAGGCGGATGCAGCATCGGATGGTTCCGGGCAGGAGCGGTGGCGATCCATCGTCGCCTCGCGGTTCCCTGGTCGGCAGTGGCCCGTACGAGACGTGCTCCTCACGGCCGTCGATGCCCAGACCGGCGAACCCGTCGTCTTCGACCGCCACAGCGGGGTCGACCTCGTCGACGCCGTGGCCGCCAGCACATCGGGCGGCGGCTCCGCCTACGGCATCGGCGGCAGGGGCTACATCGACGGCGGATACCGACGGTCCAGTGAGAACGCCGATCTGGCCTCCGGCTACGGACGGGTGCTGGTGCTGTCGCCCCTGAGCGGCAGGTCGCTGTATCCACCGGAATGGGGCATGCAGCTCTCCGTGCAGGTCGACGAGCTTCGTGCGGGAGGCAGCAGGGTCGAGACCGTGCTCCCCGACGCGGACTCCCTCGCCGCGTTCGGCGGCAACCTCATGGACCCGTCGACGCGGGTGCCGGCCGCTCGGGCGGGCAGCGAGCAGGGCCGAGCCCTCGCCGAGCGCCTCACCGCGTTCTGGCGCGGGTGAGCGACGTCAGCGCGGGTCGTACCGTCGCGGCGGGAAGGCGGCGGCGACCACGGAACGCAGCGACTCGAGGGAGCCATCGACGAATCCCTGCAGTCGCGCCTGCACGAGGATGTTGCCTATCGCCGTCGCCTCGACGGGACCGGCGAGCACGGGCAACCCCACGCGGTTCGCCGTGAGCTGGCAGAGCAGCTCGTTCTGCGATCCGCCGCCGACGATGTGCACGGTCTCGATCGTGCGGCCCGAGAGCTCGGCCGCCGTGCGCACGGCGTTGGCGAAGGCATCCGCGAGGCTCTCGATGATGCTGCGCACGAACTCCGCAGGCGAGCCCGGCACGACCAGGCCCCGTTCGTGGCAGTACGCCGCGATGCGCTCCGGCATGTCGCCGGGCGTCAGGAAGCGGGGGTCGTCGGCGTCGAAGACCGAGACCGGAGTGGTGACGGATGCCGCAGCCGCGAGCAGCGCCGGCAGGTCGATGGTCTCGCCGGCGGCCTCCCAGCTGCGCACGGACTCGCTCAGCAGCCAGAGGCCCATCACGTTGTGCAGGAAACGGATGCGGCCGTCGACGCCGCCCTCGTTCGTGAAGTTCGCCTCGCGGGCGGCATCCGTCAGCACGGGTCGTTCCAGTTCGACTCCCACGAGTCCCCAGGTGCCGCAGGAGATGTAGGCGCTGGTGGCCGCGTCCATCGGGACGGCGACGACCGCCGACGCCGTGTCGTGCGAGCCGACCGCCACGACGTCGGCGGTGCCGCCGAGCTGCTTCGCCACCTCGGGCAGCAGGGGCCCGATGCGAGTGCCCGGGTCGACGAGGGCGGGAAGGAGCGCCGGGGGAAGGCTGAGCTGGCCGAGCAGGGCGGTGTCCCATTCGCCGGTCACGACATCGAGCAGGCCCGTCGTCGACGCGTTGGTGCGCTCGGCGATGCGCTCGCCGGTGAGCCAGAAGGTGAGCAGGTCGGGCACGAGCAGCATGCTGTCGGCGCGGGTGAGGCATCCGATGCCGTGGTCGGAGTCGGTCTCGGCCATGAGCTGGTAGACCGTGTTGAACGGCAGGAACTGCAGGCCGTTGCGACGGTAGAGCTCGGCGAACGGCACGATCGCGTGGGTCGCCTTCACGCCTGCCGCCGTGCGTGTGTCGCGGTAGTGGAACGGCTCGCTCAGCATGCGGCCCTCGCGGAGCAGGGCGTAGTCGACGGCCCAGGAGTCCACGCCGATGCTCGCCAGCCTCGGCTCCTGCCGGAATGCGGTGGTGAGGCCGACGAGGGCGCTGCGATAGAGCTCGCCGATGTTCCAGTGCAGGCCGCCCGGGGTCGAGACGGGCACGTTCGGGAAGCGCGCCACCTGCTGCATCCGGAGCTCGTTGGGTCCGACGTCTCCGAGGATGACGCGGCCGCTCGTGGCGCCGAGGTCGATGGCGGCGACGCTGCCCGTCGTACTCATGGTCGGGCCCTACCGCAGGAAGGCGGCGGCGACGCCCGCGTCGACCGGGATGTGCAGGCCCGTGGTGTGCGACAAGTCGCTCGAGCACAGAACGAACACGGCGTTCGCCACATTCTCCGGCAGCACCTCGCGCTTGAGCAGGGTGCGCTGGGCGTAGTAGGCGCCGAGCTCCTCCTCGGGAACGCCGTAGACCGCGGCGCGCTTGGCGCCCCAGCCGCCGGCGAAGATGCCGGAGCCGCGCACGACGCCGTCGGGGTTGATGCCGTTCACCTTCACGCCGTGCTCGCCGAGCTCGGCCGCGAGCAGGCGCACCTGGTGCGCCTGGTCGGCCTTCGTCGCCGAGTAGGCGATGTTGTTGGGGCCGGCGAACACCGAGTTCTTGCTCGAGATGTAGATGATGTCGCCGCCGAGCTTCTGGTCGATGAGGGCGCGGGCGGCGGCACGCGAGACCAGGAACGAGCCCTTGGCCATCACGTTGTGCTGCAGGTCCCAGTCGGCGACGGTGGTCTCGAGCAGCGACTTCGACAGCGAGAGCCCGGCGTTGTTCACGACGATGTCGAGGCCGCCGAAGGCGAGCAGCGCCGCATCGACGGATGCCTGCACCTGGCCCTCGTCGACGACGTTGGCCTGCACGCCGACCGCGACATCCGTCGACCCGATCTCCGCTGCGGCGGCCTGCGCCTTCTCGAGGTCGAGGTCGGCGATGACGACGCAGGCTCCTTCGGCGGCGAGGCGGGTGGCGATGGCCTTGCCGATTCCGGATGCCGCCCCGGTGACGAGCGCGATGCGGGTCGCGAGCGGCTTCGGCTTCGGCATCCGCTGCAGCTTGGCCTCCTCGAGCGCCCAGTACTCGATGCGGAACTTCTCCTCATCCGAGATGGGCGAGTAGGTCGAGAGCGCCTCGGCGCCGCGCATGACGTTGATGGCGTTGCGGTAGAACTCGCCGGCCACTCGGGCGGTCTGCTTGTTCGCCCCGTAGCTGAACATGCCGACGCCCGGGATGAGCACGATGGCCGGGTCGGCGCCGCGCATGGCGGGGGACTCGGGGGTCGCGTAGGCCTCGTAGTAGGCGGCGTAGTCGGTGCGGTAGGCCTCGTGCAGCTCGTGCAGGCGGGCGATCGAGTCCTCGATCGAGGCGTCGGCCGGCAGGTCGAGCACCAGCGGCTTCACCTTGGTGCGCAGGAAGTGATCGGGGCAGCTCGTTCCGAGGGCCGCGAGACGGGGGTGCTCGGATGCCGCCAGGAAGTCGAGCACCTCGGGGGCGTCGGAGAAGTGGCCGACCTGCGGGCGGTCGGTCGAGACCAGGCCGCGGATGGTCGCGGCCAGCGCTGCGGCCTTCGCCGACCGCTCGGAGGGCTCCAGGGGCTCGTAACCGGACAAGACGGTTCCGAAGGGATCTGGCCGGCCGTGCTCGGCGATGTAGGCCTCGGCCGCTGCGATGATCTGCAGCGAGTTCGCCTCGGACTCCTCAGACGTGTCGCCCCAGGCCGTGATGCCGTGGCCTCCGAGGATGCATCCGATGGCCTGCGGGTTGGCGTCCTTGATGGCCGCGATGTCGAGCCCCAGCTGGAACCCGGGGCGGCGCCAGGGCACCCACACCACGGTGTCGCCGAAGATCTTCCGCGTGAGCTCCTCGCCGTCGGCCGCCGTGGCGATGGCGATGCCGGAGTCGGGATGCAGGTGGTCGACGTGGGCGGCGTCCACGAGGCCGTGCATGGCGGTGTCGATCGACGGGGCTGCTCCGCCCTTGCCGTGCAGGGCGTAGTCGAAGGCCGCCACCATCTCGTCCTCCCGGTCGAGACCGGGGTAGACGTCGACGAGGGCGCGCATGCGGTCCAGGCGCAGGACGGCCAGGCCCGACTCGGTGAGAGTGCCGAGGTCGCCGCCCGAGCCCTTGACCCAGAGCAGCTCGACGGGTTCGCCGGTGACGGGGTCGACGTCGGTTCCCTTCGCCGAGGTGTTGCCCCCGGCGTAGTTGGTGTTCTTCGGGTCTGACCCGAGGCGGTTGGAGCGCGCGATCAACGCGGCAGCGGTCTCGTTCGTCATGGTGAGTCTTCTCTCTTCATTCGCCGAGCCGCCCGATTTCGTCGCATCCGGAGGCGGAACCGGATGGGATGACGACGAACATGGGCGACTCGGTGTCTGGTCGGGGGTCGGCGGGGGCGTCGGGCTGGAGGCGCGGGGCGGAGGCGGGTCAGGCGCCCCAGCTGAGCTGGGTTCCGCCGGCGCGGTCCTCGGCGATCCGCTGCTGGTAGCCGGATGCCGCGTAGGCGGCCATCGGGTCGCCGGCGAGTCCGCGGCTCTCACGCCAGGCGGCGAGGTCGGGACGCACATCCGTGTAGAAGGCGTCCATCAGGATGCCGTTGGCGCCGAGAACGTCGTGCGCCTCCTGGGCTGCCGTGAGGGCGGCGCTGTCGACGAGAAGCGCGCGGGCCGTCATCTCCTGCACGTTCAGCACCGAGCGGATCTGGCCGGGGATCTTGTCCTCGACGTTGTGGCACTGGTCGAGCATGAAGGCCACGGGGGAGTCGGGGCCGTAGCCGCCGCCGCGCACGACCTCGTAGATGATGCGGAACAGCTGGAACGGGTCGGCAGCGCCCACGATGAGGTCGTCGTCGGCGTAGAAGCGCGAGTTGAAGTCGAAGGAGCCGAGCTTGCCGAGGCGCAGCAGCTGCATGACGATGAACTCGATGTTGGTGCCCGGCGCGTGGTGGCCGGTGTCGAGGCACACCATCGCCTTGTCGCCGAGGGTCGCGACCTGGGCGTAGCTGGTACCCCAGTCGGGAACATCCGTGTGGTAGAAAGCCGGCTCGAAGAACTTGTACTCCAGCACCAGGCGGTGATCGTCGCCGAGGCGGGCGTAGATCTGGCGCAGCGAGTCGTTCAGGCGGTCCTGACGGCCGCGCAGATCGCCCTGGCCCGGGTAGTTCGTGCCGTCGGCGAGCCAGATCTTGAGGTCCTGCGAGCCCGTCGCGTGCATGATGTCGATGCAGTCGAAGTGGTGGTCGATGGCCTTCTGGCGGATGACCGGGTCGACGTGGGTGAGCGAGCCGAACTTGTAGTCGTTGTCCTGGAAGGTGTTGGAGTTCACCGTTCCGAGCGCCACGCCCTGGTCCTCGGCGAAGGCGCGCAGGGCGGCGTAATCGTCGACCTTGTCCCACGGGATGTGCAGCGCCACCTTCGGGGCGAGCGCCGTGAAGCGGTTGACCGTCGCGGCGTCCGCGATCTTCTCCTCGGGCGTGCGCGGGGTTCCCGGCGTCGTGAACACCTTGAAGCGGGTACCGGAGTTGCCGAACGCCCACGAGGGCAGTTCGATCGCCTGCTGCTCCAGCAGGGCGAGGGTGTCTGGGGAGAGGCTCACGAGTGGTTCCTTTCGAGCGAGCTGTCGGCATCGGATGCCGCTGAGAGTTGGGTGTCGAGGTTGAAGATCTCGGTCAGGCGGAGGAAGCCCTCGTCGGGCGCGACGTCGAGGTCTTCGAAGAAGTCGCCCATCTCGGCCTGCCAGCGCGCGTTGACCTCGGTCGCGGCCATGCCGGCCTGGGCTGCCTCGAGCGAGGGAGTCTCGAAGTAGCCGATGAGCAGGCCGTCGTCACGCACGAAGAGCGAGTAGTTGTTCCAGCCGGTGTCCTTGAGGGCGCGGAGCATATCGGGCCACACCGCTGCGTGCCTCTCGCGGTATTCGGCGAGACGCTCCGGCTTCACCTGGAGCTGGAAGCAGACGCGTTGCATGCCGGCCTCGTCAGCCGACCCGCCCGCGGGGACCTCGCCGCTCACAGCCGGATTCCCGTCTCGGCGGCCACGTCGACGTGGCGGTGTTCGAGGCCGATGAGGCTGGCGGCGGCCTTCACCTCGGCAGCCCGGTGTCCGGTGGCGAGAGCCCAATGGTGGTCCACCCCGGACGCGCTCCACGAGTCGACCCATTCGCCGGGGTCGCAACCGAAGTCGACGCGGGAGGTCGTGTTCCCGATGGCGAGGAGCGGCCCCGGAACGACGGTTCCCTCGCTGGTCACCAGCACGTAGCTGCCGTTGCGATTCTGGCCAAGGCCGATCGTGGTGACGGCGCCGGGCTTGACGTCGAATTCGACGCTCACGCCGTAGCCGCGCTTGCCGTGATAGATGCCGAGCCCGCGGAGAATGGGCTGGCGAGCCCCGATCGCGAGGTGCGCCGGGCCGTCGTGCCCCATCTCGACGACGCCGTCGAAGAAGTTGAGGGCCTGGATCTCGGTGAAGGATCCTCCGGCGCCGAGGGTGTCGCCGATGAGCATGGCGATCGAGTTGCGCAGCTCGTACTCCCCGGCGATCGGAACACCCCGCGCCGTGAGGAGCGACGAGCCGAGGATCATGCCGGCACCGAGACGTTCGTGCAGTTCTCCGCCGAGCCCGCGGTGGTAGTAGGCCATGCTGTCGAGGTCGAAGTCCTCGATGAGCCTGTCGAGTCCGACGGAGACGCGGGCGCCCCAGAGGAAGTCCTCCTCGGCGACCGACGCCTCATCGATCTCGAAGACCTGTCTGGCGAGGTCGATGCGGTCGCGGGCCTGCGCATCCGTCACCTCGTCGACGCGTACGCGCAGGTCGTCGAACTCCAGAACCTCCACATGTCCGCCGAGCTGAGTCGACACGCTGGTGAGGTCGGTGGAGACGTCGAGCATCCCCGGGTACAGGTGGCCCATGAGTCCGTGGCGCGCATGCCGGAGGCGGGCGCGCACATGGGCGGCCTGGATCCAGTTGTTGATGCGCCGCCACGCGTTCTCGTCGCGCAGGTGACCGCTGACCGACCGGAAGTCGATGCCGGCACGGCGGAAGAGATTGCCGACCTCGGGAACCGAGCACTGCCCGCAGTAGGCGAGCCACTCCCCGGTGCCGAAAGTCGCGTGGTCCATGGCCTCGGTGGGCTGGAGGTCGATGATCAGGATCGGCGCGCCGGAGCGCTGCGCGATGGGGAGAACCATCGACGAGGTCAGGTAGGTCGTGAGGAAGATCACGATGAGGTCGGGATCGGCCGCGCGGAGTCGTTCGGCGGCTGCTGCAGCCTCCTGCGCATCCGAGATGAACCCGACATCGGTCACGTCGGCATCGAGGGCCTGGAACCGCTCGCTCACATAACGCGACGACTCCTGCAGTTGCGGCAGCAGTGTGGGGAACTGGGGCCAATAGGCGCCGAGTCCGCCTGCGATGAGGCCGATGCGGGTCTTCCGGCGCGTGATGCGCGGCAGAAGATCGGCGACGGATGTCGTGGTCATGGTGCTGGTCTCCCGATTGGGTCCGGAACGAGAAGGATCGCGCGAGGCGAGGGATGCGGGGCCGACCGGGTGGCCGGCCCCGCGTGACGACTAGAAGTCGTAGTCGTCGATGTTGTCCTTCGTGAAGGTGGTGGGCGGGCCGACGATGACGATGCCGCCGTCGGTCACCTCCTTCTCACCGAGGTCGCCGGCGTCGAACTTGTCGCCGACCTCTCCGGTGATCGTGCCGTCAGCGAGCGCCTTGCCGGCGAAGGCCGCGACGTAGCCGAGCTGAGCCGGGTCCCAGAGGGCGAATGCCTTGACGGTGTCGTCCTTGACGAAAGGACGCATCTCGTTCGGCAGACCCAGACCGGTCAGCGCGACCTTGCCCTTGTAGTCCGAGGTGGAGAGGTAGCGGGCCGTGGCGGCGATGCCGACCGTCGTGGGCGAGATGATGCCCTTGAGGTTCGGGTGTGCCTGCAGGAGCCCCTGGGCCTCCTGGAAGGACTTCGTGTCGTCGTCGTCGCCGTAGACGGTCGCGACGAGCTTGATGTCCGGGTAGTTGGCCTTCAGGTCCTCCTCCATGAACTTGATCCACTCGTTCTGGTTGGTGGCGTTCGCGGTGGCCGAGAGGATCGCGATCTCCCCAGATCCGCCGATCTGCTCCGAGATGAGCTTCGTCTGGATCAACGCGACGTCCTTGGCGACGACCTGGCTGATGAAGACGTCGCGGCAGTCGGGGTTGGTGTCCGAGTCGAAAGCGACGATCTTGGCGCCGCCGGTACGCGCCTCCTCAAGGGAGGAGCAGACGGCGTCGGGGTCGTTCGCGGCGATCACGATGACGTTGGTGCCGGCCTGGGTCTCGGCGTTGATGAAGGAGACCTGGCTGGAGGCACTCGCATCGAGGGGTCCGACGACCTGGCTCGACGCGAATCCAGCGGCCTTGGCTCCTTCCTCTCCGCCGCCGAGGACGACGTCGGTGTACGGGTTGTTGAGCTGCTTCGGGATGAACGTGATCGTCTGGTCGCCGCCACCGCCCGAGCCACTCGTGCTACCGCTGTCGGATCCGCCGCCGGCGCATCCCGTCGCCACGAGGGCGATGCTGGCTGTCAGTGCCGCGACACCGAGAATGCGGCGGGTGCGCATGCTCCTGGTGCCGTGATTGTGAAACAACTCCATCGTTCTTTCCTTTCTCAGTGCGCCGGGTGCTCGGCGCGGGTTGATCCCGAGGTTGTGACCTGGGGAAGACTGTTTCGAACCTGTCGATCGTGTTGCCAGCGGCGCACGGAGGCGAAGATGCTCGGCGTCACGACGCTGAGGATGAGCAGCGTTCCGGTGACGATGATGAGGACGACGTCGGAGACGCGACCGAGGCGCAGGGCGTAGTTGATCGTGCCGATCAGGAGCACGCCGGCGATGACCCCGGGAATCGATCCCTTGCCACCGAAGATCGATACTCCGCCCAGGAGCACGGCGGCGATCACCGCGAGTTCGAGGCCGCTCGCGTTGTCGCTGCGGGCGCTCGAGTACCGGAGCGTCCAGTACACGCCGGCGAGGGCGGACACCGAGCCTGTGGCGACGTACAGCCAGAACTTGCTTCGGGCCACCTTGATGCCGACGAACCGTGCAGCCTCCTTGCTGTAGCCGAGAGCGTAGAGTCCGCGGCCGAAGGGGGTGAAGTGCAGGAGGACGCCGAAGAACACCATGACGATGAGCACGCCGATCATCACGGTCGGAATCCCGGTGCCGCCGATCTTCGAGGTGAAGAACGCCGTCAGGTCAGGGGGGAAGTTCGCCACGGCGTTGTCGCCGATGACCACGAGGGCGAGCCCGCGGAACAGCGCGAGGGTACCGATCGTCACGGCCAGGCTCGGGAGGCCGACGACCGCGATGAGGAAGCCGTTGAACGCTCCGGCGACGACGCCGGCCGCTACCGAGATGGCGAGCACGAGTGGCATGTCGAGGCCCGCCTGCCAGAGCACTCCCATGAGCGCACTGGTGAGGCCGGCGATGCTCGCGACCGAGAGGTCGATCTCCCCCGTGATGATGACGAGGGTCATCGGCATGGCGATCAGCAGCACGGGAATGACATCGAGCAGCAGGAAGCCGACAGTGACGGGTGAGGCGAACCGCGGGATCGAGATGCACGCGTAGAGCACGAACACGAGCAGCGCGTAGATCATGATGGCGTCGCGCCCGAGCAGCAGCCGCGCAGCTCGCGACCGCTTCTTCGGGGCGAGGGCGCTGATCGTGCCCGTGGGCGGGGGTGCAGTCACTGTCTCAGACATCCCGGGCCTCGCTCACTCGCAGTCTCCTTGCTGTTCGGACGGATGCGATGCGATCGATGACGATCGACGCCAGGATCAGCACGCCGACGATCGCCTGCTGCCAGAACTTGTCGACGCGCACCGCGGTCAGTGCGCCCGTGATGGTCGTGAGCAGGAGGGCACCGAACGCGGCGCCGACGACCGAGCCGCTGCCGCCGAAGATCGCGACACCGCCGACCACGGCCGCGGCGACCACGTCGAGCTCGAGGCCGGTGCCCGTCGTGGCCCCGACCGAGTTGAAGCGCGAGGTGTAGAGCACTCCCGCCAGGCCGGCGAGGACGCCGTTGGCAACGAAGGCGAGCAGCACCCGCTTGGTCACGGGGATGCCGAACACCCGCGCGGCATCCGGATCGGAGCCGATGGCGTAGAGGTCGCGTCCCGATCGTGCTCCGGCCATGAAGATCGCCACGATCACCACGACGAACACCGCCATGAGCGTGATGAGCGGGAAGCCGAGCACAGTGTCGACCGAGAGGTTGCCGAAGGCCTCGGGGCGGTCGTCGGCGAAGTACTGCGTTCCGCCCGCCCAGGCGTTGTTGAGGCCCCGGTAGATGTAGAGCGTTCCGAGGGTGATGACGAGTGCCGGCACCTTCGCGAGGGTGACGAGGAGACCGTTGACCGCTCCCAGCAGCGCCCCGAACACCATGCCGAGGATGAAGACGGCGACGATCGGGATGCCGGGGAAGCTCACGAACAGGGTTCCGGTGCCGAACGCCACGAGCCCGAGGATGGAGCCGACCGACAGGTCGACGTTGCGCGTGATGATCACGATGGCCTGACCGACCGCCAGGATCATCACGATGGTGGCGTTCAGCAGCATGTCCTTCACGCCCTGGGGGCTGAGGAACAGCGGGTTGATCGCCCAGGTCACGAGTACCAGGGCGACGAGCGCGAGGATGACGGGCAGTTCGCGCAGGTGCATCACGGATCCGATGATGTTGCGCTTCTCCGATGCAGCGGGAGTGGGCGTCCCACTCCCGGTCGGCTGGACTGTCGTTGTCACAGGGCACCCTCCATCGATGCTGTTGCGGCGTGCATGACGGCCTCGGGCGTGGCATCCGCTCGATCGAGCCGTGCCGTGATCCGTCCCTCGTGCATGACGAGGACGCGGTCGGCCATGCCGAGTACCTCCGGCAGTTCGGAGGAGATCATGAGGATTGCGATTCCGCGGCCGGCGAGGTCGGAGAGCAGCTTGTGCACGGCGGACTTGGTGCCCACGTCGATTCCGCGGGTGGGCTCGTCGACGATGAGCAGCTTCGGCTCGGTGGCCAGCCACTTGGCCAGCACCACCTTCTGCTGGTTGCCGCCTGAGAGCGTCGAGACCGGCAGGTCCTGGTATCCGGCCTTCACCTGCAGGAGGTTCGACCACTTCTCGGAGGCCTCGCGCTCCCGCGCGCCGCTGATGATGCCGAATCGCGCGAGTGAGTTGCGCAAAGTAAGCGCCGTGTTGCGGGCGACCGTCAGGTCCATGACGAGCCCCTGCTTGCGTCGATCCTCGGGCACGAAGCCGATGCCGGCGTTGATGGCGGCTTGCGGATCGCGCGGCTTGAGCCGGGATCCGAGAAGGGTCACGGTTCCCCGGTCGTAGGCGTCGATGCCGAAGACCGCGCGGGCGACCTCGGTTCGACCGGCGCCGACGAGACCCGAGAGAGCGACGATCTCTCCAGATCGCACGTCGAAGTCGATGTCGCTGAACACGCCTGCTCTGCCCAGGCCGACGACCGAGAGTACGACGTCGCCGATGTCGGCATCCTCCTTGGGGAAGAGGGTGGCGATGTCCCGGCCGACCATCTCTCGAACGATCTGTTCGACAGTCGCACCGGATGTCTCATGGGTGGCGATGTAGCGTCCGTCGCGCATGACGGTGATGCGGTCGCACAGGGCGAACACCTCGTCGAAGCGGTGCGAGATGAACAGGATGGCAGCGCCCCTGTCGCGCAGGCTCCGCGCGACGGCGAAGAGCCGTTCGACCTCGATGCCCGACAGCGCCGCCGTCGGTTCGTCCATGATGAGCACACGGGCATCGAGGGAGATGGCCTTCGCGATCTCGATGATCTGCTGATCGGCGATCGAGAGGCCCTCGGCGACGCGATCAGGGTCGATGGGAACTCCGAGGGTTGCGAAGAGTTCGCGCGCCTGACGGCGCATGGCCGTGCGGCTGATCAGCCCTGCCCGGCCCTTCGGCTGGCGGCCGATGAAGATGTTCTCGGCGACGGTCAGGTCGGGGAACAGTGTCGGCTCCTGGTAGATGACCGAGATGCCGGCCGCCTTGCTGTCGGCGACCGAGCGGAACGCCACGGCCTCGCCGTCGACGAGGAACTCGCCTGCATCGGGGTGGTACAGCCCGGCGAGGATCTTGACGAGCGTCGACTTGCCAGCGCCGTTCTCTCCGACGAGGGCGTGGATCTCACCGGCGGCGAGCTGGACGGTTCCGTCGGCGAGGGCGATCACCGGACCGAAGGTCTTGGCCGCTCCCTGCAGCGAGAGTGCGAAGGGCCCCCGTGCGTCGGTGGCTGGTGCTTGGTCGAGCGTCATTGGTTGACCAGATCTCCCCGTCGAGAATGAATCGTTTCAAGAATTGAACAAGCGAAACTGTATGACGACAGATACCCGAGAGTCAAGCGCTTCACGCCGATAGTCGTTCAATATTGACTTTGACGGGCAGTCGCGCTTTGATTCGTTTCACTGCGATGAGGCGCCCCGAGGGATCTCGGCTGCTGGAGTGGTCGTGGGGATGAGGAGGGGGAAGGCATGTCGGTCAGTGTGCGCGACGTCGCGGCCGCGGCATCCGTCTCCGTGGGAACGGTCTCGAACGTGCTCAACCATCCCGGCAAGGTCGCTCCCGAGACCGTGGCCAGGGTGCAGGCCGCGATCGAGAAGCTCGGCTTCGTGCGCAACGACGCCGCCAGGCAGTTGCGAGCCGGCAAGAGCCGCAGCATCGGCATGGTGGTGCTCGACGTCGGCAACCCGTTCTTCACCGATGTCGCCCGGGGAGCAGAGGATCGCGCGGCCGAAGACGGCTTCACCCTGCTGCTCGGCAACAGCGACGAGAAGCTGGCGCGCGAGGGGTCGTACCTCGACCTGTTCGAGGAGCAGCGCGTGCACGGCATCCTCATCACCCCGGTCGGGGAGGACCTGACGCGGCTCGGACGAGTGCAGGCCAACGGAACGCCGGCGGTGCTCGTCGACCGCGAGGCCGATCGCGCCCAGTTCTCGTCGGTGTCGGTCGACGACGTGGCCGGCGGCTATCTCGCCGTTCGGCACCTCATCGAGCAGGGCAAGCGGCGCATCGCCTTCGTGGGTGGTCCTCACGGCCTGCGGCAGGTGCAGGATCGCCTCGCCGGGGCACGCAAGGCCGTGGCCGAGGCGCCCGGCGTGCAGCTCGAGCTCATCGACACCGACTCGCTGTCGGTTCTGCAGGGTCGAGCCGCGGGGGAGGCGCTGCAGTCTCGGGAGGCCGTGCACCGGCCCGACGGGGTGTTCGCAGCCAACGACCTCCTCGCCATGGGCGTGCTCCAGGCGCTGCACATGCTGGGCGACATCCGCATCCCCGACGACATCGCCCTGATCGGCTACGACGACATCGGCTTCGCGTCGGCCGCCGTCGTGCCGCTGTCGTCGATCCGTCAGCCCGCAGCCCTCATCGGCTACACCGCGGTCGACCTCATGCTGCGCGAGGCTGCAGCCGGCGCAGGGTTCGAGCGCGAGCACGTGGTGTTCCAGCCCGAACTCGTCGTGCGGCAGTCGACGAGCGGAGCCTGAGAAGCGCCCTGCGCCGCCCGCACACCCGCCCGCGCCGTCAGTTCGTGCGCGGCAGCGGCCCGGTGCGCGTGTGCCCGTGGGCGTGCCCGTGCCCGTGGGCATCGCGCGGCGGCAACTTCGGCAGTGGGATCGGCGAGGTGAGCGCCAGCTCGTCCGAGAAGTCCTCGGGCAGCGGATGCCGCGACGCCGTGGGGGCGGCATCCGTCACCGTCACTCCGGACCGTGTCGCACCGGGCAGCGTCACGCGGTCGCCCACCGCGATGGCGTCGGAGGCCTCGACCGAGGCGACGGCGAAGCGCCACCGAGTCTGCGGAACGCGCACCAGGCGCACCCCGCGGGAGAAGAACATCCAGCACGCGCCGATCACGAATCCGGTGGTGGCGGCGATGGCGGCCACACCGAGCCCCCACCGGGGACCGAACGCGTCAGCCACCCAGCCGATGATGGGGGCGCCGAAGAGCGTGCCTCCCATGAGCAGTGCCATGTAGAGGGCCAGTACGCGGCCGCGCAATTCGCCGGGCACCGTGGTCTGCACGTAGCCGTTCGCCGTGGTGAGCAGGGTGACCGTGCCGAAGCCGATGAAGATGAGCGACACGGCGAAGGTCGCGTAGCTGGGCATGAGCGAGGCGGCGAGGGCGGCGAGTCCGAAGAAGCCGGTCGCGGCGATCACCACGCGCAGGCGGGCGCGCGATCGACGGGCCGAGAGCAGCGCCGCCGTCAGGGATCCGATCGCGAGGATCGATGAGAGCAGGCCGTACTCGCCGGCGCCCTCACCGAACTCGACGGCCATGGTCGAGGCGAAGATGGGGAAGTTCATGCCGAACGCGCTCACCAGGAACACGATCACGAACACGACCTTGAGGTCGGGGCGCGTCGCCACGTACCTGAAGCCCTGCACGAACTGGCCGCGGGCGCGCTTCATCTTCGGGTGCAGCCGCAGCTCGTCGCGTCGCAGCATCACGAGCGCGGCGAGCATGGCGATGAAGGTGAAGGCGTTCACGATGAACACCCAGCCCGACCCGATCACGACGATGAGGAGGCCGGCGACGGCCGGGCCGATGAGGCGGGCCGTGTTGAAGGACGCCGCGTTCAGGGCGACGGCGTTCGAGGTGTTCTGCCCCGAGACCAGGTCGCTCACGAAGCTCTGGCGAGCCGGTGCATCGAAGGCGTTCGTGATGCCGAGCGCCAGCGCGAAGGCGTAGAGGTGCCAGAGCTCGGCGTGGCCGGCGAGCAGCAGCACCCCGAGGCCGACGGCCAACAGCATGAGCACCGACTGCGTCACGAGCAGGATGCGCCTGCGGTCGAAGCGGTCGGCGACGAGACCGGTGAACGGCACGAGCACGAGCTGGGGTCCGAACTGCAGTGCCATCGTGAATCCGACGGCGACGGCGCTGTTCTGGGTGAGCTGGGTGAGCACCACCCAGTCCTGCGTGGTCGACTGCATCCAGCCGCCGATGTTGGAGACGAGGGCGCCGACGAACCAGATTCTGTAGTTGTAGCCCGAGAGGGAGCGGAACATGGCACTCACTGGGTGGCGAGCCTCCCCATGAGCTCGGCGGCACGGGCGAGCAGGTCGCGCTCGTCGGCGGTGAGGTCGCGCATGCGCTCGGTGAGCCAGGCGTCGCGCTTGGAGACTGTCGCCTCGACGAGCTCGATCCCGGATGCCGTGAGGCTGATGTTCGTCTTCCGCCGGTCGACGGCATCCTCGGTGCGGGCGAGGAAGCCCGCTTCCTCGAGGCAGTTGACCGTGCGATTCATCGACGGGGCCGACACGCGCTCGCGCTCGGCCAGGGCCGACAGCGTGTGCGCTCCGTGGATCGACAGGGTCGCGAGCACGGCGAACTGCGCGTCGGACACGGAGTCGTCGCTCTTCTGGGCGCGGAGTCGCCGGGCCAGGCGGAACGTCGACATCCGCAGGAGGGAGCTCTGCTGGGGAATCGTCATGAGATTACTTAGCTTAGCTCATTAGTCTGGCTAAGTGATTGTCGTTCGCTGAGGGCCGAGCGCAGCGACCGCCCGAAGCGCATCGATGACCCTGGAGCGCTTCGACCGCGGACTGCGTCCGGGCCTCAGCCAGCGGGTAGAGGCCTCAGCGACCGTTCCGAGGTGGCTCGGCTACTTCTTGCGCAGCGCCCGGAGCGCCCCCGTCGACCAGAGCGCCCACAGCACCAGCAGGGGCTGGAAGATGAGACGGATGCCGCGAGCCGAGTCGGTGTCGAGACCGAAGGCATCCGTTCTGGTGACGTACTGCGAGATGTTGCCCGGGAAGACGGCGACGAAGAACGCGGCGACGATCCAGCCGACGGGAATGCGCCGGCGGCCCAGCACGATGAGCGCGCCGCCGAGGGTGATCTCGACGATGCCGCTGGCGATCACGACGAAGTCCTTGTCGGCCGGAACCCAGTCGGGCACCTGCGCCTGGAAGTCCTGGCGCGCGAAGGTGAGGTGGCTGATGCCGGCGAACAGCAGCGCGGCGCCGAGCGCGATGCGGCCGATGAGCTGCGGCGTGGTCGACGGATGCGGCTTCGCCGTGAGCGAGGTGACGAAGCGGGACGCGAGCGTGGAGGCCATGTCCCCATCCTCACACCGCCGGAGCGCCGATGGAGGGGCTTGTACCGTGTACGAGTATGAGCAAGCAGCAGAGACCCGGCGTCGCCCTCGTCACCGGAGTCGGGCGGCGGCGTTCGATCGGCGCCGGCCTCGCGGTCGGCCTGGCACGCGACGGCTGGGACCTCGCCCTCAACCACTGGACGCCCTACGACGACCGCATCGGCCTCGAGCGCACGCCCGACGACCCTGAGGTGATCGCGGACGAGTGCCGGGCGCTGGGGGTCGAGGTCGTGCTGGTCCCCGGAGATCTCAGCGACCCGGCCACGCCGGGCAGGCTCGTCGAGGGGGCCCGGCGGCTCGGTCCGGTGACAGGTCTGGTGCTGTCGCACTGCGAATCCGTAGACAGTTCGATCCTCACCACCGACCTCGAGAGCTGGGACCGGCACTTCGCCGTCAACGCGCGAGCGACGTGGCTGCTCATCAAGGCGTTCGCCGAACAGCTTCCGCCCTCCGTCGAGCCGGGACGGGTCGGGGGCCGCATCGTCGCGCTCACGAGCGACCACACCGTGCACAACCTGCCGTACGGCGCCAGCAAGGGCGCGCTCGATCGCATCGTGACAGCGGCGGCGGTCGAGCTGGCCGACCGGGGAGTGCGGGCGAACGTCATCAATCCGGGCCCGATCGACACGGGCTGGATGGACGACGCGATCCGCGCGTCGGGGATCGCCGCGACGCCGGCCGGCCGACTGGGGACACCGAGCGACACCGCTGATCTCGTGCGTTTCCTGTTCTCGAACGAGGGCTCCTGGATGAACGGGCAGGTCCTCTTCAGCAACGGCGGGTTCAACGCGGGCTGACCACTCCCGCCACCGGCATCCGTTCCCGTCGATTCCCTGCCGAAAGCAGCCGGGACGCGTGTCGGAAACACGCCCGTAACCCCGCGCTGGAATGCTCGGCCCATGGTGAACCTGTTCGAAGGTTACGGATCCGCGACGATCAAGCGGCGGGGTGCGTCCCCGTGGGATGAGATGTTCCCCGCCATCGGAGACGGCACATCGGTGCGCGAGGCCTACACCGACATCCACTCCGCCCTGGCCCGCATGACGCAGGAGGAACTGCGCGGACGCACCGAGTCGCTGGCCAGTTCGTACCTCGCCCAGGGCGTCACCTTCGACTTCGCCGGCGAGGAGCGCCCGTTCCCCCTGGATGCGGTTCCGCGGGTCATCGACGGTGCCGACTGGACCGTCGTCGAGAAGGGCGTGCAGCAGCGCGTCCGGGCGCTCGAGGCCTTCCTCTCCGATGCCTACGGAGCCCAGGCCGCCGTGCGCGACGGCGTCATCCCGGCAGCCCTCATCTCGAGCTCCACCCACTTCCACCGCCAGGCCGCGGGCATCGTCTCCGCCAACGGCGTGCGCATCCAGGTCTCGGGCATCGATCTCATCCGCGACGAGAACGGCGCCTGGCGCGTGCTCGAGGACAACGTGCGCGTGCCCAGCGGCGTGAGCTACGTCATCTCCAACCGCCGCGTCATGGCGCAGACCCTGCCCGAGCTGTTCAGTTCGATGCACGTGCGCCCCGTCGGCGACTACCCCAACCGCCTGCTCTCGGCGCTCCGGGCCAGCGCACCGGAGGGAGTCGACGATCCCGTGATCGTGGTGCTCACCCCCGGCGTCTACAACTCGGCCTACTTCGAGCACACCCTGCTCGCCCGCCTCATGGGCGTCGAGCTCGTCGAGGGCCGCGACCTGTTCTGCTCCGGCGGCCGCGTCTGGATGCGCACGACATCGGGCCCCACCCGCGTCGACGTCATCTACCGCAGGGTCGACGACGAGTTCATCGACCCGCAGCAGTTCTACCCGGACTCCGTGCTCGGCTCCCCGGGCATCCTGCTGGCCGCCCGCCTCGGCAACGTCACCATCGCCAACGCCGTGGGCAACGGCGTCGCCGACGACAAGCTGGTCTACACCTACGTGCCCGACCTCATCCGGTACTACCTGTCGGAGGAGCCCGTGCTCCCGAACGTCGACACCTGGCGTCTCGAGGATCCGGGGGCGCTCGAGGAGGTCCTCGACCGCCTCGACGAACTCGTGGTCAAGCCGGTCGACGGCTCGGGCGGCAAGGGTCTCGTCGTGGGACCGGATGCGAGCCGCGCCGAACTCGACACCCTGCGCTCGCAGTTGATCGCCGATCCGCGTGGTTGGATCGCGCAGCCCGTCGTGCAGCTCTCCACCATCCCCACCCTCGTCGACGACGGCATGCGCCCACGTCACGCGGACCTCCGGCCGTTCGCCGTCAACGATGGCGAGAACGTCTGGGTCCTCCCGGGTGGCCTGACCCGCGTGGCGCTCCCCGAGGGTCAGCTGGTGGTGAACTCCTCGCAGGGCGGCGGCTCGAAGGACACCTGGGTCACCGGTCGCATCGGGGCTCCTCCGGGCACGGATGCCGCGAGCCTGGTGTCCGATCAGGCCGCCCTGCCGAGCGCCCCGGTGATCTACGACTCCATGCCGGCGGCCGCCACGTCGCCGCAGGACAACGGCGAGGTGCGCCAGCAGCAGGAGCAGCAGCAACAGCAACTCGCGCTCGCGGAGGCCGGCCCTCCGCTCGCTGAGGCCCGGACGAAGTCCGCGGCCAAAGCGCAGGAGGCCCCGACATGCTGAGTCGCATCGCCGAATCGCTGTTCTGGATCGGCCGTTACCTCGAGCGGGCCGACGGCACGGCACGCATCCTCGATGTGCACCTCCAACTGCTGCTCGAGGATCCCTGGATCGACGAGGACACGGCCTGCCGTTCGCTCATCTCGCTCATGGGCGGAGAGGCGAACCCCGACGTGCAGCTGACGCGTAAGGACGTCCTGGCGCTGCTGGCCGTCGACCGCGACAACTCGGCGTCGATCGCCTACTCGTTGAGCTCGGCCCGGGAGAACGCCCGGCGGGCCCGCGAGATCATCTCGACCGAGCTGTGGGAGTGCCTCAACACCACCCACGCCCGGATGCCGCGACGCGTGGCCGGGGACAAGGCGCACGAGTTCTTCCGCTGGGTGCGCGAGCGCACGGCGCTGGCCATCGGCGTGACGGAGACGTCGACCAGCCACGACGATGCCTGGCTGTTCTTCTCCCTGGGCCGCGCCATCGAGCGCGCCGACATGACGGCCCGCCTGCTGGCCACCAGGTCGCTCACCGAGGCGAGCGGGCCGAGCTGGACCACGATCCTGCGCAGCTGCGGCGCCTTCGAGGCCTACCTGCGCAGCTACCGCGGCATGCCGTCGGCCCGCAACGCCGCCGAGTTCCTGCTGCTCGACAGGCTCTTCCCGCGGTCGGTGATGTTCTCGCTCAGCCGCGCCGAGGAGTACCTCGTGGCCCTCGATCCCACCAGCAGTCGACTGGGCGTGCGCGAGGAGGCGCAGCGCGTGCTCGGGCAGATCCGCGCGGAGCTGGAGTTCAGACCGATCAGCGAGATCATCTCCGACCTCCCGGGCCATATGGAAGAGTTCCAGGTGGCGACGGCCTCGGCGAGCGAGGCGATCAGACAGCGATACTTCCCGACGAGCGCCGTTCCCGTCTGGATCGGAGAGAACTCATGAGCCGCCTGCGCATCGTCCACCGCACCGGGTTCTCGTACTCCCGCGCAGCGACGGCCTCATACAACGAGGCACGGATGCTGCCCTGGCACGGCAGCGGCCAGTTCGTGCTCTCGAGCGAATTGCACATCGATCCCGTCGCCCACCAGCACTCGTACATCGACTACTGGGGCACGCGCGTGAGCACCTTCGACGTGCTCACCCCCCACACGGAGCTCTCGGTCACGGCCACGAGCCTGGTCGATGTCGCTCCCGTCGCCCTCACCGGCACGCGACTCGGCTGGGAGGAGCTCGCCGGACTGCGCGAGACCGCCAGCGTCTACGTCGAACAGCTGCGCCAGACCGAGGCCACCCAGCCTCCGGAGGACGTGGCGGCGCTCGCCGCCGAGATCGTCTCGCGCGGACTCGACCCTCACGACGCGGCCCTCGAGATCTGCCGCGCCATCGGAGACGGCATCCAGTACGTGCCGGGTTCGACGCGGGTGAGCTCCACGGCGCGCGAGTCGTGGGAGCAGGGCAAGGGCGTCTGCCAGGACATCGCCCACATCGCCCTCGGCGCGCTCCGCTCCGTCGGCATCCCGGCGCGCTACGTCTCGGGTTACCTGCATCCGAAGCGCGAAGCCGCCATCGGCGAGACCGTCATCGGCGAATCGCACGCCTGGGTCGAGTGGTTCAGTGGCGACTGGGTGGGGTACGACCCCACGAACCAGCTCGAGATCGGTGACAGGCACGTGCTCGTCGGGCGCGGTCGTTCGTACTCGGATGTCTCTCCTCTGCGCGGCGTCTACGCCGGCCCGAGCGCCTCGAAGCTGTTCGTGCGCGTCGAGATCACCCGCGAGGCGTAGGCATCCTTCGCGGTCGCGGGTGCCCTAGCCTGAGCCCATGAGCAGCGCAGCCCGCACCTTCACCGACCGGCACGGCATCCGCATCCACTTCGATGTCTACGAGGTGCAGCAGCCGAAGGGGATCGTGCAGCTGGTGCACGGTGTCGGCGAGCACGCAGGGCGGTACGTGCACGTGGCCGACGCGTTGAACGCTGCCGGCTACACCGTCTACGCCGACGATCACCGGGGCCACGGGCGCACCGGCATGGAGCAGCACGGCGGCGACGTCACGAAGCTCGGCCATCTCGGCTCCGGCGGTCTTCGGGCGGCCATCGCCGCGGTCCACCAGTTCACCGAACTCATCCGTGACGAGAACGCCGGCGTGCCGATCGTGCTGCTCGGCCACTCGTGGGGCTCGCTCATGGCCCAGATCATCCTGAATTCATCGGCCGTCGACTACGCCGCCGCCATTCTCACGGGCACGGGGTACCGGATGCCGGGATCTGTCAACAGCGGCGACCTCAACCGGCGCCACAGGAATCTCGGCACGACGGGCATGGAGTGGCTCAGCCGCGATGTGGACGTGCAGCAGGCCTTCCTCGACGACCCGCTCACCACATCCGTCCCCATCGCGAAGCTCTTCGGACTGGTGGATGGCGTACGCCTGTACGGGCGCCCGGCGCGCGACCTGCCCGACATCCCACTGCTCATCCAGGTCGGCAGCGACGACAGCGTTGGAGGCGAAAAGAGTGCACTCCGCCTCGTCGACGCCTACCGCCGACGCTCCGGTCTCACCGATGTCACGCTCATCGTGTACCCCGAAGCCCGTCACGAGATCTTCAACGAGACCAATCGCGTCGACGTGCTCGCCGACACCACCGCCTGGCTCGACGCGCACCTCGGCTAGTCCCGCCGCCGTGTGAGGCGCCGCCGCTGCCGCGTGAACGACCCCTTGACGGGGGACACGGATTGCGGCACTCTGGGAGACGCGGCACCCGTGAGAGCGCTCTCACGCAGGGCTCGGGCCCGCGCCGCACGCATGACGCACCACCCTGCACGGTCCACAAGGATGTCGACCGAGGTCGACGATGACCCCCTGGGAGTCCTCAGCATGACGAACAGCACGACACGCACCACACGCACGACGAAGCCCCTCACCCGCCGCTCGCTGCGGGTCGCATCCGTCACGGCGATCGCCGCCCTGGCGACCCTGGGCCTCACCGCACCTCCCGCAGCAGCCGCCAATGACGTGCTCGGCCCCGGAAGCGCGCTGTACGTCGATCCGCACTCGACGACACTCGAGGCTGCAGCCGGTCTGTCCGGCCAGGCGCGCACCGATGCGCAACTCCTCGGCAGCTTCCCCTCGGCCACCTGGCTCACCAAGGGAACCCCGGCCGAGGCGCAGGCGGCCGCAGCCGAGGTGACCACGGCTGCTGCGGCATCCGGCGCAGTCCCCACCGTCGTGGTCTACAACCTGCCCTACCGCGACTGCGCCCAGTACTCGGCGGGCGGCGCGCTCGACACCGCCGCCTACGAGGCCTGGGTCGACGGGGTCGCAGCGGGCATCGGCGACGCGAAGGCGGCCATCATCCTCGAGCCCGACGGACTCGGCATCATTCCGTGGAACACCGACATCAACGGCAACCTCGAGTGGTGCCAACCGGCCGACCTCGACCCGGCCACCGCTGCAGCCGACAGGTTCGAGCAGGTCAACCACGCCGTCGACGTGCTCACGGCCCTGCCCAACACGGCCGTCTACCTCGACGGAACGCACAGCGGCTGGCTCGGGGTCGGCGACATCTCGCAGCGCCTCATCGCGGGCGGCGTCGAGAAGGCCGACGGCTTCTTCCTCAACGCCTCCAACTACGTGCAGACCGAGCGCCTCGCGAAGTACGGCACCTGGATCTCGGACTGCATCAACCTGAGCGTCAACAGTTGGTACGAGCCGAGCTACTGCGGCAGCCAGTACTACCCGGCCAGCCCCGACGACTTCTCGACCTGGGGGCTGACGGATGCCGCCTACGCCCAGGCCTACGCCGACACCGGCCTCACCCCCGACCCGGCAGCGCAGGCGCACTTCGTCATCGACACGAGCCGCAACGGCGTCGGCCCCTGGACTGCGCCGGCCGGCTGGGAGGGCGACGCCGAGGTCTGGTGCAACCCGCCGGATCGCGGAGCCGGAGCACGCCCGACGACGGACACCGGTGACGCTCTCATCGACGCCTACCTGTGGATCAAGGTTCCGGGGGAGTCCGACGGCCAGTGCTACCGCGGCACCGCCGGACCGCTCGACCCCGTGCGCGGCATCGAGGATCCGGCCGCTGGCCAGTGGTTCGTCGAGCAGGCGCGGGAGCTGATCGCCCACGCCGTGCCGGCCTTCCCGGCCCCGAGCTGCCAGGTGTCGTACTCGGCCACGAAGTCGCTGTTCGGGGTGTTCGCAGCCGAGCTGCGCATCCGCAACGCGAGCACGACCCCGATCAACGGCTGGACCCTGAAGTGGAACTTCGCCGGCTCCGAGCGGGTGGTGAAGCTGGTCGGTGGCAAGGTCACGCAGGCGGCGGATGCCGTCACGGTGAAGAACTCCTCGCTCACGGCGAAGATCAAGCCGGGCGCCTGGGTGCCCGTCGCCTTCGTGGGCTCGCATGCGAAGCAGCGGGTCGAGCCCTGGCTGTTCACGCTGAACGGGAAGGCCTGCGCCTCGGACTGAGCGCGACAGGGCACCAGTCCACTCGACTCGCTCGCAGAGGGCCGAGCGAAGCGACCGCCCGAAGCGCGCCGATGCGGCTTCACCTGCCGTGGTGCGCTTCGGGCGCGGACTTCGTCCGGCCCTCAGCGAGCGAGGCCATTCATGCGGTGCCAGTCCTAGGCTGGACGCATGCACGGTGAGTACAAGGTTCCCCAGGGCAAGCTCGTGGTCGTCGACTTCGAGGTCGTCGACGATCTCATCTCGGGGTTCCGGCTCGCCGGCGACTTCTTCCTCGAGCCCGACGAGGCCCTCGGCGCCATCGATGCCGCTGTCAACGGACTCTCGGCGGAGTCCGACGCCACCGCGATCGCGCGCGCCATCACCGAGGCCCTCCCCGACGGAACCGTCATGCTCGGCTTCTCTGCCGAGGGCGTGGCCGTGGCCATCCGTCGTGCCCTCAAGAAGGCCACCAGCTGGCGCGACTACCAGTGGCAGATCATCCACGCCAAAGCCGTGAGCCCGGCCATGCACCTCGCTCTCGACGAGGTGCTGGCCATCGAGGTCGGCGCGGGACGCCGCCAGCCCACCCTGCGCATCTGGGAGTGGGACGAGTCCGCCGTCGTCATCGGCAGCTTCCAGTCGCTCAAGAACGAGGTCGATCCCGACGGCGCGGCGAAGTTCGGCTACGACGTCGTGCGTCGCATCTCGGGCGGCGGCGCGATGATGATGGAGAAGGGCTCTGTCGTCACCTACTCGCTCTACGTTCCCGCCGATCTCGTGCAGGGCATGACCTTCGCGGACTCCTACGCCTTCCTCGACGCGTGGGTCATCGACGCGCTGCGCGCCCTCGGCGTCGAGGCGAGCTACCAGCCGCTCAACGACATCACGAGCCCGACGGGCAAGATCGGCGGGGCCGCTCAGAAGCGCCTCGGCAACGGCGGCATCCTGCACCACGTCACGATGAGTTACGACATGGACGGCGAGATCATGACGCAGGTGCTGCGCATCGGCCGGGAGAAGATCAGCGACAAGGGCATCGCCAGCGCCGCCAAGCGGGTCGACCCTCTGAAGCGCCAGGCCGGAGTGGAGCGCGCTGTCATCATCGAGCAGCTCGAGAAGACCTTCACCGCGCTGACGGATGCCGCTCCCGGCGACATCACCGACGACGAGTACGCGCAGGCCGAGGCTCTCGTCGAGTCGAAGTTCGCGACGTCGGAGTGGCTCAACCGCGTGCCGTGAGCGGCGCCGCCCATCGGCGCGCGCAGATCAGGATGGATGCGCCGCGGGCGAAGCACCGGCGCCTTCTCGTAGGCTGGTCGCATGACCTGGTGGATCCCCGTCGCCCTCGTGGTGCTCGTCGCGTTCATCGTGTTCGCCTCGCACAAGGGCTGGGTCGACTTCAGCAACAAGGTCGGCCGGGGCACAGCGGGCGGCGGTGCGCTCGGAGTGGTCGACGAGGTGTTCGCCCCGCACCGGCACGAGATCGAGGTGCAGCGCGAGAGGGAGAGCGTGCTCCCCGCCCCGTCTCCCGTCGCGGATGACGATGACAAGGGAATCCTCGAGCTGAACGACGCCGACGACCCGACCACCCGATTCGACGGACGCATCCGCCTCGACCTCTAGCTTCGACCCGCTCGCAGAGCGACGGGGAGCGAAGCGAGCGCCGCGAAGTGGAGGGCACCGGCGGCCTGACACAATGAGGGAATGCCCGACACGGATGCCGCTACGCCCGAGTCCGCGGCATCCGTCGGCCGCATCATCCACGCCGACAACCTCACGGTTCTTCCGATGCTGCCAGACAGCTCCTTCACGCTGATCTACCTCGACCCGCCGTTCAACACCGGGCGACCGCAGGCCCGCCAGAGTACGACGCACGTACGCACGGAGCAGGGCGACCCCGATGCGAGCACCGACCCCGCCCCCCAGCGCGCCGCGGGCGTCATCTCGGGGTTCAAGGGGCGGCAGTACCAGCGCATCCGCGGCGACCTCTACAGCTACGACGACCACTTCGAGGACTACTGGGGCTTCCTCGAGCCGCGCCTCATCGAGGCCTGGCGACTGCTCGCCGACGACGGAACCCTCTACCTGCACCTCGACTACCGCGAGGCGCACTACGCGAAGGTCATGCTCGACGCCCTGTTCGGTCGCGAGTGCTTCCTGAACGAGCTCATCTGGGCCTACGACTACGGAGCCAAGTCGAAGAAGCGCTGGCCGACCAAGCACGACACGATCCTCGTCTACGTGAAGAACCCGAAGGCCTACTGGTTCGACTCCACGGCCGTCGACCGCGAGCCCTACATGGCTCCCGGCCTCGTCACCCCCGAGAAGGCCGAGCTCGGCAAGCTGCCGACCGACGTGTGGTGGCACACCATCGTCTCGCCGACGGGCAGGGAGAAGACCGGCTACCCGACCCAGAAGCCCGAGGGCATCCTGCGCCGCATCATCCAGGCCTCGAGCCGCCCCGGCGACGCCGTGCTCGACTTCTTCGCGGGCTCGGGCACGACGGGTGCCGTGGCCGCGGCGCTCGGGCGCCGGTTCACGCTGATCGACGAGTCCCCCGACGCCATCGCCATCATGCGCGCACGCTTCGCGCCCGTAGACGGCGTCGTCTTCGAGTAGTCGGTGGTCCCGGTTCTGTGCACTGGCCGAGAGGTCGCTGCATGCCTCGTCACCGCGTGGTCGTGGCCGATAGCGTAGACGGGAACGACCAGAGCGCATCCGACGACGGATGGCCCGACGAGGAGGCGACCCGCGTGACGACAGGCAGGAACGCCGTTCGCCGCGTGTTCGCAGCACTCGCAGCCGGGGCCATCGGTCTCGCTCTCGCCGTGGGCGCCGCATCACCCGCGCTGGCCGATGATCCCGTCGACTTCGGCTCGAGCGACATCGTCGACACCGCCGGTGTTCTCGGCGGAGACACCCAGGCCGTTCAGGACGCGATCGACCAGTTGCAGGCCGACACCGGCCAGACCCTGCTCGTGGCCTACGTGAACAGCTTCGAGAACCCGAGTGATCGCGAGCAGTGGGTGCAGGAGGTTCGCGACGCGAACCAGCTCGGCGCGTCGAACGTGGTGCTGGCCGTGGCGGTCGACGACAGGATCTACCAGCTGTCGTTCTCCGACGAATCGCCGTTGCAGGCAGACTCCGAGCAGATCGCCTCCGACTACGTCGTGCCCAGCCTGTCGCAGGATGACTGGGCCGGAGCCGCCATCGGTGCGACCGAAGGCATCCGTGCCGCATCGAACGGCGAGCTGAGCGGCGGTGGATCCGACGGCGGAACGGGTTCCGGCAGTGGCTCCGAGTCAGGCTCCGGCGGCAGCGGCGCCGTGCTGCTCTGGGGCTTCCTCGTCGTGGGCGTCATCGCCCTCGTCATCGTGCTCGTCTCCGTCATCCGCAAGCGTCGCCGTGCCGGCCTCGCACGTGCCCAGGCCGCCCAGGACCGTGCCGCGCTCGAGCAGCGCGCCGGGAGCCTGCTGGTGCAGCTCGACGACGCGCTCAAGACCAGCGAGCAGGAGGTCGGCTTCGCTGCGGCCGAGTTCGGCGACGAGGCTGTGAAGCCGTTCACCGACGCGCTCGCCGCGGCCAGCGCCTCGGCCCGGCAGGCCTTCGCCGTGAAGCAGAAGCTCGACGACGCCTTCCCCGAGAGCGAAGCCGAGCGTGCGGCCATGACGGCCGAGGTCACCAGCCTCGCCGAGCAGGCCATCGCCGGTCTCGACGCGCGCTCCGACGAGTTCGACGCACTGCGGGCACTCGACGACAACGCCCTCCCCGTGCTGAAGACGGTGACGACGGATGCCGAGAAGCTGGGCGGGCGCCTCTCCGCGACCGAGGCGCGCATAGCCGAGCTGCACACCCGCTTCGAGGGCGAGACCATGTCGACCCTCACGGGAAACGCGGCGCAGGCACGCCAGCTGCTCGCGTTCGCGACCGAGACGGCCGCTGCTGCTGCCGCGACGCTGTCGGCACCGGCGCCCGACAGCGGTCATCGGCCGAGCGTCGCCATCCCCGTGCGCGCGGCGCAGCAGAGCATCGGGCAGGCGGGCCAGCTGCTGGACGCCGTCGACGGCGTCGCCCAGAGCCTCGAGGCTGCGACGGCCACCGTCGCGAAGGAGATCGACGACGTCGAGCGCGACCTGGCCGAGGCCAGGCAGACCGCCGTCACCACCCGCCTCGGAGAGGCCGCCCTGGCCGCCCCGATCGCTGCGGCCGAGCAGGTGCTCGCCGCCGCGCGCCAGGCCTCAGGTTCCCGCACCGACCCGCTCGCCATGGTGCGACGCCTGCAGGAGGCCGAGGCGGCACTCGATGCCGCCCTCGCCCCGTCGCGGGAGCAGAGGGTGCAGCAGGAGCGCGCCGTCGCCCTGCTCGGTCGTGCGCAGAGCACCGCGCAGGCGCAGATCCAGGCGGCATCCGACTTCATCGCCACCCGACGTGGAGCCGTGGGTTCCGATGCTCGCCAGCGCCTGTCGGAGGCGCAGCGGCTGTTCGACTCCTCGCGTGCGATCGGCCCCGGCGACCCCGTGCAGGCCCTCGACCAGGCCCAGCGCTCGCAGGCCCTCGCCGCCAGCGCCATCCAGATCGCGCAGACCGACGTATCGGGCTACGACGACGACTCGTGGGGCGGCGGAGGCTACGGCGGAGGCGGCGGGCGCGGACGCTCGGGCGGCGGCGACGCCTTGACCGGCGCCATCATCGGCGGCATCCTCGGGGGACTGCTCACCGGCGGCGGAGGTCGGGGCGGCGACTCCGGCAGCATCTTCGGCGGGGGTGGCGGCGGCGGCGGGTTCGGCGGAGGCGGCTTCGGCGGAGGGTTCGGCGGTGGAGGCGGCTTCGGCGGCGGCGGATCCGGCGGCAGGTTCTAGCGGCGCACATCCGCAACGGCATCCGGACACGAAGTCGCACGATGTAACAGGCAACGACGCAACAGCATCAACCAGCAGTACGAGAGAGGGAACATCATGGCAAAGCAGTCCATCATCGGCCGCATCACCCAGCTCGCGAAGGCGAACATCAACGCGCTGCTCGACCAGGCAGAGGACCCGCAGAAGATGCTCGACCAGATGGTGCGCGACTACACGTCGAGCATCGGCGAGGCCGAGAGCGCCGTGGCGCAGACCATCGGCAACCTGCGGATGCTCGAGGAGGACCACCGCGAAGACGTCGCGGCAGCAGACGACTGGGGCCGCAAGGCCCTCGCCGCGAGCCGCAAGGCCGACGAGCTGCGGGGAGCGGGGAACGCGACGGATGCCGACAAGTTCGACGCCCTCGCCCGCGTCGCCCTCGGCCGCCAGCTGCAGTCGGAGAACGAGGCGAAGGGCGCCGAGCCGATGATCGCCTCGCAGACCGCCGTCGTCGACCAGCTCAAGGACGGCCTCGGCAAGATGCGGGAGAAGCTGAACCAGCTCTCCTCGAAGCGCGACGAGCTCATCGCCCGGTCGAAGACCGTCGAGGCGCAGTCGCAGGTGAACGACGCCATCAAGAGCGTCGACATCCTCGACCCCACGAGCGAGATCAGCCGCTTCGAGGACAAGATCCGGCGCGAGGAGGCGAAGGTGCGCGGCCAGCAGGAGCTCGCGGCCTCCAGCCTCGACGCCCAGTTCGAAGACCTGGAGGACCTCGGCGAGCTCACCGAGGTCGAGGCGCGTCTCGCCGCGCTCAAGGGCGGGGAGTCGCAGAAGGCGATCGAGTAGCGCGAAGCCAGAACAGGCCGGAACGGCGAGAACAGGCCGGTCAGGCCTGCAGTCGGCGAGATCGCTCGTTCCGGCCTGTTCTCGATCACGGTGATGAGAGAGGGAGACGACGATGGTGACCGTCAACGACGCCCGGGAGTATCCGGCCGGGGTTCCCAGCTGGATCGACGTGGAGACGCCGCGTCCGTATGACGCGATGGAGTTCTACGGAACCCTGTTCGGCTGGCGCTTCCACGATGCCGTGCCACCGGGAGCGCCGGGCTCGTACCTCGTCGCGACCATCGACGGTCACGACGTCGCGGCCATCTCGCCCTCGGTCGACGACGTCCCGGCGACCTGGAACAGCTACGTCGCCACCCGCAGCGCCGATTCCGCCGTCGAGACCGTCGTCGCCGCCGGCGGCAGCGTGCGCACGGGCCCCGTCGACGCCGGTCCGGGTGGTCGCTGGGCCGAGTTCCTCGACCCCGACGGCGCCGTCTTCCGGGTGTGGCAGGCGCGCCGACGCCTGGGAGCCCAGCTCGTCAACGAGCCGGGCACCTGGAACTTCAGCGTGCTCATCACGCCGACCCCCGAGAGCGGCATCCGTTTCTACTCGGATGTCTTCGGCTGGGAGGTCGACCCTGCCCTCGGTGCCGGCATGGCCAGGTTGCCGGGCTACGGCGACCACCTGGCGGGGACGGTCGACCCCGACATCAGGGAGCGTCAGGCGTTCGCCCCGCCGGGCTTCGCCGACGTGGTCGCGGGCATCGAGCAGGGCGACGCCCCGGCGCGCTGGGAGGTGCGATTCGCGGTGGAGGACCGGGATGCCGCGGCCGCTCTCGCCGAGACCGCCGGCGGAACCGTGCTCTCGAGTGCCGAGGATGACTGGACGAGGTCCGCCCTCATCCGCGATCCGCACGGTGCGACGTTCACGCTGAGCCAGTTCGCGCCCCAGTAGACCTCACGCTGGGTGAGTGGGCACAGTGCGAAGCGAGCCTAGGCCGACGCGCGCACCACCAGCGAGGTCTTCAGCTTCGTGAGGGTGTCGACGGGCTCGCCCTCGATGAGCTTCACGAGCACGCGGGCCATCTCGCGGCCCATCTCGACCGACGGCTGGTGCACCGTGGTGAGCGCCGGGGTCGCCGTCGCGCCGTAGATGTCGTCGTCGAAGCCGATCACCGCGATGTCCTCGGGGATGCGCAGCCCGGCCTCCCGGATGGCGGAGTACGCTCCGATCGCCATCTGGTCGTTCGCCGCGAACACCCCGTCGATCTTCGGCTCCCGCGCCAGCAGGCGCTTCATCGCGGTGACGCCCGATGCCGGCGAGAAGTCCCCGACCTCGAACAGCTCGGTGTCCATGCCGTGCTGGGCGAGCACCTCGCGCCAACCGGCCAGGCGATCGAGGCCGGGCGGCATGTCCTGGGGCCCGGCGATCGTGGCGATCTTCGTGCGACCGGATGCCACGAGGTGGGCGACAGCCGTCTCGGCACCGTGCTGGTTGTCGACGTCGATGAAGTAGTTGTCGCTCTCGGTGTCGCTCAGCGGCCGACCACCGAAGACGACGGGCAGGGTGCGGCTCAACTGCGCGTAGGAGTGGTCGCCCGTGTGGTGCGAGACCACGAGTGCTCCGTCGACGTTGCCGCCGAGGAGGTAGCGACGGGTCTTTCCCGACTGCGACTCCGACTCGATGATCATGTTCAGCGTGTAGTCGGTGTCGGCCAGGTGCAGGGCGATGCCCTGCACCACCGAGGCGAAGAAGGGGTCGGCGAACACTCGGGCGGCCGACTCCGGGACGATCAACGCGATCGCCTGGGTCTTGCGGCTGGCGAGTGAGCGCGCGGCCCGGTTCGGCACGTAGTTCAGCGCCTCGATGGCGCGCTGCACGACCTCGGTGACGTCTGGAGTGACCTTCGGCGAGCCGTTGACGACTCGTGACACCGTGGCGCGCGAGACGCCGGCATGTGCCGCGACCATCTCGAGCGTCGGTACGGCGCCGGCCCGAAGCTTCTCTGCCACTCCATCGCTCCCCATGTTCGAACTGGCTCCCACGATAGTGCCGATCAGGCTGTCGCCTTCGACGCCGCGATGACGGAGGCGTACTGGGTGGCCGAGAACTTCGGGGTGCGCACGAGGGTGTCGTAGTCGACGTGCACGATCCCGAAGCGCTTGTTGTAGCCCCACGCCCACTCGTAGTTGTCGAGCAGCGACCACACGAAGTACCCGCGCACGTCGGCGCCGGCCGCGATGGCCTCGCCCACCGCGGAGATGTGGGCGTCGATGTACGCCCAGCGCTCGGTGTCGTTCACGGCGCCGTCGATGATCTCGTCGTCGTAGGACGCCCCGTTCTCGGTGATGTACAGCGGCGGCAGCGTCGGGTACTCCCGACCGAGCCGCACCAGCAGCGTGCGGAGTCCGTCGGGGTTCACCTCCCAGCCCATCGCGGTGCGCGGCAGGTGGCGCGTCGGGAACGTCACGTACTCGCTGCCGACGAACGGCGAGCGGCCGGGCTTCTCGGTCGGGACCAGGCCGGGCTCGGCATCCGGGGCCGCCGGATGACCCGAGACGTTGTCGTCGTGATAGTGGTTCACCCCGAGGAAGTCGATCGGCGTGCTGATGACGGCGAGGTCGCCGCCCTGCACGTACTGGAGGAAGTCGTACTCCTCCAGGTCGCCGATCACGTCGACCGGGTACTCGCCGAGCAGCAGCGGCTCGATGTACATGCGGTTCCACAGCCCGTCGATGCGGCGGGCGGCCTCGAGGTCGACGGGGTCGGTCGGGTCGTTCGGCACGGCGTTCGTGAGGTTGAGCGTGATGCCGATCTGCAGCTCACGGCCGTCGCGGGCGGCCAGTTCGCGCAGGCGGGCCGCGGCCAGACCGTGGGCGAGATGCTGGTGGTGCAGGGCGGCGAGCCCGGCATCCGGATCCGTCAGGCCCGGCGCGTGCTCACCGGCGACGTAGCCGATGAGGGAGGAGCAGAGCGGCTCGTTGAAGGTGGTCCAGTGCGTGACGCGGTCGCCGAGAGCCCCGTAGACCGCCTCGGCGTACTCGACGAAACGGTAGGCCGTCTCGCGATTGGCCCAGCCGCCCTTCTCCTGGAGAGCCTGCGGCAGGTCCCAGTGATAGAGCGTGAGCCACGGCAGGATGCCCTGGCCGAGCAGTTCATCGACGAGCGAGCTGTAGAAGTCGAGCCCCTCCTGGTTCACGCTGCGTCCACCGGGAACCACCCGGGCCCAGCTGGTGGAGAAGCGGTAGGAGTCGAGGCCGAGGTCCTTCATCATGGCGACGTCCGACGGCACCCGGTGATAGTGGTCGACGGCCTGCTCCGGGGTGTCGCCGTTGGCGACGGCGCCGGGGACGCGCGAGTACGCGTCCCAGATGGAGTCCTCCTTGCCGCCCTCGTGGGCTGCTCCCTCGATCTGGGCTGCGGCCGTGGCCGATCCCCAGAGGAAGCCGGTCGGCCAGGTGCGTTCGGTGAGTGGAATCGTCATCAGCCCTTCACTGCTCCCGCCATGATTCCCGAGACGAGCTGCTTGCCGGCGAGCACGAACAGGATGAGGAGCGGGATGGTCGCCATGACGGCGCCCGCGAGGACGATCGTGTAGTCGACGTACTTCGCGCTCTGCAACTGGCTGAGGGCCACCTGCAGGGTCGGGTTCTGCGGCGACACCAGCAGTGGCCAGAGGTAGTCGGTCCAGGCCGTCATGAAGGTGAACAGGCCGAGGATCGCCATGGCCGGGCGCGCAGCCGGAAGGCCGACGTGCCAGAAGGTGCCGAACATGGAGGCTCCATCGACACGGGCGGCCTCGATGAGCTCATCGGGGATGACGTCGACCAGGTACTGGCGCATGAAGAACACGCCGAAGGCCGTGACGAGCGTCGGAACGATGATCGCGCCAAGGGTGCCGGTCCAGCCGAACTCCTTCATGAGCATGAAGAGCGGGATGATGCCGAGCTGGGTGGGCACGGCGAGGGTGGCGATCACGAAGACCATCAGGCCCTCGCGGCCCTTGAAGCGCAGCTTGGCGAACGAGTAGCCGGCGAGGGTGGAGAAGAACACCACCGAGATCGTGATGACGCCCGACACGATGATGCTGTTCGCCAGCGCCTGCCAGAACGGCACGGTGTCGAGCACCGAGGCGACGTTGTCCCAGAACCGTCCGCCCGGCAGGAGCGGAGGCCAGGTGTCTGCCAGCACGGAGCTGTCGCTGGATCCGGCGACGAACGACCACCACAGCGGGTAGGCGCCACCGAGGAACAGGGCGATGAGCAGGCCGTAGGTGAGGAACCCGGGGCGGCGGTCGATGCCGACGTCGCGGGCGCGGCCGGGCTTGGCGGGCTTGACCGGCTTCACGGGGATGCCGGGAGTGCCGGCATCCGTCGTCGGAGTGGTGGGCTTCTTGAGGTCGGTGACGTTGCTCATGAGCGCTTCTCCCCTGCTGCGGCGACGACGGCGCGCGCGCCTTCAGCCTTCTCTGCGTTGTGTTCCGTGAGCTTGCGCCCGGTGCGCTTCTTCGACGTGCGGGTCTCGACCGACGCGATGCGGCGGGAGATCAGGAAGTTCATCAGGCCGAAGGCGACGATGATGATGAACAGCAGCCAGGCGATGGCCGAGGCCTTGCCGAAGTCGCTGCGGTTGAAGGCCATGTCCCACAGGTAGAGCACGGTGGTCTGGTACTCGCGGTGCGGGCCGCCGAGCACCGAGCTCGACGGGTTGAACAGCTTCGGCTCCGTGAAGATCTGCAGGCCGCCGATGGTCGCGGTGATGATCACGAAGATCATGGTGGGACGGATGCTCGGCAGCGTGATCGAGAAGAAGCGACGGAACGCTCCGGCGCCGTCGAGGGCGGCCGATTCGTGGATGTCGCGCGGCACGGACTGCATGGCGGCGAGGAGGATCAGGGCGTTGTAGCCGGTCCAGCGCCAGTTCACCATGGTGGCGATCGCCACGTGCGAGGGGAAGGTCTCGGTCTTCCACATCACGGGGTCGACGTTGAGCGCTTCGAGGATGTTGTTGATGAGGCCGTACTTCTCGGAGAACGCGCTCGAGAAGATGATGGCGACGGCCACGGGGGTGACCACGTAGGGGATGAGGACGCTCATGCGCCAGAAGGTCTTGGCGCGGATGTTCTGGTCGAGCACGGCCGCGATGAAGACGGCGGCGAGAAGCTGGGGGATGCACGAGAGCAGGAAGATGCTCACGGTGTTGAACAGCGAGTTCCAGAAGTACGGATCGGTGAGCTCGTCCGTGTAGTTCTGGAAGCCGACCCACTCGCCGGGGCCGGTGAGCAGGTCCCAGTCGTTCAGCGACACCACGAAGGTGTAGACGAGCGGGAACAGGCCGATGAGGCCGAACAGCACGAAGAACGGTGCGATGTAGAGGTACGGCGACGCCTTGGAGTCGAAGCGGCTCACGCGGTGCTTGAACGGCACCTTCGCGGTCGAGGTCTTCGCTGGCCGTGCCGCTGCCGGGGTGCTGCTCGTCTCCGGGGGACTGACTGTGGTGGTCATGCTGTTCTCTCTCAAGGAATGTGGCCCCCCGGAAACGGGTCTCCGGGGGGCCACCGTGGAGCTGGTGTGACTTACTTGAGGTCCAGGCTCTGCAGCGTGGTGAGTGCCTCGTTCCACGCGTCATCGCCTGAGGCGCCCTTGTCGAGCGACTGCGTGGCCGGTCCGAAGACCTGCTCCTGGATGACCGAGTCGTTCGGGCCCTTGTACTGGGCCACGACGCCCTCGGCACGCGATCCGAGGATCTCGCCGATGGGAGCGTTGTTGAAGAACTTGGTCAGATCGCTCTCGCCGGTGACACCCGGGTCGGTCTGCGCCTCGATGACCGAGGGGAAGGTGCCTGCAGCCTGGAAGGCGGCGACGGCCGACTTGGCATCAGTCAGGTAGGCGGCCAGTGCGGCAGCCTCCTTCGGGTGCTTCGACGTGGTGGGAACGGTCAGGAAGGTTCCACCCCAGTTGGCGGGGCCGCCGGGGAAGACATCCGCGAAGTCCCAGCCGGAGGTGGCGTCGCCACCAGCGGACTCGACCTGGCCCTTCACGACACCGAGCATCCAGCCCGGGCACATGAAGGTCGCGAAGGAACCGTCGGTGAAGGCCTTGCCCTTACCCCAGTCCCACTGAGCCTGGCCGCTGGAGAGGCCTGCAGCTGCGCCGCCGGCGAGCTTGTCCCACTGGGCCTTGAGGTCGGCGTTGTCTTCGACGTTGAGCTCGCCGTCGGAGGTGTAGTAGCCCTCGGGGAGCTGGTTGACCATGGCGTTCCAGACGAAGCCGCTCTGGTCGTAGAAGGCCTTGCCGGTGGCTGCCTTGTACTGCTCGCCGACCTTGAAGAAGTCGTCCCAGGTCGCGTCGTCGCCGCCGAAGAGCTCGGCCACGGCCTCGCGGTCGCCGGGCAGGCCGGCAGCCTCGAACAGCTTGCTGTTGTAGCAGAGGCCCTCGGGGCCGATGTCGGTGCCGTATCCGATGATGCGGCCGTCCTTGTCGGTGCCCTGCTTGAGCTTCCAGTCGACCCAGCGGTCCTTGATGTCGTTCGCGCCGTACTCGGTGAGGTCGGTGAAGCTGTCGGAGACCGCCTGCACCTGGCCGAGCCAGCCCTCTTCGACGGCCTGCACGTCGGGGAGACCGGCGCCTGCTGCCTGCTTGGTCTTCCAGTCGGTGAGTGCGTTTCCGCCGGTGTCGATGTTGGTGGCCTTGATGGTGACGTTCGGGTTCTCTTCCTCGTACTGCTTGTAGAGGTCGTCGAGTCCCATGGTTCCGAACGTCGTGACGGTCAGTTCGACCTTCTCGTCGGATGATCCCGATCCCGAATCGCCGGAGGATGAACATCCGGTGGCGAGGAGGGCGATTGCTGCGACACCGGCGACGGCGGCAACAGCTGTGGTGCGTCGTGAAAGCTTCACGGTTCACTCCCTTGTGTGCGTGGACAATTGTTGGTGCGTGCGCTGAGAGCGCTCTCTCACTACCCTGTGAGAGCGCTCTCACGATTGCGTTCCGAGAATAAGCACTGCGGATGCCGACTGTCAAGAGAGCGCTCTCACGGCACCGATACGTTATGAATCCGTTACACGCCGATGACGGGATGAGGTCGGGAGAATGACGCGCGACGGGCGCGCGGCCACAGCGATCCGCAGGCTTCGGTCAGGGCCGCTGCACCGGCACCGATCCGGTGCGCGGACCGGGGTCGAGCAGCGATCCGGTGATGTCGGCTGCCCGCTGCGCCTGCAGATCCGTCTGCAGTTCGTCGTCGGCCCTGGCCTCAGCGGCAGAAGCAGCGGCCTCGGCGTCAGCGGCCTCGGCGTCAGCCCGGTTGTCCGCCGCCTCCTGCAGCGCTGACTTCGCCCGGAGCGGCGGAGCCCGGAAGAACAGGGTGAGCACGAAGGCGATCAGAACGACGAGGAGGGCGACCCAGTACACCTGCACGGCCGAGGCGTTGAAGCCCGCCAGGAACGGCTTCGTCAGGCGGGGATCGGCTCCGTTCAGGAATGACGTGTCATCCAGCGTGCTGCTCCCGAACGATCCGCCCGTGCCGCTGTCGAGCTGCTCGAGGACCGTCGGGGTCACCTGGCTCACCACCTGCGCGCGCTGGGCGTCATCGCTCAGGTCGACCCCGGCCGGCAGCTGCGCCTCGATCGGAGTGACGATGGGGGTGTAGATCGTCTCCATGATCGCCGAGTTCTCGGGCGCCGAGGCGACGGACGGGTCGAGGGCGGCGTCGAGCGCGTCCGCCAGGGTGTCCTGATCCGACAGCGAGCCGACGATGTTCGTGGGCATTACGGTGAACAGCAGCGACAGCAGCACGGCAGTGCCGAGGGTTCCGCCGATCTGACGGAAGAAGGTGGACGAACTGGTGGCGACGCCCATGTCGCGCAGGCCCACGGAATTCTGGCTCGCGATCGTGAGGGTCTGCATGAGCTGACCGAGACCGAGGCCGATGAGGAGCATGGCGCCGGCGATGAACCAGTAGGACGAGTCGTACTCGAGGAACGTGAGGTAGAAGAATCCGCCCGAGAGCAGGGCCGTGCCGATGGTCGGGAAGATCCTGTATCGGCCGGTGCGGGCGATGATCTGTCCGCTGGCGATGGAGGAGATCATGAGGCCCAGGATCATCGGCAGCATCTGGAGGCCGCTCTCCGTCGGGGTGGACCCGAGTACGAGCTGCAGGTACAGCGGCAGCGTGAGCATGGCGCCGAACATGCCGAAGCCGACGAAGACGCCGATGATCGTCGCCATCGAGAAGGTCGACGAACGGAAGAGCTTGAGCGGGATCAGCGCGTCGTCCTTCATGGCCGCCTCGATGAGGATGAAGGAGATGATGCCCAGCACGCCGACCACATAGCAGGCGATGGCGCCCGGGCTGCTCCAGCCCCATTCACGGCCCTCCTCGGCGACGAGCAGCAGGGGGACGAGTGCGATGATCACCGTCGCGGCTCCCCACCAGTCGATGCGCACCGAGTACCGCTCGGTCTTCGGGAGGTGGAGGAAGCGCAGCACGATCGCGAGGGCGATGATGCCGATCGGCACGTTGATGAGGAAGACCCAGCGCCAGCCGGCGATTCCGAGGATCTCCTCGGCTCCGGCGAACAGCCCGCCGACGAGGGGGCCGATGAGGCTCGAGATCCCGAACACCGCGAGGAAGTAGCCCTGGTACTTCGCGCGTTCGCGCGGAGCCAGCATGTCGCCCATGATCGCCAGGGGCATCGACATGAGGCCGCCGGCTCCCAGCCCCTGGACGGCCCGGAACAACGCCAGTTCGATCATCGAGGTCGAGAAGGTGGCGAGGATCGAGCCGATGATGAAGATCACGATGGCGATGATGAACAGCGGTCGCCGTCCGAAGATGTCGGAGAGCTTCCCGTAGAGCGGTGTGGAGATCGTGGAGGTGATGAGGTACGCCGTCGTGACCCAGGCCTGCTGGCTCAGCCCGTGCAGGTCGTCGCCGATCGTTCGGATCGCGGTGCCCACCACGGTCTGGTCGAGGGCGGAGAGGAACATGCCCGCCATCAGGCCGAAGATCACGAACAGGATCTGCCGGTGCGACATGAGCGGCGTGGACGCTGGAGACGACGCGGTGTTGGTCACAGCCCTCAACGTAGACCCGAGGCATCGTGGGGGACAACGGGCTGGAGTGACGGATCCGTCGCATCCCTGGGCTTCCGGATGCCGTTCTCAGAGGTTCCTCCGATGTTGGGTTGTTACCGTCCGTGGATGCCCCGCTCCTCCCCGTCCTACTCGCGCGCCCTCGCGACGATCGCCATGACAGCGGCATCCGTCGCCGTCCTCGCCGCATGTTCCGGCCCCGTGGCGACAGCCGAGAAGACCGAGGCCGCGCCGAAGGCGAGCACCTCGGCCGAGATCCCGGCCCCGGTGCAGGAGGCGTCGAAAGCGGAAGCAGCACCCGCCTCGGCCGCGCTCAGCGCCCCGGTGCAGGCGCAGATCGACTATGCGCTCACGTACTGGCAGAACTACAACGAGGCCGAATTCGGGGTACTCGGCGAGAACGACTGCGTCAACTTCGCGAGCCAGACCCTCCTCGCCCGGGGATGGGTGCAGGACGACCAGTGGTTCCACGCCGACGACGTCTACTCGTCGAGCGACACCTGGCGCAGTTCCACCTCGTTCCGCGACTGGCTCGAGACCAGACCCGACCTCGCGACAGCGCTCGACGACTCCCAGCGCGACCAGGTGAGCGTCGGCGACATCGTCCAGTTCGACTGGGACCAGTCGGGCGACCGCGACCACACGGGCGTCGTGACCCGAGTGACCCATGAGAACGGCTCCACCCAGGTGTTCTTCGCCGGTCACACCCTCGACTCCGACTACCGCAGCGTCGACACCGCCATCACCGAGGACCACCCCGGCGGCGCCGTCTACTACTGGCACATCGTCTCCTAGGCCCAGAGCCTCCTCAGCCCAGCGCCTCCGCTCGCCTCCAGGGCAGGCGCCTCCTGCGCGCCGCGCGCCCGCGCTGACACCGGCTGGACGCGCCGCCCGGATACATTGGAACAATGTCCGAGTCCCGATCCCGCCGCGCCTCCCGCCGCGTGCGACGCAACCGCACCATCGCCGTCGCGGCGACGGTGCTGGTGCTCGTCGCCGGCGCCACCGCCGCCGGAGTGATCTCGGGCGCGCAGGGCGACGACGGAGCCACGACCACACCCCCGTCGAAGTCGCCGAAGCCGTCGGCATCCGCGAGCCCGACGCCGACGCCCACCCGTCCCGCGCCCGCCCAGACGCCGACGCCGACGGCGGTGCCCGGCTTCGACAAGGCCGCCCGCTCGATCGACGACCCCGCGAGCATCTGGGTGGTCAGCGACAAGTTGCGCCCGCTGAATCCCGTGGACTACGAACCCGTCGACCTCGTCGATGTGCCCGTCGCGCACACCTGGGATCCCGTGCTGCGGCAGGAGGCGTCGGATGCCGTCGTCGCGATGTTCCAGACCGCCTCCGACGAGGCCGGCCTGGCCCTCGCGTCGAACAGTGCGTATCGCAGCTACTCGACGCAGCAGAGCGTTTACGACAATGACGTCGCATCGCTCGGGCAGGAGGGTGCCGACCTGAGCACCGCCCGGCCGGGCTTCAGCGAGCACCAGACCGGACTCGCCATCGACATCGGGGCGGCATCCGGGGACTGCTCCCTGAACCAGTGCTTCGCCGACACTGCCGAGGGCCAGTGGCTGGCCGCCAACGCCTACAGGTTCGGCTACCTGCTGCGCTACCCGGCCGACAAGGTGCCCGTCACGGGCTTCGAGTTCGAGCCGTGGCACTACCGCTACATCGGCGTCGATCTCGCCACCGAGATGCACCGCGTCGGCATCACGACGCTCGAGGAGTTCTTCGGCCTTCCGGCCGCCCCGAACTACGGCTGACGGTCGCTTCGCCGGCGTTTCAGCCCGCTGGACTGTGGAACGGATATATGCGTTCCCATGAAATGTTGAGGATTCGTCCAGAACCCTGCCATAACCGTGTGATGAGGTTACGGGTCTTCTGCTCGGCTACTCGAAATTGATTCATGCTCCACCGCTCCACCAGTACCTCCACCCACCCCACCCTCTTCTCCACCCTCCGTCTCGTCGCCTCCCGTCGGCACCGCCGTGGCCAGCACGCCTCGCACTCGCCGTTCACGGCGGGCACGGCGCTGGTCGGCTGCGGCCTCGCGCTGAGCATCACGGCCGGTGCCCTGACGATCGGGGCGACAGCGGGTGCTTCGGCGACGGATGCGCCCTCCCGGGCCGCCGCATCCGCCGGCTCCGCGACGGGTACGAAGCACGGCGCGACGATCACCCCCGTCAAGACTCCGACTCCGGTCGACGACGACAAGCCCGTCATCGACGCGCTGCCCGTCGTCACCTCGGGCCCCGTGACCGGCGGCACGACGGTGACCCTGTCGGGTGCGAACCTCACAGACGTCGCGACGGTCACCATCGGCGGCCAGGCCGCCCCGGTGCTCTCGGCGACCGACGAGACCGTGACGGTCGCCGCGCCGGCAGCCCCGCGCTACTCGGAGGGCACGGTTCCGATCACGGTCCTCGACACCACCGGGACAGCCGTGCCCCTCGACGTCACGCCGGCGACCACCCTCGCCGACCTCAACGTGAAGGGGGCCGCCGCGCCCGCCCTCACGTTCAGCTACACGCCGGACGAGCACATCACAGCGCAGACGAACTACATGCTCACCTACTGGTCGAGCTACAACTCTCAGTACTTCATGTCGATCGACGGCGCGGACTGCGCCAACTTCGCCAGCCAGGGACTCATCGCCCGCGGCTGGACCATGGACGCGGACTGGTGGTACGCCGACGACGGCCAGACCAGCCCGTCGTGGATCAGCTCCACGGCGCTCTACGGCTACCTGGGCGCCCACCCGGAGCGCGCGACCTACCTCGGCGGCGACCGCACGAACGTGAAGGTCGGCGACATCGCCCAGTTCGACTGGGACGACTCGGGCGACCTCGACCACACCACCACCGTGACCCGCGTCGACCACACCGCCGACGGCGTGAAGGTCTACGTGGCCGGCCACACCAAGGATTCCGACTACTGGGACGTCGACGAGGCGCTCGCCACCGGCGGGGGCACCGTGCAGTTCTGGGGCATCAAGAACCAGGTGTGACGGTTCGAGCCATCGTCAGCTGATCGCACCGTCCACGATGTCGCGGGCCTCGGCCTGCACCTGGCGCAGGTGGTCCTCGCCGAGGAACGACTCGGCGTAGATCTTGTAGACGTCCTCGGTGCCGCTGGGCCGCGCGGCGAACCAGGCGTTCTCACTCACGACCTTGAGTCCGCCGACGGCTGCGTCGTTGCCCGGTGCCTTCGAGAGCTTCGCCGTGATCGGCTCGCCCGCGAGTTCCGTCGCCGTGATCGCGTCGCCGTCGAGCTTCCCGAGCGCCGCCTTCTGGGCCGGGGTCGCCTCGGCATCGATGCGTTCGTAGGCCGGGTCGCCGAACTTCTCCACGAGCTTCGCGTAGAGCTGCGAGGGACTGCGGCCCGTCACGGCTCGGATCTCGGAGGCCAGCAGGGCGAGCAGGATGCCGTCCTTGTCCGTCGTCCACGCCGTGCCGTCGAAGCGCAGGAAGCTGGCACCGGCGCTCTCCTCGCCCCCGAAGCCGACGGAGCCGTCGATGAGGCCGGGCACGAACCACTTGAAGCCGACGGGCACCTCCCAGAGCCGGCGGCCGAGGTGCTCCGCGACCCTGTCGATCATGCTCGACGACACGAGCGTCTTCCCGATGGCGGCATCCGCTCGCCACTCACCGCGATGACCGTAGAGGTACTCGATCGCCACGGCGAGGTAGTGGTTGGGGTTCATGAGACCGCCGTCCGGCGTGACGATGCCGTGCCTGTCGGCGTCGGCATCGTTGCCCGTGAGGATGTCGTACTCGCTCTGGTGCTTCAGCACGCTGGCCATGGCGGACGGGCTCGACGGGTCCATGCGGATCTTGCCGTCCCAGTCGAGCGTCATGAACTCCCAGGTCGGGTCGACGGTCTCGTTGACGACGGTGAGATCGATGCCGTAGTAATCGCGGATGGCACCCCAGTAGTTGACGGATGCCCCGCCGAGAGGATCGGCGCCGATGCGGATGCCGCTGCGCTTGATGGCGTCGAAGTCGATGATGTTGGCGAGGTCTGCCACGTACATGCCGCGGTAGTCATATGTCTGGACGGCGCTGGGCTCGGCCATCTTCACATCGCGCAGGCCGTCGACGATGATCTCGTTGGCCCGCGTGGCGATCCAGCTCGTGGCATCGGAGTCCGCCGGTCCGCCGTGCGGCGGGTTGTACTTGAACCCGCCGTCGGTCGGCGGGTTGTGGCTCGGGGTCACGACGATGCCGTCGGCCGTCTCGCCGGCCGAGCGGTGGGCCGCATCGTTGTTCCACGTGATGATGGCGAGGGACACGGCCGGGGTCGGCACCCAGTCGTCGTACTCGTCGACCATGGCCTCGACGCCGTTGCCGACGAGCACGCTGAGCGCCGTCGTCATGGCGGGAGCGCTGAGGGCGTGGGTGTCTGCGCCGATGAAGAGCGGACCCGTGATGCCCTGAGCAGTGCGGTACTCGACGATGGCCTGGGTGGTCGCGGCGATGTGCCAGTCGTTGAACGACGTGGTGAGGGAGCTGCCGCGGTGGCCGGAGGTGCCGAACACCACCCGCTGCTCGGGTATCGAGGGGTCGGGCTTCAATTCGTAGTAGGCGTGGATGAGAGCCTCGACATCGATGAGGTCGGACTTCTTGGCCGGCGTTCCTGCGCGATCCGTCATAGTGCCCAGTCTGGCATCGAGGGCGTCGCATTTCGAGGGCGTAGCGCCACACCTCGTGGCTAGGCTATGCCCATGCCCGACCAGCCCTCCGCCGACGCCGCCCACGAGACGTACAGCTACCTCGGCCCGGCCGGAACCTTCACCGAGGCCGCCCTCGCCCAGGTCGAGGCCGCGGCCGGCAAGACCTGGCGCCCCGTCAACAACGTGGGGGAGGCCTTCGCCGACGTCGTCAGCGGCCGCAGCATCGCAGCGATGATCGCCATCGAGAACTCGATCGAGGGCGGCGTCTCGGCCACCCAGGATGCGCTGGCCAACGTCCCGGGCCTCCGCATCATCGGCGAGTACCTCGTTCCGGTGAACTTCGTGCTGGTGGCACGCCGTGGAACCACCCTCGACGGCGTGAAGGTGATCAACGCGCATCCGGTGGCCTACGCCCAGACCCGCGGCTGGCTCGAGACCGCGCTGCCCACCCATGGGCACATCCCCGCGACGAGCAACGTGGCCGCGGCTTCCGAACTGTTCCTCAGCTCGCAGGCCGATGCCGCCGTCGCTCCTCCGGGCATCGTCAACCACTACGACGTCGAGGTGCTCGCCGAGGACATCGGCGACAACCCGAACGCGGTGACCCGGTTCGTGCTCGTCGGGCGCGAGCTGTCGATTCCCGCGCCGACCGGTGCCGACAAGACCAGCCTCATCGTCGAGCTCCCCGACGACCGGGCCGGTTCCCTCCTCGAGATGCTCGAGCAGTTCTCCACTCGCGGCGTCAACCTCAGCCTGCTCGAGTCCCGCCCCATCGGCGACGCCCTCGGACGCTACCGCTTCGTCATCGACGCCGACGGCCACATCCTCGACGAGCGGGTGGCGGATGCGCTGCTCGGCTTGCGCCGCTTCAGCCCGCAGGTCATCTTCCTGGGCTCGTATCCCCGCGCCGACAAGCAGCAGATCGAGTTCACGTCGCGCTACGACGACGAGGTGTTCATCGAGGCGCGCGACTGGCTGCGCGGACTGGTGAGCGGGGAGCCGCAGACTGCCGAGACCTCGTCCGTGACGGATGCCGCAACGGGAATGTGATCCATGGCGGCTGACAACGAAGTGCACGGCGACGAGGGCGACGCCGTGACCGGTGAGGGGCTCGACCCGCGGTTCGATCCCCGGTTCCAGCGCGGCTACAGTGCGCCGGCACCCGTCGGAGGTGCAGCGGCTGGTGAGCCGCGAGCTGAGGAGAAGCGTCCAGCCGGCATCGACCCGCGTTTCGACCCGCGATTCCAGCGCGGCTACGACCCCGAGCGGCACCAGCAGCTTCGCCGGCCGATCGCGGCCGACGAGGTCGACGATCGCCCTGCCTTCGCGTCGACGGTCAAGGCGGGGATCCCGCGCCCCCTCGACACCCCCGTCTCCCGTCCGGCCGCGCGGACCCCGGTGCGGCCCGCCGCGGCGTCAGCGTCGGGTGCGGCGGTCAGTGCGACGTCGACGGCGCAGGGGTCCACCGGCCCGGCAGCCGCGTCCGTGGCCGAGCCCGACGTCTCCGTCGACGACCGGACGTCGGACGCATCCGGGGCCGGGTCGGCGGCATCCGTCGGTCGCAATACCTACCTCCTGGCTCTCTGGATCTCCTGCGCCGCCCTCGTCGTGGTGGGCGTCGTGGTCATCGTCCAGACCGCGACCACCACCTCGGGGGGCGGGTTCGGCGTCTCGGCGTTCGGTGACCCCTTCGTCGTGGCCGTGTGGGTGATCGCGCCTCCTGCGGTGACGGTCGGGCTGATCGGACTCGTCGCGCTCACCCTGTCGCGGGCGCTCGGCTGGCTGGCCGACCACCCCGATCGCGGTGACCCGGGCGCGGATGCCGCCCTCTACGACGCGGACGACGTGCCGTGAATCCGTGGCTGAGCGCCCTCTGGGCCGGTCTCGTCGTCGGCGTCGTCGGCTGCGCCGTCGGGGTTGCCGGGCTCGTGGCCCTGCTGCCCGGGCAGCGCACTCAGGAGGCCTACGCGGGGGTGGACTGGGCGGCGATCAGCATCGTGCAGACGCTCGTGCTGCCGGCATCCGTCGTGTTGCTCGTCGCGAGCGGGCTGGCCCTGCTGGCCTATGCGGCGGCACGCTTCTCTGCTCGCTGAGGGCCGAGCGGAGCGAGCGGCGCTACACCAGCGGCGGCACCATCACGATGAGTGCGTCGTCCTCGACCCAGGCCGTCATCGACCTGATCACAGCGATCTCGTCACCGTCGAGCTCGAAGAAGCGCGGCTCCTCGAGCTGCATGGCGATGCGCGGGCCGCGCATCGTGGTCATCGTGGCGGGGGCGGCGGCATCCGTCAGCTTGATGATGCGCCGACCGAAGGCGAACGGGCGCATGACACGGTTCTCCCAGGCGACCCGGCGCCATACGTCGAGCCAGCCGAACAGCGTGCGGGGCTGCATCATCGCGATGTCGAGGATGCCGTCGTCGATCCGAGCCTCCGGGAACAGCAGGATGTTGCCGGGCAGCGTTCCGCAGTTGCCGATGAGCACGGTGCTGATGTGGGCGTGATGGCGGTGCTCCTCGTCGCCCATCGCATACCGCAGGCGGAAGCGCTTGGCCTTCGGCAGCGCCCGCATGCCCGAGTCGACGTAGGCGAGCCAGCCCACCTTCTTCTTGAGCGCCGGGTTGGCGGTGGCGATCATGTCGGCATCGAGGCCGAGGCCGGCCATCACGACGAAGGCGTGGTCCTCGGATGCACCATCCACCGTGACGACGGAGGTTATGCCCACGTCCATGGGTCGTTCCGTGCCCTCGAAGGCGAGGCGCACCGAGTACTCGAGGTCGCCCAGAGGCAGCTCGAGATTGCGGGCGAGGAGGTTGCCGGTACCCGAGGGCACGAGGGTGAGCGGGATGCCGGTTCCTCGCAGGGCGGCTGCGACGGCGCGTACGGTCCCGTCGCCGCCGGCAGCGAGAACGACAGTCACCCCGGCCTCGACGGCCTGGGCAGCGACCACGCCGCCCGGGTCCTCGACCGTGGTCTCCAGCCAGAGCGGATCCGCCCAGCCGTGCCAGTCCGAATGCCGCGCGACGACTGCCCGGAGGACCGCCGGATCGACCTTGGTCGGGTTCACGATCACGGCCGCCCGGGGGGTCCGGGGTTCGGGCGATGACATGCGTCCCACCGTATTGCATGGTGTCGGGGATGCGTCGGGTGAGCGGGCTCGGTCTCCTTCGCTGCAGCCCCGCGCGAAACCGGTGCGAAGGTGCGCGATTGTAGACTGACGACCGTGATCGATCCCGTACTCCTCCGCGACCACCCTGCCGTCATCAAGGCCTCGCAGGAGGCCCGCGGCGATTCCCCGGCCCTCGTCGACGCCGCCCTCGAGGCCGACGGCATCCGTCGCGCGGCGATCTCCGAATTCGAGCGGCTGCGCGCCGAGCAGAACGCGTTCGGCAAGCGCGTCGCCCAGGCGGCCCCCGACGAGAAGAAGGCGCTCGTCGCCGAGGTGCAGCAGCTCGCCGCCCGGGTCAAGGAGGCGAACCAGACGGCGACGGATGCCGCTGCCCGCTTCGACGAGATCGTGAGGGGCATCGGCAACGTCATCATCGACGGCGTCCCGGCCGGTGGCGAGGACGACTTCGTCACCCTGCGCGAGGTCGGCGAGATCCCCACGTTCGACTTCCCGGCGCGCGATCACCTCGAGATCGGCGAGATCCTCGACGCCATCGACATGGGTCGCGGCGCCAAGGTGAGCGGCGCCCGCTTCTACTACCTGAAGGGCATCGGCGCCCGCCTCGAGATCGCCCTCATGAACATGGCGCTCGACCGGGCGATGGCCGCCGGTTTCATCCCGCTCATCACGCCCACGTTGGTCAAGCCCGAGATCATGCAGGGCACCGGCTTCCTCGGCGCCCACTCCGACGAGGTCTACCACCTCCCCAAGGAGGACCTCTACCTCACCGGCACCAGCGAGGTGGCGCTCGCCGGCTACCACTCCGACGAGATCATCGACGTGGAGAAGGGGCCGCTGCGCTACGCCGGTTGGAGCACCTGCTACCGCAGCGAGGCCGGCAGCCACGGCAAGGACACCCGCGGCATCATCCGCGTGCACCAGTTCAACAAGCTCGAGATGTTCTGCTACATCAGGCCCGACGCAGCCGAGGCGGAGCACGCCCGCCTGCTCTCGCTGCAGGAGGAGATGCTGCAGTCGCTCGGCCTCAGCTACCGCGTGATCGACACCGCTGCCGGCGACCTGGGCTCCAGCGCCGCCCGCAAGTTCGACGTGGAGGCCTGGGTGCCCACGCAGAACGCCTACCGCGAGCTCACGTCCACGAGCAACTGCACCACGTTCCAGGCCCGTCGCCTCGACACCCGCTACCGCACCGAGAGCGGCAAGACCGCACCCGTCGCCACGCTCAACGGCACCCTCGCGACCACGCGCTGGATCGTCGCCATCCTCGAGACGCACCAGTTGGAGGATGGCTCCGTGCGGGTGCCGGAGGCGCTGCGGCCCTATCTCGGCGGCCTCGAGATCCTCGAGCCGGCCACGCGCCGATGAGCGCCGCGAGCGACGACGACATCACCCCCGTGGCAGCATCCGAACGATGGCTCATCGCCCTCGACGTCGATGGCACGGTCCTGCACGAGGACGAGACCCTGAGCGCTGCGGTGCGCGACGAGATCGTGCGCGTGCAGCAGCTCGGTCACGAGGTCACCCTCGCCACGGGGCGCAGCTGGTCGGCGTCCAAGACCGTGCTCGACGACCTCGGGCTGGCCCCGGAGTTCGTGGTGTGCTCCAACGGCGCTCTCGTCATGGAGCGCGATGAGGCCGAGCCCGACGGCTACCGACGCGCCCACGTGGAGACCTTCGATCCCGGCCCCGTGCTCGAGCGCATCCGCACGCACCTGCCGACCGGACGGTTCATGGTCGAGGACCCCCTCGGGTTCCGGCTCTATACCAACGGCATGACCGAGTGGAACCTCGAGAACGCGCGGCTGGCGACCTTCGAGCAGCTCTCCGAGCAGCCCGCCACCCGCGTCGTCGTGGTCTCGCCCGACCACGATCTCGAGGAGTTCCTCTCCATCGTCGAGGGCATGGGCCTGCACCAGGTGACCTACGCCATCGGCTGGACGGCCTGGCTCGACATCGCCCCTGACGGCGTGAACAAGGCCACGGGCCTCGAGCGCGTGCGCGAGCGACTCGGCATCCCGCGGTCGCGGGTGTTCGCGGCCGGGGACGGGCGCAACGACATCGACATGTTCCGCTGGGCCGGCGTCGAAGGACGCGCCGTGGCCATGGGACAGGCGCCGGACGAGGTGAAGGACGTGGCCACCGAGATCACCGGTTCTGTCCACGAAGACGGCCTCGCGCGGGCACTGGAGACATTCGAGGGCTGACCCCTTTCGGGTGACGGATGCGTGCCCTCGGCGGCATCCGTCATCTGCGGATGCTGATCAACGGGCGTTTCCACGGCACTCATGCAGAGCCTTCGCAGGTAGGTCTGGGAGTCTGTCGAACACTGCCATCGGCTAGAATCAAGCCCTGTTCGTTTCGAGCCACCCGCATCCGCCCAGGCGAATGCGCCCGGGATGAACATGGAGGGCTGTCCGAGCGGCCGATGGAGCCAGTCTTGAAAACTGGTGGGCAGAGATGTCTCGTGGGTTCGAATCCCACGCCCTCCGCACGACAACGACGAGGCAACCGACTACCGAGAGGAACTGTGTGAGCGACGATCTTCGCCATCACTCCCGCCGGTCCGCGAAGACTCCGGGCGTGGCTCGGCATGGACGACTCAAGCGGTCCAGCGCCACGGCGACGGCGTTCAAGGCGCTCGCCGCCGCGATGGCGGTCGTGTTCGTCGCGGGACTCTCCGTCGTGGGGATCGCCGGCCTGAGCCTCGCCTCGGCGGTGAGCCCCGGCGTCACGCTCGAGAACGAGAAGACCCTCGGCGCCATCCCGCAGATCGGCGCCATCGACGGCGGAGCGAACGTGCTCCTCGTCGGCAGCGACAGCCGCGAGGGCCAGGGCGACGGCTACGGGGAGGAGAGCGGTGACCTGAACGACGTCACCATGCTGCTCCACATCGCGCAGGACCACTCCAGCGCCTCCGTCATCAGCTTCCCCCGTGACATGTTCGTTCCCATCCCCGAGTGCCCCGACCCCAACGGCGGCACCTTCGACGCGATGAGCAGCCAGAAGATCAACACCACTCTCGGCTACGGCGGACTGGCCTGCACAGTGCTCACGGTCGAGCAGCTCACCGGCCTCTCCATCCCGTTCGCGGCCGAGGTGCAGTTCAACGGCGTCATCGCGATGTCGGATGCCGTCGGCGGAGTCCCCGTCTGCGTCGCCGAGCGCATCGAGGACGACCACACCGACACCTACCTCGACCCCGGTGAGCACACTCTCTCCGGCCTCGCGGCCCTGCAGTTCCTGCGTACCCGCCACGGCGTCGGCGACGGCAGCGACCTGACCCGCATCTCGAACCAGCAGGTCTTCCTGTCGTCTCTGGTGCGCACCATCAAGAGCGCCGACACCCTCACCAACCCGGTGAAGCTCTACTCGCTCGCGAAGGCCGCCCTCAGCAACATGAAGCTGTCGAACAGCCTGCAGAACATGGACACGATGGTCTCCATCGCCATGGCGCTCAAGGACATCGACCTGAACAACGTGGTGTTCGTGCAGTACCCGACGGGAAGCACCGAGGGTGGCGTCGAGCCGCTCGAGGAGCCGGCGGCCGCCCTCAACGCGGCGCTGCTGGCCGACCAGCCGATCGCGCTCACAGGTGACACCGGCGGATCCGTCGCCGACCCGAACGCCCCGGCGACCGAGGAGCCCGCAGCGACCGAGGAGCCGGAGGCGACCGAGGAACCCGCGGCGGATCCGGAGCCGTCGACCGAGGCCCCGGCACCGACGAAGACCCCCACGACCAAGACCGAGCTCGATGCGAAGGGCCAGACGGCCGGGCAGTACACCTGCTCGAGCGGTCGCACACTCGACGACCAGTAGTTCGATCCGAAGGCGGCACCGACCGATGACATCCCCGGCTCCCGACACCGAGACCCCCGACACGCCATCGACCGGAGCCGCTGAGCCCGGACGCCTGCAGCGCTGGCTCCCGATCGTCGTTCCCATCCTCGGCGTCGTGCTGCTGGTCGCCGGATGGGGTCGCGACCTCAACGGCATCGTGGTCGCCCTGATCGCCGTCGTGCTGGCGGCCGTGGTGCTCGCCGCCGTGCACCACGCCGAGGTGCTCGCTCATGCAGTGGGGGAGCCGTTCGGGTCGCTCATCCTCGCGGTGTCGGTGACCGTCATCGAGGTGTCGCTCATCATCACGCTGGTCACCGCCGGCGGCGAGGGGTCCGAGACCCTGGCCAGGGACACGGTGTTCGCGGCCATCATGATCACCCTGAACGGCATCGTGGGCATCTCGCTCCTCCTGGGCGCGTTCAAGCACGGTCCGGTGAAGTTCAACGCCGAGGGCACCGGCGGCGCCCTGGCGACGGTCGTCGCCCTCGCGACGCTCTGCCTCGTACTGCCGACCTTCACCTCGACGCAGGGTCCCGTCTTCAGCCCGCCGCAACTGATCTTCGTCGCCATAGCCTCCGTCGTGCTCTACGGCATGTTCGTCGCTGCCCAGACCGTCGGCTACCGCGAGATGTTCGTGCCCGTCGCGACCGAGGGCGAGAAGCGCCGGGCGGCGGATGCGCACGAGCACGACAGCACGCCGTCGCGGCGCGAGGCACTCATCAGCCTCGCCCTCCTCCTCGTGTCGCTCGTCGCCGTCGTCGGGCTCGCGAAGCTCGAGTCGCCCTCCATCGAGGCGGGGGTCGCCGCCGTCGGCTTCCCGCCCTCCTTCGTCGGCGTGGTCATCGCGCTCCTCGTGCTGCTGCCCGAGGGCATCGCCGCCGTGCGGTCGGCGCGCCAGAACAAGATGCAGACCAGCTTCAACCTGGCGCTCGGTTCGGCGATGGCGAGCATCGGGCTCACCATCCCGGCCATGGCCGTCGCCTCGTTCTTCATCGCGGGCCCGCTGGCTCTCGGCCTCGGCTCCACACAGATCGTGCTGCTCGTGCTCACGCTGCTGGTGAGCATCCTCACCCTCGTGCCGGGGCGCGCCACCCGACTCCAGGGCGGGGTGCACCTGGTGATCTTCGCCGCCTTCATCTTCCTGTCGATCTCGCCCTAGCCGGACCTTCACGCGACGGCTGGCGCCTGCGATTCTGGCGTGGGCCGATGTGCGGTTATGATTGCTGAGGTGTGTTCGCTCGCGAGCACTCAGGAGACGTCGCATAGTTCGGCCTAGTGCACCACCCTGCTAAGGTGGAGTACCCGAAAGGGTACCGAGGGTTCAAATCCCTCCGTCTCCGCAGAATCCCCGATCAGAATGCGTTTCTGAGGCGGGGATTTCGTGTCTCGCGCCGCGCGATGTCCTCCTCGTCACTCGGTCACCGTGGTGCGGGTGCTGGCAGATCTCCTGCCTCTCCGGCTTCCTCGTATCGGAGCGGCAGATCCGATCCGTGCGCGGTGCGCACCACCGTCTCGACGCGCTCGCGCAGGTCTTCATCGAGCGGCCAGTGTTCGTCGTCGACGAAGATCCGCAGCCCTCCGGTGTACACGTCGGGTCCGCCGCCGGTGACGCTGCCCTCCAGCGCGGAGCTGCCCATCACGACGGTGACCAGAGGCAGGAGCTCCGACAGCGGCGCCGCCACCTCCTGCACCTCGACTGCGAGATCGCCATTGTCGGCTGCGATCCCGTCGATCGCCGCGAGCAGGGCAGCATCGGGTGAGGCCACGAAGATGGCCACCCCGGAGTAGTCGGAGCAGTACGCGACCCCCGCGACCTGGTCCTGGTGGGCGTCGGCCAGCGTCTGCAGAGCATCGCCGAGAGGTCCGATGGCAGAACCCGCCGTCCCCGACCAGGTCTGGCTGCCGGACTCGTCGAAGGTGATGCACCCCGATGCGGTGAGGGTGCCCGCGACCGGAACGGCTTCCTCGTGCGGGTCGACCGCCGGTGAGGTTGCGGGTGCGAGTGCGGCGTCCGCCGACTGCGACCGAGGCGCGGGCTCAGGGCTGCATCCGCTCGCCGCGATCGCCAGGATGGCGGCCAGTGCGCCGATGATGAGCCGTACGGATGCCGGGACCATGTGTCGAGCCTAAGGGGCGGTGCCAGCGCGCCGGAGGGGAGTGGAGGATGATGAGCACGATGAGCGCACGCTTCGAGGAGATCGACTGGCAGCAGACCGCGATGGGAGACCTGAGCCTGCGGCGTCGCGTCGAGCCGTCGCTCGGGGTGGAGGTCTTCGAGGTGAAGCTCGGCGACGAGTACCTGATGTCGAGCCTGTTCACCGTCGCGGAGGAGGAGTTGGCTGCTCTCGGGCTCGCGGCATCCGTCGGCGAGGAGGCGGCATCGCTCGACGTGCTCGTGGGCGGGCTGGGGTTGGGCTACACGGCCATCGCGGCTTTGCGCGATCCGCGGGTGCGCGCGCTGACAGTCATCGACACCATGCCCGCCGTCATCGCCTGGCACGAGGCCGGTCTGCTGCCTGTCTCGACCTCGCTGACGACGGATGCCCGCACCAGCCTCGTGCTCGACGACTTCTTCGCGCTGATGCGCCGTCCGCCCGGCGACGACGACGCCCGCTGGGACGCCATCCTGCTCGATGTCGACCACTCGCCGCGGCATCAGCTCGACCCGAGTCATGCCGACCTCTACACGGTGCCCGGCCTGCAGGCCCTCGCCCGGCACCTCGTCGACGGCGGCGTCTTCGCGCTGTGGTCGGATGATCCGCCCGACGAGGAGTTCCTGGCGACGATGGAGCGCGTCTTCGTCGATCCCGTGGCGCACATCGTCGACTTCGCGAACCCGATCACCGGCGGCACGTCGTCGAACACGGTCTACGTGGCGCGCTCCAGGGTCGCGTAGCGCGCTCTCCGCCCCGGCGTGGGCATCCGTTCGCCACACGTGGCGGGCGGGCACTGGTGCCGGCATCCGGATGTCGTACAGACTGGCGGCATGTGCGGAAGATTCGCCAACGACGCGAAAGTCGATGAACTCATCCAGGAATTCGTGGCTCAGGGCAACGACTACAGGGACTGGCGTCCGACGTACTCGATCGCGCCGACCGACGTCGTGCCCATCGTGCGCGAGCGCCAGCATCACGACACCGGGGAGATCACGCGCAGCATCGAGCCGGCCGTGTGGGACTTCCATCCCTCGTTCATCAAGGACTCGAAGCGCCCCAACTTCAACGCCCGCATCGAGACCGTGGCCACGAACGGCATGTGGAAGGGCGCCTTCACCGGCTCGCGATGCATCGTGCCGATGCGCGGCTACTACGAATGGGAGGGCGAGCCGGGACACAAGCGGGCGCACTTCATCCAGGGTCCGGGGAACCTGCTCGCGGCGGCCGGCCTCGCGACGGCCCGCAAGGTCGACGACGAGTGGGTGGTGTCGACGGCCATCATCACCCGGGCGGCTCGGGATGCCTCCGGCGAGATCCACGATCGGATGCCGGTCTTCCTCGAGCGCGACGTCTGGGACGAGTACCTCGCGCCCGTGAAGCTCGACGACGGGGGCAAGGAGCACCTTCTCGCCCTGCTCGACGCGGAGTCCGAGAAGGTGGCCGCCACCATCACCACGTTCGAGGTCGACCCCAAGGTGAACAACACCCGCACGGTGGACCCTGCCGACCCGACCCTGATCGAACCGCTGGGCTGACGGGTCCGGCATCCGTCGCCCAACCAGCATCGCGCATCATACTTTTCAGCCGCTGCACAGTCCACGTTCAGATGCGCGGCGCTCATCGCCGTAGGCTTGTCGGGTCCGCCGAGATACGAAGAGAAGACATCGTGAAGGTCATCAGCTACAACCTCCGGAAGCACCGCGCTATCGGCGAGTTGACGGAGATCGTGCAGCGTCACTCTCCCGACGTGCTGTGCCTGCAGGAGTGCGACGATCGGGCTCTCCCCGAGTTCATCGGCGACCTGCACTTGTCGGATGCGACGGCTCGCAACAGGCTGGGCCTCGCCGTCTACCACCGCAACAGGCAGTTCACCGTTCAGGCGACGAGGGCCTTCGAGCTCAAGCGCTCCCTCTACGACAGGGTCGCGAAGCCGGCTCACGAGCGCCTCATCGCCGTGCGGCTCCGAGACGAGGAGCACGACCGCGAGCTGGTCGTCGCCTCGTTCCACGCCGCGCCGCTCACCGCACTCAACTCGCTGCGCCGCAAGCAGATCCACGCGGCGCTCGCCGAGATGCAGCTCATGGGTCCCGGGCTTCCGGTGCTCATGGTCGGCGACTACAACTACCCGGTGTTCAAGGCCGGGCTCAGCGACAAGATCACGGCATCCGGCTACGACCTGACGCTCAGCGACAGCCGCACCTACACGCGCTACAAGGTGTTCCGCGGGCACTTCGACCTGGCGACCTCCGTCGGACTCACGATCGAGAGCGTCATCACGCTGCCCCGTGGATCGTCGGATCACCTGCCGATCCTGGTGACGTCGAGCTACGCGGATGCCGCAGCGTCGGCCAGCGCCGCAGCCGAGGCCAGCTGACCGGCTACACCCGCTCCACCGCCGACGCCCACACCCAGGCCCGGCGAACGGCGCCGTCCTTCATGGTGAACTCGACGCGCACGGCCTTGCTGGTCCAGGCGATGGCCGTGCAACGCACACGGATGGGCGACTCGGGGAAGCGCACCCAGGCCGAGACGGCGATGGGACGGTCCGCTTCCTTAACAGGCTCGTCGCCCAGCTCGGCCTTGCCGAGCGAGATGGGCTGCGGTCGAGTGGCCGTCTCGTGCACGGCCTCGTCGGTGATGTCACTGCCGTAGCGCCGGTTCTGTCCCATACCTCGAACATAGTTTCGAAACTCGGATGCCGCAACTTCGAGCATGACCGTGTGCTGATGCCCGCCGCAGCCCGCGGTCGAAGCGTCGGGCCGGCTGCGCTTCGACCGTGACTTCGGCGGGCCTCGATGAGCGAGCGGAGTCGGACCTCAGCTGTCGGATCGTTGACGTGTGCACGCTCACAGCGCTGTTGCAGCGGCAGCACAGAACTCGTTCAGGGCGACTGCCTATCGTGATGTTCGCGTGCCGATCCCCCCATCGGCATGACCGCTCTGCCACTGACCGCGCCTGCGCGGCAGTGGCAGAGTCGCGCGCGGCTCTCCGCGCCGGCCGGAAGCCCCGATCCTTCCGTGCCAGATCCAGCCTGCGTGCTGCGCCGACCCGACGTGCAGCACTGCGCCCATGCCTGCCGGAGTGCAGTGCATCGCCCGCAGCAGGGAAGCACCATCATTGGACCCCCGTGCACCGCCACATCACCACGATCACCCCCCGTACCCGCCGCAACCGTGTCATCGCGACGACAGCCATCGCCCTCGTCGCAGCCGGAAGTCTTCTCTCGGCCCCCTTCATCGCCAACGCCAGCACCGACCAGGCCGCCGCCCAGCGCGAGACCGCCGCCCTCTCCCAGCAGGGCGCTCTCGACAGCGACCACCTCTCGTTCTACGAGGACATCGCCGCGTACAAGGCGCAGAGTGCAGCGCGGGCCACCATCACGAGCGCGAACGCCGTCATCGCCTCGGCCGCCTCGAAGGTCGACGCGACCGAGCTCGAGACGACGGTCTCGCAGCTCGCCGACTACAAACTGTTGAGCGTCGGTCGCACCGTCGCGCTGACGGATGCCGCCCAGGCGGCAGCCGCGCAGACCGCAGCAGCCGTCTCCGCTGCCGATGCCGCCGCCGCTGCAGCCGCCGAAGCAGCGCGCGTCGCGAACACCCCCGACGGCGCGCGAGCCACGGCACGCCAGCTCGCCGCCAGCCAGTACGGGTGGGGCGACGACCAGTTCCAGTGCCTCGATAGCCTGTGGACCAAGGAGTCCGGCTGGGACGTGAACGCCAGCAACAGCAGCTCGGGAGCGACGGGCATCCCGCAGTCCCTGCCTGGCTCGAAGATGGCGACGGCCGGTGCCGACTGGGCCACGAGCGCCGCGACCCAGATCACCTGGGGCCTCGGCTACATCGCCGGCAGCTACGGCTCGCCGTGCGCGGCCTGGAGCCACAGCCAGTCGGTCAACTGGTACTGAGCCGCTCCTGCGGCGATGGCCGGTCATGACGGTGTCGGAGGGTGGAGCGTAGGCTTGTTGCTTTGCAACATCCGTTCCATCCGCAACACAAGGGGATCAAATCCATGAAGACAACCCGCCCGGCCATCGTCGCCGCCCTCGCCGTCTCCGCGGCTCTGCTGTTCACGGGCTGCGCCAGCGGCTCCTCGAGTGACTCCACCGCCTCCGCCCAGAACTGCGACACCCTCCAGTCCGAGGTGCGCGACATCAACAACGGCGCGCAGAACACCCTCGCCGGCGACCTCTCGGCCGGTCAGGCTGACGCCAAGACCTACTTCGACGGACTCGGCGACCGCGTCGACACCCTGTCCGACGAGTGGGACGACAACAAGGACGTCGAGCAGGCCCTCGAGAGCTTCGGCGACGCGCTCGACGCCGGCGAGGACTACATCGAGACCGTGCCGACGGACCCCGAGCAGCTCGACGCCGATGCGCAGACCAAGGCGATGACCGACATCTCCGACGCTGCCGCCGCCGTCAACGACGCCTGCAGCGCCAAGAAGTAGCTGACGCAGTCTCGCGCCCTCGACCTCCCGTCATCGCGGGAGGTCGAGGGCGCGTCTGTTTGCGTGATTCAGTCGTACACTTGCGGGCATGTCGAGACGGTTGGCGGATGTCGCACGCAAGGTCGGAGTCAGTGAGGCCACGGTCAGCCGCGTGCTCAACAACAAGCCCGGCGTCTCGGAGGCCACGCGGCGCACTGTGCTCACCGCCCTCGACGTGCTCGGCTACGAGCGCCCCACGAAGCTCCGCGGAGAGCGCGCCCGGTTGGTGGGCCTCGTCATGCCCGAGCTCCAGAACCCCATCTTCCCCGCGTTCGCCGAGGTGATCTCGGGCGGTCTCGCCCAGAACGGCTACACCCCGGTGCTCTGCACGCAGACGGCCGGCGGCATCTCGGAGTCCGACTACGTCGAACTGCTGCTGCATCAGCAGGTCTCCGGTGTCATCTTCGTCGGCGGCGCCTACGCCCAGGCCGACACCTCCCACGACCACTACGAGCGGCTGCGGGAGCTCAACCTGCCGACGGTTCTCGTCAATGCGCCGGTACCCGACCTCGACTTCGCCACGGTGTCGTGCGACGACCGGGTGTCGATGGAGCAGGCGTTCAGTCATCTCATGCAGCTCGGGCACAGCGAGATCGGCATCCTGCTCGGCCCGACAGACCACATGCCGTCGCGGCGCAAGCTGGAGGCGGCCGAGCGGATCGCGGGAGCGACGGGTCTCGAGCTGCCCGCACGCCGGATCGTGCACTCGCTCTACTCGCTCGAGGCCGGGCAGGCTGCTGCGACTCGGCTGCTCAAGGAGGGCGTGACGGCCATGGTGTGCGCGAGCGATCCGATGGCGCTCGGCGCCGTGCGGGCCGTCCGTCGGGCAGGGCTCCGCGTGCCCGAGGACATCTCGGTGATCGGCTACGACGACTCGGCGCTGATGAACTGCACCGAGCCGCCGCTCACCACGGTCAGGCAGCCGATCGAGTCGATGGGTCGCATGATCGTGGAGCTGCTGATGCGGCAGATGACCAGCGGCGCCCCGGTCACCGACGAGCTTCTGTTCGCGCCGGAACTCGTGGTGCGGGCCTCGACGGGGCCTGCCGCGGTGGCAGCAACCCGCTGACATCCCGCTGGCATCCCGCTGGCTGATGCCCGGACGGAGTCCGCGGTCGAAGCGCATCAGCGGGTCCCGCCGAGCTCGATGCGCATCGGTCGCGGCCTGCGGCCGGATCTCTGCGAGCCGGAGGGGGCGAGCGGGAGAGCGAGTGGTGTGGACTTGCGGCCCGCCTGCACGAAACTTTACGCAGATTTGAGCAAGCTGCTTGCGGATTGTTGAATTGTTGCGTCAATCTGTTACAAACACTACGTTCGTCCTCACGCCGATGGAGTCGCTCGTAGAACAGCCCTCAGCGGTGCGCACGACACCCGTGCCAGACGCGATGAGGAGCCATCCGAGTGACCATGTCAGTACTCGATGCCGGAACACCGGAGCAGGCGTCGGCCGATGCGCTGTGGTGGCGCAGTGCCGTCATCTACCAGGTGTACGTGCGCAGCTTCGCGGACAGCGACGGCGATGGAACCGGCGACCTCCGCGGCGTGCGTCAGCACCTCCAGTACCTGAAGGACCTCGGCGTCGACGCCATCTGGTTCAACCCGTGGTACCCGTCGCCGCTCGCCGACGGCGGCTACGACGTCAGCGACTACCGCGACATCCACCCCGCGTTCGGCACCCTCGACGAGGCCGAGCTCCTCATCAGCGAGGCGCTGGCCCTCGGCATCCGCACGATCATCGACATCGTCCCGAACCACGTGAGCGATCAGCATCCGTGGTTCCAGCAGGCTCTCGCGGCCGGCCCCGGATCGCCGGAGCGCGAGCGCTTCTGGTTCCACCCCGGCCTCGGCGAGAACGGCGACGAGATGCCCAACCACTGGGTCTCGAACTTCGCTGGCGACACCTGGACCCGCACGACCGACCCCGACGGCACCGCGGGCGAGTGGTACCTGCACCTGTTCACCCCCGAGCAGCCCGACCTCAACTGGAACCACCCCGACGTCGTCGCCGAGCACGAGGACATCCTGCGCTTCTGGTTCGACCGCGGGGTCGCCGGCGTGCGCATCGACTCGGCCGGCCTGCTCATCAAGGACCCGACCCTGGCCGAGGTGCCCGAGAACCCGGGTCCGGGGGAGCACCCCACCGAGGACCGCGACGAGGTGCACGACGTCTACCGCGCGTGGCGCCGCATCGCCGACTCCTACGAGGGCACCCGTGTGCTCGTCGGAGAGGTCTGGGTTCCGGATGCGAAGCGCTTCGCCGACTACCTGCGGCCCGACGAGATGCACACCGCCTTCAACTTCGACTTCATGTCGCGCCCGTGGGGTGCCGAGGAGTTCCGGGCCTCGATCGACCTGATGCTCGCTGCCCATGCCCCCGTCGGAGCTCCGAGCACCTGGGTGCTGTCGAACCACGACGTGACCCGTCCGGTGACCCGCTACGGCCGTGAGGACTCGTCGTTCGCCTTCGTCAAGAAGCGCTTCGGCACCCCGACCGACCTCGATCTCGGCACCCGCCGTGCCCGCGCTGCGGCGCTCCTCACGGCCGCCCTGCCCGGATCGCTCTACATCTACCAGGGCGACGAGCTCGGCCTGCCCGAGGTGGAGCTGCCGACGACCCTGCTGCAGGATCCGATGCACTACCGCTCGGGCGGCGTCGACCCCGGGCGGGACGGATGCCGCGTGCCCCTGCCCTGGCGCGGCACCGCTGCGCCCTTCGGCTTCAGCCCCGCACAGGCGTCGAGCGCGCCCTGGCTGCCGCAGCCCGACGACTGGTCGGCGCTCACCGTCGAGGCGCAGGAGGCCGACCCGGCCTCCATGCTCAGGCTCTACCGCGAGGCCCTCCGCATCCGTCGACGGGAGGAGGAACTCGGCGACGGGACCCTCACCTGGCTCGACGACGCTGCCGACGGCGGCTCCGACGTGCTCGCCTTCACCCGCGGCGAGCGCTTCCTCTGCGTCACCAACCTCTCGGCCACCGCGGTCGAGCTCCCCGAGCACGACAGCATCCTGCTCGCCAGCACCCCGCTCGACGGCGGACTGCTGCCCACTGACTCCACGGCCTGGCTGCGCATCACGCCCAGTTGACCGCAGAGGCGGCTCGGAGCATCCGGCCGCGAGAAGCACCACCACCCAGCACCGACAACCCACCACCACACCAGCAACACAGCATCGAAAGGACCACGACAATGAAGTCAGCAGCCAAGGTCGCGATCGCGTCATTCGCCGCGCTCGCCCTGGCCGGCACACTCGCCGGCTGCGGTACCGGATCGGGCGACGAAAGCGGAAAGCTCGAACTCCGCGTCGCCACCTTCCCGCCCGGAGCCGATCAGGCCGCCTACGACGCCTTCGCCGTTCAGGAGAAGCAGTTCGAGAAGCTCAACCCCGACATCGACGTCATCGGCGTCGAGTACGAGTGGAAGGCTCCCACCTTCGCCGCCCAGCTCGCCGGCGGCAGCCTCCCCGACGTCTTCACGGTGCCGTTCACCGACACCAAGACCCTGCTCGAGAACGGCCAGCTCATGGACGTGACGAAGGAGGTCAAGGACCTCGGGTACGCCGACAAGTTCAACCCGATCATCATCGGGGAGGTGCAGGACGACGACGGCAACATCTTCGGCTTCCCGCGCCAGGCCTACGCCATGGGCCTGCACTACAACCGCGACCTGTTCACCGCGGCCGGCCTCGACCCCGACCAGCCTCCGACCACGTGGGAGGAAGTGCGCGCAGACGCGAAGGCCATCGCCGAGAAGACCGGCAAGGCCGGCTACGCCACGATGACCATGGGCAACACCGGTGGCTGGCAGCTCACCGCGCAGTCGATCTCGCGCGGCGCCGAGATGCAGAAGGACAACGGCGACGGCAGCTACACGTCGACGCTGAACAACGACGGCACGAAGGCCACGCTCGAGTACTTCCACGACCTGCGCTGGGAGGACGACTCGATGGGCGACAACTTCCTGCTCGACTGGGGAAGCATCAACCAGGAGTTCGCCGCGGGCAACCTCGGCATGTACACCAGTGGCTCCGACGTCTACACGGCCCTCGTCCGGGACTTCTCCATGAAGCCCGAGCAGTACGGCCTCACCGTCATCCCGACCGAGGGTGCTGACGCCGGCGTGCTCGGAGGCGGCGACATCGCCGTGATGAGCCCGAAGATCGACGACGCCCACAAGGCCGCCGGTGTGAAGTGGATCGACTGGTACTACATGCAGAAACTGCTGAACAAGGATGCCGCGCAGGCTGACGCGAAGGCCCTGGCCGACAGCGACCAGGCCGTCGGTACCCCGGTTCTGCCTGTGCTCGACAAGGCGACCTACGACCAGCAGCAGGAATGGATCAAGCCCTACGTCAACGTTCCGACCGACCAGATGGCCGGATTCTTCAACGGCATCTTCGACCAGAAGCCCGTCGGCGAGTTCAAGGGTCAGACCCAGCCCATCTACGGCCTGCTCGACAACGTCATCCAGGCCGTGCTGACCGACGAGAACGCCGACGTCGACGCCCTCCTCACGAAGGCCGACTCCGACGCCCAGGCCCTGCTCGACGGGCAGTAAGCCGCTTCGGTGACGGATGCCGGTTCCCAGCGCTCGCGCCGGGAGCCGGCATCCGCACCCCCACTCATCACCGGTCACCTCACCCCGAGAGTCACCAGGGTCATCGCAGCCCCACACGAAGGAACCCGCACCATGACAGTCACGGATCATCCGCCCGTGGTCAGAGACGCACTACCGCCCGAGCCTCCGGCATCCGTCGCCCCGAGGCGACGCCGCAAGCGCAACCCGGCCACGTGGGTGCGCGGAGGCGGGCTGTCGAACCTGATCTTCCTCGCCCCGATGCTCATCGTGTTCACCGTGTTCAGCTGGTCGCCGATCGTGCAGTCGGTCATCATGAGCTTCCAGAAGACCAACCTCGTGCAGCCGGCCACCTGGGTCGGGCTCGACAACTTCGAGCGGGTGCTCAGCGATCCCAACCTCGGCACCGCCATCGTCAACACGCTGTACTTCGCGTTCCTGGCGCTGCTCTTCGGATTCCCGATCCCGCTGTTCCTCGCCGTGCTCATGAGCGAGGTGAAGCGCGGCAAGGGCCTCTACAGCGCCCTCGCGTACATGCCCGTCGTCATCCCGCCCGTGGTCGCCGTGCTGCTCTGGAAGGTCTTCTACGACGCCAGTCCGAACGGCGTGTTCAACACCATGCTCGGTTGGGTCGGCATCCCGCCGCAGCCCTGGCTGCAGAGCGCTGCCACGGCCATGCCGTCGCTCGTGATCGAGGCGACCTGGGCCGCTGCCGGCGGATCGATCATCATCTACCTCGCGGCCCTCATCAGCGTGCCGCCCGAGCTCTACGACGCCGCCGAGGTCGACGGAGCCGGCATCTGGCGCAAGGTGTGGCACGTGACGCTGCCGCAGCTGCGCGGGGTGCTGTTCATCATGCTCATCCTGCAGATCATCGCGACATCGCAGGTGTTCCTCGAGCCCTACCTCTTCACCGGCGGCGGGCCGAACAACGCGACCCTGACCATCCTGCTGCTCATCTATCGCTACGCCTTCCAGAACTCCCTCGGGGGCGACTACGGAGAGGCCACGGCGCTGAGCCTCATGCTCGCGATCTTCCTCGGCCTCATGAGCTGGGCGTACTTCAAGCTGACCGAACGATGGAGCACCAATTGACCACCAGTGTGAGTTCGGATGCCGCCGGCCGCCGTGCGCTGATCGGGGACACGAAGCCCCGCCGCAAGAAGGTGCGGAAGTCGCTCGACGACGAGGCCGACCGCGGCGTGCTCTCGGAGCACGAGCGCCGGCGCGGGGGAGTGCGCGCCTCGATGACCGGCGTGCACGTCGTGCTCTTCGTGGGACTCGTCGTCGCGGGGCTCGGGCCGATCCTGTGGTTGGCGAAGGCCGCCGTCACCCCCACGCAGGACACCCTGCAGCATCCGTTCGAGCTCTGGCCGAACGGCATCGACTGGGCGAACCTGTCGACGGCGTGGAACGACGTGCACATCGACCAGTACTTCGTGAACACCCTGGTGATCGCCGCGGGTTCCTGGCTGTTCCAGGTGCTCGTCGCCACGACGGCCGGCTACGCCCTCTCGGTGCTGAAGCCGAAGTACGCGCCGATCCTCAACATGGCTGTGCTCGCGACGATGTTCATTCCGGCGGTGGTGCTTCTGGTGCCGCTGTACCTGACGATCCTGCATCCGCCGGTCATCGGAACCTCGCTGCTCAACACCTACTGGGCGGTATGGCTGCCTGCCGCGGCGAACGCCTTCAACATCCTGCTGGTCAAGCGCTTCTTCGACAACCTCCCGCGTGAGGTGTTCGAGGCGGCGAAGACCGACGGAGCCGGACCGTTCCGCGTGTTCTGGTCGATCGTGTTGCCGATGTCGCGGCCGATCCTCGGCGTCGTCTCGGTGTTCGCGATCATCGCGGCCTGGAAGGACTTCCTCTGGCCGCTGCTCGTCCTCCCCGACCCGGCGGTGCAGCCGCTGTCGGTGCGCCTGCCCGCGGTGCAGTCGCAGACCGAGCTCGACGTGTTCCTCGCGGCGCTCGCCATCTCGACGATCATCCCGGTGGCGCTCTTCCTCATCTTCCAGCGGCTCTTCCTGCGGAGCGCCGGACTGGGTGGTGCAGTGAAGGGGTGACGGATGCGGGGCGCCGTCCGTCCGCCCACCGGTCGTCATCCGCCTGCAGAGACACACCCACCCCCCCCGCCCGCAGAGACACGGGAGCGCGCAGCGAGCGCGTCGAAGTGCGTCGACGCCGAGCGGGAGGAGGGTGCGCCCGGCCAGCCTCGAAGCGGCATCCGCCCCTCGAATTGGTGAGACGCCCCACCCTGGGATATAGTCTGTAGGTTGCTTCCGGCCGGTTGGCCGGGGGAGAACATGCGCCCGTAGCTCAACGGATAGAGCATCTGACTACGGATCAGAAGGTTGGGGGTTCGAATCCCTCCGGGCGCACAGCAGGCCCCGTCTTCGGACGGGGCCTTTTCTGTTTCCCGGCGCTTGCTCGTGCGTGGAACCCCCGCATTCGACTCGCGCCGCCTCACTCGGCGGGGTTCACGTGACCCGGCGGGTGTTCCTGGATCCGCCGAGGCCTGGGCAGCAGGTCAGCGGCGTGCCAGCCCGACCTTCGCCGGGCCCTCGAGACGTCGGCCTGTAGCGGAGAAGCGCGATCCGTGGGCCGGGCAGTCCCAGCTCGCCTCGGCGTCGTTCCAGGCGAGCACGGCCCCGAGGTGCGGGCACACGCCCGACACCCGGCAGGTGGCGCCGGCGACGGTGGACTCGCCGACGGGCGAGAGGCCGACCCGGCCGACGACACCGGAGCCTTCCACGGGGACGTCGCCCGGGAGGCGGCGGGTCATCGCCCTGGCCCAGCCCACCGCGTAGTGCTTGCCCACCGCGGCGTTCATGCCGATGCCCGTGCCGATGGCAGCCGGAAGCGTCATGCGGTGTCGCATCGGCACGGCCCAGCCGGGCAGCTCGCCGAGCAGGTCGCCCGCGAGGGTGAGCGCGCACTGCGCCGCGTTCGTCATGCCCCACTTGCTGTAGCCCGTCGCCAGGAAGATGCGCCCGCGCCCTCGAGGCAGCCAGCCCACGAACGGAACCCCGTGCGGGGTCGCGTAGTCCTGGGCGCTCCAGGCGTGCGTGCGCTGAGCTCCGGCCCAGTGCGTCGTCGTCCACTGCTCGAGGTCGGCGACGAGCGACGCCGGTGACGGATGCCGCCCCACCCCGTGTCCGTTGCCGCCGACGAGCAGGAGCTCGCCCGCCTCCGATCCCGACCCCGCCTCCGCGCCCGGCGCTGCCGCCGCATCCGGGGCCGTTCGGATCGACCGCGTCGGACCGTCGACGCTCAGGTACATGTCCGGAGGCAGGGCCGCGCCGGGAACCCGATAGCTCGCCGCGTACGAACGTTCGGCGTCGAGCTTCGCGAAGTACAGGCCGCGATCGAGGATGGGCGACCCGGTCGCGAGGACGAGGCGCTCGCAGCTGTACTCTCCACGGGTCGTCCGCACGCGGACGGGCCGCCCGGCGCGCACGCCGAGCACCGTCGTCGCATCGTGGATGACGCCTCCCATGGCCCGGAGCTCAGCCGCGAGGGCGGACAGCAGCAGCATCGGATCGAACTGCGCCTGGTTCGCCAGCCTCACGGCCCGGTGCGTCGCGAACGGCAGCCCGGCATCGGAGAGAAGCGTCACGGGCAGCCCAGCGGACTGGGCCAGCTCGTACTCCTTCTCCACGGTGGCGATGCCATCGGGACTCGCAGCGTAGCTGAGGGCCGCACGGCGTTCGACGGGGACGCGGTGCTCCGCGGCGAAGTCGAGCACCCACCGCTGGCCGGCCTCGTTGGCGTCGACGTACGCCTGCGTCACGCCGCGGGTGTTCCGGCTCGCCACCTGCTGCAGGTGGGCGCCCTGGAGCACGCTGAGCTTGGCCGTGCTGTTGCCCGTCGCCACTGCGCCGACGCCGCGGGCCTCGAGCACGGTGACGCGACGACCGGCGCGGGCGAGGAGCAGGGCGGTGATGAGCCCGGTGATGCCCGCGCCCACGACGATCTCGTCGACATCGCGCGCGGCGGCCTCGAGGCCGAGTCCGTGGCGGTCGGTCTCGATACCGGGTGATCGAGCGGTCCAGAGCGAGGTTCTGGACGAGGTCCCGGGCGAGGTCAGGAGCGAGGTCATGCTGCGACGCTAGGCTCGTGCATCCGCTCCGGCAACGGCTTGCGCATGCCATCCGGTCGTGCAGGCATTGCGCATCCGCCCGCCTCGGAGCATCGTGGTGGCATGATCACCAGCCTCGGTCCTGACGAGATCTTCGTGTTCGGCTCGAATGCGAGCGGTGCCCACGGGGGCGGAGCCGCCAGGTTCGCCGCCGACCACTTCGGCGCGGTGTGGGGGCAGGCGGAGGGGCTGCAGGGCCGCAGCTACGGAATCGACACCATGAGCGGGCTGCCGACGATCGAGAAGCAGGTGGACACCTTCCTCGAGTTCGCGGTGCAGCATCCGGAACTCCGCTTCCTCGTCACGGAGATCGGTTGCGGCATCGCGGGCTACAGGCCCGAGCAGATCGCGCCGTACTTCGGCGACGCGACGCAGAACGTGGTGCTGCCCGACGCCTTCGTCAGCGTGCTCGAGAAGCGACCTTGACCGTCGCGCTCACGCACGTCGAATGACGGGCGCGTCTGGCGCGAGCCCGTGGTCCGGGCCGGTCGTCGGAGGACGCCTAGTCGTCGACGGATGCCGCAGGCTCGGCGGCATCCATCTCCCGGCGACGCCGCATCGAGACGATCACCCCCGAGACGATCATAAAGGCGGCGTAGCCGAACAGGGCGACGGCGAGGCCGGGCACGATCCACGAGCGCGTGTCGCCGGTGACCGCGGTGCTCACGTAGCCGACGAACGGCACGCTGTACCAGAGCCGGCCCTTGATCTGCTCGGCAACGACCGGCGGGTCCTCGGCGGCGTTGTTGTCGCCCTTCAGGGTGAAGGAGTAGCTGCCATCGCTCGCCGAGGTCACATCGATCACCCGGTGGGTGATGACGTCGGGCTCGCCCGAGCGGATCTGGTACGTCACCACGTCACCGACCCGGATCTCGGCCGGCTTCACGGGCCCGACGACCACGAGGGTGCCGGGCGGCAGCGTCGGCTCCATCGACTGCGTGAGCACGGTGAGCGGAGTGGCGCCGCCCACCTTCGGCACGACGATGAGCAGGGCCGCGAGCGCCACGACGAGGCCGAGCAGACCGATGCTCAGCCCCATCCCGATGTAATGCAGAACGCCGCGCTCGCGAGGCGCCGGTGTGGCGTCGGTGGTGGTCGTCGTCTGCACGGGTGTGGGTGCTGTGGTGGTCACGGTGTCCTCCGTCGGCGGGAGCGGTAGGGCAGGAGGAGAGCGAGCACGCCTCCAGCGATGAGGGCGACGGATGCCGACAGCCAGGTGATCGCGTCGGTTCCGGTCGAGGAGAGGGAATCGCCCGACGGGGCGGTCGGGCCGGATGCACCAGCGGGGGCCGGCAGTGCTGTCGGGCCGACGGATGCCGTCGGTTCGGGCTCCGGCGTCGCCGGGGGAGTGGGAGTCGTCGTGGGCGTCGGCTCCGGGTCGGGATCGCCGAGCACCGGCAGGTGGGCGCCGTCTCCGTCGCACTCGGCGTCGTCGAGCCACGGGGACGTGGCGTCGCGGAGTCCGACGGCGACCGTCGCCCCGGCGGTGGAGCTCTGCGCGACGGACCCGTCGACGTCGGCCATCGTGAGTCGGAAGGTGATGGGGATGGCCGCTCCCGGCTGGATGTACTGCTCGCCCAGCAGCATGAAGCAGCTCTCCGTGGTCGCGAAGGTCATCAGGTCGCCGGTCGGTTGGAGCGTCGTCGTCGCGCGCAGCGACAGGGCTTCGGCGTAGTCGTCGTCGTCGACGTTCACCTGGGTCGCGTTCACGCGGATCACGAGAGGGGACGGGCCGTCGTTGCGCACCCACAGACGTGCGGTCTCCCGCTGGCCGGGAACGATGGCCCCGAGACCGGCGAAGAGGGCGCCGCGCGGATCGGCCGCGAAGTGGACTCCGTCGCGGCTGAAGGAGGCTGCGTCCATCGGAGACGCGGATGCAGGGGAGGATGCCGGAGAAGCAGATGCGTGAGGAGCGGCGGCCGCGCCGACCAGAACACCGCAACCCAGCATGCCGATCACCGCCACACCGAGCAGGCGTCCCGCGCGGGACGAGCGCCGGATGCGGGGTCGGTTCATGAGGTCCTTTGCGTGGCCGTGTAGGTCACGGTGAAGGTCGTGGTGGCGTTCTGGAGTTCATTGCCTGCGGTCGAGTCGAGCTTGAGCTCCATGCAGTAGCGGGTCTTGGCCTCGGTGGCCGCGACGGGCAGGACGACAGGAGCCGTCGGGCCGAAGGCGTTGAGCTTGCCGCTCACGCCGCCCGTCATTCCCGCGGTGCAGGTCGCCGCCGACGGGGTGATCGTGAGCGTCACTGCGCTCGCCATGCCTGCTGGGGTCGACGTGTTGACAGCGACTGTCGCGACCAGATCCGCGCTCGACCCGCCCGTGTAACCGACCTCGTACGAGCCGAGCACCGAGGTACCGGGCAGGAGCTTCGTCGACAGGCCGCCGAGGTTCTGGTTGCTGATCGACAGGCTGAGTGAGCCGGCCGAGATGGTCGCGGGCGAGACCGCAGCCTGACTGTTCCACAGTGCGAACGTTCCGCCGGAGGTGGCGACGGTGACGGCGCAGACGGCCAGGATCGCGCCGATGAGGATCGACATCCGCCCGTGGAGGGAGGAGGAGCCGCGCTCACGGCGCATCGGGGCCGCTGCCCGCGACAGCTGTCTCTGATTGCGCATGAACTCCTCCTCCCTTCAGGTGCGTGATGTCAGGTGCGTGACTTCGGGTGAATCGCTGCTCGTTACGGAGCGACCTGCAGCGCCGTGAAGGTGATCGCGCTCAGGTCGGCCGCGCCGAGCTTGGCCGTGTTGTCGACGGTCGAGCCAGCGGGCAGGGTGATGGTGAGCACCACGTCGAGGGTGGTCGTGCCCTCGGCGAACGGGGTCGTGCCGGTGACAGTCGTGCCGGCCTTCTTGACGACCAGCGTGGTGCCGGAGGCGAGGGCGGTGGCGAGGGCCGTGTTGGCTGCCGTGACCGGCGTCTTGGCGGTGATCGACGTCGCGTTGAACGTCACGTTGCCGGCCAGGTGGGTGCCCGTCGCCGTCACGGTCACGGTTCCCGTGTAGGTGACCTTGGTGCCGGGAGCGAAGACCACGGCCTGCGGGTTGGTGATGGCGGTCGCGGTGGCGGTCGTCGTGTCGGTCCAGGTTCCCGAGGTCGCCGTGGTGAGCGTTCCTGCGGTGATCGTTCCCGCGTTCACGCCGACGCTGTCGTTCCACAGCGCGAACGTGCCAGCGCCGCCGAGGAGAAGGGCGATGCCGGCTGCGCCTGCGATCGACCCCTTGATGATCTTGTTCATGTGGTGCGGTTCCTTCCGGATGAGCGTGCCGACGCACGGGCTCACCACGAATGGCGCGGCCGTGTCGGCCCGAAGTCGCGCCTCACGCGAGGCGGAACACTGATGTAGGGCTCGTGCTGAGTACTCGTCAACTTGACGTGTACCTCGGCCGACTGTATATGTCGGCATAACGACCGACCTAGCGATGTACCCCGGAATCGGTGCACCCAGTACTGGTGTCACACGAGCAGGGGCGAACGGGCGTGGATCGCCGTATTTCCCGGCCCTGATGCACGGGTCTGGCCGCGCGACGCACGGAACATGCTCGCAACACACTCGAAACGGCACTCTGGCCGGGTCCGATGCACGACATCGACGGTCGACCCGGGGGACACGCGAACTCGATGATGTACCGCAATGGCCCCATTTCCGACCCCCGGTCCCCCTTTATGCCGTCCGTTGTACCCCGACGTTTTCCGCCCATCTCACCGGGGATTTCGGCCGCAGAACCTGGTCCGGCGCATCCGGCACCCCCCACTCGGGGTACTTTGTGGTGGGGAGCCGGGACACTAGGCTCACCTCAAGGTGTCTGCCACGCGGATGCCCCAAACCCGATTACGCGTCACTACCGAGCGCCGCCCCTAGCGCCCTCCTGTGACGGCACACACGTCAGCCGACCCGAAAGGCACGTGGACATGGAGCCCGAACTCCGTTTGCCCACACTGGAGCACCCCGCTCCGGCTGTGCTCGGTCATGCCCCGACTGCGCTTCGCGCGGTATCAGGGAGCCTGTGTGGCGCGCCATCGGTGTGCTCTCGACGGGCCATGTTCGGGTAGCCCGGCCGAGATGGCAATCCTGCGAGGGACTGCCGCGATGGGGCGGGGAGTAGGGTCTCCGTCCCATCGTTCTTTTAACCCCACCGCCCGTACGCTTCGCTGGGCCCTCTGCGGGCGGGAGCTCAGCTCTCGCCGTCGCGCAGCTTGTCGCAGAGACGGGCGAGCTCGGTCAGCTCGGCGGTGTCGAGCTTGGTGCCGACACGCTGGCGGATCGACTCGGCGTGCTCGACGGCGACTCGACGGTAGGCGTCGTAGCCGGCATCCGTCAGCGTGACGATGGCACCCCGGCCATCGCTCGGGTCGGTGATCTTGTCGAGGAAGCCGCGCGACACGAGGCGGTCGACGAGGCGGCTCACGCTGGGCTGAGTGAGCAGCACGTGCTTGTTGAGGTCGCGCAGGCGCAGGCTTCGTCCGGGTTGACGCGAGATGTTGAACATCACGTCGTACTCGTTGAACGAGATGTCGTGAGCGGGGAACTCGTGGGTGAGGGTTCGCATCACAGCGACCTGGGCGCGGAACAGCGACTCCCACGCTACGACGGCCGTTGCTTTGTTCGACATGCCTGTCCTCCCCTTCGAGGTACAAGAATAGGGGGCGGCGACCTCAGGCGTGCGCAGGCGGAGTCATGCGGGGCGGATGAGCGCTCTGGACAGGGCTTCTCTCCACGTCGCGAGCCGACCCGGGCGCTGTGCCGAGCTGGTTCTGCTGCGCCCGGCGAGTGAGGGTGAACTCCCCCCGGACGTGATTGAGGGCCGGTCGTTGAGGCTAACGACCGGCCCTCTCCCTTGCACCAAGAGTGTCCTGCAATCACATTCCGCGTCAGCCGCCACAGCAAACAACTGACGCTGAATCGAATATATAACGAAGAGGTAACGGCCGCTAGTACCCCGTGGATGAATTCTCAGAATTCACATGAGTCCCATAAGAATCGCTCAGCTCACACTGCGGGAGCGGCGGTTGTGTCGGGCTCCGGCGTGCCGGTCTCCTCGTCCTCGCGCGGGCGACCCGAGCCCAGCGAGATCGTGGTGAGCAGGCCGAGGGCGAGGAATCCGGCGGCGGTGAAGGCGGCGTAGCGGGTCGCGTCGCTGAAGGCGTCGCGGGCGGCATCCGCCGCCTCGGGCGACTTCTCCTCCAGTGCGGGAATCGCGGAGCCGGAACTGTCGACCACGAGATCGACGACCTGCTCGCGGGCGGCGGCATCCGGAATCGTCGACTCGAGGGTGGTATCGAGAGTGCTGCCGAGCGATGTGAACAGCACCGTGCCGAGCACGGCGATTCCGAGCGCCGATCCGAACTGGCGAGCCGTGCTCTGGGTTCCGGATGCCTGCCCGCTCTGCTCCACCGGGACATCGACGAGCACCACCCCGGTCAGCTGCGCCGTCGCGAGTCCGACGCCGAAGCCGTAGACGAACAGGCCGATCACGATCTGCCACCACGGGGTGTCGCTCGAGATCACGAGAGCGACGAGCACCAGGCCGATGATCTCGAACAGGATGCCTGCCCGCACGATCCACACGGGAGCGAAGCGGTGGCCGAACGCGCCGGCTGCCCCGCTCGCCCCGAAGGAGCCGATCGCCAGGGCGAGCAGCACGTACCCGGTCTGCAGGGCGTCGTAGCCGAGTACGTTCTGCATCCAGAGCGGTAGCGACAGGATGATGCCGAACTCGCCGAGCGAGACGATGAGGGCTGCGATGTTGCCGTTGCGGAACGACGTCAGCCTGAACAGGGAGAACGCGATCATCGTGCTCTGGCCCCGCCGTTGCCGCCGGAGGCCCCACCAGATGAACGCGGCGCCGGCCACCAGGGTGACGGCGAAGACGATGGGGATGGGCGAGATGGTGAGCGGCCAGGTCCAGTCGCCGATGGTCAGGTCGTCCGCGGTGAGCCACCAGCCGTAGGTGCGACCCTCGATGAGGCCGAAGACGAGGCTGGCCGAGGTGATCACCGAGAGCACGGCGCCGACGACATCGACGCGAGACGGATGCGCCGCCTTCGACTCGGTGACGGCGAAGAGGGCTCCGACGACGATGAGGATGCCGAGCGGCACGTTGATGCCGAACGCCCAGCGCCAGGAGTACTCGGTGGTGAGCCATCCGCCGAGGAGTGGTCCTACGGCAGCCATGCCCCCGATCGTCGATCCCCAGACTGCGAAGGCGATACCGCGTTCCCTGCCCCGGAAGGTCGCATTGATGAGGGAGAGGGTCGTCGGCAGGATCATGGCGCCGCCGATGCCCTGGATGACGCGCGAGAAGATCAGGAACTCGCCCGTCGGCGCGAGGGCGGCCATGATGCTCGCCAGGGCGAAGATCGAGATGCCGATGATCAGCATCCGTCGTCGTCCCCACTGGTCGGCGAGGGTGCCGAAGACCAGCAGCAGCGCGGCGAACACGAGGGTGTAGCTCTCCTGTACCCACTGCACCTGCGTGGAGCTGATGTCGAGGTCGTCGATGATCGACGGGATCGCCACGTTGACGATCGTGGAGTCGACGATGATCAGGGCGACGGCGAGGCTGATGACGACGAGGCCGAGCCAGCGGCGACGATCGCCGGTGACCGACGGATGCTGCTCGCTCATGTCGTGGGTGCTTCCGGTTCGGTGACATCGTCGAGGAATGCCGTGATGACGGCCTGCTCCTCGGGGGTGAAGTCCGCGAGGGTATCGCGCACGACCCGTTCGGCCCGCAGACGCTGCTCGCGCAGAGTCTCGTCCTGTCTCGGTTCCATGATTCCTCCGTTCACCGGAATTCTGTCTCTGCAATCGTAAGTCTCTGTCACCGAGAGTTTATTCCCCGTCCGGCTTCGGCCACAATGAGACTGTGGACGAAACGGGCGTCGAGGAGACGGGTGTCGAGGCGGGCAGCCTGCGACGGATCACGCGAGCCCACCAGCGACTGCACTCGGCGACGGAGCAGGTGTCCAGCGCCTTCGCTTCGCTGCAGGGCCTCCATCAGATCGACCTCGAGGCGCTCCTCGCCGTGATGAACGCGGAGCGAGCCGGATCGCCGCTGACCCCGGGTCAGCTCGGAGCCGCCGTGCGGTTGAGCTCAGCGGCGACCACGGGCCTCGTCGACAGGCTGGAGCGGGCGGGTCACCTCGTGCGCCGCCGTGACGACGAGGACCGCCGTCGCGTGCACCTCTACTACGCCGACGCGAGCATGAAGGTGGCCGAGCAGTTCTTCGGCCCGCTCGGGAAGATCTCGTCAGACCTCCTGGCCCGCTACACGCCCCAGGAGCGCGAGCTCATCACCGGATATCTCGAAGCGGCCGCCGACGGGATGGCCGCCCACGCTCGTGCTCTGCAGGAGCCCGGCGACAACTGACTCCGCACCGCGGGTGCTCGAGGGGGAACGCATGGACGTGCTGGTCATCGGAGTACTGGGTGTGCTCGCCATCGTGCTCGCGGCACAGGCGTCGGGCAAGCTCGGTGTCGCGGCACCGCTCCTGCTCGTCGTGCTCGGCATCGGCGTGAGTCTGCTGCCGTTCGTCGGGGACATCGAGATCGAGCCCGAGTGGATCCTCGCCGGTGTGCTGCCGCCGCTGCTCTACTCCGCTGCGGTGTCGATGCCCACGATGGAGTTCCGCCGCGACTTCCGGGCCATCGCCGGCCTCTCCGTCATCCTCGTCGTCCTGAGCTCGGTGCTCCTCGGCCTCCTGTTCGCCTGGCTCATCCCGGGGCTCGGGCTGGCGGCCGCGATCGCCCTCGGTGCCATCGTCAGCCCGACGGATGCCGTGGCCACCTCCATCGTGAAGAAGCTCGGCGTCTCGCCCCGCATCGTCGCCGTGCTCGAGGGCGAGAGCCTGTTGAACGACGCGACGGCGCTGGTGCTGCTGCGCTCGGCCATCGCCGCGACGGCCGCCACGGTCTCGTTCTGGGGCGTTCTGGGCGACTTCGCCTACGCCGTCGCTGTGGCCGTCGTCATCGGCGTCGCCGTCGGCTGGCTCAACCTGCGGCTGCGGCACCGCGTGAAGGACGCCGCGGTCAACACCGCCATCTCGTTCACGATCCCGTTCATCGCCTCGGTGCCCGCCGAGGTGCTCGGCGCCTCCGGCCTCGTGGCGGCTGTGGCGGCCGGGCTCGTCACCGGAATCGGCGCGCCGCGCTGGCTCACTCCGGCCCATCGGTTCTCGGATGCCCAGAACTGGCGCACCATCGAGCTGCTGCTCGAGGGTGCTGTCTTCCTGGTGATGGGCCTCGAGCTCTGGACGCTGCTCGACGATGTCGGCACGGCGGACAACGGGCTCTGGACAGCGCTGTGGATCGGCGCAGTGGCCCTCGTGGCCACAGTCCTGGTGCGAACCGCCTACGTGGTTCCGCTGCTGCAGGGGCTGGCTCGCTCGGCCAGGCGCAAGGCGGCGCGCACCGAGCAGTTCGGTGCGATCCAGGAGCGCATCGACCAGATGGAGGCTGGAACACCGGCGCTCGGCGACGGGCAGACCGGCGGCGATCCCCGGCGCAGTCGTGGCATGCCGCCGGGGGACCCGACGCGTATGGAGGATCGCCCGATCCCGAAGCTGCGGCCGGGAGACGCCGACAGGTTCCGTGACCGCGTGGTGCGCTACGTCGCCGACGTCGACTACATGCAGGCCGAGCCCCTCGGAGTGAAGCAGGGCGCCGTCGTGGTCTGGGCCGGCATGCGCGGCGTGGTCACCCTCGCGGCGGCGCAGACCCTGCCGCAGGACACGGAATCGCGCTCGCTGCTCGTGCTCATCGCCTTCGTCGTGGCGGCGCTGTCGCTGCTCATCCAGGGCGGAACCCTCGGCTGGCTGGCCCGCCGTCTCGGGCTCACCGGCATCGGCGTGAACATCGAGGAGCGCGAGCGCCTCTCGACCGAACTCAGGGAGGTGTCCATGAAGGTGCTCGCCGACAGGGGCATCGATCCGCGCGAGATGATGCGCCGCGGCACCGATGAGACGGCATCCGACGTGCCGGATCCGAAGCCGGACTTCGATCGGGTTCGTGCCGTGCGCGTGGAGATGATCGACGCGCAGCGGGTGCGCCTCCTCGAGCTGCAGAAGGCGGGCACCTATTCATCGGCCGCCCTCACCTGGGCGCTCCAGTCGCTCGACGCCGACCAGATCAGCATCGAGCTGCACGCGCCCGACGCCGGGGAGTAGCGGCGACGGCTGACTGCGCTTCGAACGCGGACTGCGTCCGGTTCTCAGCGAGCGGCTCGCCAGGTCTCGCCCGCTGAGGGCCGAGCGGAGCGACCGCCACTTTCCGCTCGCTGAGGGCCGAGCGCAGCGACCGCCCGAAGCGCATCAATGGGTCGTGGCTCGATGAGCCCGCGCTTCGACCGCGGGCTTCGCCCGGGCCTCAGCGAACGGGAGACGAGCGGGGCGCCATTGCACGCGGGCGACCGCGGTGCCAGCATCCGTCACCGCTGTGACAGTTCGTGACGATAGTGACGAACTGTGAAACATGGCGCTGGTCAGGCCCTCCGGCCTCGACATACCTTCTGGGCACCACCCGCTCACAGGAAGGAAGCCAGCCATGCCCATCGAATTCCTCGGAATCGCCGGTCTGAACGACGGCGGCGAGACCCGCGCCCGGAGCGGCGCCAGTTTCGACAAGGACTACACCCTCCGGTTCGCCCGGGCCCACGAGGACAACGGCTGGGATCGCATCCTGTTCGCGTACCACTCCGGCTCGCCGGACCCCGCAGCGGCCGCGGCCTACATCGCGGGCAAGCTCGATCACCTGCAGATCCTCCTCGCTCACCGCCCCAACGTGTCGTACCCGACTTACGCGGCGAAGGTCTTCGCCACCCTCGACCAGATCAGCGACGGTCGCCTGAGCGTGCACTTCATCACCGGTGGCAGCACGGCCGACCAGGCAGCCGAGGGCGACTTCCTCACGAAGGACGAGCGATACGCCCGCACCGGCGAGTACATCCGCATCGTCAAGCAGGCGCTGACCAGCCGCACGCCGTTCAGCCACGAGGGCGAGCACTACCGCTTCGAGAACTTCGTGAGCGACATCTTCCCGGTGCAGCAGCCCCGGGTGCCGATCTCCTTCGGCGGGTCCTCACCGGCCGCGTACGCCGTCGGTGCGGCCGAGGCCGACATCTTCGCCCTCTGGGGTGAACCCCTCAGCGACACCGCGGCGCAGATCGAGACCATCCGCGCCGCTTCCCGAGCCGCCGGGCGCAGCACGCCGCCGCGCATCCAGGTCGCGTTCCGACCGATCATCGCCGCGACGGACGCCCTCGCCTGGGAGAAGGCGGAGCGCATCCTCGGGCAGATCGAGCAGCGCGCAGGAGCCCTCCGTGAGAGCGCGCCGGCCTTCTTCTCCGCTCCGGCCGAGAATGCCGGAACCCAGCGCCTGCTCGAGATCGCCGACCGCGGCGACCGCCACGATCGAGCGCTGTGGACCAAGCCGGCCCGGCTCACGGGTGGCCGCGGCAACTCGAACGCGCTCGTCGGCAGCCCCGAGACGGTCACCGCAGCGCTGCTCGATTACATCGACCTGGGCGTCGACATCATCTCGGCCCGCGGCTACGACTTCATCGACGACACGATCGACTTCGGTCGCTACGTGATCCCGCTGGTGCGAGCCGAGGTGGCGGCCCGCGATGCCGCCTCGTCGGCCGCCGTCGCCTCGTCAGCTGCGTCCTCCCGCGACGAGGTGCGTCATGACGCCGCCTGAGACCGGAGCACCGGTGCAGTACCGCACATCGGTGACGACGGATGCCGCAGCCCCGACCCCGGCGCCGATCGTCGTGAACAGCGAGCCGGCCGCACCTCAGGCGCCGGACGCCGGTGCCCGTGCCCAGCTCGAGGTGGTGCATCCGAAGCACTGGACCCGCTGGATCCTGAGCGCCGTCGCCGTGTTCTTCGTGGCCCAGTTCCTCTGGTCGCTCGTGACGAACGGCCAGTACCGCTGGGATGTCTTCGCGGAGTTCTTCTTCAGCGACGCCGTTGTGAAGGGCCTCGGCCTGACTCTCTGGCTCACCGTGATCGCCGGGGCCGTCGGATTCGCCCTCGGCGGCCTGCTCGCCGTCGCCAGACTGTCGAAGTCGCCGTTGCTCAATTCGCTGGCGTGGAGCTTCATCTGGTTCTTCCGATCGGTGCCCCTCGTGGTGCAGTTGGTGGTCTGGTACAACCTCGGCTACCTCTATCCGCAGCTGGGACTCGGCTGGCCGTTCACCACGGACTTCTGGTTCGCATCGTTCGAAACGGTGACACTCATCTCCTCGTTCGCAGCGGCCGTGCTCGGTCTGTCACTGCATCAGGCCGCCTACTCGGCGGAGATCATCCGCGCCGGCATCCTCTCGGTCGACCAGGGCCAGCTCGAGGCGGCGGCGGCACTCGGCCTGCCGAGGCGGGTGCGGTTCTTCCGCATCATCCTGCCGCAGGCCGCCCGGGCCATCGTGCCCAACGCCTTCAACGAGGTGATCGGTCTCGTGAAGGGCACCTCGGTGGTGTTCGTCGTCGCGCTGCCCGAGCTGTTCTACACGGTGCAGGTGGTCTACAACCGCAATCAGCTGGTCATCCCGCTGCTGCTCGTCGCCGTGGTCTGGTACGCGATCATCACGACAGTCCTCTCGATCGCGCAGTTCTACATCGAGCGCCGCTTCTCGCGAGGAGCGCTGCGCGTGCTCCCGCCCACGCCGATCCAGCGCGCGACCGGCTGGGTGCGCACGCAGTGGGCGCGGCTCGACGACACGCCATCCGTCGCCGACGAACCCGCGATCGACACCCCGACAGTAGCTGCCCGATGACTACGACCACCCGCCTCGCGCCATCGTTCGACGAGAACATCACCGCGGCGCCGTCCCGCCGCAGCACCGACGGACTCGTCGAGATCAGCGGAGTCAGCAAGTCCTATGGGCCGCACGAGGTGCTGCACGACATCGACCTGACCATCGAGCCCGGCGAGGTCGTGGCCCTGCTCGGTCCGTCGGGGTCCGGCAAGTCGACCCTGCTGCGCGCGATCAACCACCTCGAGAGCGTCGATCGCGGCTCCGTCACCATCGACGGCCAGTACATCGGCTACGAGCGTCGCGGCGACAAGCTCTACGAGCTGCACGAGAAGGAGGTGCTGAAGCGCCGCACGCAGGTGGGGATGGTGTTCCAGAACTTCAACCTGTTCCCGCACCTCACGGCCATCGAGAACATCGTCGAGGCTCCCATCGCCCTCGGACGCCTCAGCAAGACGGATGCCCGGGAGCTCGCGCTCGGACTGCTGGCGCGGGTCGGACTCTCCGACAAGGCCGACCACTACCCGCGCCAACTCTCGGGCGGACAGCAGCAGCGGGTCGCCATCGCCCGGGCGCTCGCGCTGAAGCCCAAGGTTCTGCTCTTCGACGAGCCCACCAGCGCCCTCGACCCCGAACTCGTCGGCGAGGTGCTCGCCGTGATCGGTGAGCTCACGAAGCTCGGCACGACGCTGGTCATCGTGACCCACGAGATCGGGTTCGCCCGGGAGGTGGCTGATCGCGTGGTCTTCCTCGACGGCGGGCGCGTGCTCGAGCAGGGGACGCCCGCGCGCGTGCTCCTGCATCCACAGCATCCGCGCACCCAGGACTTCCTGCGGAAGGTGCTCTGACCGAGGCCCCGCAGGCCCACCCCACGTTCCTCTCGGCACCCATCCGCCGGGAGGGCAGACCCCGCGCGCCCACTCGGGCTCCGCGGATCCCACATCAGGAGAAGAGGCACATCATGGCAGCCAACAAGAAGAAGGTCGGCGTGATCGTCGGTGGCGTCGCCGTCGTCGCGATCGTCGGCGGCATCATCGCAGCCGTCGCGGTCAACGGGGCGGGCGGCGGTTCGGCCGAGGCGGCTCCGGCACCGACGCCCACCTCGACCGAGCTCGAGTTCGACCTCACGAGCAAGAACGTCGACGGACGCCCGCGAATCGATCCCGTTCCCGAGGCCGTCGCCGCGCTGAAGGCCAGCGGCTTCGAGCCCGTCACGGCCGGCTCGCTCACCGTCGTCGGCAGCGCCTACATCCCGCCGCTCGGCTTCCTCGCCGAGGACGACAATGCGACCCTCCTCGGCAGCGAGCCCGACTTCGGCCAGCTCATCGCCGACGGCCTGGGACTGAAGCTCAAGAGCGAGGTCGCGGCGTGGGCCGACTGGCCTCTCGGCATCCAGTCGGGCAAGTACGACCTCATCACCTCGAACGTCACCGTGACCGAGGAGCGCAAGGACCTGTTCGACTTCGCGTCCTACCGCAACGACGAGCTCGGCTTCTACGTGCGCAGTGACAGCGACATCACCTCGATCAAGGATGCCGAGGATGTCGCCGGCCTGTCGATCATCGTCGGCTCCGGCACCAACCAGGAGAAGATCCTGCTCGCCTGGGACGAGGAGAACAAGGCCGCCGGGCTCGACCCCGTCGACTTCCAGTACTTCGACGACGACGCAGCCGGCACCCTTGCGCTGCAGTCAGGTCGCGTCGACGCGACCTTCGGTCCGAACGCGACGGCCGCGTACAAGGCGGCTGTCGACGGCAAGACGAAGCTCGTCGGCCTCGTGAACGGCGGCTACCCCGCCAACGCGCAGATCGCCGCGGGCACCGCCAAGGGCAACGGCCTCATCGAAGCCGTCAACATCGTGCTGAACTACGCGATCGAGAACGGCCAGTACGACGAGATCCTCAAGCGCTGGGGCCTCGAGTCCGAGGGCATCGAGAAGAGCGAGGTCAACCCGGCCGGCCTTCCGCGCGGGTGAGCTGTCGGACCTGAACGGCGAACGGCCCCTCTCCGTGGGAGAGGGGCCATTCGTGTTCGTGGACGCGTCACTCCAGGCGTCGCTCTTCCTCGGCCTCGAGGCGGGCCTTCTCGGCGTCGCGTCGCTCCTGCTCCTTCTGGATGCGCTCTTCCTCAGGCGTCTTGTCCGTCATGAGAACTCCGTTCTGGTCGGTGACAGGAGGCTACTCTCCCGCGCCGCCGCCCCGCTGGTCGAGTAGGCCGTGAGCGCAGCGAGCAGCCGTCGGTCCCCGCTGGTCGAGTAGGCCGTGAGCACAGCGAGCAGCCGTATCGAGACCACTCTCAACGTCGCGCCGACGCGGGTGCGATCTCGATACGCGTCCTCGCTGCGCTCGGTCGCTACTCGATCAGCGGTGTGGTCAGCGGGTGAGTTCGCGCGCGAAGCAGAGCGACATCGGCAGGGCGTCATACGGCGCATAGACGGGGATCGGCGTGTAGCCGAGCCACTCGTAGAGGCGCACGGCCTCGGGCTGGCGGTCGCCGGTCTGCAGGATGAGCCGCGTCGCGTCCTCCGCCACGGCTGCCGCTTCCACGGCCTCGATCAGCGACTTCGAGATGCCGTGTCCGCGGTGGCTGCGCAGGGTGACGACGCGCTTCAGCTCCCACTCCTGGCCGAGACGGCGCAGGGCTGCGTGGCCGACGGCCTCGCCGTCGACGACGGCCAGGTAGGTCGCACGGATGTCGGCCGGGTTCAGTGTCAGCGCCTTCCGCGCCTCCTCGGCGGCAGCCTGATCCCAGTCGTCCCACGCCGAGGCGTAGCGCGCGCCCATCTCCTCGTCCATGGCGGTGCGGAGCGCCACGGCGCGCGGGTCGTCCCAGACCACGGACTCGATCGTGAGCGAGGGGGTCTCCGCCATGGTGTTCTCCTTCGGTGGTCCTGGTTGTGCGCCAGTTCGCGTGGTTCTGCGCCTCTTCGGGTGGCGCAGAGCCCCGCGAGATGGCGCGGGGCGTGCATGCGGGTGGGCGGCGGTCACGCTCCGCCGGGCGAGAATCGCCCCAGCGAGAATACTCCCGGGGCGGCCCGTCCGATGGTGAGGTCGGCGAGCACCCGGCCGATCGACGGCGTGAACTTGAAGCCATGACCCGAGAATCCGGCGCCGACGGTGATCGGGCCGACGGAGTCGAGAATGAAGGTCGAGTCGGGCGTGGTCGTATAGGTGCAGCTGATCTCGACGGCGGCATCCGCGTCAGCCCCCGGCAGCCACTCCCGCGCGTATCGGCGCAGGGCCGCCAGCTGGACGGGCTCGGAGGTGAAGTCGCGCGCATCGGGGTCGACGACGGGACCGACGCAGTGCCAGCCGGCCTTGATGCCCTCGCCCGGCGTGTGCATGCCATAGACGCCCGAGTACCACCAGGAGTCCTCCGGGCCGGGCCGATGGTTGAAGCCCGGCCACTCGAAGGAGGTGTCGAGCACGGCGAAGTGCGCCGGCTGCTCCTGCGTGACCACGAGCGGCGGCAGGTCGACGATGCCGCCCACGAGCTTCTGCGTCCACGCACCGGCGGTGACGACGGCGTGACGGGCGGTGATCGTGCCGGTCTCCGTCGTGACACGCACCCTGTGCTCGCCGAGCACCTCGACGGAGAGCACGCGGGTGTCGTGGCGCACCTCGGCTCCGCGGGCGCGTGCGGCCTGCTGCAACGCGGCGACCGAGGCATCGGCGTTCAGCCGACCTGCCGTCGGCGTGTGCAGCACACGGGTCTCGAAGCGCAGGCCCGGCCAGCGGGATGAGGCCTCCGACGCCGGCAGGAACTCGCTCGGGATGCCGACGGTCTCGAGTGCGAGCTGGATGAGGTCGATGTCGGGGTAGTCGCCGTGGTTGACGATTCCGACCTGCGCGAGGAGGGCGGCATCCGTCTCGTCCTCGAGTTCGCGCCAGAGACGCAGCGACTCGACCAGGAGCGACAGGTGCACCGGATCGCCGTAGCTCACGTTGAAGTTGCGCGAGGCCCCGTGCGATGCGCCGTTGCGGTGCCCCGGGGAGAAGCGCTCGAGGAGCGTGACCCGCGTGCCGCGACGGGCGAGCTGCCAGGCCGTCGCGGAGCCCATCGCCCCGCCGCCGATGACGACGACGTCGGTGTCGGTTCCGGATGCCGTCACGAGGCGGCTCCGACGGGGATGGTGAACGCCAGCAGCTGGATGGTGCGACCACCCTCGGTGATGGAGCCCTCCCGCTCCGGCAGCCGGCCGAATCCGAGTTTCTCGTAGAGCCTGTGGGCGCCCACCATCTGCTGGCCGCTGTTCATCACGACGTGGTCGAGGCCTCTGAGGCGCGCGAGCTCGATGACGTGCCGCGTCAGCAGGGCGCCGATGCCGCGGCCGCGTGCCGGTGGGTCGACGGCGAGGAGCCTGAAGTCGAGTTCGCCGTCGCGGGCGAGCGGAGAGATGCTGCGGCCGGGTCGCGGCGTCGCGACGGCTCCGAGCAGCGTGCCGGTCGTCGTGTCGACGGCCACCCACACCTGGTGCTCCGCGGCCCGCTCGGCGATCTGCCGGATCGAGGCGCGGTAGCTCTCGGTGATGTCGTACTCGCTCGTGTACGCGCGCTCGGACAGGTCGGCGGCGGCCTCGTACTCGTCGGGGCGCACCAGCCTCACCAGCACGTCGTCGCGATCGCGCAGCGGCTTGACGAACTCGACGTGCTGGATGGGCGATCCGTCCGGCTCGGACGACCGGTTCGGGATCAGCTCGTAGCCGAGTGATCGATACAGGGCCTGCGACACGACATTGCGGGTTCCGGTGTCGAGAACCACGGATGCCGCACCCCAGCCGAGGGCGACCTCCTCAGCTGCGAGGGCGAGCGCGCGACCGAGGCCGAGCCCGCGCGCTGCGGCCGTGACGCCGAGCAGGCGCAGTTCGGCCTCATCTCCGACGGCCAGACGCGACTGCGGTGTTCCTGCGCGCAGGAGGGTGGCGGTTCCGATGATGGCGCCGTCGGACGCCACGGCCACGAGAACGGCTCCAGATGCGGCCCGCGCTGCAACGTCGTTCACGAGCTCCCGCCGCTCGGAGGAGACCGGAAGGTGCCCGTACGGTCCGTCGGCGAAGGCGCGCTCGGTCACCCTCCCGACCTCGTCGTACTCGTCGGGACGGGCGGGGCGGATCTCGATGGGGCTGGTCACTCGCGGGCGATCCTCTCTCTCTACCTTCGATTGTGCTGACTCGACGGTGAGAGCGAGCTGTATTACCCGCGGTGTCGACGCATGACGCGACCGTGACGCAGAGCGTTGCTGCTGCATCCGTCGCTCCGTTAGCTTCGCACGATGCCGAGCCGGACCAGCCGGCGAGAAGGGAGCCGTGCTGCCGTGGATGATCCCGTGCGCATCGTCATCGTGGGGGCCGGCCCGCGCGCCGTCATGCTCCTCGAGCGACTGGCCGCGAACCAGGGCGGGGGCTCGGCCGGTGACGGCGACGGCGACGCGCCGCCGCTGCAGGTCACCCTGGTCGACCCGCATCCGCCGGGAGCGGGTCGCATCTGGCGCCATGACCAGTCACCCCTGCTCAAGCTCAACTCGATGGCGAAGGACGTGACGGTCTTCACCGACGAGTCCTGTCGCATCGCCGGGCGGGTGTCTCCAGGGCCGTCGCTGATCGAGTGGGCCGAGGAGGTGCGTTCGGGACTCCGACCGGAGGTCACGGTGACGGATGCCGCGGTGCAGGCCGAGATCGACTCGCTGCAGGGTGGGAGCTTCCCGACCCGGCGTCTCAACAGCGCCTACCTGGGCTGGTTCCACGAGTCGATCGTGCGCGATGCCCCGGACTCCCTGGCCATCACAGTGCTCACGGCTGCAGTGCTGTCGGTGACGGATGCCGCCAGCCATGCCCATGCCCACACTCACCGCGTCGAGCTCGACACCGGCGAGACCCTCGACGCCGACATCGTGGTCTACGCCGTCGGCCACAACGCCCGAGAGCACGGCGAGCGAGAGCGGCGGTTGCTGGACTTCGCCGGTCGCAACGGGTTCACCTACGTCGCCCCCGACTTCACCGCCGACGCCGACCTCAGCGGCATCCGCGCTGGCCAGGACGTGATCGTGCGCGGCATGGGGCTGGCAGCCACAGACCTCGTGGTGCTGCTGTTCGAGGGGCGGGGCGGCTCGTTCTCGCGCGGCGCCGACGGGCGCCTCGTCTACCGGCCGTCGGGCCTGGAGCCGATCGCGCACCTCGGCTCCCGTCGCGGCGTGCCGTATCGCTCGAAGATCACGTCGACGCTGCAGGGCGATGCGCCACGCCTGGAGGTGCTGACGCCCGAGCGCATCGCCGCGCTGGGGGCGGCATCCGGCAGCCTCGACTTCGACCACGACGTCTGGCCGCTCGTCGCGACCGAGCAGCTGCTCGGCTACTACCGCGAGCTGTCCACCGGGCATCCCGATCGGGTCGGTGCCGACTGGCCCGAGCTCAGCGGCAGCATCCGGAACCTGCCGTGGAATTCGGCCGAGCTGCTCGACGTCATCGCGCAGGCGGTTCCGGATGCCGCAGACCGCTTCGATCTCGTGAGCTTCGACCGGCCGCTCGCCACCGAGAGCTTCGCCTCGTCGGCCGAGCTGCAGGCGCGCCTGCGTGCGCACATCGCCGGCGACCTCGCCTCGCGCACCGAGCAGCGGCACAGCGCGACCCAGGGACTCTTCCTCGCCACGCTCTACGCCTTCATGGCCGTCGCCGAGATCCCGCGCGATGCCTGGAACGAGCGGTCGCGCACCGAGACCCTGCCGCGCGACTGGCACCACTACTTCTCCTATGTGGCCAGCGGCCCGCCCGGGCATCGGCTCGAGGAGCTGCTCGCGCTCGCCGAGGCCGGCCTCGTGCGCTTCCTCGGACCCGACGTGCGGGTGCGGGCAGAGGAGGGCATCGGCTTCGTCGCCGACAGCCCGAGCGCGCCCGGATCGGTGACTGCCGCCGCCCTCGTCGACGCCTGGCTGCCCGAGTCGCACGCGGCGGCGAGCGTCAACCCCGTGCTCCGCGAACTGGTGGCCCGCGGTGCAGGAGCAGAGCGCATCACGGTCCACCCCGAGCACGCGAGGCTCGTCGACGACCTCGGCCGGGAGCATCCGTCGGTCTTCGCCGTCGGCAGCTTCACAGCGGCCCCGGAATCCGGCGCGTTCACACGGCCCGGGATCAACGCACTGCCGTTCCGCCAGAACGACGCGCTGGCGCTGGCGCTCCTGGCACAGGCGGCTCGAGTGCGCGACGAGCGGGCACTCGAGCCGGCCTGAGCGAGGGCGAGAGGGGCTGCTCAGCCCACGTCGCGGACCTCGGCGCGTGCCGGCTGCGGATCGGGCAGCCCGAGGTTCTCGCGGAGCGTCGCCTCCTCGGCGTACTCGGTGCGGTACACGCCGCGCTCCTGCAGCAGCGGGATGACGCGATCGACGAACTCGTCGAGGCCGTAGGGATTCGTCGTCGGCACGATGACGAAGCCGTCGCTGGCCCGATTCTGCACGAAGCGGTCGATCTCGGAGGCGATGTGGTCGGGCGTGCCGACGAAGCTCTGCCGACCCGTCGTGCGGATGACCAGCTCGCGGATGCTGAGATCCTCGGCCTCCGCCAACTCGCGCCACGAGGCGACGAGCGCGCCGACGTCGCGGGTGTGACGGGCCCGCCCGCGCGAGATGCCCGGCCCGTCGAGGTCGGGCTCGGCGTCGGGCAGCGGCCCGTCGGCGTCGTAGGAGCTGAGGTCACGGCCCCAGACCTGCTCGAGCGTGGAGATCGCGGTCTGGTGACTGACCTGGGCGAGGGTGGTCTCGCGGGCCTTCTCAGCGGCATCCGCGGCCGAATCGCCGATGACGAAGGTGGCCCCGGGCAGGATCTTCAGCGAGTCCTCGGTGCGGCCCCATCCGGCCAGGCGTCCCTTGACGTCGGAGTAGAAGGTGCGGCCGGCCTCGAAGGCGCTGTGCAGGGAGAAGATGACCTCGGCGTGCCGGGCGGCGAAGTCGCGGCCGTCGGGGGAGTCGCCTGCCTGCACGATCACCGGGTAGCCCTGCGGGCTGCGGGGAACGCTGAACCGACCCGTCACGTCGAACTGCGCTCCCTGGTGGCTGACGGTGTCGATGGCATCGTCGGCGAGGAAACGTCCGGTGGCTGCATCCGCCACCACGGCGTCCTCGCTCCAGCTGTCCCAGAACTCCTTGGCCAGGCTCACGAACTCGGCGGCGCGGGTGTAGCGGTCGTTGTGATCGAGGAAGCCGCCCCGGCGGAAGTTCGCCCCGTGGAAGGCGTCGGATGACGTCACCACGTTCCACCCCGCGCGACCGTTCGAGAGGTGGTCGAGGGTGGCGAGCTGGCGGGCGAGTTCGTAGGGCTCGTTGAAGGTGGCGCTGAGCGTGCCCACGAGCCCGATGTGCTCGGTGACCGCGGCCACGGCCGCGAGGATGGCGAGGGTGTTCGGCCGCCCCACGACGTCGAGATCGTGGATGAGCCCGCGGTGCTCGCGCAGTCTCAGGCCCTCGGCGAGGAAGAGGTAGTCGAAGCGGCCGCGCTCGGCGTTGCGGGCGAAGTGCTCGAACGAGGAGAAGTCGACCTGGCTGAGCGAGCTCGGGTCGCTCCAGATGGTGGTGTTGTTCACCCCCGGGAAGTGGGCGGCCAGGTGCACCTGCCGAGGCGTCGTGGTCATGCTGCGGTCTCCCGGGTGCTGGTGGCGGACGTGCTGCTGGCGGGCGTGCTGGCGTGGCGGTTCTCGGCTCGGCCGAAGCCGAGGCGTTCGCGCAGGGTCCGGCCGTCGGATGCCGCTGCGTCCTCGCGCCCGAGCCGAGGGAGCACCTTCTCGGTGATGGCGACGAGGTCGTGCGGCAGGCGGGCCGGGCGCAGCCTGAAGCCGTCGTAGCCGAGCGCCGTCCAGGCGTCGAGCTGATCGATGAGCCCGTCGGGCGTTCCGGCGAAGATCAGGGCGTCGGATGCGAGCGGTGTGCCGTTCTGCTCGTCGAGCCTGTCGAGGGCCGACCGGGCGGCGGCGGGCGAGTCCTCGAGCAGCACGACGAGGTCGGCGTAGAGCGACAGGGGGCGGCCGGCGCGGCCCACACGCGCTTCGGCGTCGCGCACCTCGTCGCGGATGAATGTGGCTGCGGCGTCGGTGCGCGGGGTGACGTAGACGATGTCGGCGCTGGTCGCGGCCAGCTCGTACGGGATGCGCTGATGCGCGAGCACCGTCACGAGGGGCTGGCCCTGCGGGGAACGCGGCGTGATCGAGGTGCCCTTCACACTGAAGTACTCGCCCTCGAAGTCGGCGTAGTGCAGCTTGTCGCGGTCGATGAAGCGGCCGGTGGATGCGTCGCGGATGATGGCGTCGTCCTCCCAGCTGTCCCAGAGGCGGCGCACCACCTCGATGGCCTCGCGGGCCTCACCGAACAGGCTCTCCTGTAGGGCGATGCCCTCGGCCGTGCTCAGCTGGTCGATGGTGAGCGGCGGGAAGGACCGCCGGCCGATGAGGGACGCATCCGTGGCGCTGCCCGAGACCTGCGGCCGCCACCCGGCCCGGCCGAGGCTGGCGAAGTCGAGGGTCTGCAGGGCCGTCGCCACGTGGAACGGCTCGGTGTGGGTCGTCGTGACAGTGGGGATGAGCCCGATGCGGCTGGTCAGCGGAGCGACGAAGGAGGCGATGAGCAGGGCGTCGAGACGGCCGCGCACCTGGTCGATGCGATCGTCGGGGCGGGCGAATGCCGCCGACTGCAGACCGAGCGAGTCCTCGATGGTGACGAAGTCGACCCCTCCCTTCTCGGCTGTGCGCACGAGGTCGAGCCAGTACCGGGCCGTGAACAGCTCGCGAGGCCGGGCATCGGATTCGCGCCAGGCAGCCGGATGCCAGCCGGCTCCATCGAGGGCGACGGCGATGGTTCTGGTCATGGCTCTCGGTGCTCCCTTGTCGACGTGCCGTTTCGTTCGCGCGTACCCGCTTCGTATCGCGTCGCCCCAGCCTGAGAGCGGCGGCCGACGATGCCAAGCGCCGTCGTAACACGGCGAACGCTCCGGTCACAGGGCGTCACGCTGGCGTGGATGCGCGACGGCCGTCGGCTTGACTGAGGGCATGAGCGAGTATTTCGAGAGCACCGACCGCCAGTACACCCAGGTCTACAAGGAGCACACGCCCGACATCCTCGCGGCCTTCGCGACGTTCGACGAGGCCGTGTTCGCTCGGGAGGGTCGAGCGATCCCGCTGAAGTACCGCGAGCTGATCGCCCTCGCCGTCTCGATCACCACCCAGTGCGTGTACTGCATCGACGGTCACAGCAAGAACGCCGTGAAGGCCGGAGCCGATGAGGCCGAGCTGGCCGAGGCCGCCTGGGTCGCCACGGCGATCAGGGCCGGCGGCGGCTACACCCACGGTCGGCTGGCGTTCAAGCTCTCGGGAGCTCACGAGCACTGAGCCGTTCCCGCTCCGCTTCGGGCGGTCGCTTCGCTCGGCCTTCAGCGAGCGGGTCCATGAGCACCGCTCGCTGAGGCCCGGACGAAGTCCGCGGTCGAAGCGTGACGAGCTCAGTACAGGTCGGGGCTCGGGGTCGACGCCTGACGGATGGAGACATCCGCGTGGCGGTCAAAGCGGTACCCGACTCCGCGCACCGTGCGCACGATGTCCTCGTAGGCGCCGAGCTTGGCGCGCAGACGCCGCACGTGCACGTCGATGGTGCGCTCGTTCGGCACCTCGTCGTCGCCCGCGGCGTCCCACAGCGAGGAGATGAGCTCGGCGCGCTCGATGGTGCGGCCCTCGCGCAGCACCAAGTACTGCAGCAGTTCGAACTCCTTGTAGGTGAGTCCGGCCGATTCGCCGTCGAGCAGCACGCGCTTGCGTGAGATGTCGACGATCACGCCGGCGGGGTGGCGGTCGGCGGCATCCGGAGTCTGACGGTGCTTGGCGAGGGCCGACGGGTCCTGCAGGGCGAGGCGCACGACGTCGACGTCGCGTCCGCCAGCACCCTGCGGGGCGAGGGCGACGGCGGCGTAGGTCTCGGAGCCGGGGGCGACCTCCGCGGCCAGAGCCTTCAGCGCCTCCACGACGCGGTGGAGGGTGGTTCCGGATGCGGCTGCCTTGGCTTCGTCGAAACCGACGTAGAGCACGAAGCCGCGGGCCTCGGTTCCGTCTGGCACGGCGCGGACGCGCGGCGGCAGCGTCGGGGCCTCGGCGGCGAGATCGGTGAGCGAGTCGGGAGAGGTGTACTGGGCGATCGACATGAGAAGTCCTTCAGAGAAAGATGGTGCTGCGATGAACCCGTCGCGGAAGAGGGGCGACGAGAGGGTTCGGTGAATGGCGGCCGGAAGGCCTCGGGAGTCCGCTACGGGGACTCGGCGGTCGGAGCTGACGTCAGCTGCACATTCGACAACACATGCGCGCACGGCCGGGCATCATCATGCCGGCATGCCTCTGGGCCTCGAGCGAGGTCAGGGGGTGTGCGTTGTTCGTCATGGTGGTCAGTAAAACCAGTGTGACGAGTTGTGTCAATTCAGTGTCGTCGTGTGACCGGATCGCGGCCGCATCAGGTGCATCGAAGGGTGGGCGGCGCGGCAGCATCCGTCATCGACAGACTTTCGGGCAAAGAAAAACCGATGAAAACAAGTTTCATCGGATTTTCTTGATCGCATACCGCGACGGCGTGTCGTCGGCCGAAGAATATTCGCGCCTACACGAGTCCGTAGAGTCGGTCGCCCGCGTCGCCCAGTCCGGGGACGATGTAGCCGTGCTCGTTGAGGTGGTCGTCGACGGCGCCGAGGACGATCGTGACGTCGTGACCCTCGAAGGCCTTCTCGACGGCGGCGAGGCCCTCTGGAGCGGCCAGGATGCAGATCGCCGTGACGTCCTGGGCCCCGCGGTCGAACAGGAACTGGATCGCCGCGGCGAGCGAGCCGCCGGTGGCGAGCATCGGGTCGAGCACGAAGCACTGACGCGCGGAGAGGTCGTCGGGCAGGCGCTCGGCATAGGTGGTGGGCTCGAGGGTGACCTCGTTGCGCGCCATGCCGAGGAAGCCGACCTCGGCGGTGGGGAGCAGCTTCACCATGCCCTCCAGCATGCCGAGGCCGGCGCGCAGGATGGGCACGACGAGCGGACGGGGCTCGCTGATGCGCACTCCGGTGGTCTCGGCCACGGGCGTCTGGATGGTGTGCGGCTCAACACGCACGTCGCGGGTGGCCTCGTATGCCAGCAGGGTCATGAGCTCATCGACGAGCGAACGGAACACCGGCGAAGGGGTGTCCTTGTCGCGGAGAACCGTCAGCTTGTGGGTGATGAGCGGGTGGTCGGCAACGTGGACTCGCATAGGCTCATCCTAGTTCGAGCAGGAGGTGGCGGCCCATGGGGTCTTCCGACGCGCACAGCGCGCAGATGCTGCTCGCACTCGACGAGGCCCGGGTGGCGTTGGCCGGCGGTGACGTTCCCGTCGGTGCGGTGGTGACGGATGCCTCTGGCCGGGTGATCGGCCGAGGCCGCAACGAACGCGAACTCACCCACGACCCGACCGCTCACGCCGAGATCGTGGCGATTCGCGAGGCCGCGGCGGCCCTCGGCGACTGGCACCTGGAGGGCTGCACCCTCACGGTGACGCTCGAACCCTGCGTCATGTGCGCGGGGGCGATCCTGGCGGCACGGCTGCCCGTCGTCGTGTTCGGCGCGTGGGACGAGAAGGCCGGCGCCGCGGGCTCGCTCTACGACGTGCTGCGCGACCGCAGGCTCAACCACCGCGTCGAGGTCTTCGCCGGTGTGGAGGAGGCCGAGTGCTCGCGCATCCTGCTCGACTTCTTCGAGGGGAAGAGGCGGTAGGGACCGGCACTCCGCTGGCACTACCTGCTCGCTGAGGCCCGCCGTTCGCTGAGGCCCGGACGAAATCCGCGGTCGAAGCGCCGTCGGCACGCGTGAGGCCACGCCTCGGGCGGTCGCTTCGCTCGGCCCTCAGCGAGCGGAGTCGTCAGAGAGCGGAGACGTGCTCGGACCGTGAGCTTGCCTCAGCGACAGTCAGCCCATCCAGGTACTCGCCCAGCAGTGCCCGCGACGCCCGCTGCATGTCGTCGGAGTAGCGCGCTCGATCGGCCCGCAGCCCGTCGGCCGTGAGTCCGTGCTCGGGCAGCTCCCCGCCCCAGCGCTGCACCCAGTCCTCGTGCATCTCGGCCGTCACCTCGGGGTGGAACTGCACGGCGAGCAGCCACTCGTCGATCGCGAAGGCCTGGTGGGCGTACTGCCCCGACGTGGCGAGGGTCGTGATGCCCTCGGGCAGGTCGTAGGTGTCGCCGTGCCACTGCACGACGGGAACACCGCGGAAGTGGCGAACAGGGGATGAGTCTCCGGCATCCGTCGGCACGATCTCGAGATAGCCGACCTCGGTGGTCGGCCCCTTGTAGGCCGAGCCGCCGAGGGATTCGGCCAGCAGCTGGGCGCCGAGGCAGACGCCGAAGATGGGGCGCTCGGCCGCGATGCGCTCGCGCAGCAGGGCGATCTCGGCATCGATGAACGGATGCACCGCGCCCTCGTAGGCGCCCTCGTCTCCGCCGAGCACGACCACGAGGTCCGCGGCCGAAGGGTCGATGGCGCTGAGGTCGGCGGCCGGGGTGTCGACGATCTGCACCTCGTAGCCGTGCTCGACGAGCACGGGACCGAGGTTGCCGAGCCCGATGCCGGCGTCGTGCCGGAGGACGAGGGCCGTGCGGGTCGTGAGAGCCGAGCCCTGTACGAGGCCGGTCACTCCAGGCCCTTGAAGACGATGGCGTCGGTGGGGGGAGCCGGGTCGGAGCTGGCGTGGTAGACGTCGGGCTCGAGGTAGACCGTGCGTGCAGCGGGCACGGCCTCGCGGATGCGCTTCTCGATGGCGTCGATGCCTGCGGCGACCTCGGCGAAGCGCACGTCGGCGTCGATGGCGATCTTCGCCCCCACGAGGATCTCGTCGGGGCCGAGGTACAGCGTCTTCATGTGGATGATGCGGTCGGTCTCGTCGCCGGCCAGGATGGCGTCCTCGATGGCGGCGGAGTCGGCCAGGTTGGCGCCCTCGCCCACGAGCAGGCTCTTGGTCTCCATGCCCAGGATGACGGCCACGAGGATGAGGAGCGCGCCGATCGCGAGGGTGCCGATGGCGTCCCAGACTCCGTTGCCCGTGAGAGCCGTGAGGCCGACGCCGATGAAGGCGAAGAACAGTCCGGTGAGGGCTGCGACGTCCTCGAGCAGGACGACGGGGAGCTCGGGGGCCTTCGCGTGCCTGACGAACGCGACCCAGCTCTCCTTGCCCTTGTGCGGGCGGGATTCGCGCACGGCGGTGCGCAGGGAGAACGACTCCAGGATCATCGCGATGACGAGCACGAGGATCGGCAGCCACCAGTTGTCGAGGGGGTGCGGATTCTGCAGCTTCTCGTAGCCCTCGTAGACGCTGAAGACGCCACCGACCGAGAACAGGATGATCGACACGACGAAGGCGTAGACGTACCGCTCGCGGCCGTAGCCGAAGGGGTGCGAGAGGTCGGCGCGCTTGCGGGCCTTGCGACCGCCGAGCAGCAGCAGAATCTGGTTGCCCGTGTCGGCGAGCGAGTGCACGCCCTCGGCGAGCATCGACGACGATCCCGAGAAGAACCAGGCGATGAACTTGGTGATCGCGATCCCCAGATTCGCGAGCAGTGCCGCGAGGATCGCCTTGTTGCCGCCGGATGCGCTCATACCGCAATCCTAGGATGGTCGGGTGAGCACAGAACTCCCCTCGATCGCGTTCCTCGGCGCCGGTTCCATGGCCCGGGCCATCATCAGCGGACTGCTGCAGCCGGAGGTGAGCGTGGCCGGCGGCATCCGTGCCACCAACCGTTCGGCGGAGAAGGCCGCAGAGCTCGACGCCCTCGACGGGGTCACCGCGACGGCCACCGAGACCGATGCCGACGCCAACCGCGCGGCCGTACGCGGGGCCGCCCTCGTCGTCGTGGCGGTGAAGCCCGCGATGGTGCCCGATCTGCTGCGCGAGATCGCCGACGCGCTCAACCCCGGAACCGTCGTCGTGAGCGTCGCTGCCGGCGTGACGATCGCGACCTTCGAGTCGCTGCTGCCGGCATCCGTCTCTGTGATCCGCTCGATGCCCAACACCCCGGCCGTCGTCGGTCGGGCCGTGACCGGCGTCGCAGCCGGTACCCGCTCGAGCGACGAGGACCTCGCGCTGGCGGTGTCGCTCTTCGAGACCGTCGGCGAGGTGCTGGTGGTTCCCGAGGAGCAGATCGACGCTCTCTCGACCATCTCGGGCTCCGGACCCGCATACGTCTTCTACCTCATCGAGCAGCTCACAGCGGCGGCCGTCGACAAGGGCTTCACGATCGAGCAGGCGCGCACCCTGGTGGAGGGGACGTTCCGCGGTGCGAGCGAGCTGCTCGCCTCGTCGGACGTCGACCCCACCGAGCTGCGTCGCCGGGTGACGAGCCCGAAGGGGACCACCGAGCGGGCGGTCGCCGTGCTCGAGGGCGCCGGGCTCAAGGAGACCTTCGACGAGGCGACGGATGCCGCCCTCGCCCGGGCGAGGGAGCTCGCGGCGGGCTAGCCCCCGAGCGCCGCGAAGCGCTCGATGTCGGCCTCGGTGCCCGAGACGATGATGAGGTCGTGATCGGAGACGACGGTCTGCTCGGTCGCATAGGTGAACGGCTTGCCGGGGCTCTTCACGCCCACGACGGTGATCCGGTACTTCGAGCGCACGCCGGAGTCCTGCAGGGACAGGCCGCGGATGGGCTTCGGCGGATACATCTTCACGAGGGCGAAATCGTCGTCGAACTCGATGAAGTCCAGCATCCGTCCGCTCACGAGGTGGGCCGTGCGCTCGCCGGCCTCGCGCTCGGGGTAGATCACGTGGTTCGCGCCGATGCGCTCGAGGATCTTGCCGTGCGAGGTCGAGATGGCCTTCGCCCAGATCTGCGGGATCTTGAGGTCCACGAGGTTCGCTGTGATGAGCACCGAGGCCTCGACGCTGGAACCGACGGCGCACACGGCGATGGAGAAGTCCTGGGCGCCGATCTGGCGCAGCGCGTCTATGGACTTCGCGTCGGCCTGCACGGCGTGGGTCACCCGCTCCGACCACTTCTGGACGAGCAGTTCGTTGTCGTCGACGGCGAGCACCTCGCGGCCGAGGCGGTCGAGCTGACCGGCCGTCGCCGCTCCGAACCGGCCGAGGCCGATCACGAGGACTGGAGCGTCGTGCTTGATGCGATCAACCAACGATGGGCCTCTCTTCAGGGCGCTTGAACAGCTGTCGCGACTGGCTGGCGGCCAGGGCTGCAGCGAGAGTCACTGTACCAACGCGACCCATGAACATGGTCGCCGACAGCACGTAGACTCCGGCCGTCGGCAGGTCCTGCGTGAGGCCCGTCGACAGTCCGCAGGTGGCGAACGCCGAAATGACGTCGAACAGCACGATGTCGAGCGACGCCTTGGTGATGTGCAGCAGCAGGATGCTCGACACCGCCACGGTCGTCGCTCCCCAGAGCACGACGCTCACGGCGAGGCGCAGGATGTCGCGCGGGATGCGGCGACCGAAGGCCTCCATCGCGTCGCGTCCGCGGGCCTCGGCGAAGGCGGCCAGGAAGAGCACGGCGAGAGTCGTGACCTTGATGCCGCCGGCGGTCGACGCCGAGCCGCCGCCGATGAACATGAGCATGTCGGCCACGAGCAGGCTCGACCCGTGCAGGTCGGCGATGTCGATGGTCGAGAACCCGCCGGATCGGGTCATGACCGACATGAAGAAGGACTGGAACACAGTGTCGAAGGCGTTCAGGCCGCCGAAGGTCTTCGGGTTGTCGAACTCCAGCCAGATGAAGAGCGCGGTGCCGGCGACGAGCAGCACGGCGAAGGTGAAGAGGGTGAGCTTCACGTGCACGGTCCACTTGCGCGGTGAGCGCCAGAGGCGCACGAGCGCGTAGATGACGGGGAAGCCGATGGCGCCCAGCACGACTCCGAACATCAGCCCGGCCAGGAAGATGTAGTCGTGTTCGAAGGGGGCGATGCCCTCGGGATTCGGGATGAACCCCGTGTTCGTGAAGGCCATGGCGGCGTAGTAGACGCTGTACCAGATCGAGTGCCCGAGGTCGTAGCCGGCGGCGAGGACCCGTGGGAACAGGACGAGCGCTGTGATGGCCTCGATGGCCAGGGCGCTGATAGCCACGGTGGCGAGCAGGCTTCCCACCTCGCCGAGACGCACCGCCTGGCCCTCGTTCACCGGGCCGACGTGGATGCGCGACGGGTTGCTGTCACTCGCCGCCATGAGGCGGGTGCGCAGGCTGATGCGTCGGGACACCACGAGGCCGAGGATGGAGGCGAGCGTCAGCACGCCGACGCCTCCGATGTTGACGCCGATGAAGATGATGGCGTTGCCGAAGCCCGACCAGTGCGTGGCCATGTCGACCGTCGACAGTCCGGTCACGCAGATGACGGACACGGCCGTGAACAGGGCATCGGCCAGGGGTGTCATCGACCTGCTCTGGCTCGCTATGGGCAGCGAGAGCATGAAGGTCCACAGCAGGATGAGCGCCGTGAAGATGAGGATCGCGAACCTGGCTGGGGAGTGCCTGGCGAGGAAGTCGACGCCGTCGCGAACGCGCCCGCCCCACGATCTCGACGGGGTGACGAAGCCGCGAGCCGCCAGACTGCGCTGCATCACGACCCCTCATTCCCTGCGAAGCCGATTGTTCCGACGGCGGTTCGAAATGTCATGGTACTCCCCGGTCGGACTGACTAACCTTGCACCATGGCGGACATCTTCGACGTTGTGGCGGATGCCACCAGACGTGACATCCTCGGCACCCTGCTCGCGCACCACACCGAGGGTTCGACGCGTCCGAGTGAGATCAGCGTCTCGGCCATCGTCGCCGAGCTGGGTCTCAGCCAGCCGACGGTTTCCAAGCACCTCAAGGTGCTGCGCGAGGCCGGGCTCGTGGGCGTGCGCGAAGAGGGGCAGCACCGCTACTACCACCTGGTCTACGCGCCTCTCGAGGAGATCGAGGACTGGCTCATCCCGTTCCTCAGCGTCGACTTCGAGGCAGCCGTCGCCGAGGAGGCCGCCATCGCCGAGGGCCTCAAGGAGGAGCAGAAGGCCTTCGCCGCCGCCATCGGCAAGGCGGTCGCCGACGCGTCGCACCAGGTCAGCAGCGCTGTGAAGGACGTCCGGCCGAAGTCCTGGCGCAAGTAGCTCTCCCTGTCGCGCTGACGCCCTCGACGTCGTCACCCGCGAAGTGGTGGCGGATCAGCACTGGACGCCGCGCGCCCGGAGTTCTAGAGTCTCGTTAAACACTCCAGTCACAACGGTTCACTCGAGTGTGATAGCGACCAGGACGGTCCCGAGCGAAGGTCCACCATCATGACGAGCGATCTCTCAGACGTGCGTTTCCTCACCGTCGCCGAGGTGGCCGAGATGATGCGCGTCTCGAAGATGACCGTGTACCGCCTCGTCCATGCCGGTGAGCTGCCCGCCATCCGCTTCGGTCGCTCCTTCCGGGTGCCGGAATCGGCCGTCGCAGCCGCCGTCGAGAATCACGTCGCCGACACGGCCTGACTGTCTCGGGGTGCCCGACGGCATCCCGTGGCTCCACGGAGCCGTTCCATCCGGTAGACTGGGCACTTCGTGTGGCCGAGCATCCGCCGGTCGCCCCCGATTCGTGTGAGGTTCGCGTGGGTTCTGTAATCAAGAAGCGTCGCAAGCGCATGGCGAAGAAGAAGCACCGCAAGCTGCTTCGCAAGACTCGCCACCAGCGTCGCAACAAGAAGTAGAGTCTTTCCGACTTCTACTTGCACGAGCGCTCGACCGTCATGGTCGGGCGCTTTCTGCATTCACGGCGGCGCCGGCCGGCGGCATCCGTCAGCTGTCTAGGCTGGATGGGTGTCCACTCTCACCCTCATCGGCAAGCCCGGCTGCCACCTCTGCGACGACGCCCGTGCCATCGTCACCACGGTGTTGACCGAGTTTCCGGATGCCGCCCTCGACGAGCTCTCGATCCTGGATGACGAGGCCCTGCGCGACCGCTACGCCGAGGAGATCCCGGTGCTGCTCATCGATGGGGCGGTACACACCTATTGGCGCGTGGATGCGGAGAGGCTTCGGGCTGCGCTCACGACGCCTGCCCGCTGAGGCCAGGTCCGTTCGCTGGGGGGACCGGCCCGCTCACTGAGGCCCGGCCGCCGGAGTCCGCGGCCGAAGCGCAGAAAGGGCGACCGGCGCCCGCGCGCCGATCGCCCTCTCAGGTGCTGCTGTCGCTTACGCGAGCGCCTTGGCCTTGAGGGCCTCGTACTCGGCGTCGGTGATGCTGCCCGCAGTGTGCAGGGCCTTCGCCTTGGCGATCTCGTCGGCGGCGCTGGAGCCGGCGACCTGCTTGATGTAGGCGTCGCTCGCCGCCTGCGCTGCCTTGACGTCCTTGAGCTGGCGCTCGGCCATGCCCTGACCGCGAGCGATCAAGTAGACGAGGGCCGTGAGGAACGGCACGAACAGCAGGAAGATGATCCAGACGGCCTTCCACCAGCCGCTGAGCTTGTGGTCGCGGAACAGGTCGCCGATGATCGCGAAGAGCGCCATCAGGTACGCGATGAACGCGAAGCTCCAGAAGAATATCCAGATGATGTCCCAGAAGTTACCCCACATGAGGAGACCTTTCCCGTAAGTGTTCAGGTGTTACCGGCGACCATCCCGGTGCCAGTAGTCGCCATCAATGTAGCGCAAGTGAAAAGAGTTCAGCATTCACTGTGCCTGCGTGGCGGCCAGGGGGCTGCCCGGGCCCGCCACGACGTTCCCACGCGGTTCACCCGTGTTTCTCTGTTCAACCCAGCGACTGCGCAATAGTGTCGAAGAAGGCTCGCCTTCCGGTGGCGGGCAGGGGAGAGGCGACATGGCTCGGGAATTCAAGGGTGAGATCAAGCTCGATGTGCGGGACTCCACCGCCGACTGGGAGGCCTTCCTCCCCGACAAGGCACCCGCCGGCGCCCCGAACGTGCTCGTCGTGCTCTACGACGACACCGGAACCGCAGCCTGGTCGCCCTACGGCGGCCGGATCAACATGCCGACGATGGACCGGCTCGCCGGCAACGGACTCACCTACAGCCAGTGGCACACCACGGCGCTGTGCTCGCCGACCCGATCGACGTTCCTGACGGGCCGCAATCACCACCAGAACGGCTTCGCTACGATCTCGGAGTCGTCGACCGGCTTTCCGGGCTACAACTCCCACATCCCGCCGTCGAACGCCACCATGGCCAACGTGCTGCGCGATGCCGGTTGGTCGACCTTCTGGGTGGGCAAGAACCACAATGTGCCGATCGACGAGTGGACGGCCGGTGCCTCGAAGAAGAACTGGCCGCTCGCCCAGGGATACGACCGGTTCTACGGCTTCATCGGCGGTGAGACCAACAACTGGTACCCGTCGCTCGCCGAGGACAACCACTACATCGACCAGCCCTACCTCCCCGAGGACGGCTACCACCTGTCGAAGGACCTCGCCGATCAAGCCCTCAAGATGATCCGCGACGTCAAGCAGACCGAGCCGGACAAGCCGTGGTACCTGTGGTTCTGCCCCGGAGCCAACCACGCTCCGCACCACGCTCCCGAGGAGTACATCGCCAAGTACAAGGGTGCGTTCGATGACGGCTACGAGGCCTACCGCGAGTGGGTTCTTCCGCGCATGATCGAGCGCGGGATCCTGCCGGAGGGAACCGACATCACCCAGATGAACCCGATGCCGGATGGAACGTTCACGCAGACTGACCTCGTCCGCCCCTGGGCCGAGTTGAGTGCCGAGGAGCGGGCCATGTTCTGCCGGATGGCCGAGGTCTTCGCCGGCTTCTCGGAGTACACGGACGCCCAGGTCGGCCGCATCGTGGACTACCTCGAGGAGTCCGGTCAGCTCGAGAACACGATCATCATGTACTGCGCCGACAACGGGGCATCCGGAGAGGGAAGCCCGAATGGCTCGGTCAACGAAGGCAAGATCTTCGGCGGCTATCCCGATGACGAGGCCCAGAACCTCACGATGGTCGACAAGCTCGGAAGCCCGGACACCTACAACCACTACCCGACGGGGTGGGCGATGGCCTTCTCCACGCCGTACCGCATGTTCAAGCGCTACTCCTATCAGGGCGGGGTCTGCGACCCTCTCGTCATCCACTACCCGGCCGGCATCGCCGCGAAGGGCGAGGTGCGCGGCCAGTACCACCACTCGACCGACATCGTCCCGACGATCCTCGAGCTCTGCGGCGTCGAGATGCCCGAGACCTACAACGGCGTCGAGCAGACCCCGTTGGCCGGCGTTTCGATGGCGTACACGTTCGACGCCGAGCCTGATGCCCCCACCAGGAAGAAGACCCAGTACTACGAGATGCTCGGCAGTCGCGGCATCTGGCACGAGGGCTGGAAGGCCGTCGCCGAGCACGGCCCGATGGCCGGCATGAGCGGATTCGAGAACGACACCTGGCAGCTGTTCCACACCGACGTCGATCGGGCCGAGGCGCATGACCTCGCTGCGGAGCACCCCGAGAAGCTTGAGGAGCTCAAGGCTCTCTGGCTCGAGGAGGCGAAGGCGAACGACGTGCTGCCGCTCAACGACCTGCAGATCATCGGAAATGCGAAGGACTTCGAGACCTTCATCACGATGGAGTTCCACCAGCCTGCACCCCCGAGCGGGCAGTACACGTACTATCCCGGCACGTCGGAGGTGCCGGAGCGCTCGGCGGCGAACGTGCACAACGTCTCGTACAAGATCCTCGCCGAGGTGGAGCTCACAGGTGAGACCGAGGGCATCATCTTCGCCCACGGCTCTCGCTTCGGAGGCCACGCGCTGTTCATCAAGGACGGCACGATCACGTACGCGTACAACTTCCTCGGCATCCCGCCCGAGGACCGCATCTCGGCGCCGGCGCCCACGTCGGGGAAGCACATCATCGGGGTCGAGTTCACGAAGGAGAAGATCGGCGAGTACCGCGAGGGAGTCGGTCCGCTGAAGCTCTTCATCGACGACCAGCAGGTGGGCGAGCAGGAGATCCGCACCGTATTGGGGCACTTCTCGCTCTGCGGCGAGGGTCTGTGCATCGGCTACGACTCGGCGGATGCCGTCTCGAGCATGTACGCGGGATCGCGATTCGAGTTCACCGGCGGCGAGATCGCCAAGGTCGTCTTCGACATCGCCGATGACGCCTATATCGACGCCGAGGCCCACATGGCCGCCGCGATGTCGCGCGACTGACATGACAGGGATTCTGCCCTCGTGGCGTCACACCGCCACCCGCTCGACGATTCTCGACTTCGTGGAGCGGGTGGCGGGTGACGGTCCGGGGGCCGTTCCCGCTGAGGAGCGCATCGCCGTCTTCGACAACGACGGCACGCTCTGGACCGAGAAGCCGATGCCCACGCAGCTGCACTACCTCGTTCAGCGGTGGGCGGCCGCGGCGAAGGCGGACCCGTCGCTCGCGGAGAAGCAGCCGTACACGGCCGTCGCCACGGGCGACCTCTCGTGGCTCGGCGCGGCGGTCGACAAGCACTACGCCGGCGACGACTCCGACCTCCACGCCGTCGTCGGTGCGGTCATCGCCGCGACGGAGAACGAGAGCGTCGAGGACTATGCGGCATCCGTCGCCGAGTTCTACCGTGACGCCCTGCACCCGGTCCTGGAACGGACCTACTCCGGAGTCGTCTACCAGCCGATGGTGGAGCTGCTCGCCTACCTCGAGGCGAACGGCTTCACCTGCTATATCGTCTCGGGCGGCGATCGTGACTTCATGCGGCCGATGACCGTCGACAACTACGGCATCCCGCCGGAGCGCGTGATCGGATCGGCCGTCGGTCTGGTTTACGACGCGGAGACGAACGACGTGCACTACGGCGCGAGCTTCGACTTCCTCGCCGACGGGCCGGTGAAGCCCGTGCGCATCTGGACCCGCATCGGGCGGAGGCCCATCTTCGCCGCGGGCAACTCGAACGGCGACCTGCCGATGCTGCGCTACGCCACCGGCAGTGCCAACAGCCTCTCGCTGCTCGTGCACCACGACGACGACACCGGCCGTGGCGACACGCCATACGACAAGGGCGCCGAGTCCGCATTGGACGCGGCGTCCAGCGCAGCATCCGGAATCACCGTCGTCAGTGTGAAGGACGACTGGTCGGTCGTGTTCCCGGATGCCGCAGAGCCCGGGGCTGGCGCGTGACGACAGCCCCCACCTCGTCGCTGCGTCGGTGGTGGCTGCCGACCCTCGTCGGCTACAAGGGGTCGTTCCTGCTGAACGATGTGATCGCCGGGCTCAGTGCCGGTGCCGTCGTCGTTCCGCAGGCCATGGCGTACGCGACCATCGCGAACCTGCCGGTGCAGGTGGGCCTGTACACCTGCATGGTGCCGATGCTCGTCTACGCGATGCTCGGCGGATCGCGGGCGATGAGCGTGTCGACGACCTCGACCATCGCGACGCTCACAGCCACGACGCTGGTGGCCTCCGGCGTCGCCGTCGCCTCGGACGAGCCGTCACGCGACCTCATGACGCTCACGTTGATGGTGGGAGTGCTGCTGCTTCTCGCGCGCCTGTTCAAGCTGGGTTCCCTCGTGGAGGCGATCAACAAGCCGACGATCATCGGCATCCAGGTGGGAGTGGGTGCGACAGTGGCCGTCGGGCAGCTGCCGAAGCTCCTGGGGGAGACGTCGAACTACTCGGGTCACGGATTCATCCGCTCGCTGATCGGTGTGGCCGAGGCCCTGCCCGGGGCGAATGCGCCGACCATCGCGCTGTCGGCCGTCTCGATCGCGGTGCTGCTGGTCCTCAAGCGCTTCGCGCCGCGCGTCCCCGGGCCGCTCATCGTGGTGATCGGAGGCATCCTCCTGGTCGCCTTCACGAGCGTGACCGATGCCGGCGTCGAACTCATCGCCGAAGTCCCCGCCGGTCTCCCGGCGCTCGTACTGCCGTCGTTCGAGAACGTCGGCGCCCTGCTCCCCGGGGCGCTCGCCATCGCCGTGATGGCGTTCCTCGAGTCCGCGGCGGTGGCCCGCGGCATCCGCCGGGCCGGAGAGACGCAGATCCAGAGCAACCAGGAGCTCCTCGCCACAGCCGTTGCGAGCGTCGCCGGGTCGTTCTTCCAGTCGATGCCCGCGGCCGGCGGCTTCTCGCAGAGCGCTGTGAACCAGGGCGCAGGGGCACGCTCGCAGGTGTCGGCGCTCGTGACGGTGGTGCTCGCCGTGGTCGTGGCGTTGTTCCTCGGTCCGGTCCTCAGTCTGCTTCCTCAGGCCACCCTGGCGTCCATGGTGATCGTCGCCGTCATCGGCCTGATCGACGTCCGGGCGCTCGTCCGGCTGGCGCACATCAACCCGCGGGACTTCTGGATCGCGCTCTCGACGGCTGTCGTCGGCCTCGTCGCCGGACTGCTCGCGGCTGTAGCCGTCGGCGTCGTCGTGACCCTGGCTGAAGTGCTGCACGCACTCAACAAGGTGCGGGTCGCCGCGGCCGATCGTGTCGGCGACGTGCTCGTCATCACCGTGGGCAACCCGATGTACACGGCCAACGTCCTCGAGACCGAGCTGGCAGTGCTCGATGCCGTCGATGCGGCCAGGCCGGTCGCATCCGTCGTGCTCGATGTGACACGGATGCGGGAGACCTCGGTGACAGTGCTCGACGCGCTCGAGGACCTCGACCGCGAACTCGCCGAGACCGGCGTGCAGCTGAGGCTGGCCGGGGTGCCGGCGTCGGCCGCCGAGATCGCCGGGCGCACCGAGTGGTATCGCGGGGTGCTCGCGTCGGGGCGCTCCTTCGCGACCGTCGAGGAGGCGGTCGCGGGCCCGCAGCTGCCGCCGCCGCCCGGCTCTTGACGGCGACGGCTGGGGATGGGTGCTCGTCCACCGCCACGAGCGTCGATGTGTGTCACTTCGGCGAGGCGCACCGCGCGGGGCGGGCGGGCGTCAGCGCGCGCAGCGGAAGCCGATGTGCGTCGTCGCCGAGTCGTCGGCCTGCGGGGAGCGCGCGGCCGGACGGTAGCGCAGGCAGTACTCGGGGGCGCAGAGGTGCGAGCCGCCCTTGAGGGCCCGACGCGGAATGAGGGATCCCGGCTCGGCGCTGGCGGCGGCGAGCAGGTTGGGACGAGCGCCGGCCTCGGCGAACTCCGAGCCCGGTACGATGTGGCGCTCGGTGTAGAAGTCGCTCGTCCACTCCCACACGTTGCCCGCGCAATCGAACAGGCCGTAGCCGTTGGGCGGGAAGGTGCCGACCGGCGACGTTCCGACCCATCCGTTCGCCCCGATGTTGCGATAGGGGAAGGACCCCTGCCAGTGGTTGCCGCCCAGGTCGCCGGCGGCATCCGGAGCGTTACCCCAGGTGTAGAGCGCGCCGTCGAGCCCTCCCCGCGCGGCGAACTCCCACTCCGCTTCCGTGGGCAGCCGCTTGCCGGCCCAGGTCGCGTAGGTCGAGGCGTCCTCGAAGCTCACCTGCACGACGGGGTGGTCGAGTCTGTCGTCGATCGACGATTCCGGGCCGAACGGATGCCGCCAGCTGGCGCCGGCTCCCCACGTCCACCACTGTCGCCAGTCGCGGAGGTCGACGGGACCGGGCGTCGGCTGGAAGACCAGGCCGCCGGCTACGAGATCGGCCGGGTCGACGCCCGGAAAGTCGGCCGGGTCGAGCGGGCGCTCAGCCACGGTGACGTAGCCGGTCGCATCGACGAACGCTGCGAACTGCGCGTTGGTCACCGGATGCCGGTCGATCTCGAACGGCGCGACTGTGCGCTCGTGCACCGGGGACTCGTCGGGATAGAAGGTCGAGCCCATGGTGAAGGTGCCGCCCTGAAGCGGCACCATCTCGGTGGGTTCGACGGTGGGGCGGCTCACGATCCGAGCCTAAACGCCGAATTGCCCACTTCCGCCAGTGGCAAGCACCTCTGACTGGCGGAAGTGGGCAACTCGAGCACCACGATGAGGGAGGCGTGCGCGAGCTAGGGCAGCAGGCGCGTCGGACCGCGGAACAGGTACGTGGTCTCGCGGATCGACGACTCGCCCAGCATGAGCATCAGCACGCGCGCGAGGCCCATGCCGAATCCGCCGTGCGGAGGAACGCCGTAGCGGAAGAAGTCGAGGTAGAAGCCGAGCTCCTCCGGGTCGAGTCCCTTGTCCTTGGCCTGCTCCACGAGAACGTCGATGCGGTGCTCGCGCTGGGCGCCGGTCGAGATCTCGGTGCCGTTGTAGATGAGGTCGTACGAGTTGGTGATGGTCTCGTCGTCCTCACGGCGCATGTGGTAGAACGGCCGGATGCTCGAGGCGTAGTCGGTGAGGAACACGAAGTCGTGCCCGTACGTCTCCTTGACGTAGGCGGCGATCTGGCGCTCGCCCTCCGGGTCCATGTCGTCGTCGGCGCGGGGGATGACGTAACCACGGTCGGCTACGATCTGCTTCGCCTCGGCGAGCGGGATGCGCGGGAACGGAACGGCCGGCACCTCGATCTCGATGCCGAACAGCTCCTGGATCTCGGCGCCGTGCTTGGCCTTGACCGCGGTGAAGCCGGCGACCATGAGCTCCTCGTGCAGCTTCATGACGTCGTCGTGCGACTCGATCCAGCTCACCTCGGCGTCGACGCTGGTGAACTCCGTAGCGTGGCGGCTCGTGAAGGACGGGTCGGCACGGAACGCGGGGCCGACCTCGAAGACCTTGCCGAAGCCGGCGGGCTGCGCCATCTGCTTGAAGAACTGCGGGCTCTGCGAGAGGTAGGCCTTGCCGTCGAAGTACTCGACCTCGAACAGTTCGGCGCGGGACTCGGAGGCGCTGGCCATGAGCTTGGGAGTGTGGATCTCCACGAAGTCGTTCTCGACCCAGTAGCTGCGGAGGGCGTGCAGGAAGGTGGTCTGGATGCGGAAGATCAGCGCCTGCTTGGGCTGGCGCAGGTCGAGGAAGCGCCAGTCCATGCGCTTGTCGAGGCTGGAGTCCGCGGCGATGGGGGCCTCGGGGTTGGCGGCGGAGACGACGTCGAGGGTCGCGAGCTTGACCTCGAGTCCGCCGAGCTTGACGCGCTCGTCCTTCTTGAGCTCACCGGTGACGGTGATGAAGGAGCCGTGCGACAGGGCCGAGATCGCCTCGGTGGTGGCGAGACGGGCGGCGTCGCCCTCTGCGGCCTCCTCGGGCAGTTCGCGCAGCGCGGGGTTCACGATCTGGACGGCGCCGGACTCGTCGCGGAGGATGACGAACTGCACCTTCTTCTGGTCGCGCACGGTGTCGACCCAGCCCGACACCGTCACGGGGCCGTCGGGGAGGGCGGAGAGGTTCTTCACGAGTACTCGAGTCACAAGGGGAAAGTCTACCCGCGGGTCGTGGTGCCCGCTGGGCGCGGGATGGCGCCCGCTCACGGCGAACTCGCGGTTTCGGCATCCGTAGACTGGAGGGCGTGGCAGCATCCCGAATCCACCTCGTCCGTCATGGAGAGGTGGAGAACCCCGAGCGCGTCCTCTATGGACGGCTCGAGGGCTACGGACTCTCGGTGCTCGGGCAGCGCATGGCGCAGGCCGCGGCTGATGAGATCGTCGCATCCGGTCGCCCCGTCAGTGCCCTGTTCGCCTCTCCGCTGCAGCGCACGCAGGAATCTGCGGCGCCCATCGCTCTCGCCCTCGACCTGACCCCCCGGCTCGACGAGCGGTTCATCGAGCCGGCGAACGACTTCGAGGGCATGCGCATGACCGGCCCCGACGGCGCGCTCCGCCGCCCCCGCAACTGGGTGAAGCTGCGCAACCCGCTGAGGCCCAGCTGGGGAGAGCCGTTCGCGTCCATCGCCGCCCGCATGATGGCCGGCATCGCCGACGCGGATGCCTCCGTCGACGGCGGCGACGTCGTCATCGTGAGCCACCAGTTGCCCATCTGGATGGTCGCGCGCACCGTCGCCGGCCAGCGGCTCGCACACGACCCCCGCAGGCGTCGCTGCGAGCTGTCCTCCATCACGAGCCTCGAGAAGCGCGACGGCGTCTACGTCGAGGTCGCGTACTCCGACCCGGCGGGTCCCCTGCACGCCGAGGCGACCGATGTGGGAGCCGTGTGATGCGCCGGCGTCCCTCAGCGCGTCTGCGCGCCTCCGTCGCCATCGGCATCGCCCTGGCGGCCGTCGTCTCGCTCGGTGCCTGCACGAATGATCCCCTCGCCGACCAGTACCGCGCGGGCAGCGGCAAGGGCTACGTGGCCGGCGACGGCACCGTCACCGAGATCGACGTCGAGGACCGCGGTGGGGCGATCGACTTCTCCGGAACGACGGAGAGCGGCGACGAGTTCGACTCCACCGAGCACGCCGGCGATGTGCTCGTGGTCAACTTCTGGTACGCCGGATGCGCTCCCTGCCGTGCCGAGGCCGCCGACCTCGAGTCGATCAACCAGGAGTTCGGCGACGACGGCGCGACCTTCGTCGGCGTGAACGTGCGCGACCAGCCAGCGCAGGCCCAGGCCTTCGACGAGAAGTACGGCGTGACGTATCCGTCGATCATGGATCTCGAGTCCGGTGCCGTGCAGCTCGCCTTCGCGGGGAAGGTTCCCGCCAACGCGGTGCCCACCACGCTCGTGCTCGACAAGCAGGGACGCGTGGCCGCGCGCATCCTCGGCCAGCTGCAGAGCAAATCCATCCTCGAGACCCTCGTGCGCGACACTCTCGCCGAGAGCGACTGAGGTGGGCGGCGTCGGCGACATCGTGATGAGCGGCCAGCTCGTCGCGGCCATCCCCATCGCCCTCGCGGCCGGCCTCATCTCCTTCCTGTCGCCGTGCGTTCTGCCGCTCGTCCCGGGCTACCTCGGCTACATCGGAGGGTTCACGGATGCCTCGGCCGACGCCGGCGAGGAACGGCGGTACCGTCGCAGGCTGCTACTCGGCGTCGCCCTCTTCGTGCTCGGCTTCACGCTGGTCTTCGTCGCCTACACGGTGACGATCGGCGCACTCGGCGTGTGGCTCAAGGTCTACTCCGACCTCATCATCCGCATCCTGGGCGTCGTCGTCATCATCATGGGCCTGGTCTTCATCGGCCAGTTCACCTTCCTGCAGCGCCAGCTGAAGCCCGTCTGGCGCCCGGCCACGGGCCTCGCCGGTGCTCCGCTGCTCGGCATCGTGTTCGGCATCGGCTGGACGCCCTGCATCGGCCCGACGCTCGCGGCGGTGCTCAGCCTCAGCCTCGACTCCGGCTCGGCCTGGCGCGGCGCCATCCTCGGCGTCGCGTACTGCATCGGCCTCGGCCTGCCCTTCCTGCTGGTGGCCCTCGGGCTCAGCTGGGTCACCGGTGCTGTGACATTCTTCAAACGGCATATTCGTACGATCAACATCATCGGAGGCGTGCTGCTCATCGCCGTGGGCGTTCTCATGGTGACCGGAGTCTGGACGGCGTGGATGAGCGAGCTGCAGGCGGTGATGGCGGGCTTTGACCTCTTCCTCTGATGACACCGAGCGCCCCGCGAACGACGGGCCGCACGAAGACGGACGCGGCGGCGCCGAGGAGCGGCTGCGCCGCCCCGACGACCACATCGACGCTGCGGCATCCGTCGACCCGTCGTCCGGCGACACAGGATCCGGCGGAGGCTCCGGCTCCGGCGGCGAGATCACGCAGCCCAAGCTGGGGTTCGTCGGCTGGCTGCGCTGGTTCTGGCGGCAGCTCACGAGCATGCGCACGGCCCTGTTCCTGCTGCTCCTGCTCGCCGTGGCCGCCGTTCCCGGATCGCTGGTGCCGCAGCGCTCGAGCGACCCCAACGGCGTCACGCAGTACTTCCGCGACAACCCCGACCTGGCGCCGTTCCTCGACAAGCTGCAGGCGTTCGACGTCTACACCTCGGCGTGGTTCTCGTCGATCTACATCCTTCTGTTCATCTCGCTCATCGGCTGCGTGATCCCGCGCACCAAGCACCACTTCGACGCCCTGCGCGCGAAGCCCCCGCGCACGCCGGTTCGCCTCGGCCGCCTCGCCGGCTACACCGAGCGTGACGGCGTCGGGTCGCTCGATGACGCCGCCGAGGCCGCCCGCGCTCAGCTGCGGTCAGCCGGCTATCGGGTCGCCGTCTTCGAGAAGCCCGGCGAGAAGAGCGTCTCCGCCGAGCGCGGATACCTGCGCGAGACGGGCAACCTGGTCTTCCACAGCGCCCTGGTCGGCATCCTCGTGACCGTCGGCTTCGGCGGAGGCTTCGGTTTCGCGGGCCAGCGGGTGCTCGTCGAGGGCCAGACCTTCGTCAACACCCTCGGGGCCTTCGACTCCTTCAATCCCGGCCGCTTCTTCGACCCCGACACCCTCGACCCGTACTCGCTGACGCTCACCGACATGGCCGTCACCTACGAGCAGCAGAACCAGAAGGCGTTCGGGCAGCCCATCGACTACACGGCGACCGTTCAGGTCACCGAGCAGGACGGCGCCTCCTCGGAGCAGACCATCAAGGTGAACGAGCCGCTGAACACCGGGGGCACCAACATCTACCTGCTCGGCAACGGCTACGCCCCGCAGATCACCGTGCGCGATCCCGATGGCACCGTCGTCTTCACGGATGCCATCCCGTTCCTCCCGCAGGACGCCCAGCTCACCTCCATCGGCGTCGTCAAGATCCCCGACGGCCTCGCAGAGCAGCTCGGCATGATCGGCCTGTTCTACCCGACGCAGGGTGCTCAACAGCCGCCGTACTTCTCGAGCTACCCCGACCTCGAGTACCCGGTGCTCACGCTCCAGGTGTTCGAGGGCGACCTGGGCATCGACGCAGGCACTCCGACATCCGTCTTCACCCTCGACACCGACTCGATGACCGAGATCGCCGGAGGCAAGGCCGACGCGAAGGCTCTCGAGCTCATGCCTGGTCAGACGCAGGAGCTTCCGAACGGCCTCGGCACGGTCACCTTCGAAGACGCGGCGAACCCGAGTGGAGACGCGGCCCCACCCGTCACCGAGGAGAGCGACGCCGCCGGAACCGCCGGTACCGACTACTCGAAGTCCGTGCTGCGCTTCGCCTCCCTCGACATCCACCACGACCCGACGCAGGGCTGGGTGCTGGTCTTCGCGCTGCTCGTGCTCGCCGGCCTCGTGACCAGCCTGTTCATTCCTCGCCGCCGGGTGTGGGTGAAGGTGCACGACGTCGGTGGCGGAGCCCTGCGCATGGAGTACGCCGGGCTCGCCCGTGGCGATGACCCCGGGCTCGATGCGGCCGTCGCTGCCGTGGCAGACAGGCACTCCGCCGGATTCACTCCGGATGCCGCAGCCGTCGCCGAGGGAGACGAGGCCGTGGCACCCCCGGAATCCCCGGACGCCAGGGCATGAGAATGCCGTCAGAGATCGATACCGTGAAGCGTAGGGTTGAGCCGTGAACTTCGATGAGATGTCCGTCATAGCGCTGTACTCGGCGATGGCCGTGTACGCGATCGCCTTCATCGCCTATGCGATCGACCTGGCGAAGCGCTCGTCGTCGATCGACGAGGTCGCTGAGGGTGCGAGCAGCACTGCTGCGGCATCCGCGGGCCTGAATGTCACGGCGGCTGGTGGCTACGGTTCGACGGCCACGATCACGTCCAGTGCTCCGGTGACGGGTGCCCCTCGCGGGTATGGACGCTCGGCCGCTCTGCGCGTCGGCGTCGCCCTCACCGTCGTCGCGTGGCTGCTGCACCTGGCGGCCGACATCCTGCGCGGGCTCGCGGCCGGCCGCGTTCCGTGGGCCAACATGTACGAATTCGCCATGACGGGCACGCTCATCATCGTCGCCGTGTTCCTGGTGACGAACCTGTTCGTCGACGTGCGCTTCCTCGGCACCTTCGTGACCGGGCTCGTGCTCATCCTGTTGGGGCTCGCATCAGTCAACTTCTACGTGGCCGTCTCGCCGCTGCCGCCGGCGCTGCAGTCGATCTGGCTCGTGATCCACGTGTTCGTCGCGGCGACCTCCGTCGGCCTCTTCGCGCTCGGGTTCGGCCTCTCGGTCGTGCAGCTGCTGCAGTTCCGGCGCGAGAGCATCGCGGTCGGCGCGAAGGCGACGGGCCTGCGCCTGCTCGCCACTCTGCCGTCGTCGGACAAGCTCGAGGCTCTGGCCTACCGCATCAACATCATCGGGTTCATCCTCTGGACCTTCACTCTCATGGCGGGTGCGATCTGGGCCGAGAAGGCCTGGGGGCGCTATTGGGGCTGGGACACCAAGGAAGTCTGGACCTTCATCATCTGGGTCATCTACGCCGGTTACATCCACGCTCGGGCGACCCGCGGATGGCGCGGCTCGCGCTCCGCGTGGCTGGCGATCATCGGCTTCTCGGCCGTCTTGTTCAACTTCACCGTCGTGAACCTGTTCTTCAAGGGACTGCACGCATACTCGGGTCTGTAGGGATGGCCCGCTCCTTGGTTCGCTGAGGACCGAGCGAAGCGACCGTCCGGAGCGTGCCTCCCACCCCTCCTTCGGGGTCGACAGCGCTTGCATGAAAGCTGCACGCCTCCTCTCGCTCGCGCCGCCCATCGGGCAGCCTCCCGTATGAGACCTCGCACATTTAACGTGTAAACGCTTGCACGCGCGGTGAGCGCGCTGCTACCGTCACACTCGACGCGCGGCACAGGGGTGTGCCGACGAGAGCGGGAGTCGACGATGACGGTTCGGGTACAGACACGGCGCTGGTTCGCTGCGGGAACGATCGCTGCGCTGGCCGCATCCGCCCTGGTCATGGTCGGGGTGCAGCCTGCCCTGGCCGACGATCCGCGCACCTTCGCCCTGGTGGGTTCGCTGCAGTCCGAGCTGGGCTGCCCCGGTGACTGGGCGCCCGACTGCGCCGACACCGAGCTGGCTCCGACCGATGTTCCCGGCGTCTACGCCGCAGACTTCACCCTCCCGGCCGGCAGCTACGAGTACAAGGTCGCCGTCGACGACTCGTGGGACGAGGCCTACGGTCTGAACGGCGGAGGAGACAACATCCCGCTCACGATCGCCGGGGAGACCGGCATCCGTTTCACCTTCGACGACACCACCCACAGAGTCGGCCTCGCACCCCTCGAGCTCGATGGCGCCTACAGCGATGCGGATGCCGACCTCGTCGCCGACCCGGTGCGCCAGCCCGGCGCAGACAACGTCTTCTACTTCGTCATGACCGACCGCTTCGAGAACGGCGACGCCTCCAACGACACCGGCGGCCTGGCCGGTGACAGCCTGGCCACCGGCTACGACCCCACAGCTAAGGGCTTCTACAACGGCGGCGACATCGCTGGCCTCCGCTCGCGCCTGGACTACATCGACCAGCTCGGCACCACGGCCATCTGGCTCACGCCGAGCTTCAAGAACAAGCCCGTGCAGGGAACCGGCGCCAACGCCTCGGCCGGATACCACGGCTACTGGATCACCGACTTCACCCAGATCGACCCGCACCTCGGCACGAACGCCGAGCTCGAGGCCCTCATCGACGAGGCCCACGCGAAGGACATCAAGGTCTACTTCGACATAATCACGAACCACACGGCCGACGTGATCGCCTACGAGGGCGGCCAGACCTCGTACATCGACCAGGCGACGAGTCCGTACAAGGACGCCGACGGCGTCGCCTTCAACCCGGCCGAGTACGCCGGAACCGAGGACTTCCCGACGCTCGACCCGGCCACGAGCTTCCCGTACGTGCCCACCATCGACCCGGCCGAGGCCGACGTGAAGGTTCCGGCCTGGCTCAACGACCCCACGATCTACCACAACCGCGGCGACTCGACGTGGGAGGGGGAGTCGGTGACGTTCGGCGACTTCTCGGGCCTCGACGACCTCATGACCGAGGACCCGAAGGTCGTCGACGGCTTCGTCGACGTGTACAACGACTGGGTAGACCTCGGCATCGACGGATTCCGCATCGACACCGCCAAGCACGTGAACTTCGAGTTCTGGCAGAAGTGGTCGACGGCGGTCAAGGCTCACGCCGCCTCCATCGGCAACGACGACTTCTTCATGTTCGGCGAGGTGTACGACGCCGACCCGACGAAGCTCTCGCCCTACGTGCGCAACAGCGACATGAACTCGGTGCTCGACTTCACCTTCCAGTCGCAGGCTGTGGGGTACGCATCCGGCAACTCGGCGAAGAGCCTGCAGAGCCTGTTCGCCGGCGACGACTACTACACGACGCCGCACAGCTCCGCGACGGCGCTGCCCACCTTCCTCGGCAACCACGACATGGGCCGGGTCGGCTACTTCCTGCAGAACACCGATTCCGCCGTGCAGCGCGACTCGCTCGCCCACGACCTGATGTTCCTCACCCGCGGCCAGCCCGTCGTCTACTACGGCGACGAGCAGGGCTTCGCCGGCGCCGGTCAGGGCAACGACCAGAGCGCGCGCCAGACCCTGTTCCCCAGCCAGGTGTCCGAGTACACCGGCCAGAACCTCATCACGGGTGAGCCCGTAGGGACGGGGGAGCATTTCGCGACGGATGGCGAGCTCTACACGCACATCGCCGAACTCTCCGCCCTGCGTCAGGCGCACCCCGCCCTCTCGAGCGGAGCGCAGATCGAGCGCTATGTGGACAACGGGCCCGGCGTCTACGCCTTCTCCCGCGTCGACGCGAGCGAGAAGACCGAGTACCTCGTGGCCGTGAACAACTCCGCCGCCGAGAAGACGGTGTCGGTTCCGACGCTCACGAAGAGCGGCGCGTTCGCCCCGCTGTACGGCACCACCGGTGCGCTGGCGTCGGATGCCGACGGGCTCGCATCCGTCACAGTGCCCGCACTCGGCGCCGTGGTCTGGAAGGCCGGATCGCCGGTCAGCGCGCCGACTGCTCCTGAGGCCATCACCCTCGCGGCCCCGACCGCCGGTGCCGGCCTCTCGGGAGTGAGCGCGGTCTCGGCCGATGTGTCCGATGACACGTGGCAGCAGACCAGCTTCGCCTGGCGCACCGTCGGAGACACGGCGTGGACCGAGCTCGGCACGGCCGAGACCACCGCGCCGCGCGTCTTCCACGACGTGAATGGCCTCGCGGCCGGAACCCTCGTCGAGTATCGGGCGGTGACGACGGATGCCGCAGGCAACCATGCCGCGGCGAGCACGTACGCCTCCGTCGGCAACGCTGTGACGACAGTGGTGACCGAGGAGCCCGAGGAGGAGATCTCCCTCGTGACCATCCCCGGCAGCCACAACAGCGAGATGGGCTGCGCCGGCGACTGGACCCCGGCCTGCGAGACCGCCAAGCTCACCAAGCGCGCCGACGGCATCTACGCCGGAACCTTCGACATCCCCAAGGGCGACTACGAGTTCAAGGTGGCGCTCAACGGCTCCTGGGACGTCAACTACGGAGCGAACGGAGTGAAGGACGGCGCCAACATCGCCTACACGGCACCCGGCGGACCGATCACCTTCTACTTCGACCCGCGCACCCACCAGGTGCAGAACACGGCGCAGGGCCCGATGGTCACGGCGCCCGGCAGCTACCAGAGCGAGGTCGGCTGCCCCGGAGACTGGCAGCCGGAGTGCCTCGCCACCTGGCTGACCGACGGTGACGGCGACGGCGTCTACGAGTGGTCGAGCGACAAGATCCCGTCCGGCTCCTACGAGCTGAAGGTGACACACGGCCTGTCGTGGGACGAGAACTACGGTGTCGGCGGCGCCCCCGGCGGAGGCAACCTCGCCTTCACCGCCACAGAGGGCAAGCTCGTCACCCTGCGCTACACGATCGCGACCCACGTGCTCGAAATCGTGCTGGCCGACCCGCCCCTCGCCGGCACCGGAGAGCTGCGCGCCCACTGGGTGAGCGAGAACACTCTGGCCTGGCCGCAGTCCCTGCTGGGAGACACGGATGCCGCAGACGCGACCTTCGCCCTGCATCACTCGGCCGACGCCGCGCTCGCCGCGACCGACGGGGCCGTGACCGGCGACGACGGGGCAGTGGAGCTCGAGTACGACTCCGCCGGACTCTCGGATGCCGAGAAGGCAGCCTTCCCGGCGCTCGCCAGCTATGTGGCGCTGCATCCGGTCGACCTCTCCCGCTCCGACGTCGCGGGACTCCTCACCGAGCAGCTGCTCGTCTCGCAGCAGACCGACGACACGCTCAGCGCCCTCACCGGCGTGCAGCTCCCCGGCGTGCTCGACGACCTCTACGCCGCCGAACTCGGCTCGAGCACTCTCGGCGTGAGCTGGTCGGGAGCGACCCCCACCCTGCGACTGTGGGCCCCCACCGCGCAGAGTGCCGAGCTGCTGGTCTACCCGACCGGCGTGGCCGGCGACCCGGTGTCGGTGCCCGCCGAGTGGAACGACGCCGATGGAACCTGGGCCGTGAGTGACGCATCCGTCACCGCGGGAACCGAGTACCGCTGGTCCGTCGACGTCTACGCGCCCACGACGGGCAGCATCGAGTCCAACTCGGTGACCGACCCGTACTCGGTGGCGCTCACCACGAACTCCGAGCGGAGCGTGGTCGTCGACCTCGCCGACGACGAATGGGCGCCCGAGCAGTGGGCGAACACCGAGGCGCCGGTGATCGACAAGCCCGTCGACCGTGCCATCTACGAGCTGCACGTGCGCGACTTCTCCATCGGAGACACCACCGTGCCCGAGGCCGAGCGCGGAACGTATCGTGCGTTCACCCGGGAGAGCGCGGGAACGGATCAGCTGCGCCAGCTCGCCGACGCCGGCATCAACACGGTGCACCTGCTGCCCACCTTCGACCTCGCGACCATCGAGGAGGACCGCGCAGCCCAGCAGCAGCCGGCCTGCGACCTCGCGAGCTTCGGACCGGCATCCGCCGAGCAGCAGGCCTGCGTCGCAGCAGTCGCCGACACCGACGGCTACAACTGGGGCTACGACCCGTTCCACTTCCAGGCGCCGGAGGGCTCCTACGCCGTCGACCCGAACGGCGGGGCACGGGTGGAGGAGTTCCGCGAGATGGTCGGTGCCCTGCACGCCACCGGCCTGCAGGTCGTGCTCGACGAGGTGTACAACCACACGGCCGAGAGCGGTCAGGGTCAGCGCAGCGTGCTCGACCGCGTCGTGCCCGGCTACTACCAGCGGCTGAACGCCGTCGGCAATGTCGAGACCTCCACCTGCTGCCAGAACGTGGCCACCGAGCACGCGGCAGCCGAGAAGCTCATGGTCGACTCGGTCGTCCTCTGGGCGAAGGAGTACAAGGTCGACGGCTTCAGGTTCGACCTGATGGGACACCACTCCAAGGCCAACATGCTGGCCGTGCGAGCGGCCCTCGATGAGCTGACGCTGGCCGCGGACGGAGTGGACGGCCAGGCCGTCTACCTGTACGGCGAGGGGTGGAACTTCGGCGAGGTGGCCGACAACGCTCTGTTCGAGCAGGCCACTCAGGGTCAGCTCGGCGGCACGGGCATCGGCACCTTCAACGACAGGCTGCGCGATGCCGTGCACGGCGGCAGCCCCGTCGACGCCAGCACGACCTACGCGCAGGGCTACGGCACGGGGCTGTCGACAGACTCCAACGGCAACGTCATCAACGGCACGCCCGAGGAGGCTGCAGCGGCGCTCGCCCGCCAGACCGACCTGGTGAAGCTCGGGCTCGCCGGCAACCTGCGCGGCTACGAGTTCGAGACCGCCGACGGCACGGTCAAGCGCGGCGACGCGCTCGACTACAACGGGCAGCCCGCCGGCTACTCCGATGAGCCGGCCGAGACGATCAACTACCTCGACGCCCACGACAACGAGACGCTCTACGACCTCGGCGTCTTGAAGCTGCCGACGGACACCCCGATGGCCGACCGCATCCGCATGAACACGCTGTCGCTGGCCACGGCCACTCTGTCGCAGGCGCCCTCGTTCTGGCACGCGGGCACCGAACTGCTGCGCTCGAAGTCCCTCGACCGCAACAGCTTCAACTCCGGCGACTGGTTCAACCGCATCGACTGGACCGGACAGACGTCGACGTTCGGCTCCGGCCTCCCGCCGGCCGCCGACAACGAGGACAAGTGGCCGATCATGGCGCCGCTGCTCGCCGACCCGGCGCTGAAGCCGGCCGCGGCCGACATCGCCGCCGCCGAGGCGCAGGCGCTCGATCTGCTGCGGTTGCGCTCCGACGTCGACCTGCTGCGACTGGGCTCCGCTGAGCTCATCGACCAGAAGGTGTCGTTCCCGGGCAGCGGTCCGGCGGCCGTGCCCGGCGTCATCGCGATGAGCATCGACGACCTGGTGGGTCCGGATGCCGACCCCGAGCTCGACGGCGCCCTCGTGGTGTTCAACGCGTCTCCGGATGCCGCGACCCAGGCGCTGCCCTCGCTGAAGGGCCGGAACTACGCGCTGTCCTCGGTGCAGGCATCCGGAGCCGACGCCGTGGTCAAGCAGACGACGTGGAACAAGGCGGCAGGGTCGGTGACGATTCCGGGCCGCTCGGTGGCCGTGCTGCTCGACGACCAGGCTCCGGCTCCGGTCAAGACGACGGTGCTCGCGGCGCCCAACAAGCTGCTCGCGAAGGCGGGGAGCGCCGTGAAGGTGGTCGGCAAGGTGATCGCCGCCGATCGGAGCAACCCGGTGGGCACGATCACCGTGACCGACAACGGCAAGGTGATCGCGACCGAGACGCTGAAGGCCGGCGACAAGGGCCGCATCGACGTGAAGCTGCCGAAGCTCGGCAAGGGGCTGCACCTCATCCGCACCACGTTCGCAGGTGTGGCGCCGTACGAGAGCTCGCGGTCGATCCCGCTGCCGGTGCTGCTCTGGTAGGTGACGGAACCGCTCGCTGAGGCCCGGACGGAGTCCGCGGTCGAAGCGTCTTCGATGATCGAGTAGCCCGCGAGCGGAGCGAGCCGGCGTATCGAGATCACCCGTACCCGAAGGGTGGTCTCGATACGTGTCCTCGCTGCGCTCGGGCACTACTCGACCAGCGGGAGGGGAACCGGGTGGTGCGCTTCGGCGCGCTCGCTGCGCTCCCGTGCCTCTGCGGGCGAAGGGCCGCTACAGGTACGCGTACACGGCCTTCAGCCGCGCCAGCCACCAGTCGCGGCGCTCGGGTGAAGCCGCGTGCTGGTCGAGGAGGGCGGCATCCGGGACCACCCGCCGCACATCGATGGCGCCATCCGTCACCGACAACGGCTCGGTCGTGACGTCGGCGGCCAACAGCTCGGCCGTGCCCAGACCGCAGTCGTATTCCAATTCGGGAATGCTCGCGGCGAGGAAGGCGCCCATCGACAGACCCACGCTGGTGTCGATGGCGCTCGAGACCACCACGGGCAGCCCCGCGCGCCCCACGATCTGGAGCGCGGTCTTGATCCCGCCGAGGGGTTGGGCCTTGATCACGAGCAGGTCGGCCGCTCCGGCCTCGGCCACGGCCAGCGGGTCCTCGGCGCGGCGCACGCTCTCATCAGCGGCCACGGGGATGCTCATGTAGCGCACACGGCGACGCAGCTCGACGAGCTCCTCGACCGTGGCGCAGGGCTGCTCGATGTACTCCAGGTCGAAGGGCTCGAGAGCGTGAGCCGCGTGCTCGGCCTCGTCGACGTTCCAGTTGCCGTTCGCGTCGACACGGATGCGGCCCTCGGGTCCGAGCGCCTCGCGCACGGCGGCGACACGGGCGACATCGTCGGTGAGCGACACGTCGCCGCCGGCGACCTTGACCTTGGCGGTGCGGCATCCGGGGTAGCGGGCGAGAATGCCGGCCACCTCGTCTGCGGCCACCCCGGGAATCGTCGCGTTCACGGGGATGCGGGTGCGCAGCGGCACCGGAAGCTCGCGCCAGCCGAAGTCGATGGCGGCGCTCAGCCAGCTCGCGGCCTCGGCATCGTCGTACTCGACGAAGGGGGAGAACTCGGTCCAACCCGCCGGGCCCTCGAACAACATGGCCTCGCGCACCTCGATCCCACGGAACCTGGTGCGCAGCGGAAGCGCGACGACACGAGCGGAGGACAGCAGTTCGACGAGCGGCGGCAGTGGCACCTCCCCATCGTTGCACCTCACGACGCTCCGCGCCCTCCTCCGGCACCGCCGAATAGGCTGGAGGCATGAGCCAGCAGCCGGCAGCGGTGTCCGAGATCTTCGATTCGAGCCAGTGGACGGATGTTCCCGGCTACGACGGCCTCACCGACATCACGTACCACCACAGCACCGACGGTCGCATCGCCCGCGTCGCGTTCAACCGGCCCGAGGTGCGGAACGCCTTCAGGCCGCACACCGTCGACGAGCTCTACGCGGCCCTCGAGGACGCCCGCACCAATCCGCGCATCGGCGTCGTGCTGCTCACGGGCAACGGACCCAGCCCCAAGGATGGGGGCTGGGCGTTCTGCTCGGGCGGCGACCAGCGCATCCGGGGCCGTGACGGGTACAAGTACGCAGACGGAGAGTCTGCAACGGGCATCGACGCCGCGCGCTCCGGCCGCCTGCACATCCTCGAGGTGCAGCGCCTCATCCGCTTCATGCCGAAGGTGGTCATCGCGGTCGTTCCCGGCTGGGCGGCCGGCGGCGGGCACTCGCTGCACGTGGTCTGCGATCTCACCATCGCCAGCCGCGAGCAGGCGCGCTTCAAGCAGACGGACGCCGACGTCGGGTCGTTCGACGCCGGCTACGGCAGCGCCTACTTCGCGCGACAGATCGGCCAGAAGAACGCCCGTGAGGTGTTCTTCCTCGCCCGCGAGTACTCGGCTGACCGCGCCTACGAGATGGGCGCCGTGAACGCCGTCGTACCGCACGCCGAGCTCGAGTCGACGGCCATCGAGTGGGCCCGCGAGATCCTCACGAAGTCCCCGACGGCCATCCGCATGCTCAAGTTCGCCTTCAACGCCGTCGACGACGGGCTCGTGGGCCAGCAGGTGTTCGCCGGCGAGGCCACCCGCCTCGCCTACGGAACCGACGAGGCCGTCGAGGGGCGCGACTCCTTCCTCGAGAAGCGCGAGCCGGACTGGTCGCCGTTCCCCTGGCAGTTCTGAGGTGACCAGGCCGCTCGCCCTCGTCGATGGCGGGAACGCGGATGCCGTTCTCCAGCGTCTGCGCGCAGCCCTCGACGGCTCGGGTCCTGCCGTGTTCCCGGTCGCACCCGCCGACGACGCGCTCGTCGCGGCGGACCTCGGGCAGGCGCCGAACGTGCCCGACGAGGTCGCGCTCGTGGTGCAGACCAGCGGCTCGACCGGTCGCCCCAAGCGTGTGGCGCTGGGCGCCGAAGCCCTGCTCGCCTCGGCCGCGGCATCCGCCGCCGCCATCGGGGGATCGGGCCAGTGGCTGCTCGCCCTGCCCGCGCACTACATCGCCGGCGCCAACGTGCTCGTGCGCTCGATCGCCGCGGGCACCACGCCGGTGCTGCTCGACGCCGCGCACTTCGATGCCGGGGCGTTCACGGATGCCGCGTCACGCCTCACCGCCGACCTGCACTTCACGTCCCTGGTGCCGGCGCAGCTGGCGCGCATCGTCGATGCCGCCGAGCACGACGATGCCGTGCTCTCGGCGGCCCGCCGCTTCACCCGCATCCTGCTCGGCGGACAGGCGTCGCCCCCGGCCCTGCTCGATCGCGCCGCCGCGCTCGGCCTGGCCGTGACCCGCACCTATGGATCGAGCGAGACCGCTGGAGGCTGCGTCTACGACGGCGTGCCGATCGGGTCGACGCAGATCGCCGTGCGCGACGGCCTCGTCGAGCTCGCCGGTCCCACCCTCGCGTGGGGCTACCTCGATGCCGAGGAGCGCACCGCCGCTGCCTTCGTCGAGCGCGACGGATGCCGGTGGTATCGCACCGGCGACCTCGGCGAGCTGGCCCCGGACGGCAGGCTCCGCGTGCTCGGCCGCGCCGACAACGTCATCATCTCGGGCGGCGTGAAGGTGTCGCTCGACGCCGTGGAGCGTGCCGTGCGTGCGCTGCCCGGACTCGAGGACGCCGTCGTGGTCGGCGTGCGGCATCCGCAGTGGGGAGAGGTTCCGGCGATCGCCCTGCCGGGCGCGCGGGACGGGCAGCGGCATCCGCAGCTCGACGACATCCGCGCGCACGTCGGAGGAATTCTCGGCGTCGCTGCACGCCCTGCAGTGCTGCGGGAGTTCGACGTGCTGCCCCTTCTCGCCTCGGGCAAGCCCGATCGCCGCACCATCGCCGCGCTACTCACGGCGCAGTACCGCGCATAGCTCCAGCCTTTAGGATGCACCTCGTGGCCCAGACATCACGACAGACCCAGCAGAACAGCGGCGCAGCCCGCACGAACCCGGCCCGCAGCGGCAACCCGGCCAAGCGCGCCGCCGGGGTGGAGCATCCGCTCGGCCGGGTCACCTTCGGCGACTGGGTGTCCGGAGCGCGCCTGCGCACGCTGACGCTGGCCGTCGGCCCCGTCGCGGCCGGCACCGGTGCCGCCGTGGTGCTCACGGACCCGGAGGTCGTGCACTGGGTGCGGGCGCTCCTCTGCCTCGTGGTGGCCCTCTGCCTCCAGATCGGCGTGAACTACGCCAACGACTACTCCGACGGCATCAGGGGAACGGATGCGCATCGCGTCGGACCCGCCCGCCTCACCGCGTCGGGCGCCGTCGCCCCGAAGCGCGTGCTCACCGTCGCGCTGGTGTTCTTCGGGCTGGCGGCCGTCGCCGGCCTGCTGCTCGTGATCGCCAGCCAGCAGTGGTGGTTGCTCGCCGTGGGGGCCGTGGCCATCGTCGCGGCCTGGTTCTACACCGGCGGCAAGCGTCCGTACGGGTACTTCGGGCTGGGCGAGCTCGTCGTCTTCATCTTCTTCGGACTCGTGGCCACGGCCGGCAGCACCTTCGTTCAGGTGCTCGACGTGAACCTCGAGAGCTGGCTCGCCGGCGTCGCCCTCGGGCTGGTCGCCTGCGCCGTGCTCATGGTCAACAACATCCGCGACATCGCCCAGGACAAGGTCGCGGGCAAGCGCACCCTCGCCGTCCTGATCGGCGCACGCTGGGCGAAGGCGCTGTTCTGCGTCTTCCTGCTGGCGCCGTTCGTGATCGTGGCGTTCCTGGCGCTGCTCTACCCGCTCGCGTGGCTGGTGCTGTTCGCCCTGCTCCTGGCGCTGCCGGCCTGCCTCATCACCATCACGGCGAAGACCGCGCCCGAGCTCATCCTCGCCCTGCAGCTGACCAGCTTCACCGGGCTGCTGATGGGCATCGGACTAGGACTGGCGTTCGCCCTCTGAGCCGCCGGCGTCACTCGTGGCCTTCTGCGAGCTGACGGATGCCGAGCCGTAACCTGCAGCTGGGGCTCCAGGGGCGGCATCCGTCGTCGAGGCGTCATCGATGGCGGCGTCTTCGCTCTCGTCGTCGGCGTTCACCAGCGGCTTGTCACGGTGGCGGGATTCGTAGATCGACGTGGCCACCTTCTCGCGCGGACGGCGCAGGAAGATGTAGGAGAACGCCAGCCCGAACAGGGCGGCGACGATGGCGGAGACGTACCACGGCACGTTCACGAGCATCAGCACCGCGAACGGCACGAAGAACGCGAGCAGTCGCAGAACGGTGTACGTCACCCAGGAGGAAGCCTTCACCTCTCAAGTCTACGATCGGCGGCTGGGTGCCCCCTGTCGCGACGGAGTTCTGCAGTCCCCGGGATCGTGCAGGAATGATGCCTAGACTTGCCCCATGACTCGTTTGCTCGTCGGCCTCGTTGTGGCGGCCGTCGTGTTCATGATCTATTCGATCATCGACTGCGCACTGTTCGACCGCCGCCGCGTTCGAGGGCTGCCCAAGGGCGTGTGGCTGCTCGTCATCATCCTCGTGCCGCTCGTCGGTGGAGCGCTCTGGTTCCTCGTCGGCCGTGGTCGTCGTGCCAAGAGCGCGCGCGGTGGTGCTCGCACCGTCGCCCCCGACGACGACCCCGAATTCCTCGGTCGCCTGAAGCGCGACGCCGCTCAGGAGGAGCGCATCCGCCGGATGGAGCAGGAGCTCGCCGACCTCGACGCTCGCGCCGAGGCTGAAGATCCCGAGACCGACGTCGACCCCGACCACCGCACCGACGGCGACAAGCCCGGCCGCGCGGATGCCTGAGGCTCCAGCACCCGTCAGCGAGAGCCCAGCGTCTGATGCGGCGTTCGCGCTGCTCGAATCGTTCGCGCGCCTCGGCGTGCTCGACGTCGTCGTCTGCCCCGGATCACGCTCCCAGGCCCTGGCGCTCGCCGCAGCGGCGCTGGCCGATGCCGGGGTGTTGCGGTTGCACGTGCGCCTCGACGAGCGTGGCGCCGGCTTCCTCGCGCTCGGCCTGGGCATCGAGACGGGTGTGCCGGCCCTGGTCGTGACCACGTCGGGCACGGCCGTCGCCAACCTGCACCCTGCCGTTCTCGAGGCTCATCACTCCCGGGTTCCGCTCGTCGTGCTGAGCGCCGATCGGCCCGTCGAACTGCGCGGGATCAGGGCGAACCAGACGACGGTGCAGCCCGGGATGTTCGGGGGAGCGGTTCGGCTCGAGGCCGACGTCGACGCACCGGTCGGTGCCGGTGACGTTGCCGCCGTCTCGTCGCTCGCCGCCCGGGCGATCGCTGCGGCGACGGATGCATCGAATCCGGGCCCCGTCCACCTCAACCTGCAGTACCGCGAGCCGCTGTCGTCGGGCGCGCCGCGTTCCGAAGGCGCAACGACCCACGCGCCCGCGGTGGATGCACCCGCGCCCGCGCCCGCGCCGGATGCCGCCGTCGTCCCGGATGCCGCATCCGACGCCCTCGTCCTGAGTCAGGGACCGCGCACCGTCATCATCGCCGGGCACGGAGCGGGGGAGCAGGCCGAGGCCGTGGCGCGGGCCGGCGGCTGGCCGCTGCTCGCCGAGCTGTCGAGCGGCGCGCGCTTCGGGCCTCAACTCGTCGTGTCGTACCGCGAGTTGCTCGCCGACGAGGACTTCGGAGGTCGCGTCGAGCGCGCCGTCGTGTTCGGGCATCCGACGCTCAGTCGGGAGGTGCCCGCCCTGCTCAGGAGGGAGGGCGTCGCGACCATCGTCGTCAACCCGACCGCTGCCGAGGGCTACGACCCCGGCCACAGTGCGGTCTTCGCCCCGGCCGTGCGCGTCGAGGCCCACGAGCAGACCACCGACGAGCGCCGCTGGATCGGACGCTGGGTGGCCACGAGCCGGGCGCTGCGCGACGCGGCGATCGAGGCCGGCACCGACTCGCTCGTGCCGCTCGGTTCGGGAGTGGACGCCCGGCGCGAGTTCCTCAAGGTGGAGCTCGCGGCCGTGAAGAAGGCCATCGACAGGCGGATGCTCGTGGAGGCGCTGTGGAGCGCCACCTGGCCGCACGACAGGTTGATGTTCGGCGCGTCGCGCCTCATCCGCGACGCAGACCGCGCCGTGCCCGGAAAGCGCATCAGGGTGCACTCCAACCGCGGTCTCGCCGGAATCGACGGCACCGTCTCCACAGCTCTCGGCATCGCCGTCGCCAGTCAGGCCGGCGGAGCGCCCGGGGTCACCAGAGTGCTGCTCGGCGATCTCACGCTGCTGCACGATGCCGGTTCGCTGCTCATCGGGACCGGAGAGGTGCGCCCTCGAGTGCTGCTCGTGGTCGGCAACGACGGCGGCGGCACCATCTTCGACACCCTGGAGGTCGCCGCCAGCGCTCCTCGCGATGCCTTCGACCGCGTGCTCTACACCCCCCAGTCCGCCGACCTCTCGGCCCTGGCGGCAGCGTACGGCTGGGAGTACCGGCGCGCCGAGAACCAGGGGCGACTGACGGATGCGCTCACAGCGCCCGTCACGGGTCCCACCATCCTCGAGGTCCCGCTGCCGCGCTGACGCCCTTCACGCTCGCTGCGGCCCGGGCGGAGTCCGCGGTCGAACCACTGGGAAGTCCCTCGCCCGTAGGGCAGGATGGGGGAATCCGCGACGCAGGGAGGCATCCGTTGGCCGAATTCGAGACCTTCTGGCGCGAGGATCCCGCGCCGCTGCTGCGTGTCGAGCCGGGGTTCCTGCTCGCCGACGCCGATCCTGACGCCACCCCGGGCTACGCCGGGCGCAAGCGCGACGCCGTCGGAGCGCTCGCCGAGGGCGCAGAGGTGCTCGCCACCCTGCAGGAGAAGTTCTTCGCCGACAGCACTGTCGGCGGCACGCGATCGGTTCTGCTGGTGCTGCAGGCGATGGACACCGCGGGCAAGGGCGGCATTGTGAAGCACGTCGTGGGCGCCGTCGACCCGGGCGGTGTGCACCTGCATGCCTTCAAGGCGCCGACCGAGGAGGAGCTGGCGCACGACTTCCTCTGGAGGGTGCACCGGGAGGTGCCGCGCGCCGGACAGATCGGAGTCTTCGACCGCTCGCACTACGAGGACGTGCTCATCGGCTCCGTGCGCAAGCTCGCCCCCGACGACGTGATCGCCCAGCGCTTCCACGACATCGTCGCGTTCGAGGAGGAGCTGGTCGCGAACGGCACCGTCATCGTGAAGGTGATGCTGCACATCAGCTCGGACGAGCAGAAGGAACGGCTAGCAGCCCGCCTCGAGCGTCCCGACAAGCACTGGAAGTACAACCCCGGCGACGTGACGGAGAGGCTGCTCTGGAACGACTACCAGGCCGCATACCAGCGCGTGTTCGACGAGACGTCGACGACGGATGCTCCCTGGTACGTCGTTCCGGCCAACCGCAAGTGGTACGCCCGCCTGGCGGTGCAGCACCTGCTCATCGACGCGCTGCAGTCGATCGACCCGCAGTGGCCGAAGCCCGAGTACGACGTCGAGCACGAGAAGGCGCGGCTGGCGGCCAGCTGAGGGGAGTGCCCGCTGAGTTCGGCCCTCAGCGAGCGGGTCAGGCGAACACTTCGACGATCGGCCGGAACTTGATGCGCGACTCCGCCAGCTCCTCGGCCGGCACGCTGTCGGCGACTATGCCGCATCCGGCATATGCCCGAACGCTGTCATCGGCGTCCACCTGGGCGCAGCGCAGGGCGATGGCCCACTCGCCGTCGCCGTGGGCGTCGATCCAGCCCACGGGCCCGGCGTAGCGACCGCGGTCGAAGGGCTCGAGCTCGCGGATGATCGTCAGGGCGGCATCCGTCGGCGTGCCCGCGACAGCCGCTGTCGGATGCATCGCGGCGACCAGGTCGAGTGATGTCGAGCCGTCGTGCAGCACCCCCTCGACGTCCGTCGCCAAGTGCCAGAGGTTGGGCAGCTGCAGGGTGAACGGCTGCGAGTTCTGCAGGCGCGTGGTGTGCGGTCCGAGGGTGGCGAGCACGCTCTGCACCGCGAAGCCGTGCTCTGCGAGGTCCTTCTGCGATCGCGACAGGCTGGCCGCGACGTTCTCGTCGGTCACGGCGTCGCGACCACGCGGAGCCGTGCCCGCGAGCACGCGGGCCGAGACCGTGCCGGCCTCCGAGCGCACCAGGGTCTCCGGGCTCGATCCCAGCATGCCGTCGACCGAGAACGTCCAGCAGTCCGGGTAGCCGAGCGCGAGCTCGGCCAGAACCCGGCGCAGGTCGCTGCCCGAAGGCACCGTGCCGACCAGATCGCGGGCGAGCACCACCTTGCGGGCGTCGGATGCCGAGATATGCCGAACAGCGGATGCGACGGCCTCCATGAAGGCGGCCGGCGGCAGCTCGCCGGGTCGGAAGGTCACCCTGTAGTCGTCGCCGAAGGCCGTGGCAACGGGATCGTCGGCGCGGGCTGATGCGTCTGATCCGTCTGCAGCGTCCACCGCGGACACCCGCGTCACCCACGAGTGGGAGCCGCGCCGGCCCACGATGATCTCCGGCACGATGAGCACGCTGGTGGCGCTCGAGTCGTCGGCGAAACCGAAGGTGCCGAAGGCGACGAGACCGGTTCCCGGCAGGCCGACGGAGTCGTGCACCTGCGCGAGGCCGGCGACCTCGGCCCAGGCGGCAGCGGCATCCGTGAACCGAGTCGGGCCGCTGAACTCGAGGCGCAGGGCCTCTCCGGCACCGGCGAAGCCCTCGCCGCGGCGCATCCAGAGCAACGGGGAGCGCTGCTCCGCGAAGAAGAGGAGCGAGCGGATGCCGTCGACGGGGGTCGTCTCGATTCGCAATGCCCGCACCCGGGACTCCGTCGCCGTCACCATCTCAGCCTACGCGTCGCTCACCGCTCGCTGAGGCCCGGACGAAGTCCGCGGCCGAAGCGCCAGCTGCGCGCGCTTCGAGCGGTCGCTTCGCTCGGCTCTCGGCGAGCGGTTGCGAAAGTCACGCGTCGACGACCTCGACCCCGCGCCAGAAGGCCACGTAGTCGGTGATGTTCTCGGCGGCGGGAAGCGGCGCGGGGTAGGTCCAGGCGGCATCGGCGTTCTGCGTGCCGTCGACGGTCACGTGGAAGTAGCTGGCGGTTCCCTTCCAGGAGCACACGGTGTGGCGCTCGCTGGCGCTGAAGTACTGCGGGTCGAGGGCGGCAGCCGGGAAGTACTGGTTCCCTTCGACCTCGATGGTCTCGTCGGACTCCGCGAGAACCGCACCGTTCCAGATGGCCTTCTTCATGAGTTGCCTTTCGTCGTCGTACTGGGGTCGTCAGCGGTAACCGCATGCAGACGCATCCTGTTCCCGCTGTCAGGGTGTTCGCAGCGCGGGACGGAACGGATCGCCTGCCGCCTAAACTCGAGACATGACGCGCGCCGATCTTCGCAAGCAGCCCGAGCAGGTCTCCGCCATGTTCGACGACGTCGCCGCGAGCTACGACCGCACCAACACGGTGCTGTCGATGGGCAACGCCGCACTCTGGCGCCGGGCCACGACCCGTGCGGTCGCACCGGTTCGCGGCGAATCGGTGCTCGACGTCGCCGCCGGTACGGGAACCTCCAGCGCCTCCCTCGCCGCGAGCGGCGCCTGGGTGACCGCAGCCGATTTCTCCCCGGGCATGATCGAGGTCGGACGCCGCCGCCAGGCCGGAGCGACCAACATCGTCTTCGTCGAGGCGGATGCCACGAAGCTGCCGTTCGACGACGCCTCCTTCGACGCCGTCACCATCTCCTTCGGACTGCGCAACGTCGTCGAGCCGCAGAAGGCGCTCGCCGAGTTCTTCAGGGTGACCAAGCCGGGCGGCCGCCTCGTTATCTGCGAGTTCTCTACCCCTCCACTCGGCTTCGTGCGGTTCGGCTACGGCGTCTACCAGCGCTACGTGATGCCGCCGCTGGTGAAGCTGTCGAGCTCGAACGACTCCGCCTACGACTACCTCAACGAGTCGATCAACGACTGGCCCGACCAGCCCACCCTGAGTGGCTGGCTGCGCGCCGCCGGGTACACCGACGTCGCGCACCGCAACCTCACGGCCGGCGTCGTCGCGCTGCACCGCGGTACCAAGCCCCTCGCCCTCTGATCGAACGGTGGAGGTCGACCGCAGGCTCGGCGCGAACCCTCAGCCGCACTCGGTAGGCTGAGGGTGTGATTTCCCGTAGCGTGCGCCGCGGCAGTGCGCTTGCCTCACAGTTGGGCCTGAGCGACAGACTGCGCGCCACCCCAGCAGACCGCGACTTCTTCCGGTCCCTCGAGGCCGGACTCGACGAGATCGAGGAGCGCCTGCGCGAGCAGGTCGCATTCGCCGACGAGATCGCCGACGTCACGACGCGCTACCTGCTGAACGCCGGCGGCAAGCGCGTGAGACCCATGCTCACCCTGCTCACGGCCCACCTCGGCGACGGCATCAACCGCGACGTGATCACGGCGGCAACGGCCATCGAGATCACCCATCTCGCCTCGCTCTACCACGACGACGTGATGGACGACTCCGACAAGCGCCGCGGTGTTCCGAGCGCGCAGACGGTGTGGGGCAACTCCGTCGCCATCCTCGCCGGAGACCTGCTGTTCGCCCGTGCCAGCCAGCTGATGGCCGGCCTCGGCGAGGGCGCCATCCGTCTGCAGGCCACGACCTTCGAGCGGCTCGTGCTCGGTCAACTGCACGAGACCGTCGGCCCGGCCGACGGCGAGGATCCGGTCGACCACTACATCCGCGTGCTCGCCGACAAGACCGGCTCGCTCATCGCCCTCGCCGCCCAGTCCGGCGTCATATTCTCGAACGCCGCGAGCGAGTACGAGCAGCCCATCATCGAGTACGGCGAGCGCATCGGCATCGCCTTCCAGCTCATCGACGACGTCATCGACCTGTCGCCGCAGCCCGAGGAGACGGGCAAGGTCCCGGGAACCGACCTGCGCGCCGGCGTCGTCACCCTCCCGTTGCTCCGTCTGCGCGAGGCAGCGGTGACGGATGCGGCATCCGCAGACCTCCTCCTCCGTCTCGAGGCCGGCGTCATCGGCCTGCTCGATGTCGACGAGGCCGCAGCCGACGCCCTCGTCGCCGAGCTCCGCGAACACCCCGCAACGGCGGCGACCCTCGCCGAAGCCCACCGCTGGGCACGCGAGGCCGTCGCCGGCCTCGACACCCTGCCCAACGGCCCCGTCAAGAAAGCGCTCATCCGTTTCGCCGACACGATCGTCGAACGCAGCAGTTAGGAACGTCCCCTCACGATGACCAAGCTCCGCCTCGCCATCGTCGGCGCCGGCCCTGCCGGAATCTACGCAGCCGACATCCTGCTGAAAGCTGAACGGAACTTCGACGTCTCGATCGACCTGTTCGATCACCTGCCCGCGCCCTACGGGCTCGTGCGCTACGGCGTCGCTCCCGACCACCCGCGCATCAAGGGCATCATCAACGCACTGCGCGAGGTGCTCGACCGCGGTGACATCCGCATCTTCGGCAATGTGCGGTTCGGCGAGGACATCACCCTCGACGACCTCAAGAAGCACTACAACGCCGTCATCTTCGCCACGGGTGCCGTGCGCGACGCCGATCTGGCGGTTCCCGGCGTCGAGCTCGAGGGCTCCTATGGTGCAGCCGAGTTCGTCAGCTGGTTCGACGGCCACCCCGACTACCCGCGCGAGTGGCCGCTCGATGCGGAGTCCGTCGCCGTGATCGGCAACGGCAACGTCGCGCTCGACGTCGCTCGCATGCTCGCGAAGCACGTCGAGGACCTGATGCCCACCGAGATCCCCGAGAACGTGCGGGCCGGCCTCGCCGCTTCTCCGGTCACCGACGTTCACGTGTTCGGCCGTCGCGGCCCGACATCCGTCAAGTTCACCCCGCTCGAACTGCGCGAGCTCGGCGAACTGCGCGATGTCGACATGATCGTGCACGACGAGGACTTCGACTACGACGACGCGGCCCGCGCCGCCGTGAGCGGCAACAAGCAGGTCTTCGTGATCGACAAGACCCTGCAGCAGTGGCGCCAGCGCGAGGTCGGCCAGGCGTCCCGCCGACTGCACCTGCACTTCTTCGCCAAGCCGCTCGAACTCGTCGACGACGGCACGGGCCGGGTGGGCGCCATCCGTTTCGAGCGCACGGCGCCGGATGGAGAGGGTGGCGTGGTCGGAACCGGTGAGGTGCGGGAGTTGCCGATCCAGGCGCTCTACCGCGCCGTCGGCTACTTCGGCTCGCCGTTGCCCGGCGTTCCGTTCGACAAGAAGCGCGGGGTGATCCCCAACCACGAGGGCCAGGTGCTCGTGAAGGACGCCGAGTCGGGCCAGTCGCGCCAGATGTACGGCGTCTACGCCACGGGCTGGATCAAGCGCGGCCCCGTCGGCCTCATCGGCCACACCAAGTCGGACGCGATGGAGACGATCAAGCACCTGATCAACGACCTGGGCAACTGGTGGAGCCCCGAGTCGCCGTCGGAGGAGTCGATCGTCGCACTGCTCGACGAGCGTGGCATCGCCTACACGGACCTCGACGGCTGGCACAACCTCGACGAGCACGAGAAGGCGCTCGGCGAGGCCGAGGGTCGCGTGCGCATCAAGGTCGTTCCGCGCGACGAGATGGTGCAGATCTCGCGCGGCTGACGCTGCGCTGACCCGCTCGCAGAGGCACGGGAGCGAAGCGAGCGCGCCGAAGCGCGATTCCGCCCCGGTCCCTCCGCTTCGGCGGCGACGTCGTCGCTGCGTCTGCGAGCGGGCTCAGGCGACCAGCTCCGCCACGACCTCGCGCAGAGCCGCGTGGTGCGCTGCCACGTCGTCGAGCGACGTCGTCGGGCACATGAGGGCCATGTTGTGGAACGGCGTGAGCAGGATGCCGCGGTTCGCCAGGGCCAGGTGGAGGTAGTCCTCCAGCTCGGGGTCGGCGGCGGCTGCTGCATCCGTTCCGTTCGTCGGATACGGCGTCGCGAAGCGGTACTCGGCCCGCGCCCCCAGCTGGTTGATCGACCACGGCAGCTCGAACTCAGCGATGATCTCGCGTACGCCGTCGGTGAAGGCCGTCGCGGTCGCGATCATGGTCTCGAAGGCGGCATCCGTCAGCACCTCCTCGAGAGTGGCGCGCATCGCTGCGACCGAGAGCGGGGATCCGGCCAGGGTGCCGCCGACCCCGCCCATGTCGACGATGTCGAGGTCGGTGCGGTTCAGGATGCGCTCGGCGAGCTCGGCTGAGAGACCGTAGGCGCCGCTCGGGATGCCGCCGCCGATGGCCTTGCCGATGACGACGACGTCGGGCTCGAGGGCCCACGCCTGGGTGGCCCCGCCGGGCCCGGCCGAGAAGGTGTGCGTCTCGTCGATGATGAGCAGCGCGCCGTGCTCTCGGGTGAGGCGCCGAACGGCGTCGTGGTAGCCGGGCTCGGGAAGTACGATGCCGATGTTGGTGAGCGCCGGTTCGATGAGCACGGCGGCGACGTCGCCGTGGGCCAACTGCCTCTCGAGGCCCTCGATGTCGTTGAACTCGGCGACGCGGCTGGTCTTCGTGACCTTGACCGGAGCTCCGACGTTGCCCGGCCGGTCCATGCCCTTGCCGTCGGGACCGACGACGATCAGCGACTCGTCGACGCTGCCGTGGTAGCAGTAGGAGTGGAACAGGATCTTGCTGCGGCCGGTGATGGCCCGCACGAGGCGGATGGCCCAGCGGTTGGCATCCGTCGCCGTCAGAGCGAAGCTCCAGGCGTCCATGCCGAACCGGCGGGAGAGCTCGGCGCCGACCCACTCGGCATCCGTCGTCGGCATCATCATGGTCATGCCGCCCTGCTCGTAGATGCGGCGGCCGACGGCGTCGACGACAGGAGCAGGGGAGTGGCCCGCCATGGCGCCCGTGTCGCCGAGGGCGAAGTCGAGGTACTCGTTGCCGTCGAGGTCGACCACGCGGTTGCCGCGTGCGCTCTCGACGTAGAGCGGGAACGCGCCCGCCTTCTTGTTCATCCACGTCATGGGCACGCGACCGAACAGATGCCCGGCCTCGGCGTAGGCGGCAGCCGACTTCGGGTTGCGCTCGGCGAACACCGACGCCTCGCGCTCGGTGAGGGTCGCCAGTCGGGCGCGGTCGATCATGCGTGCTCCTTCGCTCGTGAGGGAACTCTACTGTCGGGGCGCGGCACGACGGGGAGGCGCCCCTCCTGGAGTTCCTGCCCTCCTAGAGTGAAGGGGTGGTCAGATCGCACGGATGGCAGCCGGATGTGCTGGGTCGCGGATACGAGCAGCTCACTCTGCCGCTCGCCGACGACTCCGAGGGCGAGGTCGTCGCCACCCTGGTGCGCCGACGCGGCCTGCCCCTGGAACTGCCCGGGCACGGGCCGGCTCACGGCATCGACGTGCTCTACGTGCACGGCTGGTCGGACTACTTCTTCCAGACCCACGTGGCGGACTACTGGCATGAGAAGGGCGCGCGCTTCTTCGCCCTCGACCTGCGCAAGTACGGCCGCAGCCTGCGTCCCCACCAGACGCCGGGTTTCGTGACCGACCTCAATACGTACGACGAGGACATCGAGGCGGCGCTCGCCGCGATGGGCCACTCCGTGCACGACGACCTCGGCGGGCGGTCGCTCGTGCTCATGGGCCACTCGACCGGAGGCCTGACCCTGAGCCTCTGGGCGGCGCGGCATCCGCATCGCACCCGAGGGGTGGTGCTCAACAGCGCCTGGCTCGAGTTCCAGGCCAGCGCCCTCGGCCGGCAGGCCATCGCGCCGCTCACTCGAGCCGAGGCTCGGCTGAATCCGCTCGCGCCGATGCCCAACGTCGACCTCGGCTTCTACACGCGTGCCGTCTCCAAGGCCGCCGGCGACGGCGAGTGGGAGTACGACGACGCCTGGCGCCCCGTGCGCGGCTTCCCGGTGCACCCCGCGTGGCTGAGCGCCATCTTCTCCGGGCAGGCGCGGGTCGCGGCCGGGCTCGACATCCAGGCGCCGGTGCTCTCGATGATGTCGGATCGCTCCACCATCGCCCCCCGCTGGTCGGCGGCCATGCGCTCGAGCGACTCTGTGCTGGTCGTCGACGACATCGCGGCCCGGTCGCTCAGGCTGGGCTCCACCGTCACCGTCGCGCGCATCGCCGGCGCCCTGCATGACGTGATGCTGTCGGCGCCGCCGGCGAGGGAAGCGGCGATGGCCGCGATCACGCGCTGGCTGAGCGGCTACGCGCCGAACTGAGCGTCAACGGGCGTCGGCGGCTTTCCCCGGCCCGCACGCCGTTTCCGGGGGTTGTGCGCCACATCAACTGGCGCAGATCCCCGCGAGATGGCGCGGGGATAGGTGGGCGAGGGGTTACGCGCGGGCAGGTGCGCTGACGGATGCCGCGGGATCAGCCGGATGCCGCCGCTCAGCGGGCGAACGGACCGCGCAGCGCAGCCCACTGCAGCAGCATGATGGTCTTCGCGTCGATGATGTCGTCGCCGATGCGCGCCAGTGCCTCGTCGAAGGGCACCTCGAGCACGGTGATGTCCTCGCCCTCATCGGCGAGCCCGCCGCCGGCAGTGCGATCGGCGTCGTAGGGGGCCGCGTAGAAGTGCAGCTTCTCGGTGACGGAGCCCGGGCTCATGTAGACGTCGAAGACGTGCTCGACGGCGCCGACGCGCACCCCGCTCTCCTCCTCGGCCTCGCGGCGGATGGCGGTCTCGGCGTCATCGTCGTCGAGCAGTCCGCCGACGACCTCGATGAGGTCACCGTCGGGGTGTCCGTTCACGTAGGCCGGATAGCGGAACTGGCTGGTGAGGAGGACGCTGCGCGTCTCCAGGTCGTAGAGCAGGATGCAGGCGCCGTCGCCGCGGTCGTAGGTCTCGCGCTCCTGGGTCGACCAGGTGCCGTCGCCGCGCTGGAAGTCGAAGGTGGTGACCCGGGTCACGTACCAGTTCGAGGTGAGCAGGCGCACGTCGCGCACCCGCACGCGCGGGTTGCCGGTGAGGTCGAGGCCGGCCCTGTCGAGCCCGGTGCGTCCGCGCCGGTCGGGAACGTCGACGCCCGGCTGGCCGGCGCCGGGCTGGCCTGCGTCCGGCTGGCGGCCGCCGGGCGCGCTGGCGCCGGCTGCGGCATTCGTCATCGGACTCAGCGGAAGTTGACGAACTGCAGGGCGACGTCGAGGTCCTTGCCCTTGAGCAGGGCCATGGTGGCCTGCAGGTCGTCGCGGCTCTTCGAGGAGACGCGCAGCTCGTCGCCCTGGATCTGGCTCTTGACGCTCTTCGGCGCCTCGTCGCGGATGATCTTGGACACCTTCTTGGCGTTCTCGCTGTCGATGCCGTTCTTCAGCTCGATCTCGATGCGGAACTCCTTGCCCGAGGGGTACGGCTCACCGGTGTCGAGCGAGCGCAGCGTGATGCCTCGCTTGATGAACTTCGACTCGACGACCTCGAGCACGGCCTTGACGCGCTCGTCGGTGGCGGCCTTCAGCAGGATCTTCTCGCCGCTCCATTCGACCGAGGCGCCGACGTTCTTGAAGTCGTAGCGCTGCTCGACCTCTTTACGCGCCTGGTTGACGGCGTTCTCCGCCTCCATCTTGTCGACCTTGGAAACGATGTCAAACGTGGAATCAGCCATGCTCCCAGCCTACCGATCCAGCCGTCCCTTCCGCTGATCGAGTGGTGCCGACGAAACTCCCGCTGATCGAGTAGTGCCCGACGAAGTCGGCCACGTATCGAGATCAGGCCGACTGTGATCTCGATACGCGTCGCCTGCGGCGGCGCTCCTCGATCAACGCTAGGCCGGCGGACGCGCCGTGCTCGAGCGCACCTTCAGCTCGAACGGCAGCGGCGTCGTGGCCGGCAGTTCGGCGAGCGGCGACGGCGCCAGCTCCTCCATGAGCATCTCGGCGGCCTTCTCGCCCTGACCCCGGGGGAACTGCGCCACCGTGGTGAGGCCGAAGAAGTCCGAGAGGTCGTGGTCGTCGATGCCGACGATCGAGACGTCGCGCGGCACGACCAGGCCGAGGTCGCGGGCCGCGAGGAGCGAGCCCATGGCCATCTCGTCCGACGCGGCGAAGATGGCCGTCGGTCGGTTGTGCGGCACCCCGAGCAGCTGCTTGGCCGCGTGGTACCCGCCCTTGATGGTGAAGTCGGCCGGCGCGAACAATGACGGGTCGATCTCGACTCCGGCATCCGTCAGCGCATGCTCGTAGCCGAGTCGTCGGTTCGTGGGGAGGTGGAAGTCGAGGTCGAACTCGAGGGTGCCGCCGATGTGGGCGATGCGGGTGTGGCCGAGTCCGATGAGGTGCTCGGTGGCCAGGCGTGCGACGGCGGTGTCGTCGACGGTGAGGGTGCGCACGCCCGGGATGGGCCCGCCGACGCCCACGAGGGGCTTCCGCAGAGCGTGCAGGCGCGTGACCTCGCTCTCGGTGAGCTCGAGGGAGATGGCGATCACGGCGTCCACCCGCTGGCGCAGCAGGAAGTGCTCGAACACGCTGTGGCGCTCGTCGCCGTCGCCCGAGAGGTTGTAGAGGGTGAGGTCGTAGCCGTGCCGCAGCAGGGACTGCTGGGCTCCTTCGAGCACCGAGGAGAAGAACCAGCGGTTGAGGAACGGCACGACGACGCCGATGTTGCGGGTGCGACCGGATGCGAGGCTCGAGGCATTGGAGGAGACCACGTAGTCGAGTTCCAGGGCCGCTGCCTCCACCTTGAGGCGGGTGGCAGGGGAGACGTGGGCGTTGCCGCTGAGGGCGCGCGAGACGGTGGCTGTGGAGACCCCGGCCAGCCGGGCGACCTCTTCGATGCCGGCCATGAACGTGCCCTTCGATTCGTCTGCCCGTGAATCCTATCGGCGCGCGACGCGCCCGGCGTGCGCGGGGCGTCGCGCCGTAGGTGCGCCGGTCGGTGGGCCGGTCGCCGTGCAGTCGCCGTGCGGGCCGCCGAGCTGCGCGTCGACCCTGTCTGGTGGGTGCCTGGCCCGCCGCATCCGTCGATTTCACGACTGGCGATCTGCCGAGTATCCTTATGACGCGTCTTCGGTCATGTGGTTGCATGTGGTCGGGTGCGCTTCGGCGAGTTACCCAAGCGGCCAAAGGGATCTGACTGTAAATCAGACTGCTCAGCATTCGGGGGTTCGAATCCCTCACTCGCCACCAACATGAAGGCCCCGTGAATCGGGGCCTTTTCTGTTTCCGGATGCCGCTCAGGCGCGTTGCCGCATCCCGCCGTCCACGATCTCGTCGGCGTTGTCGGCGATCCAGCCCATCAGGGGAATGAGGCGGTCGGCCAGTTCGCGTCCGCGCTCCGTGAGGCTGTAGTCGACGCGCGGCGGGATGACGGCCTGGGCCTCGCGCAGCACGAAGCCGTCGGCCTCCAGCGTGCGCAGGGTCTGCGCCAGCATCTTCTCGCTGATGCCCTCGATGGTGCGCCGGAGCTCGCCCCAGCGCAGGCTGCCGGCCGAGAGGGTGAGCAGCACGAGGACGCCCCACTTGCTCGTCACATGGTCGAGAACAGTGCGGCTGTTGCACGCCGCCGGAAATCGTCCGCCGCTGTAGCCGGGCAGGTCGTCGAGCCGGGGGTCACTTACCGTCATGTGGGTACCTTACCAAAAAGTGGGTACTGCACGGTGGGAAGTAATCCCGTCGGCCTTCCGTTGGCACCCCCGTACGCAGTTCGCAACCTCTGACTTCCTCCCTCGGGAAAGGACCTCATCATGACCATCGTCGTCACCGGAGCCACCGGCCACCTCGGACGCCTCGCCGTCGAATCCCTCCTCGCACGCGGCGTCGCACCCGCCACCATCGTCGCCGGAGGTCGCTCGGTCGAGAAGCTCGCCGACCTCGCCGAGCGCGGAGTGCGCACCGCGCGCATCGACTACACGGATGCCGCGTCCCTCACCGCCGCCTTCGACGGCGCCGACGCCGTGCTCCTCGTCTCGGGCAGCGAGGTCGGCCAGCGCGTCGAGCAGCACCGAAACGCCATCGACGCGGCGGTCGCAGCCGGCGTCGGGCGCATCGTCTACACGAGCGCACCGAAGGCCACGACCTCCCCTCTCGTCCTCGCGCCGGAGCACAAGGCGACCGAGGACCTGCTGCAGGCATCCGGCCTCCCCGTCACGATCCTCCGCAACGGCTGGTACACCGAGAACTACGTCGGGACCGTGACGGATGCCGGCCCCAGTGGCGTCATCGCAGCCTCCGTGGGCGACGGCCGCGTCTCGAGCGCCAGCCGCGCCGACTACGCCGAGGCTGCGGCCGTCGTGCTCACGACCGACGGCCACGAGGGCGTGGTCTACGAGTTGAGCGGCGACGTCGCCTGGAGCTTCGCCGAACTCGCGGAGGCGGCTTCCGAGGTTCTCGGCACTCCGGTGACCTTCCGGTCGCTGAGCCCCGAGGAGCACCTCGCGGCGCTGGCCGCCGCCGGGCTCGACGAGGGCACTGCCGGATTCGTCGTGGCGCTCGACGGCAACATCCGCGACGGACTGCTCGCGGAGACGAGCGGCGACCTCGCGCGTCTCATCGGTCGGCCGACGACGCCGCTCGTCGACGGGCTGCGCACCGCGATCGTCTGATCCCGGTGCGGGTGACGGATGCCGCTCGGCTCGGGGCGGCATCCGTCACCGTCCGTCTCCCGGAGCGGCATCCGTCGCCCGGAGTAGCGTTGCCGTCATGACCGCTGCCGCGAACTCCGACCTGCTCACCCTCGCCCACGACATCGCGACGCAGGCAGGCGCCCTCGCCCTGCAGCGCCGTCGCGAGGGAGTCGACGTCGCCGCCACGAAGTCGGGGCCGACCGACATCGTGACCCAGGCCGATCGCGAGACCGAGGCGCTCATCCGCTCGCTCATTGCCGACGCCCGGCCGAACGACGGCTTCTTCGGCGAGGAATCGGATGCCTCGGGCGGGTCGAGCGGCCTCACCTGGGTCGTCGACCCCATCGACGGCACCGTCAACTTCCTCTACGGGCTGCCGGCCTGGGCTGTGAGCGTCGCCGTCGTGGAGGGCGACCCCGACCCGGCGACCTGGAACGCGCTCGCCGGGGTCGTCGTCGGCCCTGCGGCGGGCGAGACCTACCGCGCGAGCGCCGGGGGAGGAGCGTGGCTCGGCGACACCCGCCTCGCGGTCAACCAGGGCGTGGAGCTGCCCTACGCACTTGTGGCCACGGGCTTCTCCTATTCGTCGGAGACGCGCGCGGCGCAGGCCGAGATCCTGCGCACGATCCTGCCGAGAGTGCGCGACATCCGACGCATCGGCTCGGCGGCGCTCGATCTGAGCTACCTCGCGGCTGGTCGACTCGACGTCCACTTCGAGCGCGGGCTCAATCCCTGGGACCACGCCGCCGGCGGCCTGATCGCGCGCGAAGCCGGGGCGAAAGTGGGCGGAGTCGGCGGCGCAGCCGAGAGCACGGCCATGACCATCGCGGCTGAACCGGCTCTTTTCGACGCTTTCGAGGGCCTGCTGATCGAGGCCGGATACACGGCCTGATCGGCGCTGTTCCTCCCCACCCACGACGACGGAACCAGTGTGAACACCGGGTGTACCTGTACGGGCGCACAGGTGGCGGCGGTTATGATCGTTTGTGACTCTTGTGGGGGTGATTCCACTCATATACATAGAGTTTTCAGGTGGGCTTCGTTAGCCTTTACCAATCCGTTACCGGTATCCCCTGACCGGTGGCGCCCCGTTCCATCCTGTGCCGAAGGTAACCGTTTTGCGTCATGACCCCCTGACTCCAGCCTCGTCTGGCGTTGGAGGGTCCCCGGATGCAGGCCTCACCCGGCGCGAGATCCGTGAACGCGAGCGTGCCCTCGAGCTCGCTGCGGCACTGTCCGCACCCGAGTCCTCCGCCGCCTCGCAGCCCGTCGTGGCCGAGAGCCCGGCCGCCGAGAGCCCTGCCGCGGAGAGCCCTGCCGCCGAGGTCGAGTCGGACGTCTTCGAGATTCCGGTGCCGGCCGACGTCCCCTCCGTTTCCCGCGCCGCTGACGACGCCTTCCTCGCACTGCTGAATCCCGAGGGCGTCACTGCTCCGGATGCCGCTCCCGAGGCTGCCGCTGCCACCGCTTCAGATCCTGCTGTCGCTCTCGCTGGCGCTTCTGCTCCCGCTGCGGACGACGCGCCCTTCGACGACGCATCGGCCACCCCGTCGACTGCAGTCCTCCCCGCCATCGTTCCCGCCACGTCGGTTCCCGGCCGTGATCGTGCTGCACTCCGTGTCGAACTTCCCGCGGCAGATCTCCCGCCTGCTCCCGCCCAGCCGTCGTCACGGCGGGAGGCGCGCAGCACCGTCGCCGACGACGTCACCGCACCTTCGCGGGGCCGACGAGCCGCTCCGGTGCGCTCGCTGCCCGAGCGTGCGGGAGTTCCCACGGCTCCGATCCCCGTCCCGGCTCAGACATCCGTCACCCGTCGCGTCTCGCGTCACCTCGCCGCGAAGGGGATGGCCGGCCTCGCGATCGTCGTCGTCGCCCTCCTCGCCGTCGCCACCTCGACTCCGGCCAACGCGCTGCTCTCGGCTGCCGACGTGCAGCAGGCAGCGGCCATCGCCGCCGCCACGGGCACCGACAGCGGAGTCGCGCAGACCGTCACCGTGGGCGATGACGTGTCGGCCTATGCCGTGCAGCGCGACGGCTACGACACCTCGACCGTGGCCCAGGTCGCCGCGGAGAGCGGCATCCGCCTCGAGGCATCGTTCACCAACGACCCCAACGGAACCGTGCAGTGGCCGTTCCGCGTCGGAGTGCACATCGGCGACCAGTTCGGTGCCCGCGACTGCGCCGGCTGCTCGAGCGACCACCACGGCCAGGACTTCAACCCCGGCCTCGGCGCACCCATCCAGGCCATCGCCGACGGCGTCGTCAGCTACGCCGAAGACGGCGACGGAGACCTCGGCGTGCACATGATGATCGACCACGTCATCAACGGCCAGGTCGTCACCAGCGTCTACGCGCACATGATCCACGGTTCGATGCTCTTCAAGGAGGGCGACACCGTGAAGGTGGGCGACGTCATCGGCAAGACCGGCGACACGGGCATGTCGACCGGCCCGCACCTGCACTTCGAGATCCGTCTCGGCGGCAAGACCGGTCCGTGGACCGACCCGCTCGAGTGGCTCTACGCGAACGTCAACTGACGCGCCTCCTCCCGCAGCTGACTCATATGCAGGATGAGCTGGGTTCCACTCTCTCCACAGCCTCGAAACGGCTGTGGTCCTGCATCTGATCGATCCACAGATCTTCGAATCCGGACCCGCACGGATGCCGCAGCCGCGACGCTGGCGGCATGGATGACCTACTCGGACTCGTCGCCCGCGTCGGGGGAGCCGCCAGCCACCGCACGCTCGACAGCTTCGGAGTTCCACGCTCCGTCGTTCTCACCGCTGTCAGACAAGGTGCTCTGACGCGCGTCCGGGATGGATGGTTCTCGCTCCCGGGCACTGCGGAGGAGATCACGTGCGCGGTGCGCGTGGGAGGCACCTTGACGGGCGCATCCGTCGCCCAGTCGTTCGGCCTCTGGACTCTTCGCGACGACAGGCTGCACGTCAGAGTGAAGCGAACCGCGAGCCGGCTGGCCTCACCTCTGGACCGGAGACAACGGCTTGATGCAGAAGCGCACCGGGTCTGCGTGCACTACAGCACTCGTGCCGGCCTCGACCTCTGCAGGGACTCTCTGCAGGTCGCCTTGGTCGAGATGTTTCGTTGCGGAGACGTCCGGTCTGCTCTGGTGGCGCTGGACTCGGCACTCAACAGGCGGCTGATCACACGCGCGGACCTCGCGGAGATGCGCCAACACGTACCGATCTCCAAGCGGTGGGCGTTCGACCAGGCCGACCCATCGGCGGACTCCGGACTCGAGACTCTGGTGAGGCTCCTCCTTCGCAGCAATGCGGTTCGACATCGCACGCAGGTGTACATTCCCGGCGCTGGTCGAGTCGACATCCTCATCGGCGACAGGCTCGTCTTGGAGCTCGATGGTGAGCAGTTCCACACCGGCGAGGCCTTCGAGGAGGATCGACGCCGCGACTTCGCGCTGATGATGCGGGGCTACCTCGTCTTGAGGCTCAGCTACAAGATGATCATGACGCGCTGGGACGAGATCGCAGGAGCGATCCTCGAGTTGGTGCGCCGGGATGAGCATCGATGGGGCAGCGTCCGTCCCCGAGGGCCGATCGCCTACTCATATGCAGGATGAGCTCGGTTTCGAGGGCCCAGGAGGCCTGAAACCGAGCTCATCCTGCATATGGAGCAGGAAGGTGCAGGGTCAGGCGGCGAGCCAGACCGTCGTGTCGGCCGGGAGGGTGCGGCCGGTGAGGGGCGCGCTGCTCAGCAGCACCTCGCCGGCGGGCAGCTCCACTGGAGCGGTGCCGGTGTTGGCGACGACGGTGACCGACCCGTTGCGCACGACCAGCACGTCGGCGTCCGCAGCATCAGCATCAGCCGCGGCATCAGCACCAGCCGCAGCACCGGCGCCAGCGCCAGCCGCGCCGGAAGCAGCGCCGGACTCACCCCACACGAGCGAGCCCGAGGCGAGCGCGTACGTGCGACGCAACCGCAGGGCGCGCTTGTAGAGCTCGAGCGTCGATCCCTCGACGCCGGCCTGCTGGTCGCGGGCGAACTGCGCCCACGCGGCCGGCTGCGGGAGCCAGGACGCTGTCGTCGGGCCGAAGCCGTAGGACGGACCGCCGGTCTCCCACGGGATGGGCACGCGGCATCCGTCTCGTCCGTAGCGTTCGCCGTTCGTGCGGAACCAGGTGGGGTCCTCGCGGGCGTCGTCGGGCAGGTCGATGACCTCCGGGAGGCCGAGCTCCTCGCCCTGGTACAGGTAGGCGGAACCCGGGAGCGCGAGCATGAGCGCCGTCGCGGCGCGCGCCCGGCGCAGGCCGACCTCGGGATCGGGGAGACCGACGGTCTTCGGGCCGATTCCGTGGCCCTGCAGGTTCTCGGCGGTGAGCGCGAGGCGCGAGGCGTGGCGCACCACGTCGTGGTTGGAGAGCACCCACGTCGACGGGGCGCCGACGGCCGCGAAGGCCTCGAGCGACTCGTCGATGACCGAGCGGAGGGCCGCGGCATCCCACGGTGTCTCGAGGTAGGCGAAGTTGAAGGCCTGGTGCATCTCATCCGGACGCACCCAATCGGCCATGCGCGACAGCGGATCGACCCAGGCCTCGGCCGCGAGGATGCGCTCGCCGGGGTAGGTGTCGAGGAGCTCGCGCCAGTCGCGGTAGATGTCGTGCACGCCGTCCTGGCCCCAGTACGGCGGCAGGTCGGGCAGCTCGGTGCTGATGGCCGGCTCGAGCGTGGCTGTGCCGCCGCCCATGCTGCCGGTACCCTCGGCGGGCGTGTAGTCGGGCAGGCCGGTCTTCTTCACCATGCCGTGGGCCACGTCGACCCGGAAGCCGTCGACTCCGCGGTCGAGCCAGAACCGCAGGATGTCGCGGAACTGCTCGCGCACCCAGGGGTCGTCCCAGTTGAGGTCGGGCTGCGAGGAGTCGAAGAGGTGCAGGTACCACTGGCCGGGGGTTCCGTCGGGCTCGGTCACGCGGGTCCAGGCGGCCCCGCCGAACACGGACTCCCAGTTGTTGGGCGGCAGCTCGCCGTTCTCGCCCAGGCCATCGCGGAACATGTAGTGCTCGCGCTCCACGCTGCCGGCCGGAGACGCGAGGGCGGCCTGGAACCAGACGTGGTCGCTCGACGAGTGGTTGGGGACGAGGTCGACGATCACACGGATGCCGAGGGCGTGCGCGGCGTCCTTCATCACGTCGAAGTCGGTCAGGGTTCCGAAGAGCGGGTCGATGTCGCAGTAATCGGCGACGTCGTAGCCGGCGTCGCGCTGAGGCGAGGTGTAGAACGGCGAGAGCCAGATCGCGTCGACACCGAGGTCGGCGAGCGCCGGGAGTCGGTGGGTGATGCCGGCCAGATCGCCCATGCCGTCACCGTTCGCGTCGGCGAAGGAACGCGGGTAGATCTGGTAGATGACGGCGGTTCTCCACCATTCCGAGGCCGGATTCGTGGAAGCGGATGCGGCCTCGGACGCGTCGCCGACGGCGGCCGCGGGGCTCGCCTCGGCGGCCACGGTCTTCTCAGTGCTCATGGCGACACCATACGCGAAATCGGCGAAATGCAAGCGATTGCATGTTTCGGGCAGGTATCAGAGGTCACAACCCCGTATCGGTTCTCCTTGCGCAGTTTGGCGTTACCCGTCCGAGCGGGTATACATGTAATCGCTTGCATTTCTGCAGGCGAGTCGAGAGAACGACCTTTCGCGCCTCCCGCGGGTGAAGGATTTCTCTCCACATCAGCGTTCATAACGAGAGGCGACACCAATGATGGTGAAGAAGAAGGGTCTTGTGGGGCTCGGAGCCGTAGCGCTCACGGCCGCCGTGGTTCTGTCGGGTTGCTCGGCCAGCACCGGCGGTTCCGACGACACGAAGGCCAGCGGCAGCACCAGCTCCCTGACCGTGTGGGTGGACTCCGAGCGCGTTGACGCGCTGAAGGGTGCAGCCGCTGAGTACAGCGAGAAGACCGGCATCGACGTGAAGCTCGTCGGCAAGGACACGTCGACCATCAAGGACGACTTCATCCAGCAGGTTCCGACCGGCAAGGGCCCCGACATCGTCATGGGCGCCCACGACTGGCTCGGTGAGCTCTCGACCAACGGTGTCGTCGCTCCGCTCGAGCTCGGCGACGCCGCAGCCGACTACCTCCCCGTCGCCATCGACGCCTCGACTTACGAGGGCACGACCTACCTCCTGCCCTACGCCGTCGAGAACATCGCGATGCTGCGCAACGCCGACCTCGTCGCCGAGCCGGCCACGAGCTTCGACGACATGATCGCCAAGGGCAAGGCCGCCGGCCTCACCCAGCCGTTCGTCGTGCAGCAGGGCGCCGAGGGCGACCCGTACCACCTCTACCCGTTCCAGACCGCGTTCGGTGCTCCCGTCTTCGGCTCCGGAGCCGAGGGCTACGACCCCACCGACCTCCAGCTCGGCAACGCCGGCGGCGAGCAGTTCGCCACCTGGCTCGGCAGCCAGGGCAAGAACGGCACCGGCGCCTTCAACACCGACATCGACGGTGACATCGCCAAGCAGGCCTTCCTCGACGGCACGGCCGCCTTCTGGCTGACCGGCCCGTGGAACGTGGGCGCGGCGACGGATGCCGGCATCAACGTCGCCATCGACCCGATCCCGAGCCCCACCGACCAGGCCGCACAGCCGTTCGCCGGTGTGAAGGGCTTCTTCATGAGCGCCGAGTCGAAGAACAAGGTCGCCGCGACCGACTTCCTCGTCAACTACATCGGCACCGAGGCCGTGCAGCTCGAGCTGTTCAAGGCCGGCAACGTGCTGCCCGCCCTCACGGCCGCAGCCGAGGCTGCATCCGAGGACCCGATCATCAAGGGCTTCGAGACCGTCGGCGCTGACGCCGTTCCGATGCCGGCCATCCCGGCCATGGGTTCGGTCTGGCAGTACTGGGGCATCGCCGAGGCTGCGATCATCAACGGCGCAGACCCCGTCACGACCTGGCAGAAGCTGGCCAGCGACGTGCAGGCCGCCATCAAGTAACACGACCCATCGACCCGGTGCGGATGCCGACGGCATCCGCACCGGGTTTCGGTGTTCGTCGGGCGACGTTGACGAGGCGTAGAGCCGACGATGCGAACCCCGGGCGACGAGAACGAGGATGTACATGAGCACCATCACCGATGACGTCGAGGCCGGCTCCACCCCGCCGCCGACGAGGAACCAGAAGCGAGCCGCTCGCGTCGCCGAGGCGGCATCCGTCGGCACGAAGATGCTTCTGCTGAAGATCGTGCTGCTCGGTGTGGTCGATGCGATCGCGCTGTACGCCCTCTTCGTGCTGGTCGGGCATGAGCAGTGGCTCGTGGCGGCGATCGTCGTCGTCGTCACCGCCCTGTTCAACTGGATCTACTTCTCGCCGCGCAAGCTGCCGGCCAAGTACCTGGCACCGGGCGTGCTGTTCCTCGTCGTCTTCCAGATCTTCACGCTGGTCTACACCGGCTACGTGGCGTTCACGAACTACGGCACCGGCCACAACGGTACGCAGGAACAGGCCATCGACTCGCTCATGAGCTCTGCCCTGGTGCGCGTTCCCGACTCGGCCACCTACGACGTCACCGTCATCGACGAGGCCGGACAGCTCGGCCTGCTCGTCACAGCCCCCGACGGCACCGTCAGCGTCGGCAACAACGAGACCCCGCTGCACGAGGTGTCGGATGCGACGGTCGAGGGGGGACTCGCCGTGGCCATCCCCAACGCCACGAGTCTGGACTTCGCCCAGGTGATCGAGCGCACCGATGAGATCACCGAGCTCTCCGTGCCGTTCTCCGAGGATCCGAACGACGGGGCGCTGCGCACCCAGGACGGCCGCTCGGCCTACCTCTACACCTCGTCGCTCGAGTACGACGAGGCCGCTGACACCATGACCGATACCGAGACCGGCATCGTCTACTCGAACACCGGTACCGGAGCGTTCACCGCCGAGGACGGCTCCGAACTGCTGCCCGGCTGGCAGGTGAACGTGGGCTTCGACAACTTCGTGCGCGCCTTCACCGACTCCAGCATCCGTGGTCCGCTCATCTACGTCACCATCTGGACGTTCGTCTTCGCGATCCTGTCGGTGGCCACGACATTCTTCCTCGGCCTGTTCCTCGCGATCGTCTTCAACGACCCGCGGATGAAGGGACGCAAGTACTACAGGGTCATCATGATCCTGCCCTACGCCTTCCCGGCGTTCCTCACCGCTCTCGTCTGGTCGGGCATGATGAACGAGAGCTTCGGCTTCATCAACCAGGTGATCTTCGGCGGGGCCGAGATACCGTGGCTCACCGATCCGACCCTGGCGAAGGTGTCGATCCTGATCGTGAACCTCTGGCTCGGCTTCCCGTACATGTTCCTCGTGTGCACGGGTGCACTGCAGGCCATTCCCGAAGACATCACCGAGGCCGCGACGGTCGACGGCGCCAGACCCTGGGCGATCTTCAGGCTCATCAAGCTGCCGCTGCTGCTCGTGACGTTGACGCCCCTGCTCATCGCGTCGTTCGCGTTCAACTTCAACAACTTCAACCTGATCTACCTGCTCACCAACGGTGGTCCGCGAGACGCCAACGCGCCGATCCCCGTCGGATTCACCGACATCCTCATCTCGATGGTCTACAAGGTCGCCTTCACCGGCCAGACGCGTGACTACGGCCTGGCCAGCGCCTTCGCGATCATCATCTTCATCATCGTGGCGGTCATCGCCATCGTCAGTTTCCGCAAGACCAAGGCGCTGGAGGATCTCAACTGATGAACGCGCAGAAGCCGGTGCCCGGCACCAATGTCGGCCTCACCGAGGCCCTGATCCTCGAGGCCGATGCCGCGGCCCAGAACCCGACGCCGCCCCCGCACCTGCGTGGACCCGCCGACAGGCGTCGCCCGTTCAACTTCGGCCGCTGGTTCGGTGCGACGGGCTGGCGCCACCTGGTCGGCGTGATCGTGAGCGTCTTCGCGTTGTTCCCGCTCGTCTTCGTGCTGTCGGCCTCGCTGAACCCGAAGGGCACTCTGACCGGCTCGAACGCCCTGTTCTCGAAGTTCGGGCTCGACAGCTACGCGCGCATCCTCACCGACCCGCAGGTCCCGTACCTGCCCTGGTACTGGAACACCATCATCATCGCGAGCATCACCGCCATCGCGACGGTGTTCCTCGGAGCCCTCGCCGCCTACTCGTTCTCGCGGATGCGGTTCACGGGCCGCCGCTTCGGGCTCGTGACCATCGTCGTCGTGCAGATGTTCCCGCAGATGCTGGCCGTCGTCGCGATCTTCCTGCTGCTGAACGCGATCGGCGATCTCTTCCCGGCGATCGGCCTCAACACCCACATCGGCCTCATCATGGTCTACCTGGGCGGCGCCCTCGGCGTGAACACCTTCCTCATGTACGGGTTCTTCAACACCATTCCCGCCTCGATCGATGAGGCGGCGAAGATCGACGGAGCCGGCCACGCGCGCATCTTCTTCACGATCATCCTGCGGCTGGTCGCGCCGATCCTCGCGGTGGTCGCGTTGCTGTCGTTCATCGCCACCTTCGGCGACTACGTGATCGCGAGCGTGGTGCTCATCGACCCCGACAAGCAGACCCTCGCCGTCGGGCTCGTGAAGCTGGTCTCCAACCCGCGCTACGCGGACTGGAGCGCCTTCTCGGCCGGGGCGATCATGGCCGCCGTGCCCGTCGTGGTGCTGTTCCTGCTGCTGCAGCGCTACATCGTGGGCGGGCTGACCGCCGGCGCCGTCAAGTAACGAGCCATGTGCAGGATGAGAGAGGTTTCGCTCCCCGTAGGGGACGTGAAACCTCTCTCATCCTGCACACCTGCCCGTAACATCCGGGCGATACCGTCGACGAATGGATGACGCCGTGCCTCTCACCCACCTGCCGCACCACGACGGATCTCCGCTGTATATAGAGGAGCAGCATCCGTCGCTCGGACAGGATCTGGTGATGCGGATGCGCGTGCCCCACACCTTCGGGGCCGTCGCAAGCGTGCACGTGAGGTCGAACCCCAACCGCGAGCCGCGCTTCGCCGAGGCCGCCCTGGTGGCGAGTGCCGACGGCTGGGACTGGTGGCAGGCCACCGTCGAGGTCGAGAATCCGGTGCACCACTACCGCTGGCTGATCGTCACGGACGATGGCCGTCAGCACTGGCTCAACGCCCGCGGCCTCTCGCAGGTCGAGACCCTCGACAGCGAGGACTTCCGCATCGCGGCAGGCGCGGACGCCCCCGACTGGGCCGCCGAGAGCGTGCTCTACCAGGTGTTCCCCGATCGCTTCGCGCGGTCGGATGCCGCAGACTCGCGCGAGACGCCGGACTGGGCCATCGCCGCAGCGTGGGGCGACCCCGTCGACACCAGGCCGCCCGGACGCTCGAAGCAGTTCTACGGCGGCGACCTCGACGGAGTCCGCAGCAAGCTGGACCACCTGGTTGGCCTCGGCGTCAACCTGCTCTACCTGACCCCGGTCTTCCCCGGACGCTCGAACCACCGCTACGACGCCACCAGCTTCGCCGAGGTCGACGACCTGCTCGGCGGAGACGCGGCGCTGGTACGTCTGGTGGAGGCCGCGCACGCTCGCGGCATCCGGGTGATCGGCGATCTCACCTCGAACCACTCCGGCGACGGTCACGAGTGGTTCGCCTCGGCCCTCGCCGACGCCGATTCCGATGAGGCGGCGTTCTACTACTGGCTCGACAGTGTGCAGGCCGAGCTCGCCCCCGATGAGTCGGCGTCGGCGGCGGATGCCGTCGATGCCAGCTACGCGGTGACGGATGCCGCCCCCGCCGCGGCGCCTCGACGGTCGTACGTCTCGTGGTTGGGAGTGCCCAGCCTGCCGAAGTTCAACTGGAACTCCGAGGTGCTGCGCCGCCGATTCATCGAGGGCGAGGAGTCCGTCGTCGCGCGCTGGCTGCAGCCTCCGTTCAACCTCGACGGCTGGCGCATCGACGTCGCGAACATGACGGGCCGGTACCTCGACGAGGACCACAATGCCGAGGTGCGCCGCATCATCCGCCGCACCATGACCGAGGTGAACCCGGACACCATCCTGCTCGGGGAGTCGACCAACGACGCCGCCGGCGACTTCCAGGGCGACGCGTGGCACGGCGCCATGACCTACGCGAACTTCACGCGTCCGTTGTGGTCGTGGCTGCTGGTCCCGGGCAACACGGCCTTCGGCGGCCTGGGCTTCGCTCTGGGCATGGTGCCCGACTTCACCGGGCAGCAGTTCGTCGAGGCTCACACGCAGTTCGCGGCCGGCTTCCCGTGGCGCACCCGGCTCGGAGCCATGAACGCGCTCGACACCCACGACACCCCGCGCTTCGCCACCTCGGCACGGCCCGGCGTGACTCCGGTGGCGCTCGGCCTCTCGGTGACGCTGCCCGGCATACCCGTCGTCTTCGCGGGCGACGAGTTCGGACTCACGGGCGAAGACGGCGAGGCGTCGCGCACGCCCATGCCGTGGAGCACGACGGGTGAAGCCGAGGTGGCGTCGCGCATCGACCTCTACGCGTCGCTCATCGGCCTGCGGCGCGCGCACCTCGCCCTCTCGACGGGCAGCATGCGCTGGCTGCACGTGGGCGAGGACGTGCTCGTCTACGCGCGGGAGTCCGCGTCGGAGACCGTGCTCTGCGTCGCTGCGCGCGCCGACTACGACGTCGCCCTGCCCACGACGGCGCTTGCGGGGGCGGATGCCGCAACGCCGGCGTTCGGCGACGGCCGGCTGGCGGCATCCGTCGACGGCATCAGCCTGCAGGGGAGCGGCCCGTCGTTCTCGGCGTGGGTGCTGCCGGGAGTGACTGCGGCTGTGTCGGCGGTGTCGGAGGTGTAGCCCTCCGCGGGGTGCCTCGCGGTCAGAGAGGCGCTCTGCGGATGCTATTCTCTACTGGTGCCAAAAACGTGGCGCGCTCCCGAGCGCCCCACACTTTGGCCCCCTTAGCTCATTGGTAGAGCACTTCCTTGGTAAGGAAGAGGTAGTGGGTCCGATTCCCACAGGGGGCTCAGACTCTCGACGTGAAGTGTGCGTCGAAGGTCCGCGGCGGGGTAGCTCAGGTGGTTAGAGCACACGGCTCATAATCGTGGTGTCGCGGGTTCAAGTCCCGCTCCCGCTACAACAAGAGGCTCGTTCGACGAGCCCGTTCCCTCCTTCGGATGCCGCTCGGTCGGCGCTTCGAGCGGTCGCTCTGCTTGGTCCTCGGCGAGCGGATGCTCGAGCTTCCGCTCGCACGGCGCTTTGGCACGTCTTCCGCGGGCTGGGTCAGTGTCGTCGTCAGAGGCCCCAGTACCAGGTGGACGCCGACCCTCTCGAGTTGCTCGCCACCAGCATCACCGTCACGTAGAGCCATGAACCGTCTGCCGGGCACGTGCGCGGGATTCCCACTGATCCCGATGATCCCTGCCCAGAGGCGAGCAGGACGAAGCCGTCGGTCGCTTGCGCGGAGACGTCCGTGTACGCGTAGTAGATGTCGACCGTGTTGCCCTCTCGCGCCTCCCAGCCGAAGTCGAGCGCGATGACCTGGCTGGCCGACGGCTGCCCGCAGTCCTCCCCGGTGTACACCGGATCCATCCCGATGATTCCGGGGTCGTAGGCGTCGGCGCCGGATACTGGGGGTGGATCTCCGGCGATCGGGGAACCGGGTGCCTCGTGCTCCGTGGCGTCAGCCGCGGCCTGGGCATCTGCCGCGGCCTGTGCGTCAGCGGCAGCTTGGGCGTCGGCCGCAGCCTGGCCCGTCGCCTGGGATGCGGTGACGGCGTCCGCGGCCGTCTTCACCAGGACGAGCGCCGCCTTGATGTCTGTGGCGTTCGCGAGGTCGGCGAGTGCCTTCCCGAGTGCGTCAGTCGACGCCTGCTCGGCGAGCGGGCTGGCGGAGATGAGAGCGTCGGCCTGGGTGCGGGCACTGGCTACGAGGTCGTCGAGCGCGGCGGCGACGGCGTCCATGGCCGCGGCCACCTCCTCGGCGTCGCCGTTCGCGATCGCCACGGCGAGTCTCACGCGGGCGGCTTCGAACGCGGCCACCGCATCAGGACTGACCGCTGCCGCGAGCGAGACGCTGAACCCCACGAACCCGACGTTGTACTCGCCCGCCGTGTCCTTGGCGACCGCGAGCGCCTCTGCCGCCTCAGTCGAGGCCTTCCTCTCGGCGGCGACCTCCCCCGCCGAGAGCTCGAGGGCGACCTGTCGATCGTGCTGATCGACGGCGAAGGCGACGGCGGGGACCGTGGCCCCGCAGAGCACGAGCATCGCGACGACGGTGATGGCGGCGACCCTGGCCGCCTTCGGGAGCCGGGCGAATCGGCTGAGGGTCGTGGCTGCCAGGGCGGACGGTCGTCGGAGCATGGGATCGAGCCTCGCACTTGCCGCCCACTCAGGCTCGCCCGGATGCCGCCCCAGAACGGGCCACATGTGGAGTGCGGGTCAGCTCGGTCGGCGCTTCGAGCGGTCGCTTCGCTCGGCCCTCAGCGAGCGGAGTCAGCCGCCCGGCGTCGGATCACTCGGGCGCCGGCTGCCCGTCGCGCGCGCGGAGCTTGTACGTGTCGCTCGTGAGCGTCGTGTACGACTCGGTGATGATCTGCTCGAGCACGCCGATGTCGATGGCCGAGAGGTCGCGGATGTAGAGGCATCCGACGCCCGAGGTGTGCGGTCCCAGTTGCGCCAACTGCTCGGTGTACCGGCCGATGCCGTCGGTCAGGTAGATCGACATGGCAGCCTTGCGGGGCGCGAAGCCCGCTGCGGCGACGTCGCCCTCTCGGCCGCTGTCGTACGTGTAGTGGTAACTGCCGAAGCCGATGATGGTGCCGGACAGCACGGCCGGCTCGCCGGTGACCCTCGTGTAGAGGCCGAGCAGGGTCTCGGCATCGGCTCGCCTCCGGGCGGAGGGGACGGCCGCGATGAAGTCTCCGACCTCGCTCATGCTCACACCGTTCCCGTCTTCTCGGCGAGAGAGGGCTCTGCGAACGGGGGAGCGGGCTCGTCGTCGGGGTTCCAGGCCTTGACGATGGCCCAGGCCACAGCCGCGATCGGCACCGAGAGGACGGCGCCGACGATGCCGCCGAGGATGGTTCCGGCCGTCAGGGCGACGAGGATGACCAGCGGATGCAGCTTGAGCGAACGCGCCTGCACCACCGGCTGGAGGAAGTTGCCCTCGATCTGGTTGACGGCGATGACGATTCCCACCACGATCAGCGCGACGACGGGGCCGTTCGCGACGAGGGCGACGAGGGCCGCGAGGATGCCGGCGACCGTCGCACCGACGATCGGGATGAACGCACCGATGAAGACGATGACGGCGAGCGGGAGTGCGAGCGGCACCCCGAGGATGGCGAGGCCGATGCCGACGCCGGCGGCGTCGACGAAGGCGATGATGGCCGTTCCGCGCACGTAGCCGCCGAGGGTCCTGACCGAGGTGGCGCCGATGCGCTGGCCGCGCTCGAGGCTGCGCCCGCTGAACGGACGCAGGAAGAACGCCCAGATGCGGTCGCCGTCCTTCAGGAAGAAGAACAGAACGACCACGGCGAGCAGGGCGCCCGTGACGAGCTCGGCGGCGACCGAGACGCCGGCGATGGCGCCGGTTCCGAACTGGCTGCTGGTGAAGAAGTCGGTGACAGTTCCCTTGAGGCTGTCGAGCTGGTCCTGGTCGATGGGCAGCGAACCGCTCTGCAGGAAGTCGCCGACGGCGTCGATGCCCTTGGTCGCGGACTTCGAGAGCTCTTCCCACTGGCCGCGGACGGCGAACACGATGAGCGTGATGATGCCGCCGAAGATGACGATGCCGCCGATGAGGGCGATCCAGGTCGCGACGATGGCGGGCAGGCCACGGCGCCGCATCCAGCCGATGACGGGGGAGAGTGCGGCAGCCAGGATCAGCGCGATGAGCACCGGGATGACCACGAGCTTCAGCTGCACGAGCCCCCACACCACGACGGCCGCGAGGGTCAGGCCGAGGAGGATCTGCCCGCTGCGGATGCCGACCTCGCCGAGCCCGTCGGTGAGGAGGGAGCGCAGCGTGGGCCGCGGACGGCGGCGGTGTGCCGAGGCGACCGGCGCTGCGGCGACGGGTGCGCCGGGGGCGGCATCCGGTGCCACCAGGTCTGGCCCGGGCTGGGATGCCGGTGTCGCGGGGGTCGGTGCACCGGGGTCGGGCACGGAGGCGGGCTCGTTGTCGCTCATGGGCCAACGGTACCCGTCGCGACCGCCGCCACCTCGGGGCTGGACACGGAGCGTCGAGTCTGAGTGGAGCGTCACCGAGGGAGGAAATCGCGGTGGCGCGACTGCATCCGATCGGACGTGTCGGGCAGAAGTGGAGATGAGAGGGAGTGACTCCTCCCCGTTCGGCGGACGAGAGGCTCGTTGTGAGTACTGCAGAAGCGATGCGCGCAGAGGTGGATGACAGGCTCGAGCTGATGCTCGCGCTGCAGTACACCGCCCGCCACGGGTCGGTCTCGGTGGGCGAGCTCGCTCATCTGCTCGAGTCGGCACCGGATGCCGCCATGACCGTGGTGCGCGAGCTGGTGCGCGGCGGGCTGGTGCTGTGCCGCATCAGCGGCCGCGGCAGCGAGACCGTCGACCTCTTCCTCACCAGTGCCGGGCGCGAGCGCGCGCGGCGCGAGGGCGAGGCCGTCGTGCGTGCGGCGAGTGGCCTTCTGGGTGCGTTCGCACCGGAGGAACGCGCCGTGATCGAGCAGGCGCTCGGACTGCAGCTGGGCGAAGACGACGTGCGCGACGCCTGAGGCCGCTGGGGCGATGCCGCCTCAGTCGCGCCGGCGCCGTCAGAGCAGGCGCAGTTCGCCTCGCACGATGGAGTCGCCCGAGTGCGCCGGGTTGCCGTCGGCGGGCTCGTCGGAGACATCGACGACGGAGAACTGCTCCAGGTCGATGCCGTTCGGAACAGTGAAGCGACCGCTCGCCCCGGCGAGCTGGCCGAGGCTGACGAGCCCATTGGTCGCAGGGTCGATGAGCCAGACCTCGCGCAGGTCGGTGCCGGTCGGCGCATCGAGGTCGACGACGAGGTCGCGAGTGCTTCCGGAGCCGCTCTGCTCGAGGCGCGCGGTGCCCGAGGCGTCCCAGGTGGGAAGAGGATCGAGCGCCGCCTCCGCGATGACGTCGGCCGAGGGCGTCGGCCAGAGGATCGCTCCGGCCACGCCGGCCAGGATTCCGACCACGAGCGCCGCTGCGGCGACGGGCCACCAGCGGGCGAAGCCGGTCGATCGGGAGCGACGGTCGGCGACGGATGCCGGAGCCGGGGGCGCAGCATCCGGAGCCGGGCCCGCAGCAGCCTCCGGAGCCGCGTCCCTGGCCGCTGCCTGACTCGACAGCCCGAGGCCGAGTTCGGCGCTGATGCTCTGCCACACCCGCGGCGGCGGCGCCAGCAGTTCGACGTCGCGCGACGAGCGGCCGATGCTCACCGTGCGGCGGAGATCGTCGAGTTCCCTCGAACAGCGATCGCAGGTGGCGAGGTGGGAGCGCTGCGCCGCGTCGGGCTCGGCGTCGCCGAGGGCGAGCAGTGCGAGGGTGTCGTCATCGAGATGCACTGTCATCCACCTCCATTCGTGTGCGCAGACGCCCGAGGCTTCGGCGGATGTGACTCTTGACGGTTCCGAGTGGCAGCCCCGTGCTGTCGGCGATCTCGGTGTGGGTCATGTCGCCGTAGAACGCCAGGGCCATGACCTCGCGCGGCACGGGGTCGAGTCGTGCGAGCTCATCGGCGATCATGAGGCGTTCGGCGACGTCGACCTCCACGGATTGTTCCTGAACGCGCGCCACGGATTCGCTGGACTCGACGATCCGCAGGTTTCGCGTGCGCGCGGCGAGCGCGTCGGCGATGCGGTGGCGGGTGATCCCGACGATCCAGGCAGGCAGGGGGCCGCGTTCCGGGTCGAAGTTGGCGCGCCCCTGCCACGCCGAGACGAACACCTGCTGGGTCACGTCCTCGGCGTCGGCCGCGATTCCCAGCGCGCGCACGGCGAGCGTGTAGACGAGCGACGACCAGCGCGTGTAGGCAGCGGCGAAGGCCTGTTCGTCACCGGCACGGAATGCCAGCGCGATGGCCGCGTCGTCATCGATGTCGAGCACAGTGGCGAGTCGTCCTCCGTGGTGGGATCGCGTCCGCTCGACGCGTCGCGTCGCTTCCGGCGACGACGGTGGTCGGTCTCTGGTCGCGATGCTGTGCCCCAGCATAGTCACGAGCGCGTCGTGGGAGTGGTCCGGCAGGGCCGCCATGGAGGCATCCGTCGGCAGCCCTGCCGAGTCGTGGAGCATGGGTTCCTTCCCGGTGCGCGAGGAGGTTCGCGCGGTGCTCTTCACTCAGTACTTCCGACCGAACGGGCAGATCGGATGCAGCGGGAACGACTTATCCCGAACCCTTGCCCTCACCCCCGAACAGGGGCATAGACTCCCCGACGGAGGCATCCACCAATTGGCACGTTCGTGCCCTCAGAGAAGAGGAATGCCCCCATGAAGAAGCTCGTAGCGGTCACCGCCGCCTTCGTCGCAGCCGGAGCCCTGGTGCTCACAGCCGTGGCCCCCGCCAACGCCGGCACTGCCGCGCACACGACGTCCGGGTCGATCGTCGACGTCGCCGTCGCCGCGTCGGGCGGCGGAGCACCGGACGCCAACCCGAACGACTACGACATCCTGATCCAGGCGCTCACGGTGACGGGCCTCGTGCCCGTGCTCGCCGACACCAGCACGAAGTTCACGGTGTTCGCTCCGAACGACCGTGCCTTCGCCCGCCTCGTCACCGATCTCACCGGCACTGCGCCGGCGAGCGAGGCCGCAGCGCTCACGACCATCACCGGAGCGTTCACGGTCGATCAGATCAAGAACATCCTGCTGTACCACGTGGTCGCGGTTAAGGCCCTGAGCCCGCTCAAGGTCATCTTCGCGGGCAAGCTCACGATGGCGAACGGCGGGATCGTGAAGCCGCGGCTCGTCACACTGCGCGACGAGTCCCCGTCGCTCAAGGACCCGAAGCTCGTGCTGAAGGCCATCAACATCCAGGCGTCGAACGGCGTCATCCACACGATCGACCGCGTTCTCGTTCCGGTCTCCTGACGGTCGCCGACCCGCTGGCAGAGACAGCGACGCAGTCGCCGTCGAAGCCGAGGACCCGCACTGGGTCCTCGGCTTCGCGTCAGGCGGAGATGGTGGCGGCGTCGATGACGAAGCGGTAGCGCACGTCCGAGGAGAGCACGCGCTCGTAGGCCTCGTTGATGTAATCGGCCGAGATGAGCTCGGTCTCGGGAGCGATGTCGTGCTCGGCGCAGAAGTCGAGCATCTCCTGGGTCTCGCGGATGCCGCCGATGCTGGAACCGGCGAAGGTGCGACGGTTGCCGAACAGCGTGAAGACGCCCACGGGCAGCGGTTCGGCCGGGGCGCCGACGCTGACGAGCGTGCCGTCGAGGCGCAGCAGCGACAGGTAGGCGTTGATGTCGATCGACGCGCTCACGGTGTTGATGATGAGGTCGAAGTGGTTCTTCAGCTCGCTGAAGGTCGCCTCGTCGCTCGTCGCGTAGTAGTGGTCGGCGCCGAGACGCAGGCCGTCCTCCTGCTTGCTCAGAGACTGCGACAGCACGGTGACCTCTGCGCCCATGGCGTGGGCGATCTTGACGGCCATGTGGCCGAGTCCGCCCATGCCGACGACGGCGACGCGCTTGCCGGGGCCGGCGTTCCAGTGCGCCAGCGGCGAGTACGTGGTGATGCCGGCGCAGAGGAGCGGTGCGGCCTTCTCGAACGGGATGGACTCGGGAACCTTCAGCACGAAGTCCTCGACCACGACCACGTGGGTGGAGTAGCCGCCCTGGGTGATGGTGCCGTCACGGTCGACGGCGGCGTAGGTGCCGGTGTTGCCCGCGAGGCAGTACTGCTCCTCGCCGGCCAGGCAGTTCTCGCACTCGCCGCACGAGTTGACCATGCAGCCGACGCCGACGCGGTCGCCGACCTTGTGCTTGGTGACGGCGGAGCCGACCTCGGTGACGGTGCCGACGATCTCGTGGCCGACGACCTGCGGGTAGGCGATCTGTCCCCACTCGCCGCGCACGGTGTGGATGTCGGAGTGGCAGATGCCCGAGTAGGCGATCTCGATGAGGACATCGTTCGCGCCGACGTCGCGACGCTCGATGGTGGTCTTGACGAGGGGTTCGGTGGCTGAAGGCGCTGCGTAGGCGTCGACGGTGAGCATGGATCTCCTGGGGTACTCGAGGGGGAACGGCCGACCGTGGGCGAGCGGCGGCGGATTCGCGCCGGGGCTGCTCGCGACATCACGACGACTCGTCCAGCCTACGTGCGTGCGCCCGACCGCTGGGAGGGGTTGCGAGTACCCCTCTCGTGTGGTGTGCGCTCGCCACGGCAGGTCAGTGGATGAGGGCCTTGAGGATGATCATCGCCAGGCCGAAGAGCGCCGTCAGGAAAGCTCCGAGGAGGCGCATGGGCCAGCCGTGTCCGTAGCGGGTGAAGGCCACGTAGCCGAGCGCGGCGAGGATGACGACGCCCGCCCACAGGGCGATCCAGATGGCGGTCTGGTCGTCGACGACCCGGAGGGCGCCGAGCAGCAGGATCGCCGACGGGATGAGGGCAGCGGTCAGGAATCCCAAGGACCGGCGGAGCGAGTGGCGGAAGTCCACCGCGAGAGATCCGCGTGTCTCCTGTGACGCTCCGCGCGGACCCGCGATGGTTCCGGCATAGACGTGGGCGGCCCAGAACACGATGACCGTGGAGAAGACCGTGATGAACACCTGCCACGGATTCAGCCCGTGCCCACCGCTGGCTGTGATCATGCCGCTGACCAGCACGATGCCGTACACCGACTCCTCGGTGACGAAGCCCGTGCGCTGCACGAGCGGCCCGATCACGCCGCGACTCATACGCCGCCGCCGGTGTTCGAATCGGTGCGCGCCCGGGCCGGCACGTCGACGTCGATGCCGCCCTCGCGGGTGAGGCGTGGCCGCACCGACACGATGGCCGGCGCCGGTGCGAATCCGCCTGCGAAGAGACCCTCGCCCTGGCGGAACTGCGGGGAGCGCGCCAGCATCCCGCGCGGAGCGAACCCGAAGGTCTCGCCGAGCTCGGCCAGGTCGAGGGGTGAGTTCAACTTCATGAGTACCAGATTGTCGCACTGGGAGATGATCCCGGGGTGGATCTTCGACGGCCGTTGAGTGGAGAGCAGCAGCCAGAGCCCGAATTTGCGGCCCTCGGCGGCGATCTGGATGATGCGCTCCCGCACGGCGATGTGCAGGGGACTCTCGCCGTCGGGGGAGCACAGGTTGTGCGCCTCGTCGATCACGATGAGGATGGGGCGCCGAGACTCGCGCTTCGCCCAGAGGTCGTCGAGCACGGCGAGGGCGACGACCAGGTGCTCCTCGGGGTAGGTGAAGCCGCCGAGGTCGAGCACCGTCGCATCCGGTCGTTCGTCGAGCACCTCGGTCGCCGCCTCGTGGTCTCCGGCCCAGATCGCCCAGTCGACGATGCGCAGGTTCTCGATGCGTGCCTTCAGTGCCGTCGCTGCGGGCAGGTGGCGATCCTCGAGCGTCGGGACGATTCGGGATGCATCGACCGCCCCGAGTCTCTCCTCGAGGTGGAGCAGTTCGTTGTACTCCTCCCGCTGGACCAGCGGATTCAGTCTGAGCACTGCAGCCCTCGACTGCATCAGCATGTCGGTGAAGCGCACACGCAGACCGTCGGACCCCGCACCGTGCGGGCGCAGGACTCGGATGTCGCGGCCGGCGAGGATGTCGCTGTCGGCGGAATCTCCTGCTGCAGCGTTGCGGGGATTGTGCTCCCGCATGCGCACGAAATCGGCGTTCGGGTCGAAGACCACCATGGGGAGGGCCGTGTGCAGGAGGAGCTGCTCGAGCAGCACGCCGAGCGCGTACGTCTTGCCCGACCCGCTCTGGCCGCACCAGAAGGTGTGGCGGTTGAAGCGGCGGGGGAGGAGCCGGGCCGTGACGCCATCGGTCGCGCTGAGGTCGCCCATCTCGAGAGTGGCGCCTGCGTCGCCGAAGAGGCCGTCGACGACGGCGGCATCCGCTCGCCGCAGCTGGCCGGAAGCGAACTGGATCGATCCATCGGTATCGGCTCGCCCGTCGTCGCCGATCGGCCCGAAGATGCGGCCGCTGCCGCTCAGCGTTCCGCCCATGGTGAAGTCGACGTCGTCGACCTGCGCGACGTAGGCCTGCCCATCCGTCCCGTGCAGCGTGACGAAGTCGCCGGGTTCGAAGGGCGCGTCGAGCGAGCCCTCGAAGCGGAACTGCCGACCGTCGAGCGACGCCGCTCGCGTGGACGTGACGCCCGTCGTGGTCTGCGGCATGGGTCTCTCCTTCGTGGTCGCCAGCCGGAGTCGGCCGTGTTCGCCACTGTACCGAGCCGGAGGGCTGTTCCGGGTAACAGCAGTGCCTCCCTTCCCGAGAGGGCCCGGCGTACTGTCGAAGGCATGGACCAGACCGCGCAGATCCGAGAGTTCCTGAGCACGCGCCGGGCTCGGATCACCCCCGAGCAGGCCGGGCTGCCCGCTTACGGCGGCAACCGACGTGTCACCGGGCTGCGTCGTGAAGAGGTCGCCATGCTCGCCGGGGTGAGCGTCGACTACTACGTGCGGATGGAGCGCGGCAACCTGGCCGGCGTCTCCGACAGCGTGCTCGAGGCGCTCGGTCGCGCGCTGCAGCTCGATGATGCCGAGAGAGCACACCTCTTCGACCTCGCTCGCGCCTCGGTGCCGACGCTCGCCACCTCATCGCCCCGCCGTCGACCGGCCGCGAAGGGGGTGCGCGAGCCTGTGCAGCAGTTGCTCGACGCGATCACCGACGCCCCGGCCTGGGTGCGCAACGCCCGCCACGACATGCTCGCATCGAATCGCCTGGCACGCGCCCTCTACTCTCCGATGCTGACGGATGCGCACCAGCCGCCGAACTCCGCCCGCTTCGTGTACCTCGATCCCGCGTCGCGGGCGTTCTTCACCGACTGGGAGCGCGCAGCCGACGACATCGCCGCGATGCTGCGCCTCGAGGCCGGGCAGCATCCGCACGACCGGGCCCTATCCGACCTCATCGGCGAGCTCTCCACCCGCAGCGAGGTGTTCAGGCAGCGCTGGGCGAAGCACAACGTCCGCTTCCACCGCACGGGCTTCAAGAGGCTGCACCATCCCATCGTCGGCGCACTCGAGCTCAACTTCGAGGCGATGGAGCTCTCGAGCGACGCCGACCTCACCCTGCTCGTCTACACGGCGCCGGTGGGGTCGCCGACGGCCGACGCGCTGAAGATGCTCGCGAGCTGGGCCATGACGCAGGACGCTTCGCTGGTCGAGTAGCGAGGCGACTGCTGTGATCTCGATACGTGTCGGACTTCGTCCGGCACTACTCGATCAACGGTGAACGAAAGGAAAGAACATGAACCTCGTCCCCAAGACTCCCACGACCAAGGGGCCCGCCCAGATGTTCACGGGCGACGTCTACTTCGACGTCATCGCCCGCGGCGAGGCGCCGTCGCGCCTGCGCGTGAACCTGGTGCGATTCGCACCCTCCGCCCGAACCGCGTGGCACATGCACTCGCTCGGGCAGACCGTGCATGTGACCGACGGCGTCGGTCTCATCCAGTCGCGCGGCGGCGAGGTCATCTCCATGCGGCCCGGAGACAGCGTGTACACCCCGCCGGGGGAGTGGCACTGGCATGGGGCATCCGCGGATTCCTTCATGAGCCATCTCGCCATGTGGGAGGACGACGACGCCACGTGGGGCGACCACGTGACCGACGAGGAGTACGGCGCGGGCGAGTCGATCTGAGCAGACGATGAGGGGGCGCAGCCCCTCGGCGCACTGCGCGCTGAGGGGCCACGGCGTCGGACGGGAGCATCAAGCCCGCACGTCTTTGTGCTCGACCCGGATCGCGTCTCGACAGATGCCAGCGTTGGCTGGTCTCTGAGATAAGGATACGTCGGCTTTCGCCGCGGGCAAGACCGCTTGACAAATCCGTGGGAACCGCTTCTACGCTCCGATCGAGAGGTCGGGCAGCGCCTCGATCCCGAAGGTGCGGCGCAAGGCCGAACGCGCGGCGTGCCAGCCGTTCAGGCCGTGCACACCGGGGCCGGGCGACGTCGAGGAGGAGCACAGGTACACGCCGTCGAGCGGTGTGCGCCAGGGGTCCGGCGAGAGCACGGGTCGCTTGAGCAGTTGGAGGATGCTGGCCGCCCCGGAGGCGATGTCGCCACCGATGTAGTTCGGGTTGTACTCCTGAAGGTCGATCGCCGTGCGGCTCGACGACGCCAGGATCGTGTCGCGAAAACCCGGGGCGAATCGCTCGATCTGCGCGGTGACGGCCTCGGTCTGATCGATGTCCGACCCGGCCGGGACATGCGTGTACGCCCACGCCGTGTGCTTGCCTGCCGGGGCCCGCGACCCGTCCACGACCGTCGGCTGCGAGATCAGCACATAGGGGGCGTCGCTGTGCCGGCCCGCCGCGACTGTCCGCTCGGCGGCAGCGATCTGGGCGCGCGTGCCGCCGAGGTGCACCGTTCCCGCCTGTCGAACGCCTGCGTTCGCCCACGGGATGGGGGCGTCGAGAGCGAAGTCCACCTTCGCGGCAGCATTGCCGTATTCGAACGACTCCAGCTCGCGGGAATACACGGCGGGAAGCCGGTCTCCGGCGAGGTCGAGCAGCGCCCGCGGGGTCGTATCGAGGATGATGGCGCGGCTCGACGGGAGGGCGCGCAGATCGGTGACCTCGGCATCCGTCACCACGGAACCGCCGTGAGCCACGAGGTCGTCGATCATGGCGTCGATGATCGCCTGGGTGCCGCCGACGGGGATCGGCCAACCGCGCGCGTGGGCGTGGGCGGTGAGGGCGAGCCCTGCTCCGGCCGTGGTGGGACTCGGCATCGAGCGGATGGCGTGGGCCGCGACGCCGCTGAGCATCGCGGGGGCGAGGTCGTCGCTGAAGCGCAGGTTCCACAGCGGCGTGCCCTGTTCGAGCACGCGCAGGCCGAAGCGGGCGGCGAGCACGGGGTGTTCGGGAACGCGCAGCAGGGTGTCTCCGGTGAGGCGTGCGACCCGGTCCGCCTGATCGACGAGCGGCCTCATGAGGGCGGCATAAGCGCCGCCGTCCGGGCCGAGTTCGGCGGCGGTGCGGTCGAGGTCGCGGTAGGCGATCCCGGCTCGACCGTCGTCGAGCGGATGCGCGAACGACGCCCCGGGCAACTGTAGGTCGATGCGGCGATCGAGCTGGAACTCGCGGAAGAACGGCGACGCGAGGGCCAGCGGATGCACCGCGGAGCAGACGTCGTGGTGGAATCCGGGCAGCGTCAGCTCTGCCGTTCGCGCACCGCCACCCGGAGTCGAGTTGCGTTCGTAGACCACCACGCGCAGTCCGGCGCGGGCGAGTGTGACGGCGGCGGCCAGCCCGTTGGGCCCCGCACCGACGACGACGGCGTCGAACTCGGTCATGCCGAGGGCGCCGTCTCCGCGTGGGCGCCGTGGAAGGTCGAGGGCTGGCGGCCCTCGGCGATGTAGGCGAGTCGGCGCAGCGTCTCGCGGTTGCGCAGGTAGAGCATCGGCTCGGTGATGATGCGGGGGACCCAGTCGCCGGGGCCGGCCACAGGATGCTCCTGGATGCGCACGAGGCATCCGCTTCCCCATGGCTTGACGTCGATGGTGACGCGGGCCTCGCCGATCGGCCACCCCTTGGCCCGCATGACCGCGCGGTGAGGCGGCGCCCACTCCTCGCTCACGGTCTCGTCGTCGATCACCGCCGGCCAGACACCGACGGAGTGCTGGAGGGTGCTCTCGGGGGCGGGCCAGGCGTCGTCGACGTCGCGCATGCGGGAGGCGCCGACCACCCAGACCGGGTAGAGCCATCCGTCGGCGAGCACCTCGAAGACCGCAGACGGCTGGCACGACATCCGCTTCACGTTGCGAGACACGGTGGCTCTCCTTCCGGCGCCGATGCGGCGCACGTCAACGCACGATCGCGCAGCGCGACCTGCCTTCGACAGTACGGTGCCGTCGGCGTGCACCGACAGTGCTTGACAGCAGACACCGCCATACTCGCAACCCGTTGACTCCTCCACGCAGGCGGCGGAGAGTCTCTGCATGACCGCCAGCAGCGACAGCACAGACGACCGCGCCGACGACCGACCGGATGACGAGCACCTCCGCCCGGCCGGTGTCTCCGACGAGACGGTCGCGGCGCTCGGCAAGCTGTCCGAGGCGCTCGAGGTCGCCGAAGACGCCCGCGGCCACCTGTACGCCTTCCACCGGCTCACCGGCCAGGCCGACCTCGCCCTCGGCGACGCTGTCGACCAGTTGCGCGATGCCGGGCATCGCGATCTCGCCGACAGGATCGAGACCGAACTCGTCGGCCGCAACGTCGTCGAGGGGCGGTGGACGTTCCAGCTCGTCGAGGACTACGACGACGGGTACCACGCGGCATTCGTCGAACTCGAACGGAGCGCGCGCGACGAGCTCGTCGCCGGTCGCCGGCACCTCTTCGAGGCCGAGATGAAGGAGGAGCGGCGCACCCACGGCCGCAGGCACCACGAGGCGAGACCGCCGGAATGACAGCCGGGATGGACACCGGATCGACGGCGGGCCGAGTGCCCTCGCGGAGTCGCTCGCTCGCTGACGCTGGAGGTTCGCAAGGGGTTGTGGGCCCCGGATGCTCTCCGCAAGGGTGGAAAGCGAGGCGGCAGACTGCCGTTCGGAGAGGACCTCCATGCCGCTCGTCGGATTCCATGCGTCACACGAACAGATCCACCCCCGCGCCCTGCTCACCGCTGTTCAGCGAGCCGAAGAGGCCGGATTCCAGGCCGCCATGTGCTCGGACCACTTCGCGCCCTGGCTGCCGGAACAGGGTCACTCCGGCTTCGCGTGGAGCTGGTTGGCCGCGGCGCTCGAGACGACGGAGCTCGAGTTCGGAGTCGTGACGGCTCCCGGTCAGCGCTACCACCCGGCGATCATCGCCCAGGCCATGGCGACGCTCGCCGCGATGTATCCCGGACGATTCTGGGCGGCCCTCGGCAGCGGCGAGGCCATGAACGAGCACATCACCGGCGACGCCTGGCCGGAGAAGCCCGTGCGCGACGCCAGGCTCGTCGAGTGCGTCGACGTGATCCGTCGTCTGCTCGCCGGTGAGGACGTGTCGACGGACGGGCTGGTCACCGTCGACCGGGCCCGGATCTGGAGTCTTCCCGAGGAGCCGCCGGCGATCTTCGCCGCAGCCGTCAGCGTGGAGAAGGCGACCTCCGCCGCCGCGTGGGCCGACGGGCTCATCACCGTGGCGCAGCCCCCCGAGCAGCTGCGATCCGTCGTCGACGCCTACCGCGAGGCAGGAGGGTCCGGTCCGGTCTGCCTGCAGGTGCACCTGAGCTACGCCACCACCGACGACGAGGCGCTCGCCATCGCGAACGCGCAGTGGCGCAACGGCCTCGTGCCCCCACTGCGCTCCTGGGACCTCGACGACCCATCCGACTTCGTCGCGGAGACGGCGGATGCATCTCCCGACGCGATCCGCGGCCCCGTGTTCGTCTCAGCGGATCCCGGCGCCCACCTCGCCCACCTCGAGTCGCTGGCATCGATCGGCTTCGACAGGCTCTACCTGCACCACGTCGGCCAGGAGCAGGAGCGCTTCATCGACGCCTTCGGCAGCACGGTGCTGCCGCAGTTGGCGGGGGTGCGCGCATGAAGATCAGCGACACGAGCGACCTGTGGTGGAAGACCGCCGTCGTCTACTGCCTCGACATCGAGACCTACATGGACTGGAACGACGACGGATGCGGCGACTTCGAGGGTCTCGAGCATCGCATCGACTACCTCGCCGAACTCGAGGTCACCTGCCTGTGGCTGATGCCGTTCCAGCCGACGCCCGACCGCGACGACGGTTACGACATCACCGACTTCTACGGCGTCGATCCGCGTTTCGGAAGCCACGGCGACGTGGCGGAGATGATCCGCACGGCGTCGGACCGCGGCATCCGGGTCATCATCGACCTCGTCATGAACCACACCTCGAATCGGCATCCGTGGTTCAGATCCGCTCGCCGGAGCCCCACCTCGCCCTATCGCGACTACTACGTCTGGCGTGACGAACCCCCGGCGAAGCAGCCAGAGACCGTTTTCCCCGGCGAGGAGGACGGCGTGTGGGACTGGGACGAGAAGGCCGGCCAGTACTACCTGCACTCCTTCTACAGGCACCAGCCCGACCTCAACATCGCCAACCCGAAGGTGCGCGACGAGATCGCGAAGACGGTCGGCTTCTGGCTCGCGCTCGGCGTGTCCGGGTTCAGGGTCGACGCCGTCCCGTTCCTCATCGAGCCGCCTGCCGGCACCGACATCGGCGACCCGCACGAGTTCCTGCGCGACATCCGTCGCTTCCTCGAGCGACGATCGCCCGAGGCGATCCTCCTGGGCGAGGTGAACCTGCCCTACGAGCAGCAGGTCGACTACTTCGGCGCGAGCCACTCGGCCGAGCTCACGATGCAGTTCGACTTCGAGGCCATGCAGCGCATGTACCTCTCCCTCGCCCGCTCCGATGCGACGCCGTTGGCCGAGACGCTCGCGCGTCGTCCGGTGCTCGAACCGGAGATGCAGTGGGCGAACTTCGTGCGCAATCACGATGAGCTCACTCTCGACAAGCTCAGCGATGCCGAGCGGGAGGAGGTGTTCGCCGCCTTCGCACCCGAAGAATGGATGCGGGTCTACGGGCGCGGCATCGCTCGCCGCCTCCCACCGATGCTGGGCGGCGACCCGCGCAGGGTGAAGCTGGTCTACAGCCTGCTGTTCTCCCTGCCGGGAACACCCGTGCTGTTCTACGGCGAGGAACTCGGGATGGGGGAGAACGAGGAACTCGGCGGTCGGCTGACCGTGCGCTCACCCATGCAGTGGACGAGCGAGCGCAACGGCGGCTTCTCGCGCGCCGTCCCGTCACGCCTCGTGGCCCAGCCACCCGGCGACGGCTACGCCCCCGAGCACGTCAACGTCGAGGCGCAGATGCACGACGAGGAGTCGATCCTCCTCTTCATCCGCCGCCTGACGGCCCGCTACCGGGCATCGCCGGAGATCGGATGGGGCGAGCTCGCCGTGCTCGACCAGCCGCACAGCTCCGTGCTGGCCCACCAGGTCTCGGCCGACGTCGGCAGGCTGGTCGCCCTGCACAACTTCGCCAGCGCCCCCGTCGTCGTGCCTCTGCAGCTCGACGTGGACGGTCCCGGTTGGGAGCTGTCGGATCTGTTCGCCGTCACGCGCATCCCGCTCGACGAGCGGGGCCGGGCCGAGGTGCAGCTCGACGGCTACGGCTACCGCTGGCTGCGGGTCGTGGAGCCGGGAGACCGCCGGCTGACCTGACGAATCCCGGTTCCGGTGAGCGTCACGCCGGAGCCGGGAACGGGTCTGCCTTGAGGATGCGGGCCAGGTGGGCCGTGTTCCGGGCGAGGAGGGCGTTGGCGGTGGCGACGGCATCCGGAGTGGATGAGAGGTCGTTGTAGTCGACGGTGTTCATCGCCTCGCCGTTCCAGTACGTCGCAGCCTGCGATGCGACGCTGAAGCCGACGTCGACGAGGCCCTGATAGACGTCGGCGACGATGGCGTGAGCGCCGTCCTCGTTGCCGACCACGGCGACGGCGGCGACCTTGCCGGCGAGGAGAGCTCGGCCTTCGGCATCCGTCTCGGAGATCTCGGCGTCGAGTCGCTCGATGACACGCTGCGCGACGCTCGAGAGGTGGCCCACCCAGGTGGGCGTCGCGAACAGCAGGATGTCGGCGGCGAGGATCTTCTCGCGGATCGCCGGCCACTCGTCGCCGTCGCCCATGTCGGTCTCGACGCCGGGGCGCACGTCATGGTCGACGACGCGCACGACCTCGCCGGCGATGCCGTCGGCCGCGAACAGGTCGAGCACCTGCCGAACGATGAGGTCGGTGCTGGATGGGGCCGGCGACGGCTTCAGGCTGCAGTTGAGGGCGAGCACGGTGATCTCGGACGGCATGGGACGCCTTTCTCTGGAACTACTCGGGTCATTCGAGAGTAGGAGGCCTATGGCTCTCGCAGCAGGGGTTGACGTGTCGGAGGGGAGCAGTAGCGTCGGGCGCATGAAGTACGGGTTCATCTTCACCGGCAGTGATCCGACACTCGCCGTCGAGCTGGCGGTCCTGGCCGAGCAGAGCGGCTGGGACGGCTTCTTCGTCTGGGAGGGCATCTGGGCCGTCGACCCGTGGTCGACTCTCGCTGCCGCCGCCGTGGTGACGGAGCGCATCAGGCTGGGCACCATGCTCACGCCGGTTCCGCGGCGCCGGCCGTGGGAGCTCGCCGGCCAGACCATGACCGTCGACAGGCTGTCGGGCGGCCGGGTCATCCTGTCTGCCGGCCTCGGCGTTCCCGAAGACGTGGAGGCGCGGTTCTGGATCTTCGAGACAGATCCGGGGCGCAGGGTGCGCGCAGAGCAGCTCGACGAGAGCCTCGAGCTGATGCAGGAGCTGTGGCAGGGGGAGCCGTTCGAGCACAGCGGCGCGCACTTCCGAGCCGCGCGCACCGAGGAGATGCTGCCGCCGCCCATCATCCAGCAGCCGCGCATCCCCACCTGGGTCGTCGGCGTCTGGCCTCGGCTGCGGTCGATGCGCCGGGTCGTGCGCTACGACGGGTGGATCCCCAACTACGCGCCGCCAGGTGCGACAGGCGTGGCCGGCCCCGAGGCGCAGCAGGTGCACTACACGCCCGAGGTCGCCGCCGAGGCCATCGCGTGGCTCCACGCCGAGCGCTCGGCTGCCGGGCTGGCCGATAGACCGTTCGATGTGGTGCAGGAGGGCACGACGACGGGAACGGATGCCGCAGCCGACGCCGCGCTCGTGCGACCGTGGGCCGAGGCCGGCGCCACGTGGTGGCTCGACTCGAACTGGCAGGTGCCGGCCGACGAGGTGGCGGACTATGCGCGGGCGCGGGTGGCTGCGGGGCCGCCGAGTCCCACCCGGTGACGGCGCGCTTCGGCCGCGGACTTCGTCCGGGCCTCAGCGAGCCGAGCGTGAGAGCGTGATCTCCGACATTCGATCCTGAGAAGTATTCACTTCTTCACTCCTGCACCGTACGTTTGACGAACGCGTCGAATTCCGAAGCAGGGAGTGACTGTGAAGCGACGGTTCCGCTCGTGGGTGGCCGCCCTCCTCGTCGCGGCTTCAGCCCTCGCCCTCGTCGGACTCACCACTTCGGCCATGGGTGCGACCGTCGCTCCGTTCGGCGTGCGCTTCCAGACGAACGACAACGGTGCCATCGCCGTCGTCGGCAACCAGTTGCAGACCTGCCAGACCTCGGCCGCCAACTGCGTGGGGGCCCGCGCCGGCACCGCGCGCTACAACAACAACTCCTTCGCGATGGTCAACCTCGACGTCGACTCCGACCCATCGACGATCAACTCCTCGAGCGCCGCGCTCGAGGCTCCGGCTGACGGAGAGGTGCTCTGGGCCGGACTCTACTGGGGCGCTCGGCTCGCGGCCGGCCCCGGCGGCACGGCCGCCACCGGTGACAGGCGCACGATGTCGTTCAAGGTTCCCGGAGCCTCCGACTACCAGCAGGTCGCGTCGCAGACGAGCTTCGGACCGACGACGTCAGCCGACCGCGCCTACCAGGAGTTCGCCGACGTCACAGCGCTCGTGCGGGCGGCCGGCCCTGGCGACTACTGGGGCGCGAACGTGCGCGGCGGTACCGGCGAGGACCGCTACGCCGGCTGGTCGCTCGCCGTGGTGTTCCGCTCGCCCGAGCTGCCGCTCCGCAACCTCACGGTCTTCGACGGCTTCGCGGACGTGGGCCAGAACGAACCCCAGACCGTCACCGTGAGCGGCTTCCTCGCGCCGCTCACGGGCCCCGTCGACACCCAGCTCGGCATCGTCGGCTACGAGGGCGATTTCTCCACCTCGGGCGACACGGTCACCCTCAACTCCACCCAGCTCGGCACCACGGTCTCGCCGGGCACCAACTTCTTCAACGGCTCCAATGACCGCAATGGCACCTCGGTCACGGCGCGCTCGACGGCCGACCGCAACATGCTCGGCTTCGACGTGAAGCAACTGGGCGCATCAGGCGTCATCCCGAACGGGGCGACCTCGGCCGACTTCCGCTTCACCAGCAGCGGCGACCGCTACTTCCCGGGCGTGCTCACGACGGCCATCAACCTGTTCGCGCCCGACTTCACGCCGTCGTCGAAGTCCGTCGTCAACCTCAACGGCAACTCTCCCGCCCGTCCGGGCGACACACTGCAGTACACGGTGAACCTCACCAACGTCGGCGGCGATCCGGCCGCCCAGTCCGTCGCCTCCGATCCGCTTCCGCCGGGGACCGAGTACGTGCCGGGATCGCTGCAGATCGTGGCCGGCGCCGGTGCCGGAGCCAAGACGGACGCCGCCGGAGACGATCAGGGGAACTACGACGCGGCCAGTCGCACCGTGCGATTCCGTGTCGGGGCCGGAGCGAACGCGACGAGCGGCGGAGTGCTCGCCCCCGGAGTGTCGACCACTGTGCGGTTCGATGCGACGGTGACGGATGCCGCAGCCGGCACGTCGGTCACCAACGAGGCCCAGCTCGACTACGTCGCCCAGACCGTGGGCAGCCCCTTCACCTACCGCGTGCGACCGGTGTCGACCCCCGTCGAGGAGGTCGCGAACCTCGCCATCACGAAGACTGTCACGCCCGATCCGTCCGAGGCCGGCGGCCCGGTCTCCTTCACGATGCTCGTGGTCAACAACGGGCCGAACCCGGCCCGTGGCGTGGTGCTCACCGACCCCATCCCTGCGGGCATCACCGTCACGGGCACGACGTCGACACAGGGCTCCTGCGCCTCCGACGCGAGCCCGGTGAGCTGTGCGCTCGGCACCCTTGCATCCGGTGCGAGCGCCACCGTCGTGGTCACCGGCACCACCGATCCCGGTTCGACGGATGCATCCGTCACCGACATCGCCACGGTCACCTCGAGCACCTCCGATCCCGACCTGAGCGACAACACCGCCGGTGCGACGGCGCAGCTCGCCCAGGCCGCCGACCTCGTCGTGACGAAGACAGCTGCTCCGACGACGGTCGTCCCGGGCGGCACCACGGCGTTCACGGTCACCGTGACCAACAACGGCCCCTCGACCGCCCACGCCGTGACGGTGAACGATGCCGTCGACGACACCGCTGCCCTCGCGCTGCTCGACGCCGCCGGCACGGGCGCGACCTGCTCGCAACCCGCGCCGGCCGCCCAGTGCTCCATCGCCGAACTCGCACCCGGGGCGTCGGTCACGCTGACCCTCAACGGACTGCTGACACCGGGAACACCTGCGGGCGCGACTGTCACGAACCAGGCGATCGTGAGCTCGATCACCCCTGATCCCGTCGTCGGCAACAACCAGGCGACTGCAGCCGTGACCGCCGGGACGCCCGAGACCGACGTCTCGATCACCAAGACCGGGCCCGCCACAGTGGTCGCCGGGCGCACCCTGACCTACTCCATCACCGTGGGCAACGACGGGTTGTCAGATGCCGCTGACGTGCAGGTGTCAGACCTCCTGCCGGCCGGAATCGTCGCGTCGGCCGTGGCCACGACGCGCGGCACCTGCACCGTCGGAATCGCCGTCGAATGCAGCATTCCGACCCTGCTGGCCGGCATCGGCGGGTCGCCGGGCGCCACGGCCGTCATCACCGTCCAGGCCGTCGCCGACGGCGACGCGCCCATCGGAACGGCGACCAACACCGCCACCGTCAGCTCGTCCACGACCGACACCGACCTCTCGAACAACGAGGCGAGCGCCTCGACAGAGGTGACGGGCGACGCCGACCTCGTCGTCACGAAGACTGCCACGCCGAACCCGGCCGTCGCGGGCAGCCCGATCATTTACACGATCACCGTGGCCAACAGCGGGCCGTCGACGTCACGCGGCATCGTGCTCGACGACCTGCTGCCACCCGCGTTCGACTTCGCCTCCGCAACGCCCAGCCAGGGAACGTGCGATGCGCCGGTCGACTCCGCTCTCGCCTGTGACATCGGCGACATCGTCAACGGCGCGGCAGCCACTCTCGAGGTCGTCATGGACATCCCGGCCGACTACACGGGAACTCCGGATGCCGTCGAGACCGTCACCGCCACGAGCGGCACGAGCGATCCCGACGAGACCAACAACACGGCATCGTGGACGGCAACCACCCAGGTGAGCGCCGATCTGAGCATCTCGAAGCAGGCGCCGGCCACGGCGGCCTCCGGATCCCAGTTCTCCTACACGATCAGCCCGCGCAACCTCGGTCCGTCGAGCTCGGCCGCCACGATCATCACGGATCCGCTGCCCGCCGACGTGTCGTTCGTGTCGGCGACTGCTCCGTGCACCGCCGCAGCCGGCGTCGTCACCTGCGACCTCGGCACGCTCGACCCCGGGGAGGAACCCGACCTGACGGTCACCGTGCAGGTCGGCGGCAACGTCAACATCCGCACCCTGCTCAGCAATACAGCGACGGTGGCATCCTCGACGCCGGATCCCAGCCTGGCGAACAACAGCGCGACCGCGGTGACGGAGACCACCGCCATCGTCGACCTGTCTGTCACCAAGGAGGCCTTCTTCGGATCGACGGCTCCGGGCGGCCAGGACGTGTTCATCATCACCCTCAGGAACAGCGGGCCGTCGACAGCGCGGGCCGTCTCGTTCACCGACACCTTCGAGTTGAGCGCCGGGGCGGTCGTGCTGCAGGGCGGAACCTGCGAGATCACCAGCGGCGACCTCTCCTGCACCATCGACGGGCTGAACCTCGCCCCCGGCACGAGCACCCAGGTGTACATCGGCATCATCACGCCGTCGTCGGCTCAGCCGGGCACTTACCTGAACACTGTGCGCGCGTCCACATCGACCCCCGAATCCGATGCCTCCAACAATGTCGCGACCTTCACCGAGACCATCACCGATCCCGTGGCCGACCTGGCTGTCGCCAAGACGCTGCTGACCGACCCCCTGATCGCAGGCGGCGTCTTCAGCTACCAGCTCGAGGTCAGCAACATCCGCTCGGCGACAGCTGCCTCCGACGCCTCCGACGTCGTGGTCACCGATGACCTCCCGCCAGGTCTCACGGCCACCAGCGCCTCGCCCAGCCAGGGAAGCTGCACGGTGTCTGCGACCCAGGTGAGCTGCGAGCTAGGCGTGGTCCCGGGTCAGGTGGCCGCCGAGCCTCCGCCCCCCGTGACGGTGACGATCAGCGGCACGGTCTCGCCGGGCGTGAGCGGCTCCGTCGGCAACTACGCCCTCGTCGAGAGCTCGACACCAGACCCCGACGACACCAACAACGAGGTGCTCGTCACGTCACCGGTCGAGCTGCAGGCCGACCTCTCCGTCACGAAGACGGCCGACACCGATCCGCTCGTGGCCGGAGGAACCGCGTCGTACACGGTGACGGTCACGAACTCCGGACCGTCGAACGCCACCAACGTGGTGCTGACCGACGTGCTCGACGGAGCGATCGTCTTCGACGCGGATGCGAGCGATCCCGCCTGCAGCCCGGTCGCAGGCCAGGTGACGTGCGAGCTCGACACCATCGGTGCGGGCCAGACCCTGACAGTGCGCATCTCCGGCCGGCTCGATCCGGCCAGCACCGTCACCGAACTGTCGAACACCGCATCGGTGTCGTCCGACACCCCCGATCCCGCGCCCGGCGGTGAGACGACGACGATCACCACGCCGGTGGTCCAGAACGCGAACCTGCGGTTGAGCAAGACGGCCGACAGCGCGACGCCGTCGTCCGGGTCGACGGTGACCTACTCCATCGCACTCAACAACGACGGGCCGTCGAACGCCGTGAACACCACGGTCGTCGATCCGCTGCCTGCGGGCGTCGAATTCGTGAGTCTCACCGCGTTCTCGATGGACTGCTCCGCCTCGCCGGCACCCGTGGTGGTGACGTGCACGGCGGCCGGGCTCGAGGCCGGACGCACTCAGGGTGTCGCGATCACCGTGCTCCTCCCCGACGGCTCGCTGCCGGGCGCCATCGAGAACATCGCGACCGCCGCATCCGACACGAGTGATGCCGATGCCTCGAACAATGCGTCTTCGGCGCTGGTCGACCTGCAGGTCGTCGCCGACACCGCCATCACCAAGACCGTCGTCACTCCGCGGCCGACGATCGGCAACCCGGTCACGTTCCGGCTGAACGCCGTGAACAACGGCCCGGCCACAGCGCCGGCCACAGTCTTCACCGACACCCTCCCGGGTGGGACCACGCTGATCTCCGCCGTGGTCGAGGGGTCGACCGCCGTCTGCACCACGGTCGAGCAGGAGGGGAACATCGTCGTGAACTGCCCGGTCGGTTCTCTCCCCGTCGGTGGGACGTCGACGGTCATCCTCACCGTCGACACCTCGGAGCTCACGACGACGTCGTTCTCGAACACAGGCTTCATCGGCTCGGGTGCACTCGACCCGAACACGCCGGACAACCAGGCGACGGCCGCGGTGACCCTGCTCATCGACGAGGAGCCGCCGCCCCCGACCACGGATCCCCCGACCACCGAGCCGCCCACCACTGAGCCCCCGACGACGGTGCCTCCGACCTCGGGCACGCCAGGGCCCGGCGACCCGGGAAGCCCGCCGGCAGCCGGTCCGTCGGGCGTCGACAGCTCAGGGCTCGTGAGCACCGGCGTGAATGCCGCGTCGGCCCTCGTCCTCGCTCTCGGGCTGATCGTGCTCGGCGGTCTCGGGCTGGTGCTGCGGCGTCGGAAGCCTCATACCGCGGAGCGGCCCAACAGCTCCCGCTCGTAGCCTGCCGTCTGCGCTCGCAGCGCATCGGCGACAGCGGCCACAGCGGGCAGCCGCAGCGAGTCCGGCCGCAGCACCATCCAGTACGGCAGCCTCTCGGCGAATCGCTCGGGCAGCAGCCGCACCAGGTCGTCGTGTCGATCGGCCATGAAGCACGGCAGGAACCCGATCCCCGCGCCGGCGCGCGTGGCCTCCACGTGCACGAAGACGTTCGTCGAGCTGATCGAGTCGCGCATGGTCGGCACCAGCCGGCGCGGCGCGTCGAGGTCGTCGACGAGGAGCATCGAATCGACGAAGTAGACGAGCGGATGCCGCGTCAGCTCCTCGACGGAGGCCGGAATCCCGCGCTCGGCGAGGTAGTCCCGCGACGCGTACATACCGAGCACGTATTCGCCGAGGAGGAAGGCCGATGCGCGGTGCACCTGCGGCTCGCCGACGACGACCTCGATGTCGAGCCCGGAACGGTACTGCCGCACGCGCCGCGTGACGGTCTCGATCTCGACGGCGAGTCGCGGATGCCGCCGCTGCAGTCCCGCGACGGCCGGGGAGGCGATGTAGGCGCTGAAGCCGTCCGTCGCCGACATGCGCACGACGCCGGAGAGCTCGTGCTCGGGGGAGTCGGTCTCGGACGAGAGCCCGGCGATGGCGAACTCGATGCCCTCGCCTGCCCGTGCCGCTCGACGCCCGAGCTCGGTGAGCTCCCAGCCGCCGACGGCCTTCGCCAGCAGGCGACCGCCGAGCGCCTGCTCGAGAGCGGCGATGCGGCGCGACACCGTCGTGTGGTTGACGCCCAGGCTCTCGCCGGCCGTCGTGAAGCGTCCAGTCCGGGCCACGGCGAGGAGGATGAGGAGGTCATCGGCCTGCGACTCCGAAGAGCCCGGCCTGGAGGTCGGCTGCGCTGCCATATCTGCAATTATGCACACGCTGGTCGCGCGATTGGTCATTGATGCAGCATCCGTCGTCAGTCACACTCGACGAGTCCGCCGTTCCATGCACAGCGGGAACGCGCGCGGGCATCACCGTTCACGCGAGCAGGGTCAATGACGACACCGAAGGAGACGCCCATGAGCGTTCAACATCAGCAGGCCGGGGCTCAGACCCCCGCATCCGGAACAGGCGAGGGCACGCCGCTCTCGGGACTCAAGCGGATCGTCTCCGCGTCCATGGTCGGCACCGTGGTCGAGTGGTACGAGTTCTTCCTCTACGCCACGGCCGCGTCGCTGGTGTTCGGCACCTTCTTCTTCCCGGCTGCAGGCACCCAGCTCGACGGCATCATCGCCGCGTTCCTCACCTACGCCGTCGGCTTCGTCGCCCGCCCCCTCGGCGGCATCGTCTTCGGCCAGATCGGCGACAAGTTCGGTCGCAAGCACACACTGCAGGCCACGATCATCCTCGTGGGCGTCGCGACGTTCCTCATGGGCTGCCTGCCGGGCTTCGACACCATCGGCTACTGGGCACCGGCGCTGCTGGTGGCTCTCCGCTTCATCCAGGGCTTCGCCGTCGGCGGCGAGTGGGGCGGCGCCGTGCTGCTCGTGGCCGAGCACAGCCCCGACAAGTCGCGCGGATTCTGGTCGAGCTGGCCGCAGGCCGCTGTCCCCGTCGGAAACCTCCTCGCCACCCTCGTGCTGCTGACGATGTCGTGGATCCTCCCGGCCGACCAGTTCCTCAGCTGGGGCTGGCGGGTGGCCTTCTGGCTCTCGGCAGTGATCGTCATCATCGGCTACTACATCCGCACGCACGTGACGGATGCCCCGATCTTCCTCGAGGCCAAGGCCGAGCAGGAGAAGCAGAAGGCGGCCAGCTACGGCGTCGGCGCCGTCATCAAGCGCTACCCGGTCAAGATCCTGCAGGCCATGGGACTGCGTTTCGCGGAGAACATCCTGTACTACATCATCGTCAGCTTCTCGATCGTCTACCTGTCGACCGTCGTGGGCTACAACACCAGCGAACTCCTGCTGGCGCTGCTCATCGCCCACGTCGTGCACTTCCTCGCGATCCCGCAGGTGGGGCGGCTGTCGGACCGCTTCGGGCGCAAGCCGATCTACTTCATCGGCGCCGTGCTCGGGTCGACCTGGGCGTTCTTCGCCTTCCCGATGTTCGACACGGCGAGCCCGTGGCTCATCGTGCTCGCCATCACGATCGGACTCGTCTTCCATGCGTTCATGTACGCCGGCCAGCCCGCCGTCATGAGCGAGATGTTCCCCACACGGATGCGCTACTCGGGTGTCTCCCTCGGCTACCAGGTGACCTCGATCATCGCCGGCTCGCTGGCGCCCATCATCGCCGTGGCCCTGCTGCAGGCGTACGACTCCTGGGTGCCGGTGGCCATCTACGTGCTCATCGCCTCCGCCATCACCGCCGTGACCGTGCTGACGCTGCGCGAGACGCGCGGCGCCTCGCTCCGCCAGGTGGATGCGGCCGACGAGGAGCGGTTCGGGGCGGCCCCCGCCGCGACGGCGCGGCATGCCTGAGCTCGACGGGCGCCGCGCCCTCGTCACGGGGGGCGCGAGCGGCATCGGCGCCGCGTGCGTGCGTGCCTTGGCGGCATCCGGAGCCCACGTGGTGGTGGCGGATGTGGACGAGGCCGGCGCAGCTGCGCTCGCCGAGGAGGTGGGCGGCTCCAGCTGGACCGTCGACCTGCTCGACGTCACCGCGCTCGAGACGCTGGAGCTCGACGTCGACATCCTGGTGAATAACGCCGGCATCCAGCGGGTGAGCCCGCTGGAGGAGTTCGAGCCGGCTGCGTTCCGCCGCATCCTGGCGCTGATGCTGGAGGCACCCTTCCTACTCGTGCGGGCCGCTCTCCCGCACATGTACGAGCAGGGCTTCGGACGCATCATCAACGTGTCGTCGGTGCACGGGCTGCGGGCGTCGCCGTTCAAGGGGGCGTACGTCGCGGCGAAGCACGGCCTCGAGGGGCTGTCGAAGGTGGCCGCCCTCGAGGGCGGACCGCACGGGGTCACCAGCAACTGCGTGAACCCCGGCTACGTGCGCACCCCGCTCGTCGAGAAGCAGATCGCCGCCCAGGCCGAGGCGCACGGCATCCCGGAGGATGAGGTGCTCGCCACCGTGATGCTGGCCGAGAGCGCCATCAAGCGCCTCGTCGAGCCCGAGGAGGTGGGTGCGCTGGTGACCTGGCTCGCCTCGCCCCACTCGGCGATGGTGACGGGTGCGAGCTACACGATGGACGGCGGCTGGTCGGCGCGTTAGCTCGCCCGCTGGCGGAGGCAGCGACGGAGTCGCCGCCGAAGTCGAGGCAACCCGCCCGTGGTTCCTCGGCTTCGGCGCAGCCGCTGCGCGTCTGTGCCTCTGCCCGTCTGTGCCTCTGCCAGCGGAGGCGCGCTTCGACCGCCGGCTTCGCCGGGGCCTCAGCGAACGGGGTGGTGGCGTCAGCGCGGCGCCAGCGCCCGCCGCAACCACGCGCGCTCGATCAGCGTCCAGGCGGTCGTGACCGCGAGATAGAGCGTGGCGGCGAGCGGCACGAAGACGGCGAACACCACCGTGATGAACGGCAGCCAGCTGAGGGCCGACGGCAGCCACGCCGGCGGAGTCGGCATCGGGGCGGATGCCGCGGCTCCGCCCCCGGCCCGCCCCGCTGTGCCCCCTACCGACGGAATCGGCGGGTTCTCGGCCGCGACCTTCAGGGCGTGGCGCCGCGCCATCCAGGCGGTCGCCGCGATCGCGAGCAGCAGCGCTGCGAACACGGCCAGGCCGAGGGGCGGCATCCCGGCCCCGAGGAAGGCGACGAGCGATGTGCCCAGGGGCACACCGAACAGGTGCATGCCGAGCAGCGCATTGGTGTGTCCGTTGATCACGGCGAGCACGAAGAGCCCGTAGAGCAGGGACAGCACCGGCGCCTGGGCCAGCGCAGGCAGGATGCCGGCGAACGGGGAGGTCTTCTCGGTGGCGTAGAGCTCCATCATCTTGCGTTGCAGCACCTCGGGCTTGCCCTTGTACCGGCGTTGGAGCTCGCTCAGCTGAGGGGCGAGGCGACGCCGAGTGAACTCCGCCCGCACCTGCGAGCGGCCGACGGGGATGAGCACGGAACGGATGACGAGAGTGAGCGTGACGATGGCGAGGGCGGCGCTCAGCTCGCCGGCGAACGGCTCGATGAACGAGGCGAAGCCGAGGAGCAGTCGATAGGCGGAGTCGAGGATGGCCGCGATGGGCCCGAAGGCATAGAGGTTCACGAAGGGAGTCCTTTGTCGAAGGGGAGAGGGTGGTCGCGATGGGTGGTCGCGAGACCCTCGTTCGACGAAGGACTACGCGGCCGTCTCGGGGAGAGACGGCGCGCGGGTGCGGGGGCGGCCCGCCGTGTTCGGATGCCGCGGGGCGGCCATGCTCGAGAGCACCTCGCGGTGCTGGTGCGAACGGGAGCCCACGGTGAGCTCGGGTGCTGCAGCCTGCAGCGCGACGTAGACGGTGGCGAGCAGGCCGGCCGTCGCGAGGATGGCGGCCCCGGCGACGAGCGTGGTCGGTGCCCCGGGCTGCGCGAGGGCGAGCACGAGGAACGCGGCACCGAGCAGCGTCGACGCGCGCATCAGCACGAGTGCCTTCAGCAGCCTGTCCGGCATCGTTCCTCCTGCGACGAGCGTACGCCCGTGCGCCCCGGAAGGCACGATCGGCGGGCTACGACGTCGTCGAGGAGGAGGAGGACGCCGGCTGGTTCTCCGAGCCGGCCTGCGAGCGGTCCTGACCGAGACCGATGTCGTCGGCGTTGGCGTGCTGGCCCGCCGGAGTGGGCTGCGGGGTGTCGACGGTCGGGTTCGGACCGGTCGACGGAACGACGTGGATCGCTCCCGTGGCGGTGGGGACGGAGCGCGCGTGGCCTGGTGTCGGGGGAGCGGCATCCGTCGCCGAGACGCCGTCGGCGAAGGTCCCACCGCGCTGCAGGGTCTCGATGAGCTGCACGTTCTGGTTGTGCAGGTCGATGGTGATGTTGGTGATCGCCGTGGTGAAGTTCTCGGCGGCCTGCAGTGAGGTCTCAGTGGCGCGCCGCGTGAGATCGGCGCTCTCCGTCGTCGCCTTGAGCGCGATGGTGATGCCGTAGTAGGCCGCGGCGATCGAGACGATCGGCGCGATGACCGACGCCGTGATGGCGAGCACGTCGGTGAGGGCGGGCCTCTCGAAGCCGTCTGGGAGGGGTCCCATCAGCAGGTAGACGCCGGAGACGGCGACGACGGCGAGGATGACGATCGCGAGGATCGCGACCAGCGCGGGCTTGGGTGTTGCATCCGGTGCAGCCATTGCACTCCAATCAGCGAGAACCCCTCATTATTCTCTTCGCGGCATGCGACACAACAGGGGTTGTCATGAACGGATGCTTCGGCCAAGGTGCGCCGAGCGCGGCGAGCCCGCTCGCAGTCGGCGTCAGGGCCGGTTCAGAGGGAGGTGCTGCGCTCGGAGACGAACGCCGCGCCACCCGCCCGATGAGCTCGTAAGGGATCGGCTTCGTATAGGGGAAGTTGAGCGAGTCCTTGCCCGAGCGATACGGCGCGATGGCTGCCTCGAGCTCAGGGCCGGCCGTGGCCACGGGGTAGATGCCGAGGTGCTTCTTCCAGGCCGCGTAGTGCAGGGCGTAACGCCCTCCGAGCATGACGGCGGGGATGTCGTAGCGCACCTTCTCCTCGTCGCCCGGAACGGCATCGAGGATGGTCTGGCGCACGCGGCGCAGAATCTCCTGGATGTCGTCGGGGTAGCGCGCCATGTACTCCTCGACCGTGACGTTCTTGTCTGCCATGGAGTCTCCCTCGGTCGGCGCATCTCGCGCGTGATTCAGGCTGGAACTGCTCGGCGGCGGCGTATCGGGCCGAATCCAGCCGCGTGTTGCGAATCTAGCCTGAGTCGTGCGCTGGAGAACAGGCCTCAGACGCTCGGAACCCGCAGCAGGGCACCCTCTGCGCGGCAGGTGGCGGCGGCGATGAGCATGGCGTCGGCGAGCAGGTCCGCCCACTCCTCGTCGGACTCCGGGAGCCCCGACTGCGCGATGTCGCGCACCGTCGCCGAGAGCGTCGCGTCACCGGCGCCCATGGTGTCGATGACGGCGCCAGGCAGCTGCGCGATGCCCGCGGTCACCGTGCGACCGTCGGGCAGACGCACCGCAGCTCCCTTCGAGCCGGCGGTGGCCAGAACGGATGCGGCCCCGGCGTCGAGCAGGCGGCTCGCGAACTCGTCCACCGAGTCGCCCAGCAGCAGCTCCGCGTCCTCGTCGCCGACCTTCGACAGCAGGCTGTCGGCGGCGACGCGCACGAAGTTCGCCAGGAACGCGTCGCGGTCGGCGAGCATGCCGGAGCGCGGGTTCGGGTCGACGATCAGGCGGCGCTCGCCGGTGGACAGGGCCTCGAGCAGCGCATCCGTCTGCGCGGTGTCGTCGAACGGGAAGCAGCTGACGACCACCAGCGGCGCGGCGTCGATGGCGGTGCGGGCGTCGCCGTCGAGCGGGAAGCGCCGCGACTTCGCCGAGTCGTTGAACGCGTAGCGCGGTTCGCCGTTGGTGCGGTCGGAGACCGCCCGTGCCGAGCCGAGAGGCGCGTCGCTCGCGATGAGCTCGACCCCGTACGCGGCGAGGTGACCACGGATGAGGTCGCCCGACTCGTCGTCGCCCACCATGGCGAGCAGCGTCGTGGGGACTCCGAGCACCGACAGTCCGACGGCGACGTTGAGGGCGGCGCCGCCCACGTAGTCGCGCGAGCCTGCGGCGTCGCGCATCTCGTCGATGAGGGCGTCGCCGATCACGACGACGCGCGGTTCGGTCACTCGGACGGTCTCGGGCACGGATGCCGCATCAGCCGATGGCATTGATCTCTCCACTTCCGCGCACGATGAGCCGCGTGGGCACGATGTGCCTGGCTCCGGGGGTGTCATCGCCGTCGAGTCGTGCGAAGACCCGTTCGGCGGCGAGCTGGCCGATGCGCTGCGGATTCTGAGCCACCACGGTGACACCGGGTTCGAGGAGGTCGGCCAGCGGCACATCGTCGAAGCCGACGAGAGCGACGCTGTGGTGCAGGTCGCGGGCGCGGAGGGCCCTGATGGCGCCGATGGTGACGAGGTTCTGGGCGCTGAAGACGGCCGTGGGCGGGTCCTCCGACGACAGCAGGCCCAGCAGGGCGTCGAAGGTGACGGCCTCGTCGTGCAGGTTCTCGATCACGGGAACGCTCGAGGTCGCGACTCCGGCGCGGCCGAGTTCCTCGAGGAAGCCGCGGCGTCGTTCGCGCGCCGTCTGGATGTCGCCGCGGTCGCCGAGGTAGGCGATGCGCCGGTGTCCGTGGGCGAGCATGTGCCGCACCGCGAGTGCGGCGCCGGCGGCGTTGTCGCTGACGACGGTGTCGGCGGTGACCCCCGAGGGCTCTCGGTCGACGAAGACGACGGGCGTACCTCGTCGGATCTCGGCGGCGAGGTACCCCTGGCTCGGCGAGATGGTGGTGAGGATGAGCCCGTCGACGCGGCGTCGGAGGAACGCGGAGACGCTCTGCTCCTCACGGCTCGGATCGTCATCGAGGCTCGAGGCGAAGACTGCGACACCGCGTTCGATCGCGGCCTCCTCGACGGCGCGGTGCACGGCGCCCGAGAAGGGGTTGCTCACGCTGCCCACGAGGAGCCCCAGGGTGCGGCTGCGTCCGTCGGCGCGACGGAGGTTCCCGGCGTGCAGATCGGGTTGGTAGTCGAGGGCGCGGGCGGCATCCGTCACCCTGGCGATGGTCGCGGCCGAGACGTTCGGCTCCCCGTTGATCACACGCGAGACCGTCTTGATGCCGACGCCGGCCAGAGCAGCGACCTGCTTCATGGTCGGACGCGACGTCGTGGCGGGCGCCTCGGCCCCGGCGTTTGACAACGATGTCACGATTCTCGCTCCAATGTGTGGATTGAGTTGACTATAACCCAAATCCCGGCTACAACAGTCATTGACATCGTTGTCAACGGACAGCGTTCCCCACTCAAGGAGATTCACCGATGAATCGCACAGCTCCCCGTCCGCTCGCTCGGCGCCTCGTCGCAGCGGGCTCGATCGCAGCTCTCGCTGCCCTCTCTTTCACCGCATGCTCCTCCGGATCCGGGGGAGGCTCATCGGCCTCCGGCGATGAGATCGGCGTCTCGCTCATCGTGAAGACGACCACCAACCCCTTCTTCGTCGCCATGGAGGACGGCGCCAAAGCCGCGGCCGACAAGCTCGGGGTGAAGCTCACCCTCGCTGCGGGCAAGGAGGACGGCGACGAGGACACCCAGATCCAGGCCATCGAGAACGCCATCTCCAAGGGCGATGCCGGAATCCTCATCACCCCGAACGGCCCGGGCGTCGAGGACGCCCTAGTCAAGGCGCGCGACGCCGGCCTGTACGTCATCGCGCTCGACACCCCGCCGTCGGATCCCGACTCCGTCGACATCACCTTCGCCACGGACAACTACCTCGCGGGCCAGGACATCGGCAAGTGGACCGCGGCCAAACTGGGTGGCGAGAAGGCCACCATCGCCCTCATCGACCTGTTCGACGACAAGGTCGTCTCCGTCGACTACAACCGCGACCAGGGCTTCCTCGACGGCATGGGCATCGACACCGCCGACAAGGAGAAGAACGGCGACGAGGCCAAGACCGGCACGTACAGCGGTGGCGACTACGAGATCGTCGGCAACGAGGCCTCGCAGGGCGCCGAGGACGGCGGGCGCACCGCGGCCGAGACGCTGCTGAGCAAGAACCCCGACATCAACGTCGTGTACACGATCAACGAGCCCGCCGCTTCCGGCGCCTACGAGGCCTTCAAGGCCGCGGGCACCGAGAAGGGACTCATCATGGTCTCGGTCGACGGCGGATGCGCCGGAGTGCAGCAGATCGTCGACGGCACCCTGGGCGCCACCAGCCAGCAGTACCCCGTGAAGATGGCCGACCTCGGTGTGCAGGCCATCTACGACCTCGTGAAGACGGACAAGAAGCCCGAGGTCACCGAGGGCCTCGACTTCTACAACACCGGCGTCGCCCTCGTGACGGACGACCCCCAGGACGGCGTCGAGTCGATCGACACCGCCGCAGCCGCAGACATCTGCTGGGGCTGATCTCCTGACGACGGTCTCGTCCCTCGAGACCGCTGCCGGACGGCCGCTGGGCAGTAACCCTGGCGGCCGTCCGGGCTACCGGCCAGGTAGTTGCGGCCACGCAGGTCGCCGCCGCCGACAACGCACCGAGCACTGAGCGCGACAGCACCACCCAGCACTTCCGCACCACCGATCAATGGAGTTCACCGTGAGTCACCCCAAGACCGAGCCGGCACCCGCGACGGGCGCCCTCGACCTGGCCGAGGAGTTCCTCGACAGGACGACGCCGCTCACCCGCATCCGCGGGGCCCTGCACCGCTATCCGGCCCTGAGCCCGGCGATCGTGCTGGTGCTCTCCGTGATCGTGTTCGGCTTCCTCAACGACCGCTTCCTCAACCCGGCGAACCTGTCGCTCATCACCCAGCAGGTGGCCGTGGTCGGAACCCTCGCCATCGCGCAGACCCTCATCATCCTGACCGCGGGCATCGACCTCTCGATCGGTGCCGTCATGGTGCTGTCGTCGATGGTGATCGCGCAGTCCACCGTGCAGGCCGGCGTCCCGGCCGTCATCGGGCTCCTGCTCGGCCTCATCGTGGGTCTCGCGGCCGGTGCCTTCAACGGCTGGCTCGTCACCAGGTTCAAGCTGCCCCCGTTCATCGTCACGTTGGGAACGCTCAACGTGTTCGTCGCCCTCACCCTGCTCTACTCGAGCGGTGCGACGGTGCGAGGCAACGACATGCCTGCCCTGCTCACCTGGACCGGCGAGACGTTCAACATCGGCGGCGTCAACTTCACGGTGGGCGTCGTCATGATGCTGGTGCTCTACGTCGCCATCTCGTTCATCCTGAGCAAAACGGCGTGGGGTCGGCATGTGTACGCGGTCGGTGACGACAAGGAGTCGGCCCGACTCGCCGGCATCCGGGTCAACCGAGTGCTCATGAGCGTGTACCTCGCCGCCGGCGCCATCCTGGCGGTCGGCGCGTGGATCCAGATCGGACGCACCAACGCCGCGTCGCCGAACGCCGGCGTCGACCTCAACCTCGACTCCATCACCGCCGTCGTGATCGGCGGTACCAGCCTCTTCGGTGGCCGCGGCACGGTGTGGGGAACGCTCCTCGGTGCCCTCATCGTCGGCGTCTTCCGCAACGGGCTCTCGCTCGCCGGACTCGACGTGCTCTGGCAGACCTTCGCCGTGGGCGTGCTCATCATCGTGGCCGTCGCCGTCGACCAGTGGATCCGAAAGGTACGCAAATGACCATCGCAGAAGACACCGCGGCAGCTCCGACGCCGGCGGAGACGCGCAAGCCCATCCTCGAGGCCAAGCGCCTCGTGAAGACCTTCGGTCGGGTCGTCGGCCTCGACGGCGTGAGCCTGCAGCTCTACCCGGGAGAGGTGCTCGCCATCATCGGCGACAACGGCGCCGGAAAGTCGACCCTGGTCAAGTGCCTGACGGGCGCCGAGATCCCCGACGAGGGCCAGCTGTTCCTCGATGGAGAACCGATCTCGTTCAAGCGACCGCAGGACGCCAGAGCGGCAGGCATCGAGACCGTGTACCAGAACCTCGCCGTCTCGCCCGCCCTCGACGTGGCCTCCAACCTGTTCCTCGGGCGCGAGGTGCGCAAGAAGGGCATCCTCGGGTCGCTGTTCCGGGTGGTCGATTCGAAGGGCATGCGCAAGATGGCCCGCGACGAACTCACCGAGCTCGGCATCAGCACCCTGCAGGACGTGACGGTGCCGGTCGAGAACCTCTCGGGCGGGCAGCGCCAGGCTGTCGCCGTGGCGCGGGCCGCCGCGTTCGGATCGAAGGTGGTCGTGCTCGACGAACCGACCGCGGCCCTCGGCGTGCGCGAGTCGGGCCAGGTGCTCCAGCTCGTGAAGAACCTCCGCGACAAGGGCATCCCGGTCATCCTCATCAGCCACAACATGCCGCAGGTCTTCGAGGTGGCCGACCGCATCCACATCCAGCGCCTGGGCAAGCGTGCGGCGACCATCACCCCGCAGTCGCACTCGATGACGGATGCCGTCGCCATCATGACCGGCGCACGAACGGCGTGAGCGTCCTCGATGCGGGCGGTCCTGCCGTGGCGGGCCTGAATGCGGCAGCGGCCTCCGCCTCGGCGGCGGTGAGGGTGGCGCTCATCGCCACCTTCACCGCACGGCCGGGGCAGGCGGCATCCGTCGAGGAACTGCTCCTGTCGCTCACGGCCCGTGTCCGTGAGGAACCGGGCAACCTGGCATTCGATCCGGCACGGGGGGTCGACGATCACGACCGCTTCACCGTCTACGAGGTCTACAGCGATCGGGCGGCTTTCGAGGCCCACATCGCGGCGGATTACGGCGCGACGTTCAACACGGCGCTGGCGCCGCTCATCGTCGAGGACGGCTCGCAGCTCGAGTTCCTGTCCCCGCTCGCGCGTGTCGGAGACCGAGACCGCAGAGATCCAGCGCCCTAGTCGCCGGCTGCGGCTTCGGCCGCCTCGCCGTTCTCCACGATGTCGCCTTCCTGGAACAGGATGCCCCGTGCCGTCTCCCGCCAGAGCGGCTTCTGGCGCATCAGGAACTCGAGCTCCATGCAGAAGTGCTTGTACTCCTCGCCGAGGGAGTCGAGCATGATGGCCCGAGCGACGTCGTCCTGTTCGACGGCGATGCGCTGCTCGTACCAGCCGATCGCCTCAGCCTCCTCCGACAGGCTCGCGCACATGCGGGCGAAGGTTCTGGTGGGCTGGGAGAGCTCGCCGGGCGGCTCGTGGTACTGATCGGTCGACATCGTTCCTCCTGCTGCTCGCGGATGGTTCGGTCGTCGGCCACGCTACGCCCGTCGCGGGTTCCTGCCCACCGATGGACAGGGGTGAACGGATGCTGTAACGCTCGAGCAGCGCTTCGGCTGTGGCCTTCGTCGGGCCTCAGCGCGCTGTCACCGCTAGGAGACGCTGACGCTCACCCGGTGCCAGCCGGTCGCCCCGTCGGGTGCTGGCGGCGCCTGCTTCGACGTCTGCGTGTAGCCCGTGGCATCCGTTGCCCGCACCTCGATGGTGTGGGAGCCGGCGGACGCCTCCCACTCGTAGACCCACTGGCGCCAGGTGTCGGCTGAGGCGGTGTCGGCCAGCCGCGCCTTCTGCCACGCGCCGTCGTCGATGCGCACCTCGACGGCGTCGATACCCGTGTGCGGCGACCACGCGACGCCCGCGACGGCGACGGTTCCGGCCTTCACAGTGCCGCCGCGCGGGGTGTCGATGCGCGACTCCGTCTTGATCGGGCCCTTCTCCGACCAGCCCTTGTCGCTCCAGTAGCCGAAGTCGTCGGCGAAGGTGGTGACCTTGAGCTCGGTGACCCACTTGGTGGCGGAGACGTAGCCGTAGAGCCCGGGCACGACCATGCGCACGGGGAATCCGTGCTCGATCGGCAGCGGTTCGCCGTTCATGCCGACGGCGAGCAGGGCCTCGGTGCCGGCATCCTGCAGCACGTCGAGCGGGGTGCCTGCGGTCCAGCCGTCGGCACTGCGCGAGAGCACCATGTCGGCACGGGCCTTCGGCTTGGCCAGGGCGAGGAGCTCGCGGATGGGGTAGCCCAGCCAGAGGGCGTTGCCGATGAGGCCGCCTCCGACCTCGTTCGAGACGCAACTGAGGGTGGCGAGATGCTCGGTGAGCGGGAGCGCCAGCAGCTGGTCCCAGGTGATCTCGGTCTCGTTCTCGACCATTCCGACGATGCGCAGCCGCCACGACGACGGGTCGACCGAGGGAACCTGCAGCGCCGTGTCGATGCGATAGAACTCGGTATTCGGAGTGACGTAGCTGCTGAGGTCGGGGATGTCGAGCTCGGCGCCGGACGGGATGGCTTCGGCCGGGGTCGCCGGGGCCGGGAGCTTCAGGGCCGTGCGCACTGTGGAGACGGCAGTCGATCCGGCGTTCGCCATCCGGGCGCCGAAGCCCACGACGGCAGCACCGACGGCCGCGATCGAGCCGTAGACGACGAAGGATCGCCGGTCGAGGGCTGCCGTGCCCGAGACTGCCGCCGAGATCGGGCGGGTGCGATCGCGCCAGCGGTGCAGGCGGGCGGTGAGCGCGCGCAGCACGACGACGCCGGCGACCATGCCGATCACTGTCGAGAGGGCCAGGATGCCGCTGGCCTCGGGGCGCGTCACGACGGCGAGGGCGGCGACGCCGGCGACGACGATGAGCACGACCATGCCCCACGGAGGTCGGCGGTACTCGAGCACCCCGGCGACGCCGGCGAGCACGAGGATGAGCAGGGCGAGGCTGAGGAGGAGCACGGCCTTGTCGGCGGTGCCGAAGAGGTCGATGACCACCGTCTTGAACCAGCCGGGCACCAGGTCGATGACCCAGGCACCCACGGCGAAGATGGGGCTGCTCGCCGCTCCGACGAAGACGGCGACCAGTTCGGCGACGCCGAGCGTCACGCCGGCCGCGATCACGCCGACGAGGGCCGAGAGCCAGAAGGTGCCGCGGGCTGATGGACCCGACGACGTCGCCCCCGCCGCGCGGTCGCCGGAGCCGGGCGCGCGGGCATCCGTCACGGGATCAGCGGCTGTCGACACGCCTCAAGCGTAAGTCCGCCGCTCGAGCGCGACGAGGTTTCGGGGAGGATGAGCAGCGAAACGTCAGGTGCGGGTTCAGTTCGGGCCGAGCACCGACACCCCGGGGGTCCCGGCTGACGCGCCCTTGAGCTCGACGAAGATGGTGTGCGTCGGGGTCTCGCCGGTGTTCGTGCCCGAGTGCCGTTGGGCCGGGAGCCAGGTCGCGACGCCGGCGGGCAGAGCCACCTCCCGCTCGGCATCTCCGGACTGCAGGAGGCGGTGGAAGGCTGTGAGCGTGATCATGACGCTGTTCGGATGCTCGTGTGGCCTCGAGGCATCACCCGGGGCGTCGAGGTACTCGAGCACGCGCACGAACTCGTTCTCGAACAGGATGCTGTAGTGATCGGGATTCGTCACGACCGGGTCATCGGCGACCATGCGGTGAGCCTACGCCGGCGGCACCGTTCGCACCATGTCCGGCCCGAGATCGCACGCGAGGCTCTGCCTAGACTGGATGGGAACGAACGAACACTCCCGGGGGAGGCCCATGCGCCCGCTGACGGACGACGAGATCCGCGCTTCACTGGTGAACGGATCGGTCGATGAGGTCGAGACGTTGAGTCTCCCCATCGACTACCTGCTGATCGAGTGGGATCACATCGACTTCCTGGGCTGGCGTGATCCGAAGGCGCCGCGCCGCGGCTACATCGTGGTGGAGCAGGACGGCGAGCCCGTCGGCGTGGTGCTGCGTGCGTCGGAGTCGACGATGTCGCATCAGCGTCCCGCGTACTGCAACCTCTGCCACACGCTGCAGCCCGCCGACCAGGTGTCGATGTTCACGGCACGGCGGTCGGGAGAGGCGGGGGAGCGTGGCGACTCCGTGGGCACGTACATCTGCGCCGACCTGTCGTGCACCGAGAACGTGCGGCTCGGGGCGCCGCTGACGCCGCACGAGGTCGTGCCGGCCGGGCACCCGGAGGCGCGCATCTCGGGGCTGGTGGAGCGCACGAACGGGTTCATCGGGCGGGTGCTGGGGTAGCTGCTCGTCCAGCGTCTCCGCCCCCGCAGCTGAGTGCCGAGGGTCAGGCGCTACCCGAGCTACGGGTCGTTGTCGTGTTCCGGCGTGTAGTCGAAGCGGGCGCGTCCGCCGAGGCGGGGTGTGCGCGTGGGGTCGATGTGGGGTGGTGGGGTGAACCACACTTGTCCGGCGTGGGTGGTGATGGTCCAGCCGTCGTGGTGGACGCGTTGGTGGTCGGTGCGGCAGAGCAGGACCCCGTTGTTCAGGTTGGTGGGGCCGGTGTCGCGGTCCCACCAGGCGAGGTGGTGGGCTTCGGCGTAGCTGCCGGTCGTGCCGCAGAAGGCGCAGCCGCCGTCGCG